>NZ_CP150354.1:10350000-12676145 GCF_051521455.1 Sorangium sp. So ce887 | reverse complement strand
CGCTGCTCTGAAGTCCGCTCCACGAAAATAGGTTTCGGGGGCGACCGAAGAACCGTCGCCCCCAACTTATCCACAGGTCTCACAGCGAGGACTCGCCTCTAACTCCTGGAGATCTCTATGTTATTCTGAATGTAATCGAAGGGCGTGTCGACTTTTCAACAGTCCGCCCACGGCCGCTTCGCCCTCGGAAAATCGTCCGCATGCCTCCACAGAATGCGGGTCGATGGTACGGCCCCACTGCACCGGCGCTGGGCTCGGTCTCAGCCGAGCACGCCGATCGAGGTGGGGGTGCAACCGTCGCGTCGAGGTCCATTGCATTGGAAGACAGATCGGCACAGCCGTCCCCCATACCGCCTCACAGAGCTCGGTAGCCCGCAGCGCCCCTTTCGGAGCCACCCTTTGGAGGACCCGGTGCGGCACAGGACCGCCCCGAGGACGAATCCGAGGTAGCACCGGGTGAGTCCGGGCGTCTATCCCCAACTGCGAAACTTGATTCAAGTATCGAATATAACTGGTGTAAATTCAGTCCGTGGCGCACTGCGAAAACGGGTTCGCGTCCGCCCCGCTCTGGCCCTCGGACACAAGGCGCCAAAACTCCCGACGCGGGTCGGTGATTTTCACGACGCGCTCACGATGGCAGAGCAAAACCCGCTCATCTCGTCGTCAAGAGGCTGAAGGGGGCGGATTTTCCAGCTTTTTTAGGAATGCGGAGGTCGTCCAGCACAGAGCGACCGGCCGGGAGCCATTTTCGGGGGCCGAGAAGTTGCCCCCAGGGCCCCGGTCTGGGGTATGGCGAAGCGATGGCGTCGGGGATCCGGTTGACAAGGGGGGCACTCCTCGCTCATCGGCCGGAGCGGCCGTCGTGCCGGTCGGCGAGCTCCGCGCGGGCCAGGGCCTTCTCGGCAGCCGGCGCGCTCGCGCTGGCCGCGGCCGCGGGGCCGGCGGCGGCCGAGGAGCTGCCGCCCCAGCTCGCCTACGCCTACGGCGAGAGCGAGACGCCCCGCGCGGCGGCCCTCGGCGGCGCGCTGCGCGCCCTCGGGAACGGGACCTCGGCCGTCTTCCTGAACCCGTCCGCCATGGTGGAGACCCGCGTCTACCACCTCCAAGCGCTCTTCCAGGGCAGCCCGGAGGCCGGCCGGCACACCTACGGCGGCGTCGTCGTCGACTCGGTCACAGGGAAGCTCGCGGGGGCGATCTCCTTCGTGGGCGGCTTCGTCGACGGCGGCGGGATCGACCGTTCGTTCCTCGACGCGCGCGCGGCCCTCGCCTACCCCATCAGCGAGCGCCTCTTCGTCGGGGTCACCGGCCGCTACGCCAAGATCACGCAGGACGGGACGCTGCGCGAGGGGGGCCTCGGCGACAGCTACGTCTCGCGCGGGCTGCGTGAACGGGAAGACGGAAAGGTCGTCGGCCGGCACTCCTTCGTCGACGAGTTCACGTTCGACGCCGCCCTCACCGTCAAGGCGACCGACAACCTCTACATCGCGGCCGTCGGGCAGAACCTCTCCTACCCGGACCACGGGCTGCTCCCCACGACGGTCGGCGGCGGCATCGGGTTCGGCACCGACGACCTCTCGATCGAGGTCGACGGGCTCGCCGACCTCAACTCCTACCGCGACACCACCTACCGCCTCATGGCGGGCGGCGAGTACCTCGTCGCCGATCGCTTCCCGCTCCGCGCCGGCTACCGCTTCGACCAGGGCGCCGGCCAGCACGCGCTGTCGCTCGGCGCCGCCTACGTGGGCCCACAGTTCGCCGTCGAGGGCACCGTGCGGCGGGCGCTCGCCGGCGGCGGGCCCACCACGTTCGTGGTCGGGCTCTCGTACCACCTCGAATCGAGCGGGCTGACCCGAGCGACGTCCGACGGCTTCTAGTCCCGTCGTCCTGACGGCGCCTCCGGCGCGCGGCGGCGGGCGCGAGCGCGTCGCGCGGCCCGACCGCAGGCCGCCGCGCCCGCGTCGAGGCCCGCCTCCCCCTTCTCGCCGCGCCGCGCCTGCTCTAGGTCGGCCCTACGTGCTGTGCCTGACCCTACCGACCGATCCACGCTGGGCTGACGTGGCGCTCGCCGACCTGCCGGCGCTCCTGACCGACCACGCCCACTGCGAGATGAAGGCGGCGTCCAACGCCCTGTCCCTCGCCGCGCGCTGGCCGTCGATCCCGCGCCTCGCGCGGGCGCTCGTCGATCTCGCCGAGGAGGAGCTCCGGCACTTCCGCGCGCTGCTCGACGTGATCGAGCAGCGCGGCCTCGCGCTCGGCAAGCCGGAGACCGACGTCTACGCGAGCGAGCTGCGCAAGGCGGCCTCCAGCACCTGCGCGCGCAACGCGAAGGCCGCGCTCATCGATCGGCTGCTCGTCGGCGCCCTCATCGAGGCCCGCTCCTGCGAGCGCTTCCGGCTGCTCGCCGACGGGCTCGCGGCGCGCGCGCACGAGCTCGCGCCGCTCTACGAGGAGCTCTTCGCGTCGGAGGCCCGGCACTACCGGACCCTCGTCGACCTCGCCGTCGAGATCGCCGGCGACGAGGGCGCGACGCGGGGCCGGCTGGCCGAGCTCGCGCGCGCCGAGGGCGAGATCGCCGGGCGGCTCGGGACGGCACCCGCGGTGCACGGGTAGGTGAGCATGGACATCGATATGATCCGCCTCGATCAGGACGTCGCTCGGGCGGCGCGCGCGTGGCGCACGGCGCTCGGCGACCTCACCCGGCGCGGTCCGGCACCGCCCGCCGCCGACAAGGACAGCCCGAGCGCCGCCGAGGCGAGGGCCCGGCTCGAGAACCCGCTCGCTCCGTTCCGTCGCGTCAGCGCGCGGACGACCTACCTCGAGCTCACCGGCAAGACCCCCGGCCTCGGCGCGGAGCTCGGGCTCGCGAGCCCGGCGTCGCCCGCCGCGCCGGACCCGCTCGGCCTCGCCGCCCCGCTCGCGGACTGGGTCTGTCTGCTGACCCTGGAGCGGGTCATCTGGGCCGATCGCGTCCGGCTCGCCGCCGCATGGCACGCCGCGTCGCTCACGATCGACCTGCCCGAGCCGGCGCGCGTGTCGCCCCACGAGGCGCGGCTCCGGCTGCTCGCCGACCCGACCGACGCAGGACGGCAGACCTTCGCCGACGTGCTCGCCCGCGGATCCGGAGCGGTCGCCGACGCCGCCCGCGTCCTCGTCGAGCGGCGGCACGAGGCGGCGCGGCTGCTCGCGGAGGACGGCCTCCGCGCCATCGAGATCCCCTGCGATCCTCCGGGCGCCGCGCTCGGCGCCGCCGAGGCGCTGCTGCACCGGACCGAGCCCACGCTGCAGCCCGAGCCGACCTGGTACGGCGCGCTCGGACGCGCCGTGGGCCGGGACGCCGCGTCGGGGTGGCCCGCGCGGCTCAGCCCCCGGTGGATCGAGGACCTGTTCCGCCCGACGAAGCTCACCGAAGGCCTCGCGATCGATCTCGGACCGCTGCCGCGCCCGCTCGGCGCGGCCTCGTTCGCGCGCGCGCTCGCCCGCTTCGGCGCGGCGCTCGCGCTCGCCTCGGGGCGCGGACCGTTCGCGCTCGCCCACGCGCCGTTCGATCTACGGCGCGCGCGCCGCGCCGCGCTGTTCGGCGGCCTCGTCGCCGATCCCATCTTCTGCGCCCGCGCGCTCGGGCTCGGCCAAGGCCGCGCGCTCGATCAGGCGCGCGCGACCGCCCGCAGCCTCCTGCTCTCGCTCCGCCTCGACGCCGCGACCGTCGCGCTCGTGTTCCGCTCGGGCCAGGACGGAGACGGGCACGTGCTGCTCCGGGCCGCGCGCGACCGCAGGGATCGCTTCGAGGAGGCGACCGCGCGCGCGATCGGCGCGCCGATCCCGGGAGCGCTCGCCGGCGTCGTCCCGGCGCTCGATCCCGGCGCGGCCACCCGCCTCGCCGGGGCGCTCCTGGCCGCGCGCGATCGGCGCGACCTGATCGAGCGCTTCGACGAGGACTGGTTCCGCAATCCGCGCGCCGCCGAGGCCCTCCGCGACGAGGACAGCGCGCCGCGCTCGCCGACGTCGAGGCGCGCCGGCGAGGCCGATCTCGAGGCGGGCCTCGGCGAGCTCTTGCGGTCGCTCGCGAGCCTCTAGCCTGGCGTCTCCTCCCACGCGCGACGAACCGCGCGCGGCGAGGGACCTGCTCGCGCCGACGAGCGAGCGCGGCGCACGGCGAACGCCGGAGGTTCGCGAGCGCATCGCGCCTCGACGAGGCGGGCCCGGCCGCCCTGCCGAGAGCCCTTCCAGCTTTGACTGACACGTGCTAGGTGCCGGCTCGCGAAACCGCCCCTCCCGGGGGGCGCGCGGCGCGCAGCTCCCGTTGCGCCGCCCTCGTCGCCGAACAAGCACCCGTGAACCCGAACGCAATGCACCCTCTCCTCGCGTCCGGCGCCATCGCCGTCGACTTCGATCTGACGTTCCTTGCGCAGGTCGTCCTGTTCTCGACGTTCATCGTCGTGCTCAAGCCGCTGCTGTTCGATCCGCTGCTCCGCGTCTTCGAGGAGCGCGAGCGGCGCACCGACGGCGCCAAGCGGGAGGCGCGCGAGATGGACGAGCGCGCGGGCGAGCTGCTCACCCGCTACGAGACCGAGATCGAGAAGGTCCGGCGCGAGGCGGGGGTCGAGCGCGAGCGGCTCCGCGCCGAGACCGCGAAGATCGAGGCGCAGATCATGACCGAGGCCCGCGTCGAGACCGCGCGCATCCTCGAGGACGGCAAGGCGAAGATCGCGGCCGAGGTCGCCCGCATGCGCGGCGAGCTCACCGCCGCCCAGCCCGCGCTCGCGGCGGAGATCGCCGCCAGCATGCTCGGCCGCGAGGTGCGCCAGTGAAGAAGCCGCTCCGCCGCTCATCGCTCGCGCTCGGCCTGGCCGCGGCGCTCGCCGCGGGCACGGCCCTCGCGCAGCAGCCGGCCGCGCAGCCGGCGATGCCTCCCGGGCACCCGCCCGTCGGGGCCCAGCCGGCCCAGCCCGGGGCAGCCCAGCCGGGCTCGCCGCAGGTGCTGCCCCGCCCGCGGGATGCGCAGCCCGGCCGGCCGCTCGGCCCGGGCGGCCGCCCGCTCCCGCCTGGCCACGGGCTCCGGCCGCCGCAGGGCGGCATGCAGCGCGCGCGCCCGGCGCCGCCGCCTGCGCCCGCGGAGCACGCGTCGCACGGGGAGGAGCACTGCCCCGGGCACGGCCCGACGGATCCGCCGCCGCACGTCAACTGGTGGCAGGGGCTCATCGGCGTGAACAACGAGGCGGCCGCCAAGGGCGGCATCAACTCGCTGCTCTGGCGCTACAACAACGAGAAGAACCCCTGCGACCCGAAGAACCAGCCGCCGCCGTTCCTCGCCTCGGTCCTGAACGTCGGCCTGCTCGGGCTCATCCTCGTCCGCTTCGGGAAGAAGCCGATCGCCGAGGCGCTGAAGAAGCGCAAGCAGACGATCATGCAGGAGCTCGACAACGCGTCGCGCCTCAAGCAGGAGGCCGAGAAGCGGCTCGACGACTACGAGGATAAGCTCACGCGCCTCGAGGAGACGCTCGCGGAGCTCAAGGCCGAGCACGCGGCGCAGGCCGAGCTCGAGAAGGCCCACGTGCTCGCCGAGGCGGAGCAGCGCCGCGTCCGGATGCGGCGCGACGCCGAGTTCCGCATCGATCAAGAGCTCAAGTCGGCGCACGCCATGCTCCTCCAGGAGGCGGTGCAGAGCGCCGTCGCCGCCGCCGAGGCGCTGCTCCGGCAGCGCGTCGGCGCCGAGGACCTCGATCGGGCCAACGAAGAGTACCTGAAGGCCATCCCCGCGGCCGTCTCCGCCGGCGCGACCCGCGGGGCCCAGACCACCGGAGCAGCGATATGAGCTACGAGGCCGTCGCCCGACGCTACGGGCGCGCGATCTTCGAGATCGGCAAGGAAACCGGCACCCTGGCGGCCCTCGCCCGGGAGATCGGGGACGCCAGCGCGACGTACGCGGCGAGCGAGGAGCTCCGCCTGGTCCTCGACAACCCGCTCATCCCGGAGGCCCAGCGCGAGGAGGTGCTCCGCGAGATCGGCGCCCGCGCCGGCCTCTCGGACGTGACGAAGAACACCCTGCTCCTGCTCGCGCGTCGCCGGCGGCTCGCGGCGCTGCCCGAGATCGCCCGGCAGCTCGCGCTCCTCGTCGATCGAGAGCAGAACCTCGCCCGGGCCGTCGTCACGAGCGCGGGCCCGCTGAGCGACGGTTACCTCGACCGCCTCCGGGCCGAGCTCGAGAGGGCCACCGGCAGGAAGATCTCGGTCATCCACAAGCAGGATCCCTCGCTCATCGCGGGCGTGGTCACCCAGATCGACGATCAGGTGATCGACGGCAGCCTCCGGACCCGGCTGTCGACCTTCCGTGACAACCTGCTCCGAACCTGAGGGGGACGCGAGCACGCGCCCCTGTTTCACACGAGGTCGGGGCTCGGCGTTCGCCGCCCCCTTGCCTTGACGACGTTGATTCCGAAGCCCAAGCGTCTCCGGAAAGAGGACTCCGCATGCAGCTCCGCGCCGAAGAGATCTCTCAGATCATCAAGAAGCAAATCCAGAACATCGACAAGGCCGCTCAGGTCACCGAGACGGGCACCGTGCTCACGGTGGGCGACGGCATCGCCCGCGTACACGGCCTGAGCCGCGCGATGGCCGGCGAGCTCATCGAGTTCACCGGCTCGGACGGGGGCAGCCTGATGGGGCTCGTGCTGAACCTCGAGCAGGACAACGTGGGCGCCGCCCTCTTCGGCGACACGAGCATGATCAAGGAGGGCGACTCCGTGAGGCGCACCGGGCGCATCATGGAGGTGCCCGTCGGCGAGGCGACCCTCGGGCGCGTCGTCAACGCGCTCGGCATGCCGATCGACGGCAAGGGGCCGCTCGACACGAAGGAGCGCCGCCGCGTCGAGGTGAAGGCGCCCGGCATCATCCAGCGCCAGCCGGTCACCGAGCCGATGCAGACCGGCATCAAGGCGATCGACGCGATGATCCCTGTCGGCCGCGGCCAGCGCGAGCTCATCATCGGCGACCGGCAGGTGGGCAAGACCGCCGTCGCCGTCGACGCGATCCTCAACCAGAAGGGCAAGGGCGTCATCTGCGTCTACGTCGCGATCGGCCAGAAGCTGTCGACGGTGCGCCAGGTCGTGGACAGGCTCGATGCGCACGGCGCGCTGGAGTACACGATCATCGTCGCCGCGACGGCGAGCGAGACCGCGCCGCTCCAGTTCATCGCGCCGTACACCGGCGTGACCATCGGCGAGTACTTCCGCGACAGCGGGCGCCACGCGCTGTGCATCTACGACGACCTGTCGAAGCAGGCGGTCGCGTACCGCCAGCTCTCGCTGCTGCTCCGCCGCCCGCCGGGCCGCGAGGCGTACCCGGGCGACGTCTTCTACCTCCACTCCCGGCTCCTCGAGCGCGCGGCGAAGATGGCCGACATCTTCTACGTCGTGGCGAAGGGCACGAAGATCGAGGGCGGCGACCCGGCGTACCGCGGCGTCGACGGCAAGGCGCACGTCGGCGCGCACGGGATGCACCTGGCGAAGGACTCGCTCTGGAAGACGGTCGACGCGGCCGTCTTCGAGAAGCTCGAGCTCTCGCGCAAGGAAGAGAAGAAGGACGAGATCAAGAAGCTCGAGCAGCAGCTCTCGGACAAGGCGAAGGCGAGCGACTACGAGATCGTCCGCGATCCGAAGTCGGGCGGCTCGCTCACGGCGCTGCCGATCATCGAGACGCAGGCCGGCGACGTGTCGGCGTACATCCCGACCAACGTCATCAGCATCACGGACGGGCAGATCTTCCTCGAGGCCGACCTCTTCTACTCCGGCGTCCGCCCGGCCATCAACGTCGGCATCTCGGTCAGCCGGGTCGGCGGCAACGCGCAGATCAAGGCGATGAAGTCGATCGCCGGGACGCTCCGCCTCGACCTCGCACAGTACCGCGCCATGGCGGCGTTCTCCCAGTTCGCCTCGGATCTCGACGCGAAGACGCGCGCGCAGCTCGAGCGCGGCGCGCGCCTCACCGAGATCCTGAAGCAGGGTCAGTACGTGCCGCTCGCCGTCGAGAAGCAGATCCTCATCATCTACGCCGGCACGCAGGGCCTGCTCGACGACCTGCCGGTGAGCTCGCTCTCGCGCTTCGAGGACGAGCTCTACAAGTTCGTGGAGAGCAAGCACGCCCAGATCTTCACGGACATCCGGGAGAAGAAGGCCCTCGACGACGACCTCAAGTCCCGGATGACGAAGGCGATCGAGGCCTACAAGAAGCGGTTCGTGATGGACGCGAGCGGCGCGAACGCCGCGGGCGCCGCCGAGGCCGCGGACGAGGCGAGCGACGAGGACGAGCCGCCGGCGCCCAAGGCGAAGTCGAAGAGCGGGAAGAGCGCCTCGAAGGCCCAGGAAAAGTAGGCAACCGTGCCCAGCCTCAAGTCCATTCGCAAGCGGATCTCGAGCGTCAAGTCGACGCAGAAGATCACCCGCGCCATGAAGATGGTCGCGGGCGCCAAGCTCAACAAGGCGCAGCTGCGCATCACCGAGCTCCGGCCCTACGCCGTGAAGGTGCAGGAGGTGCTCTGGGAGATCACGCGCGACGCCGTCACGGCTGCCGCGGCGGATGCGGCGGCGGGGACCGGGGCGGAGGGCGAGGCGAGCGCGCTCGCGGGGAGCGACGGGGCGCCGCATCCGCTGCTCGTGGCCCGCCCGGAGCGGCGCGTGCTGCTCCTCGTGCTCACGAGCGACCGCGGCCTCTGCGGCGCCTTCAACACGAACATCAACAAGCGCGCCGAGCGCGAGTGGAAGAGCCGGACCGAGGCCGGTCAGGAGGTCCAGCTCGCGATCATCGGCCGCAAGGGGCGGGACTACTTCAACCGCCGCAGCGCGCCCATTCTCGAGTACCTGCCCGGCGTCTGGGACAAGCTCAACCTGGAGACGGCCCAGGCCGTCGGCGCGAAGCTCCTCGCCCCGTTCAACAAGAACGAGATCGACGCGATCTACCTCGTCTACAACGAGTTCAAGAGCGCCATCACGCAGACCGTCGTCGTCGAACGGCTCCTGCCCGCCGGCGGGCCGGCGCAGGAGCAGGAGCAGGAAAAGAAGCAGGAGCAGGGAGGCGAGGGCGGCCACGCCTCGCCCTCCGGCACGACGTCGGAGTTCCTCTACGAGCCGGACAAGGGCGCGCTCCTGGAGCGGCTCGTCCCGATGTACCTGGACATCTCGATCCTGCGCGCGCTCTACGAGTCGATGGCCAGCGAGCTCGGCGCCAAGCTCACGGCGATGGATGCCGCGAACAAGAACGCCAAGGAGATGATCGACAGCCTGACGCTCGAGTACAACAAGGCGCGGCAGGCGGCGATCACCAAGGAGCTCATGGAGATCATCGGCGGCAGCGAGGCGCTCAAGGAGTAGCGCCGCACGTCGGCGGCCCTGTCAGGGCCCCTGACGGCCTCCTCGCGCGCGGCGCCTTGCCAGCGGCCCAGCGACCAGCGCGCAACCGGTTCGTCTCTCGGGGTCTCGCCCCCACCCCCTTTTCACCCCAGCTCCCGCTCCTCGGCTATCCAGCGCCGGCCGCTCCTCGCGCGGCCAGCACTGGCCGAGCCGGTCCGGCGGCCCCATGGTGTCGGTCCCGTGCTTCAGCCCATCAACGCCGATCATCCGGAACCGCGCAAGATCGCGCGAGCGATCGACCTCATCCAGAAGGGGGAGGTCATCGGTTACCCGACCGACACCGTCTACGGGTTCGGGTGCGACCTGATGAACAAGCAGGCGATCGAGCGGGTCTACCAGATCAAGGGGATGCGCCAGAACAAGAACCTGGCGTTCATCTGCCCCGATCTGAGCGACATCGCGCGCTACGCGATCGTCGAGAACCAGGCGTACCGCATCCTCAAGCGCTTCCTGCCCGGGCCGTACACGTTCATCCTCCCCGCCACGCGCGAGGTGCCGAAGTACGTGCACCTCAAGCAGAAGACGGTCGGCATCCGGGTGCCGAACCACCCGGTGGCGCTCGCGCTCGTCCGCGCGCTCGGGCGGCCGCTCATCAGCACCACCGCCGCGCCCCCGGGCGAGGATCCGATCATCGATCCCGGCGAGATCGACGACCGGTTCCCGGGGCTCGCGCTCGTCCTCGACGCGGGGACCGGCGGGCTGGTGCCGACGACCGTGATCGACCTGAGCCAGGGCGACGTGCAGGTCGTCCGCCAGGGCGCGGGGCCGATCGACGATCTCGTCTGACAAGGGGCCGCGCCCGGAGGAGATCCGGCCCGCGCGGCGCTCAAGGGGTCGCTGCGACGACTCCGGCGGGATGGGGGTCGCGGGTTCAGCGCCACGTTGCGCGCGTCGAGGCAGGAGGCACCGGTCGTTGCAACGGTGGATGCAAGCGTTGAAACGGCCTTCTCGAACGCCGAGGAGGCCATTTCAAGCGTTGAAGTCGATGGCTCGTCGCCACAGTGAGCCACATCAAGTGTTGAAATGGACGTCTGGATGCCAGAGTGAGCCATCTCAAGCGGCGGAATGCGTCACTCGGTAGCCGAGTGGGCCATTTCAAGCGTTGAAACCGGTGTCTGCGCGTCCCGGGACGGCTTTTCAAGGGGGATGACGCCGCGGCGACGCGCGGTTCGGGTCGCCTCACGCCATTCGGCCGCTAGAGCACCAATCATGTTGAAACCGGGAGAAATTTCACAGGGAGGCGGGGAGGAAGAAAAAAAAGAATCTCTCCCTCGCCGTCTCTCCCTCCCCGCCTCCCCGCCTCCCTGTGAAATTTCTGCTTTTTTTCGGGATTTCAACCCGTTTGTCGCTCTAGTACTACAGCCGCACGTCGGTGAGCACCGAACGAGCTGGGCTCCATCCGTGTGCGGAGGAGCCAAGCGTCACGATCGTCCGCCCGCTCATCGAAATCCGCGGAGATTCCGCGACGTGCGGCTGTAGTACTAGGGCACGGCGCCGTCGCCCGGCGCCGCCGGGACCTCGTGCACCGCATACGCGACCCCCTCCCGGTCGAGCCGCTCCCGCGCCGTCGCGAAGGCGAGCGGGCTCCGGTCGCCGCCCACGAAGCGGCGGCCGAGCCGCGCCGCGGCGATGAGCGTGGTGCCGCTGCCGCACATGAGATCCGCGACGGTCGCGCCGGGCGCGGACGACGCGCGGACGATGCGCTCCAATAGCCGCACCGGCTTCTGCGTGGGGTAGCCGGTGGCCTCGCGGCGCAGCGGGGTGTTGGCGACCATCCCGGGGATGTCGGTCCACACGCTCCCGAGCCGGCGGCCCTCGTCGGCGTAGTACCGGTACGCCTTGCCGCCGAGGACCCGCTCGCGATAGAGGCGGCCGTCGTCGTCGCGGTGCTTGAAATGCATCGCGAGGCTCGTCTCGGCGAAGGGCTCGCGGAGCATCGGATCCGCGGCGTTGTAGACGACCTGGCCGCGCTCGCTCGCGGCGCGGGCATAGAGGAGGATCGTCTGGTGCGTGACGGAGAACCCGCGCGCGCCGCGGCCGCCGTTGCCCGGAGCCCAGATGATCTCGCCGAGGAACGCGCCGCGGCCGAAGAGGCGATCGCACGCGACCTTCGCGTCGTGCACCGCGCGGTGATCGAGGTGCAGGTACAGCGTCGCGCCCGCGGCCATGCGATCGCGGATGGCCTCGAGGCGCGGGGCGAGCATCGCGACGAGGGCGTCGGCGCTCGCGCGATCGTCGTACGCGTCGGGGCCGCTCTCCGGCCTGCGCCGCCCGCGCGCCTGGCCGCGCGCCGCCCGCGCGGTCATCGTCGTCCCGACGCCGAAGGGAGGATCGAGGTAGACGAGATCGAACCGCACCTCGGAGGGGAGCGCGGCGCAGACGTCGGCGGCGTCGCCAAGCGCGAAGAGGTGGCTCACAGCGCGCTGTCGGGAGCCGCCACGCGGGAGCCCGCAGCGGCGCCTCCGGGCAGGAGGTCGTCGAGGAGCGCGGCGGCGAGGTCGTCGTCCGACGGCGCGACGAGCTGCGGGACCGCGGGGAGCCACGGCCAGTAAGGGCCGCCGCCGAGGCAGCCGGACAGGAAATCGTCCGGTGCGCACGCGACGCGGAGGTGGATGTGATCGGCGTGCGCCGTGCTGTCGCCCGGCTGGAGCAGCACGCTCTCGGCGTACCAGATGAGCTCCGGGTCCTCGCCGAGCGCGCGGGCGTACTCGATGATCAGCGCCTCGATCCAGCGGGCCAGGAAGAGCCACTGGACGTGCGCGTCGGGCGAGCGGACGAGCGACTTCACGAGCAGCCACTCCCGCTCGACGTCGAGACGGACGTACCCGTCTGCGCCGGACGACGCGGGAGCCGCGGCGCCGTCGCCGAGCCGCGCGAGCCCGTCCGGCCCGAACTCGACGAAGCCGGGCGAGCGCACCGGGCGGCCGTCCGGGGTGAGCGCGTACAGCAGGAGATCCGCGTCGCGCCCGGTGCGGTGGGACCGGTGCCCCCGGGTGGCGCCGCCGTGGCGCGCGGAGAGATCGCCGACGAAGAGCGGCTCGCCGCCAGGCCGCGCGCGCGCCACCTCCGCGGCGGCGCGCTGGACGGCGGCGACAAGCCCCGTCGTCCCCCACCGGACGCCGTTGCTGCGGAGCAGGCGGTAGCCCTCGCCCTGCCTCGGCAGCTCGACGGCATCGGTGATGACGCCGTGGTGCGGGACGCCGATCGAGCCGCGGAGCGCAGGGGCGAGCGGCGTGGGCGACGCGCCGACGCAGGCCGCGCAGCAGAGCGCGACGAGCCCGAGGAGGAAGGTGGTGAAAGGAGCACGGCTGGGCATGACGAAGATCGGACGCGCCTTCGGCCCCCGCCGCGCCGGATGGTGGTCGAATTTGAACATGAAGGCGGGAAGGCGGGAAGAAAAGCTCAAGGATCCTCCCGCCTTCCCGTCCTCATGTGAACTCTCTCTGGGCAAATGCGACCACCACCCCGGCCCGCGCTGGAGGCCCGCGGCGACGCCCCGGCGTCGCTCTCGCCGGCGATACCCTCGCCGGCGCCGGAGGGAAAGTTCTCGTGGATGCGGCCCCGCCCGCCGCGCCCGCGCGCTCCGGATCGACAGCGGAAGCCGGGCCGGACCGGCGCGCTCCGGTGTCGAGCAGGCGCGCCACCCCCTGCCCGCACGCCGCGATCAGCGCTAACACCCACCGCCCATGGAGCCCAACCACCGCGCCCCCCCGGGGAACACGAGCGCGGATCGCCGCCCGCCCACGTCGGATCGACGCCCGCCCACGCCGACGGCGGATCGACGCCCGAAGGCGGAGGAGGAGCCCGAGGGCGTCGCCTGGAAGGGGGCCCTCGCCATCGCGCTCGCCGTCGGAGGCCTCGTGGTGTGGCGCGCCTGCTCGACACCGGATCGCGCCGCGAGCGACGCCGCCGCGAGCGACGCCGCCGCGGCGCCGAGCGCGATCCCCGGGGCGAGCGATCCGGCCGATCCCGCCGCGAGCGCGGCGAAGGCGCCGCGCTGCGCGGCCGCGAGCGCGGCGCCGTTCGTCATCGGCGACGCGCCGCCGCCCGCGCGCGGGCCCGACGGCGCGGGGGGCGGCGAGGTGGACAGCGCCGAGGACCTCGCGCCGTTCGCCGTCGAGGTCGGCCGCGGAGCGGCGTTCGCCGGCGGGTTCGCCGTGGGCGCCCAGCGGGAGGCGGAGGGCGGGACCGTCGCGATGGTGGCCACGCTCTCGGCCGACGGCGCGCAGGGAAAGCTCATCCGGCTCGCGCGATCGCGGGGCGACATGGATCCTCCGGTCGTCGCCGGCGCAGGCGGCGCGATCCTCGCCGCGATGCTCGAGCCGAACGCCGGCGGGCGCGCCATCAAGGTCGCCAGGGTCGAAGGGGAGCACGTCACCTGGGGGGCCGAGCTCGCCGAGGGGCGGGACGAGTCGCTCGCGCTCGACATCGCCGCGTCCGGCGAGCGCGCGGTCATCGTCTGGGACGACGTGACCCGCGACGGCAAGCGGTCGCGGATCATGCTCGCGTCCGCCGACGTGGGCACGCTGCGCTCCGTCACCTCGGCCCGCCCCGTCTCCCAGCCGAGCACCGACGCGGAGCTGCCGCGCGTGATCGGCCGGCCGGGCGGCTACTGGCTCGCGTACATCGCGCGCGCCGAGGAGCCGGCGCGAAAGGCAGCGACCGAGCCGAGCGACGGCAACGAGGACACCGCCGCGGCAGGCGAGACGATCACCCACCAGTGGCTCGAGGTGGTCCCGCTCGACGAGACCGGCGCGCTCACCTCCACGCCGCGCGCGGTCACGCCCAGGGACGGGCACGTGCTCGCCTACGACCTGACGCTCAGCGACGACGACGGCCTCCTCCTGGCCTTCCGCGACGACGACACCCCGAGCGGCTCGATCGGAGGACGCATCAGCGCCGTGCTTGTGCGGCTCGGCGGCGCGAGCGAGCCGCGCGTGCTCGTCGGCGGCGCGGGCGAGCAGGACGCCCCGCCCGAGGCGGCGCTGGGCGTGGGCGCCGGGGTCCCGGCGCTCCTCCCCAGCGCTCGAGGGGCAGGCCCCGGCGGCGGGCGCGAGGGCGCCGCGGCATGGCTCGCGATCGCGAACGCTTCCGGGCCGACGCAGCTCGCGGCGCTCACCGCGAGGGGCGAGCTCGCAGACGGGCTGCACGCAGAGCCGGCGCTCGGGCGCGGCGAGCCCATCGCGGCCTCCGCAGAGGCGCTGCTCGTGGCGCACCCGGCCGGAAAGGCGATGAAGCTCGGCGTGCTGCGCTGCACGATGACAGCGCCACCCAACAAGTAGACCCGCACCGGATCGGCAAGCGCGGCGTCGCTCGCGCGGGCACCTGGACTGTGGATTGAGAGCGCGCGGATGTGTAGCATCCGCTGCGGTGGCCCACGGTGATGATCCGCAAGACGGAGCGTCGCGCCGGCCTGGTTTCCCTAGCTTGCCCGGAACGCCGGACGAAGCTGGCTGGGAAGCCAACGCCGGCAACGCTCAAATGACGCGCGCAAGCGCGCAACCGCATCCGGGCGCGAAGACGCTGCTCGTCGGCACAGGCACGCCGAAGCTCGGCGCGCTGCCGAACGCGAACGCGCCGCCGGAAGGCGAACCGCCGCCGGCCGCGCACGCGCCGGCGACCGCGACGCCGCTGCCGAACGCGCCGGCGACCGCGACCCCGCTGCCGAACGCGGCGGCGACCGCGACGCCGCTGCCGAGCGCGACGGCGGCGACCGCGACCCCGCTGCCGAATGCGACGGCGACCGCGACGCCGCTGCCGAGCGCGACGGCGGCGACCGCGACCCCGCTGCCGAATGCGACGGCGACCGCGACCCCGCTGCCGAATGCGACGGCGACCGCGACCCCGCTGCCGTCGCCGAGCGCGCCGGAGGACGCGAGCCCGCTGCCGCCACCGAACCCGCCGGCAGGTGCGAGCGCGCTGCCGCCACCGAACCCGCCGCCGCCGCCGAGCGCGCCGCCGCCGGGGCCGAACCGGACGCCTGTCCCGAGTGTGGCGCCGGCAGGACCGAGCAGGCCGCCGCCGCTGATCCGCCGCAAGGACGGCAGCGTCGCCAGCGGCTCGATGCCGCCGCCGCTGGCGCCGCCGTCGAGGCCCCCGCCGCCGCTGCCGAGCGGCGCGCCCAGGGCGCAAGCGTCGGGGCCCGGCTCCAGCCGGGCCGACACTCCGACGTCCGTGTCCCGCGAAGAGCTGCCGCCGCCGGCCCGCTCGCCTCGAGGCCCGGCCCAGCGCCCGCCGCCAAACCCGAATCGCGCCGCAACGCACCCCGGGGGCAAGCCGGCGCCGAGCTCCCAGCCGGGCGTACCCACCCAGGCATCGCCGGCGACCGTCGCCTTCGACCCGACCACGACGCCGATGCCCATCTCGGTCGACCCGACCGCGACGCCGCTGCCCATCTCGGTCGACCCGAGCTCGTCGCCCACGCCCATCTCGGTCGAGTCGATCGAGCCGATCGCGGCGCCCGCGCCGATCGCGGCGCCCGCGCCGCCCGCCGCGCCCGCGCCGCCCGCCGCGCCCGCGCCGCCCGCCACGCTCACGCCCGCCGTCCCGCCCGTCCAGCCGTCTCCGGCGACGGCGCGCTCGGTTGCGAGCGCGCCGCTCCCCGCGAACCCGCGCTCGGCCGCGAGCGCGCCGCTCCCCGCGAACCCGCGCTCGGCCGCGAGCGCGCCCGAGCCGCCCCCGCAGAGCCCGCACATCGCGACGCCGGACCTCGTCACGGAGCTCCAGCAGCGCGCCGAGCGGCGCAAGAGCAGCGATCCGGTCGGCGCGGCGCGCGCCCTCGTGGAGCTCGGCATCCATGAAGAGCGCGTGCTCAGAGACCCCACCGCCGCGCGTCGGTCCTACGAGCAGGCGCGGCAGCTGTCCCGCAAGCTCGAGCCCGCGCTCTCGCGGGTCCATCGCCTGCTCGACGCGCGCACCGAGCTCGCCGTCGCGCTCGAGGTCGTCGAGGACAAGCTCCGCGTCGCCGAGACCGACGCCCTCCGGGCCGACCTCCTCGCCGAGCGGGCGCGCCTGCTCCAGGCGCTCGGACGGACACCGGAGAGCTGCGACGCCTTCACCGAGGCGCTGCGGCTCGTCCCGCTCCACGCCGCGTCGCTGCGCGGGCTGGAGATCGCCCTCCGTCGCGAGAGCGCGCGCGGCACCGAGCAGGCCGCAAAGGACCTCGCGGTGCACCTCGATCGCCTCGCCGACGCCTACGCCCCCGGGCGCGGACGGTCGGACGGCGACAGCCAGCTCACCGCCTGGGTCCACGTCGAGCGCGCCGCCGTGCTCGATCGGAAGCTCCACAAGCCGGAGCTCGCCCTCGCGTCCCTCGAGGGCGCGATCGCGTTCGATCCAGGGCCCGGCCCCGTGCGGGAGGCGCTCCGCCGTCACCTCGTGCACCACGACGGCATCGTCGGCCTCGTCGGCGCGCTCTCCCTGGAGGCCGAGCACGAGCGCGACGACGAGCGCGCGTCACGGCTGCTCTACACGGCGGCGCGGCTGCTCATCGACAAGATCCGCTCCCCGGCCGACGCGGTGCCCCTGCTGACGCGCGCCTCCGCGCGCGCCCCGGCCGGCTCGCCGACGGCGCGGCGCGTGGTCGGCGAGCTGATCCGCCTGCTCGAGGCGAGCGGCGCGCTCGAGCTCGCCGCCAGCGTGCGCCAGAAGGAGCTCGCGCTGCTCACGGACAACGAGGCGATCGTCCACGAGCACGTCCGCCTCGCGGAGCTCTACGACACCCTCGGCGACGCGGAGCAGGCCGCGCTCCACGCGACGCGCGCGCTCGAGCTCGATCCCGAGGACAGCTCGACGCGGGAGCGGCTCGACCGCGCCCTCCAGCGCCTCGGCCACCACGCCGAGCGCGTGGAGGTGTGGACCGCCGTCGCCAACGCGGACCGGCCCACGCACGTCCGCGTCGCGGCGCTCCTGCGCGCCGCCGACATCTCCGAGCACAACCTGAAGCGGCGCGACGAGGCGCTCGCCATCCTGCGCGCCGCGTGGGCGATCGACCCGGGCAACAGCTCCGTCTTCGACGCGCTCTCGGCCCTGCTCGCGCCGGCCCCCCTGGCCGTCGAGGAGGATCCGCGCGGCGTGCAGGCGCGGCTCGACCTCTACACGCAGGCCGCCGGCGCGACGGAGGACCCCGCGCGCAAGATCGGGCTGCTCGAGAAGCTCGTCTCCATCTGGGAGGACGAGCTCGCCCAGCCCGCCCGCGCCGTGGAGGAGATCGAGAAGATCCTCGAGATCGACCCGGAGCGGCGCGCCGCGATCCTCGCGCTGCAGCGCAACGCCGCGCGGGCAGGCGACGCGCAGCGGCTCGCGCGCGCGCTCTGCGCCGAGGCCGACCTCACGGAGAGCCCGGGCCAGCAGCGCAGGCTCCTCCTGCGCGCCGCCGACGTGACCGAGCTCCGGCTCGGCGATCGGGACCGGGCATCGGCCCTCGTCGACCGCGCGCTCGCGATCGATCCGTCGGATCCCGACGCCCTTCGCGCGCGCGTCCGCCTCGACGAGCGCGCCGGCCGGTACGAGGAGGCGCGCCGCGCGCTGCTCAAGCTCATCCAGCGCGATCCCGCGACCGACGCGGCGTTCAGCCTGTGGCTCGAGGTGGCGTCGCTCGACGAGCGGCGCCTCAAGCGGCCGCACAGCGCCGTCGAGTCGTACCGGGAGGCGGCGCGGAAGCGGCCCTCCCACCCGCTGCCCCGGATCGAGATCGCGCGGCTGCTCCGCGAGACAGGCAACTACGAGAAGCTCGTCGAGGTGCTGAGCTCGCTCGCCGACGAGACGCAGCGGCCCGACGACCACGCCCGGCTGCTCTTCCAGGCGGCCGAGGTGCAGGAGCTCGCGCTCGGCCGCGATCAGGACGCGCTGCGCCTCCTCGCCCGCGCCGACGCCGCGCTCGCCAGCAGCCAGCCCGACCCGGCGATCCTCGACGCCATGGAGCGCATCTACGTCCGCGCCGGCGGCGCCGGCTTCGGCGTGGGCCTCGGCGCGCCCGCGGCGCAGCGGCCGGCGTTCGGCGCGCGCGCGGCGTCCAGCCTGCCGGGGATGTCCCACTCCATGATCGCGAGCGAGCTCGCGGGGCTCTACGCGCGCTGGCTCGAGCGCAAGCCGCCGGCGCTCGTCGATCACGCGCTCCGGATCTCCCTCGCGCTGGTCCTCGCCGAGAACAGCCCGCGCCAGGCCGTCGAGATCCTGGAGGGGCTCGTCGCCGTCGTGCCGAACCACGTCCCCGCGCTCCGCATGCTGGAGCAGCTCTACCGGCTCCTCGAGGCGCCGACGTCGCTCGCGACGGTCCTCCGCGCCGAGGCCGACGTGTTCACCTCCACGATCGCGCGCGGCGGCGCGCTCTGGGAGCTCGCGTCGCTCGAGGAGCAGCTCGGGCCGGGCGCCGCGCTCGAGGCGCTCGCGCGCATCGTCAAGGAGGCGCCGCGGGACGCGGCCGCGCACCTGGCGATCCTCCGCATCGCCGGCAAGGACGGCCCCTCCGATCCAGCCGGAGCGCGGGTGCAGTTCCTCTTCGCCAGCGCCATCCGCGACAGCCGGGAGCTGACGAACGATCCCATCGCGCGCGCCCTCTACAGCATCGAGGAGGCGCTCGTCGCGGAGGCGCAGGCCGACGCGGACCCCGCCGCCGCCCACGCCGCCCTCGCCGGCTTCCGCAGCGCCCTCTCGCTGTGGCCGGAGAGCCTCCTCGCGGCCCGCGGGCTCGACCGGCTCGCGCAGCGCCTCGGCGACCGCGCGGGCGTGGTCACCGCCCAGCTCGCGCTCGCCGACCTCGTCCTCGGGGAGCCCGCGCGCGCGATGCACCTCGTGCGCGCGGCGGAGCTCACCGCCGACGACGCGTCCCCCGAGGGCGCGGCGCGCGCGCTCGAGCTGTACGAGAGCGCGCTGCGCGCGGATCCGGGCTGCGTCGCCGCGGCGCGCGCGCTCGCCCAGCGGCTCGCGGGCGACCCCCACCGGCTCGCCGACCGCCTCGGCGAGGCGCTCGGCAAGGCCGCGAGCCGCGAGGCGATCTCGCTGCTCGGCAACGAGATCGCCCGGTCGGTGCTGCAGCACCACGGCCGCCCGGGCGCGATCGACCCCGGCGTGGGCATCGCGGCCGTCCGGCGCGTCATCGCGACGATCCCGAACGACGCGGCGGCGCTGCTCCTCCTCGCCCGGCTGCTCACCGCGCAGCGCGTCTGGCTGGAGGCCCGCGACGCCCTGAAGCGCGCCGTGGCCGCGGCGACCGACGCCGAGACAAAGATCGCGGCGCAGTTCCTGATCGCCGATCTGTACGAGGGGCCGCTCGCGAACCCGGCGCTCGCCCAGGACGCGCTCCAGGCGGTCCTGTCGCTCGACGCGCAGAACCGGCCCGCGCTGGAGCGGCTGCACAAGCTCGGCGTCACGCGCGGCGACCACGCGCTCGCGCTGCGCGCGCTCGGGCGCCTCGTCGAGCTCTCGCCCGACGCGGGCGCGCGCGTCGAGGCCGACCTCCGCCTCGCCGACGCCCACCGCGACGCCGGCGACACGGCGGGGATGGTCCGCACGCTCTGCGACGCGATCGTGAGCGCGCCGAGCGGCGACACGCGCGGGTGGACGGCGCTCGCCCGCCTCTACCGCGTCGAGACGAGCGAGGGGGCGGCGGCTTACGCCAAGGCGCTCGCGCAGCTGCTCGAGCTCGCCGGGACCCGCCGCGTCCCGCTCGATCCGCGCTGGCTGACGACGCTCGGCCTGCTCGAGTCGACCCTGCTCGTCCGGCCGCGCGACGGGCTCGCGCGCCTCCAGCAGGCCGTCGCCCTCCCGGGCGCCCCGCCGGAGTCGCGCACCGCCCTCGGCCGCGGCCTCGAGGCCGCGGGGCGCAACGCGGAGGCGGTCCAGGTGCTGCGGGACGTCCTCACGGCCGACCCGGAGGTCATCACGCGGCTGCCGGACATGGGCCCCGCGCTCGCCGCGCTCGAGGCGGCGCTCGCCAAGGACGGGCGCGCCGAGGAGCGGGTCACGGTGGAGGAGGTCCGCGCCTGCCTCGGCGAGGTGACGCCCGATCGCATGATCCGGCTCAGGGGCCGGCGCGTCCCGTCGGAGGCGCCGTACGCCGGGGCCTTCGCCGGCCCCGAGATCGGCCGGCTGCTCCTCCCGGAGGCCCGGAGCTCGTGGATCGACGTGGCGCTCGCGATCGCGCCGATCGCCGCCAAGGCGATCCGCTTCGAGCTGAGCAACCTCGGCATCAGCTCGCGCGAGCGGATCGGCCCGCGCGACAACCACCCGACGCGGCAGCTCGCCGAGCGGGTCGGCCGGGCGCTCGGCATCGAGGCGTTCGAGCTCTACCTCGTCCCCTCGTGGCAGGGCGCCGCCCGCGTCTTCCCGGGCGATCCCCCTGCCCTCGTCGCGCCGACCTCGTTCACCGAGCTCCCGGAGCTCGAGCAGACCTTCGCGCTCGCGCGCCTCTTCGCGCGCGTCGCGGTCGGCTTCACGTTCCTCGACGAGATCCCGGCCGAGGCCACCGACGGCCTGCTGCTCGCGGCGATCCGCACGATCGATCCAGGCTTCGGCTCGGGCGCCGTCTCGCCCGCGCGCGAGCACGCCACCCAGCAGATGCTCCCCGGCGTGCAGCGGGCGATCGGCCGCCGGCAGCGCAAGATGCTCGAGGAGGTCGCGTCGACCGTCGCCGTGTCCTACGACGCGCGCGCGTTCGTCATCGGCCTGCGCCGGAGCGAGTACCGCATCGGCTATCTGCTCTGCGGCGACGCGCTCGCCGCGATCGACTACCTCCGCCGGTACGATCGCGACATCGCCCGCTCGACCGAGGAGCCGCGCCTGCTCCTGCAGCACCCGGTGTCGAACGAGCTCCTGCGCTACGCGCTCTCGGCCGACGCCTACGCCGAGCGCCGCCGCGCAGGCTCGGTGTGGCCAGCCGTGTAGACGTACTCACCAGCTCATCTGCAACGACAGCAGCGCACACACACATCGCGCCTCCCGGGCTCGGCGCGCTGCGTCTCTCGCATATTTGTCCGACCTGAGCGGCGTTATGGCGTCTCAGGCGCGTGGCGCCGGCCGCGCGGACGGCGCGTGGTATCCTGTCTACGCGTGACCAATCACCTGGTCCCGGGCGCCCTGGTGGCGAGTCGCTACCGGGTCGATCGCCAGCTGGCCGAGGGAGGCATGGGGGTCATCTGGGCCGCCACCCACCTCGCGAGCGGCGAGCGTGTGGCGTTGAAGCTGTTGCGCCCCGGCGCGACGGAGGACGCCTCGATCCGCCGGCGCCTCCTCCGGGAAGCGCGCGCGGCGGCCGCGGTCGATCACCCGAACGTGCCGTCCATCCACGACGTGCTGGAGCTCGACGACGGGACCCCGTTCCTGGTCATGGATCTGCTCGAGGGGGAGTCGCTCCGCGACAAGCTCGTGCGAGAGGCGCAGGTCCCCCTCCCCGAGCTGTCGCGCATCCTGCTGCCGGTCATCTCGGCGGTCGGCACCGCGCACGCCCTGGGCATCGTCCACCGCGACCTCAAGCCCGACAACATCTTCCTGCTCGCGCCCGACGTGGCCGCGTCGCAGGGCGCGCCCGGGCCCGACCCCCGCGCCGCCGAGGAGGACTGCAGCGCCGCGCCGGTGCCCTGCGTCCTCGACGCGGAGAGCCGCAGCGCCGCGCCGGTGCCCTGCGTCCCGGACGACCGGCATGACGACGCGAGCGCCCGGATCAGGGTGCTCGATTTCGGCATCGCCAAGCTCACCGCAGCGCACGGCGAGACCGGCTGGACCTCGGGGCGCACAAGCACCGGCGAGATGCTCGGGACCCCGTATTACATGTCGCCCGAGCAGATCCTCGGCGAGCACGACGTCGATCACCGCGCCGACATCTGGTCGCTCGGCGTCATCCTCTACGAGTGCCTCACCTCGGTCCGGCCCACCGAGGCCGAGAACATGGGCAAGGTGCTGAAGCGGATCCTCACCGGGACCATCCGGCCGATCGGGGAGATCGCGCCGGGGCTGCCCGCCGACGTCGCGGCGATGATCGATCGCATGCTCAGCCCGGACCGCGCGCAGCGCCCCGCGGATCTCCGCGAGGTCGGCGCGCTCCTCGCGCGCTACGCGGCCGCCGCGCTCCGCCCGTTCGGGCCCCCCGCGGCGCCGCGGGAGCCGGAGGGCGACGCGCACGCGATCGAGGCCCGCATCAGCGGACCTGTCTCGGCCGGCGCCGCCGATCTGGACGGGGAGGCCTCGACCGCGACGCTGCGCGCGGGCAGCCTCCTGCCAGCGCCGCCGTCGAGCTCTCCGCTGTCCGCGCGCCGCGCCGGCGCGGTCGCCCTCGAGGCGCCGCGAGGCGACGCGGCGCTCTTCGATCGCCGGCCGCCGGCGGCGTCCGGCGATGCCGCCGCGCTCGTGGACGAGGGAGCGGCCGCCTCGCCGGCGAGGGAGCGCGGGGCGAAGAGCGCAGGGCTCAAGCTCCTCGCCGCCGGCGTGCTCCTCGCCGCCGGAGCAGGCCTGTCGCTGCTTCGCTGTTCGACCTCCAGGTCCCAGGAGGCGCCGCGCCTCTTCCTCTTCGCGCCGGCGGCCAACGCGCCGAGCGACACCGACGCGCCGCCGAGCAACGAGGTGCGCAAGCCAACTCCGGATCAACCGGAGATGCCTTAAGGGAAAACCCCGAAGCCCCGAAGCCCCGAAGATCGAGCATAAGGCTCTCCCTGACCGCTGTCGTGACGGGTTGAGACGGCGTTCGGGCAGAGTCGGATTCCTGTTGCGCCAGCTCCTGGACAGGGTGACGTTCTCTCACCTGCTTAGGAGAGAGGCATGCCTACCGAAGTCATCGTCCGGATCCGTTCCCCCCACGGGATCGTCGACCTGCCTGGCACGGTGGATGCCGTAGGGCCGGCCGCGTCGTCCGCTTTCGAAGAGCGCAAGTCCACGCCGGGCATTCACCTGCTCGCAGCGGCGGTGAGCGACAGCGACTATGCCATCTCGCTGCAGGCGCCGGTGCCCGCCGAGAGCCTCGCGGCGCTCCGGGAGCGCGAGGGCAAGGCGGTGCTCATCGCGTTTGCCAGGCGCTCGCCGGTGCGCCGGCGGCTGCAGGCCGTGGCCGTCTCCACCGTCGAGATCGTCCCGGATCCGGGCGTGGCGTCGCAGGCGGCCCCGCTCGATCTGACCGCCGGGCGCGAGGGCGCCGCGCCGCTCTGGCTCCTGCCCGTCGGGGTGTTCAGCGCGAGCCCGACCCACGGCCCCGACGGGCCCGCCGCCCGGGACGCCCTCGTCACCGCCGCGCGGTGGATCTCCTCGAGGCGGACGAGCACCTTCACGCAGCTCTTCCCGCCGAGCGCGTTCCATCCGGAGGAGCCGGTGCGCAAGGAGCGGCTCTCGGCGGGCCGGGGCATGGCGCTCCTGGATCAGGCGCGCGCGGCGCTCGAGCTCGCGGTCGTGGGCGGCGAGGAGGCGAAGCGCGATCCGGTCGGGGCCGCGACCCTCCGCTCGGCGGCGGTGACCGTCCTGTCGCACCTCATCGCGACGTCGCTGGACGACCGCGGCTTCGCGTCGGTCGCCGAGCGCGCCGCCGAGCTGATCCTGGCGCTCATCGACGAGGAGGCGGGCGACGAGGCGGCCCGGCCGGCGCTGCGCGCCCACGCGATCCACCTGCTCCAGCTGCGCGCCCCGGCGCTCACGGCGGCCCAGCAGGAGCGCGCGCGGGGGCTCGTCCGCGGGCTGCTCCGCGAGGCGCCGCCCTACGACGAGCTCACGGGCCCGTGGAGCTTCGCCGTGTGCAGCGCCTCGGAGTTCCACGAGGGCGAGTGCCGCATCCTCGTGTCGACCTACGGCTTCAAGCCGATCGCGCTCCCGCCCGAGGCGCCCCCGTCGCCGAGCGGCTCGAACCCTTACCGCGCCTTCGAGGCCCCCTTCAAGACGCCCGCCGGCGAGCCCATCCGCGTCTTTGCCCGCACGGCCACGCCGCGCGACGAGAACCTCGAGATGGGGATGACGTTCTTCCTCGGATTGCTCATCAACCGGCACGCCCAGCTCGGCGCCTTCGACCTCCGCGCGGCCGCGGTGAAGGTGCGGCAGGAGGGCTACAAGCTGATGATGAACTCGCAATGCGCGGGGCTCACCACGCGCTTTGCCATCTCCCAGATGTTCCCCGACGCAGACATCTACTCTTCGTGGGACTCGACGTATTTCCGGGTCGGGTCGGACGGCGTGGTCAGCTCCTCCGAGGGGATCGATTGCTTCGTCGCCGCGCTGCGCGGGATGAGCGAGCGCGCGCCGCACACCGAGCTGGACGCCCGCATCCGCAAGGCGCAATGGCGCCACCCCCAGGCGCAGGCCCCCGGGTTCTCGCAGTTCGTCGGGCCCTCGCACCCGCTCGTCGTCGCCCGCTACTCCGACGTGAACCGCGACGGGCGCGCCGATTACTACGACGGCTTCCTCGACTTCCAGCTCACGGAGATCGCCGAGGACATCGAGGGCTCGATGACGCCGCGCGACCCGGGGGTGAGCGCGTCGCAGATCAGCGGCGACGCCGCGGCGGGGCTCAACTGGGCGGCGGGCAGCCTCAATCGCGTCGCGCAGTACTCGGATATCTGGGCCGGGCTCGCGGGCCAGAGCGAGCTCTACTATGTCTTCCAGTCGGGGGGCTTCTACAGCCACCGCGAGCCGCCGCACGACGTGCCCACCGGCAAGGCCGCGCAGCAGGACCTCGGGCGGCTCCCGGCCGTCACCCGCTATCAGGAGGCCCAGGGCGCGCTCGGCGGCCTCTCGGTCGAGGTCATGTTCCACAGCCACCTGAGCCACGCGGCCCAGGAGCTGAAGCGCCTGCTGTGCGCGGCCGACGCCATGCGCCGCGCCTTCGATCTCGGCCATCTCTCCGGCGGAGAGGCGCTGTCGACGCCGCGGGGCCAGCGCTGCGCCATGCTCCTCACGATGGCCGGTCTCCTGGAGTTCCCCGCGGATCAGAACTTCATCGACGGCCTGTGGTCGATGGCGCTCAAGGCGCTGCGGCTCCCGCAGGTCTCGCGCAGCGCGGTGCGCGCCTGCATCACCGACGAGGATCACGAGATGTCGAACTACTACGGATCGCGGCGCGGGCTGGGCCAGCTCCTGACAGCCCTCGAGAAGAGCGATCCGGTCAGCTTCGAGCAGCTCGGCACCGACGACCCGCTCGTGGGCCGGCTCACCGAGCTCGACCCCGGCGGCGCCTGACGAAGGCGCGTCCGTTGACACGATTGCCCCGATTCACCTGATTGACACGAGCGCGCGATGCTTGAGGCCGCCTGGCCATCGTCGTACACTCGACGGAAATGAGGTTGTCGCAGGCCATCGCTCGGCTCGGGCTGAAGCCAGGGGACGATCCGGGGCTGCGCCAGCACAAACGGATTCTCACGCTCACGGCCGTGCTCAAGGCGGGCGCGTGTCCCGTCTGGGTGATCGCCTATGCGGCGAGCGGGGATGTTCGCTCGGCGGCGATTCCGCTCGGCTACGTGATTTGCACTGTCCTGAGCCTCGTCCACTTCGGCCGGACCAAGGCGTTCTCCGGGTTCCGCTTCCGCCAGGCGCTGCTCATCTTCGCGCTGCCGTTCCTCATGCACGCGAGCCGTGGAGGGTTCGTCGCCTCGAGCGGCGTCGTCCTGTGGGCGCTCCTCGCGCCGCTGACCTTCTTGCTGTTTCACGGGTCGCGGGCGTCCATCCCCTGGTTCACCGCCTACGCGCTCCTCGTGGTGATCGCCGGCGCCGTCGATCCCCTGCTCTCGGCGCACGCGCCGGCGACGCCCCCGGCCCTCATCGCCTGCTTCTTCGCGATGAACATCCTCACGGTGTCGGCCATCGCCTACGCCGCGGTGCAGTACTTCGCGCGCCAGCTCGCGGAGGAGCAGGAGAAGCTCGCGGAGCTCGCCGCCTCCTCGGCGCAGGCGCTCGACGACGTGGCGACGTGGTCGTCCGCCGCGGCGACGCAGGTCGCCGAGGCCATCGGGGCGCTCGAGGTCGCGGTGTGGAAGGCCGAGGAGCAGCGGATGGTCAGCCTCACCGAGACGACCACCGAGGCCCCGTCGACCGAGTCGGTCCGCAGCGCCGCGCTCGCCAGGCAGTCGTTCCTGCGGTCGTCGGATGTCGTGGTCCCCGTCGTCGGCCTGTCGGGCGACATCCACGGCGCCCTGGTCGTCGTCGGGAGCCGCCTTGTGTGGAGCGACACGACGAAGCGGCTCGTCGACTCGTTCGCTCACCACCTCGGCAGCGCGCTCGAGCTGTCGCGCCTGCGCAAGGAGCTCGCCGGCGCGGCGGAGCGCCGGAGAGCGACGCTCGAGGACATGGTGGGCCGCGGGATCGACGTCCTGCACATGTGCCCGCGCTGCCACCGCTGCTACGACCAGAACACGCCGCAGTGCAGCGACGACGGCGCCCCGCTGACCATGCCGCGGCCGTTCCCTTACCGCATCGCGGGGCGATATCGCCTGACCCGGGTCGTCGCGGAGGGCGGTATGGGCCGGGTGTTCCAGGCCCAGGACGAGCGGCTCGGGCGCAAGGTCGCCGTCAAGGCCATCCGGACAGAGCTCTTCCACAACGACGATGTGCGCGCGCGCTTCGAGCGCGAGGCGCGCCTCGTCGCGCGCATCCAGCACCCGTCGGTCGTCGAGGTGTACGACTCGGGCGAGATCGAGGACGGCTCGCTCTATATCGTGATGGAGTGGCTGGACGGCTGCAATCTGGCGCACGCCATGCAGCACAACGGGCCCGGGACGCCGCCCCAGGTCGCGCTGCTGCTGCGCGAGGGCGCGTCGGCGCTCGGGGCCGCGCACGCGGCGGGGCTCGTGCATCGCGACGTGAAGCCGGAGAACATCCACCTGGTCCCGTCGACGTCCCCGGGCGGTTTCCGCGTCAAAATCCTCGATTTCGGCATCGCCAAGGAGATGTCGGCCGACGCCGGCGTGACGTCCGTGGGCCTGTTCCTGGGGACGCCGCTGTACATGGCCCCCGAGCAGGCGAGCGGCAAGCCGGTGGACGCGCGCTGCGATATCTACTCCTTCGCGGCGGTCGCCTATCAGGCGCTCACCGGGCGGCGCGTCGTGACCGGAGACGAGCACTCCACCCTCCTGTCGAGCCTCTCGCGCGCTGTCCCGCCGCCTGTCTCGTCGCTCCTCCCGGGGACGCCGCCGGCGGTCGACGGCGCGTTCACCACGGCGCTCGCCCTGTCGCCCGACGAGCGACCGGGCGACATCGAGGCGTGGGCGAGCTCGTTCGCCGACCAGCTCGACGGGCTGCCCCGGCGGTGCCGGGGCTGGCGCGTCTCGGGCGCCACGCACAATCTGGACGACTTCAGCCTCGTCGAGACGGTCCGGATCAACGAGCCCGCGGCGAAGCTCGCGTCGGAGACGCCGCGCGCGTCGTGAGCGCGCGGTGACGTGCTGTAACCCCCGTTGCCCCGCGGCGCGGGAGGTGGGGCCTTGCAAAGAGGGCGGTGGAGGGGCTATGCCCGGAACGGGACCTCCATGCTGTGCCCTCGTTGCCACCGGCGGTACGCGGAAGACCACCGCTTCTGCCCGCACGACGGGGAGAAGCTGGTCCAGAGCCTCGACATCCGGCGGATCCGGTCGAGGCCCACCGAGCAAGTGGGCACCGTCGTCGCCGGGCGGTACCGGGTGCGGGGCCTGATCGGCAGCGGCGCCATGGCGCAGGTGTTCCTGGCGGAGGACACGCAGAGCGGCGCGCCCGTCGCGCTGAAGCTGCTGGAGCCGAGGCTTCGCCGCGTGCCCAAGCTGAAGGCGCGGTTCCTCCTCGAGGCCAAGGCCGCGGCCACGGTCGAGCACCCGAACATCGTCGCGGTCCTCGACGTCGGTCTTCATGAAGAGTCGCCGTACCTCGTGATGGAGTTCCTCTTCGGAGAGTCGCTGAGCTCGCTGCTCGTGCGCGAGAGGCGGCTGTCGCCGGAGGCCGGCGTCCCCATCCTCCTGCAGGCCGCCGCCGGGCTCGGCGCGGCCCACCGCGCGGGGATCGTCCACCGCGACGTGAAGCCTGCCAACGTGTTCCTCGTGGGCGAGAAGGGGGACGCCTGGACGGCCAAGGTCGTCGACTTCGGGTTTGCCAAGCTGTACGAGCACTCGGGGCTCACCCAGGCCGGGGTGACGGTCGGCACCCTGGAGTACATGGCGCCGGAACAGACCATCAGCGATCCGCCCGACGCGCGCACGGACGTCTACGGCTTCGGCATGCTCATGTACCGGATGTCCTCCGGCCGGCTCCCCTTCAGCGTCACGCGGAGCTCGTCCCCGGCGCTGGCGCCGGCGCCGGCCATGGAAGATGCCATGGTGCTGGCCCATCAGCTCACGACGCCGCCCCCGCCGCCCAACCTGGGTGGGGGCCCGGTGGCGAGCGCGCTCGAGGCGGTGATCATGAAATGCCTGCGCAAGCGGCCGGAGAACCGGTATCCCTCGATGGAGGCGCTCTGCGAGGATCTCGGCCGGCTCGGCCGGCCGGGCGCGCTGGCGGCGAACGCGCCGATCGCCTCGCCCGACGTGTACGCCCCGCAGACGCCCTATGGAGAGCACGCGGCGCGGTTCCTGTACAAGCAGCTCGGCAGGGTGTTCGGCGCAGCGCCGTAAGCCGCGACATGCCCCGAGCGCGCCGCATCGCCCGACGCCGCGCCCCCGCGCTGGCCGCCTGCGCCGCCGTCCTCGGCTGGCCGCTCGCACGCGCGGACGCGGCGCCTGAAGGGCCGCGTCAGGCCGCCGCGACCGCCGCCGCCACCGAGCCCGGCATCCGCCTCACGCTGCCCTGGCTCCTCGTCCAGCTCGCGCCGAGCCCCGCGCTGTGGATCGGACCGGGCGAGGCGCACCTCGGGATCCGCTGGCAGGTGACGCCGCTGCTCTACTCGTTCGGGATCAACCGCAAGCTCTCGCCGTGGCGCGCGTTCGTCGTGGAGCCGCTCACGCGCCACGCCGGCTCGATCGAGCTCTTCGGCTCTCCCGAGTACATCGCCCGTCCGGGCGCGCTCGGCGAGCGCTGGATGCTCCGGGGCGGTGTCCGCGCCTATTTTCCGCTCCTCCACCGGGGAGACTACATGTCCTGCTCGCTCGGCGGCTCGGCGGTCTACGCGCGCGAGGGGCTGGGCGCCTCGTACGAGGCGGGGGTCTATACCCTCTTCGGCGCCCTGGGCGTCCAGGTGACCCATACGCCGACAGCCGCCTTGCGATCGACCACGTTCACGCTCAGCATTCGATATTTCTGACGCCGCGCATGGCCCCGCGCCCCTCCTCGCCGCCTGCTCGACTGCTCGCCGCGGCGCTCCTCGCGCTCGCGGGCCTGTCGTGCAGCGTGCCCGCGCGCATCCTCGAGGGCAACGTGGCGAGGCTGTTCGCGAGCCCGCGGGCCGTGCCGGGCAAGGTGCGCGCGCCTTACCGGCCCGAGGCGCGGCTCGCGGTCCTCTGGGTCGGGCACGCGACCGTGCTCGTGCAGATCGACGACAAGCTCATCCTGACGGACCCCGTCTTCACAGACACCGTGGGGCTCATCGTGAAGCGGCTCGTCGAGCCGGGGCTCGATCCGGAGGACCTGCCGCCCATCGACGCCGTCCTCATCTCGCACATGCACTTCGACCACCTCTCGCTCGGCTCGCTGTCCCTGATCGAGCCGAAGGTCCGGACGCTGCTCGTGCCCCGGGGCGGGCTCGTCTACGTGCCCAATTACCGCTTCGATTCGGTCGAGGTCCCGACCTGGACGACGTGGCGGCAAGGCGATCTGAAGATCACGGCGGTTCCGGTGCGGCACTCCGGTTATCGCTACGGGCTGGACCGGGACTGGATGACGGAGAGCTTCACGGGCTATGTCGTCGAGTACCACGGGATCACGGTCTACTTCGGCGGCGATACCGCCTATGATCGCGATCTCTTCGTGAAGACGCGCGCGCGATTCCCCGCGATCGATCTGGCCCTCATGCCGATCGCGCCGGTCGGGCCGCGCGAGTTCATGGAGACCAAGCATGTCGATCCGGCGGAGGCGGTCCAGGCCTACCTCGATCTCGGGGCGCGGCGGATGATGGCCATCCATTTCGACACCTTCATCAACAGCACCGACACGCTCGGCGAGGCGCCGCGCGAGCTCCGGCGCGTCATGGCGGCGCGCGGGCTCGGGCCGGATCAGGTGGTCCTGCCCAGGCACGGTGAGCAGCGGATCCTGATCGCGAGGGATCAGCCCGGCGGCGCGCCGTAGAGCTCGCGCAGCGCCGCCGCGTACTCCTCGGGCGTGTTGACGTTGCGCAGCGATCGCAGGTCCGGATCGGCGGCGCGGAGCTCCGGATCCTCGAGCAGCAGCTCCGGCCCCGCGACCCGCGTGCGCGCCCGCTCGAACAGGGTGGTCAGCCGCAGCTGGCCCTCGGCGAGCAGGGCCGCCGCCTCGCCGCGCACCGAGCAGGCGTACACCGCGCAGAGCGGGTGATGGCGGCCGTCCGCCCGCGGCACGGCGATGGCAGGGCCGCCTGCCTGGAGCTCCGCGAGGCGCCGCACGAGCGCGGGGTGCAGGAAGGGGGCGTCGGTCGAGGTGACGACCGCCCGCTCGGCCAGCGGCGCGACCGCCTCGAGCCCGACCGCGATGCCCTGCATCGGCCCGCGGCCCTCCACCGGATCGCGCACGAGCAGCACCCCGTCCGGCAGCGGCGGCAGCGCCTGCCCCGGCGCCGCGACCACCGCGATCGGCCAGGCCGCCTCGCCGAGGCGCCGCACGACCCGCTGGAGGAGCGCCTCGCCCCCGAACGGCAGCCACGCCTTGGGGCGCCCCATCCGGCGGCTCTGCCCGCCGCACAGCACCACGCCCGCGAGCCCGGCGACGCGGCCCGCTCGCTCGCCATCCTCCGCGGGCGCTGTCACGGTCTGCTCCTGTGTCATGGAACCCGGCCCGGAGCATGGCCCCGCGCCCCAGCGCCGGCCACTGCCGCCGGCTCGCCCGGCCCGTCATCGCCACCGGATGTCCTGTGTCACGACACAGACAGGTCGTGCCACAGATCGAGGTGCGTGCTATGGGGCACCTCGCCTTTTCAGGCGATCCCTCCGAACCTACAGAGTAATGAAGCCATGAGCCAGACCAGGGGCCCCGTATCCGAGTTCATTCGACACCACTATCGGCACTTCAACGCCGCCGCGCTGGTCGATGCCGCAGCCGGATACGAGCGCCACCTCGCGGACGGGGGCAAGATGCTCGTGTCGCTCGCAGGCGCGATGAGCACCGCCGAGCTGGGGGTCTCCCTCGCCGAGATGATCCGCAAGGGGAAGGTGGACATCATCTCGTGCACCGGCGCCAACCTCGAGGAGGACATCATGAACCTCGTGGCGCACAAGCATTACAAGCGAATCCCCGGCTGGCGCGACCTCACGCCGGCGCAGGAGTGGGAGCTCCTCGAGAGCGGGCTCAACCGCGTCACGGACACCTGCATCCCCGAGGAGGAGGCTTTCCGGAAGATCCAGCACAGGGTGGTCGAGCTCTGGAAGGACGCCGACGCCCGGGGCGAGCGCTGCTTTCCCCACGAGTTCATGTACAAGCTGCTCCAGAGCGGCGTGATGGCGGGCGACTACGAGATCGATCCCAAGGACTCCTGGATGATCGCGGCCGCCGAGCGTAACCTCCCGATCGTGGTGCCCGGCTGGGAGGACTCGACGATGGGCAACATCTTCGCCAGCTACGTCGTGAAGGGAGAGCTCAAGGCGACGACGATGAAGAGCGGCATCGAGTACATGACCTCGCTCGCCGCCTGGTACCGCGCGAGCTCCGGCGGCAAGGGCGTCGGCTTCTTCCAGATCGGCGGCGGCATCGCGGGCGACTTCCCCATCTGCGTCGTGCCCATGATGTACCAGGATCTCGGCTGGAAAGACGTCCCCTTCTGGTCCTATTTCTGCCAGATCAGCGACTCGACGACGTCCTACGGCTCGTACAGCGGCGCCGTTCCCAACGAGAAGATCACCTGGGGAAAGCTCGGCATCGACACCCCCAAGCACATCATCGAGAGCGACGCCACCATCGTGGCGCCGCTCATCTTCGCCTACGTGCTCGGGTTGTAGCGCGACGCAGACCCATGCACACGGCGAGCTCGGCGCCGGCGATCACGGCGCCGGCGCCGCGCGCTCGTCAACGATCATGATCCGGAGCGCCGGACGCGCCGGAGCCTCGTGAAACACACGCATTGAAGGGAGTTACAGTCCTCGATGGCACAGCAGAAGGTCTTCATCACGGGCGGTTCGGGCTTCTTGGGGATCAACCTCGTACGCTACCTGCTCGATCGCGGGTACGGGGTCGTGTCGTTCGACGTCCTCCCCTTCGACTATCCGGAGAAGGACCGGGTGGTCGCCGCGCTGGGGGATATCCGCGACGGTCGAGCGGTGGAAGCGGCGATGACGGGCGCCGACCTCGTCGTCCATACGGCCGCGGCCCTGCCGCTCTACACGCCCGACGAGATCTACACGACGGACGTGGAGGGGACCCGGACGGTCATGGATACGGCCCTCCGGCTCGGCGTGAAGCGGGCGGTCCATATCTCCTCGACGGCGGTCTATGGCATCCCCGATCATCACCCCCTCGTGGAGACCGATCGCCTCGTGGGCGTGGGGCCGTACGGGCAGGCGAAGATCCAGGCGGAGATGGTGTGCCTCGAGGCGCGCGCCCGGGGGCTCGTGACCTCCATCCTTCGACCGAAGTCGTTCATCGGGCCAGAGCGGCTCGGCGTCTTTGCGCTGCTCTACGACTGGGCGCTCGACGGGCACAACTTCCCGATGATCGGCGACGGCAACAACCGCTATCAGCTCCTCGACGTCGAGGATCTCTGCGAGGCGATCTACCGTTGCCTGACGCTCGACGCGTCCGCGGTGAACGACACGTTCAACATCGGCGCGAAGGAGTTCACCACGATGAAGGAGGACTACCAGGCCGTGCTCGATCGGGCAGGCTTCGGGAAGCGGATCATCCCGCTGCCCGCCGCGCCCGCGATCCTGTCCCTCCGGGCGCTGGAGGCGCTCAAGGTGTCGCCGCTGTACAAGTGGGTTTACGAGACCGCCTCGAAGGATTCGTTCGTGTCGATCGACAAGGCGGAGGAGAAGCTCGGCTTCACGCCGAAGTACTCCAACAAGGACGCGTTGCTCCGGAACCTCGACTGGTACAGCAGCCACCGTGACAGCTTCGCGTCCCAGTCGGGGATCACGCACCGCGTCCCCTGGAAGCAGGGCGCGCTCGGGCTCGCGAAGAAGCTCTTCTAGCGCCTCGGGCAGCTCTCCCGGCCGCGCCGCGCCCCGCGCGCGGCCGCGTCGCCTCGGTCCTCCTGGCGCTCAAGGCATTCACGTCGAGCGACAGGCGGCGCTCGGGTGCGGCGGTCAACACCGCTGGATGAGCGGACAGGTCTGCCCGATCGGGATTCTTGGACGCGGTCATGCCCCGGTGGATAATGCGCGCCGAGAAGCCGCTCGAGATGCGCCCCGCCCCTTTCTTCCTCGCGATGTGCGCCGCGGCCGCGCAGATCGGCTGCGAGCAGCCCGCGAACGTCGGCGCCGGGCTCGCCCCACCGCCCGCCGTCGCGCCGGCTGCGCGCCGCGACGCCTCCGCGGCGCCCCGCGACACGCCCGCCGCCGCCGCATCGCCCGCCGTCCCCGCCGCGCCGCCCGCGCCGGCCGACGCGATCACGCTCCTCGCGGGCGGCGATGTCTGCCTCGGCAAGGCGCTCGGCCAGGAGCTGCTCCGCAATCCGGCGCACGATCCGTTCGCCCCGGTCGCGGCGCTGCTCGCCTCCGCCGACGTGCGCTTCGTCAACCTCGAGAACCAGCTCAGCGACCAGGGCGGGGAGACCCAGCACCGGCTCCAGCCGCTCGTGTTCACGGGCCCGCCGGCCGGCGCGGACGTGCTCGCGCGCGCCGGCATCAGCGTGGTGTCGCTCGCGAACAACCACATGTGGGACTACGGCAAGAGCGCGTTCCTCGAGACGCTCGGCCACCTGGAGCGCGTGGGCGTCGCCTACGTGGGCGCCGGCCGGACGCGGCTCCAGGCGTACGCGCCGGCGATCATCGAGCGCCGCGGCTTCCGCGTGGCGCTGCTCGCCGTGACCGGCATCTGGAACCAGGGCTCGCTCTGGCAGCACCCGGGGCGGGAGTTCGTCGCGGCCGCGGAGCGGGACGGGCTCGCCGCCGCGGTGCGCGCCGCGCGCAAGCAGCCCGGCGTGGACGCGGTCATCGTGAGCTACCACGGCGGCACCGAGTACCTGGACACTCCGCTGCCCCAGGCGCGCGCGCTCGCCGGCGCCGCCATCGACGCGGGCGCCGACGCCTTCGTCGGCCATCACCCGCACGTGCTCCAGGGCATCGAGCTCCGCCGCGGCCGGCCCATCTTCTACAGCCTCGGCAACTTCCTCATGAAGGTGAAGAGGACCGGCCCCGCTGTCGAGCTCGCGATGCTCGCGCGCCTGCGCCTGCGGCGGGGCGCGGCGCCCCTCGCCGAGATCTGCCCCGTGCGCAGCGAGGGCCTCGGGACCGTCCCGCTCGCCGCCGACCCGCGGCGCGCCGACACCGAGGCGGCGTTCGCCGAGCGGATGCGCCGCCTCTCGGCGTTCGTCAAGGGCGCGCCGGCGATCGGCCCCTTCGCCGCCGACGGCTGCGCCCCGCTCGAGCCGGCCGCTGAAGCGGCCCCCGCCTCGCCCCCGAGGGTCGCCGGCCCGATCCGCTGAGCGACGCTTTGCGGCCCTGCCGCGGGCACGCGCGCGAATCGCGCGGCACCGTCGGTCGGCGCCGGTTGTTGGGCGGCGCCGAGCCCAGACCGCTGCTCCTCGTACCAGCGGAAGGTCTCGATGGCTTCGGTGCGAGCTTCGGCGAGGAAGACAACGCGGCTCACGACTCGCCGGTGGTCATCTCGGCACGGACGTCCTCCCAGGAGGCACCGATGGGGCCTTCGAGCTCGAGGCGATCCAGGCGGCGATCGAGCTCAGCGCGAAGCTCGGAGCTCAGGGGAAGATCGTCCGAAGCGAGGCTTCGCCAGAGGTCATCGATCAGGTCGAGCTTCTCGTCGGCGGTGAGCTTGGAGAGGTCGAGCGCAGGCTTGCCCATGGTCGGATCCTGCACCAGAAAGGGCCGGCGACGCCAGCACACGCGAGCCTGGGCGGCGTCGATGGCCCCCGCCGTCTGCGGGCGTGGCGCCGGCCCCCTTGAGGTCGGCGGGTGCCGGCCGCCGCTGCGGCCACCGGCGCCCTGGCGCTGGGCAGCCTGGGGAGAAAGAAAAGCGGACCGAAAGGGCGCGATGGACGCAAGGGAAAGAGGAGATTGGCGGTCATGTCAGCCTTCTTCGCGGCCCGCCTGCCGCTATGCCTCCCCGTCGTCGCGATTCGTCGAGCGATAAGGCTCCATGGAGATATGGGGGAGCACAGGCCCCTCACGGAGTGAGCTTCAGCACCACGTTGCCCGTCTTCTGTCCGGACGCAACGTAGGCATAGGCCTCCTGGACCGCGTCCAGGGTAACGGTACTGTCGATGATGGGCCGAAGATGGCGCTCGGTGACGAGCCGGTGCATCACCTCGAGAAACACCTTCCGGTCGATGGGTATCGGGAACACGACCCGCTTTCCGCCGAGAGCGGGCGTGAGGACTGCCAGGAATGGATTCTGCCAGCCAGGCCTTCCGCGAGATCGGCGCGCCATCACACGAGGAGCTCGAGGACATCGTGCAGCGCATCCGAGAGCGCACGCTCCGCTGGCTGCGAAAGTGCGGCCTGCTCGACGAGCGTCCGAACGAAGAGCGCTCGAACGAAGCGCCGGAACGGAGTGCGCTTGACGCTTGCGCTGAGGTCGCGCTCCGCGGGGGCGAGTTCGTGAGGATTGAGGACGAGACCGTCGTGCCGCCGGACGATGGAGGCGAAGCGCGGTTCGAGCCGAAGCGCCGTGGGCCGCTCACGGTGGAGCTCGATGGTTTCAACGTCGAGGCGGCGGTGCGCATCGAGGGCTACGACGACGAGGGGCGCGAGCGGCTCGTCCCGCCGGTGAAGCTCCCCCGCTTCGAGGTGCGCATGTACTGGCACGAGCGCCACCACCGCGATTTGGCGCAGCAGTGGTTCCGCGATGCGGTGCGCGGCGCGGCCGAGCCGTCGTCCGTCAGAGCGTGACGCCGAGCGAGGCGTAGATCATCCGGCCATTCTGCGTCATCGCAACAATCAGGTCGCGCACTTGCTAGAGCGTCGCTCGCGGCTCCGGCCGCTGGCGACGCAGACGCGCCCTGAACCAGGCGGACCTCGATCTTCGTGCCGGGGGACGAGCACCTCGCCGGCCCCAGCGTGTCCGCCCGCGTCCGCCCGGACCATGGGTAGGGCGAGGCCGCGCGCAGCGGCGCGACGGCGGCCGGTTGACGCGGGGATCTCCTGGCTCCAGCGGCGGAATCAGCAGCCGCAGTACCACACATTGCCCTCGCGTTCGCAGTCGCCTCCCGCGCCGCACATACAGACACAGATGTCCGCATCGCAGGTGCAATTATCGCTACTGGCCGCCTCCCGAGCCTCGCCGACCTCGGCGTCTGCGGCTTCACCCGCCGTCACCGAATCACCATCCTCCTCCACGGTGGATCCGTCCGCCTGGACCGCGCACCCGGCCATCATCCCCAGGAGAACAAACAGCATGAAAACGTGCTTCATGTTCGACGACTCCTTTCATCAGAAAGAAAATCGTTGATCCCACCACCGCGACGCGACGTCAAGACAGACCGGTTGGCGTGTTCTCCTCGAGATCGGGGTCCCCGCCGCGGACGAGCCCCGGATACCATGGGCGATGACCACCGGGCCGGCAGTCCGTTCTCCGGCGTCCAGTGACGGTCCCGTCCCGCCACGGGCGGCTCGCGCCATGGGTACCGCGAACACCCCTCTCCCCGATGGCGCTCTGCCCTGCGTCCCCGGCGCCGCCCGCTCGCTCGGGGGCAGGAAATCCAAACGTGATCCGAAAGTCAAGCTACTCATAGCGGCCGTCTCACCCACCGTACAGCCACACTGGCGAGCTCGACGAGGACGTCGACCTGGTCAGTCAGCCCATCGCGCCCATCGAGCTCCTGCGCCGCATCCGGGAGGCGTTCGACCGTCCGCAGCGGCGCGGCGCAAGGGGCTCACGCCCGTCCATGAGCGAGCCGAACGGCCGAATCGAGCTGGCAAACGTGCAGCACGCTCGGCGGCGTTGAGAGCGCGCCCGCCTTCTCGAATCCTCTCGCGCCATGCCCAAGTTCATCGCACTCCACGTTCGCAACGCCCTGGTCATGCACGGCTACGACGCCGACAACACGGAAGGCGTCGAGCAGATCCAGGACGAGCCGTTCGTCGACAAGCTGATCGCCGTCGAGCGCATCCAGTCGGACTCCGAGAGGTACGTGCTGGTGACCTCGTCCCACGGCCGAGCGCTGCACTGGGAGTACGAAGGCGGACTCGCCGCCCTGACCGGGCGGCTGGCGCGCGCCGGGCTCGTGGTCGCCTGAGCGGCATTGACGGCGCTCATCCCTCTGCCAGTAGGGTACAGCTATACGGTAGGATGCCTTCCGCTTGGTGCTACGTCGCGGTAATCCCAGGCGTTTCAGGCGTGGAAGACCTGCCTGATCGCACAAGGCCCGTTCTGTCAATGAGCTCGCACCGTCGGACTGCACGAGTCAGGAACGGCTCCGAGAATCTTGACTTTGCGGAACGCGTTTGCTTGTCCTTCTATGGAACGTAGTGTCAAGCCAGATCCCTCCCGATCGACGACGCGCGCGCGGTGTTCCTGTTCCGCAGCCCGCGCGAGCTCGATGTCCACCACCGGGACGTCGCGCGGCAGAAGCAATTGCTGCGCGAGGCGTTCGCCGGGGCCGGCTGGGAGGTGCCGCGGCTGATGGCCGAGCTCGATCGGACCCCGGCGTTCTACTTCGACTCGATCACGCAGCTGCGCATGGACTCGTGGTCACGCGGGCGCGTCACCCTGACCGGGGACGCCGGCTATTCGCCGGGGCCGGCGGTCGGCGGCAGCACCAGCCTCGCGGTGGTCGGCGCCTATATCCTCGCCGGCGAGCTGGCCGCGGCCGGCGGCGACCACGCGCGCGCGTTCCAGGCCTGCGAGCGCAAGCTGGCCGACTACGTGCGCCGCAGCCGGGTGTTCGCGCTGAACGCCGCCAGGCGCCTGGTCCCGGGCAGCCGGTTCAAGCTGTGGGCGCTGGCGCAGATCGGCCGCCTGGTCAGCGTGGCGCCGCGCGGGGTGTCGCGCGCGCTGGCCAAGCTGAGCAGCCACGGGGTCCGGCTGCACGACTCGATCGCGCTCAAGGAGTACGCGCGCGCCGACGGCGGTCCGGCAGTCTGCTGTCCTCGCGGACAGGCCGTGACGCGGGTGGATCCTTGATGTGCCGCTCCGCGACGTCGATCTGCGGCGGGAAGGTGATTGCCCCCCGTCGACGCACTCCTTGCCTGGACTGGTCGGAGCCATCGACCTGCTTTCGCCACCGCGAGCGCGCCTCGACGTGCGGAGGCGCGCTCGCGTGCGAAGCTCAGAGCCCGGCGACGGCGACGGGAAAGCTCACCTTCGGGCTGCCATTGCCGAGTTGACCCACGCCCACCGCGCCCCACGCCGCGATCGAGCCTGTCCGGCGGAGCACGGCGGTGTGGTTCGTTCCAGCGCTGATGCTCACCGCATCGGCGACGTTCGAGACCGGCACCGGCGTCAGCGCATCGACCACCGAGCCGCCTCCGAGCTGCGCGCTGTCACCGCGACCCCAGCAGAACGCTCCCCCGAGGGCCGTGACCGCGCAGGTGTGCGAGGAGCCCGCGCTCAGGTGCACGACATCGCCGAGGTTCGAGACCGGCATCGGAATGGTGGCGCCCGTCGTCGTGCCGTTGCCCAGCTGTCCACCAGAACCGGCGCCCCAGCAGCTCACCGAACCCGTGCTGTGGACCGCACACGTGTGAACCCTCCCCGCAGCGAGCCCGACGGCGTCGCCCAGGCCCACCACCGAGACCGGCGTCGGCGAGCTCGACAACGTGGCGTTTCCAAGCCCCCCTTTGCCCCAGCATGAAACAGCGCCTGACGCGTGCAAGGCGCACGTGTGCTCGCCACCGGCCGCGACGTCGACAGCGTCGGCGATGTTGAGCACGGTGACGGGCCTGGTCTGGGAGGTTGTGGCCCCGTTCCCGAGCCGACCGTCCCAGCCCGCCCCCCAGCAGGACACTTGCCCGTTCTGGCGCACGGCGCACGTGTGGAGAGCGCCTGCGCTGATCGCGACGACGTCCGACAGGACCGACACCGCGACGGGCGTGCGGCGGTCATCCAGCGAGCCGTTCCCGAGCCGGCCATTGGCGCCCTCCCCCCAGCACTGGACCTGCCCGCTCTGAAGCAGGGCGCACGTGTGGGATGCGCCCGCGGTGACTTGAACGGCGTCGGTGAGGTCAGACACAGGAGTGGGGGTCGTCTGGTCCACCTCGGAGCCGTTGCCGAGTCGACCGTAGGCCCCCTCGCCCCAGCACTGGACCTGGCCGTTCCAGCGCAGCGCGCACGTGTGGGATGCGCCCGCGGTGATCTCCACCGCGTCATCGAGGTCCACCACGGGGACCGGCAACGGTGCGGTATCGATCGTTCCAATCCCGAGCTGCCCATAGCCTGCCGCCCCCCAGCAGCGGAGCTCACCGGTGCTTCGCACGGCGCACGTGTGAGTTAGGCCCGCCGCCAAGGCGCGCGCGTCGCTCAGGTCCAGCACCGCAGTGCCGCCCCGGTTCGACGACAAGAACCTTCCAATCCCGAGCTGGCCATCGGCGCCATTCCCCCAGCACACGACGGCGCCGTTCCGGCGCAGCGCGCACGAGTGGCCCGCGTCCCAGCCGCCGCGCGCATTGCTCGTCTCGAGCGCGACCGCATCCGAGAGGTTCAATACCGCGACGGGCGTGAACATGGTGATCGCAGAGCCGTTGCCGAGCTGGCCAGTGAGCCCGTTCCCCCAGCAAACGGCGCCGCCGTTCGCTCGCACGGCGCAGCTGTGCCCCGTGCCGGCCGAGATCGAGATCGCGTCGTTCAGGCCGAACACGGGCAGGGGCGTCGACTGGTCCGCCGTGAGGCCATTGCCGAGCTGGCCGTTGTGGCCATCTCCCCAGCACACGACGGCGCCGGTAGCGCGCAGCGCGCAGGTATGTGCGCCGCCCGCGTCGATGTCGACGGCGTCGGTGAGGTCCGAGACCGTGACTGGCGTCGTCGCATCCGCCGTAGAGCCATTGCCGAGCCGGCCCGAGCCGCCACGACCCCAGCACACGACGGCACCGGTCGCGCGCCGCGCGCACGCGTGATCGCCCCCGACGTCGAGGGCCACGGCGTCGCTGAGACCGGACACGGTGACGGGCATCGTCGTACTCGCGGTGGCCCCGTTCCCGAGCCGACCGTTGCTGCCCGACCCCCAGCAGACGACGGCGCCGGTCGCGCGCAGCGCGCACCCATGGGACCAGCCAATCCCGACGCTCACGGCGTCGTTCAGGTTCGAGACCGGCGTCGGCGTGGCCGCCGAGATCGTGGTGCCATTGCCGATCTGTCCGTTCGCGTTGTCGCCCCAGCAATAGACCTTCCCACCCACGACGGCGCACGTGTTGTACTCGTTCGCGCTGATCGGGCTCGTCTCACACGCCCCGTCCTCGTCCCAGAGCCCCTCGACGCACGTCGCCGACTGGACCCCGCCGGGACACGTCGCGAGCGCCACCTCGCCGTCGACGCACTCGTCGGGATCGATGCACGCGCCGGTGTCCGCCCACGCGCCCTGCGTGCAGGTCTGCTGCTGATCGCCGCGACCGTTGAGCCCGCACGGAACGTCCTGCGTCGCGCCGTTCGTGCAGACGTCGGGGTCGACGCAGGCGCCATCGTCCTGCCACTGGCCATCTGCGCAACGCTGCAGCCTCGTGCCCGCGCCGTTGTATCCGCAGCCCACCTCTTGCGTCGCGCCGTTCGTGCAGACGTCGGGATCGGCGCAGGCGCCATCGTCCTGCCACTGGCCCGCGGTGCAGATCTGGCGCTGCGCGCCGGCACCGTTGAGCCCGCAGGCGAGCTGCTGCGTCGCGCGGTTCGTACAGACGTCGGGATCGACGCAGGCGCCGTTGTCCTGCCATTGCCCTGATGTGCATACCTGGGGCTTGGTTCCGGCCCCGTTCAGGCCACAGGCTGCTTCCTGCGTCGTGCCGTTCGTGCAGATGTCCGGATCGACGCAGGCGCCCGGCTGCCAGACGCCGCCCGTGCAGACCGAGGTCGCCGTCCCGGCGCCGTTGTGGCCGCAAGGCTCGCTCTGCTGGGCGTCGTTGACGCACTCGTCCGGATCGTCGCACGCGCCCTCGTCGACCCAGACACCGTCGGTGCAGACCTGCGTCTGCTCCCCGTTTCCATTGAGGCCACACGGCACGATCTGCGACGCGCCCGCGGCGCAGCCGGGGCCTCCGCCGCTGCCGCCCGCGCCGCCTGCGCCGCCCGCGCTGCCTGTACCGCCGGTCCCGCCCGCGCCGCCGGTCCCGCCCGCGCCGCCGGTCCCGCCCGCGCCGCCGGTCCCGCCCGCGCCGCCGGTCCCGCCCGCGCCGCCGGTCCCGCCCGCGCCGCCCGGACCGCTCGTGCTGGCTGCCGCGCTGCCGCCGGTCCCGCTCGGGTAGCCGCTGCTCGTGCTGGTGTCGTCTGGCTCGTCGCCGCACGCCACGGTGACGAGAGCGACGAGGGCGACGAGCATCCGCGCGAACAGCGCTCGACCCGCACCTCGACCTGATACAGCCCTGCTCCCGTCGATGCGAGAGCGCCGTCGAGTGTCCAATGCAATCCTCCGTCTGGTCGTGATAAGCGTCACAGAAAACTACAGAATTTCCTTCCTCGTTACACCACGTCTCTGTTGCGGCAGCTCACGAGGACGCGTCCCAGTGGCCCGGGGGACCGTGCCAGCAGGTCATGGACGCTCGCCAGCAGGTCCGGAGCCCTTGCCAGCACCCGCTGGTGCAGCTCCCCCGAGCTGCTGGCCGCGCTCCCCGAGCTGCTGGTGTCACTCCTCCGACCCGCTGGTGCACCTGCCCCTTCGCGCTGATATCGCTCCTCCGACCCGCTGGTGCAGTTTTCCTGCGCTGCTAGCCGCGCTCCCCGATCCGCTGATCCCGCTCCCCAGCTCCGCCGGGCCGCGTCCCGGAAGCGCTGGTGCAGCTCCCCGGTGACGCAACCGTGCTTTCCGGTGCGTCGGGCGCTGCTGGTGCGCGCCGAGCTCTGCTGTCGTGCGACGACCGCCCATTGGCCACGATGCCCCCACTGGCCACCACCCCCAACGGAGGTAGGTTATGGAAATCGAACTATCACAAGAGCAACCAGCAGGGTACAGCTATACGGTAGGATGCCTTCCGCTTGGTGCTACGTCGCGGTAATCCCAGGCGTTTCAGGCGTGGCTCGCAAAGCCCGGGCCTGTCGCCAACACCATCCCGGGCGTCCCGGGCACGCCAGGAACGTGTATCCTGGATCCCCTCCCCGATCTGGGCCATTCCCCTCACCCGTCATTGCGCCAGCGCCATCCACCACGGTTCGGTCTCTCATTGCCCGCGAACAGCGCCAGCATCTCCTTCGCCACCTCATTACGGAAACGCGGACCCGCGAACGTCACGAATAGAAGCTCGTTACGGAAACGGAGGTCCGCGGACGTCACGAACAGGACTTCGGAGAGCGACAGGTCGATGACCTTGTCAGGCGGCCCGCTGAGGCAACCCATCACGAGAGACGCTCGATGTTGGAGGGACGACGGAGAAGGTCAGCTCGCATGGTTTTCCTGAGAGGCAGTCTCGACGGCGGGGTCGGAGTGTCCAGCGGCGTGTGGTTTCGGGGGGGAGCGGTGGCGCGGGCTGGTCGCGCAGGCTGGTGGCATTGACGAGCGACGCCGGTTGAGCAGGGGGGCATGGTACACGTTCGTGCATCCCCGGCGCGGTCTCCCTTCCTTGGGTCCCCGCGGCGCATCGCTGGCACCTCGGCGCGAAGGCGCCGCATGCTTTCGCCGCGGTTTCGCCCGAGCGAAGGAGCCGCACGGCATCGTCGAGGGCGGGCGACGGCCTGTTTGCACGCCGCGCCGACACAATGGTGGTAACGTCGCCGCGTGATTCCGATCGACAAGGGCGCAGCCCCGAACGTCCTCACCGCAGACGGCGCACGTTTCCAGACGGAGGCGGTCAAGTACTGGAAGGACCCCAAGGCCTACGGCGGTGACCCGGGGGCGAAGAAGAAGCGACGCAGCAAGAAGAAGGTGGACGCCGGCAGCGAGCTCGCGGACACCTTCGCCAAACACGCCCGAATCGCCGACAACGGTGCCTGCGCGGGGTTCGAGAGCAAGCTCTTCTCGGTCCACAGCTACTACTCCGACCCTGCCGTCAAACGCGCGCTCATCCGCTCGCACTTCGGCAAGTGCGCCTTCTGCGAGAGCTTCATTCTCGACACCGACGTCGGGGACGTCGAGCACTACCGGCCCAAGGCCGCCGTCAAGGAGGCCAATCCACTGAACACCGAGGTCGTGCGCGACGTCGACGATCACCCCGGTTACTTCTGGCTCTCCCAGACCTGGGCCAACCTGTTCCTGAGCTGCAAGCAGTGCAACCAGACCTACAAGGGCAACCGCTTCGACGTCGCGCCCGTGCCGCACCCACAGCAACCGAACGTGTTCGTGCTCCCGCGGTTTCTCCCCGGCGCAGGGGCCGAAGTGGCCATGCTGCTCGATCCCGGGAGCGGCAGCGTCCCGAACCCGCGGGAGGTGTTGCGCTTCGATCCGGCCACGGCGCGGGTCGGGGCGATCGCCGGCGGCAGCGGAAACCAGCAGAACAATCAAGCTCGGGCCAATCGGACCATCGAGATCGTCGGCCTCAACCGCCCGCGTCTCGTGCAGGCGCGCGCGGCCCACCTGCTCCGCCTGCGCGCGCTCTTCGTGCTGGCCGCGAGCGGCGGCGGGGTGATGAAGGCCGACGCGGCGAAGACCATTTTCTCGTTCCAGTATCCCCAGGAAGGCCCGTGGAAAGCGGCCCAGCTCGCCCTCGGCATCGCGGTGCGAAGCGTCGCCGAATACTCCTCCCTGGCCATCGACGCGCTCGTCGAGTGGAACAAGGAGCTCGTTCTGGTGGAGGCCACGCTCAACGTGGCGCAACAGCAGCCGCAGCGGGTCTTCGTCAACCGCGCCATCCAGCTCCCGCTCCAGCCGTGGGTCACCCTCGCGGAGCAGGCTCGCGCCGCCGCCGAGAACCAGATCGATCGCGAGGGCGCGCCGGATACCCGCGATCTGGACGAGAGCTACAACGAAGCTCTCGCGCTTTACAAGAAGACAGTCCAGGCGATCAGCAAGAACTGGAAGGTGGTCGAGAAGACCGTCGCACAGATCCATCAGTTGGAGATGAAAGTCTCGGAAGTCGAGCGGGCAAAAGAGGCCAAGCTGACGGAGCTGACCAAGCGGGAGGATCCGCTGTTCGATCTGCAGGAGGAGATCGCCAAGATCGACCGGGAGCTGAACAAGCGCAAAGAGCACATCACGCTGCTCAACCTGTCCGACGCTTATGCCGCCGCGCCCGGTGACCAGGCCCGGAACCTGGTCCTCGCCAACACCCCGCCCGGTTACCACGACCCCGTGAAGGACAACGCCAAGCTCTCCACGCAAATCCGCGCCGCCAAGAAGGCCGAGCTCGAGAAAGAGGGACAGGAGCTCACCAAACAGCGCCTGGTTCGCGTCGAGCAGAAGAAGGGCCTCGAGCTCGCGGCGAAGCCGTTCGAGGACGAGCAGGACAAGATCAACGCCAAGGCCGAGGAGATCTCGGCCATCTACATTGACGGTTACGTCGACACGGTCGAAGGCATCCGCACGGACATGGTCGACCTGGCCCACGGCTATCGCAATCGCGGCGCCGCGAACGAACGCGGGCAACGCGCCGACCTCCTGGAGGCGGTCGCGGGGGAGCTGCAAGACTTCCTCTGGGGCGAAGGGCCGCCCTCCGGGAGGCTGAAAACGCAGATCGCGACCAACAAGGGATATCCGCCTTCCATCCGGTTGAAGTAGCGTATTGCGCGCCGGCGAAGGGCGCTCGCGCCGTTCCCGGCGCCGGCGGATCTCGGGCGAAGCGAAAGGAGACGACGTGGCCGGCATGTGGATTGAAGTGAAGCAGGGCGAGTCGGCGGAGAGCATTGCTTACCAGCACGGGCACTTCGTCGATACGGTGTGGAATCACCCGGAGAACCGCTCGCTCGCGCGCCTGCGCAAGACCCCGCACACCCTCTTTCCCGGTGATCGGCTGTTCGTGCCCGCCATCACGCCGCGCGAGGTGGAAGCCGTGACCGAGCGGCGGCACGTCTTCCGGCGGCGCGGCGTGCCCTCGCGGCTGATCATGTACCTGCACGCCGACGGCGACGAGGTGCTGGCGAATCGGCCTTATCGACTGGAGCTGGGCGGACTGACCGAGACGGGCACCACCGACGCGAACGGAATGGTCAGCCTCCCGGTGATGCCGGACCAGGGCGACGGGCGCCTCACCGTCGATCGGGACGGCACGGCGTGGGTGGTGAAGGTCGGTATGCGACGACTCGACCCGATCAGCGAAATGAGCGGCGTCCAAGGCCGGCTGCGCAACCTGGGCCTCTATGGCGGCGAGGTCGACGGTCTCAACAACCAGCTCACGATCCACGCCGTGCAGATGTTCCAGCTCCGCCACGGGCTGACCACGACAGGGCGCGTCGACGACGGCACCCGGGCGAAGCTGGAGGAGGTCCACGGCTGCTGAGCAGGCCTGTCCGAAAGGGCCGCGGAACCGGTGCAGGCAAGGCGGGAGAAGGCGCCGAGGGACCACAGCCGAGGGCCAGGCTGAAACGCCTGGGATTACCGCGACGTAGCACCAAGCGGAAGGCATCCTACCGTATAGCTGTACCCTACTGGCGGCACCGAGTACCTGGACACCCCGCTGCCCCAGGCGCGCGCGCTCGCCGGCGCCGCCATCGACGCGGGCGCCGACGCCTTCGTCGGCCATCACCCGCACGTGCTCCAGGGCATCGAGCTCCGCCGCGGCCGGCCCATCTTCTACAGCCTCGGCAACTTCATCATGAAGGTGAAGAGGACCGGCCCCGCGCCCGAGCTCGCGATGCTCGCGCGCCTGCGCCTGCGGCGGGGCGCCCCGCCCCTCGCCGAGATCTGCCCGGTGCGCAGCGAGGGCCTCGGGACCGTCCCGCTCGCCGCCGACCCGCGGCGCGCCGAGACCGAGGCGGCGTTCGCCGAGCGGATGCGCCGCGTCTCGGCGTTCGTCAAGGGCGAGCCGGCGATCGGCCCCTTCGCCGCCGACGGCTGCGCGCCGCTCGAGCCCGCCGCGGAGGCGGCCCCCGCCTCGCCGTCGAGGGTCGCCGGCCCGATCCGCTGAGCGATCCCTGGCCCTCCGTCGCGCATGCCTTGCCGCTCGGAGCGAGGCTGCGCAGACCCCTCACGGAGTGAGCTTCAGCACCACGTTGCCCGTTTTTTGTCCGGACGCAACGTAGGCATAGGCCTCCTGGACCGCATCCAGGGTAACGGTACGGTCGATGATGGGCCGGAAATGGCGCTCGGTAACGAGCCGGTGCATGACCTCGAGAAACGCCTTCCGATCGATGGGTATCGGGAACACGACCCGCTTTCCGCCGAGAGCGGGCGTGAAGACTGCCAGGAATGGATTCTGCCAGCCAGGCCCGAGCTCCGAGGAAACGTACACGCCCTTCGGCGTCAACAAGCGCTTGCAGGCGCCGAACGTGCTCGTTCCGACCGCGTCGAACACGTAGTCATAGACCTGGTCGTCGCGGGTAAAGTCCGCTTGCTCATAGTTGATGACCCTGTCGGCCCCCAGCGACCTCAACAGCTCCAGGTTCTTTGTGTTCCCCACCGCGGTCACGGTGGCGCCCAGGTGCACGGACATCTGCAGAAGCGCGGATCCGATCGCCCCGGTAGCCCCGTTGATCAGCGCGCGCCGCTCCTTCTTGAGGCCCGCTCGCTCGATGATGCTGTAAGCATACCAGGCGCCCTCGATGCAGGCTGCAGCCTCCTCGAAGCTCAGGCCGGCGGGCATGCGCGCGACCGAGGCATCCCCGGAGATGACGAGGTACTCCGCGTGAGACCCGGCCCCGAGATCGTTGATTCCCCAGACATCGTCGCCGACCGCAAAGCTGCGTACTCGCGCGCCGATCGCCTCCACCCGCCCCGCGAAGTCGGTGCCGAGCGTCTCGGTCCTGGGCCTGCGAAGACCGGTCGCGAACCGCATGATGAACGGGCTGGCCGAGAGCAACGCGCAGTCGGTGCGGCTCACCGTAGCTGCGTGGACGCGAACCAAGATTTCGTCATCGGCCGGCGTGGGCACTGCCACGTCTTCGATCCGAATGACTGCCGGTGTTCCATATCGTTCCCGTCGGGCGGCTCTCATGGTTCAGCGATACCGGAGATAGCTGAGCATGTCCATGTTGCTCATCGTGGGCAGACAGGCCGCCCGCGGTTGTGCTCCCGGCCCGCCAGCGCCCACCCGAGATACCACTCGACGTCCTCGGCCGCCGCCTCGGCCTGTCCGCGCACGAGCGGGTCGCGGTCCTGCAGCCCGGCTTCTATGGCCGGTTGAACCCTACGGGTGCGATGCCTTGTTGGCAGCATGAGGGGGGAAAGAGAAGAGGACCGCAAGCTGAGAGATCCCCTCATTTCGTGACGAAATTTGGCAAATTGATGGTCGCATAGAACCGCTCCATGGTCGGCATATGCAGGTTCATCGGCGACAGGATTCATCGAAACCCTGAGCTTCATGGACCGCGAAGCGAAGGTGGGGATGTGCTTGGGGCACGCCGACGAGGCCGAAGAACGCCTGCTCTGTCGGGTGCGATCGAGGCGGTCCGGGCACACCGGACCGCCCCGATGGCGATCGGGCGGCGGGCGCGCGCTCAGCCCTCGCGCGCCACGCGGATCGCCTCCGCCAGCCTCTCTGGCGTGACCTCCCAGTCCTGCAGCACCGCCGCCGCCCAGGCCGCGACCTCGGCCGGCGTCCGGAAGACGTTCGGCGCGGGCCCCTGCGTCCCGCGGGCCTGCAGCCGCATCATGATGGCGCGGACCGAGGCGGCGATGAACCCCTCGGCCTCGATGAGCGTGGCCATGCCCTTGAGGGACTTCCCGGGAGCGCTCGCCGCCCGCTGCATCGCCGCCCGGGTCTCCTCGTCGGGCGGCCCGGTATTCTGGCGGGGGACCACGATCAGGAACGCTGCCCCTCCCGGCTGGCGCGCCGCCCAGGGCTGGAAGAGCGCCCGGGAGCGCTCGATGCCGGCGACGCTGGCCTGCCCGCGCCAGACGAGCAGCATGAGCCGCCGCCAGGTTGCCACCACGTATACGTCCGTCCGCTCCAGCAGCTCGACCTTCACCGGCGCGGAGGAGGTCACCATCGCACCCGATTGTCCTCCCTGCGGGGTGGCCACCGCAAGGCCCCGACGTGTAAGGTTAGCAGCCCGACGTCCTCAGCCGCGGCGACGCACCTCCTCCAGAGCGCCTGCATTCGCACACCGCTCACTGGCGAAGGCGCGAATTCGCTGGCCCCGATCCACCCGCTGCAGCGCGTCGACGAGGTGCGGGACACGGTCAAGCGCCGCACACGCTCGCTCTATCGCCAGGGGCTCTACGGGTACGACTGCATTCCCACCCTGCGCGAGGACTGGCTTCGGCCCCTCATGATTGCCTTCGACCGCATCGTCCGGGAGCACGCCGTCTTCCGCGATATCTTCGGCGTCATTTGAGGGGATTCCCCGGGTGCCACCCATCTCCCGCGTGGACGCGCCAGGTGACCCGGATGGGTTCACGGCATGCCGCCCGCCCCGGGGCGGGGGCGCCGTCATGTCTGCCTTCCTCCTAAGGCACCCCCGCGCCGTGCGCCGTTCACCTCGTCGACCGCCTCGAGCGCGCTCTCGATCTCGCGGACGAGCTCGTCCGCCGCCTGCTGCTCCCGGTCGACGCGCGCCTCCACGGCCGACGCGTCGAGGCGCAGCTCCACCCGCCGCAGCACCTCCGCGACCCGCTTGCCCTCGGTCGAGGCGGCGTCCACACGCCGCCGCTTCAGCGCGCCCAGCGCGGCCTCCACAGCCGGCACGAGCGGCGCGGCCACGACCGGGTCAGCAGCCTTCAGCTTGGCCCGCGTGCGGTTCGCGAGATCGATCAGCTGGCCGAACGGCGAGCGGGCGCGCCGGCGATGCACCGCCCACCCCACCGAGGCGAGCACGCCGAGCCCGAGGAGCACGGCCGCGCCCTGCACGTAAGGGGCGACCGCGGGCGGGACGGGCGGGACCAGCGCGTCCGGCACCTCGACGGTGATGCCCCCATGCAGGCAGCCGCTCAGCTCCTGCGCCGTCTGGAGCCGCGTGCGCGCGAGCGGCAGCAGCCGCAGCGGAAGGCACGGCGCCTCCACGCCCGCCAGCGCGCACGCGGGCGCCGGATCGCCGGTCGCGATGGCGTGGACCTCGTGGCTCACAGGGTCGCGGCTCGTCACGTGAAAGCCGCCCTGCGCGAAGTCGACAAGCCCGCCGCTGTCGACCGAGGCGCCGCCGGGCGCCCCCGCAGGCCAGGTCGTCGTCGCCGCGTCGATGACCGAGGCGTCCGTCGAGCAAACGAGCTTGCCGCGAAGGACGATCTCGCCACCCGGCGCCACGTCGACGTGCTGCGCCGCGCGGTCGCGGCGGAGAGGGAAGGTCTGCGTCATGTCCGCACCTCCAAGGTGCCGGTGGCTCGCCGCGCTCGAGGCATCGTGGCCATGCGCCCAGCCCTCAGCGGAGGTGCGCCCGCAAGGCGGTCTCGAGGAGCATCGCGAGCACCAGCGGCTCCCCCAGGCCGCCCGCGGCGCCGAGGAGCGCGCGCTTCGCCCACACCATTCCGAGTTCGCCCATGAGCTTCTCCCTCCCCGCGGGCCGAGCGGGTGCTCGGTCCGACGGGCCAGCGCCGCTTCCGTTCTGTCGCTCCGCTCCCGGGACGGCGCCGCCGTGATGCCGCCGAGGAGTTCCGCTTAGACAGCGCCGGAAGAACGAAGTTCGGCAGAGATCGCGCACAGGCCCGCCGCGCCGCTCGTCGCCAGCCGAGGCCCGCCACGAGCAGCGCGGCGACCGCCACGTGCGCCCTGATCCAGGGACGCCGCGACGCGGTCGCCGGGGACCTGGCCGCCGCCTCGCGTCAGCGAATGTTGACCTTGAGCCTCACCGGGCGGCCGTTGCGCTCGACGACGACGGACAGGCTCTTGTCGGACTGCATGCGCGTGTAGGCCATCATGGCCTTCTGCGGGTCGGTCAGGTCGATGCTGTTGATCGACTTCACGAGATCGCCGCTCTGCAGCCCGAACGACTCGAGCACCGAGCCGGGCTTGATATGCATCTTCAGCCCGACCACCTGGTTGTCCCGCATCTCCGGGATCGCCGCCGAGGTGTTCGTCACGATCTCGGGATTCTCGAAGATCTTCGCGGCGGCCGATCGATCGATGTCGAACTCCGTCTCGCTCACGCGCTTCATGCGCGAGGCGATCTCGGGTGGGACGTCGCTCCTGCCGGACGCGCGGGACGGGCGCTCGCGGGGCGGTTCCGGCGCCCTGGGCTGCGACTCGGGCGCCTTCTTGCCGTCATTGTCGCCCTTCTTGCCGAGCTGCATCTGGCAGCGCGCGCCCCCCGACGTCATCCACACCCGGTCCCAGGCGATGTGCTCGACCTTCCTGCCGGCGATCTGCCCGCCGCGCCGCCCGAGCGCGGTGCGTCCGCCTTCCGCCTCGACGGCCGCGAACGACCATTCCGGGTCCTCGGACACCGCGATCAGCACGACGCGGCCTGTGTCGCACGGAGGCGCGAGGTAGGGATCGAGACTGGAGAGAGCCGCCTGACCGGCGAGCGCCTCGCTCGGCCGGGGCACGAGCGGCCCTGTGATCGAGTCGAACGGATTGCGCTCCAGGATCGGCGCCGCGCTCGGCGAGCGGTCCTCGGAGAGCGGCTCCTCGACGAGCGCTGTCGCCCGGGGAGCGGGAGGGGCGCCGTCCCGCGCGATCTGGTGGGCGATGAGGTGAGATACCCCGGAGGCCTGATAATACGCGGAGACCGCGACCATTCCTCCCAGGATGAATATGAATCCGCGCTTGACGAACGCGTCGGGGCTCATTGGTAACGCTCCTCCTGGCGGGAGCGCGCCGGGGCTCGCAGCGCGCGTGTCCCTTGCCGCCGCGGCGGTCGCGGCAGTGCACGCCCGCGCCACCGGCAACACCGCGCGTCAGGATGAGCACCGAGCGTGCCCGCTCACGGGTGGATCGCGGCGTGCCGGCGGGAGTCCGGCCCGGGCGGGCGGGCGCGCGCTCAGCGCGGAGGAGCGTTGCTCGCGCGGCTCACTGGAGGGTGTACTCCAGGCCCCAGATGTTCACGGAGCCCCGCTCCGGATAGTACACGGTGAGCGCGTCCGAGGTCTCGAGCCGGGCTGTGTCGATCAGGGGATCGGAGAAGAAGCGGCCCGAGTCGGAGGCGTCGAGGAGCGTCCAGGTCGCATAGCCGTCGCTCGGCGAGGCGCCGGCGATGCGCAGATCCGGGAGGATCGCGTAGACGTTCTCGGTGGAGGAGATCGCGAGCTTGCCCCGGAAGTTCTCGATGACGCGCAGGCCGAGGCCGTGTCGCGCCCAGGTCCCCTCGGGTTCCCGGACGTAGTGGAAGAACTCGCTGCGCGCCCGGGCATTCGTGAAGTTCGCGTTGTCGGCCTCGGCGTCGGGGAGGTGCGAGAGCAGCACGTGGACCCGGCCGCTCGCGTCGACCGCCATGTGCTCCTGGTTGATGAGCCCTCGATTCTGGCCGATGGCCCACACGGAGAGGCCCGCCGTGCTCCGGGTGACGAAGGAGGCGCCGGTGGTCGCGACCTTGTCACCCGCGTTGTTCTGCCAGGTGCGCCCGTGATCATCGCTGTAGATGTACAGGAGGCCGTGGTTCGTTGTCGCATTGGGCGTGTCGCGCCAGCACCAGGCCGCGTGCAGGCGCGAGCCGCCGCGCGTGTACGCGAGGCCGTGCAGGTAGGCGTTGATGCTGGCGTCCGTCCCCTCGATGTACTCGCCGAGCGCGCTCCAGGCGTGCGTCGTCGTGTCGTACTCCCACAGGTGCTCGTCGCCGCTCCCGCTCTCGCCGATCCGCGCGCTCAGGAGGAGCTTGTTGCCGCCGGGCTCGGTGACGAACCGCGGGTACGTCACGAGATGCACGGGGGTCGATCCGACCAGCGCGCTCGAGACGGCGCTGAAGCTCGCGGCGGCCCAGGCCGTGCCCTCCGGGTCGGTCAGCAGGCCGGCGACCGAGCGGCGGTAGTGCAGCGTGCTGCCGTGGTGATCGAAGGCGAGGTGAAGCGTGCCGTCCCCTGGCGCGATCCCGAGAGAGATCGTGTTGTGGGCGTCATCGGCGCTGAGCCGGTGGTCCTTGAAGTCGAACTTCTGCCACGCCCCGGCGTCCCCTCCCGGGCCGGCCGGCAGCTGCCGGCGCGCGAGGACGACGTTGCGGCTGGTGTTCCAGAAGGCCGTGTACTGATAGCCGCCGAACGACACGATCGCGTCCTGCTGGAAGGATTCGCCGTTGAGGTAACCACCATAAGACACCACGGTGAGCCCCGACTCCGCGATCTTCCCCTCGGCGAGCTTGACGATCCCGGGCGCGACGGCTTCCGCGCCGCCGCCGCCGGAGGTCGTGGCGCTCGTGGTCGTGCCGCTCGCGGCCGTGTCGCCGCCCGCGCCGGTGGTCGCGGGGATCGTCGCTCCTGTCGCGCCGCCGGCGTTCGCGCCGCCTCCGCCGGCGTCCCCGCCTGAGGTGGAGCCTTCGGGGGTCGCGTCGTGCTCGCCGTCGCTGCAGCTCGCCAGGCAGCCGGCCGATACGAGGATAAGCAGAACGGAGAAGGGATGGCGGAGGGTCATGTGCCTTGCCCGAGGGTACTGCCGTTCAGCGGCGTCACCAAGCGCCACCGGCGCCGGCCGAGCCGGTCAGCGACGCTTCGGCTTGCCAGCCTGCGTTCGCGGTGCACACGGACAACCCATGAAGATCCTGATGCTGAGTGGCACGTTGTTCGTCGGCCGGCACCTCGCCGAGTCCAAGGTTCCGGCCTCGACCGACCCTCGCCCGCCTCGCCTCACACGTCGTAGAGCAGCACCTCGACCTCGGCGCCCTCTCCCACCACCGCATCCTCGGCTCGCACGATGACCACGCCGTCCGCCTGCGTCGTCGACGACAGGATGGACGCGCCGCTCGTCGCCATCGGAAACACCCGGTCCCCCTCGACACGCACCCTCACGTAATCGACGCGCCCCGGCTGCGAGGCGATCTCGCTCGCCACCACGCACCGCGTCCGCCGGTGCGGCCACGCGCGCGACAGGCCGCCCAGGGCGCGGATCGAGGGCCCGGCGAAGAACTCGTAGGCGCAGAGGCACGACACCGGGTTTCCCGGCAGCAGGAACACCGGGCGCTCGCCCGCCAGAAAGCCGAACCCGGCGGGCTTCGCCGGGCGCATCGCGACCCCGTGGACCGCCACCTCGCCCAGCTCCGCGAGCACGAGCGGCGCGTGGTCCTCCGAGCCGACCGACGACCCGCCCGAGACCAGCACCACATCCCCGCCGGCCGCCGCGAGGGCGCTCCGGACGGCCTCGCGCCGGTCACGGACGTACGCGACGGTGACGTCCTCGGCGCCGTCGCGGCGCGCGAGCGCCGTGAGCACCAGGCTGTTCGTGTCGACGATGCACGCCCCGCTCGGCACGCTCCCCGGCGGCAGGAGCTCGTCGCCCGTGATCAGGATCCGCACCGACGGCCTCCGCACCACGCGCACCTCGGCGACCCCGGTCGAGGCGAGCACGCCGGCGTCCTGCGGGCGCAGCCGGCGCCCGGCCGGCACGACCTCCGCGCCCTCCAGCACGTCCTCGCCGATCGACGCGACGTGCTTGCCGGCCGGCACGGGCGCGCGCACCCGCACGACCGCCGCCCCGTCCCGGCCCTCCGCCTCCTCCGCGTGCTCCGCCATCAGCACCGCGTCGGCCCCCTCGGGCACCGGCGCGCCGGTCGTGATCCGCACCGCCTCGCCCCGGCGGATCGCCCCCGCGTGAGGGCGCCCGGGGAACGACGCGCCCACGAGCGCGAGCTCGACCGGCGCGCCGGCGGCCGCGCCGGAGGTCGCCTCGCCGGCGAGCGCGTAGCCGTCCATGGCCGCCCGGGCGAAGTGCGGCACGCTCACCCGGGCCAGCACGCGCTCGGCCGCGACCCGCCCCGCCGACCGGGCGATCGGCACCGGCTCGTCGCCGAGCCGCCGGATCCGCTGCTCCAGCACCTCGATCGCCCGCGCGACCGCCGTCTGCTCGCGAAAACCTCGCATCCGGACGTCGCGCACCAGGGCTCCGTGAACCGACGGCCCCTCAGCCCGCGGCGGAGGTCTCGAGCGCGCCGCGGTAGACCTCGTCGACGTCGAGCGCGCCGTCGATCGACGCGAGCCTCGCGCGCTCGCCCGGCCCGGCCTCGTAGAGCGTCCACGAGTCGTCCTCGTTGCGCCGGAAGACCTCGATCCTCCGGTGCGCCTGCGAGACGAGCACGTACTCCTTCAGCGACGGGATGCGGCGGTAGTGCGCGAACTTCTCTCCCCGGTCGTACGCCTCCGAGGAGTCCGACAGCACCTCGACGAGCACCAGCGGGTTGAGCACCGCGTCCTTGTCCTCCGGATCGCGCACAAGCTGGCCGCAGACGACGCTCACGTCCGGGTAGGTCGCGAGGCCCGTCGCGAGCACGCGCACGCGGAGGTCGGACGAGAACACCTCGCAGGGGCGCCGGTGGAGCTGCGCGCCGAGCGTCACCGTCACCCGGGCCGCGAGCCGCGCGTGCTCCGGCGTGCCGCCGGCCATGTCGAAGATCTCGCCGCCGAGAAACTCGTGCTTTGTCGGGCTCGCCCGCTCCTGCTCGAGGTACTCGGCGTAGGGGAAGGAGAGCTTGCGGGCGGGTGCGTTCACGTCATGGCCTCCCGCGGGAGTATGCCACGAGAAGCCCCCCTCCGGCACCGCCAGCTCCCGCCGCGGCGCCGCCCGCCCGCGCCTTAACGCCGGCTTACCGCCGGCTGCTCCTCCGGGGCCGGCTCGCGCGCCGGAGCGGCGCGATCAGCGCGAACACCCCGAGCGCCATGACCGACAGCTTCGGCCCCCGCTTCTTCCGGGCGCTCGGCTGCCGCTCGCCCGCGATCGAGCAGTCCTCCGACTCGGCGGAGTCGTCGGAGCCCCCGCTGCAGCCGTCGTCCTCCGCGTAATACTCGTCCTCGGACTCGCTCGTGTCGCCGCTGCAGCCGTCGTCCTCCGCGTAATACTCGTCCTCGGACTCGCTCGTGTCGCCGCTGCAGCCGTCGTCCTCCGCGTAATACTCGTCCTCGGACTCGCTCGTGTCACCGCTGCAGCCGTCGTCCTCCGCGTAGTACTCGTCCTCGGGCGCAGGCTCGCTCGTGTCGCCGCTGCAGCCGTCGTCCTCGTACTCCTCGTCGTAATAGTCGTCCTCGCCCTGCGGCTCGGTGTCGTCCACGACGACCGTATCGGCGGTGCCGGCGCAGCCGCAGCCCATGTCGGCGACCGGCTCGTCGTCGTAATAGTCGTCGACGAGACCCCCACCCGACGAGCCGCCGGTCGTGCTCGATTCGCCGGTGCTCGGCCCGCCGCCCAGGCCCCCGGGTCCGCCCACGCCCGACGAGCCACTCGCGCCGCTCGCGCCGCTCGCGCCGCCGGCGCCGGTCTCGCTGGAGCACGCGTCCAGGCGGACGGCGCCGGCCCTCACGATCGGCGAGACGGACGCACCGGCCCCGAACGTCAGCGGCCAGTCCGCGCCGGCCTGCCCGGCAGCGAGCCGGAGCGAGACGCGGGTGAGCCACACCGACGACGGCGCGAGCCCGGAGAGCCCGACCGCGAGATCGTCGGCGACCGGGCCGCAGCGCAGGAGATCGGGATCCGTCTCGTCCCTCCGGGGCGACTCCGCGCAGTCGAGCGACCCGTCGACCACGCCGAGCGCGGCGCGCGGGCAGCTCGCGGCGACCGCGAGGCTCGACTCCAGCGCGGCCGCGGCCACCGCGGCGCACGCTCCCGGGCCGTCGCCGACGTCGCCGTACGCGCTCGCGCGCGCGAAATAGGCCGCGATCACGCTGTCCACGCTGTCGCTGCCGATGGCGATACGGCGGCTCAACGCCCCGTGGCCCGCGCCCTCGACGAGCGCCCCGTGGAGCCCCGCCTGGCCGAGGGCCTCGGCGCGCAGCGCCTCGTAATCGCTGCGCTGCGCGCCCGCGTCCCAGCTCAGCGAGGCCGGCGGGAGCGTCACCGGCGCCGCGCCCGTCAGCGCGCCCCGGCCGTCGCCGAGGAACCACGCCGTCACGCGCACGTCGCCCTCGCCCGCCCTGGCCAGCGACAGCGGCAGGCGCGGCTCGCCGCCGCCCATGGCGATGCGCAGCGTCCGCGTGATCGCCGGCCCGCCGGGCGCATCGAACCGGGCCGCCGCGAAGCGCATCCCCTGCAGCTCACCGAGCTGCGCGGCCGTCTCGGAGGAGAGCGCGAGCCCCGCCGACTCCGCCCAGCGCGCGACCGCGACCGCGTCCTCGAGCACCGTCACCTCGATCGGCTCGAGCGTCGCCTCGTGCGCGAGCTGCCCGACCGTGTGGAACGGGCCCGGCGCGCCCTCCTCCCCGGGGCAGTGCGGGGCGACGCCCTGGGGCGGGAGCACGCGCGGCGCGGTGGCCGCCTCGAGCGCCTCGAACCACGCGTCCGAGCTCACATCGAGCGCCGCCAGCGGCGGCACCGGCACGACGACCGCCACGGGGCCGCGCGCCCCGTCGAACCGCAGGCTCGTCCAGAGCGTCGTGCGCTCCGGCCCCGCCGCGACGGCGACGCGCTGCTCGACGGACGCCTGTCCGGCGCCGGGCAGCCACGCCCCCGCGGCGAGGACGTCGCCAGGGAACGAGAAGAGGACCGCAGGAACCACAAGCGCAAGCGACCGTCGGGGCATGCGAGGCCGATTGGCAAGCAGCATGCCCTTCATCGTACGCGGCATTCGAGCCCGACTTCCACGCTGTCGCGTCCGGATGAGAACCGCAGTTCACGGCGCCCCGGCGCCACACCGGCTCCCCCCGGCGGCGGCGCGCGCAATGGCCGGCGGGGCACGGCGGGCGGCCGGCGTACCTCCCGAGCGCGCGGCCGGCGCACGGCGCGCTCGCGCGAGCGCCGGCCCGCGGCGGGTCACTCCTCGTGGACGATGACGATGTCGTCGGGGTGGAGGTGGCAGAACACCCTGTCGCCGGCGTGCAGCGCGGCCTGGACGGAGCTCTCGTTGGCCACCACCGCCGTGAGCGCGAGCCCGGAGTCGGTCCGGAGGCGCAGCTGGTCGGTGGCGCCCTTGAACAGCTCGTCCTCGACGTGCGCCTCGAAGCAGTTCTCCAGGTCGCCGTGCCGCTCCTTGCGGAGCGCGATCTTCTCCGGCCGGATGGAGATGAGCGCGCTCTCGGCCCCGCCCGCGAGGTGCTCGGCGTTGACGAGGAGCTCGATGTCTCCGTCGAGCCGGACCCGCGCGCGCTCGCCGCTCCGCGAGAGGACGGTCGCCCGGAGGATGTTCGCCTGGCCGATGAAGCTCGCGACGAACGTCGTCTTCGGGCGGTGGTAGATCTGCGACGCATCGCCGAGCTGCTCGATCCGGCCCTTGTTGATCACGGCGATGCGGTCGCTCATGGTGAGCGCCTCTTCCTGGTCGTGGGTCACGAACACGAACGTGATCCCGAGCTTCTTCTGGAGCTCCTTGAGCTCCACCTGCATGGCGTGCCGGAGCTTCGCGTCGAGCGCGGAGAGGGGCTCGTCGAGGAGCAGCACCTTCGGGCGGCAGACGATGGCCCGCGCGAGCGCGACCCGCTGCCGCTGCCCGCCGGAGAGCTGCGACGGCTTGCGCTGCTCCATGCCCCCGAGCGACACCATCGCGACCGCGGCGCGGACCCGCTCGGCCAGCTCTTGCTTCGGGACCTTCTTCATCCGCAAGCCGAAGCTGATGTTCTCCTGCACGGTCATGTGAGGAAACAGCGCGTAGCTCTGGAACACCTGGTTGACGTCCCGCCGGTAGGGCGGCTCGTGCGTGACGTCCTTCCCGTCGAGCAGGACGGCGCCGCTCGTCGGCGTCTCGAAGCCCGAGATCATCCGGAGCAGCGTCGTCTTCCCGCACCCCGAGGGGCCGAGAAGGGTGATGAACTCGCCCGCCTTGATCTGGAGATCGACCTCGCTCACGGCGTGGAAGCTGCCGAATCGCTTGGTGACCGCGCGGAGCTCGACCATCACGTCCATCGATTCACCTCGAGGAATAAGGAGGACGACTCGGCGGCGCCGACGACCGAACGAGGCTCACCGAAGACCCGCGACGAAATCATCACCGTGATCATCACTGTTCCTGCTCCTTGCGCAGGCCAAGCAGGAAAAACAGCGAAAACAGGAGCAGCAGCGTCATCCCGAGCGCGGCGCCGAACGGCCAGTCGCGCGCCTGCCCGAACTGGTTCTGGATGACATTGCCGATCATCGGCACGCGCGACCCGCCCATGAGATCCGTGATCGCGAACATCCCGAGCGCCGGGATGAACACGAGCAGGACGCCCGCGAGGATCCCCGGGCGCGTGAGCGGGACGATGACGTGCGAGAAGGCGGACACGGGCCCCGCGCCCAGATCGAACGCCGCCTCGATGAGCGCGTTGTCGAGCTTCTCGACGCTCCCGTAGATCGGCAGGATCATGAACGGCAAATAGGAATAGACGAGCCCGATGACCACCGCCGTCGGCGTGTACATGATGTCGAGCGGCGCCGAGATGATCTGCAGGTAGAGCAAGAGCCCGTTGAGGAGCCCCTCCGACTTGAGGATCGACATCCACGCATACGTCCGGATGAGGAAGCTGGTCCAGAACGGCACCATCACCAGCATGAGCAGCCTGTTCCGGACGCCCTCCCGGGCCCGCCCGATGAAGTACGCCACCGGATAGCCCGCCACGAGGCAGATCACCGTCGTGATGGCGGCATACTTCATCGAGCTCAGCAGGATCTTGAGGTAGGTCGCGTCGAAGACCCGCGCGTAGCTCGACAGCGAGAGCTCGAAGACCACCTGCCCGAGCTCGTCCCGCTCGCAGAAGCTGTAGACGAGCATGATCGCGGTGGGCGCCACGACGAAGGCGAACAGCCAGAGCAACAGCGGGGCGAGCAGCAGCCACCCGCGGACACCCGGCCTGCGCCGCGCGCCCTGGAGCTCGACGACCTGCCCGGTGGCCGTGTTCATGACGCCCCGCCGCTCACTGCGATGCCTTGAGGTCCGTCACCAGCTTGTCCACGTCCGCCGCCGCCTTCCCGATGTCGTGGAAGGTCTCCATCCCCGCGAGGGGCGGGTAGCTCGCCGGGTTGGCGAGCTGCTCGGGCGTGAGCAGCTTGCGCGCCTCCGTGTTCGGGTTCGTGTAGGGGAACTTGTCCGAGATGAGCTTGCTGACCTCCGGACGGAGGATGTAGTTCATGAACATCTCCGCGCCGATCTTGTTCTCGGCGTTCTCGGGGATCGCCAGGCTGTCGATCGCCTTGTGCGCCCCCTCGGTCGGCAGGATGAACTGGAACTTGTTCTTGTTCTCCTGGTAGAGCAGGGCCGCCTCCCCGCTCCAGATGACGCCGATGTCGACGTCGCCGTTGAGCAGCGCCGTCTTCGGGCTGTCGGAGTCGAACACCTTCACGAGCTTGATCCACTCCGCCAGGGTCGGCTTGATCTTCGCGAGGTTCTCGGGCGTCACGTCGTTGGCGTTCATCCCCATCGTCACCATCACCCAGGACACGATCTCGCGGGCGTCGTTCAGGGCCACGATGCGCCCCTTGTACTTCGGCTGGAACACGTCCTTGTAGCCCTTCACGGGCTCCTTCACCTTCTCGGTGTTGACGACGATGCCGACCGTCGTGCCCATCCACGGGACCGTGTACTTGAGCTCCGGATCGTGCGGCTGGTTCCTGAACGCGGGCGCGATGTTCTTCAGGTTCGGGATGCGCGCCTGATCGAGCGGCTTCAGCTTCTTCTGCTTGACGAGCGCCTCGATCGCGTACTCCGAAGGCTGGATGAGGTCGTACCGGGTGCTCCCCGCGAGGAGCTTCGACAGCATCTCCTCGTTCGAGGCGTAGGTCTCGTAGTTGACCTTGATCCCCGTCTCCTTCGTGAAGCCGTCCAGGATCTCCTGCGGGATGTACTCGGACCACCCGAAGAGGTTGAGCTCGCTGCCGGCCTTCGGCTCGGGCGCGGGGGCGCTGCCCGAGCCGGTCGCCTGGGGCGCCGGGCCCTCCTTCTTCCCGCAGCCGAGCAGGGCCACGAGGGGGACGAACATCAGGATGAGGAGCGCTGAGATGCGTTTCATTGGCCTATTCCTTGTCTTGCCTGCGCCGGCGCAGGCGCTCGCGCCGCGCGTCGGTCCCCTTCAGCTCTCGTCGGGGAGCCGCCTCGCGGTGCCCTTCAGCGACTCGGCGACCACGACGAGCATCGCGGTCGCGACGATGAACACGGTCGAGATCGTGTTCAGCATCGGGTTCAAACCGACCTTCGCCATGCCGAACACCTTGATCGGCAAGGTCTCGGACTTGGGCCCGCGCGTGAAATACGTGACGATGAGCTCGTCCATCGACAGCGTGAACGACATCAGCGCACCGGAGATGATCGCGGGCAGAAGGTAAGGCACCATGATCAGGAAGAACGCCTTGAGCGGCGTCGCCCCGAGGTCCAGGGCGGCCTCCTCGAGGGACGGGTCGAGCCCCGCGAGCCGCGCCTGGACGGCGATGAGCACGAACGGGAAACAGAAGGTGACGTGCGAGATGATGACCGTCGTGAAGCCGAGCTCGAGCTCCACCGTCTTGAAGAAGATGAGCAGGCTGATCCCCATGATGATCTCCGGGATGATCATGGGAATGAAGATCAGCGCGGTGATCGACCGGAGCGCAGGGAACCTGTACCGATAGAGCAGGAAGGCGCCCGCCGTGCCGAGGACGACCGAGAACGCCGTGGTGATCGCGGCGATGATCACGCTGTTGCTCAGCGATTCGATGAGCGGCGACCGGCGCTCGTCCCCGAGGTGCGCGACGAGCTCGTCAAAGAGCTGCCCATACCACTTGAAGGTGAACCCCTCCCACACCACGCTCATCCGCGAGTCGTTGAACGAGTAGACGACGAGGAGCAGGATCGGGAGATACAGGTAAACGAGCACGAGCCCGCTCCAGCCGCAGAGGAGCAGATTCGACAGCTTGATGCCCGACATCGTCCGGAGTCGCATGCGGCGGCCTCGCAATCTTACAGGATCGCTGCGCGAGCTTATCGCCTGAGGAACGCCGGTTGCAACACATTGCCGGATGAAGGGGCGGACACGGCGGAGGGGAACGATGCCACCCTGGCTGTCGTTCTTCGCGACCTCCGCGACGCGAGGGCGGGCCCGCGCGTCGCGGACGCGTGGTCAGCGCAGGCGACGTGGCCGCGCGTGGGCGGGCCCGGCAGCGGCCGCAGCCGCGTGGACCCGCCCGCGCGGCGCATCCTTCCGGACAAGCCCTTGACACCGCACTCTCCTCCGCTTACCGGCCCTGCATGACTGGGTTGTCGCGCCGCCTTTCAGGTGAGGTCCCGTGAACACTCCCCGCATCTGGACGATCGAAGAGGCGAACGCGCTCGTCCCGGAGCTCTCGTCGCTGATCCGCCGGCAGCTCGCCCTGGCGAGCGATATCGAGCGCAGCTGGCAGGAGCTCGTGCACGCCGTGGAGAGCCCGGCGGTGACGCCCGACCAGCTCATCGAGCTGGCGCGCAGCGGCAGCGAGCAGGCGCGGGCGCGCGAGCGCGAGCTCTCGGAGAAGATCGCGGCGTACGAGTCCGGGTGGCAGGAGGTCGAGGAGCTCGGGGTCGTCGTGAAGGACCAGCGGATCGGGCTCTGCGACTTCTATGGCCGCCTCGACGGCGCCCTCGTCTGGCTCTGCTGGCGCTACGGCGAGCCGGCGGTCGACCACTACCACGGGCTCGAGGCCGGCTACGCCGGGCGCAGGCCGATCACCGCCGCCACGCGCCGGCAGCTGCTCAACTGACGGGGCCCCGGTGATCGATCGGCAGAGAGCAGCCCGGGCGATCGAGGAGTTCCTCCGCGCCCTCGGGCGCGACCTCGAGGGGGAGCTCGCGGGCACGGGCGAGCGCGTCGCCGACGCATGGGCCGACGATCTGATCGAGGGCGAGGCCATCGACGCGGCCGCGGTGCTCCGCGAGGGCGCCATGGAGACGGGCCCCTTCGAGCGCGGCCTCGTCGTCGCGCGCGATCTCTCGGTGACCACGATGTGCCCGCACCACCTGCTGCCGGGGCACGGCACCGGGATCGTCGCCTACCTGCCGGGCGCGCGGGTCGCCGGCATCGGCACGATCGCGCACGTGCTCGACGCGCTCGCGCGACGGCTAACCCTGCAGGAGCGCATCGGCGGGCAGCTCGTCGAGCTGCTCGTCGGCGAGCTCGGCGCGCGCGGCGCGCTGTGCAAGCTCACGTTGACCCACACCTGCCTCATCGCCCGCGGCGAGCGCAAGGCCGGCGCCCTCATCGAGACCGTCGCGGTCGCCGGCGCGTTCGCCGAGCCGGGCCCGGAGCGCGATCTCGCCTTTGCCGCCGCGCTCTCCGGGGGGCGGGCGTGAGCGGCGTCGCGGTCGTCACGGGGCCGAGCCGCGGCATCGGCCGCGCGACGGCGCTCGCGCTCGCGCGCCGCGGCCTGTCCGTCGCGCTGCTCGGCCGCCCGAGCCCGCGCCTCGACGCGGTCACCGACCAGGTCCGCCGGCTCGACGTCGCCGCGCTGCCGGTCCCCTGCGACGTCGCCTCCGAGGAGCAGGTGGCGCGCGCCTCCGCCGAGGTCGTGGCGTGGCTCGGCGCGCCCCGCGTCGTCGTGAACAACGCGGGCGTCGTGCGCCGCGGGACGCGGGTCCACGAGACCGCGCCCGCCGCCTGGGACGAGGTGATCGCCGTCAACCTGCGCGGCCCCTTCCTCATCGCGCGCGCCTTCCTCCCGGCCATGCTGGCGCAGGGCCGCGGCCGGCTCGTCCACGTCGGCAGCATCTCCTCGACCCTCGCGTCCCCGGGCAACGCCTCGTACGCCGCCTCCAAGTGGGGCCTCGTCGGCCTCTCGAAGAGCCTGGCCGAGGAGCTGCGCGGGACGGGGCTCCAGTCCATCGCCGTGCTCCCCGGCTCGGTCGACACCGACATGCTCGCCGGGAGCGGCTTCCCCCCGCAGATGAGCGCCGACGACGTGGCGCAGCTCATCGTGTACGCCGCGCTCGACGCCCCCGACGCCGTGACCGGCTCGGCGCTCGAGATGTTCGGCTGACGAGGCGCGGCCGAGGAGGCTCGGCTGGCGCGCCCCGGCGTCGTCGATCCCCGGCCGACCGCGCACGCGGCCCGGCCTGCCCGTCGAGACCGATGTACGTGGGGCCGCCACCCCCGCTCCCCCGGCGTGCTAGCCTACGACTCGTGGAAACGACGCCTCCGCGACCGGGCGACCTCAACGCGGCCTTGCCCGATCTCCCGCTGTTCCCGCTGCCGCAGACGGTGCTCTTCCCCGGCGCCCTCCTGCCGCTCCACATTTTCGAGCCGCGCTATCGGGCGCTCGTCCGCGACGCGCTCGAGACGCACCGCATCCTCTCGGTCGTCCTCATCACGGACACCCGCGCGGTCGACGCGCACGGCCACCCGGCGATCGCGGGGGTGGCCGGCGCGGGCGAGATCATCGATCACGCCGAGCTGCCGGGGGGCCGCTACAACATCGTGCTGCGGGGCCGCGTTCGCGTCCGCCTGGCGGAGCGCCCGTTCGTGCCGCCCTACCGCACGGCCGCGGCGACCGTCCTCGAGGACGAGCCCGGGGAGGTCCCGGCCCCGGATCACGCCGCGCTCATCTCCACCGCGGCCTCGTTCTCTTCGCTCGTCCGCGAGCGGGACCGCAATTTCGAGTTCCGGCTGCCGCGCGACGCGGCCACCTCGCTCATCGCGGACCTCTGCGCCCACCACCTGATCCTCGACGCCCGGGAACGGCAGGCGGTGCTGGAGACCCTCGACGTCGTCGCGCGGGTGCGCCGGGTGACCGAGGCGCTCGCGCTCCAGCAGCTCGCGCTCGCCTCGGCGGCGCGCGACGTCAACTAGCGCCTCGCCCCGCGGCCGGGGCCGGCGCGGATGGGCCCGATTGCGCGCTGCCGGAGCGCCATACCTGAACACGAGTCCAGAAGCGGCTCCGGAGCGGGGTGCGGTCGTCCCAAGATAGAGTAGGCTGCGCCGCCTATGGCGACCTCTCGTTCAACGGAACCTTCAGCCCCGATCATCGTCAAGCACCCGGGGTGTCCCCAGTGGGGACTCGGATACCTCGTCGAGGAGCGCGACGAAAAGCGCTTCTACGATTTCGAAGACGGCCACAATCACTCCATCGCCAAGGCTTTCTGGTCGAAGCTCGAGCCGGTGCAGCTCGGCGACGACGAAGCGAACGCGCTCGAGGCCAGGATCCGCGGTCTCCGCGACCGGCCGTCCTCCGCCGCCAGGAAGCAGCGCGCGCGCGTGGTCGCGCCGCCGCTCACGAGCTTCGACGAGCAGGTCACGAGCTTCGAGTCGCAGTTCGAGGGCGGGTTCGGGGGCCCGCACTTCGTCGCCGAGGAGCGCGGCGCCGTCGGGGCCCACGCGCCCGAGGGCGGGAAGAAGAAGAGCAAGGCCTTCAAGCAGGGCGCCATCGAGACCGCGCGCGCGCTCCTCAGCAAGGGCGAGCTCGAGGCGCTCCTCGCGGCGGGCAACCTCACCGATTTCATGGAGCGGATCACCAAGGTCCACAAGGCGGCGACCGGCCTCCTGCACCCGCTCGGCGACCTCATCCCCTTCAACAAGATGCCGGCCGAGCACCACCGCGCCTATGCCGAGGCGGTCGTCGATCTCCTCTATGGCGCGGACGACTACCCCGTGCGCTTCGACCGGTTCGCCGGCGTGCTCGCGGCGGCCAAGGTCGCCACGTGGCCGCTCACGACGATCCTGAGCGCGCTCGTCTACCCGGGCGAGCACGTCTTCGTGAAGCCCTCCTTCTTCGAGAAGCAGGCCGTCGTGCTCGGCTTCAACCTCGCCTACGATCGCGTGCCGACCGCCGAGGGCTATGCCCGGATGCAGTCGCTCGCGCGCGACCTCGAGCGGCGCCTGCGCGAGCGCAGCCTCGCCCCGCGCGATCTGATGGACGTCTACGCGTTCCTCTGGCGCACGATCTCCCCGCCCAAGCAGTCCGCGAAGTCCTGACATCCCGCGTCAGCCCGCCCTGCGCGACGGCGCGCGGGGTGGCGCTCGACGGATCTCGACGCGCGGCCGCGGCGCGCCTATGCGACGGCCACGAGAGGGCCTCGCAGCGAGCAGCCGCGCGCTGCCTCCGCGACGGCCCGAGGAGGGTCTCGCATGAAGGCAGCCGTGCTCGAAGCCGTGAAGAAGATCGCCGTACGCAACGACGTCGCGCCGCCGCAGATCGGCCCGCGCGACGTCCTCGTCCGGGCGAAGGCGTGCGGCATCTGCGGGACCGACGTGCACATCTGGGAGGGCGATTTCTTCCCGACGTTCCCGCTGATCCCGGGGCACGAGCTCGCCGGCGAGGTGGCCGCCGTGGGCGACGAGGTCGAGGGCCTCCGGCCCGGCGATCGGGTGATGGTCGACCCGACGGTGACCTGCGAGGAGTGCCATTTCTGCATGATCAACCGGCAGAACCACTGCCTGAAGTGGAACGCCGTGGGCGTGACCCGCGACGGCGGCTTCGCCGAGCTCGTCCGGGTGCCCGCGAAGAACTGTTATCGCTTCGAGCGCGTCTCGTTCGCCGAGGCGGCGTTCTGCGAGCCGCTCGCGTGCGTCGTCTTCGGCCAGGATCGCGCGCGCATCGAGATCGGCTCGGAGGTCCTGGTCCTCGGCGCCGGCCCGATCGGCCAGCTCCACCTCCAGGCGAGCCGCGCGAACGGCGCGGCGGCGGTCACCGTGGTCGACGTCGTCGAGTCGAAGCTCGATCTGGCGCGCCAGCACGGCGCGACCGAGGTGGTCCTCGCCGACAACGCGCTCGCGGCGAAGCTCAAGAAGATCGCGCCCTACGGCTTCGACGTCGTGATCGACGCGACCGGCATCGCGCGGGTCCTCGGCGACTCGCTCCAGTACGTCAAGAATGGCGGCCGGTACCTCGTGTTCGGCGTGTGTGGGCCGCACGACAAGGTCGAGATCTCGCCGTTCGAGGTGTACCGGCGCGATCTCGAGATCATCGGCAGCTTCGCGATCAGGAGGACGTACGACCGGGCATTCAAGCTGATGGAGCGCGGGGCCGTCGACGTGAAGAGGCTCCTCTCCGAGGCGATGCCCGTCGAGGAGCTCCAGCGCGGGCTGGAGATGATGAAGAAGGGCACCGCGCCCATGAAGCTCCAGATCGTGTTCTAGCCGCTCACTTTCACTTTACGAAAAAGGACGCTCTTCATGGCCATCGTGATCGGAATCGACGTCGGGACCAGCGGCCTCAAGGCCATCGCAGTCGAAACGGAGCGCGGCGCGGCGGTCGCGTCGGCGCACCGCGAATACCCGCTCTCCACGCCGCACGCCGGGTGGGCCGAGCAGGATCCCGAGGACTTCGCCGCGGCGGCGCTGAGCGCCCTCGGCGAGCTCGCCCGCGCCCTCGGCCCGCGCCGGGACGAGGTGCGCGCGATCGGGCTGACGGGGCAGATGCACTCGGCGGTCTTGCTGGACGAGCAGCAGGCCGTCATCCGGCCGGCGATCCTGTGGTGCGACACGCGCACCACGGCCGAGTGCGAGGCGATCCGCGCGAACCCGAAGGTCGGCGACGCGGGGCTCGCGCGCCTCGTCGGCAACCGCGCGCTCGAGGGGTTCACGCTGCCGAAGCTGCTCTGGCTGCGGGAGCACGAGCCCGAGGCGTTCGCCCGCGTGCGCGCGGTGCTGATGCCGAAGGATTTCGTGGGCTTGCGGCTGACGGGCGAGCTCGGGACGGACGACAGCGACGCGAGCGGCACGCTGGCGTTCTCGCCGGGGGATCGCTCCTTCAGCGCCGAGCTCCTCGGGGCGGTCGGGGTCCCGCGCGCGGTGTTCCCGCGGTCTGCGCCCTCGAACGCGCCGCTCGGCCAGCTCACGTCCGAGGTCGCGACCGCGACGGGGCTGCCGGCGGGCACGCTCGTCGTGCGAGGCGCCGCGGACAACGCGGCGGGCGCGGTGGGGCTCGGCATCGTGCGCAGCGGCCGGGCGATGGCGTCGGTCGGCACGAGCGGCGTGATCCTCGCGCACACCGACTCCTGGATCGTGGAGCCCGAGATGCGGCTCCACAGCTTCTGCCACGCGGTCCCGGGCCGGTTTTACCTGATGGGGGTGATGCTCGCCGCCGGCGGCGCGCTCCGCTGGTACCGCGACGTCCTCGGCGACGGCGAGCGCCTGGCGGCCGAGATCCGCAAGGTCGATCCGTACGAGATCATCGCCGACACGGCGTCGACGGCGCGCCCCGGCGCGGGCGGCGTCGTCTTCCTGCCGTACCTGATGGGCGAGCGCACGCCGCACAACGACGCGGCGGCGCGCGGCGCGTTCGTGGGGCTGAGCGCCCGGACGACGAAGGCCGACGTCTCGCGCGCGGTGCTGGAGGGCATCACGTTCGGGCTCGCGGACTCGCTGGATCTGATGCGCGGCGTGGGGCAGACGAACGGCGCGGCGGCGGTCACGATCGACGAGATCCGGCTGACCGGCGGCGGGGCGCGCAGCGCGTTCTGGCGCCAGCTGATGGCCGACGTCTTCGAGGCGCCGGTGGCGATCACCACGTCGACCGAGGGGCCGGCCTACGGCGCGGCGCTCCTCGGCGCGGCGGGCGCGGGGCTGTTCTCGTCGGTCGAGGAGGCGGCGGACGCGTTCGTCCATGTCGTCTCGCGCGTCGCGCCGGATCCGGCGCGCGCGGCGCGGTACCGGGAGATCCACGCGGTGTACCGGGGGCTCTACAACGACCTGCGCGGGCGGTTCCGGGAGCTCGGGAAGCTCGCCTGATCGGGTGACGACCTCGGGGCCGCCACAGCACAGCGCTCAGGGCGGCCCCGGCAGATAGCAGAGGTGCATCCACGGACGGCTCCGGTGAGATAAGAAGGCTGCATCGCTGGCGAGGAGCTGGGTCTGCGCACCGTCGTCCGCGCGGAGCAGGATCCCGTGATCGTCCGTTTCGCCGCCGAGCCAGCTCGCCACGAGCCCGGTCACATCGAACGAGAGGCCCCCCTCAGCCTCCACGCGGGCCGTCTCGTTGCCGGCGGTCGCGACCGGGGTGGGGTCGAACCCGTCCGGTCCGAAGGACGCCCAGGACTCGCTCTCTTCCCAATCCCGCACCACGCGGTGCACGCTGATCGTTCCCGGCCCGCTCGTGCTCGCCACCTTGAGCCCGACGCGGACCGTGAGCAGCGTGGCCCCTCGGGGGACCGCGGCGAGCTCGAAGCGGACCAGAGCGCTGCGAATCGCGTCGGTATTGGGCGGCGTCCCAACGAGCAGGTCAGCGCGCTCGCCGAAGCTCTGCTCGGGCTGGTCGCTCGCGATGTACGTATCGCGGACCGGGCCGGGGGTGGCGCTACTGCGTTGGATCCAGCGGGCCTCTAGCCTCGATTTCTCGCCGGCAAGCACCTTGTCCAGGAACTCGTCGCGGATGCCAGGAAAGGTGACGCGTGCGAACCCGCCCGCGACGTTGCAGAGCTCGCCACCGGCGACCAACGTGATGACACCTGCGACGACCTCAACGCCGCCTTGCGGGATCAGCGCTGGACCGCCGCTGTCGCCGTAGCACAGGCCGCCTCGATCGTTCGCCTGATCGGTGAGAAACGTGAGCGGCGCGATCTCGCTGACCCGCGCTTCGACCTTCCGGCGGAGCGTGTTCGTCGCGGGGGTGATGCCGTAACCTACGAGAGTGACGGCGCTGCCGACCGTGAGCTCGTCCGACGCCGATGCGAGCGGAATCGGGCTGACATTGAGCGCGCCAGAGCCTCTGGCCGTCACGACACAGACATCATAGCCATAGAGCGTTCCGGCGCGATCATCGTAACATGGATGACGCTCGAACGAGTCGACAGGGAGAATGACCGACGGATCGTCGTAATCGAAGCCAATCCGGACTTGCTCGGGAGGAGACGAGTCCCTGCAGCAGTGCGCTGCGGTGAGCACGTGGACCTTGCCACCTTCAGTGCTCCGGTGAACGATGGTGCCGCTACACGCCTGGCCGCGTTTCCCGCGCATCACGACGACCGACGTGTGCGTATTGTCGGCACGGGCGCCAGTGCCGATGATCGCGGCTCGCTCCTCCCCGCGCTCCTCGCGAGAGACCCTCTCGGTCGGTTGCGCACAGGCCGGCGGCAAGAGCACGAAAATCACCAGCCAGGCCACCGCCAGCTTTTTCATGATTTGACTTCCCCCCAGATCACCTGCGCTCGACCGACGCGCACGCGATGCCATCACGCGTTCTGGACGGTTCCCGCTGTTCATCCGTCCGAGAGGAATCTTGCTGGCGGTCGGTGCGCTGTCAATGCTCGGCAGCGCTACCACGCTCGCACTGCAATCTGCGCCCAGCACAACCGGCAGCTTGGAAAACTCATCTTCACCCCTCTCGCAAAGAACGAGACGGCGCGCATTCTTCAGAGATCGCCCATTTCACGTCGCAAGCGCATCCCGCCCGCTCCACGGCAGGAGCCGCTCGCGCCAAGCCTACGCCGCCCGCACCCAGCCGCGCGGCGTCTCCTCGAAATGCTCTGCGCTCGCGATCCCGAAGACGCTGCTGTCCGGCTGCCAGAAGTTCCGCTCGATAGCGATCTTCCGCCCGTCGATGCGGATCACGTTGAACGCGTTCTGCTCCCCGCGCCCGCGCGTCGAGGTCGCCGTGCCGGCCTGGATGATGAGCGACGAGTGGCCGCCGGCCTCGAAGCGCTCCGCCGAGTGCCCCGTGTGGCTCAGGTGCAGATGACCGGACAGGATGACGTCGACGCCGCAGCCCGCGATCGCCGCCATCGCCTGCCGCGCGCGCCCGACGATCGCATGCGGCGAGCTCTCGGGCAGATCGAACGGATGATGCGTGACCACGATCTTCGTGATCTCGGGGCCGAGATCGCACATCCTCGCCTTGATCCCCTGGATCTGGTGTTCGTTGATGCGCCCGTCCTTGATGGTCAGCGAGCGCGCGGTGTTGATGCCCAGGACGGCGATCTCGGCGTCGAGATGGAACGGCGAGAGGTCGTCCGTGATGTGGCTCCGGTACCTGTCCAGCGGGCGAAAGAACCTGTCGAACAGGTTGTAGAGCGGGACATCATGGTTGCCAGGCACCACGATCTGCGGCGAGGGCAGCGCGTCGAGGAAGGCGCGCGCCTCGGCGAACTCGGCGCTGCGCGCCCGCTGGGTCAGGTCGCCCGAGATCACGACCACGTGCGGCTCGAGCCCCCCTATCCTCTGGATCAGCGGGCGGAGGATGTCCTTGTTGACTCGGCCGAAGTGCAGATCCGACAGGTGCACGAGCGTGCGCATGATGAATCATCCCCCCAGCGCGGCGACATGATCCGATGATCCCCCCTGCCGTCGTGAGCCCGCGCTGACGTCGGACGACAGGGGCACGATCACACTGAGCGCTTCAGGCCGCGTGCGATAGCACAGCGGCGGCGTCATCTTGAGGACCTCGCCGTCCGCGGCCACGTGGAGGCGGCGCCGATGCGGCGCCTCCACCCGGAGCTCCGTCGTGCGCAAGACGCTGAAATCGCTCGCCTTCTGGATGCGCCCGGCGAGGGCGCTGGCGATGAGCTTGACCCTGGAGAGGCGGCTGTCCGCGTGCGCGACGCACACGCCGAGCTCGCCCGAGCTCGGCGGGCGCTGGCGGGCGAGATCGACATCGCCGAGCTTGAAGTCGTTGTTGGCCACGAACACGAACGGCGTGTCCAGCTGGAGCTCCTGCCCGTCCAGGAGGAGCCGGAGACGGACGCCCTCGTGCCGCCGGATCCCCGAGACGGTCGCCAGCGCCAGGGCGAGCCACTTGTTCAGCCCGCTCCGTTTCCGGAGCGCCTCGCGGTCGCGCACGATGCTCGGATAGATGCCCAGCGTCGAGTTGTTCACGAAGACACGGCCGTTGACCTCGCCCAGGTCGACCCGGACGCGCCGCCCCTCGGCCAGCGTGCGCACGGCGCCCTCGAGGGTCAGCGGAACGCCGAGGTACTTGGCGAAATGGTTCACCGTCCCGAGCGGCAAGACCCCCATCGTCTTGTCGGTGTCGGCGATCGCGGCGGCGACCGTGTTCATCGTGCCATCGCCGCCGCCCGCCACGACGAGGTCATGAGGCCCCCGCGCCGCGCGGCGGGCGAGCTCCCCCATGTGCTGGCCCTTCTCGGCGCACAGCATCTCGGCGTCAAAGCCGCTCTCTTTCAGGAGCTCCCCGAGCCGCACGCGCTGCTCCGCCGCGCGGTTCGACCGGGAAGAACAGTTCAACAGGACAGCCACGGATCGAGGCATCACCACCGCATTTCCAGCAAAAGGGCCAGCGCTCGCGCTCACCGATCCTCGATGAAGCGGATCGCGCGCAACGTTCACCGCTGCGAAGCAATCCGCGCGCCCGACCTGCCCGCCCATCGCCCCGCTCATCGCGCCGGCGAATGCGGCCGCCGGCCGGCTGCGCCGCTCCAGGCCGCCTCACGCGGCGCGGAGCGTGGCAGATCGCCACACTGGCTGCCGCTGGCTGCCGCTGGCTGCCGCGGGTCACCGCTGGGTCGCACGGCGCTGCGGCCGGGCCTCCTCAGCGTACGCCGCTCCCGGTGTCCGGCTCGCTCCGCGGCCAGGTGAAGAAGAACGTGGCTCCGGCGCCCTTCTCCGATTCGACCCACGCTCGGCCGCCCTTGCTGAGCACGATCTTCTGGACGATCGAGAGCCCGATCCCCGTCCCCTCGATGTTGTCGCGCGGATTCAGGGTCTGGAAGATCTCCCAGACCTTCTGGTGGTACTGCGGGGCGATCCCCGGCCCGTTGTCCTTCACCGAGAACTCCCATAGCTCGCCCAGATCCCGCCCCCGCACCTCGACGCGCGCGTCGGGGCGATCGGCATACTTCAGCGCGTTGCCGATCAGGTTCAGGAAGACCTGCTCGAGGGGAACCCGCTCCGCGAGGAGCGCCGGCATGCCCGCCGCGATCTCGATCGAGGCGCCCTCGGGGACCGTGAGCAGCGCGAGGACGTCGTCGAGGAGCTTCCGGACATCCACGCTCTCGGGCCTGTCGCGCACGCGTCCGGCGCGCGAGTAGCGCAGGATCCCGTCGATGAGCGCCTCGAACCGGACCACGCGCGAGCGCAGCAGCTCCATGTGCTGGCGCGTCTCCGGCGACGCCTTGTCCACGAGATCGTCCTCGATCCACTGCGAGAGGTTCGCGATGGCGCGGAGCGGCGCCTTCAGATCGTGGCTCGCCACGTAGGCGAAGCGGTCGAGCTCCTTGTTGCTCCGCTCCAGCGCCTGGATGAGCTCCTGCGCCCGCCGGAACAGGTGCGCGTTGTCCATCGCGATGCCGGCCTGAGCCGCGAGGCCGACCACCAGCCTCTCCGCCCGCTCGGTGAAGACGCCCCGCGCCGAGTGCCCGAAGAACAGCCCCCCGATGACGCTCCCGGAACGGGAGACCACCGGCACGGCCAGGTAGCTGACGACCGGCAAGTGGCCTCTCGGCATGCCGTTGTAAGGGGGGTTGTTCCCGTAGCGCGGATCCTGCGTGACATCGTCGAGGCGCACGACGCCCTCTCCGTTGAAGGTCGGCGCGAACACGTCCGTGTTCCGCGGCATCGGGAACCCGGAGAAGTGCTCCCGGGGCACGCCGGAGATCGTGTAGAGCGTGTAGCTCTTCCCCTCGGCGCTCGTGACATTGTAGAAGAACGCGCCGAACTGGGCGCCGCTCAGCCGCGTGGCCGCGTCGGTCACCGCCTGCACGAGCTTCTCCAGATCCAGCTCGGCGGCGAGCTGCTTGCCCGCCCGATTGAGCAGCTCGAGCGTCTCCCCCTCTTCCTGGAGCCGGTCCTCGGTCTGCTTGCGCTCGGTGATGTCGAGGACGACGGTCCCGACGCCGATGACATGCCCGTCCCTCGCTCGCACAGGGGCGTAATTGACCAGCCAGGAGCGCGGCTGATCCGACGCCCGCGTCTTCCCCGTCACCTCGGCGGTGAACGCCTCCCCCGTCTCCAGGGCGCGCCGGAGCGGGGCGACGATCGCGTCCCCCATCTCCGGGAGCAGCTCGGGCAGGGTCCTGCCGAGGTGCGCCTCGAGGGGGATCCCGTTGATGTCGGCCAGCGCCTGGTTGAGCCGCACGACGCGGAGGTCGCGGTCGATCACTCCGAGCCCGGCGGTCGTCGCCTGGAAGAAGGCGTCGATCAGCGCGCAGTCCGCAGGAGACCCGCGCAGCGCGTCGCGCTCCTGGTCGAGCGGCGCGTCCTCCGCCCCGGTGCGCCGGACCGGCGCGGGCTCTGCCGCCGCGGGCTCCAGCGAAGGCGAGACCGGCTCGGCGGGCTCGCGCCTTGTCTGTTGCGAATGCATGTTCTCGATGGACCTCGTGGGCACAGGCTGTCCGCGCCCGAACGTAGCGCTCGCGCGGCCGGCAGGGATCACCTCGCGAGCGCGGCGAGGCGGCGGAGCTGCTGCGCCGCGAGCTCGGCGCCGTGGACGAGGCCCTGGAGCAGATGGGCGACGGCGCAGTCCTTCGCCGCCCGGGTGGCGCGCGCCGGGCGCGCCGCGAACCACGCGAGCTCGCTCGCGGCCGCCTCGACGAGGGGCCGGCGCGTCGATAGCCACCGCCCGCACCACGCCGCGAGGAGCGTGTCGCCCTCCGCCGCGGCGACGTACTGGATCAGCTCGACAAGGTCGACGCCGTGGCGCATCCCGAGGAGCGTGCCGCGGTAGGACCTCTCGGCGCTCAGCAGCTGATCGGCGATGTGATCGCGCAGCACCGAGAAGGCCTGGCCCACCGCGCTCCCGCCCACGCTGACGGGCAGCCCGCGCTCGCCGAAGAGCGAGGGGAGCTCCGACAGCACGGCGTCCGCGTGGGCCGAGATCGCCCGGAGAGCGTGCGCCGGCGGCACATCGCCGAGACGCTCCGCCTCGACAAGCGGATGCGCCTTCGCCGAGCGCTCCGTCTGGAACAGCTCGCGGACGAGGTTTGCGAGGAAGGTGCGCCCCCTCGGGCTCTCCTCCTGCGGTCCGGACTCGTCGCCCTCCACGCGGCCCTCGCCGTCCGATGCCTCGTTGCTCTGAAGTTCCTGCATGTTCGTCCCCTCTCCCCTCCTCACGCCGAGGTCAGGACCCGCTCGCGGCGCGCCGCGCGCCTGTCCCGGTCCGCCGCGAGGTCGTCTTGCGCGAGGCCCCTGCCCCGCTGCGGCGCGCCGTGCCCTGCGTCGCGCGGGCGCGGCGGCTCGTCGTCTTGCGCGATGCGCTGCCCGCGCGCGCGCTCGTCGCGGCGCTCTTCTTCGTCGCGCTCGTCGCGCTCGTCGCGCTCGTCGCGCTCGTCGCGCTCGCGCTCCTCGGCGCCTTCTTCGCGGCCGTCCCCCGCCCGGCGCTCGCCGCGGCGTTCCGCTTGCGGGTCGCGGCCGCCTTCTTCGCCGCCGCGCTCCTCGCGGAGGCCGGCCGCGCCTTGGACGCGGCGCCTCCTTTGCGGCCCCCCTTCTTCGCCGGCTCCTTGTTCACCGGTTTGCCCACCCCCGAGCCCGACTTCTTCCCTCCGCCGGTCATCTTGTTGACGGTCGCCCAGGCCCGCCGCTCGGCCTCCTCTTCCGGCACGCCGCGCTTCTCGTACCCCTCCTCGATGTGCTCGGCCTGTCGCTTCTGCTTGCCTGTGTAGCTGGATTTGTCGCCTCTCGGCATGGTCTCCTCCTTGCGAGCTCGCGCCTCCGCGCGGTTCCGCTTCTCCGCTGGAAGCCCCGGCTCACCCTGTCGTGAGCAGAAGACAAGACCGTGCCTGTGGCTCGGATCCATCGAACCGCGGTGTCTGCCCCGAGGGCGGAGCAACCGCTGTGCCGTCCGGGGGAGCCGCGACGTCCCCTGACGCGCGTCCGGATTTCCCGTCGGTTGCGGCGCTGGCGTCGCGCTGGTCGGAAGATCACGGGGCGCGATCGTGGCAATCGGCCCCGGGTGATGAGGAACGCCTCAATCGTGTCGCGCGGGGAGCGCGGCGGGGCGAGCGCTCAGAGGGACTCGAGATAGGCGACGAGATCGTCGACCTGCGCCGAGGTCAGACCGGAGACGTCGCCGTGATCATCGCCTCCGCACGCGGGATCGAAGCGATCGCGGAGCGTCGCGGCGCAGCCGTCGTGCATGAACGGGGCGCGCCCGGAGATGCCGATGAGCGAGGGCACCTGGAGGAGCTCGCCGGTCCCGACATCCTCGTTCCGGTTGTTGGTGAGCATCGGGCCGCTGTGGCAGTCGGCGCAGGCCACCTTCTTGTCATGGAAGAGCGCCGCGCCGCGTGACACGGCGGCCTCGTCCTCGGGCGGCGACGCCGGGAAGGCGGGCAGGTTGTCGATGTAACGGGCCATCAGGTCGAGCCGCCGGGCGCCGGGCTTCGGGCCGCCCATGCGGGAGACGAACACCTCGCCCATCAGGCCCGCGAGGTCCTGCATATCGCCGCTCCAGTGGAGGGGCGCCGTCTTCAGGATGCCGCCGCCCATGGCCTGCGTCCGCCGCAGGCCCACGGGATCGAAGTTCCACGTCTGCCCGTCCTCGTGTCCCTCGGGGTGGCACGACGCGCACGCGACGGCGCTGAAGCCGTTCGGCGGGCGATGGAACATCTCGTGGCCGGTGTCTCTCACGCTCTCGCCCGGCAGCGCGATGGTGCGCCCGCCGAGCACCTCCAGGGCGGCCGGCTCGCGCAGCTGCACGACGACGGCGCCCCGGCCGTCGAACGCCACGGCGACCGGCTGCCCGCTCAGCGGCTGCGAGGTGACCTCGGGATTGCAGTTGGCTGTCGCGGAGCTGTTCGTCATGTCGCCGACCGTCGTGGTCACGACAACGTTGTTGCCGGCCCCCACGATGGCGAGGCGCGCGCCGTCGGGCGCGACCGCGATATCGACCGGCAGCGAGACGCCCGGGATCGCGGCCGCGGGCGGCGCGGTGGTCGGTGAGTCGGGAGCGTCCGCCGGGTCGATGCTGCTGATCGTGCCGTGCACGATGTTCCCATCGCAGTCGGCCGCCTGGTAATAACCGCCCGGCGCGAGGGTGACCTGTGACGACATCGCGCGCTGGTGCACCATCATCGCGCCGCCGCCCGCGCGCGGCGTCATGCGCCAGGCCACGGAAGGCGCGTAGTCGGAGGAGCGGATCCCGGTCGAGCGGAAGGCGGGGAGCGCGCGGCGCGAGAGCACCTCGCCGTCCGGGCCCACGACCAGCGTCTCTGCGGACTTGAAGCGGCTGACGAGGAGCCGGTCGCCGTCGACCACGACGTCGCGCAGGTCGGCGGCGGGGCGGAGCTTCCGGACGGCGGGGCCGCCGGAGGCCGGGAGCGTCACGAGCTCACCGCCGGCGCAGGCGACGTGGACGGCGTCGAGGGAGGCGTCGAAGGCGACCCCGCGGGGCGCGCGGCAGACCTCCCTGCGCGCGACGACCGACCGCGCCTCGATATCGAGGGTCGCCACGGCCCCGGCGCGCCGGAGCGCCACGTGGACCCGGCCGCTCGCGTCCTCGACGAGCCGCCCCGGCTCGTCGCCGCGCTCCAGCGCGACCGCCGCCACGTCGCCGCCGTCGAGATCGACGATCCAGACGCGGTCGCGGTCGGCGTCCGCCGCCACCGCCGTGCGGCTGTCGCGGGCGATGAGCAGCGTCCCGCCGCTGATGGCCGGCGGCGGGACCTCCGTCACCGTGATCCGCGGATCAGAGCCCTCGATACCGAAGTTGGGCATCGGTTCGGGGCCCTCCGACCCGCAGGCCCCGAGGAATGACGAGAAAGCGCTCGTGGACACGAGCCCTACCAGGACAAGAGAACGAGATCGTGGCTGACGCATGGGTTCCTCCGTTCGTCGCGCGCGCGAGCTCAGCAAGAAGGATTCCAGGGATATGTCGAGATTTCGACGGCGGAAAGCACCGGGCGGCGCGCGCTGCGCGGAGGCCGGAGCGGGAGGCCGGAGGCCGGAGCGGGAGGCCGGAGGCCGGAGCGGGAGGGGTGTTCTCGGGGGTGGTGTGAACGAGGGCGCGCGCTGCGTCGCGGGCGGCGGGCGATCCGAGTGCGACCCGGCGGTGCCGGGAGCAGCGGCGCGCGCTCCCGGCGGAGGGCGCTCTCGGTTCAGATCGGCGTGTCGTCGCCTTCGAGCGGATCCTCCTCGTCCGGCGGCATGCCGCGGCGCCGCCGTCGCCGGCGGTGCCGTTCCCCGTGCCACCCCCGGCGGCGGCGCCGCCGGCGGTCTCGGCGGTCTTCTTCCGGATCTTGCGGAGGTCGCTGTCAGCGGTAGGTGCCGAATCCCATCTCGTGCTCGATCTTGACCAGCTTGTTGTACAGGCCGATCACGAGCAGGGATGGCACCCACTGGCCGACGAAGTTCGCGATCTGCTTCTTGCCGGCCAGCATGAAGCCGGCGGAGACGAGCATTGAGCCGATCGCCAGCCCGAGGTAAGCGCCCGACGGAACCCTGCCGGTCCTCTCCTCGATCTTCGTCGTGACCCTGCCCTCTTCCTTTTTCATCATTGGTTCGGTCGTCGTCATCGTGGATCTCCTTCCGCGGCGCCCGGCCGGCGCTGCGCTTGCCGCCGCGAGCCGGTGCGACGACCGGGCCAGAAACGAGGGCGTCCGGACGGGAACAAACAGCGCAGCGATTCCCCTCGATCCGGCGCCGAGGCGCGCTGCGCTGCGAGGCGATCGCCGGCGCCAATGAAAGGTGCGATCGCGCCCGGCCGCTCACTGCCACGTCGATGCACACGCCGGCCGGGCAAACCGCGCTATCATCGGCCGCTCGACGGCCTCCGGCGCCGGCCGTGCCCGGGCGCCTGTCCGCTCCAGACCCGCTCAGACCCGCGCCGTCACCGCGCGCAGGAGCTGCCGTTGCGCCGCCGCGAACACGAGGAGCACCGGCAGGCTCAGGAGGACGTTGCCGGCCATCACGAGGTGCCAGCGGACCCCCGTCCCCTGCTCCCGCAGGAGGGCAATCGCGAGCGGCAGCGTGCGCACCTGATCGTCGGTCGTCATGACGAGCGGCCAGAAGTAATCGTTGTAGTGAAAGACGAAGCTGAACAGGAACAGCGCCGAGAGCGTCGGCCGCAGCATCGGGCCGAGGATCAGATAGATGATCCTGAGCTCGCCCGCCCCATCCATCCTGGCCGCCTCGATGATCTCGTCAGGGACCGAGAGCAGCGCCTGGCGCACAAGGAACGTCCCGAGCGCGCTGACCCCGAAGGGGAGAATCAGCGCCGCGAACGTGTTCACGAGGCCGGCCGCGCCGAGCATCGTGAACACGGGGACGAACGTCACCTGCGCCGGGATGAGCAGGCACGAGAGCACCAGGACGAACGCGGCGTTCCGCCCGACGAACCGGAGCTTCGCGAGGGCATAGCCGGCCGGGAGCGCCAGCGCGATCTGAAGGAGCGCGATGGCCGTCGCCATGAGCACGGTGTTGACGAAATACCGCATCACCGGCACCGCCTGGAGCACCTCGCGGTACGCGCCGAGCTGGATCGCTTGCGGCAGCGGGTACGCCGGAGCACGGGTGATCTCGGGCAGCGTCTTCAGCGAGGTGATCGTCATCCACGCGTACGGCCCGAGCCACACGACGGCCACCACGAGGAGCACGACGTCCGAGATGAGCCGGCGCGCACCGGAGCGCCCCGCGGCCGCGCCGCCGCTGCGCAACACCGTCATGACGGCCGCCTCCCCTCGCGCGGCGCGCCCGCGCGGAGCGCCCAGAGCTGCAGGACCGTCAGGAGGAGCAAAAACCCGAAGAAGATCACGATCATCGCGCTCGCCCGGCCGACCCGCAGGTTCACGAAGACATGCTCGTAGATGGCGTAAACGAAGAGGGTCGTCGACTTGACCGGTCCCCCCTGCGTCATCACGCGGATCACGTCGAACGCCTGGAAGGAGAGGATGAGGCTCGTCGTCGCCACGAAGGCGGCGCTCGGGCGGAGCAGCGGCCACGTCACGTGGCGGAACCGCCGCCACGGGCCGGCGCCGTCGAGCGCCGCCGCCTCGTGCAGCGCGCGGGGGATGTCCTGGAGGCCCGCCAGGAAGATGACCATCGCATACCCGGTGATCTTCCAGACGCTCACCGCGGCCAGCGCGAGCAGCGCCGACCGGGGGTCGCCGAGCCAGCTCATCGTCGGGAGACCGAGCCCGCGGAGCGCCGCCGAGAAGACCCCGTCGGCGTCGAGGATCCACATCCAGAGGAGCGCCACCGCGACCCACGACACGACATAGGCGCTGAACACCGCGCCCCGCACGAAGGCATAGACAGGCCCCGGCCGATCGAGCGCCACCGCCAGCGCGAGCCCGAGCGAGCCGGAGAGCGTCACCACGACGGCGCTGTAGCCGAGCGTGCGGAGGAGCGTGCCCATGAGCTCGCCGCTCCCGGCGAGGACCTCGTAGTTCCGCAGCCCGACGTAACGCGGCGGCGTGAGCAGGTCCCACGCGTAGAAGCTGTTCCTGGCCGCGAGCAGGAGCGGGACCAGGAAGAACACGGCCAGGAAGGCCGCGGTCGGCAGGAGGAGCAGATAAGGCGAGAAGGGGTGCCTGGGCTTCATCGCTCGCGCGCCACGCGGACGGCCTCGGAGAGGGTCTCGGCGGCGTCGCGCTGGGCGAGCACCGCCTCTTCGAGCCGAGGCTGCACCGCCTCGCGCTGGACGCGGAACAGGTCCGGAGACCAGGGCCAGGGCGCCGCGTGCGCGAGCTGGTCCACGGCGACGCGGTCGTTCGGGTGCGCGGCGTAGTAGCCGCCCCGCGTGAGCTCCTCGAGGCCGCGCCGCGAGACGGGCATGTAGCCCGTCCGCGTCGCCCACGCGTTCGCCTGCGACGGCTGCATCATCCAGCGCAGGAACGCGAACGCCGCCTCCTGCGCCGCCGGCGCCGCGCCCCGCGGCATCACGAACATCGTCCCGCCCGTGGGCACCGAGGAGCGCACGTCGCGCGGCAGCGGGGCCGCGCCGACCTCGAACTTCCCCGCGCCCGCCTGGCCCGCGTTCTCCTCCAGGTACCGGAGGAACGCGGTCGAGGTCCAGATCATCGCGACCCGGCCCGAGAGGAAGTCGGTGTTCGTCACCTGCCACGCGTTGTAGTCGCGCCCCGGCGGCGGCTTCATCGTGCGGTCCTCGTGCACGAGCGTCTGCCAGAACCGGAGCGCGCGCACGCCCGCCTCGCCGCCGAACGCCGGCGCGCCGTCCGGGCCGAGGAGCTCGCCGCCCGCCTGACCCACGAGCGCCGCCCAGAACCACCAGTCGATCGGGCACTCGAACCCCCACCGGCGCGTGCCGACGCCGTCGCGCACGACGAGCCGCGCCGCCGCCGCGCGGAGCTCGTCCCAGGTCGACGGCGGCGACAGCCCGAGCTCGCGGAACACATCGCGGTTGTAATAGGCGATCGGCGTCGACCGGTTGAACGGCAGGCACACGAGCGGGCGCTCGCCCCCGCCGACGAACGTCCCCGCCTGGCCGAGCGCCTCGACCACGTCGAGGTCGGCGTGCCCGGCGTCGGGCGCGCCGAGGAACCGATCGAGCGGCTCGAGCACGCCCGCCTCGGCCAGGTAAGGCACCACCTCGCCGACGACGTGCGTCAGCGCGGGCGCCGCGCGCGCCGCGAGCGCGGTCCGCAGCTTGGCGAGCGCCTCGAAGTAGTCGCCCTGGTACACCGCGTCGATGCGGTAGCGGCCCTGCTCGCGGTGGAACTGGTCGATGAGCGACAGGAGCACCTCGCGGTTCTTGCCGCCGTAGGCGAACCACAGCGAGGCCTCGATGCGCCCGTCCGGCGCGCGCCGCGCGCAGCCGGTCGCGCCGGACGCGGCCACGGCGATCGACGCGGCGAGCGCCCGGAGCGCGTCGCGCCGCGAGCAGGCGGCCCTCGCCCCGGACCGCGCCGCGCCGCGCGCGCGCCCGCTCACGAGGCGGCCTCCCCGCGCACGGCGCGGCCTCGTCCGCTCATGACGCGGCCCGCGGCGGGGCGATCCGCGCGCCGGAGCCCGCGTCGAACCAGAGCACGGCGCGCGGATCGAGCCGCGCGCGCACCGCCTCGCCGGGCGCGGGCGTCGCGAAGCCGTGCGCCCTCGCGCGCAGCCGCGTCCCGCCGGCGTCGAGGTACAGGTACGTCTCGGCGCCGAGCGGCTCGGCGATCACGACGCGCGCCTCGACCTCCACCTCGCCCCGCGCCGCGGCCCCGGCGTCACCCCACGCCCCCGCGTCTCCCGGCCCCGGCGCGACGCGCAGGTGCTCGGGCCGCACGCCCGCGATGGCCCGGTCGGGGAGCGCCATCCCCGGCGGGGCGGGCAGCGAGAGCGCCGCGCCCTCGTACCGATCGCCGGCGCGCTCGAGCGGGATCAGGTTGATCGCCGGCGTGCCCAGGAACCCGGCCACGAAGGTGTTCGCCGGCGCCTCGTAGATGGCGCGCGGCGGGCCGACCTGCTGGAGCTCGCCGGCGCGCAGCACGGCGATGCGGTCGCCCAGGGTCATCGCCTCGATCTGGTCGTGGGTCACGTAGACCGACGTCGTGCCGAGGCGGCGCACGAGCGCCGCGAGCTCGACCCGGAGCTCGGCGCGCAGCGCGGCGTCGAGGTTCGAGAGCGGCTCGTCGAAGAGGAACGCCGCGGGGGCGCGCACGATCGCGCGGCCCATGGCCACGCGCTGGCGCTCGCCGCCCGAGAGCTCGCCGGGGCGCCGGTCGAGCAGGTGGCCGATGCCGAGCAGCGCCGCCGCCTCCTCGACGCGGCGCGCCCGCTCCGCGCGCGCGACCCCGCGCATCCTGAGCGGGAAGCCCAGGATGTCGCGCGCGATCATGTGCGGGTACAGGGCATAGCCCTGGAAGACCATGGCCACGTCGCGGTCCTCCGGCGCGACGCGGCTGACGTCGCGCCCGCCGATCGAGACCGCGCCGCCGTCGGGGCTGTCGAGGCCCGCGATCAGCCGGAGCGCCGTGGATTTGCCGCAGCCGGAGGGGCCGACGAGGACGAGCAGCTCGCCGTCCTCGACCTCGAGATCCAGACCGGCGAGGGCGGGCCGCTCGGCGTTGGGGAAGCGGCGGGTCAGGCCGCGGAGCGAGAGGGTGGCCATGGCGGCAGCTCAGGTGGCGAGCAGGACGAGCCCGGGGATCGTGTCCGCGACCGCGAGCAGCTTCGGGCTCGGGGAGACCGCGACGGGCACCCGCGCCGTCCTCAGCAGGGCGGCGTCGTACGCGCTGTCGCCGAAGGCCGCAAGCACCGCGAGCTCGGGGAACATGCGCTCGAGGGCGCGGATCTTCCCGTCGCCGTAGGTCGCGACCGCGCCGAGCTCGGGGGCGAGCCGGCCCTCGCGGACGGCCGGGGTCATGGCGGCGATCCGCTCGGGCGCGATGCCGAGCCGCCGGACGGCGCGCTCGATCACGGCGCGCGGGGAGGCGGACACGACGTACACCGGGACGCCGCGCGACCGCGCCCAGTCGAGGATCGGCAGGAGCGCCGGCCGGATCCGCCCTGCGTGGCCCTTCTCCTCGAGCACGCGGTCGACCAGGGCGGCGAGCTCGTCCTCGCGCCACCCCGCGAAGGCCCAGGCCATCATCGCGAAGGCCCGGTCCTCCGGGTAGCGCTCGGCGGTGAACGCCGCGTAGAGCGCGCCGGCGATCTCGTGCGCGCCGCCCTCCGCGGCGACGCCGAACGCCTCGGCCTCGCGGCGCAGCGCCGCCTCGGCCTCGGGCCGCGCGCAGCGCCCGGCGAGGAACGCCTCGAAGAGGTCGACGCCCACGTCACCCTCCCAGAGGGTGCCGTCCGCGTCGAACGCGAGGGCGCCCGGGCCGACGGCTCCGTGCGCAGCCTCGATCCTCCGCAGGATGTCGCTCGTGCTCTCGCGCGGGATGGCTGATGATGCTGCGGATGCCGCCGCCGCGCTGCCGTCGAGGTGTGCCGCTGTCATGGTCTCCCGGGGCCGGACGCCGGGTCCGGCCGAGGGCTACGCCTACTGCGGCGCCCGCGTCGCGTCACGCCTGTCAACGTCCCGTCACCCGGGCGGCGGCCGGCCGCATTGAGCCATCGCGGCGCCGCGGCGCGACCTCGCCCTCCTCGAGGAGCGTCGCCGCACCTTCTCCTGGGATCGAAGGGCGTTACCGCGCCCTCTCGAAGAGAGAGCGGTGCAGCACCGCGACCGCGGCCGCGACGCTCGCGTCCTCGATGACCATCGACAGGTTGATGCTGCCCATGGCGTAGCTCAGCATCTCGACGTTGACGCCGGCCTCGGCCATCGCCTCGAGCACCTGCGCGGCGACGCCCTTCCGGTTGGGCAGGCCCTGGCCGACGATCACGAGCGTCGTCCGGTTGGGCAGGACCTCGCAGCCGCCGAACCGCTCGAGCTCGGGCAGCGCGCGGCTGAGCTTCCCGAGGTCGTCGGTGGTCATCGAGACCGACACCTCGGACGTGGTGATCACGTCGATCACGACCTCGTGCCGGGCCAGCACGGCGAGGACCTGCGCGAGGAAGCCGACCTCGCCGAACATCCGGGTCGAGCTGATCTTGAGCACGACCTGCCGCTCGCGGTACGCGATGCTCGTCACGGGCGGGGACGCGGCGTCGGTGTTGAAGTCGATGACCGTGCCGGGGTGATCCGGCCGGTTCGTGTTGAGCACCCGCACCGGGATGCCCTTCTCCATGGCGGGCAGGAGCGTGGAGGGGTGCAGGACGCGGGAGCCGAAGAACGCGAGCTCCGCGGCCTCGTCGAAGCGCATCGTGGGGATGTTCCGGGCCGTCTTCACGACGCTCGGGTCGGCGGTCATCACGCCGTCGGTGTCGCTCCAGATCTGCGCCTCCTCGGCGCCGAGGCCCGCGGCGAGCAGCGTGGCCGTGAGGTCGCTCCCGTTGCGGCCGACGGTCGTGATCTCGCCGGCCTCGTTGCGGCCGACGAAGCCGGTGACGATCGGGACGACGCCCTCGGGGACGCGCTCGGCGAACATGGCCTTGACCCGGGCGTCGAAGCCGGGCAGCGGGCGCGCGCGGCCGAAGCTCGCGTCGGTGATGAAGCCGAGGTCCCAGACGTCGTAGGCGCGGGCCGGCACGCCGCTCCGGGCGAAGAAGTCCGCGATGCAGCGGACGGCCAGGCGCTCTCCGAAGCTCGCGATGTAGTCGAGGCTCCTCGGGCTGAGCTCCTTGACGAGGCTGATGCCGCGCAAGAGGTCCGCGATCTCCTCGTAGAAGGGCGCGAGGAGATCGGGCGCGCAGCCGAGCGACTCGGCGACCGCGCGCTGCTTGCTCACCGGGACGGAGGGGTCGAACCGCCCGGTGGCGGCGAGCCTGGCCGCGTTGATCAGCGCGTCGGTCATGCCCTTGTGGGCGGAGCTCACGACGACGGGGCGGCGGTCCAGACGGGCTCTGACGATGTGAAGGACCTTCTCGATCTGCGCGCGGCTCTCGACCGAGCTGCCGCCGAACTTCATGACGATCATGCGCGTGCCTCCATGGGCCTGGCGGCCCGGTGGGCGCGGAAGGATAGTCATGCTCGGCCGGTAAGCGAGCCCCGCGAACACCTGACGCGCTGGGCTAGCCCTGGCGGGATCTCTGACGCACGGGACTAGGCCTCGGTCGCGAGGAGGGCCCGGAAGCCCTCGCGCTTCGTGAGGAGGAGCCAGCGCAGGTTCTTCATGAGCTTGCCTTGCTCCGAGAGGGCGGCGTGGCTCAGGAGGGTGAGCTCGGCGACGCTGATGCCCTCCCGGACGTCCTCCAGGGAGACCTTGACCCGGCCGTCCGCCGCAGCGCGGCAGCGGGCGAAGCGGGAGATCACGACGGTGGCGAGCGACAGGTCGAGCACGGCGGCCAGGAGGTGCCGGGGCGCCGAGAAGATGTGCCGGCGCTGGAGCACGACGCGCAGGTAGTCCTTGACGACGGTCCCCTCGTCGCCGGCGAGGAAGCGATCGACCGTCCTCACCCGCTGCAGCTTGAACGGCCTGGGGATGAACAGCAGGTCGACGGTGCCTCGCCCGAGCATCCAGGCGACCTTGTTCCCGAAGCTGCGCAGCGCCTGGAGCTCCGTCCACGAGGCCTTCTCGACGCGGTGGGCCTCCCGGACCCGCGACGGATAACAGAGGTTGCCGAGGAGATAGCCGAACAGCACCCGGGCGTAGAAAGAGGGCTTCTTGCGGGGCTCGAGCGGCGCGGGCGCCTCGGCGCTCGCGTGCGCGAGGGCGGCGTCGACCGAGGCGTCCGCGGCGCGGCCTCCGCCCTGGGGGAGGGCCCGCTCGAAGGCGGCTGTCCAGTCGTAGAGCCGCGCCAGCGTCGACGCCGGCGAGGCGTCGGTCGCGAGCTGGTCTTCCCAGTGCTTCACGGCGCGCAGGTACTGCGGCTGGGGGAGGATGACGCCGCTCAGCGTCGCCAGCGCCTTCGACATCCGCTCGGTGTCGCCGCGCTGCTGGAGCTTGGCCTTGAGCTGGCGGTCCACGGGCTTGCCGTAGTTGTCGCGGATCGACGGGCAGAGCTGGGAGAGCTGCGCGACAACGACGTCCTTCTCATCGCGGACGAACCCGAAGGGGAACGCCTGGCACGATTTCGGGATGTACTCGTGGCCAAACCGCTTCTGCATGCTGCAGAGCATGTCGTCGTCGAGGAAGACGCACTGGAGCCGGTGGTCCTTCTCCCGCATGGGCAGGACGCCGCGCGAGATGACGAGGGCCCCCTCGTCCCCGGCGCGCTCCCGCACCCAGGGCTCGGCGAGGTACCGCCTGGCTTCGTCGCTGCTGAAGCGGATGTTCCACGGCAGCCGGCAGCACCGAGCTGGGCAGTCGCGGCACTCGAACTTCTGGTTCGGCGGAGAGGAGAGCTTCGTCGCCATGGGGCGGCGGACGATACAACGCGACGGCGAGCCGCGCTCTCGATCCGCGCCCGCGCCCGCCCGCGCCCACCGGTTCACCCGCCGGCCCCCGGCCGCGCCGGGCCAAGCGAGCGGGAGGGCTCAAGCGTGGCAGGGCGCGACAGCCGGGAGAGCGACAGACAAAAGTACAGCGCCGCCGGGGCCTCAGGGGGGGCGGAGGCCGCGCGGCGGAGCTGGCCTCCCATGAAGCACTGACCATGCCATCCGGAGGATCCCTAGAACCCGCCAGAATTGCGGCAGTGCGTCGCGGACATCCCTTCCAATGTTTCGATTCTGAAACGCCACGATCTCAGCGTTGAAAGATTGTAAGGACACTTTTATTACCACTGCATTTTGCTGTGGACGTAACGAATACAATCCTTCCTGACTTTTCTCTCGGTGGGGCACGTGGTGGCGTACACGGCGCCACGAGCGCCGTACCCCTACGAAGGAGAAACAAGATGCGACTTGGTCTTTCCCTGTCAGCGGTTGCCGCGATGTGCCTGTCGGTCGCCGCGTGCGGCGACGATGATCCGAGCTCGCCAGGGGCGACGGCCGGCACGGGCGGCGAGGGTGGCGATGGCGGTGGAGGCGGCCAGGGCGACGACGGCGGCCAGGGCGGCGACGACGACGGCGGCCAGGGCGGCGACGGCGGCGGCGCCCCGGAGGCGAAGGCGGACGGCGAGGCCTGCGCGGCCAACGAGGAGTGTCTCGGCGGGCTCTGCTTGACGGAGGGGTCCTTCGGGTGGGCGGGCGGATACTGCTCTTCGCTCTGCGACGCGGAGCTCTTGCCTTGCGCGGCTGGGTCCGAGTGCCTGCCCCAGGGCAGCTACTCGCTCTGCCTCACGTCCTGTGGCGAGACGGCCGACTGCGGGAGAGCGGGGCAGACCTGCATCGATGTGAGCGGGGACGGCTGGCAGATGTGCGTTGGCGGCTGCGACGCCGATACGCAGTGCGAGGGCGCCTGCGACGACGACTTCGGGTTCTGCACCGCGACGGGTGAGGCCTGCGACAACGCCGAGGACGACGACGGCGACGGCCTGCAGGACTGCGAGGAGCGCGACTGCTCCGCGCTGAGCGCGTGCTCCGGGAGCATCACGGCGGCGTGCGCGGAGGCGACCGATGTGTCGGCGGGAGGGGCGTTCACCGGCACGACCGAGGACGGCACCAACGTGTTCGGCGCGATCTGCTCGGGCCTCGGCACCTACGCCGCCGGCGGGGGGCTCAAGGAGAAGGTCTTCCATTTCGTCGCGCCGGCCAAGGGCGTGGTCCAGATCGCCGCGCGCTCGACCGAGCCGGAGAGCGAGTTCGACTGGTACGTCCGGACCCGCTGTGACGACGCGGCGACGCTGCTCGGCTGCCTTGTTTCGTTCGCCCCGGACGCCGCCCCCGTGGAGCTCCTCGTCGACACGGGCGACACCCACGTCATCTTCATCGAGGCCCCGAGCGGGGCAGACGCGGCGTATGAGCTCAACGTGTCGTTCGTGAAGCAGGTCTGCGGGGACGGAGAGCTCGTCGGCACGGAGGAGTGCGACGACGGGAATGCCGTGGACGACGACGTGTGCACGAGCGCGTGCGTGGTGAACACGGAGTTCCTGTGCGCGCACGCGGTGGCGCTCACGGAGGCGGAGACGGCGGGGGACACGTCCGAGGGCACGGAGGGCTTCACGGGGTCGTGCGGGGGCGCCGGAAAGGAGCTCGTCTATCGATACACCCCTGCGGCGAGCGGCGACGTGACGATCACCGCGACGCCGGAGGGCAGCACCGATGTCGTCCTCTACGCGCGGACCGACTGCACAGACCGGGACAGCGAGCTCGCGTGCTCGGATGATCCGCTCGACGCCGAGGTCCCCGAGTCGATCACGGTGACGGCCACGGCGGGAGAGCCGATCGACATCTTCGTCGACAGCTTCGGCGCCATGTCCTCGGGGCCGTTCGGCCTGACGATCGAGCCGGCGGAGTGACCTGTCGATGGGCGAGGGCGCCCCGCGGGGGGCGAGCTCGCCGCGATTCCACGGCAGGGTCCGCGAGAGGCGCGTGCCGGCGCGAGAAATGGGAACCGGCCGTCCGGGAGGAGCCGCCTCCGGACAGCCGGGGATCGCCGCCGACGCTGCGTTCACTGCTTTGGCGGGATCGCAACCTCCTTGCCCTTGAGGCTCGGCAGGTCGACGACCTGGAGATCCATCGTCGTGACCTCGCCCGGCTTCACCCGCATGCCGGCGCCGACGCTCGTCGACTCGACGTTGATGATGTAGGCCCCGGGCAGGAGCCCGGACACGCGGTACGAGCCGTCCTCCGCGGTGACGGGGTAGTACATGCCGATCGCGCCCTCGTCGCCGACCGAGGTGGCCAGCATGAGGCGAGCCCCGGGGAGCGGCTTGCCGCCGACCGTGACGCGGCCGCGAACGTCCCCGGTGCCCTGGGGCGCAAGGACGATGTCCTGCTGCGTGGTCTTCCCCTCCTGGATCTCGACGCCCGCCAGCATCACCTGCTCACCGTGCCGCAGCATCACGCGGAGCGGGCCGGCCGGGACCTGGTCGAAGTGGAAGCGGCCGTCCGCGTCGCTCACCGTGTTCACGAAGCCGATCGGCCGGTGCGCCAGGGTGAGCCGGGCGCCCGCGACGGGCTTGCCGTCGGCGTCGCGCGCCACGCCGGAGAGGCTGCCGCCGGGCGACATCACGAGCTTCACCGGTGAGAGGCTGTCGCAGCTCGAGACCTCGATCTCCGTCGAGCTCACGGCGTTGCTCCCGTCGTAGCCGCGGACGAGCACCGTGCCCTTCGGCACGTGCGGCAGGCTGAACGAGCCGTCGTCCTCGGTCTGGGCCTGGGCGGCGGCCTCCATGGCGACGTTGCTCATCTCGCCGGCGACGAGCAACGACTCGGCGTCGACGTACACGCCCGGCAACGGAGCGCCGGACAGGTCCACCGCCCGACCGGTCAGGATACAACCCTTGGAGAGGGTCAGATCCATCTTCTCGACATCCCCGGCGCGAACGATGACCAGCGGAGAGAACGCCGGCGCGAACTCGGCCGCCGTCGCCCTGACGGTGAACTCCCAGGAGGGCAGCTGATCGATGCGGAACGAGCCGTCCGCGCTCTCGAACGTGCGAGAGAACAGGGGCGGCGTCGCAGGGGTCTCCGCCGTCACGGCCGAGAGGACGTCGATCGCGAAGCGCCGCACGGGCTCGCCCCGCTCGTCCAGCACGCGCCCCTCGACGACGCCGCTCTTCGGCAGCACGAGGCTCACCGCCTCGCCGGGGTGGGCCGTGGTCGACGTGGTCCCGTACCCCTCGGCGCTCGCGCTCAGCTGGTAGGTGCCGTCCGGGAGCGTGAGCTCGAACCGCCCGCTGTCGTCGCTCCTCACGGAACCTGCCGCCGAGAGCACGTTGCCGGCCACCTCGAAGGTCGACGCGACGACGGTCACGCCCGCGATGGTGCTCCCGTCGGTCCCGTAGACATGGCCGCTGATCGTGGGCCGCGCCTCCGGCCGCGCCGCGAGCGCGCCGCCGCGGAGGAGCGCCCTGTTGCGATAGCGGACGCGCTTCTCCGCCCCCTCGGCCGGGGCCCGCGAGCCGGCGGTCTGCTCGTCTCGCGGGCGGAGGACGAGGAAGAGCGCGACACCGGCGAGGGCGGCCAGGAGCAGTCCGGCGGCGATCCACAGAGGCCGGCGCGAAGGTTTCCGTTGCGACGTGTTCGCTTGCATCATTGTTCCTCCAGACAAATGGACCTGGCGAGAGCTCTGCGCCTGACGCTCGACGGAGGCGGAGAAAGAGAAAGGGGCTGCCGGCAGCAGCCGGCGCCCCTCCTCCTCGATCTGTTCCGCATGACGCGATCGGCGAGCGCCTCCCCGTCCTGCCCGGGGCCGTTACAGAGGGCTTTCTGCAGGGAGGCTCTCGCCGATCGGTCGAGCGATGGGCGTCGTCTTGTCGCCGGATGGAGACCGGTCTTAACGACGCACCGACATCAAGGGTGCGTGGCTTGAACCATCGCGAAGCTCTGGGCCATCGACAGCGCCGAATTGAACTGGCACACGCCCTTGATCACGAAGTTCGCGCCATCCTGCATCGCGCTCAGGCGCGCCACGCGCGTCTTCTGCTGCCGTGAATTGTAGCCCCAGTTCTCGTAGAGCGGGTCGTTGTAGATGGTCGCGTCCGCCGGGAACACCGCGCGGTACTCGCAATCTTGATCCAATGACGTCAGCTCCTCGTGAACGAGCATGTTGGAGCACGACGGCAAACCATAATCGGTGCACCATTTGACCGCGCTGACACAGGTGTCGTTCCACATACTGCCCGCCTGCTCGACCCAGGTGAACGCGACCTTACCGGAGGGGACCTTCCTCAGCCCCGTGTTGAGCGTGATTTTGTAGACCAGCCCCTCAGGGAGGGCCATGGCGCTGCCAGAGACCGACACGACCGCCGCAAAAGCGAGCGCCCAACGAGCAATCTTCTTCATGAGAAATACCTCCGAGGAATCGAATCTGTGGTGAAGTTTGATGCAGATACCTATCCAGATCGTCAGCCAAGGGATCCATGCCCCGGGGCCTGCGCCAGGAGAGCGGTGCCCGACGGGTGCGACGCGCGTTGTCGTCGGCCCGTCATGGCCACGCCCCCGGAGGAACCCGCCCCGAGGTCATGCCGCGAACAACAGGAGACTATTCTCCCCACGGGCTCACGCAAGCACTTTTGACTGGCATCTTTCCGGCCGAAAACACGACGGAGGTAGAACCAGAGAGAATAACGACACTCCTCGATTATGCTCTCATGCCCTCTGCCTCGAACGCACCCCATGGGCTCCCACATCCAGCCGAAGTATCACGCACCCGCGCCGCGAGAGGCGCTGTGCGGCGGCGCTGCGAAGAGCGGTCCAGGCCCGAGTGGCCCGGAGAACGCCAGCGCAGGCGCACGCCGGGCGCGAGAGGAGGGAACACGGGGAATCCGCGCGGGGCCCACGCGCTCGATTCACGAGGCGCCTTGTGGGCCCTGCCCCCCCATGTGACGCCGATGAGCACCGCGGAGCCACACCGCAGGGCGGCGCGACGGAGCGCGGCAGTCCCGCGATGATGGCATATCGAGAACTCGAGTCGTCGCGGCGCGCCGGGTTCGTCCCGGCCTCCCGGCGGCGCCCGGAGCGGGCGCGCGGCATGCCGGCTGGACGTGGGGCGCGAAGGCCCCGGACCCCCGGCGGCGCCGCCCGTCAGCGGAGCGTGACGGCCAGCCGGTAATCGAAGAGGGCCGCGGAGCCCGAGGCGCCCGACGCGGCGCGGACGCGGAGGAAGTACGTTCCCGCCGGGAGCGCGTGCGCCCCGGGGTGGCGCGGGCCGTCCCCGGTGCCGTCGAGGATCGAGCAGCTCCCCCGGCCGCCGTCGTCGTCGTCCGCGATGAGCGAGCCCTCCGCGTCGAGCAGCGAGAGCCGGCTGTCCATCTCGAGCGACTCGCACGTCTCCGCGCCGCCCTCGACGATCTCGGCGCGGATCGACCGGCCCTCGGCGAGGTCCACGGCGTAGACGTCGAAGTCGTCGCGCTCCCGCGTGCCAGCGATGAACACATCGGAGCCGACTGGCCCGTTCGCGTCGACAGTGGTGCCGTTCGGCTCCTCCTCGGCGCCCGCGGGCGCGAGGATCTTCGCCTGGAGGAGATAGAGCGGGATCGCCGCGCCGCCGTCGCGCGCCGCCGCCTCGACGTCGTATTCGCCGGCAGGCAGCCCCACGACGAGCGCCGAGCAGCCGCCGATGCCGCCCGCATACTCGGCGTCGGAGAGCCCCTCGTCGGTCGCGACCGGAGCCCCCTCCGCGTCGAGCACGCGGAGCGTCGTGAGGATACCGCCCTCGCAGCCCGCGGCGGTGCCGTCGAGGACCTCGAGGCGCACGACCGAGGCGGCCGACAAGCTCAGGTGGAATACGTCCCTGTCGCCGCCCGCGGCGAGGCTCGCCGCGACGAGCGCGTCGCCCGCGATCACGAGCTCGCTCGCCCCCGCCTCAGCAGGGGTGTCGTTCGGCTCGATCTCCGCCGTGACCGCCTCGAGCTGGCAGGCGGCGCTGCACCCGTCGCCGCCCGCGGCATTGCCGTCGTCGCACCCCTCCGGCGCGTCGCGGAGGCCGTCGCCGCAGACCGCGACCCGCTCGCAGCGCGGACCGCAGAGCGCGCCGCCGTCGCACTCCTCCGCGCCCTCGCGCACGCCGTTGCCGCACGAGGCGTCGAGCGAGACGCGCAGCGCGTAGCGAGCCGCCGGCAGCTCGGGGAAGCCGCGGACGCGGACATAGTACGTCCCCGGCTCCAGGCCGCGCGCCGCGGCGCCGCCCGGGCTCGTCGAGTCGATGAGCGAGCAGGCGCCGACGCCGCCATCGTCGTCGGACGCGAGCACGGTCACGCCGTCCGCCGCGAGGAGCGAGAGGGCGGTGTCGACGCTGTCGGCGCAGTGCTCGGGGCCGCTCGAGTCGAAGGTCTCGATCCGGAGGTCGGATACGGTCGTGAGCCGCAAGGCGAAGAGATCGACATCGCTCTCCGGCTCGATCGCGCCGGACACGAGCGCTCCCGGCGCCACAGCGCCGTTCGCGTCGGCCTCGGCAAGGGTCGAGTTGGGCTCGATCTCGTCCGTCGCCCCCTCGAGCCGGCACGCGGCGTCACAGCCGTCCCCGCCTCCGGTGTTGCCGTCGTCGCAGACCTCGGGAGCGTCGATGAAGCCGTCGCCGCACACAGGGATGCGCTGGCACGTCGGCCCGCACGCGGCGCCGCCGTCGCACTCCTCCAGGCCCTCGACGAGGCCGTCGCCGCAGACGGTCGTCGTCCTGGCGCGCAGGGTGTATCCGGCGATGTAGCCTCCACCGAACTCCTCGACGCGCACGTAATAGGTGCCCGGCAAGGCGACGGCGGCCTGGATGCGCGAGCACGTGTCCTCGCCGCCGTCGTCGTCCTCGGCCATCACGTCGCCATCGGGCGAAAGGAGCTGCATCACCGTATCGATGTCGCGGCAGGAGGTCGGGCCGGACGTGTCGAACGTCTCCACCTCGAGGTCGGCCACGCCGGGGACGTCGATGGCAAAATAGTCGACCTCGCCCGTCGGATAGATCGACGCGGTGAACAGCGCGCCCATCGCGGTCGCCTGCCCCGGGGTCGCCTGTCCCAGCGCGTCGTTCGGCTCGACCTCCGGGAGCGTCCCCTCGAGCTCGCACGCGGCGCTGCAGCCGTCTCCGCTCTCGGTGTCGCCGTCGTCGCACGTCTCGGCGCCGTCGACGGATCCGTCGCCGCACACCTGGATCCGCGCGCACTCCGGGGAACACCCCTCGCCGCCGTCGCACGCCTCGGCCCCCTCGACCACGCCATCGCCGCAGCGCGCGGTGAACACGACAAGGAGGTTGTAACCGGGGATCGTGGCGTCGCTGGTGAACTCCTCGACGGTCACGTAATACGTGCCCGCCTGGAGCTGGGTCGCCCAGGGGGCGACGCTCGCGTCGATGAGCGAGCAGGCCTCGGGGCCGCTGTCGTCGTCGCTCGCCAGCACCGTCGCGCCGTCCACGTCGAGCAGCTGGAGGAAGGTGTCGACCCCCTGGACGCACGCGCTCAGGGTCCCGGGGCTGAACGTGGCGAGCAGGATCTCCGCGCGATTCGGCACCTCGAGGGCGAAGACGTCGACGTCGCCGAGCGGCTCGATCGCCCCGGAGACGAGCGCGTTCGGCCGGAGCGCGGCGCGCTCGTCCGCCTCCGCGGCGATGTTGTTCGGCTCGACCTCGGACAGCGGGGTGTCCAGCTCGCACGCCGCGCTGCAACCGTCGCCGCCGGTCGTGTTCCCGTCGTCGCAGAGCTCCGGGCCCTCCAGCGCGCCGTCGCCGCACACCGAGGTGTCCAGCGTGAGCGAGAGCGTGTAGTCGAACGTCGCGGGCGCCGCTGCAGGGGAGATCTGCACGCTGACGAGGTACTCACCAGGGCTCAGCCTCTCCAGCACAAGAGACGAACAGTAGTTGTCGCCGGCGATATCGTCGTGGTCCGCGAGGGTCACCAGGCTCGCGTCGACGATCGTCACGTAGGTATCGACGCCGAGCGAGCTGCACGTCGTGCCCAGCGGGCCGTCGAGCGTCTCTGCCCTGATGCGCCCGACCGACCCGTCGGGGACGGTCACAGAGAACACGTCCACATCGCCTTCGGGATCGATGAACGCGCGGATCCGGCCGTCGGGCGCGATCGAGAAGGCGTCATTGGCCGACGTGAAGCCGTCGTTCGGCTCGACCTCGCACCCGGGCTCCACCTGACATGCGCGCGAGCAGCAATCGCCGTCCTCGCTGCCGCCGTCGTCGCAGGTCTCCGCGCCGCCCAGCGCGCCATTGCCGCACCCGGCGGTGCACGTGCTCGGCGCCCCGGCGCATGCGAATCCGGGCTCGATCGCGCAGCCCGGGTCGCACCCGTCGCCGGCCGTCCGATTCCCGTCGTCGCACGCCTCGGCGGGCGCGCCGACGGCCCCGTCGCCACACACCGCGCCGGGCGCGCCGCCGCTGCCCCCATCGCCGCCGCTGCCGCCTTCGCCGCCGCTGCCGCCTTCGCCGCCGGCGCCGCCTTCGCCGCCGGCGCCGCCGCTGCCGGCGGGGGGCGCATCAATCTTGCTGCGGTCCGCGGTGACGAGCAGCTCGCACCCGCTCAGGGCCGGAGCCGCCAGACCAACGAGCAACGGGAGCGCGGTCCTGCGATCGAAAATCATGAAGTCTGAGGCCTCGGCTCGGCGCGATCATGGCAATCGCGGCCATCACGGTAGGAGCGTTACAGGCGCTCCGATGCGCCGCGGCCGGCAGCAGACCGAAGCCCCGCCGTTGCGTCAAGGGACAGCGCGCGCCGTGCCTCAGTACGTCACGACGACCCTCTTGCGCAGGTACTCGTCGCTGTCGATCTGGGAGAGCATGAAATGCGCCACGTCCTCGCGCGAGATCGTGGGACCACCAAAGAAATAGCCGCCCAGCGGCAGGTCGTCGACGCTGGCGCGGTACTCCTTGGTGAGCCGTCCATCCGTGAGCTTGGAGGGGCGCACGACGGTCCAGGTCACATCGCTCTGGCGGACGGCCTCTTCCATGCGCATCATGTCGGAATGCCGGTTGCGGAGCAGCGGCTTGACCAGGAGGCGGAACCAGAGCGCGCTCTGCTGCTCCTCGCCGATGCCCGCCGAGGTGACGGCGATCAGGCGGCGGACGCCGTGCTCCTTCATCGCGCGGAGGACATTGGCGATGCCCTCGGAGTAGACGCGCGTCGGACCCAGGCCTCGCGCCCCGAGGGCGGAGAGGACGACGTCGTGGCCGGGCACGGCGCGCGACACCTGCTCGGCATCCATGATGTCGCCCCGGAGCGCGCGCAGCCGCTCGTGGTGCGGGACAGGGAGGGTGGCCGGCGTGCGCGCGAATGCGGAGACCTCGTGGCCAGCCTCCAGGGCCTGACGGACCAACGCGGCGCCCGTGCCCCCGGTCGCCCCCAAGATCAGCAGTCTGCTCATGAGCCGCCAGCCTACTCGGTCTGCCGCGGCGGGTTCAACACGCGCGTCGTGACGCGCCGCAGAGGCGCGCTGTCGCTCACGCTCGCCGCGTGAGCGAATCCTGGGTGTGCTCACAAGACGACACGGGCAACCCCCGACTCACCGATACGAATGATCCCCGAACCTCGTTCTGCGTCGTGAAGCGGCAGGCGCGCCGCCGGGGGCGGGACGCCGGCCTCATCCATCGAGATCTGCCCGGGATCCGGGCGAGCGGCGCTCCGCCCGTCAGGCGCCGAGCCGCAGCCACGCGACAACGCCGTGGTGATCCGAGCCGGAGAACGGCGCCCGCTCGCAGCGCGTGATCGTCCACCCCTCCCCCGGTTGAACGAAGACATAATCGATGCGGCGCAGCGGCAGGCCCGCCGGCCAGGTCCCGCCGGCCTTGCCGGGGTGCGCCTGCGTCCAGGCGTCGAGCCAGCAGCCGTCTCCGGCGCTCGCCTGGAGGTAACAGACCGCCTCCTCGCTCGGGAGCGCGTTGAAGTCGCCCATCAGCACGGCGCCGAGGCTCCCCGACTTCTCGCGCTCGCGCGCCGCGAAGCTGACGAGCTCGCGCACGGTGCGCGCCCGCGCGCGCTTCGACAGCGAGAGGTGCGTGACGAGCACGTCGATCACCGCGCCCGCGTGCCGGATCGCGGCGCGCAGGACCACGCGCTGGCTGTCGCGCTCGAACGGGTCCTCGCGATCGAGCGTGAGCGCCTCCAGGGAGTGATCGAGCACCTCGATGTCCTCCCTGCAGAGCAGCGCGACCCCCTCGCACTCGCCGCCCGCGGCGACCCGGCCGGGCGCGAACCAGGCCCTGTATCCGCCGGCGAGCCGCGAGAGCTCGCCGGCCTGGCCGAGATCGCCGCTCGCGCCCGGTGCGTGCACCTCCTGGAGCCCGATGATGCCGGGGCGCAGATCGCTGATGAGCCGGGCCAGCATCGTCCGGCGCCGCTCCCAGAGGGCGGCTCCCCCCCAGATGTTCTGGGTCAGGATGACGAGGTCGCGATCCTGGCTCAAATGCCTCCTCCTCGGGGGTCAATCCGGGGATGTCTTGACCAGCTTGTCGAGGAGGCTCAAGGCCCCGTGAGCGAGCCAGTCAGCGGCCTTGCCCTGGAGCGACCGCGCCGCGAGCGAGCCCCGGATCACCGGCCGCGAGTCCGCCCTGTCCTTCGAGAACAGGTCCGCCACCTGCGCGACGAACGCCGGATCGAACACGAACAGATTCACCTCGTTGACGGCGCTCAGGCTGCTCGGGTTCGCGTTGAACGTGCCTATCGTGCACCAGTCGTCGTCGACCAGCGCGAACTTCGAGTGCATGACATCCCGCTGGTACTCGAAGAGCTTGAAGCCGCGATCGAGCCACGCGGCGTGCTCGGCGCGCGCGGCGCGCTGGATGATCGGCAGATCGGTCTCGCCGGGGAGGATGATCTGGACATCGACGCCGCGCGAGGCGGCGTCGACGAGATCCTTGAGCATCCCGGCGGGCGGGAAGAAATAGGCGTTCTCGATCCAGACGCGCTCCCTCGAGCGCTGGATCGCCTCGCGGTAACGGGAATAGACCCGGGCGTTGTCGTCCGGCGTGTCCGCGACGAGCTCGAGATCCGGGTACTTGCGCCCCGTCGCGAAGTCGCGCAGCCCCTCGGATCCGCCGTCGGCCTCACGCCAGCGCTGCTCGAAGAGGAAGGCGAAATCGTCGACGCAGGGGCCCTCGAGACGCATACAGACGTCGTGCCACCCCTTGCCTCCGCGCCGCGTGGGCAGCCACTCGTCTCCCCACGCGGCCCCGCCGGTGTAGGCGTTGTCGTCGATCACGATGACGCGCGAGTGGTCCCGCGGCAGGAGCCCGCCTTGGCCGAGCCCCGACGCCATCGGGCGGTAAGCGCGGACCTCGATGTCGCGGCGCCGGAGCTCGTCGAAGAACGGGGCGTCGGTCTCGTGGGAGCCGAGCGGGTCGTAGAGGAGCCGCGTGCGCACGCCGCGCGCCGCAGCCCGCCCCATGATGTCCCCGAACGAGCTCCCGAGCAGATCGTCGCGGTAGATGTACGTCTCGATGTCGACGCGCCGCTCTGCGCGCTCGACGTCGCGGAAGATCGACCCCAGCACCGCCTCCATGTCGGGCAGGAGGGTGAGCGCGTGCTGCGCCGTCAGGACGGGGCCGATGGGATTCGACGCGCCGGCGCTCGCGGCGCCGCGGCCGGAGGGCGGCTCGCCCGGAACAGGCGAGCTGCGTCCGTCGCCGACGGGGCTCAGCAACCGGCGGTCACGGGGGATCATCGTCGCAGTGTGGAGGATGCGCGGGCGAAGGCGAGCGCTACCGGGTCTGCCAGGGCTGCGCCGCGCGCGGGCGCAGGGGCAGCGGACGGGCGCGTCCCGCTCACTTGAGCGAGAGCGGACCCTCGACGGCCGCGGCGCCGCCCTTCATCTCGTGCGAGTTGGGATCGTACTTCGAGGTGCACTTCGCCATCACGAGGCTCGCCTCGAAGTTGCCGTCCTGCTGGAGCGTGCCCTCGACGGTCACCTGGACGCCGCCGCTCGGAACGTCGCGGAAGGTATCGGGAATGACGCACTGGGCGTAGCGCACCGGCAGCGGCGCCTGCGTGCCGTGGATCTGGAAGCGGTACTCGCAGGGGGTGTCGCGCTTGGCCAGCGTGCCGGGCACGAGCTCGCCCTCGACGCGGACCTTGCGGCCGGCGAGCTTCTCCTTCGAGGCGAGCAGCTGATCGACCGGCGTCGCGTAGACGGCCGCTTCCTTGAAGCCGACGAGGAACAGGGAGACGAGCGCGCCCACCATGACGAGCAGCGTCGCGAGCAGGCCGAGGCTGCGCGACGCGCGCGGCTTGGTCGGCGGGCTCGCCGCGGCCGGCTTCACCACCGCGGGCGTGTCCTGCTGCTCCACCAGAGACAGCGCCTGAGCCAACTCTTCATCCAGCTTCTTGCTCATCGTGGGGACCCTTCAGGCACAGGCTAGCCCGCGCCTTCACAGGCTAGCCCGCACCCCACGACCGGTCGAGCGCCACCTGCACGGCCCCGATCTCGGCCGGCGGCACCCCCGCGGCACTGGACAGCCCTACCGGACTTGTCCCTCGCGAGCGGACTGAACGAACTGGCGCGCCTGCTCGCGGAGGGTCGAGACGCTCGCGGCGTCGTCGGTCGTGAAGAGCACGCGGAGCCCGTCCGCCGCCTCGACGACCCTGCCGCGCGCGCCCATGCGGGCCATGTCGAACAGGCGGCAGCGCGTCACGATGTCCTCCGGCGGTTGCTGCGCCTGGCGGAGCGCGCCGAGGTGCGTGTCGAGCCGGCGGGCGAGCATGTCGAGCGACGTCGCGCTGGCGCCGGGGCTCGGCGTCATCACGATCTGCACGCCGCCCGGGATGTCCTCCGCGGTGACGCTCGTCGACGCCGAGATCTCCTCGCAGAGCTCGTGCTCGTCCAGGCCGCCCGCGGCCCCGTGGCGCGTCCGGTCCTCCTCGGTGGGCTCGGTGGGGCGCCGACCGAGCTCGTCCGAGCCGGGCTCCGGCGCGCGCCCCGGAGCGGCGCCCGGGGGATGCTGATCGGCGGCGTACGGCTGCGGCTCGGCGGCGTAGGGCGCCTCGGACTCGAACGTCGGCGTCCTGCCGATCGGCTGGGCCGGCCGCCGCTCGCCGCCGCACCCGGAGGCGAGCGCGAGGAGCGCGACGGAGCCCAGAGTTACGTGCATGCGGTGAATCGACGCGTTCATGGAGGCCTCCTGGAATTTCTCCGCCCTGCCGGGTTGCAGCCGCCGTGCCCGCGGGCGCGCGCCCCCGCGACGCTCGTGGCCCGTACAGAGCGGCACCGCGGCGCACGCTCCGGCGTGTGGGCGCCCACGGCGCGCGACGCGTGAGCCCCCGGCGACGATCGCCGGCCCATCTGCGCTAGGCTCGGCCGCCGCCCCCTCCCGGCCGCGCCGCGAGGGAGGCCGACCGTGCGAAGCATGCGACATCCCCGATCGCCCCTCTCCCTCATCGCTGCGCTGCTCGTGCCGCTCGCCTGTGGCGCAGGCGCGTGCTCCGGCCGCCCGATGACGGCATCGCCCGCGCCTGCCGGCACGGCGGCGCGCGCCTCCGACCGCGAGCCGGCCGCGGCCCCGGCGGCATCGACCTCGGCCGAGGCCGCGGCGACGAGCGCAGCCACGGCGCAACCCGGCCGCACGCCGGTCGGCGCGCCAGAGGTCGAGCCGCTCCCGTTCACGCTCGAGCCGTCGCTCGACGGCCGCTCGGTGCTGTTCCTCTCGAAAACGTCGTCGGACCGATCCGGCTGGGTCAGGCGCCTCGACGCCGCGACCGGCGAGCTCGGGCCGCCGCTCCCGCTGGTCGACGAGGACCTCGCCGGCGCCCTCTCCTCGCCCGGCGGGAGCACCACGCTGCTCACCTCGCAGGACGGCGAGATCTGCGCGACGGCGTTCCTCCCCGGCGAGACCTCGGCCGCGTCCCGCTCGTGCGCGAGAGCCCGCGCGCACGCGGCGGCGGCCGTGGGCGAGCGCGTCGCGCTGATCGAGCTCGAGATCGCCGATCCCGCGAAGGGCGACAGGAGCACCGCGAAGGCGCAGCGCGCGGCGCGCGAGCGCTCCGCCCCGGCGAAGACCGCCCGCAAGGCGCCGGCCCGCAAGACGCCCGCGGCGAGCCGGCCCGGAAAGACGACCGGCGCGCGCGGCGCGGCGGTCGAGAAGAAGAAGCGCGGCGCGGATCGAGGGCGCGAAGGCCGGCCCAGGAAGGCCCCGCGCGCGGCGCCCCGGCCGAAGCGGCCGGATCCGCTGCCCGAGGTCGAGGTGCGGGTCCGCTGGATCTCGCCGGCCGGCGGGATCGCGGCCACGTCGTCGCCCACCGGGCTCCGGTTCCGGCCGCCGCTCGACGGCATGGGGCTCATCGACGCCGGCGGGAGGCCGGGCGCGATCGATCTGCTCTACTACGCGGCGAGCGCGAAGAAGACGAGCACGTCATGGCTCGGGAGCGCGCAGATCGCCTTCGCGTCGCTCGGAGAGGACGGCAAGCTCGACGCGAGCCGGCGCGCCGTCGTGGCCGAGGGGGACCTCGACTACGGCACGCTGCGCGGCCACCTGGATCCGCGCCTCGTGACGGCGAGCGCGGGCGCCGTGGTCGTCGGCGTCACCGGCCGCAACGGGGCCTGCCAGGCGACGCGCGTCGCGCCCTCGCTCCAGCGGCTCCCCGCCGGCGCCGCGCCCAGGGCGGTCTGCGCCGTGGATCCGGCGCGCCTCGCCGACGCGACCCCGCTCGCGCCGGCCGAGATCGACGCGCTCGCGCGCATCGCCGCGAGCGGCGCCCGGCGCGCCACAGGGCAGCCGGCGTACGACCCGGGGCTCGCCGCGTGGGCGGGAGATCGCGCCTACTTCCAGACGACCTCCGGCGAGCTCTTCTCGGCGTCGCGCGCCGACGGGCAGCCGCGCCGCGAGCCGGACCCGTTCCCGGCGCGGCGCGCGCGCATCGCGTGGGGCGCGCTCGCGACCGACGGCGAGGGGCTCGCCTTCGCCGCGGGGCAGCTCCACCGGCTCGACCCGCGCGGGCCGATCTCGGCGGCGGCGGCGCCCGAGGGGATCGGCGCCGCGCCGCCGGGGGGCGCGCCGGGCACGCCGATCGGCGAGCCGGAGCGCCCCGCCGACAGGCGGCGCGCCGCGCGCATCGGAGCGTCCTGGTGGCTCGCGAGGACCGACGTCGTGCGGCTCGTGCCCGAGCCCTTCGTGGTGCCCGCGCTGCGGGGGCGCGCCCACGAGGGCGGTACGGCGCTCGTCGGCGGGCGCGAGCGGGGGCTCTTTCTCGAGGTGCTCGGCGATCGGCTCCAGATCACCGGCATCGACGCCTCGGGCGCGCTCGCCGGGCCGGGCGCGCTCGCGCCGGCGGCGCCCCACGCCGCCGCGGCCGGCCCCGCGACGCCCGCCGTCGCGATCGCGTCGCCGGTGCGCGCGGGGTTCGACGCCTGCGAGCGCCGGGGCGGCGGGGCCCTCGTCGCCGGCGTGAGCGCCGGCGACCCACGCAGGGTCGTGGCGCTCTCGATCGACGCGCTCGGCCGGCCCGGCGCGGCGCGCGAGACGTCGCTGCCGCTCGCCGAGGGCGACCTCGCGGTGCGGCTCGTCGCCCTGCCCGAGGGGGGCGCGCTGCTCAGCGACGCGGCCCGGCGCCACGTGGTCTGGCTGGACGACGACGGCGCGGAGCTCGCGTCGCAGCCGTGGCCGGAGGACGACACCGGCGCGCTCTGCGTCGACGGGCAGCCGGCGCGGCGCGCGGTCCCGGCGCCTTCGCCGGGCGCCTTCGTGACCGTGCCGGAGCTCGCGGCCCCCGGCGCCTGCGTGGTGGGCGACGTCGTCTGGGCCGCCGACGGCAGCCTGCGGTGGTTCGGGAGCGCGGTGAGCGGCCTCGACGCGCAGGCCGAGGCGGGCGTCGCGCGCCCCGCGCTGCCCGAGAGCGCGGTCGCGGCGGTGCGCGCGGCGGCGGGAGAGCCGACAGAGGCGCTCGCCCCCGCGCTGCCGGCCGCGCCCGCGTGCCCCGCGGACATGGTCGCCATCGAGGGCGGCCGCTTCTGCATCGATCGCTTCGAGGCGATGCTCGTCGACGGCGCCACGGGACAGGCGCTCTCGCCCGACTACCCGTCGACCCCGAACCTCCTCGAGCTCACGCTCGCCGAGTGGTCGACCGGCCGGCGGCGGATCGGCGACGTCCACGCCCGCGCCTTCCCGCTGCCCCTGCTCCCCGGCTGGCAGCGCGGCCGGACGATCGCCGCCCTGGCCCGCTCCCGGTTCGGGGTGCGGCCGAGCGGCTACGCGACCGGCCTCGTCGCCGAGAGCTCCTGCGCCGCCGCGGGCAAGCGGCTCTGCTCGGTCGAGGAGTTCGTCACGGCGTGCCGCGGTGAGGACGACACCCTGTACCCGTACGGCGACACGTTCGAGGAGGGCGCGTGCAATGTCTTCCGGCCAGCGCACCCCGCCTCCCTGCTCCATGGCAACGCGTCGATCGGCCACCTGGACCCCCGGCTGAACCGTGTGCGCAGCGCCCGAGAGCCCCTGCTGCGCGAGACGGGCGCGAGCCCCCGGTGCAGGAGCCGCTGGGGCAGCGACGCGGTCTACGATCTCGTGGGCAACCTCGATGAGTGGGTGAACGAGCCGGGCGGCGCGTTCGCCGGCGGCTTCTACGCGCGCTCGACCCGGTCCGGCTGCGAGGCGCTCATCACGGCCCACCCGAGGAGCTACCTCGATTACTCGACCGGCGTCCGCTGCTGCCAGGACGGGCCCGCGCCGACGGCGACAGAGGTGGAGTTGCCGCCAGCGGCGCCCGCGGCGCCCGCCGGCTCAGCGCCGCGGCCGCGCGGGCATCTGCCGGAGCATCCCGGTCACGGCGAACGCGGCGGAGATCACCAGGAGCACGTGGATCCAGTTGTTCGCGTGCCGCGCACCGAGCACGGCGAGCAGCCAGATCAGCAGCGACACTAGGGCCACGCCCCAGAGCACCATATCGGTCCAGTGTTTCATTCGGCCCCTTTCGAGAGGGTTCGTCCAGGGATCAAGCGAATCGCGTGCCACGCCGTCGCGGGTGCGCGCTTCCACGTGCTACGTTGGGCGGCGATGAGCGCGTCATCCTCCGCCATGGAAAGCGATCTAGAAAACCCGACGGAAGAGCACCGGATGCTGCGGCAAATGGTGCGGGATTTCGCCCGTGAGGTCGTCGAGCCGCAGGCCGACGAGCACGACCGGAGCGCGACCCTCAACATCCCCCTGATGCAGCGGCTGGGCGAGCTCGGCCTGCTCGGCGTGACCGTGCCGTCGGAGCACGGGGGCGCGGGCATGGACGCGGTCGCCGCCGTGATCATCCACCACGAGCTCGCAAAGAGCGACCCCGGCTTCACGCTCGCGTATCTCGCCCACGCGATGCTGTTCGTGAACAACTTCTTCCACGCCGGCAACGACGAGCAGCGCGCGCGGTACCTGCCGAAGGTGCTCTCCGGCGAGTGGATCGGCGCGATGGGCATGACCGAGCCCACGAGCGGGACAGACGTGCTCGGCATGAAGACGTTCGCCCGGCGCGACGGGGATCGATTCATCCTGAAAGGGCGCAAGGCGCTCATCACGAACGCCCCCGAAGCCCGGATCTTCCTGGTCTATGCGACCATCGAGGACAGGGTCACGACCTTCGTGGTGGAGCGCGGCTTCCCCGGGTTCTCGACGGACGAGAAGACGCCGAAGATGGGAATGCGCGCCAGCACGATGAGCGAGCTCATCTTCGATGACTGCGTGGTGCCCGCCCGGAACGTCCTGGGCCAGGAGGGGGGCGGGATCCGCAACATGATGAGGAACCTGGAGCTGGAGCGCCTCACCCTGGCCGCCATGAGCCTCGGAATCGCGGATCGCTGTATGGACATCATGATCCAGTACGCAGGAGAGCGAAGGAGCTTTGGCAAGCCGATCGCCGAGCACGGGCAGATCCAGCGCTACATCGCGGAGAGCTACGCCAAGACCGAGGCGGCGCGCGCCCTCATCTACTCGGTGGCCCGCGGCGTCAGCCCCGACCGGAGAAACCGCCTCGGGACGGACGCGGCGAAGCTCTTCGCGGCGCCGGTGGGCAAGGAGGTGGCCGACAACGCCATGCAGGTGCTCGGCGGCTGGGGCTACTGCACCGAGTACAAGGTGGAGCGGTTCTTCCGAGACGCGAAGCTGCTCGAGATCGGCGGCGGTACGCTCGAGTCCCATCAAAAGAACATCACGCGAGAGCTGATCGGCCGCATGGGCTGACGTTGCCCGGCCGCGCGGCCCCGCTCGCTGCGGCCCGGCGCGCGTGTGTCGGCGACAGATCCTCTGGTGAATGGGATGTCACCAGGGAATTCGCGGCGTGTCGTGGGGAGTCGCTCCCAGGCGGCAGGGGGCGCGGTGAGGTCCTGTCACGCCCCGGTCGCGAAAAGGCAGCGCTGGATTTGCGGTCCGGCCATCGAGACGCCACGCGCCTCGGTCAGCATCGCCATCCATGGATTGGGGAGCTCTGGCGACGGTCGCGCCGACGGCGCTGTCATCCACCATCTACGCGACGCTTCAGGCCTCCTTCCTCTGGAGGATCAGCCGGCGTCGGCTCGAGGCGCCGCCGCCGCTCGCGGCGACCCCGGTCGTCAGCGTCCTCAAGCCTGTCGCCGGTGTCGATGACGAGCTCGCCGGCAACCTCGAATCCTTCGCTCACCTCGATTACCCCTGTTACGAGCTCGTCTTCGGCGTCGCCTCGCGTGAAGACCCGGCGGTGCCGGTGATCCAGGCCTTCATCGCGGCGCACCCCGAGGTGAGGGCGCGGCTCTGCCTGACGGATCCGAGCGAGGCGTTGAACCCGAAGGTGGCGCAGCTCCTCGAGCTCACGCGCAGGGCGGAGGGCAGCGTCCTCGTCATCTCGGACGCGAACGTGCGTGTCCGCCCGGACTACCTCCACGCGCTGCTGTCGAGCTTGATGCGGCCCGGCGTGGGGCTCGTCTCGAGCCTGGTCGTGGGCACGGGGGAGCGCACGCTCGGCGCGGTGGTCGAGAACGCGCAGCTCGGGGCGTTCATCGCGCCCGGAGTCGTCGCCGCCGCCGAGCTCGCGGGGCGGTCGATCAGCGTGGGCAAGTCGATGGCGATGCGACGGATCGATCTCGAGCGGGTGGGCGGGTTCGAGAGCGTGGCCAGCGTGCTGGCGGAGGACGACGTGCTCGGGCAGCGCTTCAGCGCGCGCGGGTTCGTGGTCGACCTCTGCCTGGATCCGATCGAGAACCGCAATACGAGCTGCTCGCTCATGCGCACGCTGGATCGGCACACCCGCTGGGCGAAGATGCGGCGCGCGCTCGTTCCGCGCTGCTTCGCGGTGGAGCCGTTCAACTCGCCGCTGCTCATCGCCTGGCTGACATTGCTGCTCAGCCCGACGCGCTTCGCCCTGGAAGTCTGGCTGTTCGCCTGGGCGCTGCAGAGCCTGGGGACGTTCCTGGCCCTGAGGGCGCTGCGGCCGGCGCGCTTCAACCTGACGCTGGTGGCGGCGGAGCCGCTGCGGACGCTGTGCTGGTTCTTCTGCTGGCTGAACGCCTATTCGAACCGGCGGGTCGCCTGGCGAGGCAACGCGTTCTACCTCGGGGCCGGGTCGACGCTGGTGGCCGCGGAGGAGCCCGCCTCCGTACGATCGCCGGCCAGATAGAGGATCGCGAGCGAGAGGGGCTCCGGGCCGCGGGGGGCCGCCGAGGAGGCAACGTTGAGGCTGCGAGCCTCGATGGGTCGCTCTAGAGATGAACGGAGAGGATGCCGAGGGCCGCGCCGGCCAGGATGAGCCAGAGCGAGCTCACGCGGTAACGGACGAGGAGGAGCGCTGCGACGAGGGCCAGGGCGCCGGTGAGCCAGTCGACCACGGCCGCGCGGGCAAGGCGGTAGGACACGACCGCCATCAGCGCGAGCGACGCCGCGTTCACGCCGTCAAGGAAGGCCGAGGCCACGGCCGAACGGCGGACGCGGGGGATCAGCGGGCCGCTCAGCGCGACGAAGAAGAACGCCGGAAGGAAGATGCCCACCGTGGCGACCAGAGCGCCCGGGACGCGGCCCAGGAGATATCCGATGAACGTCGCCGTCGTGAAGACGGGACCGGGCGTCACCTGGCCGACCGCCACCGCGTCGAGCAGCTGCGCCTCGGTCATCCACCCGTATCGCTCGACGAGGTCCGCGCGGAGGAACGCGAGGAGCACGTAGCCGCTCCCGAAGAGGACCGAGCCCACCTTGAGAAAGAACAGGAACAGCGGCAGGAGCCCGAACGGGACGCCCGCGGCCGCGGCCGTCGCGGCGCCCCCGACGAGCGGGACCGCAAAGGCCGCCACGCCGGGAGACGGGCCCGCAGGACGCCCGGCCGCGAGCCGGTGCGCCACCGCGAGCGCGCCGGCGCCGGCCAGGACCGCGAGCTCGTGGACGCCGAGCAGGTTCGCTCCCGCGCAGAGCGCCGCGAGGCCCATCGAGCGCTTCGAGCGCAAGCCGGCGCGGCCGAGACCCCAGAGCGCCTGGACCACCACCGCGATGATCACCGGCTTCACCCCGTAGAGGAGCGCCGACATCTCCGGCACAGCGCCGAACCGGACATAGCCCCACGCGAACCCGAGCGTGATGAGCGCCGCCGGGACAATGAAGCACGCCCCGGCCACGAGCAGCCCCGCCCAGCCGGCCCGGCGGTGCCCGATGTGGATCGCCAGCTCGGTCGAGCTGGGTCCCGGGATCAGGTTGGTCACACCGTAGAGATCGAGGAAGTCCTCGCGCGTCATCCAGCCGCGCCGGCGGACCACCTCGTCCTCCATCATCGCGACATGGGCCGCGGGGCCGCCGAAGGCCGTGGCGCCCAGCCGGAAGAAGAGCCGCGCGAGCTCCCAGAGCGCCGCGCCGCGGGCCTCCCCGGGCGCCCGGGCACCCCCGCTGACCGAGCCTTCGACCATGACCGTGGTGTACCAGAAGCGGGCCCCGAACGGCCTCGAGAGAGCCGCCAGGGCGACCCCTCGGCGGCTCCGGGCGCGTGCCGGCGAGCGCCGGCCGCTCGTCACTGGATGGGGGGCTCCGGGATTTCCGGCGGAACGAGGAAGAAGACCTTGCGGGTGCTCAGCGTGGTCACGCCGTCGCCGGTGACGACGATGTTCGCCGTGAACACCTGCGGCTCCGTCGTCGGAGGCACCGAGACGTTGATCTTCGGGATCACGTCGAAGCAGACCGTCGGCCCCGGGAACACGTTGGCGTAGGTGTCCGCGACGCTGTCGAGGTTCCTGTCCACGACCCTGAGCCCGGCGGTGCAGGGCTCCGGAGCCTGGTTGTTCGCGATGATCCTGTCGATGAACGCGCTCACGGCGTCGACCGTGTCGGTCTCGTCGTCCTCCGCCGCCGCCGAGATGTCGAGCGTGACGTAGGTCGTGAGCACCTTGATCGCCTGGATGACAGCCAGGTTCAGGCCGGCGCCGCTGAGGGAGACGGAGAACACGAGCGGGCACTTGCCGTTCGTCGCCGTCACGCCGCTCCCGTCGTCCCCGATGCAGCACTGATCCACCGCGCACCCCGGCGGGCGCAACTCAGCCGATCCCCACGCGGACGGCGGAACGACCGAGCCGGTCCCCAGCGCGCCGGCGGTGAGGTCGGCCTTGGGCTCGTCCGAGTCCCCATCGGTCGTCGCCATGCCGATGAGGCGGCCGCCAAGAGCGGTCAGCGAGCGAAGCGCCTGCGCGTAGTTCGGCGAGTCGAGCCTCGAGTAGTTGTTCTCCGGGATCGTCCCGTTGTGGCTCGGCGCGTCGGTGAGCATCACCACGATGGGCAGCGAGCCGGGGCGGAAGCCCACGCCGCCGAGGGTCCCCACCGACTCGCCCGCCGGGATCTCGCTCGGCGGCGCGGTCACCGGATTGAACGCAGGCACGTTGGAGCCTCCCGCGCGCGTGCCCTCTCCGGTGGCGATCTGATAGAGAGCCTCCCAGCCGCTCTCCGGAGTATCGGCGCCGCCCGCGGCCGCGAGGGAGTCCACCGCGTCCTGCACCGATTCCTTCCCTTCCGGCGTGAGGACGCTCATCACCCGATGCTGCAGATAGAACGGCCGATCGGAGGAGGCCCCGTACGGATTGGTCGGAAAGTCCCTGTAGTGAGTCACCCCGATGCCGATGCTCGGGATCTCCTCGGCGAGCTGCGCGATGATCTCCTGGAGCGTCTCCCTCAAGCTCGAGATCACACGGCCCATCGAGCCGGTGGTATCCATCGCGAACACCACGTCGGCCTGCGAGATGTTGGTCGAGAAATCGAGCGTGTCCTGCGCCGGATCCGGATCGGCCCGATAGGGCACGACGAACACGAAGTCCCCGTTGGCCCGCGGGTTATCCATGTCGTCGTTCGGGTTCGTGCCGGCGGACTGCTCGATGAGGTCGCTCACGCCGTCCTCGTCCGTGTCCTCGCTCGCGATGCTCGACTCGCTCGGATCGAGCACGCCGTCGCAGTTGACGTCCTCGAGCTGGTCGAGGAGGCCGTCGTTGTCGCTGTCCAGATCGACGAAATCGGCCCCGCCGTCGTCGTCGCTGTCGATGGGCGGATGCTCGGGCTCGCCCTCGCCCCGCTCGACCGAATCGGGCCGGCAGTCATTGTCCGAATCGAGATCTCGGAACGCCGGGATCTCATCGCCGTCAGCGTCGAGCGCTCGCTCGAACCGATCCAGGATGCCGTCCTTATCGGAGTCGGTGTCGCGGAAGTCAGGCCACCTGTCGCCGTCGGTGTTCACCGGGTCGAGCGGGTCCGCTCCCAGCTCGTCCTTGTCGAAGAGGCCGTCGCCGTCATCGTCGAGGTCCGCGTAATCGGCCCTGCCGTCGCCATCGAGGTCGTCCTCGCCGTCCTCTCCGTCGGGGCGACCGTTGTTGTCGGAGTCCTCGTCGCGGAAATCGGGCACGCCATCGCTGTCGCTGTCAGGCAGCCCCGTTTGCCCCAGCGGGATGGCGCCCTCGACCTCATCGGACACGCCGTCGTCGTCGGAGTCGGTGTCCTCGAAATCCGGCACGCCGTCATCGTCGGTGTCCACCGCCTCGTCGCGCCCCTCCTCCGCGTCGCTGATGCCGTCCTCATCCGTGTCCTCGATCGTCGGCTCCGGGTCGACCACCGGCGGCGGCGGCGGCGCCTTGTCGTCCGGCGCGGCGTTGCAGCCGACCGGCACCGAGAGCAAGAGGCAGTAGAGCAGAGGGCGAAGACTGCGACGCATAGGAACTCCTGCGCGAGTGTGGGATGCGAAATCCTAGACGCTTCGCACAATCCGGATCAACCGGCATTCCATCGCGAGCGCGAGCTTCCACCGTCATCGACAGCACGACGAAGTGTGGCCCAGAGATCGCCGCGGGCCGGCGGCACGTGCGAGCCGCGCAACAGAGACCGCCATGTCGCCTCATGCGTTGACGGCGGAACGCCGCGCTCCGCCGCGGGCGCTCGAGCGCGGCCTCTGCGTCAGAGAAGTTTCAGGCGAGGTGCCATGACGGTTATCGCTTCCGTCGGCGCGCTCTCACGGTAAGGGCAATGACGGCATTTCGAGTTACAGCAGTATCCCCGCTTCAGGTGATACGCCTCTGTAAACACCACCCGGCCTCCCTCGAGGTAATAGTCTTCGCCTTCGATGGCCCTGGGAGGTTTCGGCCCGCGCATCTGCCCTCGATCAAGCTACTCCGAAACGCGCGCCGGCGCCATCCGGCCCCGGGGCGCGCCGGCTCCACGACGCCCGCGCGCCGCCCGTGCTACGCCTGCGCGGCCCGCCGCACGCCGCTGCTCCGGCGGGTCCGCCCGCGATGCCCGATCGATCCTGCTCGAAGCTCCTCCCCGCCCTGCTCCCGCTCCTCGCCGCGACCGGCTGCGACGGCTGCCCGAGCTCCAAGCCCTACACGCCCTACACGCTCGGCTCGGCGGCGCCCTCCGGCTCCCCGCCCCCGCTGAGCGGCGTCGGCCCCGGCGCCCCGGACCCGGGCCTCAAGGCCGACGCCGGCGCGCCCGACGCCGCCGCCCCGCCCCGGTTCGCGGCCGTGCCGAGCGTCCCGGCGCCCGAGGGCGGCAAGCGGTGGCCCCTCGACGGCGGCGCCATGGTCGCCGCGCCGACCGGGCGCACCTTCGAGACCGGCCTCCTCCTCGACCTCGACGGGGACGGCGCGCGCGATCTCGTCGCCTGGACGCGGGCGCCCGACGGCCTGCGCGGCGAGCTCCTGTTCGCGCCCGCCGCGCGGCCCCAGGCGCTGCGCACGCTCACCGCGCTCCCCGGCGATCTCGCCCCGCAGGGGTGCACCCCGCGCGTCGGCCTCAGCCAGATCGGCCCCTCGACGCTCGCCCTCGATTTCGCGCCGCAGTGCGCCGATCCGCAGCGCGCCGCCGGCGCGGGCGCCACGCGCTGGATCGCCGTGATCCGCCTGCCCGGGTCCGCCGCGGGCGCGGGCGCGCCGCCGGAGCTCGCCCTGGAGCTCCGCCTCCGCGCGCCGCCGCCGGCGGAAGCGCTCTCCGCCGCCCTCGAGGTCGCCGACCACGACGCGGACGGCCGCGACGACCTCGTCGTCTCCGTCGGAATCGAAGGCGCGCTGCGTCCGTTCCCCGCCCCGGCGGGCGCCGCCTCCGAGCTCCGCGCCCCGCTCGTCTTCCTCGATCGCCCCGCCGGCCTGTCGCGCGACGCGGCGCAGCCCGGCGAGACGCTGCGCGCCCTCGCCGCCTCCCTGCTCCGCGACGCGCGCGGCAAATCCACCGCGCCGGCCGTGGCCGCCTCCGCCCAGCGGCTGCGCCGGCTCTATGCGGTCCTCTGCGCGGACGCCGCGGGCGGCGGCGGGGCGATCGCCGGCCGCGACGCCGCGCGCGCCGGCGAGGCCCGCGTCTGGACGGGCGCCGGCCCGGTGCGCTGCGGCGAGCCGGGGCTCGCGGCGGCGATCGACCACGCCGAGGCGGTCGCGGCGTCGACGCGAGGCGCGCCGCTCGCGGCCGTCGCGGCGCTCGACGGCGGCGGCGCCGAGCCCCGCACCAAGGAGGAAGGCAAGCTCCTCGCGAAGCTCGCGCCGCCGGTGACCCCGAGCGCCGTGTACCGCACCGCCGCCGCCCCGCAGCCGACCCGGCCCGGCGCCTTCGGCCCGCTCGCGTTCGAGGCGAGCGGCGCCCTGCTCGTCCGGACCGCGCAGGGCGTCGTCCGCGTCGACCCCGCCGCGTCCACCGAGTCCGCGACGGACATCCCCCCCTGGCCCACCGCCGTCCGCGCCGGGCCCGCGGAGCTCGTCGCCGTCGAGCGGCGCTGCGACGCGCCCACGCTGCTCGCGCTCTTCCGCAGCTCGCCCGACGCCGTCGGCGAGATGGAGGTCCCCCTCCCGCTGCTCCGCGGCCAGGGGCCCCGCGCCCGGGCGGGCGCGGCCTCGGCCGAGCGCTGCGCCGGGACCGAGCGGCTGCCGTACTCCCCGCTCGCCGCGTCCGAGGGCGGCTTCGACATCGCCCTCGGCGCCGCGCTGGTCTCGATCGACCTGCGCGCGGCCGCGCCGGCCTCGTCCGCGCTCTCGTTCCCGCTCACCACGCCCGCCCCGCAGGGCGCGGCGCGGTCGCCGGACGGCACCACGCTCGCGGTCCCCGCCGCCGGCGGGCTCCTCGTGGCGACGGCCGGCGGCGCCGCGCGCCTCTGGTCGGGCGGCGACCTCGCGCAGGCGACCGCGTGCGCGCCGGCCAACGGAGGCGCCCGCGTCGCGTGCGTCGCCGGCGCGGCCGCGGTGATCTTCGAGGCGAAGTGACCCCCGCGGCCGTGGCCCCGGGGGTCAGCCGAGGGTCAGCCCTTGTTGACGCGCTCCAGGTACTTGCCGTCGGCCGTGTCGATCTTGATCCACTCGCCCTCCTTCACGAAGAGCGGGACGTTCACGGTCGCGCCGGTCGACACCGTGGCGGGCTTTGTGGCGCCGCTCGCCGTGTCGCCCTTCACGCCCGGCTCGCTGGTCACGATCTGGAGCACCACGTGCGGGGGCATGCTGACGCCGATCGGCTGCCCGTTGAACAGGGTCACATCGATTGACATCCCGTCGCTCAGCCACTTCGAATCGTCGCCGATCTTCTCGCCGGGGACCGTGAGCTGCTCGCCGGTCGCCGCGTCCATGAACACGAAGTCGGTGCCCTCGGGATAGATGTACTGGAGGCTGCGCTCCTCCACGTCCGCCGGCTCCAGCTTCTCGCCCGACTTGTACGTGCGCTCGAGCACCGCGCCCGTCGCCATGTTCCGGATCTTGACGCGGGTGAACGCCTGCCCCTTTCCCGGCTTGACGAACTGGAAGTCGATGACCGAGTAGGGCTGGCCGTCGACCATCATCTTGAGGCCTTTTCGGATGTCGCTTGTGTCCATGGGCAGAGCTTCCTGGTAGCGTAAGGGCGGCCTGTCGGCGAGGCCGGGGATCCGCGTCATCGGCCCCCTGGCGCGGCCCGGGAGTTCGCCTTCGCGGCCTCCGGGGCGCGGCTGAGGGGTCCGCGTCGCGGCCCCCTTAGCACGAGCGCGGCCCCCTGCACAGCGCGCGGTTTCAGGACCTGAAAATGCACGACTTCGACGACGAGCTCCGGGAGATCAAGCGTGAGATCGTGGAATCCCGTGGGCTCATCATCAAGACGAACAACCTCACGAACGCCCTCGCGGCGGACCTCAAGAGCATCTCCAAGCGCCAGATGGTGTACGAGCGGCGCGCCTTCTGGAACAGCGCGAGCGCGAACCTGCTCTTCGTGATCGTGGTGATCGGCGTGGTCAAGCTCGCCTGGGACGCGCGCGTCGACGCCGTCCAGGCCGAGACGAAGGGCGCCCGGGACCGCATCGCGAAGCACGAGGCGGATCTCAAGGAGATGCAGCAGCGGAACGACGCGCGCGCCAAGGCCGAGAGCGACGCCGCGGCCTTCTACGAGCTCATCCGTGCCGAGCGGCGGCAGGAGGTGCTCGAGGGGTTCGAGGTGCTGCGCAAGGCGCCGCTCACCCGGGCCGAGCTCGCCTTCTTCACGGACTCGGTCGACAAGGCGCGCTCGGAGCTCTCGATCAAATCGTACCAGACGGGCCTCGATCACATGCGGACGGGCCGCTGGCACGAGGCCGCGGTCGCCTTCGAGGACGCGATCCGCCAGAAGGAGACCGCGTCGCACACCCCGTCGGCCCGCCTCAACCTGGCGCGCGCCTACCGCAGGCTGAACCGGCAGCGCGACGCGATCCCGCTGCTCATGACGCTCTCCGAGGCGTCGCCCGACCGCGAGGTCATGGATGACGCGACCTTCCTCCTCGCCGAGTGCCTCCTCGACATCCAGGCCTGGAACGACGCGAAGACGACGCTGCGGTCGTTCATTCGCCGCTTCCCGGACAGCGCGTACATCAACGACGCGCGCCTCGCGCTGGCCGACGTCTCGCTCCGGCACTGACGCCCGCCGCCGCGCCCGGCGCTGACGCCCGCCGGCGGGCGCCGGCGGGTCGCCTCAGGACGGGGGGCGCACGTCGATCTGGCGCGGCTCGTTCTTCCTCTTGAACCAGCTGGATCGGAGCTGGCGGCGGAGGCCTGACGCGAACAGGCAATCGCGGAACGCGTTCTCTTGGAACGTCACCGCGCTGTGCGCGAGCGGGGTCTCGATGAAGATGGCGCGGCCGTTCAGGAGCTGCTTGCGCGAGAGCTCGCCCGGGCGGCGCTCGTGCAGGCAGGCGACGCCCCTGGCCTCGAGCGCGCGCTCGAGCTCGAGGTTGAGCCGCCGCACGTCGCCCGCGACGAAGTGGCTGATGAGCTTGTGCCTGTCCCGCCCCGACCTGTCCTTCCGGGCGAGCACCCAGTCGCGGAACGCGTCGACTTCCCCGTACAGCGCGTCGAACAGGTACACCTCGTTCACCTCGCAGCCGCCGTGGCGCAGGCACGCGGCCGCGACGCGGTACCCGCCCGAGTGCGCCGACAGGCAGAGCATCCCGAGCTTCGCCTGCCTCGGGACGGCGCAGTCGCCGAGCGCCCGCCGCGCCGACGGGCCCGCGAGCACCGCGGCGAGCTCGCCGCACAGCCGCCGGAGGCCGCCCGGTTGCCCCAGCTGGCCCGGGGGCGACTCGGCGGCGTTCACCGCGCCCTGCGGCACGACGAGCACCGCGTTCTGCTTGCTCTCGTGGAGCTGCTCGCGGAGCTTGTGCGCCGCGATGGCCCGCTCCGCGGTCGTGACGTGACCGTGGAAGTGCATCACGAGGTCGAGCTCACCGCTCTCCGGCGCGCGGTAGTGGGCCGGCACGAAGACCAGCACCGTCGCGTCCCTGTACGGGGCCCCGTCGCAGGGAAACGGCGCGTGCGACAGCTCGAGCTTCAGCGTCACGCCGAGGTCCGAGGCCTCGACGCGCTTCACCTTCGAGGCGGCCCTGGCGAGCGCCGGCGCCGGCCCGAAGAGCCCGGGCGCGGCCACCGCGCCCCCCGCCGCGCCGAGCGCATGGAGGAAGGTCCGACGGCTGAGCGAGGGAGTTGCGAAGCGGGACATCCTGGCGACCTCGTCCGATGCCACCCGCGCGTACCCCGGGCGCCCGATCCGGGCCAAGAAACCGAAAGGCCGCCGGAGCCCGGAAGCAAGCACGCCAAGAGGACTTCTCCCCCTGGCGTGCTTGGCGTCCTGGCGGCTTCCTCTTCAGCTCGCCCGCCGCTTCATGGCTGGCTGCTGACCGCCGCCGTGCTCACCTGCGCGAGCAGGTCCTGGATGCGCCGGACGAGCTTCGCCGGCTCCTGCACCACGCCCTCGACGAGGAGGGCCTGGTCGAGGAGGAGCTCGGACCACTGCTGCACCCGCTCCGAGCCGGGCTCGCGCCCTGCCAGGATGTTGAGGTTCTTCACCACCTGGTGGCCCGGGTTGAGCTCCAGGATCCGCTTGGATTCCTCGGTGCTCTGGTCGATGAGCTTCATGATCCGCTCGAGGTTCGCCCCTGGGTCGCCCTCGGCGGCGACGAGGCAGCTCGCGCTGTCGGTCAGGCGCCGCGAGATGCGCACGTCCTTCACCCGGTCGCCCAGCGCCGCCTTGACCGCCGCCACGGCCGCGTCCACGGGCTCCTCCGGCTGGTCCTTCTTCTCCGGCTCGCCGCCGAGGTCGACGTCGCCGTGCGTCACGCTCTTGAGGCGGCGCTTGTCGAACTCGTTCAGCGCCTTCACCAGCCACTCGTCGACCGGATCCACGAGGAACAGCACGTCGTAGCCGCGCTTCCGGAACGCCTCGAGGTGCGGGCTCTGCTCCACCGCGCGGCGGCCGAGCCCCGTCACGTAATAGATCTCCTTCTGCCCCTCCGGCATCTTCTCCACGTAGTCGCGGAGCGAGATGAACTTGCCGTCCTCCGTGTTCATCGACTCGAACCGGCAGAGCTCGGCGATCGCGTCCTTGTTCTTCCAGTCGCTGGTGGCCCCTTCCTTGACGACCCGGCCGAACTCCTTCCAGAAGGTCGCGTAGCGCTCGGGATCCGACTCGGAGAGGTCCTTCAGCGACTTGAGCACCTGCTTGACGATCTGCTGCTCGATCTGGGAGAGCGTGCGGTTCTCCTGGAGCATCTCGCGCGAGACGTTCAGCGAGAGGTCCTCGGAGTCGACGACGCCGCGCACGAAGCGCAGGTACATCGGCGTGAGCTTGTCGCACTCCTCGACGATGAGGACCCGCTTCGCGTAGAGGCGCATCGCCCTGCGGTCCTTGTGGAACATGTCCGCCGCCGCCTTCTCGGGCACGTAGAGCAGGGCGTGGAACTGCACGGGCGCGTCGATCGACAGGTGCACCGTGAGCAGCGGCTTGTCGCCCTCGTGGCCGCCGGTCACGTGCCGGAAGAACTCCGCGTGCTGCTCCTCGGTGATCTGCGACTTGGGCAGCGTCCAGAGGGCGGCCGAGCGGTTCGCGACCTCGTCGTTCACCTTGATGGGGAAATGAACGAAGTCGGAGTACTTGCGGATGATCTCCTTGACCCGCCAGACCTTCGTGTACTCGCGCGCGTCCTCCTTGAGGTGGAGGACGATCTTCGTGCCGGGGTGCTCGCGGTCGCCGGGGGCCACGGTGAAGGAGCCCGCGCCGGACGAGCGCCACAGGACGGGCTCGGCGCCCGGCAGCATCGAGCGGGTCTGCACGTCGACGCGCGAGGCGACCATGAACGCGGCGTAGAAACCGACGCCGAACTGGCCGATGAGCTGGAGCTTGCCGCCGTCCTTCTTCTGCTTCGCGGCCTCGGCGTTGGCCTTCAGGAACTCCAGGGACCCCGAGCGGGCGATGGTGCCGAGGTTCTCCACCACCTCGTCGCGGGTCATCCCGATGCCGTTGTCCTCGATGGTGAGGGTCCGGGCGTCGTCGTCGAGCGTGATGAGGATCGCGGGCTCGCCGGCCTGCTCGGCGACGCCTTCGCGCGTGAGGGCCAGGAAGCGGCCCTTGTCGAGGGCGTCCGACGCGTTCGAGATGAGCTCGCGCAGGAAGACCTCCTGGTTCGCGTAGAGCGAGTTGATGACCAGCGCGAGGACCTGCTGCACCTCGGCCTGGAAGGGGAGCTCGACCGCGCCGGCCGCCGTGGCCTCCCTGGACGCGGTCGACGCGGGCGGCTGGGGGCCCGGAGCCGCGCCCGTGGGCTCGGCAGAGGGCGTGGCACCGCTGGTTTCGGGGTTCTGGCTTTCCGTGTTCATCTCGGCGACCAAATGGATCCGATTTTCGAAAGGGCAATCCCCTGGCGCGCTGCGGAGCGACATGCGGACCACGCCGCGAGGCGTCACCTTGCTCGGCGCTCTCCCCCTCCACGGCGCTCGCGAGGCGGCTGACGCAACGGGGCTCACCAGCGACGGCGCTCGCTCCCGAGGTGGGGGCTCACGGGGTCACAGGTCGAGACCTGACCCGAGGTCGGGCGCTGCGCGCCGGGTCCTGACGTTCAGGTCGTTGCACCGCGATCCCCGCATCCTCGCTCGGCTTTTCCGGAGGGTAAGGGTTTCGTCAGAAGGGCGGCGGCGCTAGATTCACCGAGATTGCACCCTCGCCGTCGGGGAGATCCGTTGTGGTAGCACTTCTCCGTGCAGTGTTCCGCGTTATCCCGTTCGTCGGGGTAGTGGCGCTCGCGGGGTGCGGCGATCGGGGCAAGACGGCGGGCAACGAGAACGTGAAGCGCCCGCCCGCTCGGCTGGAGTTCGACGGCTACGTTTACGTCCCGACCGAGACGAGCGATTTCAAGATCCTCGAGCGCGTGCGGGCACAGACGCGCTCGGTGTTCACGGGGCTGCGGCGGTCCCGGGTGATGGTGAGCCGGCGCGAGGTCCAGGGCGCGACCACGGACAACCTCGTCAAGGAGGCCGTGACCGTCGTCGATACGGCGTCGGGGCAGCGCAACGTCGCGCTCCGCGTGCGCTACCGCTTCGTCGGCCGGCCGGAGGTCGCGAACAGCGTCGACGATCGCAAGGAGCTCGCGCTCGGGCTCCTGCACCGGGAGGACGACGCCGTCGCGGAGCGCGTGCTCCAGGAGTGCACGGCGAGCCCCGAGCAGAGGAAGGGGGGCAGCAGCGCCGTCGGCCTCGACTTCGACCCGTCCCTCCCGAGCTGCAAGGCCGCGATGGACGCGGAGCAGGCGGCGATCGACGCCGCGCGCGCGAAGGTGCCCGAGCTCGCCGGAGGGTCGGCCGAGGACACCGTGGTCACGGTCGAGGAGGTGCGGCGCCTGTACATCCCGACCCGGGTGACGGTCGAGCTCCGCGACCGGACGCGGGGCGAGATCGCGCCGCGCTACGCCCCGCTGGACCGCCCCGAGGAGCCGGAAGGGGACGCGCGGATCGCGACCGCGGAGCCTTCCGGCGTCGAGCGTCCCGAGGAGTCCGGCGCCGAGCGTCCCGAGGAGCCCGGCGCCGAGCGTCCCGAGGGGCTCGATCCGGCGGCGGTGATCATCGATCCGGATCTCTCGACGCGGCGGACGCCCGAGGAGCAGGCGCTGGCGGCCGAGGGCGCCCTGCTGCCGAAGCTGCCCACGGCCGGCGGCGCGAGCCTCGAGGGCGGCAGGAGGCGGTTGCCCGAGGTCGTGGGCCCCGCGGCGGCGCAGGCGCAGCAGCGCAAGGTGGAGTCCACGAACGAGCGCTTCGAGATCCCGTTCGAGACGCTGGCCGATCCGAAATTCCTGGTGGTGTGGCTGAGCCTCCTGATGGCGTACCCCATCCTCCGGGGCGATCCGCGGAAGCGGCGCTGACGCGGGGCCAACGCGCCGCCGCCGGGCGCGGACGCCGATGTCCCGGCGGGCGTCCCCGCCGTGGGGTTCGAGCCGCCCGGGTGAGGTGGGCGTGACTGCGCACCGGGCCTGAGCCTCGCTCCGCGCCCGTTGCGGTGCGCGCGCGCAGCGCGTACTGGATCGGGCCCTGAGGTCGCTCCGCGGGGACCTCAGAGGAGGACGGAGACGATGACGCCTTCCCAAGACCTTGTCGATCTGGCCGAGCGGCTGGCGGACGCGAGCGGCGCCGTGATCCGGCGGTATTTCCGCAAGGGCATCGAGGCCGACGACAAGGCGGACGCGAGCCCGGTCACGGTCGCGGATCGCGAGGCCGAGGCGGCGATACGGGAGCTGCTCGCGGCGCGCGCGCCGGGCCACGGGATCGTGGGAGAGGAGCTTGGCCGCGAGAACGACGGGGCGGAGCTCGTGTGGGTGCTCGATCCCATCGACGGGACGAAGGCGTTCCTCACGGGCAAGCCGCTCTTCGGCACGCTCATCGCCCTGCTGCACCGGGGGAGGCCGGTGCTCGGCGTCATCGACCAGCCCGTCCTCGGCGATCGCTGGCTCGGCGCCCTGGGCCGGCCGACGCTCTGGAACGGCAGCCCGGCGCGCGTCCGCGCCTGCGCGGGGCTCTCCCTGGCGCGCCTCTCCACCACGGGCCCGCAGTATTTCCCGCCGGCGGCGGCGCGCGCCTTCGGGGCGGTCGCGGCCCGGGCGAAGCTCCTGAGCTACGGCGGCGACTGCTACCAGTACGGCCTCGTGGCGAGCGGCAGCATCGATGTGGTCGTCGAGCACGGCCTCAAGCTCCACGACTTCGCGGCGCTCGTCCCCGTGATCACCGGCGCCGGCGGGATCATGACCGACTGGGAGGGGCGCCCGCTCGACGCCGCGAGCGCCGGCGATGTGGTGGCCGCCGGCGATCCGCGCGCCCACGCCGAGGTGCTCGCCGCGCTCCGCGCCGGCCTACCGGAGCGAAGCGCGCGCTGACGCTGCGAGGGCGCGGGCCGAAGGCGGCGCGACCGGCCGGTGCCTCATGCCCGGAGCCCTCGGTACTGGAGGGCGAGGGCGTTCTTCAGCACCGGGTCCAGCGCTGCGCCGAGCGTCACGAAGCCGCTGAGCCAGGACAGGAGCGCCGCGAAGTAGAGGGCGAACACGTTGTGCGCCGCGGCGAGCGGGTCGATGTCGCAGCCCACCTCGCCGCGCGCCTGGGCGTCGCGCACGAGGCCCGCGATGCGGTGCAGGAACGCGAACGTGAGGGCGTTCAGCCGCTCTCCGTTCGGGCCTGACGCGCCGGGGAAGGCCTTCACGAACGCCTGCGACACGACCGGCTGCTCGCCGTACATCGCGAACAGCTGCTGGAACACGTGGAGCAGCTGGGGCAGCAGGGGCTCTCTCCGCGGCAGCGTCTCGAACGCCGCGTCGACCGCGGCCGCGAGCCGGTCGTGCATCACCATCATGAGCAGGTCGGCCTTGTCGCGCGCGTGCACGAACACCGTCCCCGCCGCGACCTCCGCGCGCTCCGCCACCGCCTTGGTCGTCGTGCCGTCGTAACCGAGCTCGGTGAAGAGCGCCCACGCGGCGTCCCGGATCCGGCGGCGGGTGTCGAGCTTCTGCTGGGCGCGACCGCCGCGCTCGGACGCCGGCACCGGAGGCGCGTCCGGCGAGGCGGCTCCCTTCCGGCGCTTCGCCGCTCCTTGACTGACCCTGCTCATCGCTCGCGCAATGTGTTGCCGCACCTGTCCTCGAGTCAAGCCGGATTCCCTTGACAGATCAGCCTCGACGAATGACCATGGTCAGTGACTTAGGTCATTGAACGAGGGTGGTGCCATGGCGCTTGTGCATTACGACGAAGGCCTCACGATGCGGGAGGCGCGGGCGATCTACTTCGAGGTGAACCGGTTCGGCGCGGACGGCGGGTACGGGGATGCGTGGGTCGACTTCAAGCTCGGCCCGCTGCCCGTCCCGTTCCCGAACACCCAGGCGCGCGTGCGGGCCGTGGGGTACCACGACCTGCACCACGTGCTCACGGGCTACGACACGAACACGATCGGCGAGTTCGAGATCTCGGCCTGGGAGCTCGGCGCCGGCTGCAAGGACTTCGTCGCGGCGTGGCAGCTCAACCTGGGCGGTCTCTTCGCGGGGCTGCTCTCGGCCCCGCGCCGGACGGTGCGCGCGTTCCTCCGCGGCCGCCGCAGCGAGAGCCTGTACGGCCGCCCCTTCGAGGACTTGCTGGGCCGCACGGTGGGCGATCTCCGCGGAGAGATGCGCGTCGATGCGCCGTCTTCCAGCCCGGCGGCGCTCGACGTGCTCTGGCTCGCGCTCGCGAGCCTGGCGGGGCTCGCGGTGGGTGCCGTGGGCTTCGCGTTCGTGCTCGTCGTGGCGCCGATCGGGCTCGTGAACCTGGCGCTGCGCCGGCGCCCAGCTTGACCTGGCGCCCGCCACGCACGAGGATTCGCCCCGTGCCCCAGCGAAAACGCTACCTCTTCGTCTGCGTCAACCGCCGCCCGGACGGGGTCCCCAAGGGCTCCTGCGCCCAGCGCGGCGCCGAGGGCATCCACGCGCAGCTCAAGGCCGCCCTCGCCGAGCGCGGCCTCGCGAAGCTCGAGGTGCGCGCCTGCTCCGCCAGCTGCCTCGACGTCTGCTGGGTCGGCCCCGTCATCGCCGTCGAGCCGGACGGCTACTTCTACGGGCGCGTGACCCCCGCGGACATCCCGGAGATCGTCGACGCCCTCGCCGCGGGCCGCCGCGTCGAGCGGCTCGTGCTCCCGCCCGAGGACTTCACGGAGGCCACGGCCGGCCCGCCGCTGCCGGCGCCGCCCCGCGGCGCGCCCCCGGAGGCGTGATGGGCGGAGGCGTGATGCGCGGCTTCGAGTTCTGCGAGACCATGGCCGGGAGCTTCCACCTCGTCGAGTCCCCCGCCGACGAGCGGCCCATGTCGTTCACCATCCGCGCGCGCTCGCGCCGCCTCCTCGACTTCCTGCGCAGGCCCGAGGTCGAGATCGAGGGCGAGATCGACGCCGAGGGGTTCGCCGACCACCGCTACCTGTCCGGGCGGCTCGGCCTCGATCTCGCGCGCACCGGCACCCTGCCCTACTCCTTCGAGTTCACCGCGAACGACGGCCGCCGCTGCGCGTTCGCCGGCCGGAAGACCGTGCGCCCGGGCGATCTCCTCGAGTCGATGACCCTCCTGCCCGGCGTCCTCGTCGGCGACGGGGGCGCCGTCATCGGCGAGGCGCTGCTCCGCTTCGACCTGCGGAGCGACCTGCTCCGGTTCTTGAGGAGCTTCCGGACCACGAGGTAGCCATGCGAAGGATCGAGCCCTCCACCAGCGCGGTCATCGTCATCGACGTCCAGGAGAAGCTCGCGGCCGCGATGCCGGCGCCCCAGATGGACGCCCTGACCCGCGCGGCCACGGTGCTGATCGAGGCGGCGCGGCGGCTCGGCGCGGCGGTCATCGCGACCGAGCAGTACCCCGCCGGGCTCGGGCGCACGGTCGCGCCCATCGCCGAGAAGCTCGCCCACGCGGGCGCGCCGGTCATCCACAAGCTGGAGTTCTCCGCCTGCGATGCGCTCGATTTCGAGCGCGCCTTCAACGAGCGCGCGCCCCGCGCCGCCATCGTCGTCGGCATGGAGGCGCACGTCTGCGTCTTCCAGACCGTGCGCGAGCTCGCCGCGCGCGGCGTCGCGGTCCACGTGCCGCTCGACGGCGTCGCCTCGCGCCGCGACGACCACCGGCTCGCCGGCCTCGACCTCTGCCGCGCCGCAGGCGCCACCATCACCACCGCCGAGACCGTCGTCTTCGACTGGCTCAGGGTCGCCGGAACGGACGACTTCAAGCACCTGTCGAAGCTCATCCGCTGAGAACCCTGCGATCTCTGCCGGGCGCCGCGGCGACGAGGTCGCCGTGTCAGTTTGTCAGCCGCCGGCCCGGACGTTGTCAGACCCGTGCTCATCTGGACACGTCGGCGCCGCCTGTGACATGGTGACGCATGGCTGACGATCTGGCACAAATCGGAGCCCCCCCGAGCGCGCCGCCGCCCGCCGGCGCCGCGCCGCCGCCCGGCGCGCCGACGGTCCTCGTGGTCGACGACGAGCCGTCGAACGTCGCCTCGATCGAGAAGATCTTCCAGCGCGACGGCATGCGCGTCATCACGGCGGACAGCGCGAAGGCGGCGCTCGAGATCGTGCGCAGCCGCCGCGTCGAGGTCGTCCTCACCGACCTCATGATGCCCGGGGTCAGCGGGCTCGAGCTGCTCCGCGCGCTGAAGCAGCTCGCGCCCGACACCGAGGTCGTGATGATGACCGCGTACGGCACCGTCGAGACCGCGGTCCAGGCCATGCGCGAGGGCGCTTACGACTTCGTGGAGAAGCCGCTCAAGCGGATGACGATCATCAAGAGCGTCCGCAAGGCCGCCGAGCGCCAGTCGCTCGTCGCCGAGAACCGCTCGCTGCGGCAAGAGATCAAGCTGCTCATGAAGCGCGAGATCGTCGGCTCGAGCCCGACGCTCCGCCGCGTGCTCGACATCGCGACCCAGGCGGCGCCCTCGAGCGCCACGGTGCTCGTGCTCGGCGAGAGCGGCACCGGCAAGGAGCTGCTCGCGCGCTTCATCCACGAGCGCAGCGCGCGGTCGCGGGGGCCGTTCGTCGCGGTCAACTGCGCGGCCATCCCGGAGACCATCCTCGAGGCCGAGCTCTTCGGCCACGAGCGCGGCGCGTTCACCGGCGCCCTCGCGAAGCGCGACGGCCGCTTCGCCAAGGCGGCCGGCGGCACGCTGTTCCTCGACGAGATCGGCGAGCTCTCGCCGGCGGTGCAGGTGAAGCTCCTCCGCGTGCTGCAGGAGGGCGAGTACGAGCCCGTCGGCGGCGACACGGTCCGCGCCGACGTGCGCGTCGTCGCGGCCACCAACAAGGACCTCCGCGCCGAGGTCGCCGCGGGCCGCTTCCGCGAGGACCTGTTCTACCGGCTCAACGTGATCGCGATCACGGCGCCCCCGCTCCGGACCCGGCGCGAGGACATCCCGCTCCTCGTCGACCACTTCCTCGGCGTCTACTGCTCGAAGAACAACCGCCCCCGCCTGGAGGCGCCGCGCGACGTGCTCGCGCGCCTGACCGACTACACGTGGCCGGGCAACGTCCGCGAGCTCGAGAACGTGATGGAGCGCGCCGTGGTGCTCTGCCGCGCCGACCAGCTCTCGGTCGACGACCTGCCCGACTTCATCCGCGAGGCCGCCCCCGCCGAGCCGAGCTCGCTCACGTTCTCGGTCGGCACACCCCTCGACGAGGTCGAGCGCAGGCTCATCCGCGAGACGCTCCGGCACGCCCGCGGGGACAAGTCCGTGGCCGCGCAGCTGCTCGGCATCTCCACCCGCACGATCTACCGAAAGCTCGGCGAGCTGGAGTGACCCCGCGCGCGCCGTCCGGCGGACCGGGCGCGCTCCGGCGCGCCGGCACCCCCCGTGAAAATCCATTTGTCACTTTGGCAGAGGGGGCTATCCCGCGCGCCTCGGGTGCGTCACCTTGGCGGGGCAGCCCCCGAATTTTCGTGAAAAGCCGGGGGAACTGCCAGCGATTGACCCCTGGCATGGAACCCGCTTAGAGGAGCATGGGCGCATGGGCATCGACGCGATCCTGAAGCGGTATTTTCCCTGGCTCTTGGGCGCGCTGATCGCGCTTGCCGCCTATTTCCAGGCGTCTGGCATGGGTCAGCTCGTGGCCTCGAGCGTCGCGGTCGACGCGCCGCCGGCGCCGGTCAGCCCGCCGGCGCGATCGCCGACGTTCGGGTCGACCGCGAACACGGACCACGCGACGCACGCCGGGCCGATCCTCTCGCGCAACCCGTTCGACTCGGTGACCGGGCCGCTCGATGGCAAGCCGGTCGAGCTCCCGAACGTCCAGCCGGAGATGAACAACAAGGACCCGTACGCGGACCCGTCGTGCGACGGCGCCCGCGTCCTGCTCATCACGCAGGCGGACGATCCCGAGTGGTCGTTCGCGGCCATGGCCGGCTCGGACGGCAAGGCGATCTTGCGGCGGCAGGGGGATGAGATCAGCGGGCAGACCGTTTACTACGTGGGGTGGGACCGGGTCTGGCTGACCTCCGGCAGCTCGCGGTGCCAGTCCATCGTGGGCGGCAACAACGCTGGCGCGCGCACCGCCGCGGCGCCGGCGTCCACACCCGCGCCGACGACCACGACGTCGAAGCCGACCGCCCGCGGCGGCAAGAAGGTCCCGCCCGAGATCGCCTCGAAGATCCAGCGGGTGAGCGAGACGGAGTTCAACGTGGAGCGCAGCGCCGTCGACCAGATCCTCGAGAACCAGGGCGAGCTGATGCGCTCTGCGCGCATCGTCCCCGAAAAGGAGGGCGACAAGGTGGTCGGCATCCGTCTCTTCGGGATTCGACCGGACTCGCTGCTCGGGACGCTCGGGCTGGAGAACGGAGATCGGCTGTCCAGCATCAACGGGTTTGAGATGAGCGATCCGCAGAAGGCCCTCGAGGCCTATGCGCGGCTCCGGACGGCGGACCGGCTCACGGTGAGCGTCAACCGCAAGGGCAAGCCGATGAACATCGACTTCAACATCAAATGAGCGCTGCGGACTGAATTCCAGGGACGAAAGCAGGGTAGTGGCATGGCGCGATGGATAGGTAGATTGAACGAGGGGAGCCTGCTCCGGCGAACGCTGGTGTATATCGGCACGTTCGTCCTCGGCTCACTCACGTTCGTCGGGGTCATGAGCCTGGTCCTCGTGTCGGTCGCCAGGGCCGTCCTGCCGCCCCACGGCGCCGAAGGATCCGCGTCGGACGCGGCGGAAGAAGCCGAGGGCGAGGCCACCACCGGGACGAGCAAGAGCGCCCTGGGCAGGACATCCCGCTCGAAGCGGCCGCGGCCCCCCTCGCCGGCCGAGCGCGAAAGCGCGCCGAGCGCCGACTGAGCGGCGCCGCCCCCCAACCCAACCTCACGCAGAGAATATCGAGCCGACTGATGGTGATGACGACCCTCGAGCGATCCTGCTGCCTCCAGAGGAGGCTCCTCGCCGCGCCGGTGGCGGCGCTCGTGCTCGCCGCGGCGGCCCCGCCGGCGGCAGCGCAGCCCGCGAATCGCAGCACCCCCGTGCTGCGGACCCCTGGCCAGGGCGCGCCGGCGCCCGGCCGCGCCGGGGCCCCCCCGACAGCGCCGGGCGCGCCCGGCGCGGGCGCTCCCGCTGCAGGCGCGCCGGGGGCGGCGGGCGCCGCGGGAGAACCGGGGGACGACCCGCTCGCCGCGGTCAAGCAAGGGGTCCAGGAGATCGAGTTCAAGCCGAAGCCCGGCGGCTACAAGGTCAGCTTCAACCTCGACGAGGCCGACCTGCCCGAGCTGGTGAAGGCGATCAGCAACATCACCGGGCGCAGGTTCATCTACGGCGGCAAGCTCCGGCAGATCAAGGCCACGGTGTACGCGCCGGAGAAGGTGACCGTCGCCGAGGCGTACAGCGCGTTCCTGTCGATCCTCGCCTCGAACGACCTCACCGTCATCCCCCACGGCCGCTTCCTCAAGATCGTGGAGACGCCCGGCGCGGTCTCGGAGACGACCCCCGTGTTCGGCACCGCCGCGCCCGTGCCCGCGGAGGACCGGTTCGTCACCCGCCTGTACCGGCTGTCCCATATCGACGCCAACGACGCGGGCGGCGTCCTGACCAAGTTCAAATCGAAGGACGGCGACGTCACCGTCTACCCGCCCGGCAACCTGCTCATCATCACGGACACCGGGTCGAACATCCAGCGCATGCTCCGGATCGTCGAGGAGATCGACGTCGGCGGCGCCGGCGACCAGCTGTGGGTGCAGCCGGTCCACTATGGCTCCGCCGCGGAGGTCGCGACGAAGCTGAACGAGATCGTGGACCCGAGGGCGGGCGGCGGCGGCGGCAGGGCCGGCAGGGGCGGCCCCGGCGCGGGCGGCACCGGCGCGCGCATCATCGCGGACGACAGGACCAACTCGCTCATCATCACCGCCTCCGAGCCGGACTACCTGCGCGTCCTCGGCATCCTGAAGCGCCTCGACGTGCCGCAGTCGGGGGAGGGGCAGGTCCACGTGCTCTCGCTCCAGCACGCCGGCTGCAAGGAGCTGTCGGCGACGCTGAACCAGGTCCTCGGCGGCGGCGGGGGCGGCGGCGGCGCCGCCGTGGGCGGCAGGGCGGCCGCGCGCAACGCGCCTGCGGTGCCCGGCTCGACCGACGACATCTTCGAGGGCCAGGTCAAGGTCACCTGCGACGAGGCGAGCAACAAGCTCCTCATCACCTCGTCGCCCCACGATTACGCCCAGCTGCGCACCGTGATCGACCAGCTCGACGAGCCGCGGCGGCAGGTGTTCATCGAGGCCGTGATCATGGACGTGGACGTCAAGCGCTCGCTCGACTTCGGCATCGGCTACCACGCCGGCGCGCCCTTCACCGGCCAGGCCGAGGACGACAGCGTGGTCTACGGCGGCAACAACATCGTCCCCTCGGTCGGCGGCCTGCCGACGCAGCTCGGCGCGCTCGCGCTGGGCGTCCGGGGCCCCGAGATCCAGGGCACGAGCAACATCCTCGGGACGGGCATCTCGATCCCGGCGTTCGGCGTCGTCCTCCACGCGCTGGCCCAGGACGGCGACTCCAACATCCTCGCGACGCCGCACATCCTCGCGACCGACAACGTGCCGGCCGAGATCTCGATCGGCCAGAACATCCCGCTCCAGACCAACGTGGGCGGCGGCGGGCTCGGCCAGCTCGCGAGCCTCGCGGGCGGCGCGGGCGGCGCGGCGGGGCTCGGCGGCCTCGGCGGCCTGCTCGGCGGGCTCGGCGGGCTCGGCGGCACGGCCGCGCGCCAGGACGTCGGCACGAAGATCAAGGTCATCCCCCACGTCAACGACTCGGATCAGGTGCGGCTGGAGCTCACGGAGGAGATCTCGGACGCCGGCGCCCCCCTGGGCGCGCTCGGCGCGATCCCCATCAACAAGCGCACCGCGAGCACGACCCTCGTCGTCAGGGATCAGCAGACCGTCGTGATCGGCGGCCTGGTGCGCGACGCCCAGACCAGCCAGGAGACCAAGATCCCGGTGCTGGGGGACATCCCGGTGCTCGGATTCCTGTTCCGGCAGCGGGTCAAGACCATGACCAAGGCGAACCTCCTCCTCGTGCTGACGCCCTACGTCATCCGCGACCAGGAGGACCTCCGGGCCATCTTCGAGCGCAAGATGCAGGAGCGACAGGAGTTCATCGATCGCTACTTCGTCTTCAGCGACAGCGCCGCCTGGGAGCCGCCGCGCGACTTCAGCCGGGCGAACGGGCTCGTCGAGGATATCCGTCAGTCGATCCTGACCGAGGAGGAGCGGGCGCGCCTCGAGGAGGAGGCGCGGCCGAGGGTGCCGCAGGAGCACGCGCCGGTGGAGCCGGTCGGGCTGCCGACGTTCGGAGGCAAGGCCGGCGCCGCCGGCGGGCCGATGGCGCCTGGTATGGTCGACATGGAGGGCGACGTGCCCCCGCCCCCGCCGCCGAACGGGGCGGCGCCGCCGGCGCGCCCGCGGCGGCCGATCGGCGGACGGCAGATGGAGCGCGTCGAATGAGCATGCAGCAGCAGCAGTACCTCGGCGAGATCCTGGTCCGGCGGGGCGTCGTCCCCGCGGAGCGGCTCGCGTCGCTCTACGACACCGTCCGCGAGCGGGGACAGCTGCTCGCGGACCTCATCGTCTCCTCCAACATCGCCGACGAGGCGAGCATCGCGAAGGCGCTCGCCGAGGAGTGCGAGGTCGGCCTCCTCCCGCGCATCGACATCGACGCGGTGCCGCTCGAGCTCGCGAGCCGGGTGCCGATCACCTACGCCAAGCAGCACAAGATCCTGCCGCTCGCCGAGCAGGACGGGGTCGTCTACTGCGCGGTCGCCGACCCCCTCGACACGACCGCGATCGACGACGTGCGGGCGCTGTTCGGCAAGCCGGTCGAGATCGCGGTCGCCACGAGCGACGCGGTGCTGAACGCGATCAACCGCATCTGGGAGCGCAAGGAGGACGGCGGCGCGAAGCTCGAGGGCGACACGGCGCTCGAGGAGGACAACCTCGTCGACATCATCGACTCGGACGACGACGCCCCGATCATCGCCTGGGTCAACGGCCTCTTCGCGCAGGCGGTCCGCGAGCGAGCGAGCGACATCCACATCGAGCCCGAGGAGCGCGACGTCGTCGTCCGCTACCGGATCGACGGCGAGCTCTACATCGCGAAGCGCGCCTCGAAGCAGTTCATGGCGCCGATCATCGCCCGCGTGAAGATCATGGCGTCGCTCAACATCGCCGAGAAGCGGCTGCCCCAGGACGGCCGCATCACCCTGAAGATCGCGGGCAACAGCGTCGACATCCGCGTCTCGACGGTGCCGACGAGCCGCGGCTTCGAGCGGATCGTGATGCGCATCCTGCACAAGGCGTCGGTCCTGCTCGGGCTCGACGACCTCGGCTTCGCGCCGCGCGAGTACGCCATCATGGACTCGCTCATCCAGCGGCCGGACGGCATCATCCTCGTCACCGGCCCGACCGGCAGCGGCAAGACGACGACGCTCTACGCCTGCCTCAACCGGATCAACGAGCCGAGCCGGAACATCCTCACCGCCGAGGACCCGGTCGAGTACGAGATCGGCGGCATCCACCAGATCCACGTCCACCCCGGCATCGGGCTCACCTTCGCCTCGGCGCTCCGCGCGTTCCTCCGCCAGGATCCGGACGTGATCATGGTCGGCGAGATCCGCGACAAGGAGACCGCCGAGATCGCCATCCACGCGTCGCTGACCGGCCACCTCGTGCTCTCGACCATCCACACGAACGACGCGGCCGGCGCCGTGACGCGCCTCGTCGAGATGGAGATCGAGCCGTTCCTCGTGCGGAGCAGCGTGATCGGCATCCTCGCCCAGCGCCTCGTGCGCCTGCTCTGCCCGACGTGCAAGGTCGCCTACCACCCCTCGGACTACGAGCTCCAGCAGCTCGGCCTCGACCAGGACCGGATCGCCTGGAAGGTGCGGCGCAAGGTCTCGAACCGCTACAGCGTGCACGGGCAGAAATATGACTACATCGGGCAGGACCTCGACCGGGCCGTGTTCTACAAACCCGGGGGCTGCGACGCCTGCAACCAGAAGGGCTTCGTCGGCCGGCGGGGCATCTACGAGCTGATGGTCATCGACGACGCCGTGGGTCCGCTCATCCTGAAGAGCGCAGACGCGCAGAGCATCAAGCGGGTCGCCATCTCCCAGGGCATGGATACGCTCCGCGACGACGGGGCGCGCAAGGTGCTCAAGGGCATCACCACCGTCGAGGAGGTCCTCGCGGCGACGCAGGAAGACGTCATCGTCGACGAGTAGGGAAGGCCGTGGCGGTATTCGAATACAAAGGCATCCTCGTCGGCACCGGCAAGCCGGTCAAAGGGGTCCGTGACGCGGAGAACGCGAAGGCCCTCCGGGTCGCCCTGCGCAAGGACGGCATCATGCTCACCGGCGCGACCGAGGAGCGGGCCGCGAAGGCGAAGGCGAAGCGCGATCTCAAGCTCTTCGCCTTCGCGGGCCGCCCCTCGACGTCCGAGGTCGCCATGATGACCCGCCAGCTCGCGACGCTCATCGGCGCCGGCATCCCCCTCTTCGAGTCGCTCAACGCGCTCATCGAGCAGGTCGAGAAGGAGTCCCTGAAGCGGGCCCTCACGCAGGTGCGCGAGCAGGTGCGCGAGGGCACGAGCTTCGCGAAGGCGCTGGAGGGGCACCCCACGGTCTTCCCGCCGCTCTACGTCAGCATGGTGCGCGCCGGCGAGGCGTCCGGCACGCTCGAGGGCGTGCTGCTCCGCCTCACGGTCTTCATGGAGAACCAGGCGAAGCTCGTGGGAAAGGTGACCGCGGCCCTCGCCTACCCGGCGCTCATGGCGATCATCGGCATGGGGCTCATCTCGGTCCTCATGATCGCGGTCGTGCCGAACGTGAAGGACATCTTCGCGTCGATGGACCAGACGCTGCCCTGGTACACCTCGGCGCTCATCGGCACGTCGGCGTTCGCCTCGAGCTACTGGTGGCTCGTGCTGATCGTGATGGTCTCCGCGGTGTACGGGTTCCGCCGCTGGCTGCGCACGCCGAAGGGGCGCCTCAAGTGGGACACGTTCGTGCTCAGCGCGCCCATCTTCGGCAAGCTCATCCAGATGCTGTCCATCGCGCGCTTCGCGCGGACCCTCGCGACCCTGCTCTCGTCGGGCGTCGCGCTCCTCAGCGCGATGGACATCGTGCGGAGCGTGCTCGGCAACGCCGCCCTGGAGAAGGTCATCGCCGACGCGATCAGCTCGATCCGCGAGGGCCAGAGCATCGCCGATCCGCTGAAGCGCAGCGGCCGCTTCCCGCCGATCGTCATCCACATGATCGCCATCGGCGAGAGGAGCGGGCAGCTCGAGGCGATGCTGGAGAACGTCGCCAACGCCTACGACTCCGAGGTCGAGACCCGCGTCCAGGTGCTCACGAGCCTGCTCGAGCCGCTCATGATCGTCATCATGGGCGGCACGGTCGCGTTCATCGCGATATCCATCCTCATGCCGCTCATGCAGATGTCGAACTTCGTCGGGTAGAGGGCTTCATGGGGCGCCGGAGACACCGAGAGAGCACGATTTTCTTCCCGTGGGAGCGCGGCGGCGGGCTCTTCCGGCGGAGCGGCGTGGCGCGCGCGCGGCCGTTCGCCGCCGGCCTGGGGATGGTGCTCCTGCTCCTGCTCCTCGGCGCGCGCGAGCGGCGGCTCGTGGGAATTCGCTCGACGCGCGCCACGTTGTCTGTCGTCCACGGGGCGATCACGCTGTACCGCGCCGACCACGAGCGGCGGTGCCCGGCTTCGCTGGAAGAGCTGAAGCGCGAGGGATACCTCGCGATCGATCTGGTCGACGCCTGGGGGAGGCCGCTCCGGCTCACCTGCCCTGGCAGGACGGACGCGGAGGGATACGATCTGATGAGCGACGGTCCGGACGGCGAAATCGGCGGCCTTGACAGGGTGGAGTGAGGGACATGGAGACGAACAGGGCAAAGAGGATTCGAAGGTTGGGCCGGAAGCTCTCGCGGGGCGTGACCCTGGTCGAGGTGCTGATCGTGGTGACGATCATGGCGATCATCGCCGGCGGCGCCACGCTCGTGCTGTGGCCGAAGCTCGAGGCCGCGAAGGTCAGGAGCGCCTACACCGGCACGTCGGTCATCAAGACGGCGGCGGATCAGTACCAGAACCTCGGCGCGGGCGGCGAGGGCTGCCCGACCATGCAAGCGCTCGTGAGCGCGAAGCAGATCGACGCCAACAAGACGGATGACCCCTGGGGGCAGCCGTACCGGATCAAGTGCGAAGAGGGCGATATCCGCGTCTACTCGATTGGCAAGGACAAGAAAGAGAGCACCCCGGACGACATCCGGGACAACATGAGGCAGTCCGAGATCAGCAAGATCGCGGAGATGTGACGCCGACGCGGAGGGAGCGCTCATGACACGCCGCCTGCGCACGAGGGGAGTCACGCTGGTCGAGGTGCTGATCTCCGTCACGGTGATCGCGCTCATCAGCGGCTCGGTGATCCTCGGCATGGGCGCGGTCACGAGCGCCCGGCTGAAGCGGAGCGCGGCGCTGCTCGCGGGCGCCGTCCGGGTCGCCTACGCCCACGCGAACGCGAAGTCGAAGCCGATGCGCCTGGTCTTCGATTTCGAGGAGCGGATGATCGTGCTCGAGGAGTCCACGGGCGAGCTCCTCGTCGAGAGGAATGACCGGACCGGCGGCGCCGCCGCGGCCACGGAGGCCGAGCGGGCGGCGGTGGCCGAGGCCGAGGCGATCCTGAAGGGGCCGCGCGCGCCGCGGCCGTCGTTCGAGCCGACGAAGGCGTTCGGCTTCGACCCCACGAGCGACAAGCCCGGCAAGGAGCTGTCGAGCGGCGTCCGCTTCCTCCAGGTGGAGACAGGGCACCAGGACGAGCCCGTGACGGAGGGGCGCGCCTACCTGTACTTCTGGCCTGGCGGCCAGACCGAGCGCGCGGCCGTCCAGCTCTCGCTCGGCGGCCAGGAGACCGAGGACGCCGTGATGACGCTGCTCGTCTCGCCCCTGACCGGCAAGACCGAGATCAGGCGAGGCAAGGTGAGCATGCCGAGGCCGCGCGACGACGCCGAGGAGTCGGAGCGCGAGGACACGGGGTTCTGATGCGCGCCCGCGGCTTCACCCTGCTCGAGATCATGGTGGCGGTGGCCATCCTCGGCCTCGGGCTCACCGCGATCCTCTCCGCCCAGGCCGGCGCCTTCTCGGCGGCAGCGCACGCGCGGAACATCAGCCTCGCGAACGGGCTCGCGCGCTGCAAGATGACCGAGATCGAGGAGCGGCTCGCCAAGGACGGCCTGCCGGCGCTCGACGAGGCCGACAACGGGCCGTGCTGCGAGGGCGACGAGTCGACCTTCATCAAGTGCTCCTGGCGCATCGACAAGCCGGAGATGCCCGAGCCCAACTACGGCGAGCTGGATCTCGATACGAACCTCGAGGGGCTCGGCGAGCTCACCAAGCCGGCCGAGTCGAGCGGCTCCGCCGCCCCGAGCGGCAGCCTCGACGATCTCGCGCAGTCGCTTGTCGGCGCGCCGGGCGGCGAAGGGAGCGGCGAGTCCGCCGGCGGGATCGCGGGGCTCCTGCAGCCGTTCGTGGACATGCTCGCGCCGACGCTCCAGCCGATCTTCGAGGCGAGCGCGCGGCGGGTGACGGTCAGGCTGACCTGGCAGCAAGGGTCGCAGGAGCACGCGCTCGAGCTCGTGCAGTGGGTCACGGTGCCCCAGATGGGCCAGCCCGACGAGACAGGCGCGGGCGGCGCGGGCGAGGGAGGAGGGAGCTGACCATGACGGCGCGAAGGGCGAGCTCTCTCCGCAGGCGCCGCGGCCGATCGGGCGGGGTGACCCTCCTCGAGGTCCTCGTCTCGATCTCCATCCTGGCGCTCATCGGGACGCTCATCTACGGCGCGTTCGACGGCATGAGCCGGTCGCGCGCGGGCATCTCGCGCATCAGCGACCGCTACCACCAGGGCCGCGGCGCGATCGCCCGCATCTCGCGCGAGCTCCAGGCGGCCTTCCTGTCCCGGCACCAGCCGGCCGACAAGAACATCGCGGTGCGGCTCACGGCCTTCGCCGGGCAGGACTCGTCGCCCGCCGACCGCGTCGATTTCACCGCGTTCGCGCACCGGAGGCTCGTCAGGAACACGCACGAGTCGGACCAGTGCGAGGTGGGCTATTTCGGCTCGCGCGACCCCGATCGCGACAGGCTCGATCTCGTGCGGAGGGAGGCGAAGGTCATCGACCTCGAGCCGACGAGGGGAGGCGTCGTCAACGTGCTCGCCGAGGACATCGAGAGCTTCAATGTCCAGTACCTCGATCCCGTCACCGGGGAGTGGGTCGACTCGTGGGACTCGACCCAGCCGGCGGCGCAGTTCGAGCGGCTCCCGTCGCAGGTGTGGGTGACGCTGGTCCTGAACGGTGGGCCGGGCGGCAAGCCCATCCAGTTCGAGACGAAGGTGCCCATCCCGATGCAGGTCCCCATCGCCTTCGGGGCCAACTGAGCGATGATCCACCGGAGGAGCCCCCACGCCGAGGAGCACGCCGCCCCCACCTCGCCGGGTGGACGCGGCCGCCGCCGCCTCCGGAGGCGGCGCGACCGGCGGGGCGTGGCGCTCGTCATGGTGCTCGGCGCGATCACGGTGCTCACCGTGTTCCTGACCGAGCTCCAGGAAGAGACCTCCACCGAGCTCTCCGCGGCGCTCGCCGATCGCGACGCGCTCCGGGCCGAGTACTACGCGCGGAGCGCCGTGAACCTGTCGCGGATGCTCATCGCCTCCGAGCCGAGCGTCAGCCAGACGATCGGGCCGATGCTCGCGATCATCGGGCTCAAGGGCAATTTCCAGGTGCCGGTCTGGAAGTTCACCGACATGTTCCTCGGCCCGTTCAACGCGCAGCTCGTCGAGCCGGGCGCGGCGCCGCCCGCCGAGGCCACCGGCCAGGCCAGCGCGGCGGCGGGCAAGAACCTCGGGCTCACCGGCGGCGGCCGCTTCGAGCTCAAGATCGTCGACGAGGACTCGAAGATCAACATCAACCGCGCCGCCGACGACGTGGGCGGCATCGCGGATCAGATCGCCGTCGGGGCACAGCTGGTCAGCCTGATGAGCTCCGCCCAGTACAATGCGCTCTTCGAGGAGCGCGACGGCGACGGCCAGTTCTCGGATCGCGCGACCATCTGCAGCGCGCTTATCGACTGGGCCGACCCCGGCGACCAGACGTTCGCCTGCGACTCGTCGACGAACGCCCCGAGCTCCACCGGCGCCGAGGACAGCTTCTACCAGACGGTCGGCCTCCCCTATCAGCGCAAGAACGCCCCCTTCGACTCGTTCGAGGAGCTGCGGCTGATCCGGGGCATGAGCGACGACTTCTGGGCGACGTTCGTCGACCCGGACCCGAACAACCCGGACAAGCGGGTCCTGACCGTCTGGGGCAGCCGGAAGCAGAAGGTGAACGTGACGTCGGCGAACGCGCAGCTTCTCCTCACGCTCACCTGCAGCGACCAGTTCGTGGACATCGCGGCGACGCCGCTCTGCACCGACGTGAACCAGCAGACGGCGTTCCTGACCGTGGCGTCGCTCGTGCAGAGCATGACGGGCGGGATCCTCTTCCCCACCCCGAAAGATTTCGTCGACGCCATGACCCAGAAGACCGGCAATTCGCTCGGGGCGATGCTCGGGCAGCAGCTCAAGGCGATGGGCGTCGAAGCGGTCAAGTTCAAGCCGAACGCCACGAAGTCCCTCGGCAACAGGAGCAGCTTCCTGAGCATCTACGCCGATGGCATCGTCCCGGGGAACAAGCGTGAGACGCGCGTGCGCATCCACGCGGTGCTCGATCTCACGGGGGCGACGAAGATCACCGAGACCGAGCCGGGCGGGGAGGGCGGCGGTCCGGGCGGATCCAACGAGCTCAACGGCGATCCGACCGGCGCCCCCGCGACGCCGGAGACGTACGAAAAGCAGGTACGATCGAACCCCGCCGGGACGATCATCTACTATCGGATCGAATAGGACACCCCTCCGGGAAGAAGCGCGGAAATGCACAGGCTGCTCGGGATAGATGCTGGAAAATCCGTGGTGCGGGCGGCGCTCATCCGCACCTCGTACAGGAGGGTCTTCGTCGAGGCCCTCGGCGAGGCGGCCGTCACGGACGCGGTCTCCGAGGCCGAGGCGATCCGCGCCGCCGTCGGGCTCCACCGCCCCGACGGCGCGGCGATCGCGCTCTCCGGGGAGCGGTCGTTCTACCGCCGCCTCGATCTGCCCGCGGCCGCGCACAAGGAGCTCGAGAATGTCCTCGGCTTCGAGCTCGAGGCCACGGTGCCGTTCGAGATGGAGGACGCGGTCTTCGACTACCGCCTGCTGAAGCGGCCGCTCAACGCCGAGACGCTGCCGGTCTTCGCCGCGGTCGCGCGCACGGACGACGTGCGCGAGCGCATCGCCATCGTGAAGGAGGCGCTCGGCTTCGAGCCGGAGCGCGTCGCGCTCGGCGCGGTGGCGCTCGCCAACCTCGAGGCCGTGATGCCGGAGCTCGCCTCGCCGTCGCCCGCCGGCGCGAGCGTGCCGATCGCGCTGCTCGACCTCGACCACCTCACCTCCGAGATCGTGATCCTCTCCGGCGGCGAGCCGGTCTTCGCCCGCACGCTGTCGCGGGGGACGGCCGGGCTCCCCGGCTCGGCGCCGGCGCTCGCGCGCGAGCTCCGCCAGACCCTCGCGGCGTGGCGCAACCTCGGCGGCGAGCCGCTCGCCGGGCTGTACCTCGTCGGCGGCGGCGCGACCGCCCAGGGCGCGGAGATGTTTCTGGCGACCCAGCTCGGCCTCACCATCCTGCCGCTGCCGACCCCTCGGCTCGAAGGGCTCACGCCCGAGCAGGCCACGGCGCTGCCCCGCTTCGCCAAGGCGCTCGGGCTGGCCCTCGGGCTGACGCCGAAGACCAAGGGGTTCAACCTGAGGCGGGGCGCGCTCGAGGCCGAGCGCAGCTATCCCTTCCTGCGCGAGAAGATCCCGATCCTCGCCGGCCTCGGCACCGTCATCGCGCTGAGCTTCGGGTTCTCCATCGTCGCGGAGCTGCGCACCCTCGACGCGGAGCGCGAGCTCCTGCTCGCGTCGCTCGCGACCGCCTCGCGCGACGTGCTCGGCGAGGAGACGAGCGACCCGCAGAAGGCGCGCGAGCTGCTCGACCAGGGCCCCGCCGCGGCCGACGAGGACCCGATGCCCCGCGTCGACGCCTTCGACGTCATGGTGCAGCTCTCGAAGGCCGTGCCGAAGGAGATCACGCACGACGTGCTCGAGCTCGACGTGAACCGCGGCCACGTGACCCTCCAGGGCGTCGTCCCGTCGGTGTCGGACGCGCAGATCATCGCGGATCACCTGAAGGAACACCGCTGCTTCCGCGACGTGAAGATCGGGCGGACGAGCCAGTTCACGGAGGGCAAGCACAAGTACGTCCTCGAGCTGGATCTCAAGTGCGAGGACAAGAAGAAGAAGAAGACCGGCGCCGCGGATGGAGCGGACAGCGCCTCGGCCGGCGCGCCGGACAAGCCAGAGGGATCGCGATGACGCTCCGCGAGCGACTCGACAAGCTGGAGCCGCGCGAGCGCCGGCTCCTCACCATCCTTCTCGGATTCCTCGGGGTGATCGTGCTCCTGCTCGTGCCGATCGGGCTCGCGAGCATCGCCTCCGGCAAGCGCACCGAGAACCACGAGGTTCGCGATCTGCTGCAGTCGATCTACGAGGCCTCGGGGAAGGTCAACGAGCGAAAGGCGCAGAAGGACGCGCTGCTCGCGCGCTACGCGCGGCCTGCGCCGCCCCTCGCCGGCTTCATCGAGGACGCGGCGAAGCAGCAGGGGCTCACCGCGGCCGAGTCGCAGGATCGCCCCGACGTCCCGCACGGCAAGAAATACACCGAGCGGGTCACGGTGGTGAAGATGCACCGGATCGGGATGCTCGGGCTCGCCAAGATGCTCGAGCGCATCGAGAGCTCGGGCCACCCGGTCGCGGTGACGAAGCTCAACATCAAGCCGCGCGCCGGCGAGCCGGACTCGTACGAGGTGGAGCTCGGCGTGTCCGCGTTCGACCGGAAGGGCGACCCCCAGCCGGCGAGCCCTGCGCCGGCCGCGCCCGCGGCCGCCGCCGACGAGGAGGAGCAAGAGCCATGAAGGAGCGCCTCGTCAAGATCGCGAAGTGGGCGGCCTACCCGCTCTTTTACCTCTTCTGTCTGGGCCTCTTCGGCTACCTCACGTTCCCCTACGACCGGCTCAAGGATCGGCTGATCGCCGAGTTCGATCGCACGCAGCAGAAGCGGGGCTCCGGCCCGGCGCAGCGCCTCGAGATCGACGAGCTCGACTCGTACTGGTTCACGGGCGTGGAGATGAAGGGCGTGCGGCTCATCCTGCCGCCGAACGAGCTCGGATCGAGCAGCAGGCCGAGCGGCGCCGCCGCCTTCACCTCGGGCGACGCCGCCAAGGACAGCGCGCCGAAGCCGAGCGTCATCGAGATCGAGGAGGCGCACGCCCGGGTGAAGATCCTGCCCTTCCTGATCGGGCGGATGCGGATCTCGTTCTGGGCGAGCGTGTTCGGCGGGGAGGTCGAGGGCGTGGTCCCGATGGGCAAGTCGGACGGCGACGTGCACGTCGAGGTCTCGGACGTGGAGCTCGCCCAGGTGGAGCCGCTCGGGGACATCCTCGGCCTGCCGATCGCCGGCACGCTGAGCGCGAACCTCGATCTCAGCGCGCCCGAAGGCAAGTTCAACAAGGCGAACGGCGCGCTCGAGGTCTCGGCCAAGGAGGTCTCGGTCGGCGACGGCAAGACGAAGATCCAGGGGCTCATCGCGCTCCCGGAGGCGAAGCTCGGCGAGCTCCTCCTGTCGGCGGAGGCGAAGGACGGCGTCCTCAAGATCACGAAGATGACCGCGAACGGCCAGGACCTCGAGCTCGACGGCGACGGCAAGGTCAACATGCGCGAGCCGTGGAACAACTCCACGGCGGACCTCTACGTCCGCTTCAAGTTCGCCGACGCCTACCGGTCGAAGAACGACGTCACAAAGTCGCTGCTCGGCGCGCCGGGGTCGAGCGTGCCCGGGCTGATCGAGATGCAGCAGCCCAAGATGAAGCGGTCGAAGCGCTCCGACGGCTTCTACGGCTGGCACGTCCACGGCGCGCTGAAGCGGCCGCGGTTCGATCCGCACGCGGCGGACTCGCCCGCCGCGCGGGGCCGCGGCAAGGCCGGCGACTCTCCGGGCTCGGGCGCGGCCGCGACCGCCAGGAAGCCCGGCGGCGTGAACCTCCCCCTCGGCGCCTCGGAGGCCCCCGCGCGGGACAGCGAGGAGGAGGCGAGCCCTCCTCCGCTGATGCAGCCGCCGCCGCCGCCGCCGCCGCCGCCGTCCACCGAGGATGAATCGCCCACGGGCGAGGCGCGATCGCGGCCGACGCCCCCTCCGCCCGCGGAAGGCGAGGGCGCGCCTCCGGTCGAATAGGACCTCGACCTCACGCTCCAAGGACAAGGCCATGCGGGACCCCAGGTGGCAGCAGAACCGGCGCATTCTGCTGATCGACGACAACGAGGCCATCCACGGGGATTTCCGCAGGATCCTCCGATCCGACGCGGAGCGATCGACCTTCGATGGCCTCGAGTCGGCGCTCTTCCGCGAAGCGCCCGGCCGGAGGTCGGTGAGGTTCGAGCTCACGACCGCGACCCAGGGCGCGGAGGGGCTGGAGAAGGTCCGTGAGGCGCAGCAGCGCGGCGCGCCGTACGCCCTCGCCTTCGTGGACGTGCGCATGCCGCCGGGGTGGGACGGCATCGAGACGCTCTCGCGCATCTGGCAGGAAGACGGCGCGATCCAGGCGGTCATCTGCTCGGCGTACTCGGATTACTCCTGGGAGGAGATCTCCACCCGGTTCGGGAACACCGACAACCTCCTCATCCTCGCAAAGCCGTTCGACCCGAACGAGGTCCGCCAGATGGCCTTTGCGCTCACCGAGAAGTGGAACCAGCGCCGCGCCCTGTCCGGGGCCAACCACAAGGTGTCGGCGCAGTACACGGTGACCAAGATCCTTGTCGAGTCGACGACGCTGTCTTCGGGCGTCCTCGCGCTCCTCAGCGCGCTCGGGGAGACGCTCGGCTTCCGGTTCGGCGCCCTGTGGCTCGGCGACGACGAGAGCGACGGGCTGCGCTGCGAGCACACCTGGAGCGCCGCGCCCGACGACTCGGCCGCGCTCGAGGCGGCGACGCGGGGTACGCGGTTCGCCCGCGACGCGGGGCTGCCCGGCCGCGCGCTCGCCCAGGGGGAGCCGAGCTGGTTCTGCGACCTCGACGCGGTCGAGGACGACCCGCGCGCGCGGGCGGCGCGGGGCGCCGGCCTCCGCTTCGCGGTCGAGCTCCCCATCGCGGTCCGCGCCGACGCGCAGGTCGCGGCCGTGCTGGAGCTCATGGATGCCGAGCCGCGCGAGCCCGACCCGGGGCTGCTCGACGTGCTGCTCGCCATCGCCGCCAAGGCCGGCCACTTCATCGGCAGCAAGCGCGTCGAGGCGGCCCTGCGCCGGAGCGAGGCGAACAACCGCGCGCTGCTCTACGCCATCCCCGACACGATCCTCCGGATCAGCAGCGACGGCATCTGCCTGGACTTCAAGGCGTCGAGGGAGTCGAGGCCGTCGCTCCGCGCCGAGGATTTCGTGCACCGGCACGTCGCCGACGTGTTCCCTGCCCGCGTGGCAGAGCAGATCACCGAGCTCGTCGCGCGGGCGCTGGCCGACGAGGCGACGCACGTCTTCGAGTACCAGGAGCAGCTCCGAGAGGGCACGCGCGACTACGAGGTCCGGATCGCCGGCAGCGAGCAGGCCGAGGCGGTCGTGATCGTGCGGGACATCACCGAGCGCAAGCGCGCCGAGGCGGAGACCGAGGCGCGGCGCGCCCGGGAGGAGGCCCTCCGGGCGCAGAACGAGATCCTGGCGGCGCTGTCGACCCCGCTCATCCCCATCAGCGACGATATCGTCGTGATGCCGCTCGTCGGCGCCCTCGACGCGCAGCGGGCGCGCCGCGTGCAGGAGACGCTGGTCCGCGGCGTCGCGGCCCGCCGCGCGCACGTCGCGATCCTCGACATCACCGGGGTGCCGCGGATCGACGGCCAGTGCGCCGACGAGCTCCTGCGCGCCGCCACCGCGGTGCGCCTGCTCGGCTCGGAGGTGATCATCACGGGCCTGAGCCCCGAGGTGGCCAGGACCCTCGTCGCGCTCGGCGTCGACATGAGCGGGATCGTCACGCACACCACCCTGCAGGACGGCATCGCCTCGGCGATGACCTCCGCGGGCGCCCGCCGGAGGCCCGGGCGGCGCCGCGCGAGGCGGCGCAGGTAGCGGCGGGGCGGCGCCCGGCAAAGCCGGCGCCGGCCGCTCACGACGCCGCGGGGCGAAGCGCGGCGGCGCTCCCGAGCCGCAGCGGGAGCACGAGCGTGAAGGTGGCCCCGCGCCCCGCGCCGTCGCTCTTCACCGACAGCACGCCGCTCATCTCCTCGGCGGCGAGCGCGCAGCTGTGCAGCCCGAAGCCGTGGCCGCCCCTGCGCGTCGTGAACCCGTGGGAGAAGATCCGGGTCAGGTGATCGCTCGCGATGCCCAGGGGGAGGAAGACAGCCAGCGCGACCGCCACCGTCAGGAGGGGGGCGAACGAGAGCAGCGTGCGATGGCGGATGTCCACGGATGCCGCTGCCGAACGAGGATGCCGGGGGGACCGAGCGCGTCACGACGCGCCCGCGCCGCTGTCCGGCAGGCTCGAGGGCCCCCCGGCCCTGATCGGGCGCGCCGATCATCGCACGTCGCGGCCGCTCAGCGCATCGGCAGGCCTGCTCCGCTCAGCGCTTGCCCGCGTGTCTGTCGAGGGCGGCGAGGACGCGGTCGTAGTCGGGCGGCAGCTCGACCGGCGGGTTGGCGTGCCGGCTCGTCACGTCCGCGAGCGCGCGCTCGTGGTATTTCACCTTGAATTCCGTGAACTTGAGGCCGTTCGCGGTCGAGACCACGACGACCCGCTGGCGCTTCTCCACGAGGCCCTTCTTCACGAGCTTCTCCAGGGCGGCGAGGGCGACCGCCGTGTGCGGGCACGTGTACATCCCGGTGCGATCGGCGCGCGCCGCCGCGTCGCAGAGCTCGTCCTCGGTCACCTCCTCCGCGACCCCGTTCATCGCCTGGAGGGCCAGCATCGCCCTCGGCGCGCTCACCGGGTTGCCGATCTGGATCGCGCTCGCCAGCGTCTCGCCCGCCTTCATCGGCTCGACCTCGCTCCGCCCCTCGGCCCACGCCCGGTAGAGCGGGTTGGCGCGCGCCGACTGCGCCACGCACAGCCGGGGGAAGCGCGTCGTCAGGCCGAGATCCTTCAGCATCTTGAAGCCGGCGTAGAGGGCGTAGGCGTTGCCCAGGTTGCCGCTCGGCAGGACGACCCAGTCGGGCAGCGTCCAGTCGAACTGCTGCACGATCTCGAACGCGACGGTCTTCTGGCCCTCGAGGCGCAGGGCGTTCATCGAGTTCGCCAGGTAGACCACGCCGTCGGCCGAGAGCCGCTGCACGATGGCCATGCAGCCGTCGAAGTCGGTGTCCAGCGAGAGGACCAGCGCCCCCGACGCGATCGGCTGGACCAGCTGCGCCATCGACACCTTGCCCCGCGGCAGGAGCACGACCACCGGCAGGCCGGCCGCCGCGCCGTACGCCGCGAGCGAGGCCGACGTGTCCCCGGTCGACGCGCACGCGATCGCGCGCACCTCGAGGCCCTCGCGGATCGCCTTGTTCACCACCGAGACGAGCACCGTCATCCCGAGGTCCTTGAACGACCCCGTATGGCTGTTGCCGCAGAGCTTCACCCAGACCTCATCGAGCCCGAGCGAGCGGCCGTAGCGATCTGCCCAGAACAGGTTGGTGCCGCCCTCGTCCATCGACACGATGGCATCGTCCGGGACCTGGGGAGAGACCCACTCCCGCTTGCCCCAGACCCCGGATCCGTAGGGCCACACCGTGCGCTTGTAGCGCTCGTCGAAGAGCTTCATCCACGTGGCGGGGCTCCGATCGCGGAGCGCCTCGATGTCGTGGGCGACGTCGAGGAGGCCGCCGCAGGTCGGGCAGCGGTAGAGGGGCTGCGTCAGCGGGTAGCTGCCGGGGCAGCCGGTCAGACATCGGAATGCAGCAGAGTAGGCCATGGCGATACGGATCTCCTGGGTGGCGGGAAGCGCCCGCGGGAGGTGGTGTCGGGTTCAGTCGAAGCGTGGGGCTTCCATGCCGAGCCGCCTATAGAAGTAGATCGCCGCGTTCCTGGCAAACGATCCCTGCGGGACGTAGACGTCGTCCGGCTCGGGGAGCGGCTCCTCCGCCGAGAGCGGCCCGTCGCGGTCGCCGGCCAGCCGCTCGAGGTCCTCGACGAACGCCTCCATCGAGGGATAGCGGTTCTCCGGGCGCTTGCGGATCGCCTTCAGGATCACCGACTCGAGCAGCGGATCGATGCTCGGGCGCCGCTCCGAGGGGCGGGGCGGCGGGGTCACGAGCTGCCGGGCGAGGAGCTCGGACTGATCCGAGCGCGGGAACGGGAGCTCCCCGGTGAAGGTCCGGAACATGACGACGCCGAGCCCGTAGACGTCGGTGCGGGCGTCGGGCCTGTCGCTCACGACCTGCTCGGGCGCCATGTACTCGAGCGTGCCCACCGCGGTGCCGGTCGCCGTGATGTGGTCTGCGGCCTGCATCTTCGCCAGGCCGAAATCGAGCACCTTGACCGCGTACGGGTCCCCCTGCGCGCCCACGAGGTAGAGGTTGTCGGGCTTCACGTCGCGGTGGATGATCCCGGCCCGGTGCGCGGCGGCGAGCCCGGACGCGGCCTGGGCGAGCACCGGGATGGCGAGGTCGGCCTCCATGCGGCGCTCACGCCGGAGCCAGTCACCGAGCGACTCGCCGAAGAGATACTCCATGACGATGTACGGCGCGTCGTCGGAGGAGCGCGTGCCGGCGTCGAGCACCCTGACGATGTTCGGGTGCCCGATCATCGCGGCGCTCTGCGCCTCGCGCACGAACCGCTCGCGCGTCCGCTCCGCCCGGGACGCGAACGACTCCAGGACCTTGATCGCGACCGGCTGCCCAGTCTCGAGCTCGATCGCGAGGTAGACGCGCGCCATCGCGCCCTTGCCGAGGTAGCCGCGCACCTCGTAGCGCTCCCCGAGGACGGTCCCCCGCAGCCGGGTCGGCTTGAACCGGAACAGGTCGACGCGCCGCGCCTCGGCGAGCTCCGCGCCGTCGTAGGGGCAGAACCGATGGACCGCGTCGTACTCCCGGTGGCAGCGCGCGCAGAACATGGCCCCGCATCGAATAGCGCCCCGCGCTCCGGCCATGCAAGAGCTCCGCGCGCACCTCGGCGCCGCGCGCACCTCGGCGCCGCGCTCACCTCGGCGCCGCGCTCACCTCGGCGCCGCGCTCACCCCGGCGCCGCGCTCACGCCGCGTTGCGCGGCGAGCGCCCCGTCAGCTTCGTGTACGCGTGATAGCCGAGCCAGCGGAGCGGCTCGGGCGGGACGCCCCCGAGCGGGTACATGTAGAAAGGCAGGTCCTGCCACCGCGCGTCGTCGCCCGCGTAGATGTCGCACAGCACGCGGCCCGCGAGGTTGCCGAGCGTCACGCCGTGGCCGCTGTAGCCGAGGGCGTAGTACACGTTCCGATGCTCGCCGCGCACGCCCATGCTGCAGATCCGGCTCATCGTGATCCCGAGCGTCCCCGTCCAGCGGTGGGCGATCCGCACCCGCTCGGCCTCGGGGAAATAGCCGACGAGCCGGCGCCGGATCGCCTCGAACGCCGGCCCCGCCGAGCCGGGGGAGCCCGGGTAGGAGGTCTGGTTCCCGTAGAGATAGGCATAGGCCGCGTTGCTGCCCCCGCCGAACACGAGCTCACCGGCGGGGGTCATGCTGGCGTATGCGATCCGGTCATGGTCGTCGCTGAAGCCGGCGACCTGCCCCCAGCCGAGCGCGGCGCGCACCCCAGGGTCGAGCGGCTCGGTCGCGATCACGTGCGAGTGCAGCGGGAAAATTCCGGTCTTGAAGTAGCCGAGCCGCGGCGTGTAGCCGTTTGTCGCGAGCACGATGGCCGAGGCCCGGACGACACCGCCCGGCGTGGTCAGCTCGATCGTGCGTCCCTCCTGGATCCGGAGCACCGGTGTGTCCTCGTGGAGGGCGACCCCCCACGCGAGGAGGAGCGGGCGCAGGCTGCGCAGCAGGTCAACCCCGTTGAGCTGCCCCTCGGTCGCGTCCAGCACGGCCCCGGCCGCCCCGCGGATGCCGAGCCGCGTCGCGAGCGTCGCGCCGTCCAGGTACTGTAGCGGAATGCCCCACCCGGCGAGCCGCTCCACCCGCGCGTGCGCCGCCTCCGCCCGCCGAGCGTCCGTGAGCACCTCCAGGCAGCCGTCGCGCCGGTACCGCACCGGGAGGTCGTGCTCCTGGATCATCCCGACAATGCCGTCGATCCCCGCGCGCGTCGTCTCGTAGACGCGGCGCGTGAGGAGCGGATCGCGGTAGCTCACCCCGTTAATCCAGTTCAGCATCATCCCCCCGTTGCGCCCGCTCGCGCCGTTCGCGAGGTGACGCGCCTCCAGGATCATGACGCGAAGGCTCGGAAATCTGCGGATTAGATGGTATGCCGTGGAGACTCCGGTGAACCCTCCCCCGATGATGACCACATCGGCCACCGCGTCCCCGCGCAGCGGTGGGACGGGCTCATAGGCTGGCCCCGCCTCGCTCCACACCGAGCGAGCGGAATCAATGTAGGTGCGCGTGTCGACGAGAGCTGCCCGGGTCACGATGATTACCTATCAGATGAACGCTCCGTCTGGCACCATGAACCCCGGGAGCCCTGCTTGAAGAGACGTGTCCGGCTCTGCATGAAGGATCTCTTCCACCAGGACGTGGTGGAGATGATCGAGCGCGAAACCCGGAAATACCAGATCTGGTCCATCGAAGACCCCTCCGACCCGGACTTCGACACGGCGTATCAGATCCTCTGGGACTGCTTCGGCCCTCATGGAGAGATGGAGCGCAAGGAGGCGATCCAGGCCTTCCTGCGCGACGACCCGTTCACGCCCGAGCCGTCGGGCACCTACATGCGCTACTTCCTGCTCGTGGCGCGAGACTCGGACGGAAACGTGCGCGGGGTGCGCGACGGCACCGTGCTCATCAACCCGGCGTACGCGCCGGATCTCTGCGTCATCTATCTCGCCCATATCTTCATGATCCCCGAGGCGCGCGGTACGGTGCTGTCGTACTGGCTGCGCATCGCCCCGGTCGAGCTCGCCATGCAGTACCTGGCCGACCTGCACGCGATGGGGAAGATCACGCTCCCCGCGCCCGCCGCCCCGGGCAAGTACTTCGGGATGAACCTCGATCTCGCGGCCGAGGTCGAGTACTTCACGCCCGAAGAGCGCCTGTCGTGGCAGCGCATCCTGTTCTACGGCCGCGGCGGGTTCGACGCGATCAACCCGCGCCACTTCCCCTACCGCCAGCCCGACTTCCGCGACCCCGACGAGATCCGCGCGACGGGCAACCAGCCTTCTCCGTTCATGGTCCTCGTCCGGCGCATGGGCCGCGAGCGGCAGGCGCAGCTGCCGATCGACGAGGCGCGGGCGCTCATGCGGCTGCTCTACGATGACTTCGCGGATCACTGCGCGCCCCACCTGCTCGAGAACAGCCTCCAGCTCGTCCTCGACCGGCTGGAGGAGCGGGCGAAGCGGAAGAGCTTCGTCGAGCTCCTGCCGCTGCCGACCGGGCCCAGGGACGTGCACCGGCTGAAGCCGCTCTTCCGGTACAACGTGTTCACGAAGTACTACCCGGAGAGCCCCGACATCCGCGGTTACGTGGTGAACAGCGGCGTCCGCGAGCAGCTGGCCGCGAACCCGCGCTACCTCGACGAGGAGCTCGCCCGCATCGCGCGGGAGCTGGAGGCCCGCCCGCCGTACGTCTACGGGAGCCGGGACAAGAGCGCGACCTGGGAGGGCACGCCGGTCACGCCGGGGTCGGAGCCGCCCCCGTCCGAGGGCGCCGACGCGGGCGAGATCACCCGCGAGCTGCCGGCGCCGCCCTCGACCGCCGCGCCGCGGTGAGTCAGGGCGTGCGCGACGACGCCGCGGCGGCTCAGGGCGTGCGCGACGACGCCGCGGCGGCTCAGGGCGTGCGCGACGACGCCGCGGCGCCGCTCGTCTCGGCCCGCGCGCGCAGGGCGCCGGCGCGGATCTCGCTCACCGCCGCGGAGGCGGCCTCGTGCGCTTCGAGCGCGCCGCGCAGCACGACCGCCCTCCCCCGCTCGGCGGCGACTTCCTCGAGCGTTCCCTCGAGCACGCCCTCGGCGAGGCGGACGAGCGGGCCGACCTCGGCCAGGCCCCGCGCGAGCACCCGGGCCGCCGCGACGAGCCCGGACGCCGCAGGGGCCAAGCTCGCGACGGCCGCGGCCTCGTCGCAGAGCCCGTCCGCGACGGAGCCCATGTCGCGCCAGCACCCGACGGCCGCGCGCAGGCTGGCGAGCGTCACGAGCGCCGTGGGGGTCGCGTGCATCGCGTCGACCGACGGCGCCTGCGGCCGCGCCCCCGCCGCGCTCTCTGCCGCGGCGATGACCGGAGCGAGGGCCAGGAGCGCGCGCTCCAGGACGCGCGTGGCCTGCTCGATGCGGACGAGGCGCTCCTGGACGTCGGCGCTGCCGAGCGGCGCGTCGCGCTCGACGAGGTCCGAGAGCCGGCCGGCGACCTCGAGGGCGAGCTGCTCGAGGCCGTCGATGGCGCGCGGGTCGAAGCGGCGGGGCACGACGTCGAGCACGCAGAGCGAGCCGATCGCGTGCCCGCGCACGCGCACCGGTACGCCCGCGTACGCGCGGATGCCGTAGCTCTCGACGAGCTCCTTCGGCACGCGCTCGTCGCGCAGCGCGTCGTCGACGATGAGCGGCACCTCATCGCGCACGACGAGCTGGCAGAAGGAGTTGCTCCGCGAGGTCGCGCAGCTCACGGCGAGCTCCAGGGGCAGCCCGTGGTGCGCGCGCAGGAGCTGGATATGGCGGATGACGAGGCTCACGAACGCGATCGGCGCCCGCGCGAGCCTGGCGGCCCGCGCCACGCAGGCGTCGAGGAGAGCGTCCGCGTCCGTGCGCAGCATGGCGCCGTGCAGCTCGGCCAGGCGGACGGGGTCGTTCAGATCGGCCATGGCGGGAGTCTACCAGCAAAGGCCGGCGCGAAGGTCGCCGCGCCGGAGCAGGCGCCACGCCGCCGTGTGCCCCCGCGCAATGAGCCTTCACCTGCGCCGCGCGGAGACGCGCCGAGTGAATGGCCTCTTCTTACGGGATCACTGCCCCTCCCGACGCGCCTCCCTGGCCCGCACCGCCGCGACGAACGTGCCGAGGTGCACCTCGACCACCCGGCTCACGTCGGGCGTGTAGCCGCCCGCGAGGACCCACGCGATCGGGATACGGCGCTCGAGCGCGGCCCGGAACACGATCTCGTCGCGCGCGCGCAGGTCGTCGTGCGTCAGGTCGAGCGGCGAGTACGGGTCCTCGCGGAACGGGTCCGCGCCGGCCTGGTACAGGATCAGGTCGGGCGCGGCGCGATCGATCGCGGGGCCGAGGTGCCGCGCCAGGATCTCGAGGTAGGCGGCGCCGCCGCTCCCGCCCGGCACCGGGACGGACCAGCTGTTCTCCGTGTCCGGAGCGCGCTCGCCCTCGACGTCCCGGTACGCCCGGTTCTGCTTGTACCAGTTGCCGTAGATGGAGAGCGCGAACGCCCAGGGGCGCGACGCGAGCAGCGACGCGGTGCCGTTGCCGTAGTGGAGGTCCATGTCGACCACGAGGGCGCGGCGGATGCGCCCCTCGGCGCGCGCGCGCTCCATCGCGACGACGAGGCCGTTGAAGGTGCAGAAGCCCTCACCGTGCGCGGCGTGCGCGTGGTGGAAGCCGCTCGCGAGGTTGCCCGCGATGCCTTCCTCGAGCGCCGCGGAGACGGCGGCGATGCAGCCGCCGTTCGTGAAGCGCACCGCCCCGGCGAGCGCCGGCGACCAGGGGAACTTCTGCGACTCGGCCAGCGCCCGGGGCTCGCCGGTCGCGATCGCCCGGAGGTACTCGGGCGTATGCACGCGGAGGAGGTCCTCGTCGCTGACCGGCTCGGGCTCGTCGATGCGCGCGGGCAGGCCGCTCCGCTCGATCGCCTCGCGCACGAGGGCGAACTTGCGCATCGGCATGACGTGCTCGCCGATGTCCGCGAAGTAGCGCGCCGAGTGGAACACCCGGATCGGGAGCGAGGCGGAGGCGGCGGTCACTTGCAGACCGACTCGAGGAGGTCGAGCGCCTCGGCGACGTGGCGCGGGGCGAAGACAAGCGCGGGCCGGAAGCGGAGCGTGCGGTCGCCCGAGCCGCCCACCTCGAGGCCGCGGTTGCGGAGCGCGGTGAGCGCCGCGTCGCGGCGGGCGGCGTGGGGGAAGTCGACGGCGGCGAAGGTGCCGCTGCCCCGGGCGCCCGAGAGCACCCCGGGGTAGCGGAGGCAGAGGTCCTCGAGCCCGGCGACGAGGCGCTCGCCCGTCACCCGCGTGTTCTCGAGGAGCCTGTCGCGCTCGACGACCTCGAGGATCACCTCGAGCTGCGCGCCGCGGATCGGGTCGCCGAGCCAGGTGTTGAAGATGCGCAGCGGCTCGATCGGCGCGAGCTCCTCGCGGCAGTAGAAGCCGCCGAGCTGCATCTTCTTGGAGAACGTCACCATGTCCGGCGGCTCGGGCAGGTCCCAGGCCTCGTGCGCCCACAGCGCGCCGGTCCCGCCGCCGCAGGTCTGCACCTCGTCGAGGATGAGCGCGACGCCGTGCTCCGAGGTGAGGCGGCGGAGCGCCTGGAAGAACGCGGGGCTCGCGTGGCGATCGCCGCCCTCGCCCTGGATGGGCTCGACGATGACCGCGGCGATCTCGTCCGGGTGCGCGTCGATCGCCGCCTTGACCGCCTCGAGCGAGCGCGCCTCGGCGGCGCGGTTCTGCTCGGCGTGGGCCGCCTCGGGGAACTGGTTCGCAGGGAACGGCACGACGGGCCAGTCGAACGCGGGGATATCGAGCTTGTGGATCGGCTTGCTCCGCGTCGCCGAGAGGGCGCCCATGCTGCGGCCGTGGAACCCGCCCTCGAAGGAGATCACCTTGAAGGCGTTGATGCCGGGCTGCCGGTTGAGCATGGCGGCGGCGAGGTCGCCGTCGCTCGGCTGCGCGCCGCCGCGCCGGCGCCGGGCGAGCCGGATGAACGCGGCCTTGAGCGCGTTCTCCACCGCCTCGGCGCCGGTCGTGAAGGTGAACACGTGCGAGTGCCCCTTCGGCGCGACGCGCATCAGCGTCTTCTCGACGATGTCGACCCACTCGGGCGCGGGCGCGACCCCGAGCGACGAGCGGTAGCCGGCGCACCAGTCGAAGCGCCCATCGCGCCAGGCGGCGAGCAGATCCGGGTGGTTGTAGCCGATGGGCACGGCGGCGATATGCCCGTACACGTCGAGCAGGACATTGCCGTCCACGTCGACCATGTAGTTGCCCAGGCTCTTCCGCGCGTCCTGATAGAAGTGGATCGGCCGCGCGTCCTGGTAGCGATGGTGTCGAGCGCGGAGCGCCTCGGACGCAGGCCCCGGGATGGCGGTGCGCATGGCGGCGCGCTCGGGCTCACCGGGGACAGGCGGAGAGATGCTGGGCAGTGCGTTCATGGTCGGACTCCGGTGCGAAAGAGGAGCGAGTGCATCGCCGGGCAGCCATCGCGGCTTCGCCTGGTTGGAGCGGCGGAAGAAGGCCAATACCAGCGTCGCGGACGGGGCGCCAGGAACGACGCGCCGCGCGGGCAGCTCCCGTGAAGGCGGGTATCCAGCCGAGACGCACCAGGCGAGCCGGCACATCGCGCCCGAGCCGAAGTGGAAGCGGCGCCTCGTCAGGATCGTTCTATTATGCTCGGCGGGCCTGAGCGCTGCTTGCGCTCGCGCGCGGCGCTCTCGATCGGGGGGATGACGTTCCGCGCCCTCGAGGTCGCGCCCTCGACGTGCCGAGAAAGAAAGAGAGCGACAGCGTGAGCGATCTCGATTTCTCCTTCGCATGGGAGGGCGCCGCCGGGCCCTCCAGTCCCTGGCAGCACCTGCGCGTCGCCGGCTTCCGCGGCACCGAAGGCATCTCCTGCCTGTATCGGTACGAGATCACCGCGATCACGCGCGAGCCTGCGCCCGAGGTCGACCCGGACGAGCTGATCCAGGCCCGGGCGACGCTCCGCATCGCGACGGGCACCCTGCCCGCCTTCCGCGTCGTCCACGGCATCCTCACCGAGGTGGAGGAGCTCGGCCCGATCCACGGCGGCATGGCCTACCGGCTCGTCGTGGAGCCCCCGCTCGCCCGCGCGGCGCACCGCACGCGGTGCCGCGTCTTCCTGGAGAAGACCACGCGGCAGATCATCGACGCCGTGCTCCAGGGCGACCCTGCGCTCCAGCGCGCCGACGACGCCGCGGCGGAGCCCGACGACGGCCTCGGCGACTTCTCGCCGGCGCGCGAGCTCTTCGCCTGGCGCGTGGCGGACACCTCCCGCATCGACGCGGTCGCGGCACGGCGCAACTGCGTCCAGTACAACGAGAGCGATCTCGCGTTCGTGTCGCGGCTGCTCGAGGAGGAGGGCATCGGCTACCACTTCGAGAACGGCAGCGGCGTGTGCCTGCTGGTGCTCTCCGACAGGGACACGGGCCGCACGCGGATCGGGCCGTTCCTGCCGCTCGGCCCGAACCTCCGCGGCCGGGAGGTGACCACGATGAAGCTCGGCGCGCGCCTGCGCCCCCGCAGGGTCACGCTGCAGGACTACAACTGGAAGAAGCCGGCGCTGAGCATGGCGGTCCAGGAGGACGCGGGTGGCGGGGATCTCGTGGAGCACGAGTATCCGGGGCGTTACCCCGACACGCCGGACCAGGGCAGACCGCTCGCCGCGGCGAGGCGCGAGCGGCTCGAGGTGGAGGCGAGCTACGCGGTCGGCGTCGGCCCGAGCCGCGTGCTCGCGGCCGGGACGATCTTCGCCCTGGAGCACACGAGCGCGCGGCACGAGGGCGAGTACCTTGTGACGAGGATGGACGTGCGCGGCGAGCAGCCCGGGGTGCTGCCGCCGTCCTCGAACATGAATGCGACGCAGGACGTGGTGCCTTACGCGGGCACCTTCGAGTGCGCGCGCCGCGGCAAGGCGGCCTCCGTGGCCGAGTCCCGCTTCCGGCCCGCACGGCTGACGCCGAAGCCGCGCATCGTGGGCTCGCAGACGGCATTCGTCACGGCGGAGCCGTCCGCACCGGGCAAGGAGATCCATGTCGGCGGGCCGCCGGGCGCGGCGATCGGGTGCGTGCGGCTGCGCTTCCACTGGGACGAGGACACCGCGCGGCACGGCAAGGAGCCGACGTCGTGCTGGGTGCGGGTGAGCCAGGTGTTCGCGGGCGCCGGGCAAGGGGCCGTCTTCCACCCGCGCGTGGGCGCGGAGGTGATCGTCGACTTCGAGGACGGGGATCCGGATCGGCCGCTCGTGGTCGGCCGCGTATACAACGGGCAGAACGTGCCGCCGACGGTGGTGCCGACGGTGAGCACCCTCAAGACGGACACGAGCCCAGGGGGCGGCACGCACAACGAGCTCCTGTTCGACGACACCGCGGGCGCCCAGCAGATCTTGCTGCACACGCCGAAGGACTGGAACTGCGAGGTCGGCAACAACCGCAGCGAGACGATCGCGGTCGACAGCAGCTCGAGCGTCGGCGCGAACCGGAGCGAGGCGACGGGCGCGGACCGGAGCACCCTGGTCGGCGCGAACAACGCGGAGGTGGTCGGCGCGAACGAGACGGTCACCGTGGGCGGCAACCAGACGATCGGGGTCGGCGGAGACCAGGACACGAGCGTCGGCGGCAACCAGAGCGTCGGGGTGCAGGGCGACCAGAGCGTCGGGGTGCAGGGCAATCGGAGCGTGGGGGTCGAGGGCGACCAGAGCGTGACGATCAGCGGCAACCGGAATTTCGGGGTGAAGGGGGACTCCACCGAGACCGTCACAGGGAACCGCACGGTCGAGGTCACGGCCGACGAGGAGCTCTCGGTCGCGGGCAAGCAGTCGATCCACGTCGTCGGGGACCAGGAGACCACGTACGACGCGAATCACGAGCTCTTCGTAAAGAAGAAGCAGGAGGTCCATGTCGACGGCGAGCAGGTCACCGTGGTGAAGGGGCAGCAGCGTATCGAGTCGAAGACGGAGCAGGTCATCGAAGCACCGACGCAGCAGATCAACGCGGAGACGACGCAGGTGCTGAACTCGGATACATTCCACGCGGACGCCCGGAGGTTGGCCGCGATCGGCGCGCCCACGGTCGTCCTTCAAGCCAACGACGAGATGCGCCTCTCGGGCGCCACCCTGGGCGCCAAGCTCGTGATCTCGTTCGACGGGGATATCGCCATCACGGGGAAGAAAATCAGCCTGGAGGCGTCGGAGATCACTCTCAAGGGTGGGAGCTCCGTCACGGTGGAAGGCGGTGAGCAGGTCGACGTGAAGGCGGCGCTGATCAAGCTGAACTGAGCGGCTGCACCTCACTTCGCGGTCGGACAGTCACACTTGTCCGGCGTGGGACAGGCGCCTGGTCGTGGAACGATAGAGTCATTACCCTTGACGCCGCTCTTGCTGCTATTGCACCCCTGGTGCGACGGTGCCAGGTTACTTTCGTCTTGGATGACGTTTCGAGCATCGTCCGAGAGCACGACCTCCCAGTGCACGCCGTCCTTGAGCACGACCACAGGCTCAATCTCGAGCTTCTGCGTAGCCCAATCTTTTTTGTGGTCGATTGACGGCTTATCCCCTCTCTTGCCCTGCATACTGATCTCTTCTTTACACATCGAACAATTCAAATTCTTCCCGCCATTCTCGCGCATTTTCTTCTCCCACCACGATTTCGAAAATTCTGGATTGAAGCTCCTCGATCCAGAGAAGATCTTTCGTCCGTCGGACAAGACGCTAGGTGGCTTACGGCGATTTATCTGTTTATCCAAGGCCGTCCGGTCATGGCCCGCACTGGCGATCATCTCGTTGGCTTGTTTTGCGCCCCGCGTCCTGTTGTGTTGCGAGTCGGTACGTTCGTAAAGCTTGTAGTTCCTTCTGGTTTGGGCTCTCTCCTCCCGACTCGGCCTCTGCCCCTGGTGCATGAGGCCGAGGATGTCGACGACGGCGAGCGGATTCGCTGTGTAGGCATAGAGATTGGTCCCGCCCGATTGACCAGCGGGGTCGGACTGGAAGTATCGACCAAGGCGGGGGCTGTAGTAGCGGAAGCGGTTGTAATGAAGGCCGAGCTCCTCATCGAAGTAATGCCCCGGGAAGCGCGGCGCATAGGAGACCGACGCGCCGTCATGGACGGTGACCTTGCCATAGGGCTCGACGTGGCTGGCCCACCACACGATGTTGCCCGCCTGGTCCTCGATCTGGAGCGGACTCCCGATCTGGTTGCATATCACGTAACAAATGCTTCCGCTCTCCGGCGCCGCGTCGATGGAATCGTAGTCGATGAACAGGAGAGGGACGAGCGCCTCGGGCCCTGCGTAAACGTAAATCCGGAGCGTGCCCTCGGGGCCCACCTCGGCCGCCAGCCGGTCGCCTTCCCAGTAGAACTCGCTGCGCCTGCTGCCCATGGCCTTGTAGAGACGTCGGCCGAGCCCATCGTAGCCGGCTGTCCACTCCTCGCCCCGTCCGCTCCACGACACGCCCACGAGCATGTCGAGGCTGTTGTAGCGATACCGCGCCACTTCGCCGGTGTCGGCGGCGTGCTCGGCGAGATGGTTGCGGCCATCATAGACAAAGCGTTCGCCCCCGGCGGCGCGCAGGCGGTTTCCCTCGAGAAACTCGGCGCGCGGCAAGCCCGGCTTGGCGAGCACATTACCGGCAGCGTCGAGGAGGATCGGGTCCTTCACGCCGGCGCCGGTCGCCTCGCCGACCAGGCGGTGCGCGGCGTCGTAGGCGTACCGCGTCACGCCGCGGATGTCGTCCTCGATCGCGTGGAGCTCTCCCTCCGGCGAGTACGTATAGCGCACCGACCAGAGCGCGGTCCGGCCGTCCCGCTGCCGCCAGACGATACGCCCACGGCAACGCTCGTCGTGATCGTAGGAGGAGAGCACGCTCGTTCCGTTGCCGAACGTCGTGAGCACAGTGCCGCGGCCGTCATGCTGGATCCGGTGCGTCCCGCCGGCCGGCGTCTCGATGAGCAACGCGCCGTCCGGCGCGCGGTGGTACATGACGGAGAATCGCTCGAAGTACGTCGTGGCGCGCAGCTCGTCGCCCTCGAACTGGCTTTCAACGCCGCTCCTGTTCCGCTCGTCGAAGGTCTGCCGGTCCCATGGGTCGAAGCCACACAGGACCTCCACCTCATCCATGGCGACGCGCGTGATGCGGCCCTTCGCGTCGTAACCGTAGTGGTATACCTCCCCCGAAGAGAGGCGAAGCTCCGAGGGAAGGCCGTTTTCGCCCACCGAGACCCGAAGGAGAACAGCGCCGTCGCCGTCGCGCTTCTCAATCAGGTGATCGGCGTGGTCGTAAACATACTCCTCGCGCACCACGCCGTGGCGCACGACCCTCACCAGCCGATCTCTGTAATCGTGCTCGTACTGGCTCTCGCCGCCGCCCGGGTCCACGACACGAGCGACCCTCTCGTGTGCAGTGTAGTCATAGCGGGTGCGGTGGCCGAGCGGATCCACCTCGGCGCCGATCAGATTCCAGGAGGTGATCTCGGTGCGCTGCTCGCGCCCGTCACGATCGGTGTAGCGCGTCACGTTACCGCTTGCGTCGTACACCCACGACTGCCTGTGCCCCGCCGCGTCGACCTCCTCAATCACCCGTCCGAGCGCGTCCCGCCGGCGCTCCGGTTCGCGCGGCTCGCGCACGTCCCCGCGCAGCCACAGGGCGCGCTCCCGGACGGAGGCCGGCAGCGCAGCCGTGAGCGTCGCGACCGCTGGAAGCGCCGAGAGCACGTCGCCCCACTGCTGCGCGAGGGCCGTCTCGGGCACCTGATGCTCCAGGGGATCCGGCGGATTCGGCATGACGTCCAGCGGCAGCATCAGGTAACCCAGCCTATCGACCGTGCCGTAGTGGCGCCCCCGCGCGTCATAAAGGAAGCGCAGGTTGGTCTGCCCATCCGCGCCGGTCTCCTCCACGATCTTGCCTTCATCGTCGAGGCTCCACCGGAGCCTCCCGCCATAAGGATCCTGGACGCAGACGAGCGTCCCATCGTCGTTGTACTCGTAGATCCACTCTCCCCCGTCCGCCTTGGTGACGAGCGTACGGCGCCGCTCCGTCTCATAGCGCATCGAAACGCGCCATAAGCCATCTTCGCCGCGCTCCTCGACGCAACGCCCATCGGGATCATACGCAAAATGAAAGCTATACCCATTGCGGTCCGTCATGCGCACGACGCGCTGGCCGGCGTCGTACGCATAGCTGCCGCGAGCGCCCACCGCGTCGTGCCATGCGATCAGGCATTCGGCGTCGTCATAGGCATACGCCGCGATGAGCGTCAGCGACCGCTCGCCGCGAGGCCCCCGGCGCACCTCCACGAGGTGGCCTCGGCTATCGTAGCTAAACCGCACCTCCTGCACGTCCTGGAGCCCTGTCTCGATCGCCCTCGCAAGCTGGCCGCGCTCGCCATAGGTGAGCTCTACGCACGCCTTTCCTCGGATCAACCGCGTCAGACGGGGCGCGGTGTCGCGCCCGCCCCGGCGCACGAACTCGATCGCTGGCTCGCCCCCACGCGTCACGGTGTAGACCAGCGAATCGCTGCCGCTTCGGACGCGCATCCCGTATCCCTCGCGGAACGCCTCTGGTTGCCCGGGCTTGAGCGGCGGGAGCTTCACCTGCTTTCCTTCGGCGTCCGTGTAAACAATACAATCGATATCGATGGCCAAGCTATGCTCGTAGGTGTGCCGGAAGCCCCGCCCCATCGGCCCTGTGCGCACCGCGTCTGCGCTGTTGTAATACCGGACCCAGCGAAACATGGAGGCGCCGTCATCCTCCTCGTAGTCGATGAAGGTGTCGACGTTCGCACCGGTGACAGGGTCGATCGGGTGTCCTGTGAACATGCATTTCAGCTTCGGGACGACCCGCGTTCCAAGTCGCTTCAACCCTTTGCCTAGCTTCCCGAGCCCCCGCGCGACCGCCGACCACGGCGGCATCGGAAATCCGCCGATCAGCACGTTGGGGTGCCCCGAGAGCACCGCGCCGATGCACGGCGGCGTCCCTGGATCCATGCCCATCAGGAGGCTCGCCGCCAGCGCGGCCGCGTCCAGCCCCGCCTGGATCCCCGTCATCTTGGCCGACGCATCGGCGGCCGCCGCCTGTTCCAGGGCCGCCTGCTTCTCCGCTTCCGCCTCGGCCGCTGCCTCTGCCTTCGCCTCCTCCAGCTCCTCCGCCGTCATCTGCGCCGAGGCGCCCGGGTCGATCTCCTTCAGTTTCACCTCCTTCGCTCGCAGCTTCTTCGCCTGCTCCGCCTGGGTCACTGCATCCAGCACCTGCGCCCCGACCCCGATCACGCCTCCCCCGACGGAGACGACCTTCGACAGGGAGCTCGTCGCCTTGGCCGCCCCCGCTCCGGGCATGCAGTGCATCGTGAGGTCCAGCGTCCGCGCGGCCCGCGCCCCGCCGAAGAACACCTTGCTCGACCCGGTGAACACCTCGAACGGCGGTGCCAGCGTGCCGCACAGGAGCGAGATCCCGAGATCCCCCGCGCGCGCCGCTGGCATCCCGTTGATCAACACTGACGCACACCCGGCCAGCGCCACCGGCCCGAAGCTCGGCAGCGGGATCGGCATCGCCGGCGGATGCGTGTGCATGTGCGGGATCCCGAGGTGCAGCATCCCCAGCGTCGCCGCCGGCAACGGCGGGAACAGCTTCGCGATGTCCCTCGTCGCGAGCGCGAAGCCGTCGTTCATCAGCGTGATCGGCGTCATCACCGCGCTCAGCGTGCCGCCGATCACCGCGTTCGCCTTGTCCAGATCGCTCGCCTCCGGATCGGACAGGCTCTGGAACGGCGCCGCCGCATTGTTGATGTCGCCCACCAGCACGTCGAGCGGCGCGTTCCCTGTCGGCGCGATCAGCCGCTGCGCCGCCGGCGCCTCGTTCTTGGCCGCAGCGGCCGCGCTCTTGACCGCGTTCCCGTCTGCGCTCATGTCGTAGCCCTCCTCAGCGGATGTTCCTCGGCTTCGCGCGCCTCGGTCTTCACCGCCTGCGCGGCCGTCTTGAGCTCGGCCTCGCAGGCGCGGCGCTCGTCATCCATGCGCATCGCCTTGTAGGCGGCGATCAGGCGCTCCAGCGCCGAGCGGTGGCGCTCGTGGTACGCGAACGTCTTGGCGAGCGCCGCCGCGTCCCGCCACACAAGCACCGCGCTCGTCGCGTCGCCCGCGCGGTCACGCGCGACGCCCTGCTTCTCCAGGGCGTCGGCCTTGACGAAGGGGTTCATCAGCTTCTCGGCGATCCGCGCGGCGAGGCCGAAGAACCCCTCGGCGTCGCGGTGGTCCTTGAGCTCCAGGCTGACGTCGGCGATCGCGAAGGTCAGGTTGAGCAGGATCGGCAGCGCCTGCGTGTGCATCACCAGCGCGAGGCCCTGGTGGTACTTCACCCTGGCCTCTTTGAGATCGCCCATCTGCCGGAGCACGTCGCCCACGCCCAGGAGGATCACGGCCTGCATCACCGGCGCGTCGTGCGCTGCGTAGTACCTGTAGAGCGCGCCGTACTTCTCGAGCGCCTGCGGGTAACGCCGGTAGGCGTAATCGAGGCCCGCGAGCTGCAGGAGCGCCTGCATCCGCTCGGGGACGGACCGGCTCCTGTCGCCGGCCTCCTTGACGAGCGCGTCGTTGAGCGCGGCCGGGCTCATGTCGAGCTCGTAGAGCAGCACCCCCGGGGCCTTGCTCTTGCGCAGCGGTGGGAGCAGGAAACGCGCATCGCGGTCGTCGCGCGCGATCACGCGCACGCCCCGCATCCACGTCTCGGGCCCTCGCGCGGGGACGAACTCGCCGACGAGGCGCGCGTAGCCTTCGCGATCGGCGATCTGGACGGGCAGAAACCCCCAGATCATGCGGTGCCCGCCCTGCGCCGGGACGAGCGACGAGACGTGGTCGATCGCCGCGCGCAGACGCGCGCTCGACGAGACCGCCGCGTCGTCGCAGACCGCGGGCAGCGGCGGGAGCGGGGCCTCTCCCTGCGCCGCGCGGGGCGCCTTGGCGATCTCCATCTGGACCCGGAGGGTCTTCAGGATCGCCGACGCGTACTGCGCGGCCTCGATGAACGGCTCGCCGAAGACCAGGAAGATGTCCGAGGGGGCCGCGTCATCCATCCCCTCGAGGGTCTTGAGCACATACACCATCTCCGGGTCGGCGCAGCTCACGACCAGGAGGAGGTGCTCGCGCTGGTCGACGAACTCGCTCAGCGTCGCCTTCAGTTCATCCAGCTTGCGCCACATCGCGGACCGGCCCTCCAGGGCAAAGGGGGTTCGAAGCGATCACGTCACTGGCCGCGCAGCGCGCTGAGCGCCGCGCCCACCTCGCGGAAGATCCTCGGATCGGCGGCCGCCTTCTTCGTCCAGAGGCGGATCACGTGCATCAGCGCAGGGCGCTGGATCCCGAGCTCGTCGAGGACCCGATCGCTCTGCTTTCGCTCCACGCCCACGACGAGGCGCGCGTACTCCGCCGGGAGGATCGGCCCGCGGAAGGCCTCCACCGTGGCCACGTAGGTGCTGTCGTACGCGCTCCGCAGCCGGCCCGGGCCGTGCCCCGCGTCGCTCTTGATCGCCGAGGTCCAGTGGCGCTCGATGGCGCTCCACGCGCGCTCGCCGAGCGCGTGGGAGGCCAGCACCGCCGCGCGCGGCGCGCGCGCCTCGGCGATCTCGGCGTTGATGGCCGCGAAGAGCTCGATCGGAAAGCTCACCGGGTCGGGCTCGGGCAACGCGGGCTCCGGCGCCGGCGCGGGTGGCGCTGCCGGGCTCGCCAGCGCCGCCGGGTCGAAGTACGGCACCGTGCCGGGCGCCGGAGCCGGTGCGGACCTCACGGCCGGCGCGCGCTCGGCGGCGAGCGCCAGCAGGGGCGGCTCGGCCGGCCATCCGACGTACTCGACTGGGCCCTCTGCTCGCGAGAGGCTGGGAACAGCTTGATCCACGGCGCCCGGCGGCGCCGCCGGCACGCCGAGCCACGGCCCAGGAGCGGTGTCCCCGGAGCTCCAGGTGTCCTTGTCGGCCACGCTTTGCACGGGCGAGGCCGGCATCGCCCCGGTCGCGTGAGCCGACGCGACGACGCCGGGCGGAAGGAAGGGCACCGCGCTCCCGGGGCCAGCGCCCGGTGGCTGATCGAGCGCGAGCTCCCGCGTGCCTGAGGCGATGCGCACCTTGATCGTGCGCGTCTCGGCGGCGTTCAGCGGCGGCGCCGGCAGCAGGCCGGGAAGCTGCTCCTGGAACGGAAAGGCTCGCGCGTTCCGCAGCGCCTGCTCCGGCAGATCCTCGACCTCCAGCGTGGAGGCTGCCCAGAGCGGCGTCTTGGCGCGAGCGAGGGCGAGACGCGGCTCCAAGGTCGTTGCGCCCTCCAGACGAAACGGGTGCACCGGACGCCGCTCGTCGGGCAGCGCGCCCTCATCAATCTCGGCCGTCACCGCGGCCGCGGCGACACCTTTCAGCGCGCCCCCGGTCGCGCCCGGCGCGAGCCCGGCGCCAGCGGACGCCACGCCGCCCGCGGGGGCAGCTTCACGTTCCGGCAGGGCACGAACGTCGATCCGAGGAGGCCACGCGAGCGGCGCTCCGGCCTGCTCGACGCCCACGACGAGGCGCATCCTCGCGAGCGCGGCCTCGCTCGCGAGGGGAAAGCTGCGCCGGAACACCAGGGTGCAGCGCTGCTCTTCGCCGTCGATGCGCAGCGTGTCGATGCACAGGGCGAGCCCCTGGCCGTCGCCCACCCCGAAGGCCGAGAGGCCGTGGACGCGCGCGAGGCCCCGCAGCTCGGGCAAGCGCATCCTCAGGTGAGGCACCGTCGGATGCAGCCCCTGGAGCACGATCCACTCCCCGCCACGCAGGGAATCGACCCTCTGGTCGGGAGGCGCCGACTGGAAACAAGACCAATCGAAGTGCTCCGGGATCTCTTGAATGGAGGCGTCGATCATCGACGACCGCGGCGTGTCCCCGATCAGCCTCCAGAACGTGGGCCATCCGCGCACGACCGGGCCGTATCCCGCAGGTCGATGCGGCGCCTGGATGCCGAGCACAGTCGGCTGCTCTGGGCCGGCGCCAGCGTCGACGCCGAGGGGGTTCTCCTGCCCGTTCGCCCCGCGCACCGCCCGCTCGTACACGAGGGGCAACGACCGGAATGGGACCCTGTCCTGGACGAGCAGCCGCTTGTCGAGGATCTCTCGACCTCGGTCAAAGAGGGCGAGGCGCACCGACAAGGCGAGCACCGAGATCCCGGGCGGCGCGCAGGCATGTCCCGTGAAGAGCACGTCGGCGCGCCCCAGGTAGGGGACGAGATCGCTCGTGAACCGGAGGCTCCTCGACGGGTCCTTGCCGTGATGGACGTTCGCCTCGAAGATCTCTTGCGGCGCGGATCTCGGCATCTCCGCGTCGCTCGCGAACGCGAACGTCGCCTTCGCGATCACGGTGACGTGGAGCTGTCCCCGGGTCCGCCACGCGACGGCGGCGGCCGTCGCGCCGGGCAGCGCGATCACCTGATCGGGCGCGATCCCATGCCGGGCCGCTCCGTGGAGCATCAGGACAGCCCTCCCCTCACCACGCCCCGCGGGCCCCGACCACCGTCCCCGCAGGCCCTGCAGCGAGCACGCCAGCGCTGATCCACCTCGGCGCCGCGCCGGTCGTCGACCTCGCGCCCTTCGGCTCGGTCAAGAACAGCACTGCCGCGGTCCCCAGCCCGGCCAGCCCCACCCCGAAGCCGATGGTGCTCAGGAGGCCTGTCCTCTTCGCGCTCTTCGCCGCATCGTACCCTGTCGTGTCGCACGCCCTCTCGTCGTGGGCTCCAATGCCGGCGCCGCAGTGTTCCTCGATGGTCCCCCGCTTGCCGAACGTGAGCGCCCCCATGATCCCCCCCAGGACGACCCCCGCGACCCCGACTCCGCCCGCCACGTATACGGCCGTCCGTCGACCTGCTGACACCCCGCCCCCGGAAGCCGACACCTCGCTGCCGGAAGAGGACGGCATCGAGGCGACAGCGCCCGTTCCCCCCTTCACCTCCAGCACGACGCGCTTCTTCTCACCCTCGGCGATCGCGATGCGCTGTTCCCATAAGGGACCTCCCGGAGCCCGGGTGGACACCGTGTGCTCTCCCGGATCGACCGGAAGCCCGACGCCGAGCGAGGCCTCGCCCAGCTCGAGACCATCGCGCGTCACCACCGTCCCCGCCGGGGCTCCCGCGGGCAGCGAGAGCGCCAGCTCCGGCACCCGCGGGGCCAGCCGCGCGCGCTCCGCGGACGCCGCCCCCACTCGCTCACGCTGTCGGGCCCGCTGAGCCTGGGGCAGCCTCTCCACCAACCTCAGGTAATCGCTTAGGCGCCCCACGGCCGTCGCGACGCGGCCCCACTTCGACTCGCAGAAGGCCAGCGTGAAGAGTGTGCCCGGCCTGGGGTCTAGGCGCTGGCTCTCCGCGAGGTCCTTGCAGCCCGTCTCGTACCTGCCCGCCTCCATGTCGGCGAGGCCGCGATCGAAGAGGACCTCCGCGGACGCGATGTCCTGCGCCAGGGCCGGCGTGGAGACGACGAGGGGCACGATGACCGCCCAGAGAGGACGCAGATATCTGCAGGACGAGCGGGTCATGGACAGGGGATCTTCAGCGGGTCAGTGGACGAACAGCGCGAGGGGACAAACAGCGAACGGCAGGGGCCGGGACAAGGAGAGGCGCCGCGGCGGACATGGCGCATCAGTCTCGACTGAACAGGTGATGCGGCGGTCGCGGCGGAGGCGGCGGCCGCTGGGCGCCCGGCGCTGGCCTCGGCCCCGCGGTCCCACGCGGGCTCGCGGCCGCAGACGAGGACGGCGCCGGGCTCGCGGGCTCGGGCGCGCCGGGAGGCGCAGCGCTCGCGCTCGCGTCCACCGGCTCGCCGGGCGGCTCCGCCGGCTCCGCCGCCGAAGGGGACACGGCCGCGCTCCCGGGCAGCGGTGGCGCGTTCGCCCCGTCGGCGTCCTGGCTCGCCGCCGCGGCTTCCGGGGCCTCCGGGGTCACGGCTTCGACCATCGCGCGCCCGCCCAGCCCGTGGAGCGCGATCCAGATCCCCACGCCGAGCACCCCAGACCCGAGCAGCGCGGCGACTGCGGCGAACGCTCCTCGCCTCGGCAGCGCCGGCACGGAGGACGACACAGAGGAGCCCATCGACGTGCCCGCGAACGGCGGCCGCTGCGGAACAGAGACGCTCTCGCGCTGCGAGCCCCCCACCGGTGCGGAGCTCGCCGTGGCGCAGCTCGCGCCGGGCCAGGGCGAAGCGCCCGCGAGGGCCGCAGGGGGCCCGCCGCTCGCGGCGAGGCGGAGTACGTCGCCGAGCGCCTGAACCGCCTCCGTCGCCGTGCGGAACCGCGCCGCAGGGTCCGTCGCCGTCGCCCGGAGGAACCACGCATCGAAGGCCGGCGGCAGCGCCACGCCCTGCGCAGCCGCCCGCCGCACCGGAGGCTCCACCGGACCGTTGACGGCCACCATCGCGAAGCCGATCACGTCCTCCGCGCTGCTCGCCTCCGCCTCCCAGTATGGGCTCCCGACGAGCATCGAGTACGCCATCATGCCCAGCGCATGGATGTCCGCCGCGCCCGTGAGCCGCGAGCGGGCGCGGAACTGCTCGGGCGCCATGTAGAGCGGCGTCCCGAGGGTGCGCGTGGCGCCGCCCGCGTTCGTGCCTTCCGCGATGAGCTTCGCGATGCCGAAGTCGAGGATCTTCACGCACGGCGTCCCGTCCTGCCGCTGCGTGACGAACAGGTTCTCGGGCTTCAAGTCCCGATGTACGATGGATGCCGCGTGCGTCTGGTCGAGGGCCAGCGCGGTCTGGCCGAGATAGATCATCACCTCGGTAGGCGGCAGGCGCCCCACGCGCGCGAGCCGATCCGCGAGCGACTCGCCGCGGAGCAGCTCCATGACCAGGAAGGGCATTCCGGTCGCCTCGTCGATATCCACATCGAAGACATCGACGACGTGATCGCTCCGCACGTTCGCCGCGATCCGCGCCTCGCGCAGGAAGCGCTCGCGCATATCCGCCTGCTGGAAGAGGTGCGCGTGCATGACCTTGAGCGCCCTGCGCCGCTCCGTCCCGAGGTGCACCGCCTCGTAGACCGTCCCCATCGAGCCCGCCGCGAGGAGCCGCACCACGCGATAGCGACGCGCGAAGAGCGTACCCTCGAGAAAACTGGCCGACACCTGAGCAGGGTGATGTGAATAGATGATTGCGTCAAGAATGGTAGGGCTCATGCGGTCCGACGAAGTCGAACAGGAGAACAAGGCAGGACGGACGATCCCACATCAACGGGCGCAATCACGGCGTGCTCGCGCAGCGGACGCCCTGGTCGGCTTGGCGCTTCGCCGGATCGTTCTTGTAGTGTTTGGCAGTGCGCAGGTAGCTTGAATCGTTCACATAACCGCCGCCGCACACCATGCGCGTCGGCTCCGTCGCGGGCGTCAGCTGGGCACAATCGTCGCACATCGCTGGATTCGACCCGCCCATGTCCAGCACCCACTCCCACAGGCTCCCTGCCATATCCGCTTGATGCCACAGCCCGTCGCCTTTCGGCGACTTTGACCCGACGCTCAGGACGTCGGCGGCCGTGCACTCCGGTTGCTCATCCGCAGGACAACCATATACCGCATAGCCATTATCAATGGTCGTATCGCCCGGCGGAACCGACCACGGATACATCCGCTGCTGCTCGCCGCCGGCCGCCGCGTAGTTCCACTCCGCTCTCGTGGGCAACCGGCCCTCATCCCAGGCGCAGAACGCGAACGCCATGAACCAGGTCACGCAATTGATCGGCTTCGTCTCGTTCTCTTCCGGGCTCTCTGTCCACGTTGCTCTCGACGGGCTGCATTTCAGTTTTTCCCTCAATTCGGCCTGATCGCGAGGCAGCTCCCCATCCCACGCGGGATCCCACCCGCTCCCCTGGATCAACGGGTGCGCCCCCGCCCCACGGATCGGCCGGCTACCCGGATAGGCCTTCACGAACGCCCGGAATCTCCCTACCGTCACCTCGAACCGATCCAGCGAGAAGTCGCTCACCGTCGCCGGAAAATCTGAATCGTTGAACCTGTCGAAGCTCCCTCCAGAGACCGGCTCATTTGTACAGCAATCCTCTTCCCACGGACCACACTTTGCAGGCAGCCCACGGCAGCTCCGTACGCTGGCCCTGTCCCCCACCACATAATAGTCCTTGTCCACGCCCGCGAGCGCCGTGCACCCGCCGGCGAATAGGCCCCACGCTGCTACCAACCATCTCGCGCACCTTCGACTGGCCATCGCTCTCCCCGGATCCTCATCACCGCGAACGGCCGACTGCGCCCGATGGGACGTCGCACAGACGGGACGTCGCACAGGCAACGGGGCGCCGTCCCGCACGTCCGTGGCGGCGCAACCTGGGGCACAACCTTGATGATATCATGTCTCCGTGCTGGGCCGCCACGTGACCGGTACGCCGAGCACTCAACCATGCACGTTGATGAGACACCCAGCGATGGAGACATGCACCTGGAGTACTTTTTCGGCAGGGCGTAACGACTCCTCATCACTCGGCGACGAAGTCGGTTCTGTCCGAACTGTCGCATAGCGGCTATTTCGCTCCGGCTCCACGCCGCGAGGCGACCCGCGATATCCCGCTCCGGTCCGTCAAGCCGCCGAGGCGCTGCCGCAATCTTCGACGCAGCGGCGCTTCGTCGCGATCGGGTCCATGGCGGCGTGGTGACCCGATGACGTCGCGGGACGCCTTGGGAGCGTCACGCGGATCCGTCGTTCACGACGGCCGGCTGGACGCGCACGACGATCGATTTCGACGCGGGCGTGTGGCTCTTCTCGGCGATGCTGCCGAGCGGCACGAGCACGTTGGCCTCGGGGAAGTAGGCCGCGACGTTGCCGCGGGGGATCGTGTAGAGCACGACGCGGAACGCGCGCGCCACGCGCTCTCCGTCGGAGAAGCGGCTCGTGACGTCGACCAGGGCCCCCTGCGCGAGCCTGCGCTCGGCCGCGTCCTCGGCGTTCATGAACACGACGCGGCGCCCGCCGCGGACGCCGCGGTAACGATCGTCGAGCCCGTAGATGGTCGTGTTGTACTGGTCGTGGCTGCGGATGGTCATCATCAGGAGCTCGCCCGGCTCGAGCTCGTGCCGCGGGAGCGGGTGGACCAGGAAATTCGCCTTGCCCGTCCCCGTGCGGAACTCGCGCCGGGCCGCGGCGTTTGGCAGCGCGAAGCCGCGCGGGTCCCGGATCCGCGCGTTGAAATCGTCGAACCCATCGATCGTGCGCTCGATGAGATCGCGGATCCGATCGTAATCGGCCGTGAGCTCCTCCCAGGGTACGCGCGAGCGCGCGCCCAGCGTCGCGCGGGCGAGCCCCGCCACGATCGCCACCTCGCTCCGCAGCATCTCCGAGGCCGGCGGGAGGTTGCCGCGCGAGCTCGAGACCACGCCCATCGAGTTCTCGACCGTCACGAGCTGCGGCCCTCCCGCCTGCACGTCGCGCTCGGTGCGCCCGAGGCAAGGCAGGATGAGCGCGCGCCGCCCCGTCACGAGGTGCGCCCGGTTCAGCTTGGTCGACACGTGCGCCGTGAGGTCGCACCGGGCGAGGGCGCGGGCGGTGAACGCCGTGTCCGGCGTCGCCGAGAGGAAGTTGCCGCCCAGCGCGAAGAAGACGCGGGCGCGCCCGTCGGCCATCGCGGCGATCGCGGCGACGGTGTCGAGCCCGTGGCGGCGCGGCGGCGAGAAGCCGAAGTTCTTCTCGATGCGGTCGAGGAGCTCGGCGGGCGGGCGCTCCCAGATGCCCATCGTCCGGTCGCCCTGCACGTTGCTGTGCCCGCGCACCGGGCACGCGCCCGCGCCGGGGCGCCCGATGTTGCCGCGCAGGAGCAGGAAGCTCATGACCTGCTGCACGTTGGCCACGCCGTTCTGGTGCTGCGTGAGGCCCATGGCCCAGCACGCGATCGTGCGCTCGGACCGCATCGCGATCTCGGCCGCCGCCCGCATCTGAACGCGCGGGACCCCGCTCTGCTCCACGATGTCGTCCCACGGCGTCCCGCGCACGGCGGCCGCGAACGCCTCGAAGCCGTGGGTGTGGCGCTCGATGAACGCGCGATCGAGCACCGCGCCCGGCCTGCGCTCCTCCTCCTCGAGCATCTCCTTGATGATCCCGGTGAAGAGCGCGACGTCGCCGTTGATGCGCACCTGGACGAAGAGCGTCGAGAGCGGCACCCCTGAGCCGACGAGATCGAGCGGGTGCTGCGGGTGCTGGAAGCGCTCGTTGCCGACCTCGGGGAGCGGGTTCACCGTCACGATCTCGCACCCGCGCAGCCGCGCCTCGCGCAGCGCCGAGAGCATGCGCGGGTGGTTCGTCCCCGGGTTCTGCCCGACGACGAAGATCGCGTCGGCGAGCTCGAAATCATGAAGAGATACGGTGCCTTTGCCGACCCCGATGGCCTCGCGCAGGCCGACGCCGCTCGACTCGTGGCACATGTTCGAGCAGTCGGGCAGGTTGTTCGTCCCGAGCTCGCGCACGAAGAGCTGGTAGAGGAACGCCGCCTCGTTGCTCGTGCGCCCCGAGGTGTAGAAGAGCGCCTCGTCCGGCGAGGCCAGCGCGCGCAGCGACGAGGCGACGAGCTCGAGCGCCTCGTCCCACGACACAGGGCGGTAGTGCGACGCGCCCTCGTCGAGCAGCATCGGGTGGACGAGCCGCCCCTGCTTGCCGAGCCAGTGGTCGGACTGACGCGAGAGCGCCTCGACGCTGTGCTCGCGGAAGAACTCCGGCGTGACGCGCCGGAGCGTCGCCTCCTCGGCGACCGCCTTGGCGCCGTTCTCGCAGAACTCGGCGACCGAGCGCTTCTCCTCGGGCTCGGGCCACGCGCAGCCGGGGCAGTCGAAGCCCTCGCCCTGGTTCACGCGCAGGAGCGTGCGCACGGCGCGCGCGACCCCCATCTCGCCGACCGCGTGCCGGAGCGTCGCGCCGACCGCCGCGAGCCCGCCGGCGGCCGCGCTACGCTCGCCGATCCGGGGCGGCTCGGCCTCGACCGGCGGCTCGGCCTGCACATCGCGCACGTCGCGCGCCGTCACGACGCCGCCTCCGGCGCGACCGCGATGCGCTCCCGGCCCGCGTACACGTTGAACCGGCCGTCGCGCGCGAAGCCGACGAGCGTCATCCCGTGCGCCGACGCGAGCTCGGCGGCCAGGCTCGACGGCGCGCCCACCGCGACCATCACCGGGATCGACGCCCTGAGCGCCTTCTGCACGAGCTCGAACCCCGCGCGCCCGCTGACCATCAGCACCGCGCCCGGGTCGGGCAGCCGCCCGGCGAGCAGCGCGGCGCCGATCAGCTTGTCGACGGCGTTGTGGCGGCCCACGTCCTCGCGGAGGTCGGCGAGCGCGCCGCCCGCGTCGAAGAGGGCCGCCGCGTGCAGCCCCCCGGTCCGCCCGAACACCGGCTGCGCCTCGCGGAGACGCGCGGCGAGCCCGTGCACGACGCGCGGCGCGATCCGCGGGGCGCCCCGCGCGAGCGGCGAGGGCGGCGCGCACGACGCCACGTCGATCGACGCCTTGCCGCAGACGCCGCAGCTCGCGTTCGCGACCGCGAGGGCGCGCTCGGTGCGCCCGAGATCGACAACCACGTCCTCGGCGAGCGTGACGCGCACGAGGTCGCCCGAGGGGCCGGCAGCCTCGTCGACGGCGACCACGTCGGCCGCGCGGGAGATGATCCCCTCGGCGAACAGGAGCCCGATCGCGAGCTCGCGATCGTTGCCGGGCGTGCGCATCGTGATGCCGAGGCGTCGCGGGGCGCGCTCCCGCGACGCCATGGGGAGCGCCCCGCGCGGGCGCGCGACGACGACGATCTCGAGCGGCTCCTCGACCGCGAGCTGATCCTCGGCGTCCGAGGCGCTCTCGCCCGTGATCCTGCGGATCGAAACGTGGGTGGTGCTGGAGGGCATCGCGGCGTCCGGGCTCCCCACATCCTATTCCCTTGCGATGGGCCGTCGAGCCGAAGCGGCGGACGCCGGCCGAGGAGAGCGCGGCGCGGCAGCGCTTGCCTGGATGGCGCGAGCGCCCGGCGCATACGATCCAAGGCAGGTTGTCGCTGCAGTGAGGCCCACCCGGGCTGTCGCGGCAGGCAGGCCCACCCGGGCTCGCGGTGGTCAGGCCCACGTGCCAGAAGCACTGGCAGCGCTCGTGTAGGACGAATCCGCCGGCGAGGCGCGATCCTCGCCTCGACGCATCGACCCATGCAAGGACGACGCCCGGGACGGCGTCGCATTATGGTCGTATGTGCCGGAGTGCATTCCTGCGCTCGCACGCGGCGCCTGCTCGATGCGAGCAGAGCACCCTCTGCGCGGTCGATGGGGCCCCGCGACGGGGCGAGAAAGAAAGAGAGCGACCGGGTGAGTGATCTCGATTTTACTTTCGCCTGGGAAGGAGCCTCCGGGCTTTCCGGTCCCTGGGACCATCTGCACGTCGTCAGCTTCCGGGGCACGGAGGGCATCTCGACGCTCTATCGGTACGAGATCACGGCGATCACCCCCGATCCTGCGCCCGAGGTCGATCCGGAGGAGCTGATCCAGGCCCGTGCGACGCTCCGCATTGCGACGGGCACCCTGCCTGCCTACCGCGTCGTCCACGGCATCATCACCGAGGCGGAGGAGCTCGGCCCGATCCACGGGGACATGGCGTACCGGCTCGTCCTCTCGCCGCCGCTCGCGCGCGCGGCGCACCGCACGCGGTGCCGCATCTTCCTCGAGAAGACCACGCGGCAGATCATCGACGCGGTCCTCCAGGGCGACCCTGCCCTCCAGCGCGGCAGCGGCGGGGTGGAGCCCGACGACGGCCTCGGCGACTTCAAGCCGGCGCAGGAAGTCTTCACCTGGCGCGTGTCGGACACCTCGCGCATCGACGCCATCGCCGCCAGGCGCTACTGCGTCCAGTACAACGAGAGCGACCTCGCCTTCGTGTCGCGCCTGCTCGAGGAGGAGGGCATCAGCTACCACTTCGAGAACGGCGGCGGCACGTGCCTGCTGGTGCTCTCCGACCAGGACGCGGGCCGCGCGCGGCTCGAGCCGTTCCTGCCGCTCGGCGCGGGCCTCCGCGGCCGGGAGGTGACCACGATGAAGCTCGGCGCGCGCCTGCGCCCCCGCAAGGTCACGCTGCAGGACTACAACTGGAAGAAGCCGGCGCTGAGCATGGCGGTGGAGGCGGACGCGGGCGGCGGGGATCTCGTCGAGCACGAGTACCCGGGGCGTTACCCCGACACGCCTGACCAGGGCAGGCCGCTCGCCGCGGCGAGGCGCGAGCGGATCGAGGTCGAGGAGAGCTACGCGGTCGGCGACGGCCCGAGCCGCGTGCTCGCGGCGGGGACCATCTTCGCCTTGAAGCACGAGCGGCCGCGGCACGAGGGCGAGTACCTGGTCATGCGGCTCGACGTGCGCGGCGAGCAGCCGAGGGTGCTGCCGCCGTCCTCGAACGTGAACGTCCCGGCGCAGGTGGTGCCGTACGCGTGCGCGTTCGAGTGCGCTCGCCGCGGCAAGGCGGGCTCGGCCGCCGAGTCGCGCTTCCGGCCCGCGCGGGTGACGCGGAAGCCGCGCATCGTGGGCTCGCAGACGGCGTTCGTGACGGCGGAGCCGTCGGCGTCACGACAGGAGATCCACATCGGCGGGCCGCCGGGCGCGGAGATCGGGTGCGTGCGGCTGCGCTTCCACTGGGACCAGGACGGCGAGCGGCACGGCAAGGAGCCGACGTCGTGCTGGGTGCGGGTGAGCCAGGTCTTCGCGGGCGGCGGCCAAGGGGCCGTGTTCCACCCGCGCGTGGGCGTGGAGGTGATCGTCGACTTCGAGGACGGGGACCCCGACCGGCCGCTCGTGGTCGGCCGCGTGTACAACCGCCAGAACGTGCCGCCGACGGTCGTGCCGGCGGTGAGCACCTTCAAGACGGACACGAGCCCGGGGGGCGACACGCACAACGAGCTCCGGTTCGACGACACCGCGGGCGCCCAGCAGATCCTGCTGCACACGCCGAAGGACTGGAACAGCGAGGTCGGCAACAACCGCAGCGAGACGGTGACGGTCGACAGCAGCTCGAGCGTGGGCTCGAACCGGAGCGAGGCGACGGGCGCGGACCGGAGCACCATGGTCGGTGCGAACAACGCGGAGGTGGTCGGCGCGAACGAGACGGTCACCGTGGGCGGGAACCAGACTGTCGGGGTCGGCGGGGACCAGGACACGAGCGTCGGCGGCAACCAGGGCGTCGGGGTGCAGGGCGACCAGAGCGTCGGGGTGCAGGGCGACCAGAGCGTGGCGATCAGCGGGAACCGGACGCTCGCGGTGAAGGGGAACTCCACGGAGAGCATCACCGGGAGCCGCGCGATCGCGGTCACGGCCGACGACTCGCTCGCGGTGCAGGGCAAGCAGTCGATCCACGTCGTCGGGGCCCAGGGGACGAGCTACGACGCGGATCACGGGCTCTTCGTGAAGGGGAACCACGGGGTCCAGGTCGACGGCGAGCAGATCACCATCGTGAAGGGCAAGCAGCAGGTCGTGTCGCGGGGCGAGCAGATCGTCGCCGCGAAGGCGCAGCAGATCGGCGCGGAAACGACGCAGACGCTGGCTTCGGACAAGCTCGAGGTGGGCGCGAAGACGTCGGCCCTGGTCACCTCGCCGAAGGTCGATCTTCACGGCAAGACCGAGATGAGCCTCTCGGGAGGCAAGCTCGTGATCTCGTTCGGCGGGGACATCACCATCAAGGGGGCGAACATCACCCTCGACGCGTCGAAGATCGAGATCAAGGGGGGGAGCAAGGTCACGGTGGACGGCGGCGAGCTGGTCGACGTCAACGCGGCGCTGATCAAGCTGAACTAGCACTACTGCGGGAAGTCGGGCCGGGAAGCGAACCGCCAAGGCGCCAAGAGCGCCAAAAAACCAGGGAAATAGGACGGGGGAATACCGGGACGGCCCTTCCCCTCTCCTCTTGGCGGCCTTGGCGGCTTTTCTGCTGCTCCGGGGCGACTTCCCGCAGTAGTGCTAGCACCCGTTGCCCCGAGCTCGTCCCCGGCTCCGCGACGGAGACGAAACAGGGATCACAGAGGACAAGAAGGGTAGTCCGCGGAGCGGCTACGGGGGCGGTGCGGAGATCTCCTCGATGAACCACTGGAGGAACTTGTTTTCCCTGGACGCTACGCCGGTCTCGAGCAGGACAACGACGTCAGGCCTGTGCGCCAGCAGCATCTCCTGCAGCACGGTGCCGGTGCGCAGGTTCGCCTCGGTGATGCCGTCCGCATCCTTCCAGTCCTGTGCGTTCCAGACCAGAAGCCTCCTGCCTGTCGGCGTCGTATACAGCATTGCAGCGTGATCGCTCCCGGACCACTGAGCTGGCAGGCCGGTTGAACCGCTCGGACCGCCTATCTGCACTGACGATGCGTGTTGGTCGGCGATCGCGTGAAGAAAAGCGTATCGTTCACCATCCAGATTGAGGAGAAGCGCCGGCCTGCGCTCGTTCTCGCCGAGCGGGTAGGACGTGGGGGAATGCAGGTGGTTCCCGTTCGCTAGCGCTTGCGTGTAAAAATATGTCACAGCCTTGTCGTCGTTCGTGGTCGCATCCTCCCGCGTCACGTTCTCCGGGCGTGTGTAGTGGCCGTGCGGAAGCGGATTAAGCGGCGGGGGCAGGTGTCTCGACGCTCTGTATGCTCGGATCCAGTATCGGGCGTGCGCCCGCTCGAGCCTGCTCCGCTCTGCGTCGACGGCGAGCGGGTCGAACTGGGTCTGGGCGTTACTAGATGTCAGAAAACGAATAAAATCCGGGGGTTGAGCGATCGGTGGGTTCGCAACATAACAGCTCGCAACGAAGTTGTCCCATTCTTGCTGGGTATGAACAAGCCCCAGCACGTCCACATGAGCCAGCGGATTCGCCGGATACGCATAAAGGTTGACGCCGCCTGCCTGACCTGCCGGATCCGGCTGCAGGTACCGGCCGAGCCTAGGACTGTAGTAGCGAAATCGGTTGTAATGATGCCCCGTCTCCTCATCGAGATAGTGCCCAGGGAAGCGCAGCGCGTAGGCGATCGAGGCCCCTGGATGCACCACGACCGTCCCATAAGGCTCGACGCGACGCGCCCTCCAGACGATATTACCCGCCTCGTCCTCGATGTGCAGCGGGACGCCCAGCTGGTTGCCGATCGGGTAGTACGCGCGCCCGCTCCCCGGATCCGCGTCCATGCTCGCATAGTCGATGAACATCATCGGGACGAGCGCCTCCCGCCCCGCGTAGATGTATATCCGCACCGCTCCCGTCGGGCCGATCTCCGCGGCGAGCCGCTCGCCGTCCCAGAAATACTCGGTCCGCGCTGCGCCGAGCGCTTTCCAGAGGCGCCGACCGATCCCGTCGTACCCGGCCGTCCATTCCTCCGCCCGGACGCTCCAGGACACCCTCACCAGCATGTCGATGCTGTTGTACTGGTACTGCGTCACCTCGCCTGCTTCGTCCGTCCACGATGCGAGGCGGTCTCGCTGGTCGTACGTGAACCGCTCGCGGCCCGCCGAGAGTAGACGATTGCCGTCGAGGACCTCGGTGCGCCGCAGCCCGTGCTTTTCTCGCACGTTGCCGGCTGCATCCACGGCGATCGCCGACGTCGTTCCGTCAGGCCCCCGCTCTCCGACGAGCCGATGCGCCGCGTCGTAGATGTGGTGGGTCACGCCCGCATGGTTGTCGTCGACACGCAGGAGCTCCCCCTCGGCCGAGTAGGTGTAACGTACCGACCAGAGCGCGGTGCTAGTCCCACGCTTCCGCCACGCCGCTCGACCCGTGCAGCGATTCTCCTCGTCGTACGATGAGATCACCGAGGTCTCGTTGCCGAGCTCCAGGAGGACGAGGCTTCGATCTTGCCGGATCCGATGCTCGCCTCCCACCGGGGCCCGGATCCGCAACGTGCCGCCCGGGTCGGCGCCATAAAGCACGGTGAAGCGGCCGAGATACGTCGTCTCGGCGAGCGCCCCGCCCGCATAGCGGTGCCTCACGCCGCGCCCATCGCGCTCGTCGAAGAGGAGGCGCTGCCGTGCGTCGAAGTCCCGGAGCACCTCGACCTCCCTCGTGGACGCCCGCGTGACGTCGCCTTGATCAGTGTACCGGTACCGAAACACTTCGCCCGACGCGAGGGTGTACTCGGACGGCAGGCCGTTGCCGTCGCTCGCGCAGCGAACGAGCAGGTCGCCCGAGGCATCCCGCTTCTCGACGAGGCGATCCCCGATGTCGTACGAGTACTCATCGCGCACCACGCCGTGACATGTGACGCGCACAAGACGGTCTTTGAGGTCGTAGTCGTAACGAACCTCGCTACCGCCCGGGTCCACGACGCAAGCGACCCGCTCGTGCGCTGTATACTCGACGCAGGTGCGGTGACCGAGCGGATCGATCGTCGCTCCGACGAGGTTCCACGAGGCGCTCTCGACGCGGTGCTCGCGCCCGTCGCGGTCGACGAAGCGTACGGCATTGCCGTTGGGATCGTAGCCCCAAGATCGGCGCCTTCCGGCGGCGTCGGTCTCCTCGATCGCCCGCCCGAGGCGATCCCTCCGCTGCGATGGTCGCCCCTGTGCCCCCGCGTCGCTCGGGAGCGCGGCCAGGAATGACTGGACCGGATCCGGAAGCGCGTGCCGCCAGCCGTTCACGGCGGCGGGCATACCTCCGGCCTCGCCCCATTGCTGCGCCCTCGCGGTGCTGGGTACCCGATGAGCAGGCGGGGGTGGAGGGTTGGGCTCCACGTCGAGGGGCGGATGGAACCGGCCAAACCGATCGGCGAGTCCGTAGTTGTACCCGGCGATGTCATAGAGGAAATTCCACACCGTCCCCCCGTCGGCGCCGACCTCGCTCGTGATCTTGCCTTCTTCGTCCGTCACGAGGCGGCGCTTGCCGCCGTAGGGATCGTGAATGCTGGTGAGCGTCTGGTTCTCGTCGTACTCGTAGACCCATTCACCGCCATCGGCCCGCGTGACCAGGGTGCGCCGGTTCTCGGGCTCGTAGCGCAGTGCGACCCGCCAGAGTCCGCCGTCGCCGTGCTCCTCGGTGCATCGTCCCTGGTCGTCATACGCGAAATGAAAGCTGTGGCCATTGCGGTCCGTCATGCGCACGATGCGGTGGGCAGCGTCGTACGTGTAGCGGGATTTGGCCCCGATCGCGTCCTGGAACACCGTGAGGCGGCCGGCGTGATCATAGCCGTACGCCGCGATGAGCGGGAGGTCGCGCTGGCCGCGCGGGCCGCGTCGGACCTCGACGATGTGGCCGCGGTCGTCGAGGGCGAACCGCGTCTCGATCGCGGCGGAACGGGAGGTCTCGTCGATCCCTCGCAGCCGGCCCAAGTCGTCGTAGAGGAAGCGCATCTGCACGTCTGCAGTGTGCATCCGTGCGAGGGAGAGCTCGGAGCCCGCTCCGGCGCGCCGCGCCCGCACGAACTGCATGGTAGGCCCAGCGGGGCGCTCGAGCTCGTAGATCACTGCGTCAGCGTCGTCGCGGACGCGGAGGATGTACCCTCGGAGAAGGATCGTGTCCTTCGCCGATCGGGGCAGCGGGATCTCGACGGCCTGCCCGCGAGCATTGGTATACGTGACCTGATCGAGGTCAACCTTCAGGCGGTGCTCGTATCCATGGCGGAATCCGCGACCCATCTGCCCTTCGCGGTCGGCGTCCGCACTCGTGTAGTTGCGGTCCCACCGGAACCCGACAGGTACCGGCTCCTCATAATCGTTGAACTCATCCTCATTCGCGCCGGTGATGGGGTCGATGGGATGTCCGCTGCGCTTGCCCTTGTCGAGCGGCTGCTTGGACTTTCGCTTCTTCCCCTTCGACTTGCCCAGCTTCGCCAGCCCCCGCGCCACCGCCGACCACGGCGGCATCGGGAACCCGCCGATGAGCACGTTGGGATGCCCCGTCAGCAACGCGCCGATGCACGGCGGCGTCCCCGGATCCAGCCCCTTTAGCATGCTCAGCGCCAGCGCCGCCGCGTCGAGGCCGGCCTGGATCCCGGTGGTATTCGCCGCCGCCTCCTCGGCCGCCGCCTCTTCCAGGTTGTCCTGCGGCTCCTCCGCCGCGGCGGCCTCCGCAGCTTCCTGTGCGGCCGCCAGCTCCTCCGGCGTCATCTTCGCCGCCTCGCCCGGATCGATCGGCTTCCGCTCCACCTTCTTCGCGCGCTCCGCCTTGGTGACCGTGTCGAGCACCCCCGCCCCGACCCCCACCACGCCCATCCCCACCGACGCGGCCTTCATCAGCGTGGCCATCGCCTTGGCCGCACCGGCCCCGGGCATGCAGTGCATCGTGATGTCGAGCATCCGCGCCGCCCGCGCGCCGCCGAAGAACACCTTGCTCGACCCGGTGAACACCTCGAACACCGGCGAGTACGTGCCGCACCCGGTCGCGATCCCCACGTCCCCCGCCCGCGCCGCGGGGATCCCGTTGATCAGCACCGACGCGCACCCGGCCGCCGCCACCACACCGAAGCTCGGTAGCGGGATCGGCATCGCCGGCGGGTGCAGGTGCACGTGCGGGATCCCGAGGTGCGGCGTCAACAGCGTCGCCGCGGGTAGCTCGATCAGCTTCCCGATGTCCCGCGTCGCCAGCGCGAAGCCGTCGTTCAGCAGCGTGACCGGCAGCATGATCGCGTTCAGCGACTCGCCGATCACCGCGTTCGCCTTGTCCAGGTCGGTCGCCTTCGGGTCCGACAGGCGTTGGGACGCCGCGTGCGCGTCGTTGATGTCGCCCGTCAGCACGCCCAGCGTCGCGTTCCCCGTCGGCGCGATCAGCGGCTTCGGCGCTTCCGCCTGGTCCGCGGCCGCCGACGCGGCTCCCTTCACAGCATTCCCTTTCGTGCTCATGGTGCTGTCCCGCGGAGCGGATGCTCGTGCGCCTCACGCGCCTCCGCCTTCACCGCCTGCACGGCGTTCTTGAGCTCGGCCTCGCAGGCGCGGCGCTCGTTCTCCATGTACAGGCCCCTGTAGGCCGAGATCAGGCGCTCCAGCGCCGAGCGGTGGCGCTTGTGGTACGCGAACGTCTTGCTCAGCGCCGCCGCCTCTTTCCACACGAGCACGGCGCCCGTCGCGTCGCCCGCGCGGTACCGCGCGATCCCCTGCTCCTCCAGGGCGTCCGCCTTGACGAAGGGGTTCATCAGCTTGGTGGCGATCTGCGCGGCGAGGCCGAAGAACCCCTCGGCGTCGCGGTGGTCCTTGAGCTCCAGGCCGACGTCGCCGATCGCATACGTGAGGTTCAGCAAGATCGGCAGCGCCTGCGAAGACATCACCAGCGCGAGCCCCTGGTGGTACTTCACCCTGGCCTCCTTGACGTCGCCCATCTGCCGGAGCACGTCGCCCACGCCCTGGAGGATCACCGCCTGCATCACCGGCGCGTCGTGCGCCGCGTAGTACCTGTAGAGCGCGCCGTACTTCTCGAGCGCCTGCGGATAACGCCGGTAGGCGTAGTCGAGCCCTGCGAGCTGGAGCAGCGCCTGCATGCGATCGCCGACTGGCAAGCTCCGGTCGCCGGCCTCCTTGACGAGCGCGTCGTTGAGGGCCGCCGGGCTCATGTCGAGCTCGTAGAGCAGCACCCCGGGCGCCTTGCTCCTGCGCAGCGCCGGGAACAGGAACGGGGCGGAGCGGTCGTCGCGCGCGATGACGCGCAGGCCCCGCATCCACAGCTCGGGCCCCCGCGCGGGCACGAACGCGCCGACGAGGCGTGCGTAGCCCTCGCGGTCGGCGATCTGGAGCGGAAGAAACCCCCAGATCGCGCGGTGCCCGCCTTGCGCGGACAGGAGCGAGGAGACATGATCGATCGCCGCGCGCAGGCGCGCGGTCGGCGCCGCCTCCGCGTCGTCGCAGACCGCGGGCAGCGGCGGGAGCGGTGCCTCGCCCTGCGCCGCGCGGGGCGACTTGGCGATCTCCATCTGGACCCGGAGACTCCTCATGATCGCCGAGGTGTACTGCCCCGCATCGGTGAACGTCTCGCCGAAGACCAGGAAGATGTCCGAAGGGGCCGTGTCGTCCATCCCCTCCAGGGTCTTGAGCACATACGCCATCTCCGGGTCAGCGCAGCTCACGACCAGGAGCAGGTTCTCGCGCTGGTCGACGAACTCGTCCAGCGTCGCCTTCAGTTCATGGAGCTTGCGCCACATCGCAGACCGCCCTCGTGGTCAAAGGTAGTTCGAAGCGGTCACATCACTGCGCCCGGAGCGAGGCGAGCGCCGCGGACACCTCGCCGAAGAGCCTCGGATCCGCGGCCGCCTTCTTCGTCCAGACACGCATCACGTGCATCAGCGCGGGGCGCTGGATCCTGAGCTCGTCGAGGACCCGGTCGCTCTGCTTGCGCTCCACGGCCACGACGAGGCGCGCGTACTCCGCTGGGGTGAGCGGGCCGCGGAAGCGCTCCACGGTGGCCACGTACGCGCTGTCGTACGCGCTCCGCAGCCGGCCCGCGCCGTGCGCCGCGTCCTTCTTGATCGCGTCGGCCCAGTGGCGGTCGATCGCGCTCCATGCGCGCTCGCCGAGCGCGTGGGAGGCCAGCACCGCCGCGCGCGGGGCGCGCCCCGCGGCGAGCTCGGCGGTGACGGCCGCGAAGCGCTCGAGCGAGAAGCTCGCCGGGTCGGGGTCGGGCGGCGCGGGCTCGGGCGCCGGGGCCGCCGCGAGCGGCGCCGCCGTGCTCACCGGCGCGGCCGGCTCGAAATACGGCACCGTGCCGGGCGCCGGAGATGGAGCGCCCTGCGCCGCCTGCGCGCGCTCGGCGACAGGCCCCAGCAGGGGCGGATCGGCCGGCCATCCGATGTACTGCTCTGGCGCCGGCGCTGCCCAGCCCTCCGTCCGCGGGGCGTCGAGCGCGGGGTCGTCCGCGGCGCCCGGCGGCGTGGCAGCGGGCGGCGCCGCCGGCGCCACGCCGGGCCCCGTGAAAGGCAGCGCGCTCCTGAGCTCCGCGCCCGCGGGCTCGTCCACCGAGACCTCCAGCGTGCCCGTGGCGACGCGCTCGATCCGCGCGCGCGGCGCGGAAGCGCCCACCAGCAGCGCGGGCGCGGCCCCAGGAGGCGGCTCCTGGAACGGGAGCGCACGCGCGCTGCTCAGGGCCTCGTCCGACAGATCTGGGACATCCTGCGTGGTGGCGACCCAGCGCGGCGCCCTGGGGCGAGCGATCGCGGCAAGCGGCGCCGGCCCCCGCTCACTGCCGGGCGCGCTCGCGCCGGCGTCCTGCTGCTGCGGCGGCGCCGGCGCTGCCCAGCCCTCCGTCCGCGGGGCGTCGAGCGCGGCGCCCTCCGCGGCGCCCGGCGGCGCGGCAGCGGGCGGCGCCGCCGGCGCCACGCCGGGCCCCGTGAAAGGCAGCGCGCTCCTGAGCTCCGCGCCCGCGGGCTCGTCCACCGAGACCTCCAGCGTGCCCGTGGCGACGCGCTCGATCCGCGCGCGCGGCGCGGAAGCGCCCACCAGCAGCGCGGGCGCGGCCCCAGGAGGCGGCTCCTGGAACGGGAGCGCACGCGCGCTGCTCGGGGCCTCGTCCGACAGATCTGGGACATCCTGCGTGGTGGCGACCCAGCGCGGCGCCCTGGGGCGAGCGATCGCGGCAAGCGGCGCCGGCCCCCGCTCACTGCCGGGCGCGCTCGCGCCGGCGTCCTGCTGCTGCGGCGGCGCCGGCGCCGCCTCGCGGATCGCGACGGCGAGCGGCGCGCCCTGCGGCCGAAACGGGTGAGCCGAGCGCAGCGCCGCCTCCAGGGCGCCCTCCGCGATATCGGTCGTCATCGCGGCCGCCGCGAGCCCCCGCGGCGCGCGTCCCGTCGCGCCCACTACGATCGCGCCGACCGCCGGCACGGCCCCCTCCGGCGGCGCCGCGCCGCGCGATGGCGGCGCCGCGCCGCGCGATGGCGGCGCGCGGTCCTCGAGCCGCGTAGGCCACTCGAGGGGCGCTCCGGGCTGCTCGACCCCCGCAACGACGCGCACGCGCGCGAGCGCGGCCTCGCTCGGAACGGGGAAGCTGCGCCGGAACACCAGGGCGCAGCGCTGCTCCTCGCCGTCGATGCGCAGCGTGTCGGCGTGCAGCGCGAGTGGCTGCCCCTCCTCCACCCCGAAGGCGGCGAGGCCGTGGATGCGCGCGAGGCCCCGCGCCTCGGGCAAACGCATCTTCAAGTGAGGCACCGTCGGGTGCAGACCGTGGAGCACGAGCCACTCCCCGCCGCGCAGGTGGTCGATCCACTGATCGGGAGGCGCCGCCTGGAAGTAAGACCAGTCGAACGGCTCGGGGATCTCGTGAACGGGGCCCTCGAGCGCCGACAGCGAGGTGTTCCCGAGCAGCCGCTTGCGCGCGGGCCACGCGCCGGCGATCGGGCCGTATCCCGCCGGCCTCTGGGGCCGTGCCGGGTCGAGCACGGTGGCCTGCTCCTTTCCGGCCTTCGGGTCGACGCCGAGGGGGTTTTCCTGCCCGTCCGCGCCGCGGTGCGCCCGCTCGTAGACGATGGGCAACGACTGGAATGGAGCCCTGTCCTGGACGAGCAGGCCCTTGTCGAGGACCGCGCGACCCCGGTCGAAGATCGCGAGGCGCACCGGCAGGGACAGCACGGAGGTCCCCGGCGGCGCGCAGGCGTGCCCCGTGAAGAGCGCGTCGGCGCGGCCGAGGTAGGGGGCGAGATCGCTCGTGAAGCGGACGCTCCGCAGCGGGTCCCCGTCGTGATGGACGTTCGCCGCGAAGATCGGCTGCGGCGCGCCCCTCGGCATCTCCGCGTCGGGCGCGAACGCGAAGGTCGCCTTGGCGATCACGGTGACGTTGAGCTGCCCCCGCGACCGCCAGGCGACGGCGGCGGCCGTCGCGCCGGGCAGCGCCAGGACCTGGTCGGGCGCGATCGCGCTGCCGACCACTCCCCTCACCAGACCCCTCGGGCGCCGATCACCGTGGCCCCTGGGCCTACCGCGATCACGCCCGCGCCGACCCACCGCGGCGCCGCGCCGGTCGCCCGATCGCCCTGCTTCGGCTCGGTCCAGTAGAGCACCGCCGCCGCGCCCAGCCCGACCAGGCCCACCCCGAAGCCGAGGGTGCTCACGAGGCCCGTCGTGCTCGCGCTCCGCGTCGCGTCGAACCCGGTCACGTCGCACGCCTCTTCGCGGCTGTTCCCGATGCCGGCGCCGCAGTGCTCCGCGACGACCGATTTCTTGCCGAACGTGAGCGCCCCCATCACCCCGCCCAGGACGACCCCCGCCACCCCGACGCCGCCCGCCACATAGACGGCCGCGCGCCGGCCTGACGAGACCTCGCCGCCCCCGGAGGCGGCAGGGGGCGGCGCGGGCTCGCTGACCCGCGCGGGCTCGCTGACCCGCGGTGGCTCCTTCACCTCGAGCGTCAGCTGCTTCTTCTCGCCCTCCGCGATCGTGATGCGTCGCTCCCACGCAGTTCCTCCCGGCGCCCGGGTCGACACCACGTGTTCCCCCGGATCCACCGGCATCCCGACGCCCAGCGAGGCCTCGCCCAGCGCTTGGCCGTCGCGTATCACCACCGTCCCTGCCGGGGCATCCGGCGGCAGCGAGAGCGCGAGCTCGGGCACCCGCGGGGCCAGCCGCGCGCGCTCCTCTCGCGCCGCCGCCGCGCGCTCGGCCTGCTGCGCTTGCTGCGCCGGAGGCATCCGCTCCACCAGCGCGAGGAAATCGCCGAGGCGCGTCACCGCCGTCGCGACGCGGCCCCACCGCGACTCGCAGAAGGCCAGCGTGAAGAGCGTGCCCGGCCGGGGATCGAGGCGCCGGCTCTCCGCGAGCGCCTTGCAGCCAGCCTCGTACCGGCCCGCATCCATGTCGGCGAGGCCCCGGTTGAACAGGACCTCCGCGGGCGCGATGTCCTGCGCCGCCGCCGGAGCGCACACGAAGAGCGGGACGATGGTCCAGAGGAACAGCGGACACCGGCGAGCAAAAGAGGGCATGTGCTGGCGTCTCCAACAGCGGGCGGAGGAACGAGCGGTGGGGGCATGAGGCCTCATCGTCGCGGCGGACATCGCCCTCAGTCCCGTCCGAACAGGCGACGGGGCGAGCTCGGCGGCGCCGGCGGCCTCTTGCCCGGCGCCGTCGAGATCGCGTTCGCGCTCGCAGGCGCCGGCGGAGCCACGCTCGCGCTCGCGTCGACCACGGGCGGCGCGGGCTGCACCGCCGGCTCCAGCACCGCCGGGGAGGACGCGGCCGAGGGCGGCGGCGGCGCGCCCGCCTCGTCCAAGCTCGCCGCGACGACCGCCGGCGCGCCAGCCTGCGCCGGCGCGCCCTCGCCCCTCGGCCGCAGCGCGAGCCAGGTCCCCACGCCCAGCGCCGCGACCGCGATCAACGCCAGGGCCGCGACGAGCGCCCCCCGGCTCTGCCGCCGCGACGGCATGGGGGACACGGTAGCGCCCGTCGACGTCCCCGCGAAGCGGAGCGGCGACCCCTCCCGCGGAGCGGCGCGCTCGGGGATCGAGCTTTCCGCCGGCAGCGAGGACGCCGCCGGCATCCCGGCGCTCGCGTCGACGCCGAGCACCGCGCCGAGGGCCCGCACCGCCTCCGCCGCCGTGGGGAATCGCGCGGCCGGGTCGATCGCCGTGGCCCGCGCGAACCACGCGTCGAAGCCCGGCGGCAGCACCGCGCCCTGCGCGCGCGCCCGCTGCACCGGAGGCTCCTCGGGGCCGCGGGAGGCGATGAGCGCGAAGGCGATCACGTCCTCTGCGCTGCTCGCCTCCGAGCTCCAGTAAGGGCTCCCCACGAGCAGCGTGTACGCCATCATGCCAAGCGCATAGACGTCCGCCGCGCCCGTGAGCCGCGCGCGAGAGCGGAACTGCTCCGGCGCCATGTAGAGCGGCGTCCCGAGCGTACGCGTGGCGCCGGCCGCCTTCGAGCCCTCCACCACGAGCTTCGCGATCCCGAAATCGAGGATCTTCACGCACGGCGTCCCGTCCTGCCGCTGCGTGATGAAGAGGTTCTCGGGCTTCAGATCCCGGTGCACGATGGCTGCCGCGTGCGTCTGGTCGAGGGCCAGCGCGATCTGGTGGAGGTAGATCATCGCCTCGCCGGGCGGCCGACCGCCGAGGCGCTCCAGGCGATCGTCCAGCGACTCGCCGCGGAGCAGCTCCATGACGAGGAAGGGCATCCCGGTCGCCTCGTCGATGTCCGCGTCGAAGACGTCGACGATGTGGTCGCTCTGAACGTTGGCCGCGATCCGCGCCTCGCGCAGGAACCGCTCGCGCATGTCCGCCTGCGCGAAGAGGTGCTCATGCATGACCTTCAGCGCCCGGCACCGCTCCGTCCCGAGGTGCACCACCTCGTACACAGCGCCCATTGAACCCGTGGCGATGAGCCTCACCACACGATAGCGGCGTGCGAAGACCGTGCCCTCGACGAACGTAGCCGACACCGCGCAAGGGTGGCGTGGACGGCCCATAGCGTCAATAGCGTCAAGAACGGCCGGATTCACGCGATCGTGCAGATCGGGAACTGCAACCGAGATGTCACCGAGATGTCAACCCACCCCCGACCTGCGAAGTTTAAGGTGTCCGCGCGCAGCGGACCCCCTGGTTGGACCAGCTCAGCGCCGGGACGTCGCCGGCGCGGGAGCCCGTGCGCGCGGCAGCATCGCCGACATCCCACGCCCCGCCGCGGTACACACGATTCGTCGTCGGCGTCAACTGGGCGCAATCGTTGCACGGATCTGGGTACTCACCGTGCCAGTCCAGCACCCACTCCCACAGGTTCCCTCCCATGTCCGCTTGACGCCACCTCGAGTCGCCGCTCGGCGATGTCGACCCGACGCTCAGGATGTCCGCCGGCGAGCACTCGGGTGCCCCGTCCGCATCGCAGGAATACGACGCCCGACTGATATCGATGGTCATATCGCTCGGCGGATCCGACCACGGATACAGCCGCTGCTCGCGGCCGCCGGCCGCGGCGTAGTTCCACTCCGCCTCCGTCGGCAGCCGGCCCCCGTCCCAGGCGCAGAACGCAAACGCCATGAGCCAGCTCAAGCAGTTGATCGGCAGGTTCTCGTTCGCCCCGACGCTGTCTGTCCACGTCTCGTACGACGCACGGCATTTCAAAGCCACCATCAGCCCGGCCTGATCCGGAGGCAGCTCCCCGTCCCACGCAGGATCCCACCCGCTCCCTTCGATCGGCCGGTACGCCCCCGCCCCGCCGGCCGGCCGGCTGCCCGGGTAGGCGTTCACGAAGGCCCGGAACCTACCCACCGTCACCTCGAACCGATCCAGCGAGAAGTGGCTCACCGTCGCGGGATGCGCCCGGTCGTCGCTCCGGTTGAAGCTCCCTCCGGGAACTGCCTCGCTCGCGCAGCAATCCTCATCTTCCAGCGGCCCGCACGTGGCGAGCAGCTCACGGCAGCTCCGCCCTCTCTCGCCGCCGCCTCCGGCATCGCCGCCGCCTCCGGCATCGCCGCCGCCTCCGGCATCGCCGCCGCCTCCGGCATCGCCCCCAGCGCCGCCCTCCCCTCCGCCTCCGGCATCGCCGCCGCCGCCCCCCTCAGCTCCGGTGGTCTCGGCCCCCACCACGAAATACCCCTTGTCCAACTCCGCGAGCACGGTGCACCCGCCGGCCAGCAGGCCCCACACTGCCCCCAGCCGTCTCACTTTGTTTGCGCTGATCATCGGTCTCCTACGGTCCAGGCCCGCCGCGGCCGCGCGCCTCCGCGACACGGTGCGCGCTGTCCGTGCGACGCTGGCCTGGACGAAATTACTTGCAGGTAGCAGATAACAGCGCTGACGGCGCCGCCAGGGATACCATCACTCCGCGCACGGCGCGACTCTTCGCACTGCGTGCGCACGCCTCGCCGTGGGGCGAGATCCCGCGCTAGCCCGCCTCGCCGGTGGACCACGCAGCGACGAGCCGCTCGAGCTCCCGCTCCGGCGCGTCGAGCGGCGCCTTGCCGCGCCACGCCGGCGGGTAGAGCGGCATCACCACGCTCCGGAGCAGCGGCGCGAACCCGGCGATCTCCGCCGGCCCCTGCGGGATCCGGACGAGCGGCACGCGCTCGCCCGCGAACGCCGCGAGGCGCGCGAGCGCGTTCTCGCGGATCGGCGCGAGCTCGCCCGGGCTCACCTCGGCGGCGTGGGCGGTCTGGTAGTGGCGCAGGAACGACTCGGCCCGGGCGCGCGGGATGTCGTCGCGCTCCTCCTCGCCGACCTGGCGCACCACCGCGAGCAGCGGCAGCGGCACCGGCGTGACGCCGAGCGCGGCGATGTCGCGGAAGTCGGGCTGCGCGTACGGGAGCACCGCCGGCGGGATGATCGCGAACCCCGCGCGGCCGTAGGCGATGAGCCGCACCACCGTGTCGCGGTCGTCCGGGTCGACGGCCTCCATCTCGGCGGCGAGCATCACCTCCACGCCGTCGCCGCCGTCGCCGCCGGCTCCCGGTCCCCCGCCGAGCCCGGCTTCGGCGATCGCCCGGCGCGCGAGCGCGACGGGCGCCGCGCGCAGCAGGGCGGCGAGGCCGGTGCGGCGGAAGGCCGGCAGGACGAGGGCATGCGAGAGCAGCACCACGCAGCGCCGCGCCGCGCGGTCGAGCGTGACGTAGCAGTCGCGCACGCCGGCGAGGCGCCCGTCGCCGTCCACGCCGCGCGCGAGCAGCATGTGGTACGTCGCCACGATCGGCGCCGCCGGGTCCGTCTTCTGCCCGGCGAACCACGCCGAGAGCACCTCGCGGCGCTCGAGCTCGCCCTTCGGCCCGAAGACCGCGTCGAGCGCCCGGTAGCCCTCGTCGAACGCCGCGTCGCCCTGCACCTCGTCGACGGAGAACTGAGCGAGCGCCCGCGCGACCTTCTCCGGCCCCTCCCCCGGGCACACGTCGCGCGGGTCGACGATCACCCGGCCATCTCGCGCAGCACGGCGTCGAACACCGAGACCGCCTCGTCGACGTCCGCGATCGTCGTGATGAGGTGCGGGCGGAGCCGCACCGAGCGCGTCCCCGTGTAGCTCGCGAACACCCCGCGGCGCAGCGCGCGCCCGAGGAAATCGTCCCGCGCCGCGGTCGTCGGCAGGTCGAACGCGAGCAGGAAGCCGCGGCCGCGCGGCTCGCTCGCGAGCGCGGGGTAGCGCTCGCAGAGCTCCTCGATCCGCGAGAGGAAGTGGCGGCCCGCCGCGCGCACGCTGGCGAGGAGATCCTCGGACTCGATCGCGCGGAGCGTCGCCAGCGCGATCGCGGCCCGCGCGCGGTCGCCGTTGCGCGTCTGGTACATGCGCCCGAACTGCGCGACGTCGTACGCCGACGTCGCGAAGAACCCGCCCATCTGCATCTTCTTGCCGAAGCACATGAGGTCGGGCGGGCGCGGCAGCTCCAGCTGCTCGTGCGCCCAGAGCGTGCCCGTGATCCCGAGGCCCGTCTGCACCTCGTCCAGGATGAACGCCGCGCCCGCCTTGCCGGCGAGCTCCTGCGCGCGGCGGAAGAAGACCGGGCTCGCGTGCCGGTCGCCGCCCTCGGACTGCACGGGCTCGACGATCACGGCGGCCACCCTGCCCTGGTGCGCGTCGAGGATCCGCTCGAGGTCAGCAAGCGCCTCCGCCTCGGCGCGGTCGTTCTGGTCGGCGAAGCGCGCGAGCGGGAAGCGGCTCGCGGGGAACGGCGCCGTGGGCCAGGGGAACGCGGGCAGATCGGCCTTGTGGATGACCTTGGAGTGCGTCGCGGACATCGGCCCGAGGCCGCGGCCGTGGAACGCGCCGGCGAACGACACGACCACCGCGTCGGTCCCCCCGTTGTCCAGGATGCTCTTCTGCTGCTCCTCCGGGAGCTCCAGCGGATTTCTCGGCAGCCCGGCGGCCTCCCGCCGGCGCTCGCCGTGCCGGATGAACGCCGCCTTGAGCGCCGACTCGACGCCCTCGCCCCCCGCGTCCACGCAGAAGACGCGCGCCATGCCGCGCGGGGCGTACCGCTGCTCGAGCGCCTCCATGAACTCGAACCAGGCCGGCGTCGTCACGAACGGCGTCGACGTCGGGTTCGCGACCGCGCGGATGAAGCCGTCACGGTGCGCCGCCTCGACAAGCGAGGGGTGGTTGTAGCCGAGCGCCCCGAGCGCGAAGTTCGCGAACAGGTCGAGGAACACGTTGCCGTCCACGTCGACGAGCGAGCACCCCCGGCTCGCGATGTCGTCCATCACGACCGCGCGGTAGCGCGACTGCATGTCGAAGCCGCCGCGCGCCATCCAGGCGCGCGCCTTCGGCCCTGGCAGCTCGGTGACGACTCTTCGCGGAGGGACGGACGGGAGCGTGGGGCGGTCGGAGAAGTCCATGGGCAGGGCCGAGTATCCCGCACGGCAGGGCGCGTGTCATCGCCGCTTGCCGCGCCCGGGTGCGCGGGTTTACGACAAGGGCATGCCCGAGACGCGCGAGACGGTGAAGAAGCTCTGGATCGACAACGCCGAGAGGGAGGCGCTCTCCGGCGAGACGTTCGAGACCGCGAATCCCGCGACCGGCGGGGTGCTCGCGCGGCTCGCCCGCGGCCGGCGCGAGGACGTGGACGCCGCCGTGGCGTCGGCGCGCGCGGCGTTTCCGCGGTGGGCGGCGATGGATCCGAACGAGCGCGCGCGCATCCTGTGGAAGGCGGGGGAGTTGATCCTCGCGCGCTGCGAGGAGCTCGCGCACCTCGAGGCCGTCGACACGGGCAAGCCCATCACGGCCGCGCGGACGATCGACGTGCCGCGCACGGCGGACACGTTCTTCTATTTCTCCGGGTGGGCGACGAAGCTCGGCGGCGAGACGATCCCGGTGCGGGGCCCGTTCCTGAACTACACCGTGCGCGAGCCGCTCGGCGTCATCGGCGCGATCATCCCCTGGAATTTCCCGCTGCTGCTCGCCGCGCGGAAGGTGGCGCCGGCGCTCGCGGTGGGCAACACGGTGGTCATCAAGCCGCCGGAGGAGGCGAGCCTGACGACGCTGGAGCTCGCCCGCATCCTCGCGGAGGCGGGGGTGCCGCCGGGGGTCGTCAACGTGGTCACGGGCCATGGCGAGGAGGCGGGAGCGGCGCTCGTCGAGCACCCGGGCGTGGCGAAGATCTCGTTCACGGGCGGCACGGACACGGGCCGGACGATCATGCGCGCGGCGGCGGGCACGCTGAAGAAGCTGTCGCTGGAGCTCGGCGGCAAGAGCCCGAACATCATCTTTGCGGACGCGGACGTGGAGAGCGCCGCGAAGGCGGCGGTGACGGCCGTCTTCTACAACCAGGGCGAGCTCTGCACGGCGGGGAGCCGGCTCCTCGTGGAGCGTGCGGTGCACGATCGCGTGCTGGAGACGGTCACGAGCGGCGCGCGCCGGCTGGTCTCGGGCGATCCGCTCGACCCGTCGACGCAGATGGGCCCGCTCGTCTCCGAGGCGCACTTCACGAAGGTGCTCGGCTACATCGATCGCGGCGCGGCCGAGGGGGCGCGACGCGAGATCGGCGGGCGCGGCGAGGGTCCGGGGTTCTTCGTGGAGCCGACGGTGTTCTCGGCGGTCTCTCCGTCGATGACCGTCGCCCGCGAGGAGATCTTCGGCCCCGTGCTGGCGGTCATCCCCTTCGACGACGTGGAGGAGGCCGCGCGCATCGCGAACGCGACCGAGTACGGCCTCGCGGCGGGCATCTGGACGCGCGACGTGGGCAAGGCGCACGCGCTGGCGGCGCGGCTCGAGGCGGGCACGGTCTGGATCAACACGTACAACCGGTTCGACGCCGCGAGCCCGTATGGCGGAATCAAGCAATCCGGCTTCGGGCGGGAGAACGGGCGCGCGGTGCTGGACGAGCTCACGCAGCTCAAGTCCGTCTGGCTATCGCTCACCTGATCTGAGCGGGAGAGGGAGGCCGGAGGATTCTCTCGAGGGTTCGGCGCGACTGTCGTTCTGAGCTCATGCCGCAGAAACGGCGACGCGCGCAGCCGGTCCATCGATCAGCTGCTCGCGTTCCTTCATTCAATTCCGGACGCCCGATCCACGCCGCGCGCCCTTCGGCGCGATGCCGTGGGCCGGCCGCGGGCGACTACTTCATCGCGGGCGAGGCCCCCTTCGTTGCGGCGGCCGGCGTCGCCGCCGGCGGCTGCACGCCGCCCTGGCCGCCCGGGCTCCCCGCCGTCACGCCGGTCTGGCCGGCCTGGGCACCGGCGCCCGTCGCGCCGGGGGCCGCGCCCGTGCCGGCGGTGGTCCCCGCCGGGGCGAGCTTCTGCGCGAGCGCCTCCGCGTCCTTCAGGTGCTTCTCGATCGTCGGCCGGAGCTCCTTCTCGACCATCGCCTTCAGATCGGCGTTCTTCGCGTCCGGCAGGACGCGCCTGTCGAGCAGGTCGAGCGTCGTCTGGTGGTCCTTGACCATGATCGCCACGAACTGCTGATCGAAATCGGCGCCCTGGAGGGCCTTCAGCTGGTCGACCGCCTGCTGCGTTTCATCGACGAGCTGCTTGCTCTTGTCCGAGTCCGCCGCCGTGAGGCCGAGCTTCTTGATCAGCTTGGCCTGCTTCGCCTTGGCCTCCGTGTGGTGCTGGGCGATGACCCTGGCGTAAGCCTTCACGTCCTTGTGCTTGGCCTTGGTCTGCGCGAGCTGAGCCTCGTCGATCTCCTTCTTGTTCGCGGCGTCGAGCACGGCGACGATCTGCTCGTCGGTGAGCGGCGCCTCGACGGGCGCGCTCGGCGTCGTGCTGGTGGTAATCCCCGGCTGCGTCGCCCCTGCCTGCGCGTCGGTGCTCGGCTGTGAGGCCGGCGGCGTCTCCAGCGGCGCCATCGGAGCAGGGGCCGGAGCCGGCGGAGCTGCTCCGTTCACCGTGCTCGGGTCAGTCGCCGCAGGCTGGCTGGAGCAACCGACAGCGAGAGCAAGACCGACCGTCAAGACAAGAACGTTGCGCGATGCGACCATAGATAAGGACCTCCTCAGGTGGGTTCAGGTGCCGGCCCCTGTGCAAGATCGGTGCGCAAGGTCCCAGCATGTTTTCCCCGCCGAACCTCGCGATCGTGCCCATCCACACTGTGGCAAGTTGCTACGGCCGTGACGAATCTGCCTCAGTAGCCCCCTTTGGCCCCTCAGGACATCCCCGATAACACCGACATTCTATGCACCGGTACTCCCGGAACGCACAGAGTCCGCGCTCCCCCGTCCCGTGCCCCGAGCCTGCTAGAGCGACAAACGGGTTGAAACCCCGAAAAAAGCAGGAATTTTCACAGGGAGGCGAGGAGGCGGGGAGCGAGAGACGGCGAGAGGGAGAGATTCTTTTTTTTCTTCCTCCCCGCCTCCTCGCCTCCCTGTGAAAATTCTCGGGGTTTCAACATGATAGATGTTCTAGTCGGGTAGGCCGGGGTCGACTACCCCCGGCCCCCCAGACTGGATAGGCTCGACGGAGCGGCAGGAGCGCTGTCGCGCGACAACCCCGGGAGCGCCGCGCGGCACGGCGCCACGACCTCGGCGAGCACCTCGCGGCGCAGCGCCCCGAGCGCGCGCGCCGGGAGCACGCCGAGCGCCTCGTGCGCGGCGGGCCCCGGCGCCGGGTCGGTCGCATACCGCGCGACGGCGCGGGAGAACGCCCGCTCCGCCGCGGCGCGCGCCGGCTCGCCGAACGTCGCGAGCATCCACGAGAGCGCCCTCCACGAGAGGGCCGCGTGCCGCTCCTCGTCGGCGGCGATGCGCGCGAGCGCGGCCGCCAGCGCAGGATCCCCGGCGATCTGCGAGAGCTCCCGGCCCTCCGCCGCGCCCAGCGTCTCGCCGACGCACCCCTCCTCGACGAGCGCCTCCACCACCTCCACGACGCCTGCGCCGAGCGGCGCCGTGGCCGCCTCGAGCAGCGGCCCCGGGCCGATCGCCCGGCCCGCGAGGCGCGAGGCGATGCCGTAGGCGAGGCGCGCGTGCTCCACCTCGTCGAGCGCGGCCCGGTGCGCCTCGCCGACGAGGGCGGCCGGCGCGCCGAGCGCGAGGAGCTGGAGGGAGAAGCGGGCGAAGCTCGCGATCGACGCGTGCTCGAGCGCGGCCACGGCGGCATAGTGCGCCGCGGCGCCCTCGCGCACCTCGGGCGAGAGGGACGCGACGTCGAGCTCCGCGGGCGCGCGCCAGTCATCGCGCGCGGCGCCCCGCGCGGCGCGCGGCCGGCCGTCGACGACGAGGGGGCGCCCGATGGCACAGGAGATCCCTGCGCACTGCCAGCGCACGCTCTCTCCATCGATGTCGGGGGCGACGCAGGCGGCCCCCGGGATCGTGTCGGACGCGCAGTCGGCGTCGCTCCGACAGCTGTCGTCCTTGGTCCGGCAGGCGAGCGTGACCTGCTCCCAGCACCCATTGAAGTAGGCCGACAGGCCGCAGGTGCTGCCAGGGCAATCGGCGTCGACCGCGCATTGGGCCTTCGCGCAGACCGAGTGCTCCTCTCGGAGCGCGCCAGTCCCCTTGCAGACGCACACCTCGGATGCGCCGCACTCGGCGTCGCTCTCGCAGGCGTACTCGCAGCCGCAATACGCCCCTATCTGCCCGAAGGCGCTCACGCACTTGCCGCGGGGTCCCTCTCTGCAATCGGCGTCCGTCTTGCATTGAAACGATCGCTCGGTGCCGCTGCACGCGCGCTGCGCGATGGTCGCGTCGCAGCGGACCCGCGACGCGCGGTGCACCGTGCCGTCCGGCTCCTGCACCCAGCCCGCGGCGCGCGGCGTCCGGGGCGTGGGCGCCGCCGGATCGTCCGGGGCGCCCGCGTCGCCGCCCGCGGCCTGGGGCTCGGCGAGCGTGACGACCGCGATGTCGCGGCTGTTCGAGCTGGAACAGCCGGCGGCGCCGGCGGCGAGGAGGAGGGTCATGCGGAGCGAGCGGTGGCGGTCCATGGCGCGAGGGTAGCAGAGCGGCGCGCGCGGCCGACGATCGGGCTCGCGGTGTGGCGGGAGCCGCGGGGTCGGGCGCGCGCCCGGAAGTTGCCAACAGGTTTGAGACAGACCGGACGAGTGTCTTCGTCAGCACGGCCTGCTGTCCTGCCTTCCTGAGAGCATGAACCTCGTCGCGACGTACGGCATCGACGGTCTTGCTGAGCAGCTGCGCGCCATGGACTGTCTCACACGACGGCGGCCACGCTGCCCGGAGATCCGGATTCGACGCCAACGGACCTAGACGTTATCCGTACGCACAGCGCATATTCTGTGGAGCAGCCAGATTTTCAACGCAAAGGCGCAAAGGCGCAAAGGCGCAAAACTACGGAAGAGAAATGAACGAGAATGGGATGGCCAAGATCGTCGTCGACGCGGCGATCGAGATGCATCGCAGCCTTGGAGCCAGGGTATCCATCGCGTGGTCAACGGATTGCAGGAATGACTTCCCCCCTCCCCCTTGCCTTTTTGCGCCTTTGCGCCTTTGCGCCTTTGCGTTAAATTCCGGCTTCCCGTTGCGAATAAATGGTCTCCGCCACCGATTCAGCGACCAAGGTGCATCCCGCAGCCGCCGACGAAGCCGAACGCAGCACGTTCCACCTCCCGCACCCCCGTATCCACTGCGGCCAAGCCCCGCGCGCTTCCCGCAACGTCCTCCACCACCACCGGCCAAGCCCCGCGCACTTCCCGCAACGTCCTCCACCACCTCCGGCCAAGCCCCGCGCACTTCCCGCAACGTCCTCCACCACCTCCGGCCAAGCCCCGCGCACTTCCCGCAACGTCCTCCACCACCTCCGGCCAAGCCCCGCGCGCTTCCCGCAACGTCCTCCATCGCCGGCAACCCCGACGCACCGGCCGGAGCACCGTCGGCTCCGTCCACTTGGTGCTCCGCTCCACCCTCGCGCCCGCGCCGCTGAGCGGTCGTGTCCCAGGCCTCCCCGGCCGCCTGGATGCAACCGCACGACTCTATTCATGAATCACGCCATTTTCGTGCTCTCTCGCGACATTCGCTCTCGCGCGACCTAGTCATTGCGTTCATGCCCAAACCCAAAAAACCGAACAAATCAGGTACACCCGCCATTGAACCCACCCAGATCCATACCGCGGAGGCGGCCTTCCACCGCGTGAAGCCCGACCTCGACGCGATACCGCTCTCCGAGCTGGACACGCCGCGGCTCGACCTCCAGGCAGCCGCCGTGCAGGCCATCGGCGTGGCCGAGACGCTCTCCGCGCCGCAGCTGCGCCAGCGCATCGCGGCCATCGCCGCGGCGGGCACGCTCGATGCCGCGCGGATCGACGGGCTCGAGAGCGTCGCCTGGGCGACCTGGTTCGCCCGGTACAAGTTCCTCCTTACCTCGGCGACGCATTCCGGCGCGGCGCTCCCGGCCACGCTCGTCGAGCGTGCCTACGAGACGCGCGCGCGCATGCTGAAGACGCTCGAGTACCACCTCGACGGCGACGCGGAAGCGACCGCGCAGCTCGCGCACCTGCGCGCGGGCAGCGGCCACCTCGACCTCGCCAATGACCTGTCCGGCGCCGCCGACATGTACCGCAAGCATCGCGAGGCGATAAAGGACGACAAGCGGAACTTCCGCAGCGAGGATGAGCAGGACGCGAGCGCCCTCGCCGAACAGATCCTCCGGCTGCTCGGCGCCACGGCGACGCCCGAACAGACGCTCTGGAAAGGATACCAGGCACGCGCCGCCAAGCTGCTCTTCCGCCATTACGACGAGGCCGTCCGTGTCGGCCGGTTCCTCTTCTATTACGACGATCCCGAAGGCCGCTTCCCCAACCTGTACACAGCGACACGCTCCACATCGGCGTCCCCGCGGCCCGACAAGAAGCCGGATGCTGCCAGCCCCGTGAAGCCCGAATCGGCGCCCGTCGAGCCGCCCGTCCTCGGCATCGCCTGATCCAGCCGGACGCTCACGCTTCCCCTCGGCGCGCCTCTCTTCTTCACCCCCCACCACGCCCGCTCGCGCCCTCCGGCCGCATGCGCTACTGCGCCGGCATGCGCCTCTACACGTTTCTCCGGTCGCCCAATGCGCTCAAGGTGCGCCTCGCCCTCGCCGAGCTCGGGCTCGCCTACGAGCCGGTCGAGGTCGACCTGTTTCGAGGCGAGCACCGCGCCGAGGCCTTCGCCCGGCTGAACCCGCACCGGAAGGTGCCTGTCCTCGAGGACGGCCCGCTCGTGCTCCGGGAGTCGAACGCCATCATCGCCTACCTCGGCCGCACCCACGGGACGACGCGCTGGCCCGACGTGCCGACGTCCGAGGCCAGGGCGCTCCAGTGGCTGTTCTTCGACAGCGCGCACCTGACCCCGCACTGCGGCGTCGTCTGGTGGGCCAGCATCGTCGCGCCGAGGACCGGCTTCCCTGCCCCCGCCGAGGCGGTCCTGAAGCGGGCCGCCGACGAGGCGACGCGCTCGCTCGACCTGCTCGAGGCAGAGCTCGACGAACAGAAGTACCTGCTCAAGAGCTCCATGTCGCTCGCGGACTGCGCCGTGGGCGCCGCCCTCGCGATGCTCCGCGGCTCGCACCTCGACGACGCCGAGCGCTGGCCGAAGGTGATCGCATACCGCGAGCGGCTGCGCAGCCGCGACAGCTGGACCGAGGCGCGCGGCGACGCGCTCACCGATTTCGGTTGAGCAACGCGGCAGGCCCGGCGCGCCCGCTGGGCGACGCGCCCCCAGGGCACCACGCCCGCGGCTATCTCCTCGTTCGGCGGCCGGTCCCGCGCGCATCGCGCCCGATCGGCTCGCCCAGCTCGAACGCCGGATCGCCGGCCGTCGCCGGTTGCTCCTGCAGCTCACCCGCCTCGAGCGGGCCGTGCGCCCGCTCGGCGTCAGCGATGGATGGATAGCCCTCCACATCGCCGTCGACCCGGAAGCCGCCTGCGCGCGCAGGGCGCACCACGCGGCCTAGGACGAGCCCCTCGTCCCAGATGCCGCCGTGCTCGACCGCGATCGCCGCGCCCACGGTCACCTCGGCGAGCCGCGAGGGCGCGCCCTCGGGCCGCTCCGGCGTGGGCCGCCAGCGCAGGAACGCGTCCTCGTGGAGCACCACCACAGCCTGATCGCCGGGCAGCTCGGTCACCCCGCGGGCGAAGCGGACGCGGCACCCCGGCGCCCCGGAGCTCGCCCCACGCTCGCTGCCGGCGGCGCCCTCCGCCTCCTCGAGCGCGGCGAGCGGCTCCGCACCCAGATCCTCGAGCGGCGCCATGCGAAGTCCTCCCCGGCAGATCTCGGTTGAAGACGCGGCGCCGTCAAGGCGCTCGCCCCGTGCCCCGCGCTTGACCCCCGGAGACCTCCGCTGATGCCATCGCCCGATGGCATCGTTCGACCCGTTCCCCGTCCTCACGACGCCGCGCCTCACGCTCCGCTCGATCGAGCCCAGCGACGTCGAGCGCATCTTCCGCATCCAGTCGGATCCGGAGGTGACACGCTACTTCGGCCGCGGGCCCGACGGCTCGATCGCCGACTCCGAGCGGCGCATCGCCGCCATCCTCGCGGGCGTCCGCGAGAACACCTCGATCCGCTGGGGCATCACCCTCAAAGAGAACGGAGAGCTCGTCGGCACAGGAGGCTTCTGGCGCTGGAACAAGCCGCATCGCTGGGCGGAGATCGGCTACGAGCTCCTGCCCGCGCTTTGGAACCGGGGGATCATGACCGAGGCGCTGCGCGCCGTGCTCCGCTTCGGCTTCGAGTCGATGGAGCTCCACCGCGTCGAGGCGCACATCGATCCGGAGAACCGCGCCTCGGCGCGCGTGCTCGAGCGGCTCGGCTTCGTGCGCGAGGGGCAGCACCGCCAGAACTGGTACTATGACGGGCGGTTCACCGACACCGCGGTCTACGGCCTGCTGCGCGACGAGGCTGCCGCGACGTGACCCGCGCTCGTCGGCAGCCGCCGTCGGCGTGGCCACCGCCGAGGACGCGCCCGCGCCGCGCCTCCCCGTCGGCGCGCCGCCCCCGCGGCTACCTCGACGCCGGCGCGCTCCCGCTGCCCGGCGGCGCCGCGGCCTCAGGGCCCGGCTCGCCCTTCAGCTCCAGGTTGATCTGGATCCGCGCGGGGGACTCCGACGTGAGCTCCACGGTCTGCGAGACGCCGTCGCTCGACCGCGCCTCCACGAGCAGCGACACCCCCGGCTGTGGCCGGGCGATGATCTGGCTGCCCACGCCGAGCACCACGCCGTTCAGCTTCACCACCGCGACGCTCGGCTGGGTCTGCACCGCGATCGGGTCGACGAGGGGCCGGTGATCCCTCGGCCGGCTCAGCGCGACGAACATGAGCGACGCGACAGCGACCCCCGTGGACACCGACGCCACGAGCCACGGCAGCGCCACCGGGCGCAGCGCGTCGCTGCCGGCGCGCATCAGCCCGCCGAGCCCCCTCCGCGGCGGCGTGCGCGACCCCCGCGAACGACCCGAGGAGGGCGGCCCCGAGCTCAGCGTCGCGCCGGGCTTCGGCCGCCAGCCGGGGCGCTGCTGCGGGACGATCGCGGCCGCGATCATCTGCCGCTCCTCCTCCAGCTTGTCCCCGCAGCGCGCCATCAGGAGCTCCGCCACCTGCACGGTCGTGATCACGCCCGACCTGCGCATCAGGAAGTCCTCCAGCGCGCTCGCCATCTCGCCCGCCGTCTGGAAGCGCTGCCGCGGGTCGCGCGCGAGCGCCTTCAGGATGATCTCCTCCAGATCCCGCGGGCAATGCGGCGCGATCAGCGTGGGCCGCGGCGGCTCCGGCACCCCGGTCTGCGGCAGCACGAGATCGTGCAGCACCTGGAACGGGAGCGCGCCCGTCACCGCCTCGAAGAGCACCACGCCGAGCGAGAAGATGTCCGAGCCGCGATCGACCGGGTGCCCCTGCGCCTGCTCGGGCGACATGTACTCGCCCTTGCCCTTGATCTCGCCGGTCTGCGTCGTGTCGCCCAGCCGCTCGAACGCCTTCACGATCCCGAAATCGGCCACCTTCACCGTGCCGTCGCGATCGATGAGGATGTTCTGCGGGCAGACGTCGCGGTGCACGATGCCGAGCGGCACCCCGCGCTCGTCGTGGAGCTCGTGCGCCGCGTGCAGCCCGTGCGCCGCGTCGGCCACGATGCGCGCGGCCATCGCCGGGGAGATCGGCATCGGGCGCAGGCCCGGCCGGAGCAGCCGCTGCATCGTCTGCCCGTCGATCCACTCCATCACGAGGAAGAGCACGCCGTCCGTGTCGCCGAGATCGAGGATCTCGACCACGTTGCGGTGGTGGATCTTCGAGGCGAGGTTCGCCTCGTCGAGGAACATGCGCTGGAACTGCGGATCACGCGCGAGCGCCGGAATGAGCGTCTTCAGCGCGACGACCTTGTGGAAGCCGCGGGAGCCCTCCATGCGCGCGGCCCAGACCTGCGCCATCCCGCCCTCGCCGATGAGGCGCAGAAGCTCATATCGCCCGAGACGCTGCCCCGGACCGGGGTCCTCGGAGATCCGCATGGCTCACCAGACGCTTGTGCTCGGGGATCCGCGCCCGCGGTCCCCAGGAGCAGCCCGGGCCGCAGCTCGCGGCCCCCTCTCTCCAGACGATCACCATAGCCAAGCGCGACCGCGCCGCAAAGGATCGTGTGGATCGAAGGCCGCTCGCCACCAGCCCCCCGTCCGTCGTTCGGGCCCCGCCACCACGACGCCCCGCGTCCGGCAAACCTCGACGCCCCGCGTCCGGCAAACCTCGACGCCCCGCGCCGGCAGCCTCGTTCCGCGTCGCTCCCCCGCCTTGCCCCTGCTATGGCCGGAGCACGATGACGAACGCGACAAGCGCTCCTCCGCCTGCCCGCGGGGGCCGAGCCCCCGCCTCCAAAGCCCTGTTCGACCGCGCCGCCGCCGTCCTGCCCGGCGGCGTGAACAGCCCGGTGCGGGCCTTCCGCGCCGTCGGCGGCGACCCCGTCTTCATCGCCCGCGCGCAGGGAGCGCGGCTGTTCGACGTCGACGGCGCCGAGTACATCGACTTCGTCGGCTCCTGGGGGCCGGCCATCCTCGGCCACGCGAACCCCGCCGTGGTCGAGGCCGTCCGCGAAGCCGCCCTCGGCGGCCTCTCGTTCGGCGCCCCGACCGAGCTCGAGGTCCGCTTCGCCGAGAAGATCCGCGAGCTCTACCCGAGCATCGACATGCTGCGCTGCGTCTCCAGCGGCACCGAGGCCACGATGAGCGCCATCCGCGTCGCGCGCGGCTTCACCCACCGCGACGCCATCATCAAGTTCGAGGGCTGTTACCACGGCCACGCCGACCACCTGCTCGTCAAGGCAGGCAGCGGGCTCGCCACCTTCGGCGCGCCCGACTCGGCCGGCGTCCCCGAGAGCGTCGCCCGCGCCACGCTGTCGCTGCCCTACAACGACCCGGCCGCCCTCGAGGCCACCTTCGCGGCGCGCGGCGGCGACATCGCCGCGGTCATCCTCGAGCCCGTGGTCGGCAACATGGGCTGCGTCCCGCCGGAGCCGGGCTTCCTCGCCCTCGTGATCGACCTCTGCCGCAAGCACGGCGCGCTCTCGATCTTCGACGAGGTGATGACCGGCTGCCGCGTCGCCCGCGGCGGCGCGCAGGAGCGCTTCGGCCTCCGGCCGGACCTGACGACGCTCGGCAAGATCGTCGGCGGCGGCATGCCCCTCGCGGCCTACGGTGGCCGCGCCGACGTGATGCGCGTCGTCTCGCCGCTCGGCCCCGTGTACCAGGCCGGCACGCTCAGCGGCAACCCGCTCGCGGTCAGCGCGGGGCTCGCGACGCTCGAGCGCCTCACGCCCGACCTCTACGAGCGGCTCGAGCAGCTCGGCGCGTCCCTCGAGCGCGGCCTCAGGGCCGCCGCCGAGGGCGCCGGCGTGACCGCGTGCGTCCAGCGGGTCGGCTCGATGATCACGCTGTTCTTCACGAAGGGCCCGGTCCGCTCCTGGGCCGACGCCGCGACCTCCGACACGAAGCGCTTCAGCGCCTTCCACGCGGGCATGCTCGCGCGCGGCATCTACTGGCCTCCGTCGCAGTACGAGGCGGCCTTCCTGAGCGGCGCGCACACCGAGGAAGACATCGAGCGGACGGTCTCCGCCTGCCGCGAGGCGCTCGCGGCCTGAGGCCGGACCGGCCTCGACGGCGAAGGGCCGACCGCCGGAGCCATCGGCCCTTCTCACGAGCGCACGAGCGCGGAGCCTGCCCGCGCAGGCCCCGCGGAGCGCGTCAGTCCGCGGCGCGGACCCAGCCGTTCCTGTAGTAGTTGCCGCGCGCGGTCGGCCAGAGCAGGCAGTTCGTCGCCGACTGCGGCACCGTGTACACGTACGTGTTCGGCTCCGGCTCGTTGCCGATCCACCCGATCTCGCGGAGCGACACGACGATCTCGATCGTGCCGTCGCCGTTCACGTCGGCGAGCGTCGGCACGGGCATCGCGCCGAGCCGCGGCAGCGGGATCTTGTGGAGGATCTTGCCGCCCGCGTTGAGGACGAAGAGGTGGCTCCGGTTCTCCTCGGTCGAGTAGGTGTTGAACACGACCTCGGGGATGCCGTCGCCCGACAGGTCCCCGACCACGACGCCGCCCGTGAGCACCTGCGTGTCGTCCGTGAACTGGACGTCCCAGTACTCCTCCTTGTCGGCGTGGACCGCGTGAATCCGCCCGTCCAGGCCCGCGAAGATCATCTCGGGGCCGGGGTGCGTCGCGTCGAGGTCGGCCACGGTCACCTGCTGCGTCGCGGCCACGATGTTGCCGCCGAGATCCTCGCCGCCGGACAGATAGTCCGGCGCGTAGAACGGGCTCTCCCACCCCTCGATGCGGCTCGCGTCGTTGCGGACCACCCAGAGGCCGACGCCCTGGGACTGGTCCGACATGTCGACGTCCTCGGCCGCCGCGAGCATGATGATCTCCGGCGTGCCGTCGCCGTTGACGTCCGCGATCGCAGGGGCCGAGTTCTTGAAATAGGCCTGCAGGTCGCGGCTGTCGCCGAAGCCCTGCTGCGCGAGCGCGAGGTCGTGCATGTACCGCACGCCCGGCGTCTTCGGGCGGCCCTCGAACATGGGATTCGCGTCGAAGGCCTCCCCCGTGCCGCGGTAGAACCCGGCATAGGAGTTGTCCATCGGCGCGACGATGTCCTGCGCGCCGTCTCCGTCGAGATCGCCGATGGCCAGGTTCTGGTCGTAGACGCCCACGATCCAGCACTCGGCGTCGTCGCTGCGGCGCGCGTCGCACCCGATCGTGTTGCTCTCGATCGGCGGGAAGCCGGCGACCCGCGCCCCGCTCGCGTGGAAGGCCGTCAGGACGTCGGGGGACCTGTCGGTGCTCGCGGCCACGACGTCGAGCTGGCCGTCGCCGTCGACGTCGCCGGCGGCGAGGGCGCGGATCTCGTCGTTCCAGGTGACCGGCCAGCCGTCCACCACCTGACCGCTCGCGTCGAGCATGTAGATCCTTGTGCGCGCCGCGAAGACGACCTCGAGCTGCGCGTCGCCGCGGAAGTCCGCGACGATCGGGCTCGCCCAGATGCGGCCGTGCTCCCGCGACTCGTCGAACCGCCACTTCTGCTCGCCGTCGGGGCCCCAGGCGACGATGTTGCCGTTGTGCGTCACCAGGATCTCGCTCTCGCCGTCGCCGTCCAGATCGGCGACCGCCGGCGACCCGAGCCACGCGCTCTCGTCGTCGTCGGACAGCTGGAGGAGGAGCTGGGGCTCCGCGACGTCGGCGGCGCCGCTCGCCGCAGGAGCGCACGACGCGGCGGTCGGCAACGGCTTGGAGCCCCCGGGGACCGGGCGAGGGCCGCCCGAGGAGCCGCTGCTGCTGCTGCTGCCGCCGCCGTCGTCGTCGTCGTCGGGGAGGGTGCCGTCAAGGTCGCCGAGCCGCCCCTCGCAGGCCGCAAGGGCGAGGAGGCTGGTCAAGAGAGCAATTCTACCGGGAATTACAAAACCTCGGTTGCAGACAAAGGACTTCATCATGCTCGGAAGCTTACCAGCGCTTCGCGGTCCACGAAGAGGCGAAGCGGAAAATTGACGCCGTCGCGGATGCGCTGAACGGTGCGTTACGCTCCTCCTTCAGCGGGGCAGGTAGGCTGCATGTCGTTCACGTTGCGCACGTAACGCACGTGACGCGCGTGACGCACGCTCGTTCCTCTGCCGCTGCTGCGGGGCCCATGGCGGGGGTATGGGTGCGGGTAGGTGCTGTGCTAGGCTCCGCCGCCATGAACGTATCGCGACGGCTTTGGATTGCCGGCGCCGCCTGTGCCCTGCTGCTGGGGACGACGGCGCTGGGCTGCAGCTCGACCCCCGCGCCCAAGACGGCCAAGGTGCAAGCTGGCGACATGCCCGAGGGCGGCGACTGGACGGGCGTCTATTACAGCGAGCTCTACGGTTACCTGCACCTCGTCCAGGACAACGATTCCATGGAGGGCCGCTGGATGCGCCCGGTCAAGGATCGGTGGGGCGAGCTGCACGGGACGGTGACGGGCGATCTCATCAAGTTCACCTGGACCGAGCACGTCATCGGCGCCATCGGGCCGAACTCGACAAAGGAAGGCCGGGGGTACTTCAAGTACACGCGGCCGGAGGGCGAGAACGTCGACGACAAGATCGTGGGCGAGATCGGCCGTAACAAGGATGAGGTCGGCGAGCCCTGGGAAGCCGTCAAGCAGCGCAACATGTTGCCGGACCTGCAGTCGATCGGGGGCACCGGCAGCTCCGACATCGGCGGCGGCGACTGGGACGGCCAGAACCAGGAGTCCGAGGCGCCCGAGCCGCCCGCCTCCCCCCCCGACGAAGCACCTGCCGAGCCCCCCGCCCTCTGACATAACAGCCCCCGATGACCCAACCGCAGCCGCGAGGCATTCAGTTCCGCGAACCCCCCATCTTCGAGCGCGGCACGCCGGGCAGGACCGGCGCGTCGCTCCCGCCGCTCGACGTGCCCGACGTCGATCCCGGCGCTCACTACGGCGCGCTCGCGCGCCAGGAGGCGGCCGGCCTGCCGGAGGTGAGCGAGCCGGAGGCGTTCCGGCACTTCGTCCGGCTCTCGCAGTGGAACTTCTGCATCGACGGGCAGATGTACCCGCTCGGGTCGTGCACGATGAAGTACAACCCGAAGGTCAACGAGTGGGCCGCGCGCATCCCGGGCTTCGCGAAGCTGCACCCGATGACGCCCGACGAGCTCAGCCAGGGGTCGCTCGAGGTGATGTGGCGCCTGCAGGAGGCGCTCTGCGAGATCAGCGGGATGGACGGCTGCTCGCTGCAGCCGTCGGCGGGCGCGCAGGGCGAGCTCGCGGGGCTGATGATGATGCGGGCGTTCCACGAGTCGAAGGGGCGCTCGCCGCGGAAGGTCTTCATCCCGGAGAGCGCCCACGGCACGAACCCGGCGAGCTGCGCGCTCAACGGGCTCGTGGCCGTGCGGATCGAGAAGACCGCCGACGGCATCACCCACCCCGAGCAGGTCCTCGCCGCGATCGAGCGCCACGGGTCGGACGGCGACGTCTGCGGGCTGATGATCACGAACCCGAACACCCTCGGGGCGTACGAGACGCACCTGCCCGAGATCATCAAGCTCATCCACGACAAGGGGGGGCTCGTCTACGGCGACGGCGCGAACACGAACGCCATCATGGGGCACGCGCGGCCGGGTGACGTCGGCATGGACGTCATCCACATCAACCTGCACAAGACGTTCACGACCCCGCACGGCGGCGGGGGCCCCGGCGCCGGGCCGGTCTGCTTCAAGAAGCACCTGGAGCCGTTCCAGCCGTCGCCCGTGCTCGTGCGGCGTGGCGACGCGTTCGCGTGGGACCGCGACCGGCCCCAGAGCGTCGGGCGGCTCCGGGCCTTCACCGGCAACTTCGGGATGTTCATCCGGGCGTACGCGTACATCCGGGAGATGGGCGGCGAGGGGCTCACGGCGGCGAGCAGCCTCGCCGTGCTGAACGCGCGCTACCTCTGGGCCAAGCTGAAGGACCACTACAGCGCGCCGGTGCCGCAGCCGTGCATGCACGAGGTGGTGCTCTCGGACAGCCAGATCGAGAAGGAGACCGGGGTCAAGACGCTCGACATCGCGAAGCGGCTGCTCGACTACGGCTTCCACGCGCCCACGGTCTACTTCCCGCTGGTCGTGCCCGGCGCCCTGATGATCGAGCCGACGGAGACGGAGACCCGCGAGACGCTCGACGAGTTCGCCGCCGCGATGCTCAGCATCCTCAAGGAGGCGCAGGAGACACCGGACGTCGTGAAGCAGGCGCCGCACGGCACGGTGGTCGGCCGCCTCGACGAGGCCCGGGCCGCGCGCCAGCCGCGCCTGCGATGGTCGAGGACGTGATCCTTCCGGAGGAGGCGGCCGTCGCGCGGCCTCCTCTGGCAGGTGGTGCCGGCCGGCGGCGCGCTCCAAATTCGCGAATCTCCGCCGGACGCGTCTACAATGAGCGCCGAGGGCCCGCGGTGCGGTACCTCACGGGACGAGCGACGCGTGGCCGATACCGTTGAGAACGAAGGCGACATCGAGACCATCAGCCAGACCACCCCGGTCTCGGTTGGAGACACCGTGCGCGTCGTGTTCCGCGCCTACGACGAGGCGACGCCCCCGTTCAACATCAAGATCCGCTCCCCCTCGGGGAAGATCATCATCGAGCGCGTGCTGCGCGACCTGCCCACCGGCAAGCCGCAGAGCGCCTCGCCCGTCGAGTTCAGCGCGTCGTCGCCGGGCGAGTACAAGATCGAGATCAAGCAGCTCTACGGAAAGCAGCGGGGCACGGCCATCCTGCGCGTGAAGCCCTGACGGGGGCTAGGTCGAGAAGCCGGGCAGGAGCATGCGGGTGATGCGATCGGGGCTCACGATGCCCTGGTCGTGCATCCAGCCGTTCGCGGTCGCGACGGCGGTGCGGCCCTCGTCTCCCTGGAGCAGCTCGCCGTGGCGGCGGCGCGCGGCCGCGGCGTAGAGGGCCATGCCGGCAGCATCGAAGCCGCGGACGGCCTCGGCGAGCTGATGGCCCGCCGCCTCCGCCTGGCCGCGGGCGGCGGCGACCGCGGCGCGCACCGCCGCGGCGAGCGGGTCGGCCCAGGGCATGTGCTCGGCCTCGATCTTGCGGGCGGCGCGCGTCGCCTCCTCGTACAGCGGCTCCGCGTCGGCCGGCGTGACGGCGGCGGCGGCGGCCAGCGCGGCGCAGGCCCTGAGGTGGGTGATGATGATGCGCACGGCCTGGATGCGCAGGGCGAGCGAGCTCTCGATGCCCGACTGCTGCTCGGCGAAGAGGCGGTGCGTGGCCTCACCGTCGCCCCGGTACAGGCCGATGTGCGCGCGGGCGACGAGGTCGAAGTAGCTCTGCAGCTGGAAGCCCGCCTTGGACCAGCTCCGGATCGCGTCCTGCGCCTGGCGCTGCGCGGAGTCGGGGTCGTCGCCCACGAGCCAGTAGGCGTTGCCCTGCGAGGAGCGCAGGCTCGTGGCGAGGTAGCGATCGCCGCGCTCGTCGGCCGCCTGCAGGTACATGGGGACCCGGCGCATGAACTCGCGCGTCTCGCCGCCGTACCAGAGCGCCCAGGCCGAGAACGTGTGCGCCCAGCTCCGCTCCCACGTGACGCCGGTGCAGCGCTCGCGAAAGATGACGTCCGCCCGATCGAGATCGGCCACGCCCTGGTGCCAGCGGCCGAACAGCGTGGCCGTGACGCCGCCGACGAACCCGACGAGGCCGAGCGCATGGGGCCGGCCGATGCGCGCCGCGATCGCGCTCGCCGTCGAGAGCAGGTCGGTCACGCGCGACGCGGAGGGGCCGCCGTCGATCGCGAGGTAGGTCGCCTCGAAGGCGAGGGCGCGCGTCACGCGGTAAGGCTCCCCCGCCTTGAGCGAGAGCAGCAGGTTGCGCGCCTGGAAGTCGGCGCCGCGCGTGGGATCGACGATCGCGAGCCCCATCGCGGCCGACCAGCAGACGTCGATGCGCATGAGATCTTCCGCCGAGACCTCGTCGGCCGGCCGCTCGACGAAGTTCAGCCCGCGCAGGCGCACCTGCGCGCGCCGCAGCATCAGCGACGCGACCGCGAGCTCCGGCGTCTTCGGCACCTGCATGCCCACCGCGCCGAGCACCGAGCGCAGGCCCGCCATGCCGGCGTCGACGTAGCCGGCGCGGAGCAGGTTCTCGGCGGCCCGGCGCCCGAGATCGACCGCCTCGGCCTCCGGGGCGCCGTCGCTCGCGGCCATGTAGGCCTCCGCGGCCTTGGCGCCGCGGCCGGCGCTGCTCAGCGCGTCGCCGAGCTTGGCGAGCACGACCCGCCGCTCCGCCCCGCCGGGCAGGTGGAGATCGATCGCCATGCGGTAGAGGCGCGCCGCGTGGTCGAACGCGAACGCGGCCTCGGCCTGCTCGCCGGCGCGCACCGCGTAGCCGGCCGCGCGCTCGGCGTCCCCGGCGGCGCGCCAGTGCTCGGCCAGCGCCTCGAGCTCCGCGCGCCCCGAGGCCTCCAGCGCCAGCGCGAGCCGGCCGTGCCAGCTGCGCGACGTCTGCTCGTCGAGCCGGCTCGCCACGGTCTCCCGGATGCGGTTGTGGAACGGCTCGGCGAACTCGTCCTGCCCCGAGCCGCCGGTGCGCACGAGGTTCGCCGCGCGCAGGGCCGAGAGCACCCGCGTGAGCTCCCCGAAGTCCGCCGCCATGGCGTGCGCGGCCACCGACGTCAGCACCGGCACGCCGGCGCAGACGACGAGCTCGAGCAGCTGGCGCGCCCGCGGATCCAGCCGGCTGATCCGCGCCCAGAGGACGTCGTCGAGGCGCACCGGGCTGCCGTCGTTGTCCTGGGCCAGCCGGTGGCGCAGCAGGGCGTCGATGAACAGCGGATGGCCGCCGGCCTCCTGCGCGATCGCCTCGATGCTGAGCGGACGGCCGAGCGGCGCGCCCCGGAGCAGCAGCACGCAGAGCTCCTGCGCCTCGGCGAGCGACAGGCGATGGAGGATGATGTGCCCGAGCGAGTCGACCGGCACCCCGAGCTGCCGCGAGACCGGCGGCGCCGTCTCCGATGCGGTCCGCACCGCCGCGACGAGCATCATCGCCCGCGGGCGCGAGGGATCGACAGGCGCGCCCGCGGGCACGGGGCCGTCGAGGCCGGCGAACGAGCCGGGCCGGCTCGCGGCGCTGAGGTCGGCCTCGGTCCACGGGCGCATCACCTCCGAGAGCAGCGCGACGCTGTCGGCGTCGGCCCACTGGAGGTCGTCGATCGCGAGCACGAGCGGCCGCTCGGCCGCGAGCCGGCCGAGCAGCTCCCGCAGGGCGGTGAAGACGAGGGCGCGGATCTCGGGCGGGTCGATCGCCTTGCGCCGCGCGCGCGCCTCGGTGATGGCGGGGACCGTCCGGAGCACAGGGAACACCGTGCCGAGCAGGCCGGCGTTGGGCGGCAGGAGCGCCCTCATCTCCTCGGGAGGGCGGCGCACGAGGTGCCGGCTCAGCGCGTCGATGAGCTCGTCCACCGCCTTGTAGGGGACCGCCTCGCGCTCGTAGCAGCGCCCGGCGAGGACGAGCGCCTCCTTGTCGATGCGCTCCAGGAACCGGCGCAGGAGCGCGCTCTTGCCGACGCCCGACTCGCCCTCGATGAACCGCGTTATCCCGCGCCCCATCTTCGCCTCGGCGAACGCGCCCTCGAGCGCGGCGAGCTCGCTGTGCCGGCCGACGAAGCCGATGCGCTGCGAGAGGACGGGCGGCTCCTCGATGAGCTCCTGCACGCGCAGCCGCCGCAGCACGTCGCGCGCGGTCGGGCGGGCGGCCGGGTCGATGCGGAGCATGTCCACGCAGAGCTCGTCGATGTCGGCCGGCATGTCCTCGACGAGCCGGCTCGGCGGCGGCGGCTCGGCCCGCCGCATCATGTCCATCGTCGCCTTGGGCGCGGTCTGGAACGGATAAACGCCCGTCAGCGCGAGGTAGAGCATCACCCCCAGACTGTAGATATCCGCCTCGGGCCCGGCCGACTTCCCCTCGGCCTGCTCGGGCGCCATATAGTGGAGCGTCCCGACGACGGCGTGCTCGCGCCCCGGGCCGCTCGCGTCGGCGACGAAGCCGAAGTCGAGGACGACCACCCGCTCTTCGGCGGTGACGAGCACGTTGGAAGGCTTGATGTCGCGGTGGACCTTGTAGGCCGCGTGCACCGCCGCGAGCCCCTGGGCGAGCTGCGCCAGCGCCGAGCGGAGGCGGGCCTCGTGGAAGGGGCGCTTGATCCGGGGCTGCGGCTCGGACGCGGGGCCCTGCGAATGCCAGAGGGGGATCGACGGCAGGGTGGAGCGCCGCCCGCCGCTCGCGGGCTCGCCCCTCGGCCCGGCCCCGGCGTCGCCCTCCTCGTGGAGCCGCACGTGCACCACGAAGTCGACGCCGCGGATGAGCTCCATCGTGAAGAAGAGCTGCCCCTCTTCCTCGTGGAGCTCGCCGAGGCTGACCAGGTTCTGGTGCTGGATGTCCTGCAGCGAACGGAACTCGTTCTTGAACCGGAGGCGCGCATCGGCGCTCAGATTCCGGAGGATCTTGAGGGCGACGCGCCCCTTTCGCTCGCGGTCGAAGGCCTCGTAGACAACCCCCATCCCGCCGACACCGACGACGCGAACGACCTGGAAGCGACGCGTGCCTCCGAACTCAGGTCTCGCGCTCCTCAGGCCCATGCGTGGACCAAGAAATCACCGGCGCCGAGCGGTGGCAAGCAGCGCGTGGAAGACGCGTGGCAGGCGCGCGGAAGCCGCGTGGCAGGCGCCTGGGAAGCGCGCGGCGAGCGCGGGGGAAGCGCGCACGACGCGCGGCGTGCGCCGGCGGCGCGCGCGGCCTGCGTGGCGCGTGCGTCACGCCGCGAGCCGGATCGGCAGAAAGCTGGCACGCCCAAGGGAAGGGCGGTAGCGTACCCGGCCTGCGAGCGAAAAGAACCCGGTCCGACGCGCGCCGCTCAGCCGGTCAAGCCGGCGCGCACCCAGTTGACAACGGGAGAGCATCATGGTCTGCGTAGTACGCTCCGAGGCATCGGAAGCGGTTCCGAGAGCGCCACGCGCAAAGGGTTTGCTGGGGTGATCCAGAGGTTGAGAGACTTCTTCTCGTCGTCGGCGCGGCGCATCACGAGGCCCCCGACCGAGAGCGAGGCCGCGCGGAACCCGGGATGCAGCCTCGTTGTAGAGAATGTCAGCAAGAGCTTCGGGAAGACACAGATACTGAACGACGTGTCGTTCACGGCGGAGGCCGGCGAGTTCGTCACGCTCCTCGGGCCATCCGGCTGCGGAAAGACCACGCTGCTCCGCATCATCGCGGGGCTCGATCGCTCCGATCGGGGGCGCATCCTCCTCGCGGGCAGGGCGGTTGACCACCTGCCGGCGAACCGCAGGCCGGTGAACACGGTGTTCCAGAACTATGCCCTGTTCCCGCATCTGACCGTGTTCGAGAACGTGGCGTTCGGCCTGAGGTCGCGCAGCATCCCTGACCCGGAGGTGCGCGATCGCGTGCGCTCGAGCCTCTCGATGCTCAAGCTCGATGATCTCGCGGAGAGATATCCGCACCAGATCTCGGGCGGTCAGAAGCAGCGAGTCGCGCTCGCGCGCGCGGTCGTCAACGAGCCTGAGGTGCTGCTGCTCGACGAGCCGATGTCGGCCCTCGACGCGAAGCTGCGCGCCGAGGTCCAGCTCGACCTGCGCCGCCTCCAGCGCGCGCTCGGGAAGACGTTCGTGCTCGTCACTCACGATCAGGACGAGGCGATGACCGTCTCGGACCGGATCGTGCTGATGAACAAGGGCCGCATCGAGCAGCAGGGCGTGACGGCCGAGGTGTACGAGCGGCCGCAGAGCCGCTTCGCCGCCGAGTTCTTCGGCGCGGCCAACCTCATCTCGGCGCAGCGCGTCGGCGCCACGCTCGTCTTCACGACCGTGGGCGCGCTGAGGGTCCAGACCACGCCACAGTGGGAGTTCGGCACGCTCGCGATCCACCCCGAGTGGATCGAGCTGTGCGAGAACGAGCCGCCGGAGAACGGCGTGCGCGGCGTCGTGCGCGAGAGCTTCTACCGCGGCGATCACGTGGAGCTCATCATCGAGCCCGGGCCGCTGCGCGTGCAGCTCAGCCCCCGCTCGCGCCTCAAGCCCGGCTCGTCCGTCTGGCTCGCGCTGCCCTCCGAGCGGCTCGAGGTGCTCAGTGACTGAGCCGACGGTCTGGTATGGCCAGCTGACGACGCGGCGCAGGCTCCTCGCGCGGGGCTTCCTGTTCATCGCGGGCGGCATCTCCTGGCTGTCCGTGTTCCTCCTCCTGCCGAGCCTCGCGCTCTTCGTCGTGTCGTTCATGAAGCGCGACGCGGACGGCGTCCTGATCTGGGAGCTGACGCTCGAGTCGTTCGCGCGCATCTTCGGCTCCGCGTCGGGCGAGAACGCGCGCATCCTCATCCGGAGCATCGTCCTCGCCCTGATCGCCACGAGCGCCTCCGTGACGCTCGCGTATCCGATGGGCTTCTTCATCGCTCGCGGCTCGCGGCGCCGGCGGTTCTTCTGGCTGGCGCTCGTCATCGTCCCGCTCTGCACGAACCTCGTCATCCGCACGTTCAGCTGGAAGCTCCTCCTGTCGGCGCAGCTGATGCCTGCCAAGCTCGCCGCCTGGCTCGGCTGGATCGACCCCGGCCGCGACATCTACCCCAGCTGGACCGCGGTCGCGCTCGGCCTCGTCGCGGCCTCGCTCCCGTTCGCGGTGGTCCCCCTCTACACGAGCATCGACCGCCTCGACTGGTCGCTCGTCGAGGCGGCGCAGGACCTCTACGCCTCGCGGCTCCGCGTCTTCTTCGCCGCGATCTTGCCCCAGACCCTGCCCGGCCTCAGCGTCGCCGTGATCCTGACGTTCGTCCCTGCGATGAGCGTCTTCGTGGTGAGCGACATGCTCGGCGGCGCGAAGCACTGGCTGATAGGCAACCTGATCCAGCACCAGTTCGGCCCGGGCCGGAACATCCCCTATGGCGCGGCGCTGAGCCTCCTGCTCATCATCCTGACCCTGGGCGGCGTCTCGCTGTACCGTCGAAATGGGCGCTCCGTGGAGATCCTGTGAGCAGCGGCCGCGGCCCCTGGCGCGCGCTGACGACCGTCGCCGCCTTCCTCGGCTTCGGGCTCCTCTACGTGCCGCTGCTCGCGGTCGCCATGTACTCGTTCAACGCCGCGGAGCGGGGCCTGGTCTGGACGGGCTTCTCGGTGCGCTGGTACATTGAGCTCTTCGCCGATCCCGAGACGAGCCGGCGCGCCAGGGAGATCCGCGAGGTGGCCGTGAACACCTTGCTGCTCGGCGGCGCCTCGACGGTCATCTCGACGGTCCTCGGGACGCTGCTCGCGCTCGGGATGCGCTTTCCGTGGACGACCTCCGTGAGCCGCCTGCTCGAGTCGATCGTGGACATCCCGGCGGTCGCTCCGGACATCACGTTCGCGGCGGTGCTGGTCATGGCGTTCAACCTGCTCCGCCGGGTGGTGGACTGGTTCGACCTCGGCATGACGACGATGATCATCGGCCACGTGACGTTCGAGATCGCGTTCGTCACGCTCATCGTCCGCAGCCGCCTCATCTCGATCGGACCGACGCTGAGCGAAGCCGCGACGGATCTCTACGCCTCGTCCTGGATCCACTTCCGCAGGGTCACGCTCCCCCTCCTGTGGCCGGCCATCGTGGGGGGCGCGATGCTCGCGTTCACGATGTCGCTCAACGACTTCGTGATCAGCTTTTTCACATCCGGCCCACGCTCGGTCACGCTCCCGCTCTTCGTCTATCACTCTCAGGTGCGAGGGATGCGGACGGACCTGTTCGCGATTTCAACGCTCCTCGTGTTCGGGGTGATCCTGTTCATCATGATGCTGGAGCGGATGACCCGCTGGCGGCACGATTGAGCTGTCGCCTCCGCTCCACGGCCGAGCTCGTGATCGAGCCGCGCCGCCGCTGAGGGGCCCGCGCCGCTCCCCCGGGGCGGCGGCGCCTCCGCGCGGCGCCTCACGAACGCTTATGCATGTGGAGGCGGCGCGTGCAGCGCTCTGCGACCCGGCCCGGGCGATGGGGCGGCGCGCGAGCGAGCCCGACCTCGGGCGCTTGCCTTCCGGCGCTCGGATGCGCGAAGATCTCGGGGGAGATCCACGCGCGCGCCGCGCTCCGTGCGCGCCGCGCCGCCGGGTCTTGCTCACGCTATCAGGCCCGCCGCGCAGAAGCGCCTACACAGCGACGTCCACGTGGAGGAGGAGGCATCGGCCGCTTGTGCGAACAGGTTGGATCGGCCCACGGCTTACGGTAAGCTGACCCGGCAATGCGGCTATTCGTCCCAAGCTCGCCGTGTCTCAGCGTCACTGCTGGACCCGGCGGACGGCGCCTTCCGCTCCACACTACGACCGCTGGGAATCGAGATCGAAAGATGAGCTTTCGTCGTTCCGCACTCCTACTCATACTCGTTTCACTCCTCACATTCTCCGGTCGGCCTGCCTGGGCGGACGATCTGGCCGATGAGGCCGATCTACACTTCAGGATCGCCACGGAGCGTTATTCAGCACGCGATTACCGGGGCGCCCTGGAGCACTTCCTGGTGTCGAACCGTCTCGTGCCAAACCGCAACGTCATCTTCAACATCGCTCGAACGTACGAGGCGCTCCAGGAGTACCCGGACGCGTTCCGCTACTACGTTCAGGCGCTCGATCTCGAGCCAAACGCTGCGCGCAGGCCCGCGATCGAGGAGGCGCTCGCGCGCATCCGGCCAAACGTCTCTGTCATCAACGTGACGTCGGACCCGCCCGGAGCGACGGTGTACATCAACCGCCGCGATCTCGGCGGGCGCGGCAACACGCCCCGCCTGCTCGGCTTCCAGCCTGGCAAGCACAAGATCATCGTCGATCTCGAGGGATACGAGCCGGCGGAGGTCGAGAACGTCGAGGCGAAGGTCGGCGAGCAGACGAACGTCGCGATCAAGCTGAAGCGCATCGTCGGCACGGTGCGCGTGGTCGGCGAGACGGCGGGCACGACGGTGCGCGTCAACGACGCGAGCGGTCCGGTGGCGTGCACCGCGCCGTGCGATCTCACGCTGCCGCCTGGCCGGCACCGCCTGTACCTCTCGCAGGAGGGGTATCAGCCGTCGGAGCAGGACGTGAACGTCGGGGCCGCCAGCACGGTGACCGCGCGCTACCGTCTCAACCCGCTCACCGGCAGCCTGGTGGTCAACGCGGACGAGCGCGACGCGCTCGTCGAGGTCGACGGCAAGCCGATGGGCTTCACGCCGGCGGTGCTCAACGTGCAGAGCGGCCAGCGCCGGGTGCGCGTCTCGCTGCGCGGGTTCCGCCCGGTGGAGCAGGTCGCGAACGTGGTGGCGAGCCAGCAGACCCGCATCGACATCTCGCTCCGCCAGCTCGAGGAGGTCGAGGCCGCGTCTCGTTCGGCGGAGGCCGTCGAGGACGCGCCGGGCTCGGTCACCATCATCCCCGGGCAGGAGCTGCGCGCGATGGGTTATCCCACCGTCGCGGAGGCGCTGAGAGGCACGCGCGGCGTCTTCACGACGTACGACGGCGCGTACACCTTCGCGGGCGTCCGCGGGATCAACCTGCCGGGCGACTTCGGCAACCGCATGCTGACCCTGCTCAACGGTCACTCGATGAACGACAACTGGGTCAACCTGTCGTACTTCGACTACCTGGCCCGGACGGACCTCGAGGACGTCGAGCGGATCGAGATCGTGAGAGGTCCCGGCTCGGTGCTCTACGGTACGGGCGCGTTCTCCGGCGTCGTCAACGTCGTGACGAAGGGTCGTCCGACGGCGAGCAGCGTGGGCTTCGGCGTCGGCACGGCGGACAACGGGTTGATCCGAGGCCGCGTGTCGGCCCAGATGCCGCTCGGGCGCGACTCCGGCTTCTGGATGTCGGCCGCCGCCGGGCGCAGCCTCGGGCGCGACTATTATTTCGGCGACTACAGGGAGCACCTAACGACCCCCAGCTTCGACGGGTATGCCCGGGATACGGACAAGTTCAACGTCGGGACATTCCAGGGCCGGTTCTGGATGAAGTCGTTCTCGGCGCAGGCGTACCTGAACTCCCGCTGGAAGACGCTCCCGAACGGCGTCGCCACGACCCAGCTTGGCGGCGACAACACCACCTATCGAGACACCCGCGGGTTCGTCGAGCTCTCGCTGGCGCCGCGCTTCGGGGACAAGCTGGCAACGCTCACCCGCGCGAGCTTCAACTGGTACAATTTCCGCGACAAACTCTGGTACGACCCGGCCTCGGAGTTGATGCCGCCGGGGTTCAACGAGATCCATGACCAGGAAGACTTCAACGGTCTCTGGCTTCTGGCGGAGCAGCGGGTCGAGTTCAGCCCGATCTCCCAGGTGAAGGTCACCGTTGGCGCCGAGGCACAAATACATTTCCAGGCCACGCAGCGCGGCCTGGACACGGTCTGCGACGGCACCGGGTGCTACGAGTTCATCTACCTGCCGCTGCCAAACCTGGAGGGTCTGAGTGAGGCGCAGGCGGCGGACGAGCTCAAGAAAATGGACCGAGAGGACAAGCGCCCTTACAATATCTTCGCCGGGTACGCGCTCGTCGACATCACCCCGTCGGAGCGGCTCCGCATCTCGGCAGGCTCTCGCTTCGACTACTACTCGACGCTCGGCGAGGTCGTGCCGAGTCCTCGGATCGCGCTCATCGCCAAGCCGTACGAGCAGGGTAACCTGAAGATCACCGGCGGCCGCGCTTTCCGGGCGCCGTCCATCCAGGAGATGTTCTACGGGTACGCCTTGCTCAACGAAGCCGGGACGGGTGTTGACGTGACCTACGAGCAGGGGGACGATCTCGAGCCCGAATTTGTCTGGTCGGGAGAGATCGAGTTCACGCACCGGCTCTCCTCCACGGTATCGGTGCTCGGTGCCGCTTACGTGAACCACCTCGACAAACTGATCTTCCAGCAGGGGAGCGGGATCCCAGTGGATGATCCGACGCAATACAGGAACACCGGGGACCCCATCCTCGTCGTGGGCGGCGAGGCTGAGCTGCGCCGCGAGTGGCGGCAGGGATGGATGGCCTCGGCCTCGTACTCCTACGCGAAGGCGCAGTACCTGGAAGAGGACGGCGTGAACAAGCTGCGCCAGGTCCCGAACTCACCGGAGCACATGGGATCGGTCCGCGGCGCGGCCCCGCTCTTCGGGAAGGCGGTCGTCCTGGCGTCGCGGTTGACGGTCGAGGCGCCGCGGTACGACCGCAACGTGAAGACGTACGAGGGCGAGACACCTCCGCCGGACGGCGTGCCCGATCAGACCAAGACCGAGCCGGCGGTGATCTGGGACATCGTCGTCTCCGGGCAGCTGGAGGTCGGCGGGCTCCGGTACAACGTCGGCGTCTACAACGTCGGCGACTGGCGCTACACGGCGCCCACGGCCGCTCAGTACACCATCGCCAAGATGCCGCAGAACGGCCGCACGTTCCTCGCCTCGCTCAACATGAGCCTCTGAGAACCGCGGGCGCTGGCCTCGCCAGCTGCCTGCATCGCGAAGCGCCCCTCCCCTTCCAGCGGAGGGGCGCTGTCTTTTTGTCCCCCCGAGATCATCCCCGCCAGGCCGAAGCCAGCAGCGCGCATCGTCGAGCGCCCCCGGCGCTCGTCGACGCCTGCCAGCGCCGAAGGCGAAAGCGAGCGGCACGCACCGTCAAGCGGCGCCCGCGCTCATCGACGCCTGCCAGCGCCGAGGACGGTCATTCTATGGACAAACGGCAGGCCCCCGGCGAGGGGGGTTGTCGCACGGGGTGGGCGATGGGCCGATGTTTGAGCCCGAATGGCGTCCTGTCTCCGTCGTGCATCGCACGACGGGGACAGGACGCCCCAGGCGAGTTCGGCCCATCGCCCGCCCCGCGCGACGACCCCCCTTGTCGGGGGCCGGGCACATCGAGCGGACCTGAGATCCTACAGAGCCACCAGAAGCCCCGTTACTTGTTGTAGGGCCGCTGCGCCGGCTTGGGGTTGAACAGCGTACACAGGATCGTGTCGTAGAAACTCCCCTGGAAGAAGTAGTTCTGCCGGAGGTACCCTTCCCGCTGGAAGCCGAGCCGCTCAGCGACCCGGAGCGAGGGCCCGTGCCCGGGGTCGATGCCCGCCTCGATCGTGTGCAGGTCGAGCTGCTCGAACCCGAACCGCACGACCGCGCGCAGCGCCTCCGTCATGTACCCCTTGCCGCTCGACGTGCGCGCCTGCTCGTAGGTGATCTCGGCGCGATAGTGCGGCATCAGGAAGCGATAGAACCCTACGGCGCCGATCAGGTGCTCCGACCCCCGGATGCTGATGCCCCATCGGAGCTGCGAGCCCTCCTGGTGCGCGCGCTTGAGCATGCCGATCATCTTCCGTGTATCGGCGACCTCTCTGTGAACGGGAGCGCCCCATAGCCTCAGCCACTCAGCGTCCGAACAGACGGAGAACAGGGCTTCAGCATCGGACTCCTGGATCTCACGCAGTACCAGACGCTCTGTCTCGATACGAGGATGAACGGCAAACGGAAGGTCGAGAGGGCTGCTCATCAGGGGCTTCTCCCAGGTATAACGCCCAGCCTATCATCGTTCCGCGGCATCGTGCGGCAATCTCACGGCACGCGATCCGATTGTGTCCACTGTGCATCCTGGCTCGGCGCCTGCGTGCGGTGCGCACCGCACGCACCGCACGCAGGCGCCGACCAGCGGTCCGCGCCGCGCGCCGCACACGAGGTCGCGTTCCGCCTCACATGAGGCGCTGGGACCGGGGTAGATCCCACACGCCGCTGGTCACGGGGGGTCAGAGAGGAGACTTCACAGAGGGTGCGTGTCCGTCCACGTGGGCGCAGGTGCCTCCCTGAGCCCGCGGTGGCGTACCGCGCTTCCATCGATGACGACGGCACGGCGACGTCACTGTGACTTCACTTCCGTCCAGACTTCGTCAAACACCTTGGCCGCTTCGCCCAGGTCGCGGTGGTGCTCGAGGCGATCCGACACTTCTTTCGTCGGATAGATGAGCGTGTTCGTGCGGTCTTCCGGCGGCAGTTTGCCCTGCGCTGCGGCGTTGGGCGACGCGTACTTGGTGTACAGCGAGAGCTGCGCGCCACCCTCCGGCGTGAGCACGTGATTGATGAACTTGTGGGCCAGCTCAGGGTGAGGCGCCTTCGCCGCGATCGTCATCACGTCGACCCAGATGACGGAGCCCTCCTTCGGGATCACGAAGGCGAGGCGGTCCTTCTCCGCCTGGATGGCCTTCTGCGCGTCCCCGTTCCAGACGACCGCCATGTCGACGGAGCCCGCCCTGACATCCTCCATGGCGCCCACGCCGCCCTTGAACCCGAGGCACTTCGGCTGCTTCTTCACGTCCTTGAGGACGCTCCCGGCCTCGCGGATCTCGCTCGCGTTCGTGGTGTTGCTCGAGAACCCCTTGTACTTGAGCACCGAGCCGAGCATGTCCCGCTGCTCGTCGAGCAGCACGAACGTACCGGCCACCTTCTTCGGATCGAGCAGCACCGACCACGACGGATCGAGGTTGGGCAGCTTCTTCTTGTTGTAGACGATGCCGACGGTGCCCCACTGGTACGGCACACCGTGCTTGTTGCCGTCGTCGAACCCGGCCCCGGAGAACCGCGGCTCGAGGTTCTTGAGGTTCGGGATCTGCGCGTGCTCCAGTGGCTTGACGAGGCCGCGCCGCACCATCCTGGGCAGGATCTGGCTGGCCATGATCACGACGTCGTACTGGCTCTCCGCGCCAGCGTACGCCAGCTTGCTCTCCATCTCCTCGGTGGAGTCGTATCGGGTCAGCCGCACCTGGGCCTTGGTCAGGACCTCGAAATCCTTGACGATCTTCTCATCGATATAGTCTGGGAAGATCAGCAGGTTCAGCTCGCCTACTTCGGCGGGCGCGGCTGGTTTGGCGCCGGCTCCAGGGTCCTGCCCCGCCGGCGGGGGATCCTTCTTGGAGCAAGCCATAAGCGAAAGGGCCCCCAGCAGCACCGAAACCAGCACCAGGGGTCTACGTCTGTATTGCATCAGTCAGTCCTTTCTCCTTCTTGTTCAAGGCATCTCGCGGGAACGCGGCGTGACTGGACGTTCTTCGCTCTAGTTGAACAATGATTTGACAGGACCAGTCGAGTGGACGATTCGGCGCGCGAGCAACGTGACCACGAAGTGGTGGAACGCGGCTGCCAGCTCGGGCGCCTCGGCGGTGAGCCGCCGAAGCGCCTCCTCCGACAGCCTGTAGAGCGTGACCTGGCGGCTCGCGGTCACCGTCGCAGAACGTTTCTCGCCCATGTAAAGCCCTGACTCCCCGACCACGGAGCCCGGTCCCATGGTGCGGAGCCGCTTCACCTTCTTCCCGTCGATCTCGAGCCACGCCGTCAGCTCACCGCCCTCGATGAGGTAGAGGTCCTTGGAGATGTCCCCTTGCCGGAACAGGTCGAACCCCGCGGGGGCCTCGACGCGCTCCAGGTAGTTAAGAAAGCGGAGCATCTCCGGCCTGCCGTTGAAGACATCCTGGAGGTCGTAGAAGAGCATGGGCGGCGGCAGCATGCTCGGGGGCGCCTCCTGGATGATCTCGTTCTCACACGCCTCCAGGCCGCGGTCCAGATCCGGGTAGATCCGGCACTGGTCGTCGTTCTCGATCACGACCTCGCCGCGCTCGAGGTGGTTTCTGATGTCCGCCGGGACCTCGGTGAGGATGAGCCTCACGCCGTTCGCCTTCGCCAGCCGGCGGAGCCGGAGGAAGCTGGCGATGGCCGAGGAGTCGAGCCCGTTGACGTGCCGGAAGTCGAGGAGCAGATACCGTATCTCCCCGTCCGTACTCTGGATGCGCTGCTGAGCGCTGACGAGGAGGTTGTACGCCGTCCCGAAGAAGACATAACCCTGGAGCTGGAGGATGTACAGCTGCTTGGCTCGCTCCAGCAGCGTCATCTCCTCGCCGTCGCTGCGGGCCACGTTGCTGCGGAGGTGCAGGCCGGAGATGGCGTTGCGGATAACCTCGATGCGGCTGTAGCTGAGCGCGAACAGGATGAGCGACACCCCGAGCCCCACGGCGACGCCGAGGAGGAAGCCCCAGACGGCGACGACGAGGAGGATGAGCACCACGACGAGGTACTCGGTCCGGCGCAGCCGGAAATAGCCCTCGTACAGCGTGTTGATCAGGAAGTGGAAGCCGAGGTACGCGATGAGCCCCCCGAGCACCGGGCGCGGGTAATAGCTGATCGCGTCGGCGCCGATGACCAGCACGAGCGCGCTGACCGACGCCGCGAAGAGGCCCGCGAGCCGGGTGTTCGCGCCGGTCTTGAAGTTCATCGACGACTCGGGCATCGACATGTACCCGACGACGCACCCGAACATGCTCCCGACGATGTTCGCGACCCCGGTGGCCCGCAGCTCTCGATCGAGGTCGATCTCCTGCTCGGTGGCGAGCTCCACGCCGGACGCGCTCAGGAGCACGGTGATGGCCGCCATGACCGTCACCGCCACCATGTTGCCGCCGCTGTCGAACAGGACCGGCCAGTTCACCTTCTTGAGGTCGGCGGCCTCCACGGGAGGCCAGAGCGCCTCGCGCGGGAACGGCCCGAGGAGCCACCCGTCCGCGAAGGCCTGCGTCACGTTGGAGTCGGAGATGTAGAGGATGAGGTAGAAGACGCCGGTCGACCCGACGAGCAGGATCGGCAGGAGCAGGAGGTTCGTGTAGCGCCGGAGGAGCGCCACGAGGAGCACACCGAACACGAGGCCGGTGAGGACCTTGTCCAGCGAGCTCGAGAACAGCTCGGGGAGCATGTTCAGCGTGGCCGGCTTGCCGGACATGACCGAGAGCGACCCCTGGACGAGCAGCCAGCCGGCGCCGGCGAGGAAGCCGCCGGCCACGGGATAGGGGATGAAGCGGACGAGCACCCCGAGGCGGAGTATGCCGAGCAGCAGAAAGAAGCCGCCGGCGACGACCGACGTGAGCGCGATCGCGACGATCACCGTCGGGAACGCGTCGGCGTTCGGGTCGATCTTGTGGACGCCCGCCGCGATGGCCGAGGCCATCGAGGCGAAGATGACGGCCGCGTCCTCCTGCGGGGCGGCGATGACGGGGCGGAAGGAGCTGAGGAGGGCGACGATCACCCCGACGATCACGGAGCTGACAAGGAAGATCCCGATCCCCTTCGACAGCCGGTCCGCGAAGTCGTGCGTGAACACGAGCGCGGCCAGCGAGATGTCGAAGGTGACGACCAGCGTCCCCGAGACCGCGGCGGCCAGGGCCGCCTGGACCAGCTTGAGCCGCTTCGCCGACCCGCGCTGCTCCTCGCGCACCGGCTCCGCAACGTCCCCTGCTTCCTGCTGTGTCATGCTCTTGAGAGACCTCTCGGACGATGTGGCGAAATCCGCGCCGCTCTAGGCCGGAGGGGCGCTAGCGCCGCTCCCCAGGCGAGCCGAGCATAGCGATTCTGCAGCCGGGCAGGTATGCGGCAGCGAGGGTCGCGACGACGATGCTGGCGGCGTGGCGGGCGGGGGGCACCGCGGCCCCCCGCGCCGGCTCAAGAGGCACCGAGCTCACGCTCGATCGCCGCGGCCTGCTCCTGCAGGGCCTCCGCCTCGCCGAGGTGGCCGCTCAGCCGGTGCAGCTTCGCGAACTCGGCGAGGAGCCTCGCCTCCTCGCGCCGGTTGCCGATCTGCCGCTCGACCGCGATCGCGCGCGCGTAGAGCGTACGGGCGGCGTCGTATCGGCCCTGGACGGCGTAGGCCATCCCGAGGCTCGCGAGCGTGAGCCCCTCGGTCGGCAGATTGCCCGCCTCGCGCGCGGCGCGCAGCCCCTCTTCCCAGTACGTGCGCGCGTCGTCGGGCTGCTGCATCGCCCAGTGCGTGCGGCCGAGGCCGAGGAAGCCGAGCGCCTCCGACGCGCGGTCGCCGAGCTTCTGCGCGTCGGTGAGCACGCGGATGTGCTCCTGCCGCGCCTCCTGGTACCGCCCCCTCGCCTCGAGGACGTCGCGGGCGAACTCGTAGCGCACGATGACGCTCTCGGGCGTCGGCTCCGGCGAGAGCTTGAAGTAGACGCGGTAGAGGCGCGTCGCCTCCTCGTGGGCGTAGCGCGCGGCCGCCTTGCGCGCGCCCGCGAGGAAGTAGCGGCGCGCGTGATCCACCTTGCCCGCGCGGCGCCAGTGGCGCCCGAGCGCCACGAGCTGGTCCTCGAGGTCATCGCCGTACAGGCTCTCGATCGCCTCGGCGGCGAGCCGGTGGAGCTCCTGCAGGCGCGCGCGCGACTGCATCTCGTAGGCCGCGTTGCGGAGGAGCGCGTTGCTGAACTGGAAGCGCCGCTCCGTCATCTGCGACCAGATGCACTGCGCCTCGCCGATGCGCACGTGCTCCTCGAGCACGGCGGCGTCGGGGAGCATCAGCGCGAGCACGCGCAGGTCGAACTCGCGCCCGAGGACGGCCGCGGCGACGATCGTCTGCTTCACCTTCGCGTCGAGCCGGTCGAGCCGCGAGATGAGCAGGCTGTTCACGTTCTTCGGCGGCATGAACGTGTTCGAGATCGAGATGGAGCTCGAGCTCGAGCCGTAGCGCCCGTCCTCGAGCCAGTAGGCGAGGATCTCCTGCGCGAAGAACGGGTTGCCGCCCGCCGTCTCGCAGAGGAGCGTCGCGAGCATGTCCGGCATCGGGCCGCCGAAGAACGGGACCGCGAGCGCGAGGAGCTGCTCGCGCGGCAGCGGCTTCAGCTCGATCACCTTCTCGGAGATCCCGGGATCGAGCGGGATGCGCACCGGGGTGCCGTCGTCCTTGCGCCGCGTCGTGCAGATGATCGCGATCGGCAGCCCCCGGCACGCGCGCGCGATCACGCGCACCGCCTCGAGCGAGTCCTCGTCGGCCCAGTGCGCGTCCTCGAGGTGCAGGATCACCGGCTGGAGCGACGCCTCGGCGAGGAACACGAAGCTCAGCGCCGAGAGCGTGCTCGTGTACCGGAGCTTCGGGTGCAGGCGCTCGTACGGCGAGTCCTCCCAGCGGATGCCGATGAGCGCGGCGAACACCGAGCGCGCGCGGTCGAGCTCGCGCTTCAGCGCGGCCTGGCTCTCGGGCAGCCGCTCGAGGAGGTACTCGAACGCGTCGTCGAAGTTCGTGAGCTTCTCTTCCTTGCCGAGCGCGGAGGACTCCCAGAAGTACTCCTTCAGCGCGAACTCGAACGCGTTCAGCGAGCTCTGGAGCGTCTGATCGCAGCGCGCGTCGATCCACAGGAAGGGCCGGTCGGTCTGGTGCTCCTCGCACCGGTGGCGGAAGCGCTGCACGAGGTAGCTCTTCCCGAGCCCCGGCTCGCCGTCGATGTAGGTGATCCCGGCCGGCTTGCCCTCGAAGATCGGCCCGACGTAGCGCGCGAGCTGCTCGATCTCCGCCTCGCGGCCGATGAGGCCGAGGTCGTAGAACTCCTTCTGGACCGAGATGCGGCGGCGCTCCAGCGAGTAGACGAGGATGGGCAGGTCGAAGCCCTTGAACCGGAAGATGTTCTCCGTCGTCCACTGGTAGCTCGTCTCGCCGGCGCGGAAGACCTGCTCGTCGGCCCAGATCGCCGACCAGGGGGCCTTCGCGACGAGGCGCGCGGCGAGGTTCGTCGCGCGGCCGATGCACGCGAACTCGTTGCGCTCGGTGCCGCCGTTGAAGCCGGCGTAGCGGACGTCGCGCGTGATCCCCGCGCGGAGGCGCATCTGCCGGAGGCCGCGCTTCTTCAGCTCGAGCGCGAAGTCGAGCGCGCGATCGTTGTCGTTCTCGTGGGTGATCGGGGCGCCGAAGTGGATCAGCGCGGCGATGCCGAGATCGCCCGCGTCGATGCCGGTGAAGGTGCCGCCGTAGAGCTCCGAGAGCTCGTGGAGGAGGCGCGTGAGCTCCGCGAAGCTCGGGATCTGCTCGAACGAGAGGAAGACGCTCGTGACGTTGCGGAACTCGCCCTCGGGGGGCATGTCGGCGACGCCCCTCGCAACGAAGGCAGTGCCCTCGCCGCGCGGCGGGTGCCTCGGGACCTGCGGCATCCTGGGCGCCGGCACGTCGCCGAGCTTGTAGACGCCCTCGCCGTGGTACTTCGCGCTCGCGGGCGGGATGCGATCGCAGAGCGCGCGGTCGAGGAGGATGTCCCCCTTCTGCGCCTGCCGCTCGATCGCGACGCACGCGGCGAGCGCCTGCCCGTGGAAGTGGTAGTAAGCGCGCTCCGGGGAGATGCGGACGATGCCCCACTCGACCGAGCCCCACGCGAGCCCCATCCGGAACGAGAACGGGAAGCTGCCGAAGGGCGTGTCGCGCTCGGGGTGCTCGGCGAAGAGATCGCGCATCGAGAGCGCCGCGCCGAGCACGTACTCCGCGACCTTGCGGTCCGGCGTGTCCTGGAACAGCGCCGTGAACGCGTCGCCCGCGAAGTTCGTGATGAAGCCTCCGGCGTGGTGGACCGCGGCGATGAGCGGGTCGAAGTAGTACCGGAGCGTGCCCGCGAGCGTCTCAGCGCCCGCGCGCCCGTGCTGCATCAGCTTCTCCGTGAGCTCGGTGAAGCCGGGGATGTCGATCATCAGCACCGCCCCCGTGAAGCTGCCCTCGGTGTTGCCGAGAGCGTCTTGCTGGATGATGAAGTCGGGGACGAGCGGGTTCATTTCCTTGCTCCTCAGCAACGGATCCCGCTGGGAATCGGCCTGGGAAGCGCGTCTGCGGGACGCAGAGCCTGGAGTCTACTGCCGGCGGGAACAGATGAATACCGGGATCTTCGATCGGCGGTGACGTCGCCAGCCCGCGCGGCGCAGGCCCGGCGCGGCGCTGGGTGGTCGTTGCGCTGCGCGGGCTGGTCGCGACGCTGCGCGGGCTGGTCGCGACGCTGCGCAGGCTGGTCGTGACGCTGCGCGGGCTGGTCGTGACGCTGCGCGGGCTGGTCGTGACGCTGCGCGGGCTGGCGCGCATGCGCCCGTCCCGCAGAGCGCAGCACACCGGCGCCTCGCGGGGGGTTCCCCTCGGCGGAGAGCCTGGAACAAGGCGCCTCCACGTCGGCACGGACATCCGCCCGAAACGGCCACGCCGAGAGGACAGACGGGTAGACGGCGATGAGGCGTGCGGGGCGCTGGAAGGTCATCGTTCGATTTGAATGTCCAGCGGCCGGGGAGAAGGAGGGGGCGGCGCGTCGGGAGACGGCGTGGGCCTCGGGGCCGGCCGCGCGGAGTAGGGTCGCGACACGGGAGCCGCCTGGGGCGGCGGCGTGGGCGCGGCCGGCGTGCTCGTCGGCGCGGCCGCGCGCTTCGTGAGCGTGGCGACCAGGCGAACGGACTGATCCGAGGGGCCCTGGACAATCGAGTACGGCTCGTAGTCCTCCTGCCGGACGGTCAGCCGGCGCGGATTGGCGCGCACCGAGCTGTTCGAGATCGAGAGCTGGAGCGGCGTGTTCCCGAGGAGCTTGCCGTCCTCCAGGACCTCGGCGCCCGAGGGCATGGACTCGACCATCAGCACGAACGTCCCGACGTCGGCGGGCGGCGGCGGCGTCGGGGCGACCTGCGGCTTCTCCGGCTGCGTCGCGACCGGCGCCGGCTCCTTGGAGCGCATCTGCGACATCGCGATCCCGATGCCCGCGACGGCGAGGACCCCCGCCGCGACGAGCACGATGCCCTTGCGGCCCTGCGGCGCCGCGTCGGCCGGGCGCGAGGCGGCGCCGAGCGACGCGTCGTCCACCTGCGAGGCCGAGCCGGAGGACGACGACGGCGGCGACGGGCTCGCCGGGATCGCGGTCATCACGCGCACGGGCGGCATCGGCGTCGGCATCCTGCCGGTCCCGCCGGAATCCATGGTCACGAGGCCCGTCGAGCCGAACGCCGGGGACAGGCCCATCGCCTGCGCGCACTCGCCGAGGCCGCGGATGAAGGCCTCCATGTTGACCGGGCGGCCGTCCGGCTCCTTCGACAGGCAGCGCAGCACGAACGCCTCGAGCGGCTCGGGCACGTCGGCCTCGGGGTTGCGCTCGCGCATCCGCGGGACGGGCTGCTGCAGGTGGGCGATCAAGATCTGGACCGAGTTCTGCGCCTCGAACGGGACCTTCCCGCAGAGCATCTGATAGACGATCACGCCCAGCGAGTACACGTCCGTCCGGAGATCGACCTTGCCGTGCGAGATCTGCTCGGGCGACATGAAGCGCGGGGAGCCGAGGAACGAGCCCTGCTGCGTGAGCTCTTCCGAGTCGTCGGCGAGCACCTTCACGAGGCCGAAATCGAGGATCTTGACGAGCTCCCCGGTGTCCTCGCCGGGGACGAGCATGACGTTCGACGGCTTCAGGTCGCGGTGCACCACCCCGTGCTTGTGCGCCTCGCGCAGCCCGCGCGCGATCTGCCGGGCGACGCCCATCGCGTCGGGCGCCGACAGCCGGCCGGTCTTGCGCAGCCGCCGGAAGAGCGTCTCGCCCTCGAGGAACTCCATGGCCATGAAGTACCGCTCGGGCTCCATGTTCTCGACTCGGCCGTAGTCGAAGACCGTGACGATGTTCGGGTGCTGGAGCCTGGCGAGGATGCTCGCCTCGAGGAAGAAGCGCTTATGAAAGTTGGGGTCGATTTGATTCGATGCGTTCGTTGGCGTCAGGACCTTGATCGCGACCTGCCGCTCGAGGGCGATCTGCTCTCCGCGATAGATGACGCCCATGCCGCCCGTCGCGAGCAGGGAGTGGACCTTGAACTTCTGATTCAAGACCTTTCCCAGCAGCGGGTCGGACTCTCCGCTGGCCGAGGCACCGTCCGAAAGCTTCTCCGCCGTGCTCATGGCCTGTGTCTCTTTCCCCTTCCCATCGCGCTGGCCCCCACTGCTGGCACCCGGGGAAAGCGTACCCCGTGCCCGTCACGCGCCGCCTGACGTTCGGCTAACGTGCGACCTATTTGCGACTTACGTCCTGGTTTACGTTCAGGTGCAAATTCTGGGACCTGCCCTCGCTGCGGCACCGCCCGCGCTCGTCGGCTTGGCTTCCGGACCGGCTGCGGCACGTTTGAGCTCAGCCTACCGTAAGCTGCGAGCCGATCCAACCCAGCTGCTGAAGATGACATTCGTTGGCTACCCGACCACACGCTGTGGGCGTGTGCCCCCGGCCCGGACGCTGGTCCCTGAACGAGCTTGCTGCATGGGCGGATGTACCCGTACTCTGGCCGGGTCCCCGATGCCGCCGCAGCACTTTATCCGATGCCAGGCGTGCGGGTTGCCGCACCCGTCGGACACCCAAAGGTGCCCGGTGCACGGCACGGCGCTCACGCCGAGCATCGCCCCGCCCTCCTCGACGCGGGTGCCGCCAACGAGCAGGGGCGAGTCGGGGTGGCCGATGGACGGCCCGCTGCCGCCAGATACCGATCCCGATCAGCCCCGGCCGACGAAGGAGGCCCCGCTCGTCGGCCGGCTTCTGCACGACCGGTACCGCATCCTCGGCGTCATCGCGAAGGGCGGGATGGGGATGGTCTATGACGCGATCCACATCGGCCTGCGGCGCCGGGTCGCGATCAAGACGCTCCGCGGCCAGTACGCGCAGAGCAAGACGGCGATCGCCCGCTTCCACAACGAGGCCGCTGTGGCCGGCCGCTTCGGCCATCCGAACATCGTCGAGGTGTACGATCTGGGCGTGCTCGAGGACGGGACGCCCTACCTCGTGATGGAGCGGCTGGAAGGCGATACCATCACCGAGCGGCTCGGACGCGAGCGCCCGATGCCCATTCCCGTCGTGCTGGACGTGGCCGTCCAGGTCCTGAGCGCGCTGGTCGTCACGCACAACGAGGGCATCCTCCACCGCGATCTCAAGCCGGACAACATCTGCCTCGTCGGCGGCGACCGCGGCCCGCTCACCGTGAAGGTGCTCGATTTCGGCGTCGCGGAGGCGTTCAACACCGGGTCGGCGGCGTCGTTCCTCGTCTCGACGGGCGCCGCGGGGAGCCACGCGGTGGCCGGCACGCCCGCCTTCATGGCGCCGGAGCAGGCGCAGGGCGTCCGCGATCTCGACGCGCGCGCGGATCTCTACTCCGTGGGCATGCTGCTCTACGTGATGCTCACCGGGCAGCTGCCGTTCAAGGCGCCGACGCCGGCGGCGCTGCTCGCCGAGATCCAGCGCGTCAAGCCGATCCGCCCGCGCATGCTGCGGCCGGAGGTGCCTCACTCGCTCGACGTCGTGACGATGCGCGCGCTCGCGCTCGACCGCGAGGAGCGCTTCCCGAGCGCGACCTCCATGATGGACGCGCTCGAGCAGGTGCAGATCGACGCGGCCATGGGCGGCGGCGCGCCGGCCGAGCCGACGGGCGAGCCGGTCGATCCGGACTCGGAAAAAGTGGAGTACTTCTACCGGAAGAGCGTGCTCCCGCCGCCCATGGAAGACTGAGCGGTAGCTGCGGAGCATCGACGATGCGAGCCGTCTTCATTCGTGAGCCGGGCGGTCCCGAGGTCCTCGAGGTGCGCGAGGTGGACGCGCCCGAGGTGCCCGAGGGGCACGTGCGCATCGCCGTCCGCTTCGCCGGGGTGAACCGCGCCGATCTGCTGCAGCGGCTCGGCATGTACCCGGCGCCGCCGGGCGTGCCGCCGGACGTGCCGGGGCTCGAGTACGCCGGCGTGATCGAGGCCGCGGGCAAGGGCGCGCGCCGCTTCGCGCCGGGCGATCGCGTCTTCGGCCTGGTCGCGGGCGGCGCCTACGCCGAGCGGATCGTCGCCCACGAGCGCGAGGTCGCGCCGGCGCCGGACGGGCTCTCCGACGAGGAGGCGGCGGCGGTCCCCGAGGCGTTCGTCACCGCCTACGACGCGCTCGTGACGCGCGCCCGGCTCGCCCCCGGCGAGCGCGTGCTCGTGCACGCGGTCGGCAGCGGCGTGGGGACGGCCGGCCTCCAGATCGCGCGCGCGCTCGGGTGCTTCGTCGTGGGGACGTCGCGCACGCAGGACAAGCTGGACCGCTGCCGGGAGCTCGGGCTGCACGCCGGGATCGCGGCGTCGGGCGGGAAGTTCGCGGACGAGGTGCTGAAGGCGACGCGCGGCGCGGGGGTCGACGCGGTGCTCGACCTCGTCGGCGGCGCGTATGTCGGCGAGGACCTCAGGGCGTGCGCGGCGAAGGCCCGCATCGCGCTCGTCGGGCTGACGGCCGGCGCGTCCGCGGAGCTCGACCTGCGCGAGCTCCTGCGCAAGCGCGTCGAGCTGATCGGCACCGTGCTCCGCTCGCGCCCGCTCGAGGAGAAGATCGCGGCGGCGCAGGTGCTCGAACGGAACATCTCCCCGTGGCTCGCGAGCCGCGCCGTGCGGCCCGTCGTCGACCGGATCTTCTCGATCGACGATGCAGCCGCAGCGCACATTTACATGGCCAGCAACGCCTCGTTCGGGAAGGTCCTGCTCCGGATCGGCGCGTGAGCGCGCGAGGGCGTCGTCACTCGCCGCGGCCGAGGAGCCGCGCGAGCGCGCCGGCCTCGACGTCGTGCGCTTCGGCCTCGTCGGCCGGCGTCCACGACATGTCGAGCTCGAGCCGGTACGAGCCCTCGAACGCGTGCGGCGGCGAGCCGCCCCACTCCTCGGGCGAGAGCAGTGAGAGGTAGCGGACGCCGTCGTCGCGCCGGTAGAGGTGGTAGACGTGGCCGGGCCGCTTCTTGAAGTTGCACGCCGCCCGGTGGAGCTCGCTGTCGCGCTGCGCCGCCTCGAGGACCTGCCGCGCCTGCTCCTGCAGCGACCGGATCTGCCGGGCGATCTGCGCGAGCTTGCCGCCGGTGACCGCGCCGAGCAGCGCGTCTGCCTGCTGGATCTCGCGCGCCACGTCGACAAGCTCGTGCGGCGCGGAGAGCCGGCTCAGGGGGTACGGCGAGGTGCGGGCGGGCCCCTCGTGGCGGCCGCCGCCGTGCTTCGTGTAGCCGTCGTCGCTCATGCGGAGACCCGGAGCTTAGTGCAGCGCGCCCCGGCGCTGTAGCGACGACGTCGCCGGACGCCGTCGCCGGCGGGCGCCGCGCCGGGCTCGTCCGGGCGCACCTCCCCCGCGCGCCGGGGCGCCGTCCCCGCCGCCGTCACGGGTCGGGGCATCCGTCCTCGTCCTCGACGCCGTCCTCGTCTTCCTTCTGCGTCGGGCAGCGGTCCTCATCGTCGAAGACGCCGTCCTCGTCGTTGTCCCCCTCGGGGCACCCGTCCTCGTCCTGGAAGCCGTCGAGGTCCTCGGCGAGCTCGCGGCACTGATCGGCCTCGTCGTCCACGCCGTCGCCGTCGGCGTCGTGGACGCGCGGGGTCCACGCGACCGAGAGGACGGCGCGCAGCGGCGTGGTGCCGATCCCGCCGACCAGCGCGGTGCCGACGCCGCCCAGGAACGAGACGTCGCCGAGCGCGTAGCGCGCCGCGAGGCCGAGCTCCAGCGCGGCCGTCTCCTGGTTCTCGAACGGCGCGATCGGCGAGAGCGGCAGGTGCCCGCTGGCCTCGAGGAAGATCGTGGCGCGCCCCTCGGGGTCGATGCCCAGGATCTGCGGCCGAAACGAGAGGCCCAGGCCGAAGGGGAGCTCGTGGCCGAACACCGTGGGGCACGGATCCCTGCCCGCGGCAGAGGCCGGGGTCGCCTGGCACGCGAAGCGGGCCTCGGCGGCGCGGAGCTTGAGCCCGGCCGCGAGGTGCGCGCCGAACGCGATCAGGCGGTACTCGGCGAGGAGCCTGAGCTCGTTCGTGACGCTCCCCTCGCCCACGAACGACGCCTCGTCGCCCGTGGGCAGCGTGAAGCGCTCGTGCAGCGCGAGCGCGAGCCCGCCGAGATCGCCGCCGGTGGGCTGCACGAGCGTGAGCTTGGCGACGAGGCCGAGATCGCCGAGCGCCTGCGCCGGGACCCACGTGTCGCCGAGCACCCGCGTGGCGTCGGACCTGGGCGCGTCGCCGGCCTGGTGGACGACCACCGGCAGCGTGAGCCCCACGAGGAGGCGCCGCGCGATGCCCACGCCGGCCGCGAAGTCGGCGCTGACCTGGTGGCGGATGACGTCGAAGCGGACCTCGCCCGAGGCCGGATCGCGGAGCACGATGGGGCGGTAGGCGTACGAGCCCCAGAGGCTCGCGCTCCACTCGCCCGTGTCCGGGGTCGCGGCGGGCTCGGAGTAGACGCCGGCCCCGGGGTCGATCGAGGCGCGGAACCCGCGCAGGTCCACCGACGGCTGGGCGGCGGCGGGCGAGGCCACGGAGGCGGCGAGCAGCGTGGACAGGGCGATGGCGCTCGGTCGCATGGCCGGAGGAGACTAGACCAGCGCCGGGCAAAGTGGGGCGCCCGTCGTCCGGCGCGCGCCGCGCCGGACGCAAGCGGCGGGTGGCCCGGCGCGGCGCGCGCCGGAAGCGAGCGGCGTCCGGCCCGGCGCGCGCCGCGCCGGACGCAAGCGGCGGGTGGCCCGGCGCGCGCCGCGCCGGACGCGAGCGGCGGGCGGCGTCCCCGAAACATCGCGTTCCGCCGCGGGTTGTGCGATAGCGGGGCATGGACTCAATCCGGATCCGGGGCGGCAAGCCGCTCTCCGGCAAGATCCGCATCAGCGGCGCGAAGAACGCGGCGCTGCCGATCCTCTGCGCGACGCTGCTCTCCGACGGCGAGAGCCTGCTCCGCAACGTGCCCGCGCTGCGCGACATCGACACGACCTCCGCGCTGCTCCGGTTCCTCGGCCGCAACGTCGAGGTCGCGCCGCCGCTCGTCAGGGTCGGCGCCGGCGACAACGTGCGGCCCGAGGCGCCCTACGAGCTCGTCAAGCAGATGCGCGCGAGCGTGATGGTCCTCGGACCGCTGCTCGCGCGCTTCGGCCGCGCCAAGGTGTCGCTCCCCGGCGGCTGTCAGATCGGCACGCGCCCGGTGGACCAGCACCTCAAGGGGCTCGAGGCGCTCGGCGCGACGATCCGGCTGTCGCGCGGCTACATCGTCGCCGAGTGCAAGCGGCTGCGCGGCGCCGAGGTCGTGTTCGACCTGCCGACGGTGACCGGCACCGAGAACCTGATGATGGCCGCCGCGCTCGCGAAGGGGCGCACCACGCTCGTGAACTGCGCCCGCGAGCCCGAGGTCGAGGAGCTCGGCCGGGTGCTCAACAAGATGGGCGCGCGCGTGAGCGGGGCCGGCACGGACGTCATCCACATCGAGGGCGCGGACGAGCTCGAGCCGTTCGACCACGCGATCATCTCGGATCGGATCGAGGCCGGCACGTACATGGTCGCGGCGGCCGCGGCCGGCGGCGACGTGCTGATCGAGAACGCGCCGCTCGAGGACCTCGAGGCGGTCGCGGCCAAGCTCCGCCAGGCGGGCGTCGAGGTGGGCCGCGAGGGCGACTGCGTGCGCGTCCGCCGCGACGGCCGGCCGCTGCGCGCCGTCGACATCACGACCGCGCCGCACCCCGGCTTCCCGACCGACATGCAGGCGCAGTTCATGGTCCTGATGTGCCTCGCGCAGGGCACCTCGCGCATCGTCGAGACCATCTTCGAGAACCGCTTCATGCACGTGCCCGAGCTCTCGCGCATGGGGGCGCACATCGACGTGGACGGCCACACGGCGCACGTCCACGGCGGCGCGCCGCTGTCGGGCGCGACCGTGATGGCGACGGATCTGCGCGCGAGCGCCTCGCTCGTCATCGCCGGGCTCGTGGCGACCGAGGGCGAGACCGAGGTGCTGCGCGTCTATCACCTGGATCGCGGCTACGAGTTCATGGAGCGCAAGCTCGCGCAGCTCGGCGCCGACACCGTGCGGGTCGAGGGGCGGGCCGGATGACGAAGCCGCTCACCATCGCCGTGCCCAAGGGGCGGATCCTGAAGGATCTGATCCCGCTCGTGCAGCGGGCCGGGCTCGACAGCACGCCGCTCCAGGAGAACGATCGCCGCCTGGTCCGGCCGACCGCGGACGGCGCCTTCCGGTACGTGTTCCTGAAGCCCGACGACGTGCCGACCTACGTCGAGTACGGGGCCGCCGACCTCGGGGTCTCCGGCCGCGACACGCTCCTCGAGCGCCGTCACGATCTCTACACGCCGCTCGATCTCGGGATCGGCCGCTGCCGCCTCGTCGTGGCCGGGCCGGAGGGCACGCCCATCCCCGATCTGCCGCGCGTCGCCACGAAGTACCCGCGGATCGCCGGGGATCACTTCGCGAGCAAGGGCGTGGTGGCGGAGATCATCCCCGTCCACGGCTCCGTGGAGCTCGCGCCGCTCGTCGGCCTCTCTCACCTGATCGTCGATATCGTCGAGACGGGCGCCACGCTGCGCGAGAATCGCCTCGAGGTGCTCGAGACGGTCACCGAGGTGAGCACCCTTCTCATCGCGAACCGCGCGTCGTACAAGCTGCGGAGCGACGTCGTGCGCCCGCTGATCGAGCGCCTGCGGGCCGCGACGACCGGCGCGCAGCGGTGATCGCCGCGGGCGCGCGACTCGCCGCCCGCGGCCCGAGATCGACGCCCATCCGAGACACAGAGAGAGGAGGCTCAGCTGCTGACGCACTTCGCCGCGCTCCCGGCCGAGATCGACATGTGGGTGGGAGGGGGGACCAGCATCGTCGCCGGCGTGCACCGCGACCCTCCGGGGATCCACCGCTTCGACGCCGTCGCCCAGGCCGAGGTCGGGCTCCGGCTCGCGAGCGAGTCGCTGTATTTCCGGCTCGATCTCGACATGCAGGCCACCTCGGCGCCGCTCGGTCTGCCGGCGTTCGGCCTGCCGGCGTTCGTCTACCCCGAGTGGTCCCTGCCGGCGCAGGAGCTCAAGATCGGCCCTCCCGAGTGGGCGATGCTCCAGATCGGCCGGGAGGATTACCACCTCCGGCTCGGCATCGTCTCGCACGCGATTGGCATCGAGGACTGGGACAGCTGGATCAACTACTTCCCGACCTTCTCGACGATGATCAGCACGGTCCCTGGCCGGATGCTCGGCGTCGAGCCCGGGCTCGTCCTCGGCGATGGATACGAGGTCAACGTCTTCGGCGGCTTCGATCTCGACGTCAACGCGCCCACGTTCGGCGCCGGCCTGACCACGATGCAGGCGCTCTGGTCGACCTGGTCGGGCGTGGCGTTCTATCCGACGATCGATTTCTACTCGGCGGTCGTCGCCCTGGAGCTCTATCCGGCCGAGGCGCTGTCGGTGTCGATCGATGGCAGCGTCGGGCTGGTCGGCGCGGCGGACGAGGCCGGAGCGATCGAGCTGAAGCCCTGGGTGGGAGGCGAGATCATCGCCAATATCCTTCCGACGGTGGCAATCCATCCGCTCGTTCGAGTCCAGGCTCTCCACGAGCCCGGGGGCGCGCTCTCTGCGTTCCTGTTCGCGCCCCAGCCGAGCCTCTCCGCGAGCGCCGGGCTCACCGTCGCGCCGTTCGACGAGCTCAAGATCAGCCTCGAAGGCAAGGTCTCCAAGGTCGAGGACGACATCCTGCCCGGCCTGTTCGCCCTCGTGGCCCTCCGCCGGCCCGAGCCGCCCCCGTACGCCGCCAAGTGACGAGACGGCAGCGGCGTTGTGGCGCTCGACGCGTCAGGGCGCGGCGCCGCGCCTGACAGCGACGGAGGCAGGCGACGTCGAGCGCCGCAGCGCCGGACTTTTCCATTGATGAGCGGGGGTCGGCACGAAACACTCGAAACGTAGCGAGCGCGCCACGCAACCACGCAACCACGCAACCACGTAACTGACGCCCGGTGCCCCTGTTTTTCGCGTCTCGCGGGGCCGGCCCTTGTGATAGGGTGGCGGCCCCTCTCATGAAAATCCACGAGTATCAAGGCAAGCAGCTCTTCGCCCGCTACGGGGTGCCGGTACCGAATGGGGAGCCCGCTTTCCAGGCGAGCGAGGTGGCGCCGATCGCCGATCGGCTGATCGCCCAGACCGGCAACCCGGTCGTCGTCGTGAAGGCGCAGATCCACGCGGGCGGCCGCGGCAAGGGCGGCGGCGTGAAGGTCGCGAAGGGCGGCAGCGCCGAAGCGACCACTCTCGCCGAGAAGATCCTCGGCATGCAGCTCGTCACCAAGCAGACGGGCCCCGAGGGGCAGAAGGTCCGGCGGCTCTACATCGAGCAGGGCCTCGACATCGCGCGCGAGCTCTACTTCGCGATGCTCGTCGATCGCGAGCGCCGCCGCGTCGCGGTGATCGCCTCGACCGAGGGCGGCATGGACATCGAGGAGGTGGCCCACAGCACGCCGGAGAAGATCGTCAAGCTCTTCATCGATCCGGTGCTCGGCCTCGCCCCGTACCAGGGGCGGCAGCTCGCGATCGCGCTCGGGCTCACCGCGAAGGAGACGCAGCGCCAGTTCCTGAAGCTCGTGGCCTCGCTCTACACGTGCTTCACCGCGGAGGACTGCTCGCTGCTCGAGATCAACCCGCTCGTCGTGACCCGCGCGGGAGACGTCTTTGCGCTCGACGCGAAGGTGGCCTTCGACGACAACGCCGAGTTCCGCCACCCCGAGTGGAACGCGATGCGCGACGTCGACGAGGAGGATCCGGTCGAGCTTCAGGCGAAGCGGTCCGGCCTCTCCTACGTGTCGCTCGACGGCGACATCGGCTGCCTCGTGAACGGCGCCGGGCTCGCGATGGCGACGATGGATATCATCCTCCATTACGGCGGCAAGCCGGCGAACTTCCTCGACGTCGGCGGCGGCGCCACGCAGGAGCAGGTCAAGACCGCGTTCCAGATCATCCTCCGGAGCGAGCGGGTCCGCGGCATCTTCGTGAACATCTTCGGCGGCATCATGCGCTGCGACGTCGTGGCGGCCGGGGTCATCGCCGCGGCGAAGGAGCTCGGGCTCAAGGTGCCTCTCGTGGTCCGCCTCGAGGGGACCAACGTCGAGGCCGGCCGCAAGCTGCTCGACGAGAGCGGCCTGACCATCCAGTCGGCGAGCTCCATGGCCGACGGCGCGCAGAAGATCGTCGCCGCCACGCGCGGCGGCAAGGCCCAGAGCGGCGCCTAGGCGCCCGCGAGCACCGAGCCCCGAACCCAGTTGAGCAGCGAGCGACCGGCGATTGCCGAGCTCCTGTCCACGTTGAAGGTAGAGTAATCAAGCGATGAGCATCCTCGTCAACAAGGACACGCGGGTCGTCTTCCAGGGCATCACGGGCGCCTACGGGTCGCAGCACGCCCGCGCCTGCATCGAGTACGGGACGAAGGTCGTCGCCGGCGTGACGCCCGGTCGCGGCGGCCAGCGCTTCGAAGACAAGGTGCCGATCTTCGACACGGTCGAGCAGGCCGTACGCAACGAGGGCGCCGACGTGTCGTGCATCTTCGTGCCGCCGGTCGGCGCCGCGGACGCGATCACCGAGGCCGTGGACGCGGGCTGCAAGCTCGTCATCTGCATCACCGACGGCGTGCCGGTGCTCGACATGGTGCGCGTGCGTCGCTTCCTCGATGGGAAGCCGGCGCGCCTCGTCGGGCCGAACTGTCCCGGCGTGATCACGCCCGGCGAGTGCAAGATCGGGATCATGCCGGGCCACATCCACAAGAAGGGGCACATCGGCGTGCTCTCCCGCTCGGGGACGCTGACCTACGAGGCGGTCGGCCAGCTGAGCGCGCTCGGCATCGGCCAGTCGAGCTGCGTGGGCATCGGCGGCGATCCGGTCGGCGGCATGGACTTCATCGACGTGCTCGAGCTCTTCAACCAGGATCCCGACACGCACGGGGTCGTGCTGATCGGCGAGATCGGCGGGACGGCCGAGCAGCGCGCCGCGGCCTGGATCAAGCAGAACATGAAGAAGCCGGTGGCCGCGTTCATCGCCGGCCGCGCGGCGCCTCCGGGCAAGCGCATGGGCCACGCCGGCGCGATCATCGCGGGCGGCGAGGGCACCGCGGCCGAGAAGATCGCGGCGCTCGAGGCGGCGGGGGCCAAGGTGGCCGCCACGCCGGCCGAGATGGGCGTCGCGATGCAGGCGGCGCTCGCGGCGGCGCGCTGATCCTTCCCGCACGGAGGCCGCTGTTCCGAGCTGCCCGGCCCACGGCGAGCCCCCTCGCCGTGGGCCTACCCTATCCTTCTTTGATCGGCGCGCGCGCCGCTCCGGTCACGCGTCGAGCTGTATCGTCCGCCGCTCGGCCGAACTCCTCATCGCGGCCTCGATGATGCGGATCACGTCGCGCGCCTCCTCGGCGCGCACCGGCGGCGGGGCGCCGTCGAGGATCGCCGCCGCGATGCCCTCGTAATAGGCCTCGTAGGCGCCGGGCAGGCTCTCGATGGTGCGGCGCTCGCCGCTCGCCGTGACCAGCGTGCCGAACCAGCGCGGGTCCTCCCGCCCCCACTCCGGCGTGCCCGGGCGCTTGCCCGCCTTGAGGGCCTCCTCCTGGCCGTCGATCCCGTGCTTGAGGAAGCTCCCGCCGTCGCCGTGGACCGCGAAGCGCGGGCCCGGCTCGCTCACAAGCGTCGAGGAGCGCACGATGACGCGGCGCTTGCCGTACTCGAGCGTGAGGTGGAAATAGTCCACCGTGCGCGCTTCGGGCCGCTGCGCCAGGAGGTCGGCGGTGACCGCGCGCGGCGGGCCGAAGAGCACGAGGGCCTGATCGATCAGGTGCGCGCCGAGGTCGTACAGGATCCCCGAGCCCGGCGCCGCCTCCTCTCGCCAGCCTTGCTTGATGGCGGGGCGGAAGCGGTCGAAGTGCGCCTCGTACGAGGCCACCTCGCCGAGCAGGCCCTGCTCGATGCAGTGGCGCACGGTGAGGAAGTCGGCGTCCCAGCGGCGGTTCTGGAACACCGAGAGGAGCCGGCCACGGCGCGCGGCCAGCGCGATGAGCTCGTCCGCCTCGGCGCTCGTGATCGTGAACGGCTTGTCGACGACCACGTGCTTGCCCGCCTCGAGCGCCGCGCGCGCGAGCGGGACGTGGGTCTCGTTGGGCGAGGCGATCACCACGAGGTCGATCCCGGGCTCGGCGATCAGCACCTCGGGCGTCGGATGCACGGCGACGCCCGAGTGGTCGGTCATCACCTGGCCCTCCCGGCGGGTCGCGATGGCGGCGAGGCGCAGCCCAGGGATGGACCGGATCAGCGGGGCGTGGAAGACGGCGCCGGCGAGGCCGTAACCGATGAGGCCGACATAGACGCGCTGGGACATGGCAGGACGGGCTCGTCCGGGACGCTAGCCCGAAGAGCCCCTGGAGGGAAGCCCGGCGGGCGCCGACGATCCGGGGCCCACGGAGGCGCGCGGCGGCGCGTTGGCGAGCCGCCAGAGGCATCCGCAAACGCTCGCGATCGCGCCTGGCGAACCGCCACGAGCGTCCACAGCGCTCGTCACCCCATGAGGCGCTCTGCCAAAGGCCCTTCGACGCTCACAATCTCATCGCGGAGGGCTGCACGAGCGAGGATCACGGGAGACGTGGTCACCGCGCGTCCAATGTCGTCGCCCATGACCCTCATCGCCGCCGAGCGAGAGGGTTCGTACAGACGCAGCGGAGCCCTTGCGATACCCTCCTCTGTTTGGAGGCTTTGATGCACGCCAAGAGCGTCTTTTCCGTAGTCGCCCTGACCGCCCTGATCGCCGGCAGCTCCCTCGCGGCAGGGTGCAAGAGCACCGCCGAGGCCACCGTGACCGAGGAGTCGATCGAGGCCGTCCCGGTGGCCCTCGAAGAGCCGTTGACCGAGGAGCACGACGGCGGCTCGGTCGGATGGGAGATCGCGCCCGACGGCACCGTGAGGGCGATCGTGAGGGCGCCTGACGGCAAGCCCATCGACAAGGAGGTGAGCGGCACGCTCACCTGGAAAGGGCCGAACGGCGACGCGCAGGTCCCGCTCGCGCTCGACGCGAAGACAGGGCTCCTCATCGCGGCCGGGCCCAAGCTCGAGGCCGATCTCACCGAGGTGAAGTACAACGTCGTCGTCGCCGGACAGCCGTGGAATGGCACGCTCCACGTGCCCGTAGGAGGCACGAAGGTCCTCGTCGAGGGCGCGCGGAAGGCCGAAAAGCGGCCCATCCCGCCGGGCAAGACGGGCCCGAACGGCGGGATCATCCAGGTGGTCGGCGACGACACCGTCGAGGTGGTCGCGGACAAGGCCTCAGGCCAGGTGAGGGTGTATGTCCTCGACGCGAACCTCAAGCCGATCCCCGTCGGCGACCGCAAGATCAAGCTCGGCTTCGTGGGGTCGGGCTCCGAGGTCGTCCTGCTGACCCCCGGCCCCGGCGGCCTCTACTGCGTCGGCACGGTCGCGGCCAGGGTGAACCCCGTGAAGCTCACCGTCGTCGTGGCGCACCCGACGCACGCCGACGTGGTGCTCGTCGGCTATCGCCCCGGCGTGCACGTCGTGGTCGGCCCGAGCGCGCCGGCCGTGAGCGTGATCGTGGCGACGACGTGGAACGTGGCCGTGAAGGTCAAGACGACTCCAGGCGTGGTGGTGATCCACGATGACGACGACGACGACGACGACGGACGACCGGTCCACATCCACGTGCACGGCAAGCACAAGCACAAGCACAAGCACGGGCACGCACACGGGCACTGGAAGTGACCTCGCGCGGCGCTGGGCGGCCCACCTCACCGCCGAGGTCGACGCCGCCTCGCTCGCCGTCTTCCGCATCGGCTATGGCGCCCTGATCGCGTGGGAGGTCGTCCGGTACGTCCTCCACGATCGGATCTCTCGCTATTACATCGAGCCCGGCTTCTTCTTCAGCTTCGTCCCCTTCATCCGCCCCTGGGGCGGGACAGGGATGTACTGGCACTTCGCCGTCCTCTTCGTGCTCGCGCTCCTCTGCGCCGTCGGGCTCTTCTACCGGGTGAGCGCCGCGCTCCTTTGCGCCGCGCTCACGTATGTCTTCCTCCTCGACAAGGCACAGTACCTCAACCACCTCTATCTCCTCTGCCTCCTCGGCCTGCTGCTCGCCGCCGCCCCCGCGCACCGCGCCCTCTCGCTCGATCGCCTCCGCGCGCGGCGCGCCTCGCCGGCCGACGAGGGGCAGAGAGCGCCGGCGGAGACCGTGCCGCGCCTCTACCTCTTCGCCCTGAAGGCCCAGATCGCGATGGTCTACTTCTACGGCGGCATCGCCAAGCTGAACGGCGACTGGCTGCAGGGACAGCCGCTCACGATGTGGCTCGCCGAGCACCGCGGCGCGCCCCTCGTCGGGCCGCTCCTCGCCACGCCGGCCGCGGGGCTCGCGCTCTCCTATGCAGGGCTGCTCCTCGACCTCTCGATGGGCTTCCTGCTCTTTTCCCGACGCACCTTCCCGCTCGGCGCGGCGCTCGCCGTGGCGTTCAACCTCTCCAACGCCCTCCTGTTCAAGATCGGGATCTTCCCCTACGCGATGATCGCCTCGCTCGCGCTGTTCGCCGATCCCTCGTGGCCGAGGCGGCGGCTGCCCTTCCTCTTCGGGAGCGCGGACCGCCCAGGCGGCGGCGCCGAGGTCCCCTCGCCCGCGGCGTGGCGACGGCGCGTCCTGCCGCTCGCGCTGCTCCACGGCTATCTCCTGGTCCACCTCGTGGTGCCGCTCCGCCACTGGGTCTATCCGGGCGACGTCGCGTGGAACGAGGCCGGACACCGCTTCTCGTGGCGGATGAAGCTGCGCGACAAGAACGTGAGCGAGCTCGACATCCGCGTGCTGGATCCGAGGACCGGCGTGCGCGAGTCGCTCGACCTCGAGGCGTGGCTCACCGACCGCCAGCTCGGGGAGATGAGCGCGCGGCCCGACATGATCGTCGACTTCGCGCGCCACGTCGCCGACCGCTGGCGGGAGGACTTCGGGGTGCGGCCGATCGTCACGGCCAAGGTCGTCGCGTCGCTGAACGGAGGGCCCTACCGCGATCTCGTCGACCCGACGCTCGATCTGGCGTCGCAGCCGAGAGGGCTCCTCGCGGTCGTGCAGCCACCCTAACGCCGCGCGTCAGAAATCCGGCCGCATCGAGGGGAGATCACGGGACGCGAGGACGATCGCAGCCCACCGATCGCGGTGATCCACACCTCGTAGGGGTGAGCCGAGCGCCAGAGCTCGACCTTCCCGGCGCGCGAGATGCGCTGACGATGCAATGAGATGCACTCTAGACAAGCGCTCCGCATGACGCTCAACGACGGGCGACACGACGCGGGGGCGTGACGCAGCACACGTCGTTCCGCTGATATTTGCATTCTATGCGCAAACCCGCAGAGGACTCTCCTATACTGATGCTCTCGGTCTGTAGTTGAGAAAACGCCAGCGGCGGACAGGGCCATCACGAGCGCGAGCACAAATACGCATGACCACAGCATCGTTTGATTTGCCGGGACATGTCGTCGAGCAGCTGATCCATGAAGGCAGCAAGACCCTCGTTTACCGCGGCCACCGCGCCGCGGATCAGCGGCCGGTCGTCATCAAGACGCTGAAGGGCGAGCACCCGAGCGTCCGCGATCTCGCCCTTTTACGGCACGAGTTCCATCTGCTGCGCGATCTGGACCTAGATGCCGTGGTGCGGGTGTGCGCGCTCGAGAGGACGCGCGGCGGGCTCGCCCTCATCACCGAGGCGGTCGAGGGCACGACCCTGCGGGCAATCCTCCACGATCGCCGGCTGGATCTACGCACGGCGCTGGCGCTCTCGGTCGCCATCGCCGACGCCATCGGCGCGGTGCACCGCTGCCACATCACGCACAAGGACATCAATCCAAGAAACATCATCATCAGCTCAGACCTCCGCGGCGCCACGCTCATCGACTTCGGCGCCGCGTCGCGGCTCCAGCAGGAATTCCAGGAGTCGACCTCGGTCTCTACCCTGCAAGGGACGCTCGCGTACATATCGCCCGAGCAGACCGGGCGCATGAACAGGGGCATCGACTACCGCGCGGATCTCTACTCGTTCGGTGTCACCTTGTATGAAATGCTGACCGGCGCGCTGCCGTTCTCGGACGCCGATCCGATCGACGTCATCTACAGCCACATCGCGCGGCCGCCCGTCCCGCCGCACGAGCGTCGCGGGGACGTGCCCCAGCCGGTGTCCGAGGTGGTCATGAAGCTCCTCGCCAAGACCCCCGAGGACCGCTATCAGAGTGCGTACGGCGTCAAGGCGGACCTCGCGGAGTGCCTGCGCTCCCTCGAGCAGACGGGCCGGGTCCATCCCTTCCCCATCGGGCGGAGCGATCGCAGCTACGATCTGCGCGTTCCGCAGAAGATCTACGGCCGGGACGTGGAGCGAGACCGGCTCCTTTCCGCCTTCGAGCGGGCCCGAGCCGGCGCCGCGGAGCTCGTGCTCGTCTCCGGCTACTCCGGCGTCGGCAAGAGCGCGCTGGTCCACGAGACCTACAAGGCGATCGCCAGGGTCGGGGGCCACTTCGCCCACGGGAAATTCGATCAGCTGAATCGCGGCGTGCCCTGCGCCTCGGTCGTCCAGGCGTTCAGGGGGCTCGTGCAGCACTTCCTCTCCGAGCGAACCGAGGTGCTGTCCCGCTGGAGAGCAGAGCTCGGCGCGGCGCTCGGCGCGAACGCCGGGGTCCTGGTCGATCTCATCCCCGAGCTCGCGCTCATCCTCGGCGAGGTGCCCGCCGTCGCGGCGCTCGGCCCCTCCGAGTCGCAGAACCGCTTCGACATGGTGTTCCGGAGCTTTCTCGGCGTGTTCACCGCCCCGTCGCACCCGCTGGTCCTGCTCCTCGACGACCTGCAATGGGCGGATGCGGCGTCGCTCAGGCTGCTGCGGCTCCTTCTCACCGACCCCGACACGGGCCATCTCCTGGTCGTCGGGGCGTACCGCGACAACGAGGTGAGCCCGGCGCACCCGCTCATCATCACCCTCGACGCCATCCGGGCCGCGAACGCGGCCGTGACGGACATCCCCCTCGCGCCGCTCTCGCCGGAGGACGTGACCGCGCTCGTCTCGGACGCCCTGGGTCGCACGGCGCAGGACGTCGCGCAGCTCTCCGAGCTCATCCACGGGAAGACGCAGGGCAACCCGTTCTTCATCGGGCAGTTCCTGCGGATGTTGAGCGACGACGGGCTCCTCCGCTGCGAGCCGGAGACCGGCCAATGGGCATGGAACCTCGCGGCCATCGAGTCGCGGGCCGTGACGGACAACGTCGTCGAGTTCATGATCGCCAAGCTGCAGAGGCTCTCGCCGCCCACCCAGCGCGCCCTGCAGCTCGCCGCGTGCATCGGGCACAGGTTCGATCTGCGCACGCTCGCGACGATCTCCGAGCAGCCTGCCGCGCAGTCGGCGCAGGACCTGTGGGGGGCCATGCAGGAAGGGCTCCTGCTCCCCATCGACGCAGACTACCGGCTCGTGCAGCCGGGAGAGCAATCCCACGACGAGCCCGCGAGCGAGGCGTCGTTCGCCGTCTCCTACCAGTTCTTGCACGATCGCGTCCAGCAGGCGGCCTACGCGCTCATCGCGGACGAGCACAAGCGCGCCGCCCACCTGCGCGTCGGCCGCCTGATGCTGGCCAGTCAACGCGGGGAGCCACAGGAAGAGCAGCTCTTCGACATCGTGAACCACCTGAACTACGGAGCCCGCCTCATCGCCGATCCCGGCGAGCGAAGCCTGCTCGGGCGCCTGAACCTGCGCGCCGGGAGGAAGGCCAAGAGCTCGACTGCCTACGGGGCCGCGGCGGAGTACTTCAGCGCCGGACGGAGCGCGATCGGAGACGACGGCTCCTCGGGGGACCACGCGCTGCGCTGGGCGCTCACGCTGGAGGCGGCCGAGTGCGAGTACCTGTGCGGCCGCTTCGCCGAGGCCGAGGCGCTGTTCCAGCGCCTGCTCGATGTGGCGCGGTCAAACCTCGATCGGGCGCGGGTCCAGAGCCTGCGGATGAAGCTCTATCAGGTCGCGGGCCGCTACGACGAGGGCGTCGCTGTGGGACAGGAGGCGCTGCGCCTGTTCGACGTCGAGATCCCTGAGACGAGCGAGGAGATCGGCGCCGCGGTCTCCGCCGAGATCGCGCAGATCCCCGAGAGCATGGCGGGAAGGAGCATCGAGGACGTCCTGCACGCGCCGCTGCTCGCCGATGAGCACATCCGCGCGGTCATCCACCTGCTCGCCGACTGCGCGCCCTGCGCGTACATCGGGCGGCCAAGCGTGTTCCCGCTCATCGCGCTGAAGATGCTGAACCTGTCGCTGCGGCACGGCAATACCGAGGCGTCCTGCTTCGCCTACAGCGTGTACGGGCTCATGCTGGTCTCGGCGTTCGGCGATATCCCCTCTGGATTCCGCTTCTCGGAGATGTCGATTCGCCTGAACGAGAAGCTCGGGGACGTCTCGCTGCGGGGGACGCTGCTGCACCTCCACGGCGATCACATCAACTTCTGGGTCCATCCTATCCGGGACGACCTGCCCATCCTGGAGAGGGCGTTCCTCGCGTGCCTCGAGGCCGGCGACCTGGTGTACGCGAGCTACCTCGCCTTCGAGACCGTCTGGCAGGTTTACGAGAAGGGCGATCCGCTGGAGGAGGTCCACCGCGTCGCCGAGCGCTTCGCGTCGTTCGCGCGCAAGACAGGCAATCACGCCGTCCTCGAGACCATCCGGCTGGAGCAGCAGTTTCTGCGCAGCCTGAAGGGGCTCACGGAGGCCGACGCCTCGCTGAACGAGGAGGGCTTCGCCGAGGAGGAGTGCCTGGCCGCGCTCACCCGGGCGAGCTTCGGGTGCGGCATCGCCTTCTATCATATCATCCGGCTCATCCTGCTCTATTCCCACGGCCGCCCCGAGGCGGCGCTCGCTGCGGCGGAGGCGGCGCGTCCCGTCCTCGGGGCCGTCATGGCGATGCCGATCGAGGCGACATACCACTTCTATTTCGCGCTCACGCTGATCGCGCTCGGCGAGCACGACGAGGGCGAGCGGCAGCGGCACGCCGAGGCGCTCTCCGCGTCGCTCAAGAAGCTCGAGCTCTGGGCGAGCCAGTGCCCTGACAACTTCCGCGCGAAACACCTCCTGGTCCTCGGCGAGATGGCGCGCACCTCCGGCCGCGACGGGGAGGCGATGGAGCTCTACGACGACGCCATCGACGCCGCCCGTCAGAGCGAGTTCATACAGTACGAAGCGCTCGCGTCGGAGCTGGCCGGGCTGTACTACGCTCGCAAGGGCCGGCGGCGCATCGCCACGCTCTACCTGAACGCGGCGATGCACGCCTACCGGCAGTGGGGGGCTGAACGAAAGGCCGCGGCGCTGATCCGGCAGCACGGGCTCGACGCGCTTCCCGTCGATCGAGCGCCCGCAGCGGAGCGCGATCAGACCCTCTCTCGATCGAGCACCGTGTCGGTGAGCCACCCGCTCCTCAACAAGCTCGTCGATGTCGCGGCGGTGCTGCAGGCGACGCACGCGATCTCCAGCGAGCTCGTGCTCGGGAGGGCGCTCGAGCGCGTGATGCGCGCCGTTCTTTCGAGCGCCGGCGGCCAGCGCGGCTTCCTGGTGCTCGCGCGCGAGGGAGGGCTGGTCATCGAGGCGGCCATCACGATCGACCCTGAATCGATCGAGGTGGAGCTCCGGCGTCCGCTCGAGGAGTCCTCGGATCTGCCGGTCAGCATCGTCCACTACGTGGCCCGCACGCGAGAGCTCGTCATCCTGGACGACGCCGCGGCGAGCCCTCGCTTCGCGGCGGATCCTTACCTCTCCGCGCGCCGGCCGAAGTCGGTGATGGGCCTTCCGCTCATCCACCAGAACCGGCTCACGGGCGTGCTGTACGTCGAGAACGCGCTCGCCAGCGGCGCCTTCACCCCGGAGCAGGCCGAGCTCCTCCGCCTCCTGGGCGCGCAGGTCGCAGCGGCGCTCGAGAACGCGCTGCTCTACGGTCGCCTGCAGGAGGTCTCCGAGGGGCATCGCGCCATGAACGACCGGCTCGAGAGCGAGGTGCAGCGACGCACCGAAGAGCTCTGCTCGGTCAACGAACGCCTGTCGCAGAAGGCAGAAGAGCTGAACCGGACCAATGAACGGCTGCTCGAGGAGCTCGGCGAACGCGAGCGCGCCGAGCAGGGCCGGGCGGCTCTCCAGGAGGAGATCATCGAGGTGCAGCGCCTGCGCCTCTCGGAGATGGCGACGCCCATCATCCCGATCACCGATCGTGTCCTGGTCATGCCGCTCATCGGGACGATGGACGCGGTGCGCGCCGCGCAGGTGCTGGAGGCGACCCTCGTCGGCGTCCAGCGCCACAACCCGTCGGTCGTGATCATCGACATCACGGGCCTGAAGCACGTCGACGCCGGGGTCGCCGACACGCTGATCCGCACCGCGTCGGCGCTGCGGCTGCTCGGCGCGCGCGCGATCTTGACCGGCATGCAGCCGGAGGTCGCCCGCGCGCTCGTGCAGGGAGGGATCGACCTTCGCGGCATCGTCGCCCACTCGACGCTGCAGAGCGCCGTCGCCCACGCGCTCGCGCCGTCCCGCGCCGGAGCGGCCCATTGAACCCGCGGCGCGCTCCGCCATCCATCGCCGCCGCCCCGGAGGTCGGCGCGGCCGCGCGCCCACCCGCCGGGCGCTACGGCGACGCCTGCTTGTCCTCGCAGCGCCCCAGCACGAAGATCCCGCACACCGCCTCGTCCTGAAGGCACTCCTGCCCTTGCGGGCACTGCGACGGGTCGAGCACCGCCGGGTCGCACGGCCTCGCGCAGAACGGAGGCGGGCCGCGCGGGGCGTCGTAAACGCCGTTGCCGTCGCGGTCCAGGAAGATGGGGTTCGTCACCGCATAGGGCGCCACCGGGTACCAGTCGGGGACCGGCGGAGAGGCCGTGAAGAACCGGGAGAGCGCCTCGACCTGCGTGAACGCAAGGCTCGCGACCCGCGGCAGCTGGAGCTCGCCGAACGACACAGGCAACGCGACCGGCGTGAGGAGGTTCTCGTCGCGCAGCCCCATCGCCACCACCACGACCCAGCCGTCCGACGGCGGCGCCGGCAGCTCGATCCGCGCGTCGACGTCCACGATCGCCGAGGGGCCCGCGTCCGGCTCGAGCACCCGGACCAGCTGGCCGCTCACGTACACCTCGACGCGATCCACGCCGAACCAGCTCGCCGTCTCGATTCGCAGGTCGAGCGGCACCGTGTCGCCCTCGACCCGCGCCACGCCGCCGAACGTCACGCCGCCGACGCCCGCGCGCACGAACGGACCGTACGTCGCGAACGCGCTGCCCGCGCGCAGCGACCCGGTGACCTCGCCGAGATCGATCGCCGCAGGCTGGTCGGTCGGCGAGCGGAAGTAGGTGCGCGGGAAGCCCGGCTCCGGTGAGGCGCCGTGGCTGTCGCTGCTCGCGATCTGCGTCGGGGAGAAGCCGTGATCGAGGTAGCGGAACAGGTCGTCGACCTGGCCCGCATGGAAGGTGCACGGCCGGTCCGCGTCCGCCTCCGGGACCGCTCCGCCCTCGCCGACAAGACAGAGCGCCTCCCCCTCGGCCGCGGTCCTGTCGAACCCCCAGAGCGCCTCCTGCTCCTCGGGCGTCCTCGTCAGGATCCGCTTCGTGACCGCCCAGGCGAGGGCCGAGCGGGCGCGCTGCTGGCACACCGCGTACCGCTCGCCAGGCCGGCACGCCGGCAGGCCGGCAGGGAGCTCGCTGCACGCCGCGCCGAGCGACACCTCGTCCTCCGCAGCGTCGATCCGGGACAGGCAGCGGTTGAAATCGACCACCTCCTGCACCGTGGGGGTCCGGAGCAGATCGAACCGCTTCGCGTTGAAGACCTCCATCGCGTCGAAATCGCAGCTGCCCGCCTGGAACAGCGGGTTGCTCGCCTCGAGCGTGGGGATCGTCCGGTCCAGCGTGAACGGGTCGACGCCGAGCTGGTCGATGTACCCGATGAACCCGTCGCGCGGGTGAGCGACGATCATGAGCGCGTCCTCCCCGTCCGCCGCCGTGCCGCGGATGCCGTCCATCACGTCCCCGCCCGCGCGGCAAACCCAGTCGAAGACGCCGTGATCCGGCACCGAGAGCTCGTCGTAACCGAGCGGGAAGCCGATGAAATGCCCGAGCTCGAGCGTCGAGACCTCGGCGCCGATCGCCGTCTTCAGGAACGGCTCGAGCCCCAGCTGCTTCACCGCAGGCTCGAGATCGGTGTGCACGTCGTGATCGGTCGCCACCGCGATCTCCAGCCCCTCGACGACCGCCGAGGTCACCCGCTCCTCGAGCGGCATGCCGCTGTCGAAGCTCGGGCGCTGGTGCAGGTGCATGTCGATCGACATCCAGCCCGTCGTGTCGACCTCGCGCGGCACGACCGCCTCGATCCGCCGCATCTCCCCGGCGCGCACCTCGAGGTCCGGGACCTCGAACCGACCGAACTCGGGCCCGCGCGTGACGAGGACACGGTAGCGGCCAGGCTCGAGCTCGACCGAGCCTTCGCCCGTCGCCGAGCGCTCGATCTGCCGGACGCCGCTGCCGAGGCGGCCGTGGCCGAGGTAGACCCGCCGCTTTCCGTCGCCCTCGCGCGGCTGCCCCGCGGCGTCGAGCGCGACGAACGTCAGCTTGGCGGGGGCGAGCCGGCCGCCCTCGTCGACGACCCGGTACGCGAGGCGCGCAGGGCTCGGCAGGTCCGCCGCGACCGAGACCGCGGCCCGGGCGCCGAGCGCGACGCGGATCGGCGCGGACAGCGCCGTGCCCCCCGGGCTCTCCGCGACGAGCAGGTAGCCGCCGGGCACGAGCCGCGCGTGGAAATCGCCGTCCTCCACCGGATCGAGCCCGAGGTCGGCGTCGATGGCGAGGAGGAGCCCCACGTCGCCCGAGCGCGCGAGGTTCGCCTCGACAAGCTCGTCGACGCTCGCGAAGCGCGCGCCCGGATCGGGGTCGCGGAAGACGTGGACGCGCGCGTTCGGCACGGGCTCGCCGGTCGACCGCCACCGGACCACGCCCTCGAGCGCGCCGGTCTCCGTGCCGCGGGCGCCGTGGACCACCTCGGCGACGCTCGCGATGTCGCCCTCGCCCACGGCGAAGTAGCGCTCGTAGGTGAACGACCGCTTGCTGTCGCACGCCTCGTCGTCGTCGCCCGCGGCGAGGCAGCTCCTGCCGGCGCTCAGGAAGGCGGTGGCCGCGCTCGTGAAGACGGGGACGTTGACCGTGGAGGGCGGGTCGCCCGGGCGCGCCTTCGTGAAGTAGCCGTAGCTGACGTCGCCGCCCGCCGCGGCCACGAAGTCGAAGCTGAGCGGCCGCTGGAACGTGTCCCGGCCGGAGAAGAGGGCGTCGAACACCGCCTTCTCCTCGTCGAACCCGATGCCGGGGCCGAAGATGTCGTTCTGGTTGCCGAAGAAGACGAAATCGCCGGCGACGATGCCGCCCTTCCGCTCGGGGCCCTTGGTGCGGTCGTCGCCGAGGATGCCCCGGAAGATGTCCGAGGGCCCCGTGTAGTTGTCGAGCGAGAGCGGCTCCCCGCAGGCGCACGCGGGGCAGCCGTCGTCGCCCGCCGCGAGGCCGTGCTCGCACTCGAGCGCGCAGGAGCCGACGCTCGGGCACCCCACCGCCCTGTCCGGCAGGAGGAGCGTCGTGCGGATCGTGACGAACCGCTCGCCCGGGCGAAGGATGTAGTCGGTGCGGAAGCGCAGGTCCGGCTTGAGGCCGTCGAACAGGAGGCCGAGGATGTCCTCCTGGGTCCTCAGCACGCCGAGCGCGTGGAAGAGGAACCCGCCGTCGCCCTCGACCCGGAGGATCGCCTCCTGCCCGTCGGAGCCGTCGCGCGCCACGAAGACCTCGGTGGCGCCCGGATCCGGCACGAGCAGGTTGGCGACAGGGAACGCCTCGGCGAAGCGATCGCGCCCCGACGCGCTCGCGAAGCGCGGGTCGGGGCGGCGCAGGTCGGCGTCGACCAGCGAGCCGCCGTAGACGCCCGGCCCCGGCGAGTGGCGCGGCCCGAGGATCGCGACCCGGATCTGGTCGTTTTCCAGAAGGAAATCGCCGACATCGGCCATCGCCACAGGGCCGCCGACCAGCTCGAACCGGTTCTCGATCGGCTTGGCGCGCAGCAGGTTCGGCTCGTCGCAGCCGGCCAGGGCAACGAGGCCGACGGCGCCGAGCGGCGCGAGCAAGGCGGGGGCGGAGCGGCGGGTTCGCATGGTGGGCCGCTAGAGGTTGAGCTGGAGCTGCAGCGCCACGGCGTCGTTGTCGAGCGCGACGCCGTGGATCTCCTGCCGGTGGGTGAAGTCGGCCTGCGCCTTGAGCACGTTGTCGATGAAGTGGTAGCTCGCGCCGGCGGTGAGGGCCCAGCTGTCGGTCTCGTCGGAGAGATCGAGGTTGGGATCGAGCCACTCGAACCGCGCGCTCACGCCGAGCTTGATGCGCCTCACGAAGTAGCCCACCTCGCCGACGAGGCCGAGCGACGTGATCGGGCCGAGCTGGCCGAGCGGCTGCGTCGGGGCGCTCTCGGGGTCGCTCTGGTTCCAGAGGAGCTCGGCGAGCGCGTGCGCGCCCGCGGCGTGGACCAGGACGTCAGCGCCGATGCCGTGGATGTCGCGCGTCCCGCCGTCGCTGAAGAAATAGCTCGCGCCCGCGCCGACGCGGGGGCGCGAGACGGCGAGGTCCTGCGTCGAGCGCGGGAGGGGGCCGAGCGGCTCGGTGGCGAGCCGCGCGACGTAGGCGATGTGGTCGAAGCGGTTGCCGAAGCTCCCGGCGTTCTCGAGGTAGCCGGTGAAGAACTGATCCGAGCGCTGGAAGCCGTTGAACATGCCGGCGAAGTAGCTGAACGCCCTGTCCCGGAAGTGCCCCTCGACGTGGAGGCCGACCTGGCGGAAGGGCGCCATGGCGCGCACGGCGAAGGGCCGCTCGATGAGCGCGCCCTCGCCGGCGCCCGTCATCGCCGAGCGGCTGAACGGCACGTCGTGCGCGCCGAAATAGAGGTGCGCGAACGGGAAGTGGGCGTAGCCGATCCACGCCTCGGAGAGCCGCGGCGAGGCGCCTTCGCCCGCGGCGAGCTCGCCCGCGACAGCGAACGGCACGTACCCGGCGAGCGTCCCCGCGAAGCCGACCCGGGCGCGCCGCACGCGGAACCCCTGCCCCTCGGCGACGTCGCCCGCCTGCAGGAAGGCGTGCTCGCCGACGTACGGCACGGCCTGCGCCTGCACGAGCACGAGGGGCGAGAGCGAGAGCCGGCCGAGGCTGAGCTGGAAGGGCGGGCCGGCCGCGCCGTCGGATGCGGGCGCGGCGTCGGAGCCGGCGGGCGCGGCCGCCGCGCCGGCGGGCGGCAACGCCGCGTCGGCCGGCGGCGGCAAGGCGGCGCCGGAAGGCGGCAAGACGGCGCCGGAAGGCGGCAAGACGGCGCCGGAAGGCGGCGCGGCCGCACCGCCCGGCGCGGCCGCGGCCGCGGCAGGCGGTGTCACGGGGGCGGCAGGCGGCGCGGCAGGTGTCGGGGCGGCGGGCGGCGCGACCGGAGCGGCGCCGGCGGGCGGCGGCGGGTCCGGGAGCGCCGGCGCGGCGGACGGGAGCACCGGGAGCGGGTCGGCGGCCGGAGGCTGCACCGGCAGCGGCCGGCTGGGCTGAGCGCCCGCCGGCGAACACCAGAGCGCCGCCGCGGCCACGAAGACGACGGCGGCGACACAGCCCTTTCCGGCGGCGACGGACCTTCCGGCGACGCAGGCCCTCGAGACGAGGACGCCCGCGCGCCGCCGCACCCTGGACCACCGAGGATCCGCGCTGCCACGCATCCATGCGCAAGGTGTCATCGGCATCCCCTGTCGGCCGGCGGCGAGGGTGGGAGCCGCTGCGAAGCTGCAGCGGCGCCGCTGGCAGGCGCTGTTCGTCTATCCCAGGACGCGACAGGGTGTCAACGCGCGCGCTCGCACGAAAACACGCGCGCTCACACGAGAACTCGCGGGCTCGCGGGCTCGCGGGCTCACGGAGGAGCGCGGTCATCCCGCGCCGCGATCACCCCTTGTCCGCCGACGGGCCGATCATGCGCTCCGGCCTCACGACCTCGTCGAACGTCCGCGCGTCGAGGAGCCCGAGCGCGAGCGCCGCCTCGCGGAGGGTGCTCCCTTCCGCGTGCGCCTTCTTCGCGATCTTCGCGGCGTTGTCGTAGCCCACGTGCGGGTTCAGCGCGGTCACGAGCATCAGGCTCTCGCGGACGTTGCGCGCGATCCGCTCGCGGTTCGGCTCGATGCCGCGCGCGCAGTGCTCGTCGAACGACGCGCTGCCGTCGGCGAGCAGCCGGATCGACTGCAGCACGTTGTGGATGATGAGCGGCTTGTACACGTTGAGCTCGAAGTTGCCGCTCGCCCCGCCGACGCCGACCGCGACGTCGTTGCCGAGCACCTGCGCGCACAGCATCGTCATCGCCTCGGCCTGGGTGGGGTTCACCTTCCCCGGCATGATCGAGCTGCCCGGCTCGTTCTCGGGGATCGTGATCTCGCCGATCCCGCAGCGCGGCCCGCTCGCGAGCCAGCGGACGTCGTTCGCGATCTTGTTCAGGCTGCAGGCGAGCGTCTTCAGGGCGCCGTGCGCCGCGACGAGGGCGTCGTGCGACGCGAGCGCCTGGAACTTGTTCGGCGCGGTGACGAAGGGCGCCCCGGTGAGCTCGGCGATCTTGGCCGCCACCCGCGCCGGGAACTCCGGGTGGGCGTTGAGCCCCGTCCCGACCGCCGTGCCCCCGAGCGCGAGCTCGTGGAGCGGCGGGAGCGCCCGCTCGATCGCGGCGATGCCGGCGTCGAGCTGCGCCACGTAGCCGGAGAACTCCTGTCCGAGCGTGAGCGGGGTCGCGTCCTGCAGGTGCGTGCGGCCGATCTTGACGATCTCGGCGAACGCCGCGCTCTTCTGGGCCAGGGTGTCGCGGAGCCGCCGGACCTCCGGGAGCAGGCGGCGCTCGATCTGGAGCGCGGCGACGACGTGCATGGCCGTCGGGAACACGTCGTTCGAGCTCTGCGACCGGTTCACGTCGTCGTTCGGGTGAACGGGCGACTTCGAGCCCATCACGCCGCCGCCCAGCTCGATCGCGCGGTTCCCGATGACCTCGTTCACGTTCATGTTGGTCTGGGTGCCGCTCCCCGTCTGCCAGACGACGAGCGGGAAATGGTCGTCGAGCTTCCCCTCGATCACCTCGTCGGCCGCCGCGGCGATGAGCCCGCACCTGTCGGCCGGCAGGAGCCCGAGGTCGCGGTTGACGAGCGCGGCCGCCTTCTTGACCGTCGCGAGCGCGGCGATCATCTCCCGCGGGAAGCGCTCGCCGCCGATCCGGAAGTTCTCGAGGGAGCGCTGCGTCTGCGCCCCCCAGTAGCGGTCGGCTTGCACCTCGATCGGCCCGAAGCTGTCCTTTTCGATGCGAGTCCCCATCGCCGCGTCTTAGCGGCAGTGGACGGGCCCCTCAAGCGGCGCGAAGCCCCGTCGACGGCGCCTGCGTGCCCCTGCGTAAAAGTCTTCGCGTCCCGGGGTAAAAAGCGGGCGTGCTCTTGTTTTCTCGCCCTTTTTTTGCGAAGTTCCGGGCCGCGCACGCGCGAGAAACACGGAGATCAGCATGGCCGGCATGGATACGGTACCGCGGGAGCTGCTGCAGGCTGCCTACAAGCGCAACCCGATTTACCTGCTCAAGATACCGCTTCATTTCGGCATCTGGGCCGCGCTGACGTGGGTGCTGTACGCGACGCAGCACCACGCGCTCGCCATCCCGATCGGGATCGCGTGCTCGTTCGTGATCGCCAACCTCGTCCGTGGCCTCGGCGCGGTCGCGCACGACGCCGTCCACGGCAGCTGCTCGCGCTCGAAGCCCGTCTCGTACCTCATCGCCCTGCTCTGCTGGGCACCGACCGGGATGAGCGTGACGCTCTACACGAACTACCACCTTCATCATCACAAGATCGCGAACACGTACCCTGACGTCGACAACTTCGTCGTCACGGACTACACGCGGAACCCCGTCCTCGCGAAGCTCCTGCTCCTCGCGGTCTACACGTTCGCCTACCCGCTCTACTTCCTCGGCTGCATGGCGCGGTACGTGAAGCGGCTGTCGCCGCTCCAGCGCGTCAGGATGAACCTGGAGCTCCTCGGCTTCTACGGCCTCATGGCCTTCTTCTTCTGGGTCATGCCGTGGCAGGTGTTCTTCTTCTTCTACGTCCTGCCGTTCGTCTTCGGCGCGATCCTCGCCAGCGCGACCTCGATGATCGAGCACTACGAGATGCTGCCGGGGGAGGACGCGTACAGCTCTCGCACCTACGGGACGCGGGCGCACGTCACGAATTTCCTCTGGAACAACGTCACTTATCACAACGAGCACCACAAGTTCCCGGGGATCCCGTTCTACAACCTGCGCAGCTTCCACGTGGCAGCGTATCCCCACTACGATGAGCGGGTGAAGTCCGCCTGCCACCCGTCGATCGTCGGCATCGCCTTCGCGCTGTACGGCCGCATCCTGAGGCTCGATATCGCGAAGCTCGACGAGCGGTACCGCGACATCAACAAGGAAGCCGAGCGGCAGAAGATGATGGCGCTGAACGGCATCCAGCCCGGCGTCACCGCCTGAGCCGCGCGCTCGGGCCTTCGCGCCCGAGCGATCCGGAGCCGATCGCGGTTCGAGAGGCGAAGCGAGCGTCGCCTTGGCACTCGCCGCGCGGGCATAAGTTTTGCGACAGTGTAAATGGTGTAATAGGTAGCGCGATAGACCTTGCGACTGCCCCCATCGGGTCGACGTGCGCTCCTGTGCGGCTGTGGCCGGGAGATGCGCCTTTCAGGTGCTTCGCTCCCCCTGTTACGCTCGGTCCCATGGCGCGCACGGCCCCCGTCCCGAATATCCCCGCGATCCCCGGCATGAACCCCGGCGTCTTCATCATGGGCGGCGGCGGCGGGAGCGGCGGCGGCAACGGCAAGGGCGGCAAGGGGAGCGGCAAGGACCAGGGTGCCGACGGCTCCAACGGGGGCAACGGCGCCGATGGAGGGGGGAAATCGGGCTGCGGTGGGACGGGCGGCGACGGCTCCGGCTGCCCGAACCACCACGGGTCGAAGAAGAGCGGGAAGGTATCGAAGGGCGACCCGGTCGACGTCGCGACCGGCCGTGTGTTCACCGATCCGGTAGTCGACCTCGAGCTGCTCGGCCCTCTCGGCTTGCAGTTCGTGCGCCGCTACAGCACGAGCGCCCATGAGCGCGACGTCGGCCTCGGCTTCGGCTGGGCGCATTCGTTCGCGTGGGCCGTCGAGGTGCGGCGTCGGACCACCGTGCTGTGGACCGACACGGGCGCGGAGCTCTCGTTCGACGCCATCGCCGAAGGGGACGCGGGCCTCGGCCCCGACGGCTGGGTCCTGACCCGCGACGCCAGCGGGTTCGTGCTCGATGACGCCGCCGGCACGTTCTACCTGTTCTCCGAGCGCGACGGCTCGACATACCGCCTCTCCGCCGTGCGCGACGCCCATGGCAACACGACGCGGCTCGCCTACCGCGAGGGGCGCGTCGAGTCGATCACCGACGCCGCCGGCCGCGTCGTGCGCGTGCGGCGCACGCCCGACGGCCGCATCGCCGCGCTCGACGTCAAGAACGCGCCCGAGCGAGGGAGGTGGGTGGCGCTCCGGAGCTATACCTACGACGAGCGCGGCGACCTCGTCGTTGATACGGACGCTGAGGGCTGCGTCAGCCGCTACACCTACGACGATCACCGGCTGACGTCGCGCACGGATCCCGAGGACCTCACCTTCCACTTCCGGTACGACGAGCGTGGCCGCTGCGTCGAGACCTGGGGCGATCACCCCGATCCGGGGCGCCTCGGCCTTGCGGAGGGCGTGCCCGATACGCTCGCCGATGGCACGAAGGCCCGGGGGATCTACCACTGCAAGCTCGTCTACGGCGACGACGGGTACTCGGAGGTGGCGGACTCGATCACCGTGCACCGCTACTTCGCCAACGAGTTCGGAAAGCTCGACAAGGCCGTATCCGGCGGGGCCGTCTACTGCCGCACCTACGATGAAAACGGCAATCTCCGCTCGTTCACCGACCCGCTGGGCGCCACCACGACCTGGGTCCGCGACGCCCGCGGCCGCACGCTCCGCGTGAGCGATCCGCTGGGCCGCACCACCGTCATCGAGCGCGAGCCGGACGGGCACATCCGCCGCGTCACCGACCCGGCCGGCGGCGTCACGGAGGTGACGCGCACCGCGGGCGTCCTGTACTGGACCGATCCGATCGGCGCGACCTTCGAGGTCCGCGTCGAGGCGCGGGGGCTCATCACGGAGACCGTCGCGCCGAACGGCGCGCGCACGCGCTTCCTCCACGACGCGCACGGCAACGTGATCCAGAAGATCGACGGGACAGGCGCCGTCACCGAGCACGTCTACGACTACTGGGGACGTTGCCTCTCGGTGCGCGACGCGCTCGGGCACATCACGTCGTACGCCTACAACGATCGGGGAGATCGCGTCGCCGTGCGCCACCCGGACGGGGGCGTGACCCGCTATGTCCACGACCGCAACGGGGACGTCGTGCGCGTCGACCACCCGGACGGCACCTCGACGCGCTTCGATCGCGGAGGTCTCCATAAGGTCTGCGCGATCCGCCGCCCGAATGGCGAGGTGAACCGGCTCGGATACGATCGCGAGGGCCGCCTCGTGCAGGCCGAGAACGCGCGGGGGGACGTGTACCTCATGCGCTACGACACAGCAGGCCGCATGGTGTACGAGCGGACGTTCGCCGGGCTGGAGAAGTACTACCGGCACGACATGGCCGGACAGCTCCTTCACGAGAAGACCGGCGCAGGCGAGCTCACGGAGTTCACCTATGACGCGGCCGGACAGCTGGTACGGCGCACCCTGCCGGACGGCGCCACGGAGTCGTTCGAGTACGATCATTGCGGCCAGCTGATCGCCGCCGTCACGCCCGCCGGGGAGCTCACGTTCACGCGCAACGCCGTGGGCTGGGTCGTGGAGGAGCGGCAGATCGCGTCGGGGGAAGCGTTCTTCGTGCGGCGGACGTACGATCTCATGGGCAACGTGGTGCAGCGGACGACGTCGCTGGGCCACTCGGCCGCCTTCGCGCGGGACGCCTGCGGCCGGGCTACGCAGGTGGTGCTGGACGGGCGCACCGCGGTCGGGGTCGCGCACGACGCGCTCGGGCGCGAGATCGCCCGCGCGCTGCCGGATGGAGGGCGCATCCAGGTCGTCTACGACGCGCTCGGCCGCATGGCTCAGCGCTGGGTGGGCCACCCCGGGCAAGCCAGCGCGGGTGCCGGCCGGCCCGAGTGGGTCGGCCCTCGCCCGCCGGGGACGACGGTGTACCAGGCGTTCCGCTATGGGCCGTGCTCGGAGCTCGTCGAGTCGTGGGACGACGCGCTCGGCCGGAGGCTGTTCGAGCACGACCCCGCGGGCCAGCTCCTGGGGGTCCGCGACGAGCGGGGCCGGGTGCAACGCTTTGCTTACGACGCCGCGGGCAACCTCCACGAGCCGGACGGCGAGCAGCGCGCTTACGGCGCCGGGAACCGCCTGGTGCAGAAGGGCGGCACCACGTACGCATGGGACGAGTCGGGCAGGCTCACGAGCGCGCGCGACGCGGAGGGGCGGCTGACGCGGTACACGTGGAACGCCCTCGGGCTGCTCGGCGCGGTCGAGAGGCCCGACGGGAAGGTGATCGAGCTCAGCTACGATCCGTTCGCGCGGCGCATCGGGAAGCGCACGTTCGAGCGAGCGCCCGACGGGCGGCGGCGCGAGGTGTCGAGCGTGCGCTTCGTGTGGGACGGCGGCGTGCTGGTCCACGAGATCAAGCGCGTGGCGCAGGTGTCGGGCGATCCCGTCGTGGAGGAGCGCACGTACTGCTTCGAGGAGGCCCGGTACGCCCCCTGGGCCCACCGCGACACGCGCATAGCGGGCGGGCGGCGCGAGGAGAGCCCGTGGTTCCATTACCTCAACGACGACGTGGGCGCCCCGGAGCGCCTGGTCGGCCCGGCGGGCGAGGTGGTGTGCGAGCTCGACCGGTCCGCGTTCGGCGCGAAGGTGAAGGAGGGCGGGCGGACCACGACGCCGCTCCGCTTCCCGGGCCAGTACGAGGACGAGGAGACGGGGCTCGTCTACAACCGCTACCGCTACTTCGATCCCGCGCTCGGCCGGTACCTGAGCGCGGACCCGGCCGGCCTGGACGGCGGCTTCAACGGCTTCGACTACGCCGGCAACGCGCCGACGCGCTTCGTCGATCCCAGCGGCCTGATGCCGTTCTCGACCGTCCGGAACGCGGCCGGGAACAACCCCGGGGGCAAGGATTTTACCGAGCCGAAGAACCGCCGCGGGGTGCCGGGCGATATCGAGGGCAAGAGCCAGGGAGAGCGCGGCGGGGCAAAGGCAGAGGCCCAGCGCGAGCAGTTCGGCAAGGACGACGCCATCACCGAGGCCGTCAAGAACGCGCAGAAGGCGCGCAACGAGACCCAGACAGGGGACACAACATGCGCGGAGGTGGACGCGCTGCACAAGATGGCGCGCCAGATCCGCAACGAAGGGGACGCACAGCGAACGGCGCAGGGGAAGCGTAAGATGACCAATGAGGAGGTGCGCGCCGAGCTTCAGAAGCGCTTCAGGAACGGCGCGACGATCGAGACCACGAACGAGGATGGCGAGGGCATGGCGCCCTGCCCCATGTGCGCGCAGATCTTCCGCGAGCTCGGCCTCCACCCGGCCAACATCGGGGACGACGCAAAGGGCGGCGTGATCGGCCCAAACGACGAGACGGAAACCAAGGTGAACAAGATGGGCCGGTGGGATGGGAACATCACGCAGAGCGGCGAGCGGAGGCGCTCTCGACAACGGAACATCCGGACGACGCGCTCCACAACCCCCCCGTTCACCACCTGACGCACGCGATGACGACACCCCGGCCCCGAATCCCCGCCCCCGCGCCTGTCGAGCGCGCCTGTCGCTGCGCCTGGGACGAGGCGTTCCGCGCCACACTCGACCCCGGAGAGCAAGGCGCGCTGGCCGCGCTCGGCCGGTGGATCGAGGAGCCAGACCGGTCCTATGCAATCTTGCACGGCCCGCGCCCCAGCCGACGCGCGGTCGTGGCCGCCCACCTGGTCCGTACACAGCGGGAAGGCACCACTTACGCTGCGACTCTTGTGCCGATCGCGCCCGATCTCAGGCTCGAACGCGACCTGGTCGCGTTGCTCACCTCGCGGCTGCTCGCCGGTTACGGTGGCGGGTCTCCTCGGTGGCTGCGCATGCGGATCGCGGAAGAGCACCTGCGCGTGGGGCCGACGGAGGGCGAGCCGTCGCTGCTGCTCGCGATCACCGACGTGGAGGAGGCGGAGCCGCTCGTCTCCTGGCCGGCGCTGTTCTCGGCAGTGGGTCCCCGCGTCAAGGTGCTCGCCACCGTCGAGGGCGACGACGCTGCGGCCCGCGCGTGGATCCCGCGCCTCGGCTTCGATCCGGCGCGCACGCGGCTCCATCCGCTGCCGTCGCGGCCCTGGCCCGCGCCGGGCGATCCGGCGGAGCTCTTCGCCGCCGCCGGCGCGGTGCCGGCCCGGCTCCTCGGCCTGCTCTCGGTCGCCTACGGCCGGCTTCGCGAGGACGAGATCACGACCGCCCTCGGGGCCCCGATCGAGGACGCCCTCGCCGGGATCGAGCCGCTCGTCGCGGCCGTCGAGGGCACGTACGCATTCCGCTGGAGCGCGGCCCGTCGCGAGGTGGAGGAGCGGCTCGACCGCGGCGCGCGGGAAACGTCGATCCGCCGGCTCCTGTCGCTCCCGCCGGACGGCTATCCCTGCGCCTACACGCGGGCGCACCTCGAGCAGGCCACCGCGCCGCTCCAGGCATTCGCCGCGCTGGTCACCGAGGAGCACCTCGCCCGCTGGATGGCTCGGCCCGAGGGCTATCTCGGCTTCGTCGCTGACCTCGAGCGCGTGCGCCGGCGCGCTGTGGAGACGCTTCCGTCGGGTCACGAGGCTGCAACCCTCGCGGTGCGCGCGGCCCTCGTCGAGGCGAGCGTGAACACATGCGCGGACCGCGAGGACCACGATGCTCCTGTGGGCGTCGAGCCCATGACTCGGGAAACGCCGATCGCGGATGAGCGGCGGCAGGCCAGGGCGCTCACCGCGCTCGGCGCGGCGATGGCGGCCGGCACGGCGCGCGCCGAGGTGCTCGCGTGGGCGGCGGACGCCGCACGGCGCATCCCGGACGTCGAGTTCCGCGGGGATGTCCTTCTGAGCCTCGCCGAAGTCGTCGGGGGCGAGGCAGGGTACGCGGTCGCGCGAGAAGCGCTCGCCACGTTCCGGACCGTGGAGAATGCGGAGGATCGAGCGCACCAGATGCTCGTCGCGACGGGGGGATTGCCTCCGGAGGAAGGGGTCGCAGTCGCGCGAGAAGCGCTCGCCAGCCTCCGCGACGGCGCCGGAGATCCTGGCGATATCGAGGTCTTCGCCAGCCATTTCCCGCGCACGGTCGCCGAGGCACTCTGGCCTGACGCGGAGGCGCTGCCTGGGCCGGCGCGGGCGCGAGCGCTCGCCGCGCTCGCGCGGGTCCTCGGCGATCCCGATCGCGTGCACGACGCGTTCGCCGCGGTGGAGCAGCACATCGAGCCGTACAACCTGAACGAGCACTGGACGCTCGCGCGGCTCGTGCCGCTCCTCGCCGCCCCGGAGGCCCGCCGCGCCGCGGCGCTCGCGCCTCGGTTCGGCGAGCACGCCACCGAGCTCTTCGAGGGTCTGATACCGCGCCTGCGGGCGCAGGGCGATCCCGCCGAGGACCTGCTCGAAGCGCTGCCGGCCGCGTCGCGCGTGCGCGCGCTGGCCCGCAGCCTCCCGTTCGCCGCGGAGCCGGCGCGGCTGCTGGCGCAGATCGACGAGGCCATTCAGAAGGCCGAGCCGCGCGACCGCTACGGGCTGCTGTTGTTCGACGTGGGGCCCTGGTTCGCGGCGAAGGGCGACAGCGACGCGCTGCTCACCGCGGTCGGGCCGCTCAGCGACGCTGGCCGCCTGGGCGCCTTCGGCTTCCTGGCGCGCCACGACCCCGTGCACGCGCCCGAGCTGGTGCGTCAGGCCCTCCCCCTGGCCCTGCGCTTCGGCGCCAACGAGCCGGACCGCCTGCTCGACCTGGTCCCGCTGGCCCGCTATTTCCCGTCCGAGGGCGCCGCCGCGGCGCTCGGCCTCCTGCTCGATGCGCTCGCCGGCGACTTCCGCTCTGCCGCGCTCGCGGGCGACGGCGTGAGCCTCGTGCGGCTCGTGCCGCTCATCGCGGCGCTCGCGGGCGACGACGGCCTGGCCGGCGCGGCGCGCGAGGTGGTGCAGGTCGCGGCGTGGTTCCCCTGAGCGCCGGTGGTACCTCGGGATACTTGATCTGCTGCACCCGCCCGAGCTCATCGTAGCTCGTGTCCACCCGGTGCTTCACAACGAGCACCACAAGTTCCCGGGGATCCCGCTCTACAACCTGCGCAGCTTCCACGTGGCGGCGTATCCCTACTACGCAGCGCCTTGCCCGGCGCCCCCGCCTCCTCCCCGCCTCGGCGCAGATCGCCAGAAGCCTGCGCGCTCATACGACTTGGACGGCATCAAGGGCTATCGTGCCGGCGTAGAGACCGAAGCCTCGGGCCGTTCACGAGCGCCACGATTCCGCTTGCCCTGAACTATGATGCTTCGTTAACCTTCCCGGCTCTTTCATGTGGGAGGGAAAGGCATGAGTCAGTCAAGAAGCCATCTCGTGCTCGTGCCCGGCTTCGCGGGCTTTGATATCCTGGGCTCGGTCGTCTATTACTGCGGCGTCACCGAGGTCCTCCGGAAGACCGACACCGGGCCCTACCTGGGCCCGCTCTCGGTGCACTGCTTCCCGAACCTGCCCACGGCGAGCGTGGACACCCGCGCGCATGGGCTCCTCCGCTGGCTCGCGGATCGGTTCAGGCAGGGGGTGTTCCACGAGAACGCCGGCCGTGGCCAGCGGGACAGCCTCCATCTCGTGGGCCACTCGACCGGCGGCAGGGATATCAAGACGCTCATGCTCCTGCTCCTCTCCGCGAGCGAGCGGCACGAGCGGGTCTACGGCGTCCCGGCGGAGAGCATCCTCGAGAGCATCTGCTCGATCCAGTTCCTCTCGACGCCGCACCGCGGGACCAACCTCGCCCACTATTTCCGTCGGAGGAGGCCTCTCGTCACGGGCGCGGCCTCGCTCCTCCACCTGTGGCTCCGCGCGGCTCGCCCGAGGGACGCGAGCGCCGTGGCCCGCCACATGAGGACGCTCCTGCGGACGCTCGGCTACTCGGACGGCATCTTCCGCGCCGCCCTCGACACGCTCGGTCGCTTCCACGCCACGGAGTGCGACGGCCTCGCCAGGGCCGAGGCGCGCGGTGAGTACTACAACGTGCTCCGCTGGCTGCTGCACGTCGCAGAGGACGCCGACGTGTTCGGGGATCTCGATCCGCTGTCGTCTGCAGGCCAAGGCCAGCTCGCGGCGGGCCAGCCCGCGAGCGGCGTCGGCGCCTTGCCTCGCGATCTCGTGGGCTGCATCGAGAGCGCGAGACAGGCAGGGAAAGCCAGCCAGCTCGGGGCGGAGGTCGAGGAGGACCTGAGCAGGTACTACAAGCGGAGGGGCGTCGCGCTCCGGTCGATCGTCACCCGGGCGAAGCTCGATCCCGGCGGGGCATTCCTGGGCGCCTTTGGCATCTTTTACGGCATCACGGCCAACATCACGAATCCGGAGGTGGTGACGGCCCTCGGACCGCCCTGCGCCGTCCCCCGGCTCGATGACCCGACCCGGCTCGAGCCGCTTGCGCCGGCGATGAACGACGGGATCGTCAACTGTGTATCGATGGTCTATCCGGACGCGTCGCAGAGCTTCCTTGTCGACGCCGATCACGCCGACGTCATGGGCCACTATCGATTCATCGGCCCGGAGGACGGCGACGGGACCGACCCGAACTACGGCGGCTACGACCTCTTCCAGTCCCGCTCCAGCTTCGATCAGAGCCAGTTCGACATGCTCTGGACGAGCATCGGGAGCTTCGCCATGGAGAGCGACAAGTGCGCAGGCGCGGCCCAGCGCAGGCCGGCCGTCTCGCCGGAGGCGCCCGCGGGAGCTCAGGCCGTGAGCCATTTCCGCGCCGAGCCGCCCGAATCCGAGGGCGGGGCGGAGTGACGCCGCCCCGGAGCGGGGGATGACACGCTCGTCCTGCCCGACAGGCGCCCTCGCCGCCCATCAGAGGAACGCGAAGGCGTCCACCGCGGCGGCGATCGCGCCCGACGCGAGCGGCGCGCGCTCGCTGCGCGATCGAAATTCGGGTCGAGCAGCCGCTCGATGCTCTCGCTGGACATGAAGGCCATGGCGGCAGAGTACGGAGATGCGCTTCATCGCACCGTCAACTATGTCGACGTCCCGTTCGAAGCCTGGCGCGATCAAGAGCTGCGGAGTCGGGGCTTGCCCGATCACCTCTTCGAGCACCTCGCGACCATGGCCCGCCTCCACGCCGGCAATCGGTACGATCGCCTCACCCACGACGTCGAGGGGATCATCGGGCGGCCCGCGTCGACCGTGCGCGATTTCGTCACCCAGCGCCCCGCTCTGTATCGTCCTCGGCAGCCCGATCAGCCACGGCGCGCTCCGGTTCTCGTACGTGCTCTCGACGTCGCGGCGCCCCCCGCCGGACGTCGCCTCGTGCGCGCTCCGCAGGTTGCCGAACTCGTCGAGCACGGCGACCCCCGACCGGTTACGCAACCACGTCACCTCCGACCCGTCGAGCAGCGTGACCCCGGCCCCGTCGAACGTCACCGCCGTCGCAGGCGCGTCGGACCACCGGTTCGCGTCAACCACCTCCTCGCGCGCGTGCTCCGCCACGGTGGTCCCACACCTTCACCACCACGTCCGCCTGCCCGTCCCGCTGCAGCAGCACACGCAAGCGCCGCCCCTGGCGCTGCACCGTGTCCGCGAGGCCGTCGCCGTTGAAATCGCCGAGCTGAGAGAAGACCCAGCCGTCCATTACGTGCGGGGGGCCCGGATTACCCACCGCGACGGCCGGCTGGAACGTGTCCCCCATCGATAGATGCACGAGCAGCGCCGGCTCCGGGATGTTGCGGGAGGCGCCACCATGACGCCGGCGTCGTCCTGGCCGATCGCGACCGAGCTGTGGCAGTTGGACTGGGCTGCGAGCAGCTGTCCGCGGCCGTCGCCCGTCCAGATCCACCGCGCGCGCCGCGCCGACGCACCACGCGATCAGCCTGGTCGGAACATCCGCCCCGAACTCGCCGCCTTCGTCCCGGCGCAGCCACCACCGGTGGCGCTCCTCGTCGAGTCGGGTCAGTTCGTCCGCACGCGCCCCGCCCCGGGAGGCGGAGGAACGCCGCTTTGTCGATCCGGTAGAGGAGATCATCCATGCCGTCGCCGTTCGCGTCGAGCACGTGGAACCGCGGATCTGGCTCGCCGAGCCGGTGGAGGGCGGGAAACTCGCGCTCGGCGACATCGACGGCGTCATACACAGGCAGGCGGCTGGTCCGCCATTCGAACCTCCTGCCCCACAGGCACCCGTGCGCCCCGTCGCAGCGCACGGCCTCGAGGAGGCTGCGCTTGGTGCCCGCGCTGTTCACGTAAGAGAATCGATACGTGCCCACGCGCTCGACCGAGGTCGGGTGCGGCGGCGCGGCGCTCACGCGTCGCGCCGCCGCACGCGGGGGGAGGGGAAAAGCTCGGCCGGGATTGCCTGGGGACATGTCGGGGGACCGCTACGGCGAGGAAGACCCACGACCGGAATGGCGGACGCCGCTCAGGACACGGTTGCCCACCACAGCTCGTCCAGCGATAGAGCCCCATAGTCGATCATTCGCGAGACCTCACGCCGAAACACCTTCTCGAGGATCTGCGGCGCGACCTGATAGTCTCGCTCCCTCGTCGACGTGAATCGAATCCACGTAACATCGTTCGGCAGCTCCGAACGTGGGACGTCGTCCCGCACTGCACCTATTGGGATACGCGCACAGACAAGCCCCACGATTTCCGTGTCAGCGTCGAGAACTCTGCCCCATTCCTCGTCGCCAGGCTCCCAATCCACGCTCGAGCCAGGAGAGTGCACCGCCAACGCCTGAAGGGTATCGTGGACCTTCTCGTGCGTCCAGGCCGCCGATGCCGCGAGCCCGTGCCGAAAGATATCGCTGAGATCCTGCTTCATTGAGGGCTCCCTGGCGCACCGTGGATGAGACCCGTTTCGGTGCGGTAAAGGTTCAGAACGTTGGTCCTCTGACCTGTCCTGGCATGCACGCCGATAAAATCATCGAACACAATGACGGATTTGTTCCTGTGCCACAGGCTTGCATCGTCGGCGTGAGCCGCAGCATCGAGGACGAGCTGTTTCTCGTTCACGTGGTAGAAGAACTGGCTCTTGCCTTCGGCAAGGCTGCCTGTCCGATGCGGGGCCATGGCATTGTCATCGAGAATGTAGCGGCCGTTCGTCAGGTACCCGTGTCTGTTCCTGGAGACATTCCTGCTGACGAGCCAACCTTCTCCCGTTGCGGCTCTCGTCGCCAAGGCTCTTCCGCTCACCGCCGTGAGTCCCTCGCCGAGCCCGAAGGCCGCGCCCAGGGTGAGCACGACCGCCTTGGTCCCCGCCGCGCCCGCCGCGCGGTAGTCGCCTCGCACGGCGGCGAGGACCGTGTCCGTTCCGGCCGTCAGCATGTGGTACAGAGGGTTCACGGCGTTCAGCGCCCCGACCACGCCGTCCTCCTTGTATCCGTCCCACATCGCGGTCCCGAACTCGTAGGCGCCGTAGCCGCCGAACGTCAGCGCGTTCAGCACCAGCGACCGCCCGAGCCCGACCGTGAGCTCGCCGAGCCCTTCCCCGACGCCAAGCAGGCCCTCGCCCACCACGCTGCCGAGCGTGCTTTGATCCGGCGTGGATGCCACCGGCTCGGGCACGTACCCCGAGCTCGTTCCGTAGATGTTCACGTCGACGGGAGGCGCGACGACGCCGACGTCGGCGCTGGACGAGTTCACGTCCGTCTCCTTGCGCGGCTCGCCGGTGAGGTGCCGTCGCACGCCGTGGACATGCACGGTGAGCCCCTGGCCCGCGACATGCCTGGCCTCGGGGACCCCGGCCTTCGTGGATCCCTCCTCTTCCGCCGGCGCCTCCTGAAACCCGCTCGGATCCACATACGCCAGCGGGTTGTTGAGGACGTAGCTGTACGGGTTGAAGCTCTGCCCGGACAGCGGATTCGCCACGAGCGGATCCGGCGTCAAGAAGCGCCCGATCACGGGATCGTACATCCGTCCCCGCATGTTGATGAGCCCGAGCTCGCCGTCGCCCTCGTGCCCCGTGAACCCCTGCCGGACAGGGGAGCTGCCGAACGAGCCCGGAGCCGCGCTGTCCCAGGTCGGCTGGCGGCGGTCGCCCCACGCCTGGTAGCTGCGCCGCTCGTGCACGCCGCCGGAGGCGTCCGTGATCACGTCGATCGAGCCCAGGTTGTCGCGATGCAGGTACAGCGTCGTACCCAGCGCCCCCGCGGCGCGCGTCACGAGCGCCACCGCCCGCCCGTTCACCAGCACGGAGTACCTGTGCTCGACGCTCGGCTCGCCAGCGTCCGGAGCGAGCCGGGTGACCCGCTCGTACAGGTCGCCCACGTAGAGGGTCACCTCGTCCGGCGTCGTCTTCCGGATGCGGTTCTGATCGCCGTCGTAGTCGAGCTCGATCGTCGCGCCGCCGTCGAGCGTGAACGTCTCCGGCTTGTCGAACGGCGTGTACGAGACCGTCGCGCCGGGCCTCGATATCTGGTTGCCGACCGCGTCATAGCCGTAGAATCTGTTCCCCGCCTGGACCACCGCGTGCGGCTGGTCGGGGTCGTACTCGTACGTGCCTATGCCCAGCTTGGCGTCGATGTTGCCATTCGGCGCGTACATGTTATGAAACAGGCAGGTGGACAGATTGCGGAATTGGGAGCACTTCAGGCGATCGAGCTTGTCGTAGAAGAAGTACTCCGTCTTCGTCTGGCGTAGGTCCTTCCTGGTCTTGAGGTTGAGCCTGTTGTCGTACGTGTACGCCAGGTCCTGGAGCTCCACGGCGTCCTTCGTCGTGCGCAGGCTCTCCAGGCGGTTCTTCGTCTCGTGGTACGAGCGCTCGGTCACGACGCCATTGCCGAACACCTCGGTCCGGATCCTCCCGGCCCGGTCCGTCTCCTTCAGCTCCCAGTACGGATCGCCGGTCGCGGCGTTCCGCGCCTCGAGGACGTGACCGTGCGGATCGAGCTCGTAGAGCACCGAGAACGGCTCCCCGCCGTCGCCCGCGGGGTACAAGATGAGGTTGAGCTGGTTCGAGGGCGTATAGCCGAAGGTCGTCGTGAACGTCTCGCCATCGAGCGCCAGCTGCTTGGTCTCGAGCCGCCCGAGCGGGTCATAGGTGTAGGTGGTCTTGTGATGCTCGGGGCTCTCGACCTCGGCGATCTTGCCCTTGCCCGTCGCCCCGCGGTCCCACGTCCACGTGGTGCGATAGGTGCTCTCGCTACCCTCCTCCTTGTCGACGCGCGCCGTCATGCGGCCCAGGCGATCGTACTCGAACCAGCGCTCCCTCCCGAGCGCGTCCTTCGCATACGTCGGCAGCCCGAACCCGCTATAGTGCGTGATCGTCTCGCCACGGTCGGGATCCGTGAACTTTCGCACTCGGCCGTAAGCGTCGCGCTCGGTCGTCGTCACCGCGCCGCCCGGATCGGTCACGGTCCACAGCCCGCCGAACGGCCCGTAGCTATAACGCGTCTCCCCCAGCATCGCGTCGGTGATCGACACCGGCCGGCCGAGCGCGTCGTTCTTGATCATGGTCGTCACGCCGAGTGGACTGTTCACCTCGACGGTCGTCCTCCGGTACGCGTACCTCGTCGTGATGCCCCACGGCGTCCGGTGCTCCTTGATGCGGCCCATGCCGTCGTAGGCATAGTCGTCGTAGCGCAGCGCATCGCGCGGCGTGTCCTCGCCGGCGGGCAGCGATCGTCGCGCCACGTGCTCGCCCAGCTCATCGAAGACGATCTCCTGCATGACGCGCTCTTCGGCGCCGGCGCCCACGTCGGGGCGATGCGTCCACCACCGGACCGGACGCCCAAGGCTGTCGAGCTCGACGGTGTCGTCGCGACCGCCAGTTTCCTGCGTCCGCACCTTCACGTTCCACTCGGTGCCGGACGCGCCGCCGTCCTTCGTGCGCGTGAACGTGGTGATCACCTCGTCCTCCTCGCCCGGCCGGATCTCCTTCGCGACGCGCCCGAAGCCGTCGATCACCCAGCGCGTGACGAGGTGGTTCGGATCTACCAGCGCCGTCCTGACGCCGAGGCCGGGATCGAACTTCATCCGCGTGATGTGCCCCTCCGCGTTCAAGCGCGCGTACGGGAAGATGCGCTCTTGGTCGTACGAGATGCAGGAGTTGCGGCGCGCGCCGAACGCGTCGACGGAGCGGGTGCTCCTGAGGTTGCCGTACACGTCGCGCGAGTACGTGAGGTGGAGCTCCGTCTGCGGGTCATCCTCGGTGCCGACGGACTCCTGGACGACCTGCCCGCGCGTGTTGTACGTGCGCGACATCGTGCGGCACTGGTCAATCCACGAGGCGCTGCTGCACTCGGTCACGGAGTCCAGCTTGCCGATCAGCCAGGAAGCGGTGTCGTTCGTGTACTTCCGCTCGACCCAGAGCGTGAAATCGGCGTCGTCCGCGGACGACGACTCGGCGAGGATGTTGCCGAACTCGTCGTAATTGCCGTAGACAATCGTCGCGTCGCTCATGATGATCGGCGGGAATCCCGCGCGATCGATCGCGTACGCCTCGACGCTCTGTTCGCCGCCCGGCGAGTACTCTCCCTGTCCCCTCACGTCCCTGCGGAAGACCGGCAACGTGAAGTACGTGCTGCCGCCGTTCGTCTTGACGGTCAGGATCAGCGAGTTCGTGTGCGAGAGCTCGACGATCTCGGAGGGCGCTTGATCATGGTTCCCGGAAGGGCTGTAGCGCACCTCCCGCACGACCTGGCGCGCGTAGGGAAAGACGTTGAGATCCTCGTCGAACGTCACGTTGTCGTAGGACTCCACGGTCCCGGAGCCGGTGTCTAGATCGCGCACGATCCGCTTGCCGAAGCCGAGGAAGCCGCGGCCGAGCCGGTGGTAACGGCCGTTCCTGTAGGCGACCTCGAAGCGCCGCTCGACGTTTGCGCCGTTGTTGAGCGTGTAACCGCTGACCACCGCCCGCGGGCCGAGGGCGCAGCGGAGCGGGTAGGCGCACTCCTCCTCGACAGCGTTCTCCATCGGGTTGTAAATCTTCTGCTCGTCCGGCAGCGGCGACAACCCGTCCCAAACGTGCGGCGACGACAGGTGGCTGTAGGCGATCGTCACGTTCGGCAGGAAGCCGGGGTCGTCCGGATCAAGGGAGTTCATGCCGTCGGTCACGCTCGCGAGGAGATCCTCGTCCTTGAGCAGGTTCGGGAAGATGCGGAAGAAACGTCCCACCGACATCAGCACATCCTGAACGCCGTCGCCGTTCAGGTCCGTCACCCGCGGAGCTTGCGCGTGCGCGAGCGTGACCTCGGAATCGAGCATGAGGGGCTCGACCGGCAGGTGCGAGTCCACCAGCGTGAAGGTGCCGTCTCCGACCTTCCCCGTCGACTCGAGGATCATCCACGCGGGCACCCCGCCCGGATCCCGCATCGGCATGAGCAGGTCCTGGCGGCCGTCGTCGTTCCAGTCGATCGGCACGGCGAGGTTCGCGAACCGGTCGGCCTCGATCCAGAGCGCGGGCAGGCTGTTCACGGCAGCGGCGAATCCGACGCCGGTGTTCATGTAGGTGCGCAGCTGCCGGTCCGGAAGGCCGGTCTGGACCGCGTCGGGCAGGCCGTCGCCGTTCACGTCGAGGAAGAGCATGCGGCCGCCGGGGAGCCGGACCGGGAGGCCGGTCGGGGTGATCGACCACGCGCCTGGGCTCTGGTACGTCACCGCGTCGTACGTTGTGCCGAAGCTCATCGTCACCCCGTCGATCAACGTCCCCGTGTGCACGAGCAGATCGACCTTGCCATCGCTGTCCGCGTCCACCGTGTGCAGGTCCGCGTTGCACGGGTACGCATACAGCGCGGGGATCGGGCTCGGCGTGGGCTCGAACCCGGGCCCCTCCGGCCCGCTGGGGCGCCAGAGGTGCACCCACCAGGCCATGCTGATGCCGTCATCGCCGCACTGGATGAGGTCGGAGACGCCGTCGCCGTCGACGTCGGCCAGGTGTGCCGAATGCGTCGGGGTCTTGATGCTGCCCGGCGTCCACGCCGAGAGCAGCGGGTACATGCGCGCGACGTCGGTGTCGAGGCGCGTGAAGTTGCCCTCGCGCTCCGCGAGGAGGATGTGCCAGCTCGGCCATCGACCCTGCAGGTCGTGCATGAAGATGTCGCTGAGTCCATCTTGATTGTAGTCGATCGGCGTGCCGACTTCGGGCTGAAAGGGCGTGTCCGGATCCAGGTGAGTGACCTCAGCCACCAGCCTGTCCACGTTGAAGGCGGTCGAGACCCCCTCCGACAGCCGGTTCGGAGCGAGGAACCAGGTGGTCAACGGCACCTCGACGCCCTCGTACATCGCGAGCTCGTCGTCGGACATCACGATGTCGTCGAGCCCGTCACCCGTCGCGTCCATCAGCATGCTGCTGCCGCGATCGGACGTGGGGACCTCGAGCGGCGTCGCCAGCCAGCTGAACCCCTTCGTGCCGTGGTGCCACCCGAAGCGTGTCGGCGGCTTGCACATGCCGTCCGGTGCGCACTCTTCGACCTGCTGGAGCAGCCGCCGCCCTGTCGCGGGCGCGTCGTCGAACAAGAAGCGGTAATTCCGGACGAGCGCGTCGCCGGGCCCGAGCATCCGGATCTCGTACAGGCGCCACAAGCTCCGGAGCTCCATCCCGCGCGAGTAGAACACGCGCCCCCCCGACTGCGGCGCGCTGTACACGAACTCGACGGCGCGCGTCGCCGGGGCCGATGGATGACCGGTGTAATCGATCCGCAGCGGCGCGTGCTCGACGGTGTACTTCTCCGTCGGGTGCTCCTCGCTCTTGTACCGCGTGTCCATCGTGTTTCCGTAGCGGTCGCTCACGCGCGTCACCCACCACGCGCGGACGACGCCGCGTTTGCCCATGACCCGGCCGCTCGGCTCGTTCCCGTACTCGATGATCCGCCCTGACTTCGTGTACGCGCGGAGATGCATCGGGCCCTTTTCCCAATCCCAGCGATCATAGCTGGCGATCACCTTGGTGAAGGTATCGGGGAACGTGCGGTACTCCACGAGATCCCCCGCCCTGCCCACCTCGACCAGGCGCTTCCCGTCGAGGCAGAGCGCGTCGTCTTGATCGTATTGAACGGCCCGGATCTCGCCATCCTGCGCGATCGTGCGCGGGCACCGCGTCACCGCGGACAGCCCCGTCACGGAGAACCCCATGCCGATCACGCCCTCTCCGCCCGAGCTGTCGTAGCTCACCGCGAGCTCCGGCTGCATGCCGGCGCGCCCCGGAGGAACGGCGAGCGGCATCGTGTACGTCGCCTCGCCGGTGCTCGAGACCGAGAAGGTCCCGTCGATCGCGCCTGCGGCGACCGTCTCGGAGCGCGGCAGGTCCAGAGGGAGCTCTGTGGCGTCGTAGCCCGGGCAGAGCGTGCCGAACAGGTCGTCCCCGGGGAGGACGGGCCCTTCGATGTCGAGGTCTCCATCCAAGAGAGAGAGCCTTGGGTCGAAGAGAAAGAGCCTTGGCTCGCGCGGCGAGTCCGAGCACGCCGCAACGGCGAGCACGCAAGCGGCGAGGCATAACCCCGCGAGGGAGAAGTAACGCTTTCGCCGGGCCCCGGCACGACGTGACGTCGCGAAATCGTGCGCGGCCGACGGCGCACGTGTGCATCGTCTCCTGTGAATGCTCATGAGACATGCCTCATTCTTGAGGTTGACGTAATGAATCTTTACAATGGCCAATTACCGGCGTCCGCGCGGCGCTCGTCGCATCCATGCCGCGCTCGTCCGCGCGACATGGGATCGAGCCTCTCGAAGGGTCGTTGCATGAGCCGCCCGTCACGGCGTCGCCGGCCGCGTGGCGCGCGCGCACCTCAAAGCAAGAGCGGAGCCAGGGTGTACGGCGACCACGATACGCGCTGTAAGGCGGCTTGCGCTGCCTTCATGCGGCGAGGGGGCGTCGCCCCGGGAAGGCGAGCCGTTGCGGAAGTACGCAAGCGCTTGCGAAGCCGTTCTACGGGGGCCGCGTCTGTCCGGGGTTCCGGATGCGGAGCAGCTCGGATGCGGAGTTGCTGCTGCTCCGGCGGGACCGGGTCCGGTCGCAGGCAGGCAGCTGAGCTATCCCGCACAACCGGATCCGGTGCCGGAAGCAAGCTCGGCTGCCCTGGCACGACCGGATCCGGTGCCGGAGGCAAGCTCGGCTGCCCTGGCACGACCGGATCCGGTGCCGGAGGCAAGCTCGGCTGCCCCAGGGCGACCGGATCCGGTTGCCGGGAGGCTGCCAGCTGCCCTGCCACGACCGGATCAGGTTGCCGGGAGGCTGCCAGCTGCCCTGCCACGACCGGATCCGGTTACCGGGAGGCTGCCAGCTGCCCTGGTACGACCGGATCCGGTTACCGGGAGGCTGCCAGCTGCCCTACCACGACCGGATCCGGTCTCGGGGGAGGCAGCCAGCTGCCTCGGCGCGAGCCGATCCCTGGGATGGCGCGACAGGCGGCTCCTGCGAACTTCCGATCGCCGCCGCGCACCTCGCGCGGCCGGCCTCAGCCGCTGCTTACTGCCCGCCGGGGACGCAGATCGCGGTCGCCGAGCCGGCGCCCATGCACGAGAAGCCCGCCGCACAGTCGGTGTTCGCGGCGCAGGGGAACGCGCACTTGCCCGCGGCCGTGTTGCACTTGTGCGTGCCGCAGACCATGTCGTTCGTACACGGGAGCGCGAGCGGGCTCGGCTGCGCCGTCGTCGTCGGGGCGGGCGCGCCCGGCTGCTGGTACTGCCCAGGCTGCTGATATTGCCCCGGCTGCTGGTATTGCCCCGGCTGCTGGTATTGCCCCGGCTGCTGGTACTGCCCAGGCTGCTGGTACTGCCCAGGCTGCTGGTACTGCCCGGGCTGCTGGTTGTAGGCGTTCTGCTGCTGGGTCGACGGATCCTCGGCCTCGCTGCCCCGGCACGCGGAGGACAGGAGCCCGAGGCCTCCGAGAGCAAGGACGACCGCCGCAGCCGAGCGCGCGCTGGTGAACCACATGGATCGCTTCATCAAGGTCTCCCGCAGGTGCGGGGCTTTCCCCCGCGTAGGCAACGGGCCGGGTCGACCCGCCGCTGAGATCTGAGCCCCTGCCCCCGGAGGAGCAACCGCAGGCCCTTCGCCGGCGAGCGCCGCGCCGCGGGCCCGCTGGAGGCGAGCGTACCCTCGGTCGGCGGCCACGCGACCCTTAAAATGAAGGCGCCACCGCGCGCTCACCGCGGAGCCGCATCCTTGCAGCAACGAAACCCCTGCTCGTAGCCGTAATCCTCTTCCTTGTGGAACCCCACCGTCGGGCGACACCGGCCGCGCATCGGGCCCCACCAGCCGCCCTTCAGCCCGCTCCGGTCCGGCGACTTGCGGCCCGGCCGCACGACCCACTCGTTGATGTTGCCGTTGAGGTCGTAGGCGCCGAACGGCGACACGCACGCCGGCATCGAGCCGGCAGGGACGCGCTGATCGAGCCGCTCGAGCTCCGCCTTGCACTTGGGGTGCCGCATGCACCGCTCGTAGCGGTAGAGCGTCAGCTCGCGCTGGCGGAAGGGCCGGTCGATGTTGCACTTCGTCGCGTCGCGCGCGAACCCGTACGTGTACGGGAGCATCTCCTCGCCCTCGCAGGCGAAGCTGAACTCGTCCTCGGTGCAGAGGCGCTTGCCGGCGCCCTCGCACGCCTTGGTGGCCTCGCGCCACGAGACGAGCAGCGCGGGGAGCTCGCCCTTCTCGTTGGGCCACTCGTACCGGTCGACGCAGTAGCGCATCGGCGTGCGCTTCTTCGAGAGGCACGCGGTCGGCTGCTTGTACTCGAGGCAGCGCTCGCTGACGCTTGTCGAGCCCTCCGTCTCGCCGTAAGGATTCGACCGCCTCGCCTGGTCCTTCACGAACTCCTTGTGGTGCTCCAGGCAGATCTGCTCGACTAGGGGGCAGTAGTCGCCGTCGACGAGGACCATGTCGTCCGGGCACCCCTCGGAGCTGCCGGGCAGCCCGGCGTCCGACGAGCCGCCGTCGGGCGGCGGCTCCGCGGTCGCGCCATCCGGGGCCCCCGCGGCGTCGGGCAGGTCCGTGGCGGCGTCGGGCAGCTCCGCGGCGGCGCCGTCAGGTGGCGCGGGCTCGGCGTCCGCCGCTGCGCCGGTGCTCGCGGGGACCGCGGCGTCGGTCGCGGCGGGCTCGCGGCGATCGCAGGCGAGGAGCGCGGCCGCGAGGCCGCACACGAAGACGAGGCACCCCGCGCAGGGCCGGCGCGCGGCCCTGCGCCGTCGACGAGGAGCAGCCGGCGGCGCGGCGCGACGGGGGCGCCGGCTCATCGGCCGGGGGCGGGGATGACCTTGAGCGGCACGCGGGTGCCGCCGCGATCCACCTCGATCACGACCTCGCGGCCCGGCTCGAGATCGCCGAGCGCGAACATGAAGTCGTGGATGTTGGTGACCGCGTGGGCGCCGATGCGCACGATCACGTCCCCCGCCTGCATCCCGGCGCGGGAGGCCGGCGCGTCGGGGCGCACGCCCGTGAGCTTCACGCCGGGCCCCTGGTACACGTAGTCCGGCAGCGTGCCGAGCGACGCCCGGAAGCCGCCGCGCCCGCTGCGGTGAGGATCGGCGGGCGGATCGGTGAAGGCCATCCGCGCGTCGCGCTGCGACAGGGCGAGCGCCATCCGCGCCGCGAGCACCGCGCAGCGCGAGACGCCGGCGACGTTGATCTTGTCCGCCGTGTCGCTCGGCCGGTGGTAGTCCTCGTGGGCGCCCGTGAACAGGAAGGCGACCGGGACGCGCGACGCGGTGAACGACGTGTGATCGCTCGCGCCGAACCCCTCGGCGCCGAACTCGAGCGCGAGGCCGAGCCCGCGGGCGGCGTCGTCCACGATCGGCTTCCAGTCGGGCGAGGTGCCGAGGCCGTCGACGAGGAGCTTGTCCTTCTGCATCCGGCCCACCATGTCCGCGTTGATCATGGCGACGACGGGCTTGATCCCCCCGAGCGGCGCCGGCGGGTGATCGACGAAGTGGCGCGAGCCGATGGTGCCGATCTCCTCGGCGCCGAACGCGATGAACAGCAGGTTGCGGTCCGGCCGCGCGGGGAGCGAGGCGAACCGCCGCGCCACCTCCAGGAGCATCGCGGTCCCCGAGGCGTTGTCGTCGGCGCCCGGGTGCACCGCGTGCACGCCGGGCGCGCGCGAGTGCGCGTTGCCCCCGTGGCCGAGGTGATCGTAGTGCGCCCCGACGACGACGTACTCGCCGGCGTGAGGGGAGCCGTCCCGCGCCTTGAGCAGGCCGATCACGTTCGACGCCGGCGCCGTTCGGGGGGTGACCTGGGTCGTGATCTCGACGGTGATGCCGTCGAGCGGCTTCGGCGCAGGGGCCTTCACGGCGGCCTGCTTCGCGGCCGCGGGCTTCGCGGCCTCGGGCTTCGCCGGCGGCGCGAGCCCGGCCGTCGGGAAGAGCGCCCGGGCCGCGGAGCGCGTGATCATCACGGCCGGGATGCCCATGCTCGCGGCGTCGTCCGGCACCCGCGGGAGCTCGTCGCCCGCCGCGACCAGGATCACGCCGGCGGCCTTGTGCTCGCGGGCGGTGCGGAGCTTGTAGCGGACGCTGCCGAAGTCGCGGAGCGCGTCCGCCGGCCGCGGAGACGGCGCGTGATGCGGATCCGCGTGCGCTGCGCCGCCGTGCGGGCCCGCGTGCGCCGCACCGGCCTGCGCGGTCCCTGCGTGCGCCGCACCGGCCTGCGCGGTCCCTGCGTGCGCCGCACCGGCCTTCGCGGGCCCCACCTGCGCCTTCGCCTCGGCGCCGCCACCCAGCGTGGGCACGCCGTCGAGCACGATCGCGATCTTCCCCTCGATGTCGCGGCCGCCGTAGTCGTCCCAGGAGAGCGCCGCCGCGGTCACGCCATGGCCCACGAGCACCGCGGCCCCCGTGACCGTGCCGCTCGCGCTCCCGTCGGCCGTGACCAGCTTGCCGGCCTCGACGCTCTGCTTCCGGCCCGCGCGCTGCACCGCGAGCGCCGCCGGCGCCACGTCGGCGCCCACCCGCGCGTCGAACACCTGCCGGTACGCCTTCGCGTCGCTCCCCTCCCCGCCCAGCGGCGAGAGCTTGAGCTCGGCGAACCGGCGCGCGATGAAATCGGCCGCGAGCTCGGCCCCCGGCTCACCGGTACCGCGCCCCGCGAGCTCGGGCGACGCGAGGTACACGACGTCCGCCTTGATCCGCGCCTCCGCGGCGGGATCGAGGTCGATCGAGGCCGGCGCCGAAGGCGCCGCGGCGGCGGCCGGCGGCGAGGCCGGCGGCGCGGTCGCCCCGCGGGGCGGCGCGCAGGCCGCGAGCGCGGCGAGCAGGCCCGCGACGAAGCCGCAGCGGAGCCCCACCGCGCGCGCCGAGCGGCCCGCGGCGCGCTCGGCGCTCACCACGGCGCGGCCTTCTGCGCCGCGCGGACCAGCTCGAGCGCGCGGCGGCCGATGTACTCCTCCACGTCGGCGGGCGCGATGTGGCGGTCCTTCGCGAAGTCGAACTCGCGCGGCTTGCCGTCGCCGAACGTCACCCGGACGATCGCGGAGTCGCGCAGGAGCTCCAGCGCCAGGCTGAACTCACCGAACGCGATCCGGTGCTTGTCCGGCTCCTGCGAGAGCACGACGGGCTGCCCCTTCTCCTGCAGCTTTTCGTGCGCGAACTTCAGCGACTCGGCCCCCTGCGACACGGCCGACTCCGCGGCCGCGAGCGCCTCGGCGACCCGCTTCTTGTGCCGCGCGAGCTCTTCCGTCTCGCGCTCCGCCTTCGATTTCACGGCTTCGATGAGCTCATCACGCCAGGTAGCCACGATGCACCTCGGCGCGAACACTCTTCCGAAACGTGCGTTTTGTCCAGCCCGACACGCGCCGGACACCCGGCGCTCCAGCCAGCTCGATGCGCGCTGGACACCGCCTCGGCCGCGCAGCCCGAACAAAAACAGGAAGCCCGGGATCCCCGGGGAGGACGACCTCCCTCGAGAGCTCCCGGGCCTCCTGACCCCGGATCGCGCGGCCGAGCGTGGCGCGGCCGCGCGCCGGGCTGCGCGCCGCTACTGCACGTCGGCGCCCCCGGCCTTGGTGGCCGGGGCGAGCGCGCTCAGGTCCTCGGCCACGGTGGCCTTCGGGTTCATGAGCTCGTGGAACGCGCGCTTCGCGAGCGCGCCGGTCTCGCCCTGCTCGTGCCGCAGGGCCATGAGCACGCCCTTCTCCTTCATGAACTTGAGCGTCTCGATCGCGCCCTTCTTCTGCCCGCCGTCGCCGCTCTTGGCCGCCTGGTAGAGCCGGTAGCGCAGCACGACGCGGGTCTCGGAGTGCGGGCCGTTGTCGTACTTCAGGTTGTCGAACTGGGCCTGCAGCCGCTGCCGCGCCCACTCCTGCGGCGCGTCGGCGACCTTCACCCGCGTGATCGCCTCGGCGTTCGCGACGTACCGGTAGAGGTTGCCGCGCTTGAAGTCCTCGTCCGACCAGTAGCCGAACGCGCGGTAGTAGTGGTCCTTGAGGTCGTCGAGCGCCGCCTTGTCGAAGTCGGCGTACATCGCGACCGTCCGCGCCGCGGTGTCGCTCGTGCCGCCGAGGATGAGCGCGAGCGCCGCGGCGTTCCGGACCTCGACGTCCTTCAGCTTCTCGAAGAGCTGCCCCTGCACCCCCTCGTCGAAGCCGCCGATGCCGATGGCGCGCGCGATGGCCATGCGCACCCCGGGATCGACGTCGGCCACGAGCAGCGGGACGAGCTCGCCGGCCGCGCTCGGCACCGGGCGGAGCGCGAGCGCCGACGCGTAACAGGCGCCGATGAGCTGCTTGCGCGGCTCCGTCTTGCTCGCGAAGTCCTTCGCCTTCTTCGCCACCTCGAGCATCGCCTTGTCGTCGGCGCACCAGGCGAGCGCCTCGCACGCGGCCTGGCGGGCCTCCTCGTGCCACATCTCGTCCTCGATGAGCTTCGTCAGCGGCTCCACCGCGCGCGGGTCGCCCCACTCGGCGAGCCCCTGCGACGCGCCGTAGGCGACCGCGCGGAGCGCCATCCCCAGCATCGCGAGCCCCGCGCCCTGGAGCCCGTCCTGGGTGATGTCCATCTTCGGGTCCTTCTTCCGGTTGAGCTGATCGAGCAGCCGCGGGTAGGAGGGCTCGTCCTTCATGCGCCCGACGTAGCGGAGCGCGCTCTGCGCGGTCTCGAACGCCGCCGGGAACGGCGGCAGCTGCCCCTCCTTGGGGAGCGGGTCCGTCGGGAAGGCCCAGTCGCGCATGTCCTTCAGGATCTTCTCGGAGCGGATCGTGGCGAGGAAGCGCAGGCCGTTCGCGTGCGGCTGCGGGCGATCCTTGAGCCACAGGATGATCGGCGCCTCGGCCGACGCCTTGAGCTCGGCGCTCTTGTCTTCGTGGACCGTGGCGAGGTCGGCGAGCATGCGGGCGCCGACGACGCGCGGCAGGTCGGTGCGCGACAGGTGCCCGCCCTCGTCCGCCTCCCAGAACTTCTCGAGCTTGTAGAGCTTGAGCGGGTCGGCCAGCATCCGCTCGCCGATGTACTTGGCGCCGCGGATGTCGCCGACCTCGGCGAGCCGCGTCCCCGCCTCGCCCTGCCAGTGCAGCGGCGGCTTCTTGGCCTCGATCCACTTCACGAGCGGATCGGCCGACCGCGGATCGGCGAGCTCGCGCAGCATCTCCATGATCTGCTTCGTCTGGAACCAGGTCGTCTCCTCGGGGTCCTTCTTCACGCTCTCGAGGGCGAGGACGAGCCCCTCGCCGCCGATGCCGTCGCGCAGCGCCTCGAGGAAGCGCTGGCGGCTGTCCTTGTCGGCGTTCGACAGCGCCTCGAGGAGCGGGGCGCGCGCCGCCTCGTCGCCGATCCGCCCGAGGCCGTTCGCGGCCTCGCGCGCGACCTCGACGTCCTTGTCCTTCACCAGCGAGATCAGCGCGCTCGTCCACTTGGACTCGGCGTTGCGCGACAGGACCGTCGCGACGAGCTGCCGCACCGACGGGCTCTCGTCGGTCGCGAGCTTCGCGAGCTCCTCGAGCGACACGAGGCCGGCGAGCTTCTCGGGCTCGAAGGCCATGCCGCCGCCGAGCCGCTCGACCTTCGAGAGGAACCCCTTCCGGTACTGGTCCATCGCGTCCTTGAACGCGGCCGGCTCCTTGAGCTCGACGAGGGACCAGACGATCTGGGGCCGGTCGCTCTCGTCGGCGACCTTGAGCGCCTCGAGCAGCGCGGGCTTGGCGCCGTCGGCCTTGGGCGAGCCGTAGTAGGCGAGCACCTGCGCGGCGACGCCCTTCACGCGGTGGTCCGGGAGCGCGAGCGCCTTCGTCGCGAGCGCGACGCCCTCGGGGTCGCCGGCCCACGCGAGCTGCATGAGCGCCTCCTGCTGGAGCGACAGCTCGGCGCTCGAGGCGGCCCACGTGCGCCAGAGGGGCAGCTGGTCCTTCTTGGGCAGGACGAAGATGTTTTTCTTCTCCTTGGAGATGGCGTCGGCCGTCATCTTCTGGCTGTCCTGCTTGACGCCGAACCAGATGGCGCCCGCGGCGCCGAGCGCGAGGAGGAGGCCGACCACGATCGACACCGGGCTGAACCGGCCGCGCTTGAAGTTGCCGTCGTCCGCGAAGCCGCCGCCGCCGCCGCCGCCGGGCGCTGGCGGGGCTCCGGGCAGATCGCTGTCATCGGGGGGCCACTTGGCCGCCCATTTGACCGGAAGGAGCCCGGGCGGTGGGCGCCGTCCGCGCGGCCCCGTGGGATTTTCTCGTGAAAGATTCGGACGATCCAGCATGGTTCCTCCAGCGCGCGGGCGACGACGTGACCCGAACGGCGGTGGCAGCGCGCGGCGAGCCGCGCTGCGCCCCCGACCCCACCGGCGGCGGCGGCGGCGTCGCGCGGCGGGCCGCGCTGCGCCTCCGACCCCGGGCCGGGCGACGAAGCGCCCGGCCGGTCGAGGCGCCGGACCGTACCAGAGGCGCTCGGGCGTAGGCCCAAAGATTTGCTATGAAGCCCAGGCCCCCGATGGCCGAACCCGAGTTCAGTTCCGGTAAGATTCTCTACCCTGCAGTCGCGGTGCTCATCGCCCTGAGCGCGCTCTTCGGCCTTGCGATCCTGCCGCGGCTGTCGCCCGGGGTCGGGGGCATGGTCGGCGCGGCGGCCCCCGACGTGACGCTGCCGGTCGCGGCCAACGGCGACCCCGGCGCGCGCATGCAGCTCGCCGAGCTCAAGGGCCAGCCGGTGATCCTCGATTTCTGGGCCACCTGGTGCGGGCCCTGCGCGGTCCAGGCGCCGATCCTCGACCGGATCGCGCGCCGGTACGAGAAGAGGGGGCTCGTGGTGCTCGGCGTCAACGTGGATGACCCGCCCCACGTGGCCAGCGAATACGCCCTCAAGAAGGGCCTCTCGTATCCGATCCTCATCGACGACGCGAAGGAAGCGTCGGTCCGTTACGGGGTGGACAAGCTGCCGAGCCTCGTGGTGATCGACCGGCAGGGGAACGTCGCGGCGTACCTCACCGGCGTCGTCGACGAGGCGAGCCTCTCCGAGATCGTCGCTGCGACCCTCTGACCTCGCCCACGTGACACAGCGCTCCCGTCCCTTGCGCCTCGCGCTCGCGGCGCTCGCCGCGGCCATGCCGGCCTGCTCCTGCGGCGACGCCGATCGCGGCCGCGACGACGCCGCCGCGCCGCCCGCGGCGGGCCCCTCCGCGCCCGCGACCGGCCCCGCGGCCTCCGCTGGCTCTGCGGCCTCGGGTTCAGCCGGCGCGCCTCCGGCCGGTGGCGCGGCCGGCGCTCCTCCGGCGGACGGCGGCTCGGCGCCGCCGGCCGGGGATCCGATGGCGACGCACTACGAGGAGCGCGAAGATCTGGTGCGGCTCTTCTCGCTGAAGGAGCTCACGGCGCGCGAGCGCAGGTTCAAGAACCCCGAGCTCTTCCTGGAGAAGAACTTCGGCGGCGGCGCGCCGTCCCGCGTCAACCAGGGCAACAAGGCGCTCGCGCGGCACACGCGCTCGAAGGAGCAGTGTCTCGAGGGGCTCCGCGGCGTCGTCCTCCAGACCGAGGAGCAGCGCGCGCGCTGCGGCGGCCACGAGAACATGGTGCCCGTCTTCAAGCACGCGCGCGGGAAGCCGAAGCCGGCCGAGTTCTGCATCGACATCTTCGAGTTCCCCAACAAGCCGTGCGAGCTGCCGATGGTGTGGGCGGGCCCGACGCAGGCGGCGGCCGTGTGCAGCCTGCAGGGCAAGCGCCTCTGCACCGAGGACGAGTGGAGCCTCGCGTGCCGCGGCGACCCGGAGGGCGGCCAGCCGAGGACGTACGCCTACGGCGACGAGCTCGATCTCGCCATCTGCCACACGCAGGCGCGGCATCGCGCGATCGACGGCACGCCCTGCGACGCCGACACGGCGCGCTCCGCCTACGAGACCTGCGCGACCGACACCGAGCCGGCGGGCGCTTACCCGGCGTGCCGCTCCCGGTTCGGGGTCTTCGATCAGCACGGCAATGTGGCCGAGATCATGACCCGCCGCGACCGGGACGACGGCGAGCAGTACAGCCAGCTCAAGGGGAGCGCCTGGTTCTACGTCGAGGTCGCCCGCGCGCACGACGCGCCCCGGCCGAAGGACAGGGAGACGTACCCCGACCACTGCTCCTACAGCCCGCGCTGGCACGTGGAGCCGATGGAGAACGCGTGGCACGTGAATTACCACCTCGGTTTCAGGTGCTGTAAGACCGTCCGCTGACGCGCCCCTCCCGGCGCCAGCCGCCGCGGCGCTGCAGCGCCGCGTCGCACGCCCGCGCCGACAATCCGCCCGCGTGGGCGCGGAACCGCGAACGACACACCTCGGCGGCGACCGAAAGCGGTGTGGTTCTCGGTGCTTCCAGATACGGCTCAAGAAAATGCACTCCAGAGGTCACAATCGATCTCAATCTCATGTGTCCACTCGGCATCTTTTCTCTCGCGAAGACGCGATTGGATTGCTATCCGTATCGACATGATGAAGAGAGCCAGTCTACTCGGGCTGTTCAGCGTGGTCTCCGTCACGGGTCTGTCGTTCGGGTGCAATCATGAAGAGCCGGTCGGCGGCAGCTCGCAGGCCCTCGTCGCCGAGTGCGTCGACCCGGGCGACGCGATCCCGGAGGGTGAGTGGGTGTGCGGCGAGGAGCGGGTCGCCGAGTGCGCGACGCACCGGGGCGCGTACGTCGAGACCATCTATGCGCAGCTCTCGGAGGGCACCTGCGTTGATGTCACGGTGGCGGTCTCCGCGGAGGGGCCGTTCGCCCTCGGGACGCACGAGATCTCCGTGACCGCGGAGGCGGAGGGCGCGCCGCTCTCGCTCTGCGCCTCGGAGCTCGTGGTCGTTGACACGATCGCGCCGGTGCTCTCGGACAGGCGCCCTGAGCTCTGGCCGCCGAACCACTCGTTCCACACCCTCTCGGTGGACGACTGCGTGGAGATGGACGACGCCTGTGACGACGACGTCGAGGTGACGTTCACCTACGCCGCGAGCGACGAGCCACGGAACGACACGGGCGACGGCAACACCGACGTGGACATCATGAACCTCGGCTGCGGCTCGGTGGACCTCCTGGCGGAGCGGAAGGGCAACGGCGACGCGCGCGTCTACACCCTCGGCGTCCGGGCGGTCGACGCGTCAGGCAACGTGACCGAGGGCGAGTGCCACGTGATCGTGCCCCACGATCAGGGCGGCAAGGTGCCGGTCGACAGCGGGATCGCCTACCGGGAGGAGGCGCCAGCCTGCGACTGAGGCGCGCGGCTGGATCGCGCCCGCGCCCGGGGGTAGCCTTGCCCCTCGATGCAAGCGCTGGCTCAGCGTGCGCGGGTCACGCGAGGCACGTCCGGTGAGAGCCGCTGGGAGCTCGCGACCCGGCCCCCGGCGACGCGGCTCCGCCCCTACATCCGCGACTACAGCGGCTACACGGAGGAGGCGCCACGGCCGCTGCGGCGGGTCGAGTTCCCGGTGCCGCAGGTCGTCGTCATCATCGAGTTCGGACCGCCGATTCGCGTGTTCGGCGCCGGGGGCGACGGCCGCCACGCCCTGTACCCGGGCGGGTTCGTCGCCGGGCTCGACGACACCTTCACGCTGACCGAGCACGACGGGTTCCAGCGCGGGCTCCAGGTGAACCTCACGCCCATCGGCGCGCGGCTCTTCTTCGGCGTGCCGATGGCGGAGCTCACCGGGCGCGTTGTCTCGGCCCGCGATCTCCTGCCCAGAAAGCACGGCCGCCTGGCGGAGCGCCTCGAGGAGCTCCCCACGTGGGACGCGCGCTTCGACCTGATCGAGCGCGCGCTCGGCGAGCGCGTCGACGAGGCGCGGCACGAGCTCGGCGTGGTGCCGTGGGCGGTGCGGCGGATCGAGGAGCGCGGGGGCGCGGTCGACATGCGGGCGCTCGCGCGCGAGCTCGGCTACAGCCAGAAGCACGTGATCGATCTGTTCCGCGAGAACGTCGGCGTCCCCCCCAAGCTCCTCGCCCGGCTCGTGCGCTTCGACCGGCTGGTGCAGCACCTCAAGGCGGGCGCCTCGGGGACCTGGGCGGAGCTCGCGCAGCGGTTCGGCTACTACGACCAGGCGCACCTCGCGCGCGACGTGAAGCAGTTCACCGGGACGACCCCGACCCGGGCCCGCGCCGCGCTGATCGACCTCACCGGCATGAGCCCCTGAGCCCTCGTCGCGGCGGCCTTCGCGCGTCCAGCGGCCGCCCCAGCCCTGACCGCACTCCATGCGGCCAGAACGAGCTAGTGCGAGCGGCAAATCCGCACTCCGAAATACGTGGGTCCCCACGCAACCGTGCCCGGTTCGAGCTCCGGCGGCGCCAGATCCGAGAACGCGACGTCCGCACACACGAGCCAGATCGACGGCGACCTCTCGACCGTGAGCTGGCGCGCAACGGCAGAGATCTCGATCAGATTGTGCATCGGAAACACGCCGGCCGCGAGCGGGGCCTCCTCCTGATCGAACGGCAGCCGCACCAGGTACACGTCCTTGACCCCCCACGGCACCTCCGAGCGCGCCACCTCCGCGCCGGCCGCGATAGCCCCGCCGCGTTCGTCGCTCGCAAGCCGCGCGCAGAGCCACGCGATCACAGCGTCCTTTCGTGGGTCGACATCCAAATGCAGCTCCGATCGCGATAGGACCGGAGCATCGTGAAGTCTGCCCGCCGTCGCGACCCGCGTCTCCTCCGCGAGCTCGACGAGCGCGACACCCCGGTCCGTGGGCGTGCGGCGGCGCAGGGCGGCAGCAGCGGCGGCGCGCACGCGCGCGTCGCTGTCGCGCAGGCGCGCCCGAGCGAGATCGACGGCGCTCGCGTCGTCACCGAGGAGCTCCAGCGCCGCGGCGCGGAGCGCGGGGCTGGGATCGTCAATCCGGGCGATGACCGCGGCGCGGTGCTGACCCTGGGCCCAGAGGAGCCTCGCGGCCGGGAGCCTCAGCGCATCGAGCTCCTGGACGTCGTCCAGCATCCCGAGGAGGGTATCCACGGGCGCGTCCGTGGGCGCCAGCGACTCCAGCGCGACCCGGGTCACCTCGGCGGCGTAGTCGCCTCGCTCCACGAGGGCGCGCAGCCGGCCCGCCAGCTCCGGCCGGCCGGCGATCGCCCGCGCCGCCGCGAGCTGCGCCGGATCCCCGTCCATGTCCGAGGGCTCGCCCAGCGTGGCGGCGATCCGCTCCACGGAGCCCGCGTCTCGCGCGAGCGCCGTGATCGCCGCGGCGCGAACCGCGGCGGCGGGCTCGTCGAGGAGCTCCCGGATGCGCGGCGCCGCCGCCTCGTCCCCGGCCAGCGCCTCCGCCGCCGCGGCGCGCACGGCGCCGTCGCCGTCCCCGAGCCGTCGCAGGAGCACTTCCCGCGCGTCCGCCGTCCCGGCGACGGCCCTCACCGCAACCGCACGCCACCACGGGTCTGGATCGTCGAGCCGGCGCACGATCGCCTCATCCCGGGCGTCGCCGAGCGCGCTGGCCGCATCGGTCCGGACAAGCACATCGGGGTCGTCGAGCAGCGCGCGCACCCCCGCGACCGAGGAGGGATCCCGGGCCAGGTCGCGCAGCCTGCGCCGCCGCTCCGCACGCCGGGCCGGACGGAGGCGCGTGCGCAGCAGCGGGATCGACTCCGGATCGTCGCGCAGCGCCTGCATCGCGGCTGGTCCAACCGGGGAGGGCGCATCGATGTGCCGCCGGAGCAGCGAAAGCGCCGGCGGGTATCGACCGAGGACCTCGATGGCGGCCCGGCGGACGTGGGGATCCGGATCTCCAAGGCAGGGCATGACGCTGTCGAACAGCGCATCCTGACGCGCGAGGCTGCTCACGGCGCGCGCCCGCACGAACGGCGCGGCGTCCTCGAGCAGGGCCCGACGCGCCGCGACGGACGCCGCGTCGTCCCGCAGAGCGGACGCGGCCACCCCGCGGAGCGCCGGGCTCGGATCGGACAGCAGCGCTCGGACCATCTCCTCCTCGCCGGCACGCAGGGTCTCCACGATCGCCACGCGCACCGATGTGTGTTCGCTCGCGTCCGCGAGCCGCCCTGCCCTCACCTGCCTCGCCATCGCATCGAAGCCGAGCACGGACACCGCTGCCGCCCGGACGAGCGGCGACGGATCACGGGCCAGGTCGAGCAGCGCGCTCGCCGCCTCCGGATCGCGACGCAGCGCCCGCGCTGCCGACGCGCGAACCAGGGCGGCCTCGTGCGCGAGCAGAGCGCGCACATCGGGGCGCTGCTCCGGACGTGCCCAGAGGTCCTCGAGCACGAGGTCGCGGACATCACTCGCCAGCGCAGCGAGCCGACCCTTCACCTGCTCGACGACCGCCGGCTCTCTGACCAGCGCACGCACCAGCGCGCCCTCGAGCCGAGGCGCCTCCGGATCCACGCTAGGGTTCGGCAGCGGCGCCTCGAACGCCCGGCGCAGAGCGGGCGTGTACCTGGGATCGCCGGCGAGCAACGTCGCCGCCGCCGCGCGCACGCCGCACGACGGGTCACTCGCCAGGAGGTGCGCCGCGATCGGTCGGGCCAGAGGATCCGCGCGCAGGCCGGCGACCGAGGCGGCGCGCACCTCGTGCTGCGCCGCGGTCACGCCCTGGCGCAACACCGGCAGGTTGCTCGGCGCGAGCGCCACGGCGAGGAGGGCCGCCTCGCGGATCGCGACAGGCTCCCCGGCGAGCGCGAGCTCCCGCAGCCGCTCCTGAGAGGCCCAGTCGTCCCTGAGCGCGTGGATGGCCGCCACGCTGACCTCCGCGTCGGACCAGCCCGAGGTCTCCCAGACGGCAATCATGGCATCTGACATGGCGGTCCGCCTCGCCTCCGGTCAGCGAAAGCCGAGGTGGACGGCCGGCCCCTGGTGCTGGCTCGCCCAGCCCCGGTCCGGCGGGCTGAAGTTTTGGCCGTTCACGGGTGGCACCTGGTGACTCTGCACCCCCAGGTTGGCCAGCATCTGGCTACAGTTGGGGCAAGGGATCCTGCTCGTCTGCCCCTGCTGAGCGGTGATGGACTGAATGGAACCGACGCAGTCGTTCCAATTCGGGTGCTGCGGGTTCATTGTATCCGGAGGGATGCCGTTCGCGTGCTCGTAGTTTCGGATGTAGTTGGTCATCGCCCACGGCTCCGCGCAGTAGTGCGGCAGCGCGTCGGCTTGGCCTCTGGCCGAGACACCGTTATACACGGGCACCACCGCATCCTGGACCGCAGGGTGCAGCTGGCCGGGCAGGCGCTCTCCGCCGCCGTAATGCCGCTGCCCTGACCGCACGTCCGCCGACGAGCCGAAAGGCCCGTTGGAGTACGGCCCCTGGACGCTCGCACGGACCGGCGCGAGCCCGTCGGGATCGATCATCGCGAGGGGCCGGTTGCTCGCGTACCCGAACGGGCGAAGCCCGCCTGCGAGCCCGAGCGGATCAGGGCTGATGTACCGGCCTATCTCGGGGTCATAATACCGGTAGCGGTTGTAGACGACGCCGGTCTCGTCATCCGCGTATTGTCCCGGGAAGCGGAGGGGCGTCGTCGCCTGGCCGGGCTCTCCAGCGTCGAGCTGCCCCCAGACGCTGCGATGGATGCGGCCCAGGACCTCGCCTTGCCCAGACACCAGAGCTCGAGGATGCCCGACCGGATCGTTGACATAGTGAACCCAGCCGCCCTCCGCGCGCTCGCCCGACGCGAGCACCTGCGCGTCGCGGTGCGCGAGCGGCGCGTGGCTGCGCGGCAAGAAGCAGTACGTACGCTCATGGACGACCGTGTTGCCATGCGTGTCCGCAGCCTCCCGCACCTCGTGCACCACGGTGTCGCCGTCCCATACGAACCGGGTGGCGCGCGCCGCCTCGCCGCGGCGCCTGATGCGCTTCTCCACGCGCCGCGCGAACGCGTCATACACGAACTCGATCACAGCGCCGTCATCGAACTCGACCGCCTCGAGGAGGCCTCTGGCGTTCCAGCGGTAACGGCACAGGGAGCGCCCGCGCTCTGCGGTGCGCCTCTTCTCTATCAGCCGTGCGTCAGCGTCGTAGCGATACTCCACGTCCCCGCGGCGGATCAGCTTGCCGCCCAGCTCGTAGCGCCGGGGCTGCGCCGGGGGACCGGCCTCGTGGACGTTCTCCGCCGTGTCGTAGCCGAAGAGCTCGGCGCGCGCGCGCTGAGGCACCCGCGACAGGACCTGCGAGACCGGATCGTACGTGTACCCCGTGCGCCCCTCGACGAGCCCCCACTCCTCCTGAAGGTCGCCCGCGGACGTGTACGCGTGATAATGCTCTTCCGTGAGCCCAGGTGGCCTGGGACCGGCCCAGGCAGGCTCGCCTGCGCGCGGCTGGCCCGCGGGGCGGAATACCCGCTGGTGCGTGATGCGCCCGATCGTATCGCAGGCGCTCTGGATGAGGCCACCGCCAGGCAGCGCGCGCCGCACCTCGAAGCCGCGCCTGTCCCAGCCGATCTCCACGGCTTCCGTGTCGCCCAGGAGGACGCGCGTCGGCTGGCCCATCGGATCGTAGACCATGCTCTCGACGTATCCTAAGGAGGTGCTCCTGCGCGTGCGATGTCCGGCCGCATCGTAGGCGCTCTCGACGACGTAGCTACGGCCGTTCACCCGGTGCAGCTCTGCAGCCAGCCGTCCGCGGCCATCATATCTGAACACCGTCTCGGACACGGAGGACTCTGCCCACAGCAGGCGGCCCGCCGCGTCGTACTCGAACCGATCCGCCGTGCCGTCGGCGTAGGCCCGCTCGACGAGCCGCCCGACGAGGTCGTATTTGAGCTCGGTGATCTCGCCGGAGCCGCTCTCGCTCTGAACGATGCGTCCGAGCAGATCGTGTTTGTATCGGATAGTTCGACCGTCGAAGGTCCGCTCCTCGACGATCCGCCCCGCGGGGCTGCGCATGAGGACGTGCTCTTCACCTGAGCCATGGATGACCCGAAGCAGATCGCCCTCGCGATCGTAACGGAAGCGCACTCGAGCTCCGTCGGGACGGCAGACTTTGTGGACGACCATCCCCGACCAGGCGAGCTCGCAACGGCGACCCATCGGATCGGTCACGGCGGCGAGCCGCCCATCCTCGTCGTAGTCGTAGCCAATCGTCCCTCCGTCGGGGAGCCGGATCAGGCGCAGCTCCTTGCATGGTCCGTACACGTAGCGTGTGGTGCCGCCACGCTCGTCCGTGAAGCCCAGCACCTGCCCGAGGTAGTCGTACTCGATGAATCTCCTTCCGCCGTCCGGCTCCGTGACGACGACGCGATTACCGAGCGCGTCGTACTCCATCCTGGTGGTGGCGCCGTCCGGCAGCGTGGCCTCGATAGGTAAGCCACGACCGTCCCGCTTGTATACGATGACGTTCCCGCCCGGGCCGTCTACCGCCAAGAGTTTTCCGCCACTATTGTACTCAAAATGAAACTCGGTGCCGACAGGATCGGTGATCGACGTGAGCAGTCCACGTTCGTTGTAGGTGTACTCCTGTACGGCGCCAAGCGGGTCGATCTCGCGGACGACCCGCCCGAACACGTCGCGATTCCAGCGCCAACTTGCTCCTGTGGGATCCGTGTACGAGGTGAGCTTGCCGATGGAATCGAACGTGTTGGTGTGCACCCCGGGACCCCAAACGGCCTTCTCCAGCTTCCCGTGCTCATTGCCGGAGTACCGCTTCACGTCACGCGATGTGACGAGCTCGACGTAGCCGTCGCCGCCGTGTTCCACCTTGCAGTGGAGCATGCCTTTCGCGCGCGTCACGCCGTCGGCCAGAAACGCCGGCACCCTCTCGTCGAGCGCGTCCGTGTACCCAGGAGCCTCTGTCCAGGTCTCCACGCAGCGATGCTGCGCGTCGTACCGGTAGCGGACGAGAAGGCCGCTCGGGTAAACGAGCGACGTGAGCCGCCCATCGTCGTACGAGTAAGAGACGGAGCGCCCGGCGGCGTCCTCCGCGGCCACGAGGTGACCAGACGAGTCGTATCGATAACGACGAAACGCCACCCACTGGCCCTGGTGTGGGCTGTTCTTCACCTCGAAAGCGGCGATGCGACCATCGGCGTGCCTGCGCACGCGAACCGTGCGCTTTACGCTGTCGATGATGGACGAGAGGCGACCGTCGGTGTAGGCGAGGTCGATGCTGTTGCCGCTGGGGTCGACCATGCGCGACAGGACGTACCGCGCGCCTCTCGCCTGGGTACCCGAGAAGATGAGCACGTCGCCCGTCTCGATGACGAGCGTGTAGCCCGAGTCGTGGCGCGTGAGCACACCGCGGCTCAGCACGACGCTCTCACCCATGGCGGGGAGGGGCGCCCGGGTGTGCGTCCCCTCGGGGTTGTAGAGCAGGAGCGTGCGGCGCCGCGGCTCGATCTCCCAGGCGAGCGAGTGCGCCCAGCCCCGGCCGAGGCCGACGTCGCGATCGCGCGCGGTGCTGCTGTAGGTTCGTTTGATCACGAGCGGCAGCGGCCCTGGGAGCGCAAGATCGACCGCAGGGACCGTGTAGACACGGCCGGTCACCGGGTCGATGGGGTCGCCGGCGTGTGTGCCGCCCCCGCCGCCGTGGGACGGGTTGGGACAGCCGGCCCCGCTGCCAGGACCGCACGATCCGGCGCCCTTGCCGCCCCCTTGCGCGTCGTTCCCTCCATTGCCACCGCCGGCTTCTTGCCCATTGCCGCTGCCGCTCCCGCCGCGGCCATTGCCCCCCCCACCTCCGCCCCCGCCGCCCATGATCCACACACCGGGGTTCATGCCAGGGATTGCGGGGATGTTCGGGACCGGAGCGGTGCGCGCCATGGGCGCATTGTCGACTACCCCCAGGCCGCGTCAAGCGTCCCGCATCGGCGCTGGAGACGAAGGTGATCGGCGAGAGGCGGTCCCCCTCGCGCGTTCATCACGGCCACCAGCGCCCTCCGCGCCCCCGCCCCTTTGTCGCTCTCTCACTGGCCCCCTGACCCGCCCGCCGCCCCGATCAGCGTCCTGAGGAGCAGCGGCATCCTCCGCGCGTCGCAAGGCGTCTTCACCGCCCACCCCGCCACGACCGCGCTCAGCTGGCATATCCCCTGTTGCGGCAGGAGATCCATCGAGTAGAGGTCGAGCCCGTCCTCGTGCAGGAGCCGCTTCGCGCGCGAGGAACGTTCTGCCACCTGAGACGAGCGGCGCTTCGCCCTTAGCCTCGCCTCGACACCGCCCCGTCAGGCGCTGGCCCGGGGCGACGCTGCCGCCCCCCCGCCGTGTTGGACGCTGAAGCTTCCGAAGGCGGCCGGTCGGGCCCGCGTAGGGCCACAGCGGAAGAGGACCCAGGGCGGCTCTTCTTCGGCGTGCCGATGGCGGAGCTCACCGGGCGCGTGATCTCGGCCCGCGATCTCCTGCCCAGAAAGCACGGCCGCCTGGCCGAGCGCCTCGAAGAGCTCCCCACGTGGGACGCGCGCTTCGACCTGATCGAGCGCGCGCTCGGCGAGCGCGTCGACGAGGCGCGGCACGAGCTCGGCGTTGTGCCGTGGGCGGTGCGGCGGATCGAGGAGCGCGGGGGCGCGGTCGACATGCGGGCGCTCGCGCGCGAGCTCGGCTACAGCCAGAAGCACGTGATCGACCTGTTCCGCGAGAACGTCGGCGTCCCGCCCAAGCTCCTCGCCCGGCTCGTGCGCTTCGACAGGCTGGTGCAGCACCTCAAGGCGGGCGCCTCGGGGACCTGGGCGGAGCTCGCGCAGCGGTTCGGCTACTACGACCAGGCGCACCTCGCGCGCGACGTGAAGCAGTTCACCGGGACGACCCCGACCCGGGCCCGCGCCGCGCTGATCGACCTCACCGGCATGAGCCCCTGAGCCCTCGTCGCGGCGGCCTTCGCGCGTCCATCACGGCCACCTGCGCCTTCCGGGCCACCGCCCGCTGCCCAGTTCGCCGGCGCCCGCAGGCTCTGCGGAGTGCGCGTGACATCTCGCAGGTCACGCCTGCGGCGCGCGCGCTCGCGCTGGGGAGGGGCGTCACACCGTCGCTAGGGTCCGCGCGGCGGCCGCGGCTCCGGCTCGCCGGCGGTCACGGTCCTCGGCGGCGGGGTCCGCGGCCGCGCCGTCGGTCCCGCGTCCGCCGGCCCCGCGTCCGCCGTCGCGCCTGCTGTCTGACCTGTCGTGGTGAATCGATCGATGACGAGCGCGACCGCCGCGAACGGCGCCAGCACGAGGATAGCTATCAGCGCGCGAGCTGCCGTCGAGGCCCTGGCTCTGCCTCGGTGTCGTGGGGGCGGGGCCCTGCCGGCCCCGGCCGCGGGCAAGGTGGTAGCGGCGGGGGACGTGTCGAGTGTCCTCTCCGTGCGTGCCGTGTGCGCCGGCCGCGTCGGCGCGGTCGTGTCCATCAGCGTGGGTGCAGTGGTCCTGTACGTGAAATCTGCGACGGCGGCCCGGATGGCGAGCGTGACGGCGGTCCACGCCTCGCTCTCGCGCTTCCACGACATCACGGGGACGCGGTTCGCGGGCAGCGGCGCCAGAGCCGAGAACGGCGTGCCCTCCCAGTCGCACGCGTCGAGGAGGATGGGGATGAGCCGCGCCCGCCCGGCGTTGTGGCGCCCCAGCGCCCGTTCCATCTCTCGCCACTGCGCGTCGCCGGCGAGGTAATCGACGCTGATGAGAAGGACGATGAGGTGAGCCGCGTCGAGGCGGACCGCGAGCTCGGCGTCCCGATCGCTGCCGACCCCGATGCGCCCGGTATGCCAGGTGCGGATTTTCCCTTCGCGCTTCAGGGCCGACAGATGTTTTCTGAGCACGTCCTTCTGCCTCTCGTTCGCGGCTGCGTACGAGATGAAGACGTCAATCGGGACAGGCACGGGAAACACGAGGAGAGCGTATCAGCAAGACGCCAGGCGGACGAGCGGAGCGGCCTTTGATCAGACCCTTTCCTTGCCGTCCAGATCCTGGCGAGTCTGTACATCGAGGAACGCTGTCTCCGAGGTGCAGGTCTTGGCCTCCGGGATCCGTCCTGCACGCGGATGGTATCGTCCGTCATCCTCCCCTTGCAGGTCGGACACTCGAGGACATCGAGCGCGAACGTGCGGCGCAGAAGCTCGGCCCACGGTCGACGATCGCCGAGAACGCGGGCATCCTCTACATCATCCCGCAGTCGTCGACGCCCGGCGCGATGCCCGTGCTGCCGAACCGCTGGGAGCTGGGCCTCAGCGACCTCGGCGAGACGACGGACCTTCATTGACCGACCGCGAGCCGTCCGCTACTATCCCGTCGATGATGAAGTTCTCCGTGTTCCTGCTCGGCTGAGCGCCGCATCCCGGCGCTCATGGGTCGTCCGCGACGCGCGCGTCGTGTGCCTTGAGCTGGAACAACAGGAGACTTCAGATGCCTCATCATGATTTCGCGCTGTCCGCAGCGCAGCTCGAACAGTTCGTCCACGATGGCTTCGTTCGGATCGACGAAGCTTTCCCCCGTGAGCTCGCCGACGCATGTCGTCGAGTCTTGTGGCTCGCCACCGGGTGTGCGGAGGACGCGCCCTCCACCTGGACGCGCCCCGTCGTGCGTATCGGCGAGATCCCGAACCCGCTCTTCCGTGAGGCGGCCAATACACCGAAGCTGCACGCGGCCTACGACGCGCTCGTGGGGCCTGGACGCTGGATGCCTCGCGGCAGCCTCGGCACATTCCCGATCCGCTTCCCCTCGCCAGACGATCCGGGCGACTGCGGCTGGCACATCGATGTGAGCTTCGGAACGGAGGGCGAGCCGGACTTCCTCAAGTGGCGGGCCAACGTGGCGTCGAAGGGGCGTGCGCTCCTCATGCTCTTCCTCTTCTCCGACGTCGGTGACCAAGATGCACCGACGCGTCTTCGCGTTGGTTCGCACTTCGACATCGTCCGAAGGCTCGAACCTCACGGAGCGGAGGGGCTGACCCTCGGCGAGCTCGCCAGCACCGACTTCGCCGAGTCGTCGCACCGCCCCGAGGCCGTCGCGACTGGACCGGCTGGCACGGTGTACCTGTGTCACCCGTTCCTCGTTCACGCGGCACAGCCCCTCCTGCGTGGCGACCGGCCTAGATTCCTCGCGCAACCTCCCTTGCTGCCGAGGGAACCGCTCGACCCGTGGCGCGACGACGCCTCTCCGGTGGAGCGTGCGATTCGGATGGCGCTCGTTCGCCCCTGAGAGCCTGTCCCTGACCCACGGCGCGCCATCGAGTTTCTGCACGACGATTCGTTCACTGCCACGTTCACAATGTGGACGCGCCGGTGGCTGCTGCCGATGAGCAGCTCCGTCAGCATGGTTGTACAATCGGACAACGGCTGCGATGAGCTCCTCCCCATGAAGCGACTTTCGTGCGAAGACCTGCGGCCTTGCCGATGCTGGTTCGCTCTCGACTGCTGATCCTGGCCGCCGCCCTCCTCTGGTCGACCGGAGGGGCGGCTATCAAGCTGAGCTCCCTCGGCGCGTGGCAGGTCGCCTGCGGGCGATCGCTCATCGCCGCCGTCGTGCTCGGCCTGGCGATGCCGAGGGCCCGCCGCGTCCCGTCATGGCGCTCGTTCGGCGCGGCGGCGGCGAATGCGGCGACCATGGTGCTGTTCGTTCAATCGACCAAGCTGACCTCGGCAGCGAACGCCATCTTCCTCCAGTCGACCGCTCCTCTCTATGTGCTGCTGCTCAGCCCGTGGCTGCTGCGGGAGCAGCCCTCACGCGGTGAGAAGCTCGCGGTGCCGATCTTCGTGCTGGGCCTGGGGCTCTTCTTCCTGGACCAGCTCTCGGCGGGACAGCTCCTGGGCAACCTCCTGGCGCTCCTCAGCGGGCTCGCCTTCGCGCTCTCCATCATGGGGCTCCGGGCGGCCCAGGACGACAACCCCGTGGTGCTCGTCTGGAGCAACGTCCTCGCTGGCCTCGGAACACTGCCGCTTGCGCTGGGCAGCGCGACCCTTCCAGGGGCGCTCGACGTCGGGCTCCTGGTGTTCCTGGGAGCAGTGCAGATCGGGCTGTCCTACGCCCTCTTCGGCCGAGGCATGCGCCACACGCCGGCCGTCGAGGCGTCGCTGCTCGTGCTGGTGGAGCCGGTGCTCAACCCCGTGTGGACGCTCCTCTTCGTCGGTGAACGGCCCGGCGCCTGGTCGATGGCGGGCGGCGCCGTCATCCTCGGCGCGACCGCGTGGCGGACCCTGCAGGCTGCGCGCGCGGCCGCCGCAGAGGGCCCGCTGCGCCCGCAGAGCTCGAAGTAGCGCAGCATCGCCCCGGCTGCGCCGCCAGAGCCGCCTCCCCGCGCGCGGCCGCAGGCGAGCTCGCCGCGATCTCACGCCGGCACACGGCGTGCATTGCGCTCAGCCCAAGGCGCGCGTCGAGCTCCTGTCCGTGACCGCGACGCGCTTTGCCACCGCATGACCTCTCGGCGCTCCGCTCCGCGCCTCGCGAGGATGTCTCATTCGACCTCCCGGGCCGGGCTCGGCGGGTCCAACCCCCATGTCACGCAAGGAGAAGCCCATGTTCGCATCGTTACACCGCTCGAAGCCCCGCGCTTTCTTCCAGGCCCTCGGAGCCGTGTCGCTCGTCGCCGCGACGGCGGGGCTCAGCGCGCCGGCTCAAGGCGCACAGCTGAACGTCGATGAATACGAGGATCAGATCCGGAGCCGCTTCGGAAGCACGAAGGGCTATTCCACGACGCTCGTCCGCACGACCGGGTTCCGCTACGGCGTGTCCGGAGGAGCGGCGACCCACTCCGATGCGATGACCTGGAATGTCCTCGCGAACGTGGGCAGCGCGACCAAGATGGTCGGCGGGCTCTTGCTCGTGAAGGTGCTGGAGGAGCAAGGGAAGAGCACCCCGCAGGTGCTCAGCTTCCTCGACAACGAGATCCGCCACTACCTGCCCTCGGTGGTGAAGAACGCGCTCCCGGTCGAGAACCGGAAGATCACGTTCCGCGATCTCCTCCAGCACAAATCCGGCATCCGAGGAGGGGATCCGGCGAACCCCTTCGTTCAGCTCCTGGTCCCCGTGGAGGACAGCGACTACGGCGTCCGGAGCTACCACAACATCAACAGCAAGCTGCTCACGTACCTGGTCCCGATCGTCGGGAACCCGGCCAACCTGCCGGCGATCAACAACGCCGTCGCGAACAACGGGTGGAGCGCGACGGGAAACGACATCATCCAGGCCATGGGTTGGTGGTACGAGACGTTCGTCCGCTACTACATCTTCGACCCGGTCGACCCCGACCTCGCGGCCACCTGCGACCCGGATCCGGACGCCCTCGGCACCCTGGTCAACGGGTGGACGATCGCGGGGGCGTACACCACGAAGACCGATCCGTACGCCGGCGTCATCTACAACTCGAAGCTCCTCGCCGGGCACTGCAAGGCGCAGGGCGGCTGGTACTACTCGTCGAAGGCGTTCGCCTCGATCTTCCAGTACCTCGGGCACAGCAGCGGGTTCATCAGCCCCTCGACCTACGACGCGCTCTATTCGCCCACGGGCTCCTCGGCGACGCGGAACAATCGGCTCGTCTGGTCCAGCGAGATCGCGAGCGCGAAGCTCGAGGACCTCTACGGCTGGAAGGCGAGCCCCTACCATGGCGGCTCGCACCCGGTGGACCGCAGCGGGAGCGTCCCGAGCGCCTTCAGGACGACCCACGCCCGCTCCGCGGTCATCCGCCTGCCGTCGGGCTACCACGCCGTGGGCATCGTCAACTCCGGCGAGATGTCGTCGGGGGACATCGCCTCCGAGCTGAAGAACGCGTTCGCCAACGCCCTGGAGTAGACCTCGGACGAGGAAGGCAGGCACGAGGCCGCCTCGTGCCCGGCCACCTGGGCGAACCGCTCGAGCTTGCCTGGCAGAATGCCGCCCCGTCCCGCTGCGAGCGGGTAGTGCTCACATTGGCCCAGAGAGAATTCAGGTGAAGGAGAGAAGATCATTGATCTTCTCTTCCCGCCTTCCGACCTTCATGTTCAAATTTGAGCATTACCCGCGCGCGAGGGGGGGCGTGAGCCCAGGGCGCACGGGGCGGCATTCGATGGCATGCGCCGGTGCGGCGCGACGCCCTCGCGGGGGCTTCGATTCAGGGCACCGGGAAGTATTCGATGTAAGCGCCGGTGTAGCGGTGCCAGGCGCCCGTGCTCGGCGTGACGGTGAAGCGCACATCGCTGCCGCCATAGCGGTTCGCCGGTCACGCAGGCCACCAGGGAGAGAGAGCGCATGCAGGCGAGGACGTGGGCGAGGTTCATGGTCGTCATGCTTCTCCTTGTCGTCTTTGGAGTGGGTGAGTCGGCTGGCGTGCCGATCGGGGTCGACGAGCGCCCATCGCAAGCGCGGTGCCGGAGCTCCGGCGCGCGCGCATGCGGCGCTCGCCGGCTGACCCTGCGCCCCGCTCGGGCGGCGCAACGGGGCTTCCGGGCGAGGGCGCGGGCGGGCCGCGCGGGGCGGCACCTCAGCCGGGTGTCACGCGCCCGCGACAGCGCGGGGTTACAGCTGTCACGAGCGCGTGACGCCACGGCGCGGCGGGGGCGCGATCACCCGCCTCGGGCTCCGGCCCCGGGCGCGCCCCGGGCTCAGCCCGCCCAGACCCGATCCATGGCCGCGATGTACGCATCGAGCGACGTGGTCTGCTCTGCCGTGGGGTGATCCTCCTCGGCCACGTCGCCCTGCGGCACCATCTTGAGCATCGTGAGCTGCGTTGTCGCCGTGAACGCGGGGAAGACGCGCGCGAAGCCGGCGTCCGGCAGGGAGGCTAGGACATCGAATGCCCCTTCTGCCGCCCAGTCGCCGGTTGTCGTGGCGCCTCGGGTCGGTCGGCGCTGCGCGACCGAGCGCGTTTGCCGCGAACCTGTGGCGCGGGCAGCGCCGCGGGCGCACGTCGGCGTGAACGCCGGCGTTGCGGGCGCCAGGGCGCTTGGCCTGCGGCGCTCACGCCGCTTCGCAGTTCGGGCTCCGCGCACGCGCGATGGGAGGCGCCTCGCTCGGGAGCCCGAGATGCTTCGGGATGGCTTCAGGAGCGCCGCACCCTGGCGGCGCCAAGGTGGAGGGTGGCGGCCGCCCCCCCCATCGGGCCGGGCCACGCCGAGGCGAGCCCGCGGCTGCTCGCGGCTCGCGCCCTCGTGACCGCCCGCGTCCTCGTGGCGACCGCGCGCTCGGACGCGCCTGAGCGCGGGGCGCGAGACAATTGATTGCATTGACAACTAACACGCCGTGTGGTTCGCTTGGCCCACCATGCGCGACCAGTTCACGGCCGACGGGGGGATCATCCTCGACAACGCGCTCGGCTACTGGGTGGCCCGCGTGTACCTCGCGTCCCGCGCCGCGATGTACCGGCGCTTCCGCGCCCATGGCGTCGAGATCACGCCCGAGCAATGGATGGTGCTCGTCCGGCTGTGGGAGCAGGAGGGCGTCACGCAGACGCACCTCGCCGAGCGCACCTTCCGTGATGTGCCCACGATGAGCCGCATCCTGGCGCTCATGGATCGCGACGGGCTCATCGCGCGCCGCCAGGACCCGACGGACCGGCGCGCCCGGCTCGTCTACCTCACGGCGCGCGGGCGCCAGCTGCGCAAGGCCCTGTCGAGCGAGGCCATGGCCATGGTCGACGCGCTGCGCGCCGGCATCCCGGAGGACGACCTCCTCACGACCCGGCGCACGCTGCAGCGCCTCCTCGCGAACCTCGAGCCCGAGGGCTGAGCGCGGCGCCGGCCCTCGACCCTGCGCTCCGGCCCCCAATTACTTGCATTAACAACCAATAACCCAGGGACGCCCCCCTCACATGAACCAGCCCGCTCCTTCCCCTCATTTCCCCGCCCACACGCTCGACACCGCGCCCGCGGCGGTCCGCCCTGCGCTGGAGCGGACTGCGCGCAAGTTCGGCTTCGTGCCGCTGCCCGTGGCCCGCTTCGCGACCTCGCCGCTCCTGGTCCGCGCCTTCGACGATCTCCTGGCCCTCTTCGAGGAGGCGACCCTCTCGCCGATGGAGCGCGAGGTCGTGGTGATGGTGGTCGCGGGCGAGAACGGCTGCGATCTCTGCCGCAAGATGCACCGCGAGCTGCTCCTCCGCGCGGGGGCTCCTCCCGCGGTGGCCGCTGCGCTGTTCGAGCGAACGCCCGTGCCCGACGCTCGCCTCCAGGCGCTCGCCGCATTCACCGAGGCGACGCTGCGCGAGCGGGGTCACGTGACGGACGCCGAGCTCGACGCCTTCCTCCGCGCCGGCTTCACCGCCGAACAGGCGCTCGAGGTGATCGTTGGCATCGGCACGTTCACCCTGTCGACGTTCGCGAACCGGATGACCCGCAGCCACACGATGCGCTGACGCGCCCGGGCTCGCGGGGCCCCTCGCCCGCGACCACAACGCATCCTGGTCCCTCCGCGACCGCGCTCGCCCGAGACCACAATGCATCCTGGTCCCTCCGCGACCGCGCTCGCCCGAGACCACAATGCATCCTGGTCCCTCCGCGACCGCGCTTGCCCGAGACCACAATACATCCTGGTCCCTCCGCGACCGCGCTCGCCCGAGACCACAATGCATCCTGGTCCCTCCGCGACCGCGCTCGCCCGAGACCACAATGCATCCTGGTCCCTCCGCGACCGCGCTCGCCCGAGACCACAACGCGTTGAGGTCCGTGGATCTGTAGCTCGTCGATACGACTCAGCTTTTTCACGGAACGTGAGCGATCGCACGGATGCGCGCTCGCGAGGACCGGCGCGAGGAGCCAGCCGGTCAGCGGGTAGAGCAGCCGCCGACGTGGCGCGGCTCCGCGGAGGGCGCGAGCCTGGCATGGGCGCTGCAGCGAACTCCAACGAAGAGCACCATGGTCCACGTGAACCAGACCACCTCGCCCAAGAGGAGGCTGGTGGGGCAGCCACGGTAGACCCGTCAGCCTGCCTGTCTATCGACAAGCGCGTGCAGCGCGGCTGTTCGATGGGGAAGAACGGTGGCGCGGGCCCCGTGAGCGCCGGCGCTCCTTGCGTGTTCGTTCACCTGCGCGCGCCCAGCCTCGCGCGCGACCGGGTCGCCGCCTTTTTCGGGCGCAGCTTCGTCGCCGCCTTCTTCGCGGGGAGCGCCCCCGCCGCCTTCTTGGCGGGCTGCTTCTTCGATGCCCCCTTCGCCGGCGTCTCGGCCCGTAGCAAGGCGGGCCGCTTCCGCCGCGCTCCGGGCACCTTCCCGATCCGCGGATCGCCGGCCCGGATGAGCGCGCAGGCCAGCAGCGCGGCCTCCTCGAAATCGGGCGCGTCCGCCGGGATCATCTGCCAGCCGGTCACCCCCTCCCCGAGCACCTCGATGCTTCGCATGCCCGGGAACTCCGCGCGCAGGGCCGCGTGATGCTCCTCGGTCGTGGCGAGCCAGACGCCGTTGTCCTGCGAGGGCGCGGGCTTGTCGCGCAGGATGAGGACGATCTTCTCCCCCACATAGACGGCCACGCAGCCGAACATCGGGCGCGTCACGGGCCCGAGCGGCGCCAGCGCCTCGAGCACGAACTCATGGGGGACGGCCTGTCGCTTCCTCGCGGCGAACACGTCGTCCATCGGCGCAAGGCGCCCGCTCCGCTTTCTCATGGGCGCGTAGAGTAACCGAACGGCGGGCGCCCGCGCCACACGGCGCATGCCGGCGCGGCTCGACGTCCGGGCCGCCGTCCTCGACGCTCGATCCAGGCCGCCAACGAGCTCAGTCGCCTGTCCACGGTTCGTCCTTGGATTCATCGTTCAGGCCATCCGTTCCCAAGCTGAGGTATCCCCTCAAATCCTTCGGAAAATTCACAGGGAGGCGGGGAGGCGGGGAGCGGCAACGACGCTCTCGCAGCAGACTGCTACCTCGAAAGTGCACCGATGATTCCCGGGCTTCCGCTACGCGCACGGGTGACAGCGCGGGGGTTTAGAACACCAATCATGTTGAAACCCGGAGAATTTTCACAGGGAGGCGAGGAGGCGGGGAGGAAGAAAAAAAAGAATCTCTCCCTCTCGCCGTCTCTCGCTCCCCGCCTCCTCGCCTCCCTGTGAAATTCCTGCTTTTTTCGGGGTTTCAACCCGTTTGTCGCTCTAGCGATCGATCGATCGCGGGCGCCACAAGGTCGAACGCGTTACGGGCAAGGTAAAATCTTTACAATACTCCCGGCGTCGCGCCCCCCAGAGTAGGCCCGAAGGAGCGAACACCATGTCGAGCGGGTCTCCCACGAATCTGCCCCCTGCGTTCCGCCTGAATCAGATGATCATGAGCCTCTGGGTGCCGCAGGTCGTCCACGCGGCCGCGGAGCTCGGCGTCGCCGACGTCCTCGCCGACGGGCCGCTTCCGAGCAGCGCGATCGCGGCGCGGCTCGGCACGCACCCCGACGCCACGGATCGCTTGCTCCGGGCGCTCGTCACGCTCGATCTGCTCGCCGCGCGCGGGGAGCAGATCGAGCTCACCGAGATGGGGCGATGCCTCGAGACGAGCTCCCCCACCGCGCGGCGCGCGTGGTCTCGGCTGATGGGCGGACCGGGCGTCTGGCAGGCCTGGGGCCGCTTGACCGACTGCGTCCGCACCGGCCGGATGGCGTGGAGCGCCGGAGACGCCGCGGCGTCGTCCGGGACCGAGCACTTCGACGAGATGGCGCGCGACCCGGCCGCCGCCGCGATCTTCCACCAGGCCATGGTGGAGCTGACCCGCGGGGTCGCGCCCGGCATCGTCGGGGCCGTCGATCTCCGCGGCGCGCGCCGGGTGGTCGATGTGGGCGGCGGCTACGGCGCCCTGCTCTGCGCGATCCTGGAGGCCCATGCCGGCGCCGACGGGGTCGTCTTCGATCTCGAGCACGCGCGCGAAGGAGCGCTCCAGCTGTTCGCGTCGCGCGGCGTCGCCGCCCGCGCCTCCTTCGTGGCGGGGAGCTGCTTCGACACGGCGCCTCCGGCCGCCGACGTCTACGTGCTCAAGAGCGTGATCCACGACTGGGACGACGCCCGCAGCCTGCAGATCCTGGGCAAGTGCCGCGAGGCGATGGACGGCGCGGCGCGCCTGCTCGTCGTGGAGGCGCCCGCCCCCGCCTCCCCCGCCCAGCGCGGGAACGCGACCCTCGACTGGATCCTCACGTTCAGCGATATCAACATGCTCGTGAACACGGGTGGACGCGAGCGCACGGAGGCCGAGTACCGCGCGCTGCTCGAGGCAGCGGGGCTCGGCGTGACGAGCGTGCGAGAGACGCCGAGCTTCTTCCGGGTCTTCGAGGCAGCGCGGGCCTGAGATCCCTCCGCGACAACGACCCATCCCCTTGCCGAGGCGCACCGCCGTGATCTCTTCCGACGACCTTCACGACCCATCCCCTTGCCGAGGCGCACCGCCGTGATCTCTTCCGACGACCTTCGAAAGCTCGCGCTGTCGCTGCCCGAGGCCGAGGAGCAGGACCACTTCGGCAAGCCGTCGTTCCGCGTGCGAGGGAAGATCTTCGCGACCCACTGGGTGGAGCAGGAGGGCGCCGTCCTGAAGCTGTCGCTGGAGGAGCAGGACAGCCTGGTGCAGGCGCAGCCCGACGTCTTCTCGGTGACGCCTTGGGGACACCAGGGCTGGACGCGGGTGGAGCTCCGTCGCGTCGACCGGACGCTCTTCGAAGAGCTGCTCGTGGGGGCCTGGCGTCGCGTGGCGCCGAAGCGCGTTGTCGCGCAGTGGGACGCCGGCCGCAGCGGGCAGCCGGCGGCGCCGCCGGGGTCTCCCTCACGTCCGCGGAGGCGCCGGCGCGCGACGTGACCGACCACGGGGACGCGCGATCCGGAGAGCGCCTCGGCGGCGCGCGGCCATCCACACGCCGCAGGGTGCTGCGCAATTTTCTGACGAGGAAGGAAAAGTGGGCCGTGGCCGTAGTATGTTCGCACCCCGCGCGGCCTGCCCGATCGACGACGCCGCCCGCTCGCTTCCTTCGACGGAGCCGTCCTCGAGCGCCGCGCGGACATTCAGGTGAACATTCTCGATGATGGAGCGCTCAATGACACGGATGAAGCTTCTTGGATTCTTGATGGCCGGGCTCGCGCTCGTGGCGTGCGGCGATGACGATGGGGACACCACCGGCACCACCAGCACCACCAGCACCAGCGGCAGCGGCGGCAACGGCGGCACGGACGGCACCGGCGGCAACGGCGGCACAGACGGCACCGGCGGCGAGACCGGGGACGACCTCGACGGCAAGCAGCTCGACACATTGACGGGCGAGGAGGCGCAGGCGTTGTGCGACGAGCTCGCCGCGTCGGCCGACTTCTCGAAGGAGGACAGCTGCGAGCTCATCGGCATGGTCGCCGCCGCCCTCGGCGGTGACTGCGAGGCCGCCAAGGAAGAGTGCATGAGCGATCCGGAGACGCCCGCGGAACCGGGGACGTGCCCCGCGGAGGATTTCGAAGGGTGTACCGCCACGGTCGGCGAGTTCAAGACCTGCACGAACGCCCAGATTGAGTTCATCAAGGCGCTCACGTGTGAAACGCCCCCCGACACCTCCGAGGAGGCGCTTGAAGGGTGCGAGGCGATCAGCGAGAAGTGCCCGGAGCTCCTCGGCGGGGGGACCGAGGGCGAGGGCGGGGGCGAGGGCGCCTGAGGCGTTCCCTCCCCCGGCTACCGGTCGATCTCGGGCGCCACGACGTCGAAGCTGGCGATGAGCGCCACGAGGTCGGCCAGGAATAGCCCGGGGCTCTTGGCCTCGATCATCGCCATCGCGGTGAAGCTCCCCGTCCGGAACCGCGCCCGGTACGCCTCCTCCGCGCCACGCCCGATCACGTAACAGCCCATGTCGCCGCGGGCGCTCTCGATCCGCGCGTAGGCCTCCCCGTCGGGCCTCATCTTCTTGGGCAGCTTGCCCAGGAGGTCGTCCTCCGGGTGCTCGTCGATCTTGTCGAGCGCCTGGCGGAGGATCTTCGCCGACTCGCGGCACTCCTCGACCCGGACGTAGAACCGATCCCAGCAGTCGCCCACGGCGCCGTAGCGCCCGCGGCCCACGGGGACGTCGAAGTCGAGCTCCGGATAGACCGAGTAGCCGTCCTCCTTCCGGAGATCCCACTTCACGCCGGACGCGCGCAGGTTGGGGCCGACGAGGCCCCAGTCCTTCGCCTCCTCGGCCGTGACCACGGCGACGTTGGCGAGCCGCTTGATGAAGATGTCGTTCAGGCTGATGAGCCGATCGAACTCGACCATGATCGGCTCGAAGCGCTCGAGCCACCGCTTCACCTTGTCGGCCCACCCCGCCGGCAGGTCGAACGAGACGCCGCCGATGCGGTGGTAGTTGAACGTGAGCCGCGCGCCGCACAGCTCCTCGATGAAGTCGTTGATGTACTCGCGCTCGCGCAGCGCCCACGGGAACGGCGTGACCGCGCCGACGTCCATCGCCATCGCGCCGAGCGCGATCATGTGGCTCCCGATCCGGTTGAGCTCGCAGGAGATGACGCGCAGGTACTGCGCCCGCTTCGGCACCTCGATGCCCATCAGCTTCTCGCAGGCGCTCGCCCAGGCCTCGTTGGCGAACATCGCCGCGATGTAGTCGACGCGGTCCGTGTACGGCATGAAGCCGCTGTAAGTGCAGCGCTCGCCGATCTTCTCGATGCTCCGGTGCAGGTAGCCGACGTCCGGCACCGCCTTGCGGATGATCTCGCCGTCCGTCGAGATGACGAAGCGGAGCACCCCGTGGGTCGACGGGTGATGAGGCCCCATGTTGAGGGTCATCTCGTCTTCCGGCTCGCTGCCCGGGTCCGCGCCCCCGCGGTCGACGCTGAAGATGACCTGGCTCATGACGCCTCCGCGTCCTTCTTCGGCAGCTTGATCTTGAAGAGCTCGACGGGGTTCGGCCGCTGCGTCGGGATGCCGTGGTAGTCCGCCTTCTCCTGCCAGTCCTTGCGGAGCGGGTGCCCCTCCCAGTCGTCGGGCAGGAGCAGGCGCCGGAGATCCGGGTGCCCCTCGAAGCGCACGCCGAGCAGGTCGAAGCACTCGCGCTCCTGCCAGTTCGCCGCCGACCACACGTCGACCAAGGTCGGCATCGCCGGGCTCTCCCGGTCGAGGAACGCCTTGAGGACGATCCGGCGCTTCTTCGCGTAAGAGTAGATGTGATAGACGACCACGATCTTCTTGAGATCGGGATAGTCGACCCCGGTGATGCACTCCAGGTAATCGAAATCGAGCTCCGGCGCCTCACGCAGGTGATGGCACACGGTCAGGATCTTCTCCGGCGCGACCTGGAACCAGGCGTCGCGATCCTTCGCGGACACGGGGTGGAGGTCGAAGACCGCGTCTTCGCCGAGCTTCGCCTGGAGCGCCTGGAAGATCTCTTCGGGTGTCATGGGGTGCGGGAGCGCAGAACGAACAGCGAGAGAAGAGGGCTCAGCCGCCCGTCGCGCCGCGGCGGTCGAGGGTCCGCTCGCTCTTGATCTTCTCCTGGATCTTCAGGAGCCCTTCGAGGAGCGCCTCGGGGCGCGGGGGGCAACCGGGCACATAGACGTCGACCGGGATGATCTGATCCACGCCCTTGCAGACCGAGTAGGCGTACTGGAAGAGGCCGCCGCAGTTCGCGCAGCTGCCCATGGAGATGACGAAGCGGGGCTCCGCCATCTGGTCATAGAGGCGCTTCACCCGGAGCGCCATCTTGTACGTCAGCGTCCCCGCGATGATGAAGAGATCGCTCGACCGCGGGCTCGGCCGCGGGGCCGCGCCGAAGCGCTCGAGGTCGCCGCGGGGGCCGCCGGTCTGCATGAGCTCGATCGCGCAGCAGGCCAGGCCGAAGAGCATGTACCAGACGCTGTTCGACCGCCCCCAGTTGAGCAGCCAGTTCACCGTCTGGTCGACGCTCGTCGTGATGACGCCGCCGCCGTCGCTCTCGTACTTGGCTTCCCACCCGCGGGGCGGGGCCATCAGGTTCAGGTTCGATGTCATGACTCCGCACCTCCGTCGGCGACCGCCGCCTGCCCCGCCGGCGCGCCCTCGCTCGTGCCCGCGAGCGGCGCGCGCGCCCGGGACCGGCTGCTCACGTTCTGAGCGCCGCGCGGATCGCCCTTGATGGCGCGGATCCAGTTGAGATCGCCCTTCACCCAGACATAGACGAAGCCGAGCATCAGGATGGCCACGAAGAGGAAGATCTCGATCAGCGCGAAGAGCCCGCTGCCCTGGTCCACCCAGCGCTTGAACACCGCCGCGACCGGATAGATGAAGGCGATCTCGACGTCGAAGATGATGTAGACGAGCGCGATGATGTAAAAACGCGGGTTGAAGTTGAACCACGCGGGCCCGACGGGCGCCTCACCGCACTCGTACGTCTCGAGCTTCCCGGCGTACATGTTGTTGGGGCGCAGCAGCTTCCCGAACAGCAGAGAGCCGAGGACGAAGCCGATCGCCACCAGGAAGAACGCGGCAACGCTGGCATATGCCATCAACATCGGACGGAACCTCGCTCGGCTCGCCCTCCCTCGCCCCGGGCGAGAGAGCGCCAGATCCAGGAGCGGTATGTAGGTGAAAAGATGAAGCGCGGCAAGCCGGCAGACCCTGGAGGGGAAGCGCGCTGTGGGTCGTCTCGCTCGGCTTCGCGAGGGTGGCCTCCACGCACGCGCTGCCGGCCCTGACCTGAGCGGCCCCCTGCCACCGCGCCGCGACCCTGCGGTAAGCTTCGACGCGTGACCTCCGGCGATCGCTCATGAGCTCGACCGCAACCCCCGTCCATGTCCTGATCCTCGCCGGCGGCGCGGGCACGCGCTTCTGGCCGGCGTCGCGCGCGGCGCGCCCGAAGCAGCTCCTGCCGCTCGTCGGCGGCGAGCCGCTCATCACCGCGACGGCGCGCCGGGTGCTCCCGCTGTGCGCCGGCGAAGGGAGCGCCGGCTGGGAGCGCATCTGGATCGCGACCGGCCAGCACCTCGTGGCGCCCACGCGGGTCGCGCTGCCGGAGGTCCCCGAGCGGCGCCTGCTCGTCGAGCCGGCGCCGCGCAACACGGCGCCGTGCATCGGCTGGGCGGCGGCCACCATCGCGCGCGACGATCCCGAGGCGGTCGTGGTCGTGCTCCCGAGCGATCACCACATCGCCGACGTGCCGCGGTTCCTCGAGGTGCTGCAGGCCGCCGTCGCCTCGGCCCAGGGCGGCGCGATCACGACGATCGGCATCCGCCCGACCCACCCGGAGACGGGCTTCGGCTACATCGAGGCGGAGGAGGCGGCCGGCGCGGGGAGCGCGGCACCCCGCAGGGTGCTGCGCTTCGTCGAGAAGCCGAACCGCGAGCGCGCCGCGGAGTTCGTGGCGAGCGGCCGCTTCCTCTGGAACGCGGGGATGTTCATCTTCCGCGCGGGCGACATGCGGGCCGCGATCCGCGCCCACCTGCCGGCGCTCGCCGAGGGGCTCGACGAGATCGACCGCGCCGCCGCGCTGGGCGCCGCGGCCGAGGCGGAGGCGGTCCTGCAGGTGTTCCCGCGCCTGCCGGCCGTCAGCATCGATCACGCCGTGATGGAGCACGTCGCCGGGCTCGCCGTGGTGCCCGGCGATTTCGGCTGGAGCGATCTGGGCAGCTGGCAGAGCGCCTGGGAGCTCGCCGAGAAGGACGAGCGAGGCAACAGCGCGCCCGCGGGGTCGGTGCTCGTCGACGCGCAGGGCAACCACGTCGTCGATCTCCGCGCGCGCGCGGAGATCGACCGCCGGGTGATCGCGCTCGTCGGCGTGGAGGGACTCGTGGTGGTCGAGACCGACGACGCGCTGCTGATCGTGCCGCGCGATCGGGCGCAGGACGTGAAGCACGTGGTCGACGCCCTCAAGGCGCAGGGACGGGGCCGGCACACGTGACGGCGCGGCGCGCCTGCTGCGCTCCCCGGAGCAGTGAGAGGAGAAGAAAACGCAAAGGCGCAAAGACGCAAAGTCGCAAAAAAGAGATTGATGAAAAAGAACGCCGGATGTCTGGGTGGACGCGGCCCATCTCCTCTTTCTTTTTGCGCCTTTGCGCCTTTGCGCCTTTGCGTTTTTTCTCGCTCTACCCGCCCGGCTCTCCCCGCCGCGCCACCACCCGCGTGTAGAGCTCCCGCCGCGGTAGCCCGAGCTCCACCGACAGCTCCTCGGCGATGTGCTTCGCCCGCCTCCCCTGGGCGAGCTCCCGGTCGATGCGCGCGTCGAGCTCCTCGTCGCTCGGGCGCGCGCCCGCCGCGGCCGGCTCGGCGGGCGCGAGCACCAGCGTGATCTCGCCGAGCCACTCCCGCTCCATCGCCGCGAGCTCCTCCACGGTGCCGCCCAGGATCTCCTCGTGCACCTTCGTCAGCTCGCGCGCGACGACCGCGCGACGACCGCGCATGCGCTCGGCCATCTCCGCGAGCGTCTCGCGGAAGCGCCGCGGCGACTCGAACAGCACCACCGCCTCGGGCGTCGACGTGACGAGGGCCAGCGCCTCGCGCCGCTCGCGCCCGCCGCGGGGCAGAAACCCGACGAAGCGGAAGCCCCCCGTCACGAGCCCCGACGCGCTCACCGCCGCCATCACCGCGCTCGGTCCGGGGATCGCCACGACGCGCGCCCCGGCCTCCCTCGCCGCGCGCACGAGCGCCGTCCCCGGATCGCTCACCACCGGCGTGCCGGCGTCGGTCATGAACGCGATCGACTCGCCCGCCGAGAGCCGCGCGGCCGCCCGCGCCGCGTCCGCCTCGGAGGCGTGCGCGTCGAACCGGTCGACCGGCTTGCCCGAGACGCCGAGGTGGCCGAGGAGCGCGCGGGCGCGCCGCGTGTCCTCCGCGAGGATCCGGTCCGCCCCGCGCAGCGTCTCGACCGCGCGCAGCGTGACGTCGCCGAGGTTACCGATCGGTGTCGCGACCACGTAGAGACACCCGTAGCCCCTCGCACCGCCCTGCTCGCTGCCGCTCGACAAGACCTAGCCCGCTTCGACGGCGTCGCCGAGCTCCTCCTGCAGGTACGTCCGCAGCTTCGACTGGAGCCGCGCCTCGAGCTGGCGCACGCGCTCGCGCGAGATACCGAACTCGTTGCCGAGCTCCTGGAGCGTGAGCGGGTCCTCCGCGGCCATGCGCTTGTCGAAGATGATCACGTCCTTGCCCTTCAGCGTCTCGCGGAACTTCGAGAGCCGATCGTGGACGAGCATGCCCATCTCCCTCGCCTCGAACGCGATGTCCGGGCTCGCCCCCGACGAGACGAGCAGCTCGACGCGCGGGATCGTCCGGCCCTCGAGATCGCCGACCGGGGCGTCGAGCGACGCCTCGCCGCTCGAGAGGCGGCGGTCCATGTCGACCACCTCCTTCTCCTCGACCGACAGGCGCTTCGCGATCTCCGCCGCCGTCGGCTCGATCCCCATCGCCGAGAGCCTCGCCTTCTCCTTGTTGAGGTTGAAGAAGAGCTTCCGCTGCGCCTGCGTCGTGCCGAGCTTCACCAGGCGCCAGTTGTTGAGGATGAAGCGCAGGATGTACGCGCGGATCCACCAGGCCGCGTACGAGGAGAGCTTGACGCCGCGGTACGGGTCGTAGCGCTTCACGGCCTGCATCAGGCCGATGTTGCCCTCCTGGATGAGGTCCATGATGTTCTTGTAGGCGCGCCGGTACTCGTACGCGAGCTTGACCACGAGCCGCAGGTTCGCCGTCACGAGCCGCGCGGCGGTCGCGACGTCCTGCGTCTTCGTGTACTTGACCGTCAGCTCCTTCTCCTCGTCCGGCGTGAGCAGCGGGTGGCGCTGCACCTCGCGCAGGTAGGCCTGCAGCGGGTCCGTGCGAGACAGCGCCGCGTCCCCGCCGCGGCCCTCGCCGGCTCTGGCCCGCGCGACGCGCGGGAGCTCGATGTCGTTCAGATCGACGTTCACGTCGTCGACGACCTCGCCGACGACCTCGCCGACGACCTCGACGACCTCGCCATCGTCGGCGTCGCCGGCCCTCGCGGCGCCGCTCTCGGGCGGGGCGTCGCCCTCGTCGTCGTCGTCGTCGTCGTCGTCGTGGTCGTCGTCCTCGCGCGTACCGTCGTCGTCGCCGGCCGCGGGCTGCGCCTCGCCGCGCGCGTTCCCGGCGCCCTTCGCCGAGGTGCGCGCGCGGCGCTTGGCGGCGGGCCGGGGGGCCGCGTCCGTGTCGGCGCGGAGGCCCGCGCCTTCGTCCTCCGACCCGGGCAGGAGGCCCACCTTCGCCGTCCCCGCGGGCTGCGGCGCACCGGTCCCCTTCGTTCGCTTCGTTCGCGGCTCGCTCTTGCTCTTCGCCACCAGGACCTCGTCCTCGAAGTTCTAGTACAGCCCCGCCGCACCGCGCCACCTGCGCCGGCGCGCAGGCACCTCGCGCTCCGAGGCTACCCGGTCTGCGATCCGCGGGTAAGGAAGACCGAAGGAAGACAGCGCGCGAGATCGCAGAACGTGCTACACGGCAGCCTCCACGTGGACTCGCACCGACCTCCGCGCCCGCGCTCGCTGCGCCCCTGGTACCTGGTCGCCGCCATGCTGCTTACCTGGCTCATCGGCGTGCGCGGGTTCATGGCCGGCTGCGGGACGGCCATGTACCTGCGCGACGGCATGGCCCCCGACGTCATGGCCGTGGCCGAGCAAGCGCGCGACCAGGGCGAGCCCTTCCAGTTCACGTACCTCGTGCTGGAGGCCGCCCAGGCGCGCGCCCTGAGCCTGCACCAGGACGTCTCCTTTCCGCTCAGCATCGGGAAGGTGCTCCTCGGCGGGCTCCTGGTCATCGCGAGCGGGCTGGCGCTCGGGGGGCGGCCCGGCACGCGCGGCTTCGTGCTCCAGGTCCTCTTCGCCAACCTGGCCTTCGCCGCGGTCGAGTACGCGCTCACCCGGGGCGTCCGCGGCGCCTGGATCGACATGGTCGCGCAGGCGGGGGCGCTCCTGCCGCCGGACATCCCGGAGCGCGCGGGCCTCACGAACCCGGGCCTCTGGTGGACCGCCGAGCGGGTGCGCTTCGTGGTCTTCGAGCTGGCCATCCTCGGCTCCGCCGCGCTGGCGATGACGCGGGAGCGCACAAAGCTGTACTTCCAGGCGGTCGCCCGGACGGTCGACCCCAGCGACGAGCCATGAGCACCGCGGAGAGGATCGCCGGCGCGGATCCTCGATCGAACCCCGCGACGCCCGAGGGGCGCAGGGTCGCCGTCCTGCCGGACGACCTCGCCAACCAGATCGCGGCGGGCGAGGTGGTCGAGCGGCCGGCGAGCGTGGTTAAGGAGCTCGTCGAGAACGCGCTCGACGCGGGCGCGCGCCGCATCCGCGTCGACATCGAGGGGGGCGGCGTCGGCCTGGTGCGCATCGCGGACGACGGGTCCGGGATGAGCCGCGAGGACGCCTCGCTCGCGGTGGTCCGCCACGCGACGAGCAAGATCGCCCGGCTCGACGACCTCCGCTGCATCCAGAGCTTCGGCTTCCGCGGCGAGGCGCTCCCGAGCATCGCCTCGGTGAGCCGCTTCTCGCTCCGCACGCGGCGCGACGGCGAGTCCGAGGGGACCGAGATCCGCATCGAGGGCGGCGGCGCGGCGCAGGTCGTCCCCTGCGGGTGCGCCGCCGGCACCGTGGTCGAGGTGCGCGACCTCTTCTACAACGTCCCCGCGCGGCGCAAGTTCCTGCGCGCCGTCGGGACCGAGTCGGCGCACGTGACCGAGATCGCGCAGGCGGTCGCGCTCGGCGAGCCCGGCGTGACGCTGGTCCTCTCGCGCGACGGGCGCGTGGCGCGGGAGTGGCTGCGCACCTCGAGCCGCGCGGAGCGGGCGCGCACGATACTCGCGGGCGAGGAGCTCGCGACGTGCGCGGGGCAGCGGGGGCCGCTGACGGTCGAGGCGTTCGTGTCGCGGCCGGAGCGCGCCCGCTCGGGCGCCGGCTGGCTGTGGATGTTCGTGAACGGCCGGCACGTGCGCGACCGATCGCTGGCGCGCTCGATCGCGCTCGCCTACGGCAGCGTGCTCGAGCCGGGCCGGTACCCCATCGGCGCGGTGTTCATCGATCTGCCGCCCGAGCTCGTCGACGTGAACGTCCACCCGCAGAAGGCCGAGGTCCGCTTCGCCGACGGCCGCGCCGTCGCCGACGCGCTCTACAAGATCGTCGCCGCGCAGGTGGCCGCGGCGTTCGGCCTGCCCGCGCCGCCCCCCGGCGGCTTCCAGGGCCGGAAGGGCAAGCTCTTCGAGGACGCGGCCCCGCCGCCTGCGGAGGCCTGGGTCTGGTCGAGCAGCCCCGCCACGGAGCCGATCGCGGCGGGCGCGCCGGGCGAGCGGCAGGAGCCGCCGGCCGATCCGTGGGGGCTCGGCGGCGATTTCGGCGGGGTCCCGCCGGCGCGCCCCCAGGCCGCGCCGACCGGCGCGGGCGCGCCGGTGCAGCTCGAGGCGTGGGCCGACGTCGCGCTGGCCGAGCGGGGCGGCGGGGCGGGCGAGCAGCCGGCGTCCGTGCCGGGCGCGCCGGGCGAGCAGCCGACGTCCGTGCCGGGCGCGCCGCCCGTCCCGTACCCGACCGGCAGCGGGCCCGTGCTCGCCGCGGCCGAGCGCGCCCTCGCCTGGAAATCGCTGCGGTTCCTCGCGCAGGTGCGCAACACCTATTTCGTGTGCGAGGGGCCGGACGGGATCTACTTCCTCGATCAGCACGCGGCGGCGGAGCGCGTGACGTTCCACCGGCTGCGGGCGGCGTACGACGGGCGCGACGTTGCGACGCAGAAGCTGCTCTTCCCGGTGATCGTCCCGGCGGCGCCCTCGGAGGTGTCGCTGATCGAGGAGGCGCAGGAGGCGATCGCGCGGCTCGGGCTCGACGTCCGCCCGGCGGGCGCGGCGCAGCTCGCGGTGCACGCGGTGCCGACGCTGCTCCGCCGCGCGGCGCCCGAGCGCCTCGTGCGCGATCTCGTGGACGAGCTGAGCCACTCGGGCGAGCGCGCCTTCTCCGGCGCGGTGGACCTCGCGCTGGCGACGATGGCCTGCCACGGCTCGCTGCGCGCGGGCGACCCGGTGGCGCCGGACGAGGCGCGCGCGCTGCTCACGGCGCTCGACGAGGTCGACTTCGCCGGCCACTGCCCGCACGGCCGGCCCATCGTGATGCGCGTCGGCTGGCCGGAGCTGGAGCACCGCGTGGGGCGGCGGTGATCGAGGCGGAGCACGAGCTCGCCGCGGAGGCGAGCGCGGCCGTCGCGCCGCCGTCGTGGGAGACGATCGCGCCGCCGTCGCCGGGCGAGCTGCTCGTCGTGGTCGGCCCGACGGCGAGCGGCAAGACCGAGCTCGCGATCCGGCTCGCGGAGCGCTTCGGCGGCGAGGTGGTGAGCGTCGACAGCGTGCAGATCTACCGGGAGTTCGACCTCGGCTCCGGCAAGCCGACGCCCGCCGAGCGGGCGCGCGCGCCGCACCACCTGATCGACGCGGCCGATCCGCTGGAGGCGATCGACGCCCAGCGCTTCGCGGAGCTCGCGGAGGCGGCGCTCGGCGACATCCGCGACCGGGGCCGGGTGCCCATCGTCTGCGGCGGCACGTTCCTCTGGGTGAAGGCGCTGGTCTTCGGCCTGTCGCCCGCGCCGCCCGCCGACCCCGAGGTGCGCGCGCGCCACCGCGCCGTCGCCGAGGCCGAGGGGCGCGCCGCGCTCCACGCGCGCCTCGCCGAGGTGGATCCGGCGAGCGCGGCGCGCCTCGCGCCGAACGATTTCGTGCGCGTGAGCCGGGCGCTGGAGATCTACGAGCGCTCGGGCCGGACGCAGAGCGCGTGGCACGCCGAGCACGGCTTCCGGGAGCGCCGGCACGCCGCGCGCCTGGTCGCGGTGCACAGGGATCGCGCCGAGCTCGACCGCCGCATCGAGGCCCGCGTCGCCGGGTGGCTGGAGCAGGGCTGGGTGGACGAGGTCCGCTCGCTCCTCTCGCGCGGCTACGGCGGCGCGCGGGCGATGGGCTCGGTGGGCTACCGGCAGGTGCGCGAGCACCTGGAAGGGGGCCTGCCGGCCGCGGAGCTCGCGCCGGCCATCGTGCGCTCCACGCGCGTCTTCGTGCGGCGGCAGCGCACCTGGCTGAGGGATCAGGCGGTCGCGCACGTCACGCTCGCCTGAACCAGTATCTTCAATAATTACAATATCTTACGAACCGAGAGGAGGCCGCATGGCAGCGCCTCCGAGCGGCGAGACGTCGCCGAGGAGCGGCCACGCGGGAGGCCGGCCTTCGCGAGCGACGGCGCGCGTCAGTACGCGAAGGCCTGGTAGACCTCGGTCTCCTCGGGCCCGTCGAGCGACTCGACGATGGGGTTGAAGCGGAGCATGCGCTTCGCGCGCTCCGACAGCTGGGCGAGGCGCTCGCGGGGCACCCGGATCGAGACCTCCGGGCGGAAGAGCCAGCGGCGGCTGTAGCCGATGACCACCATGGGCCGCGGCTCGGGCGAGCGGTTCGGGGTGCCGCGGTGGAGGCCGCGAACGTCGCGGACCATGACGTCGCCGAGCTCCATGGAGACCGGCTCGAGCGCGACCTCGCCCTGCTCGAGACGCCGCATCCCCTCGGCCCTGGAGAGCATGTGCGTACCGCGGGCGATCTCGATGGGGCCGTTCTCGGCGGTGACGTCGACCAGGGGGAAGTTGACGGCGAGCTGGAACGCAGGCGTCTCCTCCCCGGTCTCGGGGAAGAGCGGTGGCGTGTCGCGGTGGACATCCTGGTAATCGGACCCGAGGAGCGGAGTATCGGCCGCGAGCTGGACCATGGTCATGTCGGCCCCGACCAGGCGCTCGACGACACCCAGGATCGTCTCGTCTTCGTAGATGCGCGGCTCCGCGAAGGGGGCTTTGAACGGGAGCGTCACATAGTAGCGACCCGGCCCCCGGTTCTTGAGGTGCCCCTCGCGCGCGACGTGCGCGTCGAGCAGCGGCGCGAAGGCCTCACGCCACGAGAGCAGCAGGCGCTTCGGGAGGAGATCCTTGATCAAACAGAACCCATCGCGCTGCGCTGCGTGGGCAAGCTCATCCATCTCGGCGCTCGTGGGGCGGGCGTGGCTCATGGCTCGGCGCCGAGCCTGGAGCGGCGCTAGCGAGTCGTCAAGCACAGCACTCGTTCACCGCCGATTCACCACGACACCCTCTTTTCAGGAATCGTTGTCTTCGGAAGAGAAGATACCGCTTGAGACGCCTGGATTACGCACGCGGGACGAGCAGGCGATCTCATCGTGCTCGACGCCGGGATGGCGCGGCGTCGACGGCGCGGCGCTGGATCCCTCGGTGTCAGCGCGACTGCCACCTGACCTCGCCGTCGCAGCGCGGGCAGCCCGCGCCGCGCGGCCGCGCCTCCTGCGCGAACGCGACACGGCCGCACCCCGCGCACACGGTCATGTGGCTCCTGTAGAGCTCCGCGTCCGAGAGGATCTCGGAGGCGAACAGGCTGAGCACGATGTCGCTCAGGAGGTCGCTCTCGCGCGGCGCCGGGAGCCAGCCCGAGCGGTCGCCGACGACGCTCCACCGCACGCGCGCGCTGTACAGCGCCGCGCGGAGGAACCCGCGCTCGGGGTTCGGCGCCACGAAATCGAGCAGCGCGAGCGCCACGCGCCGGCGCGCGCACCCGGTGAGCACCGCGACCTCGCGGTGCCGCTCGTCGAGCTCGCAGAGCTCCACGGTCTCCGCGCCCGGCTCGCGCAGCGCGCGCGGGGCTTTCATCCAGCCGGGAGCGACCACATGCTCGTGGAGCCACGCCGCGAGCTCGTGGGGCTCCCACGGGCGGGTGGTGCCCTGCATGAAGCTGAGCGCGCCGGCCAGGCTGGGGCTCGCGAGCAGGCGCGCGCGCAGCGCGACGAACGAGCCGGCCCGCCCGCCGTCGGCGCGGGCGTCCTGCCCGAGCACCTCGCCGCGGACGGAGCGGCTCGTGGGCAAGAGGCCAGCCATCGCGATCTTCAGGGAATTGCTCATAAGGTCCATGGGGTTTCCGTCCCGCTGTGCGCTGCGGGGCGGCCTTTCGCCGGCGATGTGCGACGCTGTAAGCGCGCGGCGTGCCAGCCTTTCGATGCGTCAGCGCCCGGCCGCATCGCGCGAAAGCGCGCGATGACGCGCGAAAGCGCGCGACGCGACGAATGCAGCTGATGTCTCGGGACCGCCGCCCATCGCCCGCGATTGCTGTGTCTGGGCATCAGGCAGCTCGAACGCAATCCACCTCTGCGCTCGGAGGGCGTCCTGTGCTCATCCGTGGCGCCGGGAGAGGGTCCGTTTCGCGCACCGGCGCGGCAGACAGACGTTCGTCCGCCCGTGACGACCCGAGATCGCTCCCGGCCGTTCCCCGGAGACATCATGAGGGAAACGCCCGGCGCCCGCCTGCCGTCGGCTCACGCGCGCCGGGCGGCGAAGCATCGATGTTCGTGGAGACGCTGCCTGATGGGTCGACCAGGGGAGAAGCCCGCTGGACGATCCATGCCGTGTTGTTCGAGGTGGCCTATCGGACCGACACGACGGCGCGGGGCCTGCGCCAGCGCCGCGTCACCGCGGGCGCGGCGGCGCGATCGCGGCGCCGAGCGCGTGGGCGGCGCGCAGGGCCACGACCCGGAGGTGACCGTCGGGCAGGTGCTCCCGCCCCGCGACCAGCTCGGTCAGCGGCACCCAGTACAGCCGCCGATCCGGGACGGGCGCCGGCGCGACCGGGGGCGCTGCGCCGGCCGGGGCCGTCGGCGCCTCCGCGGCGACCGCGGTGACCACGAAGGCGAGCGGCTGCACGAGCTCCGGCGTCAGCCCTGGCGAGGGGCGGTAGGCACCTCCGAGCTCGACGGCCTCCCCCGCCTCGACGCCGTACTCGACCCGGAGCCTTGTCCGCACGAAGGCCTCGGCGTCCGCGAGGGTGCGCGCGCTCCGCGGCAGCCGCCACGCCGGCGCGACAAGGAGCTCGCTGTTGCCCGAGAAGCTCTGGGCGGCGGGCAGGTCATGGTCGTCCACGCCGAGCACCACCTCTCCCGACGGCGCGCGCGCGAGCAGCGTGGTCGAGACGGTCAGCGCGCCGAGCGGCCGCGGCACCACGTACTCGAGCTCGCGCGCGGCCACCACGGCGCCGCCCTCGGCCAGCTCCTCGAAGCGCGCGCGCCGCACCTCGAGGAACCCGGTGCTGGCGCTCGGGTCCACCCGCGAGAACCGCCGGCGGCTCGGGCGCTCGAGCAGGGCGCGCAGCGACGTCGGCCGCACGACGGCCACCGCGCCGCCGTCCGCGCCGGCAGCGCCTGCCGCGCCCCCTCCGGGCGGATCGGCGCGCCCCTCGGGGAGCGCGATGTCGTCGCCGATCCACGGCCCGAAGGGCAATCCGAAGCGCGCCAGCAGGTCGTAGACGTTCAGCTCGAGCCGCGCGTCGGGCAGGCCTCCGACCTGCGCGGCGCGCAGCAGCTGGCGCGCCTCGATGGCGCGGATGCGGCCCGAGGTGCCGAACCCGGAGACGTCCTCCGAAGGCGCGTTCACGAACGTGGGCTCGACCTCCACGAGCATCGAGCGCACCTCCTCGAGGATGCCGCCCGGCGACGGGTAGTACGTCGTGCCCGGGATCATCCGCTGGATCGCCGCCGCCCGCACGCCGGCCGCCCGCTCCAGCGCGCGCTCGACCGTGTGCCCGACCGGGAACTCGCTCTGCACCACCGCGATCGGCTCGGCCAGGTAGCCGGCCGGGCCGCTGCCGTCGAGGGGAGGCGTCTCCTCGCGGCAGGCGTGCGCGATCGGCCGCGGGTAGCTCGTCCTCGCCAGCACGTACGCCGTCTCGCCGGCGAAGAAGAACGGCACGATGTCGAGCGTGGGGTGGGGTCGCGCCGCCAGGTCGAACACGCATCCGGTGGCGCGATCCTGGTGATGCTCGATCCGCAGGAACCGCGGAGGGCCCTCCGCCGGCCGGAGCCCGAACGCGACCCCCTGACCGGCCTTCACCTTCTCGCCGACGATCAGGTAGTTCGTGGGCGGATAAGGCAGCCGCGCGCCCGCGGCGTCCCGGAGCTCGAAGCGGCCGGCGAACCGGTTGCGCACGATCCACGGGTTGCGCAGCGGCGTGGACGACAGCACGCGCAGGCCGAGGCGGGCGAAGAGCGCCTCGAACTGCGCTTGCGAGAAGTAGGTGTACTCCTCCTTGACCTCGGCTTCCCAGTCGGCGCGGTAATCCTTCCGCAACAGGAACTCGACAGCATGCTTGTGGGTGAGCCGATACCGGCGCCACCCGGGGCGCGGCGCGGGAAGCGCGCCAGTCGGCGCAGGCTCCACGCGCGCCAGCGGGAACCCCGGCTCCGGCGACAGCGAGCGAAACTCGCCGGCGAACCGGTCGAGCAGCGCCGCGGTCGAGGCGCTGCGGGGGTCGGGGCCGTCGTCGCCGTCGTCGGCGGGCACGTCGAGCAGCACCGGCTCCGGCCCCGGGTCGAGGAAGTCCCGCACCACAAGCACCCCGCCCGGCGCGAGCTGCTCCACCTGCGCCGCCAGCGCGTCGGCGGCGTTCGCGTGGCGGTAGCCGCCATACGAGGTCACGTGGTGCAGCACCGACGAGTCGAAGATCCCGTCGAGGCTCTCGGGCGGGAAGACCGCCGTGGCGATGTCGCCCAGCTGGAAGCTGAGGTTCGGGTGCCGATGAGCGCGGCGCGCGAGCTCGATGACCGTGGGATCGATGTCGACGCCGATCACCTCGAGGCGCGGGTAGAGCTGGGCCAGCGCGGCGCTGCCCTGCCCGGAGCCCATCCCCATGTCGGCGACGCGGCCCTCACACAGGAGGTGCGCCGCCGTGAGCGCGACCTTCTGGCGCATGGACGCGTCCATCGCGGCCAGGTACCGCGCGTACGCGGACAGGTCGTCTCGCCGTTGCTCCGCCTCGTACCCCGCCGGCGCGCTCGTCGTCATGACGACCAGTGTACGCCGGTCGAGGGACACGGATCGACGATGGCAGCGCCGGCGCGGTCACGTGACCGGCGAAGGCCTCTCCGGGGAAGCCGTGCGCCGGCCGTCTCAGCTCGCGGCCAGGCCCGGGAGCGGCGACTTGGCCTGGAGGTTCGGATCGCCGAAGCCGCTGAAGCTCGTGACGCCCATCGCGTCGCACAGGCTGAGCAGCACGCGCTCGTGCCGCTCGTTGCTCCTGACGTAACGGCCGCCGGGGCTCGTCTTCAGATAACCGCCCTCGCCGCTCGCCAGGACGAACTTCATCTCGTTCATGTTGTGGTTCGGCGAGTCGCCCATGTCGCGGCACCAGGCGATCAGCGTGTTGTCGAAGAGCGTCCCGGAGCCGTCGGCCTCGGGGATCGCCTTCAGCTTCGTGATGAGGTCGACGAACCGCTGCGCCAGCCACTTCTCCAGCTTGATCAGGTCGAGGTGCGCAGGGGCGCCGGTGTGGATCATGGTGCCGTGCTCCTCGCCTCGCAGCCCGATGTCCGGGAGCTCGACGTTCATGGCCTGATCCGAGCCCCACTGGATCGCGGCGACCCGCGTGATGTCGCAAGCGAACGCGCCGACGAGGAGATCCATGTGCAAGAGGTTGGCCTCCAGCGGGTTGCTCGGATCGCCGGCGGGCGTCGTGGGCGCGCTGCAGGCGCCGCCTTCGCCGGAGGACGCGTTCGACAGCCTCGTCTCGATCTGCCGGATCGACTCGAGGTGCAGATCCAGCTTGTACTTCTGCTCCAAACCCAGGTTCCCCTTGAGCGTCGCGATCTCGCTCTTGAGGTTGTCGAGCACGCTCCGGCGGCGGCGCAGCACGTCGTCCGAGGAGGTGTTCGACGGGATCGCCGAGCCGAACAGGGTCGAGTAGGCGGACTTGGGCGAAGCGATCGTCGGCAGGTTGTCCGCGCGGTAGTACGGCGACCTCCCGCCGTTCACCGTGCTCTCGGCCCCGAGCAGGAGCGAGGGGATGAGCGTCGTCGTCCCGCCGGCGACGAGCTTGTCCGCGATGAACTGATCGACGGAGAGCAGCCTGGCGGGGTCGCTGAAGCCGAGGCCGGTGAGGCTGTCGGGGGCGCCGTGGTTGTTCCCGGGGTTCCCGCTGGGGAGGCCGTCCACGAGCACGACGTGCTGCTTCACGGCCGCGAGCGGCGACGTGGCCTCGCTGAACGTGGGCGTCTCGCCGGCGACGCTCGCGGGCTTCCAGATCTGGGTCGCCGTCCCCATCGTGCAGAACAGGAGGAGGCGCTTCGGCTTCTTCCCGGGCGCCGCCTGGGCGATGGAGTCGAGGAACGGCGTGAACAGGAAGCCGGCCCCTACGCTGGCACCCAGGCCTTGAAGAAAAGCTCTACGATGATGGCTGCGCATGAACGACCCTTTCACTCGCCCGGAGCTCGCCGCGACAGGCGCGTGGGGGCGCGCCTGTCGCGGCGGGGGGCCTTGCGCCCCTGATTCTCAGGTAGCCGCCAGGCCCGGGAGCGGCGACTTGGCCGACAGGGCCGGATCGCCGAAGCCGGCGTAATCCGTGACGCCCATCGCGTCGCACAGGCTGAGCAGCACGCGCTCGTGCCGCTCCTTGCTCTGGATGAACCGGCCGCCGGGGCTCGTCTTCAGGTAGCCGCCGTTGCCGCTCGCCAGGACGAACTTCATCTCGTTCTGCGTGTGCGCCGGCGCGTCGCCCATGTCGCGGCACCAGGCGACCAGGGTGTTGTCGAGGAGCGAGCCGGAGCCGTCGGCCTCGGGCAGCTCCTTCAGCTTCTTGATGACGCCGACGAACTGCTCGTGCAGCCACTTCTCGAGCTTGATCAGCTTCACGTGCCCGGGGTCGTTGCCGTGGATCAGGCCGTTGTGCTCCTCGTCGGCCAGGCCGATCTCCGGCAGATTCACGTTCATCATCTGATCCGAGCCCCACTGGATCGCCGCGATCCGCGTGATGTCGCACGCGAAGGAGCCGACGAGGATGTCCAGATGAAGCTGGTTGGCCTTCATCGCGTTGGTCATGTCGCCGGAGGGCGCTGTCGGGACGGAGCAGCCGCCGCCCCCCTGTCCTCCGCCGGGCATCGAGGTCGAGAGCCGCTGCTCGATCTGACGGAGCGACTCGAGGTGCAGATCCAGCTTGTACTTCTGCTCCGCGCCCAGGTTCCCCTTGAGCGTCGTGATCTCGCCCTTGAGGTTGTCGAGGATGCTCTTGCGCCGGCGCAGCCGATCCTCGGCGGAGGTGTCGTTGGGGACCTGGGTCGTCGGCCCCACCCCCGAGAACACGGTCGAGTAGGCGGACATCGGGGAGCCGATGGGCACCAGGTTGTTGTTCTTGTAGAACCCCGTCTTGCCGCCGCTCGTGTCGGCGCCGAGCAGGAGCGAGGGGATGGGCGTCGCCAGCGAGGCCTTCAGCTTCTCCACGATGAACTGGTCGACCGAGATCAGCCCGTAGGGGCCGGCGCTGTGGTAGCCCATCCCGGTGAGGCCGTCGGCGGACCCGTGGTTGTTGCCGGGGCTCGCGCTGGGGAGGCCATCCACCATCACGATGTGCTCCTTCACCTGCTCGAGAGGCGAGGTGGCATCGCTGAACGTGGGGGTCTCACCGGAGACGCTCTTCGGCTTCCAGACCTCGGGAGCCGTCCCCATGGTGAAGAAGATCAGGAGCCGCTTCGGCTTCTTCCCGGGAGCCGCGTTGGCGATGGAGTCATAGAAGGGCGAGAACAGGAGGCTGGCCCCCAGGCTGGCCCCGACACCCTTGATAAAGTTCCTACGGCTGTGGCTGCGCATGACCGATCCTTTCGCTGACTACCGATCTCTTCGTTGTTTGCAGCCGTGGGGTCACGGACCTTGAACTCTGCGGGTGAAGTGCGGCGCGCGCGTCAGCGCGAGCCACACGTTCTTCATGCGGTACTCGTCGACCGCCGCCTCTTGCTGGACCTTCTCGTACGTGCAGCCGTCCTCTTTCCAGGTGCCGCCGAACGCGTAGTACGACCAGTAACGGACCATGCACGCCTTGACGTCCTCGCTCGCCGCGAGATAGTCGGCCAGCTCGGTCACGCCGCTGAAATTGAAGTCCGACCCGGAGGGCGGCTCGATGATCGTGCCGGTCACGTCGAGGGGGAGCCCGTTCTCGTCGTTCCGCCACCGACCGAACGTGTCGTAGTGCTCGAAGCCGACGCCGATGTTGTCCATGTACTTGTGGCAGCCGTTGCAGGTACCGGCGGTGTGGTTCGCGAGCGTCTCACGCGTGGTCGCCGGGGTGTCCAGGGGCTTGACGTTCGGATCGACGCCGGGCGGCGGGGGCTCGAGCGGCTGGCAGAGGAGACGGGTGCGGACCATCTTGCCGCGCTGGGTGGGCGAGGACAGCTTCGCGCCGCCGTGCCCGGTCAGGAAGCTGCCGTGGGCCAGGATGCCCCGATCGCGCTGCCCGGGGGTGATCTGCACCCGGGTCAGCTCGGTGCCGCCGGCGCCGCCAAGGCCGTAGTGCGCCGCAAGGCCGCTGTTGATGTACGTGTAGTCCGCCTGCAGGAGGCTGGAGAACGTGCCGTTCTGCGTGAACGCGGTGTCCAGGATGAGCGCCTGCGTCTCGGACATCATGTCCTTGCGCAGCTCGTCCGGGAGCGTGAAGACCGTGTTGTCCTTCACGCTGGTGACCAGGCGGTTGAGCTGGAGCCAACCGCGCATGAACCGCATCATCTCGGCCTCGGCGAGCGGCTTGGTCGCCGGGTCCTCCAGGAGGCGCAGCGCGTGCTGGGAGATCTGCTCGCTGGTCAGCGTGGTGCCCTGGGCGACGGCCTCGTCGGCGACCTGCAGCAGCGCTTCGTCCGGCATGGTCCCGGTCAGCAGGTACGAGATGTTGTTCGCGATCTCGTGCGGGGTGAGCTCGTAGAGGCCCGCGCCGCCGGCCTCGGCCCCGATCTCGTGGCGGTACAGGAAGAACGGCGACTGCAGCATGGCGCTCACGACCACCTTGGCGCCATCCTCGAACGTCTTCTCCGGCGCGAACAGGGCGTCGTAGGACGCGACGCGGTCGTCCGAGAGCTTCTCGCGGAACGCGCGGCGGCCGAAGTCGCGGATGAACTCGCCCCGGCAGGCGGCGTCCGTCGCCCTGCAGGTGACCGACGTGATGCTGCCGAGCTTGGTCGTCACCGCCCACTCGGCGGTCGCCTCGGCCCAGTCCATGATCTGCTGGGCGGTCAGGTCGCGGATCACCAGCGCGTTCGCGTCGGCCGTGAACCCGAGCACCTGCGGATCGTTGAAGATGCTCGGCAGGGTGACGCCCGGATCCTTGAAGAGATCGCGGACGGTGGCCTCGAACTGGTCCACCGTCAGGCGACGCACCATGCGCGGGCCGGGGGTGCTGAGGTCCTCGACCATGCAGGCCGACACCTTGGGGATGTCGTGCGGCTGCGGCGGCGGATCGTCGGTCGGCAGCGGGTTGGTGGTATCGGGATTGTTCTCCTCCTCCTCCTCCTCCGCGGGCGTGCCGTCAACATTGCCCAGATTGCCCAAGCAACCGAGCGGGCCGGCGAGGAGGAGCGCGACCGCTGAATAGCGGCGACACGCCCTCGCCGAAACCAAGCTATTAAGCGTGCTCATCATTGCTTGAGAAAAGCTGATGTCTCTCATGTTGTCAAGCCCCGATCAAGCGGTGTCGCCTCGATAACTCACGTGATTTCCCACGTACCCTGACGCAGCTCGTCATTCTCTATCGAACCTTTACCCACACACCCTGACGCAACTCGTCATTCTCTATCGAATCTTTATCAAATCTGGATCGAATCTTTATCGGATCTCTCAGCGCTTCTGCCTGGTTCCGCTGGCGGACCGAGCTGGCTCTCCAGGGATAGAGTCGTGTTCGACGCTCCGCGTCGAGCCGATTCACGATGCCGTCCGCCACGCGAGCCAGCTCGGCCGGCCCTCGATCTCGGAGCCGAACCGGAGCCGCTGGACCGCCAGGCGCGCTTCGACCTCGGGGCTCGCGGCGAGCCGCTCATTTCCCGTGAGTGTCGAAAAGCGATCCACGGAGAGACACTAAGCAACCTGTGTGCCGCTCCGTCTCTCAGGAGCTACCCGTGGGTTTTGGGCCAGTTTATGGATTTTTTCGGAGATTTTGCGTGGGTGGACGCCAAAAAGTCCAGGAAGCGCGATCCACCCCAGCAGCGATCCATCCGTGCTCTTCTGTGACCGGGCTCCCCAACCCCGGCCACGTCAGCCCCACGTCAGCCCTTGGACCAGGCGCTGATCGAGCGATAGCTGGCGACGGACTCCTCGATGACCTCCAGGGCGCGCTTCCTGTCGTACATCATGTCGACCTCGGCGAGCTTGTTCTCGAGCGTCTTGTAGTCGATGAAGAACCGCATGAGCTCCTTGGTCACGTGCGGGGGCAGCTCCTCGTGGGTCAGGTAATGGGCCACGGAGGGGTCGTCGACGGCGACCGCGATGATCTTGTCGTCGACGCCCTTGTCGTCGCGCATGAAGAAGCCGCCGATGGCGCGCGCCCGCACGATCGTGAGCGGCACGACCGGCTCCTGCATGAGGACGAGGACGTCGAGCGGGTCGCCGTCTCCCGCGTGCGTCTGGGGGATGAAGCCGTAGCTGGCGGGATAGTGCACAGACGAGTAGAGCACGCGATCGAGCATCAAGAGCCCGGTCTTCTTGTCGAGCTCATACTTGCACTTCGACCCCTTCGGGATCTCGATCACCACGGGAAAGAAATCGTGCCGGCTGTCAGGAAGCACGATGTCGTGAAGCGGATGTGTCATTGAGGCGTCCTGGGCTTTCGCCCCGCCCTGGAGGCGGGCGAGGGGTACGCAGGATAGCAGAATTCAAGGCAAACTGGCGCGCGGCGTATCGCCCGCCACGCACCGGGGCGGCCGAGCTGGCAGGGTCGGGTGGGCGCGTCCGGGCGGGCGCGGCCGCGCTGGTACGGCCGCGCCGGGGCGGGCGGCGATACGCCGCCGCGGCTCACTCCCGCCAGCAGAAGCCGAAGGACGCGGACGCCCCCGGATCGAGCTCCGCGTTGTAGCTCACGCCGGAGAACTTCACGCCCGCGTTGCCCGCCTCGGCCACGGCGTTCCACACGTCGGTGGGCGTGCCGTCGGTGTGGAGGGTGACCTCCCAGAGCGCCTTGGCGTCGCCCTGGTGGGTGACCACGACCGACTTGCAGCCGCCGCCGTCCCACACCGAGTCCACGGTCTCCTGGATATCGAAGCTCGAGCTCGTGGGCGGGGGGTCGTTGTCGGTGCCCGACGGCCCCGTGCCGCCGCCGGGATCCGTCGAGGAGCCCGGGTCCGCCGCCGCCTCGGCGAGGCGCTTCGTGAAGCGCGGCGACCGCGCGATCGCCTTGATGACGCCTGCGACGGTCAGCTCCTCGGGCCCGAGCTGGCCGGTGATCTGCTCCGCCATGCAGGAGAGATCGGCCTGGTCCATGGCGCCGAAGCCGAAGCGGAGCCACTGGAGCGTGAAGCACGCCTGTGCGTCCGGGCTCTGCGCGAGCTTCTGGGCGAGCTCTCCGGTGCCGTCGAACGGGCCGCTCGCGCTCGGCGCCCCCACGATGTCGCCGCTCGCGTCGACCGGGTGCCCGTCGTCGGTGTCGCGGTAGCGGCCGACGCCGTCGAAGTGCTCGAAACCAAAGCCGATCCCGTCGATGAGCGAGTGGCAGCTGCCGCACGCCTCGTTGCTGGAGTGCTCGAAGAACCGCTCGCGGGTCGACTTCGTGGGATCGGGCTGGGGCGGCTTGACGTCGAGCCCCGCGGGCGGCGGCGGCAGCGGCTGGCAGAGGAGCTGCTCGCGCACGAACTTGCCGCGGTGCACGGGCGACGACTCGGCGGCGTGCGCGTGGGTGCTGAGGACGCTGCCGAGCGTGAGGATGCCCATCCGGTTCGACCCGGTGAGGTCGACGCGCGTCATGCCGTCCTGGTCCGCGGCCCCGCCCGGCGCCTCCAGGCCATAGAACGACGCGAGCTCCTGGTTCACGTAGGAGTAGCTCGCGGTGTACATCTCGTTCAGCGAGCCCGAGCCCTCCCGGATGAGGTGGCGCACGAAGGCCGCGGTCTCCCGCTCCATCGCCTGCCGGACCGCCTCGGTGTACTCCGGGTATGCCGTCATGTCCTTCGACGGCTTGGCGTTGAGCTGGAGCCAGGTCCTGAAGAACCTGAGGACGCCGGCCTCGGCCCGCGGATCCTGCATCATCCTGTCGACCTCGGCGGAGATGACCGCCGGCGTCGCGAGCTCGCCCGACTCCACCTTGCCAAGCAGCTCGTCATCCGGCATCGAGCTCCAGATCATGTAGGAGAGCTGGGACGCGATCTCGTGCGGCAGGAGCTGGTATGTGCCGTCCTGCGCGACGGCGCCGAGCTCCGGGCGATAGAGGAAGTACGGGGACTGGAGCGCCGCGGCGATCATCGACTGGACGCCCATCGCGAAGCCCTCGTCCGCCTCGACGCTGCGGTGGAGCTCCATGTACCGCGCGCGGTCCTGCTCGGTGAGCGGCCTGCGGAAGGCCCGGCGCCCGAAGCTCTCGAAGAACGCGGTCGCGCAGGCGTCGTCTCCGGTCTCCACCTCGCAGGGGATGAGCGAGCCCGGCGCCTCGATCACCCTGGCGGCGATGTCCTCGGCAGCGTCGCGCATCAGCTGAACGTCGGTCCCGGCGTAGAGGAGCGCGTCGGCGTTGTTGTCGAAGCCCTCGACGTTCGCGTCCGTCGGGAGGATGTAGCCGGTCGAGTCGACGCCGAGCAGGTCGGCCACGGTCCGGTCGAACTCGACGCGCGACATCCGGCGCAGGACGCGCCGCCCGGACACCCTGTCGGGCTCGCAGGCCGTCGGTTGCTCCTCGCATCCCACGCCCAGGTTGACGCGGTTGACGAACTTCTCGAACACCACGTACTCCTCGCCCTGGAACGGGATGAGCGCGCCGCCGGCGTGCCCCTCGGGGTGCCGGCCGGAGGGGCGCAGGAGGAGCGCCGACTCGGCGTTCACCTGGATCGCGGCCATGTCGCGCACCGCCTCGAAATTCGCCTGCAGCGCCTCCTCGGTGCCCGAGGTGTCGAACACCATGCGGGTCCCCTTCGCGAGCCCGCTCTCGGTGTGACAGACGGTGCACTTCGAGGACATGATCGGGTCCCAGAGGTTCGCCTTGAAGAACGCGACGTTGTCGGCACATCCCGTGTCGAGGGAGCCCGTGTCGTCTCCGCCGTTCGTCTGGCCGTCGTCGTCGCCGCCTCCGAACAGGCCGTTGCAGCCGGCGACGGCGGCGCCCAGCGCGGCGCACGAGAGCACGAGCGCGTGGCTGAGGCGCGGTGTCCGCCTGCGCCGCGGGGCATCGCTCGTCGGCAGAGGCCGGGAGACAGGCGCATCCGCCTCGTCGAGGGGTCCCGTCGTGTTGTGTGTGTTCATGAGCTTGTTCCTCGTAATCCCGAGTGCTGTGGGTGGACGGACATGCGGAGGACCGCGCATCACGCGAGCCCATCCAGCGGGCCAGTGCCCTTCGAGGCGTCGCCGAAGGTGCTGTTGCCGAGGCCCATGGCCTGGCAGATCGAGACAAGGAGCTGCTGGTGGGGAGCGCCGCCGAAGTTGACGTAGCGGCCGGGCGTGAAGGCTCCCCCGCCGGCGAGGACGAACGGGACCGACTCGCACCGGTGCAGCGGCGCGTCGCCGAGCTCCTTGGCCCACACGACCAGCGTCTCGTCGAGCAGGGTGCCGCCGCCGGAGCCGGCGGTCGACTTCAGCTTCCCGAGGAGGTAGGCGAACTGCTCGGCGAACCATCGCTCCGCGATGCGGAACCTGTCGACGTCCTCGCCCGTGCTCGCGTGCGAGAGCGAGTGATGGTCCTGGCCGGACAGGCCGAGCCACCGGAGGTGCAGCGGCGAGACCGTGTGAGAGAACTGGACGGTCGCGACCCGGGTCCGCCCGCACGCGAGCGCCGCGGCGACGAGGTCCATCTGCGCGATGGCGATGTCGGGGACGGCGTCCTCGTCGGTCGGGTTGAACGAGGGCGGGGGCGCGGGCGCCGTGTTGCAGCTCGCGGCGACGGGGCCGGCGCCCGCGCTGGCGCCGGGCGCGATCTGCTTGAGGCCGTCGATGTGCGCGTCGAGCTTGGCCTGCTCGCGCGCGGGCGCGCCGGCGCGCAGCGCCTCCATCTCGCCGTTCGTGACGCGCAGGATGCTCTGCCGGCGCTTCATCTTCGGATCGACCTCGCCAGCGTCCGTCCCGGTCGGTTCGTTCGCGCCCGTGAAGCCGTCGAAGATCTGGTTGTATGCGGTCCGCGGCTCGTCGATCACGGGAGCGAACTGCCCCGCCGCGCTGTACGACATGCGGGTCTGCGAGTTCGTCCCCCACGGGCTCGTGTAGATACCGAGGTTGACCGGCCGGCCGCCGAGCTCCTGGGCGACGTACCAGTCGAGGCTCTGGCCGCGGCTGGCGCTCCCGGCGTTGCCGCCGCCCGTGAGCATGTTGACCATGCCGGGCTCGTGGTTGTCGACGCCCTTGAAGTCGATGCCGTCGCAGAGGATGAGATCGGACTTATGCGCTGCGAGCGGCTCGAGGATCGAGCCCGCAGGGAGAGAGAAGCTCGATCCCGAGCCCGTCGGCCGCCAGAGATGATGATGAGTCCCGTTGGGGGAGAAAAAGACAACCAGGTTGCGAGCAGTCCCACCGTCGGCGCGAAGCTGGTTGATCCTCCCGAGGAACGGAGCGGCGAGGAGACCAGCGCCCAGGCCGGCGACGAAGCGACGTCGGGATATGCGGTTCATGCACGCGGGCTTTGCAGAGGCCGTGCCCAGCGAGGCGAGCGGCGCCGAGAACTCGAATTCATCGAAGAATGACAGGGCCACATGTCGCCTGAACCCGGAGCGGTTCTGGGCGCGAGATCCAGGCGATTTCGAGGGCGATCCTGGACTGGAACGAGTTCGGCGCACATGCACCACAATGCGTGAGCCTCTGCGCCACAGGAGATGTCGCAATTTTATCTTCCAGACATCCTTTGTACCTCGGCCGCTCAACCCCTCCTCGTCCGAGCACAGCCATGCAGCGAGCTCGGCAGTATCTGGCACGGTCACACCGGTGCAATCCGCAGGACGCTCCGCGGCGCGACCGCCCGACCCGACGACGCCGGGGCCCGCAAGCCGCCCGCGTGGAGCATCCCGGGATGGGCAGGAGGCGCCGCTCGTGCGATGAGCTAGGGCCCCATCGCGGGGGCAGACCTCGCCCGCGGGCCTCCGGATGGCTGTAGCGCTCCCCACGAGACCGTGCCCCACGCACGCCCCACCCCAGGGACGGGAGCGCGCGCCTGCTCCGCAGCGGCCGCGGCGCAAGGCGCGCTGCGGGCTCGCGCTGCTCGCGCTTGTCGCGTCCCTCGGCGGCCCCCACGCGGCGGCAGCGCGCGCGCCGGACGCGCCGTCGGCCGGCCCGCCCGCGCCGAGCGCGCAGCCTGGTGCGCCCCCCGACGAGGCCGCCAGCCCGCCGGCCGAGGGCCGCCCCGTGGTCTCACCGGTGCAGCGCCCCGACGAACGCGACGTCCCGCAGCGCGCTTGCTCGTTCACGCTGCCGGTGTGCGTGCACGCGCCCGCGGACGTCCCCGGCGCCGCCCTCCTGGCGAGCCTCGCTCACCTGGAGGCCGCGATGCGCGCCTACGACGCGCTCGGCCTGCCGCGGCCGCTCCCCGACGGCGCGCGGGGCGGCAGCCCGTCGTACGATCTCTACCTGGAGCGCGGCCCGCGCCGCAGCCCCACGCGCGTCGGGCACGACCTGCGGGCGGTCGGCGAGCGGTTCGACGCCGCGAGCGCGTTCGCCCTCATCGCGGCGCCAGGGCGCGGCGGGTGCACGAGCGCGTCCGACGCGGCGTATGCGCTCGGGCACGCCGTCGCCGTGCGCCTCGACGCCGGGGCCGAGGAGGGCGCGCTCGCCATGGCCGCGAGCTACCTCGCCGCGATCGCGGCGCCCTGCGCGGCCGAGGAGCTCGCCGCGATCGACGCCTTCCAGCGCGCCCCCGAGCGGGCGCTGACGGGCGCGGCGCTCGGCGCGCTCGACGGCGCCCTGCTCTTCCCGTGGTACCTCGACGACGCCTACGGCACCGGGACGCCGGCGCAGGTCGCGATGTCGCTGCTCGCCATCGCGGCGCAGTCCACGCCCGCAGGCGCGGCGCGCTTCCGCGCCGAGCCCGACACGTTCGACGCGCTCCGGGCGTCGCTCAGGTCCCGCGGCAAGGACCTCGACGACCTGCTCCTCGAGCTCGCGATCGCGCGGGCGTTCCTGGGCAGCCGCAGCGACGGCGCCCACCTGTCGGACGCCGAGCGGTTCGGCGACTTCGGCCGGGTGCGCTTCGAGTGGTCGCTGCCCTACGCCACGCTCCCGCGGCGGGTCGCGCCCTTGCGACCGATCGAGCCGACCGGCGCCACCTATCTGTGGCTCGATCTCTCCGCCGAGAACGCGAGCGCTCGACCGGACCTCGAGGCGGCCGAGATCACCTTCGTGGCCGACTGGGAGCTGCCCGCGCTGTTCCGCTGGGCGATCGTGAAGGTCGACAGGCAGGGCGCCGAGGCCGGCCGCGTCGAGGTGGCCGGCATCTTCGGCAGCAGCCGCGCGCAGCGCACCGTGGTCGGGCTCGACGGCCTCTCGGGGCTGCTGCTCGTGGGCGTCAACGCGGGGAGCATGATCCGGAGCCGCCCGTTCGACCCCGACGATGCGCCGTTCATGCCGCACGCCTACACGGTCTGGCTCTCGAAGTAGGCGTCACGGCCGCGCCTCGTCGCCCCTCGGGGACAGGTGCTGCGCGAACCATTCCCCCGCGAGCCGGGCCACCGCCGCGAGCGCGCCCGGCTCCTCGAACAGGTGCGTCGCCGACGGCACGACGGCGAGGCGGCGCGGGCCGGCGAGGCGCTCGAGCGCGTCCTGGTTCAGCGCCAGCACCGCGGTGTCCGCGCTGCCGACGATGAGCAGCGTCGGAGCCCGCACCCTGGCCAGGGCCGCGCCCGCGAGATCGGGCCTGCCGCCGCGCGACACGACGGCGCCCACGGCGCGAGGCCGCGCCGCCGCCGCGATCAGCGCGGCCGCCGCGCCGGTGCTGGCGCCGAAATAGCCGACGCCGAGATGACGGAGCTCGGGGCGCGCGAGCGCCCAGTCCGTCACCCCGATCAGCCGCCGGGCGAGCAGGTCGATGTCGAAGCGGAGGCGAGCGCTCCGGCGATCTTCCTCCGCCTCGTCCTCGGTGAGCAGGTCGAAGAGCAGCGTGGCCAGCCCCCACCGCCAGAGCGCCTCCGCGACGGAGCGGTTGCGAGGGCTCCTGCGGCCGCTGCCGCTGCCGTGGGCGAAGAGAACGAGGCCGACCGCCCTCTCCGGGACCGCGAGATCCCCGGGCAGCGCCGCCGTCCCCGCCTGGACGCAGAGCGGCCGCTCCGCGCCCTCGGGCGGCGGCAGCTCGCGCTGCGCCTCGGCGAGCAGCTGGACGACCGCCTCGTCGGAGGTCTGCGAGAAGTCCTCGTAGTAGGCGCCGATCGCCTGGAGGCCGGGGTCCTCCTCGATGCACGCGGTGCCGTCGACCTCGCGGCAGAGCGACGACAGGCTCGACGGCGCGGCGACGGGCACCGCGAGCACGAGCCGCCTCGGCGAGCGCCTGCGCAGGTCGCGCAGCGCGGCCCGCACCGTGCCGCCGGTCGCGATGCCGTCGTCCACGACGATGACCGTCCGCCCCTCGATGAGGGGCATCGGCCTGTCGCCCCGGAACCGGCGCACCCCCCGCTCCACCTCGGCGGTCTGCTGTTCCGCGACCTCGGCGAGCTCCGCCTCGGTGATCCCGAGCAGCGCGACGAGGCTCCGGTCGATGTACACCTCGCCCCCCTCGGAGATCGCGCCCACACCGAGCTCCGGCTGCCCGGGTGCGCCGAGCTTGCGCACGATCCACACATCGAGCGGCGCGCCCAGCGCGCGCGCCACCTCGTAGCCCACCTCGACGCCGCCTCGCGGCAGGCCGAGCACGAGCGGCGCCTCGCTCCTGTACCCCGAGAGCAGCTGCGCGAGCCTGCGCCCGGCGTCCCTGCGATCCTGGAACAGCTTCGCTCGACCCATCGCCGCCTCCCCTCACCTCCGCCCCTTTTGACCTTTCAAGAGCGGTGCCGCGCGGGTCACGCCCCGCGCTGGCGCGGGGCGGTGGGGGACGGGGCCGAGCGCCGGCGCGAGCTCAGCCGCGCGGCGCGGCGGCCCGTCAGCCGAACAGGCTCCACTCGTCCTCGATGAGCGAGAGCGCGTTGAGCAGCTCGAGCGCGAGCTCGCGCTCGAGCCACTCGTCGACGCGCTGGCCGGCCGCGACCGCGCTGAAGCACGCGCGCGGGATGCGCTTCGCGAGGTGCATCAAGCACGAGCCGGTCCGGTCGAGGCGCGCGACCCAGTCGGTGTCGCGGTAGGCGTACCTGGCCTGGTGGAGCAGCGAGTCGCTGAGCGCGGAGATCCTGTCGCGGATGACCTCGGCGGGCTCGGCGCGGGACGCGATGGCCTCGCGGATCTCGCCGATGGCGCGCAGCACGAGGCCGACCGGCGCGCCGGGGTGGAACGAGGCGCGCTTCGGCGAGAACGTCAGATCGTCGAGCGCCAGGAAGTACAGGGCCTGCGGCGAGGACACGCGGTAGAGGTACGCCGCGCCGCAGGCGTCGGCCGACCTCATCGCGATCTGCCAGGCGCCCTCCTCGTCCACGCTGTCCTGCTCCGCGGGCATCCCGTCGAAGCGCTCGATCCCCGTGCTGCTGACGAGCGGATCGGCCCACGCCATGACCAGGACCGACGTGGCGCGCGACCAGCTGCATAGCAGGCGCGCGCCCGCCTCGGCGGACACGCGGCCGCCCGGCGCGATCCAGACGAAGCGCCCCTCCTTGAGGTCGGCGCGGTACTCGTGCTGTGAGGCGCCGTGATCGGCGAGCTGCTGGAAGAGCTCCTCGCCCCGCGCCGCCCAGCGCTGGGCGAGCGCTTCCTCGGCGCTGCCGGACGGCGTGTCGTCCCAGTCGAGCTCCGGCGGACGGGGGGGCGAGAGCTCCGCGTCGCCCGCTTTGCTCTTGGCCTTCGCGGTGCTCTTGACCTTCGCGGTCCGAGGTCGTCGCTTCGGCGGCGCGGCGCGGGGCTGCTCGTCGGCGCGCGCCCTCGCGGCGCCCTTCCTAGGCGCGGCCGTTCGCTCCTTCGCGGCGCCCTTCCTCGGCGCGGCCGCTCGCTCCTTCGCAGCGCCCTTCCTCGGCGCCGGCCGCTCCGTCGCAGCGCGCTTTTTCGGCGCGGCCCGTCGCTCCGCCGGAGCGGCCTCCACCCGCGCGGTGGCCCCCTTCGCCTTCTTGGCCGTGGCCCGCGCGCTGATGGGCGACCGCTCCTGCCTGTCGCGCAGCGCGGCCGGCGAGCCCGCGTCGGCGACGCCGCGCTGGCCCGCCTTGTCACGAGGCTGCGCGCGCGCCCGCCCGGTCGATGCCTTGACGGTGCGCCTGGGTTCGGCCGAGGTCCCTCGACCGCGCGGTTTGGGCATTGGGACAAGGTATCACGAGCTCGGCGGGCGATACCGATGGACGCGCCCCGAGCAACGCGCATGGCGAACGGAAGGCCAGTCGACCGAGCGCCAGGCCAGAAGCCCGCAGCCCAAGCTCGGTCTGCCTGGCCACGTTCAGCTCACGTGCGTTTGCGTTCAGCTCGCTTCAGTTCGCTTCGCGGAGGGCGCGGCGCACGACCTTCTTGAATTTCGCGAGCGGCTGGGCTCCGCTGACCAGGTAACCGTTGATCACGAACCCCGGAGTCCCGGTGATGCCGGCGCTCCGCGCGGTCTGCGCGTCGGCCTCGACAGCGGCTCGATGGGTGCGCTCGTCGAGCGCCCGGGCGAAGCGCGCCGCGTCGAGCCCGATGCTCGCGGCATGCTGCTCCAGGGCCGCGCGATCGAGGTTCGAGGCGTCATGGGCCTTGAAGAGCCGATCGTGCATCTTCCAGAAGCCGGCCGGCCCCTGCTGCGCGAGCGCCTCCATGGCCGCTTCGGCCGCCAGCTGCGCTTCGGGGTGGAAAGGGAGCGGCAGGTGGCGGAAAACCACACGGACCTTGCCCGGGAAGGCCTTGAGGAGCTCGTCCATCGTGGCGCCGCCGCGCGCGCAATAGGGACACTGGAAGTCGGAGAACATCTGGATGACCACCTTGCCGGCGGCCGCGCCCTTGCCGGGGTGGCCCTTGGACGGCGGGGGCACGGACACCTTCGGCGGGGACGCCGGCGGGACAGCCTGCTTCTGGATGGACTCGTAGACCTTCGCGCGCGGCGTCCCCGCCACGACCATGGCCTCCGCCTTGGCGATCTCCTCGTCGATGAGCGCCTGGAACTTCTCGAGCGGCTGCGCGCCGACGAGCCGGCGTCCATTGATGAAGAAGTGCGGGGTCCCCGCGGCGCCGAGGTCGTCCGCGAGCTCCATGTCGGCCTCGATCTTGGCCGCGTGCTTGCGCGAGGCGATGGCGCGCTTCACCGCCGCCACGTTCAGCTGGAGATCCGCGGCGAGGGCCTCGAGCGCCGCGTCGTCGAGGCTGGCCTCGACGGCGAGGAGGCGATCATTGGCCTGCCAGAAGGCGGCGTCCCCCTTCTGGGCCCGAGCCTCGAGCGCGAGCTCCGCAGCGGGCTCGGCGCGGGGGTGGAACGGCAGCGGGTTGTCCTTCCACACGACGCGCAGCTTGTCGCCGTACTGCGCCGCGAGCTTCTCGACCGTCGGCGTGATCCGCCTGCAGAACGGACACTGGTAGTCGCTGAACAGCACCATCGTGACGAGCGCCGTGTCCTTGCCGCGCGCGGGCGAGTCCCCGACGGGCACGAGGTGCACTGTCCTGCGCTCTTCCTCCTCCTCGGCGTCCTCGGGCTCCGCGGCGGGCGGGGCGAAGCTCTTCTTCGCGAGCGCCGCGTACACCTGCTCCGGCGGCGTCCCCTCGGCGCGGAGCGCCCGCGCCGAGGCGAGCTGCGCGTCGATGATCTCGGCGAACCGCTCCGCCGACTCCGCGCCGACGAGGGCGACGCCGTTGATGAACGACGCCGGCGTGCCGTTCACGCCGAGCCGCGCGGCGAGCGCCATGTCGGCGTCGACCTTCTGCGCCGCCGCGCTCCGCTGAACGAGCTGCTTGACCTGGCCGGGGGTCACCCCCGCCCGCCGGAGCGCCGCGGCCTCGAGCTCCGGGGAGAGCCGCTCGTCCGCGGCGAAGATGGCGTCGTGAAACGCCCAGAAGGCGCTGGGACCGGCGTGCGCGAACACCGCCATCCCCGCCTCGGCGGCCGGCCGAGCCTGCCTGTGGAAGGCGAGCGGGAAGTTCTTCCACACGATCCGCAGCTGCTCCGGGCCGTAGCGCCGCTCCAGCTGCTTCAGCGTGCCGTCCAGGTGCTTGCAGAAGGGGCACTCGAAATCGGAGAACACGACGATCGTCACGGGCGCGAGCCGGCTGCCGCGCGCCGGATCGGCGCGGGTCACCGGCACCGGACCGGGGTCGCCCTCCGCGACCATGACATCGTCGAGCGGCGCGCCCGCCCCTGACGGCTGCGCCGCGGCCCCGCCGGCCTTCGGCGGCGAGGTGCCCGGAGGGGGCGGCGGGAGAGCGGAGCTGCAGGCCAGGGCGAAGATCAGCGAGAGCCAGGCGACGGCGGCGATGGCGCGGCGGAGCATCGCGCGAGTGTACCCCCGTTCCGTGATGGCGCCGTCGCCGCGCGCGCCTCGCTGCGCCCGGCGCGGAACGTCCCCTCGCGTCGTGCGTCGTTGAGGATGAACGGCGAAGTGAACGGAGAAGCGAACGGAGAAACCCCGGCCAGGCACGATTGACGCCCTCGCCGCCTTCGGCCATGACGGGCCCGGCGCGCCGCTCGGCCGCGCCAGGAGAGCGCACCGGGAAGCCATGCAGAAGGTCTACAGCGCCGCCCGCATCCAGCCGGAAGAGCACAGGGACGTCCTCGCGCAGCTCTGGAAAGAGAACCTCGCCCACGGCGAGGTATCGCAGGAGCTCGTGGAGCGGCGGATGCGCTGGTTCCAGGAGCAGAACCCGGCGGGCCCGCCGCGGACCTGGATGGGCTTTCACGGCCCGGAGCGGGAGATCATCGGCAGCGGCTCGTTCTACCCGCGCGACGTCTACGTCAGCGGGCGGAAGCTCAAGGCCGGCGTGCTCGGCGACTTCGGCGTGACCCGGGCGCACCGCATCGCCGGGGCCGCCATGAGCATCCAGCGCGAGCTCGCGAAGGGCTGCCGCGACGCCGGGGTCGACTTCCTGTTCGGCTTCCCCAACAAGGCGTCATTCCCGATCTTCCAGCGCGCCGGCTACAAGAAGATCGCGGACTCCACCATCTGGGTCCGCCCCCTCATGGCCGCGTACAAGCTGAACGAGCTCGCCGCCTCGTCGGCCGGGGAGCAGCGAAGCACGGTGAGCGCGGTGGTGCAGCGGGTCGCGGAGCGGGCGGCCTCGGCGGTCCCGCACCCTCGCTGGCGCGCGCTCTGGGAGGCGGCGGCGCCGGGCGACCCGCCAGCCCCCCTCACGCAGGCGCTGTCGACGGCCGCCGAGCGCGTCGTGCAGCGAGCGACGGTGAAGCCGGACAACGCCCTGGTGCGCGCCGCCGGGCGCGCCGTCGACGCCTCCATGGCGCTCCGGGACGCCACAGCGCTGCTCGCGAAGGGCAGCCGCGTGCGCACCGAGCTCGTGGACGCCGCCGACCATCGCTTCGACGAGCTGTGGTCGCGGGCGAAGCCCTCGCCGATCGTCGGCGAGCGGAGCGCCCAGTTCCTGAACTGGCGCTATGCGCAGCTCGGCAACACGCGGCACCGCTTCTTCTGCATGCTCGACAGGCACGACGGGCGGCTGCTCGGCTACGCCGTCTACTCGGTGCGGAACAACAAGGTCGAGATGACCGACATGTTCTGCGAGGACAGCGGCCCCCTGCTCGACGCCCTGCTCCTCGAGTTCTGCCAGGCGATGCGGCGCGAGGGGCACGTCTCCGTGGGGATGCTCCTTGTGACCCCCCCTTCGTTCAGCGCGCGCCTGCGGGCGCTCGGCTTCTTCTCCCGCCCCCACCCCCCGAGCGTCGGCTCGCGGTGGCTCATCGTACATCTCGACCCCAGCTTCCCGGACGAGCTGCGGCGCGTGCTGCTCGACCCGGACAGCTGGTTCATGACCGACGGCGAGCTCGACGTCTGATCGGCCAGGCGCTCACCCCCCCGGGGATCCCACCGATCCGCTGGACCACCTCCTGCCGCCGGTTACCCTTGCCTCTCCATGGATAACGAGGCGCCCGCCCTGTCCATCGCGCGGCTGCGCTCTCTCTGGGACACCGAGGTGGATCCCTCCGCGCGGCGCGCGCTCACCGCGGCGGCCTTCGCGGGGCTGTTCGGCGCGGCGCACGTGGCGCGCGTGGGCTCCCCGCTCGCCCGCGGGCTCGCCGGCACAGGCCTCGCGGTGCTGCTCGCGGCGATCGTCGCGCGGGCGATCCTCGCGCGGCGGCGGCGCGGCGACGCCCGGCGCACCGTGCGCGAGATCGTCGGCCGCACGGACGAGGCGCTCGGCGCCGCCACCCTGAGGGCGCTCTCGCTCGTGGATCGCGCCGCGGCCGACGAGCGGGTCGGGTCGCCGGAGCTCGCCGGCCTGCACCTCCGGCGCCTGCTCGGCCGCGCCTCGCAGGCGCGCATCCTCGCGCGCGCGCAGCAGGCGGCCGCGCGGTGGGCGAGCGCGGGCCTCGCCCTCGGCGTGGCGGCGCTCGCGGCCGCCGCGATCGAGCCGTCGCGCGTCGTCGAGGGGCTCGACGTCCTCGCCGCCCGCGGCGGCGAGGCGCCGCTCGATCTGCCGTGGCTCGAGGACGTCGAGATGATGGCCACGCCGCCCGAGTACCTGCACGAGGGCCCGGAGGTGCTCCTGCCGTTCGCGACGACGATGCAGCCGCGGGGGACCGTGATCACGATGCGCGGCCGCCCGATCCGGGGCGGGCGCGCGCTCGTGCTGACCGACGGCGGCGCCGAGGTCCCGTTCGTCGACGACGGCAAGGACGGCGTGATCGCCCGCTGGACGCTCGGCGAGTCGACCACCCTCCAGGCGGCCGCGCGCTTCGGGCAGGTGCGCGTCCGGCAGGCCGACGCGCAGCGCGTCGTGTCGATCGCCGACGACGCGCCGCGCGTCACGCTCGAGGGCGCGCCGCGCACGGTCAGGCTCCTCGACGAGCCCAGCATCCCGCTCCGCTACGAGATCACCGACGATCACGGCCTGCGCGAGGTCGATCTCGTCCTTCGCGCCGGCCCGAAGGAGGAGCGCCGGGTGCTCTCGCGGCCGGCGGGGGACGCGAAGATCGACCGCGGAGGCTACGAGCTCAGGGCGCGCGATCCCTTCTTCCGCAGGACGTACGTGCCCATCGAGGTGCGGATCGAGGCGCGCGACAACGACCCGATCGAGGGCCCGAAGTGGGGCAGGAGCGAGGCGATCCTGGTCATCCCGCCGCAGGTGGGCGAGCCCGAGGCGCGGCGCTACGTCGCGCTCGCGAAGGCGCGCGACGCGCTCACCGACCTGCTCGCGGACCGCATCGGCCAGAGGACGCCGGACGCGGTCGGCGCCGCGGCGCACGCGGCGCGCGAGGCCGAGGTGCAGGCGACCGCGAAGGCGGAGGTCGAGCGGGCGCTCGCCGCCGACTACGGCGGGCTCCGGGTGCGGGGGCGCATCGCGTCGCTCGCGCGCGGTCAGCTGGCCAGGCTCGACGAGGCGCTCGCCGCCGAGCGGAAATCGACCACGCGCGCGGCGCACCAGGGGCTGCTCGACGAGACCGAGGGCGTGCTGCTCGCGTTCGACGCCGGCCTGCGCGGCCTCGGCTCCCGGGACGCCCGGGCCGTCGCGCAGCGGCTCGCCGACGTCGCGGACGAGGCCGCGGCCGCGGCCGAGCTCCTGGGCGGCGGCGATCGCGAGGGCGGCGAGGTCCGCCTCGAGGCGGCCGTCACGGTGCTGGGCGGCGGGGGGGTCGAGCTGAGCAAGATCGGCGAGCTCGGCCTCGACCTCGGCGAGATCGTCGCGAACGACCTGCGCAGGATCGCGCGCGCCCGCGGCGCCGGCGACTGGATGCACGCCGAGCTCGCGGCGCGCGACCTCGCGGCGCGGCTCAGGCGGCCGGAGCCCTCGTTCGGCGGCGGCGGCCGCGGCGGGGTGGAGTCCGGGGCGCCGCGCGGACCCGAGCCCGGCGAGGCCTCGAGCGCCGACGAGAGCGTCGCGCAGAGCGAGCGGGACCTCGAGGAGCTCGCGCGCGATCACGCCGCCGAGGTGAACGCGGTCGCCGAGGAGCTCACGCGCGCGTCGCGGCCCGAGGACATCGCGGCGCTCCGCGAGGAGGCGAAGAGGCACGCGGAGGCGATCCGCGAGGCGGTGCGGGATCTGCCGCAGCCGGGCGGGGCGCCGGGCTCGGCCGAGTCCGCGGCGGCGGCTGGCAGGGAGCAGGCCGAGGCGATGGCCGGCGCGCTGGAGCAGGTCCGCCCCGAGGAGGCGGTCCAGAGCGGCCAGGGCGCGATGCGCTCGCTGGGCGAGGCGAAGCGGCTCGGCGCGCAGGGTGGCGGCTTCTTCCCCGAGGAGCGGGCCGGCCGCGAGGCCGCCGAGGCGCAGCAGGCGCTCGGCGAGGAGCTCGCCTGGGCCGAGGAGGCGCTGCGCAGGCTGCGACAGGCTGCGGCGGGGCGGGCGCGGGAGGGCCTCGCGAGGTCGAGCCAGCGCGAGGGCTCGCTCGCCGATCGCGCGCGCGATCTGCGCAAGCGGGGCGAGCGCGGCGACGGCCGCATGCCGGAGGAGATGCTCGAGCGCCTCGACGAGGCCGAGGAGGCGATGCGCGACGCGCAGCGCGCCCTCTCCGAGGGGGACGGCGAGCAGGGCAACGAGCGCCAGCGCGACGCGCAGCGGCTGCTCGAGATGTCGCGCAGCGAGGACCAGGGTCAGGAGGGCGACGCCGAGTCGGAAGGGGAGCGGAACATGGCGAGGAAGGCCGACATCCCGGACAAGGACAAGCACAAGGGCCCCGAGGAGTTCCGGCGGCGCGTCCTCGAGGGGCTCGGGAGCGCCTCGGATCCGCGGCTGAGAGAGGCGGTCAAGCGCTACGCGGAGGGGCTCCTGAAATGAGGCGCATCGACGGTGCAGCGGTCCCGGCCAGGGCTCCGCGCAGGGCGACGGCCATGGCGAGGCGCGGCCTCAGGGCGGTGATCCTCGCCGCGCTCGCGACCGCATCGGCGACGGCGTCCGGCCGCATCACGGTCGGCGATCTCGATCGCGCCGTGCGGGCGCGGGCCGCGATCCTGGAGATCGACGCCCCGGCGGCGCGGGACATCCTGAAGGGGGCGGATCCAGCCGATCCCGCGCTCGCCATCGAGCGCGGCCGGCTCGCCATCTACGAGGGCGACTGCGACGCCGCGTCGGCGATCCTCGCGCGCCCCGATCTCGCGGCGACGGCGGAGGGCGCGGCGCTCGGGGACATCGCGCGCGGCTGCGCCCGCGCCACCGCGGCGACCGTCGTCGTGAACGACGAGGCGCGCGGCGTCTGGGTGCGGCTCCAGGACGACGAGGATCGCGCGCTCGTGCCGCTCCTCGTCGAGGTCGCCGCGAAGACGCGCGACGTGCTCGCGAAGGACCTGGGGGTCGAGCTCCTCCGGCCGCTGCGGATCGATCTCGTCCGGGATCAGTTCACGCTCTCGGCGATGACGGGCCTGCCCGAGGACGCGGCGCGGACGACGGGCACCGTCGCCATCGCCAAGTGGGGGCGGGTGACGATGCTCTCCCCGCGCGCGACGCCGAACGGCTACCCCTGGCTGGACACGCTCGCGCACGAGATAACGCACCTCGCGCTCTCGCGCGGGACGCGCGACAACGCCCCGCTGTGGCTGCAGGAGGGCGTGGCCAAGCGCGAGGAGGTCCGCTGGCGCGAGCCCGACCCGCTGGACGACGTGCCGTCCGCGGACGCGATCGCCGTCCTCGGCATCCGGAAGGGCCTCGGGCGCCCGCTCGACAAGATCGGCCCCTCGATCGCGATGCTCCCGAGCGCGGAGGAGGCGGCGATCGTGTTCGCCGAGGTCGCGAGCTTCATCCGTTACTGGACGAGGGAGGCGGGCGACACGGCGCTGCCGCAGCTCCTGCGCCGGCTCAAGGACGCGAGCAGCGACGCGGACCTGGAGCGAGCGATCGCCGAGATCTCCGGCGCGGACCTCGCGGCCTGGGACAAGCGCTGGCGCGCCTATCTCGCCACGGTGCCGGCCGACGTGCCGCCCGACCTGGCGCCGGGCGGGGACATGCCGCACCGGCAGGAGGTCGCCAAGCGGGTGCGCCTCGGCCAGCTGCTCCACGATCGCGGCCACCACGCCGCCGCCGCGGTCCAGCACGCTCGCGCGCAGGCGCTCGCGCCGCATGAGCCGGCGGTGCGCTGCTTCCTCGCCGCCGCCCTGCTGGCCTCCGGCGAGCGGGCGAGCGCCGCTCCGCTCGTCGAGCAGGTGGAGGACGTGAACAGCCGCCATGGCCGGTGGTGGTCGCTGCACGGCCTGCTCCACGGCGGCGCCGACGCGGATCGCGCCTTCTCGGCGGGCACCGCGCTCGACCCGCTGAGCCCCGAGGTGGCCTGCGAGGAAAAGCTGCCGCCGGAGCTCCCCGGCGACCCCATCCGGTCGGCCCTCTGCGAGGCCGCGCGCCGCAGGGCGCGCTAGCGCGCCGGAAGCTCCGGCGACCTCCGAGGCCGTCAGGACGAAGGGACGCCCCCTGGCGCCACGGAGCTCCCTCGGTCGGCCGGGCGGCGTCCTGCGTCGAAAAGACAACGAGACGAGGTAAACGCCGCCGCTCGGCGCAATGGTCTACGCTTGCCGGTTTCTGCGCGAGCGCGCCCGCTTCGGCTTCCGTCGCGCCGGAGCGCTCTCCTACGGTCGCGCGGTGACGAACACGGATCGCATCGTCCTGATGGTGGCGCTGAGCCTCGCTCTGTCGGCTCGGGCGTACGCAGGTGACACGCAACGCGTCTCGGAGCCGCGCGGGGTCGGCGAGCCGCGCACGGTCGGCGAGCTCAGCACGTCGACCGTGCTGGCGTTCGGCTTGATGCCCGTGGCGGCGTTCGGCCCCTCGGTGGCCGCCACCCTCCGCTGGCTCGACGTGTCCATGTCGGCCGAGGCGCGCGTGCTCTGGGCGCTGGGCAGCGATCCGAGCGGCGTCCCGACCATGGGACCGAAGAGCAGCGTCGGCTTCGGGCTCCTGTCGCTCTGCAGGCACAGGGATGCCATTTTCGTGTGCAACTTCTTGCAGTCCGGCGTCGCCAACGCGGAGCTCACAGGGGACCTGAAGCCGAAGGACGACGGCAACCTCCCCTGGATACTCACCTCCGGCGCGCGCGGGGGCGCCCAGTGGCGCCTCTGGCGAACCGTGGAGCTGCGCAGCTTCCTCGAGCTGCATGTCGTCCTGGCTCGCCCTCATCTGAAGGTCGGCACCGTCCAGAAGTGGCAAGCCTCTAGCGTCGCGGCGGTCGCCGGCATCGGCGTGGCGTTCCGTGTGACCCCGGAGTGACGCGGGGTCACACGGCGCTCCGAGCCGCGCGCCCGCGGCGCGCCTCCGCGCGGCGCGAGCGCGCGGCCGGAGGCGCGCCGCGGCCTCAGCTCTTCGTGCGGAGCGCGCGCGCCAGGGTGTTCCTGCCGACGCCGAGCCGCTTCGCCGCTTCCGTCTTGTTCCCCTCGCACGCGCGGACCATCGCCTCGACGTAGCGCCGCGTCACCTCGTCGAGGGTGAGGCCGAGCGGCAGCGCGACCTGCTCGTCGCCCTCGCGGCCCGCGTCGGCGTGCGGCGGGGCGCCATCGCGCCGGCGCGCCGGGAGGTGCCCCGCGGAGATGCGGCCGTCCGGCGCCAGGGCGATCGCGCTCTCGACCCAGTGCTCGAGCTCGCGCACGTTGCCCGGCCAGGTATGGGCGCGGATGTGGCGGAGCGCGTCCAGATCGAAGCGCGGCGCGGGCCTTCCGTACCTCGTCGCGTAGACGTCCGCGAAGTGGCGGGCCAGCGTCTCGACGTCCTCGGGGCCGCGCTCGCGCAGGGCCGGCAGGTCGATCTCGACGACGCGCGCGCGGTAGTAGAGATCCTTCCGGAAGCGGCCCTCGGCGACGAGGTGCTCGAGGTCGCAGTGCGTGGCGCACACGACCCGCACGTCGGCGCGGAGCGTCTGGCGACCGCCGACGCGCTCGAAGGAGCGATCCTGCAGGAAGCGGAGGAGCTTGCCCTGGATGTCGAGCGGCAGGTCCCCGAGCTCGTCCAGGAACAGCGTGCCGCCCTCCGCGAGCTCCACCTTGCCCGGCACGCGCCGATCCGCGCCGGTGAACGCCCCGCGCTCGTGGCCGAAGAGCTCGCTCTCGACGAGCTGCGCCGGCAGCGTCGTGCAGTCGACGGTGACGAAGGGCCGCGTCTGTCGCCGCGAGTTGACGTGGATCGCCCGCGCGAACAGGCTCTTGCCGGTGCCGGTCTCCCCGCGGAGCAGCACGGTCGCGTCGGTCTGCGCCGCGAGCTGGACCTTCTCGTACACGGCGGCCAGCCGCTCGCTGCGGCCGACGATCCGGTTGAACGGCCCCTGCAGCACGACCCCCGGCCCGCCGCCCTCGGCCGCGCGGAGCGTCGTCAGCATGAGCGCCCGGGCGAGCTGCGTCGCGAGCGCGACGAGGTAGCGCTCGTCCTCCTCGTCGAACGGCGCTCCAGCGCGGTTCAGCAGCTGGACGACGCCGCGGATGGGCGCGGCGCCGTCCTCGCGGATGGGCGCGACGAGCATCGAGCGCGTCGTGTAGCCCGTCGCCCGGTCGGCCGACGGATCGAAGCGCGGATCGCGCGCGGCGTCGTCGACGCGCACGACCTCGCCGGTCCTGGCGACATGCCCCGCGATGCCGCGCTCGAGCGGCTGCCTGAGCGCGGGGAGCTCGGGCAGCAGGGCGACGCGCGTCACGAGATCGCCGCGCTCCGCGTCGACGAGCCATATCGTCGCGCGGTCGGCGCGGAGCGCCTTCGCGAGCCGCTCGCACGCCGTGCCGAGGAGGGCGTCGAAGTCGACCTCCCGGGCGAGGAGGGAGGCGAGATCGACGAGCAGCGAGAGGCGCGACATGGATAACGGAGCGAGATCCAGCATAGAGGGCGCCGCCCTTGTCGTCATCCGCGTCATCACGCGGCCCGCGCGAGGGCCTCGACGTTGATGCAGAGCCCCTCGCGCGCGGCGACCGAGGCAGGGAAGAGCTCGCGCGCGAGGCGCTCGATCTCGGCGACGCCAGCGTCCGTCCGCTGCGGGTCGTGGTGGAAGAGCACGAGCTGCCGCGCGCCGCACGCCCGCGCGATCTCGGCGCCCGCGATGTACGTCGAGTGCCCCCATCCGGCCCTCGATCGCCCTGCGTCGCCGCGATACTCCTCCGGGGTGTACTGCGCGTCGTAGATGAGCACGTCGGCGCCGTCCGCGAGCGCGCGCAGCGCCGGATCGACGCAGGCGTAGTGCTCGGTGTCGGTCGCGTAGACGAGGCTGCGGCCCGCGTGCTCGAGGCGGTAGGCGAGGACGCCGCCCGGGTGGTTGAGCTTGGCGATGCGCACGTGGACCTCCCCGGCATCGAACGCCTCTCCCGGCCGCGCCTCCCGCAGCGCGAGCTGCGCGCCCAGCTCGTCCAGCCGGACCGGGAAGCTCGGCGCTGCCATCTGCGCCGAGAGCGCCTCGCGGAGGGTCCCGACCCCGTGCGTGCTGCCCACGATCGACAGCTTCGAGCTCGGCAGGTACGCCGGCACGAAGAACGGCAAGCCCTGGATGTGGTCCCAGTGCAGGTGGGAGAGCAGCACCGTGGCCTCGACCGACCCTTCCCGGAGCAGGGCGTCTCCGAGCTTGCGTACGCCTGTCCCTGCATCGAGGATGATCCGCGACGATCCGCAGCGAACCTCCACGCAGCTTGTGTTTCCGCCCACCGCCGCCGTCTCCGGCCCAGGCGAAGCGATGCTCCCGCGAACTCCCCAGAACCTGATCTCCATCGTTGTCGCGTGCCTCCTGGGCGCTCTGCCCTTCAGCGACCTTCAGCGAGCGGCGTGCCAGGGCGCAGGCACTTGAAACCGCTCCGCTTTTCTGCTGCCCTCGCAGGGGTCGATCGAAGTTGCAGCGCGGTATCCGGATCGGCGCTTCAGAATGGAGCGCGCGGGCGGCGCGGTCTGCCCGCGCTCGCGCCCACATTTGCGCGGAGCGGCGCTTCGCGGTTGACGCGCTCGCAACGACGTGGAGAAACGTGGGGCGCGGGGGACGGGCCTGGCGTCGCGCCACGGATCGCGCTGAGCGTCGCGCGTCGCGTCAAGGCTGAGCTCCTTCGCTGGATGGGAGGACCGCGCCGGCGCGTGAAGGTTCGCCTGACCCGAGCGTTGACCGACGTCCTTCCCGAGGCCTAGCATTCCTGCACCGCTCTTTTTCCCGCATTGTTACCGTTCCGCACAATGACCGTTGCCACCTACGCCGCCGCACAGCTGTTGCGGGTGCTTCCGCGAGAGCGCATTACCCGGGCCGTTGGCCGCCTCTGCGACGCCAGAGCACCCGCCGCCGTCTTGAACGCGGTGGTCAAGCTCTACGCGCGCGCGTACCGCGTCGACATGGACGCTGCCGAGGTGCTCACGAGCCCGTACGAGAGCTTCGACGCGTTCTTCACGCGCAAGCTCCGCGAGGGGATGCGCCCTGTCTGCTCCGATCCCGGAGCCATCACCAGCCCTGCCGATGGACGCGTCGCAGCGCTCGGCCCCGTGACCGAGGGCGGGCGCCTGCTCATCAAGGGGCAGCCTTACCGCGTCGAGGACCTCGTGGGCGACCCCGCGGAGGCCTCGCGCTACGACGGCGGGCAGTTCGCGGTCGTCTACCTTTCACCGCGCGACTACCACCGGGTCCATTCGCCCGTCGCTGGCCAGGTGAGCCTCATCCGCTCGATGCCGGGGGAGCTGTTCCCGGTGAACGCGATCGGCGAGCGCCACATCCCGGGACTGTTCGCGCGCAACCGGCGTGTCGCGATCGTGATCGACACCGAGCGCCACGGACGCGTGACGGTCGTGATGGTGGGCGCGATGATCGTCGGACGGATCACGGTGAGCGCGGTCGACGCGCGCGACGTGCCGCTCGGCGTGCACACGCTCTCGCCGGCCCTTCCGGTCCAGTGCGGCGAGGAGATCGGCAAGTTCCACCTCGGCTCCACCGCGGTCATGTTCGTGGAGCGCGGGGCGGCGCCCCCCTGGAGCAGGGCTCCGGGGCCGATCCTCTACGGTGAGCCGCTCGATGGAGGGGGCAAGCAATGACGAGCGAGCGGCCGCGCAACCCCCTGGCTGCGCCCGCCCAGGAAGGCGGCGCCTCCGGAGAGCCCGGCGCGCCCCTGCCGGGCGAGGCAGGGAACGCGGCCTCGCTCGCGCCGCAGGAAGCGGGCTCGCTCCCCGCGCGCTCGTCCGCTCCACGGCCCGAGCGCACGCCCAGCGTGCGCCCGCAGCTCGCGACGACCACGCCGCTGCCGCGCCTCGACGTCATTCCGGGCATGACAGACGGAAGCTCCGGAGGGCAGCTCTCGGAGATCCCGGATCTCGATCTCGACCCGCGCATCGCCGGGCCGCCCACGGAGCGCTCGCGGCACGGCACCCCCCTGCCGGCCACGCCCACCTCCAGGCGGGCCTGGCAATCGCTGGCCGCGGAGGTGGAGCGGGCCGCGGAGGTGGAGCGCGGCGACAGCACGAAGGCCGCGCGGCGCCGCTCGCGGCGGCTCGTGAACGTGCCCGGAGACGCGGCGCAACACGGCGACGACCAGGGCGCCGCGCACGACCAGGGCGCCGCGCACGACCAGGGCGCCGCGCACGACCAGGGCGCCGCGCACGACCAGGGTGCCGCGCATGCGGACACGGCGACGCCGCGATCGCCGGCGCTCGACGACGCGGAGGACGACGGGTGGCTGAACGCCGCCGCGAGGTCTCCCAGCGACCCGGCGCTCGAGCTGCCGAGGCCCGCCAGCAAGCCGGCGCCGCCGCCGAACCTGGCGGAGCTGGTCGCGCCGCGGGCGGTCCCGCGCCCGTCGCCGAAATCCTCGAGCGTGCCGCCGATGCCGACGCCGGGGCTCCTCATCGATCCGGACTCGGTCGCGGTGATCCGGCCGCTCCAGATCCTCAGCATCGAGTCGAACCTGCCGCCGGTCACCTCGCTGGCCGAGCCCGCCAAGCCGCCGCTGCTGACCGAGCCGACCGAGAACGAGTGGCCGCCGCTTCAGTTCAGGATCCGGCCGGAGGAGCGCCAGACCGTGCTGGGCCTCGAGCCGTACCAGGAGGGCCTGCCGGAGGGCCCGCCGACGGCGCGCGATGCCGCGTTCGACTCCCTCCAGCCCGAGCCTCGACGGCCGCAGCCCTCGGGGCCGGAGATCGAGGCGCGCCCCCTCGACTGGCCGCCGGGGTCGGCCACGGACGAGCTCTCGGAGCTCGAGCCGGAGCCCGAGCTGGTCGACGACACGAAGGCCGAGCCCTCGAGCGCCTCGCCCGCGGGAGGCGAAGGCGAGCGGGAGCAGGCCGACGCGACGCGCAGCACCTTGCCGCCGAAGAGCAGCGAGGTCGATCTCGAGGAGGTCGAGCCCGAGCGCGACGCCGAGATGACCGACGAAGCCCGGGCCGCCCGGGCCGACGCGCAGGCGGCGCAGCCCAAGAAACCCCCGCCTCCGCCTCCGCCCCCGCCGCGGCGCCCGCGCGCGCATGCGCTGGCCTCGCCTGATCTCGCGACGTTCACGAGCTCGGTGCCGCCGCCGCCCCTGTCCGTGCCGCCGCCGCACGGCGAGGCGTCGGCGCCCGCGCGCTCCTCCGCTCCCCCCGCCCCGCCCGCGGCGAAGCCGATCGAGCATGAGCCGAACTCCGGTCCCTCGACCGAGCCCGCCGCACGCCGGAAGCGCCCGTGGTGGGAAGAGCTCTTCGGCGACGACTTCCTGCGCACGCTCGACAAGATCGACGGCAAGGTGGTTCGCCGCGAGGTCAATTTCATCGAGGAGCGGCTCGGCGTCGAGAAGGGCGCGGTGATCCTCGACCTCGCGTGCGGCGCGGGCAGCCACGCGATCGAGATCGCGAGCCGCGGCTACAGCGTGGTCGGCTACGACCTGTCGCTCGCCATGCTCGCCCGCGCCGCGGACGACGCGCAGGACCGCGGCCAGAAGCTGAACTTCCTCCAGGGCGACATGCGCGAGATGACGTTCGAGGAGACCTTCGACGGCATCTACTGCTGGTCGACGAGCTTCGGCTACTTCGACGACGAGAAGAACCTGGACGTCCTCGCCCGCATCCGCCGCGCCCTCCGCGCGGGCGGCATGCTCCTGCTCGACATCGTCAACCGCGACTACGTGGCGTCCCGCCAGCCGAGCCTGGTCTGGTTCGAGGGGGACGGCTGCGTCTGCATGGATGAGATGCAGGTGGATTTCTTCACGAGCCGGCTCCGGGTGAAGCGCACCGTCATGTTCGAGGACGGCCGCTCGCGGGAGCTCGACTACTCGATCCGCCTCTACGGGCTGCACGAGCTCGGCAAGATGCTCCACGAAGCTGGCTTCAAGGTCACCGAGGTGACCGGCCATCCCTCGCACCCGGGCGTCTTCTTCGGCTCGGAGTCGCCTCGGCTCATCATCCTTGCCGAGCGGAGCTGAGGCGCTAGGGCCTCCTCACGCATGAGCTTCGAGGCCGCGATCTCGCGCGCGCTGCCGGGGATCCCGCGCAGCACGTCCCCCGTCGATCAGATCGCCTACGCCCGCGATCTCTGGCCGCGGCACCACCTCGCCGTGACGGAGGGCCGCATCGCCGAGCATCGGCCCGGGATGATCGTCTGGCCGGCGTCCACCGAGGAGGTCGCCCAGGTGGTCCGCTTCTGCGCGGACGAGGGGCTCCCGCTCGTGCCGTACGGCGCGGGCTCGGGCGTGTGCGGCGGCGTCCTGCCGGACGACCGCACGGTCGTGCTCGACCTGAAGCGGCTCTCCCGTCGCCGCTCGCTCGATCGGCAGGCCCCCTCGGTCGAGATCGAGGCCGGCGCCCTCGGCATCCGCTTCGAGGAGGAGCTCAACGCCGAGGGCTTCACGCTCGGCCATTTCCCGTCGTCGATCCTCTGCTCGACCGTCGGCGGCTGGGTCGCTGCGCGCAGCGCCGGCCAGTGCTCCGGGCTCTACGGCAAGATCGAGGACATGGTGGCGTCGCTCGAGTGCGTCGTCGGCCGCGGCGAGGTCGTCCGCCTCGATCGGCGCGCGCACGGCCCGGATCTGACGCCGCTCCTCATCGGCAGCGAGGGCGTGCTCGGCGTGGTCACCGCCGCGACGCTCAGGCTGCATCCGGCCCCGCCGGCGCGCGCGTTCGCCGCCTTCTCGTTTCCCACGCTGGAGGCCGGATGGAACGCGATGCGGGAGATGTTCCAGGCCGGCCTTCGCCCGGCGGTCTCGCGCCTCTACGACCCGTTCGACTCCTTCATGGCCCGGCTCGGCGCGGTGCGCCGGCAGCGCGCCCACGCCGGTGCCGGCCACGAGCCGTCCGAGGGGGCGGCCGCGCGGGCGCGCGCCGGGCGAGGCCCCGGGGCCGGCGCCGCCGTGCTGCGCGGCCTGCTGCGCGCGCCGGGGCTCCTCAACCAGGTCGTCGACACCCTCGGAGCACGCGCGCTCCGCGGCGCGACGCTCATCCTCATCTTCGAGGGCACGGCGCGCGCGAGCGCGGACGATCTCGCCCGCGCCGCGGCGATCGCCGAGCGCGGCGGGGCCAGGCCGCTCGGCGAGGAGCCGGCGCGCCACTGGCTCGCGCACCGCTACAGCGTGAGCTACCGCCAGGCGCCCGTCTTCATGGCCGGCGCGTTCAGCGACACGATGGAGGTCGCCGCGCCCTGGTCGCGCCTCGACGCGCTCTACCGGTCGGTGCGCAAGGCGCTCGGGCGCCACGTCTTCGTGATGGCCCACCTGTCCCACGCCTACCCGGACGGCTGCAGCATCTACTTCACCTTCGCCGGCAGCGCGCCGACCGTCGCGGCGGCCGAGGCGAAGTACGACGCGGCCTGGCGGGCGGCCCTGGACGCCGCGATCGAGGCCGGCGGCACGCTCTCGCACCACCACGGCGTCGGCCGCAGCAAGGCGCCGCGGCTCGGCGCCGAGCTCGGCCTCGGCGCTGACGTCATCCATGCGCTCCGGGGCGTCTTCGACCCTGCCGGCATCATGAACCCTGGCAACCTGCTCCCGCGCGACGCCGCCCCCGCCGCGCGCCGCCCGCTGCCGCCGCCGCCCGCGGCGCCCTTGATCGACGGCGACTCCCTGCTCGTGCACGCCGCCGGCGCCGCTCGCATCGGCGAGGTCGAGCGCGCCCTCGCGCAGCGCGGCCTCACCCTGGCGCTCGACTTCGGCGCGGCCTCGCGCGAGCTCACGCTCGACGCGTGGATCGCGGCGGGCGCCCCCGGCGCGCCCGATCCGTGGAGCGACCCGGTCGATCACCTCGTCGCCGGCTTCACCGCGCGGCTCGCGTCCGGCGGCGAGCTCGCTGTGCGGCCCGCCCCGCGGCGCGCGGTGGGCCCGGATCTCTTCGCGCTGTTCCTCGGCGTCGGCGGGCGCGTCGGCGCCATCACGTCCGTGCACCTGCGCGCCCACGGCGCGTCGCGGCCCCGCGCGCTGCCGACCTCGCTGCCGCGGCATCCGCCGCTCGGCCACGCCGAAGCAGCGTGGCTCGACGCGGTGGTGAGCGCCGCCCGCGACGTTCGCTGATCCCGTCCGGTGCTGGCCGGATTCAGCCCGGAGGCCAGGCCATGGGCCGTCCGCCCATGACGTGGACGTGGAGATGGAAGACCGTCTGACCGGCGTTCGCGCCGTTGTTCACCACGGTCCTGAAGCCGCTCTCCGCGATGCCGGTCAGCTCTGCCACCCGTCGCGCGGCGAGCAGCAGCCGGCCGAGGACGGCCTCGTCCTCGGGCGCGGCCTGGGCGATCCCCGCGATGTGGCGCTTCGGAACGACGAGCACGTGCGTCGGCGCCTGCGGGTTCACGTCGTGGAAGGCGAAGACGTGCTCGTCCTCGAGCACGACCTTCGACGGGATCTCCTTGTTCGCGATCTTGCAGAAGATGCACATGGTCGTCTCCTAGTACCGCGTCGTTCCGCGCGTCAGAAATCCCTATCAGGATTTCTGACCGCCACCTCGCGGCGGCGCGCCTGGCGGGCGGAGCTAGGGCGCTTGCGTGTCGCGCCGCTCCCGGTCGCGAGGCATCGCCCTGGTCGCAGGATCCGGCTCTCCCGGCTCCCCCTGCCCAGGACTTTCCACGGCTCCGCCGTGCCCGTCGCTGGGCAGCAGCCGGGCGAGCGCGCGCTCGATCCGAGAGGTATCCGCTGGCTCCGGGAGCAGATCGTCGGGCAACGCGGCGCCCGCCGCCGGGCTCGGCGCAGCGCCCCCGCCGTCCTGCTGCCCGGCTCGCAGGACCGCCCCGCGCGCGACCGCGATGCGGAGCACTGCGAGCTCGAGGGCGTCGAGCGCGGCGGTGCGCTTCAGCCCGAGCGATGGCACGTCGTAGGTGAGCAGCGCGCCGCCGCTCGCCTCGGGCGCGAGCCCGGCGCGGTGCGCGCCGGCGACCAGCTGCCGCACGATGCTCCTGAGCAGCGCCGCCCGCCGCCGCACCCGGCGCGCTGCCGGGTCGGCGTAGAGCGAGAAGAAGCGGTTTCGCGAGAATGTGGACGGCGCCAGCACGAGCGCGACGAACAGCGCCTCCAGATCGATGGGCGGCGGCGCCCTCACGTCGCGGGCCCCACCGCGCCCGCGGCCTCCGAGAGCCCGCCGCGCCGCAGGAGCTCGGCCTGACGGTGCGTGCGCAGCGCGCCGATGAGCTCGTCGAGATCCCCTTCGATGATCTTGTCGAGCTTGTGCAGCGTGAGGCCGATCCGGTGATCCGTCACCCGGTTCTGCGGGAAGTTGTAGGTCCGCACCTTCTGCGCGCGCTCCCCCGTGCCGACCATGGTCCTTCGCTCGGCGCTCTGGGCCTCCTCCTGCCGGCGCTGCTCCAGCTCGAGCAGCCGGCTCCGGAGCACCTTGAGCGCCTTCGCCTTGTTCTTCAGCTGGGAGCGCTCGTCCTGGCACTTCACGATCATGCCTGTCGGCAAGTGCTTGATCTGCACGGCGCTGTTCGTCGTGTTGACCCCCTGACCGCCGGGGCCCCCCGACGCGGCGATCGAGATCTCCAGATCCTTGTCGTCGATGTGCACGTCGACCTCGTCCGCCTCGGGCAGGACGGCGACGGTCGCGGTCGAGGTGTGGATGCGCCCCTGCGTCTCCGTCGAGGGGACCCGCTGCACGCGGTGAACGCCGCCTTCGTAACGGAGGTGGGAGAAGACGTCCTGCCCCGTGATCAGCGCTGCGACCTCCTTGTAGCCGCCGGCCGAGGCCTCGCTCAGGTTGAGCACCTCGACCTTCCACCGCTTCGTCTCCGCGTAGCGGCAGAGCATGCGGAAGAGATCGGCGGCGAACAGCGCCGCCTCCTCGCCGCCCTCGCCGCTCCGGATCTCGATCACGGTGTTTCGCGTCTCGTTCGGGTCCTTCGGCAGGAGGAGCACCTCGAGCTCACCGGCGAGCCGCTCCCGCTCGAGCTCGAGCTCGGGCAGCTCCGCCTGGGCGAGCTCGGCCAGGTCGGGATCGTTGAGCGCCTCCCGGTCCTCGACGATGCGACGCTCGACATCCCGCAGCCGAGCGAAGGCGGCGACCACCGGCTCGATCTCGGTCCGCTCGCGGTTGAGCCGCTGGAGCTCGGCCGGCGCGGAGAGCACCGCAGGGCTGCACATGAGGTGCTCGAGTTCCTGAAAGCGGCGCTGGACCGCCTCGAGTTTCGCGATAGGTAGCATCTGCAATCCGAAGGCGGCGCGGAGTTGGACGGCGGCGGCGAGGCGTGCGGCGGCGCCGGTGCGCGCTAGCCGGGCGCGCCAGCGTAGCCGGGGTCGGCCAGCAGCTTGGAGTAGTCCTCGAACACCCGATCCGGCTGGGCCGGAGCGGCCACCGACTCCTCCCGCCAGAGCGTCGCGCGGAGCGAGGCGAGGGCGACCTCCAGCTGCGCATCCTCGGGCTCCGCCGTCGTGATCTTCTGGACCAGGAACCCCGGCCAGAGCAGCACGCGGAGCGGGCCGGTGGTGCAGTAGCGCGCGAAGATCCGCTGGATCTCGAAGGTCACCGCGGCGATGAGCGGGAGGAACGGCAGCTTCATCAGAAAGAAGCCGACGCTCTCGACGAACCGGCCGCCGGGCAGCTTGGGCAGGAACGCCCCGAGGGATGCCCCGGCCACCGAGAACACCAAGATCGACACGAGCGCCACCATGACCAGGAACGTCGTCCCGCAACGAGGGTGCATGGCCGTCTTCCGGCGCGCGTTCTCGACCTCGAGCGCCTCGCGCGCCTCGTAGGTGGAGATCGCCTTGTGCTCCGCCCCGTGGTACTGAAAAACGCGCCGAACCTCGGAGATCTGGCGGATCAGGAGGAGGTAGGTGACGACGATGGCCAGCTTCGCCATGCCCGTGATCGCCTGGAACCCCGGCGACGTGACCTCCAGCTCGAGGCCCAGGAGCTTGTTGACCAGCTCGGCGCCGGCCTGAGGCGCCGCCACGAAGAGCAGGACGGCGAAGAGGATCGGGATCACGCCCATCCCCCCGCCCCGCTTCTTCCCGTCCGCGCCGCCTGCGCCCGGGCTGCCCGAGATCTGCGCGGGCTCCGCGTCCTGCGTCGCGATCGCGGCCATGCTGAGCGCCAGCGAGGTGAGGGTCGCTCCGCTCGCCTGTCCGGCGCTCGAGCGCTTGGACGCCGGGCCCTTGGCCGCGGCCGCCTCTTCGGCCGAGAGATCCTGCTCGTAGAGGTCCGCAGACCACCGGAGCGCCTGGGATCCGAGGCGCAGCGACTCCACGAGCGTCGCGACCCCCCGCACGAAGGGCCAGGTGCGTGGCCCCTTCGAGACCGCGGTCATCGGCTGCTCGCGCACCACGAGCTCCCCCGAGCGGCGCCGGCAGACGATGGCGACCGAGCTCGGCGATCGCATCATGACCCCTTCAATCACCGCTTGGCCGCCGATATACGGACGTGCAGGCTGATCGCTCATACGCGTTCCAATCTAGCGCATAATGCGGCTGGCGCATCGCGCCCGGCCGACCAGCGCCGCGAATGTGGATGGGCGACGTCGTCCGCAGCGCGACGTCTCGGCCGCCCGCCCTGCGCGGCTCGGCCGCTCGCGAACCGCGGCGAGCTCGGGACGCGCCGAGCCCTCCGCCACGCCCCGGGCGGGGTGTGGCGTGACGGACGTGTCTGAAAAGGAGGGATTCGGGGATGTCGGGTCGAGCGGGCGATCAGACCGCCGGCTTGGCAGCGGTCCCGTACTTCCTGCGGAAGCGATCGACGCGGCCGGCGACGTCCATGATCTTGTGCTTGCCCGTGTAGAACGGGTGGCAGGCGGAGCACACGTCGGTGGTAAAGCTGCCGCGGGTGGAGCGGGTCTCGACGACGGCGCCGCACGCGCAGGTGATCGTGGAGTCCTTGTACTCGGGGTGGATGCCGGGCTTCATGGTGAGTCCTTCGGGTGTTGCGAGGGAGGGCGCCTATAGCTCAGCGCGTCTCGGACCGCAAGAAGCCCCTCCGGCGCGCCGCTCTTCCATCTCCCCAGCCGGTGTCTCCCGGACCGGGCGTCCGGCGCGGGATGCGCGGCGAAATGTGCGGCGAAATGTGCGGCGAAATGTGCGGCGAAATGTGCGGCGAAATGTGCGGCGAAATGTGCGGCGAAATGTGCGGCGAAATGTGCGAACAGAGCGGCCGGGGAGGGTCCTGGGGTAGCCGGCGGAGCCCGCCGCTCCGTACCAGCACATCGGACCGGGACACCGGCACGAAGCGCTGGGCAGCACGGAGGGTGGACGACCTACGTGCGGCTCGGGGTCGCTCCGGTCAAGGGCCGGGGGCCGGGCCGCGCGCACGGCAATTGCTAGGGGCGGCGTTGACGCTCGGGTGCACATGGTTAGTTTCGCGGTCGCGAGCCAGCGAGCTCGCGAAATTCGGCGAAAGTATCCGGATTCCCAGCGGTTTTGACGGCTCTGGAGCAGGGGCTCGCGGCAGCTGTCAGCCGAGCCCTGCTGGCCGGTCGGGTCTTCTCGCCCCCCGCGGCTACCAAGCCGTCGCGCAAACATTTCTCGGAGGGTTCAACGTCATGGGCAAGATCATCGGCATCGATCTCGGCACGACCAACAGCGTCGTCGCGGTGATGGAGGGCAAGGAGCCCAAGGTCATCGTGAATGAGGAAGGCTCGCGCCTCACGCCGTCCGTCGTGGCCTGGGATGACAAGGGCGAGGTGCTCGTTGGACAGATCGCCAAGCGCCAGGCGGTCACGAACCCCACCAACACCATCTACTCGGCCAAGCGCTTCATGGGACGCCGGGCCGAGGAGGTGCAGGAAGAGTCGAAGCGCATCCCGTACAAGGTCAGCAAGGGCAAGAACGGCGACGCCTCGATCGAGGTACGCGGCAAGCAGGTCTCGCCGCCCGAGGTCTCGGCGAAGGTCCTGCAGAAGCTGAAGAAGGCCGCGGAGGACTATCTCGGCGAGAAGGTGACCGAGGCCGTCATCACCGTGCCGGCCTACTTCAACGACGCGCAGCGGCAGGCCACCAAGGACGCCGGCCGCATCGCCGGGCTCGAGGTGAAGCGCATCGTCAACGAGCCCACGGCGGCCGCGCTCGCGTACGGGCTCGACAAGAAGAACGAGCAGGTCATCGCCGTCTACGACTTCGGCGGCGGCACGTTCGACATCTCGATCCTCGAGGTCGGCGACAACGTCGTGCAGGTCATCTCGACCAACGGCGACACCCACCTCGGCGGCGACGACGTCGACCACCTCGTGATGGACTGGCTCGCGGCCGAGTTCAAGAAGGACACGGGCATCGACGTCTCGAACGACAAGATGGTCGTGCAGCGGCTCAAGGACGCCGCGGAGCAGGCGAAGATCGAGCTGTCGAACGTGCAGGAGACGACGATCAACCTGCCGTTCTTGACCGCGGACGCCTCGGGGCCGAAGCACCTCCAGAAGCAGCTCACCCGGGCGAAGCTCGAGCAGATGATCCGGCCGCTCATCGACCGCACGCTCGAGCCGACGCGCAAGGCGCTCGCCGACGCGAAGAAGACGCCGCAGCAGATCGACGAGATCGTCCTCGTCGGCGGCTCGACCCGCACCCCGCTCGTCCAGGAGACGGTCAAGAAGTTCTTCGGCAAGGAGCCGCACAAGGGCGTGAACCCGGACGAGGTCGTGGCCGTCGGCGCCGCGGTCCAGGCGGGCGTGCTCTCGGGCGAAGTGAAGGACCTCGTGCTGCTCGACGTCACGCCGCTCTCGCTCGGCGTCGAGACGCTCGGCGGCGTGATGACCGTGATGATCTCGAGGAACACCACGATCCCGACGCAGAAGAAGGAGATCTTCTCGACCGCGACCGACAGCCAGCCGAGCGTCGAGGTCCACGTCCTCCAGGGCGAGCGCACCGAGGCCCGCTACAACCGGACCCTGGGCCGCTTCCACCTGGAAGGGATCATGCCGGCGCCCCGCGGCGTGCCGAAGATCGAGGTGACGTTCGACATCGACGCGAACGGCATCCTGTCGGTGCACGCCAAGGACACCGCCACCGGCAAGGATCAGCGCATCACCATCACGGCGTCGGGCGGCCTCAAGGAGGACGAGATCAACCGGATGGTCAGCGAGGCGGCGTCGCACGAGGCCGAGGACAAGCGGCGCCGCGAGGAGATCGAGCGGCGCAACAAGCTCGACAACCTCTGTTACACGCTGGAGAAGACGATCAGCGAGAACAAGGACAAGCTGCCGGAGGGCGACGTCTCGGCGCTGAACGGGATCATCGCCGAGGGCCGGTCGGCCATCGAGAAGCAGGACGACGCGGCCGTGACCGCGGCGCTGGAGCGGCTCGAGAAGGAGGCGCACCGGATCGCGAGCGTCATGTACGAGAAGGCCGGCCCGCCGCAGGACGGCGGGGGCGCCGCGCCCGGCGCTCCGGGAGGCCAGCCGCCCCCGCCCGCCGGCGGCAAGGGGAAGGACTCGGTCATCGACGCGGAGTTCGAAGAGTCGAACTGATCGCCGCGAGGTGAGCGCTCCTCGACGGGCGTAACTGACGCAACGAGCAACGAGCGCGGCTTCGTCCGCGCTCGTTTGCATTTGCATGCCGCGCCTCGATCCCCCGGAGGTCGGCGCGGACCGCCGTAACTCCCCCGCCACGCTCTCCTTGGGCGTCGACTCGGATGTCAGGGAGCCGTATAACCGGCGCTCATGCGAACCCTCCTGCCGCTCGCCACCCTGGTCCTGATGGCCGGTCCCGTCGCCTGTGGGCCGTCCCCCACGCCTGCCGCGCCGACAGGAGGACAGGGAGAGGTCAAGGCCGGACCTCCCCAGGCCGCGAGCCCCGCGTTCGACCTATCCCCCGTCGCCGAGCCCGCCGACGTCGTGGGCGTGCTCCGCTGGAGCAGCCCGGCGGCCACGCTGTCGAGCATCGCCACCTGCGCCGGGCTGCCGCCGGCGCTCGCCGAGGCGGGCGCGCAGGGGCTCTCCGCGGGCGTCCTGAGCGAGCTCGTGAGCCCCTCCATCGACACGAACCAGCTCGCCGCGGTGCTCGCGCTCGACGCGCCGGTGCACCTCATCGTCGCGCTCGACGACAGCTCGAAGCGGGGTAACCCGGTCGCGGCCGTGTCGCTCGGGCTCACGTCGCTGGAGCGGGCCAGGGGCGCGCTCGAGGCCGGCGCCACCCTCACCGAGGTGAAGCCGGGCATGTGGAAGATCGGCGGCAAGGAGCGCGCGTCGTCGAGCTGCTTCCTCGCCGCGTCCGCGGGCTCGACGCCGGCGCGGCTCCTCTGCGGCGATCGGGACCGGGATGTGACGACCCTCGGGCCTTACCTCGCGCGCACGCTGCCGACGCTCGCGCCCGGGGCGCGCGACATCCACGGCGAGGTCCGCTTCGTCCCGCTCAGCACGAAGTACGGCGACATGGCCAAGCAGCAGCTCGGCGGGCTCCCGATCCTCGCGCAGAGCCAGCTCTCGATCGGGCAGCCTCAGTTCGACCGGGCGCTCACCGACGCGACCACCGCCGTCCAGGAGGAGCTCGAGGCGCTGATCAACGACGCGAACAGGGCGGTCGTCGATCTCCAGGTCGACAACCAGTCCTGCGTGAACCTCACGGCGGCCCTGGAGCTGCGGGGAAAGTCGTCGTGGCTGGCGCAGACGATGGCCGACGGCGCGAACCGCGCCGGGCCCGCGCCGGCGCTCTACTGGCGCGTGCCGAAGGACAGCCACGGCGCCTTCTTCGACCACGGCTACGACCCGGCGCACTACGGCGGCATCCTGAAGACGCTGCGCGCGATGCTCGAGGGGTGGCTCGAGAAGGAGAAGATCGGCAAGCCCGCCGATCGCAAGGCGCTCGCCGACGTCCTCTCGCTGCCGATCAACCAGGCGCCCAGCGTGTCCGCCCACGGGTACTTCGACGCGCCGCCTGCCGCCGCGAAGGCCGGGAAGCCGTCGCCGAACCAGGTGTTCGACAGCATGATGGGCGGCCTCGTCGGCTGGAACCTGTTCGGGTTCGAGGAGGCGCCCGACACGCACATCAAGTACCTGAAGAACGTCGTCACCGCCTACAACACGCCCGCGCTGCGCAAGCGGCTCCCGGAGCTCGACATCGATTTGAAGGAGCTGCCGACGGTCAAGACCGTGCAGGCGCCGAAGGAGCTCGGGACGAAGTCGCTCGCCGTCGAGATCCAGATCACCAACGAGCTGCCCTCGCTCGACGCCGACGCGGAGCCGGCGCCCTCCGGCAAGGCCAAGCCGAAGCCCAAGATGACGGTGACGCTGCACCTCTTCCTCATGGGTGAAGAGAAGACGACGTGGATCGCGTTCGGGCACGACAAGCGTGAGCTGCTGAGGCGGCTCGCCATGGTGAAAGCGGGCGCCCCCGACACCGAGACGCTCGCGTCGCGCCCGGGGCTAGAGAAGCTGAAGACCGGGAAGTTCGTCTCGGGTGGATTCTCGACGCTCGCCCCGATCACCCGCACGCTCCAGAGCGTGCTCGCGACGCTGGACAGTCCCGGCGCGGCGCCGGTCGCGCTGCCCCCGGAAGCCCGGCGGTTCGGCGAAGCGCTGGCAAAGCTCCCCCACAAAGGGGAAGGGCTGATGTTCCTCACGACGCAGGACCAGGGCGGCGCCGCGCCGCGCGCCGAGCTCTCGATCAACGTGTCGAAGCCCGTGATCGAGGACATCGGCGCGCTCCTCGCCGCGGGGCTCCAGATGGCCGGCATCACGAAGCCATAAGCCCCCGGATGCGCTATCACAGGCAGGAGCGCAGCCCAGCCCAGCACGGCCGCTCCTGCTCGGTCGTGTCCTCTGGACGACGCGCGCAGCGCGTGCGTCGTCCGCCCACGTTCAAGACCGGTACGCGAATTGCCCAGCTGCTTGAAGAGATGAGAGGAAACCAATGAACAACCGTGAAGGTGCGAGTCGCGACGGAACCAGCCCGGAGCGGCCGGAGACGTCCGAGAACACCACGGCGGCAGCCCCCATGCCGAAGCCGCCCGTGCGCCGCGCGGCGCCCGATACGGACGACTCCGATCTGCCCGAGCTGGCACCGGAGCAGCTCAGCGAGCTCAAGCAGGCGCTCGAGGAGCGCCGGGCAAGCCTCGTCGCCAACATCGATGAGCGGCAGCACGCGGAGCGCGACGTCTCGCGAGAGGTAGGCGACGAGATGGACGAGGCCAACGCCGAGGGCGCGACCTCGCTGACATCGAAGCTCCTGGAGCGCGATGTCCGGGTGCTCGCGGAGATCGACCGCGCGCTCGTCAAGATAAAGGAAGGGACCTACGGGATGTGCGAGGGCACCGGCGAGCCCATCGGTTATCGCCGCCTCAAGCTGCGCCCGTGGGCGCGCTACAGCGTCGCCTACCAGGAACAGATCGAGCGCGAGGAGCGGACCGGCGGCGGCTCCTGAGCCCACCCTGCCAGCGCACGTCCCGCGCCGCGTCAACGCGGGTCGAGGGACGTGCGGCAGGACGCTAGCTAGCGGAAGCGCGCGTCCAGCGGAGCGCTCGAGCTCGTGCCGAGCGCCTTGGTCCACGCGATCACCGGCGCGCGCCAGTCAAGACCCGTCCAGCGCGGCGAGGGATCCTGGGCCTGGAAGCGAAAGCCGTCCCCGCCGTAGTAGAGAAAATCGATCGTCGCGACGGTGTAGCGGCGGTCCTCGTCCAGCAAGCGCCCATCGGACAGGGCATAGCGACCGCCGACCGATGGCGATAGGCCGACGAGCACCGCATCGCGGTGGCGGAGCGTCTCGAGGATGTCGCTGCCCCGGAGCGAGCAGATGACCAGCTTGTTGTCGAACGGGAGGACGGAGAACACCGTTGCTTTCGTGATCGGTCCCCTGGGGAGGGCCTGCCGGATACCGTCCTTGTTCAGGACCGCGAGGTCGACCCCGAGCTGATCGCGCCACGCCCCTGCGATCCAGCGCCGGATCTCGGCGGAGTCGCGCTCCATTCCGTCGCTTGAATACCCGATCTGCTCGCCGAGCGCGGCGTCCAGCGCGCGCTGCCAGCCTGCGGTGGCCTTGACGAGCGCCTCATCGGGCGGGACCGCGGGCGCGCCCTCCGGGTGGGCCACGTCGACCACCTCCGTGGAGGCCGACACCACGCGTTGCTGCAGCGGACGACGCGGATCGATCTCGAGCGAGACACGGGCGTAGCTGCGCATCCGCCAGCCGGGGTTGACGAGCGGGACGCCGCCCACGCGCAGCTCGGTCTTCCTGTGGCAGTGCCCGGCGCCGACGAACGACAGGCGCCACTCGGGGTGACGCGCGAGGATCGGCTCGAGCACGTCCTGGCACTCGTGGGCGACGAGCACGAGCGCGTCCGGCTCGGCGCGCCACGCCTCGGGGATGGCGCGCGCGAGCGCCGCCTCCTCGCCCTGGAAATCGATGCCTTCGAAGCGGCTCGCCGTCGCGGCCTCGCGGGTGCGCACCGTCGTCAGGCCGACGACGCCGATGCGCAGACCGCGCCGCTCGAACACGGCGAAGGAAGGCAGCGCGAAGGCGGAGAGCCGTGGATCCGTCACGCGCAGGTTCGCCGCCAGGTAGGTGGCCCGGGACCGTGTCCTGTTCTGGAGGAAGGCGTCCCTGCCGAAATCGAACTCATGATTTCCGAAGGCCGACGCGGCGTAGCCCATGCGCGCCATCGCATCGGCCATCGGCGCCCCCATGAAATAGGAAGAGATCGCGGGGCCGGTCCAGTTGTCGCCGCCGGAGAGCGCGAGCGTCGACGGGTCCTGGCAGGCGGGCAACGGAGAGAGACGAGGCGAAGCCCCGGGCGCCGGGCCAGCGCAATGGCCCTCGCGCGAGATCCACACGGCCAGCATCTCGGCTGCGCCGCCGAGCACCGTGTCCTTCTCGGTGGTGGGCAGGAGCCACCCGTGCTCGTCGGTCGTATAGAGAAGGGTGATCGCCGCCGGAGCGCGCTCGGACGGAGCCGGCGCCTTCGCGGCGGCCGTCGTCGCCTCCCTGGGGTCGCACGCGGCCAGGGACAGGAGCGCGTACGCGCCGAGCGCGACGATCCCGCTCGCTGCGCGGGATCGTCGCGCCGCCGGCGCAGCGCTCACGGGCATCGACCAGGCTCCGCGCGGCGAAGCACCTCAGCCGCCCATCCGCTGGATGAACGGGACGATGCGCTCGACGAAGGGCTGCTTGTGGTAGCGATCGAACTCCGCCCAGGTGCAGAGCGTGCGGGGATCCTTCACGCGATCGACGAAGAGCACGCCGTCGACGTGGTCCTTCTCGTGCTGGAAGGTGCCCGCCGACAGCCCGCGCACGACGCGATCGATCGGCTTCCCGTCGCGATCCAGGCCGGTCAGCCGGATCTCGGTGGTGCGATCGACAACGCCCCTCAGGTTCGGGACGCTCAGGCACCCTTCGTAGTTCTCGAACGTCTCCTGCGTGAGCGGCTCGATCGCCGGATTGACCACGATCGTGAGCGGGATGTTCGGCTTGTACGGATACCGCGGGTTGTCCTGGACCTCGACCGCGAAGATCCGCACCGGCGTGTGGACCTGCGTGGCGGCGATGCCCGCGCCGTTCGCGTCGCGCATCGTCTCGACAAGGTCGTCGATGAACGCCTGCATGGCAGGAGAGGAGAGCTCTTCCGGCGTGACTTCGCGCGCTCGCTGCCTGAGAACGGGGTTGCCGATGTGGGCGATTTTCAGGAGCGTCACGCCGCGATCGTACCATACGCGCGCGCCGGCGACCCGGCCTGCCACGGCTTCCATTCACGCGCCCGGCCATGCGGCGCGCGGCAGCGTCGGCTATGGAGAGGGGCCATGCACGACTTCCCCGACGAGCCGCACGTCCCCGCGCAGCAGCAGGCGAACGCCGTCATGCACCTCCGGTTCGAAGACGTCAGCCAGAGCGGACGGGTGATGCTGGACGCGCTGCCGCACGGCCTCGGACCCGCGATCTGGGTGAAGCTCATGCGAGGGAGCCCCATCGAGGCGCTGATGACCACGCAGGGGATCATCCCGATCCTCACCCGCCTCATCATCGAGGGCGGCGACGGCCCGATCGCGGCGCGGGAGCCGCTGCAGCTCGAGGGCCGCTACCAGCTCGCGCGCACGGAGGACGCCGCGTCCGAGGTGAACCGGCTGATCCTGGCCATGTGGCTCTCGGCCACCGCGCGCCGCAGCCGGACCTACGGCCCACCGCCGCCCGGCGCCGGCGAGCCGATCCAGGTCGGCCGCGTGTTCGCGGAGCACGTCTTCACGCGGCCCTTCGCCGATCCCGGGGCGCGCAAGGTGCTGCGCTTCGACTCGCCGGATCTGCCGCCGGTGCCGCCGGAGCGCTACGCGTGGCGCTCGCCGGAGGCGCTGATGGTCCTGCCGGCGGGCGCGGAGCCGTTCGACGCGGAGCCGACCCTGGATCCGGTCTCCGTCGCGTTCGGCCTGGATCACACGGACGGGAACCAGCACGTGAACTCGCTCGTGTACCCGCGGCTCTTCGCGGAGGCCGCGCTCCGGCGCCTCGCGGCGCACGGGCACAGCACGGCGGTGCTCGCCCGCAGGGTGGAGGTCGCCTACCGCAAGCCGTGCTTCGCGGGCGCGCGGGCGAGGATCGTGCTGCGCACGTTCGCGATCGACGGCGCGCTCGGCGCGCTCGGCGCGTTCGTGCCGGATCCGCCGGAAGGCGCCGCGAGCGCAGCCCCCGACGCGCGCGCCTACTGCACCGTCCGCACGCTGTTCCAGGGCTGAGCGGGCCCTCGGACGCGCGCGCCGACGCCTCGAAAGAGAGCGGCCCGCGCGCGGCCACCGGGCGCGCTACGCGCTTACCGGGCGGGGGAGGCCGGCGCGGTCGGCGATCTCGTCGTGGAAGGCGCGGAACGTCGACTCCTGCGGCCACGAGGGCGCGTCGGCGAGGAGCTCTCCGACGCGGGTGAGCTCGCCCTCGTCGATGGCGATGACGGCGGCGGCGTAGCGCATGGCCCAGAAGATGAGCGGGCTGACCTCGCTCGCGCGCTCCAGCAGCGCGCGATCGCCCGGCACGCTCGTGTGCGCGAAGGCGCGGGCGAGCGCGCCGGCAGCCACCCGCAAGGTGACCACCCGGTCGCGGAACGGAGCGCTGACCTTCGGGGGCGGGAGGCGCTCCAGGCGACCGGCCCGATCGAGGGCCGTGTCGAGATCGCCTTCGAACGTGCAGAGGAGCGTGTCCAGGAAGAGCCGGTGCTCCAGGGCCGCCTCCCACGCCGGCCCCCGCTCGGCAGCCGCCATGGCCGCCCGCGCCTTCTCGACCCAGCCGTAGGCAGCGAACGCCGTCGCCGTCATGAGCGGAGCCATCGTGGCGGGGTGCGGGATGCGGTGCAGCGTCGGCGACCAGCGCTGCAGCACCGAGCGCACATCGCCCGAGCGGAGCAGCCTGCGCAGCTTGCGGCGAGCGAGCCAGCGGGCCGCCGCGAACGCGAGGACCACGCTCAGCACCGCGGTCATGATCACCGGCTGGTGCCAGGCGAACTGGAGCGCGACCGCCGCCAGCGCTGCAGAGCCGGTGAAGAGCAGCACCGAAATCAGCCGGCTGCCCTGCCCCTCGTCCTCGGAATCGAACGGATCCACGACACTTCCAAGCGTACGGGGCTTCCCGTACGAGGCAAGTCCCGTACGACGCCCGCTCCGGCGCCGTCGCACGTCATTCCCGCGCTCTGAATTGCACTCCGACTGCAGTCCGATGGCGCCCGGAGGAGCACCAGGGGAGGCGCGGAGTTCGCCACGGAGCCGCGACACCCGCAGCCACGAAACACCGCCGCGCGCTCCATGGGGCTCGACACGGCGCGGAGGTTCGACTACGAAGTCCGTGCGTCAGGCGACAGCGCCTGGACTTCATGGGTCCGCCGACAGCGCGCCGTGAACCCCGCCAGGCCCGGAAGGGAGCAACGGTAGCGGAAAGCGAGTGTGGCGGGCCCACTTGCTTTTTGTGGGCTCGATACTCTCCCGCACCCACCTGGGGCGCGGTCCCGGAGCCCGACGCCGTGTCGCTGCCTGCCGATCAGGGCGCTTCGAGCGCCGCCGGCGCGAGGGGCGCGAGGGGCACGGAGAAGAGCGCGTCCGGGCTCGTCGTGATGCGCGGGACATCCGTGGCGCGCAGCGGGCTGACGCCGCCGGCGGGCAGGCGCTGCTGCACGATGCCCGCCGCCTCGTCGCCGCCCTCCAGCGTGACGGCCGCGATGCGGCTGTCCGGGCCGACGTCGCCGTCGATGAGCACGCTCGCTCGACGCGACGGGCTGATGGATGGATTGCTGGACTCGAGCCCGTTGCCGCTCAGGACGAGCCCGGAGATCGACGCCTGCGCCCGCTCCTGCCAGCTCACGCCGTCGCCCACGACCTCCTGGGAGTGCTCGCCGCCCGCGCTCACCACCGCGGAGTCGGCGAAGGTCCCGGCGATGCGCATGCCGTCGATGATGATGCCGCGCGCGTCGCCGCTCATCCCCAGGCCGATGGCCCTGTTCTTCTCGAGGACGCCCCCCCGGAGCGCGACGGCCTGCTCCGGCGTCGTGTTCTGGATCCAGATCCCGGGCTGGTTGCCGCTCACCTCGAAGCCCTCGCCGTCGAGGCCAAGGGACGCGCTCGCGCGATCGATCAGGAGACCGAACCCGCTGTTGTCGGCGACCCTGAGGGCCGCCGCGTCGAGGGTCGAGCAGCCGGACACCGAGACGCCGCCGCTCGGGTCGAACCCGCTCAGGCCATTGCCGCTCACCTCGACGCGGGACATCGCGGCGCGCGCCCCGACGAGCGACACGCCGACCACCTTGTTGTCGCGGAGGATCGCGTCCTCGACCTCGAGCTCCACCTGCGCCTCGCAGTCGCATCCGCCGGTGCACTGCGCCCAAAGACCCGGACCCCGCGAGCCGGAGACGATGGACCGCACCACGGAGACGCGGTCGGCGTCGAACGCGCTCAGGCCGTAGCGCGCCGAGCCCTCGATCGCGGACTCGACGACGTCGAGCCACGCGCCGAGGCCGAGCGTCACGCCGTCGGACGCGCTCCCGGTGACGCGCACCGCCTCGATCCGCACCCGCGCGCCGGCCGCGAGCGCCACGCCGCCCTCTCGCACCGTGAGCCCGCGGAGGACCGCGCCGTCGCCGGCCGCGAGCGAGACCGCCGCCACCGACACGGAGCCGGCGCCCCGGCCCAGCAGGCTCACGCCGGGAGGCAGAGCGACCGGTCCATAGACGCCGGGGCCGAGCGCGATGCACGCCCCGGGTCGAGCCGCGGCGGCGGCCGGCGAGAGCGCCGCGTCGCCCGCGAACTCGATCACCTCGGCGCAGTCGACGGAAGCGGCGCAGAAGTCGCCATCGCAGAGCGCTCCGGCGGGGACGCCGATGCACGCGCCGGAGGCGGCGCGCGCGTCCGGGCACGCGCTCGCGCCCTTCGGTTCAGGGTCCGACGCGCACCCGAGCGCCGCCGGGCCGAGCACGGCCGCGGCGGTCAAAACGAGGGCTGCCTGATTCCAAGCCTTGATCATGACGAACGTCTCCCGCGCGGCACGCCGCGCTACCTGACCAGAAAAGGGTCGACCCTCAGGGCCGCGCGAGCACCGCGCGGCACTCATCCGCCCGCGCCGCGAGCTCGCCTTCGCCGAAATGCGCCACCAGCGAGGCGGAGAGCTGCGCCGCGGCGGCCTCGGCGCGAGGGCGCGTCGAGGCGTCGCGCAGGCCCGCGCGGCAGATCCTCGCGAGGCCGAGCGCGACGTCGGCGAGGTACACGCGCCCGCCGCCCACCTCGGCGAGGCGCAGCGCCGCGCAGCCGGACTCGAGCGCCTCGCCCACGTGGCCGACCGTGAGCAGCGCCGCGGCCAGGTTGCGGTAGGCGTCCGGGAGGTCAGCGCCGGCGCCGGACTGCTCGCCCAGCATCACCGCGCGCCGCGCGTGCTCCAGCGCGGCGTGCGGGCGCGAGAGCCGGAGCTCGACCTCCGCGAGGTTGTTGTGCCCCGAGGCGATCGCCTGGAGATCGCCGAGCCGCTCCTTCAGCGCGAGCGCGCGGGCGAACACCTCCCGGGCGCCGCCGAGATCGCCCCTCGCGAACAGCACCGCCGCGACGCCGTTCAGCGCGAAGCTCAGCGCCTGCGGGCACGCGCGCTCGTCGACGGCGCGCGCGGCCTGGCGGTAACAGCGCTCGGCCTGCACGAGCCGGCCGCGCGAGTAGAACACCGTCCCGAGCGCGAGCAGCAGCTGCGACGCGGCCTCGCGCCGGCGGCCGTCGCCGAGCGGCAGCGTCGAGCAGACGCGCAGGCTCCGGAGCGCGACAGCGCGGCAGGCGTCGAGATCGCCGTCGCGCCGGTGGAGCGCCGCGAGCAGGCCGACCATGGGGAGCGCCTCCGGGGCGGCGCCGCCGCGCTCCGCGAGCGCGATCGCCCGCTCGACGAGCGCGCGCGCCTCGGCCGTGGCGCCGCGCACCTTGAGCGCGAGCGCGAGGCGGAAATCCACGCGCGCATCCCAGAGCAGCGCCGCGTTCGGGTCGCGCGAGGACGGCGCGGTGGCGCGCCGCTCCACGCGGAGGATCCGCGCCCGCGCGTCGTGGTAGGCGCGCTCCGCCTCGTCGAGGCGGCCCGCCCGCCGGAGCGCATCGCCGACGTCGAGCAGGAGCCCCGCGCGCTCGTGCCATGCGAACAGCCGGCGCTCGCCGCCCCCCGGCGCGGCCGCCGACGGGGCGCGCCCCGCGGCGCCGACCGCCGCGGCGCCGCCCCCGGCGCTCGCGTGGATCTCCCGGGCCCGCTCGAAATGGCGCAGCGCCTCGGCGTTCTGCCCGAGGGATGACGCGCCCGCCGCGGCGCGCGCGTAGGCGAGCGCGGCGCTCCGCGCGTCGCCGCCGCGATCGTGGTGGAGCGCCGCGAGCGCCGCCCCGACCTCCCCGAGCCCCCGCGGCGCCGCCGACAGGCCGTCGAGCCAGGAGGCGACCGCGCGGTGCATCGCGCGGCGCACCTTGAGGCTGAGCGTGTCGTAGGCGATCTCCTGGGTCGCCGCCTCGGCGAAGACGTACTCGCAGTCCTCGGGGAAGATCGACGCGTCGCGCGCGCGGATGAGCTGCTGATCCCGGAGCCGGCGCAGCACGTCCGAGGTGCTCGAGGCGCCGCCGTCGAGCGGCGCGACGCCGCGGAGGTGGTCGATCGCGCCCTTCCAGAACGTCCTGCCGACCACGGCCGCCTGCGCCAGGACGGCCCGCGCCTCGCCGTCGAGCCGATCGAGCCGCGCCTGGACGATGCCCTGGATCGTCGCCGGCAGGGAGAGCCGGGCGAGCTTCTCCTCGTGCAGGATCCACGGCTCGCCGGCGCGCCGCTCGAGCGCGCCGACGTCGATGAGCAGGTACAGCGTCTCGGTCAGCGTGAGCGGGTTGCCCTCGGCGCGCTCCGCCAGGGCGCGGATGGCCTCCGCAGAGCAGCGCGCGACGAGGCGCAGGCGATCGCGGGCCATGTCCTCGACATGCCGCCGCGGTAGCGGGCCGAGATCGAGGCGCGCGTGGCTCGCCTTCCCCTCGCCCCAGTGCGGCCGCCGATCGTAGAGCTCGGGCCGCGCCGCGCCGACGAGGAGCAGCGGCGCGTCCGCGAGGCGCACGGCCAGGTCGTCGAAGAGGTCGAGGCTGGCGTCGTCCGCCCAGTGGATGTCGTCGAGCAGGACGACCACGGCCCCGCGCGCGGCCATCGTCCGCAGGAGCACCGCGACGGCCGCGGCCACCCGCTTCTTGACCTCCGCGCCGCCCTCGTCGGGGACGATCGCCGTCGCGGACACGACCGGCGCCGGGCGGGGCGGGCAGAGCACGGCCGCGACCTCGGCCAGCGCGTCCTCCAGGGCGAGCGGATGGGGCGCGCCGCCGGCCTCGCCGCCCGCGCCTGCCCCGGAGACGCCCGTCCTGAGCTTGCGCAGGACGACGTCGCGCGCGTCGTCGTCCTGCACGCGGAAATGGGAGCGCAGGAGCGACGCGGCGAGGTGGTAGCTCGCATCCATCGACAGCGAGGAGCACGCCGCTCCGAGCACGACGCACGGGTCCGCCTGCGACAGCGCCGTCCCCCGGATCTCCGAGAGGAGGCGGCTGCGCCCGATGCCCCCCGCGCCGACCACCGAGACGAACATCGCGCGCCGCTCCGCGACGACCGTCTCCAGCGCCTCCGAGAGCCGCTGCACCTCCGCCGTCCGCCCGACGAAGCGGGTGTCCTGGCCGAGGAAATCGGACCCGGCGATCGATCCGCTCGCGGGCCTGAGGACGCGGAAGCTCGGCACGTCCCCTCCCTGCGGCTCGATCTGGAAGAGCCCGGCCACCTGCCGGAACGTGGGCTGCGCGATCAGCACCGCGCCCGGCGCGGCGGCCTGCTGGAGCTGCGCGGCCGCCTTCATGGCCTCGCCGGAGGCGTCGACCGGGGCGCCCGGCCCGGCCGCGCCGCTCACGAACAGCCTCCCCGTGCTGATGCCGACGCGCAGCCCCGGCCGGCACCCCGGCGGCAGCTGGACGCGGAGCGACGCGGCGTCGATCGCGGCGAGCTCCAGCCCGGCGCGGACGGCCCGCTCGGCGTCGTTGTCGCTCGCGCGCGGCGCGCCGAACAGCGCGGTGACGGCGCCCTCGCTCCGGCCGTTCACGACGCCGCCGAGGCCCTCGACGCGCTCGCGGACGAGCTCGAGGCAAGCCTCGCGGAGCTCCATCTCCTGCTCCGGATCGAGCGGCGCTTGCCCGTCGCCGCCGGCCACGATCTCCGCAGAGAGCACGGTGCAGACGCGGTACTCGCCCGCAGGCTGCGCGACCTTCGCGGCGCGCGCGGGCGCCGCGAGGGCCGGGCGCGGCGCGCTCCAGCCCGGCGCGGGCGCGCGATGGATGTTCGCCAGCGTGACCGCCATCGGGTCGGCCGGCCTCGGCGCAGCGCCGCGGCGCGCGGCGGCGAGCGCGTCGCCGAGCTCCCGCGCGTCCCGGAAGCGCGCCGCGGGCTCGACCGCGACGGCCCGCCCGATGACCGCCTCGAGCTCAGCGCTCGCCTCGACGCCCAGCCCCGCGAAGGACGGCCGCCTGCGCGGGTCGACGCAGGCGACGTAGAGATCGGCCCAGTCGCTCCCGTCGATCGGCTGCTTCCCCGAGGCCAGCTGCAGCAGGATGAGCCCCAGCGCGAACACGTCTGTCCAGGGCCCGGTCGCGCCCAGCCTCGGATTGAACTGCTCCGGAGCGCCGTAGAGCGGCGTGAACGCGTGCAGCGTCCGCGATACCGCGAGCTCCTGCGTCGTGTCGGAGGCGGCCCCGCCAGGCGCCGACGCCGCCGATCGCCTCGTCTCGACGAGCGCCCTCGACAGCGGCATCGACGCGTCGATCACCTTGGCGATGCCGAAATCGACGATCTTGATCGTCGTCGCGCCGGGAGAACCGACGAGGAACAGGTTCGCCGGCTTGATGTCGCGGTGCGAGACGCGCTCGTCGTGCGCCATCGCGAGCGCCGACACCGCCGGCGCGAGGAGCTCGATCGCCTCGTCGACGGGGTACGGACCGCGCCCGGCGGCGCGACGCGCGTCGATGTGCTGCGCGAGCGTCTCCCCCTCGAGCCACTCCATGACGATGTAGGGCGTCCAGTGGCCCTCCGGCGAGGTCGCGGCGGAGACGTCGAGCGCCTGGACGATGCCCGTCGTCCGGCGCGAGAGCCGGTGCAGCAGCCGGGCCTCGCGCTCGAACATGTCGAGCAGCGACGCCTGCTCTTCCGGAGAGAAATTTGCTGGCAATTTCAAGCACTTGACCGCCACCTGCTCCTGGAAGCCGAGGTGCGTCGCCCGGTAGACCACGCCGAACGCCCCCTCCCCGGCCACGGCGTCCACCAGCAGCTTGCCGCCCAGGGTGCTGCCCACCCAGCCGAATGGGTCTCCCGCGATCATCCGCAGAAATTCTACCGCCCGGGCCGCGGCGCCGGGAGCGCGCCGCCTCCGCAAGGCGACGATCGCCGTCCCGCGCCACCGCCGGAAGCCGGGAGAGCAAAGCGAGCGCCACAGCAGTCGCCCTGCGCGCGCGTCCGTGCTACGCAGCCGCCTGCAGGGCGCGCCCTCGGTCCTGGCTACCGTCCTGCGCGAGCTGCCGCAGCGGTCCCCGGGGCGGATCGCACGCGTGCAGTGGAAGGGCGTCCTCGGGCGTCGGGCGCGACTCTGGGGTGCGATGTGGCTGAGCCGGAAGTTCTTTCCCGCGATGGTGGCCCGCTCGAGGTCCTGATCATCACCCAGAGCTCGATGAGCACGCGACAGCTGCCGGGCTCCGGGAGCGTCGTCCTGGGCAGGGACGAGGACGCCGGCCTCTGCGTCCCGGACTCCTCGGTGTCGCGCCGGCACGCGGTGCTGCACCTCGGCCCGCCGCTCCGGATCGAGGACCTCGGCAGCAGCAACGGGACCCGCGTGCGCACCCGCCATAGCAGCGCGGCGACCGAGCGCCTCATCGACGTCGGCAAGGGCGCGCCCGCGCGGGACGGCGCCGTCGAGCTCTCGCCCGGCGACGTGATCTACCTGGGCGCCGCGCGCGTCATCCTCCGGCAGAAGGACGGCGAACGGGGCGCGCGCAAGGACGTCATCGTCAAGGACGACGCGATGCGCGCCGTCTACGAGCTGGCCGAGCGCGTCGCGAAGGGCCCCATCAACATCCTGCTCCTCGGCGAGACGGGCGCCGGCAAGGAGGTGCTGGCCGAGTCGATCCACAGGGCCTCGCCGCGCGCGGGCCGGCCCCTCCTGCGCCTGAGCTGCGTCGCGCTCTCCGAGTCGCTGCTCGAGAGCGAGCTGTTCGGCCACGAGCGCGGCGCCTTCACCGGCGCCGTCCGGGCGAAGCCGGGGCTGCTCGAGACGGCCGAGGGGGGCACGGTGTTCCTCGACGAGATCGGCGAGCTGCCGCCCTCGATCCAGGCCAAGCTGCTCCGGGTCATCGAGGAGCGGATGGTGATGCGGGTCGGCGGCCTGACCCCCACGAAGATCGACGTCCGCTTCATCTCGGCGACGCACCGCAACCTCGAGGCCGAGGTGAGCCGCAGCGCGTTCCGGCAGGACCTGTACTTCCGGCTGAACGGCGTGACCCTCACCATCCCGCCGCTGCGCGAGCGGCCCGGGGAGGTCGCGGCGCTGGCGCAGCTCTTCGCGGAGCGCACGGCGAAGGAGCTCTTCCCGAGCGAGGCGAGCGCCGCGGCCGCTCCGCTCCCCCCGGCGGCCCTGGCCGCGCTCCAGCGCCACAGCTGGCCAGGCAACATCCGGGAGCTGCGCAACGTGGTCGAGCGCGCGGTGATCCTCGCCAACGGGGCGCCCATCGGGCCGGAGCACCTGCTCCTTTCCCCCCTGGCCGATCCCACCCGTCCATCGCATGAGCCTAGCCTTCCGGTGCACCCGTCGCAGGCGCCCGCCTCGGCGGCCGCGTCCCCGAACGCGAATGTGAATGCGAAGGGCGTGCCCGACGGCGCGAAGGGCGTGCTCGACGGCGCGGGCGCGAGCCCCACACGGCTGCGCGACACCATGGAGGCCCACGAGCGCGAGCGCATCGTCCAGGCGCTCGAGCAGTGCATGGGGAACCAGACGCGCGCCGCGGCGCTGCTCGGGATCTCGCGGCGTACGCTGGTGGAGCGCATCCGCGTGTACGGGCTGCCGCGGCCGCGCAAGGCATGAGCGTTGCCCGAGCGTTGCGCAAGACGCCGCGCAAGTTGCGCGAGGGCTCGCTCAACCGAGCGCCCGCGCGCGCAACGCCTCAGGCGGGCGTCTCGCGCGGCGAAAGCGGGGCGAGCTCGATCCCGAGCTCGGTGGCGAACCGGAAGATGCGCTCGTCGCGGTAGAACTCGCCGAAGACGACGCGCGAGATCCCCGCGTTCGCCATCATCTTGAAGCACCCCCAGCAAGGCGAGGCCGTGACGTAGACCGTCGCGCCGTCGATCCGCACCCCGTTCCGCGCGGCCTGGATGATCGCGTTGGCCTCCGCGTGGATCGTGCGCACACAGTGGCCGTCCTCGATGAGGTGCCCCTCCTCGTCGCAGTGGGGCAGCCCCCGGATCGAGCCGTTGTACCCGGTCGCGAGGATGCTCTTGTCGCGCACGATCACCGCGCCGACGTGCTTCCGGTCGCACGTCGCCCGCGACGCGACGACCTCGGCGATGCGCATGAAGTATTCATCCCACGAAGATCGGTGAGTCATCGCTCGTCTCCACGACGGGGATCCGCGCGCGCTGCCCCCTCGATGCCCAGGGATCCGCGCCCGCTGTCCCCTCCAGAATGTTCAGGGATCCGCCCTCCGGTCACCCCGCGAGGAGGCCCGGCGATGCGCGCCCGCGGCCCTGGCTGAGCCGCGCGGGCGCTTCTATCACGATGTCGGGCGCCGCGGAGCCCCTCGCGGACGGTCGACCGCGCGAGGCGCCTCGACAGCGAGGGCCGCCGCGTGGTAGCGCGCGTGCGTGAGCTCCACTGCGAAACCACGCCGGTCAGATCGCCGCATCCTCGTGCTCGGCTCGGGGGGGCGCGAGCACGCCCTCGCGCGCACGTTCGCCCGATCGCCCTCGGTCGCCGAGGTCATCGTGGCGCCCGGGAACGCCGGCACCCAGGCGCAAGGCGGCGCCGGCCGCGCGCCGATCCGCCGCGCCGACCTCGCCGCCCTGTCGCCCGACGAGGCGACCCGGCTCGCCGTCCGCGAGCGCGCCGACCTGGTCGTCGTCGGCCCCGAGGCGCCCCTCTGCGCCGGCGTCGCCGACGCGCTCGCCGCCGCCGGCATCGCCGTCTTCGGGCCGAGCCGCGAGGCGGCGCGCCTCGAGGGGTCGAAGGCGTTCCTGAAGGAGTTCGCCGCGCGCCACGGGATCCCGACCGCGCCGTTCCAGATCGCGCGCTCCTTCGAGGAGGCCGCCCGCATCATCCGCGAGCGCGGCGCGCCCATCGTCGTGAAGGCCGACGGGCTCTGCGCCGGCAAGGGCGTCGTCGTCGCGACGACCGTCGACGAGGCGCTCGCGGCGGCGAAGGACATGCTCGTGGATCACCGCTTCGGCGACGCCGGCGCCACCGTGATCCTGGAGGACGCCATCCAGGGCGAGGAGGCCAGCGTGCACGCCCTCAGCGACGGCGAGGCGATCTTCGTCCTGCCGGCGGCGCGCGATCACAAGCGCGTCGGCGAGGGCGACACCGGGCCGAACACCGGCGGCATGGGCGCGTTCGCGCCGAGCGCCAGCGTCACCCCCGCCCTGGCCGCGCGCGTCGAGCGCGAGATCCTCCGGCCGACGATCGACGGCATGCGGGCGGAAGGGAGGCCCTTCCGCGGGGTGCTGTTCGCGGGCCTGATGATCACGCCCGCGGGGGATCCGATCCTGCTCGAGCACAACGTCCGCTTCGGCGATCCCGAGTGCGAGGCGCTGATGGAGCTCCTCGAGGGCGACGTCGCCGAGCTCTGCGCGTCGGCCGCGGCGGGCGCGCTGGATCCCGGGGCGGCGCGCGTCGTCCCCGGCCGCCACGCGCTCACCGTGGTCCTCGCGGCGCGCGGCTACCCCACGGCGCCCGTGACCGGCGACGCCATCCGCGGCCTCGACGCTGCGGCCGCGGTCGAGGGCGCCTTCGTGAACCACGCGGGCACGGCGGAGCGGGACGGCGCGATCGTGACCGCGGGAGGCCGCGTGCTCGCCGTCACCGCGGCGGGCGGCTCGCTCGCGGAGGCGCGGGAGCGCGCGTTCCGCGCCGCGAGCGCGATCGACTTCGACGGCCAGGTGCTCCGCCGCGACATCGGGATGGACGGAACGCGCGCCGCCGGATGAGGCGCGGCGCCCGCCCGCGCCGGCGCGCCGCTTGACCCTCGGCCACCTGTCGTGCCTATCGTCTCACGAGGGCGCGCGATCGCCGCCCAGGCCGTCCGCCGAGGTGCGCGGCGACGCGGCTTGCCGGGGAGCGCATCTGCCACAGAGAGAGGGGGGCGGCGCGGCGTCGTTCCAGACGCGAGAGCGCGGCACCATGGAGCCCATCATCGATCTTGCCCCGGGCGCGGAGGAGAACGCGCTCGCCGCCCACTTCGGCCGGCTCATCCGCGAGCACCTCGGCCGTGACCCGCGGCGCGTGTCCGATTTCCGGACGCTGCGCGGCGCGGTGCTCGTCGTCGCGCAGGACACCGGCACGTCGATGACGATGCGCTTCGATCACGGGCGCCTCACCGTCCATGACGGCGCCATCGGTATCCCCACCGTCACGTTCTGCGGCGACGAGGCGGCGCTTCGCCGGCTCCCCGACATCGCGTTCCACCGCTGGCTGAGGCTCCCGAAGGTAGGCCTCTTGCACCGCCGCCAGAGCGGCCCCCTGCGCGAGCTCGCGCGGCTCGTGGCCAGCGGGGAGCTCAAGATCTACGGCCTCCTCGCGCACCCGCGGCTCATCCTCACGCTGCTCCGGATCCTCTCGAGCCACCCCTGAGCTCCGACCCGCCTCCGACCAGCCTCCGACCAAGACACCCGCGCGGGCGTCTACCAGTGCGACACTGTAAGACGGCAACGGACGTCGCCGTCCGCGGTCCAGGACCGTTCTTGTGGGCTTGCAAACCTTTGCTACGCGGCCCGGAAGCTGGCTTTTGACGGCCTGTTGGGCTGTTGGTATGGCTCGATCATGGGCATCCGATTGCGCTACCTCGCCCACGATCTCGAGGTGCCGCTCGGCGAGTTCTTCATCGGACGGAGCGCCGACTGCCAGCTGTCGCTCGACGACCCGCTTGTGTCGCGCAAGCACGCGCTCTTGACCGTCGGCGAGGGCGGCGTCGCGATCGAGGATCTCGGCAGCCGCAACGGCGTGCTCATCAACGGGACCCGGATCACGGGGCGCCAGCTCCTGTCGGACGGCGACAAGATCGCGATCGGAGGGCAGGAGATGTTCCTGCTCGGGGCGATCGAGCCGAGCTCGACGCACTCTCCGCGGAGCGCGCCGCTCTGGACGAGGCAGCAGAACGCGCGCACGGTCGACATGAGCGAGCTGTCGTCGGGCGAGGACGACGGCGCGACGGCCATCGCCTCGCGCAGGTCGCTGCCCGGGCTCATCCCGCAGCACCCGGACAAGCGCGTGCACGCGCTCAGCCTCATCGGCAGCGTCGCCGACAAGGCGCTCGCCCTGGGGCGGGTCGACGAGGCCGAGCGCATCCTCCAGCGCTCGCTGGCCGACATCCTCACCAAGGCGCGGGAGGGGGGCGTCGGCGCCGTCCAGCCCGAGCTGGTCGAGAAGGCCAGCACGTACGCCACCCGACTCGCCGCGGCCACCGGCCGGGGGGCGTGGATCAACTACATTTTCGAGCTGAATACGCGGCTCGAGCTCCTGCTTCCCGCCTACCTCGTCGATGAGCTGTATAGTGTCCTGCGCAAGGTGAAGGCCGTCGACATGTCCATTCTCCGTGGCTATGCGAAGCGGCTCCGCGAGCGTGCAGGAGAACGTACCCCGGCGGAGCGGTTCATCCTCCAGCGAATCGAAGGGCTCGAGCGCCTCGGCGCACTGAAATAGACCATGCCTTTCCGCCTCCGGTACCTGGCGCACGATTTCGAGCTCCCCGAAGGTCCCTTCGTGATTGGCCGGAGCGGCGACTGTCAGCTCTCGCTCGACGATCCGCTTGTGTCGCGCCGCCACGCCACGCTGCAGGTGCGCAACGACGGCGTGGCCGTGCTCGATCTCGAGAGCAGGAACGGCGTGTACGTCAACGGCACGCGCATCTCCGGCCAGCGCGAGCTGACCGACGGCGACCGCATCATCATCGGCAGCCAGGAGATGCTGCTCTACGGCGGCGAGGAGTCGCGGCCCCACGACGCCTACGGGGTCGAGTTCCGGCGCGCGACTGCGACGCTCGGCGCGATGGCGCTGACCGAGATGCGCAAGATGTCGGACGACCCGACGGAGCTCACGAGCCCGACGGGCGACGGCGGATCGAAGGGCTTCCAGTCGCTGCGCCTGCTCGCGAGCCTCGCCGACAAGGCGCTCGCGATGGGGCGGAGCGAGGAGGCCGAGCGCATCCTGCAGACCGTGCTGATCGACATCCTGAGCCGCGCGCGGACGAACGTGCCGCTGGAGATGCCCGCCGCGGAGCTCGCCGCGCGCTACGCGGCCCGGCTCGCGGGCGCCACGACCAAGGGGACCTGGGTCAACTACGCGTTCGAGCTCTTCACGATCGCGCGCCGCCCGCTGCCCGGCCCCGTCGTCGACGAGCTCTACACCGTGGTCCGCCGCGTCAAGACGCTCGATATCCAGCCGCTCAGGATCTACCTCGACGACCTGCGCCGGATGGCTCCTTCGTTCGGTCCGACCGAGCGGTTTCTGATGCAGCGGATCGAGGGTCTCGAGCGGCTCGTCGCGGCGAAGTAGCGGCCTCCGCCTCGTCGTCCGGCGCCGCGGGATCCGCCGCGGCGGCCCGCGGCGACACGCGCGGGGCCGGCGGCGCGGTCGCGCGCGAGGCCGGCGACGCAGGCCCACGTGACGCAGGCGACGCGGTCGCGCGCGAGGCCGGCGACGCAGGCCCACGTGACGCAGGCGACGCAGTCGCACGCGAGGCCGGCGACGCAGGCCCACGTGACGCGGTCGCGCGTGGAGCCGGCGTTGCCGTCGCGCGTGACGCCTGCGACACGGCCGGGCGTACCGCCACCGCCGGCGCCGCCGTCCCACGCGAGGGCGGCGGCGCGGCCGCAGAGGGGGCCGGCGGCGGCGCGTTGCGAGGGCGCGCGCTCGCCTCCGCTTCCTGCCAGCCGAGGTTCGTCGCGGCGGCCTTCGCGATCGCGTCGCGCAGATCGGGGTCCGCGACCTTCCCGAGCTCCCGCCGCACCTCGAACGGAAGCGGCGCCTGCTTCGGCGCCGAGCGGACCTCCTCGCGCCACGGCGGCCGCGCGACCGCCTCCACCTTGCCGACGCGGAAGCGGAGCGACTGCACCGGGAGACCGCGCGCCCGGAGCTGCTCGGTGATGACATCGCCGAGCATCGAGAGCTCCTGCGCCCACGTCGAGCTCGCCGCACGGACGTGAAGGACGCCGCGCTCCAGCTTGAGCGGCCGCGCGCGCGCGGCGATCCGGGACCCCACGGCGGCCTCCCAATCGCGGAACGGCATCGGCGCGGTGTCGACCTCCGCCGGCGCCGCGAGCGCGGACTGCCGCTGGATCATCGCGCCCAGCCGCTCGATACCTCCGCTCCGACGCGCCATGCGCGCCGAGCGTAGCAGCCTCACGGCCCGCTGTTCCGGCGGAGCGCGGCGTCCAGCCCACGCAGCGTCACGGGCGGCCGGCCCCCGCCGCGCCGTCGGGCGACCACGACGCCCAACGGTCGACCGCCGGCGGACCCCACCCCGCCTGAAGGGCCGGGAACTGCAAGCGATTTCACCAACAGCGGACGAAATCCGCGCTCATGCGCCTCGTCCAAGGATTCCGTACCAGTACCGAAGGTGGGACTCGAACCCACAAGCCCTTGCGGACAGCGGATTTTGAATCCGCCGCGTCTGCCATTCCGCCACTTCGGCTCAGCGCTCCGATGTCCGTGCGCTCCGGGAACCGTAGATCACCGGGCACGACCCTGGCAACGGTCTGACGCAACGGTCTGGAACGGTCCGGGAGCAGCGAGGAGAGCGAGGGAGCGACGCGGCCCGGCGCCGAGGCCGCGCGGCGCGAGCTCACACCACGAAATCCAGCATCTGGAGGCGCGTCAGGTAGTCCTGGAGCGCGGCGGCGTACTCGTCGATCAGGAGATCGAGCTGCACCAGCGCGCCGTGATTGTCGACCGAATCGATGGTCCCGCTCACCGGGATCTCGCGTGCGGGCAGGACGAGCACGCCGCTCCAGTCGGCGCCCTTCGCGGCGTCGCGGAGCCCGGCGAGGCGCAGCCAGCCGTCCGAGAGCTCGACGACAGGGACGAGCGCGCCGCTGTCGAGCCGGACGGAGCTCTTCAGCGTGTGCGCCGGCTCGACCATGTAGTGGGAGCGCCGGTTCTTCTCGATGAGCTCCTCGAGCGTCGCGCAGATGACCTTGCTCAGCGGCGTCTCCTCGCTGTCGAGCACGAGCTCGAGCAGCCGCTTCATCGCCTTCTGCGTGCGGATGAGGTTCGCGCGCACCTCCTCGAGCCGCCGCGCGTCGCGCCGGATCTTGCCGGCCACGACGTTGAGCAGGTTGTTGTAGAACGGGTACGCGACGTCCCCGTGCTCCTCGAAGAAGTCCCGCAGCTCGGCGACGCCGATGCGCCAGATCTCCGAGGGCTGCGTCGTCACCGCGGTCGTCGTCCGCCGGAAGCCGGTCAGCGCGCCGAGCTCGCCGATGGGCGAGATGGGGCTCAGCCGGAAGCGCGTCTCGCCCCCCTCGAGCAGCGCGACCTCGCCCTGGACCAGGAGGAGCAAGTGCGCCGGCGCGCTCCCGGCCTCGAAGAGCACCTGGCCGGATGGGACCTCCTGGCGCTGGAACGCCATCATCAGCTCGTCGAGGTGGTCCTCCGTGATTCTCTCGAACAGGGGGATCGCGTGCAGGTCGGAAGGACGGACCGCCATGGGGTGACACTCCTCTTCAACGTGGGTCGGGCTCCGCGTCCGCAGCGTTGCGAGACACGGATCCTTGCGGCGCGCACGGCTCGGCGTGGACCGCGGGAGCGGCATCCTACTCCAGGTTCCCACGCGAGGAAGAGGGATGGCCGCCCCGCCGCGAGGCGCGAGGCGGACCGCGATCCCGCGCACGTTCTCGCATCGCCGCCGGGTCGCCGCGCCGCGGTGCGCCGCACATCGGTGGCTCGACGCAGGGGCACGCGACGCCGCGCGGACGCGCACCGACACGCAGGGAGGGCTTGCCCCGCTGGCAGGATGGAGTAGGTGCCGGTAACGTCGCCCGGGTGATGCCGTTCGTTCGTCAAGGGCTCCTCGCCGCGATGCGCCTTCCGCCGCTGCGGCTCATCGTCATCGGCCTCGCCCTCGCCGTCGTCGCGTGCGGCTCCGCGTCGTCGGCGACGCCGGTCAGCGCGGAGACGGCGCCGCCGCCGAGGCCGCGCAACGCGGCCGCCATCGCGCAGTCGATCGCCCGGGGGAAGGTCTCGGTGCTCGTCTACGCCGACAGGACCCGGGGCCACCCCATCATGCCGCGGCTCGCGGCCCTCGATCTGTGGGGCCCCGTGCTCGCCGGCACGGGCCTCGATCCGGAGCGGGACCTCGAGCGCGCCTTCATCACCGCGCCGCGAGCGGACGCGGCCCATGAGGCGGTGATCGTCCTCGAGCACAACGTGCCGCCGGAGAGGCTGGAGTCGGGGATCGACACGCTCCTCTCGCGCAGCCAGCCGCCGGGCACCGAGGAGAGCGGGCTCGGCGTGCCAGCCGTGCGCGTGACCATCAAGGGGCACACGCGCGTCGTGGCGACCGTGGAGCCGAACTTCCTCGTGGTGCTGCCGGTGACGCGGGCGCGCGAGGCGCGGCGCTTCATCGGCACGGGCGGCTTCCCCGACCCGATCGGCGCGGAGGCCGCGATCGCCGCGGCGATCGACCCGGCGCGGACGCTGAAGGGCCCGCGCCAGGCGCCCCGCGTGCCGCCCACCCTGAGGTCGCTCGAGGCCACCGTGACGCTGACCAAGGACGGCGGCGCCCTGGTCGCGCTCGACGGCGCGAGCGAGAGCCACGAGCACGCCGCCCGCGACGCGGCCTTCCTCAACGAGGAGATCGACCGAACGACCTCGTTCCGCATCGCCGTCGTGACGGTCCGGGTCGTCGATCCGATCGGGTTCTTCGCCGAGGAAGACCGGGTGAAAGCGAACCGGCGCGTGACGCCCGGAGAGCTCGACAAGCTCTTCACCCTGCTCAGCGCCGTGCTGCCGCGCTAGGCTGCCGCCCGATGCGACTCGTCAAGATCGGAATCGCCAGCGTCAACGCGACCGTCGGCGCCGTCCGCTCGAACACGGACCGGTGCCTCGCGCTCGCCGGCTCGATGGCACGCGACGACGTCACCCTGGCGGTCTTCCCGGAGCAGGTGATCGGCGGCTACGCGCCCGAGGACCTCGTGCAGTGGCCGGCGTTCGTCGCGAGCCAGCAGCGCGAGCTCCGCCGGTTCGCCGAGGAGACCGCGTCGCTCCGCACCGTGTTCGTCATCGGCGTGACCGTCGGCGTGGGCGGAGACCTCTTCAACGCCGGCGCGATCGTCCACGCCGGCGAGGTGCTCGCCTTCTCCCCGAAGGAGAAGCTGCCGACGTACAACATCTTCTACGAGGCGCGGACGTTCTCGCGCGGCATGCCGTTCATGGAGCTCGACGCCGACGGCGTGTTCTGCGGCGACCGCATCTTCGCCTTCGATTTCGGGACGATCGCCGTCGAGGTGTGCGAGGACATCTGGTCGCCCGACGGGCCGATGCGGCGCCGCTGCTACGCGGGCGCCGAGATCGTCTGCAACATCTCGGCGTCGCCGTTCCGCGCCGGGGTGACCGGCACGCGGCGCGAGATGATCGCGACCCGCGCGGCGGACAACCAGTGCACGATCGCCTACGCGAACCTGGTCGGCGGCAACGACGGGCTCGTCTTCGACGGCGGCGGGTTCGTCAACCAGAACGGCCGCCCGATGCTGGAGGCGCCGCGGTTCCGCGAGGGGTTCTCCACGGCGGTCGTCGACCTCGACCGGACGACGCGCTGCCGCCGCGAGGCGAGCACCTGGCGCAGCGACCTCGAGGAGTTCCGCCGCGCCTCCCCGCACATGGTGGACGTGGTCCGGATCGGCGGGGAGACCGCGGACCGCTCGCGCCTCGCCTACCCTGCCCCGCCGCCGGGCACGACCCCGTTCCTGCCCTCGGCGACGCGGCCGGCGATCTCGGCGCGCGACGAGCTGCTCGACGACTTCTACGACGTGCTCGCGCTCGGCGTCGCCGATTACTACCGCAAGATCGGGGCCTTCAGGAGCATCGGCCTCGCGCTCTCGGGCGGCCGCGACTCGCTCCTCACGCTGCTCGTCGCCTGGCGCGCGGTGCAGCTGCTCCACCCGGATCTCGAGGGCGAGGCGCTGCGCGAGCGGATGAAGACGTCGCTCCACGCGTTCTTCATGCCCTCGCGCTACTCCAGCGACGCGACGCACCGGGCCGCCGCGCAGATCGCCGACGAGCTCGGGGCGTCGTTCGCGGTGATCCCGATCGAGGACGCGTTCCCCCGGGAGCTCGAGGCCGCCCAGGCGATGGTCGGCGGCGACCGGCAGCTCACCGAGCTCACGAGGCAGAACGTGCAGGCGCGCATCCGCGGCGGGCGCATGTGGAACTGGTCGAACACGAGCGGCGCGCTGTTCCTGCAGACGGGGAACATGAGCGAGAAGGCGCTCGGCTACACCACGGTGGGCGGCGATCTCGAGGGGGCGTTCAGCGTCATCGCCAACGTCCCGAAGACCGTGGTCATCGCGCTGCTCGAGCGGCTCTCGCAGCGCTTCGGCTTCAAGGGCATCCAGCAGACGCTCGCCACGACCGCGGGGCCCGAGCTCGCCGAGAATCAGTCCGGGGAAGCCGAGCTCATGCCGTTCGAGGTCCTCGACGCGTGCCTCTACCTCTACGGCGCGGAGAAGCTCGCCGCCGACGAGCTGGCGGCCGCGCTCCCCAGCCTGTTCCCCGACAAGGACCCCGCCGCGCTGGGGGCGTGGGCCGAGAAGTTCGCGATCCTGTTCTCGAGATCGATCTTCAAGTGGGTGCAGTCGCCGATCGCGATTCACCTCGGGTCGCTCGATCTCGACCGGGAGCGCGCGCTGCAGCTGCCCGTGGTGCAGCGGACCGAGTGGAAGGGCGGCTGAGCCCCGCCCGGGCGGCGGCGGCGGCGCGTCAGTTGGCGGCCTTCTCCACGGACGCGTGGGCCCCCTGCCTGCCGTCCTTCCCGTCCGGCGAGGCGACCTCGAGGACCTCGTGGCCAGGGGCCGCCTGGGGCGGGGCGGCGCGGATCGAGCCGTCGGCGGAGAAGCGCTCGAGCTCGTCGGTGACGCGGCGGAGGTACGCCTGCTTGATGTGGAACGGCAAGAAGGCGCTCTTGAAGCCGGCCACGATGGTCGACTTGATGTCCTTCAGGCCGAATCCCATCTTCGTGTGGCAGTGCCAGAGCTCGTGCGACACCGTCGTGTCGGTGACGAGCCGGTTGTCGGTGTTGACCGTCACGCGCAGGCCGAGGCTCTGGTAGAGCTTCAGCGGGTGCGAGGCGAGGTCGCGCACCGCGCCGGTCTGCACGTTCGAGGACGGGCAGCACTCGAGCGGGATCCGGTGATCGTTGATGTAGTGGAGCAGGCCGCCGTCCTCGCGCAGGCGGCAGCCGTGGCCGATCCGGTGCGCGCCGCAGACGTGCAGCGCCTGCGCGATCGACTCGGGGCCGTAGGCCTCGCCGGCGTGGATGGTGCAGTTGATGTTGTTCTGGCGCACGAGCTGGAACGCCGCCTTGTGGTGCTTCGCCGGGTGGTCGTACTCGGCCCCGGCGAGGTCGAACCCGACCACGCCGCGGCTCTTGTAGGCCACCGCGAGCTCCGCCATCTCGAGCGACGACTCGGGCGAGATGTTGCGGATGCCGCAGACGATGACGTTGCTCTCGATGCCCAGCGCGTCGCGCGCCGCCCTGAGCCCGGAGAGCACCGCCTCGACCACGCTCGTGAGGCGCAGGCCGAGGCGGGTGTGCAGCATCGGCGAGTAGCGGACCTCCATGTAACGGACGTTCTCGCGCGCGGCGTCCTCCGCGAGCTCGTAGGCGACGCGGAAGAGCGCCTCCTCGGTCTGCAGGACGCGCAGCGTGATGTCGAACGCCTTGAGGTACTCGACGAGCGAGCCGCAGTTCTGGCCCAGGTTCATCACCTTGCGCAGCTCCGGCGGCTCGTACGTCGGGAGCTCGACGCGGTGGCTGCGGGCGAGCTCGATGATCGTCTCGAGGCGCAAGGAGCCGTCGAGGTGGACGTGCAGATCGGTCTTGGGTAGCTGGCGGAAGAACTCCAGCGGCAGCCTGGCGGTTAGCTCTGGATGATCACTCATGAGCTATTCTGTCACCCGCCGACCAGCCGCGAAAGGCAGCAGCGGGCGCGGCGCGGCTCACGATCGCTCGGGCGGCGAGGGCGGCGCGCTGCCCTGGCCCGCCGGGCGATCCCTGCTGCCGACGACCACGGCGGCCGCGGAGACCCCGAAGAGGGCGACGAAGAGCCACGGAAGCGGCAGGCTGAGCGGATCCCCGGCGGCCTCACGGCGCAGCGCATCGCGGAGGCGATCGGGGTTGTAACCCACCACGAGCCGCCGACCGACGTAGGTCGCAGGGAGACCACGCGCCTCCATCCGCCCATACAGCGCGACGTCCGCGTCGATGGCGGCCTGCGTCTCCGGCGCGGCGAGGCAGGCCGCGAGCTCCGTGGCGGAGAGCCCGAGCGGCGCCAGGACGGACGCGACGCGCGCGTCGGTGAGCCTGCCGGGCGACGCGCTGTAGAGCAGCGCCGCGGCCTGCTCGCGCTTCTCCGCGGGCGTGCAGACGTAGGCCTTCGCCGCGGGGAGCGCGCCGGGGTGGCTGGGGAGCGGCACCATCTTGCGCACGTGGCGCAGGCGGTCGCCGTAGGGCTCCTCCATCTTGGTCATCTCGGGGTGCAGCCTGCGACAGAAGGGGCACTCGAAGTCGGTGAACGCGACGACCGTGATCTTGCCGGGCTCCTGCAGCGCCGCGAGCTCCGGCGGGAGCGGCGGGACGACCGGGTGGTTGCCCCAGAGGAACGGCAGGCCGATCGCCGCCACGGCGGCCGCGCCCCACGCCGTGGTGCGCCGCAGCCCGCCCTGCGCGGCGTGATCGAACGCCGCGCGCGGCATGCGCCACGCCTGCCAGGCGACGAGGGCGGACGTGACCGCGGCCGCGAGGGCGGCGAGATCGACCGCGACGCACCACGCGCAGAACGCGCCGATCGCGAAGGCCTGCAGCCCGAGGAGCACCGCGGCGCCGAGGCCCCCGGCGGCCGACGCGGCCGCGAGCGCGACGTGGTGCCAGCGCTCCCGCGCGAGCAGCGAGGCGGCGAGCAGCGTGGTGTAGGCGGCGAGGCCGAGGTTCGGCAGCGGGACCCCGAACAGCCGGCTGTACGGCGAGACCCGGACGGCGAAGCAGCCCGAGCTGACGCCGCAGAACGCAGGGTCGCCGGCGTTCTGGTACTCGACCACGAGGGCCGCGCTCGCCGCGATGGCGACGAACAGCGCGAGCCGGAAGAGCGTGACGAAGAACCGGGCGCGTCCGGCCTGCCGCTGCTCGGTCGAGGGCGCAGGCGCCTCGGGGCCCGCCCGGTCCAAGGATTCACTCGCGGCCTGTCTGTCGCGGGCCGGACGCACCGCGAAGACGTTGCCCCTCCCGGCGAGGAAGACGAGGAGCATCAGCGCGAGGAGCAGGGCGATCGAGTTCAGCAGCATCGGTCGTGGCGGCTCGTAGAGAAGTGGGCTCGAGGCATACCGGACCGGGGCGGAGACAGCCAGCGAGAGGAGACTCGTGCTAGTCGAGTTTCATGCGTTCCTCATCTCGCGGAGATTCCCCGACCACCGGCTCCGGCGCGCGTCGCCGGGAAGCCGTTGTCGCCGTGGTCGACCTCTTGTCCTCCTTCAAGCGCGCCCTGCACACGAACGAGATCGCCGAGCGCCTCGGGGTCGATCCGAGCCGGTACGCGAAGCTGCAGCGGCTGCTCGAGGAGCTGTCGCTGGAGGGCAGCATCGTCGCCTTCCCCGGCCAGCGGTTCAGCACGAGCCGCCAGCAGGTCGAGGCGCGCGGCGCCGAGCACGAGGGGACGCTGACCGTGAACCCGCGCGGCTTCGGCTTCGTGGCGCTCGGAGGGGCGGCCGAGGACGTCTACATCTCGCCCGAGGCGATGGGCGGCGCGCTCCACGGCGACACCGTCGCGGTGCGCGTCGCGACGCGCTCGCGCCGCGGCGTGGAGGGGGAGATCGTCCGCGTCATCAAGCGGCGTCACGTGCGCGTAGCGGGCGTGCTGCGGCGGCGAGGCAGGAGCGCCTGGCTCGAGCCAGACGACGGGCGGGTCCGCGGGCCCATCGTGATCGTGCCGCGCGAGCCGGGCGGGCCGCTCGTGCCGCCCGACGCCGAGGACGGCGCGGCGGCGGTCGCGTCGATCGTCCGCTTCCCGGACCTGCCCGACGAGAACCCGGAGGGCGTGATCGAGGCCGTGCTCGGGGCGCCGGGCGACCCGAACGTGGAGGTCGCCAAGATCCTGATGCGCGAGGGGATCGAGGAGGAGCACGCGCCGGAGGCGATCGCCGAGGCCGAGGCGTTCGGGGGCGAGGTGCCGGCCGAGGCGCTCGAGGGGCGCACCGACCTCACCCACCTGCCCATGCCGACGATCGACCCGGAGGACGCCCGCGACCACGACGACGCGGTCTGGGTGATCCGCGAGGAGAACGGCTTTTACCGGGTCTGGATCGCGATCGCCGACGTGTCGCACTACGTGCGGCCGGGCAGCGCGCTCGACAAGGCGGCGCTCGGGCGGGCCAACTCGATCTACCTGCCCGATCGCGCGATCCCGATGCTGCCGCGGGCGCTGTCGTCGAACCTCTGCTCCCTGCTGCCGGGCGTGATCCGGCTCTGCCTGTGCGTGGAGGTCGAGCTCGACGCGGCGGCGACGGTGCGGAGCGCCCGCGTCATCGAGGGGTACATCCGCTCGATCGCGAAGCTCACCTACCCCGGCGTGGCGCGCGCGCTCGGCTTCACGCCCGAGCCGCCGCGCAGCCCGGAGGCCGAGGCACTCAGGAACGAGCTCCAGGTGATGTGGGACCTCGCCCGGCTGCTCCGCGGCAAGCGGATGCGGCGCGGCGCGCTCGATCTCGACCTGCCCGAGGCGAAGGTGGTGCTCGACCCGGAGACGGGCGCGCCCGTCGACGTGCAGAAGCGCAGCCACGACCCCGGGGTGGCGAAGGCCTACCAGCTCATCGAGGAGATGATGCTCCTGGCGAACGAGACCTGCGCGCAGTTCGTGGTCGACCAGAGCATCCCCACCGTCTTCCGGTACCACGCGCCCCCGGACCAGGCGAAGCTCGAGCGCTTCGCGACGATGTGCGGGGAGCTCGGGCTCGCGTTCGACCCGGAGGACGCGACCGACCCGAAGCGGCTGTCGGTGTTCCTGAAGAAGCTCGACGCGCACCCGCAGAAGCAGGTGCTGCACATGCTCCTGCTCCGCGCGATGAAGCAGGCGGTGTACGACGTGGCCAACGTGGGCCACTTCGGTCTGGCCTCGAGCGCTTACCTGCACTTCACCTCGCCCATCCGGCGATACCCGGACATCACGGCGCACCGGGCGATCCGCGCGGTGCTGCGCGGCGAGAGCATCGACAGGAGCGATGCGGCCATCGAGCGGCTGCGCGAGGCGGCCACCACGTCGTCGGAGCGCGAGCGCAAGGCGATGGAGGTGGAGCGCGAGGTGGTCGACCTGCACCGCGCGCTCCTCATGCGCTCCCGGCTCGGGGACACCTTCGAGGGCATCGTCACGGCCATCGTGGGGACGGGCGTCTACGTCAACATCGAGGATCCGTTCGTCGACGTGCTCGTCCGCATGGAGTCGCTCGGCCCGGATCAGTACGAGATCGACGACGAGGGGCTGCGCGTCATCGGCCGCCGGTCGGGGGACCGGATCGCCATCGGCGACGCGATGCTCGTGCAGATCGAGGACGTGGCCATCCTCCGGCGCGCCATCTACGGGCGGAGGCTCGCCGGAGGCGCGGCGTCGGACGAGGCGAAGCCGCGCCGGGCGCGGCGCGAGGCGGCGGACGCACGACCAACTCGTCGTGTCAAGACCAGCAAGCGCACGATGCCCGCCAAGGACACGACCAGCAAGAGCGCCAAGGGCAGCAAGAGCGCCAAGGGCAGCAAGAGCGCCAAGGGCAGCAAGAGCGCCAAGGGCGGCAAGAGCGCCAAGGTGCGAAAGAAGCAGCGGTAGCAGGGCGCCCGAGGGCGCGACTCTCCGCCGGCATTCCCCGCGGCCTTTGCCGCTCGGACACACGAGCGCCCAACACCTCTCAAGCCACGTTCACGCGCGCGGACAAGCGCGCGAAACCTCCTCGAAATCGCCGAGACGAGCCCTCGAAACAGTTGAGGCGTCGCGTCGACGCGAGCCGCTCGGTCCGCGCGCGGCTCGCGTCGACACGAGACCCACAATCGCACCTCCTCCGCGGCGGACACCCGCTCAAAAAGGGGAGGGCTCCTGCATTTTTCTTGCGTTCAGAAAACCGCTATGGTCTCAACTATTTCATTCTAGGAGAGAGGTAACCAATGCCGAAGCCGACGTATCCCGCCTACAACGCTGGTGACTTCCTGGTTGATTACGAGGAGAAGGTCTTCGAAGACGTCAAGGCGAAGCCGGGAGAGAAGGCGCTGGTTACCTTTCACACCGTGGCCTTCGAGGGCTCGATCGGCCTCGTCAATGTGCTGACGGCGATCCGCCTTCAGCGTAAGGGGTTTGAGACATCCATCTTGCTGTATGGGCCGGGCGTCACGCTGGGGCTGCAGCGCGGCTTTCCCAAGCTCGGCAGCGAGGCGTTCTCCGGGCATCTCGCCGTGAACCAGCAGATCGGCCGGTTCATGGAGGAGGGCGGCAAGGTGTACGCGTGCCGGTTCGCGCTGCAGGCGCTCTACGGTCACGGCGAGCACGCGCTGATCCCGGGCATCAAGCCCATCAGCCCGCTCGACGTGCTCGACATCCAGCTGATCCACCGCCGGGACGACGCGTTCGTGGTCCACTCCTGGACGCTCTGACCCGAGCGCCGTCCATGGAGTACAACCGCAAAGTCCGGGCGGCCGCGGTGCAGCTCAGTCCCGTCCTCGGCAGCCGGGACGGGACGACCGAGCGAGTCGTCGCCGCGATCGCCAGGGCAGCGAAGGAGGGCGCCGAGCTCTGCGTCTTCCCCGAGGCGGTCGTCCCGTATTATCCCTACTTCTCCTTCGTGCTCCCGCCGCCCGCCATGGGGAAGGAGCACATGCGCCTTTACGACGAGGCGGTCACCGTCCCCGGCCCGGTGACGCGGGCCGTGGCGGCCGCCGCGCGCGCGCACGGGGTGGTCGTGGTGCTCGGCGTGAACGAGCGCGATCACGGGACGCTGTACAACGCGCAGCTCGTCTTCGACAGGGACGGCGCCCTGGTGCTCCACCGGCGCAAGATCACGCCGACCTACCACGAGCGGATGATCTGGGGGCAAGGCGACGGCTCGGGGCTCAGGACCGTGGACACCGCGGTCGGGAGGCTCGGCGCGCTCGCCTGCTGGGAACACTACAACCCGCTCGCGCGGTTCGCGCTCATCGCGCAGCACGAGCAGATCCATTGCAGCCAGTTCCCCGGCTCCCTGGTCGGGCCCATCTTCGCCGAGCAGATGGAAGTGACCATCCGGCACCACGCGCTGGAGTCGGGCTGCTTCGTGGTGAACGCCACGGCCTTCCTGACGCCGGAGCAGGTCCGGGAGGTCGCGCCGAACGAGCCGATGCAGGGCGCGCTGCGCGGCGGGTGCATGACGGCGATCGTGACGCCGGAGGGCGCGCACGCGTGCCCGCCGGTGACCGACGGGGAGGGCATGGCCGTCGCGGACCTCGACTTCGCCCTGATCACGAAGCGAAAGCGGATGATGGATGCGGCAGGGCATTACGCCCGGCCCGACTTGCTGCGGCTTTGGATGGACACGGCAGAGCGCTCGATAACGATCGGCGCGGGCAGCCCCAAGGCCTCCTCCCTCGATCCTGCGGCGGTGGACCATGGATACCCAGACGCTGATCACCGAGCTCCAGTCGTTCGGCCTGAGGCTGGCTGAAGCCCCCGAGGGCGCCCCCGGCGCGGGCGCCGCGACACCGCAGGAGCCCGCGTCCGGCGAGGGTGAGGGCCGCCGCGCGGCGTGGACCTCGCGCCGCGGCGGGGCGGGGCCGACCCAGCACGTGGCCGCGACGCTCCGCGGCGCCACCGTGATGATCCCGATCCACACCGACCAGGCCGCGGCGTCGCCGTTCGTGGCGCGGATCGGGCGCGACGGGGCGGGGACCGTCGAGCGGGACGGCAGGGAGCTCGCGCCGATCGCCCTCGTGAAGGCGCCGCGCTTCTATGCCCTCTCGACCGAGGACGGCATCCCCTACCCCAAGATCGCGCTGTTGCACGGGGCGGACGTGCTCGCCTCGACGGTGCTCCAGACGTGCATCCGGTACACGGAGCGCGAGAAGGCCTGCACGTTCTGCGCGATCGGGCAGTCGCTCGCGGCCGGGCGCACCACCGCGAAGAAGACGCCGGAGCAGCTCGGCGAGGTCGCCGAGGCGGCGGCGCGGCTCGACGGGGTGCGGCACGTGACGCTGACCACGGGCACGCCGCGGTCGGCCGATCGCGGGGCGGCGCACCTCGCCGACTGCGCGCGCGGCATCAAGGCGCGCGTCGACCTGCCGGTGCAGGCGCAGTGCGAGCCGCCCGACGATCTCGCCTGGTTCGAGCGGATGCGCGCGGCCGGCGTCGACAGCCTGGGCATGCACCTCGAGGCGGTCGAGGACGAGGTGCGCGCGGCCGCGATGCCGGGCAAGGCCGAGGTGAGCGTGGCCCGGTACTTCGAGGCGTTCGAGGCGGCCGTGCGCGTGTTCGGGCGCGGGCAGGTGTCGACCTACCTCATCGCGGGGCTCGGCGACTCGCTGTCTTCGCTGCTCGACGCGAGCGAGCGGCTCATCGCGATGGGGGTCTATCCGTTCCTCGTCCCGCTCGTGCCCATCCCGGGGACGCCCGCGGCCGATCGCGCGCCGCCCTCGGGGGACTTCATGCGGGCGCTCTACGCGCACATCGGCCCGCTGCTCGCGCGGTCGGGGCTGCGCTCGACCGACGTGAAGGCGGGCTGCGCCCGCTGCGGCGCCTGCTCGGGGCTCTCGGGCTTCGAGGCAGAAGGCCGGGCCGCGGCGCCGCCGGAGGCCGGCGCGGCATGGACATCAACCTCGGAGAGCTCCGATGACGCCACATTACAGCTTCGAGCTTGTGCAGAGCAGGGACACGTATCTGGCGTACCTCCGCTTGCGCCGGGCCATCTTCTGCGACGAGCAAGGGCTGTTTAAGACGACCGACGAGGACGACTGGGACGCCTCCGCGTTCCCCATCGCCGCCGTGCAGCACGGGGCGCCGGGGGGCGAGGCGGTCGTCGGCACGGTGCGCATCTACGAGGCGGAGCCCGGCCTGTGGTACGGCGGCCGGCTGGCCGTCGAGCGCGCCCACCGCAAGCAGGGCGTGGTCGGCCGCGGCCTCGTGCAGAAGGCGGTCACCACCGCCCACGGCTGGGGGTGCCACCGGTTCCTCGCGCTCGTCCAGGCGGCCAACGTCCCGTTCTTCGAGAGCCAAAACTGGCGCTCGCTCGAGGAGCGGGCGCACCGCGATCGCCCGCACCACCTGATGGAGGCCGACCTCGCGAGCTACCCGCCGAGCGACGAGCCCCGCCCGCTGCCCGAGCAGAGGTTCCGCTGATGCTCGCCGGCATCGCGGCCCAGCTGCGGGGCGCGCTCGGCATCCTCGCGAAGCGGGACGTGCAGATCCCGGCGCGGTACCTGTCCGGCAAGAGCGCAACCGGTGCGGCCGACCGGCCCGCGGCGCTCGGCGACGACTGCGCGGCCATCCCCGACGGAGACGGCTACCTGCTCCTCGCCGCCGAGGGGATCTGGCCGGCGTTCCTCGAAGGCGATCCGCGGTTCGCGGGCTACAGCGCCGTGATGGTCAACATCAGCGACATCTACGCGATGGGCGGCCGCCCCATCGCCGTGGTCGACGTCGTCTGGGGGACCTCGGCCGGCGCGCTGGAGCCGGTCTGGGAAGGCATGGTCGCCGCGTCGCGCGCCTACGGGGTGCCGATCGTCGGAGGCCATACGAGCGCGCGCAGCCCCTACAACGCCCTCGCCGTGGCCATCGCGGGCCGCGCGCGGCGGCTCATCACGAGCTTCGCGGCGCGCCCCGGCGACGTGCTCGTCGCGGCGATCGACCTGCGCGGCAAGATGCACGCGGAGCACCCCTTCTGGGACGCCTCGACGGGAACGGACCCGGCGCGGCTCCGCGGCGACCTCGAGGTCCTGCCCGCCCTCGCCGAGGCGGGCCTCTGCGACGCGGGCAAGGACATCAGCATGGGCGGCGTCGCGGGGACGCTGCTCATGCTCCTGGAGACGTCCGGCGCCGGCGCGGTGCTCGACCTGGCCGCCGTTCCGCGGCCGGGCGACGTGCGCGATCTGTCGATCGCGCGCTGGCTGCTCGCGTTCCCGAGCTACGGCTTCCTGCTCAGCGTGCGCCCCGACGCCGCCGGCGAGGTGCTCTCGGCGTTCGCGCGGCGGGGCATCGCGAGCGCGGCGGTCGGCGCCGTCGACGGCTCGCGGCGGCTCACCCTGGAGGCCGCCGGCGAGCGGCAGACGCTCTGGGACCTCGCCGCCGAGCCGCTCACCGGGTTCGCGGGCGAGGGCGCGCGATGAGCGCCGGCGCTTCAGACGGCGCGACGAGCGCCGGCGCTTCAGACGGCGCGACGAGCGCCGGCGCCGCCACCGGCGCGCCGCTCTCGGTCGCGCTCCTCACCTACTCGACGAAGCCGCGCGGCGGCGTCGTGCACACGGTGGAGCTCGCCGAGGCGCTCCACGACCTCGGCGTGGAGGTCTGCATCTACGCGCTGAACAAGGACCAGGGCGGCTTCTACAGGCCGCTGCGCTGCCCCGCCGTCCTCGTGCCCGCCGCGCCCCCGCCGGCGGGGATCGACGCGGTCGTGAGGCAGCGCATCGCGGAGCTCGAGGTCGGGCTGCGCCGCCTCGGGGCGCGGCACGACATCTGGCACTCCCAGGACTGCATCAGCGCGAACGCGCTCGCGGCGCTGCGCGCCGAGGGGCGCGTCCCCCACTTCCTCCGGACGGTGCACCACCTCGACGACTACGACAGCCCGTACCTGCGCGCCTGCCAGGAGCGCTCCGTGCTCGAGGCGGACGCGTGCCTCGTCGTCAGCGAGGCGTGGCGGAGGACGCTCCGGGCCGATCTCGGCGTCGACGCGGCGATCCTCCCGAACGGCGTGAGCCTGCGGCGCTACTCGCCGGCGCCGGACGGACGGGACGCGGAGCTCCGGGCGCGGCTCAACGCCACGGGGTCGCCGCTCTACGTGACCGTGGGCGGCGTCGAGCCGCGCAAGAACTCGATCGGCCTGCTCAAGGCGTTCCTGTCGGTGCGGAGGCGGCTGCCCGGAGCCCAGCTGATCATCGCGGGCGGAGAGACGCTGTTCGATTACGCGCCCTACCAGCGCGAGTTCGAGGCGCTCGCGCGGGAGCACGGCGTGTGGCCGGCGGGCGCGTCGCCGGCGGGCGCGCCGCCGCCGCCGCTCGTCCTCGCGGGCGTGCTCCCCGACGCGCTGATCCCGCCGCTCTACCGCCTGGCCGACGCGTTCGTCTTCCCGTCCGTCCGCGAGGGGTTCGGGCTCGTCCTGCTCGAGGCGATGGCCTCGGGCGCGCCGGTGGTGAGCTCTGCTCAACCTCCCTTCACCGAGTTCCTCCGAGACGGCGAGAGCGCGCTGCTCGTCGATCCCTCGAGAACAGAGGATCTCGCGCGCGCCATGGAGGCTATCCTGGAGGAAGGCGTGAGGCGGCGCCTGCGCGCCGCGGCCCTCGAGGCCGCGGCGCGGTACACGTGGGAGCGCTCGGCGCACATCGCGGCCGGCGTCTACCGTGAGTTCCTGGGATCCCGCCGGAGCTAGAGCGACGTATGCCGGAGATGCGCTTCGTGATCGAGTGGCCGAGCGGCGAGCACCAGGTCTGTTACTCTCCGTCGCTCGTCGTGAAAGAGCACATCGACGTCGGGGAGAGCTACACAATCGACGATTTCGTGGCGCGTTGCCGGAAGGCGCTCGATATCGCGAGCGAGCGGGTCTTCAAGAAGTACGGGTTCCCCTGCAGCCTGGCGCGGGCGGAGGCGGCGCGCATCGCGAGCGTGGCCGCGCGATTCCACGGCCAGAGCGGGGCCAAGGTCCGGGTCCTCAGGTTCGTCGAGTGACGTAAGGAGCAGTCTATGGTGTCGAAATCGAAGATGGAGCGCCTCCTCAGCGAGCGCCAGTTCCTCGTGTCCGCCGAGCTGACGCCCCCGCGTCACCACGACCTGGAAAAACTGCTGAAGCACGCCCGAAACATGGCGGGACATGTCGATGTGGTGCAGATCAACGATCACCTGCTCTCCCAGGCGCGCTGCGCCAACATGGCCGTCGGCCATTTCGTGAAGCAGGAGGGGCTCGAGCCGGTGCTCCAGTTCTCGCTCCGCCACAAGAACAAGATCGCCCTCCAGGGCGACCTCCTCGGGATGGCGGCGCTCGGGCTCTCGAACATCATCGTCCTGGGCGGCTATCCGTGCGCCATCGGCTCGGATCCCGACGCCAAGGAGGTGAGCGACGTCGACAGCTTCGCGGCGATCGAGCTGACCCGCCGGCTGACGCGCGAGGGGAAGCTCTTCAACGGAGACGTCATCTCGCCGGCGCCTTACTTCCACGTGGGGACCATCGATTTCCCGTGCGCGGAGCAGGCGATCGCCGGGGCGATGGACCGGCTCAGCGCGAAGATCGACGCGGGCGCGAGCTTCATCCAGGTGCAGGCGGTGTTCGAGCTCGCGTCGATGCGCCGCTGGATGGCGGCGGTGGTCGAGCGCGGGCTCCACGAGCGCGCGCACTTCATCGCGGCGATCTTCCCGTTCGCCGGCGTGGATCGGCTGAGCTTCCTGCAGAAGGTGCCGGGCCTCGTGGTCCCGGAACACCTGATCGAGCGCGTGCGCCAGAGCGGCGACGCCGAGGGGGAGAGCTACCGGATCACGCTGGAGCTCGTCCGGGGGCTCCGCGACATCCCGGGGCTCTCGGGCATCCACATGCGCTCCATCGGCGCGGAGGACTGGGTGCCCCGGCTGGTCGAGGACGCGGGGCTCCGGCGAGCGGCGTGAGCCCCTGCGGGCGTCGGCTCACGCCTTGTGCGCGATCCAGAGCAGCGCGAGGCCGTTCATCCTGCGCTCGCGGCGATCGACCTGGAAGCCCGCGCCGCTCAGATCGGCGCTGAGCCGGTCCTCGGTGTGGCGGTAGGTGGCCTCCGCCGCGTCGGCCCACGCGAGCATCGCGTGGGCCGTCGACGGGTTGTACCGGTGGCTGCGCAGGTAGCCGGCCATCGCGACGCGGCTCATCCCCGGCGCAGGCTCCAGGAGCGCGACGCGGCCGCCCGGGCGGAGCGCGCGCGCCGCCTCGGCCAGCACCGGGCCCGGCTCGGGCACGTGCAGGAGCAGGTTCGACGAGGTCACCACGTCGAACGAGGCGTCGGGGAACGGGAGCCGCGTCGCGAGCGCCTCCCGGAAGGTCACGTTGTCCAGGCCGAGCGCCTTCGCCCGCTGCGCAGCGCGCTCCACCATCGCCGCCGTCGCGTCGATCCCGACCGCCTCGTGGCACCGGCGCCCCATCTCGCGCGTCAGGCGGCCCGTGCCGCAGCCGAGGTCGAGACACCGATCCTCCACGCCCGGATCGACCAGCGTGACGAGCTCGTCGACGAGCGTCGCATAAGGGCCCTCCGCCTGCATGCGATCGAAGAAGTCGACAAGCTCGTGGAACGGGGTCGCCTGCTCCTTCGCGGCATACCGGTCACGCCACCGCCAGACGTCGTCGAGCGCCTGGTACGTGCCCCGGTAATACAGGAGCGGCGCGCCCGCCTCGCCCCGCCCGGCCGAGAGCGCGCGGCCGACATAGATGATGTGATCGCCCCCGTCGTACGCGTGCTCCACCTTGCAGTCGATGAAGGCGAGCACGTCCTTGAGGATCGGGCAGCCGGAGTCGGCCACATGCGCCTCGGTGAGCACCGCCTGCCGATCGATGTCCGTCCCCTTGCCGGCGAACAGGTCCGAGATGTCCCGCTGCTGCTCCCGCAGGATGTTCACCGCGAAGACCCCCGACGCCTCGATGGCCGCGCTCGTGCGCGACCGCCGGTCCGCGCAGAAGAGCACGAGCGGCGGGTCGAGCGAGACGGCGCTGAACGAGTTCACCGTCATCGCCTGCGGCGTACCGTCCTGCACCGTGGTCACGAGCGTGACCCCGGTCGCAAACTGGCCCAGCACCTTCCGGAACTCGGCGGGATCGAAGAGCATAGGACATAGTACGCGCTCGGCGCGCACCGGGGATCCAGGATCTGCGCCGCTCGCGCTCTCGCGCCGCGCACGCGCGCCGCGCGGCGCAGCTCACCCGGCGTCGCGCCGCGCGAGGTCCGGCGCGAAGGCCGGTATGCAGAGGGCGAAGTACTCGCTCTCCTCGTCGAACGGGTTGCTGTAGCGGACGCGCTGTTCAGGCTCCGTCCAGATGGCCTGGCCGGCACCGAGGTCGACCGTCTCGCCCGCGATCTCGACCCGCATGCGGCCGCGGATCATGAGCGTCAGCTCGCCGAACGAGGGCGTCTGCGCCGGCTCGCTCCACCCCGGCGGGGCCACCATGTGCGCCAGGCTGAAGCCGTCCGTGCCGGTGTTCACCCGGCCGAAGAGCTCCTCGATCAGCTTGCCACCAGGGACAGGGATCCGGGTCGCGGACGTGACGAGACGGTAAGGGTGCGCCATCGGGGGCCTCCAGATCAGAAGGCGCGGGTCCGATCGTCGGACACGCGGTAGAGCTGCATGAGCAGGTGGCGGCCGCCGAACGGCTGCAGGTAGCGGAGCGCCGCGGCCTTGCTCGCCACGAAGCGGTGGTAACGCCGCGCCGGCACGATCACGAGATCGCCCGCGCCGACCCAGATCCGCAGCCACTCGTCGTCCATGCAGCGGATGTCGTAAAGGCCGTGCCCCTCGACGAACAGCCGCACCTCGTCGCCGAGATGGCAATGCTCGTCCGCCTCCCGCGCGCTCTCCGCCTCGTCGCGAGGATTGCTCGTGTCGCGGCGGACCTCCTCGTGGTCCGTCCATCCACGCTCCGCATGGATGTGCTGCAAGGCCAGCGCGGCTGCGCCCGGGTCGAACGCGCCGCACCCGATCCCTTCCGCCAGCAGCTCCGCCTCGGTGTACTCGATCTCGCCTTCAGCGCTCATTCGGATCGCACGCATGCGCACCCTCCGGGACTGCGCTCTTCGACCTCTGCGCGCGCGCGACGTCAAGACGCTAACCGCGTCCAAGCATCCACATCAGGCCTGCAATGCTGAGACCCAGCACACCCAGCGCGAGCAACGCAATGAGCGCCTCCGTGAACCCCCACCCGCCGCCCTGCGCGACGCGAGGAGCCGCCGCAGTAGGCCGCGAGATCGGCGATAACGTGCTCGCGGAGGCAGGCGGAGGCGTCGGCGTGGAATGCGCAGCGGGCTCTTCGGCCGAAGGGGGCTCGAACACCGCGTCTGGACGGAGCGGCTCGCACGGGCTGCGCTCGATTTCGGCGAGCGCCTCGGCGGCCGGATGCTCGAATACGAGCCGATCGGCCGAGATCGCGAGCACCTGTCCAGGACGCCAGATCGTATCGAACTGAGGCACCGGAACGCCGTCGAGCGAGGCGCCGGAGCGCGATCCGAGGTCCTGAACTGAGAATTGATCGCCCCTGCGCGTAATGGCCACATGGCGGCGGGAGACGTCCGGGTCGTCGAGGCCAAGATCGGTGTCCTTGGCGCGTCCGACGAAGTAGGGCCGCGCCGACTCCGGAAGGCGCAGGACGCGGCCCTGGTCCGGGCCGTCGACGACGAGGACGCGCGGCGTGGGATCCTCGTCCTGAGCCGCCAGGCCGCGGGCGACGAGCTCGAGGGCGAGCTCCCTGGCGGCCGCGGCCGGGGCTCCCTGCGGGACCGCCGCCTCGATCCGGAGCGCGAGCCACACGCGGCCGATGCGGATGCGGTCGCCGGTGCGCAGCGGCATGGCCGTGCGCGGGGCGATGCGGGTCTTGCCGAGGTAGGTGCCGTTGTCGCTGCCCTCGTCGAGGAGCAGGTAGGCGGCGCCGCGCTGCCGGATCGACGCGTGCCGGGGGCTCACGGTCGCGTCGGGGAGGCGGACCTCGCAGCCCTCCGCGCGGCCGAGGATGATGCGGGGCGCGTCCAGGGTCAGGGAGAGCTCGCCCCCGCCCTCCTTCCCCGCTCCGGCGGGCGCCAGCACCACGATCGTCAACGCCATCGACGCTGCCTCTGCGCGGAAGGGCGGCGAAGGGTCAAATCGCCGCCGTGCGACGCATCCGCTCGGCGGCGCTGACGAGCTGCCGCACCGCCTGATCCTGCTGCCGCGCCGCCTCCTCGATGCGCTTGCCGGCCTCGACAAGCTGCTCGCCGCCGCGCGTCTGGCTCCGGTGCGAGGCGTTGAGGCTGTGGACCATGTTCGAGATCTGCTCGATCGCGCTCGTGATCTGGCGCCCGCCGCGCGCCTGCTCCTGGCTCGACCGCTCCACGTGCTGCGTGATGGTCCGCATCTTCTCCGCGCTCTTCATGATGAGCTCCGAGCCGCGCGCCTGCTCGGCCGTGGCGGCGGCGATCTGCTGCACCGTCTCGGCGATGCGGCCGATCGCGTCCGTGACCTGCTTCGACCCCTTGGCCTGCTCGACCGTGGCGCGGGCGATGGCGCGCACCATGTTGGTCGACTTCTGCGAGCTCTCGAGGATCTTCTTCAGGGCCCGCTCGGCCTCGTTCGACACCTCGACGCCGCGGTCGACGTTGTGCGCGCCGCGCTCCACGGCGGCGATCGCGTTCTTCGACTCGGACTGGATCGTCTTGATGAGCTCCGCGATCTCCTTCGTGCTGCCGCCGGCGCGCTCGGCGAGGTCCTTGATCTCGTCGGCGACGACGGCGAAGCCCTTGCCGTGCTCGCCGGCCTGGGCGGCGATGATCGCCGCGTTCAGCGCGAGCAGGTTCGTCTGCTCGGCGACGTCGTCGATGACGGCCAGGATCTGCCCGATCGCCTCGATGCGGAAGCCGAGGTTCGAGATGACGGCCACGGCCTCCTGGCTCGACTCCTTGATGCGGTAGATCTCGCCGATCGTCTTCAGGATGGCCTCGGCGCCCTTCTCGGCGTCGGTCGCCACCTCCTCCGAGAGCCGGGCCGTCTCGTTCGCGTTCGACTGGACCTGGTCGATGGAGACGTCCATCTGGTTCATCGAGGAGCTCGTCTCCTCGGCCGTCAGCGCCAGGGCGTCGACGTTCTTCGCGACCTCGCGGATCGAGTACGCCATCTCCTCGATCGACGAGACCGTCTCGCGCACGCTCGACCCGAGCTCGCCGACGTTCTCGGCGACCTCCTCGTTCGTGGCCGTCATCTCGAGGATGCTCGAGCTCGACTCCTCGGCGCTCGACGCGAGCGACTCGACCGACTGGGCGATGTTGGCGAGGGCGGTCGTCATCTCGCGGATGTAGACGGTGGCCTGCTCGCTCGCGTGCATGACGCTGCTCACGCCGTCGCTGAGCTTGGGCAGGAGCTCGTCGAGGAGCATGGTGGCCTGGGCCAGCTCCGTCCGGCGCTGCTTGTCGCGCAGCTCGGCCTGGGTGATCCGCTCCGCGATGCCGGTGAGCTCCGTGTAGAGGCGCGAGAGCTCTGGCGGCGCGCCCGGAGGGACGCGCACCCGCTCGCCGGCGGTGGCGCGCAGCACGGCGTCGACGAGCGCGTCGACGTCGATGTCGGGGCCCCGCTGCGCGAGGTCGTTCACCTTGCGGGTGAGCGTCGCGCACTCCCGCTCCAGGGTGTCGCGCTCCTTCACGAGCCCGTCGCGCTCGCGGCTCAGGGCGTCCCGCTCCCGCTCCAGGACGTCGCGCTGCCGCTCGACCCCGTCGCGCTCGCGGCTCAGGCCGTCCCGCTCGCGCGCGAGCTTGTCGCGCTCCTCCGCGAGCGCGTGGCGCTCCTCCGCGAGCTCGACCTGCCGGCCGGCGATCTCGGCGATCTGCTCGTAGGTCTCGGCGACGTCGGCGGGGGCGTCCTCGGGCAGCTTGGGGCGCTTGCCCCGCGCGGCCGCGCGGAGCGCGTCGCGCAGGCCCCCGAGGGGGACGCCGCCCTTGCCCGCGAGGCTCGCGTACACCACCGCCACCGCCGCGGAGAGGCCGAAGAACATGAACAGCTGGCTCGAGAACTCCGCCAGCGGCTTCGACGCGAGACTCAACCCGAAGCCGATGAGCAGGAGGATTACGGCGATGGCGATGGAGAGCTTGGAGTTCATTTCGTGCGTTCCAGCGCGATCGAGCAGCGGCGCGTGCGTGGCCCAACGTGCACCCGACGACCCCGAGGACGACCGAGCGTAAGAGGCGAGTGCCCCCCGGTGCAAGGAGAGCGCGCGGCAGAAACGCGGCGAGGCGCCGCCGGCAGGCGAGCAGCGGACCGAGCGCTCCTGGGCAGAGGCGCAGGGTCGGGCCGCGCGGGAGGGCCCGGCGTGTGGGGAAGTCGCGATGAACTTGGACGACCTCGACCCGATCGCGTATGCACGGAGATGCGGCGCAGAAGGTTCGCGCCGCGGGGGCGCGGCACGGGCGCCGTTCCCTCCACGCCCGACCCCTGAACACCGCCGCAGACCGCGGCGGCCGCCCGGCCGTCCTGGCCGCCGGGGTGGCCATGCGGCCGCGGCCGCCCCGTCATGCCCCTCGCCGCTCGCCTCCTGCTCGCCTTCGGGCTCGTCGCGATCATCGCGACGGCCTTCGTCGGCCTGACCCTGCGCGAGGCGTCGCGCGAGATCATCGAGAGCGGCTTCGCCGATCGGATCGCCGCGGCGCACGCCGGCGTCCGGCAGCAGCTCGTGTGGGAGGCCGAGGCGCTGCGCGATCTTCTGCCGCCGCTCTGCCAGCACGACACGTTCGTCGACAAGGCCCACGTCGAGCTGGAGCGGGGCAAGGGCGACCCGGACGCGATGGACCCGGGCAGCCGCATCGCGCTGCGCCGTCAGGTCCCGAGCCAGGCCAAGGCGCTGCGCCTCGACGAGCTGTCGCTCGTGGCGAGCAACGGGAGCGTCCTCGCGGCCGAGGACGCCTCGCGCATCGGCGCCCGCGACCCGCGGCTCGCGGAGCTGATCAAGGCCCCCGGGGGCGCGCCGCGGCTCCGGCCGGCGAAGGCGGGGGGCGAGCCGTCGCTGGAGGTCCACTGCGCCCTGTCGCGCCACGGGGTGACGATCGGCCTCGTGGGGGCGCGGCGGATCGGCCCGGTGCTCGCGCGGATCGGCGACGCGTATCACGTGCGGCTCACGGCGACGACCGAGGGGCGGCCCGCCCCCCGGAGCGGCGAGGCCGAGGTGGTGCGCGTCCTCGACTTCACGGAGATCCCGGGCCTCGACGTGGTCGCCTCGGTGTCGCGCGAGCCGCTGAAGCAGGCGCTGGCCCGGCTCGATCGCGCGATCGCCCTGACCGGCGCCACGGTGCTGGCGATCGCGCTCGGGATCGCGGTGGTGCTGGCGCGCAGCCTGTCGCGGCCGATCGCGGCGCTGGCCCGCGAGACGCGCGAGGTGATGAGCGGCGCGCCGCGGCGGGTGGAGGGGCGCGGGGGGCGGGAGATCGCGGATCTCGCGGCGGCGTTCAACGCGACCATCGACGAGCTCGCGGCGATGCGCAAGCGCCTGGCGGCGACCGAGCGGATCGCGGCGCGGCGCGAGGTCGCGCGCCAGATCGCCCACGAGATCAAGAACCCGCTGGCGCCCATCCGCGCGGCGGTGGAGACGCTGCGGCGGCTGCGGCAGCGCGAGGATCCGGCGTTCGACGACTACTTCGAGGAGGCGACGTCGACGGTGCTGAACGAGGTGCACCGGATCGCGAACATCGTGACCGAGTTCACGCGGTTCGCCCGGCTGCCCGCGCCCCACCTGGAGCCGGTCGACCTCGTGGCGGTCGCGCGCGGGGTGGTCACGCTGCACGCCGCGCCGGCGGGCGAGGCGACCGGCGGCGGCGGCACGGGCGGCGCGGCGACGGCGCGCGTGGAGCTCGCGGCCGACCCGATCCCGAGGGTGTCGGCGGACCGGGACCAGATGATCCAGGTGCTCACGAACCTGGTCCAGAACGGGCTGGACGCGGCGGGCGCGATCCGGCGCGATCCGCGCGTCTCGGTGACGATCGGCCCGCTGCCGAACGACCGCGTGCGGATCGTGGTGCGCGACAACGGGCCGGGCGTGGCCGAGGACATGGTGCCGCGCCTGTTCGAGCCGTACGCGACAAGCAAGGAGACGGGGACGGGGCTGGGGCTCGCGATCGCGCAGCGGATCGTGTTCGAGCACGGCGGGGAGATCAGCTACCGCAAGGCCCAGAAGGGGGGCGCGGTCTTCGAGGTCTGGCTGCCGGTCGGGGGGCCGCCCCTCCTGGAGAAGCCGCCGGGGGAGACCACGGTGCGGCCGCGGGGGCCGGAGGCGCCGTGACGGCGGCCGCTCCCCCGCGGCGCGCGCCCGCCACAGTGCCGCGCGCCGCGGGGAGGACCTGAGACAAAACGCCCCGGCGGAAGCGGCCATGGACATCCGCGGTGCTGCCCTCGCTCCGGAAGAAGCGGAGGACGTGGAGAGAGCCGGCGCGTCGTCGCCGCTGGCCGGCTCATCGAGGGGGCGAGCCGGCGGCCGGACGCGGCGCGCGGGGGCATGGGAGATGAATGCGGCGCCGGCATGCGTGCACGCTGGGCTCTTTCTCTCGCCGTGATCACCGCGCTTCCGCTCGGCTGCCTGGAACGGGGGGAGCGCCGGGGCGAGCAGACCGCCGAGGCGACCCCGCCTGCGCCGGGGCCGCTCGACGTGCCGCCCTCCGCCCGCGAGGCGGTCTCGCTCCAGGAGGGATTCGCCCCGATCGTGTCGCGCGTGAGCGCCGCGGTCGTGAACGTCTCCTCGGTGCGGTTCGTGCGCCCGCCGGTCCCCGAGCGCATCCCGTTCTTCTCGAACCCGCACTTCCGCGAGTTCTTCGGGATGGACGGCGACGCGCAGCGCGGACCGGACGGCCAGCCGCCGGGCCCGCGCGTGCAGCGCGAGCAGAGCCTCGGGTCGGGCGTGATCGTGTCGCGCGAGGGCCACGTGATCACCAACGCGCACGTGGTCCAGGACGCCAGCCAGGTGCGCGTCGCCCTGCCGGGCAGGCCGGAGATGAAGGCGACGGTCGTCGGCGTGGACGCGAAGACCGACGTCGCGGTGCTGAAGCTCGACGGGGGCGAGTTCGCTTTCGCGCCGTTCGGCGACTCGGACGCGGTGCGCGTGGGGGACCTCGCGCTCGCGATCGGCAACCCGTTCGGCATCGGCCAGACCGTCACCCAGGGGATCATCAGCGCCGTCGGCCGCGGCAACATGGGGATCGTCGATTACGAGGACTTCCTCCAGACCGACGCGGCCATCAACCCGGGCAACTCGGGGGGCGCGCTCATCAACATGGCGGGAGAGCTCATCGGGATCAACACGGCCATCCTCGCGCGCGGCGCGCAGGGCAACCAGGGGATCGGGTTCGCCGTGCCCTCGAAGCTCGCCCGCGCGGTGATGGAGCAGATCGTGGAGCACGGCCGGGTGATCCGCGGCGCGCTCGGCGTCGCGATCCAGGACGTGTCGCCCTCGCTCGCCGAGGCGCTCGGGCTCCCGCCGGACACGCGCGGCGCGGTGGTCAGCGACGTGTCCGAGGGGAGCGCCGCCGACAAGGCCGGCCTCCGGCGCGGCGACGTGATCGTCGCGCTGCGCGGGGAGCACCTGACCGACGGCCGCGAGCTGCGGATGCGCATCGCCGAGACGAAGCCGGGCACCCCGGTGGAGATGCGCGTGCTCCGCGACGGGCGGAACCTGGAGCTCACCGCGACCCTCGACGAGCTGCCGGAGCCGAAGCCGGAAGCGCCCACGCCGGCGCCGACGCCGACGGGCGCGCTCGGGATCGAGATCGCCGCGCTCTCGGACGACCTGCGGCGGCGGTTCGAGATCCCGGCCGACGTGAAGGGCGCGCTCGTCCTCGGGCTGAGCCCGGGCAGCCCTGCCGCGCGGGCCGGGCTGATGCCGGGGGACGTCGTCCTGGAGGCGAACCGGAAGCCGCTGACGAGCCCCGAGCAGCTGAAGCAGGAGGTCGACGCGACCGGGAAGCAGCCGGTGCTGCTCCTGGCGTGGCGGGAGGGGAAGACGCGGTTCGTGCTCGTGGAGCGGTGAGCCGCGGCGGCGGGCGCCGCGGCGTTCAGCCGGGGGGCGGCCGGCCGTCGATCCTGCTCGGCCGGCGCCGCGCGACCTCGCTCCCCGAGATGCAGACGGCCAGCCACACGCCGCCCGCGGCGAACCCCGCGAGCACGTCGCTCAGGTAGTGCACGCCGAGGCACATCCGGCTGAAGCCCATCGCCACGGTCCAGCCGAGCGCGAACGCGACGAACACCAGGCGAGCGCGGAGCGTCCGGAGGAACAGGAGCGCGAGGTACGAGAGCATGCCGAAGGTCACGAATGTGCCCATCGAGTGTCCGCTCGGGAAGCTCCACCCCCGGGCGACCGCGAGCGGATCGTCGAACAGCGGCCGCGGTCGCGCGAACAGGGCCTTGAGCGCCCGGTTGAGGAGCCCGCTCCCGGCGAGGGCGATCAGCCAGCCGACCGCGAGGACGCGGTGCTGCCGCTTCAGCAGCACCGCGGCCACGACGATCGCCACCACCGTGAGCGCCCAGCCGCTGCCGAGGTGCGTGAAGGCGCGGAGCGCCGTCACGCCGGCGCTGCTCGACGACGCGTGGAGCGCGCGCGCCAGCGCGAGATCGACCTGAACGATCGACGCGCCGCCGCTCACCGCCTCCGCGAGCGCGACGAACACGAGCGCGCCCAGGGTGAGCACGAGGCCGAGGCCGAGGTGGATCACGAGGTACTCGGCCGCGGAGAGCTCGCGGAGCACGCGCGCGACCGCAGGGAACCGGGTCGAGAGCCGCTGCGTGACCGGGTGCTCCGCCGCCGCGCGGTAGGCCCCGGCGGCCCGCGCCCACAGCGCCCGCGCGTGGCGCTCGGAGAGGCGGGCGACCGCGACGAGCCCGAGGAGCACCCCCACCGTCCCGGCCAGGAGCAGCGCGAGCAGCAGAAGAGGCCGCGCGCCGACCGCCGAGGCGAGCTGGTCCGCGCGGAGATCCAGCGCTTCCATGGAGGAGCTCTAGCACGCGGCCCTGCCGCGGGGCTCGCTCGGGGCGCGAGCGACACGAGGACTTCCGGCGCCGAGAGATCGCGCACATGGGCGAGGTGGATCTCGTCGTCGGGGACGGAGTACACGTAATCCGCGAGGTGGCGGGTCGCCGCGTCGCTCGCTCGCGGTGGGCCGGAAGAGAGACAAGGAGAGGGAGTGATGGAGAAGCTCGATCTCGAGCCGTACGACGCGCAGGCCGCCCGCTGGCCCGCCACGGGGCGACACATCCTCGCGCAGTTCGACGAGGAGACCCTCGTGGTCTATCAGGCGTACCGCCCTTCGATCGCGCGCCACGCGGCGCTGCACGGGCGGCTCGGAGGCCCGGAGTTCAGCTTCGGCCGCATGAGCTGGATCAAGCCGAACTTCCTCTGGATGATGTACCGCTCGGGCTGGGGCACGAAGCCCGACCAGGAGGCGGTGCTGGCCATCCGGATCCAGCGCGCGGGGTTCGACGCGATCCTTTCGGCGGCGGTGCCGTCGGGCTTCGTGCCCGAGCTGTACCCGAGCCAGGAGGCGTGGAGGAGCGAACTCCAGCGCTCGGACGTGAGGCTTCAGTGGGATCCGGACCACCATCCGTCGGGCGCGCCGGTCGCGCGGAGGGCGATCCAGCTCGGGCTGCGAGGCGCGATGCTGCGGCGGTTCGCCGAGGAGTGGACGGTGGGCGTGGAGGACATCTCGGAGCTCGTGGCGGAGCAGAGGGAGGCGCTGCGCGGCCGGGGAGCTGGAGGGCTCGTGATCCCGCGCGAGGAGGTGTATTGGCCGGCGGAGGCGGAGGGGGCGAGGCAGGCTGGGATAGAGCGCTGAGCGGGCGGAGAGGATCCCTCGCGCGCGGCGAGATACTCCTGCTCGGCCTGCGCCGCGAGCAGCGCCTCGAGCGACAAACGGGTTGAAATCCAGGGAAAAGCAGAAATTTCACAGGGAGGCGGGGAGGCGGGGAGGGAGAGACGGCGAGGGAGAGATTCTTTTTTTTCTTCCTCCCCGCCTCCCCGCCTCCCTGTGAAATTTCTCCCGGTTTCAACATGATTGGTGCTCTCGGGGGTGACGTCCGGCGGGTTGAACGCGCCCGCCGGGGCCGCGCGCCGGTGAGCCTCCCGAAGCGCGCACGCTGCGCTCCGATCGCCACGACCCCGCCCCAACCGCCGCGTCTATTTTCTGTTTTGCCAATTGACACAACAGAAATTCCGCCTCATCCTGTTCTCCGTGACAGCAGCGCCAGGCCGTCCGCGCGGCAGACCGAGGAAAGACCCAGAGAGGCTCTCGACATGGGTCCCGCCCGAGGGCTGGTCACGCCTGGTCGCGTGGGTCTCGCCGGAGGAGCGGAAAGCGCTGAAGCGCGTGGCGCTCGAGGCGAGCACCTCTGTCGCGGATCTGGTCCGCGCCCTGGCGAGCGGCCTCGCCGGGGGCGTCATCACACCGGAAGAGCTACTCGGCCACGTGAGAAAGGGCATTCAGGTCATGGAAAAGATTCCGACGATCTTCGATCGTGGCGACGACTTCAAGGTGCTCCCGCGGCCGCGCCAGGGCTGCGAGTGGGTCTTTGCGGGCGAGGGCCGCCCCACCGAGAAGCTCGACGGCACGAACGTGCGGCTGACCGTTCGCTCGGGCCATGTGGTCCGGGTCGAGAAGCGCAGGAACCCGAGCAAGCTCCAGAAGCAGCAGGGAATCATCGACGGCTGGTACGTCGACGCGGACGAGCACGGACCGGAAGACAAGTGGATCTTCGAGGCGGTTCGCGAGACCGACTTCGAGCGCTGGCCGGACGGCGAGCACTCGGCCGAGGCGCTCGGACCGAGCATTCAGGGCAACCCGCTCGGGCTGACCAGGCACCTCTGCGTGCCGTTCAACCTCGAGATCCCCGTCTACAACGAGGTCACGAGGACCTATGATGGCCTCCACAGCCTGTTCTCGCACCTGGAGAGCCGCTTCTCCCCGGGCCACCTCGCCGAGGGGATCGTGTTCCACCACCCCGACGGCCGGCGCGCCAAGATCAAGCGCAAGGATTTCCCCGGGGCGTCCGTGAAGTCGCGCTGAGGCGACGGCCGACGAGAGCGTCTCTCCGATTCGCTATCTCTCATCCACTCATCCACGAGCAAGGCTCAACGGACACGCGTCCTCCTTCGAGCAGAGTCGAAATTTCTCGGCCATGCCTCCCGGGCGGTCCGGTCGTGTGAGGCGGTTGCTCGGGTTGCTGTGGTAGGTCGGATCGAGCGTCGCCGGGCGGGGGCAGGTGTCAGCCCCGTCGGGTCCGACCGGATCCTCTCCGCGCCTGGATCATCGCGGGCCGATCAGCCGCGCCGGGCCGCCGCGCCGTCGACCACCGCCGGCACGGACTCCCGCATCGCCTCGACGAAGCGCCGCAGCCGGGCCGGATAGAAGCGGGCATGGGGATAGACCAGGTGGAACGGCAGCGGATCCGCCTGCCACGACGGCGCGAGGTGCAGCAGCCGCCGCTGCGCCAGGTCGTCGGCGACCAGCCAGGACGAGGCCACGCAGACGCCTAGGCCCATCAGCGCGGCGCTGCGCAGGGCATACAGGCTGTCGGTGCTCATGCGCGGGCGGATCGCGAGCTCGACCCGCTCACCCCCCGACGAGTGGGTCAGCGTGATCGTGTCGCGGTAGTAGGTCCGCAACGCCAGCCACGGCATGTCGGCCAGGTCCGATGGATGGGCCGGCGGCGCGGCCCGGCCCAGCACCGAGGGCGCTGCGGCCACGATGCGCGGCACCTCGGTCAGGCGGATCGCCACCACAGCCGGATCGGCCACTGCGCCGACCAGGAGCGCGCAGTCGATGCCGTCGGCAATGAAGTTCGGCTGCCCATCGTGCAGCAGCCACTCGACCGAGACACGCGGGTAGCGGCGCAGGTAGTCGACCAACGGCTTGACCAGCTGGTGCTGGCCGAAGGCGTGCGGCACGACCACGCGCAGCGTCCCATCGGGCTGGTCGCCGTCGCCTTGGATGTCCGACTCGAACGCCTCCAGGTTGGCCAGCAGTGTCTTCGCTCGTTCGAAGCAGCGTTCGCCGTCCTGGGTCAGCTTCATCGTGTGCGTGGAGCGCTGCAGCAGCGACAGGCCCAGCGAGCGCTCCAGTGCCTGCAGCCGGCGGCTCACGGTGGGCTGTGTCGTTCCCAGCAGGGTGGCCGCGGCCGACAGGCTACCGGCCTCGACGATCCTCACGAAGGTCTGCAGCAAGGCGATGCGGTCCAGCGACAAGGAGGAGCGCGGTGCCGGCACGGTCATACGTCAACCGTATAACTGTCGTACGTCCCACGCTACTACAGCGCCAGGATGATGCTTCATATCTTGGGTGCACCATGCACAACATGCAGCTGGCGCATAAGACCTCCGCCACCCAGTCGCCGCCCACCGCGTCCGCGCCACCCCTGCCCGCCGCCCTGGTGCTGCTGCTGGCCACCGGAGCGGGCCTGGCCGTGGCGTCGCTCTACTACAGCCAGCCCGTGCTCGGCGTGCTGGGGGGCGACATCGGCGCCTCAGGCCGCGCGCTCGGCCTCGTGCCCACGCTGACCCAGCTGGGCTATGCGCTGGGCATCCTGCTGCTTGCGCCGCTCGGTGACCGCTACGACCGGCGACGCATCATCCTGGCCAAGGCTGCCGTGCTGGCGGCCGCGCTGCTGCTCGGCGGCGCCGCTCACGCCATCGGCACGCTGCTGGTCGCCAGCCTGGTCACCGGCCTGGCCGCGACCTTGGCGCAGGACATCGTGCCCGCCGCCGCGATGCTGGCCCCCGCGGCGCATCGCGGCAAGGTGGTCGGCACCGTGATGACCGGCCTGCTGCTGGGCATCCTGCTGTCCCGCGTGGTCAGCGGTTTCGTGGCGGAGCATTTCGGCTGGCGCACGGTGTTCGTCGCCGCCGCGGCCAGCATCGCCCTGCTCGGCGCGGCGATGTGGCGCAGCCTGCCGCACTTCGAGCCGACCACGCAGCTGAGCTACGCCGCGCTGCTCGGCTCACTGGCCAAGCTGTGGAAGCGCCACGGCGCCTTGCGCCGCGCCACGCTGGCCCAGGGGCTGCTGTCGGTGGGGTTCAGCGCGTTCTGGTCCACCCTCGCCGTGATGTTGCACGGCGCGCCGTTCCACCTCGGCAGCTCGGTGGCGGGCGCCTTTGGGCTGGCCGGAGCGGCCGGCGCCATCGCGGCGCCCCTGGCCGGCCGCATGGCCGACCGTCGCGGGCCCGCCTGGGTGACGCGCATGGGCGCCGGCCTCTCGGTCGTGGCCTTCGCCGCCATGGCGCTGTTGCCCTCGCTGTCGGCCCATGGACGGCTGTGGCTGCTCGGCGCCAGTGCCGTCGCCTTCGATCTCGGCATCCAGGCCGCGCTGGTGGCGCATCAGACCCTTGTCTATGGCATCGAGCCCGGCGCGCGTAGCCGTCTCAACGCCGTGCTCTTCGTCGGCATGTTCGTCGGCATGGCCTTCGGTGCCGCGCTGGGCAGCATGCTCTTCGCCCAGTGGGGCTGGCTGGCCGTGACGGCTCTCGCCTCGTCGACGGCGGCCGGCGCGCTCATCGTCCGACTCGGGCCGGCGACGCGCACGTGACCGCTCACGTGAGCCGACTTCCATGATGGCCCGCGCAGATGCGCACCTTCACCGCGCCGGCGTCTCGCGCTCTCCGTCGTCGAAGAACTCCATTCCTTCGTAGGGGTTGCCGCGGCGGACGCGAGGCGTGTCCGGAGGTCGCCGACGTCACCATGGATCCGGCAGCATAGGCGACAATGGACTCGTGCGGGCGTGCCGGCTGGACGTCGAGGGTGTCACTGGGTCGAGGAGCGCGGGGTGCGTCGCCGCCGCGGCTCTCGACACCGCCGACGTGGTCCCCTTGCGGTCGCCGGCCCAAACTCTACAGTCAACCCCCCGAGACCCAGCCGTGCCCAGCCCTGCCGATCTCCGCACAGACCCGGCCTTCATCCCGCTCGGCCGCTCGCTCGCGCTCTGTTACGGCGACCCGGCCCGCGACGCGGCGATGGATCGCCTCTACGCGCGCTTTCTCAAGCCCGGCGACCTCGCGTTCGACATCGGCGCGCACGTCGGGGACCGCGTCGCGTCGTTCCGCCGCCTCGGCGCGCGCGTCGTCGCGCTGGAGCCGCAGCCCCTCTGCGCGCGCGCCCTTCGCGCGCTCTACGGCGCGGATCCCGACGTCACCTTGGTCGAGGCCGCCTGCGGCGCCGCGCCCGGCCGCCTCGCCATGTACGTCAACACGGCGAACCCCACGGTGACCACCGCCTCGCCAGCCTTCGTCGCAGCGGCCGCCGGTCAGCCCGGCTGGGAGGGACAGGTGTGGGACCGGCAGATCGACGTCCTCGTGACGACGCTCGACGAGCTGATCGCGACGCACGGCGCGCCAATCTTCATCAAGATCGACGTCGAGGGCTTCGAAGACCAGGTGCTCGCCGGCCTGACGCGGCAGCTACCGGCGCTCTCCTTCGAGTTCACCACGATTCAGCGTGACGTGAGCTACCGCTGTCTGGACTACCTCGCGACCCTCGGCGCGTACCGCTTCGACATCGCGCTGGGCGAGAGCCAGCAGCTGACGTTCGAGCGCTGGCGCAGCAAGCAAGAGATGGCAGACCACATTCGTGCCTTGCCGCAGGTGGCGAATGCCGGCGATGTCTATGCGATCGCCACGGCGCAGGCGCCAGAACCCGGCACCGAGAGCGACGACGAGACAGCAACATTCTCGATGTGACCGGGGTCCGTGTCCGGAGCGCCGGGGTGTGGAGCGACGGCAATCGTTGCCATGCCCCCATCTTTCAGAGCTAGCAAGTCTTGCCATGACGGCAAGTCTTGCCATCGGCATGCCGGGCTGACGGGCGAGCTCGATTGGGCGGCAGCCGCTCCTGCGCCGCGCTCGGTTCATCGCGTCTCACGATTTCGTCGAAAGGGCCCTGACGCGGCGGCGCGGCATGCCGCTTGCGATGGATCTCTGCCAGCCGGGCTGCGACGGCCGGGGCTCGCCCCGAGGAAGCGGCCGGCAGGTACTGCGCGAGGCGGAGCTGGGGCAGGAGCGCGAGCCGCTTCGGAGCGATCCAAGTCCGCCCCACGCCACAGGAGCGATCATGCATCTTCGTTATGTCTCCAAGTTCCCCCTTGTCGCCGCGGTCATGTGCGCCGCGGCGTCGGTCTCCCTGGGCGCCTGCGGCGGCACCGATCCGGTGGACGACGACGTCGTCGCCGCCGGCGAGGCCCAGGAGCTCACGGCGGAGAGCGCGGAGGCGCTGACGTGCCCCGCGTCCCTGCCGATCCTCGACATGCGGAAGTCCCTCATCGTCACGAAGGAGACGGACCCGAACGTCATGCTCGAGTTCACGCTCAGCTTCGTCCTCCAGCGGCTCATCACGAGCGTCGGCTCCGACCAGGAGCCCCTGGATCTCTATCAGCGCTGGTGGGACACGCAGAACGACGCCGCCAATGCCGTCTTCGAGGATCCAGACGCCATCCACTGCGACGACGTGACCGACGGCAATGGCGCTCCCCTGCTCAACGGGTTCCCGTACACGTGCCCCAGGAACGAGGGCGTGCTCGCCGAAAGCAACCCGTTCAATCCCGAGGGGGATGACTTCATGGAGCCGGTCGCGCTCGTGAACCGGTTCGACCTCGCGCCGACGGACGGCTCGCATTGCGGCGAGTACCGGATCATCTACGCCAAGAAGTCCGGCCAGACCGACAACCAGAACCGCAACTTCATCATCTTCGAGGGCCAGCTCCCGAACCCGCAGCCCGAGTGCGGCGTCGCCGCCTGCCTCCCGGTAGCCGAATTCTGGGCGAGCCTCTCGACCATGAGCGAGACCCAGCGCTCCACCGCGCTCGAGATGTTCTATTTCTTCGGCCTGCCCGGCTTCGCGCCGGTCATCCAGGCGTCCAATTTCATGGCCTCCACCGGCCAGATCCGCACGAACCAGTTCATGCGCCTGAGACCCTTCGGCATTCAACAGTGGACGCTCCGCGAGTTCAAGCTTGACCTGGGCACCGACTCCGAAGACAGCTCGATCAGGCTCTTCGTCCAGCCGGTCACGGTGAAGGACAACCCGTTCCGCGACCTGTTCACCTCCACCTTCACCCCGAGCAACACCCGCGACGCATTCCAGAGCAGCTTCCTCGATGCCCTCGACGGGCTCGTGCCGCTCGGCGACGAAGAGAACGACATCTCGCTCCGCACGATGCCTTCCCCGGACCTCTTCAACGCGGGCGAGAGCATCGTCGACTCCCGGAACGACTATAGGGTGCACCTGCAGGGGAACACCGCGTTCATCGCCGACATCGAGGCGGCGCTCGTGCCGCTCGTCCAGAGCCGCGGCCTCCTGCCTGGCACGGTCACGGCGGACAACGCCGCCGATCGCGCCACCACCCAGTCGTGCGCCGGGTGCCACCAGCTGAGCAACGGCAACAACCTCGGCGGCTTGCACGTGTGGCCGGCGCACTTCACGCCGATCGACCCGCCCACCGCGGCCGACCCGCCCACCACGTTCGTCCACGTCGACGAGCAGGGCAACATCTCGGATCCCCTCCAGTTCAAGTTCCTCCCCCACCGCGCGCAGATCCTCACGTCCTTCATCGAGGAGCACGCGTGCGCGGAGGCCTGCTCCTCGACGGCCGCCAGCGCCGATTTCTCGGCCGCCAGCGCCGATTTCTCGGCCGCCAGCGCCGATGCCCCCCTGGGCAGCGCGGAGCGAGCCCCCACGCTCGGCGGCTCGGCGACCCACTGAGGGCGCGCCGGGCAGCTTGATCCCCCGCCACCCCCCGCGCGGAGCCGCCGAGATGCGGCTCCGCGGGGCCCGCTCTCCGTCCGTGCCGCCGTCCCTCGCGGCGTGCCCGACCCGCTGACAACGCCGTGCTCGCGGCGGCGCAGCTGCGTCTGAAGCTCCTCGGCCCCGGGGGATCGGCTCATCGCTTCTCGCGCGGCGCGGCGACCCTCGCCCACACCGCGAGGATCATGGCCTGTTCCAGGGTGCTCGGCGGGGCATGGCCCCTCGGGGGCTCGGCCGGCAGGGGCACGGGGGGCTTTCCCCTGCGCCATGGCGCGTCGTGGCGCGCCGAAGCGCAGGCCGCGGGGCCGCGGCGCGTGACCTCGTAATCGACCGCGGCCACCGCCTCCTCGAGGATGGCGAAGCGCTCGACAAGCTCGCCATCCAGCAGGACGTGCCACCGCTTGCCGCGACCCCCGCGGGCAAGGACGACGACCTCGCTGATCGCTCCGGGCTTCCTCTCGAAATGGAGCGTGAGGCCGAAGCGGCCGAGAGAGGCCCACGCATTGCGCGAGATGGCCAGCACCTCGGGGTCGACGCGGAGGCTCACGGGATCGAAGTGCGCGGCGCGCTCCTGGATCTCGCGCAGCGTGATGCGACCCGCCTCGACCTCGAACCCGGGGTAGTCGAAGGCCACCTGCCGATAGAAGCGGCCCGCCTCCGCGGCGTCCCTGCCCTCGAGATCGAGGTCGCGGGGCATGCCGAAGAGCGAGGGGAGCGTGCACAGATGGAGCGAGGAGAGGTCGACGAAATCGAGGATGAGACAATCCTTCTTGCCTGGATGGAGGCGGGTGCCGCGCCCGACGCACTGGGCATAGAGCCCGTCCGAGCGGGTGGGGCGGGCCATCGCGATGCAGGAGACGCCAGGGTCGTCGAAGCCCTCGGTGAGGACAGCGACGTTGGTGAGGACCTGGACGCGCTCTTCCCGGAAATCGGCGAGGATCCGGCCGCGGAGGTCGGAGGGCATGTCGCCGTGGACGTAGGCGGCTCGGACGCCCAGGTGGTTGAGCGCCTTCGAGAGGTTCCTTGCGTGCGCGACCGTGACGCAGAAGGCGATGGTGCGGCGGTCGCGGGCGAGCTCTTGAATGGAGCGGGCGACGAGCGCGTTGCGCTCCTCCATGTCGACGGCGTCCTCGAGCTCGTCCATGGCGAAGTCGAGTCCGCCGGCGTCGAGGCGGGAGAGGTCGGTGGCGGTGGCGACGCGGTAGCCGGTGAGGGGGGCGAGGTAGCCGTCCGCGATCATCTCGGGGAGGGTGCGGCTGTAGACGATCGCCTCGAAGATATCGTCGAGGCCCTTGCCGTCGCCGCGGGCCGTCGTGGCGGTGAACCCGAGGAGGGTGCCTGTCCACGCGGGGTCGAAGGCGCCGAGCTGGCGGAGGACGCGGCGATTGTCCTCGGCGGGGGCGTGGTGGCATTCGTCGTAGATCACGAGGCCGATATCGCGGCCGCCGGTGACCTGCTCCAGCCGCTTCTCGTGGAGGGAGCGAATGGAACAGACGATGACGCGCGCGTCCGACGAGGCGCGGAGGTCGCCCTGCTCGACGGCGACCGTGGCCTGTCCGCCGAGGGCGCGCTCGATCTTGTCCTTGGCCTGGAAGAGCAGCTCTTCGCGGTGAGCGAGGACGAGGACCTGCCGCCTGGCGAGGCGGGCGAGATGGGAGAAGATGACCGTCTTGCCAGCGCCGGTGGGGAGGCACACGACCATGCGCCGGACGCCGCGCCTGCGGGCCGCGAGGACGGCGTCGACGGCGGCGCGCTGGTAAGGGCGCAGGGCGGGCGCGCCGGGGCCCATCGGTGCTGAGGCTGTCGTGGGGTGGGTCATGAGCTCTCGTGCTGGCGTCGCGGCAGCAGCATAGCCCGGAGCCCCTGTCCGTGCCCTTCACGGCGCCGGTCCGCTCCGCGCAGGCCCGGAGGGCGCTCGAGGCGATCGCGCGCCCCGCCGAGGCGTGGCCACCGCGGCACGGCCTCCGGGCGCGCGCCGCCCGCGATCCCCCGGGGGTGATCTCCGTGATCGCCCGCGTCCTCGTCGCTCACCGCACGGGTGATCTGTCGGATCGCCCCTCCTCGCGGCGGCGCCGCGAGACACGGCGAATTCGCGGCAGATCCCGCCTTCTCTCGCGTCAACCGGTGATGGAACGGGTCGTGCTCTGGCCATGGGCCAACCACGGGCGAACCTCGTCGGGCCATGGGGTCCGAATTCACTTCGCTCCCACGCTCACCTTTCGAGGAGAATCGAAGATGAATGCCAAGAACACCTACGCTGCCGCCTTCTCTCTCCTTCTCGCTGGTTGCGGTGGAATCGACGATGGGGCCCTGGAGGACGACGAGGGGCTGGACGTGCTCGAGCAAGGCGTCACGGCCATCGCCGAGGGTGTTTACGTCATCAAGGCTGTGCACAGCGGCAAATGCCTGGACGTGCGGTCGTCCGGCACCGCGGACGGCGTGGCCGTGCAGCAGTGGGATTGCAACGGGACCGACGCCCAGAAGTTCCGCGTCAGCTCCGTGAGCGACGGCTTCGTCAAGATCGAGAACGTGAACAGCAACAGGGCCATCGACGTCACCGACGTGAGCACGGCCGACGGCGCGCCGATCCAGCAGTGGGGGTACGGGGGCGGCGCCAACCAGCAGTTCGAGGCCTTCGACGCCGGTAGCGGCCAGTACGGCATCCGGGCGCGGCACAGCGGCAAGGTCCTCGACGTCAAGGACGTCAGCACCGCCGCGGGCGCGCGGATCCAGCAATGGACCTGGTTCGGCAGCGCCAACCAGCGCTGGAGCTTCGAGAAGGTCGACGGCTGGCGCCTCGTCTTCTCGGACGAGTTCAACGGGCCGAGCGGGTCGGCGATCGACGGCTCGAAGTGGTCGGCCGAGACCGGCGGCCACGGCTGGGGCAACAGCGAGCTGCAGCACTACACGAACCGGCTCGAGAACGTGCGCCAGGAGAGCGGGGCGATGGTGATCACCGCGACGCCGCAGGGCGCCGATCAATACGGTTGCTGGTATGGCGCCTGCCAGTACACCTCGGCGCGCATCGTGAGCCGGGGCAAGTTCGAGTTCACGTACGGCCGGGTGGAGGCGCGGATCCAGGTCCCGCGCGGGCAGGGGCTGTGGCCGGCGTTCTGGATGCTCGGGAACGATATCGGTTCGGCGGGGTGGCCGAGCTGCGGCGAGATCGATGTCATGGAGAACGTCGGCTACGAGCCGTCGACGCTCCACGGCAGCCTGCACGGTCCCGGGTATTCCGGCGGCAATCCGCTCACGGGCTGGACGAACCTCCCGGGCGGGGCGGCGCTGGCGGACGCCTTCCACACGTACGCGGTGGAATGGGAGCCGAACGCGATCCGCTTTTATCTGGACGGCAACCTCTATCAGACGCGAACTCCCGCGGACGTGCCCGCCGGCGCCCCCTGGGTGTACAATCACCCCTTCGTCATGCTGCTCAACGTGGCGGTCGGCGGCAACTGGCCGGGATCGCCGAACGGGTCCACGTCCTTCCCGCAGCGGATGCTCGTCGACTACGTGCGCGTCTACCAGCGCTGAGCGGCGATGAACAGCGCGGATCGCAGCGCAGGGTATTGCTCTGGCTGCGGGTGCCGAGGGAGTAGCCCTGATCATCGGCGGGCCTCGCGGCATCGGTCCGGCGGCCGCGGAGGGCCGGGCGTTACGCCGTCCGACCCGACGGCGCCGAACGCGCGCGGCCGTAAGGAACGAGAATCACAATAGAATACCGGCTCAGAAGGCATCAGCGGCAAATCGGCGCCGTTCTTGGGTATGCTCGCGTCGAACGCGACGAACCGAACGGCGGGGAGCCGGCGACGGCCGCAGGGACGCGCACGGCGGCCCGCTCGCCGATCGGGCGAAGAGGCGCAGATGCTCATCCATCAATCGACTCGTATTCTCTCGCTGCTCATCCTCTCCTCGGCCCTGGGGTGCGTTCAAGAACCCCCGTCGGGCCGCGTGGTCTATCCGGGCACCCCCAATGCGGGCGGCCCCAACCTGGGCGGGAGCGCCGGGGCGTATATGCCGGAGGAGCCGCCGGAGCCCCACGCGCCTCCGGCCCTGCCGATGAGGATCGATCCGGGCGGCGCGCACGGGCTTCGATGCGCGGTGAGGCTCCGCCTCGACATCACGCCGGTCGCCGGGGAGCGACGGCTGCTCCGCGTGGTGGCCGAGAACGCGACCGGTCAGCCGCTCGCGCTCGATCTGCCGGAGCGATGCCCGAACGGGCTCGTCGAGTTCGAGGGGCTCGGGCCGGGCTACGATTATTACGGGACGTGCAACGCGGGGCCGTGCCTGGGCGTGAGCTCGGCGCGTCGTATAGAGCTCGGCCCCGGCGAAGCGCGGCCGATCGCGGAAGCGACGATCGCGCTCCGAGGCGCGCCTCCGTGCACCTCGGCGCTGCCGCCGGGCCAGCACGTGGTGCACGCCGGCGTGCGCACCGCGACCGTGTCCGTCTGCACCGCGGAGGCTGTCCTCGATGTGCCTGGGGCTGCGCGCCCGCAGTCACCGCCGAGCTCCCCGCCGCCCTCCGTCCCTTCGCAGAGCACGCCCCCGTCGAGCGACCCCTATGCCTGCCAGAGCCCCACCGACTGCGTGCTGTCGTGCCCGGAGCCTGCGGGTTGTTGCGGGTGGTCGTGCGGATGCCGGCACGCGATCCACCGCGACCATCGCGCCGCGTTCGAGGCGAATTTCGAGAAGACCTGCACGCGCCCGCCGCGCTGCCCGGTCGTCGGCTGCGCCTTCGAGCCCGCCGTGGGCGCGACGTGCAGGAACGGGCGGTGCGTGGCGACGACCGCGCTCGGAGGGCTCTGATTGGGCGGGGGTGATCGGTGAAGACTGCGGCCACGAGATCGCCAGCGTTTACCGGCGTATACCAGTCGAACATCCCCATGGTGAAAACCTGTCAATGGTGAACCAACCCGGGTTGGAGTAGGCGCGACCCAACCTGGGTCGGCTCGCGCTGTCGCTCCGACACTACGGCCCCAGCCGCTCCATCGCGTCGACCGCCGCGCGCCGGAGCGCCTCCCCTTGATAGACGACCGCACCCGCGTGCCCGGTGTCGAGCCACCGCAGTTCGCTCGCCCTCCAGAGCGCGTGGAGCTCCTCGACCTGCTCGGGGAACACGTACCCGTCGTGGCGCCCGCCCACGATGACCACGGCATCGGACCGCCGCGGCGCCGGGTGGCGGTCGAGATCCGCGGCGCCGAACAGCGCTCCGAGCCGCGCCCGCGCCGCCGACGCTCCGCCCAGCGCCTCGAACTCGATGCTGACCGACAGCATCCCCTCGGTGAACACCGGCACGACGCTGCGCCCCGCGCCGAGGACCGCCACCGCGAGCGGCCGCGCCGTCACCGCCGCCGCCAGCGCGGCCGACACCCCGCCCATGCTGAAGCCGACGACGCCGATGCGCTCGTACCCCTCGCAGGCGAGGTGCTCCACGAGCGCCCGCGTCTCCTCCACCGTCGCGAGGTTCATCAGCAGATGCTCGGCCACCGTGCGGATGGCCGTGCCGCGCTGCCCCGCGGGCCGGCGCAGCCCGTACATGGCGTTCTCCAGCAGGATCACCTCGATGCCCTCGCGCGCGGCGAGCGGCCGCCACAGCCGCGTCCGGGCCGCGAAGCCCTCCTCGCCGGACGCCGCCAGCGCCACGTAGACCGGCCGCCGGCGGCCCCGCTCGGGCGCCGCCGGCGCGATGCGGCGCACGAACGCCGTGCTCGCGCAGGGCGGCAGCCCGGGGCACGCAGCCGCGAACCAGCCGTCGGTCACCTCGAGGGGCCCTGCCCGCCGCCCCCGACCCCAGGTGACGTCCGCCGCGCGCGGCGGCTCCGCGAACCGCGCGACGGCCGGCACCCGGCCGAGCACCCCCTCGTCTCCCCAGCCGCCCGCGAACAGCCGGCGGCGGCGCGACAGGACGGCGGCCGCGTGATCGAGCCAGTGAACGGAGCGCGATCGCGGCGCCGCGCTCATGCCCCCTCGTCCAGCACTCCACATCGGGTTGCCATGGTAGTCGATCCAGCGGCGCGCGTCGCAGTCGTAGAGGCGGCGGACACGACGGACGCGGAGCAGCTCCTTCACGCTCCACGCCTGGACGAGGACCTGTGCCCGGAACAGGTGACCTTGTCGTCAGTCGTGACCCCCTTCTTCGTGACGCCGAAGGGATGAGTTGCGAGCGTTGACCGTTGATCGTCGTCCCCCCGGGGAGAGCGTCACACCCAGCAGGTCGGCCACCTCGCGGGTGCGCGGCGGCCTGGCCGGCCTGGCGCGGCTCGGCTTCTTGCGCAGTCCTCCCGACCCGAGGAGGAGAGCCATCACATGGTCTTTCCCATCAGGGCGGTAATGAGACGTTCAGTTGCTTCAGGAGGTCGTCTCGCATCTTCTTCCTGACCGCGTAGAGACCACGGTTTGGAAAGGGCGCACCGGCTTCAATAGCACCTCGAATCGAAGAGTAGTGCCTGTCACCCTTCACCTCCGGCAACTCGAAGGCCGACCTCGTCGCAGGAATGAGATATCGTGGAGGGACCTTTTCGGCACACTCCTCCGCGAACAAATACCATTTCATGGTAGCAGGTTCGTTGATGTATTTTACAAAATTTCGCGCGGCGGCCATGCACTCGTCGCTGCAACCCTTTCGAACCACGAAGGCGTCCGTGAACAGCAGAAGATTACGACCATTGCCAAAGGGCGCCGGCGCGATGCCAATGTTCTCCGGGTCCTTGGCGACTCGGAGCGCAGCGTGAAGACGTTCCGAGTAACCGAAGGTCGCCGCGACCTGGCCTTGGCCAAATTCCTCGGCAGCTTTGGTGGTGTCGTCGTACTTGCCGGCCGCGGTGATACACACGTTGGAACCGGTGGCCTCGCATTGACCGAGCGTGCTCTTCAGGGATCCGATGACAGACATGTCCAGCGTTGCGGATATCGCGTTCGCCATATTTCTTTGGGGATATGTGTCCCGCCATGCGTCGAGGTAGAGGCTGGGCAACGTCCAACTTCCAGCCGCATCTCCGACCAATGAAGGCGCTGCGCCGCCAGATGCCTTGAGGGCCTTCACGAGATCGCTCGCCGTCTTTGCCTCGAGGACTTGCCTGCTTCGAGAGAGGATGAACTCGCTACACATCAGGTGGGGCACCCCGTACATCTGAGAATCGACGGTAGAAGCTTCCTTCGCCGGCGCGAGCCAGTCCCCAGTATCGACATCTGCTGGCCAGGCTTTGATGACGTCGCGGTCCTTGACTTCACCAAGGACAATGGTGTCCAGCTCAACGACGTCAAAATGCGGTTCGTTGGTTCCCATGTACTTGACCAAGACGTCCGGCGAGTAAAGGGCGTCGTTCGGGTCGGCCACCGTGATGCTCACGCAGTGCTTCGTCGTTTCGAAAAACTCGCGCTCCATGCGGAGTCGCATGTGAACAAACGAATCGTTGGGTTTGCATGAAGGAACGTAGGGAAAGAGAAGCACTCGAAGCGGCGCAGCACAGACGGATTTATCGGCCGTCGATGAGGCGACTTGAGCTGGGGAAGCGGCCGGCGGACTGGCAACTTGGGCCATTCCGCTTTCTGTCGTGCTGGAGCAAGCCAGTACCGGAGCAGTGGCCAGGCACGCCATAGCAGCAAAGCGCGGGCCCAGGCGTTCATGTTGCTTCATCATTCCTCTCGAATCAGGTTGTGACCAGGTGGAGCGCAATGCCAGCATCGTCGCCGGGCTGGGGCAGGAGTCAACCCCGTCGGGGCCGACCGGATCCTCTCCGCGGCTGGATCATCGCCGGGCTTTCGCGTCGCGGATCGGTCGGTGGAGTTCAGGCCTGGTTCGCCCCCGAACCTCCCGGCCGGCTCTCGATCTTGGCGCGCCGGTCCGAGCCGCGCACCAGCGGCCCCTCGGGACGGACGATCACGTCCGTCATCACGTCGCCCACCACGAGCACGCGGTCGGCCTCTCTCATGCCTTGGCCTTCGGCTTTGCCCTGGGCTTGGCCCCGAGCTTGCTCATCGCCACCGCGATTTCCGCCGCCACTGCCGCGTTGTTCTCGACCAGAGCGATATTGGCGATGAGGCTCTTGCCCTCGGTGAGCTCGAAGATGCGCTTCAAGAGGAACGGCGTCAGGTCCTTGCCGCTCACGCCCTCTGCCTCGGCGCCCTTGATCGCCTCCTCGATCCGCGCCTCCATCGCCTTGGCGTCCATGGCATGGCTTTCGGGGATCGGGTTGGCCACCAGGACCCCACCCATGCCGAGCTCGAACTGCAGCGCGATGACCTTGGCCGCTTCCTTGGCGCTCGCGACCCTGTGGTCCACCTTCTGCCCGCTCTGCCGCGCCCAGAAGGCTGGGAAATCCTCTGTCTTGTAGCCCAGGACCGGCACACCATGGGTCTCCAGCGTCTCCAGCGTCTTGGGAATGTCGAGGATCGACTTGGCCCCCGCGCAGACCACCGCCACCTGCGTCTGACGCAGCTCCTCGAGGTCGGCGGAGATGTCGAAGGTCGTCTCCGCCCCGCGATGCACGCCGCCGATGCCACCCGTGGCGAACACCCGGATACCGGCCCAGGCCGCCGTCATCATCGTGGTCGCCACCGTCGTTCCGGCCATCGCGCCCGAGACCAGAAGCGCCGCCACGTCGCGCCGCGAGGCCTTCGCCGCCTTGCCGCCCACCTTGGCCAGCCGCTCGATCTCTTCCGCCTTCACGCCCACCTTGAGCTCGCCGTCCATGATGGAGATCGTCGCCGGCACGGCCCCGTTCGAGCGGACTACCGCCTCCACGCGCTGCGCCATCTCGAGGTTCTGCGGATAAGGCATGCCGTGCGTGATGATGGTCGATTCCAGCGCCACCACCGGCCGGCCGTCGGTGAGCGCTTTCCTGACCTTGGGCGAGAGGGAGAGATGGTCCTTGATCGACACGCTGAAATCCTTCGGCTGCGGGGGTTTGGCGCCTAAGCAAGTCCAGGCGCTTGGGAGGCGTCAAGCCCCAACTGCGGGACCTGCCCTGGGTTAGTGATCGGAGATGACCACCCCTGCGCGGGCGCATGCGGCGAGCTCCTCGTCGGTCGGGAAGGACTCAGTGTCCTGCAGGACGCGCACGGGACGGCCTTCGGCGGCGAGTGGGTGCAGTAGCTCGCAGAAGCGCTTGGTCGAGGTGGCGATGAGCTGAAAGTAGGGGCCCTGGCCCAGCGCCGCCTTGCGGTGCCGCAGCACGAAGCCGGGGCCGGCATGATGGGTGTGCCCGAAGGTGTCAAGCTTTCGCTCGACCGCGCCATGCAGCTCCTTGAGCAGGCGCTCGGCGTCGGCGGGCTGGAGGAACCCGCCCATGCTGGTCTCGGTGCGCCAGCGCTGGAGCTTCCAGTCGAGCGCGAGGCGCAGCAACGTCGACTCGAGGTCGTCGCCGCCGGGCTCCAGGTCCTCGCCGAGGCTTCCTGTCACGTAGCAGCGCCCCTCCTCGTCGATGCAGAGCCAGCGCATCTTGTCGACCTTGCCTATCTGGCGCACCGGCTTGCCCTGGATGTCCTTGATCCGCTGGTTGCCCGGGACGGTCGCCGCGACATATCCAGGCGCGATGAGCGGCGCCACGCCGAGCAGACTCCACGGCGCGAAATCATCTTCCGCGATGACGCCGCCGTGGTCCCGCTCCACCGAGGAGAGGATCGGCCAAAGGTCGTCGCTGAAGAGCCTACGCAGGTCCTCCTCGGAGCGCCGGAAGCGATCCAGGCGGTGGATACGCCGGGCGAACAGGTATTCTTGCAGCTCGGGGATCGGGGCAAACAGCTCGGTCGCCGGACGCGTGCGCTGCACGAGGAGCTCGCCGTCCTCCCATTCCGCTCGCTCGGTGGCGACGTCCCCGTAATGGAGGGCCTGCTCGATCCGCCGGCCTTCGGCGATTCGAATGGAGATCTCCGCGATGCCGATCGCCTGGTGGAGCTGGGCACCCGGAGGTACGCGCTGGAGATCCTCGACGAGCATCGCCCCGGCGCGGCCGTCGTGCAGGCCGATCTCCGCGCCGGCAGCGCGGGCGGCGGCGAGCAGCGCGGGCAGGTCCTCGAAGCGGCGGGCGGCGGCGCGATCCCGGACGATGAACCAGCGGTCGTCCGACCAGCACGCGTCGTGCGGCGCCGATGCGGCGCCGTTCTCCGTGACGCGGAGCTTGGTCGCGAGCTTCCTGGCCTCGTCGCCTGCGCGCCAGTGGATCGAGAAGCCGTACAGGGCGGGCGTGGGCGAGAGCTCGGCGGCGATGCGTTCCAGGAACGCGCGCAGATCGTTGCAGAGGAGCTTCTCGTACCTGCCGAGGTACACAGCGCCCTCCCGCTGGGTCAGGAGCACGCGCCGGCCCGAGGCGTGCCTTGCGATCACCAGGTCGGGCGGGCCAGAGCGGCGGCGGCGGACGCTGCAGTCGAACTCGGCGAGGGCGCCGAAGTCGTAGTCGCCAAGGAGGGGCAGGCCACGGCCCTGGGTCAGCGCGAAGAGCAGGTCCGCCGCGTCGGTCCAGCGGGGCGGGCAGCCGGGCGGCGCGAGCTTCGCGAGCGTGCGGCGGTCACAGGCGCGGCGGATGGGCGCGCGGTCGGCCAGCGCGGAGAGGGCCTCGGAGAAGCCATGGACGGCGCTCATCGCTAGGTAACCCTCTGGAACCGATCGCCCACCACGCTCCAGGTACCCACGTTCTGGATGCCTCCCGGGCGGTTCGGTCGTGTGAGGCGGTTGCTCGGGTTGCTGTGGTACGTCGGGTTCTGCGGGTTCATGGCCCCGCTGACCTCGCTCGGGCGTGGCGGCGACGAGAGCGTCACACCCAGCATATCGGCCACCTCGCGGGTGCTCGGCGGCCTGGGCGGCCTGGTGCTGCTCGGCTTCGTGGTGGGCTTGGAGCTCTTCGTCTTCGTCGTCGTTCGGGGGGCCATGGAGTCCTCCTGGCTGGTTCAAGGTCGATGATGGCTTCGCCACCGTGGAATGATGGGTCGGCCACCATTCCATCCTGGAACGTCCATCGTCGAAGCCTGCGGGGTCAACCCCGGAGCAAGGCCCGGCCAACCTTCAGCACGGGTTCAGCGGCATCGCGGCGGGCACGATGGTGCACGTCCGCCGCGACGCGCGCTTGAAAGGTCCGGCAGGCGTCGATGGTGGTCGGGCGTCCGAGCCTCCTGGAAAGCGTTACACATCAACCACTTACCCGTGCATCGAAGGATGCCGCCTTCACTGCACAGTCAGCCTCCGGGAGCTCGTCCAGAGGGCGCCTTCTAATCGCCCTTTTTCCGCGAGATCCACCGGAGCGCCTCGGGGAGGACGCTGGCGACGGCGGCGAGCACGTCATCTCCGCCGACGCGCGCGATGAGGGGCGCAAGCTGCTCCACGCCGCCCCAGCGGCTCAGGGTCGAGACGAGCGTGACGTCCTCCGCCGCGTCCCCGAGGCTCACGACGAACAGCCTTGCCGCCGTCGCGAGCGACATCCAGGGAGCGCAGCGCACCACGCTCTCCAGACCCTCGGTACCCCGGTCGTCCTGGTAAGCAGCGACAGCACGCGCGGCGAGCGCGGGGCGCGACGGCTCGGGGGCGGCGAGACAGAGCGCCGCGAGGGCCATGATGCGAGCGGCCTCCGAGCCACCTCCGCCGCCTCGCTCGGCGATCTCCACCGCGGCATCGAGCCCGAGCACCTGGATCGCCTCGGCCGCGTGATCACACACGAGCCCCGCGGCGGCCCACGGGGGATCCAGCGATGCCACGGCGTCGCGCGCCGCTTGCACGAAGGAGCGGCCTCCCTCGGCCGCTGCGGCGCAGAGCAGCGGACGAGCGGCGAAGATGCCGCTGCCACAGAGCTCTCGGATGATGCCGAGCGCGCGTTCCGGAGCGCCGAGCTCGGCAAACCGCACAGCCAGCGCGGAAGGGGGCGGGAGGGCCTCGTCCAGCAGCCTGGAGAGCTCCGCCTGCCCGAGGAAGGGAAGCAGGGCCGCGGTGCACGCGTCGGTGTCGTGCCTCTCGGCGTCCTCGTCGTAGTCGGCAAGGAACGCATCGAAGGACATCGAGACAGCGCGGGCCCGCTCCTCCTCGGGCAGCACCGGTAAGAGGGGCGCCAGCGCGTTCGCTCGGGACGTCGGCGGAAGAGACACCGCCGCCGTGGCGAGCCGCGCGAGCGCCTGGTTCTGGCCGATCCCCTCCGCCGCGGCGAGCCGCGCGAGCGCCTGCCCCGGCTTCGCGCTCGACAGCGCGCGCTCGACGGCTTGCTGGACGAGCGCTTCAGCCTCGGATTGCGGCAGGAAGTCGGCGGCCGTGAGCCACGCGCTCAAGGAGCTGTCGGGCCCTCCTTCTGCGCGCCACGTGGCCGAGACCGCCCACCGCGCGAACGTCGACGCCTCGTCGCCCGATGCAGGGCGCGCCGCGTTGAGCCATGCGAGCGCATCTTCCCAGCCGTCGCCGCGCCACGCCGCGCCTGTCCGCCGCACGACGTCGAGCGCGCGCGCCTCGATGCTGGCGCGCAGCGAGGGAGAGGCGCGCGCCGCGACAGCGAAGAGCGAGACGGCGAGCGCCCGCGTCGTGTCGTTCCACGCCTCCTCATCGGCCTGGTCGGCTTCAGGAGGCCACGCGCGGTGCAGCGTTGCGAGCGCGCCCTGCGCGAGCGCGACCCTCACGAAGCTCGACAGCGCGTCGGGCGGGATCTCCGTGGCGTCCGAGGCGCCAAGCGGCGCCGACATCGAGCGTCGCACGCGACCCAGCTCCGCCCGACGCGCAGCGAGATCCTCGCGCGAGCGCGGCCATGCCCACCGCGGTGCGCAGAGCGGAAGGAGATCGGCGCGCGGTGCGCCGGAGGAGACGAGGTGGTCGCCGGCGTACCGGCGGAGGTAGGTGACCGCGCCCCTCGCGGCTGTGTCGACGCTCTCCCAGGTGCGAACGAGCGCTCGGGCAGCCTCGGCGAACCGCTGCTCAGCGAGCGCGACGTGCTCCTGGTGCCCGTCCGCCCAGGCGGCGCGCAGGGTTTCATGACGAAAGCGAATCCGGTGACCCTCTTCACGCCACTGCAGAACCGGCTCGACGGCCTCGCGGTGCGTGTCGAGCCAACCGGTCACCTCGGCGACCTGCGCGCCGAGGAGCGGCGCCAGCTCGGTAACGTCGAGCGGCGCGAATGCGCACGCGAGGGTCGTCATGAGCGCTTCCAGCGGCGCCGCGCCGCGATCGCGGAGCGATCTCGCGATCGCGTCCACATGGGCGCGTGGACCTGGACCGTCGACCGCCGCCCAGGCGAGAGGGTCGCGGAGAGATGGACCGATGTCCTCCAGGCGAAATCCGTCGACCGAAACATACATCACGTGCGCGGCGCGGAGACCAAGCCGCTCTGCCCACCGCTCGGCGACGTCGCGCGTGCCGGAGACCGCCACCAGCACACGCGCGGCGGGGCCTGGCTCGTCCAGCACCGAGCGGCGAGGGTCGTCCGGCCAGTCCACACAAGCGTCAGGCGCGATCAAGCCAATCAAGAGCTGCGGCTGGCCGTCCTCGCCGTCCCAGTTCATGATGCGGTGCACGAGGCTCGTGCGGACACCGAAGTGAAACTCGTCATATCCCGTGCCTTCGGGCCACGGGCCGGCTGAGAGCCGCGCGAGCGCTTCCTCCTCGAAGGCCGCGCCAAACACGCGTCCGGCGTGGACGAGGAGCTTCAGGGTGCCAGGACCCGTGATCGAGCAGAAGAAGCGTTCAACCACCGTGCTCTTCCCTGCGCCGGAGGGACCATGGACGACGCACGCCGAGGGGCGCCCCGCTTCGCGCCAGGATCGCAGCGCTTCGAACGCCCTGGACTGGCCTTCACCAAAGAACTGTCCCTCCATCGAGCTCACCTCAACACGGGGATGATACGTCATCTTCGCCGGAAGTTCCCGAACTTGCCGCGCTTTCCTTCCTCGCCTACCACCAGCCGCTGGTCGAACAGGCTCCGATACGACGTTCCACCGTGGAATGATGGCCGACCCATCATTCCGCGGTGGCGAGCCCATCATCGACCTTGAACCAGCCAGGAGGACTCCATGGCCCCCCGAACGACGACGAAGAAGAAGAGCTCCAAGCCCACCACGATCAACGCGGGCCACCCCGGCTTGACGCTGACGCCGCTGGTGCTCGGGCCGGCGGGCGTCCCGGTCGTCACCGATGCCGAGCAGGCGAGGGCGGCGCCCGAGGTGGTCGTGCTCTCGGCGATGGCGCACGGGCAGGGCGCGGCCGGGGAGGCGATCGGCGTGGCGTTCCTGGGGGCGGCCGCCGGGCTCGATGAGGAGCGCCGCGCCGTCTACGGGGACCTGGTGCTATCCTCGCTGAATGGTGCGGCGAGGCGGACGTTGGAGGCGATGATGAAGAGCGGATACGAGTTTCAGAGTGAATTCGCGCGCAGCTACGTGGCCAAGGGCGTGGAGCAGGGCGTGGAAAAGGGCCGACAGCAGGGGCTCCTCGAGGCCAAGGCACAGGCCGTGCTCGCCGTCCTCGAGGCCCGCGGGCTGGAGGTCCCTGCCGAGGTGCGGGAGCGCGTCCTCGCGAGCACCGACCTCGCCGAGCTGGACCGCTGGATCCGCCGCGCTGCCGCCGTCGGCGACGCCAGGGAGCTGCTCGCGACGACCGGCTCCTGAGCCACCGGCGCGGGCAGTACTCGCCTTCCTCGAGGCCCGCGGGCTGGTGCTCGACGGCACCACGGCGGCGATGGCGGCCGTGCGGACGCGGGCCCACGACGAACGCCCGGCAGGTTCAGTACTGAAGCTCGAGGACGTATTGGACAGAGTCTCCCAGCTTGAGCCTGTCCTCTGGGTTGGGATAGGCGTCCTCCGGCTGACCATGGTCGTGGAAGACGACCACGTACGACTCCCCCTCGGGAAGCGGATAGGTCGTCGCCCGATCCGCGCAACGCGCCGGCACGGAGGCGGTCCACCTGGGCGCCATGCCGGGCTCGTTCTCGACGGGGGGGCCGCTGGGATCGACGTAGGGTCCCACGCAGAGCGAGGGCTGCAGGGTGTCCCCGCCACCCGGGAGCGTCCTGACGGAGACCGCCCTTGCCCCGGTGGTCGCCTTGCTGATGCGATAGACGTCCTTCTCGCCGCGCCCGAGGAAGCCCGTGACGCCGCTCTGCGTCAGCCAGAAGTCCGGTCCGGACTCGTACTCGGCCTGAAGGGACAGGACGTCGTCCGCGCCGACGTCGTCCGTGGGGCCCAGCGGATCCCAGGTGACGGTATTCGTCGTCGTGCCGCCAGGCTTGTACCCCGAGAGCACGAACGCCGCCCTGCCGTACTGCGCCCTCGGCGCGATCCCCTCCGAGTAGCGCTCCCAGAGGAATTGATACGGGGTGTTGCCGGAGGCATCCGGATTTGTGGCATCGAACGCGTACCAGGGATCGGCGTCGCTGTCCGGGCTCGAGCTGCTGTTCTCCGTCTTGCCGCCGTGATGGGGCACGCTCGGGATGTACGCCTCCGTGAAGAAATGGTTTCCCCAGCCGCCGAGGGAGCCGTCGCTCGACACGACCCGGGAAAGGACACCCGCGCTGCGGGCGATGGCCGCCAGGACCGGAGCGTAGTCGTAGCACTGGGCGCCGTTGATTCCGTCCTCCCAGCCAAGCTGCGAGCCCGGCTTCCCGTACTGGAACGATTCAGCGGGATCCAGTCCATCGCTCAGGAAGATGGACGACACGTCGCCCTGGTTTGTCGCCTGGCTGTACCGGTAACGCTGCGTGACGAGGCGATAGAGCCGGCGCATGGACTCGAACTCGCTCGTGGTCCCCTGCGCCGCCGCCACGGCGTGATCCAGGAACGAGAACGTCGACTCGTCTGCCGTCCGGCGGAACGCCGCGGTGAGCTTCGTGTGCACGTCGTACGGCGGCGACCACTCGTAGAGCACCGTGAAGTGGTCGCGGATGCTGTCCTGATCGCTGCCGTACCCGCCGTGCAGAGTGACGCCGTCCTCGTCCTCGTCGTAGCCGTACGTCTCGAGCTCTGCCTTGGAGATGGCGCCGCTGGCGACGAGCGGATAGGGGTTGTGGATCACGTAAAACACGACGTCCTGGCCGATCCTGGCGCCCGAAGGGGCGAAGGCGCGCACCAGGTAGCGTCCGACGGGCGCGTCGCTCGGAGCGGTGATCCGCCAGTGCTCGCGGTTCCGGCTGGAGAACGCGCCGCTCGTGAAGATCCCTCCCCTGTAGTCGACCTCGGCGGGCAGTGACTTCGCCCAGGGGACCTCGGCGCCCGTGGCGTCCGAGAGGATCCGCAGCGTCGCGTTCTGCGTGGCGCCGTTCAGGCTGGAGTCCTCGACGGCCACCGAGAACGTCGTGCCGCGGCGGACGGGCGGAGGACGGACCCCATTCGTGACCGTGGCGCCCTGCGCGAAGGCCACTCCTTCGCTCCAGGCGTCATAGTCGCCCGTGCGCATCGCGCCGTGGTAGAGGAGCTGGACCCGGTCCCAGCTCGTCTTGGCGACCGTCGGCGCGAAGCTCTTCTCGCTGACGCCGAACCAGAACTTGGCAGGATCGTAGCCGCTGGCGGTCAGCGAGAACTCGAGCGTATGCTCCGCTGCGTTCAGCTGCCCGAGCGGGAAGTTGTAACGGCCCTGATCGAACCCGCGACGATAGAGCAGGTTGCCGTTCACCTTCACGTTGTCGGCATAGGCGAACTGGTTGGGGTCCGTGTTCCGGTAGGCGCCTCCCTTGAGGAACACCGGGGACGCCGAGCCGTCCACGGCGACCTTGGCGCGGACCTGCACGGCGGCGCTCGGGGGGTCGACCCAGACGATCTTCAAGGAGCTCCCGGAGACGTCGGTGGCCTTGAAGCTCAGGGTGCGACCCGCGTTCGGGGCGACGTACCTGAGCTCGAAGCGATACCAGCCCTGGCGTGAGCTGGAGAGCTCGTACACGCGCTGGCCGCTGCTGTTCGACAGCGTTTGCTCGGTCTGGTCCGGCTCTCCCGGGCGCGAGGTCACCTTGACGGACTCGAACCTGTGGCTCGTGTCCACCTGCCCGGTCGCTGTCTTCGCGGCGAGGTCGAACCGGATCCTCTCTCCGTTCGCGTCGGGTTGATAGACGTGAACGACCTGCGAGAAGGTCCCCGATCCGGTGAACGTCTCCTCGACGGATTTCATGTAGACCCTGCCAGGGACCTCGAGGGCTCGGATGGGCGCCAGGGTCTTCTGGAGCGCTTCGTCCGAAATATTGGGGATGCTCGTGAGCTCCTGAGCGGAGGCCTCGACCGGCGTCTCGAGCGCGAGCTCGTCGTCGGAGCATCCGACGGCCGGGCCGAGGGCGCCGAGGAGCAAGAGGGCCAGAGCGTCGCCGTGACGGGCGGCGCGCCGGGCGCGACGAGACGTGACTTGCGTCGATGAGATGCTGTTGTCCAACATACTGCCTTTCTCGGAGATGCTGGGCCCCACGCGCACGCGGGGCGGGCGTGCGGCGTGAGAGGCCCATCGCGGCGAGCCAGCTCGCCCGCAGGGGCGCGGCGCTCGGCGTCGATCCGACGGACATCTGGATCATTGTAAATAGTGTTGCCAAATTAAAAGCTGCATGTCCGTCATGCATCCTGTGCATCTCGTCGCCGTGGCCTCGCGCGGGCGCGAGCTCCACGGCGCCGGAGCGCGGCATGTTCAACGGGTCCCCGGCGGGGCGACAACGGGCTCAGCCAGTGCATCCATGCTCCGGCGAGCACGCGGGGTGCGGGCCCCGCTCATCGCGGGCGCTATCGCAGGCGGTGCAGGTGGTGCTCCTCGCCGTTCAAGGTCAGCACCGCCATGAAGCCGTCACGCGTCCGCTCGCTCTCGAACCTGAACTCGTGCGTTCCCGGGGAGACGGAGGTGTCGACGATGCGCGCGACCTCCGGCTCCAGGGCGGAGCCGGGGTAGCTGTAGACGTCGAGGCGCAGCGTACAGGCGTGCTCGATCGTCGCGCGCGCGACGATCGCGTCATCCCCCTCCGTCACCGAGAAGGCGCTCCCGAGCTCTCCCTCGACGGAAGATCTCCTGAGCGCCCATGCGATCTGCTGGGCGGCGATCGGGGCGTACACGTCCAGCACCATCACGTCCTTGTTCTGCTCCTTGAAGCGCGCGTGGAGGCGCTCCCGGGTGGCGGCGTCCACGCCGCCACCGAGGGTGATGAGGTCGAAGTCGCCGGCGTGGAACTCCGTGTCCGGTGCCTCGCTCACCGTGCCGACCGCCGCGTACCCCTGCTTGTTCAGCGCTGCCACGCCCCGCTCGAGGATATCGACTCTCTTGCCGATGACCAGGATCCGCTTCGGTCTCGATGCCATGCTCTCTTCTCCCTCGCGAGCTGCCGCCGCGCCCTGCTGGAACGCTTTCACATGGCGCTCCAGCCGCTTGTTGATTTCTGCTCCGCCGCGCTCGGCGCCTCCGGCCCGGCGCATCCGGAGAGGAACGTGCAGCAGCGCCTCCCGCAGGCTGGACTTCACGCCAATATATGGGAATTATTCTGTTCGTTTGTTGCAGGCCGAGCCTCCGGGAGCTCCGCGTGGGCCATGTCCTTCGCGCTCATCACAGTCGCCTCCGGGAGCGCGTGGCCACTTCACGATCTTCCCCGGCGACTCGATGGAGATCCTGGCTACAGTGATCGCCATGAACATCGCCGGAATTGCCCATATCCAGCTTTCGGTCACTGACTTCCCGCGCAGCCGCGCGTTCTATCGCGCGCTGTGCGAGCACTTCGAGATGCAGTGCCAGTACGACGATCCGGGCGACGAGAACGAACGCCCCATGCTCTATTACATCGGCGGCAAGACCGGCCTGCTGATTCGCCCCGTGAACCCGGAGCACGCCGGCACCCGCTTTCACCAGTACAAGCCCGGCCTGCACCACCTGTGCTTCCGCGCCCGCAGCCGCGAGGATATCGACGCGTTCCACGAGTTCTTCGAGGGCACGCTGGCCGCGCTCGGCGGCAAGCTCGTGCACGCGCCGCAGGAGGGCGCGTGGGCGCCCGGCTACACCTCGATCCTGTTCGAGGATCCGGACGGCATCCGCATCGAGATCAACCACGTCCCCGGCAAGGGCAACCTGTCCGAGGGCGTCAAGCTCCCGTTGCCCGCGCGCGTCCCGGGGGGTGTGCCCGAGCAAGAGTGAGGAGGCCCGCAGCCTCGCCGCGGCCGCGCGGAGGCTACTTCGGATCGAGAAAGTCACACGCGGTGAGGTTGCGCCCGTCGGTCCAGCGGAAGCTGTCCATCCATCCGTCGAGCACGCCGCGCGCATAGGGATCGCCATAGGCCTGGACGAACACGATCGACCCGGTACCGGCGCAGATCGGGACGAGCACGAGCCGGAGCTCCACCGGCGTGCCGGCGACCCGCCACGTTCGCGCGACGCCCGCGCCGAGCGCCGTCGTCATCGGGCCGCCGCCGAGCGCCTCGACGCGCATGGAGAGCGCGGCGATATCGCGGACGAACGACTCCTGCACCTCGCCGAACGCCTTCTCGTTCTCGGCATCGCTGGTGATGCGCGTGGACACCGACATGCCGCCGCGCACGAGCGTGCCGGGCCGCTCGACAACGAAGTCGACGTCGCCGCCCACATGGCCAAGCATGCCCGGCGGCACGCGGCCGACGACATCGAGCCAGCCGTTGCGGTACACGTCGCCTTCGATGCGGCCCGGCTCAGGCTCGGGGAGGCGGACGCGCGGCGGGATCGGGAGATCGGTGAGCGGCGTGGGCTTCGGCTCCGGCCCGGCGAGCGTGAAGAGCTGCGACGCGAGCGCGGCTCCGGCGCCCTCGGGAAAGCCGCGCACGAACGCGACGAGCTTGCCCTGCCGGCGGACGGCGATGCTGGCGGCGATCGTGTAGTCGCCCTGCTCGAGACCGAGCGCGTTCTTCTGCCAGCAGGCCGCGCTCTGGCCGAGCGTCGCCTCGAGCTCCTCCGCGTCCTTCTCGGTGTCCCACCCGCTGATCCACGCCGTCGCGAGGCGCCGCTCCGGCCCGGCGAACACGCCGAAGCGATCGCCCGCCCAGCCCGCGGCCGCGCGCTCGGCGATCTCCGCGTCGACGCAGCGCTCGAGGAGGATGCGCGTGTCGAGCTCGCCGAGCGTGTCGGCGGCGGACAGCGCGTAGCCCGGAGGCGGCCTCGGATCGGCGAACGGTCGCGGTGGCTCGCCCGCGAGGTACTTCTCGGGGTGCAGCACCTGCTCGGTGCTGCGCGGGAAGCGCGTGTACATCCTGTCGACGAGCGGGAAGCCGCCGGCGCGATACACGTCGGTGACCAGGAGCATCCCGCTGCGGTAGGGGAACTCGAGGCGCTTCCTCGTCAGGTCGAGCGCCTTGTCGAGCTTGGTGTCCGCCTCGCCGCGCGTGACGCTCGCGAGCGGGACGCGCTTCGTCACCTCCACGATCCGCCGCAGCGTGCGCCCCACCGGCGCGCCGGCCTCGGCGCCGAGCCACGCCCCCATGGCCACCATGGCGTCGCCCTCGATGAGCGCGAGCTGCGCGATGGCCTCGTCCGCGCTCCTCGCCTCGGGCGGGCGCGGAAAGACCTGCGCCTGGAGCGCGTGCTGCACCTCGTGCGCGAGCACCGCCTGTTGCTCGAGCAGCTCGTCCTCGGACGCGAGGGCCACGTCGGGGATGAATACCTTGTCTGTCGCGCGACTGTAGAAGCCGACGACCTGCTCTTTCAGCACCTCGTCGACGGTGGAGAGCCCGCCGCGCTCTCCGGGCTGCGGGAGGAAGTTGAAGCCGAGCAGAAACGCGGCATCGGCGCTGAGCGCCCCCTCGGGCGAAGGCTCCGCGTCGCGGCCGGCGAGCAGGCGCTCCACGAAGCGCTCGTGGTCGAGCCGCTCGACGACGACCGGTCTCCTCGGCGACAGCTGCCGCGCGGTGCTCACCGCGCGCACGACCTCCTCGATGGCGCGATCGCCGAGCGTGAACCTCTCCTGTGGCGCCGGCGCAGCGGGCTGTTCGGGGCTGCGCGGAGGGCCGGCGGGCGCCGCGCCGGGGCCGCAGCCCGCGCCGAGCGAGAGCGCGAGGAGCCCGCGGAGCCGGCGCGGATGCATCAGAACTCGCCCAGCCAGTAGCGCGGCTTGACCTGCGCCGCCTTGCCAGGCGGCTTCCCACCGCGCTGCTCGAGCGTGACCGACGTGCCCGACGTCGCGAGCAGCACGATGCCGCCGACGAGCACCGCGCCGCCGCCGATGAGCGCGACGAGGCTCACGGTCGAGAGCCCAGTGTCCTTGGGGCCATCCGAGCTCGATGTGACAAGGGCATCCACAAGCAGGAAGCTGCCTCCGGTGACCACAGCGGTGGTGCCCAGGACGGTCAGCCAGAACCCGCCCTGGCGGCGACCGTAGCTGCCGGGCGCGACGTGGAGCGTGACGTCGCCCGTCATCTGCGAGACCGTGAACGGGTCCGGCGGCGGCATATCCTCCGGCGAGAGCGAGTACCGGCGCCCGTCGCTGCCGTCGATCACCTTGTCGCACGGCGAGACGCAGACGGGCCGGAACTGATGGATGGCAAAGCCGTAGCCGCCGTAGGCGCCGACCGTCGTGGAGGCTTCCTCGATCACCCGCACGGGCTTCGGGCTCTCGACATGCAACCTCACCACGCCGGGCGCGCCGAGCGTCGGGGCCGGGACCGGGACCGGCTGCGGCGGCGGTGCGGCGCCGTAGCCCGGGCCCGCGGGTCCCGGCTGCGCGGCGCTCTTGGGCGCGAACTTCCCGCGCTCCACGTCGGACACCTGGGCCCACGGGATGACGCGTACCTCCTTGTCGCCCAGCTCGATGATCTTCACGCTCGTCCCAGGTTCGGACGAGACGACGGTGCCCCGGATCGTGCCGCCGCTCTTGAGCGTGACTTCGTCCTGTCCGTCGTCGGCGCGGGCGCTCGCACCGAGCGAGAGCGAAGCAACGGTCAAAGCGGCGACGATTGAGCAACGGTGGCGCATGAGGGCTCCTGTGGCGAAGATTGCACAATCTCACCGAAGCCGCGTTCGATCGTCAAGCGCGAAGCCGCTTCATGACGAGCGCGCTCGCGGGCCCCGGCGGCGAGCCGCGACCCGACCTGGCGACAGGCGGACCTGGGGTTCGAGGTGGCCTGGCTCCGCCCGAGCGTCTTCGTCGCGCCGTTGCGACCGTTGATACCTGGTGAAAGGATGCCGGCGCCGGATGCGAACGAGGCGCGTCCGTCAGCGCAGCCGGAGGAGACGACATGTTGAAGGGAATGGCCTTGCTGGGATGGCGGCGACCTCCGGCGCAACAAGGCCATTCCCTTCGGCCAGCGACCATGATCGGAGCGTCATGGGTGGTCCGCCTTCTCGCAAGCCAACCGCTTGCGTTTATTGCGCTGGCATGTGAGTTGCCAAGCTCCGTCGGCATGAAAACACCTGGCGTCGTGGCGATGGGTTGTTGGTTGCTCGCTGGCTGCAGCGGTCCCGATTTCGACGGAAACCGCGCGAGGTGGCGTGCCGACCGGCCAGAGGAGTATGTCATCTCGATCTGCGGCACCGGCTTCGCGCGCGGCTGTACGCTCGTCGCGGTCTCCGGCGATACCGTCGTCGCCACAGCGCACAGCCCGAGCGACGCTCCGAGCGGCAGCGACTGGACGTTCGCTGAAGCGCCCGAGCAAGCGGATCCCGTGGAAGCCCTGTTCGACCGGGCAGCGGGTGAGAGCGAGGACTGCGAGCTCACCCGCATTCGCTTCGACGACCGCTACGGCTACGTGGCGGACCACTATAAGGACTGCGGCGAGGAAGGGAGCGGAGAGCAAGTCACGTGCTTCCAGGCCGACACGAACGACGTGACGCGCTGCACGGAGTGAGCGCACGGCGAACGGTGCTCAGGCGCCGTCGAACCGCTCGAGCGTCGGCGGGTACGGGCAGCTACTCCAACCTCGGTCGGGTCGCTCCCTTCGATGGAGGCTGAAACCTTCATCCCTGCCCTCACGCATCCATCCCTCGCGGAGGGCGATCGCCGGCCCCAGGGAGGGAGCGGAGGCACCCATGATCAAGCCACCGCCCAGCCGCGACGACCTGCTGGCGATCGTCCACGAGCACAACCACGTTCACAACGAGCACCAGCGGGCGACCGCCGAGTCCATCCGGCGCAAGCTCGAGGCGCGCATGCTCGAGATCGAGGGCCGCTTCGAGCGCGAGCTCGCCGAGGCGATCGCCGACGAGGCGCTCCGGCAAGCCTGGCGCGATCACCTGCACTGGCGCGGCCCGGCGCCGAGCGAGCCGCCGCCGGTGTCACCGCTGGTCTTCCGCGGCCGATCCGAGGTCGGATCCGAGGCCGTCGCGCGCGAGAAGGCCGGCGACATGCACATCGAGGTCGACGGCGCCGTCTACGATCGGCGCCTCGGCCTCGATCTCGCGGCCGATCCGGAGGGCACGGTGCTCCGGGTCGGCACGCTCCCGCCCTTCCGCGAGCGCTTCGAGCTGCCCGCCGAGGCGCTCGACGCCCTGCGCGCCTGGTTCGAGCGCCCGGGCACCGAGCCGCCCTGGCGCTGGGCGCGCGAGCTCGTCGCCGAGGGCCTCGTCGACGGCCACTTCGCCCTGACCGACCGCGGCCGCCGCGCCCTCGTGCGGCGCGCCGCATAGAGGCTCGCGCGCGGGTGGTTCGGACCCGGCAAGCGCGACATGCAGGTCGGCCGGTGGGGTGGTCCGGACCAGGCGGGCGCGACCTGCAGGCCGGCGGAACGCCCAGGGGCTCGTCACGACGGCGGATCGCGTCGCGTGTTCGACGGCTCGCGGGGGTCCCGCCGTGGCCCAGGCGTCGCAAGATCGCGCCCAGCAAGGAGGTGCATCATGGAGTACGAGCGTTTCGTCGAGGAGGTGCAGCGCCGCGCCGGCTTCGAGGGCCGTGACGAGGCCGAGCGCGCGATCGCGGCGACCGCGCGGACGCTGGGCGAGAGGCTGCTGGAGCACGAGGCGACCGCGGTCGCCGGCCGGCTGCCGGGGCCGGTCGCCGACGCGGTGCGCGGCGCGGCGTACCAGGGCGACTTCGATCGCGATGAGCTCTACGACCGCGTTGCCCGTCGCGAGGGCGCCCCGCGCGGCTTCGGCATGGAGCACGCCCAGGCCGTGTGCCAGGTGATCGGCGAGGCGCTGCCCGAGGCCGAGCGCCTGCGGCTCCAGCGGCACCTGCCGGACTGGGCGGACCTCTTCACGCCACGCGCGGCCGGAGCGCCCCCGCCGCGGCCGCTGCACGCAGCGCCGCCGCCCGACGTCGGTCAGGGCTCGACGCTCGCCACGGGGAGGCCCGGCAGCCATCACCCCCTGAGCGAGGCGCGCCCCGCGACGGCGCACACCGAGTCGGTCGCCCGATCGGACGACCCGCACGCGGAGACCCGGCTGTCGAGCAGCCCGGGGCTGACGCAGGAGCGCCTCGGGGACACGCTGGCGGAAGGGCGGCCCGGCCCCGAGCACCCGGTCAGCGAGACGCAGCGCTGATTGAGTCCCGCGCCGCCTGGAGGTAATGGCACCCGATGCATCGCTTCCTCGCCACCGCTGCGCTGCCGCTCCTCTTGCTCGCGTGCGCCCCGGCCTCGCCGCCGCCTGCCGCGCCGGTGACTCCCGCGCCGGTGACTCCCGCGCCGCCGGCCGCCGCGGCGGCGCCCGATGCGCGCGCGCAGCAGGCGCTGGGGGAGCAGCTCGTCGCTGCGTTCAACGACGCCTGGAACCGGCACGACATGGATGCGTTCGCTGCCATGAACGCCGAGGACGCGGACTTCGTGAACATCTTCGGGATGTGGTGGCACGGGCGCGCGGCCATCCGGGACAGCCATGTTGGCATTCACAAGACCGTCTTCCGGCAGAGCCGCCTCGAGAGCGTGCGTGTCGAGACGCGCTTCGTCGCGCCGGACGTCGCGGTGGTCCGCTGGGCATGGGTGCTGACTGGCGCCCTCCGGCCCGACGGCCAACCGGCGCCCGACATGCAAGGCATCCTGGTGCACGTCGCGCGGCGCGAGGGGGACAAGCTCCAGATCGTGACAACGCAGAACACGCAGGCGACCGACGACGCTTTCCGCCTGGTGCGCGGCGCGGATCCGCAGGTCAAACCAGCCCAGTAGCTCGGCAAGAGAGCGGCGTCTCGGCGCCGCGGAGAGCTGGACCGCGCGAGTCGCTGCATTCGCGCCCAGGTGGTGCGGTCACGCTGACTTCGGCGGCGGAGCGCGCGATGCCAGTGACGGGTCACCTGGGCGCGGAACCGCCGCAACGACTGACCGTTGGACGGAACGGCGTAATACAAGAAATGTCCTTGCACTACGCTTCGCAGCCACTCCCCCTGCTCGGGGATGGGGTGATCGCGAGCTCCGGCTTGAGGAGATCGAGATCGCCAGCGCGACAGGAGGCTTCTTTCGAAAAAGAGATGGCCGCATACGATTGGGTGAAGGACGGCCCGCCACCGCAGCATCCAGCAGGCGAGAGAGACAGGGACGCGAACGGTCCCCTCCAGTAGAAAAATTCTCAGGAGAGCAATCACCTCGCGGCGGCGTCGCGCCACGCGTGCCGGGCTGAGGGCTCGCTTCGCGGCGGCGTCGCGCCGCGCGCGCCGGGCGTCGAGGGCCGCGGCTTCGCCGCGCGGAACCCGGAGATGTGCCGAGACGACACGGCCGCGCTGCTCGCGACGAAGGAGGACCAGATCCGGGCGTGCTACGACGCGGAGCTCGCCAAGAACCCCGACGCGGAGGGCAAGGTCACCGTCACCTTCCTCGTGCTCTCGAGGACAGCGGTCGCATCATGGACGTCGTCGTCGACCAGGCGGGCACCGCCGCCTCGAAGAAGGTGGCGAGCTGCGTCGTGGTGTCGATCGAGGGTCACGCCCTCGACGAGTCGCGCTCGACCGGGCGGCTCGGAGGATTGAAGAGGATGCTGTCCTTACTGAACCCCGAGCGATCGGAGTAAAACTGTTCGCTCCAGCTGCGGAACCGCATGATCGGGCCGTCGTGCGGGCTCAGATGGGGTCGGCTCACGTAGACGCGGTTCGCCTGGACGGGGAGATCTTCGTCGTAAGCACGCTTGGCGCAGCTCACGAACTGGTCCATCACGAACCGCGTCACGTGCTCGGCGTCGAGCTTCTTTACCGCGGTGGAATAACGGGCGTCAGAGTACTCCTCGTCGATCGGTGTCACCATGGCCAGGGTGAGGGACTGCAGGATCTGCCCACCCAGATCCGTATAGGTCTGGAAGAACTGCACGCCGAGCCCGTAGAGCGTCCCCCTGAGGGTTGACTCCACGTCACCGGAGCCAGGGAAGCCGTACGTGTCCCCTGCGACCGTCAGGCGGACCTTGGCGCGGAAGATCGGCCCATCCGTGTCAATCTCGTCCACGACGGGGTTCTTATAGTTGTGCATCAGCAGGAAGTGGCTCATGTCCACCGTGTCAGCCGCCATCTCCCAGGCGCTGGTACGGCTCGGCGGGCGTTCGTGGTGCTCGAAGGAGGTCCATTCGTCCGCGTTCCACGTGGGGAACTCCGGCAGCTGCCAGGCAGGCTCACGCCGCTCCGTATCATGGTAAGTGAAGATGAATCCGTTGCGCTCCGTCGTGGGCCAGATCTGGATCCCGGGTTGCATGGACAGTGCCCCCTTCGGAGGCACCTCGACGCAGCGTCCCTCGCAGTCGTAACGCCTATGGTGCGCTGGGCAGATGATAGTCTCCCCATCGATCTTGCCCCCGTATCCGAGGTGCGTCCCCATGTGCGGGCAGTACGCATCGGCGACCCGAGCCGCGCCGGATTCGGTGCGGAAGACGACGAGATCCCGGCCGAATCGCTTCGTCGGCACCACTTGCCCCCGGCCGACCTTGTCGGATGAGGCGATGACGAACCAACCATTGGGATATGGGCTGAATGGATATCGCAAACTCATGTTGACCTCCCATGTGACATGGTGACGCCAAAGCTCCGTGACCCGCAGCGCGGGCCCGTCACCGAGACATCGTCCTGTGACGCTCTCGCAACGATCTCCGAACGATCCGCACGTGGCTGAGCCGAACGGACGCTCGGTGGTCGAAGCTGTCTATCATGGTGAGTTCAACTTAACAAGATCGGACGGAAGATCCCGCGCGATGGAAGCGGCCGAGGAGTACGGCGGCCCCGGGCGGGATCCTGCGCCGGGAGGAGCGCGGCGGATCCCACGATTCGGATAGGACGGCGCTGATTTGTCACGGAAGTGCGGATGGCATTACACGTGAGTGAATCCGTTGATTTCGTCGTGTCGGGTCGGTAGATAGGCGTGGCGCGTCACGTCGACTTCCTGTCGTGGGCGTGAACGACCGGCAGCTCTTGCACATCGAGATGCCTTGGGAGGGCTGTTCTCCACTGGGCTCGCGCCACGACGGACGCTTTCTTCCTTATGATCGCGCGCGCCGAGGGGCGCGCGGTCGGCCGAGCTGGAATCATGGCGCGGCGCGGCGCGGCGCCGCCCCGTGGGGGGGCGCTCGTTCCATCGATGAGCCGGGAGCAGCCGGCAAGAGGCTGGCTTATGCATCAGGTGAAGGTTCAGATTCTCTGCCGTCGTCCCTCTCTCGTAGAGATGGACGCGCTGTTTGCCATGGGCATCGATCTGGTGGGTCAGGCGGTGGAGCCTCACGACGAGGGCTAGGGGCCACGTTCACTCCACAGCCTGCGGGCTTGCTGCTCGGGGACATCACGATGAGGGGCACGACAGGCTTCGATGACGCGACCGCCTTGTCCTCGTGCGTGAGGCCGGAGCAGCAGCTTCTCGCCCCTCCCGAGCTTCACGCGAAATTGCGACAAGGTCTCTCCAGCCACCCACACCGTGACCACTTGCTCGCCCGGATCGCCCGGCATCGGAGCGCCCAGGAGCCCTTGTCGACCGGCACGCCGTCGCACTGGACAAGCGCCTCTGCCGACGCCTCCGGCGGGAGCACCAGCGTGAGGCGCGGGACCTCCGGTTCGAGCAGGTCCCGCTGCCGTCGCGCGATCGTCGGGCGCTCCCCCTGCGTCGCCTTCTGCTTGCGTGAGAGCTCGGCGATGCCGCTTCTCCGGATCGACGTCGGGGACCTTGCCTCAGCAGTACGTCGGCGTGGTGAGCCCGTGAAGATGCGGAAAATTGCGCTGCTCAGGGCTTGACCTCGCGGCCGACCCTCCAGCACACTCCCGCGCCTCGCGCACCTATGCCGCACAAATTCTGCGTCGCCACACCGTTCGCGCTGGCGTCCGCCTTGCTCCTCCAGGCCGGAGCCGTCCGCGCGTCCGGCGCGCTCGAGCTCACCGGCGCTCCTACGAGCGCCAACGGGCTGAACGCGCGGGCGCTCGCGCGGGGACCGGAGGCCGCGTTCTTCAACCCGGCGCTCCTGCCGTACGCGGCGGCGACGACGCAAGCGGGCTTCTTCGTGCTCGTCACCCACGGCAACATCACCCTCGCCCCGCGCCCTCCTGGCGTCGACGTGCCCGAGTCGGTGTACGATGGCCAGATCCGGAATCCGGACGGCTCGACCTCTCGGCTCACTTACCGGCCCATGCCCGCGTCGAAGCTCCCGAGCCCCCGGGATGACACGCGCGACCGTGAGACCATCACGTACGCGACCCTCGGGGTGGTGAGGCCGCTCTACGAGGACCGCCTCGTCTTGGGCTTCTACGCCCTGCTGCCGCTCAGGAGCTTCCAGGAGCAGCGACCCTCCTTCCCCGACGAGCGCGCGCAGTACTTCTCGAATCGGCTGGAGTTCGAGATGCTGGGAGATCGATTGTCGGTCACCAGCCTGGCTGTGTCGATGGCTGGCCGGATCACCCGCTGGCTATCCATCGGGGCGGGCGTCGACGTCACGATCGGCACCAGCGCGCGGACCGCCGTCCACGTGCCCGACGCGAGCGACCAGCGGACCGCCCTCATCAACCCCGACGTGGAGGTCGAGAGCGTCTTCGCTCCTTACTTCGCCTTCGCGACCAGCCCGACACCCTGGCTGCGCCTCTCGGCCACGCTCCACCTTGCCTCGGCGTCGGACACCGACGGCGAGAACAGGATCCGCTTCTGGAACTACCCCTATCCGGAGGGCGAGAGCTCGGTCCCCCAGGCCTATCGCTTGACGCTCGGCCACGAGCCGACGCGCGTCGGCGTCGGGGCCTCGGTCATGGGCCCGCCGAGCGAGGACCGAGGGGGTGAGCGCGCCGCGCGCTCGAAGAGCCCGGCGCCGCCCGCCTGGGAGATCGGCGCGCGCGCGCTCCTGACGCGGTGGTCAGAGTACCGCGATCGGCACGCCGAAAGCCCGCCCGACCCGTGGTCGAGCACGTTGTCCGTGGGGCTCGGCGGCGCGGTCGTGCTGAGGAACCGCACGTTCTCCGCGGACGTCGCCTTCACGCCGTCTCCCGTGCCGGACCAGACAGGCAGGACCAACTACGTTGACAACTCGCGCCTCGCGGTCAGCGCCTCGTTCGAGACGCCGGTGTCGCTCTTCGGCGCCGACTTCGGCGTGGGAGCGTTCCTGCACGGCCAGCTGCTCCTCACGCGGGAGGTGTCGAAGAGCCCGTCCGCCAGGAACCCCGTGGTCGACGAGGTCCCCGACAACCTGGTCGACATCGTGAGCGCCGAGCCGCTCGAAGGCGTCGAGGGGCTGCAGACGAACAACCCAGGCTATCCCGGCTTCTCCAGCGGAGGGTGGCTGGCCGGCGCCGGCTTCGTCCTGCGGCTGCCTCGGTGAGCAACGCAGCGAAGCCGGCGTCCTCTCGACCGGAGGCCCGGAGGCGACCGGGGCACGCGGGGCGCCGCGACCGCCGGGAGGGCCTCTACTCGAAGAGCGTGTCGGCCCTTTCCCTGATCCAGGCGCAGTCCGCGTCGTCAGGGGTACGGACCATCACGAACGTGCTGCTGCACTCCTCCGGATCGGGATACGTCCTCGAGGCAGCCGTGCTCGCCTTGAGGCTCGGAGGATCCGTGTCGAGCACGCTCTGCTCCGACGCGAACCCGAGTCGACCCTCGATGCGATAGGTCGCGACCGCCACACCGTCGAGCTCGGTCCGCTTCCGCTCGGCCACGTACACCGACCCGTCGATGAGCCCCTGGAGCTGAAGCGTCATCCCCGGGTGTCCATCCTCGTCCGGATCGACGACGCGAGCGTCCGCCGGATCCGTGGGCAGCTCGTCCTGCGCCGGGTCCTCGAGCGCCGCGCCGACGACCTCGTAGAGGGGCCCGAGCTTGTAGCGGAGCCCCCCTTCGCTCGCCGCAAACGTGCCCTCGCGCGTCACCGGCGCGAGCGCCTCGCGGAAGCTGTCCGGGATGACGGCGTGCACGATCGCGTCCGGGTCCTCGGTGTAATGGTCGCAATACGTGCCCTGCAAGGAAATGGCGTCTCCACTCTGCTGCTGCGTGATGAGCATCACGCTGATGATGCGCGTCTGGAATGGATCGAGACCCAGCGCCTGGGTGAGCTGCGACCCGATGGCGCGGTACGCCCACGTGCCGGAGACATCGGCGACGTCCGGCGCCGCGGGCGGAGCGCAGCCCGGCGATTCCCCGCCCGCACCTCCCGTCCCCCCGGAGCCCGTGCTCGTCGTCGTGGCGCCCGCGTTGTCAGCAGGATCCGATCCGCAGCCCAGGAGGGGCAAGGCAAGCAATCCAGCGAACAGTATGTACCTCATTCGAAGCTCCATGCGTCGCCGGCCCGCGAGTCGAGGCGGCCATGAGGATGGTCGCTTTCGGTCGTCCATGGCCAGCTCGTCTGCGTTCGGACGACCGGCGCGGTTTTTAGCATGAGCGCGCACGCTGGAGGTGCGTCGACGCGCTTGCTCCTCATTTTTCCGCCGCATCGCGATGCGTATGGCGAAGAGCAGCGCGAGGAGCGCCGCGCAAACCATGGGCTCCGTCGCGTCCATTTTTACGCGGAGGAAGTCCCGGGCAGCTTCACAGCGTCATCCCGCCACGGCGCGGTGTTTCTCGCGGAGACCGCGGCAGAGCTTCGCACGCGACACGGACCTGCGCGTCCACCTACTCGTCTTCGTCATGGAATCGTCATTCATTCGAAAAAAGAGATGCCCACACACGATTGGGCGAAGGACAGCCCGCCCACGCCGCATCCAGCAGTCGCGAGAGGCCGGGATGCGAACGGTCTCCTCCAGTGAAGAACTCTCAGGAGAGAAAAAGGATGAGCTTGTTCAGAAAGGGGATCCTCCCGTCCCTCTGTGCCGCAGGCGTGCTCGTTGGCTGCGTTGGCGACGCTTCCCTCGAAGGTGATGACCAGCAGGACACCCAGCCCGAGCCGGCGGAGTCGATCGATCCCGACGCGGCGAAGGCGGCTGGAACCGCGCAGCGGGGGCTTTCAACATGGCGTTGCTTGATGCGTAGGGACCCAATCAGCAAGGTCACGATCTGGTGGGGCCATAGGCGAGTGGATGCCGAATGGGCCTGCAACCACTGGATCTACGCATGCGGCACCAGCGGCGGCTGCTCGGCTTCACGGTAGTGGCCGAGATTGATTGAGACCGGCCAAGTTTGGCCCGATTCGTAGACCTCGCCGCCACGCTTCGGACCGAAGTAGTGCAGCCCGCGAGGGTTGGCGTGCTCCAGGCTGCGGGGCCGAAACCTCACGCAACGAGGTCCCGACAGCGCAGCTGTCCTTGATCCCACCCGATGGTGGGCGAGGCGAACGTGCGCCCGCGGGCCGGGCGCCCCGCGGACGGAGCGGCCTCGTAAGCGGTCTGTATCGCGGCTGCCGTGGTATGCCTGACCGCCGTCGAGCGCGAACCTTAGCTACCTCGTCACAGGATTTTAGCAATTATAAATTAGGCTCACGATCATCTTCTCCGCGGACTCGTAGTGTGTTCACCATCTCACCCGCTTCAATCGATCCCGGTGCGCGGCGCGCACGCAGCGCCGCCGGTCCCATGGGACGTTCGCGGTGGCGGAGTTCCTTGCCGATGAGGAGCGCCGCAAGGCAAGGATCGCCCTGGTGCTTGCACTCACGGCGCTGATCTGGGCACCGGCGACGACTCCTACACCCATCGGGACATCGAAAGGTTCCTTCGCCAGGCAGGCTTCACCTCGGCGGAGGAGCGGCGCCTCGTGGATAACTCAATGAGCCGGATACTCGGCGCCGATGCAACGTCGACGGACGAGCGCCCGCTGTTCGAATGCGACGCCACAGCATAGACGATCAGGACGACCTCAATGAGCTCGACGTCCAAAGCAATCCCGATCGGCGACGGCATGGTTCGCCCGACGCAAGTCCAGCAGCTCCTCCCCCTTGTTCCCCGCCTGGCCTCCACAGGCGCATGGCTCGCGTGCTCGGCCTTGTATGTTGCGGTCGCCGCTGTCCTGATACGGGCGGTGCTCGCGAACCTCAACGTCCCCGGGCGCGCTGCGCTCTTCGCCATCGGTCTTCTGGGGGGCTGGCGCTTGTCGTGGTTTCTTGTCAATGTCACCCGCGCTGCGCTCAACGTGAACTGGCGTTTCCCGAAGTTTCGACGCGCTGCCGACGCGCTGGGGCCGACGGGGCGCGCGTCGGAGGTGATCGTTCTCATCACCTCCTATCGGATCAAGCCCGAGGTCACGGTACCGGTGTTCCAGGCGCTGTTCGACGAGGCGGCCGCGTATGGCGTGCCCGTGACCGTCATGGCCTCGATGGGCAACGCCGAGGAACAAGACCTCGTGAGGACGCTCTTCGAAGGGCGCGGGGCGCCATCGTCCGTCCGCCTGGAGCTGTTCCTGCAGAGCGGAGCCGGCAAGCGCGAGGCCATGGCGGATGTCCTCGCCGCCATCCAGCGCCGCCCCCTGCCCGACGGAGCGGTCGTAGCCTTCCTGGACGGCGACACGCTCCTCAAGCCGGGCACCTTCGAACGCAGCTTCTCCTTCTTCCGCCTGCGCCCGGAGGTAGGCGCCCTGACCACCGACGAGCGGGCCATCGTGTCGGGGACGAGCCTGGCGCGCGAGTGGTTCGACCTGCGCTTCGCCCAACGGCACCTCTACATGTCCTCGGTCGGCCTGTCCGACAAGGTGCTGACGCTGACCGGCCGTTTTTGCGCCTTCCGCGCCGAGATCGCGACCCATCCCGATTTCCTGCGCATCGTCCGCGAGGATCACATCGACCACTGGCGGCTGGGACGCATCCAGTTCCTCACCGGCGACGACAAGTCGACCTGGTACTGGGTGCTGCGGGCTGGCTGGTCGATGCTCTATGTACCGGATGTCTGCGCCTATACATTCGAATCCATGCCCTCGAAGGGCTTCGTCATGCCGTCGGTGCAGCTGATGTGTCGCTGGTATGGGAACATGCTGCGCACCAATGGCCGCGCCCTCGCGCTGGGTCCGCGCCGCGTCGGTCCCTTCGCCTGGTGGTCCTTGCTCGAGCAGCGCATTTCCACCTGGACCTCGCTGGTGGGACCGACCTTCGGCCTGCTGATGCTCACCGGCAAGATTCCCGGCATGCTCGCCGCATACCTCCTGTGGACGCTCGGGATAAAGTCAGCTCAGAGCGTCCTCCTCGGCGCACCTCGGGGGCGCGTCTCCCCGTTCTATCCATTCCTTCTCTACTACAATCAGGTGGTCGGCGCCGTGGTGAAGATCCACATGACCTTCAACCTGCACAAGCAGCGCTGGACCCGCCAGGGGACGGGACAAACCCAGGTGGCGAGAGACCTCCGCGAGTGGGTTGTCTCCTCCGGCCTCACGGCGCTGTCCTATGCCATGTTCGTCGTCCTCACGGCCGCCGTCGCGCTGCACGACCCGCGCGCCGAGGAAGCGACGACGCAAGGCCAGATCGAGCGCATGTTGGCGGAGGCCAAGCCCGGGTCCGTGGTGCGCGTCGCGGCGCGCGAGATCCGGCTGACGAAGCCGCTCATCATCCGCCGCGACGATGTCGTCCTCGAAGGTGCCGGGAGAGGAAAAACGACGCTGGTGGCGAGCTTCTCCAGCAGTGGACTGCCGACCCCGGCGATGGTCGTGGTGCGGGGCGAGCTGCCCTCGGAGGTGCAGGGCGACAGGAAGGGGCAGCTCGAATCCCCCCTCGATCCCACCCGGACGACGGTGAATCTCACGCACCCGATCAAGGTCCAGGCCGGGGATTTCGTCGCGCTGCGGACCGCCAATGATCAAGCGTTCCTCGACGCGCTGGGAGCCCGCCGGTGGAACCAGCGATACCCCATCTTGCGCCAGACGCTGGGGCGCGTGACGCGGGCCGAGGGCTCCACCATCACGCTCGAACGGCCGGTCGGAGACACCTTCCCGGCAGGGACCGAGGTCATCCCGGTGCACTTGCGGCGCGAGGTGACGATCCGGGATCTCACGATGCGCTATGAGCTGAACGGCGAGCCCGCGCCCGATCTTTACGAGAATACGCGGCCGAACAAGGCCGTGGACGGGATCATGCTGCTGGGAACGGCCGACGTGAACCTGGAGAACGTCGAGATCTTCTCCGCCGGTCGGCATCCGCTGAGCATCGACACCGCCTACGCCCCGCGCGTCAGCGATGCCCTGCTCGAGGGGGCCTGGAACAAGGGACCGGGAGGCAATGGTTATGTACGCATCGCCCGAACCAGCTTCGGCACCTTCGACGAGCTCACCCTGCGCGGCCTGCGTCACCTGACCATCCAGTGGTCGAGCCACGACAACACGTTCGACGACCTTGACGCCGACTGCGACGTGAACTTTCACGGAGGATGGAGCCGGCGCAATCGCGTGCACGTCGCCCGTCTCGCCCCTCGGCCGAACCATCCCTGGCCGAAAATCATGCGAACCCCGGCCACCGCCCGATGGGCGCCGCCCGACGGGCTGGGAAACGTCGTCTTCTCACCCTTCGGGGCGGAGCTGGCCGAGGGAACCGAAGACGGCCTGATCTCTGACGAGGGTGACTCGCCGTCGTTGGAGGTGGGAAATCTATGACACCTGGCAAGATCGCCGCTGTCGTCACCCCCTTGCTGTTGCTCGGCGCCGTCCAGGCGAAGATGTGGATGACGTACACGACCCAGGCTACGTCGGCCGTGAGCGTCCCGGCGAACCTCGCCACGGTCGAGGACGTCGGCGAGCGGGAGGTGATCCGCGCACCGATAGCCGGGACGCTCTATGCCCCGAAGCTCGCCCCGGGAGCCCCGGTGTCCGCCACGGACATGCTCTTCCGGGTCGGGCCTGACCGTGAGGGTGAGGTGACCGCCAAGGCCGACGCCGAGGTGGTCGAGGTCCTGGCGGCTCCCGGCGCGCACGTCGGCCAGGGCGACGTCGTGATGGTGCTGCGCTCGCAGAAGCAGATGGCGACGTCCTTCCGGGACGCTTCAGCCACCGCTGAGCCCACGCTTCCCGGGACATGGTCGCCCGAGCTGTTCGCCTCGGGCCAGTACGTGCCCGACCTCTCCTATGCCGGATATCGCTTCGGTGAGGTTCCCCTGCCACGGACGGAGGACAATCCGGCCACCCTCATCGACGTCGCTCGTTTTGACGCCCTGCCCAACGACGATCGGGACGACACGACGGCCCTGCGCGCAGCCCTGGACGAAGCCGAGCGTCACAAGGGCCCCGTGGTGGTCCGCCTCCCCCCCGGCCGCTTTATCCTGAGCGACATCCTGTTCATCGAGCGCGGCGACATCGTTTTACAGGGCTCAGGGAGCGGAGCGAACGGCACGACGATCTACGTCCCCAAGCCCCTGGCCGAGATGCCGAGGCCCGACGTGCTCAGCAAGATCGAGAAGGACATCGCCAGGCGGAACTGGCGTACCGGACACGGAGGCCTTTATTCGGCGTTCGCCTGGAACGGCGGGGTCATCTGGACAAGAAACCCCGACAAGTCGAATGCGCCGCCGTTCGGCAAGGCCCTGGAGGGAAGGCGGGGTCAGCACGAGCTGCGAACGGACGGCGCCGGCGCGGTGACGGCCGGCGAGATCCTGAGCATCCGGTGGTACAACCGGAGCGGCGACGATTCCCCCATCCTGCGCCACATGTTCGGCGTCCGGGACCGCAGCTTCGGCGAGAAGATGGCCTCCCCCTCGAACACGCCGATAGCGACGCAGGAAGCGACCGTGGTCGAGGTGAAAGGAAACATCGTCGTTCTCAAGCAACCGCTCCTGTTCGACGTTCATCCGGAATGGGGCTCGACGGTGAGCCATACCAGCTTCCTCGAGAACGTCGGTATCGAGCATCTCCGGGTGAGCTTCGAGCCCGCCCCGCAGGCGCCTCACGAGGAGGAGCGCGGCTTCAACGCGATTTACCTGACCGATGTGGCTCACTCCTGGGTGCGCGACGTTCGCGTCGACGATGCGGATTCCGCCTTCCTGGTGACGGACAGCGCCAATGTCACCGTCCAGGACATCACCGTGAGCGGTCGACCCGGACATTACGGCGTCATCCTGCTCAACGCCTACAACGTGCTCGTCAAGGACTTCGACATCGACGCCGAGGAGATCCATTCGATCAGCTTCGACTCGCGGGCGCACGGCAACGTATATACCCATGGCCGCGTCCGGCGGGGCACTATCGAGCTGCACAGGGGGCCCAGTCACGCCAATCTCTTCGACGACATCGTCGATGTCGAGGACCGCGACAGGGCTTTCCTGTTCAGTCAGACCGGTCAGCCGTACTGGGGACCGGCCGGAGGGTACAACACCTACTGGAACCTTCAGCTGAAAATGTCCACGCCCCCTCCGGCTCCCCTGGATCTGGGGCCGTTGCCCGAGGCGGGGCTCACGCGCGTCGTCGGCGTTTCGGCGAACGTACCGGTAAAGCTCAACGGCCCCGCCGCTCACATCGAGAAGATTGGCGCCGGCGAGCCTGCCATTGACTCGCTCTACCGCCACCAGCTCGCCAGGCGCCTGGGGCAGCCCAGCCCGACGGTCCACATCTTCAGCGAGCTTCAGCGGATGAACGGCGAGACCCGCTGGACGGTCTGGGGCAACGGACATGTCGCTCGGAACGGCAAGTACTACTTTGCCATCGGCAATCATCAGATCGTCGATGGCAACACCATGGTCATCGAATACGATCCCGACAAGAAGACGGAGACGAAGGTGTTCGATGTCGCGAGCGTCATCGAACAGCGCCATGGACAGAAGGGCCACGGCAAGATACACGCCGACATCGTGGAGGACGCCGAGGGCTGGCTCTACTTCGCCACCTGGTGGGGCGGACGCGATCCCGATCACGAGGAGCCCGACTACGACGCGAGCTATCAGGGGTCGATCCTGCTCCGCTATCACCCGGAGCTCAAGAGTCTGGAGAACCTCGGCACCATCGTCCGCGAGCATGGCGTCGTCACGGCCGTTTGCGATCCGGCGCGCGGGCTGATCTATTTCCGCGCCATTTCGTACCGCCGGGACAAGAACGAGGCGGGTCTCGCGGTCTTCGACATCGCGAAAAAGAAGGTGGTGTTCACCGGCGGCGGGGCGGAGATGGGGGAACGGCGCGGGCTCATGCTGGGCGGAGATGGGATGGTGTATTTCAGCGGTAGCGATCTGCGCCTGCATGCCTACGATCCCGCCGAGAACAGGATCAAGACCACCGACGTCGCGCCGCCGAGCGTGCCGTTCCAGACGTCCTTCTCGCGCAAGAACATGCTCCGGGTCGGCACATCGCCGGCGCCGAGCGGCACGGTCTACGCGACCACCCACGGCGGCATGATGTTCACCTTGGACCCGTCCGGCCACACCCGCTCGCTCGGCACCACCTGGAAACAAGGGTACTATGCGCCGTCGCTCGCCTTCTCACCGGATGAGCGATGGCTCTACTACGCCCCCTACTTGCCCGGCCCCCCCGGCGAACCCGAGCTCAAGGAGGCACCTGTCATGCGCTTCGACCTGGTCAGCGGCCAGCGCGAGGTGCTGACCTTGCTGGGACCGCAGCTGGCCAAGGAGCACGGCTACATCATCGGGCAGAACTACGGGGTCGCGCTGGATGCCACGCGCTCCCTGCTCTACCTCATCTACAACGGGCGCGTCGCCGCGTCGGACGCCGAGGTTCCGTGCTTCGTCGTGCTGCCGCTCGCGCGGCGATAGGCGCCATCGAACCTCACTCTCGGAGCGGGTCGCGCCGATTATCCGTTGACACCCCCGAATCGCTTTGCTTTTTTGCGCCCCGGACGAAGTATCTTTGCTGAGGAACCGGGAGCGCCGCGTCGACCACGCACATCCGGACAGGCGCGACGGCCCGCCGACAGGAGCACCCCGCCATGAAGCGATTCTCGCACGTCGTCTGGCTCGCCGTGATCGCCGCCGCGGGGCGGCCGGCGACCGCCGCGGAGCCCTCCACGATCGCCGTGACCGTGGGCAACTTCCGCAACGCGAATGGCTACCTCGCGTGCGCGCTGTACTCGGACGAGGACACGTTCCTCGACACGGACGCGCGCATCGCGGCGCGGCGGCGCGTCGCCGTCGCCGGGAAGAGCGCGACCTGTACCTTCGTCGACGTCGCTCCTGGCACGTACGCCGTCGCCGTCCTGCATGACGAGAACAAGAACGGCAAGATGGACACCAACGTCCTCGGCATGCCGATCGAGGGCTACGGGGTGTCGAACAACAAGACGCGGGCCCTGTCCGCGCCCACGTGGGACGAGTCGAAGTTCGTCGTTCCGGCCGGCAAGTCCGTCGCGCTCGCGATCGCCCTGCGGTACTGACGGAGGGCCGCGATCCGCGCGCGCAGCTCGCGGCGCTCGGCGCCCGGGTCGCGCTGCTAGTGCGCGGCGAGCCTATCGATGCGCCCCGAGGCGCTGCTCCGCCGCTACGTCGCGCACCGGCGCATGCGTAGGTCGAGGAGCTCTGCGAGCTCCGGCTTGAGGAGATCGAGGTCGCCAGCGCAACCAGAGGCTTCTCTCGAAAAAGAGATGGACGCAGGCGATTGGGTGAAGGACGGCGCGCCATCGCGGCATCCAGTAGACGATCGAGATCTGGATACGAACGGTCCGGTCCATTGAAAATTCTCAGGAGAATAAAAAATGAGTTTCCTCAGCAAGATGGTCCTCCCGTTGACGCTCCTCGGTGCCGCAGCCGTGCTCGGTGGCTGCGTTGGCGACGCTTCCCTCGAAGGCGATGACGGGCAGGAGACCCTGCCCGAGGCGGCGGAGGCGGCTGATCTCGAGTCAACGGACGCGATCGACCCCGACGCGGCGGAGGCGGTTGGAACCGCGCAGCAGGCGCTGATATACACATGGGGGTGCTACAAGGGTTGGTCTTGCGGCGGCGGGTGGTGCGTGCACAATAAGGTCGGCCAAGTCGACGTCGGGTGGGGCAACGGTGATTACTGGGACGCCCAATGGGCCTGCAAGCAGTGGGTCCCGGCATGCTACGATGGGGGGTGCGGCGTAGAACTGCTTCGCACAAGGTAGCTGTCGCATTCGGCTCCACTCAAGCAGCGAGCGCCTCCTTGCCTGAATCTCGCTGAGGTCGCCAGGTTTGCGCGGCCCGAGGCGGGAGTGGACCGCAAGCACCTCGCGCACGTGCGCAAGCGGCGGCGCCGCTTGCGGTAGACCTCGCCCTCCCGGCCCCGTAAATTACAGAGGATTCCTTCCGCGATCCGCCTTCCTCCTGGAGAGGTGACGCTGTATCAACAACCGTCCGTGCATCGAAGGGGCCGCGTTCACTCCCCAGCCGGCGGGGCATCGAACCCCAGGAGGCTGGGAACTGGCCATCGCGCACCGGCGCATGGGTAGCTCGAGGACCTCCGCGAGCTACGGCTTGAGGAGATCGAGATCGCCAGCGCGACAGGAGGCTTCTTTCGGAAAAAGAGATGGCCGCACACGATCGGGTGAAGGACGGTCCGCCACCGCAGCATCCAGTAGGCGAGCGAGATCGGGAGGCGAACGGTCTTCGCCATTGAAAAATTCTCAGGAGAATAAAATGATGAGCTTGTTCAGCAAGAGGGTCCTCCCGTTGACGCTCCTCGGTGCCGCAGCCGTGCTCGGTGGCTGCGTTGGGGAGGCTTCCCTCGAAGGCGATGACGCGCAGGAGACCCAGCCCGAGGCGACGGAGGCGGCTGATCCCGAGTCAGCGGACGCGATCGACCCCGACGCGGCGGAGGCGGTTGACCCCGACGCAGCGGAGGCGGTTGGAACCGCGCAGCAGGCGCTAAGCCTCACTTATGAATGCTGGTGGGGTCCCTTTTGGGTCGGCGATGTCACGATCTGGTGGGGCAACAATACCCGGGAATGGGACGCAGCTGCTGAATGGGCCTGCAACGAATGGATCTCGTGGTGCGTGAGCTCAGGTAGTCCCGGGGGCTGCTGGGTTGCACCCAAAGTTTACCGTTGATAGAAAATTCGGTTCTAGAGCGGGGAGCTGGTCCGAGGTGCACGCTGCTTGCATCCCCGTGGCGGGAGGGCAGCAAGGATGCGACCCTGCGGACTCGACCTTCGAGAGCGCATCGTCAAGGCGTACGAGAATGGGGAAGGATCGGTACGCGACCTGGCTGAGCAGTTCGAAGTCGCACCGAAAACCGTGCAGTCCTATCTCACGCTCTACCGGACGACCGGCAGCGTTGCGCCGCGCCCTCGTGCGAACGGGCCGCGGCCGAAGATCAACGGGCAAGCCCTGGATGACCTGAGGTCGCTCGTGGCGACGTCCTCCGACGCGACCCTGGACGATTTGGCTGACCTGCTCGCGCGCCGTTATCACATCGTAGCCAGCCGCCATACCGTCGGCCGGGCGTTACGGCGGCTGAACATCACCCGGAAAAAAAAGCGCTTCACGCAGCCGAGCGCGACACGGAAGATGTGACAGCGGCTCGCCAGGCCTTCGCAAAGAAGCTCGCTCGGCTCGATCCACAAGAGCTAGTTTTTATTGACGAATTTGGGACCAATCTGGGCATGACGCGGAGGCACGCATGGGCGCCACGGGGAATCCGTGCCCACGGCGCGGTGCCGATCAACACCGACCCTATGATCACGCTCACGATCGGGCTGGCCCTCGACGGTGTCGTCGCTCCCTTCGCGTTCGAGGGCACCATGGATGGCGTAGCCTTCCGCGCGTACGTCGAGGGACAGCTCGTACCGGCGCTGAGGCCAGGCCAAGTCGTCATCGCGGACAACCTCGGGGCACACCGCGCGCGGGGTGTTCGCGAAGCGATCGAAGGCGCTGGCGCGAAGCTGATGTACCTGCCGCCCTACTCCCCGGACTTTTCTCCGGTCGAGAATTGTGGTTCCAAGATCAAAGAGTCGATCCGAGCGGATGCACCGCGATCGCCCTCAGCCGTCTACAAGTCGATGGGACATGCGATCGGCGCGATCACTCCGGCGGACGCTCGCGGCTGGTTCAACCACTGCGGGTACTGTGTCCCTCGGACCTGCTCCCCGCTCTAGGCCACGAGGATGCCCTCGGGACCGCGCCCCTGCCGCGGGCTGAGGGCTCACCTCGCGGCGGCGTCGCGCCACGCGTGCCGGGCTGAGGGTTGACCTCGCGCGCCACCTCTCGGATGGGGACGTCGTGCGGCTCGGCGGGCCGGAGCCGATGGCGCTCCGCGTGCTCCACACGCCGGATCACCTCTACTTCGTTGACGAGGCGCAGGGCGCGCTGGTCTGCGGCGGTCCTCACCGAGCTGCCGACCCGACCACGCGCGGCGCGCGCCTCGTTGGGAGCGCGGTGGGCGCGAACGGTGCGCGCGGCGTAGCACTACTGCGGGAAGTTGCCCCGGATCGGCAGAAGAACCGCCAAGCCGCCAAGGACGCCAAGGGGAGAGGGGGAAGGGGGCCGTCCGGGCATCCCCCCTATTCCCCGGTTTTCTTCGCGCCCTTGGCGGCTTGGCGGTTCGCTTCCCCGGCCGACTTCCCGCAGTAGAGGTAGTCCGTGCCGGCGTCGGCGCAGCGGATCCGCTCCTGGCCTCGAGAGGCGCGGCTCGGCACGGTGCGCTCGGCGCGGTCATGAAATCGCCTCATCTTCGAAACTCCAAATGTCGGGAGCTCACCTATGGGATCGGTCGGACTGGACCCGATGAGGGGAGTATTGCATGTCGGACTATCGAGATAAGGTATACGACGTCGCCATCATGGGAGGCGGCCCCGCCGGCGCCACGCTCGCAGCGCGTCTGTGCCGCGAAACCAAGCTGTCGGTGGCGATCTTCGAGCAGGAGTTCTTTCCGCGCGACCACATCGGCGAGACGTTCGTACATACGATCGTCCCGTCGCTGCAGGAGAGCGACGCGCTGGGCAAGGTGCTGGCCAGCGAGTGCTACGTCAAGAAGGGCGGCGGGTTCTACTCGTGGGATCCGAAGCAGCCGTGGGCGACCTACTTCGAGCACGCCCTGCACGAGCGCGATGGCTACCTCCGCTGGGCGATCCACTGCAACCGCTCCGAGTTCGATCACATCCTTCTCGACCACGCGCGGGACTCGGGGGCCGAGATCTACGAAGGCACGCCGGTGAACGGGGTGTCGCGGCACGACGGGCTCACCACCCTCGACCTCGGAATCCACGGCGAAGCCAGGTGCAAGATCTTCGTCAACGGCTCCGGGCGGGCCAGCAGCACGACGATTACCGGAGAGCGTCAGTTCCTTTCCAGGCACCGGAATATCGCGATCTGGAATCACGTCGTGGGCGGCCGGCCCGCGCAGACGCTGCCCGGCGAATGGAACATCTTCCGCGAAAAAGACCTGTCCCCGGTCGGCAGCCTCGCATTCGAGGACGGCTGGTTCTGGTACATCCCGGTGCCCAAGATCGTCCAGGGCAAGCGGGTCGTGACCTACTCGCTCGGCGTGGTGACCGATCCCTCGGTGCTGAGCGATCCGAAGAAGCGGTTCACCGATCCCCGGATCTTCATGGACACGGCGCGGCGCGTCCCGCTGCTCGGCGAGCTGCTGAAGGACGCGCAGCTGGTGTCCGACAAGTTCATGACCGCCCCGAACTACTCCCGGATCAGCGGCCGCATGTGCGACTGGGACAAGCGCGAGATCCGCATCGGCGACGCCGCCTACTTCGTCGATCCGCTGTTCTCGTCGGGCGTGCACTTCGCGCTGCAGCACGCCGGCATGGCCGTCGTCATGATCAAGGCCGCGTTCGACGACGGGATGTCCGAGGCCATGAAGCGGGAGCTGTGGGAGGACTACCAGGAGACGCTCGACGCGGTCGCGCGCGGCTTCGCGCTCGGAATCGACCAGTGGTACACCGAGATCGCGCGCGACAACCCGAGCAGCGTGTACTGGAAGCACCGCGGCGGCGAGCCGACGTTCGTGACCCGCGCCGATACGTTTCAGGCGCTGGTCAACGGCCAGATCCACGGTGACCTGATCCAGGTCATCACCAAGGGGACCAACAGCGTCAACTCGCTCGGCAAGGAAGGCGCCCTGCGCAGAACGCATGACGAGATCGCGCAGAGAGAGCCGCCGAGCAGCGCCAGGGTCCGGCTGAAGCGCAACGTCGACGTCAAGCCGAGCATGACCCTGGAGGGACCGGCGATGACGCCCGACGGCAAGGTCATCCCGTTCTTGCACGGGCCCTACTGGGACGATCCGCAGAAGCACGCCAAGGACGTGCTGCAGCTGTTCCCCGGCCCGCGCGGCTGCCACCGCTTCCACTTCACCGACGGCGAGAGCAACATCAAGGTGAAGTTCATCGACGCCGAGCACAAGGGCCTCGATCTCGCCGAGCGGCTGAAGGGCGGCCAGTACACCTACGGCCAGCTGAAGGAGCAGCTGCCGGGCCCCCAGCAGCACCTGCTGCTGCTCACCGTGCTATCGGACATGGTCGAGCCTGTCCCGACGACCTGAGCCGCCGGCGAGACCGGCACGGGTTGCACGCGCAGTGAGCCCTCAGCCCGGCACGCGCGGCGCGACGCCGCCGCGAGGTGAGCCCTCGGCCCGCGGCAGGGGCGCGGTCCCGAGGGCATCCGCGTGGGTTACCGCAGCCGTCGAACCGAGCAGCCCCCGAGCATACTGCCACACCACCTCCAGTTGTTGCAGGCCCAGATGGCATTAATTGTCGTGTTGCCCCACCAGATGGTGACCTCGCCGGCGGAAATCAGACCCCACGAGCAGGCCCATGTGCTCTCCTCGACAATGGCCGCTTGCTGCACGGTTCCAACCGCCTCCGCCGCCTCGGGGTCAATCGCCTCCGCCGCGTCTGAATCGATCGAGTCCGCTGACTCGTGATCAGCCGCCTCCGCCGCCTCGGGATCGACCGCCTCCGCCGCCTCGGGCCGGGTCTCCTGATCGTCATCGCCGTCGAGGGAAGCCTCGCCAACGCAGCCACCGACCACGGCTGCGGCACCGAGGAGCGTCAACGGGAGGACCCTCTTGCCGAACAAGCTCATCTTTTTACTCTCCTGAGGATTTTTACCTGGGGGAACCGTTCGCATCCCGGTCTCTCTCACCTGCTGGATGCTGCGGTGGCGGGCCGTCCTTCACCCAATCGTCTGCGGCCGTCTCTTTCTCGAAAGAAGCCTCCTGTAGCGCTGGCGATCTCGATCTCCTTCTCCTCAAGCCCGACGCGGAGCTCCTCGAGCTCCACGGCGGGAGCGCGCGATGCAGGCTCGGAGACGACGCGCGCGGGGCAGGGAGAGCCCCCGCGGGTGGACGCGGCGTGGTCGCCGGCGTGGAGTCGCCCAGGTGCTGGATGTGCGGAGACGCCCTGGTTGCGTTGGCGTGAAGCGATGCGTGGCCTTTCCTTCGCCGTGCCGTCGCGTGGCCGTACGCTCGCTGATGCTCAGGTGCGCGACATTGCCGAGCTCCAGGAGGCCTGATGAAGACCGTGCATCGCGCTATACGCTGTTTTTTCACCGTGCTCATCGCGCTCGCCGCGCTCGCGCTCGTGGCCCCGCGCCCGGCCGCGGCGACGTCGCAGATCCGCGTCAAGGAGGTCACGTTTCCCGTCACGCTCTCGGATGGCAACACCTATTCCATCGCCGGGCACCTCTACTACCAGCACAGCTACCGGAACAAGACGCTTCAGGTCGCCATCCACGGCGGCTCGTACAACCACAGGTACTGGGACGCGCCTGCGGTCAACGGGCACCCGTACTCGTACGCCCGCTTCATGGCGCGCCTGAACTACGCGGTGCTCGCGATCGATCAGCTCGGCTCCGGGGAGAGCAGCCGCCCCCCCGGCGACCTCGTGACGCTGGAGGAGGCGGGGAGCGGGGTTCACCAGGTGCTCGCCAGCCTGCGCGGAGCGCACAACCCGCTCGGACACGCGTTTGACGAGATCGTCCTCGTGGGACATTCGCTCGGGAGCATGACCGCCACGCACGTGCAAGGGGCGTACGGCGACGCCGACGCCCTCGTCACGACCGGCATGGGGCATGTGCCGGTGCCGAGCCCCTTCGATCCCGCGGACTTCGCGGCGCTGCTGCAGCAGCCCTATTTCACGCTGCCGGCCGAGCTTCGCGCGGAGCACTTCTACAACCCGCTGCTCGCCGATCCCGACGTGATCGCCCTCGACAACGCGGAGCTCATCGACGAGCTCCCGCGCGCCCTCGCCGTGAGCGCGCTGGCCTCCCAGTACGATCCCGCCGTCACGCTCGTCGATCAGGTGACGTCGCCCGTGCTCGTGCAGCTCGGAGAGCTCGACCCCATCGCGCCCGGCAGCACCGCCGACCTGGAAGACGACGCGTGGACCAGCGCGTCCAGCGTCACCGTGCAGGTCCTGCCCGGCATGGGACATGACTTCAACCTGCATGTCCACAACCTCGTGAGCTGGCTCCCGATCCACGGCTGGATCGCGGCGACGCTCTGCGGAGGCTGAGCCCCTCCCCGCCCCCGGCGGCGCGGCTCGGGCGCGGAGCGACTCTCGATCTCATGAGGCGACGGACGTCAGTCACAGCGGAATGTATTCCGATGATCAACAGGGCGTCACGAGAATTTGTTTATCGATCCAAAATTCAACGTCCGCTCGCGATCCCGGTTGCCACGCGTGAATCCATCCATCACAATGGATGAATGAGCCTCTATTTGGGACGCGCGTGCATTGTTGGAACTGTGGCGCTGGGCACGCTGACACGGCCGGCATGCCTTTCGGACGAGGGGACGGCGACGTCCACCAGCGGCGGGGGGACGGCCTCGCAGACCGGCGGCACCGCGGAAACGAGCGGAGGCACCGCAGGGACGGGCGGGAGCGCCGCGGCCCGGGCAAACATCCTGTTCATCCTCGCCGATGACCTTGGCTATTCGGACATCGGCGCCTTCGGCGGCGAGATCGCGACACCCAACCTCGACACGCTGGCCGCGGAGGGGCGCATCCTCGCCGATCACAAGTCCACGCCGACCTGCTCCCCCACTCGCGCGAGCCTGTTCTCGGGCACCGATCACCACCTCGTCGGCCTCGGTAACATGGCGGAAGTCATGAGGCCCGAGCAGCAGGGCAAGCCAGGTTACGAAGGGTACCTGAACGAGCAATCGCTCTCGATCGCTGAGCTCCTCCGGGACGGCGGCTACCGCACGTACATGGCGGGCAAGTGGCACCTCGGCGTGGAGGAGATCCACGGCCCCAAGGCGCGCGGGTTCGAGTCGTCGTTCGCGCTGCTCGGAGGCGCCGGCTCGCACTTCGCGCCCGTGCCGGGCCAACCCATCCCCTCGGACAACGTGCAATACAGGGATGACGGCGTCCTCACCACCGTGCCCGCGGACTTCTTCTCGACGACGTTCTATACGGACAAGCTGATCTCCTACATCGACCAGCATGCCGGCGATGGCAAACCGTTCTTCGCCTACGCGGCGTACACGGCGCCCCACTGGCCTCTCATGGCGCCGCCGGAGTACATCGACCGATATCGCGGCCGCTACGACGAGGGCTACGAAGCGGTCCGCAGCGCGCGCATCGCGCGCCAGAAGAAGCTCGGCATCATCCCGGAGGCGTTCGAGCCGGCCCCACGACTGCCCTCGACGCCTGACAACCCCGACTGGGATGACCTCGATCCGGAGCAGAAGCAGGTCGAGGCGCGGCGCATGGAGATCTACGCCGCGATGGTGGAGCACCTCGACTACAACATCGGGCGGCTGATCGAGCGCCTCAAGGAGATCGGCGAGTACGACAACACGCTCGTGTTCTTCCAGTCGGACAACGGCGCCGAGGGCGGGACGTTCAACTTCCCGGACGGCCCCAACACCGACAACAGCCTCGAGAACCTCGGGAAACCGCTCTCCAACGTGACGTACGGAGCGCGGTGGGGCGAGGTCGGTGCGACGCCGTTCCGCCTCTGGAAGGCGCACACGACCGAGGGCGGCGTCACCGTACCGGCCATCGTGCGCCTGCCGGCGCAGACCGCCAAGCAGCAGGCGTTCCGCGGCCTGTCACACGTCTCCGACGTCGCGCCCACCTTCCTGGCCATCGCGGGCATCGCGGACCCCGGCTCCACCTACGCCGGGCGAGAGGTGCACCCGATCACGGGGTATTCGCTGCTCCCGGTGCTGGAGGGCTTGGCGCAAGAGGTGCGCCCCTGGGCCAGAGTCCTCGCCGAGGAGCTGTTCGGAGACCGCTACGTGCTCCGGGGCGACCACAAGCTCGTGTGGCTGGAGCCGCCGTTCGGCACGGCGGATTGGGCCCTCTACGACCTGTCGAAGGACCGCGCGGAGCAGGTCGACGTCTCCGCGGCCGAACCGGCCATCCGCGCCGAGCTCGAGGAAGAATGGGAGAAATACGTCGTGGGCACCGGCGTGGTGCTCGCCAATCCGGCGCCGTGAGGTCCCGGGTAGACAGACAGGTGCACGGCGCGCTCGCGGCAGGGCTCCTGGCGACCGCGGTCGTGCTGATCGGCTCGGCGCGGGCGCGCGAGCCCGGAGGCGCCGCGGCTCGAATGCTTGCTGTCTTCACGGACGTACGTCCCGCGCCCCCGGAGCCTCCGCTCGGCGCAGACGAGCAGTGCCGATCTTATTCCGGCTTCCCGCCGGGGTGGGGCACGCACGATCACGCCGGCATGGTGCACTTCGACGGCGGCACATATACGCCGGGCACCCTGCGGGGCTATGCCGAGGAGAGGCCCCGAGGCGAGGTGACCGTCGAGCCGTTCTGGCTCGATCGCACGGAGGTGACGAACGCGCAGTTCGGCGCCTTCGTCGCGGCGACCGGCTACGTGACCACCGCGGAGCGGAGCGGCGGCGGCGCGGTGTTGCGCGTCCCCGAGCGCGAAGAGCTCGGCGCGCGGCCCGACGCCTTATGGCGCTACGTGTCGGGCGCGACGTGGCGACATCCGGAGGGCCCCGGGAGCTCGGCGGCCCCGAACGCTCCCGTGGTCCAAGTCACGTACGAGGACGCATTGGCGTATGCGAGGTGGATCGGACGGCGCTTGCCCACCGAGGCGGAATGGGAGTTCGCGGCGCGCGCGGGTCTCGACGACGCCGCCCTCCAACGCGCCCCGGTCGACCCCGGGGGCCGTCCCACGGCGAACTTCTGGCAGGGCGACTTTCCGCTGGAGGACCGGGCGGACGACGGGTTCCACGGCCGCGCCCCAGTGGGCTGCTTCCCGGCGAACGCATACGGGCTGTACGACCTCATCGGCAATGTCTGGGAGTGGACGTCCGACGAATACCACGACGTTCAGTCCTCGAGTTGCGCGGCCCTACCCCCCGCGAGGGCCGCGACGGCCGAGGTCCAGGGCGTCATCAAGGGCGGCTCGTTCCTCTGCGCGCCCAGCTTCTGCGCGAGGTACCGCGCCACGGCCCGCCATCCGCAGGACCGTTCAATGTCCACGATGCACCTCGGCTTCCGGACCACCGCGCCGGGGTGATCTCCCCGCTTCGGGCCCTGGAGGCGAGAAGCTCGTCGCGCCGGCGCAAGATGAGCTCACTCGCCCGCGCCGCCGATGGCTACGCCTCCGCGAAGATGCCGGCGAATCGCGCCTCCCATTCGTGCTCACACGCGACCTTCAGGTGCTCGCCGATGTGGAGCAGGCCCCGGTGGTCCTCGGAGGAGCAAGGAAGATCGGTGCGTCCTCGAAGGGCCGTCGGGATCGCCGCGCCAGGGTGAACCGGCATCGCTCCCAGTCGCTCACACCAGTCTTCCTGGATGTCCGCTCGCAACGCGAACGAGATGTAGCGCTTCGCGAGCTCGATCTGCTCGTCCGGGACACCCCTGGGGATCCAGAGCGCGTCGACCGTGTCCGTCGTCCCTTCCTCCGGGACGCACCAGCCGACCGGGGCGCCTGCGGCGCGAAACGCGAGCGCGTTCGTGAGCGCGCGGAAGCAGAGCTCGATCTCGCGCCGGCGGAGGCGCTCCTCCACGCCGACGCTGAAATCGAGCTCCTGGACCTGCGGCCGGAGCCGGCGGATGAAGCTCCAGCAAGCATCCATGTCGCCCGGGATATTCTCGAGGCGGCCTCCACCGAGAACCTGCGCGATGGGATAGAACCCGTTGCCGCCCGGGTAGAGCATGATCTTCCCGCGATGCCGAGGCTCTTCGAGCACCCGCCACGACGTCGGCGCGCCGTCGGGGAACGCCTCCTCGTGGTACACGAGCACATAATAGACGACGTACGGATGGACCACCGAGAGCGAGCTCACGCCGCCGAAAGCGGGCGCGGGCCGCGCGCGACCCGTGAGCTCGGCGAGCACGGGCATCTCGGCGGGATCGAGCGGGACGCAGTCGCCGCGCATCGCCGCGCGAAGAGCAGGCACGGAGTTCGACCACATCAGGTCGACCGACGGGCGCTCGTTCCGCTCCAGCGCCGACGTCAGCGCGGCGGGCAGCTTGAGCCCCACGTGAGGCACGTGCTCGACCCGCACGCCGAGCTCGCGTTCGAACGGCTCGGAGACAGCCTGGCGCAGGGCGCGACCCCAGCCGCCCTGCCACGACAGGATCGTGATGCGGCCCTGGGTCATCGTCACACGTCGCCTCGTCGAGCCACCGCTGGCAGCATCTCTAGCAACCCTCCCGCCGCCCAGATCTGCTGGATGAATTTCCCCGGACGATCCAGCGCGATCTCCTCGCCGGTGTCTGTCACCAGGCGTCCTTCCGCTGGGTGGATCTCGACGACTTGGCCCTTCACGAGCTTCGACCGATCCGCCGCGTCAGAGAACGTGAGGCAGGGTAGCCCGTTGTTCGTCGCGTTGCGGAAGAAGATGCGCGCGAAATCGAGCGCCACGATCACGCCGATCTGGTTCAGCTTGAGGGAGCGTATGGTCGTCTCGCGGCTCGAGCCACACCCGAAGTTTCGTCCGGCGACGAGGACGTCACCCGGCCGGAGCGCAGGCTGGAGGGTCGGATCGAGGCCGTGGAAGAGCCCGCGCTTCACCTTGTCGGGGTCGAGGCTGAAGAACTGCGGAGGGTGAATGACGTCGGTGTTCACGTCATCACCAAACGTCCACACACGTCCCCGGGTCGGCGTCATGATGGCCTCGCTCCCTCGTAGAGACGGGGGCTGATTCGTCCGAGCAGCGCGGCCCGCGCGACGGTCCGCGCGCCGGCGAGGTACGTGCGGCTCTCCCAGTGGCCCATTCGACCGCGGAAATTGCGGTTCGAGGTCGAGATGCAGACGTCCTCCGCGCCGAGCACGCCCTTGTCGATCCCCCCGCACGGTCCGCAGCTCGAGTGATTGAAGATCGCGCCTGCCTCGGTCAGCGTGGCGACGTAGCCCTCGCGCAATGCCTGCTTGAAGACGTCGACGGACGCCGGAATCACGATGAACCGGACGCTCGGGTGCACGGCCTTCCCCTCCACCTCTTGCGCCGCATCGCGGATGTCCGAGAGACGCCCGCTCGAGCAAGAGCCAAGGAAGGCCACCGAGATGGGCACCTCCTCGACCTCATCGATCGTGCACACGTTGGCCGGGGACCACGGCTTCGCGATCAGGGGGCGGAGCTCCGAGAGGTCGAGGTCGAGCGTCCGCTCATAGACGGCGTCGCCGTCCGGCAAGACGAGGCGGGTCGGCGCCGCGCCGTCACGCCTCGTACAGTAAGCGACCGTGACCTCGTCCGGGACGAAGACGCCGAATTTCGCGCCTAGCTCGACGGCCATGTTCGCCACGGCGAACCGATCGTCCTGCCCGAGGCGCGGCTCCGAAGCGTCGTGAAACTCGAGCGTACGGTACTGCGCACCGGACTCGCCGAGCTCGAAGAGGAGCCGGAGAACGATGTCGCGGCCGCTGCATTGTGAAGAGAGCTTGCCACGGAGACGAACGCGTATCGTGGCAGGCCGCCGGAGCCACGTCATGCCCGTGGCGAGCGCGAAGAGGATGTCGGTCGACCCCATCCCGGTGGCGCACGCCCCGACGCCTCCGCCCATGATCGTATGGCTGTCGGCGCCGACGATCAGACTCCCGGGCCGACAGAGCGAGCTCTCGACGAGGAGCTGATGACAGATACCCCGGTCGAGCATGAGGTGCTTGACCCCGCTGCGCCGCGCGAATCGAAGGAACTTGTTCGAGATGTCGGCGCGCTCTATCGTCGCCGGAGGGGAGAAGTGATCGTTCGTGAGCATCACGCGATCTCGGTCCCAGACGGTGAGGCCGCGCCCTTCGAACTCCTGGATCAACAGCGCTGTGGTCGCGTCGTGGCCGAGGAGAGCGTCGATCCTGACCCGCCGGTAGACTGCCTCGGGATCATCGTCGACGGCGTGAGCATCGATGACTTTGTCGCTGATGGTCCGTCCGCTCATCGCTCACCCCGCCACGCGCAGCCTGCGGCGCGCGATCATCATCGAGAGATCGAGGCCCGCGAGCCGGGCCCGGCTGAACGCCTCCGACCGCGCGAGCTCCCGGACGTGCTCCGTCTTGTCGCGGCGCTCAGCGCCGAGCTTCACCTCGTCGAGGAGCTGCTGCGCCATCTCCGCATCACACGGGATCCCGGCCTCATCCATCAAGTGGCGGATGAGCGACGTGCCGCTGTGCTTTCCAAGCACGTACTCCCGCTTGCGCCCGACCCACGCGGCCGGTAAGGACTCGTAGCTGCGCACGTCCTTGAGCATGGCGTCCACGTGCACGCCGGACTCGTGCCGGAAGACGTTGAACCCCGTCACCGGCTTCGTCGGGCTCAACTGGATACCGCTCATTCGCTCCACCATGCGCGAGAGGCCTGGGAGCGCGCGCCCGTCGATCCCGTGCTGGACACCGTAGAGGTGCGTGAGCGCCGCCACGCACTCGGCGAGATCGGCGTTGCCAGCGCGCTCACCGATCCCGTTCACCGTGGCGGTGATCGCGCGCGCGCCGCCCAGGACCCCCGCGAGTGTGTTCGCGGAGGCGAGGCCGAAGTCGTTGTGAGCGTGCATGGAGAGGGGGATCTGGCGATCGAGGCCATCGTCGAGCGTGCGGATCAGCCGCTCCATCGCGTGCGGGGTCGCGCATCCCACCGTATCGCAGATCACGAGCCGCGCGATCGGCACGTGCCGTCGCAGGTCATCGACGAGGTGAATGAGATGCCCTGGCGCGGTGCGTGTCGCGTCCTCCAGCACGAGGTTGAGCGTCATGCCGCGCCCGACGACGTCCTCCGCCCCAGCGCGGAAGACCAGGCTCGCTCGGTCACGCGTGATGCCCAGCGTCTCTGTCAACCGGAGATCGCTCGTGGGCATGAACAGGAAGACCTCCTGAGCGCGCGACTGCGCGGCGGCAGCGACGTCGCCCGGGAGCGGGCGCGCGGTCGCCCCGATACGCGAGCGGAGCTTCCGCCGGCTCATCTCCTGGAGCGACTCTCGCTCGGATCCGGACGCGGCGGGGAACCCGGCGTCGAGCACGTCGACGCCAGCCGCGGACAGGTGTTCGGCCAGCTCGATCTTCTCCTCGAGCGTAAACCACACGCCCGCGGTCTGCTCACCGTCTCGCAACGTGCAGTCGATGATCTCGACCGTTGTGGGCAACCGCATGTCCGCCGCGCCGCTCGAATGGACCATCACGCACCTCCGCGCCTGCCCCCCGCTCGTTCGCTCTCTCGATGCATCTCCACATCACACCAACGTATCAGCTGTGCGATGCATTGCATGCCATCGTGTCTCCACATCATGCTCGGCTCCGCCATGCGACCAGGCTCGCTCACGCGACACGCGCCGAGCCGCGCCAGGGTCTCCGCCGCCGCCCAGAACTGGGGCCCATTCGCGCCGAGCCCGACGTTCTGGAGGTGTCGCGCGACGGGTCGCAAGGCGTCCATGACGCTATCCATGTCCAGCACCGGGACGACGTGGACGACACGGTTGCCCGACCCCGTCAGGCCGGTGAGATCGGTGCTCAGGACGACGGCCCAGTCGAGGCCGGCCGGGCACCACAGGTCACACCCGGGCCTCGATGCGGCGCGCCACGTATACGCCAGGCGGCGCAGCTGGAGCGATGCGGCCTCCGCCTCTTCGAGCGCACCGAGCGGGCACGCGCGAGCATCGTCATCCATGGCTGTCGCGAGCTCGGCGGCGAACGCGCGCACGCTGATCGCGTCGCCCTCGACCAGCACGGCCTGGGGAGCGATGCAGGCGTGCTGATTGAACGTCGACACGTCGACCGCGACGCGCCGCGCGACCTCGCCCGGGCCGAGGTCGAGGAGGTAGTCCCTGGCAATCACGGCGACCGACACCTTGTGGCCGTGCTCGACGTACCGTTGATGCGGCGCGACGTGCGCTCGGATCGCGGCGCATGCGTCGTCGCTTCCGTACGCGATCACCGCGTCCGCCTCCGCGAGCGCGCTCCTGAGGGATGCCTCGTCGTCGCGCTCCCAGTAGGTGACGGCAATGGCATCTCCGAACCTCGGCTCGACCTCTGCGAGGGTCTGGACGAAGCGCGCCGCGAACGTCGGCTCGCCGCTCGCCACCTTGGCGATCACGGCGGACTTGACGAGCAATGAACGCACGATCGAGAGCGCAGGGAGCCCCGGCACGTTACCCGTCAGGATGGCCAGCGTGACGCGCGGACCCGTGGCGAGCGTGCTGCCGTGAAGGTCGGCGTCGGGTTGAAACCGATCGAGCACGTCAGGTCGATTGAGCTCACGCCGGAGCGCGCGGACAAGGGAGTCGGCGCGGTAGTTGCGGAGCTCGACATCGAAGCTCCGATCCACCGCCTCGGGCGAGAAGCCGGTCGCGATGACGACCTCCGCGCGCGCGCGCCGGCGCGGCTCGAAGCTGCGGTCCATCCACCGCTCCGCGACGGCGTCGATCGCCGCGATGATGTCGGCGATCGGCATGTCGCGCAGGCTGAGCTGCGCGCGGCGCAGGCCCTGGCCGAGCGCCCGCCAGCCCTCGGCCACCGGCCGCGCGCAGCGCCGCGCCTCTCCCGCCGACGAGCGCGAGGCGACCTCGAAGCGGGCGAGATCCGCGCTCCTGACCCAGCGAGGCATCCAGGAGATCCAGCGGGCGTCGACGGCGGCCTGCGCTGTCACGACGCACCTCCGGTCATCGCGTCGAGCGCCAGCGAGCAGCCTCGGCTCTGACCGCGCTCGATCCGGCCCGTGATCGCCACCCCTCCGCCGCGCGCGACTCCGAGGTCCCCGGTCAAGACGACGTGAGGTCGATCGATCACACAGAGGTCGACGACCTCGAGCAGACCCGGGCCTTCGGTCCGCACCGAGAGAGAGCGCGCGTCGCGCACCCTCGGGGCCACAAACGGCGTCGAGCCCTTCGGTCGTTCGCCCAGCGGTCCGATCGCGACGTCCGCGGCGTCGTAGAGCTGACTCGCGAGCTCGGTCATTCCGAACAGGTTCACGCAACCTTCCGCGGCGATCCCGAAGACGCGGCGAGCGACGGCCCGGAGCTCGTCGACCCCGACGGCGCGCGAACGCCCCTTGAACCCGCCGGCGTCGATCATGCGAGAACCAGGGGCCAGCGACCAGGCGCGGCCCTGCGCTTCGAGAGCGTCGCAGACGTTGACGAAGGCGAACGAGCCGCCGATGAGCACGACGGGTAGGCGCTCCGCGACGGCGGCATCGAGACGCGAGCCGAGCAGCGCGAGGTCCACACCGCTCGGGCTGAGGACGGACGTGCTGAGCTCGCGATGGCCGAAGGTCCTGGCGATGAGCTCCATTCCATGCGCCATCACCATCTCCGGCGCGAGGTGCTCCGGCGGGACGAGGCGGAGGATGACAGGCGACTCGAGGCCCGCGACGACATGACGGCGCGCGCTCGTCAGGATCGACAGGTCCATGAGCTCGAGCCCCCGAGCGCTGTAGTGCGCGCTGCCGCGGTCGCTCCGCGTGGTCCCGCTCGTGCGAAAGGTTCGCGCCGCCGGCTCGTCGGGGAACAGGTACGGAGAGGAGCCCTTGAACGCGACATCGGGCACGCCGAGCCCGCGCGTCGTCCTGCGCCAGTAATCCCTGACTTCAGGAGAGTTCGCGGAGGTCAGATCGAGGAGCTGCTCATGGATGGCCGAGGGTTCTCCGGCGCCGTCCGCGAGCAGGTCGGAGATCATCGTGAACAACCGCTGCACGAGCGGATCTCGGTAGGACACTCGCATTCTATGTCCCCATCAAATGGAGAGCGAGTTCATCAATTTCAGGGCGTCGATGAGACTTTTTCGTGAGCGTCCTGGCAAGATGTCTTTTGGGTGGAAGCCTACCGAGCCAGCCCGTGCCCAGAATGAGCGAGTGATTTCAGACAGTCGAGCGCGCGCCCAGCGCCGACAAAAGCCTTGACAAGGGTCGGAAGATACTAAGAGCGCCTCTCAAAACCTCCCGTCGCCAGGCAGCCGAGGGCGGGCGCATCGCGTCGTTGCTCCTCGTCGCCCTACTTCAGTAGGGCTCCTCGTCGCGCCTAGCGCTGCACCCACCCTCGGCTGCCTGGCTCGGTCCGGTTTTGTTCGGCGCTCTAATCCTGGCGGGATGTCAAGACCCATATCGCCGAGGTGTGCTGCCTCTGCCTACCGGGCGAGGCACCGTGCGCCCAATCGCCACCGCGAGGCCCTCCTCGCCGCGCTCGACGCGCAGCGGCTCGACGCGCTGCTCTGCCCGCCGTACCCGCTGCCCGCCGTGCCGCACGGCGCGACGGTTCGGCTCGGCCCCGTGCACGGGCACACGCTGCTCTTCAATCTCGTCGGCATGCCCGCCGGGGTGGTCGCGTGGACGCGCGTGCGCCCGGGCGAGGAGAGCGGTCGCCCTCCGAGCCGCGACCGCGCCGACCAGGCGGCGCGCGCCGCCGAGCAGGGGAGCGCCGGGCTGCCCATCGGGGTCCAGGTCGCGGCGCGGCTCTGGAGGGAGGACGTGGTGCTGGCGGTGCTCGGGGCGCTCGAGGCGGGGAACCCTGCACGGGTTCCTCCGCGGACCTGACGGCGGCTCGGCTTGCGGCGGCTCCGCCAGCCGCCTTGCCCTCTGCACCCGACAGGTCACCTGGCGGGCACGAAACGCGGGGTTATGAGGAGAGCCGGTCGCCGTGTCGTATCAACACGAAGGTCGCCATGGGGCCGCGGGGGCTGGATATGAGCTGGGCCCGAGCTGGCCCGCTCCCGGCGTGAAGGCGTCGCGTGATGCGAGGCATGGCGAGGCTCTGGGCCCTCCGGGCGGCCTTGGGGCGCATCGCGGGCTCGTCCAGAATTGCGCGGTTTTCGATGAGCGTCGACAAGATCGCCGGCGTGACAGGAGACTTCTCTCGAAGAAGAGATGGCCGCAGACGATTGGGTGAAGGACGGCCCGCCACCGGAGCATCCAGTAGGTGCGAGCGACCGGGATGCGAACGGTCCGCTCCATCGAAAAATTCTCAGTTCTCAGGAGAGTAAAAAGATGAGCTTGTTCAGCAAGACGGTCCTCCCGTTGACGCTCCTCGGTGCCGCAGCCGTGCTCGGTGGCTGCGTTGGGGAGGCTTCCCTCGAAGGCGATGACGAGCAGGAGATCCAGCCCGAGGCGGCGGAGGCGGCTGATCCCGAGTCAGCGGAGTCGATCGACCCCGAGGCGGCGGAGGCGGTTGGAACCGCCCAGCAAGCGCATGTTATCGACACCACCACATGGACTTGCTGGTACTATTGGCATCACGCCGTGTGGCCGGTTAGCACTGCCGAGGGCGCAGTCACGATCTGGTGGGGCCATCATGATTATGATGCCACATGGGCCTGCAACAAGTGGGTCAGGACGTGTTACGACAGTTGCTATGTATCCCTGTCAGGCACGAAATACAAGGAATAGCCTGCAAATTCCGCCAAGGTAGTTGTCGCATTCGGCTTTACTCAAGCAGCGAGCGCCTCCTTGCCTGGAATCTCGCTGAGGTCGGCAGGTTTGCACGGCCCGAGGCGGTCGCCGTGTCGTATCAGCACGAAGGTCGCCATGGGGCCGCGGGGGCTGGATACGAGCTGGGCCCGAGCTGGCGAGCTCGCTCTCCTCAAACCGAAGCTCGCGGAGATCCTCGAGACTCCACGGCGGGAGCGCGCGAGGCAGGGTCGGAGACGACGCGCGCGGGGGATGGAGAGCCCCTGCGCGTGGCACCGTGGAGGGTGACGATTTGCAACGACATGACGTTGCCCGGCAGGCCGTGCATCGTTCTCGTCGGGGGAAGGTGCGCCGTGAGGCTCAGCCGCGCGAGCGGCCAGAGGGGCGGCGCCGTGTCCGCGTACGCGACCCGCAGCAGCGCCTCCAGCGCGGCGCCGCCCTCGCCGGCCGCCTCCTGCGCCTAGCGGGGATCGATCAGGAGGATCCCCACGCTCGTCACTGCTGCGTTACCCAATCCTCCTTGACCCTTTTCACCTCGTTGCAATCCCGACGGCAATCCCCGACCCAGTTGTTGCAGGCCCACATGGCATCCGTGCTGGTATGGCCCCACCAGATGGTGACCTCGCCGAGCTCAGCATAGTCGTACCACCAAGTAGGATTGCGCCGCCCGCACTTCCATATGGTTAGACGTACCTTAAGCGCTTGCTGCGCGGTTTCAACCGCCTCCGCCGCCTGGGGGTCGATCGACTCCGCTGACTCGGAATCAGCCGCCTCTGCCGCCTCGGGCTGGGTCTCCTGCTCGTCATCGCCTTCGAGGGAAGCCTCGCCAACGCAGCCACCGAGCACGGCTGCGGCACCGAGGAGCGTCAACGGGAAAACCCTCTTGCTGAACAAGCTCATCTCTTTGCTCTCCTGAGAATTTTTTGCTGGAGGGGACCGTTCGCATCCCGCTCTTGCCTGCTGGATGCTGATTGGCAACGACATGACGTTGCCCGGCAGCCCGTGCATCGTTCTCGTCGGGGGAAAGGGGCGCCGCGAGGCTCAGCCGCGCGAGCGGCCAGAGGCGCGGCGCCGTGTCCGCGTAGGCGACCCGCAGCAGCACCTCCAGCGCGGCGCCGCCCTCGCCGGCCGCCTCCTGCGCCTAGCGGGGATCGATCAGGAGGATCCCCACCCTCGTCACCACTCTGCCCAAGACTCCCCGACCTTGTCCGCGTCGATGCAGGACCCACCTTCATTTCGGCAAGCCCCGACCCACTCGTTGCAGGCCCATATGGCATCCCGCCACTGATGGCCCCACCAGATGGTGACCTCGCCCGCCGGAAGATTCCAATTAAAAGCCCAGCATTTCCATCTGGTTAGCTTTACACGAACCGCTTGCTGCGCGGTTCCAACCGCCTCTGCCGCGTCGGGGTCGATCGCGTCCGCGGACCCGGAATCAGCCGCCTCTGCCGCCTCGGGCTGGGTCTCCTGCTCGTCATCGCCTTCGAGGGAAGCCTCGCCAACGCAGCCACCGAGCACGGCTGCGGCACCGAGGAGCGTCAACGGGAGGACCCTCTTGCTGAACAAGCTCATCTCTTTGCTCTCCTGAGAATTTTTTGCTGAAGGGGACCGTTCGCATCCCGCTCTTGTCTACTGGATGCTCCGGTGGCGGGCCGTCCTTCACCCCATCGTGTGGCCCTCTCTTTTTCCAAAGAAGCCTCCTGTCGCGCTGGCGCTCTCGCTCTCCTCAAGCCGGAGCTCGCGGAGATCCTCGAGCTCCACGGCGGGAGCGCGCGAAGCAGGCTCGGAGACGACGCGCGCGGGGGAGGGAGAGCCCCCGCGCGTGGCACCGTGGAGGGTGACGATTGGCAACGACATGACGTTGCCCGGCAGCCCGTGCATCGTTCTCGTCGGGGGAAGGGGCGCCGCGAGGCTCAGCCGCGCGAGCGGCCAGAGGCGCGGCGCCGTGTCCGCGTACGCGACCCGCAGCAGCGCCTCCAGCGCGGCGCCGCCCTCGCCGGCCGCCTCCTGCGCCTAGCGGGGATCGATCAGGAGGATCCCCACCCTCGTCACCACTCTGTCCAAAATGTCGAGAGATGCCTCGCTTTACCGCAGCCTTTCTCACGGCAACCGCTGAGCCATTGGTTGCAGGCCCATACGGCATCGTTTTCTGTATGGCCCCACCAGATTTCGACTAAGCCCGGTACATGAAAAGAATATGTATGATAAGCACCATCATTCCACCAATGCTGGCACTGCCATTCGGTTAGACGTACCTTAAGCGCTTGCTGCGCGGTCCCAACCGCCTCCGCCGCATCGGGGTCGATCGCGTCCGCTGACTCGGGATCAGCCGCCTCCGCCACGTCGGGCTGGGTCTCCTGCCCGTCATCGCCTTCGAGGGGAGCCTCGCCAACGCAGCCACCGAGCACGGCTGCGGCACCGAGGAGCGTCAACGGGAGGACCCTCTTGCTGAACAAGCTCATCTTTCTATTCTCCTGAGAACTTTTTACTGGAGGGGACCGTTCGCATCCCGCTGTTGTCTACTGGATGCTGCGGTCCCTCGCCGGCCGCCTCGTGCGCCTAGCGGGGGTCGATCAGGAGGATCCCCACGCTCGTCACCACTCTACCGAACCCTCCCCGTGATAGCTCACACTATTGCAGTGCCCCCCACGGCAATCCCAGATCCACTGGTTGCAGGCCCATCGGGCATCGACTTCGGTATGGCCCCACCAGATGGTGACCGGGGCGAGAAGATCAATCCTCACAACCCTATCACCACTAAAAACCCTGTGCTCGCATCCCCATGTGGTTGTCTTTACACGAACCGCTTGCTGCGCGGTTTCAACCGCCTCCGCCGCCTCGGCGTCGATCGACTCCGCTGACTCGGGATCAGCCGCCTCCGCCGCATCGGGCTGGATCTCCTGCCCGTCATCGCCTTCGAGGGAAGCCTCCCCAACGCAGCCACCGAGCACGGCTGCGGCACCGAGGAGCGTCAACGGGAGGACCCTCTTGCGGAACAAGCTCATCTTTCTATTCTCCTGAGAACTTTTTACTGGAGGGGACCGTTCGCATCCCGCTCTTGCCTGCTGGATGCTGCGGTGGCGGGCCGTCCCTCACCCCATCGTGTGCGGCCCGCTCTTTTTCCAAAGAAGCCTCCTGTCGCGCTGGCGAGCTCGATCTCCCCACGCCGGAGCTCGACCGACGAAGAGCGCTGATGGACGTCATCGAAGCGCTCGATGACCCGCACATCCCCATCGCGCAGGCGTGTGCGGCACTCGGCATCAGCCGCGCCACCCTCTACCGGCAGACCCGGCCCGCGAAGCCGCCCGCGCTGCCCAGGCCCGCTCCGAGCCCACGCCGGCTCAGTGACCCCGAGCGGCAAGCCGTGCTCGACGTGCTGCACAGCGACGAGCTCGTCGACCAGGCCTCGCCGGAGGTCTACGCGACTCTGCTGTCGCGTAGACCTCGCCTCCATCCGCACGATGTACCGGCTGCTCACGGCGTCCGGTGAGAGCGGCGAGCGACGCGCGCAGCGTGGGCCGATGGAGCATGCCCAGCCGACGCTCACCGCCACGGCCCCCAACCAGATCTGGACCTGGGATAGCACCAAGCTGTGCGGGCCGCTGCCCGGGGTCTTCTACTGCCTGTACGTCGCCATCGACCTGTTTCGCATGACCGTTGCCTGGCTACTACTCTGCATGAATAGAACCCCACTTTGTAAAGCACTGCCGGTTGCATGCCAATCTCCATTCGTTACAGGCCCAAGTGGCCGACTGGTTATTATGAGGTTCCCAATCGATGGTGACGGAACTGACCTGGCGGTCCTCAAACCACCACAGCACGGGGAAAGTCCGGAAGCACGGCCATGAGCTGGTTTTAACCGCTTGCTGCGCGGTCCCAACCGCCTCCTCCGCGTCGGGGTCGATCGCGTCCGCTGACTCGGGCTGGGTCTCCTGCCCGTCATCGCCTTCGAGGGAAGCCTCCACAACGCAGCCACCGAGCACGACTGCGGCACCGAGGAGCGTCAACGGGAGGACCCTCTTGCTGAACAAGCTCATCTTCTTACTCTCCTGAGAATTTTTTACTGAAGCGGACCGTTCGCATCCCGCTCTTGCTTACTGGATGCTCCGGTGTCGGGCCGTCCTTCACCCAATCGTGTGCGGCTTTCTCTTTTTCCAAAGAAGCCTCCGGTCGCGCTGGCGATCTCGCTCTCCTCACGCCGGAGCTCTCGGAGATCCTTTCTCGTCGGGGGCAACCTCCTCGCCTTGAAGCTCCGACGGCAGCACCATGAAGTCTCGGGGACATCAGGCCGTGGCGATAGGGGCGAGCGGAGCGACGTGAGTCCGCGTCCGCCGCTACATCGCGCACCGGCTCATGCGCGAGCAGCGCGGCGACGTCCTCGCCGGCGGCCTCATGCGCCTAGCGGGGATCGATCAGGAGGAGCCCCACGCTCGTCACCCTGACCATGTCCCGTCGTCTTTATTTGACCAGTAGGTCTGCAAAGCGAAGCAGCCCCCGCCATTATCGCACGCGGAGAGCCAGTTGTTGCAGGCCCGTTCGCCATCCCACCACTTATGGCCCCACGAGATCGTGACAGAGCCGGCGGGGTGGTGAGGCGACGAATGCTTGTAGCACCAAGATTTGGAATATTTGGAATAAATAGCCGCTTGCTGCGCGGCTCCAACCGCCTCCTCCGCGTCGGGGTCGATCGCGTCCGCCGCCCCGGGCTGGGTCTCCTGCTCGTCATCGCCTTCGAGGGGAGCCGCGCCAACGCAGCCACCGAGCACGGCTGCGGCACCGAGGAGCGTCAACGGGAGGACCCTCTTGCTGAGCAAGCTCATCCTTTTACTCTCCTGAGAATTTTTTGCTGGAGGGGACCGTTCGCATCCCGCTCTCTCTCGCCTGCTGGATGCCGCGGTGGCGGGCCGTCCTTCACCCAATCGTGTGCGGCCCTCTCTTTTTCCAAGGAAGCCTCCTGTCGCGCTGGCGATCTCGCTCTCCTCAAGCCGGAGCTCCTCGAGCTCCACGGCGGGAGCGCGCGAGGCAGGCTCGGAGACGACGCGCGCGGGGGAGGGAGAGCCCTGGCGACGGCGCGCCGGGTGCCCGCCTCAGAATCGCTTCAGTGGATGCTGGTGTCCGGGTTGCGCCGGGCAGGTGTCCGGAATGCCGATGGCGACGATGTGGTTCCGGACATCACCGTCTCAGCTCTGCCGGGAGGCTTCCGACAGCCTCCGGTTTGAGTCTCAGCTCTGCCGGGAGGCTTCCGACAGCCTCCGGTTTGAGTCTCAGCTCTGCCGGGAGGCTTCCGACAGCCTCCGGTTGGGGTCGGGTCACATTCTGATGAAGGACCCGCCGGACGCCGGCATTCAAGGAAGCGTGGAGCAATGTGTCGACGCAGAGGTCCTCGCCGGACGCAGGCCGCCCCGTAGCTTCGCCGCCGAGCACGCCGGCTTCGTGTGGGCCACCCTGCAGCGGTTCGGTATCCATCTGCCGGACCGCGAGGACGCGGTCCAGGACGTCTTCATCGTGGTCCAGCGGCGTCTCCCCGCCTTCGACTGGGCCTATCCGGTCACGACGTGGCTCTTCGCCATCTGCCGGCGCGTCGCCGCCTCGTACCGCCGGCGCGCGCACACGCGGCACGAGCGCGTCAGCGAGGAGGTCTACGGCGTCGCGGATCCCGCGGTGGGCCCCGAGGAGATCACCTCCGGGAACCAGGCAAGACAGCAGCTCGATCGCATCCTCCAGGCAATGGACCTCGATCGGCGCGCCGTCTTCGTGATGTTCGAGATCGAGGAGATGCCGTGCAGCGAGATCGCCAATCTGATCGGCATCCCCGTGGGGACGGTCTACTCGCGCCTTCACGCGGCGCGGAAAGAGTTTGCAGTGCTGTTGAAGAGGACCGAGGCTGAGCGCTCGCGACGAGGTGGCATATGAACGACCCGAAGCGGTGGATCGAGGAGGAGAGAGGCGCCCCGGCCGGGGCGCGCGAGCTGCTGCGCTCGGCCGTGCGCCCACGGCCGATGACGCCCGTCGAAGCGGCGCGCACGGCGGCCCGCGTGGCGCCGCTCGCGGCGGCCCCGAGCGGCGGCGCCCCGCTGCCCATGTGGGCGAAGGGCCTGCTCGTCGTGGCGGGGCTCGGGGCCGGCGGCCTCGCCCTCCACGGCGTCGTTCAGGGAGGCCTGCGCGCCGCCGTGCTGGCCCCGCCGCCGCCTCGGCTGGAGCACCTGCCGCCGGAGCGCCTCCTCTCGATCGCGCGGGGCGCCATGCGCTCCGTGGAGGCGGCGCCGGCTGCCCCTGCGCTGGATCCACTGTCCCCGGCCGCCGAGGCGCCCCGTCCGGCCGCGTCCGCCCCTCGCCGGGAGCCGCCGCCGCGGAACGTCCGGCAGAACAAGCCCGCGCCGCCTCCGGCGCCAGCCGGGAGCGCGGCGTCCGAGAGCGACGCGCTGCTCCGGGAGGCGACGCGCCTGGAGCAGGCCAGGGCGCGGCTCGCGCAGTCGCCGGAGGCCTCCCTCGCGGCGCTGGACGAGCACAGGCGCGAGTTTCCGAGAGGCCAGCTCACGGCAGAGCGCGAGTTCATCGCCATCGACGCGCTGATGCGGCTCGGCCGCACGGAGGAAGCGCGCGCGCACGCGGAGGCGTTTCTCGCGAGGTACGCGTCGAGCCCCTACGCCGAGCGGGTGCGCCGCCTCGCCGGCCGCGCCCCTTCAGGCAGCGCCCCTTGAAACGACGGCGGCTTCTCCCAAGGCACCGCCGGCGCCGGGGGGGGACGATCGTTGCGAGCCGCAGCTCGCGGGGGTGGTGCGCGACTTCAAGGCCTTCGACTCCGAGGGCGGGCACCCCGACTTCGAGTTCTTCGCGGGCGCGTACATGATAGGCCTGGTCGAGCCCGAGCTCGGCCCCGACGACAAGCCGGTTTATGCCCATGAGGGCGGCACAAATCAAACGACCGGGCCCGAGGCGTTCTATCAGTGGTATCACGACGACCCCACGGTCAACATACGGCTTCCGCACATCGTCCCTCTCAAGGTGAGCGAGCGCGGCCTCGGACACTTCTGGGGAAAGCAGTTCTTCCCCATCGACGATCAGGGGTGGGGCAACGAGAGGCGGGAGCACAACTTCGGCTTCACGTACGAGCTCCACATGACGTTCGAGTACCGGCCCGGCGGCGTCTTCTGGTTCATCGGTGACGACGATCTCTGGGTGTTCATCAACAGGCGCCTCGCCATCGACATGGGCGGGCTCCACTTCGCGACCCCGGCGTACGTCGATCTCGACGCGAGCGCCTAGGAGCTCGGCATCGAGGTCGGCAAGGAGTATCCGCTCGACTTCTTCTACGCGGAGCGCCGCGGCGGCGGGTCGATGTTCTCGATATCGACGTCGTTCACGTTCACGAACTGCGACCCGATCCTGAGGTAGCGCCGAGAGCGCGCTGCGCGCCAGCTGTTGCCCGCGAGCCTCGGCGGCTTCGCGGTGAGCGGCGGCGCGGAGGTGCGCGTCGCCGCATCGGTGTTGCCGATCAGCCGGAAGCGCCGGAAGCGGCATGGCGCTTCGTCGCCAGGAACGTCTCCCGTACGTTCTCCCAGCTCGGGTCCACCTTGAACCCGACCTCCACGCAGGAGCACTTCCGGAGCTCGATCCATCGCCGGTAATGGGTGGCATCGGTGTGCGAGAGAACACGCTCCCCGATGGAGAGCGTCGCGTACGCGCGGCGCATCATCCAGGGAATGTAAGCGGAGCGATGTTTGGACACTCACGCGAGGAGTGAGCACAGCACCGCCATCTCGAGGAAGTGCGTCGCCAGGAGCCAGAATCCAGATGCGCGCCGGGAGCGCGCTCGCTCCGTGCGCTCGAAGGTCTTCACCCACATCGAGTCGGTGAAAGGAAACCAGAAGAGCTCCACGGAGTCAGAGGCCCGGACGAGCTCCGGCATGCGTTCCAGCGCCTCCTCGATCGGCATGCGCGCATCGACCTGGAGGACTCGATGAGCGGGCTCGACGCGGAGGCGAACCCGGACGATGATCCCGAACATGCCGAGGCCGAGCCGCGCGGCTGCCATGGTCTCGGCGCCGACGGACTCGTCGGAGAGGACGCGTCGTGCTCCGGTGGCGTCCACCACCTCGAAGGCGAGCACGAGATCCCCCATCGTGCAGGTGTCCTTTCCCGAACCATGGGTGCCCATGGACACGATCCCGGCCACGCGCACCGTCTCGAGCACGACGTTCCACGGCGTTTGCAGGCCCGCCGCCTTGAGCACCGCGTTGAGCTGGCGGTTCGTCACCCCGCAGTCCACCCACACCGCCGGCTGCTGAGGATCAGAGAGATCCACCTCCACCCGGTCGAGCCGCTCGCAGTACACGAGGACGTCGTCCGTGGGCACGAAGCCGGCCCACGTGAAGCCCGAGGCCACAACCCGGACGCGCTGCCCTTCGCGCGCCGCGTCGCGTACCACGCCGCAGAGATCGTCCACCATGAGGGGGACACAGACGACCTGGGGCAGGCACGCCTGGCTCCCAGCCCAGTTGCGCCAGGGGACGCGCTCTTGGCGCAGGATGCGGCGGCGCTCGGCGTCCTCGAGCTCGGCGCGCAGGCCCGGCCGGTAGCGCCCCGCGAGCAGGCCGATCAGCCAGAAATGAAATGGCCCCCAGATCACGGCATGTGTGGTGTGAAGCCCGTCGTAGAGCCGCCAGCCCGTGGCGAGGTAGGGCGCGTGCTCGTGGTAATACGCGTGGGAGAAGAGCGCCGTGAACCCGCCCACGAGCACCATAAGCAAGGGCAGGAGGACGCCGACGAGCACGCCGTGGCCGGGCCCCCAGAGGCCAGGGAGCAGGGCCGCCCACGTCAGGCTGAAGGTGAGCACGAGGACGGGGACGAGGGCATCCAGGGCCAGCCAGTACAACACCGAGCCCAGGACGAACGCCGCCCCCAGGTTCGCGCCCAAGACGGGCACCCCCCCAGGGGACCCGGATCTGCGAGAGCAGCGTCGTCAAGCCTGCCCAGAGGAGGGTGTTGCTCCAGATATGAACGCGGCGGTTTGCAGGATTCTTGTGCTCTATGAACTGTGGTAGTACGAGGCGAAAGAGGTGACGCGACATGAGAGCGACCTCCAGTGGGTTCATTCGCTAACCCGTATGCATACGCCCCAATGGATGCTGCGGTGGCGGACCGTCCTTCACCCGATCGTCTTCGTGGACCGACGCCGCCCCGCGCCCAGCATCGTCGACCCCGGCGAGAGCCGCAAGGGGCCGTGCCCTTGGCGATGGCCGGGTGGTTGCGGTGAGCCCTCAGCCGGCGGCAGGGGCGCGGTCCCGAGGGCATCCGCGTGGCTTAGATAGCCAAGCAGCCCAAGGGATTATTACGGCACTGCGGGAGCCAGTTGTTGCAGGCCCATTCGGCATCCCACTCCTGAAAGCCCCACCAGATCGTGACCTCGCCGGTCCATTGATAACGATTTCTGTCAAAACGAAGGTAGCACCACCATGTGCTATGAACCGCTTGCTGCGCGGTTCCAACCGCCTCCGCCGCGTCGGGGTCGATCGAGTCCGCTGACTCGAGATCAGCCGCCTCCGCCACCTCGGGCTGGGTCTCCTGCTCGTCATCGCCTTCGAGGGAAGCCTCGCTAGCGCAGCCACCGAGCACGGCTGCGGCACCGAGGAGCGTCAACGGGAGGACCCTCTTGCTGAACAAGCTCATCGTTTGATTCTCCTGAGAATTTTTTACTGGAGGGGACCGTTCGCATCGCGGTCTCTCTCGCCTGCTGGATGCGCCGGTGGCGGGCCGTCCTTCACCAAATCGTCTGCGGCCATCTCTTTTTCTCTTTTTCGAAAGAAGCCTCCTGTCGCGCTGGCAGGCTCGATCTCCTCAACCCCCGCGGCCGGGGCGCGGTCCCGAGGGCATCCGCGTGGCTTATCTCAGCCGGCTCGCCCAGCAGCCCCTGTACTACCGCAGAACGAGATCCAGCTGCTGCTGGCCCAGGCGTGTAACTGGCCACGTAGATCCGCGGAAATTGGACGCGAACTGGCTCCAGGAGGTGGGCCGCCGGTAAACCTCGCGGGGGCGGCGTGACAAAAGTGCGTGACGGATCACCCTGCCGAGAAATTGGCCTTTGCGTCCACTGTCGCTCCGGCCGAGAGCGCGCTCGATGTCCAGACGACGGCCGCGCGCGTGTCACGTGCCCGTCGCCGCATCGCGCGCGGGCTGCGGCTGCCAGGCGACTTTTGTTGGAGAGGAAAGGCCGCGCCGGTGACGACCGCGAGCCCGGGCACGATTCCGTCGGCCAATGGCGAAATCGCGTCCGGGACCCGCGGATCGTGATGGCCGTCTACACCGGTTGGCGCTGTCCGCCTCGGGCCGCGCAAACCTGGCGACCTCAGCGAGATTCAGGCAAGGAGGCGCTCGCTGCTTGAGTGGAGCCGAATACGACGACTACCTTGACGAAATTCCAGGCTACCTTCATCGTATGTAGTCATCCCGAAACACTGCCCGGCACGAAAATTCGTCGCTTCCACACTCCCCGACCCAGCTGTTGCAGGCCCATTCGGCATCAGAATAGCGATGGCCCCACCAGAGTTCGACCCAGCCGACGGTACGGCCTATCCACTGCCACTTCCCATTTTGGTACTCGTGATAATAACGCCAGCAACTCCATAGGGTATAATACACTGGCGCTTCTGACGCGTCTTGCGCTTGCTGCGCGGTTCCAACCGCCTCCGCCGCGTCGGGGTCGATCGAGTCCGCTGACTCGGGATCAGCCGCCTCCGCCGCCTCGGGCTGGGTCTCCTGCTCGTCATCGCCTTCGAGGGAAGCCTCGCTAGCGCAGCCACCGAGCACGGCTGCGGCACCGAGGAGCGTCAACGGGAGGATCCCCTTGCTGAACAAGCTCATTTCTTACTCTCCTGGGAATGTTTTACTGGGAGCGGATCGTTCGCATCCCGATCTCGCTCGCCTGGTGGATGCTGCGGTGGCGGGCCGTCCTTCGCCAAATCGTAATCTCCTTTTCGAAAAAAGCCTCCTGTCGCGCTGGCGAGCTCGATCTGCTCCTCCTCCAGCCTGAGCTCCTCGATCTCCACGGCGGAAGCACGCCAGGCAGGCTCGGAGACGACGCGCGCAGGGCAGCGAGAGCCCGCGACGGCGTGCCAGGTGCCGAGGCGGGCCTTGAGCGGCGCGGAGGCGTCGGGCCTCGGGTTTGGTCAGGGCGAGGGAGCGGCTTCGGTGGTACGGGCGGCGCGCGGGGCGATCTCCTCCTGCGCGAACAGCACGGGCCGCCACTCCTTCTGCGAGAACAGCTCGGTCTGGTCCGCGAAATGGGGCGACGTCGGGTCGGTCGATTGCGAACAGGTGAGCAGCGCCTCGGCGCGGGGGCCGCCGCTCGTGTGCTCGACGGCCATCACGAAGCTCGTGCCGACGTTGATCGGATAGCCCGAGGTGGTGAGGCCGGTCGTCGCGGTGACGATCGTACGGGCGCGAGGCGCGACAGACCGCAGCCGCGTCGCTGCCTTGCACCGCCGGCCGCCCCCGGGCAGGCTTCCGCCATGGGCGAGCCGGCCGAGAAGCCCCGCCGCGCCACGTACGCCGCCGCCGCGAGGTGAGCCCTCAGCCCGGCACGACGCCGCCGCGAGGTGAGCCCTCGGCCCGCGCCAGCGGCGCGGCCCCGAGGGCATCCGCGTGGCTTACTCCTCAGAGATAAGTAGGGTTACTTGCAGCAACCCAGCAGCCAGTCGCACGGCACAACGAGGATATGTTATTGCAGGCCGTAAGGGCATCGTATTCAGACTTGTACTCGGAGAAAGTGACCGTTGCGTGGTGAAAGACACCCCACATGCAATACCATTTCTTTGCGACTTCAAGCTCTTGCTGCGCGGTTCCGACCGCCTCCGCCGCGTCGGGGTCAATCGCCTCCGCCGCGTTGGGGTCGATCGACTCCGCTGACTCGGGATCAGCCGCATCTGGCTGGGTCTCCTGCTCGTCGTCGCCTTCGAGGGAAGCCTCCCCAATGCAGCCACCGAGCACGGCTGCGGCACCGAGGAGCGTCAACGGGAGGACCCTCTTGCTGAACAAGCTCATCTTCTTACTCTCCTGAGAATTCTTTACTGGACGGGACCGTTCGCATCCCGCTCTTGCCTCCTGGATGCTGCGGTGACGGGCCGTCCTTCACCCAATCGTGTGCGGCCACTTCTTTTTCGAAAGAAGCCTCCTGTCGCGCTGGCGAACTCGATCTCCTCGAGCCGGAGCTGGCGGAGATTTTCGAGCTCCACGGCGGGAGCGCGCGAGGCAGGCTCGGCGGCGACGCGCGCGGGGCAGGGTGTGCCCCCGCGCGCGGCACCTTGGAGGGTGAAGATTGGCGACGACATGACGTTGCCCGGCAGGCCGTGCATCGTTCGCGTCGGGGGAAGGTGCGCTCTTAGCCGCGCGAGCGGCCAGAGGGGCGGCGCCGTGTCCGCGTAGGCGACCGGCAGGAGCGCCTCCAGCGCGGCGACGTCCTCGCCGACCGCCTCGTGCGCCTAGCGGGGATCGATCAGGAGGATCCCCACGCTCGTCACCAACTCGAGATCGGGTTCTTACTAGCCCAGCAGCCCCCGCCGTTATTTTTGCAGGCCTGGACCCAGGCGTTGCAGGCCCATTCGGCATCCCCTTGATGATGGCCCCACCCGATCAAAACACGGCCGACTTCAACCATCTTATTGGTACGCCAAGTGTCAGGACCAGGAACGAGGCACTGCCATATGCTTTGAGTAATCGCTTGCTGCGCGGTTCCAACCGCCTCCGCCGCGTCGGGGTCGATCGAGTCCGCTGACTCGGGCTGGGTCTCCAGCTCGTCATCGCCTTCGAGAGGATCCGCGCCAACGCAGCCACCGAGCACGGCTGCGGCACCGAGGAGCGTCAACGGGAGGACCCGCTGGCTGAACAAGTTCATCGCTTTATTCTCCTGAGAATTTTTCACTGCAGGGGACCGTTCGCATCCCGCTCTTGCCTACTGGATGCTGCGGTGGCGGCCCGTCCTTCACCCAATCGTGCGCGGCCCTCTCTTTTTCGAAAGAAGCCTTCTTTTGCGCTGGCGATCTCGATCGCCTCAAGCCGGAGCTCGCGGAGCTCCTCGATCGCCACGGCGGGAGCGCACGAGGCAAGCGCGGAGACGACGCGCGCGGAGGTGGCGGAGGCGACGAGCGCTGGCGACCTTCTTCAAAGCAGGCCACCACCCTTCCGGCAGTCTCCGGTTTGAGTTTCATCTCTCCCGGGAGGCTTCCGGCAGCCCCCGACCGGTGGTTGTATGAGCGCGGTCGTGCGGCTGGAACAGGCTCCTCGACCTCGCGTGGGCACAGCGCGGGTTGCCCGGCAGCGCGACCGATCCGGGCGCCGACGCGCCGCTCGTGCGCTGGATCCGCGCGACCCAGCGCCACCCGCACGAGGCCGCGATTGCGGGCGGCATCGCCGCGGAGGCGGGCGCCGCGATCGCGGCGAGCCACGGCCTCGTCGCCCGCGTGGACCTCGCCTCCGGCAGGCCGCACGACCTCCACGGCGAAAAGCGCCTGTCCATGCTGCCCTGCGAGGTCGGCCGGACAGGGCGCGACGCGTGGGTCGCCTGCGCGCTCGGCGCGAAGCCGGGTTCCCGGATCCTGTCTCTCTCGTGGCGCGCGTCCTTGGAGACGGAGGCCCAGGAGCAGTTCGCCGTGCACCGGCATCCGCTCGACGATGAGCGCGTCGCAGGCGAGCCGCCGGTCGCCCTGTGATGGAGAGGTCGTCGCGACGCCGCAAGAGAGCTCCGCTCCTCGCCGAGCCGCGGCGCGATGGCGCTCGCGCCGTGCGCGGCGGAGGCGGGTGCCGCGTTCGAGTGGTGCTCCGCGTGCGTGCTCCAGCGGCGCGGGCGCTGGGCCGCGATCACCCCTCGCTTGAACGGCGACCGCAGCGGAGATTCGTGTCTGAGCGACCACGGCGCCGGCCCGCTCGCGAGCGGGAAGATGGCGATCGGCGAGCTGACCCGCCTGCCGGCGCGCGATGCGCGCCCGCGGGGCGGCCGGTTCTCCTTCGCGGTGGGCGGCGCTCAGGGCGGCGCCGGCGTGATCCTCGATGGCCAGAGAGCGTCCGTGCGCGGGCCTTTCTACGACGTCCGCATGTCCGGCGGAGGCGCGTGCATCGAGAGCGTCACCGCGTGGCTCGCGCCCGAGCTGCCTGCCGCCGAGGGGGATCACACAGGGCCTCTCGGGTCATGGGCCTGCGCGCCGAGGGCGTCGACCGAGCGCCCGCCTTGAGCACCTTCCTCGCGATGTTCATGAAGTTCTTGTGATCGTTTGGCTACGGCTCCGACGCGTGGGCCCGATCCTGGAAAGAACACGAAGGCTGCTTGCCCCCACGGCGGCATCGCAGTACCCAGCCAAGCATGAGCGCCCGCCCAGCCGCGTTCTCGGCGGCCTTCCTGCGCGATTTTTCAGAAGATTTTCTCTCCATCGACCCGTCCGACCTCGCCACGTTCGGCCGCGGCTGGACCAAGGTCGTCGAGCCGAGGCTGTCTGCAGTCGCCTTCCCGCGCTCAACGGCCGAGGTCTCGCGGCCACATCGGCGACGGCAACCGTCACATCAACTCCACATCAACGTCATGCAGCCCGATCACCTCGATGGGAATGAGCTCCTGCGGCGCACCCACGAGGCGGGCCACGCGATCTTTTCGCTCGTCAAGAGCTACCGCGGGAGCATCTCCGCCGAACACGGAATTGGCCTGCTCAAGAGAGGCTATCCCCCTATCCTCGCTCGGCCGAGGAGCTCGCGATCATCAGAAGATCCATCCAGCGGGCGCTCGATTCCCTGAACCTCATGAACCCCGGCAACATCCTCGAGGTCTAGGCTCTGTCGGGCGAACGTCGCGAGCGAGCCGATCCTGGGGCGAGCATGCGCAGGGCTGTGTCGCTCCTCTGCGCATGCGCCGCGCTCGCGCCTGCCGCGGCGCAGGCCGAGTGCGCGCGCGGGGCCGCGGACGTGTCGTGGGTCCGCCTGGAGGGCGCCGAGGAGCAGTGCCCCTCGGCGCCCCAGCTCCGCGCCGAGATCGCGCGGCGGCTCGGGCGGGAGCTCGCCACGATGGGCGGCGGCCTCTCGATCGAGGCCGCGGTGAAGGGGAGCCCCGGGGCATGGTCGGCCCAGATCCGGACGGTCGGGTGCGACGGGACGCCGCCCACGGTGCGCAAGCTCGAGAGCAGCGCGGCGACCTGCGAGGCGATCACCAGCGCAGCAACGCTGGTGATCGCCCTCGCCATCGATCCCATGGCCGCCCTCGCCGCACCGGCCGCGCCTCCCCTGGCCGAAGCCTCGCCCCCGCCGGAGCCACCGGAAGCCCCGCCGCCAGAAGCCCCGCGGCCGGAGCCGCCGCGACGCGCCCCGGCAGAGCCCGCGACGCCGGTGGAACCCCCGCGCGCCGCGCCCCCGCCGCCCCCCGACGCGGAGCGCGCGCCGCGCCCTGGGATCTCGGTCACGCTGCGCGGGCTCGCCGCCACCACGGGCATCCTCCCGGTGGTCGGGCGCGGCGTCGCATGGTCGGCCGAATGGTCCGTCGCGCCGCGCTGGACCCTTGCGTCGGGCGTGCTGTGGCTCCCGGAGCAGCGCGCAGCCGAGCCGGCCCTCGCGTTCGGCCTCACCGCGGGCTGGCTCGGCGTGTGTGCGGAGGCGCTCCGGACCGGGCGGCTCTCGCTCGGCGCGTGCGTCCACCTGCTCGGGGGCGCCGTCCACGCTGTCATCCACGAACATCCGTCCGTGCTCCCCGTCGACCCGGGAGCCCGGCTCTGGGTCAGCCCCAGCGTGGGCACGCGCCTCGCCGTGCGAGTGGTCGGTCCGCTCCGTCTCGAGACCGGGATTGACCTCTACTTTCCGCTGACGCGTTACCGTTTCCAGCTCCAGGGGAACCAGCAGCCGGTCTTCGAGCAGCCCGTGGTTGCCGGCGCGCTCTTCGGTGGGGCCGGGGTCGCGTTTTGATGTTTTGATGAAGGACCCGCCAAACGCCGGCATTCAGGAGAGCGTGGAGCAATGTCTGGACGCAGAGGTCCTCGCCGGACGCAGGCCGCCCCGTAGCTTCGCCGCCGTGCACGCCGAGCACGCCGGCTTTGTGTGGGCCACCCTGCAGCGGTTCGGTATCCATCCGCCGGACCGCGAGGACGCGTTCCAGGACGTCTTCATCGTGGTCCAGCGGCGTCTCCCCGCCTTCGACTGGGCCTGTCCGGTCACGACGTGGCTCTTCGCCATCTGCCGGCGCGTCGCCGCCTCGCACCGCCGGCGCGCGCACCCGCGGCACGAGCACGTCAGCGAGGAGGTCTACGGCGTCGCGGATCCCGCGGCGGGCCCCGAGGAGATCACCTCCGGGAACCAGGCGAGACAGCAGCTCGATCGCATCCTCCAGGCAATGGACCTCGATCGGCGCGCCGTCTTCGTGATGTTCGAGATCGAGGAGATGCCGTGCAGCGAGATCGCCAATCTGATCGGCATCCCCGTGGGGACGGTCTACTCGCGCCTTCACGCGGCGCGGAAAGAATTTGCGGTGCTGTTGACGAGGACCGAGGCTGAGCGCTCGCGACGAGGGGGCATAGGATGAACGACCCGAAGCGGTGGATCGAGGAGGGGGATGGCACCCCGGCCGGGGCGCGCGAGCTGCTGCGCTCGGCCGTGCGCCCACGGCCGATGACGCCCGTCGAGGCGGCGCGCACGGCGGCCCGCGTAGCGCCGCTCGCGGCGGCCCCGAGCGGCGGAGCCGCGCTGCCCATGTGGGCGAAGGGCCTGCTCGTCGTGGCGGGGCTCGGCGCCGGCGGCCTCGCCCTCCACGGCGTCGTTCAGGGAGGCCTGCGCGCCGCCGTGCTGGCCCCGCCGTCGCCTCGGCTGGAGCACCTGCTGGCGGAGCGCCTCCTCTCGTTCGCGCAGGGCGCCATGCGCTCCGTGGAGACGGCGCCGGCTGCCCCTGCGCTGGATCCACCGTCCCCGGCCGCCGAGGCGCCCCGTCCGACCGCGTTCGCCCCTCGCCGGGAGCCGCCGCGCAACGTCGGGCGGAACGTCCGGCAGAACGGTCCCGCGCCCGCTCCTGAGCCGGCCGGGAGCGCGGCGTCCGACGGCGACGCGCTGCTCCGGGAGGCGACGCGCCTGGAGCAGGCCAGGGCGCGGCTCGCGCAGTCGCCGGAGGCCTCCCTCGCGGCGCTGGACGAGCACAGGCGCGAGTTTCCGAAAGGCCAGCTCACGGCAGAGCGGGAGTTCATCACCATCGACGCGCTGATGCGGCTCGGCCGCACGGAGGAGGCGCGCGCGCGCGCGGAGGTGTTTCTCATGAAATATGCGTTGAGCCCCTATGCCGAGCGGGTGCGCCGCCTCGTCGGCAGCGCCCCTTCAGGCGGGGCCCCTTGATACGATGCGCTCGCGTGAGCTTGCCTGAAGGACCGGCGAGCTCGGCGGCATCCATGCGACAGGAGACCCTCTCGATGAAACTGGCCCAGCCCACGGCGGCCTCCCGCGCGGGCGCCCCGCGATTCCTGGCCGTCCTTCTCTCGACGGGCATGGTGCTCGCGGGGTGCACCCCCGAGATCGCCATCATCGGTCGCGACATCGGCGCCACGACATCGTCGTCGCCCGCCTCGTCCTCGTCCTCCTCCACTTCCACCGCCGGCGGCGATGACCCCGGCATCCTCGATCCCGGCGCCAGCGGTGGCTCCCCCCAAGGCTCCGCCGGCGCCGGTGGGGACGATGGTTGCGAGCCGAAGCTCGTGGGGGTGGTGCGCGACTTCAAGGCCTTTTACTCCGAGGGCGGGCACTCCGACTTCGAATTCTTCGCGGGCGACGGCATGCCGGGCATCGTCGAGCCCGAGCTCGGCGCCGACCACAAGCCGGTCTATGCCCATGAGGGCGCCACGGATCACACGAGCGGGCCCGAGGCGTTCTATCAGTGGTACCACGACGACCCCGCGGTCAACGTGTCGATTCCGTACGTCGTCCCGCTCAAGGTGAGCGAGCGCGGCTTCGGGAACTTTCAGGGAAAGGAGTTCTTCCCCATCGACAATCAGGGGTGGGGCAACGAGGGGCAGGAGCACAACTTCAGCTTCACCTACGAGCTCCACATGACGTTCGAGTACCGGCCCGGCGACGTCTTCTGGTTCGTCGGCGACGACGATCTCTGGGTGTTCATCAACCGGCGCCTCGCGATCGATCTCGGCGGGCTGCGCGTCGCGACCCCGGCGTTCGTCGATCTCGACGAGAGCGCCGAGGAGCTCGGTATCGAGGTCGGCAAGGAGTACCCGCTCGACTTCTTCCACGCCGAGCGCCGCATGTACGGGTCGTCGTTCTCGATATCAACGTCGCTCACGTTCACGAACTGCGATCCGATCCTGAGGTAGCGCCGAGAGCGCGCTGCACGCCGGCTCGGCGCGCCTGGCAACCAATAGAGGCCATAACACACACCTGACACGAAGCCCGCCAGGCGCTACCTCTCGCCTGCGCCTGTCGCCGCTCCCCACCCGTGAGGCTCCCCATGCCCGACATGTTCGTCGTTCACTCAAGCGCCCTGCCCCCCTCCACCCAGCTTCCACCCAGCTCATAGCTTTTCATGGCACCGAGGGTGTCTCCAAGCTCTATCGCTTCGAGCTCTACTTGATGATGACAGGCGACGTCGGCGATGATTTAAGAGCATGTCTGCCAGTACCGCGAGAGCGACTATGTTTTCATCGCCCGGTGGATGGAGCGCGAAGGCATCTATTATTACTTCGAGCATGGGGAGGGCGGCGAGACGCTGGTGCTGGTCGACGATCGGTCGACCCATCAGCCCCATGGCGACAAGCCCGTTCGCTATTACCCGCAAAGCGGCGGTGCCAACACGGCGAGGGACTCCTTCCGCGCCTTTACCTGCCGGCATGGCGCCATGCCCAGCTCGGTCCGCCTCAAGGACGCCTTCAACACGCGGTATCTGACCACCGAGGTCGAGCACTGGGCCAACCAGGCCCCGGACGTGCCCGAGCTTCGCGAGCTTGCGCCGTGGGACGAGAGCTATCGTATCGAGGCCAAGGCCATCGCCGCGACGGTGCAGTTCCGCGCGCCGCAGGTCACCGAGTGGCCGCGCATCTACGGCACCGAGACCGCGGTCATCGACGGCGCGGCGGTCAGTGACTATGCGCAAATGGATAGCCATGGTCGCTATCGGGTCAAGTTTCACTTCGACGAGAGCGACCTGAGCGGGGGGAAGGCGCGGCAGAGCTTCGCACGCGACACGGACCTGCGCATCCAGCGACTCGCCTTCGTCATGAAATCTTCGTTCCTTCGAAAAAGAGACAAAAATAGATGGCCGCACACGATTGGGTGAAGGACGGCCCGCCACCGCAGCATTCATAGCGGCGAGAGACCGGGATGAGAACGGTCCGCTTCAGTAACAATTCTCAGGAGAGTAAAAAGATGAGTCTGTTCAGCAAGAGGGTCCTCCCGTTGGCGCTTTTCGGTGCCGCAGCCGTGCTCGGTGGCTGCGTTGGGGAGGCTTCCCTCGAAGGCGATGACGGGCAGGAGACCCAGCCCGACGTGGCGGAGGCGGTGGATCTGGAGTCAGCGGACTCGATCGACCCCGACGCCGCGGAGGCGGTTGGAACCGCGCAGCAAGCGCTTAGCACCAACTGGGTGTGCTACGTTCGTGACAACGACTGGAATTCATGGAATAGTATCTACATCGCCGGCTATGTCACGATCGACTGGGGCCATCAGTCGTGGGATGCCACATGGGCCTGCAACGCTTGGCGCTCGGCGTGCGGTGGGGCGTGCTGGGCAGAACGACGATGATAGCCTGAAAATTCCGCCAAGGTAGTTGTCGCAGTCGGCTCCACTCAAGCCGCGAGCGCCTCCCTGCCTGGAATCTCGCTGAGGTCGCCAGGTTTGCGCGGCCCGAGACGGACAGCACCAACCGATGTAGACGGCCATCACGATCCGCGGGTTCCGGACGGGATCTCACCGTTAGCACCAGACGCCCCCGGCCATGGGCCCGTCGAGACGCGCGACCTGCTGAGCCAGCTCCGGCTGACCAGGCCCGTGAGCGCATCGTATCGGCTTCGTTGGTACGGGCGGCGCGCGGGCGCACGTCCGCCTTGCCGACCCTCGGGTGGGATCAAGGACAGTTGCACTGTCGGGACCTCGCTGCGTGAGGTTTCGGCCACGCAGCCCGGAGCGCGCCAACGCTCGCGGGCTGCATTGCTTCGGGCCGAAGCGTAGCGGCGAGATCCGCGAATCGGGCCAGACGTGCGCGGCCCGCGAGCACGTCTACGAGCGGGCCCGGCGGCGCGATCCCGAGCGCTCGTCGGGCGCGACGCGCGACTGGACGCCGGTTGGTGCTGTCAGCCTCGGGCCGCGCAAACCTGGCGACCTCAGCGAGCTTTCAGGCAAGGAGGCGCTCGCGGATTGAGTGGAGCCGAAGGCGACACCTACCTCGGCTAATACGCCCTCTGAGCCGTGCACTTTCCATCGCACCACTTGCTCCAGTTATTGCAGGCCCATTCGGCGTCCCAACGATTATGGCCCCACCAGATGGTGACTTGGTCGACTCTACCGCCAATATCAACCTCCCACATCCGTATGCAGTCCCATTTGGTCTCAAGCGCTTGCTGCGCGGTTCCAACCGCCTCCGCGGCGTCGGGGTCGATCGAGTCCGCTGACTCGGGATCAGCCGCCTCCGCCGCCTCGGGCTGGGTCTCCTGCCCGTCATCGCCTTCGAGGGAAGCCTCGCCAACGCAGCCGCCGAGCACGGCTGCGGCACCGAGGAGCGTCAACGGGAGGACCCTCTTGCTGAACAAACTCATCTTTTTATTCTCCTGAGATTTTTTAATGGATGGGACCGTTCGCATCCCGGTCTCCCTCGCCTGCTGAATGCTGCCGTGGCGGGCCGTCCTTCAGCCAATCGTGTGCGGCCCTCTCTTTTTCGAGAGACGCCTCCTGTCGGGCTGGCGAATTGGCAACGACATGACGCTGCCCGGCAGGTCGTGTGCCGTTTTCGTCGCGGACCGACCTCCTCGCCTTGACGCTCCGATGACAACACAATGAAATTTCGGTGGCATCCGGCCGAGGCGATTAAGAGCGCCGAACAAAAGCCGCTACCTCAAGGCGAATCAAGTGCAGCGCGCAGTCGTTGGTTGGCTCGCGGCGTGAGAGCTCTCCTCGTGCGAAGCGCCCCGCCGCGATGAACTTGCCTGCCCGGGCCTGCGTGAGCCGGGTGGCTGCCTGACGCCCGGTAGGTGCGCCGTCAGAGCACGTGGAGCGGGACCTTGATCTCTGCCGAGAGGAGCACGCGCGGCGGCCGGTCGCCACGAGGCGCGCTCGACGAGCCGGGTCGACTCCTCAGCTCGCCAGCGCCGGCTCCCCCCGCCGCGGGCACTCCCCCGCTCCCAGGAGCGCCGCCCGGAAGCTCTGGATCGTCGCTCTCCAGCGGGAGGAGACGCACCTGGACGCGCGGATGCCGGGCGCGAAAACGCGACACGACCTTCGGCAGCATGCCTGTGTACGCGAGGCCGCCTTCGAAGCCGACGACGACGGTGCCCACGCGGCCCTGGGCCGTCGCGCGGGCGTCTTCGACCGCGAGCGCCGCGCGCGCCAGCGTCGCCCGCGCGCCCTCGAGAAACGAGCGCCCGGCGGGCGTCAGTTTGACCCCGCGTCCGACGGGCGTGAAGAGCTCGACGCCCACCTCCTCCTCGAGCTGCGCGATCTGCCGGCTCAGCGGCGACTGCGACACGTGCAGCTGTGCAGCGGCCTTTCCGAAGTGCTCCGCCTGAGCGACGGCGACGAAATAGCGAAGGTGACGCAGCTCCATCATTCAGATCCATAGGGTCTGAATCCGTTGCGATCAATGTCTTGGTCGTCTCGAACGTAGAAACTATGTTGTTCGACATGAATCCACCGTACGACGTCATCACGCGACTCGGGGCGCGCCTGCAGCGCGGGCGCGGGCTGCTGATCGCCTTCGCGAACGATGCCCGGCTCGCCGAGCTCGCGCGCGGCTGGGCCTCGCGCGTCGACTACGCGTGCACCGGTGCGAAGAGCACGCTGGGGCTGCGCGCGCTGCTCATCCGCCCCGACGGCGTCGTCGCGTGGCTCGCCGAAGGCACGCCGAACCTCGACGCTGCACGAGCCGCGCTCGCGCGTTGGTCTGGCGCGAGCGAAGCGGCCGCCGTGGCGCCGACGGCCGCGATGGCCGTGCGCTAGGCGCCGGTGTGGGCCGCGGGTCCCCATCCCCTCTCCGAGATCCTGCAGCCGTCCGATGGGACGTTCCCAGCACGACTCTCGGCGGAGACCCTCCGACAGGTGGTGCGGGTCAGCCTGGGTGGGAGACGGGTGCGTATCGTCCTCAGCAACGCGTTCGGCGCGGACGCCGTCGACGTGGGCGCGGCCACGATCGGGCTCGCTGGAGCTTCTGCGGACGCCGCTGTCACCGACCTACGCAAACTGACCTTCGGTGGCAAGGCAGACATCCGCATCGCTCCGGGGGCGAATGCGATCAGCGACGCCGTCGACCTGCAAATCGCGCCGCTGGCGCGGCTCGCCGTGTCGCTCTTCTTGCCGCGCGATACTCCGATATCGACCCTGCATTGGCACGCTGGCGACGTGAGCGTCATCGGTCCTGGCAATCAGACCACCGCGACGCAGCTGAACGTCGAGAACACGACGACGGGGCGCCTGTTTCTGAGCCAGCTTCTCGTCGACACCCAGAGCCATGGAACGGTGGTGACGATCGGCGATTCGATCACCGACAACACCGGGAGCGGACAAGGACGAGGCCCGCATGGCCGTTAATCGCTGGATCCGATCCGGCGGCGCGTTCGATGCTGTGGTCGATCTCGATCTCGCCATCCGCGATCCGAAGCTGCCTTCCCGGCTGCGGCTCGACGCGGACTCCGGGGATCACGCCCACCCGAACGTCGTGGGCAACCGCCTGATCGCGCAAGCGATCGACCTGCAGGCGCTCGCCGCGGATCCTGCGATGGCGGCCGCATTGACGTCGATGTCGACGTCGTCGCCGACGGCCGGGTGATGCAATGCGTCCAATGCGCATCGGCCCTTCGCGGCCGTGCCGAGCCCGTTTGGGATCAGCGTGTTCTATTCGACGAGGCGGGCGATCACATCGGTGCGAGCCGGTCAGCGATGTCGTTGCAGGTGGCGTCGTCCACGGCCTGGCAGTTGCTCAGCCCTGACCACGGCACCCAGACACACCCCTCCTCGGAGTCTTCCTCGCACGCTTCTTCCAGGGACGCAGAACTCTCGATATCGCAGATCTGATGCAGCGACGGCGCCTCCCACGTGTCGGCCTGGCAGGGCGGATCGTCGGGGGCTCCGCAGTGCCTCTCGCGGGTCTGCACGAGCGCGGTGCCGTCGCCCAGCACCACGATGAGCGTCTCTGTCTCGTCGATGTACGGTCCAGGGGTATCGAGCGCCTTGAGGACGCCCGCGCTGCCCGAAAGCAGGAGCCTGGCCGCACACTCGAGCGCATCTCGTGGTTCCGCGGCGAGGTGCCGCGAGATCTTGTCACAGCTCGGCTCAAGGCCGCATGCGAACAGGTCGGGCGCTGTCTCGGGCGCGCTCGCGTCGCCGCCGCCTTCGCCGGAGGGCTCGGTCCCGGTATCCGGCTCGGGGTCGCCCGAACCTTCGACTGCGCCCGAGCAGGCGGTAACGAACGGAACCTGTGCGGCGACCAGCAGGAGCGCGACCCAGGCGAGTCGATGTGCTTTCATGATCATCATCTTTCCAATGGGTGGGGAGAGCCGTCCGTGAGTGCGGCTCCGTCCTCGAGCGCGGTCATTGCAAACCGCGTGCTCACCTGCCCCATGGGATCGCGATCACCTCGCCGCGCTCGATCTGGCGCTGCCCACGAGATGCGCCAGCGTGTAGCAGGGGCACGGACCTCAGCCAGACCCGAACCCCTCCGGTTGACTCAATTCGGCACATATTGGCAGGGGCGATAGAGGCCTCGTCGCGGCCTCCGGGACGTGCTCTAGCCGCCGCGCGAGAGCCTGTGGTTCGCCGCGATCCTGCCCGTCGGAGCCCAGTCCTGTAGCGGAGGCGTTCGCGCTCAGTTACATTTGCGCGCGTAAGGATACCAACAATCTGGATTTCCTTCCATGGAGCGCAGGGCGATCCGTTCGACACCCAGAAGGACATGTTCATGGCCTGGCTGGGCGCGATGGCCGCGCAGCGGCTGCTGGCCGGCTGGCACGACCGGCAGCTGGCGCTGCTCGCGGCGCCCGCCGCGCACCGACCTTCCTGAGCCACCATGCCCGCCAAGAAAAAAAGCATCGATCTGGACGACCTGCGCCGCTATGCGGTGGCGCGCACGCTGTTCGCGCCCACCACGCTGGGGCGCGCGATCTCGCGCCTGGGTTTCGTGCAGGCCGACCCGATCCGCGCGCCAGCGCGCGCCCAGGACCTGACGCTGCGCCATCGCGTCAGGGACTATTGCGCCGGCGACCTGGAGCGCCGCTATCCGCGGCTGGCGCTCGAGGAGGACCGCCTGGTCAACTACGGCTTCCTGCCGCGCGAACACCTGGCGCTGCTGCATCCGCGCATCGCCAGGCGCGCATGGGACGCCGCCACGCGGCGCCGCGCGACCGAGGTGCTGGCCTTCATCCGCGAGCGCGGCCCAACCCATCCGAAGGAGGTGGCGGCCGAGTTCTCGCATCACGGCCGCGTGCAGGGCTACTGGGGCAACACGCTCAATGCCAGCACCCAGCTGCTGGAAGGCATGCACTACCGCGGCATGCTCCGGGTGGTGCGGCGCGACACGGGCACGCGCGTCTACGAGGCGGTGTCGCATCCGCCGGCCGACGACAGCCCGGCCGGCCGCGCGCGCCGCGCCGCCGCGCTGGTGGAGCTTGTGATGCGCAAGTACGCGCCGCTGCCGGCGGCCAGCTTCGGCTACCTGGTCAGCCTGCTGGGCCACGGCGCGCCGCAGCTGCGCAGCGAAACGCGCGCGGCGATGCGGCTGGCGCGCGCGCAGCTGGCCAGCGTCGTGATCGACGGCACCACCTGGCTGTGGCCGGCCGACGAGAACCCGGCATCGCGCCGCCATGCGCCGGATGAGGCGGTGCGCCTCCTGGCGCCCTTCGATCCGGTGGTGTGGGACCGCCGCCGCTTCGAGCTGCTGTGGGGCTGGGCCTATCGCTTCGAGGCCTATGTGCCGGCACCCAAGCGCAAGCTGGGCTACTACGCGCTGCCGCTGCTGTGGGGCGAAAAGGTGATCGGCTGGGCCAACCTGAGCGCACGCGACGGCGTCGAGCGGGCCGAGCTCGGCTATGTGTCCGGCCGCGCGCCGCGCGATGCGGCGTTCCGCCGCGAGCTGGCGGCCGAGCTCGAACGCATGCACGCCTTCCTGGGCCACGACACCTGAAGCGAAGTGCCCCGGCACAAAGACGACAAAGACGGGCCGTGGTCGGCGGTCGACTCCTCAGCTCGCCAGCGCCGGCTCCCCCCGCCGCGAGCACTCCCCCGCTCCCAGGAGCGCCGCCCGGAAGCTCTGGATCGTCGCGTAGAGCCCCTGCCGGAGCGCCACCCGCGGCTCGAACCCCAAGCTTCGCCGGGCCAGCTCGATCGCCGGACGCCGCTGCCTCGGATCGTCCTCCGGCAGCGGGCGGTACACGATCCGGCTCGCGCTCCCCGTGAGCCGCACGATCTCCTGCGCCAGCTCGAGCACCGTCACCTCCACCGGATTGCCCAGGTTGACAGGCCCCACCTCCAGCGGGTGCTCCATCAGCCGCACACACCCCTCCACCAGGTCGTCGATATAACAGAAGCTCCGCGTCTGCGACCCGCTCCCGTAGACCGTCAGCTCCTCTCCCCGGAGCGCCTGGACGATGAAATTGCTCACCGCGCGCCCGTCGTCGAGCGCCATCCGGGGACCGTACGTGTTGAAGATCCGCGCGATCCGCCCCGACGCCCGCCCCTGACGGTGGAAGTCCATCACCAGCGACTCCGCGCAACGCTTGCCCTCGTCGTAACAGGCGCGCACCCCGATCGGGTTCACCCGCCCGAGGTAGCCCTCCGGCTGCGGGTGCACCTCCGGGTCGCCGTACACCTCGCTCGTCGACGCCTGCAAGAGCCGCGCGCCGTGCCGCTCGGCGCACGAGAGCGCGTTCAGCGTGCCCACCACGTTCGTGATCGTGGTGCGCACCGGATCGCATTGATAGCGCGCAGGGCTCGCCGGCGACGCCAGGTTGTAGACCCTGTCGATCTCGTAATCGAAGGGCTGCGCCACGTCGCGCTCGACAAGCCAGAAACGCCTGCTGCGCATCAGGTGGGCCACGTTGGCCGGCGAGCCCGTCGAGAAGTCGTCGAGCGCGATGACCTCATGGCCGTCCGCGAGGAGCCGCTCGCACAGGTGCGAGCCGACGAAGCCGGCGCCCCCCGTCACAAGGATGCGCATGCTCCTCCCCACCGATCTCCCGTTCGCGTCCACCATCGGAACACCTCCGTTGTCGCAACCCCGCCCCTCGCGGAGCGCCGAGACCCCCACCCGCCCGCCCCGCGCCTCACGCGAGCGGGCTCCGGTGATGCGCCGGGTCGCAGCGGCGAACCCCGGACGCCGCCCCGCTCCTCTCCAGCTCGTCCTCCTCCTCCTCCTCGTCGCCGGCGGGCCGGTGGAACGGCCGCAAGAGGAGCTCGTCGACGAGGTCGAGCAGGGTGTCCGCGCGGTGCGCGCACGTGTGGCGCGACAGCACCGTCCGGCGCCCGTGCTCGGCGACGCCGCGCGCGAAATCGGGATCCGCGAGGAGCGCGCGGAGGTGCTCCGCCATCTCCGCTCCGGTGCGCGCGACAAGGTAGTCGCGGCCGGGCGAGAAGAGGCGCTCGGCGTCGGTCCACGGCGCGCTCACGAGCGGGATCCCGCACGCGAGCGCCTCGAACGGCCGGATCGTGGGGATGCCCGGGAGGAGCGCGGCGTACGGCCGCCGCGGGATGTGCACCGTGACGCGCGCGCGCGCGAAGGCGTCGGGGACCTCGTGGTTGGGGAGCCAGCCGGCGTGCTCGATGCCGGCGTCCGCGAGCGCCGCGAGCGCGTGCTCGGGATAGCCCACCCCGTGCACGCGCGCGCGCAGCCCGAGCGCCTTCACGGGCTCGATCAGGAACTCGCGGAGCTCCGCCGCCCGCTCGCCGTCCCCCCAGTTGCCGATCCACACGAGATCGCGCTCCTTCTCGACCCCCGGCAGCGGCCGGAAGACGCGCGCGTCGGCGGCCTCGTGCCACACCACGGCGCGCCGGGCGATGCCGCGGCGCAGGTAGTGATCGCAAAGGCTCTTTCCAAAGCCGAGCACGCAGTCGTACCCCGAGAGATCGCGCCGCACGATCGCGGCCGGATCGGTGAGCAGGCGGTGGTGCGTGTCGTGGAAGAACAGCCGATACCGATCCGCGCGCGCGCGGTGCTCGCCGAGGCGCCGCACGAGCTCGGGGTCGCTCCGCTCGTGGACGAGCACGACGTCGACGCCCGCGAGCGCGGCGTCGAGGTCCAGCGTGGAGAGCGCATAGCGGCGCGGGCAGAGGCGGGGGTACACGGCGGCGGCCTCGCCCAGCGCGGCCGGGCCGCGGGCGGCCACGAGGCGCTCGGCGCTGAAGGCGTCCGCCGGCTCGAAGGCGAGGACGTCGTGGCCGCGCGCGTCGAGCTCCGTCGCGATCCCGCGGAGGAAGTGCGCGTGCCCGTGGTCCCAGTCGGAGAGCAGGGAGTGGCAGAAGAGCGCTATTCGCATGGTGTCCCGCAGGGCGTGGGCGTCGAGGGAGGGCAGACCTGCGAGGCGGCCGGCCGCCGGGCCGCGAGCGCGACGGCGTAGACCTCGAGGTAGCGGCGGGCCATGGCGTGCGGGCTGAAGCGCACCGCGCGCCGGCGGGCGAGCGCGCCGAGCGCCTCGCGGCGCGCGACGTCCCGGACGAGGTGGGCGAGCGCGCCGAGGAGCGCGCCCGGATCGCCCGCGGGGACGTAGACGGCGGCGTTGCCCCAGACCTCGCGCAGGCTGGGCAGGTCGCCGAGCACGAGCGCGCAGCCGGAGAGGCCGGCCTCGAGGACCGACATGCCGAACGGCGCATACCGCGCGGGGAAGGCGTAGATCGCGGCGCGCCCCATCCACCACGCGAGCTCGCCTTCGCTCATCCAGCCGAGCGAGCAGAGGCTCTCCCCGGCGCGGCGGCCGACGCCGCCCGGCGCGACGTCGCTCCCGGCCACGAGCACGGGCCACGGGAGGTGGGGCGCGACCTTCTCGAGCGCCGCGAGGTTCTTGGCCTCGTCCCAGAGCCGGCCGGCCGCGAAGATGAAACGCTCCTTCGCCCCCGGCAGGAATCGCCGCCTGTCGCGCGCGTGCGGGATGACGTGGCCGCGCCCGAGGCCGAGCGCCCCGTACTCGCCCGCGAGGGCGCTCAGCATGGACGCGCTCGGCGCGACGACGGCCTCGGCGGCGCGGAGCCCCTCCGCGACCCGCGCGCGGTAGCGATCGTAGCGGACCGGCGCCGGCCGGCGGTGGACGGCGCGCCACCACGACAGCAGGCAGGCGTGCCCCACGACGACGCGGGGCGCACGGAACGGCAGGGCCGCGTGGCAGTACCCGTTCAGGTGGACGAGGTCGGGCCGCGTCCGCTCCTCCAGGTCGAGCAGCCAGTCGCCCGCGGCCGCGACGTCGTCCCACGGATCATCCATCCACTCGAGCCGGTAGGCGCTCTCGACGAGCTCGAGCCCCGGGATCGCGGCCGCGGCCGCGCGCGCCCCGGGCGACAGCGGCCCGCCCATGACCGCGAGCGCCGTGGCCACGCCGGAGCGCGAGAGCGCCGCGGCGAGCTCGAGCGCGTGGGTCCACACGCCGCCCTGGGTGTCCGCCGTCATCAGCACGCGGTCAGGCCGCGGCCGAGGCGCCGCCGCGCCGGAGAGGCCGCCGTCACCGCGCGCCATGCTCGAGCTCCGTGAGCGGCAGCGGCCGGCTGTCCTGCAGCTCGTTGAACGCCCGGTGCTCGGCGACGTAATGGGCGTGCGCACGCTCCCAGGCGCCGTCGTCGGGCGCGCCCCACCGACGGGCGTACGCCGGAGAGCCGGGATACGGGAAGCTCGGGACGGGCTCGTTGGCCCACACGCCGAGCCCGAGGAGGCGCTGCCGCCACGCCGCGGCCTCGGCCGGATCGCCATCGCCCGCGTGGCTCAGGTTCGCCTGCACGAAGGGCACGCTCCGCCGGGCGTGGACGAGCAGCGCGGTGATCTCCTCGGGCGACGCGCTGCACCGCCTGGCGAGCGCGCCCCTCCCCTCGTTCGAGGCGCTCTCGACGCCGGCCTCGATCGAGACGCAGCCCGCGCGGCCGAGGAGATCGAGCATCTCGCGCGACCAGCCGTCGATCCTGAGCTGGACGCCGAACACGACGTCCCGCGCGCAGAGCGCCTCGAGGAGCGCCCGGTCGGGCAGGAAGAGCTCGTCGATGAAGTAGACGTGGCGGACGCCCTGGGCGAGGAGCGCGTCGAGCTCGTCGAGCACCGTCTCGAGCGGGCGCTTCCGGAGCGCGTCGCGCGCGCTCTCCTTCGCGCAGGAGGCGCCGCGGTGGGGGCAGCCGCGCGAGGTCTCCATCTCGGCGCTCGGCCCCTCGGGCACGGCGTCGAAGCGGTGATGGTGGTGGACGTGCCGCGCGATCGTCGCGGCGTCCCACCGCAGCGCCGGCAGCGCCCTCACGCGGGCGGCGTAGGGGCCGCCCTGCACATGATCGATGCCGTTCCTGCGGTAGGCGATCGACGGGATCTGCCAGAAGCGCGATCCGGTCGTGCCCGCGAGCATGACGAGGATCTCCTCGCACTCGCCGAGGACCACGACGTCCACGCCGAGCTTGCGGAGCGCCGCGCGGGGCGTTGTGGAGCCGTGGGGCCCGACCGCGACGAGGAGGCCGCCGTGGCCCCGCAGCGCGGCGGCCGCCGCCATGGGGACGCGCAGCTCGGGCGGCGGGCAGCGCCAGAGGAGGTAGCTCGGCGCCGTGGTGATCGCCGTGATGTCCGGGCGAAACGCGGCGACCTCGGAGCGCACGGCGCCGAGGTCGATCCCGCGCGCCTGGGCGTCGACGAGGGCGGCCTCGTGGCCGGCGCGCTCGAGCAGCGCCTTCGCGTAGCCGAGCTCGAGCGGCAGGTGCGGCTCGCGGCAGCCGAAGTAGACGCTGCCGTCGAAGCTCCAGGGCGGGTTGACCAGCGCGACCTTCACGAGGCGACCCCCAGCCGCCGGTCCAGGCGGCCCAGCCGGGCGGACACGGGCGCGTCCGCGTAGACGGCCCCGAGGCGCTCCTCGACCCCGAGGCGCCATTGGTAGAGCGCGCGCAGCCCGTCGCGGAGTGCGACGCGCGGCGCCCAGCCGGTGAGCGCCTGGAAGGCGCGGCAATCGGAGACGTAGTACCGCGGATCGCCCGGCCGCCGCGCGGCGAGCGAGACGGCGGGGCGGCGCCCGTCGACGTCGAGCTCGGCGATGAGATCGAGCAGCTCGACAAGGCTCACCGCCCGCTCCGGGCCGCCCCCGAGGTTGAAGGCGCAGCCCGACGCGGGCTTGAGCTCGCGCCGCGCGAGCAGCAAGGCGTCGACGAGATCCTCGATGAACAGCGCGTCGCGGACCTGCAGCCCGTCGCCGTGGAGGGTGATCGGATCGCGGCGAATGGCGCGCCCGACGAAGTGGGCGATCCACCCCTGGTCCTCGCTGCCGAACTGCCGGGGGCCGTAGATGCAGCTCATCCGGAGCACCGCGGCGTCGAGGCCGAAGGTGCGGGCGTAATCGAGGACGTACTGGTCGGCGGCGCCCTTGGAGCACCCGTGGGGGCTCTGGAAATCGAGCGGCTGCGCCTCGGAGATGCCGTGTTCGCGCGCGCGCTCGCAGAGGGGTCGAACCCGGTCCTCGCACCGCTCGAGCGCGAGGTGGGGCAGCGCGCCGTAGACCTTGCTCGTCGAGGCGAAGAGGAGCGGCGGCGGGCGGTCGAGCCGCCGGAGCGCCTCGAGCACGTTGAGCGTGCCGCGCGCGTTCACCTCGAAGTCGAGCGCCGGATCCGAGACGCTGCGCGTGACGGCGCCCTGCGCGGCGAGGTGGAAGACGAACGAGGCGCGCCGCACGGCGTCGCTCACGGCCTGCGCGTCGCGGATGTCGCACAGGAGGATCTCCACGCCGGCGCCGTGGCGCTGCCGGAGGAGCTCGACGTTCCGCTCGACGAACGCGCGCGAGAGGTTGTCGAGGACGAGGACCGGCTCCCCCTCGCGGAGGAGCCGATCGGCGAGGCTCGATCCGATGAAGCCGGCCCCGCCGGTGATCAGGACGGGCGGCGTCACAGCGAGAGCCCCCTCGCCTCGAGCTCGGCGCGCGCCTGGGCGGCGCCGTCGCGCGCGCTCTGCCCGTCGATCCAGCCGGCGAGCTCGAGGAGCCCGCGCTCGAACGGGACGGACGGCGTGAACCCGAGGACGCGCCGCGCCTCGCGGGTGTCGGCGAAGCAGTGCCGGACGTCCCCCACGCGGCACCGGCCGGTGATCTCGGGCGCGATCTCGTGCTTGCCGAGCGCCTTGCAGAGCGCCTCGGCGACGTCGCGGATCGAGCGCGGGCGGCCGGTGCCGATGTTGAGCACCTTGCCGGCGGCGACGGTGTCCTCGGCGAGCGCCTTGACGCAGGCCTCGGCGACGTCGTGCACGCTCACGAAGTCGCGCTGCTGGAGCCCGTCCTCGAAGACGAGCGGAGGACGGTTGTTGAGCAGGCGCGCGGCGAAGATGGCGAGCGCGCCCGTGTAGGGGTTGGAGAGCGCCTGGCGCGGGCCGTACACGTTGAAGAGGCGGAGCGCGACGGCGGGGATGCCGTAAGCGCGACCGGCGATGAAGCAGAGCCGCTCTTGATCGTACTTGGACAGCGCGTAGACGGAGTCGAGGGCGGGTATCTTGTCCTCGGGCGTCGGCACGGGGACGAGCGCCTCGCCGTCCGCGGCGCAGATCTCGAAGGCGCCGCGCTTCAGCTGCTCGACGGGCCGGCTCCGCGGGGCGACGAGCTCGCCGCTCTGCCGGCGGTAGAGGCCCTCTCCGTAGACGCTCATGCTGGAGGCGATCACGAGCCTTCGCACGGGCTGCTCGGCGAGGGCCTCGGTGAGCACGGCGGTGCCGACGGCGTTGACGGACGTGTACCGCTCGACGCGGTACATGCTCTGTCCGACGCCCACCGCGGCGGCGAGGTGGACGACCGCGTCGACGCCCCGGAGGGCGCGCCTCACGGCGTCGCGGTCGCGGACATCGCCGACCAGGAGCTCGACGGCCGGGTCGAGGTGGGCCGGGCGGCGCCGGTCGGGGCCGTGGACCTGGGGTACGAGGTTATCGAGGGCGCGGACGCGGTGCCCTGCGCGCAGGAGCTCGTCGGCGAGGTGGGAGCCGATGAATCCGGCGCCCCCCGTGATCAGGACATGGTCAGGCATATCATGCTCCGTTCCGGTCTGGACGAGCAGCGGGCGGCGCGAGAGAGCACCTCGCGAGCGGGCGGCGCAGGGCGGCGCGGCGGACAGAGCGTCCGCGCGCCGCGCGATGTTCCCCCCGGCTCCGCGCCTCGCTGCGCTGGAGTCTCCGAGGGGCACCGATTAACATGCGGTCTTGAGGCTCGCAATCCGATCCAAGGAGCTTTGTCTCACGGTAGGTATCTGACCTGGCGCCGGCCTTAGAGAGGGTACGGAGGCGCCGGACGCTGGCGTGGATTCATGGGTGGCAAAGGGGGGATCGCGGCGAGGGGCGGCCGTGGACAGGAGGGGGCGGGGAGCGGGGGGGTCGGAGTGGGGCGGAATGTGGGATTCCGCGGGGCGGGACGGGAGGTGGAGCCGAGTTGCCCGGAGCGAGGAGAGCCTGTTCGTCGCGCGGCGCGGGGGAGCGGAGCGGCGCGATCGGGCGGATTTGCGCGGGTTTCGAGTGGGTCGAGGGCAGCGGCCCCCCGCCGATCGCGGGCGCTAACCCCGCGATCGCTGGTCGGCCGGACGATTCCGTGACGCTTCCAGCGGTCCCCTCGGCGGCCGTGACGGACGCGCCATGGGGCACGACCATGCCAGAGGCGAGCCCGCGCCAGGCGCTCGTCGCCACCCTGACACAGACGATCGCCGCTGCTCATTGTGCGGGCGACTTTGCCACCGCGCAGATCGCCGCTCGTACCCATCCGCCCCGCCGGCAGGGTGCCCGCCATGGAGTTCTCCGTGGAGCCCCGTACCCTCGCGTCACCCGCTGCGCCCGCTTCCGGTGGTCTCGTTCACGCCGAGCCCGACCGTGATCCACTCTTGCTGAAATATATTAGATCACATGCAGGTCACACAAAGGAATAAAGACACGGTTCTCATCGTGTCTTTATTAGTGGAGGCGCCGGGAATCGAACCCGGAGCTGAATCTGCGGTGCGCATGCGCGGGAGATACGGCAGACGCCGCCTCGGAGGGCTCGGAACGGTGTCAGAGACCATCGAGGGCTCAGTTTCTCTCGTATACCCGAGTGCCCTCTCGTGGAGCCCCGTGCCCTGACGTCGGGGCACACGGAGGTCACACGGTGTGACGATTCCGGGTCGACGCTCGTAAGCGCGGGGTAGGAGGGCTCGCCAGGCCCGGGCAGGTCGTGCTCGGTGAGGCGGTGGACGGCGACGGCGCTGCGCTCGCTGGCGGGCGCCCGGCCCGCCCATGCGACCCGCCGCGCTCGGCACGCCGACGCAGGGACAGCAAGGACGCAATGTGGCCCAGGTTACCGTTGACGCGGCCCTCCGGTGGGAGGAGCATCCGGAATCAGGGGAAGGCATGGGGCAGGGGCTGAGGGGGAGAGCGAGCGCGCTCGTACTGTGCGGCTGTGCCTGTGCGCTCGTCAGCAGTGTTCCGGCGCTGGCACAAGCACTCGAGTTCAGCGGCGGCGTGAGCGTGGGCGGGATCCAGGTCGGGATCGAGCCCAGGCTTGCGGTGAGTCCCTTCGCTGGGTGGCTCTGGCGCAGCGAGGGGGACTTTAGGCTCGAAGTCCACAACATGCTCAGCATCGTTCCAGGGGCAGGCGTTGGGGTCTACGATCGAACGGCCGTCACTCTTGGGTACGCCACGAAGACAACCACCGTCAGCCTCGGGCCGTCCCTGGCGATCTACTCGATGCCGGTTTGTGGTGCCGTGATCTGCGACCACGTGGTGGGGGTTGCTCCAGGCGGCCGCGCCCAGTCCGACTGGTACTTCGCCGGGCCCTTGGGCGTATCCACCAGCGCCCATGTGGACTGGGCTGGCGGCAGTAGTCGCGTTCTTCCTGGAAGTCTGGTCGTGATGGTGACCACTGGACCCATTTGGAGATTTGAGGCAAAGTCGAGATGAACAGGATATTTGTTGTTCTGTGCTTCGGTCTCACGGCGTGCAATTACGATGTAGGTGAGTGCTATGTCCGGGGTGAGGGAAACGAAGGCGCCGGCGGCAGCATCATCACGCCGACAGGAGGGGTTGGAGGCTTCGGGTGGCATGTGCCGCTGGAGCCGCAAGATCACACGGGCTTCGATGCGGATCCGTGCTCGCAAACCGTGGAATGCACGGTCACGTGGAAGGCGGGGTCGGCTGTTTGCAGTAACCAGGGCGCGGCGGGTAGCTGCACAACGCGGTACCAGGGCGAGCACGCGAGCTTGGACGAAGCCAAGGATCGATGTGAAGAAGCCTCTGGAGTTCGCAATGGCTCCGGTGCGCAGTCGTGCGACTCGTGCCGGTGGGCGCCAGGTTCAAGCTCGTCCGACTGCAAAGAGGCATGCAAGGAAAAGTGCGATCAACTCTGGGAACGGTGCTCCGACAACTGCCCAAAGGGTGACAGGATCTGTAAAGACGGGTGCATGCAAGAATATTCGAGATGTCTCAAAGATTGTGACAGGAGATGCAAGTGATGATCGAGCTGACGTTTAAGTTGACCCCGGAAGACGGCGAGCCGCGCGACATCGTGGTTCGCATCCATGAGCCGACCCGAAACCCTCCGGAGAAAAAGTGGCCTTGGGCTGTCACGGTGGACGTAGATGGACGCCCATTTACCACATGCGGGGAGGATCCTCTCGATGCGGTCGAGACCGGAGCCCGGCACGCCGCGATCATGTTGCGTGAGTTCCACGGCGATGCGCTCGATCCGCCGCTCGAGCCGCGAATGAAGGAGGGCCAATGAGCGACTTGCGGACGCGCCGAGTCTACCCATCGCCGGGACCGAGGCGTACTCGGCTTCATTCCCCTGGGTGCTGCTCGACGATGGGCGGCTCGCTCGGGCTGTAACGTCTTCTCCGGCAGGTTCGTCAACAGCCGCAGTACGGTATCTCCGTCCTCCGTCGGCTTGTCCAGATGCAGCTCGATCCGGCGAAGCTCGAGCGGCGCAGAACCTTTGGCATGTCCTTTTCAGGAGAACCGAGAGAAGTCACCTTGAAAGGGGTGAGCCTGAAGGCTTGGCAGCGCGACATCCTGCTCGCGGTCGACGACCCCCGCTCGCTCGTCGCGTTCGCAAAGGCCAGCGGCATGCGCCCGGGGACCGCGGCGAGCCGACTCCGCCTCGCCCGTGAGGCGCTGGCCCTCCAGCTCCGGAGGCGCCGATGGACGACCGAGCCAAGCGGAGACGCGCCCGCAGGAAGCTGCCGAGGCCGCCCACCCCGATCCTGACGGACGTCGTGCTGACCGAGGCCGACCTCAGCGCCATCGCCGAGGCGGCTCTGGCGCTCCTCCCGTTCCCCGTCCGGCCGTGGAACCGCGAGCGCCTGTGGAGCGCCGTGCTCGATGCCCAGCTCTACGCGAAGACGCAAGACGACCGCGAGCTCGTCGCCGAGGCGCGCGGCGCCTTGCAGGTGCTCGACGCCATCGAGCGGTTCTTCGTGCGTCGCGAGCGCAACGGGACGCGATGAGGCAGCGACAAGGTCCGACCGAAACACGCCGCAGCACGCTCGCGTAGCGCTGCTGAGCGTGGGCGGCGCCAGGACGCACAGGAGCATGAGTTTTCATAATTACAGGGAGCAGGCAATTTGATCGGCATCCAGGCTGCACCAGCACGCCGCACGCCGCACGCCGTACGCCGCCGGAGACTTCGCCCACAGCGCAAAGTTGCACCGCACCCGGTCCAGCAGAAGCAATGGAGGCGCCGCTTGAAGCCGATATGGCCCCGCGACCCAAGGGCTGTCCCTGCATTCCCCCTCCCGATCCCCTGGTTTCTTGGCGATCTCTTCGTCATGCCGGTTCGCTTCCCGGCGCGACTCCCCGCAGCAGCGATAGCACTGTTTCATTTCTCGAACGCCGCCGTTCCAGCCCGCTGTCTGGCGTCGCCCACCGTGTCGCCGCATACTCTGGACATGATCCTGGCGCGGTTCCAGGGCGGGTCGGATGCGCCTGTCTCCCGACCTCGGGCTGCGGGTGAAGGGAGACGACGTCGCGAGCGGCACGCGCCTCGCCGAGCTCTGGGACCCACGAGCGAAGTCCAGAGTCCGACCGAAGGCAAGGCTTGTTCTACTGACCGGGTGACTGGGATCAGACTGCCAATTCTATCTCAACCAGAGATATCCATCAAAACGACACGCTCGTTTAGACGTTGACAGCATTTCCGCTTTTGAGAATGATGCCTCCGCGCTGGCCGATGAAGCGCGGGACGGGCTCTCCACTGCGGAGCCCACAACGCACCTTGCGGCGTGATCAGGATGCACAAATGAATCCTTGCGCCCGACCACGCGCTTGGCTTGGAACCATAACTCACCATAACAACACGTTGGCGAACAAATGAAATACATATCTCACATGAAGCCCATGCGCGCCCTGATCTGCAGCCTTGTCGTCGGAGGCGTCTCGCTGAGCGCCCCCGCTGAAGCTCAGGCGGTGGAGTTCGGAGTATACGAGGGAGAAACTTGCCCCTCAGGATACGCACCGTTGACCCCAGCCGACGCCTTCTGGACGTTTCTTTTCACCGGCTGCAATGAACTCCCCTATTCAGGAGTCTTTCGTATCGCAGACGGGAATTCGATAGATGGCCCGTGGAACAACTGCCAGCAGCATGCTGACGATACCCGCGAACTCGACTACATACTCTGCAAACCCAACTACGAGCTCTTTGACATCGGCGAGACCACCTTTGCGGCAGTGAGAGGCGGAGGTCAGTGCCTGGAAGGCTTCGAGCACGTGGATTTCGCGACCGTCTCCGCCTACTCGGCTGAGATATGCACTCACGTCGGGTACTGGGGGATTGCGAGGATCGCTGGAGGGGGCTCCATTGACGGTCCAGGCTACGGTTGCGGCTTCCGCGCGACCGACTCTCGCGAGCTCGGTGATTCCATCTGCGTAGAGATCGAGTAAATCTCCCGGACCAGAGGCAGCTTGCGCCCTCCAGCGCCGCGACGGACAGGGGCTCCTCAGGCCTGCCTGCCTTCGCAGAACCAACCAGCGACGAGCTTGGGTGATCTCGGGTGATGCGGAGATGGATCGTTCAGTCCGGACGGCGCCGGTCCGGCGTTCCGATCATCGACAGTGGCTACGCTGGAGGAGCGTGGACCGGGCCCGGGGAGGCGCGGACGCGAGCCGCCGGGGGCTCAGCTTGCGGTGGGCTGGCCGGTCAGGCGCAGGTAGATGTATGCGTAGCCGATGGCGGCGATCGGGCCGGCCACGAGCGTGCCGAGGCAGCAGGCGAGCACGCCCGCCAGCACGAGCGCGAAGACGAGCAAGCCATAGACGAAGATGCCGCCCTTGTGGCCGGTCGTGATTCGCCAGCTCTCCTTCATCGCGTCGATGGCGCCCAGGTTCTTATCGACGATGCACATGTTCGTCATGCTCAGGCCGAGCGCGAGGATGACGCCGGGGACGATCAGGAAGACCATGCCGACAGCGACGGCCAGGAAGGTCAGGAGCTGGGCGCCCAGGATTGACATGAACCACTGCCCGCCGCCGAGGATGTCGTTGAACGAGTACGGCTGTCCACGCGCCACCTTCAGGAGGAGACTGGACAGGCCTCCGGCGAAGTAGCTGCCCACCACGAGGCCGAGAAGCTGCATCATGCCCTGGATGCCCGACCCCACGGCGGGCGCGTCGCTCGCGAGCGCCGCCTGGATGCCGCCGCCAATGAAGTTGGGGAGGTTCGCCGCGAACCCGACGACGGCCACGGCGCCGATGATGACCGCCGGGTCGCGCTTCACGCGCTCCCAGCCGAACGACGCCGCATCTCCCGCTCCCCACGACGTCGTGTTGCCCATGCCAGGGGGCGCACCGTAAGGGCCGCCGCCCGGTGGCGGACCGTAGCCCCCTCCGCCGCCAGGAGGCGCGCCGAACGCTCCGCCCCCCGGAGGCTGGCCCCAGCCGCCGCCGCCGGGAGGCTGACCCCAGCCGCCGCCGCCCGGAGGCTGCCCCGGCGGCGGGCCGTAACCACCGCCACCCGGCGGCTGCCCCGGAGGCTGGCCGTAACCACCGCCGCCCGGCGGCTGCCCCGGAGGCTGACCGTAACCACCGCCGCCCGGCGGCTGCCCCGGAGGCTGGCCGTAACCACCGCCGCCCGGCGGCTGCCCCGGAGGCTGACCGTAGCTGCCGCCCGGCTGCCCCGGCGGCTGGCCATAACCACCGCCCGGCGGCTGCCCCGGCGGCGGACCGTAACCTCCGCCGCCCGGCGGCTGCCCCGGCGGCGGACCGTAACCTCCGCCGCCCGGCGGCTGCCCCGGCGGCGGGCCGTAACCCCCGCCCGGCTGCCCCGGCGGCTGGCCGTAACCCCCGCCCGGCTGCCCCGGCGGCTGGCCGTAACCTCCGCCACCCGGCTGCCCCGGCGGCTGGCCGTAACCCCCGCCGCCCGGCGGCTGCCCCGGCGGCTGGCCGTAACCCCCGCCGCCCGGCGGCTGCCCCGGCGGCGGACCGTAACCGCCGCCACCCGGCGGCTGGCCGTAACCACCGCCGCCCTGACCGCCCCCTGATCCGCCCCAGCCACCTTGGCTCATCTTGTCTCCACCGGGTGTGAATTCCAACTACGCCCAACCCAACCACCGCCACTATACGTGGAGAGCGCCGGCACGGAACAACTAACTTCTGGCAACCGCAACGCGGCGAGCGCCCCGTGCGCACCCGCACCGCCGCGCAGGATCGGCCGCCGAAAGCTTCGCCGGCATTGCGACGAGCGCCGTCACGACAGATGGCGCATGGCGCTTCTCGATGAACGGCAATCGACCGTTCGAGGTCCATTGCGGGACACGGCCACGAAACGGCACTGCACGAAACGGCACTGCACGAATCAGGACCGCACGAAACGGAAGCGCACGAAACGGAAGCGGATTACCTCGGCAGCACGCCGCCCAGGCAAAGCCCGGCGACATTACCTCGGCAGCACGCCGCTCAGGCAAAGCCCGGCGACGCTGCTCGTGAACGAGGTCCCGTCCTCGCGCTGGACCTCGGCGGTGTTGCCCGTGAGCGGCGACGAGAACACCTCCTCGACGACCCCCGCCCCGTTCTTCGCCGTCACGAAGCGGCCAACGAGAGACCTCGGCGACACGGCCTCGACCGGCGCTCCCGGCGCGATCGCCTGCTCCTCGGGCAGCTCCGCGCGCCGGAACCCCCCGAACCGCACCGCCGACCCACCCTCCGTTTTTGATACAATTTTCCCGACACACTGTCCCACCGGCGTGCTGACGACGACGTAGCGCACGGTCGCGTCGATCGGCAGCCGCCGCGATTCGCCCACCAGGACGGCGGCGACGGCGAGGACGAACGCGGCGACCGGGACGACGAGCGCGGTCGCCACGACCGCCGCGGCGGCGCCGGACGTCGCCCGGCCGAACGAGGCGAGCTCGGCGCTCACGGCCTGCTCGAACGATTGCAAGATCACGACCTGCCGCGCGCGCACGCGCTCGAGGACGGCCGGCGCGACGAGGTTGTCGGCGGCGCAGAAGCCGCAGCGCGCGATCGCGCCGTCGCCCCCGCCGAGCGGCGCGCCGCACACGTGGCACGCCGCCGGCTCGCCCGGGACCGCCGGCGGACGCGCCGCGCACGCCTCCTCGATCCGCCGCTGCCTGCGGCGCATGAGCACGAGCACGGCCGCGCCCGCCCCGACCGTGCCGAGCCACGACGCCACCACCATGCCGCCGGTCACGAGGTTCCCCTCGGTGTCGGGGCTGACCCAGAGCCCCAGCAGGAGGAGCGCCGCAAACGCCGTGATCGGCACCGACGCGAGCGCGAACACCACGAGGAGCCGCGCGTGCCGCTGCGACGCCGTGACAAGCATCCGGCGCAGCGCGTCCGAGAGCTGGCGCCGGCGAACATCGGTCTGGAAGACGACGTGCGCCGCGGCGCGCAGGCCCTGCGCCGCCTCCCCGGGCGGCGGGCCGCGGTAGGGGCACGCGGCGCACGCCATGAGATCCGGGCTGGCGAGCGATACCGGCGCAGGTCGCCCGCAGCGCGGGCAGTGCACGGCGAGCATCGGCCGATTCTACGCCAGCCGCGTCGCGGCACGTCAAGGCGCCTCGCCGCGCGGTGGTGCCTGATTCGCCCCGGAGTGATTCACATGAAGGCGGTAAGGCGGGAAGGAAACCCCAATGATTTTAATAGCTTCCCGACTTCATGGGATACCGCTCTGGGCAGATGACAGCACCCCCTACCGCGCGCCCCGCTTCGCCTTGCGCGCGCGCCTCCCCGCCGGCGCCAGCTCGCGGAGCGCCGCCGACAGCGACGAGAACGTGGCCAGAACGCCGAGGTCGACGCCGACGAGGCTCATCGCGATCTCGGGCCGCACGCCGACCAGATAGACCCGCGCCCCGAGCAGCGCGGCCGCCCGGCTGGTCATGCCCAGCGTATCCGCGACCTGGGCATCCACGAACGGGACGCCCGTGAGGTCGAGCAGCACGCAGAACGCCCTGTGTCGGCTCACCCCCTCGGACACCTTCTCGAGCACCTGCCGCGCGCGGTCGCCGTCGATCATCCCGATCAGCGGCACGAGCAGCACGCCGGGCAGCAGCGGGATGAGCGGACAGCCCAGCTCCCGCACCGTCTCCGACAGCGCGCGCTCGATCCCGTACGCCTTCTGCAGATCGGCGTGCTGCGCCGACAGCGATTCAAGCAGCGCGTCGCGCTCCAGCGCCGCGCCGAGCAGCGTCCCCCAGATCGCCACCGTGCCCTCGTCCCCGGCCATGTCGACGGGGGTCGGGCCGATGAGCACAAGGATCCCCCAGGCGCGCCGGGCGGAGCGTATCGGCAGCAGCAGCACCATGTGCGTGCCGTCGTTGGCCGACGGCGGCAGCATCTCCGCCGGCGGAAACGCCTCCAGCCGACAGCGGCTGCCGATCGGCGGGGTCGGGCTGCCGTCGCGGCTGTAGGCGCCGGCGACGACGAGGTCCGTGCGCGCCGCCGGGTCCTCCCACAGGGCGAGGCAGCTCCAGACCGCCGTGGTCGTCTCGAGCCACGACAGCGACCGCGACGCCTGCTGGGTGCCGCCGAGCAGGGCAAAGCTCACGTCGTGGTTGGTCCTCGCGAGCACCCCGAGCTGCTGGACGTACTGCGTCTCGGCCTCGACCCGGGCCCGCGCGATCGCGAGGCGCGCGAGCTCCAGGAACGCCTCCACCCGCCGCCTGGCCGCGGCGTCCAGGGGCGCGCCGCGCCGCTCGTGGAGCTGGCCCAGCAGGCGGACCGCCGCCAGCAAGGTGCCCACATCGGGCGTGATGCCGACCGCCTGCCGGCAGGCACACGCGAGCTCGGCCGCCGAGGGCAGCGCGGCGCCCCGGAGCGCCGCGAAATAGCCGTCGATCACCGACGTGACCGCCGGCCATACGTCGGTGGGCGGGGTGTCGGGCGGGAGCGACCGGGGCAGGAGCAAGAGCTCGACCATCCGCCGGGCGAGGACGCCGGCGTCCTCCTCGGGCGCCGCGTCCTCCGTGTCGAGGAACTCCTGGACCGTGTTGCACCCGCACGAGCTCCGCACGACGAGCACGTTCGCCGTGTGCACGCCCTCGGCCGGGAAGGCCTCGCCGTCGATCATCGACGCCATGAGATCGCACGCGGCGCTCCCCATCATCTCGAACCGCTGGCGCACGGTGGTCAGCGGCGGATCGACGCCCTCCGCCTCCACGACGTCGTCGAAGCCGACGATGGCGAGATCCTCGGGGATGCGGACGCCCGCCGCCTTCAGCAGGGGCATCATCCCGAGCGCGTTCTTGTCGGTCCCGAAGACCGCCGCCGTGCACGCGGGCAGCTGCGCGAGGAGCGCCGGCGCGGCGCCCTGGCCGCCGCTGTACCAGTTGTTGTCGCTCCGGACGACCAGCTCGGGATCGAACGGGATCCCCGCCTCGGCGAGCGTGTCCTTGTAGGACGCGAAGCGCTCGCGCACGTCGTACGCGTCGAAGTGGCCGACGAACGCGATGCGCCGGTGCCCGTGCTCGATCAGGTGGCGCACGGCGCTCCGCATGCCGCTGCGGTTGTCCGGGAGCACGGCAGGACAGGCGACCTCGGCGGCGCGGGTGCCGACGGTGATGAACGGGACCCGCGCGCGCGCGAGCGCCTCGAGGCCGTGCAGCTCGATCAGGACCATCCACCCGTCCACCTGCTCCCCGGCGAGCGACGGCGCATGGACCTCGAACGGCGTGCCGCGCAGCACCAGCGTGCGGAACCCGCGCTGCTGGGCCGACGCATGGATGCCCTGAAGGACAGGGCTCCAGAATGTGCCGTCGAGAAAGGGGGAGATGACGCCGACGGTGCGAGGGCGGAGCGCCGCGCCGATCGCCGTGCCGTGGAGCGGCGGGGCGTCGGTGCGCCGCGCCGGAGGCAGCGAGGAGCCGGCCCCTCGTCCCGGATCCTCCCCCGGCCCCGGGGCGTCGGTGCGCCGCGCCGGGGGCAGCGAGGAGCCGGCCCCTCGTCCCGGGCCCTCCCCCGGCCCCGGGGCGTCGGTGCGCCGCGCCGGGGGCAGCGAGGAGCCGGCCCCTCGTCCCTGGGCGCCGGGACGCTCGCCCCACTGCTCCGGCACCACGACGCCGCTGTCCCGGCCCCCCTGACCCATCCTCGTGCTCCCTCCCGGACGGGCTTGTCCACGCCCAGCCGAGCCTCCTCGTCCGGAGGCCAGATCGATCCCTAGCCGATCTCGGGAGCGCGGTGTGGAACGCGACGAGGTTCTTAACGCGCGCCCCACCTCGCCTTGCGCGCGCGCCCGCCCGCCGGCGCCAGCTCGCGGAGCGCCGCCGACAGCGACGAGAACGTGGCCAGCGCGCCGAGGTCGACGTCGACGAGGCTCATCGCGATGTCGGGGCGCACACCGACCGCGTAGACCCGCGCCCCGAGCAGCGCGGCCGCCCGGCTGATCATCCCCAGGGTGTGGGCGACCTGGGCATCCACGAACGGGACGCCCGTGAGGTCGAGCAGCACGCAGAACGCCCCGTGTCGGCTCACCCCCTCGGACACCTTCTCGAGCACCTGCCGGGCGCGGTCGCCGTCGATCATCCCGACCAGCGGCACGAGCAGCACGCCGGGCAGCAGCGGGATGACCGGACAGCCCAGCTCCCGCACCGTCTCCGACAGCGCGCGCTCGATCCCGTACGCCTTCTGCAGATCCGCGTGCTGCGCCGACAGCGATTCAAGCAGCGCGTCGCGCTCCAGCGCCGCGCCGAGCAGCGTCCCCCAGATCGCCACCGTGCCCTCGTCCCCGGTCATCGCGACGATGGTCGAGCCGACGAGCGCGAGGATCCCCCAGTCGCGCCGGGCGGAGCGTATCGGCAGCAGCATCACCATGTGCGTGCCGTCGTTGGCCGACGGCGGCAGCATCTCGGCCGGCGGAAACGCCTCCAGCCGACAGCGGCTCCCGTCCGGCGGGACCGGGCTGCCGTCGCGGCTGTAGGCGCCGGCGACGACGAGGTCCGTGCGCGCCGCCGGGTCCTCCCACAGGGCGAGGCAGCCCCAGACCACCGTGGTCGTCTCGAGCCACGACAGCGACCTGTATTCCTGCTCGGTGCCGCCGAGCAGGGCAAAGCTCACCTCGTAATTGGTCCTCGCGAGCACCCCGAGCTGGTGGAGATACCGGGTCTCGGCCTCGAGCCGGGCCCGCGCGATCGCGAGGCGCGTGAGCTCCAGGAAGTCGTCCACCCGCCGCCTGGCCGCCGCGTCCAGGGGCGCGCGGCGCCGCTCGGGGAGCTGGCCCAGCAGTCGCGCCGTCGCCAGCAGCGCCCCCAGATCGGGCGTGATGTCGACGGCCTGCCGATAGGCCCGCTCGAGCTCGGCGGCCGGCGCCGGCGCGGCGCCGCGGAGCACCGAGAAATACATGTCGACCACCCGCGTGACCGCCGGCCATACCGCCGCCGGCGGCAGCTCGGGCGGGAGCGGCCGGGGCAGCATCAGCAGCTCGACCATCTGGCGGGCCACGACCCTGCCGGCGTCCTCCTCGGGCGCCGCGTCCTCCACGTCGAGGAAGTTCTGGATCACATTGCATCCGCACGAGCTCCGCAGGATCAGCGCGTTCGCCGTGCGCACGCCCTCGGCCGGGAAGGCCTCGCCGCCGATCATCGACGCGATGAGATCGCACGCGGCGCTCCCCATCATCTCGAACCGCTGGCGCACGGTGGTCAGCGGCGGGTCGGCGCTCTGCGCCTCCACGACGTCGTCGAAGCCGATGATCGCGAAATCCTCGGGGATGCGGACGCCGGCTGCCTTGAGCTCGGACATCATCCCGAGCGCGTTCTTGTCGGTCCCGAAGACCGCCGCCGTGCACGCGGGCAGCTGCGCGAGGAGCGCCGGCGCGGCGGCGCGGCCTCCGCTGTACATGTTGTTATCGCACGGGATGACCAGATCGGGATCCAGGGGGATCCCCGCCTCGGCGAGCGTGTCCTTGTAGGCGTCGCGGCGCTCGCGCACGTCGTACGCGTCGAAGTGGCCGACGAACGCGATGCGCCGGTGCCCGTGCTCGATCAGGTGGAGCACCGCGCTCCGGACGCCGCCGTGGTTGTCCGGGAGCACGGCAGGACAGGCGATGTCGGCGGGGCGGGCGCCGAGGGTGATGAACGGGACCCCCGCGCGCGCGAGCTCCTCGAGGCCCCCGTACTCGATGATGACGATCCACCCGTCCACCTGCTCCCTGGCGAGCGAGGGCGCCTGGACCTCGGACGGCGTGCCGCGCAGCACCAGCGTGCGATGGCCGCGCTGCTGGGCCGACGCATGAATGCCTATCATGACAGGGCCCCAGAACGCGCCCGAGAGGAAGGGGGCGACGACGCCGATGGTGCGAGGGCTGGCCGCCCCGCGCGGGCTCTCGGCCTGGCGCGCCGCGGGGCCGGGGACGCCGGCCTTTCCGCTGGCCTGCCGCCCCGCGGGGCCGGGCAGCTCGCCCCACTGCTCCGGCAACGGTACCCCACTGCCCTGGCGACCCTGTCCCATTTCCGACGGCCTCCTGCTCCACGACCTGGTCGCCCTCCCCAAGACTTCTGTGGACCCCCACAGCGTACACGCTGCACCGGCCCCCCGGGCGAGAACTCTGGTGTTCTGCCGCGGAATCCGGCGCGAACCGTCAGACTGCGGACATGGCGAGCCCACGCGCCGCCTGCGCCCCGGCGGCTGACTCCCCGCGGCGCGAGCGCGAGGCTCTCCGGCGGCCCGCGCATCGGGCGAGCTGCTCGGTGCTATCGTGGTGCGATGCAGTACCGCGACGAACGGGACGCGCTGCGCGGGCGCGTGGACAGCCTCGAGGAGCAGCTCGCGGCGGCCAAAAAGGAGCTCGAGGATCACCGGGACGACGATCGGGCGGCGCGCGTCGAGCAGATCGAGCGGCAGATGGCGGAGGCCCGTCGCGTGCTCGACCAGCTCGGCCGCGAGCTCGACGCGGTGCGCGGCGGGCCGAGGCGCTCGCTGGCCGTGCCGATCCTCGCGCTGCTCGCGGGCCTGGGGCTCTGCGCCATGGTCGCCGGCTATGCGCTGATGCGGCCGGCGCCCGACGCGATGGTCGACGTTCCGCGGCCGGTCCCCGCCGTGCCGGCCGAGCCTGCCCCCGTGCCTCCGGCGCCCGCGCCGCCGGAGCCCGCCGCGCCGGCCCCCGAGAAGCCGTTGCGGCGCGCGATCGCGACCTGGAACGCGGCCGTCACGCGCGCCACGGGGCTCCCCCTCTCGGCGGGCGCGCCGTGCACCGTCAAGGCGGAGCTCACGAGCTCGGGCGACGACATCCGCGTGCCCTCGCTCGAGGTCGTGTGCGGCGGGAAGCCGATCTATCGATCGCGCGATCCGCTCAACGGCATGTCGATGTTCAGCAGCGGCGTGGAGGAGGACGCCGGCGCGGAGCCTGGCACCCATGTTTATGCCCTCTCGTACGAGGACAAGGGCTCGCGCACCGGGGAGCGGGCCGAGGTCTCGCTCGACAGCACCCGCAAGGCCGGCGCCGTCTGGCGCGACTCGGCGCCCGCGTACCGCGTCGAGCTCATGCTGGCTTACCAGAGCCCGCCCGTCGCGGGGGAGCCGCTCCTCGACGTCACCCGGATGGCGCTGCGCCGATCCGCGTTCGTCGCCGAGTCCACGGGACCGAGCCCGGTGAAGGCGGGCGCGAGGTGCGCGCTGCAGGTCTCGCCGCTCCCGCGAGGCGGCAAGTGCCTCACGCGCCTCGCGTGCGCCGGCCGCATGCTCTACGGCGCGGGCACGACCGGGGTCTCGGAGTGCACGGTGGAGGGGGACCAGATCGTCCGCGTCCACGACGGGAACACGACCCAGAACGGCGGCGATCCGGCGTTCGATCTCGACGTCGCCACGGGGCGGGTGACCGTGCGAGACGAGGGGAAGGGCGGCGCGTGGACCGCCTCCGTGCAGCTCGATTCGCCCACCGGAGAGCCCCGGTGACGCCGGCGCGCTGACACGCAGTCTTACCGGCGCGCTGACACGCAGTCTCATCGGCGCGCTGACACGCAGTCTCATCGGCGCGCTGACACGCAGTCTCATCGGCGCGCAGCGCTGGTATCTCGTCTCCAGGTTCGTCCCTGGTCCCGTGGACGGTAGGCCCGAGGAGACCCTGTTCGTCGCGCGGCGCGGGGAGGGCCGATGTCTGAGCCCACTTGCCATCTCTCCTCCGGCTCTGCCGGAGGAGAGATGGCTCAGGCGAGTCCGGCGGGGCCCCCGCGCCGCGCGACGAACAGGGTCTCCTCGGGCCGGGCAGCTCAGCAAGACCTCTCCCGACGAGCAGGCTCTCTACCCCCCGAGCACCTCGGCATAGAGGTCCTCGTACGCGCGGACCATCCGGTCCACCCCGAACCGCTCGACCACCCGCGCCCGCCCGCGCATCCCCATCGCGGCGCGGTCTTCCCGCACCGCCACCGCCTCGAGCGCCGCCGCCAGCGTCTCCGGCGCGCCCGGCGCCACGAGCAGCCCCGTCTCGCCCTCCTCGAGGATCTCCGGGTTGCCCCCCACCCGCGTCGCGACGATCGGCACCCCCGCCGCCGCCGCCTCGATCAGCGTCAGCGAGATCCCCTCGGTCAGCGACGCGAGCGCGAACACGTCGAAGGCCGGCAGCAGCTCCGCCACGTCGCCGCGCGTCCCCGTGAACGTGACCGCACCGCCGAGCCCGAGCCGCGCCGCCTGCTGCTCGAGCGCCGGCCGCAGCGGGCCGTCGCCGATCAGCGAGAGGTGCGCGTCCGGCCGCATCTCGCGGAGCCGCGCGAACGCCGCGAGCAGCGTCGCGTGGTCCTTCTCGGGCGACAGCCGCGCGACGCACCCCACGTGGTAGCCCGACGCCGGCACCCCGAGCCGCGCCCGCGCCGCGCCCGCGTCGCCCGGCCGGAACACGTCCGTGTCCACGCCGTTCAGGATCGTCACCACCTTGGCCGGAGCGACCCGCTCCACCTCGAGCGCGACCGCGCGGGCGTCGTCGCTCACCGCCACCACCCGGTCCGTCAGCGCCGCGGCCAGCCGGTTCACCAGCACCTTCCGCCTCTGCTTCGGGTAGTTGCGCCCGTGCTTCGTGTGGATGACCCGCGGCCCGCCGCCGCCCGGCAAGCTCGCGGCCCGCGCGAGCCCCGCCGCCAGCGCGCCGTAGAGGTGCGGCCCCGGGTTGTGCGTGTGGACGAGCCGGATCCCCTCGCGCCGCAGCCACGCCGACAGCCGCACCGGCAGCCCCGGGTCGAGGCCCGGCCTGCGCGCGAGCACCACGAGCGGCACGTCGAGCCGCGCGAGCTCCTCGGCCAGCGCGCCGGGCTCGTGGAGCGCGCACACGACCGGCGCGAACCGGTCGCGCGCCGTCCGCTCGAGCAGCCGCAGCACCACCCGCTCGAGCCCGCCCACGTTGAGCGACAGCACGACGTGGGCGACCTTCGCGGGCTGACCCGGCGCGGCGCGCGGCCCCACGCCCCGCGCCGGCCGGACCTCGGGCACACCGTTCACGCCGCGGCCCCGCTGCCGAACTCGATCGGCACCTCGGACACGGTGAAGCGGAACTTCCCGCCCGAGGTGACCGGGATCTCGTCGACGAGCAGGACCCGGATGTCCGCCCGCTCGCCCAGGAACTGGCGCAGATCGCGCTGGATCGCCTCCGACGTCTCCGCCCGGTAGCTCTCGCCGGGGACGATCCGGATCGTGATCGCCCGCGACTTGTCCTGGTGGACCTGATACCGCTCCACCGTCGGGTTGTCCTTGAAGAAGTAGGGGAAGAACACGGCCGACAGGAGCTGGCCGTCCGGCCCGACGATCATGTCGAGCACCCGCCCCTCGACCGAGGCGAGCAGCGGCAGCCCGCGGCCGCACGAGCAGGACCTGTCCGCCGCGATCACCACGTCCTCGTTCTTGTAGCGGATGAGCGGCATCGACCGGCACAGGAGGTCGGTCAGGATCACCTCGCCCGGCTCGCCGGGCCGCGCGAGCCGGTCGCCGCACTGAATCTCGAGGAAGATGTTCTCGATGTTGATGTGCTTGCCCTCGCGGCGCTCGCACTCCGCGCCGATCAGCATCATCTCCCTGCAGCCGTAGCGATCGTAGACCGGCGCCTGGAACGCCTTCTCGATGACCTCGCGCTGGTGAGGGAAGAGCCGCTCCGCCGTCGCGATGATCCCCTTCGGCGTGGGCAGCCTGCGCCCCGTCTCGAGCGCGTAGCGCGCCGTGTAATAGAGCGGGCTCGTGTACCCGACAACGAGGTTGGGCTGGTAGCGGAGGATCTCGTCCACGACGCCCGAGAGCTGCGCCTCCGCCAGGTTCCACGCGCTGACCGTCTTCTTCCGGAGGAACGCCTCGTGCAGCGTGCGCTTCACCTTCTTCCAGCGGGGCTCGTGGGTCGGAATGCCCCAGATGTACAGCTCCTTGTCCCCGATCCGACCGCCGGCCCACGCGTCGGCGCGCAGGGCGGCGGCCTGACGACACTCGTAGGTCGTGTGATCGTAAAAGAACCGTGCCGGCTCCCCGGTAGATCCGCCCGTACCGCTCCGGAAGAGCTTGCCGTTCCACCCTTCGGCGATGAGCTCGTTGCCGTGCGCGCGGAGATCCGCCTTGGTCAGGACCGGAAAGCGCACGAGATCCTCGGGCGCATGGACGTCCTTGACCCGTACCCCGTGCTCGGCGAAGCGCCGCCGGTAAAAGGGCACGTTCTGCTCGGCGAAGCGGAGGGTCGCCAGCATCTTCCGCCAGTTGAGCTCCCGCAGCTCGCCCTCCGGCCGCCACTGGGACCGCTGCAGCTCCTCGAAATACGTCAGCGTCGCCCTCCTTCGGAGTTTCGTCTCGTAAAAAGGAAAGAGCACATTCCGGAAGAGCATTGAATACATAACCCGACTGAAGATTCTTTCGGACCTACGACAAACAGTCAAGCTGCGGCGGCCGGGATTGCCGTCGCAGTCGTGCGCGCGCCCGCGGACGGCAACGGAGATGTCGTGAAGGAACTCCACATCACGGCGGTTCCAGCGCAGGCGGCCAGCGGACACGACCGCTGCGCGCGGCGCTCCGTCCGGCCACAGCGCGAGGCGCACGAGCGAGCTCGTCGTGCCGCGGCGCCGCGCGCGGGCCGCGACTCGGCGCCTTCGCCTTCGGTCGCCTTCACTCCCCTTCCGTCGCCTTCACTCGCCCTCAGTCGCCTTCCGTCGCCTTCAGTTCATTGCAACGTAGGCTCCACCTCTTGCTGCCAGAGCGCCGCCAGCGCGAACGTCTTGGCGTTCTCCGGCACGGCCTGGCAGAAGCTCTGCCGCCGCGCCGGGTCGAGGATCCGCTGCGCCCGCGCGACGAGCCGCTGCATCGCCACCGCGATCGCCTCGCGCGCCGCCTCGTCGTGGCCGGAGGCCCGGAGCGACTCGGCGTACACGAGCCGGATCTGCGCCTCGCCCTCCTCGGTCCCGCCGACCGACACCAGCAGCCCGAGCCCGCGCCGCGCCGCCTCCAGCGCCTCGTGGGCGCGGCCCTGCTCGAGCAGCACCCGCGCGCGCACCGAGAGCGCGAGCGCCTGGAGGGTCGGCACGTGCGCCAGCATCGCCACGGCCGCGCCCGCCTCGTTGTCCGCCGCCTCGAGGTGGCCGAGCCGGGTCAGGATCGCCGCGAGGTACGCGCGCGACCGCGCCTCCTGCCGCCGGTTCGCCTGGGCCGCGAACGCCTCCACCGCCTCGGCCGTGACCGCGCGCGCCGCGCCGAGGTCGCCCTGCTGGATCCAGAGCAGCCCCAGGTTCTGCTTCGCGAACGCCGCCACGTTGTAGAGCCCCAGCCGCTCCGCCTCGGCGAGCGCGTCGCGCAGCTCCGCCTCGGCGCGGCTGTACGCCCCGAGCTGCACGAGGCAGTGCGCCGCGTTCACCCGGCTCAGGCACGCGTTCCTGATGTCCCCGGTCTGGAGGTACGCCGGGATGCTCTGCTCGGTGCACTCGAGCGACGCCGCCGGATCGCCGTAGCAGAGCGCCCGCGACGCCCGGAGCGCGTGGATGCGCGCGGCCACCGCCGCGTCGCGCTCGGCGAGCGGCATCGCCACCCGCGCGAGCTCCTGCACGATCTCCTCCGCCGCGGCGTACTGGCCCCCGTGCAGGAGCGACCCGGCGATGCGCGCCAGCGCGCTCACCGAGGCGCCGGTCGCCTCGTCGAGCAGGTCCGGCGCGCCGCCGCGCTCCCCGCCGCTCGGCCTGCCGCCCCGGAGCTCCTCGACGAGATCCGCGAGCCGCTCGCCCATGCCGAGGCGCACGCGCATCGACGCCGCCTCCGCGGCCGCCGCGTACCAGAGCGCGCTCTTCCTGGGGAAGTCCTTCATCGCCATGACGGCGCACCGCTCGGCCTCGGCGGCCTCGCCGAGCCACTTGTGCGCCTCGGCCTGGACGAGGCGCAGCGCCGCGAAGAGCTCCCCGTCCGCGTCGGCGCTCGCGACGCCCTGCTCGGCGCGCTGGATGGCGGCGCGGAAGTCGTTCGCCCCGAGCGCCTGCTCCGCCGCGCGCCGGAACCAGATGACCGCCCGCTCGGCGTCGCCGCCGCGCTCGAAGTGGTCGGCCAGGAGCGCCGCGTCGCGCTCGTCCGCGGCCTCCAGCCACTCGCCGGCGAGCAGGTGGCCGAGCGCGCGGTCGCCGTCCGTCAGCGTCACGTACGCCGCCTCGCGCACGAGCGCGTGCCGGAACGTGTACTCGTCCTCGCCCCGGAACTTCCCCTCGCCCCGCCGCGCGATGAGCTCGCGATCGACGAGCACGGCGAGCCACCCGTCCACCTGCGGGGCCCGGCGCTCGCCGCCGAGCAGCGCCATCAGCCCCCCGCGCCAGAACTTCTGGCCGAAGACGCTCGCCGCCCGGAGGACCCGCCGCGCCTCGACGTCGAGCGACTCCAGGCGGGCCTGCACCATGGACAGCACGGTCTCGGGCAGCGCCTCGGTGCGCCCCGACGCCGCGGCGCGGATGAGCTCTTCCAGGTAGAACGCGTTGCCCCCGGCGCGCTCGCAGAGCCGCGCGCAGAGCTCGGGCGTCACGGCGTCGCCGAGCACCTCGCGCACGAGGCGCTCGCTCCCCCGGCGCCCGATCTCGCGCAGCCGGATCTCCTGCACGCCGCGCGAGACCCACACCTTCGGGAAGACGGTCTCGACCTCCGGCCGCGCGAGCGCGAGCACCATGAGCGGCTGGTCCCGGAGCGCGAGCGCCGCGTCGATGAGCTTCACGGTGGGCACGTCGCCCCACTGCAGGTCCTCGAGCACGAGGAGCACCGGCTCGGCGCGGCACTCGGCGAGCACGAAGTCCTCCCAGGCGCGGCGGATCTGGTCGCCCATGAGCATCGGGTCGCTCCGCGCGGCGCGCAGCTCGACCCGCCCCTCGTCGGAGAAGCGGATCCGCGCCACCTCGCCGAGGAACTCGGTCACGCGGGCGAGGTCGCCGCCGCTGAGGGTGCGGCCGACGCGGGCGCGCAGGCGCTGCTCCTGGACCTCCTGCGGCTCGCCGCCGGAGAGCCCGGCCTCGCGGCGGAGCATCTGGCGCAGCATCCCGAACGGCGATCCGGCGCTCATCGGATCGGCGTGGCCGAGCCAGACCTGCACGCGCTCCTCGCGCTCCTCGACGCGGCGGAGGAACTCGTAGCGCAGCCGGCTCTTGCCGAGGCCCGGGGGCGCGGTGATCACCACGGCGCGCGCGGTCGGCTCGGAGACGCACTCGTCGAGCACGGCGTCGAGGATGGCGAGCTCGTGGTCGCGCCCCACGAACGGCGTCGTCCGCCCGAGCAGCGTGCGCGCCGCCTCGACGAGGTCGCGCTCGGCGCGGAGCACGAGGCCTGTCGCGTCGCCGTCCACATCGAAGCGCGCGTCGAGCAGGCCGGCCATCACCTCGTCGAGGCGGATGGAACCGCCGTCGGCGCGATCGAGCAGCCGCACGGCGCGGTCGATGGTGGGCCCCATCGGGAGCCGGTCGTCCGCGGAGCCGCGGCCTGCGACGAGGGCCATCTGCACGCCGGGCAGGAGGTCTCGCACCTCGATCGCGCACCGCGCCGCGCGCGCCGCCTGGTCGGTGATGAGGCCGCGCCCCTCGAGCGTGATGAGCAGGAGCCCATCCGCCAGCGTCTGGAGGGTCCCGCCGAACCGCGCGGCCACGCGCTTCACCTCGTCCTCCGGGACGGCGCGCGCGAGGGTCATGGTCATCGGGAGGGTCATCGGCAGGGTGGGCCCTTGCCACGACGGAGTTTCCGGCGGGCCCATGCGGGCGAGCATCAGGCAGAGCGTCCGCCGCTCGCCGGTGGTGAGCGCGCTCGCGCGCCGGCTCACGGGCGCCGGGGGGGTGCTCTGGATCTCGCCCACGCGGAGCAGCTCGAGGGCGACGGCGGCGCCGTTCGCGGGCCTCTGGTGCGGATCCTTGGTGAGCATGTGGGCCACGGCGGCGTCGACGCTCTCGGGGATGTCGGCGCGCATGTCGCGGAGGCGGGGCGCCTCGTCGAGCACGACGCGGAGGAGGGCGGCGTGGATGTCGTCTCCGACGAACGGCGGGCGTCCGGTGAGGCAGTGGAACAGGACGCAGCCGAGGGCGAACACGTCGGCCGGGGTCCCGACGGCGCGCTCGCCGCGCGCCTGCTCGGGCGCCATGTAGAACGGCGTGCCCATGACGACGCCGGTCATGGTGAGGGGCGCGAGCGACGTGAGGCGAGCGATGCCGAAGTCGAGGAGCTTGACCTGCTCGACGGCCTTGCCGACGAGGTAGAGGTTGCTCGGCTTGAGGTCGCGGTGGACGATGTTGTTGCGGTGGGCCTCGGCGAGGGCCTCGGCGATCCGGAGGCCGAGCGTGACGCTCTCGCTGACGGTGAGCCCGCGCCGGCGCAGCCGGTCGGCGAGGCTCTCGCCCTCGAGCCACTCCAGCGCGAGCCACGGCTCCCCGCTCTCGGTGGCGCCCTGCGCGATGTACCGGACGATGCCCGGGTGCCGCAGCTCGGCCAGGACCTGCGCCTCGCGGGCGAAGCGCTCGCCGTGCTCGAGGCCGCGGCCCGACATGACCTTGAGCGCGGCGGTCTCGCCGGTGAGCCGGTCGAGGGCACGGTAGACGGAGCCCATCCCGCCCGACCCGGCGAGGCGCTCGATCAGAAAGCGGTCGGCGACGATGTCCCCGGGTTTCATCGGGACGGCGAGTATCACACGGAGGGCGGACGCAGAGGCCAGATCCCGGCGGTCGGTCGCGCGGCGGGGGGCGCCGGCGGCCTCGCCGCGCGGGCTCCGCGGGGAGCAGGGGGCGGTGGAGCCGTGGGGAGGTGGGAGGACAGCCGCCGGGCTGCGGGGGGTGGCACCCCGTGTGTCCCGAGGTTCCGACGAAGGGCTCCGAAATGACACGACGTGTGTCCGAACGTTTACAGGAGACCCTGCGAAATGACACTACGTGTGTCCGAACGTTTACAGGAGACCCTGCGAAATGACACTACGTGTGTCCGAACGTTTACAGGAGACCCTGCGAAATGACACTATGTGACCACCGGTGCACACGGCTCGGGGTGCGCAGCGACCCCGATGTGTTGCGGGGGCGGCTCGAGGGGGTCTGTCGCGCGAGCTGGGGGGTCTCTCGGTCTCGCGCAGAGCGTGCTGCCGGGTCGCTGAGAGGGTCGTGAAGGAGAGATTCAACGCAAAGGCGCAAAGGCGCAAAGACGCAAAAAGACGGGGATGGGATGGGCGAGGACGAGATAGCCACCTGGGGAATCCCCTCATTTTGTGCCCGTATACAGCGAGAAATTGAACAGGGAGGCGGGGAGGCGGGGAGTTTCTTTCCGAGATTTTACTCCCCGCCTCCCCGCCTCCCTGTGAATTTTCCGAAAGATTTGAGGGGATCCCTCAGGATAGCCATGGTCATCGTGGATGCGGCGGGATCATCGCTGCTAGGGCCGGCGAGCCCTCTGGCAACCCCCCCATTCTCTCTTTTTTGCGCCTTGGCGCCTTTGCGCCTTGGCGTTAAATCTCCCCTCTCTTTCTCGCGCCTTGGCGTTGAATCTCCCCTCTCTATTCTTGCGCCTTGGCGCCTTTGCGCCTTGGCGTTGAATCTCCCCTCTTTTTCTTGCGCCTCTGCGCCTTGCGCCATGGCGTTCAACATGGCGCCGCACGCTCGCATGGCGTGGCGGACGTGTGATAGGGTGCGCCCCATGTCAGCGCTTGTTCTGCCTACCGTCGAGACGCTCGTACCGTACGAAGGAGGAAAGCCGCTCGATGAGCTCGCGCGTGAGCTCGGCGTGACCGACGCCGTGAAGCTCGCCTCGAACGAGAACGCGCTCGGCCCGAGCCCGCGCGCCGTCGAGGCCGTGCGCCGGGAGCTCGCGAACATGCACCTCTACCCGGACGGGGCGGCCTACCGGCTCCGCGAGCGGCTCGCGGCGGTCCACGGCGTCACCATGGGCGAGATCCTCCAGGGCAACGGCTCCAACGAGCTGCTCGACCTCATCGTGCACGCCTTCGCGACGCCGGGGTCGCACATCGTCTTCGCCGACCCGGCCTTCATCGTCTACAAGCTCGCCGCGCTCGCCTACGGCGTCCCGTTCACGGCCGTGCCGCTGCGGGACCTGCGGCACGACCTCGAGGCCATGGCCGCGGCCGTCACGCCGCAGACACGGCTCCTGTTCGTCGCGAACCCGAACAACCCGACCGGCACGCACGTGGGCCGCAGCGCGGTCGAGCGCCTGCTCAGGGAGGTGCCGCCCGAGGTCATCATCGTCATGGACGAGGCGTACATCGAGTACGCCGACGCCGCGGATTTCCCGGACTCCATCCGCCTCCGCGGGCTCCGCGAGCGGCTCATCGTCACGCGCACCTTCTCGAAGATCTACGGCCTCGCAGGCCTCCGCGTCGGCTACGCCGTCGGCCCGGCCCAGCTCATCGACTACCTGAACCGGGTGCGCGCGCCGTTCAACGTCAGCGCGATCGCGCAGGCCGCCGCCCTCGCGGCGCTCGACGACACCGAGCACGTCGAGAAGAGCCGCGCCCTCAACCTCCGCGAGCGCGAACGGCTCACGCGCGAGCTCACCCGGCTCGGGCTGTCGGTGGCGCCGAGCCAGGCGAACTTCGTGCTCGTCGACGTCGGGCGGCCGGCGCGCGCCGTCTACGACGCCCTGCTCCGGAAGGGCGTCATCGTGCGGCCGTTCGGCAACCTGCCGACCAGCCTGCGCGTCACCATCGGCACCGAGCGCGAGAACCAGCGCTTCCTCGACAGCCTGTCGGACGTGCTGGCGAGCTGACCCCGCGCGCGCACCGCCCGGGCGCGGGATCACCCTGGCCACCGGCTCGACCGCGGTCGAGAGCCCCACGGCTCTACCAGCGCTTCGCCTCCGGCCCTGCATAGCGCGCCGCCGCGCGCACCATGCCGCCGAGGCTCAGCGGCACGAGCGCGATCAGCCCGCGCCCCTCCGCCGGGCCGGGGTGCGCCGACACGAAGCAACGGACCGACGGGTTCTCGTAGAGGTGCAGAAAGTCGCAGCCGTCGGCCGGCTCGCTCGCCCGCTGCCCGGCCTCGAAGTCGAACGGGCTGCCCTGCTCGCTCGCCCCGAGATCGAACGAGGCGGCGAGCCCGGACATGAGCGCGTCGGCGCCCGCCACCCGGCTCTCGGCCGGGCTCGTGTGCGTGATGTCGACGAACCGCGAGAACAGGGCGTAGCTCGACGGGTGCGCCAGCGAGCACAGGCAATAGACGGGTCGACCCGCGTGGGCGAGCATGTACCGGATCAGGCGCTCCAGGACGAGGCGCAGGGCGACATCGCCGCCGGGGCGCTCGCCGAGCGCGCCGGACTCGCCGCGGAAGATCGCTATCCGCACGCCGGAGGACTCTCGCTCGAGGATCTCCATCGCGAAATAGCCGACGATCTGTCCGCCCGCGCTCCGGCGGAGCACGACCGCGCCGTGCTCCGTACCGGCCTCGATGACGTGGCTGGCGAAGCTCCGCTTCCGCTGCGAGCCCTCGAAGATCCGGCGGCGGAGGCCGTAAAGGTCGTCGAGGAGGCTCTGCTTTTCATCCGGCGTCATCTCGCGCGGAACAACGACCTCGATGAAGGTCTGCTCTTTCATCGAGCTCTCCACGCCTGCCCATCCTGTCGGCCGCTCGATTGCACGGGCTCTGCATCAGCAATGGCGGTGCCAGCGGTGGGAGACGCGGCGAAGACCGCGCGATCGCGCCCTCGACGGGCCAGGCCTCGCCGGCGCCCGCGCCGCGCGGCCTGGCCCGGTCGAGCGGCGCCGCGGTCCCGACGGCGATGGAGGCACGGCCGCTCCGGCCGGATCGCGCAGCGGAGCGGTGCGGCCGGGTGGCATCAGACCGGCGGGCATCAGGAGAGCCGGACGAGCCGCGCGTCGAGCGACGCGCGCGCGCTCACGCCTCGGATGGGGCGAGGCGCGTCCCCGGCGCGAAGCGGATCGGCAGACGGGTCGGGCCGAGCACGTGGATCGCCCGGCGCGGCTCCCACGGCGCGTCGCCGGCGAGCTCGAGGTCCGTGAGCCGCGCGACGAGATCCGACAGCGCGATCCTGGCCTCGAGGCGCGAGAGCGGCGCCCCGAGGCAGAAGTGGATCCCGTGCCCGAACGCGATGTGCGGGTTGGGATCGCGCGCGAGCTCGAAGCGGCCAGGATCGCGAAAATGCTCTGGATCTCGGTTGGCCGAGCCGATCATCGCCAGCACCGGCTTGCCGGCCGGGATCACCTGGCCGTGCATCGGGACATCGCGCTTCGTCACGCGGAACATCGCCTGGACCGGCGAGCGGTAGCGCAGGACCTCCTCGATCGCGGAGGGCAGGAGATCGGGCTCGGCCCGGAGGCGGGCGAGCTCGGTCCTGTGCTCGAGGAAGCACAGGATGGCATTGCTGAGCAGGTTCGTGGTCGTCTCGTGGCCGGCCACGAGGAGCAGCTGGAAGAAGCCCAGGATCTCGTCCTCGTTCAGCCGCTCTCCGTCCACCTCGGCGTCGACGAGCCGGGTCAGGAGATCATCCTGCGGCGCCGCCCGCCGCTGCGCAAGGAGGCCCCTCAGGGTGGCCTGCATCTCGGCGGTCACCGCGGTGAACTCGGCGATCGCCCGGGCCGCCTCCTCGCTGCCCGAGACCGTGGTGCTGAGGTCCAGGATCACGTCGCTCCAGCGCTTGAACCGCGGCTGGTCCTCGATCGGCGCGCCGAGCATCTCGGCGATGACGAGCAGGGGGAGCGGGACCGTGTAGTCCTCGACAAGGTCCATCTCGCCACGCTCGATCGAGCGGTCCAGGAGCTCGCGCGACAGCTGGCGGATACGCGGCTCGAGCCCCGCCACGGCCCTCGGGGTGAAGGCCCGCTGGAGGATCGCGCGCAGCTTCGTGTGGCGCGGCGGGTCCGAGAAGATGAGCCACTCGGAGGTCCTGTTGCCCGGCGGCGACACGACGGAGCTGAACGCTTCATGATCGTGGAGCGCCCGCTTCACCCCGTCGTAGTCGAAGATCATCCACGCATCGGAAGGTGGATAGTGGAGCACCGGAGAGCCGCTCCGGAGCTGGTCGTACAGGGGGTAAGGGTTTCGGCGCATCTCGTCCGAGAACAGGTTCATCGCTCACGACCTCCTTCGCGCGCCAGGGTAGGATTCCGGGCCGTGGGCCGCTTGAACGAAACCCGGATCGGCGCCGTGATCGCGGAGGCCTTCGCGGTGCGCGCCTCGACGGCGATGGCGTCGACGCTCCACGCCGAGCACGGCGCGGCGGTCCTGATCGGGCTGGAGAGCGACGTGACGGTGATCGTGCCCGAGCCGGGCGGCGCGGTCGTGCGCGGGCGCGTGGTCGTGGTGCCCCCGGATCGGTGGCACGCCGCCTCGAGCCCCGGTCCCACGATCGGGCTCCTGGTCGATCCCGAGGAGATGCCGCGCGTGGCGAGCTACGCGCGCCTGCGCGGCGGGGCCTGCCCGCTCGAGGGCCGCCTCCTCGCGCGCGTCGAGGCGGCCGTGGCGGCCCACCGCGCGTCGCTGTCGCGCCCCGAGGTCCTCGACGGCCTCGCGCGGGAGGTCGCGGCCTGGCTCGCGCGCGAATCGCCGCCGCGCGCCCCGGACCGGCGCGTCGCCCGCGTCCTCGAGGCGCTACGCGCTCCGGGGGCGGACCGCCGGCTCGCGATCGCGCGCGCCGGGATCTCCGAGGCGCACCTGCAGGCGCTGTTCGTGCGCGACGTGGGGCTGCCGATCCGCACGTTCCAGCTCTGGCGCCGGCTCCTCGTCGCGCTGGCGGCGTTCGCGCGCCTCGACGCCACGGGCGCCGCCCACACGGCAGGGTTCGCCGATCTGGCGCACTTCTCGCGGACCTGCCGCCGCATGCTCGGCTACTCCCCGACCGAGCTGCGCAGCGGGCTGATGGAGTAACCGGCGCCCGCGCGGCGCCGGCCAGCAGCCGCTGCCGCCGCCGGCGATCGCCGCGATTGACGTGGTGCCGGCCAGCCGGCAGCGTGTCGGCCTGCCGAGGAGATGACGTGATGACGATGGATATCGCCGCGCTGCGCCGCGACACCCCGGGCTGCGCCGGCGTGCTGCACTTCAACAACGCGGGGTCGTCGCTGCCTCCGGCGGTCGTTGTCGACACGGTGGTCGAGCACCTGCGGCGCGAGGCGGCGATCGGCGGCTACGAGGCGGAGGCGGAGGCGGGCGAGCGGATCGAGGCGGTCTACGGCGCGATCGCGCGGCTCATCGGCGCGGCGCCGGACGAGATCGCGCTTGTCGAGAACGCCACGCGCGCCTGGGACATGGCGTTCTACTCCCTCCGCTTCCGCCCGGGCGATCGCATCCTGACCGCGCGGGCCGAGTACGCCTCGAACTACATCGCGTTCTTGCAGGTCGCGCAGCGCACGGGCGCGGAGATCGTCCCGATCCCGAGCGACGAGCGCGGCGCCGTCTCGCTGTCGGCGCTCGATCGCCTGCTCGACGAGCGGGTCAAGCTGATCGCGATCACCCACGTCCCCACGAACGGCGGGCTGGTCAACCCGGCGGAGGCGATCGGCCGCCGCGCCAGGGCGGCGGGCGTGCCGTTCCTGCTCGATGCATGCCAGTCGGTGGGGCAGCTGCCGATCGACGTCGAGGCGCTCGGCTGCGATCTCCTGTCGGCGACGGGGCGCAAGTACCTGCGCGGGCCGCGCGGCACCGGCTTTCTCTATGTCCGGCGCGCGCTGCTGGACCGGCTCGAGCCGCCGTTCCTCGACCTCCACGCGGCCCGCTGGACCGCGCCGGACCGCTACGAGCTGCGGCCCGACGCCCGGCGCTTCGAGAACTGGGAGAGCTACGTCGCCGGCCGGCTCGGGCTCGGCGCAGCCGCCGAGTACGCGCTCCGGCTGGGCCTGCCCGCGATCCGCGACAGGGTCTCTCTGCTGGCCGAGCGCCTGCGCGCGCGGCTGGCCGAGCTGCCCGGCGTCGCCGTGCGCGACCTCGGGGAGCAGCGCTGCGGCATCGTGACCTTCACCCGGGACGGCGAGGACGCCGCGGCCGTCAAGGCCCGGCTCGGCGCCCAGGCGATCCACGTCAGCGTGTCGACCGCCTCGGGGACGCTGCTCGACTTCGAGGCGCGCGGGATTCCCGATCTGGTGCGCGCCTCGGTCCACTATTACAACGACGAGGCCGAGATCGACCGCTTCGTCGCCGCGCTCGCCGCGGCCTGACGATGTCGAGGCGCGTTACAGGGCCCCGTCGAGGCGCAGCGACGGCGGCAGGAGCTCGTTCAGCCGCGCGGCGTCGCGCAGCAGCTCGAGGCGGCGCGGCGCGCGGCCCTCGTGCGACGGGAACGGGATCGCGGCGAACGCCGCGAGCGCGGCCTCGGCCACGCGCGCCGCGCCCTCGAGGCCGAGGAGGCCGCGCTCGATCGCCGTGGTGGCCGCGCCGATGTACGTGTCGAACAGGTGCACCCCGCTGACAGCGAGCTCCTGCCGCGCGCGCTCGGGCGTCGCGACGACGTCGTGAATGAAGATCGCGTGGACCGACTCCGGCGCGAGCTCGAGCATGCGCTGGCCGAAGTGGACGTCGCCCTGCCCGCTGTCGCCGACGAAGACGAAGCCGTACTCCGGATACAGCCGCCGGTACTCGAGGAAGTTTTCGAGCTTCTTCTCCGCGATCGTGCGGTTGCCGATGAGGCGGGTGAACGAGCCCGCGAGGACGGTCGCGGCGAGCTGGCCGCGCTCGGCGAGCGCCCTGAGCGTCGCGTCCTCGACGAGGCCGAGGCGATCGCCGGGGCGGGCCGTGACGAAGGTCAGGTCGCCAAGACGCGCGGGCTCCGGGCCCGGCCCGCGGTCGAGCTCCGCGTAGAACTGTAGGACGCCTGGATAGACGGTCTTCTTCGGATACCGCGCGTCCTTCCAGTTCGCATAGAAGGTATCGTCGATATCGGAGAGGATCTTCATATCGCGCGTCGTGACCGCGGCGGCCTCGCGCGCGAGATGCGCGAGGAGCTCCTCGCGCAGGGCGTCGTCGTCGATATCGTGATAGAAGAGCTGGTGAAGGTCGCGGTAGCCGCCCCGGCCGTCGACCGCGTTCTTGAGCCGCGTGACGTCGGCGCCGCGCGTTCCGAGCCAGAGGCGGCGCAGCGCCTGCTCGTCGCGGCGGCCCGTGCGGCCGCGCTGCAGCGCCGAGGCGAGCGCCGCGCGCGCCGGGATGCCGAGGTCGCCGAGGCGCTCCGCGGTCAGCAGATCGAGCAGCGCCGTGCGGTTGTCGGGGCCGATGAGGCGATCGTCGACGTCGCCGAGCAACGCGCGCAGATCCAGCAGGAGGAGCAGCTGGTCGAGCTCGACGGCGGTCGCGCCGGCGAGGATCTCCAGGATCCGCCGCTCGTCCTCCCGGTCGGTGTGGGCAGCCATGCGCTGCCGGATCTCGTCGAGCTTCGACAGCACCGACGGGATCGGCACGTCGGGGGTGGCGTCGATCGTCATGGCGCCCCCGCAGCATAACGGATCTGCCGGCGCCCCGTCTGGCGGTCCTCCGCGCGGTGGGCGGCGAGGTCGGCGCGGCCGGCGGCTCAGCCGGCGTTCGACACCCCGCCGCCGAGCACCTCCACCAGGGCCGCGAGGACGCCGTCCAGCCGCGGCGCCGCGCCGCGGAGCGCGCGCAGGAGGCTCACCAGATCGGGCGCGAGCAAGCGCGTTGGAGAGCTGTAGTCACCGTCGGACAGGTAGATCTCCGCGGTTCCCACGCGAACCGCGAGATACATGGCCACGGTCCACTCGACCTTCACGCCGCGGTCGGACTCCGTGCACAGGATGTGCCCTGGCAACCGGGCGAGCGTGAGGAGCTGCATCTCTCCCATCGGGCTCGACGAGCTCGATTTGCGGATGACGATCACCGCGTCGAGCGGCGACACGAGGACGATCGCCGCCGGCGGGAACACAGCGGGCCACGGCACGCGGGAAGGCGCAGAGGCCCGGTCGACCAGGGCGAGGCCGTCGAGGGAGGCATAGAGCGCCTCGATCTGCGGGTGAAGCGCCCCGTGCAGCGCCTCGACCTCGGCCACCTCGCGCCGGCGATCCGCAGAGGGGGTCTTCACCGCGACGGACCAGCCGGCGCGCGGCGCGGAGGAGGCGGCGCTCCCCCGCGCCAGGGCGCTGCGGAGCGTGTCGCCGAGCCCGTCGTCCGCGGACGGCGCGGCGCGGCGCGGGTCGAGGCAAGCGTCGATGAGCTGCGCGAGCGCCTCGTCGACGGCCGGGTCGGCGCGGAGGGGGCCGCGGTCGAGGAACGGCGCGTAGCGGAGCGCGGCGGCGATGCGGGCGACCTCCTGGCGGCCGCGCGCGCCGTAGCGCCGCTCGAAGTGCGCGCGCCAGGCCTGGGCCGCCTCCGAGAGCGCCGGGAGCGCCGCGCGCACGAGCGCGTCGACGTGCTCGCCGGAGAGGACCATGCCGAACAGCATGCCGCCGCCGCGCTCGACCGCGATGAGGCCCGTCAGCACCGAGGTGAAGCTCGCCTGCGCTTCGGTGAACGAGAGCGCGTCGTCCGGCTTATGACGCGCGAGGGCCTGGTCAAACCACGCGAGCATGCGTGCCGCACCGTCCATGGTGCCCGGCATCCTACGCCCTGACGTGGGAGCCGGCCCAGGCCTGGCCGCGCGATCGCCTCGCGGGCTCAGCCGTCGGCGGCAGCGACGCCCGAATCGTCCCGCCACATTTCATTCCTACAACCTGCGACGTCGGTGCTCGCCACACCTTCCGTCAGCGAGGGCGCCGGCGTAGGCTCTGGGACGATGGTTGCTCCCACGGCGGTCGTGTTCGATCTCGACGGCACGCTGATCGACAGCCGCGGCGACATCGTGGCGGCTGTGAACCATGCGCTGGAGGCGACCGGGCGGTCCCCGCTGCCGGCGCAGGTGATCGTCCGGTACGTGGGCGACGGCGCCCGCGCGCTGTGCGCGCGCGCCGCCAAGCTCCCCGAGTCGTCCGAGGACGTGGAGGAGCTCCTCCGGCACTTTCTCACGTACTACGAGCAGCACCCGCTCGACTTCACCCGCTGGATGCCGGGCGCGCAGGACATCATCGAGAGGCTCGCGGACGTGGGCGATCTGTCGATCTGCGTCTGCACGAACAAGCCGCGCTCGACCACCGACGCGGTGCTCGCCGCGCTCGGGGTCGGCGCGCGCTTCCACGCCGTGGTCGCCGGCGGCGACGTCGCCGACAAGAAGCCGTCGCCCGCGCCGCTGCTCTACCTCGCACAGCTCCTCGGCATCCAGCCGCGCAGGTTGGTGATGGTCGGCGACGGCCCCCAGGACATCGAGTGCGCGCGCCGCGCAGGCGCGCGGTCGATCGCCGTCCTCGGCGGCTTCGCCTCGGAGCAGGAGATCCTCAACGCCGGTCCGGACGTGCTCCTCCGCACCCTGGACGAGCTCTGGGACGTCCTCCGCCGCTGGCGCCAGGCGACCGCGAGGCTCTCCGCCGTCCGCTAGCGTCGCGCGCGCGGGCGGCGCGCGGTCAGCCCCCACACACCCGGGCGCACGGTCCGCCTTCGCACGCGCTCAGGCCTCGCAGCGGTCAGGCCTCGAAGCGGTCAACCTTCGCACAGTCAGCCTTCGCACAGTCAGCTTCGCACAGTCAGCCTTCGCACACGGCCGGCCCGCGCCCGCGCCCGCCCTCAGGCCGCGACGCCCTCGGCGATCTCCCGGCCGAACGCGGTCGCGTTGAGGATCGCGCGCAGCCGCACGCGCGCCCGGTGGAGCCGCGAGCGCACCGCGCTCTCGCTCACCGCGAGCTTCTGCGCGATCTCCTGCAGGCCGAGATCCTCGTGGTAGTGCGCGAGCACCACGTCGCGGTAGTCCTCCGGCAGCTCGCACAGCGCCTCGCGGACGCACGCCTCCCGCTCCGCCGCCGACGCGGCGTCGTCCTCGCCGATCGTGCTGCGCATCGTCGGGAGCAGGCCGAGCTCCTCGAAGTCGAGCCCCTCGACGATGCGCGCGCGCTGCCGCCGCTGCGACCGCATCAGCATGAGCGCCTCGTTGGCCGTCACCCGGAACAGCCACGTCGTGAAGCTCGAGTCGCCGCGGAAGGAGCGGATCGTCCGCACCACCTGCAGCAGCGTCGACTGCACGAGGTCGAGCCGGTCCTCGTCGGACACGGGGTAGCGCGCGAGCTGCCGCTCCACGTGCGGGCGGATGAGCCGCGTGAGCTCGTCGAGCGACTCCCGGTCTCCCTCCTTCGCCCGGCAGATCGCCTCGGCCAGCGGGCCCGCGCTCGCGGCCCGGGACGCCGGGCGCGGCCCGACCGCGCCGGACGGGGTGAGACCGCACGGCGCCAGAGGAGTCTCGGGCCTCGTGCTGGCGCTCGGAACATCGGTCGGAACGGCGGTCAGAGCCATGAGCCATCTCTCCGTCGAGGGCGCCGCGTGCGCTTCCGGCCCACGGGCCCGGTGGTGCGCTCCGATCAGCAAACGGCTTGCCACGGCAAGCTCAACGGACGTGCGCGCCGCGTGCGCACCGCGTGCTCAGCCGGTATAAGCGGGGCCACGATGTCCAGCGACGCTCCGCGATGGGAAGCCCCCGAGGGGGAAGGCCGCCACGCTCCGACGCCCGAAGTGGACCGGCCAGCGCCGTCCGTCTCCGCGCCGCCGCGCGCGCTCGCGCACCCGCTGCCCGCCGGCATGCGCGATCTGCTCCCGGAGGAGGCGCAGCGCCGCCGCGCGCTCGCCAGGCGCGTGCTCGATCACTTCGTCCTGCACGGCTACGAGCCGGTCTCGCTGCCGGCGTTCGAGTTCGCCGAGGTGCTCGAGCGCGGGCTCGGCACCCTCGAGGCCGCGGACATGCTGCGCTTCATCGAGCCCGAGTCGGGCGAGGTCGCCGCGCTCCGCCCGGACATGACGCCGCAGATCGCCCGGCTCGTGGCCACGCGGCTCGCCGACGCGCCCCGCCCGATCCGCCTCTGTTACGAGGGCACCGTCCTGCGGCGACGCCAGGGCCGGGCGCGGCGCCACCGGCAGATCCCGCAGGCCGGCGTCGAGCTGTACGGGGTGGGCACGCTCGGCGGCGACCTGGAGATCCTCCGCCTGGCCGCCTCCGCGGTGCGGGAGGCCGGCCTCGATCACTTCGTTGTGGACCTCGGGCACGCGATGATCGCGCGCGCGCTGCTCGACGCGGTCCCGGTGGGGCTCGCCGCCGAGCTCTCGGAGGTGCTCGAGCTGAAGGACGCGTCGCGCCTCGCCGCCGTGCTCGCCAGCCAGCGGGCGACCGACGTTCCGCGCCGCATCGTCGCGGCGATCGCCGCGCTCCCGGACCTCGCGGGCGGCGGCGAGGCCGACCCGGACGGCGCCGTGGTCTTCCACCGGGCCGCGGGCCTGCTCGCCGGCACGCCCGCCGAGGCGCCGCTCGCCGAGCTGCGCGCGCTCTGGGACGCGGCGAGGAAGAGCCCCGAGCTCGGCCCGTCGCTCCGGGTCGACCTCGGCGAGCTCCGCGGCCTCGCCTACTACACGGGCGCAATTTTCCACGTGCTCGCCGACGGCCCCGGGGAGCCGATCGCGGCGGGCGGTCGCTACGACATGCTGCTCTCCCGGTTCGGCCTGCCGATGCCGGCGGTCGGCTTCGCCTTGAACCTCGACGCGGTGGCCTGGGCGCGCGACGTCGCGGGCGCGGCGGACGAGCCGGCGCTGCGGGTGCTCCTTTCGGTGCCGCCGGAGCGCGCCGAGCCGCTCGCGGCGGCGCTGCGGGGGCTCTCCGTCCCGGTCGTGGCGCACGCTGCGGACCAGGATCCGGAGGGGTATGCGCTGTCCTGGCGGTTCTCCCACCTCGTGCGCGAGCGGGACGGGGCGCTCGTTGTCGAGGCGGCGCCCGGCGGCGGGGCGTCCGAGGCGGGCGTGGTCCCGGCGGGCCTCGACGACGCCGCGGCGGCCCGGGCGATCGTGCTGAAGACGGGGGCGCCGCGTCGGGGCGGCAAGTAGACGCTCGCTCGGCAAGCGAGCCTGGGGTAAAGGCGGACGTGGACCCGGACGGAGCCGCTCGGAGGTACGAGCGGGCCGAGGCCGGGCCAGGTGATCCGGGAGGAGCTTCGGAATGACCGCGATCGTGATCGTCGGCGCGCAGTGGGGCGACGAGGGCAAGGGCAAAGTCGTCGACCTTTACACGGAGAGCGCCGACCTCGTGGTGCGCTACGCCGGCGGGCCCAACGCCGGACACACGCTGGTGGTGGGCGGGGAGAAGCTGATCGTTCGGCTCATCCCGAGCGGCATCCTGCGCGCGAACGCCCGGTGCGTGATGGCGCAGGGCATGGTGGTCGACCCGGGAGTGCTGGTCGCCGAGATCGACGCGGTCGAGGCGCGGGGCTGCTCGACGCAGGGGCGGCTGTTCGTCTCGGATCGCGCGCACCTGATCCTGCCGTACCACCCGCTTGTCGACTCGCTCCGCGAGGCGGCCGCGGAGGACGGGACGCGGCTCGGGACGACGAAGCGCGGCATCGGCCCGTGCTACGAGGACAAGGCGTCCCGGCGCGGGGCGCGGCTCGGCGACCTGCGCGACATGAAGCGCCTCGCGCAGCTCGTCTCGCGCTCGATCGAGGCGTGGACGCCGACCTTGCGCGCGCTCGGCGGCGAGCCGCCGTCGCTCGACGCGATCCTCGAGGAGCTCACGCCGCTGGCGAAGCGCATCACGCCGCTGCTCGCCGACACGTCGCAGCTCATCGACGGGGCGCTCCGCCGCGGCGAGCGGGTGCTGCTGGAGGGGGCGCAGGGGACGCTGCTCGACATCGATCACGGCACGTTCCCGTTCGTCACGTCGTCGTCGGCGATCGCCGGGGGCGCGTGCGTGGGCGCCGGGGTTGGCCCGACGCGCATCCGCCGGGTGCTCGGCCTGGCGAAGGCGTACTGCACGCGCGTGGGCGAGGGCCCGTTCCCGACGGAGCTCGGCGGCGCGCTGGGCGAGCGGCTGCGGTCGGTCGGCGGGGAGTACGGCTCGGTGACCGGCCGCCCGCGGCGGACCGGCTGGCTCGACCTGCCGGCGCTGCGCTACGCGGCGCGCGTGAACGGCCTGGACGGGATCGCGCTCACGAAGCTGGATGTGCTGACGGGCATGCCGGAGCTCAAGGTGTGCGTCGCTTACGACACGCCGTCGGGGCGGACGCGGGAGTTCCCGATCGACGACATCGCGACGGCGAAGCCGGTGCTCGAGCCGGTGACCGAGTGGAGCGAGTCGATCGACGGCGCGCGGTCGATGACCGAGCTGCCGGCGGCGGCGCGGCAGTACGTGGAGCTGGTCGAGAGGGAGACGGGGGTGCCGGTCGACGTGGTGTCGGTCGGCGCGGACCGCGAGGCGACCATCGTGCGGCGCAACGCGTTCGCCTGAGGGGAGCGGGCGGGTGAGGGCGCCGTCGCCGGGGAGGGCGCCCCGCCGCTGGGGAGGGAGCACCCGCCCGACGACTGTTTACGGCTTTGGCAGACGTCCCCGGTGAACGGTCTGACGTCTCGTAGTCGTCCACGGAACCCGTACACGCAAGCTCCCACCAGAGATCGCGATCGGGCGTCGGAACATTAGACAACACCGTCGGGGGCTCATGGACGACGAGCGGTCGCACCACGTTTGCTATCCCGGGAACGGGCCACAGAGGCGTGGCCGATTCGATCCCGGACGATGGCGCAATGCGTTCACGTAGCAGAGCGCTACGGCATCTCGGTCCGGGACAGGCGCGGCGGATCGCGGGCTAAGGCGAACGGGCGCGCCGGCTCACCGACGTTATCCGCCGCCCGGCGTGCGGCTACCGCCCTGGGTGCCGCTACCGGGTGTGCGGGTGCCGCCGTCCTGGGTGCCGCTGCCCGGTGTACGGGAGCCGCCGCCCTGGGTGCCCGAGCCGCCCGGCGTGCCGGTTCCGCCGCTCGGTGGCGTGAAAGAGCCGCCGCCCTGGGTGCCCGAGCCGCCCGGCGTGCCTCCGGCTCCGCCCGGCGTGCCTCCGGTCGTCCCGCCCGGCGTGGCGCCGGTTCCGCCCGGCGTGCCTCCGGTCGTCCCGCCCGGCGTGCCGGTTCCGCTGCCCCACTCCTGCGTGCCGCCCTGGGTGCCTGACCCGCCCCGGGCGCCTCCCTCCGGCGCTCCCATCTCTCCTCCAGGCGTCGTCCCCGTGCCGGGAGCTTCGCTCTCGGGTGCTCCCGTTCCTTCGGTGCCGCCGGGCGTCTCTCCGCCCGTCTGCCCGGCCCCAGGCGAGGTCGATTGTCCGCCGCCTTGGCTGCCTCCGCAGGCCATGAGCGGCAGCGCGGCCATGACTACCAGAAACATGCTTCGCATGATGTGTCCCCCAGGTCGTCTGCGTTTGCGGCCCGTGCCGAGCCGCCGTCGATGCGGACGCGTCCATGCGCGCGAGGGCCCACCAAGGGCCCGGCCGCGTAGCGTCCCACGCTCGACATGCTGGAGCCGGATCCAGCCGTCGGGATCGAGACACGGCCGGAACGGCGCATCGGGCCACGCCCGATCGAGCACCGCCGCGGGCTCGAGACGCAGACTGGCCTCCTGACGCCGCCCGGCGCGAGCGGGCGCGCTCGACGGCAGGCGCGCGCCCGCGCACCGAACGGAGCGGGCGAGTCGATCCCCGCGCGGCGCAAACCACCCTCACGGCTGGACGCGGCTTGCCCGGCGCTTGCATGAAGCCAGGACCACCTGTGACCGCAAAGCACGCCGCGCCCGCGCGCGGCCGCTCGCCGCGCGGCGCAGCGTCGCAACGCGGCGCAGAGGAGGGGGTGAGGCATGCGCGAAAAGTTCCGGAATACGGTCGTCGTGATCACGGGCGCCTCGAGCGGCATCGGCCGCGCAACAGCGCTGGAGTTCGCCAGGCGCGGAGCCGCGGTGACGCTGGCCGCCAGGCGGGAGCAGCCACTGCGCGAGCTCGCCGCCGAGTGCGAGCGGGCCGGGGGCAAGGCCCTCGTCGTGGTCGCCGACGTGACGAGCGAGGCCGCCGTCCTGGAGATCGCGCGGCGCACCACCGAGGCGTTCGGCCGGATCGACGTGTGGGTCAACAACGCGGCGGTGACGCTCTTCGGGCTGTTCGAACAGACGCCCTCCGAGCCCTACCGCCGCGTCATCGAGACCAACCTGTTCGGCACCATCCACGGCGCCCGCGCCGCCCTGGCCCAGTTCCGGCGGCAGGGCAGCGGCGTGCTCATCAACGTCGGCTCGATGGTGTCGAGGCTCTCCGAGCCTTACGTCAGCGCCTACGTCGCCTCGAAGCACGCGATCCGCGGCCTCTCCCAGAGCCTGAGGCAGGAGCTCGAGGTGCTCCGTGCCCGCGATATCCACGTCTCCACCGTCCTGCCCGCGACCATCGACACGCCGTTCTTCCAGCACGCGGGCAACTACACGGGGCGCACGCCGGTAGCCATGCCCCCGGTGTACCCACCGGAGCGCGTGGCGCGCGCCATCGTGCGTACGGCACGGACACCCCGGCGGGAGGTCTTCGTGGGCAGCACGGCCCGGCAGCTGGCCTTGCTGTCCCTCGTGGCGCCGGGCCTCGCCGAGCGCCAGCTCGCGCGGAGCGTCGACCGGCTGCACCTGAAGCACGACCGCGCGGCCTACGCGACGAACGGCAACCTGTTCACGCCGCTGCCGGAAGGGACCACCGTGAGCGGCGGATGGAAGCCGCGCGGGAAGAAGCGGCTCCTGCGCGCCGCGGTCGTCGGCCTCGCGGCCCTCGTGCCCGCCGTGCTGGGCCTCTTGTGGCTCCGCCCGAGGCTGATCCTGTCGAGGTGACGGCGCGCTCCCGCCCCCTGGCGCCATGAGCCGCCTGTCGCAAAACGACACACTCGCGGGGTCGGCCGCGGGCGACACCCGCAGCCGGGCTCGCACAGGCCACGAAATCGGCGCCGGCCTCGGTTGCGGAGCGGGGCGCCGGCTCTAGGGTGCGTCGGAGGAGACATGTCCGAGGAACGAACAGGGCAGTACGAACAGGCACCTCCTGGCGCAATCCGAACGACACAGCGACACAACGACACAAATCGACCAATCGTTGAGGGCAGCATGAAGGAACGAAAGAAGCTTGCAGGCAAACGAATCGCGGCGCTCGTGGCGGACGGGTTCGAGCAGATCGAGCTGACCGTGCCGATGAAGGCGCTCCGCGCCGCGGGCGCGACGGTGGACGTCGTCTCGCTCCGTCACGGCAAGATCCGCGGGATGAACCTCCACGAGCTCGGCGCGAGGGTGCACGTGGACCGGACGCTCGCCGAGGCCGATCCGGCCGAGTACGACGGCCTGCTCCTGCCGGGAGGGTTCATCAACCCGGATCTCCTCCGGCAGAGCGAGGAGGCGCGCCTGTTCGTGCGCGCGTTCGACAACCTCCGGAAGCCGATCGCGACGATCTGCCATGGCCCCTGGGTGCTCGCGTCGGCGGAGCTCGTGAGCGGACGGCAGCTCGCGTCCTGGCCCGGCATCCGCGACGACATCGTGCACGCGGGCGGCGTCTGGCGCGACGAGGAGGTGGTGCGCGACGGCAACTGGCTGTCGAGCCGCGGGCCGCAGGATCTGCCCGCGTTCGTGCGCGAGATGCTCGATCTGTTCGCCGAGACCGCGCCGATCCACGCCGCGGCGTCGCCGCTGGCCGCCGAGTCGTCGCCGGCGCGCACGTCGCCCCCGCTCGCGGCGCTCGGCGCCACGGCGTTCCTGCCGGCGCCTTCCAGGGCGCGGAAGATCCTGAGCGGCGCCGCCACGCTCGCGATGGGCGGGCTGGCGGTGTTCGCGCTGCGCCGGGTGCTCCCGTGACGTGAGGGCGGGGCTCCGGGCTGTCCGACGAACGCCCTCTCCGGGAGCCTACCGTCGGCCTACCGTCGAATGGCCTGGCTCATCCGAATCGCGGGAAGAGGCCAGGGCCGTGCTTCCTGGCAGTCGCGAGCGGCGCCTCCCGGACGCGATCGGCGAACAGGATGTGATTCGCTGCTTCACGCCCCGTCGATACAGCCCTCTCCAGGAGGGCGGACGGGTACCTCGTGTGAACCCAGTCGCCGGCGAGCGCGAGGTTTCGCACGCCGGCGAGGAGCGCAAAATCGCTGGTCGGACGCTGCTTTCCCTGCCCCACCTCGAGCGAGGTGAAGTTCTGGAACGCGCCCAGCGAGAAGTCGAGCGCGCGCGCCCCGCGGAGCTCGGGGAGGACATCCTCCACCTCGCCGCGGATGGACTCGTAAATGACATCGGCGCCGAGGCCGCCGAGCCATGGCGTGTTGTAGAGGTGGAGCTCGACGACAGAGCCGCCTCGCTCGCGGGCCCACGCGGCCGATTGCTCCTCCAGCATGCTGAAGATCGCGATCAGGTTGATGGGGCGGTGCTGCGGCGTCTCGATCACGGCCTCGACCTGACGCCGGCGAATGGGCCTGTCGAACCAGCCGCGGAGCACGTGGTACGCGGGCGCGACGGCGAGCCGGTCAAGGCGGGCGCGGAGGGCGGCGAGCGCCGCCGCGCTCGCAGCGTCGAAGGGCACGGACCCGGCGAGGATCCGGTGGAGGCCTCCGACGTCGGACGCGAGCACGACCGCGTCGTAGCGCCCCGGCGAGCCGACCTCGCCGACAGCGCGGCCCGCTTCGAGGCGTAGCCCGGCCACGGGAGCGCTCACCTCCACGATCGCTCCCAGCGAGCGGAGCCGCGCGACCCACGGATCGATGAGCGCCGTGCCGTGGTCGACGGTCGCGACCGAACGCCGGAACGCCTTCGGATGGCCGAGGAAGAAGAGGTGCATGTAGAGCAGCATCTCGGCCGCGCTGACCCTCGCCGGGTCGTTCAGCGTCACGGACGCGACAGGGCCCATGACGATGTCCCAGAACCTGCGGTTCACCCGGGTGCGCCTCCCCCACGCGTCAAACGTCTCGTCATCGAACCGGCGGTAGTTCAGGTCGTGGTTGTACCCGACCAGCTCGCCGAGCGCGCCCCGCGCGCCGGCCACGTCGAGGACGCTCAGGTTCGGCGATTCCCTCACGACATTGATGACGTTGAAGGGATACGGCCCGACGCTGCGGACGACCTCCGGCTTGTACGTCTTGAACTCGTAGTAGACCTCCACGAGCGGACGGAAATAGCGCTCGCGACCGAGGCGCCGGATGATGTCGAAGGAATTGTAATACTGCCAGAACCACATGTGGAGTCCGTGCTCCACGCGGAACGTCCCCGTGCGCAGCCGCTCATCGCGCGTGTGCAGCCGGCCGCCCAGGACAGCCGCGGCCTCTTTCAGCGTCACCTGATACCCACGCTCGGCGAGCTCCAGCGCGGCCGACAGCCCGGCGACGCCTCCGCCGATCACGAGCGCTCGCCGGGCTACCCCGCCCGGCAGCCGACCCGCATCGCAGGGATTGCGCGGGCCGATCGTGTCAGGAACGGAGGGTTGGTCCGGGATCATGAGCCAGCCGATCACGCAGGCGGCTCGCAAGCGCGATGCCCGCAGGACGGGTGCTCGACGGGCGACTTCGTCACCAGGCGCTCGCGGCCCCGGGCGCCGGCGAGCGCGGCCGACCGGACAGCGACGACGCCGTCGTGTGCAGCGGGCGCACGGGCACGGCGCGCCGACCGGAAGGGGTACCCGGACGAGGCACGCCGGGAGAAGTTCGCTTCTTCCTTCACGGAATCGACTATTATGTCCATTCCTATGGCCGAGAGCAGCTACGTGTTTGCGGGTTCGGAGCGTGCGCGAGAGCTGGAGCGCCTGCGGCGGATCGAGGGGTTCTTCGACCCCGGCAGCTGGCGCCTGCTCAAGGCGTCCGGGATGGGCCCCGGCTGGAGCTGCCTCGAGGTGGGAGCCGGCGCCGGATCGATCGCCTCCTGGATGACCGAGCGCGTCGGCCACGAGGGCGAGGTGGTCGCGGTCGACCTCGATGTCGGGTTCATGGATGCTTCTCGGCTGCCGGGCGTCCGGATCATCGAGGGCGATATCCGCCAGCTCAACTTCCACGCAGCCCGCTTCGATCTTGTGCACGCCCGCTACGTGCTCATCCACAACGCCGATTTCCAGGATCTCCTCGACGCCATGCTCGCGGCGCTGAAGCCCGGCGGCCGCCTCGTGCTCGAGGAGCCCGACTTCACCGCGGCCAGGGGCGCGTCGGGCCCGGATATCGAGGCCTTCGATCGGGTCAATCAGGCGATCCTCGCGATGTACCAGGCGGACGGCAAGGACCCGGGGCTCGGCCTGCGCCTGCCCGCGATCCTGACGTCGCGAGGGCTCGCCATCGAGGCCGTCGAGAACGAGGTGCCGCTGTGCCCGGGCGGCCACCCGCTGTCCGAGATCATGAGCCTCTCGGCCGCCCAGCTCCAGGACAAGTACCTCGCCACCGGGCGGATCAGCGAGGAAGATCTCGCCGGCTACGCCCGGTTCGCGGCCGACCCGGCGGCGTGGGGCATCTACTACGGCGCCGTCGGCGTCGTGGCGCGCAAACCGGCCAGGTCCGCGGACTGACGTCCCGCTCGCGCCCGGATCGCCGGGAGCCCGAGCTCGGACCCTTCCTCCAGGAAAAGCGTTGATGTCCATCCTGCCGCCTCCGTCGAGATCGGGCACGGCATCACGCCGATCCCCCGACAGCGCCGCTCCCCGGCCCCTGCCAGCCCTCCCGTGACGACGCCGTCGCCGCCGCCCCGCAGCGACGGCGTCCGTTCAGCGACCTCAAGAAGTGGCACCTGCGCGCCGGTTCGTCGCGCGGTGCGGAGGGTTCAACCGATCCTGTGCGCTGGTGAGAATCATCGATTTGATGAGTTCGCGCTTGCATATCCCCAGAGCAGCTCAAGATACATGACGGGGCGGGCCAGGCATCACCGCCAAGCGCTCCAGCGCCGGCACCGCTTCCGTCAATGACATGGGGGAAGTATGAGCATTCGAATCGATTCTCTTCGTTTTGCATGGATCGCAGGCCTCGCGCTCGGAGGAGCCAGCGCCTGCTCCGTCGCGGTGGAAGACAGTCACCTCGCAGCGGCGGACGAGGATCGCGCGGAAGAGGCGGTCGAGTCCGCCTCGCAGGCCTTCACGCTCTCGGTCCCGGAGCTCGCCGCGGTGATCGCCGCCTTCGATGCGATCCAGATCGCGGAGGCGCAGACCGCCCTGATCCACGCGACGGACGCGTACGTCATCGAGCTCGCCCAGGAGCTGATCGAGCACCACACCGCCGCGAACCAGCAGCTGCTGGCCGCGCTCGGACAGACCGGCGTGGTGCCGCAGGACAACTCGATCAGCCGGGCGGTCATCGAGCAGGGCACGGCGGATCAACAGTTCCTCGAAGGGCTCACAGGGGGCCAGTTCGACTGGACGTACGTCAACCTCCAGATCCGTCGACACGAGGAGTTCCTCGCCCATCTCAAGGAGCAGATCGTCGTCGTCGGACCCGAGCTGCACCCGGGGATCTCTCACCTCGTCCCCGATATCCGGAGCGCCACGTCGCGGCACCTCACGTTCGCGATGTCGCTCCTCCCGCTCCTCGGTACCCCGTACGTCTCGGAGCACGGCAATTCGCCTCGCGCGCCGTATTACGGCGGCAACTCGCCTTATTACGGCGGCAACTCGCCTTACTATGGCGGCAACTCGCCTTACTATGGCGGCAACTCGCCTTATTATGGCGGCAACTCGCCTTACTATGGCGGCAACTCGCCTTACTCGTCCACACGCACGCCCTACGGGCCTTACGGGCGCAGCACGTCGCTCGGCTCCGGCGCGCCCAGCCCGTATCCCCCTTATTCCGGCCATCGCCCGTGAGCCTGGCCAGCAGGGAGCGAACGCCGCGCACGCCCGCGCCGGGCGCTGTCTGACGAGCCGCGGCGCGGCCGAGCCGTCGATCCGGCGCGCCCTCGCCGCGCCGCACCACAGAGAACGGGCTCCTCGGGCCTGCCCTCTCCCGGATCCAGGGACGAGCGTGAGCGACGAGGGGCTACAGCCGGCGCCGCGCCCGGCCGCGATCCGGGATCACGCCGTGGATCTCCGGCTCGCTAAAGCCGGCGGCCTTGTAGAGGCGCTTCAGGTGCACGAGCTCGATGTGCGCGCTCTTCGCCACCGCGGCGCGGATGCGATCGAGCACGCTCAGCCGCTCCAGCGGGAGCCGGGTCGCCTCGACCGTCGAGCGCAGCGCCGCGGCGGCCGACTTCACCTCGGCCGCCGCCGCCTGCGCCTTGTCCAGGCTGAGCTTCGGGTGAATCCCGGAGCCGAGCAGCTGCGCCAGCACCTCCAGCCGATCCGGCTGCCCGGTGATGTCGCCGTCCTCGTGGTCGGCGAAATAGGCCACGCCGCCGGGGAACAGGATCGACAGCGCAGGATCTGCGGAGGGGCGCCCCACGGCGTTCCACACGTCGTCGGCGACCTTGCCGAGCGCGTCGTCGGCGCGCGCGGACTCGGCCTCCACCTTGGCGAGCAGCGGCTCCGCCTCGGACCGCGCGGCGTTGCGCTGGGCCTCCACCCCGTCGAAGAGCGTCAGCACGGGCACGAGCCGCTGCTCGGCGAGCTCCCGGAGGGACCCGCCCTTCGCCGAAGCGCTCTGGAGCGCCGCGCGCACGTCACCGATGATGTCGTCCGCTGGCGCATCCTTGCGAATCACCTCGCCCATGATGTCGATCCTCCTCTGGCCTCACGAGGCACCAAGGCTGCGGAGTCCGGCGAAACACGACCCGCGAACGCCCCCCGTGGCGCTGTCACCTCGGGCACCATAACGGACCATCGCCCGCCCGATCAACCGGATCCCAGCCCGCCGCCTCCGGTCCGGCGTGGGCCTCCGGAGCGGGTCGCTGGTACACTCCCCGCCGTGCACCTCGGTTCGCTGCTGCTCCCGGCCCTGCTAGCCCTCCCGCTCGCCGCGCACGGCGGACAGGGCAGCGGCGATCTCGTCGCCGCCGCCGCGGCGGCAGGGCGGCCGCCCGAGTGCTCGGCGCGGACCCGCCGGGCTATCGCACGTGGACCCACCATCTGGGAGAGCGCGCGCGCTCCGGAGCTCCCGCGCTACTGCGACCTCCTCGCGCGCGGCCAGGCGCAGCTCGGCGGCGACGCCGAGGCGGCGCGCGAGGCGGCGCGCCTCGCCGACCAGATCCTGCCGGGACGCGCCGCGCCGCAGGTCCTGCTCGCGCGCGCCGCCCTCGCCCTCGGCTCGCCGGCGGACGCCGCGCGCGCCTTCGACCGCGCGCGGAGCATCGACCCGCGCAGCGTCGAGGACCCGCACACGCTGCACGATCTCGCCCGGTCGCTCGCCCGCACCGGCAAGCGCGACGAGGCGATCGCGATCTACCGCGCGCTCGTCCCGCGGATCGACCTGCTCGGCACCGCCGACCAGCGCGCGCTCGTGCTGCTCGAGGCGGCGCACCTGTCGATGGCCGCCGCGGCCGCGAAGCCGCCGGCCGGCGCGCCCGCCGAGGGCCCCCGCAGCGACCTCGACGAGGCGATCGCCTACCTGCGCGAGGCGCGCCAGCGCACGCAGACGCAGCTCGCCCGCGACGTCACGCTGTCGCTCGCGCTCGCGCTCGACCGCGCCGGCGACAAGGCCCAGGCCGACGCCGCGCTCGAAGGCGAGGCGGGCGACGCGGCAGCCGGGGCCGACCAGCGCGCCCAGGCGGCCGCCCGCGCCCGCGCCGAGGCCGCCCGCGCCCGCGCGGCCGACCACCGCGCCCAGGCGGCGGCTCGCGCCCGCGCGGCCGACCCGCACGCCGGCGCCGCCGCGCGCGAGCACGCCGCGGACGACCTCGCCAGCGCGGCGGCGCGCCTGCGCACCCTCGACTACCTCGCGGTCCCGGAGGACAGGCTCGCCCTCGAGGCGCTCGCGCTGGAGCGGACCATGACGGCGGCGGCGATCGCGCGCTGGGAGGCCTACCTGTCGGGCGCCGGTGGCCAGGGGCCGTGGGCCACGGCGGCGCGCGCGCGCCTCGACGCGCTCCGGAGAGGCGGCGGTGGGGGCCACCGGCCCGCGCGCGCTGCGACGGCGGGACCGGCCGCGCGCGCCCCGCGGGAGCGCGGCGCGGCTCCCCCGCCCGGGCCGAACGCGGGAGGCGCGCGATGATCTGGCGGCCGCGCCTGCCCGGGCGGCCGCGCCTGCCCGGCCTCGCGGTGCTCCTTTCGTTCGCGCTCGCGGCGGCGCCCCTCCGCGCGGCGCCGACCGTCTGGTCCCGCGCGCTGGATCCGGCGGCCGACGAGCGCGCGGAGCTCATCTCCGAGGCCGACGCGCTCCTCGCCCGGTACGACCAGCTCCGGCGCTCGCCGCTCCTGGAGCGCATCGAGGAGATCGGCCCTCTCTGGCTGCGCGAGGCGCGCGCCCTGTACGAGCGCGCCGGCGCGGCGACCTCGCGCGACCCGTCGGTGCGGCTGCGCTACGCCGATATCCTGGAGCACCTCGGCGACGTGCAGGGCGCGGTCGCGACGCTCGAGGGGCTCCTGCGCACCCAGCCGCCGGCGCCCTCCCGGGCCGACGCGTGGCACGCGCTCGCGGTCTGCTATGCGCGGCTCGGCAGGTACACGGAGGAGATCAAGGCGTACGACGAGGCGCTCGCGCTCGAGCCGCACGCGGCGTCGCGGGCCCTGCTGCTGGCCAACCAGGCCGAGGCGTACATGGCGCTCGGCGACATCACCTCCGCCGTCGAGGGCTACCGCGCCGCGCTGGCGGCGCTCGGGTCGCTCGACATGTTCCGCTACGGCGTGACGACGCTCTGGGGGCTCGCCGTGGCGCTCGACCGGTCGGGCGACCTGGAGGGCGCCCTCGAGCACATCCGGCTCGCGAGGACCTACGACCGGAGCGACCAGCAGATCAACGGCGCGGGCTGGTTCTACGTGCCTCCGTACGACGAGGCCTGGTATGCCGCGCTCGGCCACTGGGCCGCGGCGCGGAGCGCCGAGCTCGGCGCCGCGCGCGCGGAGGCCTACCTGCAGGCCGTGGATGCGTGGGAGTCGTACATCGCGCGCGCCCCGGGAAACGATCACTGGCTGCCGCTGGCCAAGGCGCGGCGCGTGCAGTGCGAGCGGGAGCGCGAGCAGACGCTGAAGCGCCTGCGCAAGCCCGCGCACGGGCCGCCGCAGCGGCGCTGAGCCGAGGCGCGGGTCAGGCCGCGTACCGGCCGCCGCACGTCGCTCCCGCACGTCGCCTCCGGTCGCGCTCCGATCGCACTGCAGCGGGATGCGAGGACGCCCCTTTACGACCCCGCCCGGCGGGTTCACCTTACCGTGGTCGCCCTCGCGCGCGGGGGCGGCGCCGGCCAGCTCACCCCGAACGGAGAACCGTCGAGATGCGCGACTCGGTGTTCAATGAGACGGTGCTCTGGTCCGGACGGCCCAAGGTCGTCGCGACGCCGCTCCTCTACGTCGTGGGCGCGGTGGTCTGCGGGGTCACCTCGGCGATCAGCACGGCGTCCGCCATCGTGGTGAGCCAGGCGCTCGACGCGTCGCCGACCCAGCTGCTCGCCTTCGCGGCCTGGATGGCGAGCCTCGCGGTGGCGTTCAGCTACCTGCCGCGCTGGTGGCGCTCGGAGCTCGAGTACCAGCTCACCGACCTGCACATCGTGGTGCAGCGCGGGAAGCTCCGGCGCTCCATCGAGCGGCGGTCGATCAGCTACGCGCGCATCCACTGGCATCCGAAGCACCCCGGCGTCGGCGACCTCGAGCTCGTGAGGGCGGTGCCGACGGGCGCGCTCCGCCGGCGGCTGTCGATCGTGCTGAACGGCGTCGTCGCCCCGGATCGCGTCTGGGCGATCCTGCGGGGCGTCGTCCCGTCGGCGCCCGCGGGCGTCGGTCACCGGCTGCTCGCGCAGCGCCTCGACGAGGGCGAGCGGGTGCTCTGGTCGGCGCACCCGGCCGACGGCTGGCACAAGTGGCTCCCGAGCGGCCTGCGCGGCGTCGGTTCGGTGCTGCTCGGCGTGCTCCTTGGCAGCTTCGCGGTGGTCACGGCGGTGCACGCCGTGCGGAGCATCCGCATCGTGACCGCGGCGGGCATGGATCCGGAGAGCGTGTCCTTCGTGGCGCTCGTCGCCTCCCTCTCGCTCACGATCGTGCTGCTCGTCGCTGCAGGGGCGGCGATGCTCTACGTGTCGGTGGTGCGCCCCGCGCGGCTCGCGGCGCGGACGCGGTACCTCATCACCGATCGGCGCGTGCTCATCCAGCGGGGCGACGAGGAGCTGCACCTCGATCGCTCGCGCATCGTCGACGTGATCGACGCGCCGGGCGCCGGAGGCCTCCGGGACGTGTTCCTCGTGCTCGACGGCCCCCGCGCCCGCGCCGTCGCGGCGAGCGGCGCCTTCGGCGAGGCCCCGGGCGCCGGCCTCCAGCCGGTGCTGCACCGGGTCGCGGACGTGGACTCGGTGCGCCAGATCCTGCGGCCGGCGTAGCGCCCGGTCACGCGCCGACGAGCGCCGCTCACCGGCGCGCGACGCGGGCCTCCAGGTCGCGCACGCGCGCCTCGAGCTCGCGCACGCGCGCCTCGGCGGCGGCGCGGGCGCGCTGCTCCGCGACGCGGGCGCGCTGCTCCTGGGCGCGCACCTCGCCCTCGGCGCGCAGGGCCTCCTCCTCGGCGGGCACGAGATCCGTCGCCCGGGAGGTCCGCGCGACGCGCAACGTCGGGTGCGGGCCGTCCTTCAACACGACGACGTGCGCGTCGAACGCCTCGACCCAGAGGGGATCGGCGCCGGCGTGGACGCGCAGGTAGGTGCCGTCCGGGTCGCGACGGTAGAGCTGCAGCGGCACCCGCTCCTCCGCGAGCGGCACGCGGGCAGAGGCCGCCTCGGGATCGAAGAGCACGAGCTCGGGACAGCCGAGCTGCCAGTACTTGGCCGGCGTGACCTCGTACGCCCGGCGCCAGTCGCCGGAGACGATCTCCAGCGCGAACCGCGGCGGGCGATGGCCCGGCAGCCACGTCTGCCACTGCCGCGGCAGCGGCGGCAACGGGCGGTGATCGAGGACGTAGAGGTCGGGCAGGACGCGCACCAGCGGCTCGCCCCGCACCCAGGCGAAGGCGTGGTCGGCGCCAGCGTACCAGTCCACCCAGCCGCGCTCGCGCGCGAGCTGCGCGAGCACCGAGAGCAGCAGGCGGACGATCCCGGACCGCTCGGCCTTGCCCTGGCGCTCCGCGTCGTCGGGCAAGTGCCAGCCGGACCAGTCGATCGCGGCGCTGGCCTCCTCCGGCGATAGATCGCGGAGCACGAGCGCGCGGGGCGCCCGCCGGGGGTTGAGCGGGAACCCGATGCGATTCGGCGATGCCACCCGAGGAAACTAGCACCCCGGCGCACCCCGCGGCGCGGGTCATCGCGCGACAGGGTCCTGCGACAGGCTTGACAGGGACAAGGGTTCCTGTCTTCCTACCTGCTCAAATCTTTCTTCATATCGTCCACGCCGGGAAGGGGCGGCGCCTCGCGCTGAGCGATCTCGCGATCCGCTCCTGATCCACCCTGGATCCCGGCCACGAAGCAGCAGCACCACGGTGATCACGCGACCATCGCGTCAGCCCGGCTTCGGGCGCGCGACGAAGGCCAGCTCCGCGGATCCCGACGACATCACCGCTCCGGCAGGGCGGTGTGCTGGTCCGGGCGGACCGAGCCCTGGGCGCGCGCACGGAGGAACCTGAATGAGAACCTTGCAGCAACTGATCGGGACTCTATTTGTCGGCTCTGTCTGCGCGATCGCCTGCTCGTCAGGCCCGGGAGGCTCCCCGCAGGCCCAGGGCACCGGCGGCTCGGGCGGGATTCCGGACGACATCGGCACAGGGGCGGGAAACGTCTTCGAGGTGGGCAGCGGCGGCCCCGTCGAGCCGCCCCCCTGCGAGGTGTGCGAGGACTTCCCCGCGGCCCCGGTGCTCGACGACAGCGGGACGCCGCCGCCGGCGAACGCGCCCGAGCTGTTCGGCGATCCGGCCAGCGGCGCGCCGGGCGGGCCGTGCCTCGCCGAGCCGGAGATCGGGGCGCTCTTCCCGAACAACTGGCTGCGGCCGCGGTTCCGGTGGACCGCGCCGCAGGGACAGGACCTGTTCGAGATCCGCGTGCACGCCGACCGGGAGAAGAACGACCTTGTCGTCTACACGACGAACAGAGAATGGAAGATGCCCAAGGCCATGTGGGAGAACCTGGCCGCGCATGTCCGCAACGAGCCGATCACCCTCACGATCCGCTCGGTGTCGACGAGCGCGCCGGGCGCGCCGCTGATGGGCACCTCCGGGCCGATCACCATCGCCCCGGCCCCGGCCGGCGGCAGCATGGTGTACTGGGCGGCGATCGGCGAAGGGCCGGCGGACGCGTGGCTGGAAGGGTTCGGCGTGGGCGAGGAGGGCGTCGTCAACGCGCTCAAGGTCGAGCAGGTGCAGCAGGGCGGCCGCAGGACCGAGAACGGCGGCCTCCGGGATCAGGGCGCGGTGAAGTGCATCGGGTGCCACACGTCGACGCCTGACGGCGAGTCCGTCATCTTCACGGATCACTGGCCGTGGGGCCTCGCCATCGCCTCCGTCCAGAAGGACACCGTGGGCGAGGTCCCCCCGTACGTGACGCCGGGCGGCTCGGAGGCGATGGCCCAGGCCTGGCTCGGCGCGCCCAAGATGTCCCAAGCGCACTTCTCCCCCGGAGACCGCATCGTCGTCACCTCCTATGGCAGAGATCGCGGCACGGTCTGGGACGGCGGGTCGTACAGCACCATGCCGAACGCGCGCCTCGCGTGGTTCGACCTGGAGTCGCCCGTCCCGACCTATCCCCTCGACGCCAACCCCAACCTGGTCCAGCAAGAGATGGCGGCCGCGGAGGGGACCGCATACGGGTTCATCGCGCGCGAGGGCGATACGCGCGGGGCGCTGATGCCGGACTGGAGCCACGACGGCGACACCCTCGTCTACGTGTCCACCGACGCCGGCAAGGACGGGCGGATCGCCGCCGGCGCAGGCGATCTCTACACGGTGCCCTACAACAACCGGCAGGGCGGCGCGGCGACACCGCTGCAGGGCGCCGCGGAGCCGGCGTTCAACGAGTATTACCCGGCCTTCTCGCCCGACGACCAGCTTGTCGCGTTCAACCGGACGCCGGGCCCGGGAGAGATGTACTATAACCCCGCGTCCGACATCCATGTCATCCCCTCGACCGGCGGCGCGGCGACGCGGCTCGCGGCCAACGACCCGCCGGCCTGCCTCGGGGTCTCGAGCCCGGGGATCCACAACAGCTGGCCCAGGTGGTCGCCGGAGACCACGACCGTCGACGGCAAGACCTACTACTGGGTCATCTTCTCGTCGTCCCGCGACGGCTACACGCTCCAGAAGGACTCGAACAAGAAGGCATCGCAGCTCTACGTGACCGGCGTCGTCGTGGAGGGCACGACGGTGCGCACGTACCCGTCAATCTACCTCTGGAACCAGACGACGGGCACGAGCAACCACACGCCCGCATGGGACGTGTTCAAGATCCCCCCCGCGCCCGTTCCCCTCTGAGCCCGCTGGTGGAAGAAACCAGTCCCACCATCCCCCATGGCACACGTGTGCCAGACGGCCCTCGCCAGTGCATGCATGTCGTGCTTGCCGCGGCGCGGCAAGCCTGAAGGCGCGCGGATCGCCGCGATTCGCGGCCATCCGAGCGAGCGGGCGGATGGCGCGGGCCTTGCCAAGTTGCCGGGCACCATGCGAACACACCGCGCCCACTCCTCCCTCTGGCTTCTTGCTGCAACAGGCCTCCTCGCCGCCGGATGCGATGCGGGGTCCTCCTCCGGCGAACCTGAGACCACGTCCCAGCGCGCGCCGCTCCACCGGGCTCAGTCGTGCGACGACCTCGAAGCGCTGTTGAAGCAGGACGCGCTCGCCAAGATGAACGCCCAGATCGACGCCATGATCGCGAGCTATGCCGTGTATGGCGACATCCGCGGCGGCGGCTTCGACCTAGGCGGCGACGTCGCGGTGCCCGGGGGGGCCGAGGCGCCCACCGACGCGCCTTCCCCGACGCCGCCCCAGGCCGACAGCGGGACCAACAGCGGCGAGGGCGCGGCGACGGACGGCGACAGCGCCGGGCCGGCCCACTCCGATACGAACACCCAGGTCGCCGGCGTCGATGAGGCGGATATCGTCAAGACCGACGGCAACAACCTCTACATCCTCCACGGCGAGAGCTTCTACACGCTGGCCGCGTGGCCGGCGTCGTCGCTCGCGGTGGGCAGCTCGCTGGCGATCGAGGGCAGCCCGCTCGAGATGTTCGTGGCGGACGACCAGGTCGTCGTCTACTCGTCGGTCAACGGGGCACCGATCTACGAGGCGGCGGGCGTCGAGCCGCGGCCGGGGTACTACGACTACCGGCTCATCGACATCGGCATGGCCGGCGTGCCCGTGAACGGCAGTTCGCCGGGCAGCGGGCCGGAAGGCGACGATGCGCCGGTCCCCCCCGAGGGCGGCGGCTCGATGCCGTCTCCGGGGAACGCCGAGCCGTCGGACGGCGCCGACATGCCGGCGCCCCCGCCGCCGGACGGCGACGACAAGCCGGCTCCCCCGCCGCCGGACGGCGACGAGGCGCCGACCGAGCCCGTACCGCCGGACGGCGGCGCGAGCCCCGATGACCCGGCGACCGACGTTGCCCCGCCGCCCGACGTCTACGCCCCGCTCACCAAGCTCACCGTCCTGAGCCTCGCGAGCGGCGCCCCCAGCGTGGTCAAGGAGCTCTACTTCGAGGGCGGCTACGCCTCGGCGCGGCGCACGGGCGCGAACGTCCGCACGGTGCTGACCGGCGGCGCCCACGGGCCCGCGCTCAACTACTGGCCCTCCAACCTGACCGTCTACCCCGAGACCGCCGAGGCGTGGACCGCAGCGTTCGAGCAGCTCCGCGCCGAGAACACGACGCTCATCGAGGAGGCTCCGCTGTCGGCGTGGCTGCCGTACCGCTTCGAGAAGCAGGGGGAGACGGTCACCGGGCTCGACGCGAGCTGCGCGGACTTCTACATCCCGGAGGCGGGCACGACGTCGTACGGCCTGACGCAGATCGAGTCGATCGACCTCGCCGACCTCGACGAGGCGCCGGAGTCGACCTCGATCATCGGCGCGACCGACACCGTGTATTCGAGCCACGACGCCCTCTATGTCGCCGCGCGCGGCTGGCAGGAGCCGACGTCGCCGGAAGGCGACGAGGGCGTGAGCCTGGACTCCACGCACCTGCACAAGTTCGATCTTGTCGCCGACCCGAGCCAGCCCCGGTACGTCGCGTCGGGCTCGGTGCCCGGCCACATCCTCAACCAGTTCTCGCTCGATGAGCACAACGGCAAGCTCCGCGTCTCCACGACCGCGATGATGCGGTCGGCGGCCGAGTGGACGACCAGCAACAGCGTGTTCGTCCTCGAGGCGCAAGGGACCGAGCTCGCGCGCATCGGCGCCGTCACCAACCTGGCCCCCGGCGAGCAGATCCGCTCGACGAGGTTCTTCGGGGACCGCGGCTATGTCGTGACGTTCCTCCAGGTCGACCCGCTGTTCGTGCTCGATCTCTCCGACCCGGAAGCGCCCTCGGTCGCGGGCGAGCTCAAGATCCCCGGCTTCAGCGAGTACATGCACCCGCTCGGCGACGGGCACCTCCTGGCGATCGGCAGGGATGGAGACGAGAACGGCGTGGTGACCGGCCTGGCGCTGCAGATCTTCGACGTCACGGACCCGTCGGCGCCGGCGCTCCTGCACAAGGAGACGCTCGATGGGGATTACGCGTATTCGGAGGCCGAGTACAACCACAAGGCGTTCACGTACTATGGCGAGCGCGACGTGCTCGCCTTCCCGGTCGTGAGCTACGATCGGGAGACCGGCGCTGTCGCGAGCACGCTGGAGCTCTTCAACGTCGATATCGCCGACGGGTTCAGCCACCTCGGCGCGGTCGACCACAGCGGCTTCTTCAGCGCGACGTCGGGGTGCTACTACGGCGGCGCCGAGGTGCGGCGCGGCGTGTTCATCGAGGACCACGTCTACTCGATCTCCTTCGGCGGCGTGATCGCGAACGCGCTCGACGACCTCGCGACGCCGGTGGCGTCGCTGCCCCTGCCTGCCCCGGCCTCGTGGGGGTCCGCCTGCGGCGGCGGCGCCGTGGGCGAGCCCATGCCGGCCGAGCCCACGCCGGCCGAGCCCGCGCCGGCTCCCCCCGCCAAGGAGTAGCGCCGGGCGGCGGAACGCAGGCCGCGGCGCCCCGCCGTTCGAGCGAGGCGCCGCGGCGGTCAGGCCCCCGGCCGCGCCGGCCGGGGCGCCTCCCACGGGTGATCCGGGTAGAACTCCCTCATCAGCCGCGCGGTGTACGCGACGAGGTTCGCGAAGCCCTCGGCCCTGCGCCGCAGCGGCGAGTCGAAGAACGGCGTGAGAATGCCGGCCAGCACCGCGAAGGCGGTCGCGTCGACGCCCGCGGGGCGCCCGCCGAAGAGGTACGGCCTGTCCCCGAGCAGCGCCGAGAGCGCGGTCAGGGAGCGCGCGCCGAGCTCGACGACCTCCTCGTCCGAGTGCCGTGCGACGCCCACCGCGCGGAACGACTCGCGGACGCGCGCGAGGAGCTCCTCGCGCAGCTTCGGGCGCAGCTCCTCCGGCGCGCCGTCGACGAAGTGCGCCGGGCCCTTCGCGAAGTTCTCCGGGATGAGCCAGCGCGCATACCCCGAGGTCGCGGCGAAATGGTTCTCGAGCATGCGCTCGATGGCCCACGCCTCGGCGCGCTGCCGCGCGTCGAGGCCGGCGTCGAGATCCTTGCCGTGCTTGCGCTCGAGGTGCTCGCGGATGAAGTGCGAGTCGGCGATGCGCGCGCCGCCGTCGTCGATGAAGGGGACCTGCCCCTTCGGCGACTGCTCGAGCCGCGCTGGCTCCTTCCTGTAAGGCAGGCCGAGGAGCTTGAGCTGGACCTCGGTCTTCGTCACGTAGGGGCTGGCTTCCGGCAAGCCGAACAGGGGGCCGAAACCGTGCAGGGTGATCATGCGCAATCTCCGAGAGCTTGGGTCCGTCGTGGACCTCGCTTGATGTAGCCCCGCCCTGCTGACAACCTGGTGTCAGCATCCTCGTGCGACGCGCCGATCGACTGTTCCAGATCCTTCAGATCCTGCGCCGGCATCGGTCGCCGGTCACCGCGGCGGCGCTCGCCGAGGAGCTCGAGACGTCGAAGCGCACGGTGTACCGCGACGTCGCGGATCTCCTCGCCCAGCGCGTGCCGATCCGGGGCGAGGCGGGCACCGGCTACGTGCTCGAGCGCGGCTTCGACATGCCGCCGCTGATGCTGACGCCCGACGAGATCGAGGTCGCGGTCCTCGGCGCGCAGTGGGTCGCCCACCGCGGGGACGCCGCCCTGCAGAGGGCAGCGCAGGACCTCATCGCGAAGATCGCCGCGACGGTCCCCGAGCGGCTGCGCCCGTTCGTCCTCGAGCCGGCGACAGGCGCGCCCCCCGCGTGGAACCAGGCCCCCGACGCGCTCGATCTGGCCGAGGTGCGCGCGTCGATCCGCGCCGGCACGAAGATCGCGCTTCGTTACCGCGACGAGGCGGGGCGCGAGAGCGAGCGCGTCGTGTGGCCCGTCGTGGTGGGGTATCGCGAGTCGACGCGCATTCTCATGGCGTGGTGCGAGCTCCGCCAGGACTTCCGCTCCTTCCGCACGGACCGCGTGGTCGGCGCCACGTTCCTGAAGGAGCGCTATGGCGAGAAGCCGAGCGCCCTGCGCGCGCGGTGGCGCGCGACCCTGCCGAGGCGCGGCGAGCCGCCGAAGGGCGTCCGCGCGCCGTCGAACAGGGGGTGATCCCGGCCCGGGCTCACGTCACCTCGTCGTCCGGGCTCCCGGAGGGCGCATCCGGCGCGGCGCCCGCGCTGCCGTCCGGCGCCTCCGCCGGCCGTGTCCTCTGCTCCACGAGAAAGAGGGCCACATCCACCGTGCCCCCCACGGCGCGGTTGACGAGGCGGATCGCCCCGTGGACGCCGGACACCGTCGTGTCGTGGAGGAGGCGGATCCCCCTCACGGGCGCCTGGATGGGGGGAATCTGCTCCAGCAGGTCGAAGGGCAGCTTCGCCGCGTGCTTCTGCAGGCGCTCGACGCTCCGGGAGCCGTGGTCGACGGCGTCCTGCACGAGGTCCTTCAAACCGCGCCACCGCTCCATCACACCGCCTCCTCGCACCATGCGCGGATCTGCGCGTAGACGTCCGGGTCGTGGGCCAGGCGCAGGTGCCCGAGCGACGGCATGATCCGCGCGTGCTCTTGAGGGAAGGGCGAGCACCGGTCGTCGGCGACCGCCCGGCCCGTCGCGCTCCGCAGCGAGACCATCGCGTCCCCGAACAGGAGAGAGAGCCTCGGGTCGGCCGTGAGCGCGCCGGCGATGAGATGATGGCGAATGTGGGGGAGCAGGGGCACCGGATGGCGGCGATTCTGGAGCAGGGCGTTCGCGTCTGCGCCCTCCCAGTCCTCGCGGCGGAGGTTGGCATAAGCCAGGTCCTTCATCCCGCCGCTGCGGAGGTTGACGATGTCGGCGATGAGCTTCGTGTACGGATTGTCGATGCTCGCGAGCGCCCACGTGACCACGTTGCCAAAGCGCTCCAGCGGGGCGCCGAGGTGCGGTGTGCCGAGATAAAAGGCGCGCTTGACGAGGGGCAGCCACCTTCGATCCTTGTCGCTCGCCGCGTGCGCGGCGCTGCGCGCGACGAGGCCGCCCATGCTGTGGCCGATGAGGACCAGCTCCTCCACGGGAGCAGGATGGGCGCAGACGAGCTGCTCGAGGAGGATATCCAGGGCTTCGCCGTTCTCGGAGACGCGGAGGCCGCTGTTGTACCGCACGTAAAACGGCGTGTATCCGAGGTCGCGCGCAAGGAGCGATCCGTACGTCTCGCCGTCCGGCATCGTCCAGAGCTCCTCGGTGCTCATCAGCCCGTGCACGAGCACGACGACGCGCGACGTGGCCTGGGCAGAGACGCCCGCGGGAAATGCCCTGGCAAGCGACACGGGGTGTCCGTCGCGGACGAGCTGCATCGCGGTCGCGAGGCCATTGCTGGTCCGCTTCAGGTAGTCGCCGAGGACCCCGTTGAGCACCCCGACGACCCGCTCCAGGTGGTTTCCCATGCGACGATCCGGCCGTATCCTGGCACGGATGGGCGCCGGGTGCGACGCCGGGCGGCCGCCGCGCCGGACGGTGGTCCTCGCCACAGAGCTCCGCGATTCGAGCTCATCAGGGGGGCGCCGGTTGGATTGCTTGACAGGGGACGGACCGATCGCGCCTGCTGGCGTGGACCCTCGCCGTGCTCTGTCCGGTGGGGTGTAGGTCGAACACGCATGAGCACCGGTCTGGACCTCTTCGCAGCGCTGCATCGCATCGTACAGGACGCCACCGACAGCCTGCCTGGAGCGCGGCGCGGCAGCCTGCTGCTCCGAGAGAGAGATCGCCTTGTGGTTCGGGCCGCCGTGGGCCTCGAGAGCCTGCTGCCAGGGCCGCTGCCGATCCCGTCGGACGCGGGGCCGGCCAGCGCGGTCTCGCAGCTCGACCCCGACGGCGGCGCTCGCGTGGTCGGGGCGGCCGCGTGGTACCGAGAGCACCTGCCGGGCGCGGTGGCGGTCGATGACCTGCCCGCGGGCGCGGTCGTGGTCCTCACGCCGGTGTGCCTGCGCGGACGGCCGATCGGCGTGCTCGCCCTCGAGCCGCCGGACGCGGAGCCTCTGCCGGACGAGCGCCGGGCCCGGCTGCTGGGCCTGGCCGGCAGCGCCGCCGCGGCGCTGGAGCGGCGCGAGCTGTTCGATGACAAGGCGCGGTCGGCCCACGAGAACCGCGTGCTCGAGGAGGTGCTGAACGCGGTGGCCACCCAGGCCAGCCCGCATGAGCTCGTGGAGATCATCTCGAACGGGATCAAGAGCGCGCAGCTGCGGCCGCAATGGAGCGCCGTGGAGCTCGTCTTGCTGGACGACACAGCCGGCGGGGGCTCGTCCACGAGCGACCCGGGCGCGTCCCGTGAGCTCCGCATCTACCGGGTGCCACGGCGCGCGCCGGTGGCCTACTGGAACAACCTGCGGGAGGGCGCGCTCGTCGCGGGGCGCACCCTCGGCGCCAGCGTGACCTACCGATGCGGCGTCGCGACCGGCGAGGCGAGCCAGAGCGCGCTCATCGACGAGGGCGTGCGCCGCGGCGTGCACGGCATCGTCGTGGCGCCGAGCGATGCCGCGGACCTCGAGCCGGCGATCCGGCGGGCCGCGGAGGCCGGGATTCCGGTGATCACGTTCGATGCGCCGCCGGTGGAAGGCAGCAGGGCTCTGGCCTACGTCGGCACCGACAACGTGGCGGCGGGCCGGCTCGCCGGCGAGGTGATGGCGCGGCTCCTCCCGGACGGCGGGATCGTCGGTGCGCAGCTGGCCTCGCTTCGCGCCATGAACGGTCGCGATCGCGTCGTGGGGTTCGGCGCGGCGGCCGCCGGGAAGGCCATCGCGATGCGACCTCCCCTGGAGAATCGGTACGACACCTCCGTGGCGCTGCAGCTCGCCCTGGGCGCCTTGCGGGAAGGAGGGCTGTCCGGCGCCTTCGGCGCCTGCGCCGAGAACGGCCCGGCCTGGGGCATGGCCGCGCGGGCCCTCGGCCGGGCGGGAGATCTCAAGATCGTCGCGTTCGATCTCGTCCCGGAGACGATCGCGATGCTCAGGGAGGGGACCATCCATGCGGCCGTGGTCCAGCGAGAGCACGACATGGGCTATCGCGCCGTCCAGATGCTCCACGAGATGAGCACAAGAGGGGTCGAGGCGACGCTGGCCGGGCTCCCTGCGCCGAGGCAGGCCGAGGATCGGTGTTCTCCGCGCTTCATCGACACCGGTGTGGATCTCGTGACCCTCGAGTCCACGCCCTGGTCTCGCTCCTTGTCGGATCACCTGACCCTGGAGACGAGCCGCCGGTCCGCGAACCGGAGGCGCGGGGTCGCGGCGGTGGACCGCTCGATCGAGCTCCTCGTGATCAGCGTGGATGTCGACGAAGAGGGCTTCGTCGAGGAGCGCGCCCGCCTCGATCGGGAGTCCCTGGTCGGCCGGGTGCTGAGCGGCGGCCGGCCGGTCGTGATCGACACGCTGGCGAGCGAGCACGACCGCTGGCCCGATGCCGTCGAGGCGCGCCGGAAGGGCAGCCTCACGCGGGCCGGCGTCCCGCTGCTCGCCCGAGGGGTCCCGTTCGGCGTCCTCGTCCTCGACAGCGAGCGCCGCGCGGCGTGCTCGCCCGAGGAGCTCGGGCTGATCGAGCGCATCGCCGACACCCTGGCGGTGGCGCTCGAGAACATGCAGCTCCTCCGGCGCGTCACCGAGCGGACCCAGGAGCTCGAGCAGGCGAACCGGCACCAGGCGTCGCTGCTCAGCACGATCCATGAGCTCTCCAGCCCGGTCGTCCCGATCGCGCCCCAGCTCCTGGTGATGCCCCTCGTCGGGGCGATGGACCGCCAGCGTTCGGGCCGCTTTCTCGAGTCGATGCTGCAGGAGATCGCCGAGCGCCGCGCACGCGTGGTGCTGATCGACGTCACGGGGATGGCCGCCGTGGACGCCGCGGCGGCGGATCACCTCATGACGGCGGCGCGGGCAGCGAGGCTGCTCGGGGCCGAGGTCGTGCTCGTCGGCATCACGCCGGCGACCGCGCAGCTGATGGTGGAGCAGGGGCTGGACCTCGGGAACGTCGTCACCCGCTCGACCCTCGAGCTCGGGTTCGCCTACGCGCTGTCGAAGACGGGCGGCCGGATCGTCTACAGCCGCTCGTCGAGCGCCCGGCCGCCCTGAGCCGCGCCGTGCGCGCGTGCTCGCCCTCGCGACGGGCCGACAGCGGGCCCGCCGCGCTCACCCCTTCAGCCGGCGTCGAGCTCGAAGGCGCCCTCGTAGATGGCATCGACCGGAAGGGTGGCGCCGTTCGCGAGCGTGATCGCACCCCCCGCCTCGATCACGCGGTAGCGCCAGGACCCGTCGGCCTCGCGCCGGAAGTGCTCGACGCGCACCGATATCTGCGAGACGAGCAGGTAGTCCGTGAGGGACGGGATGCGCTGATAGGCTGCCCACTTCTCACCGCGGTCGTACGCCTCGGTGCTGGGCGATAGGACCTCGACCACAACGCTCGGATTCGCGAGCACGTCGCTGGTGCCGGGTTCCATCCGTACACCGCCGCACGCAACGACGGAATCCGCATAGACGTAGCGCTCTCCCTGCTTCGCGGAGATCCGCTGGTCCGGTGACAGGACATGGCACGGCTTGCCGCGCACGGCCGCGCGGAGCTCCGCGCCCACAGCGTTCGAGAGGACGTTGTGCCGCGGGCTGCCGCCCGCCATCGCGAAGACCTCGCCGAGGTGATACTCGTGCTTCGCGCCCTGCTCGCGCTCCCACTCGAGATACTCGGCAGCGCTCATGCGCCGGGTGGTGGCGGCGTCGCCCATGCGCGCGAACATAACGTAACAGCAGGGCCAGAGCCAGGATCGGCGGCCCGGGCTGCGGCCGGCCGCCCGGGAGGAGCGGACCGGCGCGTCAGGTGCCGAAGCGGCGCGCGTTGCGGACGCGGGCCTTTGCGGCCTCGACTTCCTTGTTCCTGGGCGGCGCCGTGGTCTCCAGCGACTCGACGAGCCGGCGCGTCACGGCGGTGATGTCGTCGACGGCTTGCTCGAAACAGGCGACGTTCTTGCCGCTCGGGCTGCGGGTCCCGCTCACCTTGCGCACGTACTGCAGGGCTGCCGCCCGGATCTCTTCCTCCGTCGCGGGCGGCTCGAAGTTGAACAGAGGACGGATGTTTCGACACATGCCGCGAGCCTACCGCTGAACGCGGCGCGCCGCCAAAACCGGCGCGGCGCTCCTGTCCAGCGCTGTGGCGCCGCGCTCCGCGCGACGCACGCTATCGCGGATCCAGCTGCTCCAGCTCGCGCACGCGCGCCTCGAGCTCGAGCACCCGCGCCTCGGCGGCTTCCCGGGCGCGCGCGTCGGTCGCCGCGGCTTCTTCCTGGGTGGGCACGAGCTCACCCTTGCCGCCCGGACGCGCGAGCCGGAGCCGCGCCTCGGCCCCGCTGCCGACGACGCAGAGCGAGCTGTCGAGCGCGGGGCTCCACGCGGGGCCGGCGCCCGCGTAGACGCGGACGTACGCGCCGTCAGGGTCGCGCCGGTAGGCCTGGAGCGCCACCCTGCCGGCGGGCGGCCGCTGCGCGGCGGCCTGCGGATCGAAGATCGCGAGCTCGGGACAGCCGAGCTGGCAGTACTTGAGCGGGATATCCTCGTAGGCCTTCTGCCAGTCGCTCGTCACGATCTCGAGCGCGAAGCGCGGCGGCCGGTGGCCGGGCAGCCAGGTCTGCCATTGCTTGGGCAGCGGCGGCGCGGGCCGGTGATCGAGGAGGTAGACGTCCGGCGAGACGCGCACGAGCGGCTCCTCGCGCACCCAGGCGAAGAACCGCTCCGAGCCGGCGTGGTGGTCGGTCCAGCCGCGCTCGCGCGCGAGCTGCGCGATCGAGGACAGGAGCAGGCGGGAGATCTCGTCGTGCTCGCCCCACGCGCCGATGCCGTCCGAGTCGTCGAGGTACCAGTCCGACCAGTCGACGGTGGCGCGGAGCTCCTCGGGCTCCGGGTCGCGGACGACGAGCGCGCGCGGCAGGCGCGTCGCGTGGGGGTGGGCTCCGGTGCGGACAGGCGGCACGAGCTTCCAAGGTAGCACCCCCGGCGCGGCGGCGGGAGGCGGGCGGGCGTCGCCGGCGGCGTCGGCCGGCGCATCGCTGGCGCAGGCAGGCCCGGCCGGGCGCGGGTGCGGGCGCGGGCGCGCAGGCAGGCCCGGCCGGGCGCGGGCGCGCAGGCGGCATCGCAGCGCATCGCCTGCGCGCCCGGGGCTCCCGGTACGGCGCGCCGGCGCCATGTGTCGGCGGCATGCGTTTCGAGGCGGTCCTCTTCGACGTGGACGGGGTGGTTGTCGACTCGCCGCACGAGCGCGCCTGGTGCGAGGCGCTGGAGGCGCTGATGGCGACCGAGTGGCGCGCGATCGCGCCCGAGACGCGCTACGCGCCCGAGCGGTTCACGACGGCCGTCTACCAGGGCGAGGTCGCCGGCAAGGCGCGCGAGAGCGGCGCGCGCGCGGCGCTCGACTACTTCGGCGTGCCCGACGCCGAGGCGCGCGCGCGCGTCTACGCCGAGCGCAAGCAGGCGGCGCTGCTCCGGAAGATCGAGGCGGGGGAGTTCGTCGTCTTCCCTGACGCGACGCGGCTGATCCTGGGGATCAAGGCGCGCGGCGTGCCCATCGCGGCGGCGTCGTCGTCCAGGAACGCGAGCGAGCTCCTCCGGAGGATCCGCGCCGACGCGTTCGCCGAGCAGCAGCGCATCCGCCGCCCGCCCGTCGCGCCGGGCGCGACGCTGCTCGACCTGTTCGACGCCGACCTCTGCGGCGCCGCGGTGGCGCACGGAAAGCCGGCGCCGGACCTGTTCCTTGCCGCCGCGGGCGCGCTCGGCGTGCCGCCGGCGCGCTGCCTCGTCGTCGAGGACGCCCCCTCCGGGGTGCAGGCCGCCAAGGCGGCCGGGATGACCGCGCTCGGCGTGGCGCGGCTCGCCGACGACGCGCTGCTGGCCGCCGCGGGGGCGGATCGCGTCGTGACGACGCTCGACGAGGTCGATCCGGACGCGCTTGTCGAGGGGCGGATCGCGGCGCGCGCGGCGTGAGCTGCAGCGCGCCCTGTGAGCCCCGCGCGCATCACAGCGCAGCACGCCCCGGCGCCGGGGCGCGCCGCGCCTCAGCCGCCCTGCTTGCGCACGATGGCGAGGCTCCAGATCTCCCCGGCGCTCGTGCCCACCCACAGGGTCGGCGACCCCTTGCCGGCGACCGCGAGCACGGCGGGCTCGCCGCGGGCGCCGAGCGTGACGCTGGCCGTCGGCGCGAGCGGCGCGCCGGCGGCGGACTCGATGGCGGCGCCGTCGAACAGCGCGACGCGGCCGTCGGCGAAGCACGCGAACAGGCTGGACTCGAGGACGGCCACGTCGGCGACCGGATCGCCGAAGGCGAGCATCTTCGCCGCGAGCTTGCCGGACGACCTCACGACCGCGCAGACCGCGCTCGCGCCGCGCTTGTACACCGCCGTCAGCTTCGGGCCGCCGCGCACCCGGTCGAGGTTCTGGGCCGCGCGCGGCAGCGAGGCGCGCAGCGTCGGGCCCGGCTCGGGCGTCGCGCCGGGGTGGACGCGGAGCTCGCCCCCCTCCCCGGCGACGTCCATCACCGCGTGCGTCTCGGTCTCGGTCAGGTCGAACGCCCGCGCCGAGCCGCGCACCGCGAACGTGCGGCCGTTCACCTCGGTCCGGTCGAGCTTCAGCTCCGTCGCGCCGCCGTCCCAGCCCAGGGCCAGCGCCGTCTCGCCGGACGGGCGCGTCGCGAGGTGCCGCGCGTCCCGGCCGACCTGATCGAGCTTCGGGCCGTGCGTGATGCCGAGCAGCGCCCAGACCGCGTCGTCGCTCCGCACAACGGCCACGTCCTTCGAGAGCAGCGCCACGTCGTGCGCCGAGGACAGCGACAGGTTCGTCGTCTTCGCGCCGACGCCGCCGATCGGGCAGACGCCGAGGCGCACGGGATCGGTCGAGACCATCGCGACCAGGCCGGGGCTCGCGAGGAACGCGGCGCCTCGGATCTCCGCGTCGAGGCCGTGCACCTTGCGGGGGGAGCTCAGATTGCTGAAGGGCATGGCCGATGAAGATACCGGTTCTCGCGGGGCGCGTGGCCAGCGTTCTCGCGAGGTCGCCCCGGCGGGCTCCCGGGGCGGATCGCAGCTGCACGGGGGGCGCCGCCGTACCCGGAGTCCGAGCCGTACCCGCGGTCGCCGCCGCACCGGGGGTCGCCGCCGCACGCCGAGGCATCCGGCCCTGGCGGCGCGGACGTCGCGACGTCAGCCCTTGATGAGCGAGCGGACCTCGATGTCGAGGTTCTCGGACTCCGCGACGGCGTCCATCGCCTTGCGGAGCTGGGCGAGCGACACCCCGACGGGGACGTCGACGTGGGCCTCCATCCGGAAGAGCTGAGAGCCGGTGACGGGCGCCTCGTAGGCGGAGGTCTCGAGCGAGACGATGTTGACGCCGGCGCCGTGGAGCGCGCGCGACACGGCGCGGACGATCCCCTCGTGGTCGAGCGCGTCGACGGAGATGACGCAGGGGATCGTCGCCGCGCGCCGGTGCGACTCGGGGCTCTTGGTCCTGCGGCTCTGCACGGTGAGCCCCGTCGCCCGGGTGAGCGCCCCGGTGTCGCGCTCCACCGCCTCGACCGCGCCGGGGGGCCCCGACGCGAGCAGGAGGATGCCGAACTCGCCGCCGAGCACCGCCATGCGGCTGTCCTCCACGTTGGCGCCGCGCTCGGTCAGGTAATGAGTCACCTCCGCGACGAGGCCCGTCCGGTCAGGGCCGAGGCAGGAGAGGACCAGGAAGGCTTCGGGCTCGGGCGTCGTGGTCATGCGGCGCATCTTAGTCCGATCCGCGCAGCCGGCGCGACCGGCGCAGGCCGCCGCGGGCGCGCGTCCGGGACGACGAGCGCCCGGGCAGCGCCGTCCGCATCCGCCGGCGAGCTTCCCGGGGAACGACCGGGGCGAGCGGCCGCGCGCCGCGCGCCGCGCCCGACGAGGCGCTTGTCTCCGGCGAGACAGTGGGCGAGAGGACGGCCATCCCCATGCTGTACGAACGCGACAACATCCACCACCTCACGCCTTACACGCCCGGTGAGCAGCCGCAGCGGGCCGACGTGGTCAAGCTGAACACCAACGAGAACCCGTACCCGCCGCCGAGCGCGGTGCTGGAGGCGATCCGGGGCGTCTCGGCCGATCAGCTCCGCCGGTACCCGCCGCCCCGGGCGCAGCAGTTCCGCGAGGCGGCGGCGAGGCTCCACGGCCTGTCGCCCGAGCAGGTGATCGCCACGAACGGCGGCGACGAGTTGCTGCGCATGGCGGTGACGGTGTTCTGCGAGCCCGGCGGTCGCGGCCTCGGCGAGACGTACCCGACCTATTCGCTCTATGACGTGCTCGCGGAGATCCATGGCACGGCCGTCACCCAGGTCCCCCTCGAGGAGGACTGGTCGGTCCCGGAGGATTTCGCGAGCCGCCTGAACGACAGCGGCTGCCGGCTCGCGCTCCTCGTCAACCCGCACGCGCCGTCGGGGCGGCGCGAGCCGCTGGACAAGCTCGAGCGCGTCGCGCGGGCGTTCCGCGGCGTGCTCCTGATCGACGAGGCGTACGTCGACTTCGCGGAGGCCGACGCGACGCCGCTGCTCGACCCGGCGCGGGGGCTCGACAACGTGCTGCTGCTGCGAACGCTGAGCAAAGGGTACTCGCTCGCGGGGCTCCGCTTCGGGTACGGGCTCGGGCACCCGCGGCTCATCGAGACGCTCGACAAGGCGCGCGACAGCTACAATACGGATATCCTCTCGCAGGCCGCGGCGATCGCGGCGCTGTCCGCGCGGGACGAGGCGAGGACGAGCTGGGAGAGGGTGATCGCGGAGCGCGCCCGGCTCACCGCGGCGCTTCGCGCGCAGGGGTTCACGGTGGCGCCGAGCCAGAGCAACTTCGTCCTGGCGACGCCGCCGGCAGGGGGGCTGTCGGCGCAGGCGATGTACCGCGCGCTGTACGACCGGGCGATCTTCGTGCGGTACTGGGACGCGCCGCGCCTCCACGACAAGCTGCGGATCACGGTGGGCACGCCGGAGCAGAACGATGCGCTGCTCGGGGCGATCGCCGAGGTGTCTCGCGCGGCGGCCGGGGTGTAGCAACGGAGAGAAAGCAAAGAGAGTTAAAACGCCAACGCGCCAAGGCGCCAAGACGCAAACAAGGTCGCGGGCGCATGGGTGCTGGCAGGCGAGCACACAGCACACCCGATCTGAGACCACGCCCCTCCGGCGGACAGCCCGTCGAACCGCCCTCACGCCGACAGAACTTGCTTGCTGTCCGCTTCGTGCGCACGTGTACGATCCATGCGCAGCTCCTCACCTTCGTGCCTCGCGTTCAGGCGGGCCGCTCCGCTGGCCTCGACCGTGCAATGAGCAGCGCGCAACGGACAGCGCGCCCGCGAGATCGGGTGGTCCAGCTTCATTTCTTCACGAGGAGAGGAGATTGCCTTTATGCGTCACCAGAGCAGCCGGTCATCGTGCCACGTCCTGTCGCGCCTTTTTCGCGGCGGCAGCGTCCCCTGCCTTTACCTGGCGCTCGTGACGGCGTGCGGCGCTGACTCGGTCGACGGCAGCCCGATCGACACGCTGACCTCCAGCATGAGCGACGCGGGCTCCACGGGAAGCACCGGCGATGGCGGCGGCAGCAGCGGCAGCAGCGGCAGCGGTGGCAGCGGCAGCGGCGGCGGCGCCGGCACCGGCACCGGCACCGGCACCGGCGCTCCGCCTGGCACCTGCGGGCTGGACGGCGCCACCGTGGAGCGCTCCTATTCGCCCAGGCTGTTCGCCGCGGGCGCGGACCCCTCGATGGATGCCGAGTGCAGCGGTGTCCTCAACCCCGAGCGCGGCGTCTTCCGTTTCACGGACCTCCGGAGCCTCGACTCGCCCTCGCACCTTCGGGGCGAGGGTTACACGCTGATCTACGGCAAGGTGCTCATCGACGACTACCGCACGCGGGACATCGACCAGAACCTCATCGACCAGCTCAACGCGAGCTTCGCCGCCGCGCGCTCGGCGGGGCTGAAGGTGCTCCCCCGCTTCTATTACTCGACGGACATCGGCGTGGCCGACGCGCCGCTCAGCCGCGTGCTGTCCCACGTCGATCAGCTCAAGCCGGTGATCGAGGCGAACGCCGATGTCATCGCCGTGCTGCACCCCGGCTTCGTCGGCGCCTGGGGCGAATGGCACTCCTCGACGAACGACCTCACCAGCCCGGCCAGCCGCAAGCAGATCTTCGACGCGCTGCTCGAGGCGCTGCCGAGCGACCGCATGACCCTCGCGCGCCGCCCATCGCACAAGCTCGAGGCGTACGGCGGCCCGCTGACCGAGGAGACGGCGTTCTCCGGAGCGCCGCTCGCGCGCGTCGGCCACCTGAACGACTGCTTCCTCATGGGCGACGACGACGCTGGCACCTACGAGCTCCCCGGCGAGAAGGAGTATGCCGTCGCCGACTCCGTGTTCACGCCCGTCGGAGGCGAGACGTGCGGCCTGAGCCCGCCGCGCAGCCAGTGCGGCTCGGCGCTCGACGAGCTCTCCCTGCATCACTGGAGCTTCGTCAACACGGACTACCACACCGACGTCGTCGATGGCTGGAGGTCCGAGGGGTGCTTCGAGACGATCGCGTGCCGCCTCGGATACCGCTTCGTGGTGATGGGGCACGAGTCGCCCGGGCAGGTCGCGCGCGGGCAGTCGCTGTCCCTCCGGCTGCGCATGTTCAACGACGGCTATGCCCGGGCCTACAATCCGCGCCCGGTCTACCTCGTGCTCCAGCGGGGCGAAGCGCGGCACGTCGTCCAGGTCGACGCCGACCCGCGCCGCTGGGCGCCGGGCGAGGAGAGCGAGCTCTGCCTCGGGGCGCAGCTCCCGGCCAATCTCCCCCCGGGCGACTACCAGCTCGGCCTGTGGCTCCCGGACGGGTCCGAGCGCCTGCGCGACGACCCGCGCTACGCGATCCGGCTCTCGAGCGGCGCGACGTGGGACGGCGAAAGCGGCGTCAACCTGCTCGACGCCACGGTCCGGGTGGTCGAGTGACCCTTCTGCCAGGAGAGGTGGACTCCTCGATTCGAGGGACCACCTGTCGACACCACGCCGCGTTCCAGGACCTTGATTTTCATCCTCCCCGGCCGGAGCGCTCCGCGCCATGAGTGCCGGTGTCGGCCGGAGGGCCGGGATCGGCACCGGGCCCCACCTCGCCGGGATGTACAACCGAGCAAGTGTGTTCACGGTGTCCGCCGCTGCCGCCTTTTTCCCCGGGCCGGTGCTCCGGCGGTCCTCGAGCGGCTGGACCTCGTCGTGCTAGATCATCGAAGGAGGTCCCGGCCATGCGACACCCATTCGAGCTCATTCCAGCAGATCGACGAACACCGATCCTGTGGTCGCTGCTGGGCCTCGCGGTCGCGAGCGGCGCGGCGCTGGCGGTCTCCGACAAGCGCCTGCGGACGAAGGCTGCTCCGTGGGGGATCATCTCGTTCGAGCTGGCGGGGACCAGGGCGCGTGTCCGCAGCATCCTCGATTCCTGGGATGAGGATGCGCGCATCAGCGCTGCGCTCAACCTGGGAGTCGACTACCTCTTCCTGACGGTCTACGCCAACGGCCTCGCGCTGGCCTGTGTCATGGGAGCAGACGCCCTGAAGAAGCGCGGCCTGCCAGGAGCTGGCCTGGGTGCGCCGCTGGCGTGGGGGCAGTGGCTCGCGGGCCTGCTGGATGCGACGGAGAACGCCGCCCTGCTCGAGATCTTGCGCGGATCCGACAAAGCTCTCTGGCCTCCGCTCGCGCGCCGATGCGCGCAGGCGAAGTTCTGCCTGGTGAGCGCCGGGATCGTCTATGCCCTCCTCGGCCATTGTGCGCGCCGCTGAAGGGAAATCGGTGGGCGTGGCGCGAGCGCCTGCCGTCGTCTTGGTGTTTCGTGTCCTGCGGATCGACGGGCCGGCGGAGCGCATGCGCCCCCTCGAGCTCGTCAGGCGGCGCTGAGGTCCGAGATGCGTATTCCCGCTCCCAAGCCAATGACCCGGAGGCTCGGTTGGCTTGTTTTTACCATTGTGGTCCTGGGCTCCGTCGTCTGTGGGCTGTGGGTGGGCGGGGGTCACGACCGGCCGCAGCCCGAGGAGCAGCGCGCTGGTCGCATGACGGAACCAACGGAACGGAGCGACGCCATGCCGCTCCGAGCCGATCCGAACCGGCTACAAGGCACCTCTTCCTTTCACGTCTACAGGTCTGACGATCATGGCCTGTCTTGGAGCCTGGCCGGGAGAGGGCTTCCCACCAGAGGACGAATCCACGCGCTCGCGGTCCACGAGGCGACCGCATACGCCGGCTCCGATGACGGACTTTTCGTATCCGCAGACGGCGGGCACAGCTGGGCGGCGCGCGACATTCAACCGGGTTCCGCGGTGCAGTGCTTCGCGGCCGCGGGACGCCGTGTCTTCGGAGGGACGAAGACGGCAGGCGTCTTCGTCACGGAAGACGCAGGCCATTCCTGGCGTCCAGTTTCCAAGGGTCTGACCGACCCGAATGTACGATCCCTCGCGGTCCAGGGGTCTGTCGTGGTTGCCGGGACCGATTCCGAGGGCGTCTTCGTCCTCCCCGATGGCGCCGAGGCGTGGGCTCCGTTCGGCCGCCAGTTGCCCGACGGATCGCAGGTCTTTGACCTGGCGATCAAGGACACGTGGATCTACGCCGCCCTGTACAGCAGGGGTCTCTATCGGCTCGCCGCTGGCGGCGGGAGCTGGCAGAGAGTGGGAGACGTGGAGCCCCTCCGATTTCACGTTCATGGCGAATCCCTCCTCGCCGGGCACAACCCGGGAGGGGTGTACCGGTCCATTGACGAGGGACTGACGTGGCATCTCGCTGAGGGTCTGACGGCTCGTTCGCCGACTTGGGTTCTCGGTGACGCGGGCCCGAACGTTCTCGTGGGAACGTCACCGGAGGGCGTCTCGATCAGCCACGACGCAGGGGCGAGCTGGAAACCAAGCGCCGCCGGGCTCCCGGCGGGTGCGGCGGTCGTCGCGCTCGGGGCCGACAAGAACTATGTTCTGGCGGGGGTAGTGACGCAAGACGGCAGGTAGACGAAGGGCACCCCGCAACACCGCTACGGAAGGAGTGCGATCGGTCGTCACGCTGGAGCGTAGGGGCGCCGTGGCCTGATACCGCACGCAGGGGGCGCACGCCGGGCGCCGGCGGCGCTCAAGCCGCATCGCCGGCGAGCGACGCCTCCAGCCGGTTGCCGCCTGCGCGGCGCGCGAGCATCTCCAGGACCTTCTCGACGAGCACGCCGCCCGCCTCCGCGGCGGGCAGCCCGCCAGCGTGGATGTTGGAGATCACCGTGTACTCGAAGCCGATCGCGCGGTTGCCGCTGAAGGAGGCGGCCGCCTCCTGGTCCACGCCGGGCGTGAGGCGGTAGGCGAGGTAGGCCGAGAGGCTGCGCGAGGCGAGCTCGCCGCTGCCCGGGCGCTCGCCGAGCAGCATGACGACCAGCCGGGCCCCGAGCCGCTCGGCGACGGCCTCGGCGAGCTTCACCCGGCCGTGGCGCGCGAGCAGCGGCTGGCCGACGGTCACGCCGCGCGCCCCGAGGCCGTCCAAGAGGACCGGGAGCAGGTCGGGGATGTTGTGGTGGACGGCCTCGGCGCTCAAGCCGTCGGACACCACGATCTGCACCTCGGCATCCTCCGGCGCGAGCCGGGCGGCGCTCTCCGGGGAAAGGCGCGCGCCCGCGTCCGCGGAGCCGAGGTGCTCGCCCTTGCTGGCCGCCGTCGTGGCGACGATCCGGAACGCCGCGACCCGGGTCAGCTCGTCCTCGCGCAGCTCGCTGACGAGCGCCCCGCGCGCGATGGCCTGGTCAAGGCGCCCCCGGCGGCTCACCGCGTCGGCCGGGCGCGGGCCGGCGGTGGCAAAGCCGTGAGCCGCGGGCGTCGCCGCGAGGAGCTCGGCGAGCTCGGCCTCGTCCGGGCAGAACTGCCGCACGTCGCCGAAGCGCGGCCCGCGGGTGATCGCTCCCGCCTTCTCCTCCCCTTCCCCCTCCCCCGCGCGCGCCAGGATGCCCCGCTCGAGGGCCCACGCCAGAAACTCGCCACCAGGCGCGCGGCCGTGGAGCTCCCGCAACGTCTGCACGTCATGCCCGCTCGTGTCGAAATAGGCGAGCATGCGATCGGTATTGAGGCAGACATCCATGTAGTAGTTGGCGCCCGCGGCCGTGAGGAGCTGCGTCGCCATCTGCTGGCCCTCCAGCGTGACGTGGGCGTGAAGGGTGTAGCAAGGGGCCATGCCCATGGGCAGGCCGAGGAGCTTGCCCATGAAGTGGTCCTGGAGGTTCGCGAGGATCATCTCCCGATCATCGAGGTGCGTCTCCGGGCCGATGAACCCGGTGACGTTGTTGAGCATGAACGGGTCCCAGCGGCGGGCGAGGCCGTAACAGAGCGCCTCGGCCGTGCCCATGTCGATGCCGTTGTGCTTGCCGTAGGTGAGCTCGCTGCCCTGGCCGGTCTCGAAGTACATGAACTGCTCGGCCTGGCCCGCGAGCGGGCCGCGCGCGGCCATGCGACGGTAGCCGTGGTCGATGAGAGCCACGGTGACGTCGAACTCGGCGAGGCAAGCCTCGGTGCCGGCCAGGCTCTGGAAGAGGATCTCCACGGGCGCGCCCTGGTCGAGCGCGGTGAGCTGCACCTTGAGGTGCGACAGGCAGCAGATCTGCGTGGGGACGCCGGTCGCGCGGCGGATACGGTCGAGGTGGCGGAGGATCGCGGCGGTGATCTCCACCGTGCCGGCCGCAGGGTTGACGCCGAGCAGCGCGTCGCCGGCGCCGATGGAGAGGCCCCAGTAGAGCAGCAGGGTGATGCCGCGCAGGTCGTCGGTGGGGTGATTCGGCTGCAGGCGCGAGGCGAGCGTGCCGGGGGCGCCGAGGAGCGTGCGCGCTCGGGTGGGGCGGCTGATCTTGCGGGCGAGGTAGACCAGCTCGTGCACATCGCAGAGCTTGGCGAGCGCCGCGGCCATGACCCCGGTCAGGGCGCGGCCGAGGCGCGCCACCTCCGGCCCCGGGACGCGGAGCAGCTCGTCCTTGAGCTCACCGAGGCGCAGCGAGGCGATCCGGGCGAAGGCGTCGCGGTCGAGGTCGTAGTTGACGCGCATCACCGCGTCGATCTCGCCCCGATCGTCGGTGAGCGGGTGGTCGTGGAGGTGCTCCAGCGTCAGCTCGCCGAGCAGCTCCCGGGCGGCCTCCCGCGCCGCCTCGTCGGGCGCCGCGAGGCCGGCCTGGCGGTCGCCCGCCTTGCTGCAGTCGGCGGCGCCGAGGAGCCGCTTCAGGCCGCGGAACGAGGCGTCGTGGCCAGGCAGGCGGGCCGCGTACGCGGCGTCGGGCCGGGGACGCGGGACATCGATCCGATCGAGCGGGGTCAGCTCCTTCACGGCGCGCTCCTCCCTCCTCCACGGCAACATCCCCGAGGGACGTCACGGCGTCATCCTGTAGAACGAGACCGGCAGGACCTGATCGCACATGCGGCCGACCTGGACGAACCGGGCGCCGCGCGCCTGCACTTCGTCGAGGACGAGGAGGTCGATCGGCAGCGCGCCCCAGCCGGTGACGTAGCCCCCGAGCGCCTTGCCCGCGCTCTGCAGCTCACAGCATCCGCTCGAACGCGCTCTCCAGCGCGGCTCGCCCGCCGCGCTCGATCACGTCGCCGTGCGCCACCACGATGCGCTCCGGCGCCCACGCGAGCATCTGCTTCACCGCCGCGCCCACCGCCGCGCGATCGCGCATCATCGAGCGCGCGACGCGCGACGGCCCGAACCGCCCGTACGCCCCGTTCAGGCGCATGAAGAGGCGCGTCGGGAAGTGCCCGCTCTGCGTGATGTGAAAGCAGAGATCCCAGAGAAAGAGGGTCCTGCTGGGCCGGTGGAAGAAGACCACCTCGTCGAGCCTGGGCACCCCGCCGACCGCCACCTGGTCGATCTCCGCCGACCAGAGTGGGTCCGGCGCGCCGTCGAGCTCGCCCGTGAACGTCACCTCCGGGCACTTCTCGCGGAGCCCCCGGGGGCCGTACAGCCGCGCCCCCGGGAAGGCCCGGGCCGCCGGCGCGAGGCCGAGGTGGTGCATCAGGTTCGGCGCCACGATCGCCCGCACCTCCCCGAGCGCGCGGATCTCGCCCGCCACCTGCTCCACGCCCGGGAGCGGCGAGAAGAGGATCAGCCCGCCGTCCCCGAGGCGCACGACCGGAGACCGCACCGGGAAATGGAGGCCGAGGCCTGGCAGCTTCAACGTGTCTTCCGCGGCCCAGAGGGCTTGATCGAGTTGTCGCAGCATGCTCCAATTGGTAAAGTTGCTTGACCATTTAGTCAAGCAACTTTACCATCATGACCAAGCACGACCTCGATCCCAGCGATCTCGCCGAGCTCGCTCGGCGCAAGCGCTCGAGCCTCGGCCAGCTCCTCCTTCGCTCGGCGCGGCTGCTCGACGAGCGGGCGGTGGCGCGCGTCGCCCGGCGCGGGGCGCCCGGGGTGCGCCGGGCGCACACCGCGCTCATGCCGTACATCGATCTCGAGGGCACGCGGCTGACCGATCTGGCGGAGCGCGCCCGGGTGACGAAGCAGGCGGTGGGTCAGCTCGTGGAGGAGCTCGAGGCGATGGGCGTCGTGGAGCGGACGCCCGATCCGGAGGACCGGCGGGCGAAGCGGGTGCGGTTCACGCCGTACGGGCTCAAGGCGCTGCTCCACGGGCTCGGGGTGCTGCACGAGCTGGAGGAGGAGCTCACGCGGTCGCTGGGCCAGAAGCAGATGACCTCGCTGAAGAAGGGGCTCACCGCGCTGCTCGCGGCGCTGGAGTCGCCGGAGCCACCCGAGGGCGGGTGAGCGCCGGTGCCGTGGGGCTCGGACGAGCGCCGGCGTCGTGGGGATCGAGGCCCAGCGCATGCGGCAGCAGCCGCGCGATGTTGCGCGCGTCGTCGATGGCCCGGTGGTGCGTCCCCTGAAACGAGAGGCCGACCCGGCGCAGGGCCTGCCCCACGCCGAGCTCGCGCTCCTCGCCGAGGCGGCGGGCGAAGGCCCGCTTGAGGTTGAGGTGATCGCGACCGAAGGGCAGCGTCACCCCGTGACGGCGGGCGTCGCGCTCGAGCTGCCGCCGGTCGTAATCGCCCCACGAGCAGAAGAGCGCCTGTTTGCCGCGCACGAGCTCCTTGAGCTGCGCCACCGCCGAGGGGAGGCGCGGGGCGGCGTCGACGTCGGCCTGGCGGATGCTCGTCAGGCGCATGCAGAACGGGGTCAGGCGCGGGTTTCGGATCGGGCGAACGAAGCACTGGAGCTCCGCGGCGGGTCGCAGGGACCCGGCGTCGACGAGCACGGCGCCGACCTCGATGATCTCCATCTCTTCCCGGGGGAAGGCGTTGTCGTCGCAGCAGGTCGCCTCGAGATCGATGACCAGGTAGTGGGAGGGGGAAGACATTGGCTTTCTCCTTGAATTCGTTGCGGGTAGTCTGGGGCTGCGATGGCCCGAGGACCCGGACACGATTCCGGACATGCCGCCCCCACGGGCGCGGCCGCGGGCTTTTCCTGGGAGGATTACGTGGCGTGGCTGGTCGCCGAGCACGGCGCGCTCGCCGCGGTGGCCCAGAAGGTCGCGCACCTCGCGACCACCACGGACGACGTCGCGTCGATCGAGCGTGCGCTGCGCCGGCTGCGGCGGCGGGGGAACCTGGACGGGGGGGACTGGGGGCGACGGCTGCTCTACATCTTCGGGCTCCCGCGGCGCGTGGAGGAGGGCCTGAAGTGGATGGGGGTGTATCACAGCCGCTTCGCCGATCTGCCGCTCCCGCTCTGCCTCGCGCAGCTGCGGCTCTGGGACCGGCCGCCCGTGAGCGAATCGCGGGCGCGGGTGTGGATCGCGCTCGGCTTCGCGAGCGCAGCGCTCCGCCGGAGGGATCTCGGCGCGGCGGGAGCTGCGCTGGGGCAGGCGCGCCTCGCGCGCGCGGCGAGCGTCGCGGCGCGCGTCGAGATGGCGCTCCTGGAGGCCTTTCTCTGCAGCCGGCGCGGGGAGCGGGAGCAGGTGAGAGACCGGCTCGAGGAGGCCGGGCGGCACCTCGCCGAGGAGGGGCTGTCCAGCGAAGAGCGGGCATGCCTGCACGCGCGCTGGATCGACCAGCGGGCCTTTCAGCTCAACCATCCGCCTCCGGGCGAGGCGCCGGACCGGGGCGGCGCGCTCGCGCTCTACGCGTCGATCTCCTCCGAGGACGTTCACCCCTTCGTCAGCTACCGGCGCGACGCCGGCCTCGCCTACGGGCGCTTTCGTCTCGGCGAGCGCGCGGCGGCGATCGCGCTCGCCGAGTCGGCGTGTCGTCACGCGGGCGACAGCGGCTTTGTTCGACTACGGGCGATGGCGCTGCTCCTCCTCGCGCGCATCCTGGGCGAGGACGAGGGAGCCGCGGCGCGGGGGCGGGCGCTCCAGATCGCGCGCCGGCTCGAGGACGAGGAGCTCCTCTGGCGGGGAGAGCGGCTCGCGCAGCGCTGATCCGGGGGCGCGCGGCGTGGCGCGGCGAGCTGGCGCGCGGCGCGGGAACGCGCGGAGAGGTCCGGGTACCCGCGAGGCTCCCCGGTGCGTCAGGAGAGCACGTCCGAAGCCTTCTTTGCCCCGAGGACGTTATCGACCCAGCGATCGAAGGTCGCCGGATCCGTGCAAGCCTCGATGCGCGCGCGGTCGTCGTCGGTGAGCGCAATGCCTGCACGAGCGACCAGCCTGAGCAAGGTGTCGCGCTTCCCGTTGAGCTCCCCCTCGCGGATGCCCTCGAGCTTGCCCTCGCGGATGCCCTCGATCTTGCCCTCGCTCCGGCCGCGCTCGATGAGCTGCTGGGCGAACGGGGGGAAAGTTGCCTTGCCTTCTGTCTGCCGTTCCATGATCAGCGCCTCCAGGGCCCTCCGCATGGGGTCACGCAACGCATTGTAGACGATCTGGAAGTACACCGCCGCGTGCTCGTGGTCGAACCGTCCGAGCGCGCCGAGCGCAGCCTGAACCACGGCGAGCCCGTTCGCTCCGTTGCCGTGCGCCGCAGCCGAGAGGATGGCGAGCTCCGTCTCCCTTTCCGCCTCGTCCTGATCCGTCACCTCAGGAACGATCGCCGGACCCAGCACCAGCGGCTGGACCGTTCCAAGCCCCAGGCCCAGATCGATCTTCTGCGCGGCCCAGGCGGCCACCTCGGCGTCGGGTGCTACGGCCAGGACGATGGCCTGGCACTCCTTCTGCGCCCGCACGACCGCAACGTAGACGGGCCACGAGTAGCCCTTGCGCCGATCGATGTCGCGCTGAACCTCGAGGACGATGGAGAGCACCACCGCCCCACCACCGTCGCGGAGCTCGAGCACCAGATCAGCGCGGAACTCGATCGGGATGAGCTGATCCAGCGAGGCCTCGACCACCGCAACCGCGGCGTATGGCGGGAGATCCAGATGGAAGAGGATCTCGAGGAAGTGAGGCGCGAGCGACGGCTTCTCGCGGAACATGTCGACGAGACCGTTGTGCTCGAGCGTCGGCATGGGCGGCACGCTACTGCGAGCTATGGAGATGGGCAAGCTGCGCGCAGGGCTTCCACCCCTGGTTCCCGTAAGTGCGAATGAGTGAAACGAATCACGGCTCAACCACGTAAACGCCTGTCCCGTCTCGCGCGCACCGGCCCTGCGCGCGCTTCCGCCGCGGCGGCAGGCCGGCGGCCGCAATGCCCTGGCGCTCCCCTCCAGAGATCTCGCGCGACGCCGGCCGGCCTTCTCGCGACGAGGGCTTCCCCCGGCGCCGCCGCCGCGATACGACCTCGCCCGTGACACGCACGATCGCCCGATGGGTCCCCCTCCTCGCAGCGCTCTCCTCCGGATGCGCCCCGGCGCCGGCCCCGGACGCTCCGGCGGCGGCCTCGTCCACGACGCGCGCCACGAAGGCGGCGAGCGTGGCGCTCACCGCGCTGTCGCACCGCAAGTTCGACGTCCACGGCTGCGCCGCCTCCGAGGCGCGCGTCGTGGACGAGGCCGCGGCGCGCGCGGGCACGCCTCAGGGCGAACGGTGCGCCATCCTCGTCGCGCGCAGGAGCGACCAGACATGGCTCGTCGTCGTCCGCTCCTCCCTCTCGTCAAGCTCCTTCGGGGCGCAGGCGCTCGTGACCGTGCTCCCCCAGGCCGAGGGCGTCGGCGCCATCGAATACACGCGCTGATCCATCGCAGCGCCCGCGCCGCACCAGCGCAATCCGGCGCTCACCTCGCCCTGGCGACGAGGAACAACCTCCGGAACGCAAACGGCGTCTTCCCGTCCGCGGCCTTCGGATAAGCCGCAGCCAGGCGCCTCCCGTACGCCTCCAGGAACTCGGCCCGTTCGTCCTCATCGAGCACCGTGAGCAACGGCCGCAGCGCCGTCCCCAGGGTCCACTCGACGACCGGGCTCTCGCCCTCGAGGACATGCAGGTACTCCGTCTCCCAGAGGTCGACCCGCGCCGCGTGCGGCGCCAGCACGCTGTAATACGCCGCAGGCGCCGCGACCGGGCTCTCCCGCACCACCGGCGCCAGCTTGTCGCGGAAGCGCGGACCCCTGCTCGCCTCCACCATCGCCGTGTGCGACGGCGCGCCGTGGTTCCTCGGCATCTGCACCGCCAGCACGCCGCCGCGCGCGAGCCGCCCGAGGAGCGCTGGAAACAGCGCCGGATGGTCATCCAGCCAGTGGAGCGCGGCGTTGCTGAAGATCAGCGCCGGCGGCGCGGGCGGCACGAAGCGCGCGATATCGCCCTCGATGAACCGCGCCCCCGGCAGCGCGGCGCGCGCCTTCGCCAGCATCTCCGGCGAGCTGTCGACCCCGACGATCCCCCGGTCCGGGAAGCGCTGCGCCAGGAGACGGGTGATGTTGCCCGCCCCGCAGCCGAGATCGACGATCTCGCCCGGCACGTCGACGTCGACCCTGCCGAGCAGGTCGACCGCCGGACGCGCCCTCTGGTCCTCGAACTTCAGGTACTGAGCAGGATCCCAATCCGCCATTGCGCTCTCCACCGGACCAGCGCAGCAGCACGTGAGCTCCCCCGCTGCCCCTCTTATGAGCTCGTCTACTTCCATCAGATCCCGTCGCGCCTGTCGACGCCGAAACCGGCTCTCGACTCCCCCCGCCCGCCAGCGCCCCGCTCCGTGCTCACACCGCTGCTCCCCAACCGCGTCCCCGCGGCGACCGCCGGCCTGCCGCGGGGCGATGTGCCACAAGCCTGCCAGGTCGCCACGGCGGCGACGTGAGGGGCGCGCGCCCGCGCCGCGCCGCGCGCCCGGCATGTGCATTGCTCGATGCCCGCCCGGAGTCCAGCGGCCCCTTGGCGGCGCTGTCCGGGAACCCGGACGCCGTCACGCCGCGAACAGGAGAGGTCCCGGGTCATGGTATCCATTCGCGGCGTAATTTTCGATGTCGACGGCACCCTGATCGACAGCAACGACGCGCATGCGCGCGCCTGGATCGATGCGCTGGAGGAGTTCGGACACAAGGTCCATTTCGAGGAGGTGCGGCGGCTCATCGGGATGGGCGGCGACAAGCTCCTCCCCAAGGTGACGGGGATCTCCAGCGACAGCCCGGAAGGGAAGCGGATCAGCGGGCGCTGCTCGGAGATCTTCATGAAGCAGCTCCTGCCCGAGCTCCGCGCCTTCCCCGGCACGAAGGAGCTGCTCGAGGAGCTCCACCGCCGCGGCATCAGGATCGTCATCGCGAGCTCGGCCCAGGAGGAGAAGCTTTGCGAGCTCCTCAAGCTCACCGGCGCCAACGGGGTCATCGAGAGCGCCACGTCGTCGAGCGACGCCGAGAAATCCAAGCCGGATCCCGACATCGTGCAGGCGGCGCTCGACGACCTGAAGCTGCCGCCCGGGGAGGTCGTGATGATCGGCGACACGCCCTACGACGTCGAGGCGGCAGCGCGGGCCGGCCTGCGCACGATCGGCTTCCGCTCGGGCGGCTGGACCGACAGCGGGCTCGCGGGAGCCATCGCCGTGTACGACGGTCCGGCCGACCTCCTGGCGCACCTGGAGACGTCGCCCCTCGCCGGGGGCGCCTGAGGCGCGAGCACCGCGCCCCAGGCCGAGGAGACCCCGCGACAGCGCACCGTGGTGCGAGGCGCCCGGCCGCGCTCGACCCCGCCGCAGCCCGCTATCGCTCGCCGCCCGCGATGTGCGCGAACAGCACCTCGGGAGCGATCGGCTTGATCAGGTGGGCATCGCACCCGGCCTCCCTGGATCTGCGCAGATCGTCCTGCTGCCCGTACCCCGTGAACGCGACGATCCTCAGGGCCCCGGCGCCCGCCTCGCCCCGCATCCTCCGGGCGACCTCGTAGCCGTCCATCTTCGGCAGGCCGATGTCGAGCAGGACCACCTCGGGCACGAAGCTGCGCGCCGCCTCCAGCGCTTCAGGACCGTCGTGGGCCAGCGCGGTCACGTGGCCCGCCTGCTCCAGCAGGAGGGCGAGGGCGAGCGCATGGTCGCGGTTGTCGTCGACGACGAGGATCCGGCGCGCGAGCGCGCCCGCGGCCGGCCCGGGCGCCCCCTCGGGCTCGCCCAGCGGCTCCGCGGCGGGCAGGCGCACCGTGAACTCGCTGCCGCGGCCCTCGCCCTCGCTCGCGGCCGACACCGAGCCGCTGTGCATCTCGACGAGCCGCTTCACCAGCGTGAGCCCGATGCCGAGCCCACCGCGCGCGCGATCGAGCGTCGGGTGCGCCTGCTCGAACAGGTCGAACACGCGCGGCAGCATCTCCTCCGGAATGCCGTAGCCCGTGTCCTTCACCCGGACGACGACCTCCGCCCCCTCCGGGCGCGCGGTGAGCCAGATCCGCCCGCCCTCGCGGGTGTACTTCGCGGCGTTCGTGAGCAGGTTGACGATCACCTGCTCCAGGCGCGCGGTGTCGCCGAACACCGAGAGCGGCCGCGGCCCCACGTCGAGCGTGAGCTCGTGCTTGGAGGCGTCGATCAGCGGCGCGGCCGCCGCCACCGCCTGGTAAACGACATGGCCGAGATCGAGCGGCTCCTGCTTCAGCGTGATCTTGCCGCGGGTGATCCGCGAGACGTCGAGCAGATCGTCGACCATGCGGCCGAGCTGGCTCAGCTGCCGCTGCATGACCGCCTGCGCCCACGTCCGCCGCGGCTCGGGCACCGAGGGCATCTGCGAGACGCGGAGCGCGAACTGGATGGCCGAGAGCGGGTTCCGGAGCTCGTGCGCCAGCATCGCGAGGAACTCGTCCTTGCGGCGGTCGGCGTCCAGGAGCGCCTGCTCGGCCTGCTTGCGCGCGGTGATGTCGTTGCAGGAGACCGCCACGCCGTCGCCGACCTTCACGGCCATGTTGCGGACCCACATGCGGTGCCCGTCGGCCGTGTACCCGACCTCGATGTCGTGCGGCTCGCCGGTCTCGACCACCCGCGCGTAGAGCGGGAACAGGTCCGTCCGCTGGTCGGGCAGCACGTCGAGGAGCCGCCGGCCGACGAACGCCTCCACGGGCTTGCGGAGGAGCCGGCCGGCGGCCGGGTTCGCGAACTCGAACACGAAGTCGGCGACCCGGCCCCCCTCGTCGCGCGCCGCGCGCAGCACGAAGAACGCGTCGAGCGAGAGCTCCTGGGCCGCGCGGAAGCGCTCCTCGCTGCGGCGCAGCGCTTCCTCCGCCTGCTTGCGCTCGGTGATGTCGTCGATCACGCCGACCGCGCGCACCGCGTTGCCGCGCTCGTCCCTGAACACCGCGCCGCGAACCACGACCCACCGGACGGCGCCGTCCTTCCGGACGAACCGCTTCTCGCTGCGCCACTCGCGATCCGCGCCGCCGACCGCCCGCTGGTAGATGGCGAGATCCCGCGAGCGATCATCAGGGTGCGTGAGGTCGACGAAGGTGCGCTCGAGGAGCTCCGCCTCGGAGTAGCCCGTCAGCGCGCAAAACTCCGGGCTGACGGCGAGGATCCTCGCCGTCAGCGGCTCCCCGGTGGCGACGGCCACGCCCGCGATCTCGAGCGTGTGGTGAAGGTCGCGCTCGCTCAACAGCTCCGCGGAAGCCCGGTCGAGCTCGCGTCGAGGGCCGCCGTCGCCGGAGCTCCCTGCCCCGGACATCGATGGATTCTCCGCGCCTTTCCGCTCTTCTCGAGTCGCTGTCACCCGCCCTCCCCCGGCGACACCCCGCCGGACCGCCGAACGGCGTGCCGGCGGTCCGGCGCGCGTCGCGGCCATCGTAGACCAAACGGCGCGCCGCTGACAGCTGCCGAAACGAGCCGGCTCGGCCCGCCACGGCGGCGCCGGCGCGGCGGCGGCTCCCCGTGGGCCGTAGTCGCCTCTCGCCTGCGCGCGCGTCCACTTTCGCTCGATACAGCGCCTGTCGACAGCGGTGATCGGCGCTGCGCAGGAAGCGGGGAGGCGGGGAGAAAGCTCAATGATCTCCCCATCTTCTCACCTTCACGGAGGCGCCCTCCGGCCAGCGCGACCGCCGCCGCTCGGTGGACGGCGCGCGGCGGCGGGGCGAGAGCTCGCGCGCCGATGGAATCCTCGACTCGACGCGCGAGGCCGGGGTAGCATCCCGCGCCGCAATCCACCGATAGCCAGGAGCGCCGCGCGATCCCTCGCCCGCCGCATGCAACGCCCCATGAAGCTCGCTGTCATCTCAGGTAGTCACCGCAATGGCTCCGAATCGGGGAAGGTCGCCCGCTACGTGCAGCAGCAGCTGACCTCGGCGGCGGAGGTCTCCTCCACCTACGTGCTCGATCTCGCCGACAACCCGTTGCCGCTCTGGGACCCGGAGGCATGGCAGCCCTCGGAGAAATGGGAGCGCCTCTGGTCCCCCATCTCCGCCGAGCTCACCGCGTCCGACGCCTTCGTGATCGTGACGCCGGAGTGGGGCGGCATGGTCCCCGCGGCGCTGAAGAACTTCTTCCTCCTCTGCTCCAAGGGCGAGCTCGCGCACAAGCCCGCGCTCATCGTCGCGGTCTCCGCGAGCCTGGGCGGCTCCTACCCGATCGCCGAGCTGCGCATGAGCAGCTACAAGAACACGTACCTCTGCTACATCCCGGACCACGTGATCGTGCGCCACGTCCGCGACCTCCTCAACGACCCGGCGGAGCCGCAATCGCCCGACGACGGGCGCATCCGCGAGCGGTTCCACTACGCGCTGGGCCTCCTCCTCCAGTACGGGAAAGCGCTGCAGCAGGTCCGCGAAAGCGGCGCAATCAACCTGACCCGATACCCGTTCGGAATGTAGCCGGCCGACTGTCCGCCTCCAGCCCGGGAGAGCGACCGCGGCCGCGGGCTCGTCGCCTGCTCACGCGCGGACTCAACGCGCGCATCGGCGCCTTCACTCAATCGTACGGCTCGGACGCCTTCGATGCCTGCGTGCTCCCGATACCGCACATGGACTCTCTGGCCGCCGACGATCCGCGCCTGCTGTCCACCGTCGCGGCGATCGAGAAGGGCGCCCGGCCAACAGCTTCAGGTATGCAAATGTAGGACTACCACAAGAACTCGGAATTACACGGAATTTCGTGGAATGAGCGGGATCGCTGTAGGAATTTGTAGAATGAGGAGGTCCACCGCGATCGATGCGAACGAAATCTCTTGACTTGACTGCCGGGGACCTGTTTTGTGTTCTGTCCCACATCGATGGCTCCGCGTGTGTACGGACCGCGTCGTCGGGCTCGCCGGCCGTCCGGGCCCCGCGACGCGGATCTCCGATGCCCGGCGGCTCGCCGGCTTCGGCGACTGCTTGACGGAATCCCCCGATGGCCCCACAAAGATCCTCCTAAATGCAAACGAAGACCATCCTGCCTGTCGTGGTTTTGACGGCCCTCGCCGTCGCGGCCTCCGGTTGCGGTAAGAGCGGCACCAGCGAGCGGTCCGGCGAGCGGTGGGCGACCACCGAGAACACCAACGTCGACCTCGACTTCGACAAGATCAACGAGGCGTACAAGACCGCCGAGGGGCCCGAGGACTTCGAGCGGCGCGTCAACGAGATCTACACGGGGAGCGAGGTCATCAGCGTCGCCGTGCAGGACCTGGACGCCAAGACGCAGGTCGTCACCGGGTTCTTCGACAAGAACAGCGACGGCGGCGTGCAGGACCCCGAGAAGGTGTTCACGATCCGCCGTGACGTCTCCGGCGAAGGCACCGCACAGATCCAGACGTCCGGTTACGGCGCTTACGGCTACTACCACTCGCCGTTGATGGGCATCGCGTCCGGCATGCTCCTCGGCTCGATGCTCTCGTCGGCGTTTCGCCCGAACTACGTGCCGGTCTACACGCAGCCGTACACGACGCCGCCCAACCGCGCGTCCGATCTCCGATCGCAGCGCGATTCGTACCGCGCCTCGAGCCCGTCCGGCGTCGACAACAGCAAGTCGTCGCAGACCGGGCGGCGCTACAACAACGCCGGCGGCAGCCGCTTCGGGAGCGGCAGGTCCGGCGCCGGCTCGCGCTTCGGCGTCCGCCGCGGCGAGCGCGGTCGCAGGCCCGAGCGCCTCGTCGCGTAGCCGCGCCGCCTGCCGAAGAGCGCGCCGCCCGCCGCGATGCAGCCCCTGCGAAGCATCTCGGAGCTCCCGTTCCGCGGCCGTCCCGCGCTGGAGCTGCTGAACCTCGAACAGCACCGCGACGAGCCGGACGTGGAGTCCACGCAGTTCGGCTGGTGCCGGGTGGCCGAGCTCTGGCTCGACGGCCGTGCGGCTCGCGAGCCGCTCCGGGTGACGGGCGCGCTCGTCGTGGCGGTGCACGCCGCGGACGAGCCGGAGGTGCTGCCCGATGACGTGGAGCTCGAGTTCTTCGTCGAGGAGGTCGCGAAGGACTACTCGGTGACCGTGCTCCTGTCGACGTTCCTCGAGCGCTGGCTGCCGGCCGCGCTCTCCGACGAGCGCGCCATCGTGCTCGCCATGTGCAACCCCCACGCCGCGCGCATCCGCCGGCCGAAGGCGGCGGGGCTCACCCCCGTGTATTACGCCGACGGCGACGTCGACGCGTGGCTCGACACCGACGAAGACGGTCGCCGGCATATCCGCCTCGAGGCGGAGGCCTGGCATAGCGCGGAGTGAGACGATGTTCGATGGACGCAGACAGCCGGTCGTGTCGCGCGAGCAGAAGCTGGTTTATGCCGGCATCTACGTGCTGAAGAAGATGGACCTGAAGCCCGCCGACGGAGGCATGGAGATGCCCCTCGTGATGCCGTCCGAGCTGAGCCCGCTGGAGGACGTCCTGCAGGAGCTCGTGAACGCGGACCTCGTCGAGGTCAACCGCCGCAAGGCGCGGTTCGAGCTCACCAAGAAGGGGCTCGCCTACCTCGGCGAGATGATCGACGAGGCGGAGGCGCTGGTCGACGAGTTCGACGACGAGTCGCTCGAGGACGCCGTGGCCGAGCTCCGCAGGCGAAACGTGGACGTGCTGCGGGCCCGCTTCCTGTGGGGCTGGTACGACGGCGAGCTGGACGATCTCGTGCTCTTCCAGCAGCGCCGGGGCGCGACGGCGGTCGAGCCGTGGTGGGCAGACTACCTCATGAGCGACGCATTCTACGAAGCGCTGCTCCGCGACTTCGCCTGAGCGAGAGGGCGCGCGCCCCCGCCGTGGGGATCGGCCCATCAAAGTGGCAGCCTTCACTCCACGGCCTCCACGGCCTGCGGGAGCTCGTCCAAAGGCAGCATCCGCGCTCCCTACTCCATGCGAGCCACCACCCTGTGGGCGGCGAAGCACGCGTACGACATCACGCCCTAGCCAGGCGTTCTGCGAGATGACGCAAGCAAGCGAGCATGTTCCGGCATGGCGTTCAGGATCAGACAGTCCGAGCGGGGAACGCTTGCGTGTTCTCTTCTTGGCGTCCTTGGCGCCCTGGCAGTCCGAAATTCTGCTCTCTTCTGGCGGTTTCAACCCGTTTGTCGCTCCAGAGCACCGATGGGCCGGGCGGCCGTCCATGCCGCGGCGTCAGGGGCAGGTCGTGATCGGCGCGTCGCTGCACGAAACGAACCAGTTCTCGGGCCTGGAGCAGGCCGGATCGCCGCTGGTCAAGCAGCTCTCGAAGTACGATGGCGGCCGGAGCACGCACTCCACCGGCGGCGCCGGGATCGTGGGCGGATGGTCGCCGTCGCTCTCGTAAAAGCGCTGCCAGAGCGCCGCTCCCGGCGCCTGCACATAGATGTACTCGCCCCGGGAGTAGTCGCCCGAGTCCTCGGCTTCGACATAGCCGGCCGCGCCCGACGCCAGGAACTCCAGGATGCACAGGTTCCACGGCGCATCGCCGCCACCGATCTCGAAGCTGGATTCGCAAGGGCTGGCGAGCCCGCAGCGGCGCAGGTGAACCAGGTCGGGGCTGTCGGGCGCGCACCATGACGACGGCACGACCTGCGCGGGATCGCACGCCGCGGGCCGGGACAGGGCGAGCTGGATGCCGCGACGGCAGCACACCGAGCAGGACTCCTGCGGCAGCACGGAGCCGGGCTCGCAGCCGCACACGGGCTGGAACGTGGGGCCGCCGGCCGTATCACAGCACACCCCGGGTTGGCCTTCGCAGAGCTGCCAGTTGACCGCTTCTCCGGGACAGTACGCGGGGTACGTATGCGCGAACCCGGCGCCGTTCCAGCAACATTCGCGGTTCGGGCAGCACTCGAGTCCATAGAGGCGAACACCCTGGCTGGGATCGTCGCAGAACGGACCGGGGATGATCCCTTCGACGTATCCACCGACCGGATACTGGGCGTTGCAGAACGTCTCTGCCTGGCGCGACCAGTAATCATGGCCCCCACAGACCTCGAGGAGCGCGCCGAGATCGGTGAACAGGGCACACCCGAGCGGCGCAGGCGTCCCGACGACCGGGGGCGGATCCTCGCATCCTCCTGTCGCCGCGCCGCTGCTGCCACCGGAGCCCGCGCCACCCCCGCCGCCTGCGCTGCCTCCGCCGGAGCTCGCCGTCTCCGAGCCGCCTGCGCTGCCTCCGCCGGAGCTCGCCGTCTCCGAGCCGCCTGCGCTGCCTCCGCCGGAGCCCGCGCTACCCCCGCCGCCTGCGCTGCCTCCGCCGGAGCCCGCGCTACCCCCGCCGCCTGCGCTGCCTCCGCCGGAGCTCGCCGTCTCCGAGCCGCCGCCGCTTCCGGATGCCGGACCGGGCTCGTCGCCGCCCTGGCATCGAGTTCCCTTCGCGCCTGTGAGGAAGAAGAGCGCAGAGAGCGCCAACAAACGATGGGTGGCTCGCATACCGTACGTCGTGGATCCAGGAGGTCCGAACAGGATCCGAAAGTCAAGCTTCCCATCATGGATCGTGTGACCGCCAGGTTCCGTGCGGGAGGCGCGCGGTCGCGGCGAGGGGGCCTGCGGAGCACCGCGGACAACTACGCCGCTGGGGCACGCCTGGCGCGACCGCAACGACCAGCGTCACGCGCGGGAGGCGCCGTTCAAGCTCGGACCGTCGGAGCCTGGCTCTCAGTTCATGAGCCGCGAGCCAGCCGGAGCCCGCCGCTCCGGCTTTGGCGTGGAGAGCGGACCAACATGGTGGTGGACCATCTTCCACTGGCTGTCTTCGAGGATGAAAATGTTCGTCGCGCACAGGTGTGCAGGCTCGTCGCCGTCGGCCTCGAGGCACGTGACGAAGGCGAATTCGCCGAACAGGTGCGCCACGGCGCCTTGGCAGCGCAGGCGTAAGGGCGAGCTTTGGTGCAAGATCTGGCGCCAGCTCTCGAGCACGCTGGCGCGCCCCGAGAGCGCCTGCATACCGGGATGGGCGCAGGCCACGGGCGCCCGCTCGGACCACACCTTGCGCATCGCCTGGTGATCCCCGGAGCGGAACGCCTCGTAAAAGTCCTCGTTTGCGGCCAGAACGAGCCGTTTCGCTTCGACGCTCTCCTCGACGCTCATGCAGAAACAATGCTCCCCGGCCGGCTCTGATGCAAGAGCTTCGAAAACGACCCGCGGGACGACGCAGCGGCCGGCCTCCGGAGAGCTCGGCGGCGGTCGGCGCCAGCGGGTCCTCTCGCGAAGCCCACGAATGGATCGGGCGGCGTGCAGGCGCCGAACTCGCACCCTCCCGCGTGGAGCGCGGCGCGGAGCCAGGGCCGTCGGGATAGCCAGGGCGGTAGTCGCCAATCGCCACGTCGTCGAGTTGGCGGACTCCGCGGTGGCCACCGGGCAGGGCCTCAAGACGCGCGAAGAGACCCGTCACGGATCGGATCGACCGCGCGACCCCGCGGCCGGCGCGGAGGCGAGCGCGCCGGACTCGCTGCGCGTCACGAGCCTGTCCCCGTCGCTGTCGAGCGCCTTCAGCATCTCGCCGACGACCACCTCGGACGGCGTCTCGGAGGTCGCCCTCGAGACAGCGGCCCTCAGCTCGTCGGCCGAGATGCGGCCGTCGCGGTCGGCGTCGATCGCCTCGAAGCTGCCGAGCTGGCGCCAGAGCTCAACGGCGAACGACTCGGCCAGGACGAGCTTCGGCTCGCGCCCGCTGTCCGCCGGCGGCACCTCGTCGGGGTGCTCCTCGGCGAAGCGGGCCAGCGGAGCGATGTCATCCATGCCGCCGAGGAGCGCGCGCGGGAGGGCGATCCGGTACACGCGGTCGTCGACCAGCGGGAGGCCGCCGATCGCGGTCAGGACGCCTCGGTCGTCGGTCGCCATGCGGTCGTCGATCTGGAGATAGCCGGCGTGCTGGGCGGGGGCGCGCGACCGCGACGCGGCGACGGCCTCGCGGACGGTGCGGCCGGGCATGCGGACCACCACCACCTCGTTGCTGAAGGGCACCTCGGCCTTGAGATCCCCGTAGGTGAAGCGCTCGCGGTACTCTCGACCACCGCGGATGCCGCCGCCGTTGAACAGGCACCCGTCCGCCTCGACCGCGTCCCGGATTTGCGAGCAGAGGAGCGCCCCGAGCGAGGTCTGCCGCGTCCGCGTCCCGACGGACGACAGCGCGCTCCCCGGCGGGAGCCGGAGGAGGGTGGCCGCGTCGAGGTCGCGCACGAGTTGCATGTGGCGGTCCACGCGCGCGCGCATCGCCGGATCCTCGGGATAGCCGCCGACGTCCTCGATCCGGACGGTGACCGCGGGCAGGTCAGGCACGCCGGCAGGCGGCGCCTCGACAGGCCACGCGAGATCGATGACGGCCGCGCTCGCCGCGTCGGTGCCAGCCTTGACGACCCAGCAGCCGTCGACGTCGTCGAGGAGCACCTCGTGCTCGTGGCCGCCGAGGATCACGGGAAAGCGCGGGTCGCGCTGCATCCGCGCGAGCGCGAGGTCCTCGCCGCGGCTCTGGTGCGTTATCGGGATCACGCAGGCGCAGCCCTCTTCGTGGACGAGCCGACGGGCCCAGCGGACGGCCGTCTCGTTGGCCGGCTCGATGGGGATCCCCCCGAACGCGCCCCGCCGGTACAGGCCCTGCACGTGGACGAGCAGGCCGAGGAGGCCGACCCGGACCGTCCGCCCGCCGGGGCTCGAGACGGCGAGGATCTCGTGCGTGGGCAGCGCCGGAGCGAACGAGGGCATGTTGGTGTTGAGCCACGTGCCCTGAAACTCCTGCACCCGCGCCCTGAGCTCCTGGAGCTCGACGTCGGCCTCGTGGTTGCCGAAGATGGTGTGCGTGATCGGCACCGCGTTCATGCAGTCGACCATGCCCCTGCCGTGATCGAGGCTCGAGAGCAGGCTCGGCGCGAGGAAGTCGCCGGCCATCACCGCGATGAAGCGATCCGCCGGCCCGGCGGCGTGATGCCTGACCAGGCTCGCGAGGCGCGGGAGGTTGTCGAGCGAGTAGACGTCGTTCACGCAGACGATCCGCAGAGAGGGGCCTCTGGGCGTGCCTTGGTCGCCGGCGGTCATGTCCCCTGAAGATAGCCCAGCGCGCGGGCCCGCGCTCTCCGCGCACATCGGCGTCAGAGGGCGACGCGCTCGGGCACGCTCTCGAAGGAGAACACCCGCCAGGCATGCGGCTGGCCAGGGCGCGTCGACTCCGTCGCAGCGCCGTTCGTGAACTCCGCGACGACGCCGCGCCAGAACTCGAGGGCCGCTGCATTCCCCTCGGAGACGCGCACGGTCCACTTGCCCGGAATGCGCTGCCAGAGGAGGACGGCCGCCCGGCGGCCCACGCCGGAGCGGCGGTATCGCCGCAGGACGAAGAACTCGGCGATATCGAGGAACTCCGGATCATCCGCCGCCGGTGAGCCCCGCGTCGCCAGGACGAACCCCGCGACGCGGCCGCCACATCGAAGGACGAAGGCGAACCGGCGGTCCCGCTCGGACCAGTAGAGAGGGAGCTTGTCGTAGCCGAAGCGCCCGTCCGCCCTCAACTCTATGCCGGGGAACACGTCGCTGAGATCGTGAATGTACAGCTCGAGGAGGTTGGACAGCAGCAGGGCATCGGACGACATCGCCTCATCGAGAACAACTGCATTGGAATCCGCCATGGCAACTCCTCTGGCCTGCTCAAACCCCATTGCCGGCCTGCGTCGAACGCCGCCAGGACGAGACCGCAGCGTAACAGGACGCGTGATTGAAGCGCCAGGGGGAGAGGGCGAGCCACATTTCGTGGAGGCCGGATGAACGCGGCGCTCCTGTCGAGCAACGAAGCCGCCATGTCCGAAACCATTGAACGCCGTGGCGTGAGCCCCAGGGGTCGCCCATGGGGCGCTTCCGCCCTGACCATCGCGGCTCTTGCCGGCCTCACCGCGTGCGAGCCCATCGGGCGCGGCGGGGGTAACGGCGGCGCAGAAGGTACGGGCGGCAGCGGCGGCTCGCCGCGGGCGAGCAGCGGCGGCGTCACGGAGGGAGCGGGTGGCTCGAGCGGCGACGGCGGCGCGCCCGGCACCGGCGGCGACGGCGGCGCGCCCGGCACCGGCGGCGACGGCGGCGCGCCCGGCACCGGCGGCGACGGCGGCGCGCCCGGCACCGGCGGCGACGGCGGCGCACCCGGCACCGGCGGCGACGGCGGCGCACCCGGCACCGGCGGCGACGGCGGCGCGCCCGGCACCGGCGGCGCACCTGGCACCGGCGGCGACGGCGGCGCCGGGTGCGACGGCGAGCCCCACTGCGCTCAGCCGCCGCCGTGGGCGCGAGGCTTCGGCGGCCCTGACGGCGACGAGGGCTGGTCCATCGCGAGCGACGCCTACGGCAATTACTACGTCTCGGGCTCCTTCAGAGGGACCATCGACTTCGGTACCGGCCCGCTGACCAGCGCTGGACAGTCAGACGTCTTCTTTCTCAAGCTCGATCCCTCGGGCACGACGCTCTGGAGCCAGCGCTTCGGGACCGAGCGCGACGAGCGCGGAGGTGCCGTAACCGTCGACGAGAACGGCAACGTCTTCCTCACCGGCACGTACTCGGGCGCGCCTTGGACCCCGGGCCCCGATCTGGGCGGGGGCCCCATCCCCGCCGAAGACGAGTCCTTCTTCGTGGCCCAGTTCGACCCCGACGGCAACCACATCTGGAGCAACGGCCCCTATGCGTTTCCGGTGGTGCACTCCGTAGAGAAGATCGCCATCGATGCTCTTGGCAACATGTACGTCGTCTACATCCAGTGGGAGACCTCTTACCTGGCGAAGATCGACGCCGCGACCAAGGCCCTCCTCTGGATAAAGTCGCTACCAGGATCTCACATCAATGCGCGCCTCGCGCTCGACAGCGCTGGCAACCCCGTGGCGGTGGCGACCGATAGCCTCGGCGTCTTCCCCTATTCGAGCAGATTCATCGTCTCCAAGTATGATCCGACGGGCGATGTGCTCTGGGTGCAATATTTCCTGTCCACTTCGGCCGGCCTGAGTGGGGGCGTGACGGCACACGCGGTGGCGATCAATGCGGACGACGAGATCCTCGTCACGGGCGAGACGGATGGATCCGTCGACTTCGGCAGCGGGACCCTCCCCGCCGGCTCCGTCCTCGTCAACCTGGATGCCGCAGGCGAGCCTATCTTCGGCCGCTCGGTCCGCTTCGGCGACAGGATCGTGCTCGATCCCGCCGGCGACATCATCGTCGCCGGTCGCGGCCTTGCGAAGCTCGATGCGAGCGGGGTGGAGCTCTGGTCGATCAACTTCGATGCCGACGTGGAGGATATCTGCCTGTCCTCCACCGGCACGGTCGCCGTCACCGGCCGCGCGTTCGGCCCCGTGGACTTCGGAACCGGTCCGATTCCCTATCGTGGGTCTACCGACGCCTACGTCGCTACCTTCAACCCGCCGACGAGCGGCGGCGGCGGCCGGCACCGAGGTCTTCGTCGCCACGATGAGCCCTTGAGCGTTCCGGCGGCGGCGCGGGGCGCCTTCATCGCGCCCGGCCCGCCGTACCGCCGATAAGCGGAGAATTTTCCTGATCCGAAGGTACGCACCGGTGAGGTGCGAGAGGTGAGGAGAAGCATGCGAACCATCCGCGTTCTCTTGATATCGCTGGTCTGCGCGCTCGCCATGCTGCCTGCGCGCGCGGCCTGGGCCGCCATCGATGTGACATTCGTGCAGCCCGGACAGCGCGCATGGATCGACAGGAACGTCAGCGTCCAGGTCCAGGTGAGCTCCACGCTCCAGATCGCGCGTGTCACGGCGCAGCTCGGCGCGGGCTCCGTGATCCTCACGAACACCGGAGGCGCCACCTACAGGGCGGGCATCTCAACGTTCGGGCTGCCGTACGGCGAGCACATCCTGACCGTCACGGCGACCGACGTCACGGGCACCAGCGTGTCCGCGCAGCGCACCGTGCTCAAGGACCAACCGCCTACCGTCCAGATCCTGGCGCCGATGCACGAGTCGGTCGCCCATCCGGCGCTCCGGCTCGCCGCGACCTGCGTCGACGACCACCCGGAGGACTGCACCATCCGGGTCCTCGCCGCCTTCCAAGACACGACGAGCCCGCCGACCTCGGTCGAGCTCGCGCGGGGCACGGCGGCGCTCGACACCGTCGTCGACCTCAGCGCCCTCAGCGGCCGTCGCTTCGGGCTGGAATTCAATGTCATCGACACCTACAGCAGCATGACCGTCACGGGCCCCACGATCCACGTCGAGACAAGCCCGCTGCTCACGGCGATCGAGGAGGTGCCCGGCCAGATCCTCGATTTCGACGGATCGAGGATCCTGTTCGTCAACGCACGACTGGAGTTCTTCTTGCTCGATCGGGCGACACGGGCCATCACGCGGATCCTCAAGGTGCCGTTGCCCTATCCGTCCCAGTTCAACGAAACCATGCGAGGGTTTCTCACCGGCGCCGGCGCCGTGATCGAGGTGCCGGTTGGGCTCGGCGGGGGTGGCGCGGGCACCGTGTACGATTGGCGCGACGGCGCCCTGCTGAAGCTGGCGGAGCGCGGCCGCCTCGCGTTCGTGAGCGGCGATTACATGGCGTACTCGGGAAGTGGCACGTACCTGCGCGATCTCGCGTCGGGCACCGACGAGCTCGCGCTCGGCGCCGCGCTGGACCGCTTCAAGCTGGATGTCGCCGAGGACGGGCTCCTCGCCTATGTGGAGGGCCGCTCGTCACTCTACACGCGCAGAAATGGAACGAGCACGCTGCTGGCAACGAGCGGGGAGGAAATCACGCGCCCCGTGACGGACGGGCGCAATGTGGTGTTCACGAAGATCCTCAATTCCGGTCAGCATCAAACCATCCTCGCAACCCCATCCGGGCAGGCGCCGCTCGGTGTCGCCCCTGTCCCGCGCCCAGAGGGCGCCCAGACGGGCGCCTACCAGCTCCACGCCGGCTACATCGCTTTTCTCCGGGGCCCGCGCGGCTCGGAGCAGGTCTGGCTGAGGACACCGACCGGCGCGCAGCACCAGATCAGCTTCTTCGGCCCCCCCAGCCAGCTCGACGATCCGCCTGCGCGCCTGGGCCACGACGGCATCAGCGACACCGGCGAGGTGATGTTCCTCAACCCGCCGAAACGCTACCTGGGCGCCTCGGGCGCCGCTCCGCGCGAGATAGGCTCGCATCTGGGACACGCGCGCTGGTTCGAAGGCGCCTGGTACGTCGTGATGGGGAACACGCTGTTCGAGGTCGACGACGGGTCGAGCGGTGAGGGCGAGGGCGGCTCCGCCGGCGAGACTTTCGCGAGCGCGCGCGGCGCGCGCACCGCCCTGCCGAGCACGGAGGTCAGCGGAGCGGGCGCGCGCGTGACGAGCGCGGCCGAGGCAGGCTCGTCCGAGCTTTCGGCAGGCGAGCCGCCGGCGTTCAGCGGGTGCGCTGTCGCGGCGCGCCAGCCCGGGCGGGGCGGGGCCCTGGAAGCCGTCGTCCTCGCGGCGCTCGGTTTCGCCACGGCGGCGCGGGCGTCGCGGGGACGACGACGGCTCAGGCGAGAACGCTCGGGAGCGCAGGTCGCTACGGCATCGTGATCGCGTCGGCGCCCGGGACCGGCCGGAGCTCGATCTCGGCGAAGCGGCGATGGGTGAAGTTGAGCTGGATGCGAAAGGGCGAGGTGGAGAGCACGGTGGCCTTGGCGCCGCACGCCTCATCGCCGGTCCCGAGGACCGTCCGAGAGCGGCCGCCGGATAGGGCGCCATCGTTGCTGAGGCACGAGGTCTGGTTGATCCCGCTCTTCTGGGACCAGAGGAAGACACCGAAGCCCTTCTCTTGACCCTCGGGCGGGGGGTACGCCTCGTCGACGTACTCGAACATCCCGACGTGCAGCTGGGCCCCGTAGAAGCCCGTGATGCTACCATCCCGCTCGAGGAGCCCGGTGGGGCCGCACACGCCGTAATCGAGCTCGTTCGTGCTCCGTCTGTACACGATCGTGCCCACGTCGAGCCCTTCGCAACCGCCGAAGGGGTCCGTCAGCTCTACCGCACCAGAAGGTGTGCCCGTCACGTCGACGAAGCTACCGAGCGGGGTGGGCGCGGGCGGCGTCGGCGCCGGATCCCCCGCGCAGAGCGGGACCATGGTGGGGATCGCAGCCTGGGTCGGCCCCGGCTCTGGCAATCCATTACCCCAGCACCAGAGACGGTCGTTCTCCAGCACCGCGCACGGCGTGATCCCGAGCGTCACCCGTTTCGCCTTGCCGGCCCAGAGATCCACGTCGACGAAGGTCGTGCGATCGACGTAGGCGTCGTTGCCCAGCTCCCCGTCGCCGCCGCGTCCCTGGCAGCGAATGCCGCCCTCCAGCGTGACGTAACACTGGTTGAAGATCGCCTCCGCGTAATCGGCGGCAGAGACGTCCGGCACCGGCACCGGAGCCGCGAGGCAAGGGCCCGCGTCGTTCTCGTCGCCGACCCCGCAATAGACCGCGTCTGATTCCGTCACCGCGCAGCCCTTTCGGAGCGAGACGACGCGCTCCCCTCCGAAGTCCAGCTGCACCGGGGCGCAGGACTCGTGGCTTGGGCCCGCGCAGTGGACGGCGCCCCCCTCGTCGAGACCGCACACCGACCACGGCGCCACGCTGATGTCCGTGATCCGCGCGCCGTCACCGAGCGCCATGAATTGCCACGCGTCGAGCTCGTCATCCCAGCAGGACACGTCGCTGTCGTCGCGCAGCACGCAGAACCAGTTGTCGTTCTGGATCGAGACCTTCCTGATCCCGGCCGGCGTGTCGGGGAACCGGACGGGCTCTCGCTCGGTGTTGGCGGCGGCGCGCGCGTCACGGATGGGGTCGGGCTCGTATTCTCCCCAGTAGAAGAGCTCACCGGCCTGGTTCACGGCCAGCGTCTCGCCGGAGTCAGCGACGTCGAGCGTGAGCACACCGCCCGGCACCGTGATCTGGGCGAGCTCGTCTCCATCCTCCGCGTCGTTGGCGATGCAGTTTTCGGCGCCCCAGCACCACAACGTGCCGTCTTGCTTGATCACGCAGGTGCAGAGCCCTGGAAAGATCTCGCTCACCTCGCAGCCTGAGCCCTCATCACCCGCGCCGCCCGCGCCAGCCGATCCGCCGCCTTCCCCGACACCGCCGCCCGAGCCACCCATTCCACCGCTGCCGCCGCTCGTCGCGCCGCCCATTCCTCCGGAGCCCGGAGGCGGGTCGCCTCCGGAGCAACCGAGCACATAAGCCAAGCTTGCCATCATCGAGAACCTGAACCACCGCATCCGCATGGTCTCCGGTTCTCACGCGCAACTCCACGCCGTCAAGGCGCGCGACGCCGCAGCAAGGATCCGTCGCGCCGTACGCCCGCGCGCCGTGATCGGCTATGCCTCCGTGCGGGCGTCGCCCAGGTAGTAATCGCGCTGCGCCGGATAGTAGTCGGCGAAGCTGGGCAGCGGCTCACCGAGCCGGGAGGCGACGAGCATGTCGAGGTAATACTCCCAGCCCGGCCCTGTATCGCCGGCGAGCGCGGGATCGGTGAGGTGCTGGACGAAGGTGAGCTCGGTCGTCTCGCCCTTCGCCGCGAGCGACAGCTCGAGCCGCCACTCGCCGTAATCGTCCTTCGTCGCGAGCGCGACGCGATGCGGCGGCTCGCACGCCTCGATCGAGACGTCGCACCACGGCGCCCCCTGCTCGAACGCCATCTGGAGGCGCACCGTCTTGCCGGGCCCCGCCTCCCCCTCCCACGGGCCGATCCAGCGCGCCGTGCTCTCGGAGGCGGTGACGCTCTGCCAGACGTCTTCAATGGGAGCGCGAAAGCTGCGCGTGATGACGAGATCGGCGCCTGTCGCCGTGCTCCGGACGCGGCCGGTGGGTCGGGGGCTCATGCTGTCTCCTTCTTGCGTTTCGCTTCGTTGCTGGATGGGGTCGCGGTCGCCATGCGCCGCTGTCGGCCGACGCGGTGCACCTCGGTCTCGAGCGCGTCAAAACGGCGGTGCCACGGGCTCTCGGCGTGCAGCTCTCGCAGGAACGCCTCGATCTCGGCGAGCGCACCGAGCTCGAGGCGGTACTCGCGCTCGCGGCCGCACTGGACGTCGCGCACCAGGCCCGCCTCGCGCAGCACGCGCAGGTGCCGGCTGACCGCCGGGCGGCTGACCGGAAACGCGCCGGCGATGCTGCCGGCCGTGGCGCTGCGGTCGCGCAGCATCCGCAGGATCTCCCTCCGGATCGGATCCGCCAGCGCCTGGGCAACCGCGTCCATCGACGTGATACGTAACCGATTTGTTACGCGTCGTCAAGCCGCACAGCGCACCCCGGCATGCGGAATTGACGCACTGGCATGCCCGACGTGAGCGTCCATCCAATGGACACGGCCCTCGTTCCACCAATGCAATCATCGATCCCGCGGCGCCGCTCCGGCGGGGCAAGAATGCAGGGCCGCGCGCATCGATAAATACAAACAACACTTGATTCCAGGGCGCCGCCATGCGGTTCTATGCTGAGGGGATATCTCCCCTTTACCCCGCAAGGAGGTCAGGATGGTCCTACATCGTCATCCACGCTCTCTCAGTTCCCTGCTCATCACCGCCGCCGCTTTCGTGTGCCTCTTGGTCGGGCACCGGGCGGAGGCGGCTCCGTCGTATACGCTCTTCGAGAGCGGCCAGGTAAGGCCGCTCGCACTCTCGCCCGACCGCACGCTGCTGCTCGCGGCCAATACACCCGACAACCGCCTGGAGATCTTCCGCGTCACATCGAGCGGCCTTTCGCACCTCTCCTCCGTGAGCGTGGGCCTCGAGCCCGTCGCCGTCGCCGCGCGCAGCAACGACGAGGTGTGGGTCGTCAATCACCTCTCGGACAGCGTCAGCGTCGTCGACGTGTCGTTTCCCTCACGCCCGCGGCTCGTGCGCACGCTCCTCGTCGGGGACGAGCCGCGCGACATCGTCTTCGCAGGCCCGGGTCGCTCGCGCGCGTTCATCACCGCGGCCCACCGGGGCCAGAACGCGCCGTTCGATCCGCAGCTGACGACGCCCGGGGTCGGCCGCGCGGACGTCTGGGTGTTCAACGCGAACGCGGTCGTGAATGACGCGTCGCTCGGCGGCGCGCCCCTCACGATCCTCACCTTCTTCACCGACACGCCGAGGGCGCTCGCGGTCAGCCCGGACGGGGCCTCGGTCTACGCCGCGGGCTTTCACACCGGCAATCGCACGACCGCCGTCCACCGCGTGCTCGTGGAGGAGGGCGGCGGACTGCCGCCGCCGCTCACCAACTTCCTCGGCGAGCCGCAGCCGTCGACATCGCTCATCGTCCGCCACGACGGCGACCACTGGGTCGACACCCTCGGCCGCCCCTGGGACGACGAGATCAGGTTCTCGCTGCCGGACAAGGACGTCTTCGTCATCGACGCCATGGCCAGCCCCCCGCACCAGCGCCCCGGCAGCGCCGGCTTCTTCACCGGCGTGGGGACCATCCTCTACAACATGGTCGTCAACCCGGCGAACGGGAAGGTCTATGTCTCCAACACCGAGGCGTTCAACCTCGATCGCTTCGAGGGCCCGGGCACCTTCGCCGGATCGAGCGTCCGAGGGCACCTGCACGAGAGCCGGATCACCGTGCTCGGCGGCGGCGCGGCCCTGCCGCGGCACCTGAACAAGCACATCGATTACACGACGTGCTGCGCCCCCGTGCCCAACCCGGAGAACGCAAAGAGCCTGGCCACGCCGGTCGATATGGCGGTGACCAGCGACGGCTCGAAGCTCTACGTCGCCGCGTTCGGGTCGAGCAAGATCGGGGTCTTCACGACGGCCGAGCTGGAGAGCGACACCTTCACGCCGAGCCTGGCGAGCCAGATCCCGGTCAGCGGCGGCGGGCCGAGCGGGCTCGCGCTCGATCAGCCGCGCGGCCGGCTGTACGTGCTCACGCGCTTCGACAACTCCATCTCGATCATCGACACCGTGACGCGCGCCGAGACCGCGCACCTCGCGCTCCACAACCCCGAGCCGGAAAGCGTGGTCCGCGGGCGGGTGTTCCTCCACGACGCGAGCTTCACGTCGAGCCACGGCGACTCGTCGTGCGCGAGCTGCCACGTGTTCGGCGATCTCGACAGCCTGGCCTGGGACCTCGGCAATCCGGACGCGACCACCCAGACGAACCCTGGGCCGTTCACGAGCATCAACCCGCCGTTCCCCGCCGACACGACGCTGAAGCCCATGAAGGGGCCGATGATGACCCAGAGCCTGCGCGGGATGGCCAACCACGGGCCGATGCACTGGCGCGGCGACCGCACGGGCGGCAACGACGAGCCCACCGCGCAGCCGGACAGCGGGGCCTTCGACGAGCGCGCGGCGTTCAGGCGATTCCAGGCCGGCTTCACCGGCCTGCTCGGCCGGGACGCGCCCATCCCGGACGACGACATGGAGGCGTTCACCGACTTCATCCTCCAGCTGACGTATCCGCCGAACCCGATCCGGAATCTCGACAATTCCCTCACCGCCGACCAGCAGGCCGGGCGCGATCACTTCGTCCGCGAGGGCGTCGACGGCACGTTCTCATGCGCCTCCTGCCACAGCCTGGACCCCGACGCGAACGCCGGCGCCGGCGAGCCTTTCCCCGGCTTCTTCGGGTCGGACGGCTCGAGCGTCGGACAGGAGAACGGTCAGAGCTTCAAGAACCCTCACCTGCGCAACATGTACCAGAAGGTCGGCATGTTCGGCATGGCCGCGGTCCCGAGCCTCTTCCACCCCGGAGACAACGAGTTCATGGGCGACCAGATCCGCGGCTTCGGGTTCATGCACGACGGGGTCATGGACACGCTCTTCCGCTTCCACCAGGCGATCGGGTTCGAGGAGAGCGGCTTCACGCCGAACGGCTTCCCGCTCGACGCCTCCGGGGTCATCCTGCGCCGGCAAGCCGTGGACTTCATGCTCGCGTTCGACACGAACCTCGCGCCGATCGTCGGCCAGCAGGTCACGCTCGGCGCGCACAACGCGGCGGCGGCCTGGCCGCGGATCGACCTGCTCCTCGATCGCGCCGAGGTCGGGGAGTGCGATCTCGTGGCGAAGATCCCGTTCTTCCTGGAGGAGATCGGCCTGCTCTACGCAGGAGGTGGCCAGTTCACCACCGATCGGAGCGCGGCCCCGCCGGTGAGCGACGTCGGCCTGCGCTGGTTCTCCGTGCTCACCGGCCACCGGGTGACGTACACCTGCACGCCGCCCGGCTCGGGCCCGCGGAGCGGCGTCGACCGCGACGGCGACGGCATTCGCGACGGCGACGAGCGCGACGCCGGCACGGATCCGGCGGATCCGTCGAGCCCCGGCTGAGCGGGCGGCGCGGCGCGGCGCCTCAGCCGCGCCGCGCCTCGCGCATGCACCAGCGGAGCGCCTCTTTCAGGCTGCGCAGCGTGCATACCTGCGAGAGATCGAAGCCCAGCCCGACCATCGTCTGCGCGACCGGCGGGCGGATGCCGGTGACCACGGCCCGGCAGCCGAGCAGCGTGAGCCCATTCGTGATCTTGATCAGGTGCTGCGCCGTGGTCGTGTCGACCGAATCGATGCCGGTGAGGTCGAGGATGGCGAAGGCCGCCTGCCGCTCCACGACGGCCGCGAGCAGCGACTCCATCACCATCGCCGCGCGATCCGCGTCGACCGCGCCGATCAAGGGCACGATGAGCACGTCCTGCCAGACCTCGATGATCGGGCTCGACAGCCGCGCGATCGACTCCTGCTGATCCCGGGTGAGCCGCAGCTGCTCCCGCAGCTGCTGCTCGACGCGGCGCTGCTGCGTGATGTCCTCGCTGATGGCGCCGACGCCGATGATCTCGCCGAGCACGTCCTTCTGGGGGACGAACCTGGTCCGCCAGACGCCGTCTTGCCGTTTCTGCTCGGCGTGCGCGACCTCTCCGGAGAGGGCGCGCTGAAAGGCCTCGCGCACGTCGTCCGTGTCGCCGCAGAGCTCGATCATGTGCTTGCCCAGCCCGTTTCGCTCCATCGCGCCGACCTGCGCGAGCGCCCCGCCCTGCGCCACCACGCAGACGCCGTCCTTGTCGAACGCCCAGATGATGATCGGCATGCTGCTGATGCACGCACGGAGCAGCTCCGCCTGCGCGGCGAGGTTGACGTGGTCGGCCAGGTTGATGCCGAACGTCTGCACGCCATCGATCTCGCCGTCCTCGCCGCGGCGGGGCGCGTAGTGCACGATCCAGTGCACGCCGTCGGCCACGGTGTCCATGCGGACCGTCTCGCCGGCGAGCGCGCGCTTGCACAGCTCGTGGACCTGCGCGCCCTCGCCGTAGAGCTCGAGCATGGTCTTTCCGACGAGCTGGCCCGGCTTGAGCCCGAGGTTCACGAGCCCGTTGCCGTCCGAGACCTGGAGCGTGCCCGCCCGGTCGCAGGCCCAGATGACCGCATCCATGGTCTGGAACACGTCGACAAGGACGCGCGCCTGGGTCTCCCACGCCTCGCGATCGGGCTTCACGGCGGCCCAGAGCGCCGTGTCGTCGGCGCGCCACAGGGTCCATCGCAGCGGGGTGGTCTCGCCGCGGGCGTCCACGAGGCGCGCCGTCGCGGAGACGCTGCCCGCGGCGGCGCGCGCGGCCGTCATCCGCGCCGTCAGCTCGCCGCGATCGTCCTCGTGCACGCGCTCGAGGACCCGCCCGGGAGGACCGACGCGCTGCTCCCAGGCCGGGTTACAGGCGACCACCTCCCCCGTGCCGGAGAGCAACGCCATCGGCATGGGCGTGCCATTCAGCAGCGTCGTACACGAGATCGAGGCGAGCCTGTTATCCATTGCTTCCTTGCAACAAGGCCAGATGTGGCGAGCCCGGCGCGCTCCCAGGCCTCTCGCGATGGGTGTAGAACCGAGCTCGGGTCACCGTCGAGACACCAGGTGCGAACAGGTAGGAGACTGCCGGGAGGACCTTGGTGCTGGGACGGTCGAGCCTAGCTGCAAAGCGAGCCGTGCCCCGGTGATATCATTTGACAGCGCGTGGGCGCCAGCTCCATCGCTGTGAGGGGCACCGGCATCCGGGTGGTGGCCCGCCCGAACCGGGGAGGGAGACATGAAGGCGGGAGTCGCGCGCCCGGTCTCCTGTCTTCCTGCAGGAGCTCACGATGGGCGTATCGGCTCCGCGAGCCAGCGAACCAGCGCATCGCCCTCGAGATCAAGCAACGCATCCTCGACCTCGCACGGGCCGATCGCGCGGGCTCGCTCGAGGATCGAGCGCTCTTCTTCGGCCGTCGGTCGCCGCCCGATCCGCCGCGCGAAGAGGCGGCCGAGCAGCTCGGTGATCGCCTGCTGCTTGCCGCGCTCCTCTCCTCGCTGCTCTCCTCGCTGCTCTCCTCGCTGCTCTCCTCGCTGCTCTCCTCGCTGCTCTCCTCGCTGCTCTCCTCGCTGCTCTCCCCGCAGCTCTCCCCGTCGCTCGGCCTCGATGATCATCTCCCCGATGATCGGCGTGCGCCGGAGCAGCCCCTCTTCCTTGTCCTCCACCATGATGATGAGCTCCTTCATCAGATTATGCCCCCAGGGATCGATGGTCGCCATCACCAGGAGCGCCGTGTACAGCTCGGCCCGCTCCTCGACGGTCTTCGCCCCCGCGTGGATCTCCGCGACGACCTGCCGCAGCGCCGCCGCGGTCGCGTTACGTGCCAGCGGGGCGAACACCAGCCAGAGCACGCTGCCGCGCGCCTGGAGCTCGCCGACCGTGCGCTGGTAGACGGCGTCGACGCGGAAGTGCGTGCCGCTGAACGGCCGCCCCGGCCAGGCGGTGCGGCGCTGGCCGGTCGCCGGCAAGCGCCGCCTGCGGCCCGACAGAACCACGGCGACGCTCTCGATCGGCGGCACCGTCTCGCCGGGGCCGTCGAGGCGAAGCGCGGCGAAGAGGAAGCCGAGGTATTCGAAGATGCGATCCGGAACGTCGTCGCGGAGCGCGAAGCAGAACTCGACGTGCAACACCCGCGGCTCGCCATCAACCCGCAGGCGCAAGGCCTTGTCGAGGCGGCGCTCGATGTGGGTGACCTGGCTGTCGACCCAGCCGAGGACCTCGATGGCGCGGCCCTCGGGGACGAGGGCGCGCACCAGGTCCTCGGGGCGCCTTCGGGCGAGGTGGCGCAAGGTGATGTCAGCGTCTCCCATGCCCGGCGCTCATGGCAGATCGCGCACCAGCGGTTCAGGAGGCAAAAAAACAAGGGATTCCGGGGTGAGGCGTGCCGTCGAGCAGGTGGCGGCGCCATGGCGGGTGACGGCCTCGCGAGCCGCGGGCAGCAGACTACAGCCTGCGACGGCGAGGGTTGAATACGCACCGGGCGCTGCCCGGCGTGCGCGTCACACGAGCAGGGCACCCGCGCATGCTACTGCCGGGCGAAGAGGTGACCATGATCATTGAAGAAGAGGTCTCCACGACCGATGGGGTCGAAGATCGAGATGCGCCCCCACGGCGGATTCGTGGGGTACCGAACGACGCACCGCGCTGAGCGCACGTCGCTTGCTCAGAGGATCAACCGCGTTCCGGGACACAGACGACATCGCCGGAAGCGGGCCGGTCCCGCTCCGCGCGTGCCAGGGTCACGAGCACGTCGACTGACCACTGATCGTCGACGTGCTCGCCGTACTTCGCGGCGAGCACCCGCCCATCGCTCGCGATCAACAGATCGGCCGGCAGCCCGAGCCGGCCGCCGTGCGGATCGAGCGAGGGAGCCGGCTGCCGCCGCGCGACGACCGCCGGCAGGCTCGCCGCGATCGCCCTGAGGATCGGCCAGAAGGCCCGCGGATCCAGCAGCGCGCGGGGTGAGGACTCGACGCCGAGCTCGCCGTACAGCCGCCTGTCCGGGTCGGCGACCACCGCGAACGGCAGGCCGGCCACGTGCTCGCGCAGCTCGCCGGCGGGCGAGTGGAACAGCACCACCTCGCGAACGCCCGCAGCGACCACCTCGTCGTGACGACGGGCAAAGGAGCGCAGGTGCAGGTTGCAGACAGGGCAGCCCGCGAAGCGCCGGAACTGAAGGTGGGTCAACCGCGCGGGATCCGGGATGCGGACAGGCGCGCCGGTGACGCTCACAAGATCGCGTCCGGCGACGACGGCGCCGGGTCTCAATCGCTTGGACATCGAACCTTCCCTTCTCCTGCACGCGCACCGTAGGCGTACGATGTACACGTCAAAGGCCGGAGCTCACCGGCAGGGCCACCGACCGCCGTCGAGGTCGAGCGGCATCTCCATGCTATTGAAATTCCACGCGTTCGCACGCGGGCAGAAGAGCGATCCATCGGTCATGTGACCCGAGAACGGATCGTCGTATTCCACCTCGAACACGGCCTTGCCGTTCGCCAGGAACGTATCGACGAGGATCTCGCACTCGTCGTACTCGAAGCACTGCTCGTTCAGCGTCCAGTCAAAGTACGGCCACAGGTCCTCCGCCTGCTCGATGTCGCCCTTGAGCCCGACGGACATGCCCATGCCGTGGGCGAGCTCCGCGATGAATCGGTTGTAGGCGATCTGGTCTTCGTAGGTGAGTGGGAACCCTGAGTCGTTGGCGTAGCCGTCAACCTCGTCGGGCTCGATGGCGTCGAAGCCCTTGTCCTTGCAGGCCTGGAACCGGGCCCGCATGATCGGCCCGAGGACGTCGATCTGCCGGATATCGAGCCAGAACGAGCCTTCCCAGTGGTAGTCCGGGTTGCCCTTGACCGACTCCGGGAAGTCGCCGGCGTCCGGCCGGTAGTCCTCGAACGCGCCGACGTCGACGTAGCAGATGACCTTGGCGCCCATCGCGTGGAGCGCGGCGACCGTCTCGGCCGGCGTGAACTCCCAGTCGATGTCGTAGACCGAGGGGGGCGGCGTATCGAGGGGTGCTCCGGCGGGATCGACCAAGCCCATGTCCCTGGGGTCGTTCACATCCAAGGGGTGGTCGATCATCCAGTGCCACGACGTCTCCAGCGCCGGGATCCAGAGGTCGGGGTCCCCTCCGGCGGACGTCGACGAGGCGGACGTCGACGCCGCCGGCGAGCTCGATCCGCCGGGCGCGTCTCGGCTCGTACCCCCTGCTCCGCCCGGATCCGTGCCTGCGTCGGCGCACGCGAGGAGCACCGACGCCAGGACGGGAACCAACGATTCGACCACCGCGAGCCACGATCGATGCATGATGGCGCTCCTCTCATCGCTCCGGAGCTCGACCGCTCCGGCGGGGGCGCATGGACGCCCACCCGGCACCCAGACGCCTCACTGCCGGAGCTTCGCCCTGGAAGCGAGAGAGGGAAACACAGAAAGCGGAGATAGCCTGCTCTTGCGCTCGCCTACTTCGCGCTCTCCGCGGCGTCAGCACGCCGAGGAGGCGCTGTTGATCCTGAAGAACAGGGGGATCCTCGCGATCGATACGGCGACCCGAGGAGACGGTCCCTCCTCGGGGACGCGCCCGTCACACACTCGCCCGCTCGCCCGATGGTCCAGGCATGAGAGCCGCCGCCCCGACCGCCCTCGCCCTCCTGATCTCCTGCACCCCCGCCCCGCGCGACGCGGCCCCGCCGGCGCCGAGCGTCGCCGCCGCCGGACCGACGCCGCCGATCATCGCAGCCGCCGGACCGACGCCGCCGCCGTCCTGCGCACGGCGCACCGCGGGCCCCGCGCCGGCGCCGCTCGATCCGACCCACGCCGGCTCCGGCGTCGCCCTCGCGGACCTCGACGGCCGTACCCTCGCCTTCGTCGCCGACGAGGACGATCGCGCTCTCCACACCGTCGACCTCGACGCCCGCGCCCCGCTCGCGCGCACCCCGCTCGCGGGCCGGCCCGCCCAGGTGATCGTGCTGGGCGACGGTCGCGTCGTGGCCTCGCTGCGCGACCGCGGCCTGCTCGAGGTGCTCGAGCCGACCGGCGCCGCCGCGCCGCTCGCACGCCTCTGCCTGGTGCCCGTGGCGAGCGAGCCGGTGGGGCTGGCGATGACGCCGGACCGCGCGACCCTGCTCGTCGCGAGCCGGTGGGCCCCCGCGCTCACCAGCTTCGCGACCGCAGACCTCCGGCGGCTCGGCGAGCTCCCGCTCGCGCGGGATCCCGGCGCGGTCGTCGCATCCGCCGACGGCCGGCGCGCGTTCGTCGCCCACGCCGTGGGCGGCCGCATCAGCGTCGTGGCGCTCGGCGATGGCGGGGCGCCGACCTCGGCGCGGGAGCTCCCGACCGACGGGGTGGAGTGGCGCCCACGGGCTGCACTGTCGAAGATATCGAGCTGGGTTGCCCCTCCCGTGCCGAGCGGGGCCGCTCGAAGCGCGCCCGCCGGGCGGAAGGGCCTCCGGGCGGTCCAGGCGCCCGCGCCGGTGCGCGTCGACCGCCGCGGCTCGCAGGGCTTCGCGCTGGCGCGCGCGGCGAACGGCGCGGTCTTCGCGCCCATCGCGCTCGTGGATCCGGGGCCCGGGACGAACAGCGGCGGCTACGGGGCCGCGCGCGCCCAGACCGCGATCGACCACATCGCGGTCGTCGACCCGATGGGCGAGCGCGCGGACGTCCCGCCGGTGTCGACCCACCTCGGGACCCAGGGCTGCCAGCTGCCGCGCGCGGCCGCGATCGCGCCCGCGGAGGAGGTCTTGCTCGTCACCTGCCTCGGCCGCGACGAGGTGATCGCCTACGACGCCCGCGCCCGGATCCCAGGCCAGACGAAGGCGGCCGGGTCGGCGCGGGATCGCGAGCTCTACCGCGCCCGCGTGGGCTCCGGGCCCACCGCCATCGCCGTCGACAGCGCGCGCGGGCGCGCCGTGGTCTTCACCCGGTTCGACGGCGAGCTGACGATCCTGCCCGCCGCCCGCGCCCCGACGTCGGCCGTGATCCGTGGCCCCCGCAAGGAGCTTTCGGGCGAGCTGCCGGTCGTGGTCCTGCCCCGCGCGTCGCGCCTCGACGAGCAGCGCGCGGAGGGCCAGCGGCTCTTCCACGCGGCCGGCGGGCGGCGCATCGCGTTCGACGGCCGCGCCTGCGCCAGCTGCCACCCCGACGGTCGCGACGACGCGCTCACGTGGTCGACGCCCGAGGGGCCGCGCCAGACGCCGGTGCTGATGGGGCGGCTCGACGGCACCGCGCCGTACGGCTGGGAAGGCGACAAGAAGGACCTGGAGGGCCACTTCGCCCGGACCCTGTCGCGGCTCGGAGGCGCCGGCCTGACCGCGGAGGAGCGCGACGCGATCTTCGCCTATCTCCGCGCCATGGAGCCGCCCGTCGGCGCGGCGGACCTCACGGCCGAGGAGCGCGCCGCGATCGTCGCGCCGCCGCCGGCCGGCGCCGCGGAGGCAGGCGCCCACGCGGCCCTCGCCGCCCGCGGCGAGGCGCTGTTCAACGCCCGCGAGGCGGGCTGCTCGAGCTGCCACGTGGGCGATGAGCTGACCACTGACGGCGCGCGCCACGACGTGCGGAGCGCGACCCGCTTCGAGGCGGCGCGCGCCTTCGATACGCCCTCGCTGCGCTTCATCGGCAGGTCGGCGCCGTACTACCACGACGGCCGCTACCCGACGCTGCTCGCGCTACTCGACGGCGTGGACGGAACCATGGGACACACCGCCCATCTGTCCGCCCAGGATCGGCGAGCCCTTGTCGCCTACCTGGAGTCGCTCTGACGGCATCCTGAGGCCCGCGCTGCCGAGCCGATCCGGCTCGCCGGCACGAGCTCTCCCACCGAGCGTGAGTTGCGGAGAGCGCACCGGAGGCGATACGTTGAGACCACGCCTTCTCGTGAGGTCCGCCCGAGGTGCCTTGTCATGGGAAATGAATTCTCCGAGCACCCCTCGCACTCGGCCGAGTACTTCGGCGACACGCGCGACAGCTGGTGGAATCACGATTACGTCGAGCTCCTCGCGCGGAGGTGGGGCCTGAGCCGGGTGCGCGAGGTGCTCGACGTCGGGTGCGGCGTGGGGCACTGGGGGCGCGTGCTCGGCGGCGTCCTGCCCAGGGCGGCGCGCATCACCGGCGTCGACCGCGATCCCATCTGGGTCGAGAAGGCGGCCGAGCGCGCGGCGGCGCGCGGGGAGGCGGAGCGGTTTCGTTATCAGGTCGGGATCGCCGAGCAGCTGCCGTTCGAGGGCGACACGTTCGATCTCGTGACGTGCCAGACGGTGCTGATCCACGCCGCGGATCCGGCCGCGATGATCGCCGAGATGGTCCGCGTCGCCAGGCCGGGCGGGCTCGTGGCCGCCGCCGAGCCGAACAACCTGGCCGGCGCCCTGCTCGACGCGGCCGTGCTGAGCGCGCCGGTGGAGCAGACCCTCACCCTCGTGCGCTTCCAGCTCCTGTGCGAGCGGGGCAAGGCGGCCCTGGGCGAAGGGCACAGCTCGCTGGGCGAGCTCGTCCCCGAGCTCTTCGCCAGGCACGGTCTCCTCGATATCCAGGTCTATCTCAACGACAAGGCGAGCGTGGTCCTGCCGCCCTATGCGTCGGCGGAGCAGCGCGCGACCGTGGAGGAGATCTCCGGCTTCGCCCGGCGCGACTTCTGGATCTGGAGCCGGTCCGACACGCATCGCTATTTCCTCGCCGGCGGCGGCGAGGAGCACGAGTTCGAGGCGTGCTGGGCGGCGGCGCTGGCCGCGGCGCACAGAAATGCCGAGGCGATCGCCCGGGGGACGTACGCGAGCGCCGGCGGCAGCGTCGGCTACATCGTGTGCGGGACGAAGCCGTTCCCGCATTCGAGCCGCCACCTGCCCGCCCCGCCCCTGCACCGGGATCGATGACACGGGCGAGGTGATCGCCGCCTCCGGGCCCCGCGCCAGGTGGCCTCGTTCATGGGCCGCATCACGATCTGCACGATGCGCGAGCGGTCCCGCGGCAGCGCGGCGAGCACCCCGGCCTCAGCCACGTCCTCCGCGGTGGAGGAGCCCTGCATGCGCCCCGAGCCCGCGGTGCGCCCGTCGCCGAGCGCGAAGTGGGTCTCGACGCCGCCCGGGCAGACGGCGCTCACCTTGATGGCCGCCCCGCGTCGACCAGGAGACGAAGAAGCGTCTCAAATGCAAATGCATCACATTTGCATTTGACTTTCATTTGTTACGCTCGCATAAGGTGCGCGCCGGCGGCGATGGCCCCGGCTGCCCAGTCATGCTCACGGCGAACAAGCTTTCGAAAACCTACGGGGGCGTCCCCGCGCTCGACGCGCTCGATCTCGAGGTCCCGGCCGGAGAGGTGTTCTGTCTCCTCGGCCCCAACGGGGCGGGCAAGACCACCACGCTGAGCCTCTTCCTCGGCTTCACGAGGCCTTCCTCCGGCGCCGCCTACGTGGGCTCCGCTCACGTGGAGCCCGATCCCATCGGGGCGCGGCGGCGGATCGCCTACGTCCCTGAGCAGGTGCAGCTCTATCCGCACCTCACCGGCTGCGAGAACCTCGCTTATTTCCTCGGCCTGTCGCAGGCGCGCGTGCCCCCCTCGGCGGAGCTCTCGCGGCTGCTCACCGCGGCCGGGCTGCCCGAGGGCGCCGTGCGCCGCCCGGCGAGCGGTTACTCGAAGGGCATGCGGCAGAAGGTCGTCCTCGCCCTCTCGCAGGCGAAGAGCGCCAGCGCCCTGCTCCTCGACGAGCCGACCTCCGGGCTGGATCCGGGCGCCGTCCGCGAGCTCTGCGCCGCGATCCGGCGCGAGGGCGACCGCGGCGCCGCCGTGCTGATGGTGACCCACGACCTCGGCGCCGTCGCGAGCATCGCGCACCGGATCGGCGTCATGAAGGCCGGCCGGCTCGTCGAGATCACGAGCGCCGCCGGCCTGTCCGAGGCCGAGGTCCTCTCGCTGTATCGCCGGCACTTCGACCCCCCCGGCGACGCGGCTCCGCCGCTCCCCCCGCGCGGCGGCGCGCCCGCCGCTCCCGCCGCGCCTGTGCCGCAGGCCCTGTCATGACCCCGCGCGCGCGCACCTCCGGCCTCGCCACCGCGCTCGCCGCGCTCCTCTCGACCCCCGCCGCTGCGGCGGCGCCCCCGGGAGGCGCCGCGCCGGCCGGCGCCCCAGAGACCGCGGCGCTCGACGCCTCCGTCGCGCTCGGCGAGGAGGTCGTCGTCATCGGCCAGCGAGTCGGCCCGCTCGACAGCGCCGACGTCGTGACCTCGGTCGATATCCTCGGCGGCGAGGAGATCCAGGGGCAGAGCACGGCCGAGCCGCTCGAGCTGCTCCGGCGCGTCCCCGCGGTCTACGTCGAGTCCTTCAACCAGGGCATCATCAACGCCGACGTGGGGCTCCGCGGCTTCAACACGCAGGGCGACGTCGCCCACACGAAGCTCCTCATCGACGGCATCCCCAGCAACCACCACGTCGGCCTCCCCGACATGAAGGCCGTCTTTCCGCTCGAGATCGAGCGGATGGAGGTCGTCAAGGGCACGAACGACCCGCGCTATGGCCTGAACAACGTCGCTGGCAACATCCATGTCATCACCCGCAAGACGGGGAGCGAGCGCATCGCCCGGCTCCTCGCCGGGAGCTTCTGGACCGTCGAGCCCCAGGTGCTCGTCGCGACCGAGCACGACGCCCTGAGCCAGACCTACTTCGCCGGGTACCGCGGCTCGGACAACTACCGCGATCACGCGAGGGCCGACAGGGTCGCGGGCTCGGCCAAGTGGTTCTATGAGCCGTCCAGGGAGCTCCGGGTCGGGCTCATCCTGCGCGGCATGCTCCTCGACGCGGACGCCCCCGGCTACCTGTCGGAAGAGGACGCGCGCGCGCGCCCCACGGTGTCGCCTGCCCATTCGGCGACCGACGGCGGCCGGCAGACGACCCTCCACGCGAGCGTCCACCTGGATCACGAGCTCACCCAGGGCCTCTCGTGGCAACTCAAGGGCTACGGGCAGGCGTTCCTGCGGGACCGGTGGGTGAAGTTCGATCCCGACCTCGACCAGCAGCAGCGGGTCGAGAACGACAGGCAGTACGGCGCGATCTCGGTGCTCACGTACCGCGCGCGCGACCCCCGGGCGCTCGGCCTCACCGTCGAGTGGGGGGTCGACTACCAGCTGCAGGACAACCGATACCAGCGCATCCCCACGGTCGATCGCCAGCGGCAAGGCGCCGCGTTCCGCGACGAGGACTTCGCCCTTCACGCCGCCGGCTCCTACGTGCAGGCGAGCGCGAGCCCGATCAAGCCGATCAAGCTGGTGGCCGCGCTGCGGGCCGACCGCCTGGCCGGCGCCGGCAGCTTCCTGGAGCAGCCCGAGGGCGAGGCGGCCCGCAGGGTCGATCACGCTCTCAACGATTACGGCTTCATCTGGCAGCCGAAGGCGAGCGTCATGGTCACGCCGGTGAAGGGACAGAGCCTGTACGCCAACTACGGGCGCACGTTCCAGATCGGCACCGGCAAGGGCGCCTATGCCGTTCAGGGCACCCCCCTCGATCCGTCGATCAACGACGGATGGGAGATCGGCTATAGGTCGAGCGTCTTCCCGTGGGTCACGAGCCACATCGCCTACTGGGAGCAGCGCGCGAGCGGCGAGGTGCGGGACAAGGGCGACGGCTCCGGCGACGCCGAGAACGTCGGCGAGACGCTGCGGCGCGGCTTCGACGTCGAGCTCACGCTGCAACCGTTCGAGTTCCTCTCGGTGTGGGGCGCGTTCAGTCGCGCCATCTCGGAGCAGGTCGAGCCCGGGCCTGCGCTCGCCGCGAACCAGGGCAAGGAGCTCGATCACGTCCCGAGCTTCAGCGCCAAGGGTGGGATCGACGTGCGCCCCGTGCAGGAGCTGCTCGTCTCGCTCTTCTGCTACGCGCAGGGCGATTACTACCTGAACAAGGAGAACAACACGCCGGAGCACGGCGCGCGGAAGGTCGGCGATTACGTCGTCGTCAACGCGAGCGCGGCCTACGACGTGAGCGAGGCTCTCTCGGTCGGCGTCGAGGTGAACAACCTGCTCGACCCGTCGTACGACACGTCCATCTGGTACAAGGACTTCGGCGCCGCAGGGGCCCAGCACAACCCGGGCAACGCTCGCTCGGCGTACGTGACTGGCACCTTGCGCTTCTGAGACCGCCGCGGTCCGACGAGCCCCTCAGGGAGTCAGCGCATGAGAGCCCTCTTCACAGCGGCGCGGCACGAGGCGATCCGCGCGTTCCGCAACCGCACCTTCCGCATCGCCGCCGCGCTCGTCGCGGCGCTCCTCGTCGCGGCGTTCCTGCTCGAGGCCGCGCGCCACACCGGGGAGGCCCGCCAGCGCGCGGCCCTCCAGGAGCTCGTCCACCGCCAGTGGGTCGACCAGCCCGATCGCCACCCGCACCGCGCCGCCCATTACGGATCCTTCGCCTTCCGGCCACCGAGCCCGCTCGGCTTCTTCGACCCAGGACTCGAGTCCTTCGCCGGCACCTCCCTCTTCCTCGAGCCGCACCAGCGCAACGCGCTGAGCTTCAGCGAGGCCGCGCAGTCGAGCGAGCTCGCGCGCTTCGGGACCCCGAGCGCCGCCTTCGTCCTCCAAATCCTGCTCCCGCTGCTCATCTTCTGCATGACCTTCGCCAGCGTCGCCGGCGAGCGCGAGGCAGGGACATGGGCTCTCGCCATCTCCCAGGGCGTGGACGCGCGCGCCCTCATCGCCGGCAAGGCCCTCGGGACGCTGCTCGCGGTCGCGCTGTGGCTCGCGCCGCTCCTCGCGCTCGCGCTCGCCGGCGCGCTGCTCACGGGCGTCCTCGACGCCTCCGGGGACACGCTCGTCCGCGCCGCGCTCCTCGCGGGCGGCTATGCCGTCTATCTGACCGCCTGCACGGCGCTCGGCGTGCTCGTCTCGTCCTTCCACCGCCGCGCGCAGGGCGCCCTCCTGACGCTGCTCGGCCTGTGGGTCGCGCTCTGGATCGTCGTGCCGCGGCTCGCCACCCAGGCCGCGAGCCGCCTCCACCCGACGCCCTCGCGGGCCCAGGTCGAGCTCGATCTCGCGCGGGCGATCCGCGACGTCGGCGACAGCCACGATCCCGGGAATCCGCATTTCCAGGAGCTGCAGCGCCGCACCCTGGCCGAGCACGGCGCGTCGCGGGTCGAGGACCTCCCGGTCAACTACGGCGGCGTCGTGATGCGCGAGGGGGAGAAGGTCACGACCGCGCTGTTCAACGACTACTATACGCGCCTGTTCGACGCGCATCGCGCCCAGAACGGGCTCGCGCTAAAGGCGGGCCTGTTCACGCCGCTGCTCGCGATCCGGTCGTTCTCGATGGGGCTCGCCGGCACCGACGCCCACCACCTCGTCGACTTCGAGCAGCAGGCCGAGGCGCACCGCTACGCCTTCATCCAGCGCCTGAACCACCTGCACATCACCAGGATCCGCTGGCACAACGACAAGGCGCAGCGGGTCGATCGGGCCGAGTGGAGCGAGCTCTCCCCCTTCGAGCACAGGCGGCCTGCCGCCGGATGGGCGCTGTCCCGCGTCGCGCCCGCGGGCCTCGCCGTGCTCGCGTGGGCGGCGGCGCTCTCGCTCGGGGTCGCGCTCTTCACCCGCCGCCACGGAGAGGCATCGTGAACCCGTTTGTCGCATGGGCTCGCCTCGAGCTCCGCCAGCTCCTCCGCGCGCGGGTGCTCCTCGTCACCGCCTCGCTCCTGCTCGCGGCCGGTGTCGCCGCCATCGTGGACGGCGCGGCCCGCGTCGCCGCGGAGCGCGAGATCATCGCGGCGCTCGAGCCTGCGCTCAGGGAGGAGGAGAGCTATCTCCGCGAGACCCACGCGCCGCACGACGACCTCGGCCTCGTCCTCTACTACCTCGCGATGCCGATCGCGCACGAGCCGAACGAATGGACGGCGCTGTCGACCGGGCTGCGCGACGTGCACCCGTACAGCCGGCACCTGCGCTTCATCGGCCTCGTGCCCCAGCTCTACCAGACGGACATCGCCAATCCGCTCAAGCAGCTCGCCGGCAGCTTCGATTACGGGTTCGTCCTCATCTTCCTCGTCCCGCTCTTCATCATCGGCGTGAGCTACGATGTCCGCTCGCGCGACGACGACCTCGGCACGGAAGCGCTCGTCTGCTCCCAGCCGACGCGCCTGTCGCGCCTGCTCGCGGTCCGGCTCGGGCTGCGCGCCGCGCTCGTCGCCGCCGTGGCGCTCGCGCTGTTCGCCTTCGCCGTCGCCTGGCTCGGCCTGCCGCTCGACGCGCGCGCCGGCGCCTTCGCGCTCGCCTCGCTCGCGTACATCGCGCTCTGGTTCGCCCTGGTCTTCCTCGTGGCCTCGTTGCGCCGCTCGTCGGCGTGGAACGCCATCACGCTCGTGGGCGCCTGGATGGCCTGGTGCGTCCTCCTGCCCGCGCTCGTCAACCTCGCGATCCTCACGGCCTCTCCCGCCCGCGGCGGCGTCGAGCTCACGCTCGCGCAGCGTCAGGAGATGAACGCGGGCTGGGACCGGCCGAAGCGCGCCACCCTCGATCCGTTCTTCGCGCGGCGCCCCGAGTGGGCCTCTACCCCCGTGCCCGAGGACCGCTTCTCCTGGCCCTGGTACTACGCCATGCACGAGATGGGCGACGCGCACGTCGCCCGGCAGGTCGATGCGTATCACGCGGCGCTCGCGCGCCGAGAGCGCTGGACCGAGCGGGCCGCCCTCGCCCTGCCGCCCCTCGCGCTCCAGCTCCTGCTCGACCGGATCGCGGGCACGGACATGGCCACGGAGCTCGCCTTCCGGGACAGCATCGCCGCCTACCATGGCCAGCTGAAGCAGTATTTCTATCCGCTCGTCTTCAACTACGAGGGCCTCGCGGCGTTCGACATCGACGCCGTCCCGCGCCATCGATTCGCGGGCGCCGGGCAGCCGGCGCCGCTCTCCGCGCTCGCGGGGCTCGTCGGCGTCCTCGGGCTGCTCGGCGTCATGCTCCCGCGGGCCGTTCGCCGCATCGACGCGACCCCGCGGCCGGAGGAGGCGACCGTCGCGAAAGAGGAGCTCTCTCCGGCCGGCCGCCGGCCAGGAGCCCCCGAGTCGCCGCCACGGATTGATGACGCGCGACGGGAACGCGCGGGAGACGTGAGCCATGGATGATCGAACGCCGCGGATCGAGGACATCGACGGTCTGCTCTTCACCCCGGATGAGCTCGCTGCGCTCGCCGAACCGCTCAGGACCCTCTATCTCTCGCTGCCGCCCACGCTCTCCGCCGAGGAGATCGAGCGGGTCAACCGGGGCACCCAGGTCGCGGGGGGCGACTACGTCTATCGCGGGTTGAATTTCGCGGTCCCGTCCGGCGTCCTCGTGCCGGGCGGGACGAGCGAGGTGATCTTCGACGCCCTGCACGACGGGCTCGTCGAGACGCAGGGCGCCGCGGTCATCGTGATGGGGTGCGGGGCGGGCGTCGAGCCCGTCCTCGCGCGACGGCGCGGCGCGCGGGAGATCCACGCCATGGACATCCATGAAGCGAGCGTCGCGTCGAGCCTCGCGAGCTTCGAGCGGCACACGGGGCCGCGCGACCCCGAACGGCATCACTTCGTGATCTCGGATCTCTTCTCCGCGCTGCCGCGCGGCGAGCGCGCCGACGTGATCGTCTTCAACCCGCCCGCGAACCCGCTGCGCTCGGACGATCCCGATCTCACCCGGGTGAACTTCTCGGGCTCCGCGATCATGGTGCGCTTCTTCGACGAGATCGCCTCGCGAGCGCTGCTCGCGCCGGGCGGCAGGGTCGTCACCGTGCTGTCCAACGCGAGCGACCTGCGGGGCATCGTGGCGCACGCCCTGCGGCGGGGCTTCAGGCTCGAGATCGTGAGACGGAAGACCTGGTCCGCTCCCTACGACAAGATCCTGACACACCTCCTCTCCTTCACGCTGGACGAGCGCTGACGAGGGATCGACCGATGGCCCAGCACCGAACCCAGCCCGGCGAGCCGCCCTTGAGCTTCGGGTCGTACTGGAAGCTCGCGCTTCCCCTGACCCTCGCCGGCCTGTCGGGGCCTATCATGAACGCCACCGACACCGCCGTCATGGGGCACTTCGGCGACGCGACCACGATGGGCGGAGTCGCCGTCGGCAGTCAGATCTTCAACACGCTCTACTGGCTCCTCGGCTTCTTCCGGACCAGCACGAGCGGCTTCGCCGCCCAGGCGCGCGGCGCCGACGATCGCCAGGAAGCCGCCTTGCAGCTGTTTCGCCCGCTGGTCTTCGCCGGTCTGGTCGGCTGCGTCTTTCTGCTGCTGAAGGCGCCTCTGGGGGCCGCCGGCCTCGATCTGATGGGCGCCCACGGAGCGATCGCGTCTCACGCGGCAGCCTACTACGAGGCGCGCATCTGGGGGGCGCCTGCGGTGCTGATGGGCTACGTGGTCGCAGGCTGGCTCATCGGCATGGCCGAGGTGCGCTGGGCCATGCTCCTTTATGTCGGGATGGACCTCCTCAACCTCGTCCTGACCGTCACCTTCGTGAAGGTGCTCGGCCTCGGGGTGAGCGGCGTCGCCTGGGCCACCGTGCTGGCCGAGGTGACGAAGGTCCTGGCCGGTTTCCTTGTGATCTGGCGCAGAGGCCACCTGCGGGGCGTCCATCTCCGAGGGCAGCACTTCGTCGATGTCCACGCGATCACCCGCATGTGGCGGGTGAACGGCGACGTGCTGGTGCGCACCACCTGCCTCCTCGGCGTCTTCGGCTGGATCACGCGCCAGAGCGCGCTGCTCGGCCCCGAGGTCCTGGCCGTCAACGCGATCCTCATGCACATGCAGATCGTCATCTCCAGCGCGCTCGGCGGGCTCGGCAACACCGCGGGGATGCTCGCTGGCCAGGCGATCGGGGCTCAGTCCCGGCAGCGCTTCCACGACACCCTCCGGCTCTCGTTCTGGACTGCCTCGCTGTCCGCGCTGGCCATCAGCCTCGGGTGCCTCGTCGCGCAGCCGGCCCTCCTCGGGCTGTTCACCCCGGTGGAGTCCATCGTGCAGACGACGGGCCGCTACTACGTCTGGATGGTCCTGTTCCCGGTCGCGATCTTCTGGAGCATGATCCTCGAGTGCGTCTTCACGGGCGCGACCCGGGCTGGCCCCGTCCGCAACTCGCTGCTCGCCGCCACCGTGGTCTTCTTCGTCACCTGGCCCGTCTTCTCGGCCCGCTGGGGCAACCACGGGCTCTGGATGGCCTTCCTCCTGTTCAGCCTGACGCGCTCTCTCTATCTCCAGCTGGCGCTCCCGAGGCTCGTGCCGCTGGCGTTCCCGGCGCGCTCTCGAGAGCCCGTCGCCGCCTGACGCCCGCTCCCCGCGGGCCGTCGTCCCCTCACTTCCAGGAGAATGCTCGATGTGTTCCATCGCCGGCATCTTCAACAAGAAGCGGCCCATCGCCGCCGCGCAGCACGACGAGATGGCGTTGCTCCTCGACGCGATGCACCACCGCGGGCCCGACGCGCGGGGCGCCCTGCAGTGCGCGAGCTGGGCTCTCCTCGGGAGCAACCGGCTGCGCATCACCGACGCCGGGAACCCGGGCGCGGACATGCCGCTCACCTCGATCGATGGGCGCCTCGCCATCGTCTATAACGGCGAGATCTACAACCACCGCGACCTGCGAAGGCGGCTGTCGGGCTTCCGGTTCAGGACCGCCTCGGACACCGAGGTCATCCTCGCGGCGTACGAGGCCTGGGGGCTCGCCTGCCTGGAGCGGCTCGAGGGCATGTTCGCCTTCGCCCTCTTCGACAATGCGACGCAGACGGGGGTCATCGCCTGCGACCCCACCGGGCAGAAGACCGTCTATCTATGGGAGGACGACGACGCGCTGGTCTTCGCCTCGGAGATCGACCCGCTCGTCAAGAACCCCTACCGGAGGAAGGACTGGGACCTCGAAGGTCTCGCGGAGTTCACCGCGCACCGCTTCATCCTCGGCAGCGCGACGCACATCCGGCAGATCCGGAAGCTCGAGTCCGGCACCTGGCTCAAGAGGACGCCCGAGCGGCAGGAGGCAGGGCGCTTCTACAGGATCCCGCGCGGCGACCTGTCGAGGATCGACGTCCCCGCGGTCCAGCAGGAGATCAGGGACGCCGTCGTCGACGGCTGCCGCAACACGTTCGATCTGGAGGTCCCCTACGGCCTCCTGCTGAGCGGCGGTATCGACTCCACGGCCGTCCTCGCAGCGGCGCGACGGGCGGGCCTCCCCATGAAAACGTTCTCTATCGGCTTTCGGCCGACGGGTCAGCTCCTCCCTCGGAGCACCAGCGTCTTCGACGAGTTCGCCTACTCGAGAGAGCTGGCCCGGGAGCTCTCGACGGAGCACACCGAGATCACGCTGTCGGACGCCGACTACTGCGCTTACCTCGACCGGTGGATCGCGATCGCCGGCGAGCCGCTCGGCTCCCAGGAGGCGCCCTGCCTCATCCGGCTCTTCGAGGAGGCCGGCCGAGAGACGCGCGTCATCTTCTCCGGGAGCGGACCTGACGAGATCTTCGACGGCTACTCCTACGGCCAGGCGATGGCGGACGTGCCCCTCTCCGAGCTCGCCGAGCGCTACTACGCGACCTTCCGCTGGTCCGGGACGACCGACCTCGGGCAGCTCATGCCTCACCACGACGCCGCGCGCCTGACGACCGGCAAATACCGCGAGATCCTCTCGCTCTACCGCGACTGGCCGCTCGACAGCCTGCAGGCCGTGCAGCTCCTGCACTTCCACGGCCGGCTCGCCGTCTACGAGTTCCGGCAGATGGATCTCATCAGCATGCGCCACAGCGTCGAGGCCCGCTCGCCCCTCGCGAGCGCCGGGGTCGTCCGCAGCGCCTTCGATTTCCATAGCCGGCTGAAGCAGCTCGGCGGTCACGAGAAGGGAATCTACAAGCAGGCCCTCGCGGATCTCGTTCCCCCGGTCATCGCCTCGCGCAAGAAGCAAGGGTTCCCCATCCCCGGAGAGATGTGGTTCTCGAGGCCGTTCGTGGAGAGGGCAGCCATCCTGTTCGACCCTGGTTGTGTGCTGAGCAGCACCGGCCTCATCGATCGGAGGTACCTGAAGAGGCTCTGGGAGGACCCGGACCCGGCCACGCGCAACCTGTTCTCCCGCCTGTACACCGCGGAGGGCATCCTCCGGCGCCAGGCGCCGCACCTCTCGCCGTCGCGGGCCGCATGATCCGGGGCGCGTCGCGACCGGTAGACGACGTCCCATGGGCGAGGCCCGCAATAATCGCAACTCATTTGCAATTGACTTTTTGTTTCCGCTGGCACATAAGGAGCCTGCCGGCGGCAACAAGACCGCCGGCGGTCCCATCATGCCTGCGGCGAAGGGACGTCTGGAGCCGTGCGGCGAAGACCCCGCGCGCGGCGCGCCAGGTCTCGAGATCACACGGTACGCCCGACGATCTCGCGCCTGATCTCCCGTCAACCGCCTGCGCGCCCTCGGCGCCATGACGTTGCGCGCCCTGCCGCCTGCGGCAGCGGCGCTGTGGTTCGAAGAGGCACGTTGCTTGGGAAGGGAGTCCTTATGAATGTGATGGATGAGCCGGTCGCGAGCCCTCCTCCGGGCACACCGCCATGGAGGACGGACCGGGCGCGCCTCCTCGCCGAGGGATACACCGTGGTCCCCGGCGTCCTCGGTCTCGACGAGGTGCGCCGGTACCACGCGCTCGCGAGGCGGATCCTCGCCCCGCAGCAGGCCAGGGACTACCAGGAGAAGCACGCCGCGATCGGCAGCCTGCTCGATATCCTGCGAGAGCCGGGGTTCGTCGACCTCATCGCGCACCCGCGGGCCCTCGCCGAGCTCCGTCGCCTCGAGCTCGACGAGCCGCGCTACGAGCACGGCATCGTCTTCAACAAGCTGCCGAGGACACCGCGGACCTTCTGGCACCAGGACTGCACGATCTGGAACCACGCGGTCGCGTACGAGCCGGAGCCGCACGAGCTGATCCTCATCTACTACCTCGTCGACACGACCCCCCACAACGGCTGTCTCCGCGTGATCCCGGGCAGCCACAGGAGACGCCACCCGCTCCATGAGCCGCTGCGCGGGGCCAGCATCCCGGATCTGGAGCGCATGCGGGATCCGGGCTCGCCCGCCTTCCGCAGCTATCCCGACGAGATTACGATCGCGGTCAAGGCGGGCGATCTGGTCGTCGTCGACGTGCGCCTCCTGCACGCCACCCACGCGAACGACAGCGACGCGGAGCGCACCGCGCTGAGCCTCTGGTACATCCCGGCCTGTCGCGATCTACCCGAGTGCGTCCGCGCCCGCTTCACGCTCCGGACGGGGGTGGATGAGCGGCTGCCGTACGTGCCGGCGGACTGGCCCGACGACGCCGCGGCGCGGCTCCGCGCGCTTTTGCCGGCGGCTTACGACGGGAGCGTCACGCCCTTGCCCTGGCACACCGACCCTGACGAACGGCTCCGCTGATCTGGAGGGCCCCATGAACACGATCACCGATCCTTCGCTTTCGACACGCATTCACCTCATCTACCAGGAGCTCGCGACCATGGGCTCCCTCGAGCCGAGCCAGCGGGTGAACCACCTGTTCGGCGAGCTCGTGAGCATCTCCATGTCCCGATCGCGCGGCGAGGCCGACGAGGTGCTCGGAGATCCGGTCGTGAGCACGATCCGGGAGGGCCTGTGGCGCGTCTGCTCACGCGGTGAGTTCGAGCTGGAGCGCCACTGGGCGCGGCGCATCGTCGCGGCGGACGACCCGGCGGCCGAGCTCCGGAGCTTCCCCTACGCCGTCAACTACGAGAAGCTGACCCGGCTCGAGCTCTCCAGCCTGCGGGGCGTGCGCGACGAGCTGCCGCGGCGCGTGCTGTTCATCGGCTCCGGGCCGCTCCCCTTCACCTCGATCCTGCTCGCGGAGCGCCACGGCCTCGCGGTCAGCAACATCGACGTCGACGAGGAGGCGTGCGCCGCCGCCCGCGCGATCGCGCGGCGGCTCGGGCTCTCGGACAGGCTCGAGTTCGCCTGCGCCGACGCGCTGTCCTGCACCGACCTCTCGGAGTTCGACTGCGTGTTCCTGGCCGCGCTCGTCGGCATGAACCGGCGCGAGAAGAGCCGCCTGCTCCACCACCTCCACGGCGTGATGCGCCCGGGCGCGCTGCTCCTCGTCCGCAGCTCGCAGCGCCTCCGCACGCTCCTTTACCCCGAGGTCGACATCCATGGAATGGCGCCGTTCGAGCCGCTCCTGGAGATCCATCCGCACGACGAGGTGATCAACTCGGTGATCATCGCCGAGCGGCCGGGGCACGACCGGGGCGCCGGCTGAGGGGGTCGCATGCTACGATCCCGGCCTGTCAGGACCCGGCCGAGGAGCCCATCATGACCACGCCTGCGTTCCCATCGAAGCTGCCGTCGACCGGCGTCAGCATCTTCACGGTGATGTCGCGCCTGGCGAACGAGCACGGCGCCATCAACCTGTCGCAGGGCTTTCCGGATTTCGACTGCGCGCCGGAGCTCTGCGAGGCCGTGGCCCGCCACATGCGCGCCGGCCACAACCAGTATGCCCCGATGCAGGGGGTGCTGGCCCTGCGCGAGGCGCTGGCCCTGAAGATCGAGCGGCTCTATGGCCGCCGCTACGATCCGGCGACCGAGATCACGATCACCTCGGGCGCGACCGAGGGCATCTTCAGCACGATCACCGCGTTCGTCCGCCCCGGGGACGAGGTCATCCTGTTCCAGCCCTGTTACGACTCGTACGCGCCGGCCGTGCAGCTGAACGGCGGAACGCCCGTGTTCGTCACGCTCCGGTTTCCGGAGTACCGCGTCGACTGGGACGAGGTGCGGCGCGCGCTCACGCCGCGCACGCGGCTCCTGCTCATCAACTCGCCGCACAACCCGACCGGAACGGCGCTGTCCGCCGACGACATGCGCGAGCTCGCGCGGGTCGTGGACGGGCGGGACGTCATCGTCGTCAGCGACGAGGTGTACGAGCACATCCTCTTCGACGGGCGCCGGCACGAGAGCCTCGCGCGGTACCCGGAGCTCTCCGACCGCTCCGTCGTCATCAGCTCCTTCGGCAAGACGTACCACACGACCGGCTGGAAGGTGGGCTATTGCGCGGCGCCGCAGCCGCTCTCGGCCGAGATCCAGCGGGTGCACCAGTTCGTGACGTTCGCGGTGAATGCGGCCATCCAGCACGCGTATGCCGAGGTCGTGTCGCGCGACCCGCTCGCGGCCGATCTCGCGCCCTTCTACCAGGCGAAGCGGGACCTGTTCCTGAGGCTCATCGAGGGCTCGCGGTTCCGTCCGCTGCCGTGCGAGGGCACGTATTTCCAGCTGGTCGACACCTCCGCGATCACGACCGAGCGAGACGCCGACTTCGCGCTGCGCCTCCTCCGCGAGCACGGCGTCGCCTCGATCCCGATCTCGCCGTTCCTCTCCGGTGTGGAGCCCGGGCCCGTCCTGCGGTTCTGCTTCGCCAAGCGGGACGAGACGCTGGAACGCGCGGCGGAGCGGCTACGCCGGGTCTGAGGGAGCGCCGCCGCGACCGCGCCCCGAGCCCTTCAGGCGCCCACCGGCGCCCGCTCCGGGAAGAGCGACCGCAGCCCGTCCGGGGAGGCCTCGCACACCCCGCGCTCGGTGATGAGCGCCGTGACCAGCCGCGCGGGCGTCACGTCGAAGGCGTGGTTGGCCGCCGGGCTCCCCGGCGGGGTGATGCGCACCGTCGCGAGCTCGCCGGACGGTAGCCGCCCGGTGACGTCGCAGAGCTCCGCGCCGTCGCGCTGCTCGATGGGGATCTCGCGCACGCCGTCCTGAAGGGCCCAGTCGATGGTGGGCGACGGGAGCGCCACATAGAAGGGCACGCCGTTGTCCTTGGCCGCGAGCGCCTTGAGGTAGGTGCCTATCTTGTTCGCCACGTCGCCGCGCGCCGTCGTGCGGTCCGTGCCCACGATGCACAGGTCCACCAGGCCGTGCTGCATGAGGTGGCCCCCCGCGTTGTCGGCGATGACGGTGTGCGGCACGCCGTGCTGGCCCAGCTCCCACGCCGTGAGGCCGGCGCCCTGGTTGCGCGGTCGCGTCTCGTCCACCCAGACGTGAACGGGGATACCCGCGTCGTGCGCCATGTAGATGGGCGCGAGCGCCGTGCCCCAGTCCACGGTGGCCAGCCACCCCGCATTGCAGTGGGTGAGCACGTTGACGCGCCCCTCGCGCCCTCTGCGCGCCCAGGCCTCGTGAAGGAGCTGCAGCCCGTGCTCGCCGATGGCGCGGTTGATGGCGACATCCTCTTCGCACAGCGCCGCCGCGCGCCGGTAGGCGGCGGCCGCGCGCTCCGGCGGCGGCAGCGGCGCCACCGCGCGCCGCACCTCGTCGAGCGCCCAGCGCAGGTTCACGGCCGTGGGGCGCGCGCTGCCGAGGAGCGCGTACGCCCGTTCCAGCGCCCCGTCCGACGCATCCTGCCGCAGCGCGAGGCACATCCCGTACGCGGCCGTGGCGCCGATGAGGGGCGCCCCGCGCACCAGCATGCCGCGGATCGCGCGCGCGGCTTCGTCCGCCGTGGCCAGCCGCGCTGTCGTGACGTGGTGCGGCAGTCGGGTCTGGTCGATGACACCGACGGACCAGCCGTCGGCCTCGACCCAGATGGAGCGCATGGGCTTCCCGAGGACCTTCATGGACGCAGCACCCGGCCGGCCACGGCGGCGAGCTTGTCGACGAGCGCGGGGTCGCGCGCCTCCGGAGCGGTGATGATCGCGCTGTCCAGCGCCGTCTGGCAGCCGTGACGGCAGGGGCCCTGATGGCTGCCCAGGAGAGGCACCACGTTCTTCACCAGCGCGCGCGCCCTGTCGGCGTTGCGCAGCAGCACGGAGACCACCTGATCCACGCTGACGGCGTCGTGGTCCGGGTGCCAGCAATCGAAGTCCGTCACCATGGCCACCGTCGCGTAACAGAGCTCCGCCTCCCGGGCGAGCTTGGCCTCGGGCATGTTGGTCATGCCGATGACGTCGCAGCCCCAGCCCCGGTACAGCTCGCTCTCGGCGAGCGACGAGAACTGCGGCCCTTCCATCACCAGGTACTTGCCGCCGCGCCGCACCGTGATGTCGAGGCCCTCGCAGGCGGCCATCACCGCGTCGCCCAGCCGCGGGCACACCGGCCTCGCCATGGATACGTGCGCCACCATGCCCGTGGAGAAGAAGCTCTTGTGACGCGCGAACGTGCGATCGATGAACTGGTCTACCACCACGAAGGTGCCCGGCGGCAGGTCCTCGCGCAGGCTGCCCACCGCGGACAGCGAGAGGACGTCCGTGACGCCGCTGCGCTTGAGCGCGTCGATGTTCGCCCTGAAGTTGATCTCCGACGGCGGGACGCGGTGGCCGCGGCCGTGCCGCGGCAGGAACACTACGCGGTGGCCGTGCAGCGTGCCGAAGCACAGCTCATCCGAGGGGTCGCCGAAGGGCGAGGACACCTTGCGCCAGGTGACGTCGCTCAGGCCGTCGATCTGGTACAGGCCGCTGCCGCCGAGGACGCCGAGCACGGGTGTGGGGGAACGGGACATGGTGAGGCTCCGGGAGCGCTGAGCGGGTTGGAACGCTGCAACAGGGGAACAGGACGTCTTTCACGAAGGCGATGGGGCTCGTCGTCCCCTCGATGTCGGTGACGACCGCCCGCACCCCGCTCACGGCGCGTACCTGGGGAACAGGTCCGCGATGTTGCTCCCGGTGAAGTCACCCACCCAGCCCTCCGGCCGCTCGAAGAAGCGGATGGCCGCGAACAGGGGCCGAGGTCCCATATCGAACCAGTGCCGCATCCCGGCGGGCACGCTGATGAGGTCGCCGCGCGTGCACACGATCTGGAACACCTGCTGCCCGGAGTGCAGATAAAAGCAGCCGCTGCCCTCCACCATGATGCGGGACTCGTCCTCGGTGTGCGTGTGCTCGGAGAGGAACTTCTTCCGCGCTTGCTCCGCGGCCGGCGCGTCCGGCTTCATGCGCACCACGTCGACGATCTCGTAGCCGTGCGCCGCTCGCTCGGCCTCCACCACGTGGCGGTAGGCGACGAGCACCTCCACCTGCCCGGCGCCGTCCGGCAGCGGGATGGACGCGTCCACGCGCTCGAAGCGGACGCCGACGGCGCCGAGCTCGCGGCGGATGTCGTCGAGATCGGTGAACATACCCGACGGCTGACCCGGCTGGTCCTCGGGATAGATGGTCAGATGACTCATCGCCGCAACCTCATCTTCTCGAGCTCGTAGGTGAGCAGGTGTTCCAGCGCCACCGTGTGGCGGCGCGCCTCGCGCATGGAGCGGCCCCAGGCATAGAGACCGTGACCCGCGATGAGATAGCCCACCGCCTCCGGGCGGCGGGCCAGCTCCGCGGACACGCGCTCGGCGAGCCGCGGGACGTCCTGATCGTTGGGGAAGACAGGCACCACGACGGTCGCCTCGTGGGTGCGCGTGTCGCCGAGCGCCTTGAGCAGCTCGAAGCCGCGCAGCACGATCCCACCCTCGGCCTCGCGCAGCGAGGACAGGAGCGCGCTGACGACCGAGTGGGTGTGCAGCACGGCGGCCACCCCGGGGCGCTCGCGGTAAAGGTGGAGGTGCAGCGGCGTCTCCGCCGAGGAGCCCGGCGGCGGCGGTGCATGGATGTCCACCACCAAGATGTCGGCATCGGTCAGCTCGCCCTTGTCCACACCGGAGCGCGTGACCGCCGCCGTGCGCGCGTCGAGCCGGCGCGAGAGATTGCCGCTCGTGGCCGGCACGGCGTCGCGCAGGCTCAGGAATCGACCCGCCTCCACGAGCTCCCGGGCGGCCTCGGCCAGGGGGGTCGAGGCCGGGAAGGCCGCCGCGGGAGAAGCTGCCGAGATGCTCACCTGTCCTCTCCTCGATCGCCATCTACAACGGGAGTCGATTAAATGCAACCAATTTGCATTTGATCCTCACCGCTCGGACCTCCATCCTGGTCACGACGCGCGCAGGTGGCTCCGGGGACCACGATCTCGGGTCAGCACGCGATCGCGTCTCCGTGGACCTCATTTCATTTGCAATCAAGTTACATTAGTAGTATCAGGGGTGGGCGCGCCCGGGATCAAGCCCGGTCGCCGCGCGCCGCGGCGGCCCATCGACGTCGATGGGCAGGGCTCGCCCGCCATCTCGCCCTCTGCCAGGCGCCGCCGAATGGAGGCCTCATGCTGAAGTACACGTCCCAGCTCCGAGAGATCCCCCGCGACGTCATCGGCGGCATGCTCGAAGACGTCGCGCGCGCCGACATCCCGTGGTCCGAGAACTACTCGCGGTATCAGTCCGGCGGGTGGAAGACGGCCGCGCTCTACAACGCGAGCGGGGACTCGCAGGAGAACGACCTCGCCGACTGCGCGCCCGTCCCGACCGAGGTCGTCCCGCGGCTGCCCCGGGTCCGCGCCTTCGTCGAGGGGTCAGGCCTCAAGCTGATGTGGGTCAGGCTGCTCCGGCTCGACCCGGACGCGTTCCTGTGGGAGCACACGGACTACGGGGCTCACAACCTGAGCCGCGTTCCCCGGCTGCGGCTCCACGTTCCCCTGAAGACCAACCCGGACGCGCTCATCGTCCTGCCCTCGCGCTCGGTCCACATGAAGAGCGGCTTTCTCTGGAAGCTGTCTCCTCACCAGACGCGCCATGGCGCCTGCAACCGCGGCTCCGAGGACCGTATCCATCTGATCCTCGACTGCTACATGAACGGAACCCTGGAAGAGCTCATCTCCCGGGAGTTCCTCCACCCGGACGCGCTGCGGGACAAGCCCTGGCTCTCGGAGGAGCGCTTCGCGGAGCTCTGCCGCGCCGCCGACGCGCTGGTGAGCGGCGGACACCAGAGCGCCGCAGAGGACCTGTTCCGGAAGGTGTTCCACGATCACGATCTGGGTCCCCTGTCGAGCTATGACCTGCTCGCGCGCTATCACGAGGAGCGCGGCGACGCCGCCCGGCGGGATCACTGGTTGACCGAGAAGACCACCTTCCTGAACCTCAACGTGCCCGGACATCCGTTTTATCAGCGCGCCCAGGCGTGAGGCATGGAATCAAGGAATCAAAGCGTTCGAGGGATCGAGGCGCCCTACCGCTGCGCTGCCCCCAAGCTCACCCACATCGACCACCGCACAGCGCCTCCGGCGGCGCCCAAGGCGGAAAAATACGCCTGCTTGCCAGCGAGCCAGGACCTTCATAGCATGAACGGTTGCGAGCGCGCGGAGGCTCCGCGCTTCGCTGGAACGGGCGGATCATGCTTAAGATCGAACAAGCACAGACAGGCGCGCTGGAAGACCTCTCCCTGACCGGCGCCGAGGCGCGCCCGGCGGCCCGTCGAGAGCGGGAGCGGCTCGCCGGTCCGCGCGACGCCGCCCCGCCCAGCGAGGGCCGCATCAAGGCGGCCCCCGCGCGGCGCTGCGTCACGGCGCGCGCCGTCCGGTCCGACATGCTGCTCGTGCTCCTCGCCGCGCTCGTCGCGCTCGCCGCGGGCGGCGCCCTCGGGTGCGGCCACGCCTGCAACCACGGCTTCTCGCCGTGCCCGGCGGTGTCCCCCGCGACTTCGGTGCCGAGCTCGACGGCCGCAGCGGGCACCTGCCCGACCGAGTATCGCCCCCTGTGCCCGGGCCTCGACACCCGCTGCGTGACCGACAAGAACGGCTGCCAGGTCTGCGACTGCGCCGAGACCGGGGCGGCCCCGCTCCACCCGCGCGACGTGCAGGCGACCGACAGACAGTAGCGGGCGCCGCCGGACGAGCGGGCGCGGCGCCCCGCCGACGAGCGCGGCGCCTCAGCCGGCGAGCCGCCGGAGCCGCTCGAGCAGCTCCGGGAAGTCGATCCCCTTGGAGAGCACCGCGTCGGGCGGCGGCGCGCCGCCGAGGTCGTCGTCGCTGCTCCCGCTGAGCAGCACCGCCTTCGCGCGCGGCAGGCGCGCCCGCAGCGCCGGAAGGAGGTCGGTGCCGCGGCCGTCGCCGAGGTTCTGATCGAGGAGCGCGAGGTCGTACGCCGCGCCCTCCGCCGCGAGCTTCCGGCTGGCCTCGGCGAACGAGCCCGCCAGGTCGACCTGGAAGCCCTCGTCCTCGAGCAGCGTCGCGAGCACGAGCCGCGACGACGCGTCGTCGTCCACGAGCAGCACCGTCAGGCGCATGCCGCCCCCCGGCGCCGCCGCGGCCGGCGCGCTCCCGGCCGGGCACGGCGCGGCGCCCGCCTCCGCCGCGCCGGGCGATGTCCCACGGCCCTCAGCATGTCCCTGGATCGCTCCGGGCGCGCGCGATCGTGTGCATCAGCTCGCGCACATCGAACGGCTTGTGCAGGCAGGCGTACCCGCCCCGGCTCGTGAACGCGTGGATCATCTCCGGCGCCGCGTGGCCGGTCATCGCGATCACCGTGATCTGCCTGCTCATCCGCCGGAGCTGCTCGTACGTCTTCACGCCGTCCAGGGAGGGCATCGCCAGGTCGAGCACGCACACGTCGACCGCCTCGTCGCGCGCGCGCTGGATCGCCGTGTGCCCGTCGTACACGGCCTCGGCGCGCAGCCCCGCCGCCTTCAGCCCCGCCACGATCGACTCCGCCACATCGGGGAGATCGTCCACCACCAGCACGCCGCACGACCCGATCGCCCGCGCCACGATCCGCATGAGATGATCCATCGAGAACGGCTTGTAGATGATCGCGTAAACCCCCTCGCCGATGCCCTCCTCGATGAGCTGCTCGATCGCGAACGCGGTCATCAGCACCACCGTAAGATCCGGCTGGATCCGCCGGAGCTCCCGGAACGTCTCGACCCCGTTGAGGCCGGGCATCTTCACGTCGCTCAGCACGAGCGCGAAGCGCTGCTGCCGCACGAGCTCGAGCGCGTGCGCGCCGTCCCGCGCCTCGACGACCTCGTACCCTTCGAGCTCGAGGTTCGCGGCGACCGTGGCGCGCATCCCCTCCTCGTCGTCCACCACGAGCACCCGTCTTGTCGCTTGCATCGACGGCTGTCCCCCTTCCCCTGTCACGCGGGCTGTGTGGAGTGTACCTCGGGCGCCGCCGCGCGCGGGAGCCGGAGGGTGACCGTCGTCCCTGCGCCGAGCTCGCTCTCCACCGCGATCGTGCCGCCGTGCATCCGGACGACGCCGGCGGTGATGGCGAGCCCGAGGCCCGTCCCCTTCAGCTTCGTGCTGAAGAGCGGCTCGAAGATCTTCGCGAGGTCCTCCTTCTCGATCCCGGCCCCGTTATCGGCCACCGACAGGTTCAGCGCGTCGTCGCACACCGTCACGGACACGAGCACACGCCCCTCGCGCCCGGCCGGGATCGCCTCGGCCGCGTTCTGGATCAGGTTCACGAGCACCTGGCGGAACTGGTCCTTGTCGAGGCTCGGCACCGGCAGCGCGGCGGACACCTGGTTCACGAGGCGCACGTGCGCGGGCGCCGCGACGACCGAGATCGCGTCGTCCACGAGGGGCGCGAGCGGGCACGCGGAGCGGCAGAGCCTGCGCTCCCGCGCGAAGTCCAGGAGATCGCCGATGATCCTGGTGCACGCGAGGAGCTCCTTCTCCATGAGGCCGAGGAACTGGGCGACGCGCGGGTCGGCGCCGAGCTCGGTGCCGGCGAGGCGCTTCGTGAGGTAGTACGCCGCGTTCCTGACGGCGCCGAGCGGATTGCGGAGCTCGTGGCCGACGCTCGCCGCGAGCTGCCCTATCGCGGCGAGCCGCTCGACGCGCAGCCGCGACTCCTGGGCCTCGCGCAGGCTCTCGGCCATGTGGCGGAGCGCGACGCCGATACGCCCGAACTCGTGCTTTCCCAGGTCGGGCACGCGGTGGTCGAGGTCGCCTCCGGCGATGCGCCGCGAGCACTCGGCGAGCGCGCTGAACCCCCGCGCCATCGAGCGCAGGAGGCCGCCGAGGAGCACGACGAGGAGCAGGAGCGCCGCCGTCATCAGGGCCATGCTCGCGATCCTGATCCTCGCGCTCGCGCGGCCCGCCGCCGCGGCGTTTCGCGCGACGTCGCGCCGCGCGTCGCGGATGGCCGCGTCGATGTGGGGCACGAACCCGCGCTCGTACTCGGCCTCGGGGCGCTCCACGAACCGCCGGTGGGCGGCCAGCCGCTCCCCGGCGCTCGCCATGCGGGACACCTCGCCGACGTCCCCGGCGATCTTCGCGAGGCTCGCGCGCATCTTTCGCAGGCGCTCGTCCGCTTCCTGGGCCTCGCCCGGCTCCTCGCGGAGGCGCGGGTCCTCGACCCACGCCCGCTCGAGCGCCTCCACCGCGGAGAGGTCCCGCGCGACGAGCTCGGTCAGGTGGCGGAGCTCCTCGGTGTCGCCGCCGCCGAGGGAGATCTCCGCGGCTTCCCGCATGGCGCGGCCGGCGTGGTTGGCGAGCGTGATGTGGCGGGTGAGCGCCTCGTACGACAGCTCGGAGCGCCGCTGGAGCAGCGCCAGCCGGGCGGACGTCACGGTGAGCGCGCCGGTGGCGAGCAGGACGACCGCCGCGGCCACGGCGAAGATCAGCGCGAGGGCGGTCCGGATGCTCATCACGGCGCCTCCGCCGCGCCCGCCGTCACGGCGGCGGCTCCGCGGGGCCGGCGGTGGGCGGCTCGGGCGTGGCCGCGAGGGGCAGCTCGATGCAGGCCCGCGTGCCGCAGGGCGCGGCGCTGCCGAGGGTGAGCGTCCCGAAATAGCGGCGCGCCACGCGCCCGGCGATGTTGAGCCCGAGGCCGAGGCGGCCGGGCTTGGTGGTGTAGAACGGGCGCGTGATCGCCTCGCGCTCCGCCTCGGGCACGCCGGCCCCTGTGTCGCCGACCTCGATGCGGTAGCGCGCGCCGATCACGCTCCCGCGCAGCGCGACCACCCCGCCGCCGGCCATCGCCTCCGCCGCGTTCTCCACGAGGCACCGCACCGCCAGGGACAGCTCGTCCGGATCGACCTCGACCAGCCCGTCCGTCGCGTCGACGTCGACGCGGGTCCCCGGATCGGCGATGCGCGCGCACGCCGCGGCCAGGCGGACGCACTCGAGGGCGCTCGCGCTCACCGGCTCCCGCCGGAGGTGCGCCTTCGCGTCGACGACGCCGTCGACGAGCGCGCTCGCCGCGATCGCCTCCTCGTCGATGACGTGGAGGAACTGCTCCACCCGCGGATCGTCCTGGAAGACCTGCTCCCGGGCGACCTTGCGCCTGAGGAAGAACGCCGCGTTGCGGATCGTCCCGACGCAATTGCGCAGATCGTGGCGCAGCGTCGCGACGATCTCCTCGGCCGTCGCGATCTGCTCCGCCGCGCCGAGCGGATCTCGGCTCATCATCGTGGGGCTTCACCTCCCTCGGCTCCCTCGGCGCCGCGCTCGCCTCGGCGGGCCGTCACTTGAGGAATCGGGCCGGGAGCCCGGCGTCGATGAGCCGCGTCGCCCCGACGCAGCTCGACGTGCGGGAGGACGGGGGCGGGTACGAGCTCACCCTGGTGCGCTGCGAGGACTCCGGCATGTCGCGGGGCTCCGGCGACCTGTGCGGCGGCGCGCCCCGCATCGAGGGAGACGAGCTCGCCTCGCGCGCCGTGGACGAGCTCGCGAGGGCGTCGACGGACCGCCTCGCGCTGGCGAGGCGCGCGAGCTCCAGGACGAGCCGGGTGATCCGGGCGGGCTCGAACGGCTTGAGGATGACGTAGTGGCGGCCGCCCTCGCTGGAGCGGATGTACTCCTCGGCGCCGGTGATCAGCAGGCAGCTCGTGTAGAGCGGCAGGCTGGTGACCCGCATCAGGAGCTCTTCGCCGTTCATTCCCGGCATCTTGTAATCGGAGCAGACCACGTGGAACTGGCCTGTGTGCAGCAGCTCGAGCGCCCGGTGGGCGGACCTGCTGGTCGTGACGTCGGCGTCATCGGAGAGGATCGCCGCGATGCTGTCCAGCATCCTCTGCTCGTCGTCGACGACGAGCACGCGCAACCTCTCCTGGGCATACAGGCTCACGATACTCCTCTTGTGTGCTCGTAAGGGGACTGAACGCTGACCTGGCGAGCGCCCCCGGTGAGCCCTCGCGTCATGTCCTGTACGCGCGCTCGGGTCGCGCGCCGGAGCGACGTCTCGCGATGAAACCGCGCCGCGGCCTCGCGCCCTCGTGCCGATACGTTCCAGCGCGGAGCAGCGGCATGGGCAGATTAGGAATCTACACCATCGCCCCACCCCGGTAAAGCGATTCATGAGCTTATCGTCGATCATCACGGCGGGCATCCCGGCGGGCATGTTCACAGTTCACTGTTCTGAAACACTCAATTCACGCGAAAGATAAGAGCATCTGCAGGCCTGCGCTCATGGATTGCATGTCTGCAAGAAGCGCGTGATTTCAACTCTGCTCCGCAAGAAAGGCACGCATTGCAGATTCGAAAGAGGCACCTCGATGGCGCTCGGCTGGCCTCGGGCCTTGTGCCCGTGCACGATGGCCCACCATGCGATGCGCACGAGAGCGCGCCGCGGACCGCGGGATCTCCGGGTGGGGGCGCGCGGTGCGTGGGGGCGCGGCCGGCGGGCCGCCCAGGCGGGAAGGGAACACCGGCCGTCCAGGGGCGACGGGCGCTCGGGAGCGCGCCAGCCCCTTGCCGTCGAGAGCAGCGCTCCTGGCTGACGGCGGAGTGACCGCCGCGACCCGGTCTGGTAGGGTGTTCCATGCTCCCGGCCATCGACAAGCGCGCGCTGCTCGCGGCCATCAAGGACCAGCTCGCTCGCGAGCTCGAGCGCTCGACCGGGCGGGCGCGCGACGCCGCCAGCGCCGTGACGCACGAGGAGAACCGCGCCGAGGGCGACAAGGACATGCGCGCCACCGAGGCGTCGTACGTCGCGCGGGGCCACAGCGAGCGCGTGCTCCAGCTCGAGCAGGCGCTCGCGAAGCTCGGCGCCCTCGCGGCGCGCGATTTCGGCCCGGGCGCCGGCATCGAGAGCTCGGCGCTCGTGGAGCTGGAGAGCGGGAAACGGCGCTCTCTTTACTTCCTGCTGCCGGCCGCCGGCGGCGAGCGCATGCAGTTCGAGGGGGTCGAGGTGCAGACCCTCGCCACGACGAGCCCGCTCGGCGCGTCCCTGCTGGGCCTGTCCGAGGGCGACGAGGCCGAGGTCTCCACGCCGCAGGGGATGCGCACCTACCTGATCACCAGCGTGCGGTGAGGCCGGGCCGCGCGGCCCCGCGGCGACGGGCGCGTCGCCGGCTGCCGGGCCCGCCTCCAGGAAAAAGAAGCGGACCTTCGTAGGGAGCCCCTGCCCGGCGGCGTCCCAGGGATGAACGACCCGCTCGGCACGACGCGGGCGACCCAGGAGAAGAGTCCATGATGCAGTCTCGTTGGTGGAGGCTTGGTGGGATCTTGCCGCTCGTCGGCGCGCTCGTCGGTGCGGCCGGTTGCACCGCGGAGACGGGCCAGAGCGACACGTCCCCGAGCGAGGAGGCCGCCGAGGCGGCGCTCGCCCAGGGGCCGTCGAAGGGCGACCGCCACGGGGAGGACGGCGGCCACCGGAAGGGCTTCGGCGGCCACCGCGGCGGCCCGGAGCACCTCCTGCGCGCAGCGCTCCACGAGCTCGATCTCTCGGACGCGCAGAAGACGACGATCAAGGGCGCCTTCGAGGGCCTGCACGACGGCGCGAAGGCGCGCCCGAAGGACGGGGCCGCCTTCGCGGCGCTCGCCGAGGGCGTGCGCGCGGGCAAGATCGATCGGGCGGCGATCGAGGCGAAGCTGCCCGACGCCGGCCGCGCGGCCGAGGAGCGCCGCGCGCGCGTCGCCGGGGCGCTCAGCACCCTGCACGCCACGCTCACGAAGGAGCAGCGCCGACAGCTCGTCGACGCGATCGCCGCGAGGATGGACGAGCGCGGAGAGAAGGGCGAGCGCGGCCGGCGCGGCGGGCGGGATGGCCAGCACCACGGCGGCCCGGACGGCGAACGCGGCATGATGGGCGGCCCCGGCATGATGGGCGGCCCCGGCATGATGGGCGGTCCCGGCATGATGGGCGGTCCGCTGGGCCACCTCCTCCGCGGCCTCGACCTGCGCGACGAGCAGCGCGCGCAGATCGACGAGGCCCTCGAGGGCATGCGCCCGAGCGACGCCGACCGGAGCGCGCGGGTCGAGGATCACGCGGCGAAGCGCGCCGAGATGCGCGCGCGGCTCGAGACGTTCGCCGCCGATCGCTTCGACGCGAGCGCGTTCCTGCCGGCCGCGGACGCGAAGATGGGCCCGCGGGCGCACCTCGACCGCAGGATCGACGCGCTGGCCGCGATCGTCCCGCTCCTCGACGAGGCGCAGCGCAACGAGCTCGCCGACCGCCTCGAGAAGGGCCCGGCCGCGGGCAGGCCCGAGCGCGGCGAGCGCGGCCACTTCCGCGACGAGCGCGGCCCTTTCCGCGGTGACCGCGGCGGCGAGCGCGGCCCCGAGCGCCGCTGAGCGCCGGTCCCGGTGGCGCGCGCGGAGCCATGGGCGCAGAATCGCGGGGGAACGTGATCGTCGACCTCAGGCTCGTCGCAGCGCGCGTCGCCGGGGGCGATGACGCGGCCTTCCGGCAGATCGTCGAGCACACGCGCGCGCCGATGTACCGCCTCGCCGCGCGCCTCGTGGGCGATCTCGCCGAGGCCGAGGACGCCCTGCAGGAGGCGTTCGTCGACGCCTACCGCGCCCTGCGCGAAGGGCGCTACGACGGGAGATCGAAGGTGGAGACCTGGCTGTACCGCATCGTGACGAACGCCTGCCTCGACGCCCTCCGGCGCCGCCGCGACACCCCGCGCGAGGCGCCGACCGAGCCGCGCTTCGACGGCCTCGTGTCCGCCGAGGCGCGCGTCGCGCTGCGCGAGCTCGACGCCCTGCTCGCCGCGCTGCCGCCCCAGGACCGCGCCGCGCTCGTCCTCGTCGCCGTCGAGGGGCTGCCCGCGAAGGAGGCAGCGGCCGCGCTCGGTTGCTCCGAGGGCGCCGTCGAGCAACGTTTGGTGCGCGCCCGCGCGGCGCTCCGCGCGCGACAGACCGAGGAGGAGGCGCCGCATGCCTGACCGCGACGACGAACGGACCGAGCTCGATCGGGACCTCGCGCGCCTCGCGGCCGCGACCGCCCGCCTCGACGCCGACGACCGCTTCACGGAGGCCGTTCTGCGCGCCGCCGCGGCGGCCGACGACCCGCTGGCCCGCGTCGCCCGCGCGACCGACGACCTCGCGCCGGACGCGGCCTTCACCGAGGCCGTCCTCCGCGCCGCGACGGCCGCTCCCCCGCCCGCGCGCCCCGCGATGGCCGACGGCATCGTCCGCTCCGGTCGCGCCGCCATCGTGGTCACCGCCCTCGCGGCGGCCGCGAGCGTGCTCTTCTTCCTGCGGACGCAGCGCGACGTCGACACCGCGATCCTGGCCTCCGTGGAGACCCTCGAGGCGATCGAATGACCGTGCCCCCGCCCCTGCCCCCCGCGCCCCCGCCCTCCCCTGCGCGCTGGAAGCCCCTGGCCGTGCTGGCCGCCGTGTTCCTCTTCGGCGGCGTCGCCGGCATGGCGCTCGGCCGCGGCATGGCCCTGCGCGACCTCGAGGCCACCTTCCGGGGTCCTCCGGCCGAGGCGCGCGCCCAGTTTCGCCTCCGGGCGATGCGCCGCCACCTCGACCTCACGGACCGCCAGGTGCGCGAGCTCCGGTCCACCCTGGCCGAGGCCGAGACCGAGCGGGACCGGCTCCTCTCCGAGTGCCGCCCCGCGCTCGACGCCCTCCGCGACAGCACCGATGCCCGCGTGAAAGGCGTGCTCACGCCCGACCAGCTCACCCGCTACGAGGAGTTCGAGGCAGAGCGGCGGCGGCGTCCGGGCCCGCCGCCGCACGGGCCGGGGCACCCCGGTCGCGGCCGCGGGCCGGGCGGCCGGGGCGATTGAGGGCTGCAGGTCGGGGGAGCTGATCGCCCAGAGATCGCCGGCGTGCCGGCGGCCGCTCGCGTGGCGCCCCACGGATCACACCCCGAGGCAAAATGCCACACGCGCTGCGACTGCAGGCTTCGCTACGCGAGATCCTCCTCCTGCAGGGCGCAATTGACCCCGAACGCCGCGTCGGCGCCCTCGGCGGCGGCCATGATGGCGAGCAGCACGTCCTTCGACGCATCTCCGGCCACGAAGACCCCTTCGCAGGTCGTCTCCTCGTGCTTGTCCGCCGTCTCCACGCCGTGTTCCTCGGTGATCTTGCAGCGGAGCTTCCTGGCCAGATCCGCCCCCTGCTCCTGCTTCGTCTTCAGGAAGAGCGAGCGGCGCTCCACGGAGCTGCCGTCCTCGAGCACCACGCGCTCGAGCATGCCGTCCCTGCCCTCGAGCCGCGCGATCCGCTCCTCGCGCACGCCGATCCCGTGCCGCGCGAGCCGGGCCGCGTCGGACCTGGACAGCGACGCTGGACCGTCCGTGAACAGGATCACGTCATCGCTCCACGTCTTCATGTTGAGGGCCAGCGAGACTCCCGTACATCCCTGTCCGTAGACGCCTATCGCCTGCTCGCGCGCCTCCCAGCCGTCGCAGTAGGGGCAGTGGTGCACGCTCTTGCCGTACATGGCGGGCAGGCCCGGAAGGTCCGGCAGCCGGTCGACGAGCCCCGTGGCGAGCAGCAGCTTGCGGCAGAGCAGCCGCTCGCCTCCTTCCATCGTGACCTCGAACCGCGCCGCCTCGCGGCGGACGTCGGCGACGGCCGCCTCCCGGATCTCGACGCCATAGGGCTGAAGCTGCTCGCGCCCTATCCGTCTGAGCTCGGACGGTGCGATCCCGTCGCGCGACAGGAAGCCGTGCATCGCGTGCGCGGCGTGGTTGCGGTACCGCCCCGAGTCGCACACGAGGACCCGCCTCCGGCACCGCCCCAGGATGAGCGCCGCGCTGAGGCCGGCTGGCCCTCCGCCGATGATGATCACGTCGTATCCCCGGACATCCGCTCTGCTGGTCGACATGGGTCCGCGGCCGCCTCGCAATGAGCGCGCCGGGCCCCCCTCGCGCGCCTCGCGCCCGCGACCCACCCGGGGTGGGCCCGCGGCCGCTCGGCGCGCGTCCCGGAGGCGGTTCCGTGCGCGTCATTCGCCGCGCTTGCCCTTGACCGCTACGCTGGCCGCATGCGCCTGCGAACGAGCCTGTCCGTCGCGTTGCTCTCGGCTGTGACCCTGACCGGCGCGTGCGCCAGATCGGATCGTTCGAGCTCGGCGCCGAGGGAGTCCGCGCCTGCGCCCGTGCAGGCGGCGGCGCTCAACCTGCAAGCGCAGGCGCCTGCGCCCGGGGTGCCTCCGCTCGCCCAGCGGGCGATGCGGATCACCGTCGATACCACGATCCTTGTCGACGCCTTCGACCCGGCGATGCAGCGGCTCCGGACCGCGGTCGAGGAGCACGGCGGCTACGTGAGCGAGGCCAGGGTGCACGGAGGCCCGCACCGCAGCGCGTCGCTCGAGGCGCGGGTCCCCTCGGCGAAGGTCGGCGCCTTCCGCGCCGTGGTGGCCTCGGCCGGCGAGGTGGTCGCCGACGCGGAGAAGGCCGAGGACGTGACCGAGCAGCGCGCGGACATCGGCGCGCGGCTGCGCAACGCCCGCGCCCAGGAGAAGCGGTTGCTCGACCTCCTGTCGGACAGGACCGGGAGCCTCGCGGACGTGGTCGCCGTCGAGAAGCAGCTCGGGAGCGTGCGCGAGACGATCGAGCAGATCGAGGCGCAGGAGCGGTTGCTGGAGGGGCAGATCGCCTATGCGACCGTGAAGATCTCGATCACGACGCGCCGCGAGGAGCCGACCGTGGGCGCAGGCGGCAGGATCGCCCGCGCGGCCAGGGAGGGAGTCGAGAACGCGGGCGCTGTCGTCGTGAGCACCGTGGTCTTGCTGGCGGCGGCCGGTCCCACCTTGCTGCTCCTCGCGGCGCTCGGCGGGGCGCTGTTCTACACCCTCCGCGCCCTCGTCCGGCGGCAGCAGCGGCGCGCCGCGGCGACCTTCCGTCCGCTCTTCCAGGCGGGCCCCATGCATCCTTATCCTCCTCCTCCGACCGGCGCGCCGCCGGCGCAGGGCCCGCAGCCTCACCCGACCGGCGCGCCGCCGGCGCAGGGCCCGCACGGCGGCGGAGGCGAGGTCGGACCCGGTTGAGCCGGGGCGAAAGCCCGATCCCCTCGACGACCGCCCACCCCGCCCCCGCGTACGTGCCTTCCCGATAACGCAGATTGAAGACCGCTTCGGCGCGCGCTCGTAAGCGTTGTGCCCCACGCCGTCGCTCCTCCGCTCCGTGCGCGCGCATGCCGTCGCACAGCGCGTGGCAACAACACACAGCCAGCTCGCCCTCGTCCTGTTGCCCCTTCATGGGATGTGAGATTTCGATCATCAATCGCGCTTCGCTCGCTTCGCTCGATTCGAGGCGAAGCGCGACGAGCAGCGGCGCGCGACGCGACACACAGCTTCACGCTCGCTCTCCACGCTCTGGACAGAGCAGACTCGCAATCAACGATTCACTGATTCCACACGGATGCTCTATTGAACACTGGACATCGATGGTCATTCTTCGGTACAACCAATTCGACCTTCGACGGGACCGCGAAGGAACGAACAGGGGGGGATGACCATGTACCGAATCAGCACCGCTGACTTCGCAGCGCTGGCGCTCGTGTTTCTTGTGTCCTGCGTCACGGACCAGGAAGAGCAGGAGGGGTTCGTAGGAATTGCCCCTAATGCGCTTGAGTACCTCAACGCCCTCAACCCCAACGCTCTCAACCCCAACGCCCTCAATCCCAACGCCCTCAATCCCAATGCCCTCAATCCCAACGCCCTCAACCCCGGCGCCCTCAGCCCAGCCGCCCTGAGCGCGATCCAGGCCCCGGGGGAGGCGGGGGATCTCTCGCGCCAGCTCCTCAGCTATGTGGTCGGCTGTGCGTTCACTCCCGCGCAGTCGTTCAGCTTCTCGTGGACCGACGGCTCGGGCACGGTCCGTAACGAGGTCTACTGGGGGCTCATCGGTCTCGTGCCCAGCTGGAGCGACAAGCCGCTCGGCCAGACCGACCAGCAGTGGATCTCGGCGTGCCTCGCGTCGCGGACGAACTGGTACGGCGCCTCCGTGACGATCTCGTCGCGGGGCAGCCACTCGGCCATCGACAAGACCGATTCACCCGAGCTCTCCACCTACACGCGAATGGAAGGCGCCTTCTGGGGCAACCTCTTCGCCCCCTCCCCGTATCTGAACGCCTGCTTCAACGAGGCCAACCGTGACCACGCGCGGTCGCTCGCCCGAGAGTGCGCCGCCGGGCACCTCGACGGCAGCGGAGCCGCCTTGCCATGCGGGATGATCAGCGTCCGCGGGACCTGCGGCAGCTACTGCCAGCAGCTCAACCTGCGCGGCATGTACTACCCGAGCTGCGTCAACAACCTCACCGGCAGCCCGGAGTCGAGCACGCGCGTGATCACCGTCTTCCTCCCTTAGAGCGCCCGGCGCCGCCGGCGCTCGGCCTCGCGCCTACTTCCCCGGGGCGCCGGAGGCCGGCACAAGCGCCAGCACCCGGGCGGGCGCGCCGCTGCCGCGCGTGAGCGGGAGCGGCGCGACCACCACGACCGCCCCGGCCTCGGGGAGCTGCTCCAGGTTGGCCAGGTTCTCGATGTGGTAGCCGCCGGCGCCGAGGAACGCCTTGTGCTGGTCGAACGACTGGCTCGGCCCCGGATCGGTCGACAGCGTGTCGATGCCGACGCAGCGCACGCCGCGCTCGCGCAGATAGCGGCTCGCCTCCACGGAGACCCCGGGAAAGTGCATCACGCCCTGCGCGTCCTGGTTCAGGTACTTCGCCGGATCGGACCAGCGGGCCCCCCACCCCGTCCGGATCAGCACGATGTGCCTCGCGCCGAGCGCGCCGTGCCGCGCCTCCCAGCCCCGGAGATCGTCCACGGTGACCTGATGGTCGGGGCTGGTCGCGACCTTCGCCGTCACGTCCACGACCGCCGCCGGCCCCACGAGCTGCTCCGGCGCGATCTGCTCGACGGTCGGCGCCCCGGCCTTGAAGTGCGCCGGCGCGTCCACGTGCGTGCCGGCGTGCTCGTCCATCGAGAACCGGCTCGAGTAATACGCGTCCTTCTCGACGCTGCTGAGCGTCTCCGACGCATAGGGCTTGTTGCCGGGATACAGCGGCATCACCGGCGTGATCGGGTGCGTCAGGTCGACCACCCGCGCCGTGGCGATGTCGAGGAGCGCGGGCGCCGCCTGCGCCGCGGACGGGGTCGCCGCCCCCTCCGCCTGCGCCGCGGACGGCGGCGCCGCGGCGGGCGGCGACCCCGCGGCGGGCGCGCACGCCGACAGGGCGAGCGCCGCCGGGCACAGCGCGTACGCCGCGGCCCCCCTGGCCCCCGCTTGAAGGAAGCTGACCACGCCGGTTCCATGCGCCTTCTGCATGGCGCACATGTCACCACAGGCCCGCTCCCGCCACAAGACGCACGGCCGGGCCGTCGCGTCAGGCCGGCTCAGACCTCGTGCAGCTTCACCCGGCGTCGCAGGTAGTTGAGCAGATCGATGCGGGTGACGAGCCCGACGAACTCGTCGCCGTCGGTCACGATCGGCACGAGCCCCGCGTCGAACATCGGGAGGAGATCCCGGATCGGCGTCCGCACGTCGACCGTCTTGAGCCGCGTCGTCATCGCCGTCTCCACGGGCTGGCGGAAGCGCGTCACGTCGTCGACGGCCGCGAGGAGGAGGTCGGACTCGTCCACAAGGCCGACGATCTTGCCGTCCTCCAGGACGGGGAGCTGCGACACGTCGTAGAGCTTCATCCTCGCATAGGCGACGAGGAGCGCGTCCGCCCGCTGCACCGTGACCACCGCCCTGTCGGCGTGGCGGCGCGTGATCACGTCGCGCAGGTCCCCTGTCGGCTCGCGATCGGTGAAGCCCTGATCGGCCATCCAGAAATCGTTGTACATCTTCGACAGGTACTTGTTGCCGCTGTCGCACACGAGCGTGCAGACCCGCTTGGGCGACGACTGCTCGCGGCAGTAGCGCAGCGCCGCCGCGAGGAGCGTCCCGGAGGACGAGCCGGCGAGGATGCCCGTCCTGGAGAGGAGCAGCCGCGCCGTCTCCAGGCTCTCGCGGTCGGAGATCGTGTACGCGTGCTTGACCCGGGAGAGGTCCAGGATCGGGGGGAGGAAGTCCTCGCCGATGCCCTCGACGAGCCACGAGCCTGCCTTGCCGAGCTTGCCCGTCTTGACGTAGCCCGCCAGCACCGAGCCCTCCGGGTCGGCGAGCACCATGTCGCAGCGCGGCTGCGCCGCCGCGAAGTAGCGCGAGAGCCCGGTCAGGGTGCCGCCGGAGCCGACGCCGCACACCATCGCGTCGATCCTGCGGTCGAGCTGCGCGTCGATCTCGGGGCCGGTCCCGGTCTCGTGCGCGAGCGCGTTCGCGGGGTTCTCGAACTGGTTCACGTAGAACGCGCCCTCTTCGCGCGCGATGCGGGCCGCGAGGTCCTGGTAGTAGCTCGGGTGGCCCTTCTCGACGTCGGAGCGCGTCATCACCACGTGCGCGCCGAGCGCCTTCAGGTGAAAGATCTTCTCCTGGCTCATCTTGTCGGGGATGACGAGCGTCAGCCGGTAGCCCTTCCGCGCCGCGACGAGCGCGAGGCCGAGGCCCGTGTTGCCCGCCGTCGCCTCGACCACATGCCGCCGCTCGCCGCCGAGCTGGCCGTCGCGCTCGGCCGCCTCGATCATCGACAGGCCGATGCGATCCTTGATGCTGCCGCCGGGGTTCTGGCTCTCCATCTTGAGGAAGAGCTCGCACGGGCCGGTGTCGAGCTGAGTGACCTGGATCATCGGGGTGCGGCCGATGAGAGAGACGATGTTCTCGGCGGGCGGGGGGGTCGGCATCGGCGTCGTCATGGCAGCTCAACGGTCACACGACGCGCACCGTCTGTCGAGGCGCTCGGCCGGCCATCGCGCGGGTCAACGCGGGCAGCCCTGGAAAACGGACAGAGGTCCGCTAGGATGGATTGTCCCTTGTGGCGCGCGGGGGGAGTGTACGCCGCGACAATGTAAATAGTGTTTCTTATGTCTCGACCGCTCGCGGCGTCGCGGCGCCGCGCGTCACGGGGCCAGCCGCGGCATCGGCGAGGGGGTCGCGATCGGGCGGGCCAAAGGCCGGCGGCGCAGCGCGCGTCAGGCGGCGGGCCGCACGGCCTTCTTGAACGCGGCCGGGCCGAGCGCGTTCAGCACCTCGCCCCGGCGGAGGCCGCCTCGCCGTGCGGTCCCCACGCCGAAGCGCAGGTTGTGGAGCGCGCTCGTCGAGTGCGCGTCGGTCGAGATCACGAAGCGGATACCGCGCTTGCGCGCCTCCTTGATCCACCGGGGCTCCATGTCGAGGCGGTACGGGTCCCCGTTCACCTCGACGGCGGCCCTCGACTCGGCCACGGCGTCGAGCACCTCCTCGACGTGGCACGCGAACGGCTCGCGCCGCTGGATGAGCCGGCCGAGCGCGTGCCCCCAGATCTTGAAGACCGGCAGCTTCATCGCGCTCACGAGCCGGCGCGTCATCTGGTCCGCGTCCATCTTCATGCGCGAGTGGATGCTCGCGATGATCACGTCGAGCTGCTCGAGGATCGCGTCCGGATAATCGAGCTTCCCCGACTCCAGGATATCGGACTCGGTGCCCCGGAGGAGCTTCACGCGCACGCGCTCCTGCACGCGGGCGATCTCGTCCCATTGCTGCTTCAGCCGGTCGAGGCCGACGCCGCCGGCGTAGTGGGCGGCGGGCGAGTGATCGGTGATGGTGAGGTATTTCATCCCCATCGCCTCGGCCTCCACGGCCATCTCCTCTATCGTGTTCTTGCCGTCGGAGTACACCGTGTGGCAGTGCACCATGCCCTGGAGTTCGCCCTCCACGATGAGCTCGTCCTCGCTGCTGTCGCGCGCGACGGCGGCGAGGATGTCCTCCGCGCCCTCGCGGAGCTCGGGCGCGATGTACGGGAGGCCGAGGTGCCGGTAGATCTCCTCTTCCGTCTTCGCCGAGAGGCGCTGTTTGCCGCGGAGGAGCCCTCGCTCGTCGAGGGTGAGCCCCAGCTCGCGCGCGAGCGCCCCGAGCGCCTCGAGGTACGCGGGCGCGCCCGTCCTGTGGTGGAGCGCGGCGGCGTAGTACCGGGGCGGCACGCAGAGGAGCTCGCCCCTGAGGCCGCCCGAGAACCTCACCTTGCACCGCGCCTCGCCGCGCTCCTCGACCTCGGCGATGCGCGGGAACCGGGCGAACCAGTCGACCACCTGCGCGGCGTCGTCCGCCGCGGCCACGAGTTCGACCTCGGCCACCGTCTCTTCCCAGCGCCGGATCGCGCCCGCGACGTCGGCCTGCTCGGCGGCCTCGCACCCGCGCACGTGGGCGAGGAGCGGCTCGGCGAGCTCCAGGGCGTCGACGAGGAGGATGCGCTCGTCGCGCGTCTCGTGGCGGTGGATGCCCTCGAGGAAGCTCGACTCGATCTTCGCCCCGAAGCCCTTCACGGCGCGGACCTTCCCGGTGAGACAGGCCTGCTTGAGCTCCTCCACGCTGCCGATGCCGAGCGCGTCGTGGAGCGCCTTCATCCGCTTGAGGGTCATGCCCGGCACCTGGGAGAGCTCGAGGACGCCGCGGGGCAGCTCGGCGCGGAGCTGCTCGAGCTGCACGGAGCGCCCTGTCTTGTAGAGCTCGGCGATCTGGGCGGCGAGCGCGGCGCCGATGCCCTTGAGCTCGGTGAGTCGCTTTTCGTTGATGAGCTCGCCGAGGTCGTCCGTGAGCTCCTCGAGGGCCTCGGCGCCGGTCTCGTAGGCGCGCGCTCGGTAGGGGTTCTCTCCCTTGATCTGGAGGAGCATGGCCATCTCGCGGAGGGCGCGGGCGATGTCGAGCTTGTCGAGCATGGTTGGCGGCAAATATAGCACTCGCAGCCAGGAGGCCATGCCGCGCGGGGTCGCGGGAGCGGGGCAGTTTGCCACACGGACACCGTGGGTAGCGCGGCCGGCGGGAGCGCCGCGCCGGCACGTCGCGCGGTCGGTGGGGCCGGCGGGAGAGCCCGAGCGGCCGGAGGGCAGTGTGCTTCCGGGCCGGTCGCCGGAAGGCGCGGGCACGACGCCGGCGAGAGAGGCACGGCGCCTCCGTCGGGCACACCGAAGTACACGGGTCTGCAATGGAATATTCAAGCTCCTGTCGCGTCTCCGGCGGTCGCCTCGGGCACTGTGGGAGGCTTCAACAAGGAGAACGTGACGTGACGCTGCGCAGTCTCACCTGGATCAGCCTCGGCGCCGCGGCGCTGGCGCTGTCGGGGTGCTCCGACGATGGGAACGAGATACCGGACGACGGCCACAAGGGCGGCGCCATCCTGGGCTTCAGCGACGAGCCGGCCGGCGATCACTGCGAGAATGGCGGCACCCGGGTCGACTCCGGGCGCGATCTCGACGAAAACGGCAGGATCGATGAGGCCGAGATCGAGGCCACGACGTACGTGTGCGACGGGCTCGACGGCGGGCCGGGAGCCGACGGCCTCAAAGGCGATCGCGGCGACATCGGCGCTGACGGCAAAGGCGCCTTGCGGGTGCTGATCGACATCGCGCCCGAGCCGAGCGGACCGAACTGCGCGAGCGGCGGGCAGGAGGTGACCAGCGGGCTCGACGCCAACGACAACGGGATGCTCGATGAGGGCGAGGTCTCCGACACCGCCTATGTCTGCCAGGGTGAGGACGGTGGGCGCGGTGTTGCTGGCTTCCAGCTCGTGTCCAAGTACACGGCGCCTCATGGGCCGATCGCCGAGATCGTGGTGGCCTCTCCGGACGGCAACGTGCTGGCTTACACGAGCAGCGTCGCGCAGACCGTGGGGTTCGTGGACATCTTCGACCCGAGCCGCCCCGCGCTCCTCGGCGCCGTCGACATCGCCGCCACCGTGAGCGGCAACAGCGGTGAAGCCACCGCCGTGGCGATCACGCCGGACGGCCAATACGCGATCGCGGCGGTCAAGGACACGACCGATCCGATCCACAACGCCGATCCCGGCGCGCTGGTCTTCATCGAGCTCGCGACCCGGACGATCGCCGGCTCCGTGGCGGTCGGCGTCGGCCCGGACAGCTTGAAGATCACGCCGGACGGCGCCCGGGTCGTGGTGGCCATCGAGGACGAGGAGAACGCGGACGACAACGCCGTCGCTCAGGCGCGCCCCGGCAGCGTCCAGATCGTCACCATCGATTACGACGATCCCGCGGCGTCGACCGTGGCCACGATCGCGCTCACGCCGGAGAGCGGGAACTTCCCGGGCGATCCGCAGCCGGAGTTCGTCGACATCACCGCGGACGGCAGGACGGCGATCGTGTCGCTGCAGGAGAACAACCTCATCGCGGTCATCGATCTCGCCTCTGCGACGGTCACCCGTTATATCGAGGCCGGCACGTCCACCCACGCCCGCGCCGATATCGCGTCGAACGGCGAGATCGATCTTGCCCAATCGAGCTTCACCGGGCTGCTCGAGCCGGACTCGGTATGTCTGCTCGCGGACGGCAAGCACTTCGTGAGCGCCAACGAGGGAGACACCCCGAACGGGGCGCTCGCCGCGGGCCTGTGGTCGGGCGGAAGGGGCTTCTCGGTGTTCAACCTCGAGGGCACGCGCGTGTACGACAGCGGCGACGCCGTCGAGCAGCTCGCGGCGCGCGCCGGCGCCTACCCGGAGGGGCGCTCCGCGAACCGCGGGATCGAGATTGAGGGCTGCGCGACCGGGGTGTTCGGGGGCACGGACTACGCCTTCCTGCTGGGCGAGCGCAACGCGACGCTGCTCGTCGTCGACATGAGCGCCCCCTCGGCGCCGGTGCTCAAGCAGCTGCTCGGCGCCCCGATGCGGCCCGAGGGCGCGGTCGCGATCCCATCGCGCAACCTCGTGGCCGTGAGCGGTGAAGGCGACGACGGGGTGGGCGGCGGCATCTGGCTGTACCGCTCGGTCGCGGATCTTTCCGAGGTCGGCCATGGCCACGACGTCTACGAGGCGCGCTCGGGCGGCCCCGGCTTCAGCGCGCTCGGCGCCCTCGCGTACGAGCCGGCCACCGGCTTCCTGCTCGCGACGCCCGACAACGCCTTCGCGCGCCAGCGCATCTGGTCGTTCTGGCCCGACCACGGCGAGCGGCGCATGCAGCTCGTCCGGGAGCTGATCCTGAAGGACAGCGCCGGCGCAGCGCTCGTGGGCTACGATCCCGAGGGCATCGCGGTGAACCCCGAGGGGGGCTACATCCTCGCCAGCGAGGGCGGCGCCGGCAACGGCGGCAGCGCCGCCTGCGTCGGCTCGGTGCTCAGCAACCGTATCCTGTTCTTCGACGAGCGCGGTCGCCTCGATCCTGGTTACGGCGACGGAGGCATCGTGGATCTCCCGTGCGGCGGCGAGGCGAACGCGATCGATTGGTCGACGGTGCGCGCCAACGGCTTCGAGGGAATCGCAGCGGTCGACAGCACGCCGTCTGCGTCCGGCGGCCTCAAGGTCTATGTGGCCATGCAGCGGGCGCTCATGACGGAAGGCCAGAACACCCGCATCGGCGAGTACGACGTCGATACCGGCGCCTGGAGCTGGTACTTCTACCCGCTCGATCCGAACCCCGGCGGGCCCCGCGGCAACACGTTCCTGAGCGAGCTCATTCACGTGGACGGCGACACGTTCGCGGTGGTCGAGCGCGACCAGGGCTGGGCGGGCGAGGCGGGGAACAAGACGATCCACACCTTCGCGCTCTCGAGCGGCACGCCGAACGACATCGCTGATCCGGTGGACAAGGTGCTCTCTTATGATCTGCTCGAGCATCCGTTCCGCTTCGATCAAGAGAAGATCGAAGGGCTCGCGCTCGGCGCCGGCGGCCTGTGGGTCACGAACGACAACGACGGCGGTGAGGCGCTCAACTTCTTCCTCCGGCTCGACGCGTCGGTACTGGGCGTCCACGGGGGAGACGGTGATCCGGGCGATCCGGAGGATCCGGGCGATCCGGGCGACCCGGGCCAAGCTACCGTCGTCATCAACGAGGTGCGCTCGGCCGGCGAGGATTTCGTCGAGCTGTACAACCACGGCACCTCGGCGGTCGACGTCGGCGGCTGGAGGATCACGGACAGCGATCCTTCCCACGAGATCGTCCTTCCCGCGGGCACGACGGTCCCCGCGGGGGGATACCTGCTGATCCGCGGAGAGAACAGCGGCGAGCCGCTCATGCTCACCTTCGGGCTGGGCTCGGCGGACTCGGCCATCCTCTACATGCCTGACGGCGTCGCCGTCGACGAGCACACCTGGACAGGCCACGTCGATACGGCGAGCCGCTGCCCCGACGGCACGGGTGCGTTCGTCGCGCCCGCGCCGGCGACCCCGGGCGCGGCGAACAGCTGCCTCTGATCTGATCATGCAGGCGGAAAGGTAGGCCCGCAGCGCACCGTGCGCTCCTACGTGCACCCCAGCCGGCACATCATGGCTGCCACAACAGCGCAGGTGTGCTCCGGGCAGCTGCGGTCGGAGGCAGGATCACGGCGCGCGCAACCCTCGCCCCGGCAAGAGCCTTCCAAAGACCGCAGGGTCGCGCGCAAGGCCGAGCGAGTACTTTGATCGGTGCGGCGGTGAAGATTACCGCTCTTCCGCGGCCTCGACGGCTCGCTCGTACCACGGCAGGGCCTAGTACCGCGGGTCAGAAATCCTGCCAGGGATCTGCCTCGCGAGCGGAGAGAGATTTCAACGCAAAGACGCCAAGAGCGCAAAGACGCAAAAATGAACGATAATTATTCTTTTTGCGACTTTGCGACTTTGCGACTTTGCGTTGAAATCTCTCTCCGGATCCCTGGCCGGACTCCTGGAGGGTGGAACTAGTCTCGACTTGGGCACTTTTTGTCGGCCGGGCTGCGCGGAAGGGCCTGGATCTGAAGGCGTCGCGCACTTTCACACGGTCCCCGGAGACGCCGTGGACCCACGAAACCCTGCGAATGCACGGGAACCCCTACGAAACAAGGGCGTCCGCGAGGCACAAAAAGTGCCCAAGTCGAGACTAGTCGAACCGACCCGCGCTCGAGTGACAGTGGCCTACCTGGCGAAGGCTTTTGCCCAAGCTTCCGTGGTCGACGCGGCCGTGGACATCGCCCTTCTTCTTCTCTTCGACAGCTCGCTCGTACCACGGTAGCGCCTGGTCGAGCCGCCCAGCAATCGAGTGACAGTCGCCCACCCGGTGAAGGCTTTTGCCTAAGATTTCATGGTCGACGCGGCCGTGAACATCGCCCTTCTTCTTCGCTTCGGCGGCTCGCTCGTACCACGGCAACGCCTGGTCGAATCTCCCCGCGCCCGAGTGACAGTCGCCCACCCGGTGAAGGCTTCTGCCCAGGTTTCCGTGGTCGACGCGGCCGTGGACATCGCCCTTCTTCTTCTCTTCGACGGCTCGCTCGTACCACGGCAGCGCCTGGTCGAACCGCGCAGCACTCGAGTGACAGGAGCCCACCCGGTGAAGGCTCTTGCCTAAGCTTTCATGGTCGACGCGGCCGTGGACATCGCCCTTCTCCGCAGCTTCGACGGCTCGCTCGTACCACAGCAGCGCCTGGTCGAATCGCCCCGCGCTCGAGTAACAGTCGCCCACCTGGTGAAGGCTTTTGCCCAGGCTTTCGTGATCGACACGGCCGTGGACATCGCCCTTCTTCTTCGCTTCGATGGCTCGCTCGTACCACGGCAGCGCCTGGTCGAACCGCCCCGCGCTCGAGTAACAGTAGCCCACCTGGTGAAGGCTGCTGCCCAGGCTTGCGTGGTCGACGCGGCCGTGGACATCGCCCTTCTCCGCAGCTTCGACGGCTCGCTCGTACCACAGCAGCGCCTGGTCGAACCGCCCCGCGCTCGAGTGACAGCCGCCCACCTGGTGAAGGCTGCTGCCCAGGTTTACGTGGTCGACGCGACCGTGGACATCGCCCTTCTCCGCAGCTTCGATGGCTCGCTCGTACCACGGCAGCGCCTGGTTGAACCGGCCAGCGCTCGAATGACAGTCGCCCACTAGGTGAAGGCTTTTGCCCAGGCTTGCGTGGTCGACGCGACCGTGGACATCGCCCTTCTTCTTCGCTTCGACAGCTCGCTCGCACCACGGCAGGGCCTCGTCGAACCGCCCACCCGTACAGAGTGCACGACCGGCCATGTCAGCGAGCGACTCCAGCAACGAGCTCTCCGCCAGCAGCCCGGTCCAGAAGGGCAGGTCCGCCGGATAGGCGAGGAGCCGCGCGCTCCGCTGCGGCTGCCCGGGCTGCTCGTCGAACCGCCTCGCTGCCTCGGTGAAAGCCTCGAAGTGATGCTTCAGAAGGGACAACGGGATCTCCGGCGCACGCTGCCCGCGGACGAATTGCGCGACGCACTGGTGCACATCGAGCACATCGGCTGTGGCGACGATCAGGGTCCGGTCGTGCACCGCGTCCAGGGCAAGGTCGAACCGCTCATCTGTCCAGCCCTCTCCAGCGAAGAGCGCGCGGAGCGCATCGGCCGGGATACGCCCGATCTCGAAAAGACAGGCGACGCGGAGCACCAGCCGGGCATCGCCCGAGAGGATCCGGAACGCAGCGCCGAAGCTCGACTCGGTGCCGCTGGCGAGCCCGGCGCGGACGGCCCCGGCCCGGCCGTGGCGCGTCTCGTAGTCGACGCTCCTGGCCGCGGCGCACAGCTCCACGGTAACCCCACGCCCCTTGGCGATGATCGCGTCCGCATAGCGCTGCGCTGCGCGCGGATCCGTCACGAGCGCTCCGACGAGGAGACGCGCGTCGCCGTCGGCGAGCAGGCCGACCGGCAAGGTGTTCCAGGGCCGGGGCCAGTAGGCGAGCGTCGAGGTGGCGAGGACGTGGCACGCGAGGGCCCCCGGCGGAAGCCAATCCGCGAGGGCTCGCTCGTCGGGTACGTTGTCGTAGACGAGCAACGTCGGCCTGGCCCCGAGATGCGCGAGCACGCGCCGGCACTGGTCCTCGATCGGCTCGTCCGCAAAGCGGTGCAGGCCGAGGATTCCCAGCAGGCGCGCGAGATCCGGCGGAGGGGCCTGATCGCATCGGACGAAGAAGGTGCCGCCGGGGTAGCTCGCATGGCAGCGGCTCGCGTACTCGACGGCGAGCCAGGTCTTGCCCACGCCGGGCGGGCCGTGAAGCACGAGCACTTGCGGCGTTTCGCGCTCGGAAAGGGCGTCGTCGATCGCCGCGAGCTCGGCGGCTCGCCCCACAAAACCAGCGGCTGCCTTGTAGTTCGGCAGCGTGCTTCGCGGCGCATCCGGCTCCGCGACGACATTCACCCGCACCCCCGTGCCGCCGTCGCCGACGAGCTGCGTGCCGACGGTGACCGACGGGCGGCGCGAGCCGGCGTCACTCGAGGTCAATGCCGACGCTCCCGGCTCCGGAGACCTCCTGGCGAGCGATGAAGACGCGTTTTCGCGTCGTGGCCCGCACGCGCACCCCGATGGCGCCGGCGGTGACCACCTGCAGGTCAACGCGGGCCGCAGCGCCCCCGAGCTCCGCGCCGAATCGCTCCCGGAACGCGGCTAGATCCTCGCGCACGCCCCCGAGCGCTTCGAGCACCTCCTCCTTGACCCGGTGCTGACTGCGTACGATCTGGATGAGCGCCTGGCCGATCAGCGCCTCGACGGCATCGCCGATCTGGGCGATGAACGCCTGCCGGTCCTCTTCTTTCTCCATGGCGGCGAGCTCGCGGCGGAACATGTCGTCGGCGGCATTGCCGAACGCGCGGGCGACGGCCTTCTCCGCGAACGACGCGAGCAGTGCGACCTGAGGGTTGCCCGTGGCGAGCGCGGCGACCAGGCCCGCGCTGGTACCGATGAGCTTGGCGCGATCCCCCGCAGCGAGGCTCTGTGCCATGTCCTTCAACATCTCGTTGTGAGGCTCCAGCAACTCCCCGAGAGCTCTATCGGACATACGGAAAGACTATGGGTTGAGCGACCTGCCGTCGAGCGTGCCCGCCCGGCCGCGCGACCGGCGCCCCTCCTCGACGAAGCGCTGACCGCTTCCCGCGACGTCCTCCACCACCTCCGGTCAAGCCCGGCGCACTTCCAAGGACGTCCTCCACCACCTCCGGTCAAGCCCGGCGCACTTCCAAGGACGTCCTCCACCACCTCCGGTCAAGCCCGGCGCACTTCCAAGGACGTCCTCCACCACCTCCGGTCAAGCCCGGCGCACTTCCAGGGACGTCCTCCACCACCTCCGGTCAAGCCCGGCGCACTTCCAGGGACGTCCTCCACCACCTCCGGTCAAGCCCGGCGCACTCCAGGCGCGATCGCGCTCCGGGCACCCCCCGGGTGGGAACGAGCGCGGCTCCCTGTCCCGCCCTACTTGCACCCCAGCCGGCACACCATGGCCGCCGTGCAGGAGCACCCGTGGTCACCCACAGCGACGAGTTCGGCCCCGTGCACCGGAACGCGCACCCGCGCCCGTCCGCGGTCGCCTCTGCCGTGAGCCGGTAGCCCTCGGCGTTGACGAGCGCGCCGGGCCTGCGGCGCGCCCGCTTCGACCACGCCCGCGTTCAAGCCCGGCACGCGCCGCGCCCTGACGCCGGTCCCGTACCGCGGCGCGTGCGCCGCAATGGGGAAGCTCCATGGCGCGATTCCGGCCGGGCCGGTTTCGCGCGCTGGTCCTGATGGGCGCGAGCATGACCCCTGATCCGGCGCGGCTCAGGGCCGCCGGCGTGGAGCGCGTGGTCCTCGCCGCCGGCGAGCACGACCAGGCTCGGCCGGTCATGCAGCGCGCGGCGCACACCCTCGACGCGGCCGGCCTGCCCGCACGCTACCTGAGCCTCGGCCGCATCGGGCACTGGCTGCCGCCAAACCTCGGGAGATCGTCGCGGAGGCGCTCGAGTTCGTCGAAGGAAGCCCGCGGGCTGCGGGGGAATCGCCCGCTTCTTCGAAGTAGCGCCTATCCCTCGATTCTGGCGAGGCCGAGCTTCCAGGCGACGTTCGACATGTTGCCCGTGGACCCGCCTCCAACGAAGGTAGTAGCGCCTCGAACGCGTCCCCCGAGCTCGTCACGAGCTCCAGGTTGCCACCGCGCAAGAACGCCGCTGTGGGCTGGCCCCGCCGAGGGACGATATCGCTCGTCAAGTAACCGTTCGAGTCCTCAACCCCTCGACGGTTCGGTCCACTCGCCGCGGGCGAAGTGGAGCGCCTCCGCCTCGCTCGTGGTCGCGAAGCTGGTCGCGCCGTCCTGGCGCGTGAGGCGGCTCACCTGCAGCAGGCCCGCCTGCGTCCCAACCAATACCGCCGTCCGCGCGAAGCTCGACGTGATCTGTGCCCGCATGCCGTGCATCGCCTTCTCGAACTCGGCGTCGTTGCGCGAGGACGCCTGGCGCATGTCGACGACGATGCCGGCGCTCCGGTGTCGCGATGCGATCAACCGCAGCACTACCGCGTTGGCGCTCGTGAGCTCCGCGATGGAGGCGAAGGGCACCGGCTGGCGCGCGAGCCACACGACGCGCCCGTCGCCGTCCTCCTCCATCAGCCAGTGGGTGCTCGCAAGCAGCGTCGTCTTCACCGGATCGGAGGGAATTATGGCACCCCATGGGCACGAGGGGCAGAAACCCACGTCCTTTGCAGCTGAACGCCGCGAGACGCTTCTCTTCGCGGCCGCCGCGACGAAGCCGCGCAAAGCTGGGTCGGCTCATGACAACGGATCGCGCCAGGCCGAAGCCGCCGCGGAGCGCGCACGGCCCACCGCGCCGCCCGCCCCTACTTGCTGCACCCCAGCCGGCACACCATGGCCGCCGTGTAGGCGCACCCGTGGTCGCCCCATATCGACGAGCTCGGCCCCGTGCACCGGAACGCGCACCCGCGCCCGTCCGCGGTCGCCTCCGCCGTCAGCCGGTAGCCCTCCGCGTTGCAGCTGCCGGTCGACGACAGGCAGCTCGACAGCTGCGGCTCGCACTGCTCCACCACGTAGCCGGCCGGGCACGTCCAGTCGGCGCTCGCCCGCCCGTAGTCCGGCGACCGCCCCGTCTCGGTCGCGAGCGGCTCGTGCTTCGAGAAGGTCGGCATCCCCGTCGTGACCTGCAGCGGCACCACGACCGCCCGCTCGCGCGGCACCACCGGGGAGGCCGCGTCCTTCGGCTGCACCACGAACGTGTCCCGCCGCGTCTGCCGCTCGCAGCCGGCCGTCGCGCCCTCCGGCGTCCACGAGAACGTGAGCTCCGCGCTCCCGTGCGCAGGCACCTCGACCGTGCGCTCGCCGTGCGTCACCCGGACGTCGACCTGCGCCCGGTTCGTGATGAGCGCCTGCGCCGTCCCGGTGGCGCCGTACGGCACCACGCCGAGGTCGACCGGCAGCGGCGCGATCTCCGGCTCGGCGAGCGAGAAGCGGCACACGTCCGCCACCGGGTAGATCGCGTACGCCAGCGGCACCGCCTTCTTCACCTCGATCCGCAGCGCGCCGAACGCCTGCCCACCGCCCTTGGCGCCGCCCGGTCCGCCCGCCACCGGCGCGCCCTCGACGCCCTCGATGGCCAGCTCGCCGACCGAGGTCATCGTCACGCGGCGGTCCCCCGCCTCGATCCGGGCCTTGAACAGGCCGATCGCCGTGCCGTGCGCCTCGCCGGCCGTCACGTCCGTCTCGTAGGCGACCATCGCGCCGCGCTTCACGGCCCCGATGAAATGCGTCGCGCGACCGCAGGCGCAGCCGCCGCCCGGCGCCGGAACGACGCTCTCGGTCGGGTCGAAGAACTGCGGATCCTCGTCCGCGACAAGCGCCATCGCGACCAGCCGCAGCCGGCGCTTGTCGAGCGTGCCTCCGGCGCTGAAGTACGCCGGCAGATCGACGTCGGCGCCCACGAGGACCGAATCGACCGCGATGCCGACATAGCGGAAGTCGATCGCGCGCTCGCCCTGCCCAGGCGCGGGCCCGCCCTGCGCCGCCGCGGATGCCGTCGCGCCCGTCACCGCCGTCGCTCCCGCGATCGGCGTCGCTCCCGTCGCCGCCTTCGGCTGGGCGCAGGCGAGGCCGACCGGCGAGAACACGCCCGCCGCGCTCCGCGACAGCCCGCGGCCCGGCACCATCGCGCTCGACGTGTCGAGCAGGTAGTCGTGCCGCACGTCGCTGAACGCCCGCGCGGCCGCGAGCAGCGCCCCGGCCTGCGAGCAGCCGCTCCCCTTGCAGGCCGGCAAGACGCCCGCGCCTGCCGGCCGGCCCGACGGCGCGACCGGCACCTCCGGCGGCCCCGGGCAGCCGAGCGCCGAGGCGAGCACCCCCAGGAGGAGCGCGCCCGCGCGCGCAGGTGCAGCGCGCCGACGACGAGCGCGACCCGCGCCGCTCACGGCCACGCGATCGTCATCCACCGGACGCGCCCCGAGCCGCTCACCGCGTCGTCCGCAAAGAACAGCGACCCGCCGGAGCGCCCCGCGAACACCGGCGACACGTCCTGCGACGCGCTGCCCGTCAGCCACGCCAGCTGCTTCAGCGCGGGCGCCGCCGCCTCGCCGGGCGCCAGCGAGAAGGCGCTCAGCACCACCGAGTCTCCAGGCGCCGACGCGAGGACGCCGCGGCAGGCCTTGTCGCACGCGAGCGCGATCGACGACACCGGGGTGCCGTCCGGGCCGGCCACCGCCACCGGCGGGCCCTGCACCGCGCCGCCGTTGTCGAGCCCCACGAGCCACGCGCGCCCGCCCGAGCCGCCGGCCGCCGCGCCCCCGCGGGCCGCCGAGCCCCCTCCGGCCGCCGCGTCCTCCCCGGCCGGCTCGTCGACCCAGCCGACGAGGACCCCGCCCTCGTGCGGCGCGAGCACCGGGCTGCGCGAGTGCTCGGGCGACGCGTGGAGGCGCGACTCGTCGCCGATCCGCTGCAGCGTCTTCGCGTCGAGCCGCGCGAAGAACACGTCGCCGGCGGCCTCGCCGCCCGCGCCGGCCGCGCCGCCGCCCGCGGCCGCGTCGCCGGCCGGCCGCGCGTCCGACCACACGAGCCACGCCTCCTGGCCGCGCACCGCGATCTGCACCTCGGCCGCGTCGAGCGGCGCGTTCGTGATGCGCCGGTCCGGCACCGTCCTGTTCAGCGCGCGGTCCACCCGCGCCGCGTACACCTCGGCGTTGCCGTCGCGCGTGTCGACCCACGCGACGATGAAGCCGCCCGCGCCGTCGTAGGCGATCGCCACGTCGGACGCCTCGCTCGCGGCGCCGCCCTGCTTCTTCCGCGGCGCCGTGGTGAGCTTCTTCTGCGCGAGCTTCGCGCCCGTCGCGTCGACCCGGGTCACGTAGACCTGCGTCTCGCCCCGCTCGCGCGCGACCCACGCGATCACGCTCTCGCCCGGAGACGCGCCGCCCTTGCCCTTCGGATCGGCCGGGGGCGGCGGCGCCGTCGCGATCGCGACGCCGCCGAGCGACGACGCCTTCTGCGTGAGGACGTTCAGCTTGCCGAGGCCGCCCGGCGACGCGGCGCGCACCGCCAGCGTCGCCGAGAGGTCCTGCCCGCGCGGCGCCGCGTCCGACGCCCCCTCCACGAAGTACGTGACCCACGCCACGAGCGCCGCGCCGCCGTCGAGCTCGGCGGCCGCCACCCTGGCGAGGTGGTCGCCCTCGGCGAGCGCGCGCACCGCGGTCGCGCGCGGCGGCGGCGCCTTGTCCTCCCGGAACGCGGGCGCGCGCCACGCGCTCTCGCGCACCGGCAGCGACACAAGCGCGAGCGGCGCCCGCGCGCCCGCCGCGCTCGACGCCTTGCCCGCGCCGCCCTGCTGCGGGCCGGCCCCGGCCGCCGCGCTCGCCAGCGTCACGCACGCGCCCTTGTGGCAGCTCAGCCCGCGCACGAGGTACGGCACGCCGTCGGTCGCCGCGAACGGCGCGGCGCGCACCGGCTCCGCCGCCCGCACCGAGAGGTCCGGGCCGAAGCGCACGAACGTCGGCCAGACCGGCGGCGCGGCCGCCGGGTCGCGGGGCGCCTTGAGCCTCGCGGGCGCGAGCGTCACCGCCGCGAAGCCGTCGCCGTCCGCCGCGAGGTCGGGCGGCCCGCTCGCGCTGAAGACGAGCGCCGCCCGCTCCGCGCCGAGCGCGCCGTCGGGACCGACCGACGCGAGGTGGATGAGACGCCCCGCCCCGCCGGGCTCCGCGCCGCCGTCGCGCTCGCCGTCGCGCGGGCGCAGCAGGTCCTCCCATGCGAGCAGCGCCCGGCCGCCCCCGGCGGAGGGCGCGACAAGCGACACAAGCGCCTGCTCGCCGGACGGCGGCGTCGCCTGCCGCGGCGCCACGACCACCTTGCCGCCCGGCTCGACCGCCGCGAGGTACACGGCGCCGTCGATGTCCCGCTCGTCGGTCCACGTGAGCAGGTAACGCCCGCCCACGGCGGCGATCTCGAGATCGATCTGCGCGGTCGGCTCGGGGCTGACGGCCACCGGCGCCGAGACCTTGCCGGTCGCGTCGATCTCCAGAAGCGCGATGGATCCGAGCTTCTCGGTGTCGGCGGCGTCCTCCGCTTCCGCCTTGCGCGCGGGCTTGCCCTGGGCCCTCGGCGGCGGCGCGGCCGGCGGGAGCACCAGGGCGACCGCCGCGCCGCGCTCGGTGGCGACCGCGTGCCACCCCAGCACATCGCGCGCGACCGACGCGGGCGCCGTCGGCTTGATCGCGGCGCCCTTGTCCTGCGCCACGACCGTCATGACCACGTCGACGCGGTCGACGTCGCCCTGGTCCACGTCGCCCTGGGCCTCGCGCGGCATCTCCCACAGCACGAGCGCCCCCTTCGCGTTCGGGAGCACGTCGAGCCACGTGATCTCCTCGGCCGTCTGCGCGACCGGGCTCGCCGGGGCGACCGGCTTGCCGGCCGGGTCGAGCGCGAGCACGCGCACCGCGCGGCTCCCCCCGATCTGCTCGATCCACGCGGCGATGTAGCCCTGCGGCCCGGCGCGGAGCGCGGCGACCGGCACGTCGGCGGCGACCGGCCCGGCGTCGACGAGGTCCCCGCGCGGCGCCCCGTCCGCGCCGATGACACGGGTCCTCAACCGGCCTCCCGCCGCGTAGAGCAGGAGCGCCTCGTCGCCTCGCCGGGCGAAGTAGGGCGCCGCGTCCTCGCCCTCGAGCTCCGCGACCACCTGGGCCGGCAGGAGCGGCGGCCCCTCCGGCGCCTTCGGCTGTCCGGGCGGCGTCTTCACGACGCGCGCCGGGCGCGCTGCGGGGGCCTGCGCTGCGCCGGAGCACCCGAGCAGCAGCGCGAGCGCGGCGCCGAGCAGCGCCGGAGCGCGGCACCGGAGCGCGGCGCCGGTCAGCCGGCCTGCGTCGCGCTGCGGGCCGCGTCGAACCGAGGGGAGAGCACTGCGGACGAGCATGGCGGCGACCATGCCAGAAGCGAAGAGCCCCCGCTACAGGGCGCCACCCGCGGGCGGGGCGCACGCCCCGGTCGCACGCCCGCGCTGCGCTGGACGTCGCACGCCCGCGCTGCGTCACTCAGAAGGCGAGCAGGCGCCCGAGCAGCGACCTGTACCTGCGCAGGGCGAGCCGGAGCTCCTCCGTCGACACCTCCGGTCGCCCGGGCTCGCCGTCGAGCAGGCGTTGCAGCGCGCTGCGCTCCTCCCGGAAGCTCTGCACGACCCGCTGGATCACCTCGGTCACGAGCGCGTCGGCCTGCTCGACCGCCAGCCGCGGCGCCTCGATGAAGCCCGCCTGGATCGCGCTCCAGCGCTCGGACAGCTCGCGCGCCTCGTCCGGCGTGAGCGCGGGCGCGCGCTCCGGCCAGGGCTCTCCGGTCGGACCGCCCCGCGCCGTGTAGGCCGCCGGCTGCCGGCCCGACTCCGGCGGGAGCTCCTCTTCGGCGATCCGTGCCTCGGGCTGGCTGCTCTCGCGCGCCGTCACCATCCGCTCTCTGTGCAATGGGCTCACGATGGCCACCTCTCCGCTCGTTCGCGTTGTCCGCCCAGCGGGCCAAGCAAGCCGCATGCGCGCCTCGATGTGCATTCGCGCCCGCTGCCGGCCGCAGCGCGGCAAGGCCAGAGGCTCAGAAGAGCCCGAGAAAAGCGCGAGAGATCTCCGGGCTAACGAGGCCGCCCGACCCCCATCGCTCGGGCGCCGGCCGCGGCAATCCCTCACGAGCCGGGGAGGCGGAAGAGTGAGGAATACGCGCGCTGCGCGGCGGAGCCGCCGCCCCGGCGAGGGCGCCCGAGCTCACCTGAGCGAGGCGCGCAGCTTCGTCACGACCGCGCGGATCTCCCGCACCACCTGGAGGAGCGCCTCGTCCTCGTCGGACCACTTGGTCACGGGCTTCCCGTCCCGCGGCACCGCCTGGAGCTCGGCGAAGCGCGTCGTCTCCCAGTCGCAGGGGCGGAGCAGGATCGGCACGACCGCGGCCTGCCCCGCGGCGCGCCGCTCCATGGCGCGCGTCACCTGCGCGTCGCCCTGCTCGGACGCGAGGAAGCTGGCGCTCACGAGGAGCAGGACGAGATCGGCCGCCTCGAGCTGCTCGCCGATCGCGCGCTCCAGGTCCTCGCCCGCGCCGATCTTCCCGCTGTGCCACGGCGCGATCAGCCCCTCGCGCTTGAGCGGGCTCAGGTGCGCCTCGAGGCGCGCGAGGAGCTCCTCGTCGCGCGACGCGTAGGAGAAGAAGACGCGCACCGGCCGCGCCGCGGCCGGGAGCGCGTTCGCCGGCGGAGCCGCGGTCGGGCGCGCGCTCACCGCCGGGTGCGGCGCCGGCGTCGCGACGCGCGGCGCCGGGGGGGGCGGCGGCGGCGGCGCGGCGGTCGGCTCCAGGCCGAGGAGGACCTGCGCGACCTCCGCGTGATCGCCGGCCTGGTTCTCGTAGAGGATGAGGCGGATGCCCGACTCCTCGAGCAGCCGGCGGCGGAACGGCGGCACGCCCTGCGGGAGCAGCGCGAAGTGCATGGGTGGCTGCCCGCCCGCGAGCGCGCGCACGCGGGCGAGCGTCTGGTCGATGTTGTCGTCGGCGAGGCCGAAGCCCACGAACAGGATGGAATGCGCGCGGTAGAGGGCGCCGAACGCGTCCTGGAGGAGGGGCGAGCCGAAGATCGCCCGGTCGTACTGGTCGCGCGAGAACACCCAGGTGTCCCACGCGCGCAGCGTGCCGTGCAGCTTCAGGATGAAGCGCCTGTCCATGACGACGTCGGCCGCCGGCCGGTCGATCACGCGCCACTCGCCCTGGAACGCGCGCTCGAGGAAGCGGTCGATGTTGGTGGTGAGCACCGCCTTGAGCTTCGGCTTGAGCGCGGCGATCGCCTGCGCCACCTCGGGCACGTCGCGGCCGGTGTCGTCGAGCTCCTTGTCGACCGTCCAGTTGAAGTCCTGCGGCCCGAGCGCGAGCTTCGCGGCGGAGAGCGCGTTGATGAGCTGGTTCGAGGCGATGTACTGCTGGATCTCGTCGATGACCGCGGGGTCGGCGCTCCGCTTCCGCGCGCGGTCGCGCAGCTTCTCGGCGAGCTGTTTCCAGGTGGGCATGCCCGCCGCGGCCGACACGCCCGCGCCCGCGAAGACGATCAGGTTCTCTGCCGCGTAGCGCTCGCGCAGCTGCTCCAGGATCTCGTCATCCATCAGCGAGCACGATACCGCGGATCCGCGCCCGCGGGCGGCGCCGCGCCTCGCCGCTCGCAGCGGCGGCGCCGCGCCCCGCTCCTCACCGCGGCGGCGAGGAGCGCCGCTCCGTGGCGAGGGAGAGGCCGACCCCCAGCCAGACCCCATCGACGGCGCCCGCCGTGCCGTCGGCGGCCTCGTACGGCGCCGGCCGGAGCACCACCCCGGGGTCCAGCGTGAGCCCGAGCCACACGGGGCCGCCCAGCCGGGTCTCCACGCCAAGCCCGAGGCCGGCGCGGGCGGACCACGTATCGTGCTCGCCCGCGATGCCGTCGACGGAAGCGGCGGCAGGCAGCCTGACCGAGGCGATCGACGCGGTGGCGCCGATCGACAGGCGCCACGAGGCGGCGAGCCAGAAGCGGTAATCGCCCGAGAGGCCGCCCTCGAGCCAGCGCAGCGTCTCGCCGCCGGACGGGGTGGCCAGCAGGCGGGCAAAGAGCGACTCGGTGAGCCGCAGGCGCCGCAGGCCGAGCGTCAGGCCGGCGCCGCCGAGCACCTGCGGCCCGCCCGTGACGACCGCCGCGTAGGGTCCGGCCGAGACGGACAGCGCGTCGAGATCGCGCGAGGCGAGCTCGACCTCATCCGGGGTGGGGCGCCGCGGCGACGGCGGCCGCCGCGGGGAGCGCGCCCGGCGCACCTCGGCGCGGATCATCTCGGAGGCGGCGATCGCGACGAGGCGCGCGGCCACGTCCGAGGTGAGGCCGGAGACGGCGATCTGCCGCCGCACGACCGCGCGGCCGTCGAGGCGCACCTGGATCTCGAGGCGGGCCGCGGTGGGCCGGTCGATCCACACGTTCGCCACGCGGTCGCCGAGCGGACCGACCGGCTCGGTGGCGAGCGCCGCGCCGTCCGGGAGCTCGATCTCGAGCAGGCGCCGCACGCGAAGGCTCGAGACCTCCTCCGCCGCGCCGCGCGACAGCGCGACGCGCACCTCGATGGGCGCCGTCGCGGCGGGCAGCGGCGGCGCGCTCGGCGCGGGGGCGCCGCCGCTGCCCGCCACGAGCGCCCGCGGCTCGGCCGCCGCGACGGGGGCGGCGGAGCCCAGCAGGAGGACGGCCGCGACGAGGGCGGGCGCGGATGGATCTCGGCGCCGGGCGCGCGTCGGGGGCAGGCGGCGGAGGCCCTCCCTCTGCAGCCGCGTCCACGCCGGAGATGATCCGCTGGGCATCCTCGCACCGGCCATCGGGGTACTTGGCCACATACCCCGTTGCCGTCGGAATTGCCTCTTTCTTGTCGCCCGTGACCCCCTCGCCAGGGCTGCGCTTGCCCGACGGCGCTCCCTCGAGCGAGAGCGACCGCGCGCCCCCGTAATATTTCGCTGTCAGCGCTCTCCTCACGAGCGCCACGCGCCGAGCGCGGCGATCTCCCCCGGCTACGCCTCTTCGCGGAACGCGGCCACGACCCAGTTCACGTGGCGGCCTCGACCATCGTTGCTCGAATGACGCTTGAACAGCGGCATCCTCAGGATGCGCACGTGATCCTGGAGGTTCGTCTTGAAGGGCGAGCCCGCGATCGGCGTCCCGTCGGATCGCACCTGCCGCCCCTCGATCTTCATCTTCTTCAGCACCTCGAGAGACGCGAGGCGCAGCAGCTCATAGGCCCTGTCCGGGTCCTTGCTGCTCACGGAGACAATGAGCTTGCCAAACGTGGGGTCCTTGTTGACCAGGACGTCTCCCGCCTCGAAGCCGCAGTCGAAGCGGATCTTCAGGTCGGTGAGGCCCTTGTCCTCGAGCGCCTCGCGGATCGGGCCGGCGTCGGGGAGCGCGATGCGATCGAAGACGCCGGCGTTGGGCAGGAACATCCCCTTCCCGCCGTCCCGGGAGTCCCTGAGAGCCGGATTCCAGCTCTCCGCGTTGATGCGGAACTCGCGGCTGCAGTGCGTCTGCACCACGTGCTGCTGCTCGAAGTCGATGGCCTGCCCGTCCGCGATGCGGATCTGCCACGCGACGAGGTTCACCGGGACGCGGCTCCGCTTCCGCTTGATGGCGTAGCTCTCCTCGCTGACGGGGTGCTCCACCTGGATACGCGTGTTCATCTCCAGGAAGTAGAACTTCCCGTCCTTGAACATCAGCTCCACGGTGCCCGCGCCCACGTAGCCCACGCGCTCTGCGATCTGCACGGCGAGCCCGCAGATCCGGTCTTCCAGGCCGGGATACCGCCGGAGCAGGGCCGGCGGCGCCTCTTCCTGGATCTTCTGGCTCGCGCGCTGCTCGCTGCAGTCGCGCATGCCGAAGTGCCGCGTGTTGCCGTAGCGATCCCGCAGCACCTGCACCTCCAGGTGGATCGTCTCCGGGATGTTCTGCTCGAACATCACGCCAGGCTGCCAGTTGTACGCCTTGATCTCGCCGAGGACCTTCTGGATGGCCTGGGGCACCTGCTCCGCGGTCGGGATGACCGCCTGCCCGCGCCCGCCGCCGCCGTTGGCGGCCTTCAGCCGCCCCGGGAAGGTGAAGCGCCCGGCCTCGTGCGCCTCCAGGATGATCCGCTGGATCTCGTCGGGATCATTGCTGTCGATGACGAGCCCGGGCGTCACCGCCGTCGCGTCGAAGTCCTGGGCCATCAGGCGGAATTTGCGCTTGTCGCCGGCGTTCTCCACGACGTCCTGCATCGGACCGATGAAGACGATGTTGTTCTGCCGGAAGTGCCGGATCGCCCCGGCGTTCTCCGCGAGCGGGCCGTATCCCGGGTAGAGGCCCGCGCGCGACAGCTCGTCCTGCCACCCGTCCTCGAAGCGCCGCTCGAACTCGGCCCTCACCTTGTCCGCGATCTGGGTGGTGTTCGCGTAGCTCTCGCGGAAGCTCCCCTCGAGGCCCACCGCGAACCCGCCGCCCTCCCGCGCGATCCGCACCTGCAGCGCGTTGTCGTCGTCCTTCAGGCTGTAGAGGACCACGGGGATCTTGCCGAGGGCGATCGCCTCGCGCGTGGCCCGCACGCCCATCTCCCCCTTGTCCGCCACGAGGACGTACCTGAGCTGGCCCGCGCTCACCGTCGTGGCGGGATAGCTGTCCAGCCGGTGCACCGCGGCGTAGAGGAGATCCAGCACCTGCGCGTCGTCCCGCAGGAGCTCGCCGGCCCGGGAGCGCAGGAGCTCCGCCGCCTGATCGCGGAGCGCGGGCACGTCCTGCTCCAGGATCAGGAACTTGAGGAAGCGCTCCTCCTCGAAGTCACGGCGCTTCAGCGCCCGGAGCAGCCCGCCCTCGAGGTACCGCGCGAACCCGTCCCGGTCCGCGGGCGTGATCGACGCGCGCGCCTCCCGGATCCGCGACAGGAGGCCCTCCGCCGCCGACAGGAGCTCCTGCACCCGCTCCTCGCCGAGCCGCTCCCTGCGCAGCGCCGCCTCCAGCGCGCGCTGCCAGCCGAAGTGCGCTCTCCACACCTCGCCGTTGGCGATCAGATACCGCAGCCCGAGGAGGCGGTGCGCGTCCTGGCCGCCGGCCAGCGTGCCCAGGTCGAGCAGCACGAACCCCGGGACGCCCATGGCCGTGGTGAACGCCTCCATCGAGGAGACATAGCCACCTCTCGGCAACACAAGCTTCCACGGCGGGAGGGCCTGAGCGTCGTTGCGAGCGGGTAGGGAGCTGGTGCGGACGGCGGTGGTCATCCTCAGCGGTTCTCCGGCTCGGCAAGCAAGCACAGAACCGCTGCGGGATGTCAAGGCTGTCCACCGGGCTCAGCAGGATGTGAATTGCGACGAGGCGGGGCGCGGACAGATCACGGCGCGGGGGCCGCGTCGGGGGCCGGCTGCGGCTGGGGCGGCGCGGCCTCCTCCCCCTCCTCGGCCTCCACCTCGCCCGAGACGATCCGCTGGACGTCCTCGCACCGGCCGTCCGGGTACGTGGCCACGTACTCCTTGGCCATCTGCGAGGCCTCGTCCTTGTGCCCGGCGGCGACCTCGGTGCGGATGCGCTTGCAGAACGAGTCCTCCGCGAGGTTGCCCTCGGGGGACAGCGAGCGCGCCTGCTCGAAATACTTCGCCGCCAGCGCCTGCTCGCCCATGCTGGCGTAGATGTCGCCGAGCTTGTAGGCCGCGATCGGCGCGTACGCGTCGGTCGGGAACCCCTCGACGACGCGCGCGAAGGCGCGCATCGCGGCGGCGCGGTCGCCGCCCTTCGCGCGCAGGAGATCGCTGAGGTCCATCAGCTCCCTCGCCGTCTTCGCGGAGGCGATGGCGCCGTCGATGCCGCCGCTCTGCTGCTTCAGGCTCTGCAGCGCCTCGGCGACGTTGCCCGCGTTGTACCGCGCGCGCCAGTCCGGCGCCGCAACCGCCGCGACCGCCGCGGCGGCCGGCGCGTCGACCGGCGGGGCGATGGGCGCCACCTCCGCGCTCGAGCGCGGCAGCGACGCGACGCGGGCTCGCCGGGGCTCCGGCGGCGCCACGACCACCGTGGGCGGCCGGATCGGCACGCCCTCCTCGGCGTCGCCGCGCCCGAGCTCCCGCGAGCCGGCCGGCGACGTGAGCTTGACCGAGCCGTCCGCGACGTTGACGTCGATGTCGTCGACGTTGTGCCTCACGCGCAGCACGCTGCCCGCCGCCGCGGCGAGCCGGGCCTCCCCGGCGACGATCGAGAGCGCCGCCGTGCGCGTCCCGCTCACGGTGTCGAGCCACGCCTCGCCCTGCACGAGCCGCAGCGTCAGCGCGCCGCCGTCCGCCTGCACGACCTCGACGGTGGTGCCCGCCGTGAGCGAGATCGTGCCGCCGCCCGGCAGCTGGAAGGTGCGCCCCCGCGAGCCCGCGGCGAACACGTCGACCTGCGACAGCGCGTCGTCGGCCGGCGCCACGGCGGTGAGCGCCGACGCCGCCTGCCCCTCGCTCCAGATCGCCTTGCCGAGCCACAGGCCGCCGGCGAACGCCGAGAACGTCGCCGCCGCGAGCAGCGCGGCCACGCCCGCGCGGCGGGGCGACGACGGCTCGCGCGCCGCCAGGTCGTGCTCGATGCGGCCCCAGACGCGCGCGATCCGCTCTTCGGTCGCGTGGTCACGCAGATCTGCCGGGGCAATCCGGGGTAGCGCTCGCCGGCTCATGATGACGCCTCGCTGTGGGTTGGATCCACAAAGTGACCGTCAAGGAAGTGTTGCGCCCGAGAAATCCGCCGCTTGACGGTGGCCAGCGAGCAGTCGGTCATCTGCGCGACCGTCTCGAGATCGTGCCCCTCCACCGAGCGGAGGATCCACGCGATCCGGTCGTCGGCCGGCAGCGTCTGGAGCAGGGCGTAGATCTGCGCGATCTGCGCGCGCGCGTGGGGAGAGGCGGCCGGGCTCGCGAGCGCGTCGAGATCGACCGGCTCGCTCGACTTGCCCATCCCGAGCACGCCGAGCAGCCGCGCGCGCCGCATCCGCGAGCGGACCTTGTGGACGACGATCGAGCCGAGCCAGGCGCGGAAGGCGGCGGGATCCACGAGGTCGCCGAGGCGCTCGAAGGCGCGGAGGAACGCGTCGTGCGCGATGTCCTCCACGTCGCGCGCCGAGCCCTCGATGCGCGTCGCGAGGTGGATGGCGAAGGGCGCGTGCCGCCGGTAGAGCTGCTCGAGCGCGTTCACGTCCCCCCGCGCGCCGAGCACCACGAGCTGCGCGTCCGGCAGCTCCGTAAGGCCTCCCCCCCGCTCCGCCGGCACGCCCGCGACGGCGCTCCGCCTGTCCCCGGCGTTCCCTCCGCGCGCGCTTCCGGGCTGGACATCGCTCCGGCCGCGCTCCTCCGGGGCGAAGGCGGACCCTGCCTCACCCACCTCCGCCTGAGCCTCCGCCACCGGGGCGACCGGGACGACCGGTTCGACAAGGCGCAGGCGCCCTCGCTGAGGTCTCAGAGCCATGGGTTCGTGTACCTGAAGAAGGAGCCGCTGGGGTGGGATCGAGACGCCGCGGCGGGAAGCGGGCCCTCGGCCCAGGCGGAGCCTCGCGTCCCGGGCTCCTGTCCGGAGCACAGTCAGGTGCGCCCCGAGCTTCCCACAGTTTTCTAGACGCCTGGTGGGGCCCGGGTGGCTCATCGAAAAAACTGTGAGCCGTTCTGTCGCCCCGCGGCGTCTGGGTGGGTGGCCGCCGGATTTGACGTGCGGCTCATACGTCTGCTGTTTGGGGGTGGCCTCGCCGCCCCCTATTTCGGAGGATTCCCATGAACAAGCTCGTTCTTGCGCTCGTCGCCGTCTCGGTCTCGTCTCTCGCCGTCGCCTGCGGCGGCAGCCCTGCGGCGCCGACCGACCCGTCGGCGGCGCCGACCGACCCGGCGGCGGCCCCCGCGGCCGACCCGGCGGCCCCCGCGGCCGACCCGGCGGCCCCCGCGGCTGACCCGGCGGCCCCCGCGGCCGACCCGGCGGCCCCCGCGGCCCCCCCGGCGCAGTGAGCCTCCTGCGCGGCGCGCCGCTTCCTGGGTGAAGCGCGCACCGCGGAGTGCTTTGGGCGGCGCCTCTCCGGAGGCGTCGCCCTCTTTCATTTTGTGCCTGCGGCTCCGTCCCGCCTCTCCGACCGGACGCCGAGGAGCGCGACGCCGATCCCGGCAGCTCGCCGCCCACCCCCGTCACCCCGGCCGCACGGCGAGGGCGGCGCGCCTGTGCTTTGACGCCTTCAGCCGACGCTCTCCATGTATGTTCCGTCCGCACGTCGTCTGTGGACGGCTCGGCGCGGCGCAGCCGCGGCCCGCGAGCCGCTTCCGCGCCTCCTTACAACCCGATCTCTCATGTCCCGGGAGCCGATCGTATGGGTACCACTAGCCGGCTGAGCTTCCTGCTGCGGTCCGGGCGGCATCGCCCTGGCTTCTTCTCCGCGCGCGCCCTCGCCTGGACCGCGCTCGTTGCCGCTGCGGTCGCCGGGCTCGGCGCGGGCTGCGGCCGCACCGAGACATGGGAAGATTTCGGCTCGTCCGGCGCCGATCCCTGGGCGTGCGGCAACGGCGTCTGCGACGGCGCGGAGGACTGCGGGAGCTGCGCCCCCGACTGCGGCAGCTGCCAGGGGTGCGGGGACGACGCCTGCGACAGCGCCGAGACATGCTCGAGCTGCCCGAGCGACTGCGGCGTCTGCGGGGCGTGCGGCGACGGCGCCTGCGCGGGCCCCGAGAACTGCGGTAACTGCGCCTCGGACTGCGGCCTCTGTCCGAGCTGCGGCGACGGCGCCTGCGACCTGGGGCCCGAGTCGTGCTCGAGCTGTCCGCTCGACTGCGGCGTCTGTCCGAGCTGCGGCGACGGCGCGTGCAGCGGCGCCGACACGTGCCTCACCTGCCCGGCCGACTGCGGCGTGTGCGCGGGCTGCGGCGACGGCTTCTGCGCGGCGTCGGAGGACTGCTCCTCGTGCGCCCCCGACTGCGGCGCCTGCGCCCCCTGCGGCAACGGGGTGTGCAACGCCGGGATCGAGAGCTGCTTCTCGTGCCCGGCGGACTGCGGCGCCTGCGCCTCCTGCGGCGACGGCGCCTGCTCGGGGACGGAGACGTGCGCGTCGTGCCAGCGCGACTGCGGCGTATGCTCGGTGTGCCCGAACGGCGTCTGCGAGAGCTTCGAGACGTGCAGCGTCTGTCCGGCGGACTGCGGCGCGTGCGAGGTCGCGGACTGCCAGGAGGTCATCGCCTGCGCCTCCCGGTGCATCGACACCGCGCAGTCGCCGCCGGCCTTCAGCCTGGCGTGCGTCTCGAGCTGCGTGTCGCGGGGCTGCGCCGACGTCCAGTTCTTCGTCGATCAGGTCATGACGTGCGCCCTCCCGTTGCTCCCCGTCTGCAACGGCGACTTCGACTGCATCCAGGAGCAGTGCGCCGTCGAGGTCGCGGCCTGCCTCGGCGCCACCTGCTGATCGCGCCCCGGAGGCCGGCGCCGGCGCGGGCGTCCGCCCTGCCCGCGCCGCCCCCGGACCTCGCTCGCCCCGGTCTCACGCGTCGTCGAGCACCTCCTTGGCCGTCAGCTCGCTGGCCGACCGCCCGTGCTCGTACTCGAGCAGCCCGATCGAGGCGTAGCGCGGCCGGATCCGCCCGGAGAGCAGGCCGATCCGCTTCAGGTTCGGGACGATCCGCTTGAACATCGTCCGGCGGAAGAACCCCATCAGGTCGCTGTCGAGCATGAGCTTATCCCACGCGGAGCGCGTCATGCGATGTGCGTAGAACTCGTCATAGAACTCGTGCGCCAGGAACCGGTTGCGGAGCAAGAGCGACAGCTCGAACGCCCAGTCCTCCCGCTCCCTGCGCGCCCGCTCGCCTATGCCCTCGCGGTAGAACCTGCTCAGCGCGAGGACTCCATAATGCACGTGGCGCGCCTCGTCGGTGATCACCGACCGCAGGACGTCCTTGAGGAGCGGCTCGCTCGTCACCTGGCGAATCGCGCCGAACGCGCCGAGCGCGAGGCCCTCGATCATGATCTGCATCCCCAGGAACTTCATGTCCCACCGCCCGTCGCTCATGATCGCGTCGATGACGACATACAGGTTGTCGTTGATCTCGTAGAGTTTCTCCAGCTTCTGCGTGAGGTAGGCGTGGAACACCTCGACGTGGCGCCCCTCGTCGGCGACCTGCGTGCTCCCGTAGAGCTTGGCGTCGAGCGAGGGCACGCACTCGGTGACCTGCGACGCCGCGAACAGGGCGCCCTGCTCGCCGTGCAGGAACTGGCTCAGCATCCAGGAGAGGAGGCCGTGGCGCTGCGTCGCCCGCTCCCGCGCGGAGAGCCTGCCCCAGCTCGGCAGCTTGGACGGCGGCATCCAGCTGTCGGGCAAGAGCGGCATTGCCGGATCGAACCAGTCGACGTCCCGAGACCAGTCGAGGTCGGTCGTCGCGTTCCACTGGGACGTCTTGGCCAGGTGGTAGAGCCTCGCCATGTCGGGGTCGTCCCGCCCGTAACTCCAGTTAAAGCTGGCCTCGTATCCAACCGAGATATCGGTCGAGCCCACGCCCTTGCCGCGGCGCTGGACGAAGCCGCGAAAGGCGGGCCCGAGGAGCGACGCGAGCACCCGGACGTTGCCGCTGCTCGATGCGTCGCGGAGGAGAGGGGCGGAATCGAGGAGGGTCTGGAGAGCTTGCTGGAGGCGCATGGACATGAAAGCTTTCCGGAACGGCGAGGCGCGGACCGGCGCCCACGGGCGGCCCTTATAATGGCATCTATCGTCCAGCGGCAATCGCCTCATGATCGTTTTTGCGTCGTCATATCGACTCCGGGAGCTCCCGAGTCCGCCAGGGGGTCCACGCCGGGCGCGCGCCCGTCGCTTCCCTGACACCGCACGTCGCGGGCAAGCCGCGCGGCGAGGACCACGCGCCCGCCGCCTCAGACCGCGGGGCTCCGCAGCGTCGGCGCCGGCGATGAGCACTGCGCCGAGAGCTCGCCGATGAGCGCGAGGCCGCCGGGCCCCGGGGAGAGATCGAGTCCGTCGACCCCGCGGACCGCCTCCTCCGTCGCGCAGAGCCCGTGCACCGGCTCGACCGGCGCCCACGCGCCGACCCGGGCCAGGTCGCCGCCGAGGATCTCCGGGTGGATCATCGAGCGCACCACGACCCGCCCGGCGTGCAGGCACAGGTTCGGGTGCACGAGCGTGTCCGGGCGGCTCCTCAGCCCGATCTCCTCGTGGAGCGCGGCGGCGATCTCGATCACCGCCGCGCGCTCCCGCAGCGCCTCCCCGGGGTCGCCGGAGAGCAGCCGCACGCCGAGGATCTCGCTGCCGGTCACGGACACCAGCGTGAGCCCGGCATCGCGCAGGCGCTCCTCCGCGATGTCGAGCACGAGGCCGAGCTCCTCGGCGAGCGTATCGTCGATGTCGTCGGCGTCGGTTCGCAGCCGGAGGTCGAGGTAGACCGCGATCGCGTCGGCCTCGATCTCCGGCATGCTGCTCCGCCCCGACGTCGGCTCGCCCACGGCCTCGCGGAGCGTGCAGAGGAAGCTCTTCACCGACGGGTAGCGGTGCTCCGGCTGCTTCTCCAGGCAGCGCAGCACGACCGCGTCGAGCGCGGGCGGCAACGGGGTGCGCCGGCTCGGGCGCGGCGCAGGCTCCTCCAGGTGCTGCCGGAGCAGCTCGGCCGCATCCGGCGAGTAGAACGGGAGCTTGCCCGTGAGGAGCCGGTGGAGCAGGACGCCGAGCGCATACACGTCGACGCGGGCGTCGAGGGGGCCGCCGAGGATCTGCTCGGGCGCCATGATCGTGAGTGTGCCGGGCGCCCTCCCCGCCGTGGTGAAGCCGCTCGGCCCCTCGTCGGGCTCCATCAGCTTCGCGATCCCGAAATCGAGGAGCTTGACCGCCCGCGGCGCGCCCCGCGAGACGAAGATGTTGCTGCCCTTCACGTCGCGATGAATGATGCCGGCGGCGTGCGCCGCGTCGAGCGCCGAACAGACCGGCTCGAGCAGGTCGAGCGCCTGTTCCGGCGAGAGCCTCCCCTCCTGCCGGAGGAGCACGTCGAGCGTCACCCCGTCGAGGTGCTCCATCACGTAGAACGGCCGGCCGTCCAGGAGCTCGCCGGCGTCATGAATCTCGACGATCCCAGGGTGGTTGAGCAGCCGCACCACCTCGATCTCGCGCAGGAAGCGCTTCACCATCTTCGGCGAGGCGGCGAGCGTCCCGTGCAGCACCTTCATCGCCACACGCGCGCCCGTCTGGAGATGTCTCGCCTCGTACACAGCTCCACATCCGCCCCGGGCGATGGGCGCCCCAACACTGTAATTGCCCGCGCGCGCGCCGCACGGCAGCTCGCCTCGGGAGAACGACCTCTCCTCTAGGGAGAATGCCCGCGTCTCGTTATCACGCGTTGCCATCGCATCCAATGTCATAACCCCCCCGATACGACTAAGGGCTCACCCGAGCGACGTTTTTACCAGCACGGGACGATCGTGTTGGCGCTACACGTCGCTTCACCTGGTGGTACAGTAAATCCATCGTTATCCCGACGGTAGCCTATTCCATCTGCTAGCAGAATGGGGGGAACAGATGAAGAGGCGAATTCACGCGCGGCACCTGCGCATGTTTCTGTTGGTCTCATTGCCGTGCTGCGGTGGCAGCGACGGATTTTCTGCGGAATCGGGGTCGGTCGAAGAAGTCTCAAGTGCGCTCCGGAATTACAACGCGCTCAACCCGAACGCCCTCAACCCGAACGCCCTCAACCCGAACGCGCTCGACCCGAGCACGCTCGCCCCGAACAGACTCGAGGGGAGCAGCCTGGCGGAGACCGCCTTCACCGCCATCACCGACCCAGGGGAGCTCGGCGCGATGTCCAGGCAGCTCCTTCAATACATTGTCAGCTGCGCGCTGACCCCATCGCAGTCGCTCAGCTTCTCGTGGCACGACGAGCTCGGCGAGCTGCATGAGGAGGCCTACTCGGGGCACCTCGGGCTCGCCCCGGGCTGGCGCGACGAGCCGCTGAGCGCCTCCCGGAGGCAGTGGATCTCGGCCTGCGTGGCGTCGCGCGCAAACCGGGCTGGCGTCTCGGTGATGATCTCGTCCCGCGGGCCACACGTGGCCCTCAGGTACCCGGACCGGAGCGAGGTCACGTCGTATCCCAGGGAGGAGGGCGCGTTCTGGGGCAACCTGTTCACGAGATCCCCCCGCTTCTATGCCTGCTACAACGAGTCGAACGCGGAGAGCTCTCGCGCCCTCGGCAGGGACTGCGCCGCGGGGCTCCTCAGAGCCGACGGCAACGTCCGGGAATGCCCGAACATTCACATCGTGGGCTCATGCGATCTCGCGTGCGGCGGGCTCAGCGCCGCCGGCGGCTATCGCCCGAGCTGCACCAGCCATGGAGGCGAGTCGTCGTCCGCGGTGATTACGACGTTCCTGCCCTGAGGCCCCCATGTTGCCCGATGCTCGTCGAGACGGACGCGTTGCCCGTGCCGGGGCGCTCGCCGCGCGGTGCAGGGACTGCGGCCGGCGGGTCGCGCACGCGGATCCCGGGTGTCCGCAGCACGGCCCGGTGGTGCGGCAGGCCGGCCCGGAGCCGGGCGCGCCGAGCGGCGCGGACGACTCCAGCGCCGGCTGGCTCCTCGAGGCGCCGCCGCCCAGCATCGCGGGCTACCGCGGCTTGCGGCTCGCCGGCGCGGGCGGGTTCGGGGCCGTGTTCGCGGCCGAGCCGGAGGACGGCGGTCCGACCGTGGCGATCAAGGTCGCGCGCGCCGACCGGCCCGACGCCGCCGTCCGCCTCGTCGAGGAGATGCGGGCCCTCCACGACATCGGCCCGCCCCACGTGCCCGTCGTCTATGCGTGCGGCCAGCTCCCCTCCGGGCTGCCGTACTTCGTCATGGAATACCTCGACGGCCCGACGCTCGCCGACCGCATGGTCGCGTCCGGCGTCGCCGGCCAGATGCCGGCGCGCGCGGCGTGCTCCCTCGTCCGCGCCGCGCTCCGGGCCCTCCAGGCGGTCCACGCGCGCGGCTACGTGCACCGCGACATCAAGCCGGAGAACCTCTTCATCCTGTCCGGCGCGCCGTCCACCGCGGCCGCCCGGGACGGCGGGCACCGCGCCACCATCATCGATCTCGGCCTCGCGGCGGTGCCGGGCGCGTCGCTCCACATCACCGCCGACAGCGACGCGCCCGGCACCGCCGAGTACATGGCGCCCGAGCAGTGCGACGGCCGCGGCGACGTCGACGCGCGCGCGGACCTGTATGCCCTCGGCGTCGTGCTGTTCGAGCTGCTCACCGGCAAGCCGCCGTTCTGGGGCCCCCCCGCCCTGGTGCGGCAGGACCACCTGGGCCGCCGCCCGCCGCGCCCCGCCTCGCTCGCGCCGATCTCGCGCTCGCTCGAGGAGATCGTGCTCCAGTGCCTCGTCAAGGACAGGAGCCAGCGCTTCGAGAGCGCCGCGGCGCTCGGCGCCGCCCTGGAGAGCTTCGAGCGCGATCAGGAGCGCCGCCCCTCGCGCCCCCGGCGCCTCACCACGGAGCCGCCGCCGCCGAGCGCACGCCGCGTCGAGCGGCGCGCCGTCGCGCTCCTCTTCTTCGAGGCCGAGCTCGACGTCGTGGCCCTCCAGCGGAGACTCAGCGCGCTCGGCGGCGAGCTCGCCCACGCCGCGGGCAGCCGCTTCGTCGCCGTCTTCGACCACGCGGACGGCGCGAGCCCGCTGCGCCGCGCCATGCACGCCGGCCGCGAGCTCGAGCAGCAGCGCGTCCTCACGCGCGGGCTGCTCGACGTCGCGTCCGTGTCCGTCCAGGCGCGGCCCGACGGCTCGCGGCGGTTCCTGAGCCCGCTCTTCCACCGTCACGATCGCTCCTCGCCGGGCGGTCCCCCGGGGCTCGCCCTGTCGCCGGCCGCCGTGGCGGCGCTCGGCGACAGCGGCTCGCAGCCCCCGGGCGACTCCCTCCCCCCGCCCGGGCCGACCTCCGTCCAGCCCGGGCCGTCCTCCGCCCGGCCCGACGCCGACACCGCGTTCGACACGAGCTCCCAGCCGCTCTTCGGCCGGAGCGAGGTCCTCGACGCGCTGGTCGCCGGCGCGCGCGACGCCGTGGAGAACGCGAGGCCCACCATCGCCAGCGTCATCGGCGTGGCCGGCCACGGCAAGAGCCGCCTCGCCGGCGCCCTCGTACAGCGGCTGCGCGAGCTCGACGTCCGCGCCGAGGTGATCGAGCTCCGGACCGGCGAGCCGGTCGCGGGCGGGGCCGACCGCGTCGTCCGGGAGATCCTCCAGCAGGCGCTCTCGCTGCCGTCGTCCCCCCCGGCGGACGGCGGCCGCGAGCTCCTCCGGCGCCGCCTCGGCGCCGCGCAGCAGGCGCGGCTCGGGGCCGCCGTCGCGCTCGCGCTCGGCTGGATCAGCGACGGCGCGGTCGCCGAGGGGCGCTACCCGGAGCTCCGCGCGCTCTCCGCGGCGCCCGGCGCGCTCCGCGCCGCGCTCACCGTGGCGGCCGGCGAGGCCCTCCGCCGGCGGTCGCGCCGGACGCCGCTCTTCGTGGTGCTCGACGACGCGCACGCGGCGGACGACGCGGCGCTCGCCGCGCTCGAGTACGCGGCGCTCGCCGAGGCGCAGACGCGCCTGTTCATCTGCGCGTTCGGGCGGCCCAGCTTCGAGAGCGCGCGCCCCGACTGGGGCGAGCGCGCCGCGCGCCGCGAGACCTACCGCCTCGAGGCGCTCGACCGCGACAGCGCGATCGCCCTCTGCCGGCGGCTGCTCCTGCCCGCGGAGGACGTGCCCGAGCCGGCGCTCGCGCACCTGGTCGAGCGCGCGCAGGGCGTCCCGCTCCTGCTCATCGAGCTCGTGCGCGGCCTCAAGCGCGAGGGCATCGTGCGCCGGCACCCGAGGGGCGACGCCTGGTACCTGGCCACGGACGAGCTCGATCGCCTCCCCGACATGCCGCTCCTCGACTGGCTCGCGCTCGGCGAGATCGACGCGCTCCCGCCCGCGCTCCAGGCGCACGCGCGCCTCATCGCGCTCCTCGGCCCCGACGTCGCCGTCGCCGAGGTGGCCGGCGTGCTCCAGCGGCTCGACGAGCACGGTGAGGCCGACGATCTCCCCCTCGACGCCGAGGTCGCCGTGAAGCGCCTGCTCACCGCGGGCCTGCTCGTCCAGGACCGGCGAGGCCGCATCGGCTTCCGCCATGCGATGGTCCGCGAGGCGGTGTCCCGCGGCGCGCCCGAGCCGCTCCGCCGGCGCGTCCACCTCGCGGCCTTCAAGCTCCACCGCGACGCCTCCGGGGACGAGGTGGGCGAGCGCGACGCGCCGCACCTCAAGGACGCGCGCCTCATCCCGTTCGCGTACCATGCGGCCCAGGCGGGCCTCGGCGAGATCGCCGAGGCCGCCTACCTCACCCTGGCCGAGCGCGCGCGCGCCCGGCACGCCTACCTCGACGCGGAGACGTTCTACAGCCGCGCGCTGGAGCAGCCGATCGAGCCGACGGCGCCGAGCGCGGGCGCGCGCGGGCCGGCGCACCCCGCGCACGGCGGCGCGCCGGCCCGCGCGCGCCCCGACCGCGCGGCCGCGCACCGGGGCCGCGGCCTCATGCGCTACCGCCTGGGCCGCTACCACGACGCGCTCGCCGACTTCGCCAGCGCGCGGACCATCGCGCGCGCGCGGGGCGACGTCCCGGCGCAGATCGACATCCTCCTCGACGAGGCCACGGCGCTCGACTGGATGGACGAGTTCAAGAGCTCCGAGGAGCGCGTCGAGGAGGCGGGCGCGCTCGCCGCCGGAATCGCGCTGTCGCCGGCGCTCGCCGCGCGCCTCGCGCTCGGCGTCGGGCGCTCGCTGCACCGCTTCAGCCGCGAGGAGCAGGCGGCCGCCGCGCTCGAGCGGGCGGCGGCCGCCTCCTCATGCCTCGGCGACGACGGCTACGAGACGCGGGTCATCTCGCTGCTCATGCTCGGCTTCGTCTTCCAGGGGCTCGGCCGGCTCGACGAGGCCGAGGAGGCGCTCGGCCAGGCGATCGCGCTCTGCGAGGCGCACCACGACACGCTGCACCTCGGCTCGGTGACGAACAACCGCGCGCTCCTCTGGGCGTGCCGCGGCGACAAGACCCGGATGATCGCCGACCTCGAGCGGGTGCTCTCGCTCGCGCGCGAGCTCGGCCAGAGCGGGCTGGAGCGGGTCGGCGAGTACAACCTCGGCGAGTACCTCTACCTCATGGACGACCTCGCGGCGGCGAAGCCGCACATCGAGCGCGCGCTCGAGATCGAGCAGCACCGGTTCTGCGGGACGTGCCGGCCGGTCGCCCTGCTCCTCGAGGCCCGCTTCCTCTTCTACTGCGGCGAGCAGGCCGAGGCCCGCGCGCTGTTCGAGCGGATGCGCGAGATGCAGGAGCAGGCGCGCGCGGAGGGCCGCGCCGACGCGCTGATGGGCCCCTCGGAGGAGGTGCTCTGCGCCATGATCGACCTGGCGACGCGGGACGGGAGCGACGCCGCGTGGGACGCCCTCGTGGACCGCTCGGCGCAGAGCTCCGTCGGCCAGGAGCACATCGAGGTGCTCGAGATCCGCGCGGTCACCGCGCTGCGCTGCGGCCGGCTCGCCGCCGCGCGCAGCGCGCTCGCCGCCGCGCTCCTGGCCGCGGAGCGCATCCCGAACGTGATGGCCGACCGGCTGCGCCGCCACGCCGCCGCCATCGCCGAGCGCGAAGCGGCAGAGGCCGCCTCGGATCGACCGACGCTGCCCGCGTGAGCGCACCTCGGCAGCCGACGGGGTGCATGCGCCCCCCCGCGCAGGGTCGTTCTCGGACGTCGTGACAGAAAGCTGACGCCGGCCGTCACACCGCCGCTCGCTACGTCAACGCCTGATCCTCTCTAAGGGGTTCGCTGTAGCGAGCGCCGTCCTTTGATGTCCTGGATGCTCCTTTGCCAGAGCGTCAACCCCGCGGCGATTGCCACTCGCCCGAGCGCGCCAGCAACGCGCGAGTCCGGCGTCGGCTCGACGAGCGAGAGGCTCGACCAGCTTGACATGTCATGAGCTCATCACGGATTGACAGGCTTGCATCGAGCTCGGCTTGACAAAGAGGGTCTCGAGCTCGACTTGATCTCGCGGTTCGCAGTCACGATGTTGGACTCCAATTCACACGAGCGACGTGGCGGGAGCGGTCAGCCATTCATGCGCGGCCACCCCGGAGCGCGTCGCTCATATAAACAATGGACATTATTGATGGAATTGCCACATGCGGGTGTCGCCCGCGCCCTCTGGAGCGGGCCATGGGAAGGCTCGAAGGCGGTGCGCACGTGAGAGGGCGACATGCCACCGTGTGGGGGCTCATCCCGGCGGCCGGCCGGGAGAGCCGGCTTCAGCCGCGCGCCTTCCCGAGAGAGCTGCTCCCGATCGGCAGCCGCGGCGAGCGGGGCGCCGAGCGGGCCCGCGCCGCGAGCGAGCACCTCGTCGATCGCATGCTGCTCGCCGGCGCGACCCGGGTCTGCTTCGTCATCTCGTCAGGCAGGTCGGACCTCCTCGAGTACTACGGGGCCACGTTCGGGCAAGCAAGCCTGTCGTATGTCGTCCAGCCGCGGCCGGCCGGCCTCTGCGACGCGGTCTTCCGCGCGCTCCCGCTCATCGCGCCGAAAGATCTCGTGTACGTCGGCCTACCGGACACGATCTGGTTCCCCGAAGACGGGCTGTCCGCGCTCCACGCTCAGGCGCTCTCGTTCCTCCTCTTCCCGGTCGACCACCCGGAGCGCTTCGACGCCGTCGTCACCGACGGCGAGGGGCGCGTCGTCGAGATCCAGGCGAGGCGCCGCGACGCCACCTCGCGCTGGGTCTGGGGCGCCTTCAAGCTGACCGGCGCCGTGCTCCAGGAGCTCCACGAGCTCTGGTGCGAGCGGAGCCGGCGCGACGAGCACATCGGCCCCCTCGTCAACGAGTACATCGCCCGCGGGGGCGTGGCGCTCGGCGTCCGCGCCGGGCACGCGTACGTCGAGATCGGGACCCTCGACGGCTACCGCGAGGCCCTCCGCCTCCTGAGCTCCCGGACGAGCCCGCAGGCGGCCGGCGACGGCGAGCCGCACGAGCCCTCCGGCGCGCCCGCCCGGCTCCACGCGGCCGGGGGCGAGGCCCCCTGAGGCGTCACCCGGCGAGCGCCAGGGTCCTCGCGTTGTCGGGCACGCACGTCAAGAAGCGCTCACGGAAGCTCGGGTCGCTGATCTTCTCCGCGCGGCTGAGCAGGTGCTCGCGCGCGGCGGCGAGCGCCGCCGCCGCCTCGAGCTCGGCCCCCGCGGCGGCGAGCGCCTCGGCGTAGGCGAGCCGCACCAGCGACTCGCCCTCCTCGAGCGAGCCCGCCGCCTCGAGCTGCGCGAACGCCTCGCGCGCGGCCGGCAGCGCCTCCTCCCGGCGGCCCTGCGCGAGCAGCGCGCGCGAGAGCACCGCGACGGCGGCGGCGCGGAGCGGCGGCGCCACCGTCAGCGCCTCGACCGCGGCGCGCGCCTCGCGCTCGGCGGCCGTGGGATCGCCCGAGAGCAGCAGGATCTTCGCCAGGTACGTCAGCGTCACGCCCTCCATCCGCCGGTCGCCCTGCTGCTGGAACGCCGCGGCCGCGCGCTGCTCGAGGAGCTTCGCCTCGTCGAGCTGCCCGAGGTGGGCGATGACGTAGCCGAGGTTCTGGAGCGCGGCCGTCTCCAGATCGTCGAGGCCCATGCGCTGCGCGGCCGCGAGCGCCGTCCGGAGCGCCGACTCGGCCACCTCGAAATCGCCGAGCTCGCAGTACAGAAAGCCCAGGTTCTCGCGCACCGCGCAGGCGTTCCGGCGGTCGCCGGCCTGCTCGAACGCCGCGACCGCCGCCGTGAGCCCACTCAGCGCCGCCCCGATGTCGCCCTTCGTCTGCGCCCGGATCGCGCGCGCCTGCTGGTAGAGCCCCGCCGCCTGCGGATCGAGCCCCGCGGGCTCGCTCGCGACAGCGTCGAGCATCTGGATCAGCTTGTCGGCCGCCGCGTAGCGGCCGCCGAAGATCAGGTACGTCGCCGCCTCGCACAGGCACATGATCCGGGCGCTCATCGCGCCCGCGGCCTCGGCCGCCCGCGCCACCCACGCCTCGACGCGATCGAAGTGGCCGAGCTTCCCCTCCGCCACGATCACCTGCCCGATGGCGCGGAACCACGCCGTGCTGCCGGTCCGAACGAGGCTCGCCGCCTCGGTGCCGCGCTGCGCGGCGAGCGCCGTCTCCTGCTGCCACAGGCTGATCTCGGCCTCCACCAGCCGCAGCCGCCCGAGCTCCTCGTCGGCCGCCCCGCACTTGACGCCCATCTCGGCGCGCGCGAGCGCGCTCGCCAGATCGTTCGCCTCCAGCGCCTGCTCCGCGGCCCGCCGGTACCACTTCACCGCGCGCTCCGGCTCGCCGCCGAGCCGGAAGTGCTCCGCCATCGCCATCGCGTCGGTGTGCCCGCTGCGCTCGAGCCACTCGCCGGCCAGCTTGTGCCCGAGGGCGCGGTCCGGCTCCGTCAGCATCGCGTACGCGGCCTCGCGCACGATCGCATGCCGGAACACGTAGTCGGTCGGGATGAGCCACCCCGGCGTCGAGGCCGGCGCGATGAGCTCGCGCGCCGCCAGCGCGTCGAGCCACGTCTCGGTCTCCCTCACGCGCGTGGCGCCGCCGAGCAGCGCCGCCACCGCGAGCTTCGAGAAGCGATCGCCGAAGATGCTCGCCGCCCGCAGCACCCGCTTCGCCTCGTGCCCCTCGGCGTCGAGCCGCGCCTCGACCGTGCCCAGCACCGAGTCGGGCAGCACGTCCCCCTTGCCGTCCGCGACCGCGCGGATGAGCTCCTCCAGGTAGAACGGATTGCCGTCGGCCCGCTCCACGACCCGCGCCACGATCTCGGCGGACGTGTCCTCGCCGAGCGCGCTCCGCACCATCCGCTCGCTCGCCTTGGCCGGCAGCGGCCCGAGCTTGATCGTCTGCACCTCGCGGTCGGTCCACAGGCCGGGGAACTGCTTGCTGACCTCGGGTCGGGCCAGCGCGAGCAGCATGAGCGGCAGGTCCCGGTGGTTCCGGAGCGTCTGGTCGATGAGGCGCACCGTCGCCGGGTCGCCCCACTGCAGGTCCTCGAGCACGAGCAGCACCGGCTGCGCCGCGCACTCGGCGGCGAGCCAGTCCTCCCACGCCGCGCGCGTCGCGTCGGCCATCAGCATCGCGTTCTCGCGCGCCGCGCGCAGCCCGCTCGTCTCCGCGTCGGGGAACGGCGTCCGCGTGAGCTCGCCCAGGAAGGCCGCGACCCGGTTCAGCGCGTCGCCTCTCAGGTGGCGCGCCAGCCGGCGCTTCAGCTTGCGCCGCCGGGACTCCACCGGCTCGCCCTCGCGCATCCCCGCCGTCCGGCGGATCGCGTCCGCGATGAGGCCGAACGGCGACCCCGCGGCCACCGACTCGGCCCGGCCGGAGAGGATCTCCAGCCCCGCGAGCTGGCGCCGCACCCGGGTGAGAAACTCCAGGCGAAGCCGCGACTTGCCGGCCCCGGCCGCGCCGAGCACGAGCACCGCGCTCGCCAGCGACTCGCTCACGCACCCGGAGAACACGCCCTCCAGCATCGACAGCTCGCGGATGCGGCCGACCCACAGGCTCGGCTTGCCGAGGAGGACGGGGGTGCTCTCGTCGGCCGCCGTCTCGCTCGCGAGGAACGGCCCCTTCTCGTCCGAGTCCACCTTGAGCCGGCCGCCGACGACGCTGGCGGTCACGTCGTCGAGCCGGACGACCCCGCCCTGCGCCGCCCGCAGGGCGCGCACCCCCCGGTCGATCACGTCGCCCTCGATGAGCTTCGCCGACGACACCCCGCGCCCCGTCGCGACCGCGAGCGGGATGCCCGGGAACCGCGCGCGCAGGGCGAGCGCGCACCGCGCCGCCCGCTCGGCCCGGTCCACGGCGCTCCCGGCGCCGGCGAGGATCGCGATGAGCGACCCGCGCGAGATCTCGGTGATGTGGGCGCCGTAGGGCTCCACCGCCGCCCGCACCTCCGAGCGCGGCACCGCGGAGCCCGGGCCCTCGTTCGAGAGCTCCTGCAGCACGCTCGAGACATCCGAGGCGCTCGGGACGCCGCCGGCCGCCGCCACGCTCATCTCGACGTCGTCCGGCTCGCCGGCGAGCACGAGGGACACGAGCCGCTGCTCGCTGCGCGTGAGGAAGCCCGGGGGCCGCGCCGAGCGCATGGTCGAGTCGCGCTGGGACGCCAGCGTGGTGGGCCGCGGCGTCGCCCAGGCGTCCAGCGCCTCCGCGATCTGCGCGAGCTGCACCCCGACGTCGCCGCAGTCGCGCGGCCGCTCCTCGGGGTTCTTCGCCATCATCCGGTCGACGAGGAGCTCCAGCGGCTCCGGCACGTCCGCGCGGACGTCGCGCAGCCGGGGCGTCTGCTGGAACAGGAGCTTGGCGAGCGCCGCCATGACGTGCGCCCCCTCGAAGGCCGGGCGGCCCGCGACGCACTCGTAGAACACGCACGCGAGCGAGAACACGTCCGCGCGCGCGTCGAGGGGGCTGCCGCTCTCGATCTGCTCGGGCGAGATGTACCCCGGCGTCCCGAGGATCCCGCCCGTGTAGGTGAGCCGCCGCGACTCCCCGTCGGGCCGCGCGATCCCGAAGTCGACGAGCTTGAGCTGGCCGACGTCGCCGGCGACGAGGAAGATGTTGCTCGGCTTGACGTCGCGGTGGATGATCCCGCGCGAGTGCGCGAAGGCGAGCGCGTCCGCCGTCCTGCGCAGCACCCCGAGGCTCTCGGCGAGCGAGAGCTTCCGGCGCGCGAGGCACGCCGCGAGGTCCTCGCCCTCCAGCCACTCCATGGCGAGGTAGTGGTCCCCGGCGCCCGTCCGGCCGTGGGTGACGTACCGCACGATCCCCGGGTGGTTCAGCTCGGCCAGGATCTGCGACTCGCGCTCGAAGCGCTCGACGTCGAAGGCCTCGCGGCTGTGCAGGAGCTTGAGGGCGACAGGGCGGCCGTCGAGGCGGTCGTGGGCGCGGTAGACCGTCCCCATCCCCCCGGCCGCAGCCTGCTGCTCGACAACGAAGCGGCTCGCGAGGACGGCGCCGGACTCCACGCTGCGCGATGCTACTCGAGGAAGACGCTCACCGAAGCCTTGTACCGGTCGGTGCCGCGCGGAAAGATGCCGGTGCCGCACGGGAGCGTGAGGACGGGCTCCCGGTCGCGGCAGTCCGTGAAGCTGCCGTCGCGCCGCGGCCCATCGCACACGTCTTCACATTCGCCCACAACCTCGACCACGCAGCCGTCGAGCGAGGGCCCGCAGACGCGCGGGATCGACCTCTTCCCGGGCGCGAGGCACGCGAAGCGGCGCTGGGTGTCCAGGAAGACGTTGCCGTAGTAGGTCGCCTCCGGCGCGTCGTACCTGTCGCGCTCCTTCCTCGAGGAGGAGAGCGCGTCGTCCTTCCCGCGGAGCGAGATCGTGACGTGCTCGCCCCAGTAGTTCACGCGCGAGAGCAGGCAGGCCGAGACCCACTCCTGGCACTTTTCGTCACACGAGCCGTTCCTCTTGCCCCACTCGGACGCGAGCCCGAGCTCCCCGGCGAAGGTGTACGACTTGCGGCCGACGTCGACTTCGATGCTCTCGTCCTCGGGGAGAGCGCAGCTCACAATGAAGCTGAGGAGCTCCCTCGCCTCGGGGTCACGGAGCGCCTCGCTCGTGAGCGAATTGCCCATCAGCGCGTTGCGGGTCAGCGCGTTGCGGGTCAACGCGTTGCGGGTCAACGCGTTGCGGGTCAGCGCGTTGCGGGTCAGCGCGTTACGGGTCAGCGCGTTGTAGACCACGATCTCCTGCTGCACCTCCGCTACCGCCTCATCCTCGCCATCGAGCCCATCGAGCTCGGCCGACGCGATACAAGCAGCCTGCGAGGACGATACCGCCACGCAGACGATGAGAGCGAACTGGCGTGCAGATTCCATAGTCCTAATCTCATCTACATCACTCCAGCTCTCAAATTCAATTTTTTTATGGACATTTTGCGGGATATCTTTCTCCACACTGCCATGACAGGCATCACGTAGTCAGGTGTTGGGCGCGGGGCAACGCAGAGCGCAGCACTCCCGCGCACCCCGAGCAGGGGGGGAAGCGAAGCGGCGTGTGGGTGGGAGATTTACGCCAGTTTCCTGGTCAGCAGCGTATTGACCAGGTCGGGGTTCGCTTTGCCGCCGGAGGCCTTCAGGACCTGGCCGACGAAGAACCCGATCAGCTTCGTATTCCCGGCGCGAAAGCGGGAAACCTCGCCGGGGTGCCCGGCGATGATCTGGTCGACGATGCGCTCCAGGGCGCCTTCGTCGGCCACCTGCCGGAGCCCTCTGCGTTCCACAATGGCCCGCGGGCTACCGCCCTGCTGCATTATCTCAGCGAGGACGTCTTTCGCGATCTTTCCGGAAATCGTCCCGTCATCAATCAGCGCCAGGAGCTCGCCGAGCTGCGCACCTGAGAAGGGCAGGTCGCCTGTCTTCCTGTCCTTCAGCTCGCGCGAGAGCGAGTGGATGACCCAGTTGGCGGCGCTCCTCGGGTTGTCGTGGACCGCCACGGCCTCCTCGAACAGCCGGAGGAGGCCGTCGTCCTCGGCCAGGACGAGGGCGTCGTCGCCGGGTATCCCGCGCGCCTCGACGAGGCGTCTGGCCCTCTCGGCGCGCGCCGGGTCGAGCCGCGCGAGCCGCTCCTCGAAGGTCGCGCGCTCGGCTTTCGGCCTCGGCGGCGGCGCCTTCGCGGCCGCGCCCTCGGGCGCCGCGGCCGGAGCGGGCTTCTCGCCGGCCAGCTTCGACCACGAGTCCTTGAGCGCCACCGTGCGGTTGAAGACCGGCGCGCCGGGCGCGGAGTCGACCGGATCCACGAAGAAGAACCCCTGGCGCTCGAACTGGACATGGCTGCCCCGCTCGACGGTGGACAGGCTCGGTTCCACCCGGCATCCGGTCAGGGAAGCCAGCGAACCCTGGTTCAAGTTCTCCAGGAAGTCCTTTCCCTCCTCGACCGCGTCCGGCCGCTCGACCGCGAAGAGCCGGTCGTAGAGCCGGACCTCGACGGGGATCGCGTGGGCGGCCGAGACCCAGTGCAGCGTCCCCTTCGGCTTGCGGCCGTCGGGCGCCTCACCGCCCTTCGTGGGGTGATCGTAGGTGCACCGGAGCTCGACCACCTCTCCTGTGGTCGGATCTTTCACCACCTCGCGGCAGGTGATGAAGCCGGCGTAGCGGAGTCGCACCTGCTGCCCTGGCGCGAGCCGGAACCACTTCTTGGGCGGGTCCTCGAGGAAGTCGTCGCGCTCGATGAAGAGCACCCGGGAGAGGGGGACCTTGCGAGAGCCCTGCTTCGGCACGTCCTCGGGCCAGTAGGGCGCGTCGATCTCCTCCACCTGCCCCTCGGGGTAGTTCTCGAGGACGACGCGGAGCGGGCGCAGCACCGCCATGACGCGCGGGGCGCGGAGGTTCAGGTCGTCGCGGACGCACGACTCGAACTTCGCGATGTCCACCATGCTGTTCGTCTTGGCGACGCCGATCTCCTCGCAGAAGGAGCGGATGGCCTCGGGCGTCACGCCGCGGCGCCGGAGGCCGGCGATGGTGGGCATGCGCGGGTCGTCCCAGCCCTTCACATGGCCGCCCTTCACGAGCCCGAGCAGCTTGCGCTTGCTCATCACCGTGTAGTTCAGGTTGAGCCGCGCGAACTCGTACTGCCGGGGGCGGGACGGGACGTCGAGGTTCTCGATGAACCAGTCGTAGAGCTCCCGGTTGTTCTCGAACTCCAGCGTGCAGATCGAGTGGGTGATCCCCTCGATCGCGTCGGAGAGGCTGTGAGCGAAGTCGTACAGCGGGTAGACGCACCAGGCGTCGCCCGTCCGGTAGTGGCGCGCGCGCTTGATGCGGTAGATCGGCGGATCGCGCATCTTCATGTTGGGAGCGGTCATGTCGATCCTGGCCCGGAGCACGTGCGCGCCCTCCGGGAACTCCCCTGCTCTCATCCGGGCGAAGAGCTCAAGGTTCTCCTCGACGGACCTGTTCCTGTAGGGGCTGTCTCGCCCGGGCTCGGTGACGGTGCCGCGCATCTCGCGGGTCTCCGCCTCGCTCAGGCTGCACACGTACGCCTTGCCCTTCCGGATGAGCTCCACCGCGAACGCGTACAGCCGCTCGAAATAGTCCGACGCGAAGAAGAGCTTGTCGCCCCAGTCGCCGCCTAGCCAGCGCACGTCGCGCTGGATGGCCTCGACATACTCCAGGTCCTCGGCCGCAGGGTTCGTGTCGTCGAACCGCATGTGGCACACGCCCCCGAAGTCGGCCGCCAGCCCGAAATTGAGCAGGATCGACTTCGCATGTCCGATGTGCAGATATCCGTTCGGCTCGGGCGGGAACCGGGTCACGACCCGCGTGTGCCTGCCTGCGGCGAGGTCTTCGGCGATGATGTTGCGGATGAAATTGGACGCGGCGCCGCCGCTGTCAGCGTCGCTCGGTCTGGGGCTCTGCGTTGTCACAGCTGTTTTCACCTCGGCTCGGGCGACGCGGCCGGGCGCAGCCGGGTATCGCGGCCCGAGCGGAGCCTACTCGAACGGCCCCCCCTGGACCACCGTCGAGAGGGCGCCGCGCGGCCCGCTCCCTCGCCGCGCGCGGCGCTCCCCTCGGGGCGGGCGCGGCCGGCGCAGCGCGGGCAGGCCGGGAACGGCGTGGGCGGCGCGCAGACGTGCGCGACGGCCCGCGCGGGCGCTCAGAACTGGGCGGCCTCGGTGGACTCGTGCAGGGCCAGGGTGGACGCCGCGCCGCCCGAGATCACCTGGGCGACCTCGTCGAAGTAGCCCGTCCCGACCTCGCGCTGGTGGCGCGTGGCGCTGTAGCCGAACTGCTCGCCGGCGAACTCGGCCTGCTGGAGCTCGGAGTACGCTGACATCCCGCGGCGCTGGTACTGCCTGGCGAGCTCGAACATGCTGTGATTGAGCGCGTGGAACCCGGCGAGGGTGACGAACTGGAACTTGTACCCCATCGCGCCGAGCTCGCGCTGGAAGCGCGCGATGGTCGCATCGTCGAGGTGCTTCTTCCAGTTGAACGAGGGAGAACAGTTGTAGGCGAGCGGCTTGCCCGGGAACTGCTTGTGGACCCCCTCCGCGAAGCGCCGCGCCTGGTCGAGGTCCGGCGTCGAGGTCTCGCACCAGACGAGGTCGGCGTAGGGCGCGTACGCGAGCCCGCGCGCGATGGCCGCCTCGAGGCCGCCCTTCAGCACGTAGAAGCCCTCCGGCGTGCGCTCGCCGCTGATGAACGGCTTGTCGCGCGGGTCGACGTCCGAGGTGATGAGCTTGGCGCTATCGGCGTCGGTGCGGGCGACGAGGACGGTCGGCACGCCCATGACGTCGCTGGCGAGGCGGGCCGCGATGAGGGTGCGGATGAACTGGCTGGTCGGGACGAGGACCTTGCCGCCCATGTGCCCGCACTTCTTCTCGGAGGCGAGCTGGTCCTCGAAGTGCACGCCCGCGGCGCCCGCCTCGATCATGGACTTCATGAGCTCGAAGGCGTTCAGCGGCCCTCCGAAGCCGGCCTCGGCGTCGGCCATGATGGGGGCGAGCCAGTAGCGCCCCGCCTTGCCCTCGGCGTTCTCGATCTGGTCCGCGCGGAGGAGCGCCTGGTTGATGCGGCGCACGAGCGTCGGGACGCTGTTCGCCGGATACAGGCTCTGGTCGGGGTACATGGTCCCGGCCTCGTTGTTGTCCGCCGCCACCTGCCACCCGCTCAGGTAGATGGCCTTGAGCCCGGCCCGGACCTGCTGCATCGCCTGGTTGCCGGTGAGGGCGCCGAGCGCCGCCACGTAGGGCTCGCTGTGCATCAGGTTCCAGAGCCGCTTGGCCCCGAGGGCGGCGAGCGTGTGCTCGATACGGACGGTGCCGCGGAGGCGCGCGACGTCGGCCTCGGAGTACGGGCGCACGATGCCGCTCCATCGGCCGGGGGCGACGTCGCTCGGCGTCGCGTGCAGGGAATCGGCGGAGATCGACGTGTTGAGCGGGAAGGCAGCGGACATGACTGGGCTCCTAGTGCGTTGGGGTTGCGGGCGGCAGCTGCCGCTGTGTCGACGTCAAAACAAGCTGGCTGCGCGTCACGAGCTCTGCGCTCCGGCGCGCGAGATCAGGAGCTCGTAAGCAGGCAGCGTGAGGAACTCCTCGAACGTCTCTCCGACCGACAGCCGCTCGAAGAGCCGGCGCGCGTCGGCGAAGCGGCCGCCGTCGAAGCGCGCCTCGCCGAGCGCGCCGCGCAGGGCGGCCATCTCGCCGTCGACGACCGCGCGGAAGCGCTCCTCGGTGAGCGGCGCGCCGTCGTCCAGCGTCGCCCTGTGGCGGATCCACTGCCAGACCTGGGTGCGCGAGATCTCGGCGGTGGCCGCGTCCTCCATCAGGTTGTAGAGCGGGACGCAGCCGAGGCCGCTGATCCACGCCTCGAGGTACTGGACGCCGACGCGGATGTTGTGGCGCAGGCCGGCCTCGGTGCGCGCGCCGGGCGGGACGCGCAGGAGGTCGGCCGCCGTCACGCGGACGTCCTCGCGCTTCCGCTCGATCTGGTTCGCGGCGGGCATGTGCGCGTCGAACACCTCGCGCGCGAGCGGCACGAGCGCCGGGTGCGCCACCCAGGTGCCGTCGTGCCCGTCCTTCACCTCGCGCAGCTTGTCGGCGCGCACCTTCTCGAGCGCAGCGCGGTTCGCCTCGGGATCGTTCTTGATCGGGATCTGCGCCGCCATGCCGCCCATCGCGTGCACGCCGCGGCGGTGGCAGGTCTTCACGAGCAGCTGGGTGTACGAGCGCAGGAAGTGCTGCTCCATCGTCACCTGCGAGCGGTCCGGCATCACGCAGGCCGGGTCGTTCCGGAGCTTCTTGATGAAGCTGAAGATGTAGTCCCAGCGACCACAGTTGAGCCCGGCCGAGTGCTGGCGGAGCTCATAGAGGATCTCGTCCATCTCGAACGCCGCGGGGAGCGTCTCGATGAGGACGGTCGCCTTGATCGTGCCGGTGGGCAGGCCGAGCGCATCCTGCGCGAACAGGAACACATCGTTCCAGAGCCGCGCCTCCAGGTGACTCTCCATCTTCGGCAGGTAGAAGTAAGGTCCGGTACCGCGGCGAACGAGCTCACGGGCGTTGTGAAAGAAGAAGAGCCCGAAATCGAAGAGCCCGCCCGGCAGCGGCTTTCCGTCGAGCTCGACGTGCTTCTCCCAGAGGTGCCAGCCGCGCGGGCGCACGAGCAGGGTCGCGGGCCTCTCGCCGAGGGCGTAGCGCTTGCCCGTGGCCGGGTCCTCGTGGCGGAGCTCGCGCCGCGCCGCGAGCCGCAGCGCCGCCTGCCCCTCGATGAGGTTCTTCCACGTCGGCGAGGTGGCGTCCTCGAAGTCCGCCATGAACACGTTCGCGCCGGAGTTCAAGGCATTGATGATCATCTTGGGATCGACGGGGCCGGTGATCTCCACGCGCCGGTCGAGCAGGTCCTCGGGCAGGGGCGCCACCGTCCAGTCCGCCTCGCGCACGTCGCGCGTCTCGCGGAGGAAATCGAACCGCTCGCCCGCGTCGAGCCGCGCCTGCACCCCGCGCCGCCGCTCGAGCAGGGCCGGTACCCGGTCAGCGAACTTACGTCCAAGACCCGCGAGGAAGCGAAGGGCCTCTGGCGTGAGGACAGACGCGTCGCCCGCAACACGGGGGGCGAGCAAGCTCAGGTTCGAGGTCGCATGATTCTGGCTCATCCACATCTCCTGCAACGCTGCGCGTCGTTACAACGAACCTATGTTTGTCGAATGGGTTTCAACGTCAACTTCGCTTTGAAATGCAGGCGGATAACGATGTCGACAAAAGGCCTTTACAGCCTGTCAACGTGTAAACTATTGTAAATTTCTGACGGCAGCGCGCCGCGCCTACACGTCGGTTCAGTCGGTACAGCTATGTTCGGGAGGGTTCTCATGGCCGATGCACCTCTTCTCGGAGCCAAAGTCCGTGCGCTCCGGCGTCGCGAGCACATGACGCAGGTCGATCTGGCGGAGCGCCTCGGTGTCTCGGCGAGTTATCTGAACTTGATAGAGAACAACCGGCGTCCGTTGACCGCGCCACTTCTCATCCGGTTAGCCCAGATATTCCAGCTCGACCTCCAGAACTTCGCATCGGAAGGGGACGTCCGGCTGACAGCCGATCTCCACGAGGTGTTCGGCGATCCCATCTTCGAGAGCCACGGGCTGACGAACGCCGATCTGCGCGAGCTCGTCGCGACGTCACCGAACGTCGCGCGCGCGGTGCTCACGCTTTACCGCACGTACGCGACGACCCGGGAGTCGCTGGACACGCTGGGGGAGCGGCTGGCGGGGGACGGGTTCGTCGCGGTCGACAACTCGCGCCTGCCGTCCGAGGAGGTGAGCGACCTGATCCAGCGCCGGATGAACTACTTCCCGGAGGTCGAGGAGGGCGCCGAGGCGCTCTGGCGCGAGGCGGAGCTCGACGCGGACGACGTCTACCGCGGCCTCGTCCGGTACCTCCACGCGACGCGCGGCATCGAGGTGCGCATCGTGCGGGTCGCCGACGAGCGCCAGGCGATGCGGCGCTACGATCCCGACAGGCGCGTGCTCAGCATCTCCGAGGTGCTGCCGCCCCGGAGCCGCCGGTTCCAGCTCGCGCACCAGCTCGGGCTGCTCACGCAGTCGGCGGCGATCGACCGCATCCTGCGCGACGAGAACCTCACGACCCCCGAGTCCCGCGCGCTCGCGCGCGTCGCGCTGGCCAACTACTTCGCCGCCGCGATCCTCATGCCGTACCAGCCGTTCCTGGAGGCGGCGCGCGCCGAGCGGTACGACATCGAGCTCCTCGCGCACCGCTTCGGCACGAGCTTCGAGCAGGTGTGCCACCGGCTGACGACGCTCCGCCGCCCCGGCGCCGAGGGGGTGCCGATGCACATGGTCCGCATCGACATCGCGGGCAACATCTCCAAGCGCTTCAGCGGCTCCGGCATCCGCTTCGCGCGGTTCAGCGGCGCGTGCCCCCGCTGGAACGTGCACGCCGCCCTGATGACCCCCGGCATGATCCGGATCCAGCTCTCTCAGATGCCCGACGGCGCGGTCTACTTCTGCATCGCGCGCACCGTGCGCAGCGACCGCGGCGGCTACCACGTCCCCCACACGGTGCAGTCGATCGGCATGGGCTGCGACGTGCGCTACGCCCGCGAGCTCGTCTACGCCGACGGGATCGACCTCGACAACATCGGCGCGGCCGTCCCTGTCGGCGTCACGTGCCGGACCTGCGAGCGCCTCGACTGCGCCCAGCGGGCGCTGCCGGCGCTGCAGCACCCGCTGCGCCTCGACGAGAACCGGCGGGGCGTCTCGTTCTACGCGTCCGTCGACAAGTGAGCGACGGCTGAGCGCGCGCTCAGCCCGGCCGGCCGAGCAGCTCGTTGAGCGTCGACACGAGCCGGGCTACATCGACCGGCTTGACCAGGTGCACGTGCGCCCCGGCCACCCGGCTCTTCTCGCGGTCGTCGTCGCCGCCGAAGCCGCTCACCACGACCAGCGCGCGCGGCTTGCTCGCGAGCGACGCCAGCAGATCAAGGCCGCTGCCGTCCGGCAGCGACACGTCCGTCAGCAGGGCGTCGACGGGGTGCTCGGCGAGCATCGCGCGCCCCTCCTCGCACGAGCGCGCCACGAGCACGCGGAAGCCCCGGCGGCGGAGCGCCATGCCGAGCAGCGACGCCGTGTCGTCGTCGTCGTCCAGCACGAGGACCTGCGGCAGCTCCTCGCTCATCGGGCGCCCGCCTCGTTCAGCGGCCATTCCAGGGTGATGCGCGTCTCCGCGCCCGCGCGCTCGACCCGCGCCGTGCCGCCGTGCGCCCTGAGCACGCCGTCGATCACGCGGACGGGCAGCGCGCCCTCGTCGAGCGGGTCCGCGTCCGGCGAGAGCGAGGTCTGGAAGAGCTCCTCGACCGAGGGCGTGTCCGCGTCGCTCGTGAGCACCACCCGCGCCTTGTCGCCGTGGGCCGAGAGCTCGACGGCGACCCGCGCGCGGGCGGCGCGCAGGGCGAGCATGAGCGCGTCCGCGAGCGCCGCGGTCATCGAGGCCGGGTGCGCGGAGCCGCGCAGGGGCGCGAGGTCGAGCGCCACCGTGACCTGGCGCCTGCCATAGACGAACGACGCCTCCGAGACGGCCTGGCGGACGAGCGCCTCGAGGTCCAGCGAGTGCACCGGGGCGTCCGGCTGCCGCGACAGCTCCGACGCGGCGGTGTAGCGGTCGGCGAGGCGCAGCAGGCGGCGCACCCCCCGGCGCGCCATGGTGAAGAACGCCGCGTTCCGGGCCGTGGTCTCGCCGCCGAGGGCGCGCTCCAGCTCGTCGAGGGCGCCGGCCACGACGCCGGCCGGCCCTCGGACGTCGTGCCCCGTGCGCGCGAACAGCTTGTAGACCGACTCGGAGAGCGCCTTTTCCGTCATTCCTTCCGCCTTACCTCGCGCCTCAACTCAGCTCAGCGACGAGCTCGCCGACCCCGGCGAAGAGGCAGCCTTGTCCTTGTCTGGGCCTTCGTCCCCGCCCAGGCCATCCTGCTCCCCGTAGCGCTCCAGCTTGCGGTACAGCGTGCGCCGGTCGAACCCGAGCATCTGGGCGGCGCGCGACTTGTTGCCGCCGACGAGCGCGAGCACGCGCTTGATGTAGCGCTTCTCGAGCTCGTCCATCGTCATGATCTCCGCCGGCTCGTCGACGGCGACGACGAAGCGGTCGGGCCGGTAGGCCTGGACCTTGTCCGGCAGGTCCTCGACCGTGATCTGCTCGAAGCGCGCGAGGGCCACCGCGCGCTCGATGCTGTTCTCGAGCTCGCGCACGTTGCCCGGCCAGTTGTAGGCGGTGAGCTTCTCCGCGGCCGCCGTCGAGAGGGAGAGCACGCCCTTGCCGCTCCTGGAGGAGAACTTCTCGAGGAAATGCATCGCGAGGTGGAGCACGTCCGTCCCGCGCTCGCGCAGGGGCGGCAGGTCGATCTTCACGACGTTGACGCGGTAGAAGAGGTCCTCTCGGAACCGCTTCTCGTACACCTCGGTCTCGAGGTCGCGGTTCGTCGCCGTCACGATGCGCGCGTCGAAGGGGATCTCGGCGTTCGAGCCGACCGGACGCACCTTCCGCTCCTGGAGCGCGCGGAGCAGCTTCGGCTGGACCTCGAGCGGCATCTCGCCGATCTCGTCGAGGAAGATGGTGCCGCCGCTCGCCTCCAGGAACAGGCCGGTGCGCTGGGTCTTCGCGTCGGTGAAGGCGCCGCGCGCGTGGCCGAAGAGCTCGCTCTCGAGGAGCGCCTGGGGCACCGCGGCGCAGTTGACGGCCACGAAGGGGCCGGGGCGGCCGCTGGCCTCGTGGATCGCCCGCGCGATGAGCTCCTTGCCGGTGCCCGTCTCGCCGTGCACGAGGACCGAGGCGTCGCTCCGCGCGACGCGCCCGATGAGGTCGTAGACGCGCTTCATCGCGGGGCTGCGCCCGACGAGGCCCTTGGTCTGCTGGACGTCGTGGGCCGCCTCACGCAGGCGCTTCACCTCGGACCGGAGGCGCCGGTGCTGGACGGCGCGCGAGACCGTCAGGCCGAGGAGGTTCGCGTCGAGCGGCTTCGTGACGAAATCGAACGCCCCCGCGCGCATCGAGGAGATCGCCGTCTCCATGCTCCCGAGCGCCGTCATGACGATGACGAGCATGTCGGGCCGGGCGCCGAGGATACGCTCGCACAGCTCGATGCCGCTCATCTCGCTCATGCCGACGTCGGTCAATACGACGTCGAAGTCGTCGTCGCTCACGAGCTCCAGCGCGCTCTTGGCGGAGGTGCGCGCCGCCACCGAGAATTCCTGCCTCTTGAGGAGGGCTTCGACCAGATCGCACGTCGCTTCGTCGTCATCGACGACGAGTATCCTGCCGCTCATCGCGTGTCCTTCCCCGGCAGCTTCACTAGGTCGACCGCTGCCTGCAGTTGCAGGGAACGTGCCACGGAGACACCGCGCCATCAAGCCCAGGCCGCTTATCCCCGGTGTTATCGAGCGTGACGTTTCGCCACAGGTGCGATTTCCTGCCTCAACCCTGCGTGCGCGCCCCGTGGACGCGGCGCCGACGCGCTCCCTCCTCCGCGCTCGCTCCCCGGGGCGACCGCGCTCTCGGCCGCCGTTTCCGGCAGGGTTACCCGCTCCCTGGATTTCCACAGGCTGACAGCACGTCGCCCGGCGATGCACATCGCGCGCCTCTCCGGTGCGCGCGGGGAGGCGGCGCGGCGGAGGGCGCCGCTCCGAGGGCGAGCGCGGCCACGACCAAAGCATCGGGTCCCGCGCAGATGCAGCGCAGGCGGCGGCCGCGCGCGCGAGGCCGAGGCCGCGCGAGGCCCGTGGTCGGCAGCGAGCTCGGGCGTACGGCGCGCTGGGCGGCGCAGCATCGCTATCGGCGAAGCGGACAAAGGGCGTTTGAGGAGAAAATGGAATTCGCGGTCTTCCCTGCGACGGACACCCGCGCGCCCGGGCGAGATGGGGCGATAAGCCCTTGTTTTGTCACCGATCACGCGCCGGCGCCGCGTGCCGGCGTTGGCCTGAGCACCTCGACTGCCCTGGTTCCGTCAAGTCCGTCCGAGTTGCCGGTGAGAGGCGAAATTCCACATCGACAGGTTACATCTGGCGCCCCGGACATGCGCGCATCCGGAATATGCCCAATCGGCACGAGGGTTGCTTGAAGGGTTCTCATGAAGAACAGGAGGGGGGGAAGGGTCGAGCGTCGAGAGGAGACCTGCCTGCTGGTTGCTGAGTCCGGTGCGCCCTGGACCGAATGCGCCGCCTGGCTGAGCACCCAGACGCGCGACATCGAGACGGTGGTCCAGCTGCCCAACGAGCCCCCTTCGATATTTCAATCGCGCTTGCAAGAGAAGCTCCGGCTCCTCGGCGCGGTGAGCACGGCTGTGTTCGTCGCGGGGTCGACCGCGAACAAGCTCACGGTCCGGTCCTCGCTCATGCGCGCCGTTCTCGGCGCGCTCCCCGGCGTCAGGCGCGTTGTCCTCTGCCCCGGCTCGGACCCGCAGGCCCCTGCGGTTCACGAGCTGGCGGGCCTGTCGCTGACGATGCGCGAGCTGCTCGGCAGCAGCGGCGCCGTCACCTTCTCGCTCGAGGGCCCCCGGGGCGAGCCGCTGCGCGGCCTCGCGCACCTGGCGGCCCGCGCCGCTGCCTGAGCCGGTCGCAGAGCGAGAACAACAAGGTCCCTGTTTCACCTCGATAAACCACAATACCACGTTCGGTGTCCGGGAGGAGAATGCATGAAAGCGACACAGCTCTTGAAGGGGCAGCACCGCGAAGCCGAGAGGCTGTTCGATCTGGCGCTCTCGGGTATCGGCGATGTCGGGCGGGTGATCGACGAGCTCACGAAGCACCTGCTCGCGCACATGCTCGCCGAGCAGGTGGTGCTCTTCCCGGAGCTGCTCGCGATCGAGCCGGAGCTCGTCGGCGGGGCCTGCGAGGAGCACACGGTAGCGCGGTTCGAGATCCGGCGCGTCGTCAACACGGCGCCGGAGGACCCGAGCTTCGAGGCCAAGCTCACCACCCTGAGGGAGCTCGTCATGCGCCACATCGACGAGGAGGAGCGGGAGCTCTTGCCGTGGATCGAGGCGGAGCTCTGCGAGGAGACGAACGAGCGGCTCGGCCAGCAGATGCTGGAGCTGTTTGATGCGCTCATCGCCCACTCCCGCCGCGCGCACGGCTCGAGCCACGCCGCCCAGCGCACCGCGACCGCGGCCTGACGGCGGCGCCCCTTCGCTGCGTCACTTCTCCCATCCTTCAATCCAACGCTCCGCGGGCAGGCCCCGCGCCCGGCGGCGCGCCGCGGGCGTCCTGCGCGCGCGGCGCGCGTCCACGGGCGATGGCCTATAGTGAGGAGAATTCAACGCAAAGGCGCAAAGGCGCAAAGGCGCAAAGAGACAGAGATTGAAAGGGGGGGAATCCCGAGGTCTTTCTATCTTTCTTTTTTGCGTCTTTGCGCCTTTGCGCCTTTGCGTTAAATTCTCGGCTGCCCGGCTCGCGCCCCCGGCGGGGGGGCCCGGGGGTCATCGTGGTTTGCAGGGAGAGCGAGAGGCAGGTGGGTTCAGGGGGTGGTCGCCGGCGCGTCGCCGGGGCCGGTCGGGCCGCCGTGCGCGGGCCCGTACCCGTGAGACTCGCCGTAGCCGAGATCCTCGGGGACCATGGTGTCCGCCGGGCTCGACGGGACAGGCGAGGCGGCGCTCCGCGCGTCGTTCGAGGCGAGCTCGTAGACGCCGCGCTCGAGCTCCATCTCGTCGAGGGCCGAGCCGCAGGCCCGGCAGGGAGTGGCCGCCGTCGACACGAAGATGTACCGGCGGCCACAGGAATTGCAGCGGAGCTCGCGGATCATCGCTGGCTCGCCGGGTTCAGCTGGGTCGACCGCGCCGGGCCGCCTCCTGGGCTGCGCGCAGCTCGTCGCCTTCGGGACCGTCCAGCGCCTGGGCGGCCTCCTCCGCGTGCTCCTCGATCTTGCCGCCCTTCACCGACCTCTCCACGCCTTCCCGGTAACGCCGATCGGCCGTGGGGTTGCCCTCGCCTTCGAGGTCCGCCGGCTGGTTCTGCTGAGATGCCTTCTGGGTATTCATCGTGTCCTCCTCGTGTTGACTTTGCTGGGGTCAGGGGCTGCAGGGCACGATCAGACGCGCCGCTTCGCCTCCTGGATCGCGCGATCGAGCTCCTGCACGCGCTCGTCGACGCCCTTCTTCATCTGATCGAGGTTCGTGCTCGTGGCGGCGTCGAGGTCGCGCAGGCTCCTGCGGACGGCTTCCGACTTGTCCTGGAGCTCCCTCACCATCCTGTCGACCTCGTCCTTGGACAGCTTCTTCTCGGCCTTGGCGCGGAGCTCGGCGACGTCCTTCTCGAGGCCCTCGATCTTGCGCGTCGTGGACGCGCGCACGTCCTCGCGCGCCTTCAGGAGCTCCGCCTGGGCCTCCACGGTCTTTTCCTGGGCCTCCAGGGCAGCGTTGTTGAGCTTCTCCGCGGCCTCCCGGAGCGCCTTGTCGGTCTCCCGCTCGGCCCGCTGGTCGATCTCGGCGACCTTCTTGTCGAGGTCGGTCGCGACCTCCGCCGCCTTCTGCTCCGCCTCGCGCTGCGCGCGCTCGGCCTTGGCTCGCGCGTCTGCTGGGGACTCGCAGCCCGCGAAGACGCTCATGACGATGGCGATAGGAAGGAATGTACGGACGGTCAGCATGATGATCTCCTCCGGTCTGCCGCTCTGGCCCGACCTTGCGCCCGGGCAAGAGCCCGGCACGACACGAAAAGCCCCATCAAAGCTGCCCGGGATCGATCTCTCGGCGCCCTGGATGGGGTCTCTCCAGGGCCTATTGCGACCGGCGTGCCATGCAGAACCGCGGAGACCGCCCGCCCCAGGCGAGACATATCGCCCCGATCGGGGCCTCCGAGCACGTGCAAGCCGACATGGATGACACAGGGGCGTCAGGTCGGGGCGCGGCGGCCGAGCGCGAGGGAGACGACCGCCAGGACGAGAAAGATCACGAAGAGCAGCTTCGCCACCGACGCGGCGCTCGCGGCGATGCCGCCGAAACCGAAGATGGCGGCGATGATCGCGACGATAAAGAACGCAACACTCCAACTGAGCATGATAACCTCCAGATCGGGTGAATTGGTGTTCCAGGGTCTCGAACCAGCGGTGTTGCAGCCGCCGTGCCGCGACGTCTCATGTTGACCCACGCGTCCATCAAGACGGCTGATCCTCCCGACGCCCCACAGCCCGCTTCATGCGCCGTCGCACGGCCGGAGCGGACGGAGGAGCTGCGGCAAATTGCCTCGTTCGTGACGGCGCGCGCCGCACATCACCGTGAACACCGGCCGTCCGAGCTCGGCACAGCGCTTGCTCACGCCTTGGCTTGTGCGCGCGTGTGGAAAATCGAGCTCGGTTCAGCACCCACGTCGAGGTCGATCTCGACGGAGGACCGCGGGCGGCTGTCCCGTGAAGGCTGCGGTCGCCTGCCCGCCGCCGCGCGGGCTGCGCTGGCGGGGCGCCTTGTGGCGCTCGGCCAGCTCGCCGAATATGTCGTGCTCGCTGACGCCCGCGTCCCAGGTCACCCAGGGCCGCTCCCCGCTGGCTGCCCGGGCCCCTGACGGCGATGTCTGCCGGGATGGGCCCCACGCCGCGAACGACCCGATCATGACGATCCCGCTCTCCACGCTCATCAGGACCCGCCGCGAGGCCATCATCGAGCGGTTCGTCGTGGAGCTGCGCAGGCGCAGCTCGACGGTGCGCGACATGCCGAAGCCCCTGATCATCAACTCGCTACCGAGCTTCCTCGACGAGGTGGCCGCCAGCCTGGAGAAGGGGGCGTCCACGAGCGGCAGCGACGAGGCCGCGCGCGAGCACGGGGAGATGCGCTGGGAGAACGGGTTCAACCTGGACGTGATGGTCCGCGAGTATGGCGTTCTCCGGCGATCCATCCTCCGCGAGCTCCAGGAGGCGGGGATGACGCCGAGCCTGAGCGAGGTCGAGGCGCTCTCCGAGCGCGTGGATGCGGGGATCGCCCAGGCGGTCAGCGAGCATACCCGGCTCCAGCTGGCGGCGCTCGAGACCGAGCGCAAGCGCACCGAGCTCGAGCGGGGCAGGAGCGGCTCGCTGCTCGCCCAGGCGCCCGCGCCGATCTGTCTCCTCAAGGGCGCCGATCTCGTGTTCGAGCTCGCGAACCCGCTCTTCTGCCAGATGGTCGGCCGCGACGATCTGCTCGGCAAGCCGCTCGTCGAGGCGGTCCCGGAGCTCCGCGGGCAGGCGCTGCACGCGCAGCTCGAGGCCGTCATGGCGAGCGGCTTGCCGAGCGTGGCGAGCGAGATCCCGCTGCGGCTCATGCACTGGACCGGCGAGGTGGTGGAGCGGCTGTACAACGTCCTGTGCAATCCGGTCCACGACGTGAGCGGCGCCGTGGAGGGCGTCGTGGCGACGGCGTTCGAGGTGACCGAGCAGATCGGGGCGCGCCGCAAGGCGGAGCGCCTCGCGCTCGAGCTCCAGCAGAGCGTGACCCAGCGCCTGCGCGCGGAGCAGGCGCTCCGCGTGAACGAGGAGCGCTTCCGCAAGGCGCTCCGGGGGTCGCCGGTCATGGTGTTCAACCAGGACCGGGACCTCCGCTACACGTGGATGCACAACTCGTTCGGCAAGTCGGAGCGCGAGGTGCTCGGGAAGACCGACGCGGAGGTGCTGGAGGACCCGGACGCCGCGAGGGCGCTCGACCGGGCGAAGCGCGAGGTGCTGTCCAGCGGGGTCGGCCAGCGGCGCGAGATCGCCCTGCACGCCGGCGGGCGCACGCAGCACCTCGACATCTCGATCGAGCCGCTGACCGACGACGCGGGCGAGATCGTCGGCATCACCTGCACGGCGACCGACATCACGGAGCGGAAGTCGATCGAGCAGGCGCTGCGGGCGAGCGAGGCGAGGTTCCGCACGGTGAAGGAGGCGTCGCCCGACGGGTTCATGATCCTGCGCAGCGTGCGCGACGCGTCCGGGGCGATCTCCGATTTCGAGTGGGTCTACGTGAACCCAGCCACGGGGCCGATCGTCGGCGGCCGCGGCAAGGATCTCGAGGGCAAGCGAATGCTGGTGGAGATGCCGGGCAGCTCGCTCGCGAGCGCCTTTGACACGTACGCGCACGTGGTGGAGAACGGGGAGCCTGCCCGGATCGAGCTCTTCTGCGCGCACGAGGGGGCGCCGCAGACGTTCCGCGCCATCGCGGTCGCGCTGGGCGACGGGGTGGGCGTCTCGTTCCACGACATCACCGAGCAGAAGCGCTCGGAGGCCGAGCGCGCCCAGCTCCTCGAGCAGGAGCAGAAGGCGCGCCAGCACGCCGAGCAGCTGAACAAGCTCAAGGACGAGTTCCTCGCGACGGTGTCGCACGAGCTCAGGACGCCGCTCCAGTCGATCCTGGGCTGGGCGCGGATCCTCCGGACGGGCGAGGTGGACACCGAGTCGCTCGAGCGGGGGCTCGCCACGATCGAGCGCAACGCCAAGGCGCAGTCGCAGCTCATCGAGGACGTCCTCGACGCCTCGACGATCATCGCGGGGAAGCTGCAGCTCCGCACCGACCCGGTCGATGTGCGCCAGGTGCTCGCCACGGCGCTCGATCTCGTGCGACCGGCGGCGCTGGCGAAGGGCGTCACGGTCAACGCCTGGGTCGTCGAGGACGTGGGCATCTTCCTCGGCGACGCCGATCGGCTCCAGCAGATCGTGTGGAACCTGCTCACGAACGCGGTGAAGTTCACGCCCTCGGGGGGGCAGGTGCGGGCCTTGGCCCGGCGCGTCGACGCCATGCTCGAGGTGGAGGTGGAGGACAACGGCGAGGGGATCCCGAAGAGCTTCCTGCCGTTCCTGTTCGAGCGGTTCCGGCAGGCGGACGGGGGGGTGACCCGGGCCCACGGCGGCCTGGGGCTCGGCCTGGCCATCGTGCGGCACCTGGCGGAGGCCCAGGGCGGCAGCGTGAGCGCGGCGAGCGACGGAGAGGGCAAGGGCGCGCGCTTCCGGGTGCAGCTGCCGATCCGCGCCGAGGCGCACTCGTCGCTGCCGTCGCCGCAGCGCCGGGGCAGCGACTCGCCGGGGGGCGCCGCGCGCCGCATGCTCGAGGGCATCCGGGTGCTCGTGGTCGACGACGAGACCGACGCGCGCGAGCTGCTCGGCATCATCTTCGTGCGCGCCGGGGCCTCGGTGAGCGAGGCGGCCTCGGCCGGCGAGGCGCTCGAGGCGCTCCGCGCGGACGAGTTCGACGTGCTCGTGAGCGACATCGGCATGCCGGGCGAGGACGGTTACGCGATGATGCGGCGGCTGCGCGCGCTGGGGGCCGAGGTCCCCGCGAGCGGCATACCGGCGCTCGCGCTCACCGCGTACACGCGCATGGAGGACCGCCGTCAGGCGATCGCCTCCGGCTTCCAGATGCACCTGGCCAAGCCCATCGAGCCGAGCAGCCTGGTGACGGCGGTGGCGCACCTCGTCGGCCGCGCGGGCCCCCGCGGCAGCTGGCCGTAGCCTCCCGGGGCGCGGCGCCCTGGCAGCGCGGGCGCCCTGCGCGCGCGGCCGATGGCACGTGCGCGGGCGGCCGTCATGGGCACCCGAGCCCACGTTACCTCCACTCGGCTCTTCCCGGCGCCGCAGGCCCACGTTAACGTTGGCCGCGCGAAGCAGGCCGGTTGCGGTTTCTCCGTCCCCCGGAAACGAGTGAGCCGGCCTCCAGCTCCGCCGCCATCGCCCTGCATACGTGCAGCGTTGCTCTCGCATGCTATCGACGGGCCAGCGCTTTGCCCCTCAACGAGGACGAGGATGGACGGTAAAATCCTGAACATTATTCTGGTGGAGGACGACACCGTCGACGTGATGAACGTCCGGAGGGCGTTCGAGAGGGGCAAGATCACGAACCCGCTCTGGGTCGCGGGCGACGGGGTCGAGGGGCTCGATCTGCTGCGCGGCACCCAGGTGCCCAGAGACCGGCGCCTCGTCCTGCTCGACCTGAATATGCCCAGGATGAACGGCATCGAGTTTCTCCGGGAGCTCCGGTCCGACGCCGCGCTGAGGGCGACGCCTGTCGTCGTGCTGACCACCTCGAACGACGATCGGGACAAGGTGGACGCTTACGATCTGAACGTCGCCGGCTACCTGCTGAAGCCGGTGACTTTTCTGAGCTTTGTCGAGCTCATGACGGCGCTGAACCGGTACTGGACGCTCGTGGAGATGCCTTGAGCCATAGGTCGGTTCGCCTCCTCGTGGTCGACGACGACACGGTCGATCGGATCGCGATCTTGCGAGCGCTGCGGAGCGGCCGCGTCGACGCCGAGATCCGGGAGGCCGATTCCGTCGATTCGGCGCTCGCGGTGCTGTACGAGCAGCAGATCGACTGTGTGCTCCTCGATTTCTACCTGCCCGGGGGCGACGGGCTCACGGTGATCGAGGCGGCGCGCAAGGCGAAGCTCACGGCGCCGTTCATCATGCTGACCGGGCAGGGCGACGAGTCGCTGGCGGTCGATCTGATGAAGCGGGGGGCGGCGGACTACGTGCCGAAGAACCTGCTGACGCCCGAGCGGCTCGTGCAGAGCCTGCGCTACGTCCTCCGGCTGAACGAGGCGGAGCGCCGCGAGGACGAGGCGCGCCGGGCGCTCGCTCGCCACGCGAACCAGCTCGCGCAGCTCACCGAGGCGACGCTGCGCATCCACCGGTCGCTCTCGCTGAACGAGCTGATCCAGCGCACCACCGACGAGGCGCGCGTGCTGCTCGACGCGAACGTGGCGGTCGCGCGGCTGGCCTCGCGGGGCGTGGCGCAGCGGCCTTTGACGGGCCTCTCGATGTCCGAGGAGTACGCCGCGCGGGAGGACCGCGACGCCATCCGCGAGATCGCGTGCGGCCTGATCGAGCGGAGGAGCACGAGCGTCCGGCTGACGGGCGACGAGATCGCGAACGATCCCACGTGCGCCGACGTGCTGTCGCGCGCGCCGGCGGAGCTCTACCCGCGCTCGCTCGTCGCGGCGCCGCTGCGCGGGAGGGACGGCCAGTGCATCGGGAGCCTCCAGCTGCTCGACCGGCGCGACGGGCCGTTCGTGGAGAGCGACGAGGTGCTGCTCACCCAGCTCGCGCAGTCGGCGTCCGTCGCCCTCGAGAACGCGCGGCTGTACAACGAGGCGCAGGCCGCGACGCGCGCCCGGGACGACCTGCTCGCGATCGTGTCGCACGACCTCCGGAACCCGCTCAACACGATCGCGATCACGGCGTCGCTGCTGCGGAGCGATCTGCTCCAGCGGAAGGACGGCGAGGAGGACGACGCCGTCCAGCTCGTCGACCGGATGGACCGCGGGATCCAGCGCATGACGCGGCTCATCGAGGATCTGCTCGACGCGTCGCGCATCGAGGCGGGGCGGCTCGTTGTGTCGCCGCGGGTGGAGCGGGGCGGGGCGCTCGTCCGCGAGGCGCTCGAGGCCGCCGCGTCGCTCGCCGAGGCGAAGGGCTGCCGGGTGACGCAGGGGCCGCTCGACGCGGGCCTGGAGGTCCTCGCCGACCGGGATCGGGTGCTGCAGGTCTTCTCGAACCTGCTCGGCAACGCGCTGAAGTTCACGCCGAAGGGCGGCGTGGTGAGCGTGTCGCTCTGCCGGGTCGCCGATCTCGCGCGCTTCTCCGTGGCCGACACGGGCCCGGGCATCCCGCCCGAGCATCAGCCTCACCTCTTCGATCGCTACTGGAAGGCCGCGCAGGAGTCGCGCACCGGCGCGGGGCTCGGCCTGTACATCGCGCGCGGCATCGTCGAGGCGCACCACGGGACGGTGGCGGTCGAGAGCACCCCGGGCCAGGGGACGACGATCCACTTCTCGTTGCCCCTGGCGAGCTGAGCGCCCGTCATCGCGTCGCGCGCCGACGCGCGCGGTCCTCTCATCCCGCCGAGCCCGTCCCCGCATCCGCGGGCTCCCCCGGGGCGCCCGGCGCTCCCTGGCGGTGCGTCAGCCGGTAGAGGACCGGCAGGACGACCAGCGTGAGCGTGGTGGAGGAGAGGATCCCGCCGATGACGACCGTCGCCAGCGGGCGCTGCACCTCGGAGCCGGTGCCGGTGGCGAGCGCCATCGGGACGAAGCCGAGCGCCGCGACGAGCGCCGTCATGAGCACGGGGCGGAGCCGCGCGATCGAGCCGTGGAGCACCGCGTCGTCGAGCGCCTCGCCGCGCTGCCGCAGGTTCTCGATGAACGTCACCATCACGAGCCCGTTCAGCACGGCGACGCCCGAGAGCGCGATGAAGCCCACGGCCGCCGAGATCGAGATCGGGAGCCCGCGGCCCCACAGCGCGAGGATGCCGCCGGTGAGCGCCAGCGGGACGCCGGTGAAGATCAGGGCGGCGTTCCTGAGCGTCCCGACGGAGAGGAAGAGCAGGCCGAAGATCAGCCCGAGCGCCAGCGGGACCACCACGGCAAGGCGCCGCTCGGCGGCGAGCAGGTTCTCGAACTGGCCGCCCCAGGACATCCAGTAGCCCGGCGGGAGCTTGATCTCGGCGTCGATCCGCTCCTCGGCGTCGGCGACGAAGCCGCCGAGGTCGCGGCCGCGCACGTTGCACTGGACGACGACGCGGCGCTTGCCGCTCTCCCGGCTGACCTGGTTGGGGCCCTCTTCCACGCGGAGGCTCGCCACCGCGCCGAGCGGCACGAACGCCGCCCGGCCGGGCGCCCGCGCCGACGCGGCGAGGGTCGGACCGCTCGGGCCGGGCGCGTGCGCCTGCTTGCCCCGGAGCGGGATCGGGAGGCGCTCGAGCGCCCCGATGTCGCGGCGGATGACGTCGGGGAGCCGGAGCACGAGATCGAAGCGCTTGTCGCCCTCGAAGACCTCGCCGGCGCTCACGCCGCCGATCGCGGCCTCGACGACCGCCTGCACGTCGGCGACGTTGAGCCCGTAGCGCGCCACCATGCGCCGATCCACGTCGATGGTCAGCACCGGCAACCCCGTGACCTGCTCCACCTTCACGTCCGCCGCGCCCGGCGTCGCCCGCAGGAGGGCGCCGATCTTGCTCGCCTCTTTCAGCATCACCTCGAGGTCGTCGCCGAAGACCTTGATCGCGACGTCGCTCCGCACGCCGCTGATGAGCTCGTTGAACCGGAGCTCGATCGGCTGGCTGAACTCGTAGTTTTGCCCCGGCAGCTCCCGGATCACCTCCTCGATGGCCCCGGCGAGCTCCTCCTGCGTCGCCGCCTTCGTCCATCCGCTCCGGGGCCTCAGCATCAGGTAGGTGTCGGAGACGTTCGGGCCCATCGGATCGGTCGCGACCTCGGCCGTGCCGGTGCGGGCGAAGATGTGCTCGATCTCGTCCGGGAACCGCTCCTTGAGCAAGCGCTCGAGCTGCGCCTGCATCGCCACGCTCGTCGTGAGGCTGATCGAGGGGATGCGGGCCGGCTGGAGCGCGAGCGCGCCCTCGCTCAGCCTGGGCGCGAACTCGCGGCCGAGCCCCGCAGCGACCAGGCCCGAGGCGACGAGGACGACGCCGGCGGCGGCGACGACGAACGGCTTGTGGGACAGCGCCCAGGCGAGCACCCGGCCGTAGGCGCGCTTCGCGTGGTGGAAGAGGAAGTTCTCCTGCTCCGACACCCGGCCCGTGAGGAGCAACGCCACGAGCGCCGGGACGAACGTCATCGACAGGATCGTCGCCCCCGCGAGCGCCAGGACGACGGTCTGCGCCATGGGCCGGAACATCTTCCCCTCGATGCCCGTCAGCGTGAGGATGGGCAGGTAGACGATCGCGATGATGAGCTCACCGAAGATCGTCGCCTGGCGGACCTCCTGGGACGCGTCGTAGGCGAGGCCGAGCCGCTCGTCCCGGGTGAGCGTGCGCCCGAGCCGGCGCTGCTCCTCGGCGAAGCGCCGCACGCAGTTCTCGACGATGATCACCGAGCCGTCGACGATGAGCCCGAAGTCGATGGCGCCGAGGCTCATCAGGTTGCCGCTGATCTTGCCCTCGACCATGCCGGTGACGGCGATCAGCATCGAGAACGGGATCGCCAGCGCGGCGATCAGCGCGGCCCGGAGGTTCCCGAGCAGGAGAAAGAGCACCACGACGACCAGCGCGGCCCCTTCGAGCAGGCTGTCTCGCACGGTGCTCAGGGTGGCGTCGACGAGGTAGGTGCGGTCGTAGATGGTCTTGACCGTCACGCCCTCGGGCAGTGACTTGTTGACCGCCTTCATCTGCTCGTCCACGCGCCTGGAGACGGCGCGTCCGTTCTCCCCGACGAGCATGATGGCCGTGCCGATGACCGCTTCCTCGCCGTCCTCGGTCGCCGCCCCCGTGCGCAGCTCCCGGCCGACGCCGACCTCGGCGATGTCCTCGATCCGGATCGGCACCTCGCCGTGGTCGCCGACGATGATGCCCCGGATGTCGTCCTCGCTCTGCACGAGGCCCGTGGCGCGGACGAGGTACTGCTCGCCCTTGTGCTCGATGTACCCGCCGCCCGCGTTGGCGTTGTTGGCCGCGAGCGCCTCGAGCACATCGCGGAACGAGAGCCCGTAGCCGACGAGCTTCGCCGGGTCCGGCGAGACCTGGTAGAGCCGCTCATAGCCGCCGATCGAGTTGACCTCGGTGACCCCTGGCACGGTCCGGATCTGGGGCCGCACGATCCAGTCCTGGATCGTGCGTAGATCGGTCAGGTCGTACGGCTGCCCGTCGGGCCGCCGGGCGTCCGGCGCGGCCTCGAGCGTCCACATGTAGATCTCGCCGAGGCCGGTCGCGATCGGGCCGAGCTGCGGCTCGCCGAGCCCCGGCGGCAGGCTCTCCTTCGCGGCGCCGAGGCGCTCGGCCACGAGCTGCCTGGCCCAGTAGATGTCGGTGTCGTCCTCGAAGATCACCGTCACCTGGGAGAGCCCGTAGCGGGAGAGCGAGCGCACCTGCTGGACGCCCGGGATCCCGCCCATGGCCCACTCGATGGGAAAGGTGATCTGACGCTCGACCTCCACGGGGGAGAGCGCCTTCACCGAGGTGTTGATCTGCACCTGGACGTTGGTGATGTCCGGGACCGCGTCGATCGGCAGGCGCGTGAAGTTGTAGGCCCCGAGCGCGCCGACCGCGATCGTGAGGGCGACGACGAGGAAGCGATGGCGCACCGAGAGCGCAAGGAGCCGTGAGAGCAAGGTGAGCATGGGGCCGGCGCGCTCCTCAGTGCTGGTGGCCGGCTTCGGACTTGCCGAGCTCCGCCTTGAGAATGAAGCTGTTCTTGCCCGCGTAGCGCTCGCCGGCGGCGACCCCCGCCAGGATCTCGACGACCGGCGCGTGTTCGACGCTCGGGGCTCCGGGTCGCCTGTCGGCGCCCTTCGCCCCGAACCCCGGCGGGCTCATGCCCCGGCGTCCGACCTTCACCGGGCGGACCTCGAAGCCGCCGCCCTCCTCGACGAAGACGGCTTCCCTGCCCTCGATCCGCTGGATGGCCTCGTCCGAGACGACCACCGGCGCGGCCACCTCCTCGACGGCGATGTCGGCGGTGGCGAAGAGCCCGGGGCGCCAGGCTGCGCCCGGGCTCTGGAGGACGACGCGGGCCACGGCGGAGCGGTTCTGCTCGTCGACGACCTGCCCCAGGTACGCCAGCGTGCCCTGCGCGGCGTGCTCGATCCCCTCGGCCTTGACCCAGGCCGTCTGGCCGACCTGCACGCGGCTGAGATCCTTGGCGTAGACGGTGACGTTGACCCAGATCGTGGACAGGTCGGCGATGACGAAGACCTGGGTGTCCTCCTTGAGGACCTCGCCGATGGCGATGTGCTTCTCGATGATGGTGCCGTCCATCGGGGCGACCAGCGCGTAGCCGGTGCCCCGGGTCGCGCCGGAGCCTGCGGTGGCGTTGAGCTTCTGGGCGGCGCTCCGGTGCTCGATCCGCGCCTCGGCGACCGCCTGCTTGGCCGCCAGGTACTCCTTTTCGGCCGAGATTCGCTCCTTCCAGAGCGCCTCGTGACGCGTGAAGCTCGCCTCGGCGAGGGAGAGGCGCTCCTTGGCCGCCAGGAGCTCGCGCTGGAGCTCGGCCAGCTCGCGGCTGTCGAGCACGGCGAGCACCTCTCCGCGCTTCACCCTGTCGCCGAGCTGCTTCTTCACCTCCCGCGCCGTCCCCGGCACCCGCGGCGTGACGTGCGCGATGGCCTCGGCGTTGAGCGCCACCTCGCCGGGCAGCGTGACCGTCACGGCGACCTTGCCCGGTCCGGCGGTGAGGATCTCCAGCCCGGCGTTCTGGATCATCGCGGGCGAGAGCTCGACCCTGCCGCTGCCGTGGGCGCGCGCTTCCCCGGCCTCGTGCGCGTGCTCCTTGCCCTCATCGTGCGCGTGCTCCTTGCCCTCGTCGTGCGCGTGCTCCTTGCCCTCGTCGTGCGCGTGCGCTCTCTCGCCCTTGCCGTGGTGGTGCCCGTCCTCGTCGCCGTGGCCGGCCTCGGGGTCGTGCCCGTGGCGTCGATGCTCGATGAGCACCGTGAGGGCGACGGCCGCGACGACGAGCGCCAGCACCGCGGCAGCGATCACGGCGAGGGCCTTCGGCGAGAGCTCGATCTTCCGCCGGGGAGCGCTCATCGGAGCCCCCTCCCCGCCGCGACCAGGAGCTCGATCTTGGCCGCCGCATGGGCGTGCTCGGCTTCCAGCAGCGCCGCCTCGGTCTCGATGACCTCGCGGCGCACCAGGAGGACGCTCGCGAGATCCTTCTCGCCGAGCTCGTACCCTCGCGCCGAGATCGCGGCCGCCTGCTCCATGAGGGTGGCGGTCGGTGCGAGGGCCTGGAGGGCCTCCTTCGTCGCCCGGTAGCGCGCGTACAGCTGGTGAATCTGGCCCACGGCGCCGGCCCGCGCGGCGTCGGCGCGCGCCCGGGCGACATCGATCTCCGCGGCGGCCGTCGCGGCGCCGGCCCGGTTGGCGTTGAGGATCGGTAGCGGGACCGCGAGGCCGAGCATGCCGATGTTCGCGCCGTCGTCGTGCTCGACCTGGGCGATGACGCTGACGGTCGGCCACCTGGCCGAGCGCTCTCGCTCCGCCTTGGCGCGCGCGGCACCGACCGTCGCCTCGGCGGCGCCGACATCGGGGCGCCGCTCGACCTCGCCGAGGCTCGACGCGAGCGCCGGCGGCTCGCCGGGAGGCACGAGCGGCCCCTCCACCGGGAGGCTCTGCGCTCCCGGCGAGGTGAGGCCGAGCAGGGCGAGGAGCGCGGCCCTGTCGGCGTCCCGCGTGCCTTCCGCCGCCTTCGCCGCTGCGACGTCGCGTCCTTTCTGGAGCAGCGCCAGGGCGACGTCGACCTCCGGCACCTCGCCCGCCCTGCGCTGGCGCTCCGCCGCGGCGTGGAGCCGCTCTGCGAGGGCGACGCGCGCGCGGGCGAGCTGCACGTGCCGCTCGTCCCGGAGCACGAGGGCGTGCTGGAGCAGGGCGGCGAGCAGGACGCGGCGCCGGCCGTCTTCTGCGTGGATCTCGGCGGCGCGCTGCTCGGCCTTCGCCGCGGTGATGCGCCCGCCTCGTTGACCGCCGAGCTCGATCGGCCACTCGAGGGACGCCTCGGCGGCGGCCGGCTTGCTCCCGTCGGGGTTGAGCCGGACGCCGCCCATCCCGGTGAGCACGGGGTTCTCGAGCGAGAGCACGCCGGCCGCCGAGGTCGCGGCGCGGGCGACGCCGGCCTCGGCCGTGGCCACGCGCGCGCTCGGCGCTGCGCGGGCGAGGTCGGCGACGCGGGCGCGGGTGAGGGGCGGCTCCGCGGCGTACACCGCCGCAGGCGCGAGCAGCAGGAGGAGCAGGAGGCAAAGGGCGATCGAGGAGGCGACGAACGGACGGCGCACGCAGGGACGGAGCATGGACGGGCAGCCCTCGAGCGCGTGGAGCGCTCGCGCGAAGAACCGCGGTTGTGCCCGGTCAGGATCGCGCGAGGGGGCCGAGCGCGGGGCGGCGTGGCGCGGGGGCGCTCACGCGCCCGAGCGCGGCTGCCGTGCTCGTGGATGCGATGCCTGACGCGGGCGCCTCAAGCGCGCGGGCGTCGGGGTGGCCGTTCGAGGCGGCAGGTGGGGCAGCGCCCTGGCATTTCCGGCGGCGTCGATGCGGCGATCTCGTACGCCTCGAGGAGGTGGTAGGGCAGCACCTCCTCCAGGGACAGCGTCATGGGGATGCGGCCACAAGCGCAGTCGTTGCAGCTGGGCGGACAGTCGTCGTGCGAGCTGTCCGGATGCCCGTCATCCGCGTCATGGGCGGAGGACGACTCGAGCATCGGGTGCTCGCAAGCGATCGCCACGCCGAGCGCCTGGAGGGTATGTCCCTGGGCCAGGAGGCCGACGACGAGGAACACCGAGAGCGCGGCGCAGATCCAGCGAAGGATGGCGCTGCGGTTACGGTGGGGTCGCCGGACGCGGAACATCCGCCACGAGGGTGGAGGAGGATGGGACGACCGTCAAGGAGGGCCCGCGCGCAGCCGCTTGCCGGGCCCGTGCGCTCTTTCGGTCAACTTCCAGAGCAAGAACGCGATCTCCCGCCCGTTGATTTTCTTCGGCGACGCTCTCGGAAGCGGGCTTGCCGCCGCGCGACCGCACATCGGTCCTTGAAGCTGCTCGCGTACCGCACGTCAACTTCACCACGAGGGCGGCGGCGCGCCCTGTTGCGGAGGAGAGCGGCGAGCCCATCACGGCGACTCAGCAGCCGTGGAGCCCCATCGGCCTGGGTTGCAGCAGTTTCATGCTCGGGGCCACGAGGGTCGCGACCTCCGTGCTTTGGCCCAGGGCAAGGGATCCGTCGGATGCGCAGCGCTGCTCAGACGCCTCGGACGCCGCCCTCGGCCCCCTGGGAATCTTCTGCGGCTTCATAGCTCAGCGTCATTCCTCGGCCGAGCGCGTCGGTCGACGAGATCAGCTCGCCGAAGCCGTCGTTCGTCGAGACGGGCGGAGACGGCCACCAGTCGTCCCGGCGCATCCTTCTCGACCACAGTCACGTGATCCAGCGCATCGGTGACCTCGACGCAAGCGTCTATGCATCGTATGTTGCGTAATGAATGATCCGCTCGCACTTTTCGTTGAGCGAAGCCTCTGGACGACTGCGGAACTCTTCGAGGATCTGTCGAATAGTATCAACCTCAAGGAAGTACTCATAGCCGAGGGCCCTTGCTTCGTCGGGAACGCGGTAGTCCTCGGTAAGCCGAAAGACACTCGCTTCTGAGTCAGGGCGCCATTCCGGCTTCACGCAGATCACGTCCTCACGATCCATCTGATCGATCTTGTCGATCAGGTCCAGTAGCTTCGCCATGTTAGAATTCCTTTCCCCAGAGAAAGAACCCGCCTCGGCTTTCGGGATGCATGAGTTCGCAGAAGCCGCTTCCCGCCGTGTGCTGCCCACGCGGGACCAGCTGTAGCACACCAGGACTCTCGGGCACGTGGTGCCATGTCCAACCAGACGGAGAGAGGCCCTGGGCGGCACCGGAAGCAGAAGCGGGCACTTCGATACTCAACCCTCGCATGGCCTGGGTCAGCTCCGGGCTCGCCCGCATATCGGCGAGGAGCGCTTCGTTTGCTGCCTTGAAGTGCGCCGGTCGAGTGCCGGCGCCGAACTTGGGGATGGTTGTCTCGTATGCGACCGAGTACGCCCGCACTCCCCCGCCTGCCACTCCCGCCGCCGCCCTCTCCGCCGCCGCCCCCAACCCTCTTCCCGTGCCGAAGACGGTGGCCGCCGCGAGGATCACCGACTTTGTCCCCGCCGCGCCCGCTGCCCGGTAGTCGCCCCGGTCGATCGCGAGCGCCGTGTCCGCGGCGCCCTGCCCGATGTGGAAGAGCGGGTTCACGGCGTTGAGCGCGCCGAGGAGCCCGTCCTGCTCGTAGCCCTGCCAGAGCGCGCCGCCGAGCTCGTATCCGCCGTAGATCCCGAACGTCAGCGCATTGAGCACCAGCGACCGCGCGATGCCGAAGCCGAGGTCGCCCGTGCCCTCCGCGGCGCCCAGCAAGGTCTGGCCCACGACGGTGCCCGGGCCGCCGGCGCCGGCGTGCTCCGGCGAGACGGTCACCGGCTGCGGCACGTAGCCCGACGAGGTGCCGGTCGTGCCCACGTCGACAGGCGCCGTCGTCGCGCCGACCTCCGCGGCCTCCGGGGCCTTCGCAGGCTCGCGAGAGCGCCACGGGGGCGGAGGGCCGATGATGCTGACCTGATCTCGATACCGGGAGGGAGTGGCTCCGTCATCCCCGAGCACCCCTGGAGCTAGGGACACCACAGGCGCTTGGAGCTCTTCCTGGAACCCGCTCGGATCCACGTAGCTCAGCGGGCGATGGCTCACGTAGCTGTACGGGTTCCAGCTCTGACCGAAGAGCGGTGCCCGCACGATCGGATCGGTCGTCAAGAACCGACCGATCCCGGGGTCAAACATCCTCCCCTTCATGTTGACGAGGCCGAGCTCCTCGTCGCCCTCGTGCCCTGTGAACCCCCGCGTCGTCTCGCTGGAGAACGACGCCGGCACGGGCTCCCCCCACACCGGGTCTCCCCGCTGGCCGAACGGATCGTAGCTCCGCCGCTCGAGCACGGCGCCGTCCTCGCCGGTGAGCGCGTCGACCGAGCCGAGGTGGTCGACGTGGACGTAGCGCGTGCCATCCCCGGCGCCTCCTCGGGTCACGATGGCCACCAGCCGCTCCGGGGAGTGGACGTGGTACCGGTGCTCGGCGCTTCCCGTCGCCGCGTCAGTGACCCGCTCGTACAGATCGCCGAAGTAGAGCGTCTCCTGGTCCGGCGTGGTCTTGCGGATCCGCTGCTGGTCGCCGTCGTAGGCGAACGAGACGGTGCTCGCGCCCTGCGTGATGGTCGCCGGCAGGTCGAACGGCGTGTAGCGCACCGTCACGCCGCCCGGACGCGCGATCTGGTTGCCGACGGCGTCGTAGCTGAAGCGGTCCGTGCCTGCGCCGGTGACGGCGTGCGGGTGCAGCGGGTCGTCGTAGGAGAGCGTGCCGACATCCGACTTGAAGGTGAGATTGCCGTCGGGCGCGACCTCGTAGCGGAGCGCGCACGGCACCGACGCGCTGTCGGTGGCGCTGAAGTACGCGCAGGTCAGCCGCTCGAGCGCGTCATGGCGGAAGCGCTCGGTCCGGTGCGTCGGCTGGAGCGCATCGGTCCGGAGCGTGAGGCTCCGCCGCGCGTCATAGTCGTACGACAGGTCTTGCACCTCGGCCGTGCCGCGCCGGGTGACGAGGCTTTCCAGGCGTTGCTTGTCGGCGAAGTAGCTCCGCTCCGTGACGGCGCCGTTGCCGAACGCCTCCTCGCGGAAGCGTCCCGCGTCGTCCACATCCGGTCAGGCGCCAGTAGGCGGAGCGCGTCGCGGCGTCGCGCACGGCGAGCACGTGGCCATGCGCGTCGTGCTCGTGAGCCACGACGAACGGCGCCGCGCCGGCCGGCGTGGGGTAGGTGATCGTCTCGACGCGGCCGAGCTCGTCATAGTCGAGCCTGCTCTCCAGGGCCGCGCGCTCCCCGCCGATGCGGAGCGTCACCGTCTCGAGCTTGCCATGCGTCATATACCGTTGTTCAATCCGCGCAGGTGCCCGCCCATGATGCATCTCCGGAGCCTAATCTGGTCGAGGGGTGTCCTCTCACAGCCCGGGAAGCCTCATTGGTCAAGGTCAGCGAAATCGTCGACGAAGCGTTCCTGGGAGTACATCGCTCGCCAACCACCGCTGCCCATGTACCAGCCGGACAGCTCGCCAAGTCCTTCCTGCGTCAGATCGACTTCTTTCCCGCTGCTGGTCACGAATTTTACCCGAAGGATCCCTTGATCGATTGCCTGTAAAAGACAGAAAATCGTCTCATCGATGGCGTCTGGAATCACCACGTCTGGTGACGTGCCATGTTTTCTGGCCTCTGCCCATCTCTTTGCAACTGGCGATCTGGTGTCGGGGCGAAGCATGCTGTCGCAGTTGCGTACCGCTGAGTCTCTGACTTGGCGTACTAAAGTTTTAGCAAACTCTTCGATTTCAGGATTCGACATTTTAGCCTCCCCAGGGGACGCGAGTCGGCCTGGCGACCCCGGCCTCTTGTAGCGCCTTGACTGCTGTGTTTACGGCGGACTGTGCCACGTCTGGCGCCATTCCGCCACGCACGAGCGCGTTTGTTTCTATGGTTCTTACCGTCTCCCACGTCAACGGAGCACCGGTTCGCGCGAAGGCCCTGTAGCCAGTCATTTGTGCGCCGGTTACCGCGCTGTGTGACACGCCGAGTCGAGTCAGTTCCGCATTTGGAATTGCCAGCGCCGCATTCGCGTCATACCCAGGTGCTCCTGCGAACGCGTTCTTGGCCGGAACATGGTGCCCACCACCAGGGCCTCCGTATGGCCGCAGCGCCGCTCCCCTTGCGGCTCCTGCTACCGCCGACTCCTCCGCCGCCGCCCCAAGGCCCCTCCCCATCCCGAAGACGGTGGCCGCCGCGAGGATCACCGACCTCGTCCCCGCCGCGCCCGCTGCCCGGTAGTCGCCTCGGTCGATCGCGAGCGCCGTGTCCGCCGCGCCCTGCCCGATGTGGAAGAGCGGGTTCACGGCGTTGAGCGCGCCGAGGATCCCGTCCTGCTCGTAGCCCTGCCAGAGCGCGCCGCCCAGTTCGTATCCGCCGTAGATCCCGAACGTCAGCGCATTGAGCACCAGCGACCGTGCGATGCCGAAGCCGAGGTCGCCCGTGCCCTCCGCGGCGCCCAGCAAGGTCTGGCCCACGATGGTGCCCGGGCCACCGGCGCCGGCGTGCTCCGGCGAGACGGTCACCGGCTGCGGCACGTAGCCCGACGAAGTTCCGGTCGTGCCCACGTCGACAGGCGCCGTCGTCGCGCCGACCTCCGCGGCCTCGATCGGCTTTTCCTGGCGCTGCTTCCCCTCCCGCGGCTGGTAGCGGATATCTACGAGGTTTTCGCGCTTGTGCTCCTTCGAGTAGATCGGCAGGAGCGGCGGCGGCTCCGGCTCTCCCTGAAACCCGCTCGGATCCACGTAGTTGAGCGGGCTGTTGCGCACATAGCTGTACGGGTTCCAGCTCTGACCAGAGAGCGGCGCTTGCACGATCGGATCGGTCGTCAAGAACCGCCCGATCCTCGGATCAAACATCCTCCCCTTCATGTTGACGAGCCCGAGCTCGTCATCGCCCTCGTGCCCGGTAAACCCCCGCGTCGTCTCGCTGGAGAACGACGCCGGCACGGGCTCCCCCCACACCGGGTCTCTCCGCCGGCCGAACGGATCGTAGCTCCGCCGCTCGACGACGGCGCCGTCCTCGCCGGTGAGCGCATCGACCGAGCCGAGGTGGTCGACGTGCACGTAGCGCGTGCCTTCGCCTGTGCCTCCTCGGGTCACGATCGCCACAAGCCGCTCCGGCGAGTGGACGTGGTACCGATGCTCGGCGCTTCCCGTCGCCGCGTCTGTGACCCGCTCGTACAGATCGCCGAAGTAGAGCGTCTCCTCGTCCGGCGTGGTCTTGCGGATCCGTTGCTGGTCGCCGTCGTAGGCGAACGAGACGGTGCTCGCGCCCTGCGTGATCGTCGCCGGCAGGTCGAACGGCGTGTAGCGCACCGTCACGCCGCCCGGACGCGCGATCTGGTTGCCGACGGCGTCGTAGCTGAAGCGGTCCGTGCCTGCGCCGGTGACGGCGTGCGGGTGCAGCGGGTCGTCGTAGGAGAGCGTGCCGACGTCGGACTTGAAGGTGAGATTGCCATCGGGCGCGACCTCGTAGCGGAGCGCGCACGGCACCGACGCGCTCTCGGTCTCGCTGAAGTACGCGCAGGTCAGCCGATCGAGCGCGTCATGGCGGAAGCGCTCGGTCCGATGCTGTGGCTGCAGCGCATCGGTCCGGAGCGTGAGGCTCAGCCGCGCGTCGTAGTCGTACGACAGGTCTTGCACCTCGCCCGTGCCGCGCCGGGTGACGAGGCTCTCCAGGCGTTGCTTGTCGGCGAAGTAGCTCCGCTCCGTGACGGTGCCGTTGCCGAACGCCTCCTCGCGGAAGCGTCCCGCGTCGTCCACATCGGTCAGGCGCCAGTAGGGGGAGCGCGTCGCGGCGTCGCGTACCGCGAGCACGTGGCCATGAGCGTCGCGGTCGTGAGCCACGACGAACGGCGCCGCGCCGGCCGGCGTGGGGTACGTGATCGTCGCGATGCGACCCAGGTCGTCATAGTCGAGCCTGCTCTCCAGGGGCGCGCCCTCCCCGTCGATGCGGAGCGTCACCGTCTCGAGCTTGCTCTCCTCGTTGTAGGTGTACGTCTTTGCTCCGTCTGGGCTCTCGAGCGCCTCGAGCTTGCCGATGCCGTGGGCCGCCGTATCCCACGTCCACGTGGTCGTCCGCTGCTCGGTGCCATCCTCGTCCAGGCGCGAGGTGGTGCGGCCGAGCGCGTCGTAGCTGAGCGTCATCACCCGCCCGAGCGCGTCCGTCGAAGTGACGAGCTCCCCGAAGCCATCGTTCGTGGACACCGTCGTGCCCCGATCCGGATCCTCGCGTTTGCGGACGCGGCCGAACGCGTCGTGGGTCGTGGTCGTAACCGCGCCGCCCGGATCGGTGACGGCGTGCAGCGCGCCGAATGGACCGTACCCATAACGCGTGACGCCCAGCGCCGCGTCGGTGACGGCCACCGGCCGTCCCAGCGGGTCCTTCTCGACCGCGGTCACGTGACCGAGCGCATCGGTGACCTCGACGCGCAAGGCGTCGTAGTCGGTCTCCACGACCGCGTTCCACGGCGTCGTGTGCCGCACCTCGCGCCCCGCCGCGTCGTGCTCGTAGGCGTCGACCAGGAGCTCGTCTTCCGGCGTCCCCTCGCGAGCCGGCACCGAGCGCCGCGCGATGTGCTCACCACGCGCGTCGTACGCGATCTCTTGCATCAAGCGCGGAAGCTCGTCCCTGGTGCCCTCCACGGAAGGTCCGTGCCACAACCACCGGATCGGACGGCCCAGGCTGTCGTATTCGACCGTATCGTCGACGCCGCCGGGCGTCGTGGTCCGCTGCGTCACGCGCCAACCGTCCTGGTCCGAGCCGCCGTCCTTTGTGCGCGACAGCTCGATCGTCGTCTGCGTCCCATCGGGCCGAATCTCGAGCCCGAGGCGGCCGAAGCCGTCGTATCTCCACTCGGTCACGAGCCCGTTCGGATCGACCCGCTCGACGAGCACGCCGAGCCCCTCATCGAGCTCCACGCGCGTGGTATGGCCGGCCGCGTTGACGTGCGTCTCGGGGAAGATCCCCTCGGGGTCGTACGTCGTGCTCCACGCCCGGTGGTGGCCAAACGCGTCGTCGACCGTCACCCCCGTGACGTTCCCGAAGTCGTCCCGCGTGTACACGACATCGAGCTTCGTATCCGGGATGCCTTCGTCGCTGTCCGTGGACTCGGTGTCAATCTCGCCATAGTCCGTCGTCGTGCGCGTGAGCAGGCGACACTGCGAGCGCCCCGCGGCCGCGCTGCACGCCTGCTCCGTCGCCAGCTGGCCGAGCACCCAGCGCTCTGTGTCGTTCTTGTAGGTGCGCGTGATGTCGAGCGTCAGGTCGACATCGCGGGTCGACACCTCCTCGGTGATCACATTGCCGAACGCATCGAACTCGGTCACCCTCGCGACCGAATCGCGCAGCAGCGTCGCGCCGCCTCCGCCGCGGTCGACCAGCTCGACGTACGCCTCCACGGTGGGCGCCGCGCCGCTCTCCGGCGGATAGACCCCTTGCGCCTGCCGGATCCGGCGCTCGGTCGGGAGCGTGAAATAGCTCGCGCCCTCGCTCGTCGGAACGAGCGTCCGCTCGACGTCGAGGAACGAGAGCTCGATCCGGTCCGGCCTCGGCTGGCCCGGCAGCCCCGGAGCCCAGCGCCGTTGCTGCTTCACCTGCCCGGCGAACGGGAAGACCTCGAGCTCCTCGTCGAACGTGACATTGTCGTACCGCTCGGCCGTCCCGGCGCGGGTGTCGAGATCGATGACCACACGCTCCCCGAACCCCAGAAACCCCCGCCCGAGGCGGTGGTAGCGCCCGTCGCGGTAGCGCACCTCGAAGCGCCGCGGCCGGTCCGCGCCGTTGTTGACGGCGTAGCCGCTGACGACCCGCCGAGGCCCCACCGCGCAGCGGCGGGGGTAAGCGCAGTCGTTCGCCGCGTCGTCGCGAGAGAGGTAGAGCATGCCCTCCCGCTCCGGATCTCCCGCGGCGGTGTCGTTCGTGACCGAAGCGTCGGTGAGGTGGCCATACGCGACGCTCACGTTCGGCACGAAGCCCGCCTCGGTCGGCTCGTGCGCGTTCATCCCGTCGGACACGGCGACGAGGAGGTCCTGATCGGCCGCGCGGCTCTGGAAGATCGTGAATACGCCGTCGATCGGCAGCACCACATCCTGGGCCCCGTCGCCGTTGATGTCCCCGACCCTCGGCCCGTGCGGCTCGGCCAAGGTGACGGCCTCCCCGACCGCCGCCTCGAACGGGATCTTCGGATCGACGAGCGCGAACGTCGGCCCGTCGCGCGCGCCCGTGGCCTGCAGGATGGCCCAGGACGGCAGCGCGAGGGATGAGCCCGGCAGCATGCCCGGCGGCACCGGCATCAGCAAATCCTGCATTCCATCGTTGTTGTAGTCCAGGGGTGTCGCGAGCTGGAAGAACGTGTCCTGTGCGCCGAGCTCCGCCGGGTCAAGGGCGAGGCTGTCACCGAGGTCCTCCGGGTCAAGGCTCACGATGAAGCCCACCTGGCCGAGGCTCTCGACCCCCGGCGTGGCGAAGGTCGCCCCCGTGTTGAGGTACGTGCGGAGCCCGTGGTAGCTGAAGCCGGATTGCACGGCGTCGGGCAAGCCGTCGCCGTTCACGTCGAGAAATACGACGCGCCCCCCGATCTGAGGGAGCTTTGTGTCGAATACTTCCCAGCTCCCGTCGTGCCGGCGGGTGAGCGCGGCCCACGTCGACGCGGGGAGCATCGCGCCATCGCTGAACGTCAGCACGGTCGCCACGACGAGATCGACCTGGCTGTCCGCGTTGAGGTCGAGCGTCTGGATCTCCATCTCGCAGGGAAACCCGTTGAGCGGCTCGAGCGACTCCCCCGCGCGGTCGAACCCCGCCGGCGTCCCGTCGCGCTCGGGCTTCCAGCGGTGGACGAGCCACGTCGCCTCGAAGGGGTTCAGGGTCAGCTCGCGGCTGTGATCATCACACTGGATCAGATCGGGCACGCCGTCGCCGTCCACGTCGGCGAGGTGCATCGCGCCCTCGGGCAGGCTCAATCCCGGCGGCGTGGGACGGACGCCGAGCGGGAACGGCCGCCGGATACCGGTATCGTGGACCTCGAAGGTGCGGTCCGGCCGGGCCAGGAGCACATGCCAGGTGTCGGTGGCGTCGTGAACGTCGTGCAGCAGGATATCTGTCCTGCCATCCTGGTTGTAATCGATACTCGTCCCGAGCTCGGGCTGAAGGAAAGCCGGATCCGCGGCCTCGAACGAAGGATCGACAACGGGCCAGTCCTCGAAGAGCGCCAGGGTCGCGGGCTCCGGGTACGGCACCGCCGCGCCCGGCCCTCGATTGCGCGCGACGAGCCAGCCGGTGATGGGGTTTCGGGGCGTGCTCAGCCCCGCGACCGTGTCCGGGAGCACGAGGTCGTCGAGCCCGTCGCCGTCGATGTCGAGGAGCATCGGGCTCGCCTTTTTCGAGGTCGGCCTGGCGACGTCCGTCGCGATCTGCTGAAACCCCACCTCGCCACGGCTGTACTGAAATCGCGTGGGGGGCTTGCACACGCCGTCGCCCGCGCATTCCTCGACTTCGGTCAGGAGCGTCCGCCGCGTCGTTTCGCTCACCTCGTACGTGAACCCGTAGCGCCGCACAAGCGTGTTGTCCGGCCCGAGCATCTGGATCTCGTCGAGGCGCAGCGCGCTCTGGAGATCCATGCCGCCGGCGTAATGCGCCCGGACCTCGGCCGGCTCCTTCGTCGCATACACAAACCGCACTGCCCGCGAGGGCTCGATCTCCGGCTCGCCCTCGAAGCTCGTGTACCGGATCTCATCGAGCGCGTACTCCGCCGTGAAGCCCTCCTCGGCGTTGGCGAGGCAGTAGTCGTACGTCATGGCATTGCCGCGCCCGTCGCGCGCCCTGGTGGCGAGCCACGCGCGCGGGGCGCCGCCCAGCGCCAGCGGCTTGCCGCTGTCGCCGCTGCCGTACTCGATGACGAGCCCGGACGGCATCATCGCCTCGAAGAACAGCGCCTCCGCGGGCGCGTCCCCTTCCGCAGCGTAGTGCCCGACCACCTTGACCCTCGTGTCGGGAAACGTCCTGTACTCGATGGTCCCGGGCGCTCGCTTCACCGCGACAAGTCGCTTGTTGTCGAGGCAGAGCGCGTCCTCCTCATCGTACCGGACGCCGCGGATCTCCCCGTCTTGGGCCAGGCTTTTCGGACACCGCGTGATCGCCGACAGCCCGGCGATGGAGAACCCCGCCCCGAGGGCGCCTTCGCCGGCGGCGCTGTCGAATTGGAGCGCGAGCCGCGGCTCCACCCCCGCGCGTCCCGGGACCGAGACGAGCGGCATGACGTACGTCGCCTCTCCCGTGCTCGTGATCGAGAACGTCCCCGCCATGGCGCCGGCAGCGACGGTCTTGACCCCCGGTGCGCGACCGGCCCTTGGCGGGTCGCTCGGATCGCGCGTCCGGCAGGCGATGGTGCTGTGAGGACGAACCGGCGGCAGCTCCGGTGTACACGTACACCCCGCCTCCGCCAGCACGCAGCTCAAGAACATCAAGAGCGGGACCAACGCCCGCACGACACCTCGCAGCAACAGCGCCATCGCGGCCTCCCCTCGCGGGAAGGAGCGCATGGAGCTGTCGCGCACGTCAAGCGCCGTCCGGACACCTGCGTTCGGCGGAGATGCGGTCTTTCTGGGGTGGGAGGCTTCGAGCAGCTCATCGGCCTGCGCCCCTTGGCTCGTCGAGACGCTCTCGACAGAACGAAGAGGACGCCCTGCGCGCCGCGGCGGCTTGACTGGAGTCGAGCCATGCTTCCCGGCCGCCGAGCGGAACGCGCCGACAGGCCGGAGCCGCTTCCCCGCGACCCCAGGGGCGGCCCGCCAGCAGACCCGGAACGCTCACCAGCAAACCGGGGGGCAACTTCCCGCAGGAGGGATAGGCGGACGAAACGCGGGGCGGGACGGCGGGCTACGGCCGCTTCAGATCGGGCTTACAAGGGGCAGCGGCGCGTCGGCCTTCTTCTTCGCCCGGCGCGCAGACTCGGCCCGGCGCCGCCGCCCATAGGCGCTGGTCACCTCGCGCACGATGTCCGGCCGGTCCCGGAACACGAACCGCGCCGCCGCGCGCACCGTCGCCATTCGCGCGTTCAGGAGCCCGATCACCTTGTTGCGGAGGATGAGCGCCTCGCGCGCCTTCTCGCCGAGCCCGGCGCTCTCGGTGGGGCGCGCCCGGAGCGCGGCCGCGAGCTCCTTGGCCTCGTCGAGCATGGCCACGTCGAACCCGCCGAGGCCGTCCATCGCCTCGCGGTGGGGCGCTGCGAGGGCGGCATAGTCGTCCAGGGCCAGCGCGAGCGCGTCGGCGGTGGCGGGGTCACCCGCGTGGGCCTGTCCGAGCTTGGTGAGCCTCGCGTCGTTCGCGTCCTCGACGCCATCATCGAACAGCCACTCGAGCGTCGCGGTGATCTCGTCGAGGACGACCTGCCCGCGCTCGAAGGGGCTCGCCTTCTTCGGGTCTACGGCGAGCAGATAGAGCGTGCCCGCCTCCACGCCAGCGCGCTGGAGCGAGAGGATCTCCTCGCCGGTCTTCGCGGTCAGGGCGTTCCCGTTCTTCTTCTTGCTCGCCGCCATCTCGAGGCCGCGGCGCACCACCTTCCCGTCCTTCACCTCCGGTTTCCAGTAGCTCTTGTGGAACCTCGCGACGTCGACCGCTTCACCGAACAGCACATGAAGGGGCACGGAGAGGGAGAGTTCGTTGGTATCCGGAGAGGCGAGCGCCTCGTTCATCCACAGGTCCAGATCGGTCCTTGCTTTGGGCATCGGAATCTCCTGATGTGCCGAGGGATTGTTCCTGGGGAGAGGGCCTCTCCCCAAGCCTTCTGGCTAACAGACGGAAATGACGAGCGGCAAGAGCGCTCGACCGGGAGCCCCGAGGAGAGCAAGAATGCGGCGGCGGCGAGGGCGTCATACTGTCCAGGACGTTCACGGCGTCGTCCAGGAACCCAGGCGCGTCGTCCAGGAAATGGGCACCCCCGTCCAGGAACCCAGGCGCGTCGTCCAGGAAATGGGCACCCCCGTCCAGGAACCCAGGTGCGTCGTCCAGGAAATGGGCACCCCCGTCCAGGAAACCAGGCGCGCCGTCCAGGAAATGGGCACCCCCGTCCAGGAACCCAGGTGCGTCGTCCAGGAAATGGGCACCCCCGTCCAGGAAACCAGGCGCGCCGTCCAGGAAATGGGCACCCCCGTCCAGGAACCCGGCGGCACCGTCTGCTGCATCCAGCCAATGGGCACGTCTTGACGGCGCCATCGGCGCTCGTCCTGGCGGTCCCGTTGCTCGTCCGAGGCACGCCCGTGCTCCCCGCGACCATGGCGGTCCATGACGCGCGAGCTCGACCATGTCGCGGGCGTCGAACGGCTCGGCCGCGGCGAGGGCCCCTGCGCGTCGCACCGCCCGGACCGCGCGCTACGGCAGCGTCGTGTCCCTCACGGTAAGGCCATGGTTCGTCAGCTCCACGCCGTCGCGCTTGTACACCACGCCGGTCGCCACATCGGTCATCGCGCCAAGGCCGAGCGCTCCGTAATCGACCTCGATCCGAGTCCAATAATGCCCAGAATCGTTGCGCTCGGTTGGAACGTCGGTGCTGAACATGACGCCCGTAAACAGGTTCTTCAGGTAGTAGGTCGCCGTGTCCGGCTCCGGCACGTCGGCCCTGTCGGGGTCGATCCCTGCAGAGTGGTCGACCAGTCCAGCGTCGTCGGACGAAGTGCCCTCGTAGAAGGCGAGCGGCGCGCCTCGCTCGAGGCCGATGGCTCGCGAGATGTTGTTGTCCGGCCAGCTGGCCAGCAAGAAGAAGCTCGTCGTGTAGCGCTCCTCGCAGCCGAAGCCCACCTCCTCGGCGGACAGCGCCACCGACCAGTAGGTGCGGTCCGCCTCGTCGTGCACGAGATCCCAGCCTCTGAGCGTGCCAGCGGGCATGTCCCATGCGACGAACACGATGCGCTCGACCCGCGGCCACGCGGGGTTGGTCCCCGGCGGCCGGAACGGGGGCCAGTAGAGCTCGGGGAGCCAGAGGTCGTCCTCGCACAAGAGACCACGGTCCCAAAGGCTCGAAGCCAAGTCGTAAGTGTCCCTGCTGTGCCCGGCGCGCGCGAGCAGCTCCGCGACGTCGGGGGGAGGGGGGTCGGCGCAGGAGACCGCCGCGAACGCGACCATCGCGAGACCAACGAGCTTCGACCGCTTCATCCGTTCCTCCTCGGCTCCCTGGGGAAAACTGCCCACGTCGATGGCCAGCCCATGTTCGCCCGCGGGTCCAGGGACGCTCGGGCTCGCCCCAGGCCCATGTCGCGGGCGCCGGACAGCTCGGCCGCGGCGGGTCCTCCGCGCGCCGAACCGCCCGACCGCGCGCTACGGCAGCGTGGTGTCCGTCACGGTAAGGCAAAGGTTCGTCAGCTCCACACCGTCGCGCTTGTACACCACGCAGGTCGCCACATCGGCCATCGCGCCAAGGCCGAGCTCTCCGTAATCGACCTCGATCCGAGTCCCGCTATTCGGAGAATCGCCGTCGGTTGGAACGTCGGTGCTGAACGTGACGCCCGTGAACAGGTTCTTCAGGTAGTAGGTCGCCGTGTCCGGCATCGGCACGTTGGCCTCGTCGACGTTGACCGAGGTATAGTAGTCGACCAGGACATCGTCATAGGACACAATGATCTCGGAGAAGGCTTCTCGAGCGGCTCGCGGGAAGCCGACGGGTCGAGAGATGTTGTCGTCCGGCCAGCTGGCCAGCAAGAAGAAGCTCGTCGCGTAGCGCTCCTCGCAGCCGAAGCCCACCTCCTCGGCGGGCAGCACCGCCGACCAGATGCGGCGGTTCGCCGCGTTCCGCACGAGATCCCAGCCTCGGAGCGTGCCAGCGGGCATGTCCCATGCGACGAACACGATGCGATCGAGCCGCGGCGGCCCGAGGGGGGGCCAGTAGACCTCGGGGAGCCAGACGTCGTCCTTGCACACGAGATCATCGGGCACGAGGCTCGTCACCAAGTCATCGTCGTTCCTGCTGCGGCCGGCGCGCGCGAGCAGCTCCGGGACGTCAACGGTCGCGACCTCCACGGGGGCGTGGTCGCCCCCGTCGCCGCCGCAGGAGACCGCCGCGAACGCGACCATCGCGAGACCAACGAGCACCGACCGCTTCATCCGTTCCTCCTCGGCTCACTGGGGAAAGCCGGCCACGTCGAGGACCAGCCCATCGTCGCCCGCGGCCCCAGGGATGCTCGGGTTCGCCCCCAGCCCGCCCTTTCCACCTGTTCCCACCTCGAGCACAGCCTCCATCACCACCGGGAGCGATGCTCCCACCACGGCGACGGCGATCGAGGGCCCGCCCTGCCCTCCGCCGCCGTGCCCGCCGTTGCCCCCTTTGCCGCCGTCGCCGCCGGAGCACCCGAAGGGCGAGCCGCCGAAGCCCTGCCCGCCGGGCGCCCCGAGCCCAGGCGCCCCGCCGATCTGGAAGAGGCCGCCATCGCCGCCATCGGCGCCTCGCGCGGCTTTGACCTTGGTGCCGTGGAGGTCCACGCGCGCGCTCAGGATCACGAGGCCGATGCTCGCGCCCCCATGGCCGCCGCCGTGCCCGCCGTGCCCACCGCAGCCGCCCGAGCCGCCGGAGCCGCCGCCCGCGCCGCCGGCCGTGCGCGGGGTGCCGCAGAACATCGCGCCGGCCCGCGTGCCACCCCCGCCGCCGCCCCCCTGCCCGGGGAGCCCGTCGCCGCCGTCGCCGCCGTTCACCCCGAGGTAGAGCCCCTGCAGGTCGAACGTGCCCAGGCCTCGCGCGCCCAGCCCGTGCGCGCCGTCCAGCCCGTTCGCGCCGGTGCGCCCGTTCAGGCAATCGCCGGTGCTGGTCGCCCCTTGGCCACCGAGGCCGAAGCCGCTGGGGTTCGGGATCGGCATCAGCTCGCCGTCGCCGCCGGGCGCTCCGTGGTCGATCGTTCCATCACCGCCCCATCCGCCGATCGAGTCCCCTTGCTCACAGGCGCTCTGCACCGGGTCAGCGCCGGACACGAAGTCGCCGGTACACGCGTCCTGCCCGAACCGGCCGTGGCGCCCCGCCCAGGCCGGTGTCCGCTTCGGCTCGCCCGGCGCGCCGTCACGGCCCGGCGCGCCGTCGCCCGCGACCAGCTCACCGCGGCGCAGGGTGACCCCGGCGCCCTCCAGCACGATCGCCGCGATCGAGGAGCCGCCCGGCGCCGTGGCCGGCGCCGCCCGTGCCGCCAGATCGAAGACCGTTGCCGTGGCGCCGGCTTCGAACGCAAGCGGGATCTCGTCCGGCCCGGGCTCGATCCGGGTGTTGCGCCCGCCGCCCTGGTGGATCCACTTCGCCTCGCACCCGAACCCGCCCCAGATCTCCAGGGTCCCGCGGACGCGCACGGCCTCGGGGAAGTATTCGCCACAGGCATGGATCCTCGGACGCCGCTCGGGCTTCTCGGCCAAGAGCTCGATGGCCCGCGCGATCGTCTTGACAGGGGCGAGGCTCGTCCCCTCGTTCCCATCGTCGCCACGGCTCGAGCTGACGAAGACGCCGCACGCGTCCGTCGCCTCAAGGCCCTCCTGGGGTTCGTCGGGACAAGGCGGTTCCTCGGCGGCCGGTGGCGGCTCACAGCGCAGGCGAGGCCCGCAGGGGACCTCCGCGCACCCGGCGCCGAGGGCGCACGAGGCCAGGATCAGGGCGACGGCCTCCGCGAAGGCAGAGCGCCGCGAGCGCGTGCGCTGGATGGATCGCTGCATCGAGGTCACTTCACCACACCCCGCTGAACGAGATGCCGGCCTGATCGCCGTTGATCATCGCCACCACACGCACAGGACGCCGGCTCCGATCGACGCCATCGTAGATGAACGCGCCGATCGTCGCGGCGGCGACGACCCCCGCGCCGATGAAGAAGCCCGCCGCGACGTCCCGGGCAATCTCGTGCGCATCATAGAAGTCGTTGATCTCAGCGCATGTCACAGCGTGCTTGGACGAAGGCGACGCGCAGATCCAGGAGCTGTCGTCGTTGTTCCGCCGAAGCCCCGCGGCGCGCCGCTCTGCCTCGTCGCCGTACTGCGCCGCGAGACCCGAGGCGACGAGGCCCCCGGTGAGCGCGAGCGCGGTGACGCCGATCCCGCCGATCCGCGCCGCGCCCGCCATCCCGTCGAACGGCCCGGGCGGATCCGGTCGGGTCAGGGGCTTGGGCGGGGGCCTGGCCAGGGCCTTCCTGGGGGTCGCGGGCTGGGTCGAGGCCCGAACGGGCAACGGCGCCTCCTTGGGCTCCTCGACGAACCGGAGCACGACCTTGATCGCCTTCCCCTTGTCGACCTGGACGGTTTGCTCGGCATCGAGGAAGCCGGGGAGCGTGGCCTTGATCGTGTGCGCGCCGGGCTCAACGTACACGTAGCCGGTCGTCGACGCGTCCCTGTCCCGGACCTCCCCGCTGATCGTGATCAGCGCGCCCTGATGGCTCAAGTTAAAGTCGATCTGGCCCACCTCGCGCCGCGCGCTCTCAAGGCCGTCCGTGTAACGGCGCCGCTCGGCGGCCGTTCCCGCGCCGGGATCCTTCAGGCATCTATCGATGGCCATGGCGGCATCGACGTGTCGCCGGAGGGCGAGCAGGGCCATCCCCCATTCGCAACGGACCCTACCGCCTGCGCCAAGCTTGTACGCGAGGTAATAGGCCTCTTCCGCCCGCTCCCACCTTCCCTGGTTACGGGCGATGTCTCCCACGCGGATCAGCGCCTGGAGTTCGGCGTTGGGCACGCCCGCCGCCTTCGCCGGAGACCCTCCATCGTCGAGCCGAGGTGGGTCGGCACGGCTTGGCTCAGCGACAGCCAGGCTTGCAGCAAGAAACAACAGCGCCGCCGCGCAAGATGGCGTGATCTGAGCCTGCGACACGCACTCTCGTAGGATGCACATACGCATGGCTCACCTCGCGCTATCGACGGAAGCTGCCGCCGTATTGGCTTACCCAGCGCGACGTCGTTTCACTGGTCACCCATAGCACCCTCTCGTGGCACGGCGGTCAAGCGCCTGTCGCGAGCATCGCGCGCCGCTTTTCCCGAGAGATCTTTCCGAACGAGCGTCCGAAATTCTCAGCATGATTGGCGAAATCGACCGTGGCGAAATCGACCGTGGCGAAATCGTCTCCGAGATCAACCGCCAGGGCGAGGCCTTCGCGCACAGGCCGCACCGCATCGCCGATGCTGAGCAGCTCGGCCGCGGCGAGGTCCTCTGCGGTCTCGCGACGACCTGGGGTATCGACGCTCCTCGGAAACCTCGCAAGGGCGCCGAACACAACCGGAGCGAGCCAGGCAGCCGAGAGTCGGCGCAGCGCGATGCGCGACCAGGAGCCCTGCGGGAGCAGGGCGACAAGGAGCAATGACGCGATGCGCCCGCCCCCGGCCGCCTGGCGGCCGGAGGTTTCATTCGGCGCGCCCCCCTCGCCCGAGGGCATGCGCAGGCCGCGGGCGTCGCCGTGCGACTGCTGGGCACACACGACCGCTCAACCGTGCCAGGACAGGCCGCCGAGACTCAGACGCGATCTCCAACACCGAGCGGCCCGTCGAGACACAACGACGGCGCCGGTGGTACTCCACACGAGCGGTGCGGGAACGCACTCAGCCAGGTGCGTACAAGGATTGGAGAACGATGCGTCGAGTGAGAGGCAGTGCGAAGGGGGGGACTTGAACCCCCACGGTGTTACCCGCTAGCACCTCAAGCTAGTGCGTCTGCCAATTCCGCCACCTTCGCGAGTGCGTTGCGGGACGGAACCTACCCAGCTGGCCAGGGAAGTCAAGCTAATCCTCTCGGAGCCGTCACACGGCGCGGCTCTCACGCCGCCCAGCGCAGCGTGCCGGCCGAGCGGCGTCGGCGGCGGCGGCCATCCATCGGTGCACGGCGCGATCCGAGGCGCGCCCCTCAGCGGACGAGCGCCTCGACGATCTCGCGGATCTCGAACGGCTTGCGCACCCAGGAGACGCCGGAGCTCGCTGGGAGGGGAGCGGCGACGGCGCTGCCGGACATCACCACGAGCCGCACGTCGGGGTTGGCCCTGCGCACGGCGGAGACGGTGCCGAGGACGTCCTGCTCGATCGGCGAGATGTCGAGCAACGCGGCCTGGAACGGACCGGACGCGAGCGCGCCCGGCAGCTCGAGCGCGCTGTGGACGCTGACGATGCTCGCACCGCGCGCGGTGAGCGCCGTGTCGAGCAGATCCACCACCGCGTCGTCGTCCTCGACCACCAGGATCCTCACGCCCTCGAGGACCGCCCCCGGAAGCAGCGACGTCCTGCTCCGCGGCACGGGCGGCGCCTCCTCGGCCTCTCCGCCGCCGGACGGGCTGTCGGCTGGCGCGAAGCCCTCGATGGGCCAGCGCAGCTCGAAGCGGGCGCCCTCCTCCGACGGGGCGAGCGTGAGCGCGCCGCCGCCGGCGCTGGCCAGCGCCGCAGAGTGGCGGAGACCGATGCCCGCCCCGCCCGGACGCGTCGAGACGCCGGAGCTCAGCAGCGTCGCGCGGCGCGACGGCGGCACCCCGGGCCCCTGATCGGCCACGCCGACGATCACCGCAGCGCCGTCGAGCCTGGCGTCCACGCGCACAGCAGAGCCGCGGGGCGAGAGCGCGACGGCGTTGAGCAGCAGGTTCGTCAAGATCTGCACCACCGCGGCGCCGTTGCTCACGCGGGTCCGCGCGACGGCGGGATCGATCGCCGCGCGGAGCGCGATCGCCGAGCGGCGCGCCTCGGGCTCGAGCCCGGTCACCGCATCGTCGATGACCTCGGCGAGCAGGCGCGTCGGCTCGCCCAGCGGCGTCGACGCGACCTCGCCATCGCCGGCCGGACGCCCCTCGGCGCCGGCGCGGATGGCTCGCCGGATCAGGCGGCGAGCGTCGCGCGCCCGCGACACGGCGACGCCAAGCGCACGGCTCAGCTCGGGGCCTTGCTCGCCCTGGGCCCGCTCGACGCAACCCACGATGACCGTGAGCGCATTCGAGACCTCGTGCAGCGCGACCGCGAGCTCGTGCGCGGACGGCAGGGACGTCGCGCTCGCGCGCTCCTCGTCGGTACGCTGTCCCGGATCGCCGCGCAGAGGAGGCGCGAAGGTCAGGCCATCCTCTGTTGAAGGCTCCGATATCCCACCGCGCGTCGGCTGCGCCACGGGCGTTAGCCTATCTCGCTCCGCGCTGAGCTGGTACCGCCCTTTTTCGCTCCGACTTCACCGAGACGTCGACGGGGGGAGCGGCAGGACGTAGGAGCCGTCGGGCGCCGACCGGGTCTCGCCGACCTGGATGACCCCCGTGAACGTGCCCTGCGCGGTCCTGCTCTCGACCGGCAGCCAGGCCACGACCGCGGCGTCGCCGAGCCGGTCGCCCGACGCGTCGCGGACGATGCCCTGGAGCACGGCCGGGTACGACATGGCGAGCTCGAAGTCGGTGACCGCAGCGTCAGCCGCAGGGACCACGAGGCGCGGCCGGACGAGCCACGGGTAGGCGGAGCCCGGCGTCGGCCGGACCGAGAAGTCGAACTCCCCGGGGTCGGCGTCGATGGAGAACGCGCCGTTGCGCAGGACCCCGGACGCCTGCCGGGGCAGCAGCGGCTCGGGCGTCAGCACCTGGTGGAGGTAGGTGGTGCCCTCGCCGAGGGAGGGGACCGCGAACACGCTCGCGCCATCCATCCACTCGCCCTTGGGCCCCTGGACGCGGCCACGCAGCGTCCCGGCGTCCGGGAGGACGACCGACTGACCGCAGTAGCAGTCGTCGCCGGCGGCGAACTTGAGCGGCTGCCTGGCTCTCGCCTTGGTGGTGTCGTGGATCGGCTGCGCGAAGACGACGTACTCGCCGGGCGGGAGGTCGGCCCGGAAGAGGCCGTTCGCGTCCGTCTCGGTGTCCAGCTTGTAGGCGGCGGTCGGGGCCTGGTCGATGTTCGCGCTCTGGATGCGGACGGCGGAGGGCACCGGGTTGCCGATCGTGTCGAGCGTCCGGCCCTCCACGCGGCGCGCCGCCGCGTCGAGCTGGAGCAGCGAGAGGGCCAGGTTCGCCGTGGACCCATGGAGCGCTACCCCATCGAGCTCCCAGTAAACCGTCGGCCGCGGCTCGCCGTCCCTGGGACGCAGGCGGATGAGCGGGATCTCGTCCATGTCGGGCCAGTAGAACTTCACGCTGAACTCGACCCGCGATGCGGTCCCCGGCGGGTCCGGCTCGCCTTGATCGAGGATGCCGACCTGCGAGATGACGCTGCCGGTCTGCGGCTCGACGAGATCGAGCTTCCACCCGTCGACGCTCACGCCCGCCGGCACCTGCAGGCTGCCTTGAAGCACGGCGGGAGCCTCGGCGTTGATGCCGAGCGTCCATTGCTCGGGGACCAGCTGGTTCGGCAGGAAGATCGGCGGGGGGGCGTCGCGGCAGTCGCTGCGCGCCTGCGGGATCAGGTAGAGATGGTAGCTGCCGGCAGGGATCGCGAGCTGGAACCTCTGGCCGTCGCCCTTCGGCTCCGAGAGCGTCGAGTAGCTCTGCGTGGGCAGGCCCGGGACGGGCGCGATGCGCCGGAACTCGGCCTTCACCGGGAACTGCCCGCCGGTGAGGCCATCGCAGTAGGAGCCGCCCAGGCGCAACGTGACCTCCACGCGCGCAGGCGGGGGGATCCCGAGATCGAGGGAATGCACCTGTCCGCCGGGATCGTCAGGTGGGAAGCGGCCGCCGACGTCGACGTCGAGGAGATGGGAGACCTCCGTGCCCACCTCGCGCGAGGCGCGCGGCCGGATCTCCAGAATGAGCCCATCCAGGCGCGCGCTGGTCGAGACGCACGCGCGCTGCCCGCTGACATCCGCGCAGGTCGCCCCGGGACCACACTCGGCCGACCTGTCGCAGGCGTTCATGGGGCCGGATTCCATGGACTCGAGGGGAATGCTGCAAGCCACCGAGGCCGGCAGGCAGGCGAGCAGCAAGGCACGCACGGCGGGTCGCAAGCTCACAGGGGCCTCCTCGCCGAGAGCGCGACGCGCTCGGCGCAGCGCGCGCATCCACGCCGTCCCGGCGCGGTGAGGGAGCGCGGCGGCTCCGCCGGGACGCCGGCGATCGGCAGCGGTCGAGCTGAGGAGAACAACACGCGGTGCCCGAGCGGGTCCGCACCCGAGCAGGCGCAGGGAAAAATCACGCTAGAGAAAGAAGGCGATGTTCGTGCCAGCTTGCCGCCGGCGTTCCGGGCAGCACGAAGCGCGCCTGCTGTCGGTTGAGCAGCGCGCAACCGGCGGCGGGGCTCTGACAGCGCTGTCGCGTTGAGGCGGACGCGTGGAGGTGGCCAGGCCGCAATCGTCGCGGCGGAGTGAAACGTGAGCGTGCACACGGGAGGCCTCGGGTGGATGGGGTGCAACAGGGTCCGTGCCGGTGCCGCGGGGCGCGCGGTCCGGGGCAGGGAGCCTCGTCGCCGCCGACGTCAGCGCGGCGGCTGCCTCGACGCCTACGTGCCTGCACGGAAGCGCGAGCCGCCCGTGTCGACCCGCCGGAGCGAAGGCACCGTACCGGGCTGCCATCGCGCTTCGGCGTACTCCATCCGCGTCGCGAGGCGTACGAGATCGGCGATCTCCGGGTACGCCGCGCACGCCGCGGCGAGCCCCTCGGGATCGGAGAGCGGGACAGCCAGCTCCAGGCCGCGCTCCTTGAGGGTCGCGTGCACCGCGGTGGCGAGGTTGCCCGCGGCGAAGAGGCCGGCGCGACGCATGGCGGTGCGGGTCATCTTGACGGCCGCCTCGTAGGTCATCTTGCTGGCGCTGTCGCAGATCTCGCGGAGGCGACGCTCGGCGCGCGGAGGGATGAGCTGCCAGAGGTTCTGCTCGAGCCGCACCACGGCCGGGTTGCCGCGGGTGCTGTGCGCGGTGTCCTCGAGCGGGCCGAAGGCGGCGACGATCGCGGAGAGGAGCGTGCGGAGCTCGTCCTCGGCGCTGGTGTTCACGAGGACATAGTCGGGCATGGCGCCGGCCAGGTGAGCGCCGACCAGGTAACGCAGCTCGGGGGTGTCCTCGCGGATCTCGCCCCGCAGCAGCACGGCCGGCGGGTTGACCCGGATCACCTGGCCCTCGGGCGACGACGGAGCAGGCGACGGCGCGCGCTGGTGGAAGAGCGCGGTGCGCAGGAGACCGAGGTGACCGGCCACGACACCGTAGAGCTCACCGAGCAGGGTCGGCGAGGTCGGCTGGACCCGCTCGGAGGCGACGAGCCCGGACTGGGCCGCGTCGCGGCGATAGAGGCCGGTCTCCCAGACGAGCGCGAGGGCCTCGTTGACCGGAGACTCCAGGTCACGGAAGAGCAGGGCGCTCACGAGCTCCGGCGCGTCGCGCTGCGCGGCGAGGAGCGGGGGCGAGACGGCGCCCTCGCCGCGCCGGTCGGACGGCTCGTCGCCCTCGAAGGCGCGCAGCACGTGCTCGATGGCGCGGGCATAGGTCATGTTCTTGTCGGCGATCGCGGCCGCCTGGAGGCGCTCGAGGGTGCCCCGATCACCGAGCCGCAGGTGCGCCTGCATCCGGCGGACGGCCAGCGCCTCGCGCGAGCGATCGTCGCGCGGGGCGAAGCTCTCCATGAGCCGCTCGCCAGCCTCGTACGAGCCGGAGGCGAGCTCGCGGAAGAGCGCGGCCTCCTCGAAGCTCTCGGCCGCGGACGGCGGCCACGTGGTCAGGAGACGCGTCGCGGAGGAGGGCGGCTGGAGCGACGCCGGGGCGGAGACCGGCGGCGGGGCGTGCTGCGCGCCGATGCCGGCGCGGCCCGAGGCGGCGCCGCCGCGCGCGGCGTTGCTCTCCGCAGCGCCGGGGGCCGGCGCCCGCGAGGCCGGGGTGACCGCCGGCCCATCGAGCAGCTCGTCGTCCGACAGCGCGGGAGAGCTGAGCCGGGACGCGTCGGCGGCGATCAGCGCCTCGTCGAGCGGATCGTTGAGCTCGACCAGATCGATGCGCGGATTGCCGGAAGCCGGCGCGCTGCCGCTGGATGGCGCGCGGCTGCTCGCCGGCGCGACGCCGCTCGACGGCGCGCGGCTGCTCGACGGCGCGCGGCTGCTCGACGGCGCGATGTCGCTCGACGGCGCACGGCTGCTCGACGGCGCGCGGCTGCTCGACGGCGCGACGCCGCCGGCCGCCGAGGATGGGCCGGGCGGCGCCTCGGGTGCCACCGGGACAAGGTCTGCGGCGACGACCCGGATCAGCGTGGCGTGAGGCACTTCCTCCGGCGGCAAGGTCGCCCGCTCGCTGGCCAGCTCGGCGTTCAGCTCGGCGATCTTCAGCCCCAGCGAACGATCCGAGCCCGCCAGCACCGTGGCCTGCGAGAGGATGTGCGCTGCGCGCTCCGGATCGCTCGCCGAGTGCAGGCGCGCGAGCTGCATCAGCGCGCGCGCCCGGTCGATCCCCGAGCTCTGCGCGACGAGCTCTTCGAGGGCCTTGCGGGCGGCCTCGGGCTCGCCCCGGGCCGCCGTGAGCTCCAGCTGGCGCCTCAGCGCCAGCGCGCGCGTCTCCGGCTCCGCCGCGGCCTCCTCGAGAAGCCGCGCGGCCGTCTCGAGCTCCCCGGCGTTCTGAGCGGTCTCGGCGGCGGCGAGCGCGACGCGACCGCGCGCGCGCATGCCCTGGAGATCGCCGCCGAGCGCGCGCTCGAACAGCGGAAGGGCGGCGGAGAAGTTCCGCTTCAGCGCCAGACGCTCCGCCATGCCGAGCGCGACCAGCGTGCTCGGGCCGACCTCGGCGTGGCGCCGGGTCAGCTCGCGCATGCCCGCGCCGTGGCCCTGGATGACGTCGAGCGTCTCGGCCAGCAGAAATGCGTGAAGGTCGACGTGCGCCGGGCGCAGGCGCGGCGCGATGCGCCCGAGCTCCTCCACCGCGGCCTGCGCGTCGCGCGGCGTCCCGGTTCCGCGCAGGCGATACTCGATGCGGCGCGCCTCGAGGACGGCGTCGGGAGAGTCGGGGGCGAGCTTCACGGCCCGGCGGGCGCGCTCGAGGGCGGTGGCGTCGTCGCCGAGCATCGAGGTGGCGCGCGCCGCCTCGACGAGCAGCTGCGCGCGCCGCTCGGGGGCGTCGCGCGAGGCGCTGGCGAGCTGATCGAGCGCCGCGGCGAGCGCGTGGCCGTCCCCCTCCCGGCGGGCGATCTCGACGCGGAGCTCGATCACGGCCTCGCGCGGCGCGATGCGAGCGACGCTCTCCAGGGTGTCCTTCGCGGACTCGATATCCCCGCCGCCGAGATAGCTGCTGCACGCGCGGAGGTTGTACTCGGCCCGCTCGTCGGTGGTCGTCGCGAGATCGCCCAGCCTGCACCAGAGCGGGGCGGCGCGGAGCGGCGTCCCGAGCCGCTCGTAGATGTCCGCGAGGAACCGGAGCGCGCTCACGTCGTCCGGCGACGCCGCGAGCAAGGACTCCAGCTCGCCGCACGCCTCGTCGAGGAGGCCGAGGCGCTGCTCGAGCAGGGCAGCGCGCCGGAGCCGCAGCGCTCGCCGCGTGTCCGGCAGCGGAGCCGCCTCGATGCGGCGCGCGAGGAGGGCGGCGACGGCGGCGTGATCGCCGCGATCGCTCGCGTCCTGCTCGACGACCTCGAGGGCGTGCATGTCGGTGAGGTCCAGCCGGGCGATCGTCTCGTAGAGCGCCACCACGGTGCCGCGATCGCCGAGCTCCTGGGCCAGCGGCGCGAGCTCGCGCAGCACGAGCAACCGCTCCTCGTCGCTGGCGGCGGCGCCCTGGAGGCGCGTGAGCACGTCGAAGAGCTGCCGGCGATCGTCGCTGCGCCGGGCGAGCCGGATGAGCTCGTCGAGGTGCGCCTTGTCGAACGGCGTCTTCTGCGCGGCGTCCAGGAGGAGCTCCAGCGCGCCGTGGAGATCGCCGCCGGCGGCGAGGATGCCGGCGAGCTCGCGCGTCATCTCGAGGCGGACGGCGCCCGTCACGTCCACGCGCGCGAGCTCGGCCTGGAGGAGCGCCTGGAGGTCGCCGCCGCGATCTTCGGCCGCGTACAGCCGCCGGAGCCGGATGACGACCTCGATCCGCGTCTCGCCCTGGAGCTGGCCGCCGGCGAGCGCCCGCTCCAGGGCGACCGTGGCCTCCGCGCGCTTTCCCTCGCGCTCGTGCTTGTCGGCGAGGTGCAGCAGCGCCTCGAGGCGCCGCGCGACGGGCAGGGCGTCGTCCAGAGACCGCTTCAGCGCCTCGTCGCCGGTGGCCTCGACCGCCGCCTCCGCCTCGTAGGCGAGCGCGTCGTCCTCGGGCGCGCGCCGGGCCGCCTCCACGAGCAGCGCCGCCGCGACCGGCGGCACGCTCAGCGCGTCGGCGAGCTTGCTCGCCCACCGGAGCAGGGCAGGACCGACGCTCGAGTGCGGCCTCATCGCGGCGGCGTACACCGCCGCGATGAGGTGCGACGCCGGCTCGGTCTGCTGCGCGAGCTCGCCGACGATGTCGAGCAGCGTCTGGAACTCGTCGATGTCGCCGTCGGCGAGCATCGCGCGCTCGATCGCGGCGAGCGCGAGCGCGGGCGCGTCGAGGATCTCGACGGCGATGCGCGCCATCGCGAGCCCCGCGCGAGCCCCCTCGGGCCCCTCGAGCTTCGCGATGCTGGCCTTGACCGCGCGGTCGAAGCGGATGGCCTCGACCTCCGGCTGCCCGGTGCACGCGACGAGATCGCGGATGGCCGCGCCGACGTCCTCGACGATCGCCGGATCCGGGCGCACGACCATCGCGCGGAGCAGGATGTCGAGGCGCAGCCGGAGGCCCTCCTCCGTGCGGCCGGTGAGGGCCGCGGCGCGCTTCAGCCATGCGTTGCGCGACGCCGGATCGGCGGCCGCCGCCACCCGCTCGAGCGCGCGCACGGCCTCCGCGGGCTCGCCGGCATGCTCGGCCAGCCGCGCGAGCAGCACGTACGAGGTGCCCTCGGTCGGCACCGCCTCGAAGCTGGCCACCGCGTGCGAGAGCGCGAGCTCGAAGGCGCCGCGCCGCTCCAGCTGCCGCGCCGCGCGGTAATGGGCCGCGCGGCGGCCGTAGCAGCCCAGGGCCGCGTCGGCGAGCAGCCGGTAGGTCTTGTCGAGGACGGCGACGCCGCCGTCGGCGTCGGCCGATTTCTCGACGAGCGCGACGGCGTCGGCGCGGAGAGGATCGAGCTCGATCGCGCTCGCCGCCGTGGCCAACGCCCGCTCGGGTAGGCCATGCTCGTGCGCGAGGTTGGCGGCCTCGATCAGCAGGTTGGCGCGCCGGCGTCGCTCGGGCCCGACGTCGCCCGACCACCTGCTCTCCTCCGCTGCGGGCTGCGCTTCCGCTTCGCCCCGCGCCTCGGCGGCGCGGGCGACGATCGCGTCGATCGCGGCCTCGACGCCCGCGAACTCGCACATGTCCCGCGCGTAGCGCTCGGTCCCGCGGCTCGGCGCCACCTCGCTCGCCCGGAAGAACGCCGCCTCGGCGCCGCGATGATCCTCCGCCAGGTCCCAGAGCAGGCTCCCGAGCTCGCGCCACGAGGCCGCCGCCTCCTCCGCGGCGTCGCCGCCCTGGGCGGTGAACGCCCGGGCCTTCGCCTCGACCAGCGCGATGGCGCCGTCGGAGCTCAGCCCCTTCGCGTCGAGCAGCGACGACTCGATGCGCTGGACCCGCGCGAGGACCTCCTGGGGGTCGGCCACCGCCGCGGCGGCACGCGCGAGCTCCTGCGCCGCGCCGTCGGGGTCGCCGCCGTCGAGGCGGCAGTCGGCGAGCATGAACATCAGCTCGGGGGCGTGCGGCGCCGTGATCTCGACGGCCAGCCACCGCTCGAGCACGGTCACGGCGAGGTGAGGATCGCCGGCGTGGCGCGCGAGCTCCAGCAGCCGCTCGCGCAGGAGCGGGTTCTGCGGGCCGAAGACGTCGAGCGAGCGCCTCGCGAGCGCCGTGCCGCGGGCGGGATCGAGGTCGTAGAGGGCGTGGAGCGCGCTCGCGAGCGGGGCCGCCATCTCGCCGAGCGGCTTGGGCTGCGCCAGGATCCACGCGAGCGCGTCCGAGAGCCGGGCCGCGTCGCCGGCGACCGCGGCGCGACGGATGAGCTCCGTGGTCGCCTGAGGGCACCCGGGCCGGAGCGCGAGCCAGCGCTGCGTCCACGCGAGCGCGAGCGGCAGCTCACCCAGCGCCTCCAGCGCCCTGGCGAGGCCGTCGCAGAGCGCGCCGCGCGGGAATACCGTGGTGATCGAGCGCTCGATCGCGGCGACGACCGCGCGGTCGACCTCGAACGGCGGCGCGTCGCCTGCCTCCGCGGCGGCGGCGAGCTCCGCCGTGAAGATCGACGCGAGCGTGGCCGCGGCGCGCGTGCACGACGGATCGGCCTCGCAGGCGAGCACCGCGATCTCGCGCGAGAGCGGCGCGGCGCGCACCCGCTCGTAGAGCGCCGCGGCGACCGCGAGCAGCACCGCGCGCAGCGCCGGCCAGACCGGCGCGGCGAGCTGCACGATCGCGTCGGCGCGCTCTCGCAGGCGCCGGGTCCGCGTGGCCAGCACGAGCGCAGCGCTGGCGGCGCCGCGGTGCCCCGGCGCCTCGACGAGCAGCGGCGACACCTCGTCGAGCGCGCGGGCGTCCTGGCCCTGCCGCCGGGCGATCGCCGACAGGAGCAGCCGGGCGCGCACCAGCTCGACCCGCGTCAGCAGGGGCACGCGCATCGCCTCGGACCTCGCGGAGCGCGCGCCCTCGGCCTCCGAGGACGGCGGCCGCGTCGCCTCGGCCAGCCGCGCGCGCAGCAGGGCGTCGAGCGCGGCGCCGCCCCCGGTCCGCCGGCTCAGCCGATCGAGCGCCAGGAGGCAGCCGCGGTCGGTCGGCAGCGCCCGCGAGAGCCCGACGAGCGCCTCCTCGTAGGCGGCGCGCTCGGTCGGGCGACCCCGGTAAATCACGACGAGCCGTCGGAGCGCGTCGATCCGCCCCTCGGCCGCGTCCGCGTCGCGGAGCGCTCGCTGCGCCGCGGCGAGCGCCTCGTCCTGCGCCTTGAGCCGCTCCGCGATCCGCTGGAGCCCCGCCGCGGAGCGCTCCGGGTCGCCGCCGACGTCCTTCAGCGTCTCGAACGCCCACTGCGCGAGGCCGGGGTCGCCGATCTTCTCTTCCGCGAGGCGGGCGAGCTCCGAGAGCGCGTCGATCCGCGCCGCCGCGTCCTCTCGCGCCCTCGCCTCCGAGCCCTCGCCGATGCGGATGAGCGCCTCGACGAGGGGCGCCATGTCGTGCAGGGTCGCCGCGTGCTCGCGCAGCGCGGAGCGCGCCGCCGCGCTGCTGGAGTCGCTCACGGCGGCCTCGATCCAGGCCTCCACGGCGCGGTCGGGGCTCGCGAGCGGGCCGGCATAGAGCCGCGCAAGCGCCGTGTACGCCTCTGCCCTCGGCCCCCCCACCCGCTGCTCGGACCGGATCTCGAGCCGCGCGGCCACGAGCTCGTAGAGCCCTGCCTGCTCGATCACCTCGTCGATCACGCGGGCTGCGTCGCCGTCGACCTCGCCGTCGAGGCCCGCGTCGAGCACGCAGCCGACCGCGCGCGCCCAGTCTCCCTCGTTCGTCGCGCCCTGGAGCCGGTGGCCGTGGACCGCCATCGCGCGCTGCAGCGCGGAGGGGGCAGAGGCCTCGCCCCCGGACGCCCGCGCCGCGAGCGCTTCGGCGTGCGCCCGGAGCACCTCGTCGGCGGCGCCGTGCCGGCTGCGCACGAACAGCGCGGCGGCCATGGCCTTGGCGGCCATGTCGTCTTGAGGGGCGATCTCGAAGGCGCGCAGGCGGTCCTCGAACGCCGCCTCCCGCTCCCGCGCGGCTTCGCGCCGCTTGGCCGCCTCCAGGTACGCCTTCGCCGCGACCGTGGGGAACACCTCCTCCGACGCCCAGGCGGCGATCGTGCCGAGCAGCTCGCTCGCCATCGCGTCGTCCGGGGCGAGCTCGCTCGCCTCTTCGAGCGCATCGACCGCGCCCGCGACGTCGCTGGCGCGCGCCAGGAGCACGGCGATCTTCACCAGCACCCGCGCCGTCGCGCCGGGCGGCTGCGCGTCATCGCGGAGGCCGCGCAGCGCCGCTGCGGCCAGGGCTGGCTCGCCCAGCCCCGCCAGCCAGCCGGCCAGCTCGCCCCTCATCGCGGGGTCGTCGCCCAGCGAGAGCGCTCGGCGAGCCAGCGCCGCCGCCTTGTCGAGCTCGACGCCGCGCGCGGCGAGGATCCTCGCGAGGGCGAGGGCCGCATCGCGCTCCCCATGGGCGTCGCCAGCCGCGCGGCGGTCGTCCACGCGCGCGCGCCAGTAGGCTTCTTCAGCGCGCGGGCCGCGATGGCGCGACACCGGCGCGACGGATCGACTCCCCCCGATGACCAGCTGCCCCGCAGAGGCGGGCCCCGCTGGTTCCATCAGCTCCGGCGAATGCAGCGTCCTCCGCGCGCCCGACGCTGATGCTGCCCGTTCCGGAGGTGAAGAGCTCATTTCGGCAACCCGCTTCGGGTATTCTGAACCCGCTCAGCCTACCAGAACGACCGAGGTACAAGGCCAATCTTCCGGTGCGATCTCGCGCCCTACCGGAGCGTCACCGCGAACGGTAACACCGTGAGCGCCCTCTCTCCGGCCAGGAGCGGCGCCATCGCGGCAGCAAAGGTGCCTACCTCCGGCGCGACGCCGAGCCACTCGGGCAGCAGGGCCCCGGCCATCGCCTCCCGCGCGCGCTCCTTGAGCGCCGCGCGGTCCGGGGTCCGCGCGGCGTTCTCGCCGGTCTCGTCGCCGGCGGCCAGGAGCTCGAGCAGCCCTCCATCGTCCTGCTCGATCTCGACCGGCGCGTCCGCTGGCAGCTTCGCGAGCTCGCGCGCGAGCGCTACCGCCCGCTCCAGCCCGCCGAGCTCATCGACGAGCGAGCGCCCCTGGGCCTCGACCCCGCCGAAGATTCGCCCCTCCGCGGACGGCGCGATCGTCTCCAGCGGGAGGTTCCGTCCCGCCGTGATGCGCTTCAGGAACAGGTCGTAAACCGCCTCCATGGAGGCGAGCACGCGGGCGCGGGTGGGCTCGTCCCAGGGCGTGAGCGCCGACATGTACGCGGCGCGCGCCGCCCGCTCCGGATCCGGGTTGGCCGCGACGGTCTCTGCGTTGATCCCGATCTCCGCGAGCGCCTTCCCGACGGCGAACTTGCCTCCCACGACGCCGATCGAGCCGATGATGCTCGTCGGCTCGGCGAGGACCTTGGTGCCGGCGCAGGCGAGGTAGTAGCCGCCGCTCGCCGCCATGCCGCCGATCGACACGACCAGCGGCTTCTCCTCCCGCAGCCGCATCAGCTTCTGCCAGAGCAGATCCGAGGCCAGCGCGGACCCGCCGGGCGAATCGATCCGGAGCACGACCGCCTTCGTGCTCGTGTCCTTCGTGAGACGCGTGATGATCCGTCCGAGCTCGCGCTCGCCGATCCCGTCCGACGAGCCGAGCGGCATCCCGCGGGCGGTCATGGTGATGCCGCCGATCGCCGGGACCACCGCCACATGCGGCGTGCCCAGCGTGCTCGCCCCAGAGATCGAGCGGAACACGTCCACGAGGCTCCGCGAGAGGCTCGGGTCGCGCGGGGTACCGCCGAACCGCGGCACGGAGACCTCGGTGCCGGAGAGCTTCTTCGCGTCCTCGATCGCAGCCTCGAGATCGCCGAGCTCATCCACGAGCCCCCTCGCCTTCGCCTCCTCCGGGGCGAACGGGCCGTCCTCGACGGCCTCGCGGAGCTCCTGCTTGCCGCGCCCCTCCACGATGCCCGAGAGCCACGCCTCACGCAGCCCGCCCAGCGCCGACTGGAGCGATTGACGCGCCTCGGGGCTCGCCCCTTCGCGCGTGAACGGCTCGCTCGCGCCCTTGAACTTCCCCACCTGAAGGAAGTCGACGTCCACGTTGAGCTTGTCGAGGAGCCCCTTCGCGAACACCAGCTGCGCCGCGATCCCCACCGTGTCGACCTGCCCGGCCGGGCTCAGCCAGAGCTTGCTGCAGGCGGTGGCCGCCAGCAGCATCGTCGCGTTGTTGTACTCGTCCGCGTGACACACGACCGGCCGCCCCGCCGTGCGGATGTCGCCGAGGATCCGGCCGATCTCGTGGGCTCGCGCGAACCCGAGGCGCGCGCTCCCGAGCCGCACGAGGAAGCCCTTCGCGCCCTCGGCCTCGGAGAGCGCCCGCAACGACTGCACGAGCTGCGCGTGCGTCCTGCCGCTGGGCGGGCCGAAGAGCGACGCCGATGCGCTCTCGGGGAGCCCGCGCGAGAGATCGATCTCGATGACCGCCGGCTCGTCGAGGCGCCCGGCAGGCGGCGCCGGCAGCGACGCCGCCCGCTCTCTCCCGGTGCACGCTGCCATCGATGCTGCCACCGCGAGGACGCCGGCACCGGCCCACCGCATCCGTCGAGCTCGGCGCTTACTCATGCTTGATTCCAGGCAGATCGGAGGTGTCGATCGCCGGCGCTGTCGTGCTCGGCGAGGCGGTCGGCGGCGGGTGCACGCCGGGAAGGTCGCTCGTGTCGATCGTACCGCCCGGGGCGACGTAGTCGTCCGGCACGCGGCTGTCGTCCGGCTCCGCCGCCCGGCGGACGCGCCCCGGCGGCGCCGGCGCGGCCGACGGGCTCGGGTCGGGAGCGCCCGCCGGAGGGCTCTCCGTGCGGGCGCTCGAGGCCGGGTCGGCGCCGCCGCTCGGCTTGTCCTGTGCCTTCTCGATCCGGTCGATGAAGACCCGGAGCGGGCGCGCGAGCAGGTGCGGCCGGCTCATGGCGAGCAGGCGCTCGTTCTCGACGCGCGCGGCCGCGAGATCGCCGGATCGCGCGAGCGCGACCACGAGGAGCGCCCGCGCCCGCCCGGGGATCTGCTCGATGCTCGCCGCCGCCCGGAGCCGCTTCACGGCCCAGCTCGGCTGGGCCTCCGCGAGATCGAGCGCGGCCAGCGTGAGGGCGTTCTCCGGCTGCGCGCTCTCGGCCGAGATCGCGCCGACGAGCTGCCGCGCCGAGGCGAGGTCCCCCTGCATGCGGAGCAGATCGATCGCGGCACGGTTCACCTCGGCGTCCGCGGGCGCGACGCGCCGCGCGTGCTCGACCGCCTTGCCAGCGCGGTCGATCGCGCTCTGGAGCTCGTGGCGCATCGTGTCCAGATCCGGATCGTCCTCGGCGAGCAGCTGCAGCCGCAGCCACCGCATGTCCGCGTTCACCGTCTCGACCCGGGCCAGCGCCACGGCGACCCGCGGGTCGTCCTCGGCGAGCGCGCTCGCCTTGACGAGCTTGTCCCTCGCCGTCTCGAGGTCCCCCTCCGTCAGGCTCCGCTCGCCGTCGGCGAGCAGGGTCGCGACGCGATCGTCGCTCGTCGTCGGCCGGGCCTGGGCGGCCGGCTTGAGGTACTTCGGTCCGAGGGTCGCGACGCTCACCACCATGAGGCCGATGACGATGAGACCGACGATCCACCGCGCGATCCCGGTCCTCCTCATGGGCAGCGAGGTGAACCGCGGTTCCCCGTCCCCTTCGTCGGCGTAGGAAGACCCCCCGTCGGGGTCGGCGGGCGACACAAGCGGCATCGGCGCCCCCGCCCTCCGCGCTGCGCGATCCTCCGTGGCGGCGCGCGGCGCCCCGCCGCGCCTCGCCGCGGGGCCGTCTTCTCCCTGGCCGTCGGCGGGAGCAGACGCGGCCGCGCGCTCGATGCGCGGCGGCGGGACGCTGTTCGGGATCCGCAGCGGAGCGAGCCCGGCAGCCCGCCCCGGCGCTTCGCCGCCGGCGTCGGCGGCCCCAGGCTTGACGCTGCCGTGGCGCACCTCGGCGACCCCGGCGCCGCGGAGCGTCCGCGGCTCATGCCGGCGCGCGGGGTGCGCGTCCGGCAGCGGCGGCGCCTCTTCCGGCGGCACCACGACCCCGGGCAGCGCGCTCGGCTTGAGCATCGCCTGCGCCGGAGCGCCGGCATCGGGCTCGTAGACCGCGGGCATCGTCGCGCGGCGCGGCGAGGGGCGCTCCTTCGCGGACTGGACCTCCCGCACGTCCCGCACGATCGTCTCGGCCTCGTGGACGGACTCGGGGCCGGCCTCCTCGCTGGGCTCCGCGCGCGGGAGCGGGATCGCGATCGAGACCTCGGTCTGCGCCGGCGCTGGGCCGCCGAGCCCCTGCGGCGTCAGCGACCTCGAGCGGCCGGCCAGCGGCGAAGGCCCGCCGATGCCCAGCGCGGTCCCGGCCATGACCACGCTGCCCGGGCCCTTGAAGAACGGCTCCAGCTCCGCGATCGACCCGAGCCGCCGCGGCCGCGCGTTGCCGCGCGAGATCACGTCATCGCGGGTGATCTGGCCCTGGGCGATCGCCGCCTGGAGCTCCCGGAGCATCTTGAACTCGAGCTCCCTGCCGCCGAGGGTGCGCACCACCCACCTCTCGGGGAGGGCGCCGCCGGTGCGGCGCACCTTGAACTGGTAGCCGCAGTTCGTGCACTTGACCGTCGTACCGCGCTCCGACACGAGCGCGTCGTCGAACTCGTATTCGGTGCTGCAACGCTCGCAGGTGACATCCATCTGCTCGACCGGTCCCCGTGTCCTCGCGAACGGCTGGCCCACAGGCGCGAGCCTGCCGGGATCCCTCGTTCGGAGGTGGCCGCCCGGAACTCGGCGGAACGGTAGCACGGGTTCCCCTGCGCGCCCCAGGCGGTCCGCGCCGCGCCGCGCCATCCTGCCCGGTCGCTGCGAACCGGCCTCCGCGAGGCGCGGCGCATGGGCCGCGCTCGGTCGCGCCGCGCGCGGCCACATCCCGACGTGAACGCCGCTTCACGGCGCGCGCGCGAGCGGCCGAAATTCGCCGCGCCTCGCCGGGGCTTGTTCGGGGCATGTCGCTTGCTACGCTCGTCCGGTCGCGACCGTCACGCGCGAGGGCGCCGCCCCTCGACGCCGGGCGGCCGAATGCCTTCGGGAGACGGTGAATGAAGCGACTTACTCTGCTGGGTCTCGCGAGCGTGCTGGCGCCCCTCCTCGCGGGTTGCCCCATCTACGATGACGCCGACAGCCACTACTTCTGCGATGCAGAGGACTGCGGGCCCGGCGTCCCGAGCTCGAACGGCTGTGAGGAGCCGGCCGACTGCGGGGTCAACGAGACCTGCGGCGATGACAACGAATGCCACGTCGGCGACTGCACCACGTGGGGGTGTAGCGGCGGCTTCGAGTGCGTGACCGCCGACGATCACACCGCCTCGTGCGTCGCGACCGGCTCCTCCGGGGAGGGCGGAGGCGGCAGCGGCAGCGGCGGCGCGGTGTACTGCGGCAACCCCGACGACTGTGCCGAGGGCGAGACCTGCGCGCCGGACGGCACGTGCCAGCCCGGCAGCTGCGATCAGGTCCTCCCGAGCGGCGAGCCCCTCGGGTGCATCCACGGCTATGTCTGCGAAGGCAACGGCGACGCTGCGACCTGCGTCCCGGCGACCCCGGCCGCGTGCGGCGCCGACGCCGACTGCGCCGGCCTCGGCGCTGACTACCTCTGCGTGAGCGGCATCTGCACCGCGCCTCAGGACCAGTGCTTCGACCAGACCCAGTGTCCGGTCAACGACAAGTGCGTCGAGGGCAAATGCACCCCGGCATGCAGCGAGGACGCGGACTGCCCCAGCAGCCACCGCTGCGACGCGACCCTCGGCATCTGCTCCCAGCCTGCGCAGCCCTGCGTCATCACCGACGACTGCGGCGGCTCCGCTGCCGTCTGCGTCGACGGCGCCTGCGTTCCGAGGAGCGACGGCGCCGACTGCCCCGAGGGCGACGTCTGGGTCGAGAACGGCTGCATCCCGAATCAGTCGAGCAACTTCGTGTGCGGCGAGGATGGCGCGCAGGACGTCTGCGCGCCGGGGTCGATCTGCCTGCACCACAGCTGCTACATCTCGTGCGAGCAGCCGAACCCGAACGCCTGCGACAACCAGTCGCCCTCGCTGAGCGAGTGCAGGACCGTGACGACGTTCTCCGGCGTGCATCAGGTGTGCGGATCGAGCGAGAACCTCGGCGGCGAATGCGAGCCCGAGACGTCCTGCAGCGACGGCGGGGTCTGCGTCGACGGCTTCTGCCGCTAGCGCCGCGGCGCTCCTCGCACCGCGCTCGTATCCACGGCAGGGCGCCCGCGCGCCCTGCTCCCTCCGTGCGCAATATGCCCTTGGCATGCGCGCTGCCTCACGTCCCGCCGGTCACTGTTCCAGCCACGTGAATCCACGCTGAGGGATACGCGATGCTCGCGTCCCGAACGCTGTGCGAACCGACGGAGCCACAATGAAGGCAACCGATCTCGTCAATTACATGGCCGACATGTTCCCCTACAGGAGAAGGAGCTCACTCGACTGGATCGTTCCCGTTTCGGTCGGTCTCGGCCTCGGCGTCGCGGTCGGCGTCGGGGTCGGCGTCCTGGTCGCGCCGACCTCGGGTGACGAGGCGCGCCGCCGGCTGCGCGACAGCACAGGCCGGCTGCGCGAGCGCGCCGAGAAGGTCAAGGATCGCGCCCTGGGCGCCGCGCGGCGGGCTCAGGACGAGATCCAGGAGAGCACCAGCGCGACCCCCGGCGAGCGCTCGTTCGCCAACGACCTCGGCATTCGCTGACCGAGCCCCCGGAGCAGGGCGCGAAGGCGCCGCACCGTCCCAGCGCGGCGCGGCGCCTTCCATCATTTCCCGAACGCTTTCCGGCGGCCGAGCGACATCTGCGCAGCCCGAGCGGCACAAGCGATGCTTTTCCGAGAGCAGATGGATTGAACGAGCCACCTCGCGAAGCGCGTCACAGGGGCCCTCGTCGAATGATGTATTACCGGACGCTCACTGCATTCTTCCCAGGCCGCACGGAAGCCGCGGGCGCGCTTGGCCGCCTCCTCGCCCTGGGCGTCGCGGCCGAGGACATCCGCATGGTGCCCAAGCAGCACTCCCGTCTGGGCGAGATCGAGCTGACGATCCACAGCAAGGCGTCCGAAGGGGCCGCCTTGGGCGCCGTGATCGGAGGGCTCCTCGGGGGCGCGCTCGCCGCGATGACGGCGGGAGGCGCGCTGATCATCCCGAGGCTCGACGCGTTCCTGGCGGGGCCCCTTGTCGCGTGCCTCGCCGGAGCGGGCGCCGCCGGCGCGGCCGGCACCCTGCTGGGCGCCGTGCTCGGCGCGCGCTTGCCCGAATACGAGGCGCGGCGGCTCGACGAGGTCGGCAGCACGGGCGGCGGCGCGGTGCTCTCCGTCCGGTGTCTGCCCGACGTGTCCCGCAGCGTCGAAGAGGTGCTGAGCGAGAGCGGCGGTCGACGCATCCGCAAGGCGTACAGCCGTCAAGCCTGATGGACGCTCGCCCGGCGCGGCGCGACCTCGTGGACGACCGGCGCGCAGCGGCCGAAGCGACGCCTCGCGCGAGCGGCCCGCCCCGGGCGCGCGTCCCGGTGCGCGCGCCCGGGACGCGCGGTCGGGGTAGTGGTCGCATTTGCCCGGAGAGAGTTCACATGAAGGCGGGAAGGCGTGAAGCTCATTGAGCTTTCTTCCCGCCTTCTCGCCTTCATGTTCAAACAGGACCACGACCGGCCGTCGAGAGCTGTCCTGGCCGAGGTTCCGCACGACGTGTGCGACATGGGGCGGTGCGCATCCCGCAAGACGCGGCGCAGGTGCCGCCGGAGGCGCACGCGCAGGTGCTGGGAGGGTCAGGGCGACGATCCGAGCTGTTCCTGGGATCGCGCCTGCTCGTCGAGGAAGGTTCCGACCGCATGAGCGAAGGTGCTCTTGACATAGCTGCGGGTCGCGAAGGACCCGAGCCTGCTGAGCACGCGCGGCGTCAGGCCCCCGCCGAGCAGGAACCCGAGCCCAGCCGCCGCAGCGAGCGCTACATGCGGGTTCTCCCGCGCGAACGCCGAGACCGCCCGTGTGACCTCCGTTGCGTCGAGCCGGCCGAGCGCGTCGTTCACCTTCTCCCGCGCCTCGCGCTCCCGTGTCGCCTCGACCTCGCTTTCCGTCATGGTGACCTCCTCAACCCAGCCGTGTAACGACCCGTCCGATCAGGTATCCCACCGCGGCCACCACGCACAGCGTGGCCACGGGACGCTCGTGCACGAGCGAGACAAGCCGCTCGTCCGCGCGGCGGGCCTCGCTGAGGACGCGAGGGAAGACGGCGGGAACGTTCGCTTGCCGCCCCCCGAGCACGGACTCTTCTTCGATGCTTGCATCCTTGACGACCATCGTGAGCCGGTCTCCAGCAATGCCCGAACCACCCGAAAGACGTGCATCGGCTGCACGATCCGGAGACCGGCGCACCGGCGCGGGGCAGCAGGGCGAGGAGATCCCGGAGAGAAGCGCGCGCGACGCGCGCGGGGCGGAGGCGCCTTCCGGGACGTTCGTGCTCACAGAAAGCAGGGCGCCGGGGGAGCGCCGCCCGCGGTGGCCTTGCGCGTCGGCTGCGCCCTTGCGGACCACCGCCCGCCTGACGGGCCCGCGAGCGCGGAGCCTCGTGCTGGCGCACGAAGGTGGACAGCCTAGAAGCGCACGCCGAACGTCCTGAGCGCGCCGCGCAGCGCGCCCGCGCCGTCGCACACGGCCACGCGCTCGGCGTGGGGCATCTGCGCCGCCCGCTGCGGATCGCCCTTGAACCAGACGGCCCGCATTCCTGCCGCGAGCGCGCCGTCGACATCTGCAGCGAGGGAGTCGCCCACGTGGACCACCGCGGCGAGCGGCGCGCCGAGGCGCTCGGCTGTCCACGCGAAGATCTCCCTGCCCGGCTTCTCGAACCCGAGCCGCCCCGAATCCGCGACCGCCACGAAGTGCGCAGACCAGCCGAGCTCTTCGACCAGCTCGGCGAGCCGGCCCTCCGAGTTCGACAGCACCGCGACCGGCACGCCGGCACGCCGGAGCTCGACCACGACGTCGATCATCCCGGCGATCGGCCGGCGCCAGAGGTTCTTCCGGGGCTGCTCCGTCCAGAGCCAGTCGACCGCCGCGTCGAGCGCGCCGGCCGGCACGCCGCCCGCTTCGAGCAGGCGACGCATCATGATCTTCCACGGGTGCCCGCCGAGCCCGCGCAGGATCGCGTCGTTGTAGGCGCGCCATCCCTCGTCGACCGCCCCGTCCAGCTGCTCCCGGGACGCGGCGATGCCCCGCTCCGCGAGGCGGGCGGAGAGCAGCCCGGTGTCGAGCTCCACCAGGGTCTGGCCAAAGTCGAAAGAGACGGCGGTGGCAGGCTCGTTGCGCATGATTACTCGGCGTACATCGCCTCGATCTCGCGCGCAAAGTTCTGGCTCACGTTGCGCCGCTTGATCTTCAGCGTCGGCGTGAGCTCGCCGTCCTCGATGGTGAAGCCGCGCGGCAGGATCGAGAACTTCTTGATCGTCTCGACCTGCGCGAGCTGGCCGTTCACCTCGTCCACGGCCCGCTGCACGGCCTCCTGGATCTCCGGCGACGCGTGCGAGAGATCGCCGCTCTGCCCGCGCTCGGCCGCGAAGCGCTTCACGGCGTCGGGCGCCAGCACGAGCAGGGCCGTGAGGAACCTGCGCCCGTCGCCGACGACCACCGCCTCGGCGATGAGACCGTGGCGCTTCAGCGCCTCCTCGATGTTCTTGGGAGAGACGTTCTTTCCGCCGGCGGTGATGAGGATCTCCTTCTTCCGCCCGGTGATGTGGAGGAACCCCTCCTCGTCGAACCTGCCGAGATCCCCCGAGTGGAGCCAGCCGTCGACAAGGGCTTGCGCCGTCGCCTCCTCGTCCTTGTAGTAGCCGAGGAACACGGTCGGCCCCTTCACGAGGATCTCGCCGTCGTCGGCGATCCTCACGTCCAGGCCCGGCACCGCGGGGCCGACGGAGCCGAGCTTCGTCCTGCCCGACAGGTTGTAGCTCGTCGCGCCGGTCACCTCCGACTGACCGTAGACCTCGGTGATCAGGATATCGAGCGACGCGAAGAGCTCGAGGAGCTCCTTCGCAATGGGCGCCGCGCCGCTGCTGCACACGTGCGCCCGGCCGAGCCCCAGGGCCGCCTTCACCTTCGAGTAGACGAGCTTGTCGAAGAGGCGGTGCTGCAGCGCGAGCAACGGCCCCGGCTTCTCACCCCGCGCGCGGAGCTCGCTGTGCTGGAGGCCGACGCGCCGCGCCTGCTCGAGCGAGAGCTTCTGCAGGCCCTTCGCCCCGGAGAGCTTCGCTTCGACCCCGGCCCTCATCTTCTCCCAGACGCGCGGGACCCCGAAGAAGGCGGTCGGACGCACCTCCCTGAGGTTGTCCGCGAGCGCCTCCATCGACTCGGCGAAGTACACGGCCGCGCCGACCGAGGCCGGGATGTGGATCGTGAACATCTGCTCGGCGATGTGCGACAGCGGCAGGTAGGACAGGCCGATGTCCCAGGGCGAGAACGGGAGGATGCGCGCCGCCAGGTCGGCCGAGCTCGTGAGGTTCTCGTGGCTCAGCATGACCCCCTTCGGCGGCCCCACCGTCCCGGAGGTGTAGAGCAGCGTCGCGAGCCCCCGCGGCTCGAGCGCGTCGAGCCGTTGCTCGAGCAGCTCGTCCGAGATCCGGCTGCCCCGGGCGAGGAACTCGTCCCACGACAGCACCCGCGGATCGCCCTCCGGCGCCGCGCCCCGCATCAGCACCACCCACGAGAGCTGCGGCAGCCGATCCCACTGGCGGAGGACCTTCTCGAGCTGGCCCCTGTTCTCGACCAGCACAAGCTTCGAGGCCGAATGGTGCACGACGTGGCGCACCTCCTCGGGCGAGCACGTCGTGTAGATGCCCGCGGGAGCGCCCCCGATCGCCATGCCGGCCACGTGGAGCACCACCCACTCGGGCCGGTTGAAGCCGAGGAGGCTCAGCTTGTCCCCGGGCGCGACGCCGAGCGCGATGAGCGACTTGCCGGCGCGCCGCACCTCGCTCGCGTACTCCCGGAAGCTGGTCATCCTCCAGAACCCCCCCTCCTTGACGTAGTGGGCTGGAGCCTCGGGCCGCGCCTTCGCCTGACCGAGCAAGCGCCGCGGAATCGAGTCACAGGGCATCGGCTACCTCTTCACGAGAAATGGTGCGCAAGTCAGGGCGAGCTTCTCACATCCTCCCCCCAGGTACAGGAACCTCGCCGCGAGTGATATTTGTCACAATAGCAAGCGCCGCGTCGGGTTGCTGAGGGCGAGGCGATCCTGCTGCGCGCTTCTGTCCGGCGGCGCTCAGGGCGCGCGCTCGTCCGGCTCGCGAGGGCGGCTGCGCGCTCCGGCGCGGGCGGCCCGGCGGTGGTCAGGGCTGCGGTTGTGGGCTGGACGCCGGCTCGCCGTCATGGGCGAGCCGATCGGCGCCCGCCCGATGCGATGCAAGCGCTTGCCCGCGCTGCCGCCAGCTTGACTGGACGTCGCTGGATCAGGACCATTCTGCGGTGAGCGAGCCCAAGGGGACGAACGACGAGGCTGACTGGGCGGTGGACTCCGCTCGCAGCAACGAGCTCGCCGCCTCTGGCCCGCCGGAGCATGTGCAGGCTTCGATCGACGGTCGGACCCTGCGGTCCAGGCAGCTGCCCGTCCCTGTGTCCTCCGAGCCCCCGCCGACGATCCCGATGCGGCGCCCGGAGCGCGACGCGCCGACCCCCGTCGGCCGGGATGCGCCGCCGTCCCCTTCCGACCGGCACCCGCGCAGCCTCGGCAAGTATCGGTTCATCGCGACGCTCGGGCACGGGGGCATGGCGGACGTGCACCTGGCGGTCGCGGTGGGGCCGGCAGGCTTCAGCAAGCTGCAGGTCATCAAGCGCCTGCGGCCCAACATCGCCGACGAGCCCGAGTTCCGGGACATGCTCCTCGACGAGGCCCGCCTCGCCGCCCGGCTGAACCACCGCAACGTGGTGCAGACCAACGAGGTCGGCCTCGCAGACGGCGAGTACTTCATCGCCATGGAGTACCTCGACGGGCAGCCGCTCAGCCGGGTGATCTCCCGCGCGCGCGAGCAGGAGCGCGCGATCCCGCTGGCCGTCTTGCTGTGGATCCTCAGCGAGGTGCTGGCCGGCCTCCACTACGCCCACGAGCTCGTCGACTACGACGGGACGCCGCTCAACGTCGTGCATCGCGACGTCAGCCCCCACAACATCTTCATCACGTACGACGGTCAGGTGAAGATCGTCGATTTCGGGATCGCCCTCGCAGCACACCGCGTCGTCGAGACGCAGGCCGGCACGCTGAAGGGCAAGGTCGCGTACATGGCGCCGGAGCAGGCGTTCTCGCACTCTTCCCAGATCGATCGGCGCGCCGACCTCTTCTCGGCCGGCGTCATCCTCTGGGAGGTGCTCACCGGCCGCCGCCTCTGGCGCGGCCTGACGGATCCGCAGATCATCTCGCGCCTGATGCGGGACATCCCGGACGCGCGGTCCGCCCGCCCCGACGTGCCCTTCGAGCTCGCGCGCATCTGCGCCCAGGCGCTCGCCCACTCGCCCAACCGGCGCTATTCGACGGCCGCCGATCTGCGCGCGGAGCTCGATCGCTACGCGGGGCGCCTGAGAGAGCAGGTGGCGGCCGAGCAGGTCGGCGAGCTCATGGGCGAGCTGTTCGCCCACGAGCGGGCCGAGATCCGGGCGATCATCGATCGCCAGCTCAAGCAGCTGCGGGAGCACGGCCCCGACGCGGGGGGCGCGGAGCTCGCCGGCCGCGCGTCGAAGCTGCCTTCGCTGCCGATGCGCGAACCGCTCGACTCCTATCCTTCCTCGGATGAGGGGGCGATCACGACCTCCTCGCCCTCGACGCCTGCGCGTCCGCTCCACCGCTCGAGCCCGCCGCAGGCGACGCTCCACGCCGTCGTGCGGACCGAGCCCGCCCCCGCCGCTCAGCCCGCGCCGGCGCCGCGGCGCTCGCGGCTGCCGCTCGTCGCGTCCGCAGCGGTCATCGCGCTGATCGGTGCCGCGACGCTGTACCTGAAGGTGCGCGATCCGGGCCGGCAGAGCGTCCGCATGACCGCGCCGCCGGCCCAGAGCGCACCGCCTGCGCCGACGCTGCCGAGCGCCGAGCTCTCCCCGCCGGCAGCCGAGAGCAGCGCCCGACGCGCGGGGGCGGACGCTGCGCTCCTCCGCGCGTCGATCAAGGCGAGCCCGACCAGCGCGCAGATCCTCGTCGACGGGGTAGCGCTCCCCTCGAATCCTTTCGATGGCAAGCTCATCAAGGACGGCGCGGCGCACCGGATCGAGATCTCCGCTCCAGGCCACGTCGCGCAGCGACGGATGCTCGTGTTCGACAGGGACATCGAGCTCGAGGTGACGCTCTACCCGGCGCAGAAAGGGCCGGCCCCCTCCCCCGCGGCCAAGGCCACCGCGCAGCCCGTCGCGCCCCCTGCCAAGGTGGCTCCGACCCTCGCCTCACCCGCCGAGGAGGCCCCGACCCTCCCGCCGCCGAAGCCCGATCCGTACTGACGCGACGGACGCGCTTACAGATCCCTGTAGCCCGTGGGCGGATCGACGAGCTTGGCCGCCTTCGCGACCCCGCGGAACACATAATCCGAGTAGCTGTAGGGGCCGTCCGACCACACGAGAAAGTCGTCCTCGAGCAGCCCGTTCGGCGCACCCCCGCAGAGCTCGGGCGCCGCGAGGACGGGGCCTTCGTTGTAGATCGGCGCCGACGCGCTCACCTCTTCCTCGGCTTCCTCCATGGCGGCCAGCGCCCCGGCGTGCCGGTCCGCATCGAGCTCGTCCACGGGGTACAGCTCCCAGTCGAGCAGCACGAGCTCCGGGTGCGGAGGGTCGTTCGGGGCCGACGCGAAGGGAGCGTGGATGGCCTCGGGGAGGCCCGTCCGCGCGAGCGCCTCGAGCAGGCGGCCCCGGTAGCGCTCGGCCGCCTCGTCGGGGGTCCAGAAGGCCGTGAGCGCCGCGATCACCTCCTCGGTCTTCGCCTCTCGCCACAGCGAAGGATCGCGCGAGCCGAGCTCGATCCCGCGCTCTTTCTTCAGGCGCGCCTGGAACGCGGCGGCGGGCGGCGCGAACTCCGGCAGCTCGGCGAGGGCGTGATCGACGGACCAGTGGAGCCGATGATCGACCTCGCGCACGTACCGGTGCTTGCCGAGAGCGCGGAGGAGTCGGGCGATTTCGTCGGGTGTGCGCGCTGCGAACGACCAGGCAAGCATCATGGGGCTGAGCTCATGGATCCGTGCAGGTGACGACGCGCCGAGCTGGCTCGCCGGCGCCGGCCAGGCGGCGGGCGCCGGCGCCGAGCACCTCGGCACGGGGTGACTTTCCATCGCACGGCCGCGGCGTCGATCACTTCTTGCCGGGCACGTGCCACACCCCGGCGAACCACACCAGCGATCCGTCGGAGCGGCGTACGGTGGCGGTGGGAGCGAAATACCCGCCCGGCGGGACGGCCTCCCATCGCCCCGGCTGCCACGCCCAGCGGCGGCTCCGCCACTGCCACTCGCCGTCGATCCAGACGAGGCCCGGCTTCTCGGGCGGCGAGATGATCTCGACCCGCGCCGGCGGCGGCGGGTAGGGCACGACCACCGCGGGCTCGCTCGGCAGGTGAGGACCGGTCGGTGGCAGCGGGAGCGAGCTGCCGCAGCCCGCGAGGGCGAGGAGCAGCGCGATCGGGGCCCCGAGCGCGCGGCGGAGCTGGGCCTTCATCCAGCGTCGATCCATGAGAAATACGCGTCGATCACGTCGCGGCCGACGAGCAGGCATTCCAGCGTCGCGAGCGCGAGGAACGGGCCGAACGCGATGCGGGCCTGGCCGAACCCCTCGCCGGGCGCCTCCGCGAGCGGATCCTGCGCGATCTCCTTCTCGGCGGCCGCGCGCTCCTCGGGGGACATCGCCGCGAGCTCGGCGCGGATCTGCTCCCGCTCGAGGCGCACCGCCTCGGGCTCCTCGATGCTCCCGCGCAGGAGCAGCATGCCGATCGCCACGATCGAGCCCTGGATGGCGCCGGCGCCGAGCACGAAGAGGGCGCCCCCCCAGCCGAACCAGGCGCCCGCCAGCATGAGGAGCTTCGCGTCGCCGAGCCCCATGCCCACGCGGCCGCCGCGGATCCGCGGGTAGAGCACGACGAACGGGAGCCAGACGACGGCGAAGCCGATGGCCGCGCCGAGGAGCGCGTCGGTGAAGCCCATCGAGCGCAGCGACGCGGTGGCGACGCCGAGCACCGCGCCGCCGATCGTGATCGCGTCGGGGATGTACATGTGCTCGAGGTCGATGAACGTCGCCGCGAGCAGCCCGAGCGCGAGCGCGAGATCGGCGGTGTACGTGGCGAGCGCGTGGAGGATCGGCGTCGACCAGGGGAGCTGGAGGATGATGAGCTCGACGATCGCGAGCGACAGGACGCCGCCCGCCGCCTCGACGAGCGGATACCGCGGCGACACCGGCGCGCCGCAGCAACGGGCGCGACCGCGCAGCAGGAGGTAACTGAGGACGGGGATGTTGTCGAAGGCGCGGATCGGCGTGCCGCACGCGGGGCAGCGCGAGCCCGGCCGGACGACGCTGAGCTCGCGCGGGACGCGGTGGATGACGACGTTGAGGAAGCTCCCCCAGAGCAGGCCGAAGCAGAGCGCGAAGGCGCGCAGGAACCACGGAGGGAAGTCGGCGAGCATCACCGGCGGCTCATGTCCTCGGGCTCGAGGCCGCGAGCCGGAGCATCATCGTGAGCGCCTGCTCGAGCTCCGCGACCGTGGGTTGCACGGGGTTCTCGGAGAGCGCCGCCTTGAGGTCGATGAGGCGCCCCCCGAGCTCCTGGTAGTGCCGCCGCACCCCCTCGGTCGGCGCCTCGGCGACCCACCGCTTCACGATCTCGCGCAGCTCGTCGAGATCGCTTCTGGCGAGGAGCTGCGCCATCTGCGAGGCCATCGGATCCGGTGCGTCGCTCACGCCCTGCCCCATCCCGGCCAGCATAGCGCGCGCACTTTGACGGGCGAGGGGTCCTGCGACATAAGGCGGAGCGCTTTCGAGGAACCGTGCCGACGAGGACGCCCGCCGTTGCCCTGATCCTGCTCGTCGCCGCCGGCATCGCCGGAGGGTCCGGCTGCGGCCGCGCGGAGCAGCAGCAGCAGCAGCAGGCCGAGGAGAAGCGCGCGGACGGAGGCCCGCCGGTGACGCCCGCGCCGCCGGGGAAGGTGCTCGAGGCGGCCGAGAACGAGTCGCCCGCCGCGAGCGCGAGGCCGCAGGCCGGCGCCGCGGCGGCGGGGCCCGCGCGCATCGAGATCCCCGCCGGGAAGCTCGTCGCGGGCAGCACGCCCGGGGACAGGGGGCGCGATCCGACGCTCGAGCCGGCTTTGCTCGACATCGAGCTGGGCGGCTTCACCATCGATCGCTACCTGTACCCGAACGACCCCGCGCAGGCTCCGCTCACCGGCGTGACGCGGGCCCGCGCCTCGGAGCTCTGCCAGCAGACCGGCGGGCGGCTGTGCGCCGAGCTCGAGTGGGAGCGCGCGTGCAAGGGCCCCGAGGGGACGCCCTACGCGGGCGGGGCCGCGTGGGACCCGGCGTGCGCCAAGGCGCCGGCGTCGTGCGCGTCCGGGTTCGGCGTCGTCGGCATGGGGGCCGCGCTGCGCGAGTGGACCGCGAGCGACGTCGCGCCGATCGAGGACCTCCAGCCCAAGGCCGCCGCCGTGCGAGGGGCCACGGCGAGCGCGAGCGGCGTGGATCACCGGTGCGCGCGCCGCGCGGCGGTCGATCCGAGCGCGTCAGGCGACGACATCGGCTTCCGGTGCTGCCACGGCGCGCCGAACGCGGCGTCGATCCCGTCGCCGCAGTGGCAGCAGACGTTCCGGCGCGCGGAGATCGGGCCGCAGCAGGTCGCCGAGCTGCTCGCGTCGGTGCCGCAGCTCCGCGATCTCGGCGGGGAGGTGTCCTTCTTCAAGGAGCCTGACGACGTGAACGTCGTGCTCAGCCGGGGCCGGACGCGGCTGTCGCCGAGCGGCACGCCGGCGCTCCAGCCCGAGGCGGGCCCGCCCCCGAACACGACGCTCACCACCTCGCCGCTGCTCTGGAACCCGGCGCCGGGCGAGGAGGTGCTCGTGGTGACGGGGAAGTCCGACGACGACACGTTCATCGTCGCGTTCCTGAAGCTCCCCGGAGACCGCTACCGGATCGCGTCGTCGCTCCTGCTGAAGGGCGAGTCGGGGCCGATCGCGCTCGGCTTCAACGGCTACGTGCGGCGGCGGCTCACGTGGGCGACCTGCTGGGATTGCCGCGGTGAGTCGGGCAACATCTCCTACCGGGACGACCACCGCGTGGTGATCACGCAGCGGTGATCGCGCGAGGGCGCCGGCCGTGCCCGACCTGTCAGGCGTCGGTGCCGAGCAAGGCGTGCCGGTACGTCGTGGCGTACTCGATGAGCCGCTCGACCGTATCGACGAACTCGGAGCGGTCGAGCGACTCGGTGGGCAGCTCGGCGCACAGCAGGATCTGGTTCCGCTCGTCGAGGGCGAACTTGGCGACGCGCATGTCGCGGTTGGCCTCGATCAGGTGACGGAGCAGGCCGAGCATCTGGCCGATCCCCTCGGCCAGGGGCGTAAGCCTCGCTCCGCCCTCGTCGCGGCCCTCCGTGTCGACCGGATCGAGCACGCCGAACATCGAGAGCACGACCCAGTTCTCGGTGCACTGGACGAAGAACGGCGGGAGCTCGACGACCCCTTCCTCGCGCGGACGGATGCGCAGGGTCGACGGCTTCGCCAGCTCGGCGCTGTAGCCGATGTCCTCCGTCCAGCGCTGCAGGGTCGCCACGTCGATCACGGTTCAACGTGATCGCCCCGCTGGCGCCGGAGATCAAGGTGCGCGCGCGGCGAGACGCTCGTGCGGGTCGCCCTGGGGCGCCCGAGGCGCGTCCGGCGCCGGCGCGGCCGCGCAGCAGAGCGCCGTGCAACGACGCAGGCGCCTCGGGCGGATCGCGCGCCGCGGCGGCAGAGCTCCGGCAGGGACCCGCGCTAGAGGCTGAGGACGGCGTCCTCTCCGCCGTGGGCGATCTTCACCTCGATCAGGCTGAGCAGCGCTTGCCTCCGCTCCTCGAGCTCGACGAGGGCGCGCGGCGGCACCAGCTCGTCCTCGAACCCGCCGGGGCGCAGCGCCGCGGCGGCCATCTCGGGTCCGAACCGCACGAGCGCGTCGCGGAGCGCCCGGGGGAAGCGCGCCGCCTCCACCAGGCGCTCTAGCTGCCGATCCAGCTCGCGCGCCTTCACGTGCAGCGGGAAGGCGCTCGCGTTGGCCTCCAGGCTGAGGGCCCCCGCGCTCACGTCGATGACGATCTCCTTCCGGAGCCCGTTGCCGGCCAGATAGTCGAGCGCGAGCACCTCCAGGTAATCGCGGAGGATCGAGGTGCGCTCGCCGCGCGCTGGCGACGGGGCGCGGGCCCAGCGCGCCCACACGTCGAGCTCGGGCGCGTCATCGAAGCGGACCGATCGCCGGCGAGATGACACCCAGCGCGGGCCGGGCGGACCCGGAGCGGGCGCGAGGACCAGCGCGTCGACGGTCCCGTCGTTCATGACCGCGAAGCGACGCAGGAGCTTGCGCGCGTTCGGCTCGCGACCGATGAGCGCCGCGAGCTCGCCGATGCCGATCCGGCGCGCTGCGGCGACGGGCACGACGTGCGCGCCGAGCGCCCTCGCAAGGCGATAGAATGCGACCGGGTGCCGGAACGCGAGCGGGGCCTTCTTCTGCGCCGGCGCGAGCTTCACCTTCACCTCGCGCGGCGCCGCTCCTTCGACGCCTGCGCCGAGCGCCAGGATCGCCTCGAACCGACCGTCGGCCAGCTTGCCCGTGAGCCGCAGCGCGCGCAGCGACGAGCGCTGGAGCGCGCGCGCGACGTGCGCGTCCCCCGCAGCGCGCTCGAGCTGCGCGTCCCCCGCAGCGCGCTCGAGCTGCGCGTCCCCCGTGGCTCCAGCGCCCGGCGCTGGGGGCGCGGGCGGCTCGTCCGACGAGCGCGCTGCGGGCGCGCCGGGCGCGGGCGCGGCCTCGTTCTCGGCCAGCGCGGCGATCGCGCCGGCGGCCCCGCCGCTGCGCTCGGACGACGGCCGCGCGCACGAGGCCGCGATCATCGCCCCCGCGACGAGCAGACCCCGCGACGCCGCGCCGCCGAGGCGTCGCAGCAGCCCGCGCGCCGGTCCGGGCGCGAGCCCGTCTCGCGCGCGCCGGCTCATCCGTCCTTCGCGATGACGCGCTCGAGCAGGAACTGCTCCACGCGTTCGATGACCATCTTCTTGCGCTCCAGCGGGACGACGTGCGTGCCGCCGCTCACCATCATCAGCTCGCCGCGAGGCAGCGCCGCCGCCATCTCCTCGGCGAGGCGAGGCGGGGTGAACGTGTCGCGATCGCCGGCGATCACGAGCGCGGGCAGATCGATCTGCGGGAGCAGGTCGAGCGTCGAGTGCTCGCCGGCGCTGCGCAGCATGTGGAGGAACATCGAGAAATCGATGTCGACCATGTGCCGCATGTACGGCAGCAGATCCGCCGGGGTGACCGCGCTCGCGTCGACCTCGCGGGCGAGCAGCGCGATCCGGAGCGCCATCGGCGCCGGCACACGGCTCCATATTGCGCGCGCGATGTGCGGGTACGCGTCAACCTGCTCGATCACCCGCGGCAAGAGCTGCGCGAGCACATCCGTGCCTTTGAAGTGGTGCGTGATCCTGCCGGACGAGCCGCAGATCAACACGAGCCCGCACACCCCCTCGCGGTGGGTCCGCAGATGCTCCAGGATGACCTGACAACCCATCGAGTGCCCGAACAGCACCACAGGGCCGTCGCCGATCGCCGCGCGCACCGCAGCGAGATCGCTCGCGTGGTCGCGGAGCTCGACCGCCTTCGGATCGACAGGCAGGCTGCTCCGCCCGTGGCCACGATAGTTCCAGTGGGCGACGTTGACCGTACGGGCCAGGTCGTCCCACAGGTACTTCCAGATGAAGCCGTCGCAGGCGATGCCGTCGCAGAGCACCGCGGTGAGGCGTTCCGAGCCCGCCCCGAACCCGCTGGCCAAGCTTCCGATGCCGCCGGGACCTTCCCGGTAGCGGACATAAATCCGCGTACCGTCCTTCCCGGCGGCGAAGAGCTCTCGACCCATCGATCCCCGAGCGACGCGTCTTACGCGAGGCTCGCGGCGATGTTAGTCGCCGCTATCCTCGTCGTCAGCCACGTCATTGACACTGGGAAGCTTTTTGATGTCTATCCGCGCCAGCTTCCACGCGCGCTGCACAACCCAAGAAAGCGAGCGATCGAGCCGCGCCGCTTCCTCCTTGATTTCCTGCAGCATCGACTCCGGAAAGTAGAGGCTTTGCTTCCGCTTGTCCGTCTTCGAGGCTTCGTTGTTTTTCGCCAGCGTGTCCTTGTCGGTCATACGCTCTTGGGGCTCCTCCCGATCCGCCACAGAAGATCACCTTACCGTACGGCGCACTTCCGTGGAAAGCATTCGTTTTTCCATCATGCCGATTGCGGGCACTATGTATGTAACTCCGCGATAGGCGCTCTGCGTCATGACTGCGGGAAAGCGATTTTGCCCGCGATCGCGCTCGCCGCGACGACCAGGGGACTGGCCAGGTAGACCTGGCCGGGGCCGCTTCGGCCCGGGAAATTCCGGTTGATGGCCGAGACCGTGATCTGCTCCTTGCGGTCGGATACACCGGGCCCGGCCTTGATGCACGCCCCGCAGGAGGGGTCGACGAGCTCAGCACCCGCCTTCTCGAAGATCTCGAGGTAGCCCTTCGCCTCCGCGTAGCGGCGGATGTCCTGCGAGCCGAACTGGATGTAGAGGTGCACGCCCTCGGCGACGCGCTTGCCCTGCTCCACCGCACGGCGCAGCACCGACGCGTACATGTCCATGTCGGCCTTCTTGCCGCCCGTGCACGAGCCCCCGTACGCGATGTCGATCTTCACCTCGCCGCCCGAGACCTCGTGGAGCGACCGCAGCGGCACGCCGTTCCGCGGATCACCGGGCGTCGCGACCATCGGCTCGACCGCGGCGAGATCGATGTCGAACGTGGCCATGTACTCCGCGCCGGGATCCGCGCGCACGATGCGCGCGCGCACGTCCTCCGCGGCGAGCCCGCGCTGCTCGACGAGGTAGCGCACGATCTCCTCGTCGGCCTCGATGATGCCGGTGAAGCCGCCCGCCTCGACCGCCATGTTGGTGAGCGTCGCCCGCTCGTCGAGGCCCATCGCGCGGACGCCGTCGCCCGCGAACTCGAGCACCTTGCCGATGCCCTGGCCCGTCTTCCAGAACGGCTGCGAGAGCAGGAACAGCATCACGTCCTTCGCCGTGACCCCCGCCCCGAGCCGCCCGGTCAGGTTGAAGCGCACCGACTGCGGCACCGCGAGGCGGACATCGCGCGTGAGCCACGCGTTGGCCATGTCGGTCGAGCCGACGCCGAACGCGAAGCACCCGAGCGCCCCCGCCATGCAGGTGTGCGAGTCGGTCCCGGCCACGACCTGCCCCGGCAGCGCGAGCTCCTCGATCACCTTGTTGTGGCAGATGGCCTCCGAGCCCACGGTCCTGCCGTCGCGCTCGACCTCGCCGTACAGCTTGATCCCGTGCCGCTCGGTGAAGGCCTGCTGCACCGTCGCGAGCGAGGCCGCCTGCTCCCGCAGGCCGAGCTTCAGGTGCGCCTCTGGCATCACGCGGTCGAGGAACGTGAGGTGATCCCGGAAGGCGAAGACGCTCTCCGGCCCGGTGACGACCGCGTCCGGCCCGAAGCCCGCCCGGAAGAGCGACTCGGCCATCGGCGTGACGTACTCGTGCGAGAAGCGCACGTCGGTGCGGACGAAGAGCGCGTCACCCGGCTTCACCGCCGGGACCCCGATCTTGCCCGCCCTGGCGTCCACGATCGCGCGCGCCGCGATGATCTTCTCGCACAGCGTCATCGGCCGCGGCGGCGTGTCGAGCGTCGGCGGCGAGACCTCGCCGGCCATCCGCGCCTTGTTGTAGGCGAAGAGGCCGCCGTACTCGACGACGTCGGCGCTGATCGGGTCGAGCCCGCGGGTGAACTCGCCGATCGGGATCTCGTCGCCCCGCGCGAGCCGGTCGAGGAGCGAGAAGTCGGTCGTCGTGAGCAGCCCGATATTCTGGCAGTTCTGGCCGTAGATCTTCTCGATGCTGCGCGCGACAACGAGCTGGATCCCGGCCTCGCGCTCCGAGTACGGCGCCGTCTCGCGCGAGCTGCCGCACCCCTTCGAGCGCCCGCTGACGATGACGCCGAAGCCGCCGTTCTTGATGGCGTCGCGCTCGATGAGCCCACCGCGCAGGCCGACCAGGCAGTACCGGGCGAGCGTCTCGTCGTAGTAGTAACAGACCCACCCCGGCGTGAGCTCGTCGGTCGAGATGTTGTCGATCAGCTTGTGCTGCTCGGTCTCGAAGCGAAGCTCGCCGCCCGCCAGCTGCTGCTTCAGGTGCTCCGGGTCCTCGGTCAGGTAGAGGATCCTCCCGGTGACTTGAACCGACTTCCGGCGGGGGATGGGCATCTGCACCTCGGACGCCCCGGGGCGCAGGGCACGCGCGCCGGGAACAAGACACACACCTAGTCCCTCCGAGCGGAGGCGCCAACGGCGGTCTTCGCCGCCGTGCGCGGAGCTCCGCCCGCCTCACGCCGAGGGCAGGAAATCCAGCATGGGCGAGCCTCGCCGGGCGGGCCACCGCGCCTTGACGGCGCACCGGGGAGGTGGTGTCTTCGCGGCCGCGGCCGGGCCGCGAGCGATGACCCGACCCACGATTTCCAGCGTTCCCGTGGCGATCCTCGGCGCCGGCTTGACCGGCATGGCGGCCGCCTACCACCTCGGGCGAGCCGGCGTGCCGCACCGGGTGTTCGAGCGCCTGCCGCGCCCGGGCGGCCACGCGATCACGCTCGAGGACGACGGCTTCCGCTTCGATCGGACAGGGCACCTCCTTCACCTGCGCGACCCCGCGACCCGGGAGCTCGCGCTCGGCTGGCTGGGTCCTGACCCTCTCGAGATCGAGCGGCGCTCGATGATCTGGTCGAACGGCACGTACACCCGGTATCCGTTCCAGGCGAACACCTCCGGCCTGCCGCCCGCCATCGCCTACGAGTGCCTCCGCGGCTTCATCGAGGCGCACTTCGCGCAGGACCGGCCCCAGCCGAGGAACTTCGAGGAGTTCTGCCTGGCGCATTTCGGCGAGGGGATCAGCCGCCACTTCATGATCCCCTACAACAGTCGCCTCTGGGGGGTCCACCCGAGCGAGATCACCGCCGACTGGTGCTCCCGCTTCGTCCCGTTGCCGAAGCTCGAGGACGTGCTCGCCGGAGCGGTCGGGCTGAACGACCGCGAGCTCGGCTACAATGCGAAGTTCCTCTACCCGCGGCTCGGCATCGGGCAGCTGACGCACGGGCTCGCGCGGGCGCTCGCCGAGCAGCGGCCGCGGGACGCGGGCACGCCGGCGATCGAGCTCGGCCGCGCGCCCGTGACGATCGACTGGCGCGCGCGCGAGCTCGTGTTCGACGACGAGATCGTCCGGTACGACGTGCTCGTATCGTCCGCGCCGCTGCCCGCCCTCGTGCGGCTCCTCTCGGACGCGCCTCGAGCCGTCGCCGAGGCGGCCTCCCGGCTGCGCTGCACGCACCTTCACTACCTCGACGTGGCGCTCGACACGCCGTGCGGGAAGCCGCTGCACTGGGTCTACGTCCCGGAGGCGAAGTACCCGTTCTACCGCGTGGGCTGCTACTCCAACTTCTCCGCCGACATGGCCCCGCCGGGCAAGGCCGGCCTCTACGTCGAGCTCGCCGATCGCGCCGAGCCCGATCTCGCGGCGCTGCTCCCGCGCGTCGCGGAGGGCCTCGTCGAGATGGGCCTCATCCCCGCCCCGAGCGCCATCCGCTTCGCCCGGCTGCGCCGCATCGACTACGCGTACGTCGTGTTCGATCACAGCTACTTCGGGTCGCTGGAGGCCGTGCGACCGTTCCTCGAGGGCCAGCGCGTCCTCTCGTGCGGGCGCTACGGCGGCTGGAACTACTCCTCGATGGAGGACGCGCTCCACTTCGGGCGCGACGCGGCGCACCGGGCGCAGGCGCTCCTCGGAGGCGCGCCGTGAGCGCCGCGGATCCCGGCCACGGCGACGCGGGTGAAGCGCCGGAAATCTCCATCATCATCCCCGTTTACAACGAAGAGGCGATCCTCCACGCCGCCGTCGTGGACCTGCGCGAGCGGCTGCTGCCGTTCGGCTGGCGCTGGGAGCTCGTGCTCGCCGAGAACGGCTCGCGCGACGGGACCCTCGCCATCGCCGGTGAGCTCGAGCGCAAGTACGCAGAAGTACGGCACTTCTCGATCGGCGAGCCGAACTATGGGGCCGCGCTCCGCGCGGGCATCGAGCGGGCGCGCGGGCGCTTCGTCCTCTGTGACGAGATCGACCTCTGCGACGTGGATTTCCACCGCCACGCAATCGCGATGCTGCGGGCGGGGGACGTCGACATGGTGATCGGGTCCAAGCTCATCCAGGGGGCGCGCGACGACCGCCCGTGGGCGCGGCACGCGGCGAGCCAGATGTACAACGGGCTCCTCCGCGCCACGCTCGGCTTCCGCGGGACGGACACGCATGGGCTCAAGGCGTTCCTGCGCGAGCCGCTCCTCGGGATCGCGCGCGAGTGCGTCGTGGACAAGGACGTCTTCGCCAGCGAGTTCGTCATCCGCGCCTACCGGGCCGGCCTGCGGATCGAGGAGATCCCCGTCCGCGTGCTGGAGAAGCGGCGCCCCTCGATCAACCTCACGCGCCGCGTCCCGAACGTGCTCCGCAGCCTCGCGAAGCTGACCTGGGCGATCCGAGTCCGCGGCTGACGACCGATCTCGTCCGGCATCTGCAGCGCCACGCGCGAGGCTGGGCCCGCTCGTGGAAAAGTTCTGGCATGCTATACGGCGCAAGTGACGATCCTCCCTTCGAGCGCCGCAAGACCCGCCCGCCGCGCCGACACCGACGTGGACGTCGTGGTCATCGGCGGCGGTGTGAACGGCGTGGGGGTCGCGCGTGACGCATCGCAGCGGGGGCTGAAGGTCGCCCTCTTCGAGCGCAACGATCTCGCGTTCGGCGCGAGCGGCAACTCGAGCGGCATGATCCACGGCGGGCTCAGGTACCTGACCAGCGATCCGCACGTGACCGAGAACTCGTGCCGCGACTCGGGGCACATCCAGGCGATCGCGCCGCACCTGCTCTTCCGGATCCCCTTCCTCGTTCCGTTCGAGAACGCGAGGCACGGGCGCATCCTCTACACGCTCGCCGACGGTTTCTTCGAGGCGTACGACAAGTACCAGCCGCTCAAGCGCGGCAAGCCGCACGCGCGCCTGTCGCCCGACGAGCTCCGGAGGCTCGAGCCGGGGCTGCATGGAGACCTCGTGGGCGGCTTCAGCTTCGACGAGTGGGGGATCGACGGCGCGCGGCTCTGCATCGCCAACGCCGTCGACGCGATCGAGCGCGGGGCCAGGGTGTACGTGGGGCACACGGTCGAGCGGATCGAGCGCCGCGAGGACACCGGCGAGGTCGTCGCCGTCCGCTACCGGGACCGCGTGACCGGGGAGGGCGGGCGCCTCCGCACGAGCACGGTCGTGAACGCGACCGGGGCGTGGTCGCCGATCACCGCGTCGCTCGCGGGCCTCCCCGCCGCGAGCTCGCGGGTGAGGCCCGGCAAGGGCGTGCACGTCGTGTTCGACCGGCGCCTCACCAACTACGCGATCATGTCGAAGACGATCGACGGCCGTCAGATCTTCGTCGAGCCCTGGGAAAACATGAGCGTCGTCGGCACGACCGACGACGACTTCTACGGCGATCTCGATCAGGTCCGCGCGACGAGCGAGGAGGTCAGGTACCTCATCCAGGGCATCGCCCGCGTGTTCCCACAGATCCACGAGGCGCGCGCCATCGGCACGTTCGCGGGCGTGCGGCCCACGCTCTACGCGTACGGACCGACCGAGGGCGCGCTCTCGCGCGAGCACCAGGTCATCGATCACGCGGCGCACGGCGCGCCGGGTCTCTACTCGATGATCGGCGGCAAGCTGGCCAGCTTCCGGCTCTTCGCCGAGGAGATGACCGACGTCCTGGCGCGGCGCTTCGACCTCGGCGCCCGCTGCGTGACGCACACGACCGCGCTGCCCGGCGGCGATCGCGCCGTGGACGCGCTCGCGCTCTCGCGGCGGTTGGAGATCGACGCGGTGGCCGCGCGGCGGCTCGTGTACCGGCACGGCTCGCGCGCGCTCCGGATCGAGGAGCGGGTGCGCGAGCGGCCGCGCGAGGCGGCGACGGTGTGCCCCTGCGAGCCCGTCATCGAGGCCGAGGTGCGCTACGTCCTCCGGCACGAGCTCGCCCGGAGCGTGGCCGACGTCGCGCGCCGCACCCGGCTCGGCCTCGGCGCGTGCGGGGGCATGCGCTGCGCGGCGAGGTGCGGGCAGATCGTGGCGCAGGAGCTCTCGCTCCCGCCGCGCGACGGGATGCGGCAAGCGATGGAGTTCCTCTCGCGGCAGGCGATGACGCGCGCCGTCGCGCTCGGCCCGGAGCAGGCCAGGCAGGAGGCGCTCGCGATCGCCAGCGTGCGGTCGGAGCTCGGCGCGCCCCAGGACGACGAGATGACCGCGGCGGCGTGCGAGGACGGCGATCGCCGGTCGACGCGCCCCGCGCGGGAGCCGGAGGAGAGAGCGTGGCGCGATCGATCCTCGTGATCGGCGCCGGCGTCGCCGGGCTCGCCGCCGCGTGGAGCGCGGCGCGGCGCGGGGCCCGGGTCACCGTGATCTCCGCGGGCGTCGGTGAGACGGCGCTCGCCGGCGGCGCGGTGGACGACGTCCCGTGGGAGCAGCTCGAGCGGGCCGCGCGGCTGCTCGGCAGCGACCTGCCCGCGGGCGACCTCGCGCCGGCGATGAGGCAGTTCGCAGCGGAGCTCGGCCTGTGGGACGTGCCGCAGGCGACCGGCGTGCGCCTGGCGACCGTCGCCGGGCGGATCCGCCCCGCCCGCGGCAGGGATCGCGCGCTGCTCGATCTCACCCCGCTCCGCCGCACGCGCGTCCTCATCCCGCGCGCGGCGCGCGCGGCGTGGGACGCCGACGCGCTCGCGGAGGCGCTCACGGACGAGCCGTTCGCCCGGGCGCGGGGGCTCCGCTTCCTGCCGGTCGACGCGCCGGTGCTGCGCTTCGACGACGAGCGGCGGATCGCCGACGGCGATCTCGCGGCCCGGCACGACGATCCGGCGCGGCTCTCGTGGCTCCTCGAGCGGCTCCGGCAGGCGCTCGAGGGCGCGGGCGGCGCGGGGGCCATCCTGCTCGGCCCCTGGCTCGGCGCGCGCGCGCCGCGGGCCGAGGCGCTCGCGGCGCGCCTCGGCGTCCCCGTGGGCGAAGCGCTGATCGGCGCCGGCTCGCCGGCGGGGCTCCGCTTCGAGGCGGCGCGCGACGCGCTGCTCGCCGCGATCGGGGCGCCGCGGCGCCACGGCCGCGTGCGCGCGGTGGGCGGTGGCCACGGGGGACCGGGGGAGCCGGGCGATGGCGTCGCGGTCCACGTCGAGGGCGAGGACGTGCCGCTCGCAGCAGACGCGGTGATCCTGGCGGTCGGCGGTCTCGCCGGTGGAGGCATCGCGTACACCCCGCCCGAGCGCGGCGCCGGCCCCGACCTCCCGGCCCGCGGCGCCGTGCCGTTCACGCTCTCGATCGAGGCGCCCGTCACGATGGGCGACGCTCGTGGCGCGTTCGGCGTGGTGAGCTCCATGCAGGGCCCGGAGCTCGATGTGATCGCGTGGCCCCGCGGCGAGCGGCCGGGCGCCCTGGAGGCGGTGGGCGTGCGGTGCGAGGGCGTCCGCGCCGCCCCCGGGATCCTGGCGGCCGGGGCGACCCTCGCCGGGAGGGCGCGCACCGTGCTCGACGCGGTGACGACCGGGCTCCGCGCCGGCGCCGAGGCCTGACGCGCGACGCGAGGGCGAAAGCGCAGCTCGCCCCGCGCGCGACCTTGCGCTAGCGGCTCGCCGGGATCGCGCGGAGGAGCTGCTGGTAGCCGACGGCGAGCGCGAAATCGCTCCCGCGGGTGGGATCGGCGGGCACGTCGCCCGCGATGCCGCGCGCCGCGGCCTCCGCGCGCTTCTCCACGAGCACGGCCCTCGGCGAGCCGTCACGGATCGACCCCTCGGCGGGGAGGTGACCCTCGAGATCCTGCTCGCGGAGGATGGCGGCCGGGACCTGTTGCTGCGCGCTCTCGATGACGATGTCCGGCCGGATGCCCTGGGCCTGGATCGAGCGCCCCTTCGGCGTGTAGTAGCGCATCGTCGTGAGCCTCACCCCGGCGCCGCCGGGCAGCTCGTAGATGGTCTGCACCGACCCCTTGCCGAAGGTCGTCGCGCCGACGACCGTGGCGCGACCGCTGTCCTGCAGGGCACCCGCGACGAGCTCGGCGGCGCTCGCGGAGTACTCGTTCACCAGCGCGACGACGGGCAGCGAGGCGAACGCGCCGCCGTCGTGCGCCTTCGCCTCGTCGACGACCTGGTTGCGCTGGCGCGTCGAGTAGATCGTCCCCGACGAGAGGAACTCGTCGGCCAGCGCCTCCGCCTCGTGGACGAGACCGCCGGGGTTGTTGCGCATATCGAGGATCACCCCGGCCAGCGGCGTCTTCGATGCGGCGCGCAGCCTCGCCGCAGCGCGGAGCATCTCCTCGTGGGTGCCGTCCTGGAACTGCTTCACGCGGACGTACGCGACGTCCCGATCGAGGCGCTTCGCGGCGATGCTCGTGACGTGGATCTGCTCCCGCGCGAGGTCGAACGTGAGCGGCTCGGCCGCGCCCTGCCGGCGGATCGTGAGCTTCACCCGGGAGCCGGGGGGCCCGCGCATGATCTTGACGAGCTTGTCGAGGCGCTCGCCGCGCACCGGACGGCCGTCGATCGCGATGATCTGGTCGCCGGAGCGGATGCCCGCCCGCGCCGCCGGCGAGCCCTCGATCGGCGCGATCACGGTGATGTGATCGTCCTTGGCATCGACCTCGATGCCGACGCCGCCGAATGTCCCCCCTGTCTCTTCCTGGAACTGGGCGAACTCGGAGGCGTTCATGTACGCGGAGTGCGGGTCGAGCTCCGCGACCATTCCCTTGATGGCGCCGTCGATGATCTTGTTGCGCTGTGCCGGCTCGACGTACTGGTTCTCGACGAGCACGAGCACGCGCGCGAGCTGCTCGAGCGGGGCGTAGGGGCTCTGCGCCTGTGTGCTCGCGCCCGCGAGGTGGGAAGTCGCCGCGCCCCCCGCGAAGGCCGCAGCGATGAGCCCCAGGGTGCGCATCCAGCTCGAGAAGCGTCGCATCCGCCGACCATAGCAGCGGCGCGGGCGGCCGCGGCCAGCGCGCGGCCGCGCTCGGTTCGGCGGCTGCCCCGGCGCCCCGTCGGCCAGGACGCCGCAGCCGTCTCGGGGCGCGCCAGCGCGGGCGTACCGCCCGGCCCGTCGAAGTCGCGCCGCGGTGCCCAAGGTACGGGGCGCATGGTTTGTCCTAAGAGAAGTGTTCGGCTATCTTCGCGCGCCTGAACGTGGAACTTGCCTCCTCATCGTCCAGCTTCGCCTCCGCGAAGCGGGGCTCGCCGCGAGGGGCTTCTCTCGTCGAGACGGTCAGCGGCCGTCGCGAAGAGCTGTCCGCGGCAGCGCTGTCGTCCGTGCGCGGGAGACAATTCTCATCCCGAGGCGGCTAGGATGGCCAAGATCAGCGATCGTGAGCTCGTCGATCAAGCCCGGGGCGGGGATGCCCAGGCGTTCGGGGCGCTGGTGCGTCGACATCAGAAGCGCATCTTCCGGCTGGCGTTCCACCTCGTCCGCTCGGGCGCGGAGGCAGAGGACGTGACCCAGGAAACCTTCGTCCGGGCCTACCAGGCGCTCGATCGGTTCGACGGGCGGAGCGAGCCCTTCACCTGGCTCTACCGGATCGCCGTGAACCTCTCGCTCAACATGATCCGGGCTCGCAAGCCGAGCAGAAACTCGACCCCCGCGGACGATCCGCGGATCGAGGCGCTGCTGCTCGAAACGCGCCCGAGCCACGGCGTCGATCCGGCCGCGACGACCCAGCAGCGCGAGCTCGCGGCCGCGCTCTGCGACGGCATCGATACGCTCTCGGACACGCTGCGGACGACGCTCATCCTCGTGTGCATCGACGGCGTGCCCCACGAGGACGCGTCCAGGATCCTGGGCTGTCCAGAGGGAACAGTTGCCTGGCGCGTCCACGAGGCGCGCCGCAAACTCCGCGTCTACCTCGCGGAGCGCGGTTTCGGAGGGGACGCCGAATGAACGTCACCAGCAAGCTCGACCTCGATCGGATGCTCAACGATTGGCCTGCCCCCGCCGTCGACGAGGCGGCGTGGGAGACGCGGGCAGCTCGCATCGTCGAGGTCGCCCTATCCCGGCGATCGGAGGACACGGCGGCGGTGGCCGACCTCCTCGCAGCCCCGGACCTCGCCGCAGAGCCAGGCGAGGAGCAGACGGGGGACATTCTGCGCGAAGTACGCGCAGCAGGAGAGCGCAGTACCATGGCGGACGGATCAGAAACAGGCAGGGCCTCGAAGGCTGAAGCGCGCCTGTCGGGCGGCAGCGCTTCACGGCCCCCGGAGAAGAAACGTCCGTCGCTGAAGGAGATCGCCGAGCGCGCCAGCCAGGCGCCGGGTCGCATGAGCGGCGTTTCCGGGAGCAACCCGGCGCTCTCGACGCCGCTGCCGTCCGGGCGCGGCCCGCTGTCCACGCCGGTGCCGTCCGGGCGCGGCCCGCTGTCCACGCCGCTGCCGTCCTCGGGACGTGGCTCGATGCCTCCGGGGCGCGGCTCGCTCTCCGGCGCCCTGCGCGCGTCGTCGCCTTCGTTGCGGCCGACCGAAGGGGTGACCGAGGACTCCGGCGTCATCGATCTCAACCGGCTCAGCGCGTCGGTGCCCCCGGAGCAGGTGGAGGCAGCCGAGAGGGCGCAGCCCGGTACGGCCGATCTGCTCGACGAGGACGAGAAGCCGGCCGCGGTCGCGGCGGTGTCGGTGAGGAAGCCGCGCGCCCCGTCCGCGCCCGTTGCCGAGGCTCCTGCGAAGAAGCGGTCCGGCGGGATGATCGCCGGCGCGGCCCTCGCGGCCCTGGGCTTGGCCGCGGCGGTGACGGTCGTGGTGAAGACGAGGGCGCCCTCGCCGCAGGAGACGGCGGCCGATACGGCGGCAGCGCCGCCCGCCGTCCTGGCGCCTGCCGCGCCGCGCGAGGAGCGGCCGGCACAGCCCGCTGCCCCGGTCGCCGCCGCGCCCGCCGCGCCGGTAGAAAACGCGCAGCCCGAGCCGCAGCCCGGGGAAGCGGCGGAGAAGCTGGCCGCGGCGCCCAAGGCGCCAGCAGCACCGGTCGGCGCCGGCGCGGCGGCGCCCGCAGCACCTGCCTCGCCCGCCGCCGCGCCGAAGCCGGAGCAGGGGAAGGTGGCGGCGGCGCCGACAGCGCCTGGCAAGCCGGGGGATCTGCCTTCCGCCATGCAGGCCGCCGTGGGCGAAGGCGAGAAGCAGCCGTCGGTGGTGTCGGAAGCGCCGGTGCCGGCCTCGGGCTCGCTCCGGCAGCAGAACATCCCCGAGCAGCCGTCGCAGGGCTCGGTGCAGGCCGCGCTCGGCTCGGTCATGGGCAACGCGAGGGCGTGCGTGGCGGGCGCGGACGACGTGTCGCGCGCGCAGATCACGTTCTCGTCGGCAGGCCAGGTGAGCAAGGTCAGCGTCAGCGGCTGGGCGGCGGCGAACGGTCAGTCGAGCTGCGTGCAGGCGGCGCTCAAGGGCGCGAACGTCGGCCCGTTCTCGAAGCCGTCGTTCGCGGTGAGCGCCACGATCCGGCCCTAGCCCAGGGAGGCTCAACCTCCCGGTTGACATGAGGGGCCCCGCAGGTAGAATGCGCGCCCCCATGGTTTCCGCGACCCAGCAAACCCAGCGCATCCGTCGACGCAAGGCGCGCACTGCGGGCACCGTCCGCAAGCGCTTCGAACGCGCGCACGGCACCCCCAAGTTCCCGATCCATCCGGCGGGTTACGATCAGAACGCGCCGGACGCCCTGCGCGCTGCCACGCCCACCGAGGCGCAGGCGAAGAAGTAGGAGAGCTTTTCTCATGGCCAATCACGCATCCGCCGAAAAGCGCAACCGCCAGCGCATCACCAGGACCGCGCGCAACCGCGCCATCAAGTCGGAGCTCCGCACGGTCGTCAAGAAGGCGCGCACCGCGCTGAAGGGCGTCTCGCAGGAGTCCACCGCGCCGGTCAACGCCGCGGAGAGCGCGCTCGATCGCGCCGCGTCGAAGGGGGCGATCCCCGCCAAGCGCGCGTCGCGCGTGAAGAGCCGCCTGGCCCTCGCCCTTCACAAGGCGAGCATCACCGCCAAGACCGCCGCGAGCTGAGCAACAACCTCTCCGCACGTACGCCCCGCTCCACCGCAAGGTGAAGCGGGCGTCGTCGTTTTGTCTCCCCTCATCGCCGTGATGCCGCCGGCCGGCCGCCGCGGTGCCGCCGCAGGCCTGGGCATCGCGGCGCACCGTGGCGGCGGCCCAGCGTTCGCGAGCGTCAGTGGGCGTCGGCCCAGGTCGGGCCGTGGCCGATGTCGACGACGAGCGGCACGTCGAGCGGGAAGACCGACTCCATGGCCTCCCGCACCCTGGCCTTCGCCTCGTCCACCGACGCGGCCGGCACCTCGAACGCGAGCTCGTCGTGCACCGTGAGCACCATGCGCGCGCCGGGGACCACGGGGCGCGGGACGCGCACCATCGCGAGCTTCAAGAGATCCGCCGCCGTCCCCTGGATGGGGGTGTTCTGCGCGATGCGCTCGGCCTGGGCGCGCCGCATGCGGTCGCTGCTGCGCAGATCCGGGAGCAATCGGCGCCGGCCGAGCAGCGTGCGCACCGACTCGGAGCGCTTCGCCTCGGCCATCGTCCGCTCCATGAACTCGTGCACGCCGCGGTAGCGCGCAAAGTAGGCGTCGATGAAGCGCGCCGCCTCCGCGCGCGAGATGTCGAGGCGCCTCGCGAGCGCCGACTCGCCCATCCCGTAGATCACGCCGAAGTTGATGGTCTTGCTCCGGCGGCGCATCTCGTCCGTGACCCCCGCCTCGTCCACGCCGAAGATCTCCATCGCGGTGCGCACGTGCACGTCCTGCCCGGTGCGGAACGCGTCGACGAGCACCGGATCCTTCGACAGGTGCGCGAGCACGCGCAGCTCGATCTGGGAGTAGTCGGCGCTCACGATCACGCTCCCCGGCGGCGCGATGAACGCGCGCCGGATCATCCGCCCGAGCTCCGTGCGGATCGGGATGTTCTGCAGGTTCGGATCCTGCGACGAGAGCCGCCCGGTCGCGGCCACGGCCTGGCTCCAGCGCGTGTGGATCCGGCCCGTGCTCGGGTGCACGAGGCGCGGCAGCGTGTCGACATACGTGCCCTTGAGCTTCGCGATGACGCGGTGCTCGAGCACCACGCCGGGGAACGGGTGGTCCTCCGAGAGCGTCTCGAGCACGTCGGCGTCGGTCGAGCGGCCGGTCTTCGTCTTGCGCTGGGAGCGCAGCTTGAGCTCGTCGAACAGCACCGCCTCGAGCTGCTTCGGCGACGCCAGGTTGATGTCGTGCCCCACCATCTCGCGCGCCTTCTGCTCCAGCGCCGCGAGCTCGGTCGTCATCTTCGCGCCGAGCTGCGCGAGCGCCTGCGGGTCGACCAGGACGCCCGTGAGCTCCATCTCTGCCAGCACCGCGGAGAGGGGCAGCTCGATCTGCATGAGCAGATCCTCGAGCCGCTCGGCGCGGAGCCGTGGGCGCAGCCGGTCGGTGAGCGAGAGCGCGACGTCGGCGAACGCCGCCCCGTAGGTCGAGGCCTCGCCGAGCTCGATCTCGTCGAGGGCGCGCTGCGCCTGCCCGCGGCGCTTCGGGACCACCTCGTCGAGGGTCTGCATCTTGGCGCCGAGCTCGCGCTCGGCGAGCTCGTGGAGCTGGTTCTTCCCCTCGGGATCGAGCAGGTAGCTCGCCAGCATCGTGTCGAAGGCGACCCCCAAGAGCCCGATGCGGTGCCGCAGCAGGATCACCTCGCAGTACTTGACGTCGTGGCCCACCTTCGGGAGCTCGGGGTCGGCGAGCAGCGGGCCGAGCACCGCGTCGATGTCGCTCATCGTGAGCTGGGCCGGCGCGCCGAGGTAGCGATGGCCCAGCGGGACGTAGACGGCCTGCCCCGGCTCGCAGGCGAGCGCGATGCCGCAGACATGGGCGCTCATCGGCTCGCGGCTCGTGGCGTGCACGTCGATCGCGAGGCGCCCGGCCGCGCGCGCGGACCTGGCGAAGCCCTCGAGCTCCTCGCGCGTCGCGATGACCCGGTAGGTCGCCGCGCGCGCGGTGGGCTCGGGCGCGCCGACGGCCTTCAGGAAGCGCGAGAAGCCGAGCTCGGTGAAGAGCTCCCTGAGCCTGCCGGTGTCCGCGCCGCCATAGCGCAGCGTCTCCAGATCGAGCGAGACGGGCGCGCTGCCGTCGAGCGTCACGAGCTTCTGCGACAGGAGCGCATCGGCCTCGTGCAGCTTGAGCGACTCGCGGATGCGAGGCTTCTTGACCTCGTCCAGGCGGGCGTAAATCGAGGAGAGCGAGCCGAACTGCGCGAGCAGCTCGGCCGCCGTCTTCAGGCCCACGCCGGGCACGCCGGGCACGTTGTCCGAGCTGTCGCCGACGAGGGCGAGCAGGTCGCGCACCTGCTCCGGCGGCACCCCGAACTTCGCGACGACCTCGGGGTGGCCGTAGACCTTGTCGCGCATCGCGTCCCAGAGCATCACCCGCTCGCCGTCGACGAGCTGCATGAGATCCTTGTCGCTCGACGCGATGACCACGCGCAGCCCCCGCTCCCTGGCGCGCGCGACGGTGACGGCCACGAGATCGTCCGCCTCGAGCCCCTCCTGGATGAAGATCGGGATGCGGTACGCCTCGACGATCTCCCGGCACCGGCTCATCTGCACCCCGAGATCGGGCGGCGGCGGGGGCCGGTGGGCCTTGTAGCGGGGGTCGAGATCGTCGCGGAACGTCTTGCCCGGGGAGTCCATCGCCACGCCGAGGTACGCGGGCTTGCGCTCGTCCACGAGCTTCGAGAGCATCGCGACGGTGCCGTACGTCGCATGAGTCGGTTCGCCGCTCGGGCTCGAGAGCGGGCTGATCGCGTGGTAGGCGCGGAAGACGTAGCCCGAGAGGTCGATCAGGTAGAGGACGTCCGGAGCTCCGGCCGGGGGAAGCGCGGTAGGGCGCATGGACATGGATCGACCCTTAGCACCTCGGCGCGCGGCCGTTCATCGAACCACGACGTCGCGCTGCATTGTCACCTCGAGGACGCGCCCCTCGCGCTCGACGCCGACGGTGACGCGCGTCCCCACCGGGCCGCGGAGGCGCTGGATGCAGTCGGCGAGCGGGAGCTCCCTCGCGTTCTCGCCGTCGATGCGGACGATGACGTCGCCTTGCGCGAGCCCGGCAGACACCGCGGGCCCGCCCTCGATGAGGCCCGCGATCGTGACGCCGCTCGACGAGACCGAGAGCATCGCGCCGATGCCCGTGAGCTCCTCGCGCGATCCGCCGTCGTCCAGCATGCGGACCTCGATGTCGGCGCGCACCGAGCCCGCGCCGCGCGCGTCGAGGCCGGACACGATCTTGGACATGTACTCCTCGTGGCGCACGCGCACCGAGAACGGGCCGCTCGCGGGCACGCCCTGGAGCTCGTAGTCGCCGTTCGCGTCGGTGAGCGAGAGCGAGATCGCGTTCGCGCCGGACGAGGTCACGGAGTCGAGCTCGACCTGGGCCTCGACGACCGGCGCGCGCGACGCGGCGTCGACGACCCTGCCCCTCAGCGTCGCGCCCTGCGGCAGCGCGATCCTCACGCGGTCGGTGGTGCGGCCCGCCTCGACGTCGACGGCCGGGCTCCGCGTCGGCGGGCGGCCGGCCGCGCTCACCGTCAGCACGTAGCGGCCCGGCGCGAGCTCATCCAACCGAAATGCGCCGCCCGGATCGGACACCTTGCGCGCGCGGCCATCGACGCTCCCGCGCGCGCCGGACCCGGCCGGCTGGAACGACTCGATCGCCAGCAGGTACGCCTCGATGGGCCTGCCCGACTGATCCACGACCTCGCCCGCGATCCCCCCCGCGGCGATCAGGTGGAGGACGTTGTCGCGGCCCGCGGCGAGGCGCGTGGGCTCGGCCTCGCCGAACGGAGGCTGCGCCGCGGTCGCGGTGCAGCCGTCGGCCTCGGGCGGCAGCTCGAAGCGCCCCTCGGCGTCAGCGCTCGCCGACACGCCCGGCTCATCGCGGCAGCTGACCATGGCGCCGGCGCTGGGGCGGCCCTCCGAATCGAGGACCACGCCGCGGACCGGCTCAGCGCGCGCGGCCGTCGTCTCGCGCGGCGGTGGCGGCGCCGGCGGCGGCGCCTCGGCCTCGACCTCGCGCGGCTCCGCGAGCTCCGGCTGCGGCGCAGGGAGCAGCGCGGTCGCGGGCTCGCGCCGCGCTGCCATCACGGGGTCGGGGTGCGGCACGAGCAGCCAGAAAAGGAGCGGCGCGACCAGCAGCGCCACGGACAGCAGGGCCGCGGAGAGCCAGGCCCTTCGCTGCGTGCCCGCCGTCCGGCTGTCCAACATGCCGTCCTCCGCCGCCGGTTCAGCGGCCGGCGTCGGCCTGGCCGGCCGAGCCCTCGTCCACGCCTTCGGGGGTCTCGCGCCCGTCGGCCGGCGCGATCGCTGCCTCGTCGGTGGGGCCGAGCGCGGGGCTTTCCGGCTCGGCGGGCCACGGCGTCTCGCTGGAGGAGCCGCCGCACGCCCCGAGGAGCAGCGCAAAAGGTAGGAGCAAGGTGCCGGGCCGCATGGCCGGCATCCTAGCTCGTTTTGCTGGCTAGGTCATAACGGCCGGGCTCCTGGCCCGGCCACGAGCGAGCGCGGTGCGCGCCGGCTCAGCGCGCGGAGAGGTTCGTCCGGGCGATCCAGAGGCAGGCCGCGGCGTTGGCCGCGCACCAGACGACGAGGGCCATCCGGCCAAGGGGGCCGGCGACCTCACCGAGCACGACGACCGACGTGAGGTAGGCCGCCGTACCGACGGCGATGCCCGCGATCACCGGCCGGAGCTTCTTCACGCCGAAGAAGATCGAGGTGAGGCCGAGCGGGATGAGCGCATTGGCGAGCGGCAGCCAGCGGTGGACCGAGGCGCCGATCAGCAGGTCGAGGTCGGCGATCGGCCGGGCCAGCACGTCGACGGCAAGGTCGACGCGCGGCAGGAGCCACGGCGCGAAGAAGAACAGCCCCGGCCCCGCCGCGAGCGCCGGGAGGAGGAAGCTCGCCTGCCACGGGCTCGTGGCGTTCGCCTCCTTCTTGCGGGCGCGGCGGCCGACCCACATCGCGAGCACGAGCAGCGCGAGCAGCCGCACGACGATGTGGCTCTGCGTGACGCGCACGACCGAGCTCGCTGCGTCGAGGATGCCGGCCCCGTAGAGGAGCTTGCCGCTGTCGGAGTCGTCGACGCTGCGCGCGCCTGAGCGGAGCGCGTCCTCGACCGCGCGCGGGTCCGACACGCCGAGGCTCACGAGCAGCGCCGCCGCGCCGGCCACGTGGGGCGCGGCCATCGAGGTGCCGCTGTACACCGGGTAGCCCTCGCACTTGTCGCGCCCGCGGTTGCAGATGGTCTGCTGGGTGACGTTCACCCCGGGCGCCGCGACGTCGACGCCCTGGCCGCGCGAGGAGAACCTCGCGATCTTGTCGTTCGCGTCGGTGGCGCTCACGCCGATGACGCCGTCGGAGGCCCCGGGGTACTGCACGCGCCCGCCGGTGTTGCCGGCCGCCGCGACGACGACCGTGCCGCGCGAGATGGCGTAGTCGATCGCGCTCTGGAGGACCTTGGAGTTGCGCGGCCCGCCGAGGCTCAGGTTGATGACGTGGGCGCCGTGCTCGGCCGCCCACCGGATGCCGTCGGCCACGTCGGCGGTCGTGCCCCAGCCGCTCTCGTTCAGCACCTTGACCGGCATGAGCCGCGCGTGGAACGCGAGCCCCACGGCCCCGAGGCCGTTGTGGGTCGACTGCGCGATCGTGCCCGCCACGTGCGTGCCGTGGCCCTGGTCGTCGTTCGCGTGGATCGTCTTGTTGACGAAGTTCCATCCCTCCACGCACTCGGTCGAGGCCAGGTCGGTGCCCTTGGTGAACGGCCCGTGCGTCTCGCACGCGATGCCGGTGTCGACCACGGCGACGGTGACCCCGCGGCCGGTGGCGAAGTCCCATGCGCGCTCGGCGCCCACGCGCGCCATGTGCCACTGGTCCTTCAGCAGCGGATCGTTCGCGACGAACGAGGCGCGCACCCAGGCGAGCGGCTCGGCCACCTCCACGCGCGGATCGTGTGCGAGCCGCTGCAGAGCCGCGCTCACCGGGCCATCCACGGTGGCGATCTGGATCCGGGTCTCCGAGGCGAGCGCGGTCGGAATGACGCTCAGCGAGAAGTCGCGCGCGAGCGCCGCGAGCGCGCTGTCGTCGAGATCGTCGCGCGCGTCGACGACGATCTGCCCCGGGATGTCGTAGCTTGTCTCGTCGAGCTCGGAGGCCAGGCCGTGCAGCGGCTCGCCCGCGGTCGCGACCGGCTCGCTCAGGAGATCGAAGCCGTTCGAGCGATCGACATCGACGGGCAGCGCGGGGTTGGCGTACCCAGGGAGGCGGGGCTCGAGCATCCCCGGAGAGCGCGCCGCGAGCGCGACCCCGGCGCCCCGGCCGTCCGTTCCGTCGGCCCTGGCCGCGCCGGCTACGGCGACCAGCGCCGCTGCTGCGAGCAACGACGTCGCGAGCGCGCGTCCGCCTGGGTGAATGGCGGTCCCTGACCCACGCTGAAGGCGAGACTTGTGCATAGGGGTCTCCTCCTCGGCAGCGTAGCGCCGCTATCCCCGAGCAGCCATCGCTCTGGCGTCGACGTACCGCGCCGGGCGCCGACGGATCGCGCTCGTCGCGCCCGCATGCCCGCTGCGGAACGCTGCCGCCGTGTCTGCGGCGGTGCAGGCCCCCTCGCGATCGCGGAGTTCCTGGACTCCAGGACATCCCGCCGACAGCCTCCCACACCGCCGCCGTACGCACGCTCTCTGACGAGCCCGATCGCCCGCGCGCTCTGTCGCCAGCGCTCTCCCCCTGCGGCTCCCTGCGTCAGCGGAATCCCCGCCCGTCGCCCTCCGGCCCGCGGCTCACATCACCTCGCCGCCGCCCACAGGCCGGCCATCCACGCTTCCACGTCGCTCACGGTCCGCGGGATATCGATCGACAGGTTCCGATATCCGGTCTCCGTGACGAGGATATCGTCCTCGATGCGCACGCCGATGCCGCGATAGCGGGCCGGGACCGTCTCATCATCGATCTGGAAGTACAGGCCAGGCTCCACCGTGAGCACCATGCCCGGCTTGAGCTTGCCGAACTTGTAGACCTGCTGCCGCGCCTGCGCGCAGTCGTGCACGTCGAGGCCCAGCATGTGGCTCACATTGTGGAGCGAGTACCGGCGGTAGAACTGCTTGTCTTCCTTGAGCGCCTCCTCGGCCGAGACGCTCAGGATGCCGAGCCGCTCGAGCCCCCGGGCGAGCGCCCGCATCGCCGCGCGGTTCGGCTCCATGAAATCGTTGCCCGGCTTCACCTCGTTGATCGCCGCCTCCTGCGCCTCGAGCACGAGCTCGTAGATCTCGCGCTGCTCCGGGGAAAACTTCCCGTTGATCGGCAACGTCCGGGTGATGTCGGCGGTGTAGAGCGCGTTCCCCTCGACGCCGGCGTCGAGCAGAAGGAGCTTGCCCGGCTCGAGCGCGCCGTCGTTCCTCGTCCAGTGCAGGATGCAGGCGTGGTGTCCCGACGCGGCGATGGTCCCGTAACCGACGTCGTTGCCCTCCACCCGGGCGCGCAGGTTGAAGACGCCCTCGAGCTCTCGCTCGCTCCGCCCTCGCGGGAGCGCACGGATGACGTCCTCGAAGCCCCGCTTCGTCGACGCGACGACCGCCTCGAGCTCCTCGACCTCGAGGGCGTCCTTGAGGAGGCGCATCTCCGAGAGCGCCTCGCCGAGCTGCTTGTCGCGATCGTGCCGGGCGAGGAGCTTGTCGACGCGCTCGGACATGCCGCGGAGCACGCGGTGCGGACGCGTCACCGTGCCGACGAGGCCGCTCAGGTACGCGTCCAGCTCGGGGAGCCCGCGGCACTCGTCGACGCCGAAACGCGCGCGGCTCTGCTCGACGCCCAGGCGGGGGCCGACCCACAGCTCTCCCTTCGCGCGATCGGTGAAGAACGTCTTGTCGCTGCGCCCGGGGTTCGGCTCGACGAAGAGGATGTCCCGGTGCCCGCCCCCCTCCTGCGGCTGCAGGACGAGCACGCAGTCAGGCTCGAGGTTGCCCGTCAGATAGAAGAAGTCCGAGCCGGGGCGAAAGCGGTAGTGCGTGTCGTTGGCGCGCACCTTCTCGTGCCCCGTCGAGAGGACGAGCGTCTCCGCCGGGAAGAGCTTCGAGAGGGCGCGGCGGCGGGCAGCGAACACCTCCGCGTGCGCGATCGGCTCGGGGAGCTCGCTGGGAGCCGGCGCCCAGCGGTCCAGCATGAACGCGATCAGGGCCTCCGGCAGCGTCGAGTCGTGGCTGGCCGGCTTGGCCTCGGCACCGGCGACCGCAGCGGCGGGCGCCTCGGCCGGGCCGCTGCCGGTGGGCGCGCTGGGGGCAGGATCTGCCTGGAGAGGGGCGGCGCTGGTCTCGGGCGTGTGGCTCATGGGGCTCAAACTATGGGTCGATCGGGCAGGGTCGTTCAAGCCAAAGCGCGCGCCCGACCCGCCGCGCGGATCGTCCCCTACGGGAGGCGGCGCCTCACGCGACCGAAGCGCCGCCGTCGACCGCGAGGATCTGGCCGGTGATGAAGTCGTTTTCAGCAAGGAACACCACGGCGCGCGCGATGTCTTCGGCCTCGCCGAGGCGCCGGAGCGGGATGCGCTCGCGAAGGCGAGCGAGCGTGGCCTCGTCGTAGGAAGAGGGCGGCAGGACCGTCCCGGGTGCGATGCCGTTGACGCGCACGTCAGGCGAAAGCCCCACCGCGAGGCCGCGGACGAGGTGGGCGAGCGCGGCCTTGGAGACCGAATACGGGATGTAGTTCCTCCACGGGCGCTCGGCGCTCACACAGACGACCGCGACGACGCTTCCGTGGCAGGCGCGGAGCGCAGAAGCGAGCTCGAGCGTGAGCAGGTACGGCGCGGTGGCGTTGAGCGCCATGGCGCGGTCCCAGGCGTCGGCGGAGAGCTCGGCCGGCGGGACCCGCTCGAAGTTCGCCGCATTGTGGACGAGCAGGTCGAGCCGGCCGGACGACCAGTCGAGCACCGCACGGGCCAGCGCGGCGAGCGCCTCGCGATCGTAGAGGTCCGCCTGGAGCGCGACGGCGCGCCGGCCGAGCGCGCGCGCCTCGTCGACGACGGCGTCCGCGCCGGCGCCGCTCGTGGCGTAGTGGACGGCCAGGTCGGCGCCCGCGGCTGCGAGCGCGCGGGCGGTCGCGGCGCCGATGCGGGTACCGGCGCCGGTCACGAGGGCGACACGGCCGGTCAAGGGAACGTGGGGCATGGACGCCGTTTAGCCGATGTGGCGCCGCGCGCGTCGAAGGGACCGCATCGATAGCGGTCAGGGCCGCGAGCGGACGGCCCGAGGGCGAGGGTCACGTCGCGGTCTCTCGAGCTCCGCGTCCATGACGCCCTCCTGACTCGCCCGCCTCGCAGGCTCCTGCGGCTCGGTGCTCCGACGCGCGCGCCCGCTGTCGCCGTTTTTTTCTCCCGCGACGCGCCCCGTGGCACGCTGCGCCGGCTTTGCCGATGCCCCCGACACGCAAGCGCTCCAGGGAGCTGACGTGGCGCCTGTGCGCCCTCACCGCCGCGCTGCTGTGCGCCGCGGGATGCAAGGAGAAGCTCGAGTCCATCGATCTGCCCGGCCTCGACCTGCCCGGCCTCCATGGGCCTGACACCGGCGCTGCCGCCGCGCCGGCGAGCGCCGCCCCGCGAGCCCAGAGCCCCCCGCGCGCTGTCGCCGCCACCAGCGCCGCCCCGCGCGCCGCCGCGGCGGGCGCGCCGTCGCTCGACTGCGACGAGCTGCCGTCGGCGGAGGAGGAGCGGCGCGCGCAGCTGCCGCCCCTGACGGCGCTCGGGAAGGCCGTGCCCGTGGAGCCGTGGACCCCGCCGCCGTACGAGGTGCTGCCGGGCGTGATGCTCCCCGCGAAGATCGCCGCGAAGCTCGAGCAGATCGACCGGGAGTACGCGCGGCGCACGCGCGAGCACCTCGTGATCACGAGCGGGACACGCGACGCGAACCGACAGGCCAGGGCGATGTTCACGAAGCTCAGGCTCGGCGAGGATCTCCTCAAGCTCTACCGGAACAAGGCGGCGATCCTGGAGATCAAGAAGGCGTACAAGGCGCGCTCGGACAAACCGCCGGAGCAGGTGGTCGCCGCCATGGAGGCCGTCATCCAGGACCAGATCGACCGGGGGATCTACGTCTCTGCGCACCTGCGCCGAGGCGCCGTGGACGTGCGCAACAGGACCATGTCGCCGAAGGAGAAGCGCGCGTTCCTCGAGAGCACCGCGGAGGTCGGGGGCGTCCTGGTCATCGAGGAGACGACGCCCGCGCACTACCACCTGCAGATCGACTGACAGGCAGGTTCACGACGAGCACTCGAGCTCACCTGAGCGCGGGCGCGCGGCGGCGCCGAGCCTGCGCTCGCCTCGTCGATCGGCCGGCCGCGCGGCTCACAGACCGGCGATCGGGCCGCTCGCCGGGTCGCCGTACTTCGACAGCTCGACGCCGAAGTAGTTGATGATCGAGCAATGGAGCCCGCCGGTAGGCGCGTTGTTCGCGCGGACGGCGCGGCCTGTCTGGAAGCCCCCCACGTGTCCGGCCAGCATGATGGGCATGTTCTTCCGACCGTGGGAGTCGCCGTCGCCGTTCTCGGACGTGTAGAGCACGAGCGACTCGTCGAGGAGGTTGCCTGTCGCCGTGGTGGCGGCCTTCATCGCGTTGAGCAGGTAGGCGAAGCGGCGCACCTTGAACCGCGAGGTCTGGACGACGCGGGCGTTGGCGATGCGCATCGCCTCCGCTTGCGGCAGGCCGTCGAGATCGGTCGCGCGATCGCGGTCGCCGAGCTTGTGCGAGATGAAGTGGTCGCTCCAGTCCCCCACGCCGTCGGGCAGGTCGTAGCCGGCGAAATCGAGGCCCCAGCTGTTCGAGTACTGCAGGACGAGCACCCGCGTCAGGTCGCAGGTGAGCGCGAGCAGCCCGAGATCGATCATCTGCTTGAACTTGCCGTGCAGGTCGAGCCCCCGCGGGGGCTCGCCGGGGACGGTGCAGCTCGACTGGGTCGTGGACTGGATCTGCTTCTCCAGCTCGAACACCGACTCGAGGTGCTGCTCCACGCGCGCCCGGTCCGCCGCGCCGAGGCGCTGGTTCAGCCGCCTTGCGTCCTCTCTCACCCAGTCGAGGACGCTGGCGCGGCGCCGCCGGATGTCGTCCATCCCCTCGCTCGGGTCGCCCAGGTTGCTGAAGAGCGTGTCGAACAGGCGGGCCGGGTCGCGGAAGGCGTCCTCGACCTGACCGCCGTCCCGGAACGAGGTGAAGCCCTGTGTGACCGCCGTGTCGCCCGTGGGCGACACGTTGATGCTGCGGTAAGGCGTCTCGGCCGCGATGTGATCGGCCAGGTACTGGTCGAGCGTGGCCTTGCGCGGGACGGACTGTCCGCCGCCGTCGGTGTGGGCGCAGAGCGCCATCGCCGGGCTGTGGATCTCGGAGCAGATGACCTGGTGGTCGACGTCGGACACCATCGTGACATCGCTCCAGATGGGATCGCCCGCCGGCCACTCGCGCTCGGCGGCGAAGCCCTTCATGTCCACGAGGGCCGGCGTCAGCCCCTCGGCCGAGAGCGGCCCCGCCGTGCGCGGGTGCCACACGCCGGGGTCGGTGCCGTTGGGAACGAAGAAGGCCACGAAGCGCTTCTGATCCGCCGGCGCGGCGCTGGCGCGCTGCGGTCGCATCGCGTCGAGGAACGGCAAGGCGACCGCGACGCCGGCGCCGCGGAGCAGAGCTCTTCTCGAGATCTTCACTGGCGACACTCCTCTTCCATCATCGGTCGGACGGGTTGCGAGCACATCACTCTGGCGCCCTTCGCAGCCGGAACGCCGGAGACTGCACGATGGCGGTCAGGAAGGAACGGAACCGGTTGCCGTCCTGCGCGAAGCTCTCCGCGGCGGCGTCGATGGCGCAGCGGTCCTCGACCGCCGGCTCGCGTCCCTGGGTGTACGTGAACAGCTTCTCCGCGACGCACGCGGCCAGCTTCGGGCTCTGCCGGAGCTCCGCCGCCAGGGCAGCGAGGGAGTCGAACGACTCGTTGGCTGCGCCCTGGAGGCGCGGCTCGAGCCCGAACTCGTCGATAGCGATGCTCCCGTCGTACCGCCCCTGCTTGTCGTACTGGGCGAACCCGACGCCGATCGGATCGATGCGCGCGTGGCAGCCGGCGCACCCCGCCTGGGTGTTGCGCTTCTTGACGACCTCGAGGTAGCTCAGCCCGGCGAGCTCGCTCTCCAGCTCCTCGAGGAGCCCGGCGGGGATATGGATCTTCTCGCAGAGAAAGGCCTGCCGAAGCCACTGGCCGCGCACGGAGATGAGGTCGCCGTCGTTCTTGGCGCTGATCAGGCTGGCGTGCGTGAGCAGCCCGGTGTTCGCCCGGTGGTGGTCGTCCGGAAACTCCACGCGTGTCATGCCGTCGTCCGGCGCCTCCATGCCATAGAACTTCGCGAGCGCCGGGCTGATGTACGTGTGATTCGCGGTGAGCGCGTCGAAGAAGTCGACGCCCGGGGTGAAGGCGTGCTCGTCGAGGAGGAGCTCGCTCTCGGTGATCATGTCCCCCAGGAGGGCGGGCGTCGACGCGTCCGGGTTGGCCGGCGGACGGAGCTGCTCGAACGTCAGCCACTGCTTGAAGAAGGCGTTGTAGAAGCGCGGAGTCCGCTCGTCTTCGACCATCTCCTCCGCGACCGCGAGGAGCCCCTTGGGGGTGTCGAGCTCGCCGGCCTCTGCCTGCGACAGGAGCTCTGCGCTCGGGGACCGGCCCCACAGCGTGAACGACAGACGGGAGGCGAGCTCGAGCGGCGACAGGGGCGACGTCTCCGCGCCGGTCGCGCCGACCTCGATCCGGAACAGGAAGCTGGGCGAGGTGAGCAGCGCCTCGATGACGAAGCGAAACGCGTCCGCCCTGTCCTGCGCGACCTCGCTCGCCCGCCCGACCAGGTCGCTCACCTCCTCGGAGGACAGTGGCCTTCGATACGCGAGCTTGCCGAAGCGCTGCACGAAGCGCTCGAGGCAATCGGAGGCCTCCGGCTCGCAGCCGAGCACCGAGGCCCGACGCGCCTCGTCGGCCATGAGCTCCTGCCCGAGCGCCTCCGCCGTCCCCAGGTAGGCCCGAAGGTGCTGATCCGACACGTTCTGGAGGGCGGCGATCGTCCGGAATCCGCCCTGACCGGTGTCTTCCGGGATACTGTCGACGACGGGCGGCTCGGCGAGCTCGAACAGGTCCTGGAGCGTCAGCTGGTACTCGAGCCGGGACAGGCGGCGCAGGACGCTGGGGCTCGTTCGAGCGACACTGCAGTCTTGCGCTGTGGGCTGCCCCGTGACGGGGTCGATCAGCGTGCCGTCGTCAGAGCTGTCGTCGCCGAGCTGCCCGGTACAGGCAACCGCCGTCAGGCAGAAGAGCGCCATCGCGGATGCGCCCGCCGCGAGGGAACGCCGGTGGAACGGTACCGATCGATCGGTGTCGGACGGCATTGTCTTGCTCATGGAGTGACCAGCCATTCAGGTGGAGCGCACCTGACGCACGCCGAGGCATTCCGGCGATGCGCCACGTCGTGGTCTGAGGCGAACTTTTGAAGCAAGGCGGAACGTGCGCGCCCCGGCGTCAGCTCGGGGCAGGGGCTACATTCCCATAGCACGCGCTTCTGATCACCGCATGGCGCGGATCGTTGGCTGCCACGCTGCTGGCTCGCGTCGAGCCAGCGGCGCGCGGCGGTGCACGAGGAGCCCGGCAGAGAACAGCACGTCGGCATGGCGACCGAATCGTACCGTTGCTGTATAAATCAGCTCACCGGGATTACCCGATATCACAGATCACTCCTTGCCTCGGCGAGGACTCGATGACGTACGCTCCACGGCACGGGTGGCCCTATTTGCCCCGGAGTGATGCACATGAAGGCGGGAAGGCGGGAAGATCATTGACCTTTTCTTCCCGCCTTCCCGCCTTCATGTTCAAATCCGGCCACCACCAGCTCAGCTGCCCTGGCGGCACCGTTCCCGGTCCCCGCCGGCGAGCTGCGCGTGCTCTGAAACCGGCCTTCCGCCGCTCAGGGCGACGAGCTGCTCGCCGCCGGGATGGCCGTCCTCGGCCCCGGGCCCGACCGCGCGCCTCCCTTGATGCGCGCCTCGGTCACGACCTCGTCCCACTGCGCGTCGTAGCCCTCGAAGTGGACCCGGTAGGAGCCACGGGCGACGACGCCGGTGATGATCGCCGGCTTGTACGACCCCTTCCACTCGACCTCGATGCGGTCGCCGACCTTCCGCGCGCCGGCGTCGCCGGAGGCGCGCTGCTCCTCCTCGCGGAGACGCCGCGCGCTCCCCTCGTGCAGGCACTGCTCGCGGTGGCAGGCGAGGCCGGAGGCGCAGTCGTCGTCAGCGCGGCACGGAGACCCGAGCGGCGCCTTCTTCCCGCAGGCAACGAGCGCCGCGGGCAAGGAGGCAACGATCACGAGCGCCCTCAGGAAGGTAACGGCTCGAACACGCACGACACGGCATCCCAGCAGAGCGGCCGCTGCCCGACAACAGGGATCTCAACGCCTGTAACGGGCATCGCCTCCCCTCCACCCGGCCCCCGGCGCCCCGGGCGCACACCGCAGCCTCTCCCGCGCCTCGGATCGCTGCTCCGGGCACGCCGCCGCCCCGCCCGCGCCGCCCCGCGCCTTCGCCGCCCCCGGCGAGCCGCGCCCCTGTCAGCGGGGCCGCCCTCTGCTATGGTCGCCCCCGCCGTGCGTCTGCTCGCCGCCCTCGCGCCCGTGGCCCTGCTCCTCGCGGCGCCGCCGCTCCTGGGCTGCGGCGGCGCCCCCGCGACGGACGCGGGCGTGTGCGCGGGCGCGGGCGTCTGCGGCGCCCGCTACTGCGTCGCGGGGCGCTGCCGACCGCCGAGCGCCCTCCCCTCGCCCATCGACGCGCGCCGCGTGCTGCTCCGGCCGGCGGACCTGGCCGTGATCGCGGAGGACGGCGACGCCGCGGCCACACCCGGCGTCCCCGACGCGATCGCGCTCGGGCGCGCCGGGACCGGCGACGTCGTGGTGCTGCTCCGGTTCACGCCGACCTTCGGCGTCGACGCCGACATCGCGAGCGCCTTCGTCCTGCTCGAGCCAGCCCCGCTGGCGCCGCCCGCCGAGCACGCGATCACCCTGGAGGTGGCGCGCATCCTCGAGCCGTGGCGCTCCGAGACGGCCACGTGGGGCCGGCAGCCGCGCCTGTCGATCCCGGAAGCCGCCGCCATCGTGCGGCGCCGCCCGGCGACGCCGCTGCGGATCGACGTCACCTCGCTCGTGCGCGACTGGGCCAGGCGGCGCAAGGACGACCACGGCATCGCCATCCTCGCGCCGGGCAAAGACGCCGTCGGGGCCGCCTACTCGATGGGCATCTCCCAGGGCGCCGGCCCCCTCCTCGAGGTGTACGTACGGTGAGCGCCGGCCAGGACGACGAGGGCGACGAGGACGACGACCTCGGCGCGCGGAACTCGCTCCCCCTTCCGCTCATCCGCCACGACGGCGGCTGGCGCAGGCCCTCCACGCCCAGCACCCCGCCCGGCGCACCGTCCACGCCCGGCGCACCGCTCACCCCCGGCGCACCGCCCCTCGCGCGCGGCGCCCTCGCGCGCGGCCTCCACGATGACGACGACGAGCCCGCCGTCACCCGGCGCTCGACGGCGAGCGTGCGCCCGTTCCCGCTCCTCCGCGCCGCGCCCCCACAGGCGCCCGAGGAGGCCCCGCCGCCCGCGCTGCTCCGGGTGAGCGACCTGCGCGTCTCGTTCACCGCCGACGGCCGCGTCACCCGCGCCCTCGACGGCGTTTCGTTCACGGTGCCACGCGGGCGCACCGTCGCGCTCGTCGGCGAGTCGGGGTGCGGCAAGACGGTGACCGCGCTCAGCATCCTGCGGCTGCTGCCCGCGCCCTACGCGGCCATCGACGGCGGCGCGATCGAGCTCGAGGGCCAGGACCTCCTCGCGCTGAGCGAGCGCGAGATGCGCGCCGTGCGCGGCGGGAAGATCGGCATGATCTTCCAGGAGCCGATGACGTCGCTGAACCCCGTCTACACGGTCAGCGCCCAGATCGCCGAGGCCGTCCGGCTGCACCTGCCCATGTCCCGCGGCGCCGCCCGGCTCTACGCGGTGAGCCTCCTGCGCAAGGTCGGCTTCCCCGAGCCCGAGGTGCGCGCGAACAGCTATCCGCACGAGCTGTCCGGCGGGATGCGCCAGCGCGTCATGATCGCGATGGCCCTCGCGGCAGGGCCCTCGCTGCTCATCGCCGACGAACCGACCACCGCGCTCGACATGACGACGCAAGCGCAGATCCTGGACCTCCTCGATCGGCTCAAGGCCGAGACGTCGATGAGCCTCCTGCTCATCGCGCACGACCTCGCGGTGGTCGGCGAGCTCGCGGACGAGATCGTCGTCCTCTACGCCGGCGTCGTCGTGGAGCGAGGGCCGGCGCGCAACGTGCTCGCGGCGCCGACGCACCCGTACACGCGCTCGCTCCTCAGGAGCGTCCCGGCGCGCGGGTTCCGCCCGCCCCGCGTGCGCGGCCAGCGGGCGCTGCGCCTGCCGACCATCCCGGGCGGGCTCCCCGACCTGCGCGATCCGCCGCGCGGCTGCCGCTTCAGCGACCGCTGCGACGCCGTGTTCGATCGCTGCCGCGTGGAGGCGCCGGACATGTACGCCGTCCCGCCCGGCGCGGGGCACCACGCGGCGCGGTGTTTTCTCCTCGCAGGCCCGGGGCGCGCGGGCGACGAGGGCGCCGCGTGACGCGCGACCGCGGCCTCCCGCCGCCCGCCAGCGGCTCCCCGCCGCCCGGCCCGAGCGACGGCGCCGGCGCGGCACACCCGGACAGCATGCGCCCGGACAGCGGCCGCCCCGACAGCATGCGCCCGGACAGCGGCCGCCCCGACAGCATGCGCCCGGACAGCGGCCGCCCCGACAGCATGCGCTTCGACAGCGCGCGGGGCGAGCGGCCGCTCGTCCAGGCCGAAGGGCTCTCGAAGCTGTACCCGGTGCAGCGCGGCCCCTTCGCGAAGCCGGCGTTCGTGCAGGCGGTCGACGGGGTGAGCTTCCACATCCACCGCGGCGAGACGCTCGGCCTGGTCGGCGAGTCGGGCTCGGGCAAGAGCACCCTCGGGCGCCTCGCGATCCGGCTCATCGAGCCCACGGTCGGCCGCGTCTTCTTCGACGGCGTGGACCTCACCGCCCTCTCGGCTCGCGCGCTCAGGACCATGCGCCGGCGGATGCAGATCGTCTTCCAGGACCCGTATGGCTCGCTCAATCCGCGCATGACGCTGCGCGAGATCGTCGGCGAGGGCATCGTGATCCACCGCCTCGCGCGGAGCCGCGACGAGGAGACCGCGATGGTCGAGGGCGTGTTCCAGAAGGTCGGGCTGCGGCCGGACATGATGGGGCGCTTCCCCCACGAGCTCTCCGGCGGGCAGCGGCAGCGGGTCGCGATCGCCAGGGCGCTCGCGGTGCGCCCGGATTTCATCGTCTGCGACGAGCCCGTGAGCGCGCTCGACCTCTCGGTCCAGGCCCAGATCGTCAACCTGCTCGAGGAGCTCCAGGACGAGCTCTCGCTCGGTCTCCTGTTCATCTCGCACGACCTCCGCGTCATCCAGCACGTGAGCCACCGCGTCGCCGTGATGTACCTCGGCCGGATCGTGGAGATCGGCCCGGCGCAGGGCGTGGCCGAGCGGCAGCACCACCCGTACACGCGCGCGCTCTTCGACGCGACGCCGTCGTTCGAGCGAGGGGGCAAGGCGCGCCGCCTGCTGCCGGGCGCGCCGGCGAGCGCGATCAACCCGCCCGAGGGCTGCGTGTTCCACCCGCGCTGCCGGAAGGCGGAAGAGGGCAAGTGCGATGTAGAGATCCCGCCGCTCGAGGAGCTCGTCCCCGGGAGCGGCCACCGCGTGGCGTGCTGGTACCCCGAGGGGGAGTGACGACGAGCGCGCGGCAGGCCGGCGGCGTGGCGCGAAAGATGGAGAGGTGAGGAAATGGCGAACGACATGCTTCGAGCTCTGGCGATAGCCCTGCTGTCCAGTGCGTGCGTGACGGGATGCGGCGGCGACAAGGAGGGCGGCGGGAGCGGCGGTGACGGCGACAGCAGCGGCAGCGACCGCGGGGTCCCGCCGGGGGCCGAGCCGTGCGCGGCGCGCGACGTTCAGGGCACGATCCCGGGCGTGACGATATCGATCGAGTCGAGCCGGTGCGTTTACTGGAGGGGCGAACCGGCAGAGTTCGTGTACACGGTCACGACCGACTCGAGCGTCCCTCCGCTCGAGATCGCGGCCTCCGATGGGTGCGGGCGCTGCGTGAAGCCAAGCTCGGATCCACGCTCGTTCGTCACGTACCAGATCAGCGGGCTGTCGACGGCGGGGGATCCACAGCAGTACTGCCTGTGCGACATGGGGTGTTGTGCTCCCGACGACGCAGCGACCGTGCAGGTCGATGCGACGACGGCGACGCAGGCGATCCAGTGGTCGGGGCGGCAGTGGACCGGGCCATCGGACACGGACAATCCGGAAGACGAGTTCTTCGCGCCGGGGACCTACGAGGTCGAGGTGACGTTCGACGGGCAGGAGCAGGGCTCCGTGACGGCGAAGCTGGCGATCGAGATCGTCCGCTGATCTCGCGTGTCAGCGATCCCGCCGGGGGTCCTGGCGCGCGGCGATGCCGTCGCGGCGACTGGCCGGGGTCGGCCGGGCTTTCTGCTAAGGTCCGCGCACCATGCACGCCTGGCGCGGACACTCCTTCGGCTCCCCCGAGATCCTTGTCTGGGAAGAGGTGGACGACCCGCCGCTCGCCGAGGGGGAGGCCCGGATCGAGGTCGCCGCCTCCGCGATCAACTTCCCCGACGTGCTCTTCACGGCGGGCACCCATCAGGTCAAGCCGACTCCGCCGTTCATCCCCGGCTTCGAGGTCGCCGGCGTCGTCGTCGAGAGCCGCGAGCCGTCGCTGCCGCCAGGCACCCGCGTGGCCGCGACGCTGCCCGGCTCGGGAGGGTACGCGACCCACGTGATCGCAGGCCCGCGCACGACGTACACGCTCCCCGACGGCATGCCGTTCGAGCACGCGGCGGCGCTGACCATCACGTACCAGACAGGCTATCTCGCGCTGCACCGCCGCGCCGGCATCAAGCCCGGCGACACGGTCCTCGTGCACGCCGGCGCAGGCGGCGTCGGCAGCGCCGCGATCCAGCTCGCCAAGGCGGCCGGCGCGACCGTCATCGCGACCGCAGGCGGAAAGGAGAAGGGGGCGGTCTGCCGCGCGCTCGGGGCAGACGTCGCGATCGACTACCGGCACGAGGACTTCGTCGCCATCGTCAAGGAGCGGACCTCGGGCCGAGGCGCCGATATCATCTTCGACCCCGTCGGCGGAGACGTCTTCGACCAGTCCACCAAGTGCGTCGCCTTCGAGGGCCGTATCGTGGTGATCGGCTTCGCCTCAGGCCGCTTCCCCGCGGCGCGCGCAAACCACCTGCTCGTCAAGAACTACGCGGTCATCGGCCTCTACTGGGGCACCTACAGCCGCGCCGAGCCCGCCGTGACGCGGGGCGCGCAGGACGCGCTCTATGCGATGTATGGAAAGGGCGCGATCAAGCCGCTCGTCTCCGCCGTGCTGCCGATGGCGGACGCGAAGGCCGCCATGACGGCGGTCGCGTCCCGCGCGACCACCGGCAAGGTGGTGCTCACCACGCAGCGATGAGGGGCGCCGCCGCCGCTCGGGCGAGCGGCGGCGGCACGGAAGAAGGGCTCAGTTGCAGGCGGTCCCGGTGGACGCCTCGGCGAGCGTGCCGAGCGTGTCCTGGTCCTTCGTGGTCAGGCCGAAGCCGTAGGGGAACTGCGCTGTCTTGCCGTCGTTGCGGTTGACGAGCTGGCACTCGCTCCCGGGCCAGGAGAACGAAAGCTTGCCCTGGAACTCGTGCGCACCGAACAGCACGTCGGCCACGCCGCCGCCCTCCGACCCCGGGAGCCACGCCGCCACGAACGCGTCGGAGAGGTTCAGCTCCTTGTTCACGTAGAGCGGGCGGCCCGACAGGAAGACCGTCACGATCGGCAGCTCCGGCGCGGCGGTACGGATGGCCTGGAGCACCTGGAGGTCCTCCGGGTGGAAGCGCGCGTGCTCCAGCGTCTTCGCGTGCTCGATGTTGTCATCGGCGTCCTTCCCGGGCTGGATATCGCCCTTCATCTCCGCGTAGGGGGTCTCGCCGATCACCACGATCGCCGCGTCGAAGCTCCCCGACGAGGCGGCGGCGCCGTTGGCGCTCAGCATCGCCTGGCCGCCGCCCCCCGACACGAGCGCCTGGATCCCCGCGTAGATCGACGTGGCGCCCGGGAAGTCGGCGTTCGTGTTCTCCGTGCCCTGCCACGTCCGCGACCACCCGCCGGCCTGGTTCGAGAGGTTGTCCGCGGACTTGCCCGCGACGAGCACCTTCGCCGACGGAGCGAGAGGAAGCACCGAGCCCGCATTCTTGAGGAGCACGAGCGACTTCCTGACCGCCTCGCGCGCGAGCGTGCGGTGCTCCGCAGCGCCGAGCACCGACTGCTCCCCCGCGAACATCCGCTCCGACGGGGCGCCCTTCGTCTTCTTCGGGCCGAGGAGCCCAGCCCGCATCTTGACGCGCAGGATCCTGGTCACGGCGTCGTCGACCCGCTCCATCTTGATCTGGCCGGACTTCGCCTGAGCGAGGGTGTTCGTGTAGAACGCCTTCCAGTCGGTCGGGACCATGATCATGTCCACACCGGCGTTGATCGAGGCCGCGCACGAGTCGTTCGTGCAGCCGCTCACCTGCCCATGACCGTTCCAGTCGCCGATGACGAAGCCGTCGAAGTGGAACTTGTCCTTCAGCACCCCGGTGAGCAGATCGCCCTTGCCGTGCATCTTGTCGCCGCGCACGCGGTTGTACGACGCCATGACCGTCTGCGCGCCCGCCGGGATGGCGGACATGTACCCCTGACCGTGGATCTCGCACAGCTCGGTGTCGGACCCGAGGTAGTTTCCCTGGTCATCGCCCTTGTCGGTGCCGCCGTCGCCGATGAAATGCTTGGCCGTCGCGATGACGCGCGAAGCACCGAAGAGATCAGGGCTGTTCGCGGCGCCCTGGATGCCTTGCACGACCCGGCCGGCGTAGGCGTTCACGATCTGCGGATCCTCGGAGTAGCCCTCGTACGTGCGGCCCCACCGGTCGTCACGGACGGTCGCGAGCGTCGGTGCGAAGGTCCAGTCGAGCCCCGTGGCGACGACCTCCTTGGCCGTCGCGGCGCCGATGCGCTCGAGCAGCGCGGGCTCGTTCGCCGCGCCCAGGCCGATGTTGTGCGGGAAGAGCGTGGCGCCGCGGACATTGTTGTTCCCGTGCACCGCGTCGATGCCCCAGATGATCGGGATGCCCGCGCGGCCACCGGACGTGTCCACCGAGGCCTTGTAGAAGGCGTCGGCGCGCGCGACCCAGTCGGCCGCCGACGCGCTCTTGCTACCGCCCGGCCAGGAGCCGCCGCCGTTGAGCACGGAGCCGATGTTGTACTGCTTGACCTCTTCCGGCGTGATGTAGCCGATCTCGGCCTGCACCATCTGGCCGACCTTCTCCTCGAGGGTCATCCGGCCGAGGAGCTCGGCGACGGCCGCCTCGATGGCCGGATCCTTCGCGATCGCGCTCTCTACCTCGGGCCAGCCGCCGTCGCAGGGCAGGAGACCCACGCTGTCGCCGGCGCCGCTGCCGCCGCCGCCGGTGCTGTCGCCGGCGCCGCTGCCGTTGCCGCCGGTGCTGTCGCCGGCGCCGCTGCCGTTGCCGCCGGTGCCGGTGCCGCTGCCGGCGCCGCTGCCGCTGCCGCTACCGCTGCCGCTGCCGGCGCCCGCTCCGGTCGATGAGCTGCTCGGATTGTCGGACGTGTCGTCCCCGCAGGCGGCCGGCGCGAGAACAACCGCCGCCGCCATGATCCATGTCGCATACCGTGTGAGGCGCATAGGTGCTCCCCTCTCTATGTCAATGAGATGAAGGATGGGCTCTGAGGTGAACCGTGACAGTCAAGCAAAGCGTCGATCGGGATGAGCCCCGCGCGCCGTTCGCCCGCGAACGAATCGAGCAGGACGGCCGATAACAGGCCTCGTGCTCGGAGGCCCGGAGGTCACCCCCTGCTCCAGGCCGGTCGCCACGCGATGGGTGTAAGACAACATAAGACAGAATGGGAATGTTCTAATCCATGACTCCACCCGCACGCAAGCCCCCCTCACGCCGCGAACGAGGGATCGATCGCCGTTTCGATGCGCGCGCCGCGGGCTGCACGCCGCGCGCCGCAGCCGGCGCGTCGCGTCGCAGCCATGAATTCGATCCTGGCGCGACCCTCGCGGCGCGCCGGATGACACGGCGCGTCCTGGAACACCCACCCGTTAACCATAGTCCGAGTCGCGCGGCAATACGCAAACCGGATGGCGCAGCGCGGTAATTCACCCGTGGCAGAACGCCACAACCGGCGCAAGAAGGCCACGGCCTGCCCCGCGACCCGGGGGGAAGAGCATCTTTTCGGACGGTGGCCGCAGATTTGCAGCTCACGTAGATCGCGCAGATCGCGCAGGCCGCATTCCCTGGGAGATCCTGACGATGGCGAGACGTCCTCACCTTGCGATTGCCGTGCTCGTGCTTGCGGCTGGGCTCTCCGCCGGCTGCGGCCAGGCAGACGCGCCCCCGTCGAATCAAGGCGCCCCGCCGGGGCAGGAGAAGAAGATCGATACAAAGATCCTCGAGAAAGGCGCAGAAGCACTCCAGGATCTGAGCCCCGTGCGAGCGATCGACCACTACCTGGACGGATTCCATGTGATGAAGGAGAACCCGGACCATCACATGGAGGCCCATCACTATTGCAAAGGGGTCAATGAAGAGTTCACGCAGTGTGTGATCTTCGACGGGAACACGAAGGACGCAAACATCATCGGGGTGGAGTACATCATCTCCGAGCCGATGTTCGAGGGTCTGCCCGAGGACGAGAAGAAGCGCTGGCACCCGCACAACTACGAGATCCTCTCAGGACAGCTGACGCTGCCCGGCGTCCCGTCGGTGGCCGAGAAGGCGGCGCTCAAGAAGAAGATGAACAGCTACGGCAAGACGTGGCACATCTGGGACACTGGACATCTGAAACACCCCGCCGCGCACAACCTCCCGGTCGGCCAGCCGCTCCTCGCGTGGTCGTACAACCGCGATGGGGAGGCGCCGGCCGCCCTCCTGGAGGCGCGCGACAAGCGCACCGGGAGCAGCACCGCCGAGAAGCGGAAGGAGCGCGCCGATCTCGCGGCGATCGCGAACCCGCAGCGTGGCGTGGACGATCTCAAGTCCAGGTTTCCGAACGCGACCGGGGCTCCGGAGGGCGTCCGGGCGAAGCAGCCGGGCGACACGCCATGAGGCGGCCGCACGAGGCCGGCAGGGCGGAGCGGCGTCATCGCAGGGCGAGCCACCAGCCGAGCCCGGGCGTCGGGTGCGGTGATTCAGCGGAAGCGTAATCCGCCAAGGTGGCAATGGCGAAATCTTGCATTCGCCGTCAGCGGCATTTACCCGCGACGCGGTACGTGCCTATTCTCCGCGCATGGTCTTTATTCCACGTACTTCGATCCGTCTCTTCATGACCACGGGCGCGCTGGTCCTAGCGCTCACCGCATGCGGTGACGACGATACAGGCACAATCACCGGCGGTACCGGCACCGGCGGTGAGGGCGGCGCTACCGGCACCGGTGGTGAGGGAGGCGCTACCGGCACCGGCGGTGAGGGCGGCGCTACCGGCACCGGCGGTGAGGGCGGCGCTACCGGCACCGGCGGTGAGGGCGGCGCTACCGGCACCGGCGGTGAGGGCGGCGCTACCGGCACCGGCGGTGAGGGCGGCGCTACCGGCACCGGCGGTGAGGGCGGTGCTACCGGCGCCGGCGGCGATCCCACGACGGGTACCGGCGGCGCGGGCGGCGATCCCACGACGACGACCACCACCGTCGGCGTCGGCGGCGCGGGCGGCGATCCCACGACGACGACCACCACCGCGGTCGGCGCAGGCGGCGCGGGCGGCGAGTCCTCCGCCGTCGCGGTCGGCGCAGGCGGCGCAGGCGGCGCGGGCGGCGAGTCCTCCGCCGTCGCGGTCGGCGCTGGCGGCGCGGGCGGCGAGTCCTCCGCCGTCGCGGTCGGCGCTGGCGGCGCGGGCGGCGAGTCCTCCGCCGTCGCGGTCGGCGCTGGCGGCGCGGGCGGCGAGTCCTCCGCCGTCGCGGTCGGCGCTGGCGGCGCGGGCGGCGAGTCCTCCGCCGTCGCGGTCGGCGCAGGCGGCGCGGGCGGCGAGTCCTCCGCCGTCGCGGTCGGCGCAGGCGGCGCGGGCGGCGAGTCCTCCGCCGTCGCGGTCGGCGCAGGCGGCGCGGGCGGCGACACGGGCGAGGGTGGCGCCGGCGGCGGCGCGGGCGGCGCAGGCGACGATGCCGTCCGATGGTCTGACGTGGAGCCGATCCTGCTGGCGAAGTGCTCGGACTGCCACACCCGCACGACTCCCCCGCCAGCCAGCGGCTTCGCGATCACCTACGCGTCATCGCGGCTCATCGCAAACTCGCCCCCGTGCATCGTGGATGAATCGGGTGAGCCCGTGACAATGACGCAGGGCGCGTGCGCCATCCTCCGCATCAGCGACGGCTCCATGCCGCGCAACCGCGGATGCACCGGCGACCCGGAGCTCGACGTCGAGAACCCGGCCTGCCTGACGGCCGAGGAGCAGCAGACGCTCATCGACTGGATCGCGGACGGTCAGCTGGAGTGACGAGGCCAGGCGCGGCGGCGACCGCCGCGCCTCACGTCACCTCGCCTGCTCCAGGAGCGCACCGTCTCGATACGCCACGATGAGCCGCTCCAGGATCTCGATCTCCCGCACCAGCTCCTCCCCCTTCTCGGTATCCCCCACCCGGCGCTCGGCCTCGTAGACCTCCACGTCCGAGATCTCGGGGATGATGTCCTCCCCCGCCTCCACCGCCTGCTCGACCGACGTGAAGTGATGGTGCTGCGCCAGCCGCGCCCCGCTCGCCTCGAGCACGAGCGTGTACCCCTTGTCGCCGTAGGCCTCCGAGAACGCCCCGTCGATCGTCACCGCGCGGTGCGACGCCTTGATCGGCGACTCCCCCTGCTCGACCCGCACCGGCACGTGCCCGTTCACGATGAGCCCGCGCTCCTCGTCCAGGCCGAACTCGCGGCACACCCGGCCACAGAAGCCGGCGTCGTGGATCAGGTGGAAATACGGGTTCTTCGTCTCCTTGTGCGTCCTCGCGTCGGCCACGAAATAGGACTCGAACGTCGTCATCCGGTCCTTGCCGAACATGGGCGAGAGCGGGCCGGTCCAGAGATACCAGAGCAGGTCGACGTCCTCCTGCGCGCCCGCCCGGAAAGCCCGGCGCACAACGCGCTCCAGCGCGTCGAACAGCGCCCTGCCGCGGCGAGGCTCGCCGTCGACCACGAACGGGAGAAACGCGCCCTCGCCGTCCACCGGGACACAGCCGTGAAAGATGAGCGCCCGATCGCGCCGGAGCCACGTCGTCCCCTGCTGCACCATCCAGCGCATCCGGCGCGACAGGACAGGGCTCTTCACGAAAGACTCCTTGAGCAGCGCGACGCACGACGCCTCCTCCGGCGTGAGCGCGTACGGATCGGCGAAATCGACGGTCGGGAAGCGCGCGTCGAGGAGCGGGTACACCTCGCCGTCGATCGCCACCGTCCCCGCGCGCGGGTCGATGCGGTGGAGCAAGCACCGGTGATCGAGGGCAAGCTCCGGGCGCCGCCGGCAGAGCTGGCCCTCCAGCTTGAACTGCACGACCGCCATCGCCTTCTGCATCCGCGCCATGAGGAGCGCGTCGCGCAGCCCCTCGCCCCGCACCGCGAAGCGCTCCGCCGGGTCGTCGGCATAGACGGTGCGCGCGAGCCGGTCGACCGGGGCGACCGGGATGCCGAAGCCCTCCTCGAGCTGCTCGAGGCGCCCGTACCGGAGCGAGAGGCGGACCACGGTGGCGATGAGCGCCTCCTGGCCGAGGCTGGCGCCCATCCAGCTCACGTCGTGGTTGCCCCACGCGACCCGCGCGCGCGGCTGGCGCATCAGGTACTCGATCACCTTGTCCAGCCGGGGACCGCGATCGCCGAGATCGCCCGCCACGACGAGCTCGAAGACGGTCAGATTCCGGATGACGCGCGCCGTGGCGCGCAGGATCTCGATCTCGCGGCAATGCTGCACGAACGGGTCGATGAGCGCGTCGAGGTAGCCGCCCTCGCCGAGGGTGGCGCGCGCCGAGACGAGCTCGCGGAGCAGGCCGCGCATGTCGTCCGGGAACGCTTGCTCCACCTGGCGAAGCGTGTAGCGCAGCGACAGCTCGCGGATGACCTCGACCTCGCGCGCGAGCGTCCAGAGCAGGAAGGCCCGCCGCTCCGCCTCGCCGCCGGCCGCGACCCGCGCGTAGCTCTCGCGAGGATAGTAGATGACCGAGAGCAGCGCGCGCTTCTCGCCCGCCGTGAGCCGGTCGCCGAAGACCCGCTCGACCAGCGGCCGCAGGCTCCCCGAGGCGTTGTTGATGATGTGCTTGAGCTTCCTGTGCTCGCCGTGGACGTCGCTGACCACGTGCACCGTCCCCTTCGGAAGCGACAGGATCGCCCGCAGGTGGCCGATCTCGGAGAGCGCGGCCTCGGTCGTCGGATACCGGGCCGCGAGGGCGCGGAGGAAGGGCAGCTCCCGCGTGTCGAGCATGGCGCTGCAGCATAGAGCAAAGGCGCCGGCCGCCACATCAGGCGAGCGCGCTGTGGAGAAGCGCCGACGCGCTGCTGCAGAACATCGACGCACCGGCGCCGCGCCGTCACAGCGCTCCACCCCCTGGGCGCGGAGGCGCTCCGCCGTGCTCCCGCGGTTTCCGAGGATGGCGTCCGCGAGCTCGTCGCGCGAAAAGAGGCCGTCCATCGCGCGGCGCGCTCCCGTCGAGCTGCCCGAGCTCGCGCGGGCGCGCGGCGGGCACGGGCGGGCGCGCGGCGGGCACGGTTGATGAAGGCCACCGCGGCTGTGCAATGTTCGCTCTCTCCCGGACCGGATGCGCCCGCGGCGCCGCGCACGGGCGAGGCGGCGCGCTCCGGCCGAGCGGCCGCGGCGGCGCTGATCGCCTCCCTCCTGCTCGCCCCGGGGTGCGTCCGTGAGGCCGCGAAGCAGGCGACCCGCGGCACGCTCGAGGCGCTCGACCGCAGCGCGCAGGACCGGGCCGCGCCCGCCGGAGGATCGGGCGAGGGGGCGGCCGAGGGCGCGCGGGAACGCGAACGGCCGCTCGTGGGGGCCATCGTCCACGATGCGGTGCGGGCGGGCGCGGCGGAGATCGGGCGGCAGGCGGAGAGCCTGGAGCCGGTGATTGCGCAGACGAGCGAGGCGGTGAGCAGCGCCGTGGTCCAGGGCGCTCTCCAGCACGATCGGGCGCTCGTCACCCTCGTCGAGCAGGGCTCTGGCGCGGCGGCGAGGGCGGTGGCGCGCGAGGGGACGGCGCAGCTCGTGGAGCAGCTCGCAGGCTGCCCCGCCGGCGACCCGGGCTGCTCGAGCGCCGCGATCGAGCGCGCGAGCCGCGCCGCCGCCACGGGGTTCGCGGACGGCCTGGGGAGGGCGATCCAGCCCTGGGTCATCGGCCTCGCCTTCGGCGGGGGGTTCCTGCTCGCCGCGCTGATCGCCGTCGCCATCGCGGCCGTCGCGCGGCGGCACGAGCGCACCGCCGCGCACTGACCTGCGCGCTCACGGGCGAGCTCCCGCGGCGTCGCTGCCGGCCGGGCACCGGCCGTACGCGCTCGCGACGCTCGCCGACGTCCTGCTCGCGGCCGGGAGGCGCGGCGAGGCGCTCGAGGAAGCGCGCCGGGCGGCGGAAATCCTGAGCGGTGGGCGTGGGATGCGGGCGCGTGAGGAGGCTGGGAGCGCGGCGTCCTGGCCGGGAGTCAGCCGGCATCGTGGCGGGGACCGAGCGGCTCAGCCCCTGCGATTTTTTCAACTCTTCCGGCACAGGGCCGCCGAGCCGTTCGACATCGGCGAGGTCCTGCACCCGGCCCGACGCCAGCTTGTTCGTGATGAGATGCTCGCGGGAGATCACCTGAATGGGTTGATCGTCGTAATGCTCCCACGACGAGGCATTCCGGACATGCGCACCCAATTTCCACGCAATCACTCCTCCGTCGCGATGCGCAGCACCTCTCCTTCGCGGCAAGCCCGTCGCATGGGGCCGTGACCCCCGCCCCCTACGTGCGAGCGGGTGCCCTCCATCCTCTTCGATACCGCCGGCTCCTGACGTCCTGAACCCTCCCCTCCGCGCGCCGGTGAAGCGCGACGCTCGATCGAGCGCAGCGCTGGATTGGCAGTCACGCCAGCTTTCGGCTGCCTTCCGTCGGCCCTACAAACAGCCCGGGGAGGCTCGACCATGACCACGGCATCGCGCGCACCGCGCATCGACCTGAACACGGCAACGGAAGAAGAGCTCACGACGATCGAGGGCATCGACGGCGAGCGGGCTCGACTCTTCATCGAGCACCGGACCGGGCGCGGTCCCTTCCGGAGCTGGCAGGACCTGCGCCACGTGCCGGGCATCGACGGCGCGCTGCTCGGCAAGCTCCAGCGCGGCAGCTCGCTGGGCGGCGCGGCCGAGCCCTCGGCGGAGGCCGCCGCCACCGGAGAAGCGGCCGAGGCGGCGGCAGGCTCCGCGAAGAGGCCACGCTCCTCGGGAGGCGGCGAGCTCGGCGATCCATCAGGACTGGAGCAGATCATGGGGTTGATCCTGCTCGACAGGGCGGCCGCCGAGGCGTACCGCCTGGCGATCGACGTGTGCAAGACACCGGAGATCAAGAAGCAGCTCGAAGGGTTCAGGGCAGATCACGAGCGGCACGAGCGCGAGCTCCTGGACGAGCTCGGCGCCGCGCCGACCGACGAGCCCGACGATCGTGGCCAGTGCATTCGCCGCTATACCGAGCTGTCGGCGCGCGAGGAGCGGACAGCGCTCGTCGCCATGCGCGCCAACGAGGAGCTCACGAACGACGCCTATGCCTCCGCGCTCATGAGCGATCTACCGGACGAGGTCCGGCGGATGGTGGAGGCGAACTGGCAGGACGAGCGGCGCCATATCCGCTGGATCAACGAGGAGATCCGGACGCGCGGCTGGGAGCTCCCGGAGGTGCCGTCGACGATGGCCGAGGCCGCCTGAGCGCGACGCCCCGCTGAAATGGGCAGTGGCTCGCGCCCCGGGACAGGTGGCCTGGCGGCGGGCCGATCCCCCCCCGAGCTCAAGGGGCCGCCGGACGGGGCAGGCCTCGCTTGTGGTGCCCGAGGCGGGCGGAGTAAGCTCGCGGGAGCTCGGCTGAGCTTGCGCGGGAATGGCCTCTCGAACCAAGGGAACGCGCGGCGGTGCACCTCCTCCCGGCGGCGTCATCGACACGGAGGAGGGGGTCGACGACCTGTACAAGAAGCCGATCGGCGACTTCACGCGCGCCCGGGACGAGCTCGCGAAGCGCCTGCGGCAAGCCGGGGACAAGGGCGCGTCCGATCGCGTGAAGGCGCTGCGGCGGCCGACGGCGGCGGCCTGGGCCTTGAACCAGCTCGCGCGCCGCTATCCGCAGCGCGTGGAGGGCCTGCTCGACGCGGGCGAGCGGCTGCGCGAGGCCCAGCGGGGGGCGCTCGCGCCGGGCGGCGCGCAGGGGCTGAGGGACGCGGGCCAGATGCACCGCGCGATCGTGAACGAGCTCCTGCGCGCGGCGCCGGCGCTCTTTGCGGAGGGGGGCTATCGGGAGAGGGGCAATCCGATGGACCGCCTCCGGGACTCGCTGCTGGCGACCCCGACCGCGAGCCCATCGGATCTGGAGCTGCTCGCGCGGGGGCGGCTGTCGGGAGAGATCGAGCCGGGGGATCTCTCCGAGTTGCTCGGGCTGCTGCGAGGGCGGCCGTCCGAGAGGCCCGCCGAGGCCGAGGCGGACCGCGGGCGCAAGGGGCCGAAAGCGGAGACGCCGGCGCGACGCAGGGCGCGCGAGGGCAAGCAGCCGCCGAAGCGGCAGAAGAGAGCGGGGGAGGAGCGCGGGCGCGAGCGCGAGGAGCAGCGCGCGGCCGAGGAGCGCGAGCGCAAGGCGACGCTCGCCGCCGAGCGGCGTGAGCGAAAAGAGCGGCTCGCGGCGGAGCAGCGCCAGCAGAAGGCGCAGCTCGCGGCGGCGGAGAGGGAGCGGGATCAGGCGAGCCGCGACGCAGCGCGGGCTGCCAGGGAGGCGGATCGCTTGACGAAGGAGGCCGCCAGGATGAGCCGCGCCGCAGAGAAGGCCGAGGAGGCCGCCCGGGCCGCGAAGAGGCGCTCCGACGAAGCGGAGCGGAGGGCTGCGGAGGCGCAGCAGAAGGCGGCCGCTGGCGCGGGTCGCCTCGAAGCGGCGGAGGACAGGCTCGACCAGCTCGGGCGATGACCCGTCCTCAGGGCGGCCCGCTCGCCCTCGGCGATTCAGTCCCTTCTCGTCCGAGCACCGCTCCCCAGCACCGAGCTACCGCTTCTTTCGCGCCTTCGGTGGGGCGGTAGGCTTGATATCGATGGTCGTGGCCCCCTGGCAGGGCACCTGCGCCGTCACACCTGCGCTGGCCCACTCGGGGAACTTCGTCTTCCCGGGACGGCCGACGCGCACGAAGAAGCGGCCGCAACGCACCGTCAGCGGCACGTTGACATCCCCCGCGAACTTGCCCGTCACGTAGACGCCCCCCGGCTCGGGGAACCCCACCTTGAGCACGCCCTGCCCCTTGGGCAGCGTGGCGGGGTTGACCCCTGCCTTCGCCGCGGCCTCCTTCGCCGCAGCCTCCTTCGCCGCCGCGGCCTCCTTCGCCGCCAGCTCCTTGGCCGCCGCGGCCTCCTTCGCCGCAGCCTCCTTCGCCGCCGCGGCCTCCTTCGCCGCCAGCTCCTTGGCCGCCGCGGCCTCCTTCGCCGCCAGCTCCTTGGTCACCGCGGCCTCCTTCGCCGCAGCTTCCTTCGCCGCCGCCGCCTCCTTCGCCGCCAGCTCCTTCGCGGAAGGCGCCTTCGCGCTCGGGGGCCGCTTCACGGGGGGCGGCGCGCTCGGCGCCGGCGCCGCCGTGGCGACGGGCTCGACGATCTGCGTCGCCTGCTCCACCGACGCAGCGGCGGCCGGCGCGGGCCGCTCCCGCCGCGCGACGTAGATCCAGAGCGCCGCCACCACCGTCGCCGTGATCGCCGAGACCGCGATCGTCCCGACCGGCGACAGCGAGCGCGGCCCCTGCCACGCCAGCGTGGGCGAGCGCTGGCGCCGCATCGGCGCGCCCGCCGGCGACGACTCCGTCGAGGCGCCGCGCAGGACCGCCGTGCTCGGGTACGGCACCCCGCCGGGCGGCGTCAGGCCCGAGGAGTCGTCCATGGGCACCGTCACCCCGGACGGCGTCAGGCCCGTCGTGCCCATGGGCAGCGTCACCCCGGACGGCGTCACCGGCGAGCCGGACGGCGGCTTCGGCGGCGGCGGCGCGAAGAACGGCGGCGTGAGATCCGCCGGAAGCGCCGGCGGCGGGCCGAAGCGGATCGCCTCCGGGATCGCAGAGATCGACGGCCCGAAGCGGACCGACACGGCGTCGGTGCCCGGGATCGTCGCGTCGTCCTCCTCGAACAGCGGCTCCACCTCGGGCAGCGTCGCCGGCCCGCCCCCCGCCGGCACCTCCTCGGCCGCCGCCGCGTCGCGCTCCGCCGCGCGCCTCGACGCCTCGTACAGCCGGCCGAACGTCTCGCGATCGGGCAGCGCGGGCTTCCGCCCCTCGACGCCCTTCACCCCCTCGCCCCTCACTACGACCGGGGTAAGCGGCGCCTGGTTCGCCGGCACCGGGATCGTGATCGGATCGGGCCCCGACGCGCGGGTCGTCGCCCTGCCGTCCTGCCGCGCAGACCCCGCCAGCGCCTCGGACGCCGCCGCCGAGGGAGGCGCGGTCTTCGCCTGCGCGCCGCCGGGCCGCAGCCTCGCGGCCGCGCCGTCCCTCGCGGCCTGATCCTTCGCGAAGAGATCCTTCGCGAGCCGCTTCGCCGCGTCGGCCGCGGGCCTCGCGGTCTGCCCTCCCTTGCCCTTGACCGGGATCGTCGGCCGCCGGTCCTCCTCGGGATCCGCGTCCTCGATCTCGATCGTCGCGTGCGCGGACTGCACGCGCGTCACGAGCTCGGCCTTCCCCTTCTCCGGACGGGCGACCTTCGCGAGCGCCTGCTCGATCTCCTGCGAGGTGATCTTCCGATCGTCCGGCGACGGCGCCAGGGCCGTGTCGAGCAACGCCACGATCGGGCGCGGGATCTCGGGGCGGATCGACGCGATGCCGGGCGGCCTTGTGCCGTCCGCCGACGGCCGCCGCGCCGAGAGCAGCGACCAGAGCAGGAGCCCCACGCCGTAGATATCCGCCTTGACCGTGACGCGCTCGGCGCGCACCTGCTCGGGCGCCATGTAGCCCGGCGCCCCCTTCACCACGCCCGCGATCGTGTCCGGCGTGCGCCCGAGGATCTTGCCGATGCCGAAGCCGGTCAGGCGCACCTGCCCGTCCCACCCGATCACGATGTTCTCCGGGTGGAGGTTGCGATGAATGACCGGCGTGGGGCTGCCGTGCTCGTCGGTCGCGCCGTGCGCGTGCGAGAGCGCGGCGGCGATGCAGTGGACCAGGTAGTAGACCGCCGCGTCGGCGAGCTTCTGCTGCCGCGTCGCGAGGTGCTGGAGCAGCCGATTGAGGTTCACGCCCTCGACGTGCTCGAGCACGAGCACGAGCCGGCCGGCGTGCTCGAAGAAGTCGAACATCCGCACGATGGCCGGATGGTTCATCGACGCGCAGATCGACGCCTCGCGGGCAAGCTCGTCGGCGAACCGCGGATCGCCCTCGGCCGTATTCGGGACGAGCTTCAGCACGCAGACGCGGCGAAACCCGAGCGGGCCGTCCAGCCGCCCGAGATAGACGCTGGTGGGCCCAGAACCGGCCAGGCGCCGGAGGATCTTGTAGGCCCCAATCGTCTCGGGAGCGGGCTCCGTCGGAAACATCCGGGGCCGATCATACCCAAGCGCGGCGAAGCCCCCAAGCCAACGACCAACACGGAACACTTCGCGGCGCCGAGAGGCGTCTCCGGGCGCCTCGGTAAGACGCCCTGCTCCACGCGCCCTGTACGGTGCGTTGCTCTCCGGCTCGCCGGAGAGCGGTACAGCCGATCAGCAGAAACCCGAACAGCTGTGACGGATTACGGCGCACGGAGCGCCGCGCGGCTGCGGATCGGGATCGCTCGTGCCTGGAGAGAGCTCACATGGAGGCGAGAAGACGGGAAATGCTGAAAATCATTGGTCTTTTCTTCCGCCTTCCCGCCTTCCGGTCCGGCTCCGATCACCGCGCGGCCGCGCCTCCGTCCTTCGAGCGGCGCTGGGCCTGGGTTATAAGCCGCCGCGATGAAGCTCCGCGCCTTGCATCGGCTGCTCGCCGTCGTTCTCCTCGCCGGCTGCGAGGCCGCCGTCCCCCCGCCGCCGCCCGCGCCGCCTCCGCCCCCGTCGCCGAGCGCCGCCGCCTCGGCGCCCGCGTCCGCGCCCGCGCCGGCCGCGCCGGTGTCGCGGTTCCCGGCCGGGTGGCCTTACCCCGAGGGCGCGCCGCCGGTGCGGGGCCCGTCGATGGTCTCCAGCGACGCCGCGCTCGCCACGAAGGTGGGCGCGGACGTCCTCTCCTCGGGCGGCAACGCGGTCGACGCGGCGGTCGCGACGGCGTTCGCGCTCGCCGTCGTGCACCCGACGGCCGGCAACCTCGGCGGCGGCGGGTTCATGGTCGCGCGCCTCGGGGACAAGGAGCACGCGCTCGACTTCCGCGAGACCGCGCCGGCCAGGGCGACCCACGACATGTACCGGGGCAAGGACGGCAAGCCCACGGAGAGCTCCCGCGTCGGCCACCTCGCGGTCGGCGTGCCCGGCAGCGTGGCGGGGCTCTGGGAGGCGTACGACAAGCTCGGCTCCAAGAAGAAGACCTGGGCCGAGCTCATCGCGCCGTCGATCCGGCTCGCGAGGGAGGGCTTCCCGGTCGACGAGAACTTCGCGACCACGGTCAAGGCGGCGTCGAGCAAGCTCGCGCGCTTCCCGGCCTCGGTCGCGCTGTTCCTGCCGGGCGGCGCGCCCATCCAGGTCGGCGTGACGTGGAAGTCGCCCGAGCTCGCGACGACGCTCGAGCGCATCGCCGAGAAGGGGCCCGCCGGCTTCTACGAGGGCAAGACCGCCGAGCTCCTCGTCGCGGAGATGCGGCGCGGCAAGGGCCTCATCACGGCCGCGGACCTCAAGGGCTACAAGGCGAAGTGGCGCGAGCCGGTCGTGTTCGAGTACCGCGGGCGCCGCGTCGCCTCGATGCCGCTCCCCTCGTCGGGCGGCCTCGCCCTCGCGATGATCGCGCACCAGCTCGAGGGGCTCGACGTCGCGAAGCTCGGCTGGCACTCGCCGTCGCACGTGCACGTGCTCGCCGAGGCGATGCGGCGCGTCTTCATCGCGCGCAACGAGATCCTCGGGGACCCCGACTTCGTGAAGAACCCGGTCGAGGAGCTGCTCTCGGTCGCGTGGGCGGAGAAGCAGCGCGCCACGATCGCGCCGGACCGCGCGACGCCGACCGACGCGCTGACCGGCGGCGCGGCCGCCAAGGACTCGGGCGGCCGCGGCCCGCACACGACGCACTTCTCGGTGGTCGACGCGCAGGGCAACGCCGTCGCGCTGACGACGACGCTGAACGGCTGGTACGGCGCGGGGGTGACGGTGACGGGCGCGGGCTTCGTGCTGAACAACGAGATGGACGACTTCGCCGCCGTGCCCGGCACCGCGAACCAGTTCGGCCTCGTGCAGGGGGAGGCCAACTCCATCGCGCCCGGCAAGCGCATGCTCTCGTCGATGTCGCCCACGATCGTGTCGGGGAAGGACGGGCGCGTGGAGCTCGTGCTCGGCGCCGCGGGCGGCCCGACGATCCTCACGGCGGTCTTCCAGATCCTCTCCAACGTGGTCGATTTCGGCTTCGACGTGACCACGGCGGTCAACGCGCCGCGCTTCCACCACCAGGACTACCCCGACAAGCTGTTCGGCGAGAAGGGCGGCTTCCCCGACGAGCTGAAGAGCGCGCTCGGCGCGATGGGCCACACCCTCGACGAGCGCGGGCACATCGCCGACGCGCCGGCGATCGGCCGCGAGGGCGCCGCGTTCGCGGGCGCGCGGGAGCCGCGGCGGCCGGGCTCCGAGGCGGCGGCCGGGAAGTAGCCGGCGGAGGCGACGGACGTCCTCCCGCCGATCCGGCGCCCGCCGGTCGCGAGGTGCAGCTCGTCAAATGACGGCACCACCGCCCTCCCGCGGGATTTCCGAGGAGCCGATTGCCGCTCACCTCATCGCCTGTCGACGCGCGAGCTCGCCGCAAGCATCAGGACCTTCCCTAAGGGATTCCGTCCACCCTGGTGTACCGTGCCGATCCTGGCACCGCGGGTGAGCTCAATGCATCGACGCTCTCGCATTGTGTGAAGCCGTCATCGCGTGAAGCGCAACGTTGTCGAGCGCGCCGTTGCCGCGGAGTGCCGTGCGCCCGCGCCTCGAGGACACGCAGGCGTTGCATTCGCTCCAGGCGCTCGAACCGAGTCGCGCGCCGCTGTCGTGACGCGCGGCGTCTCGACAGCGGAGCCACGTGAAAGCGCAGGATCCGTGCGGTGGAGAACCGGCGGTTCGACCTTGACACAACGCGCTCGTTTGGATTGCTTACGGTGATGCGCTCCGCCGAGCAGGGTCGCTCCTCCGGCGGTTCGCGCGTGCTTCCGACGACGCAGCCGATCTCAGCGCCCCCGAGGCGCTGCCGTGTCCCCGAGGCCTGCCTCTCGATACCGACCGAACCGCCGCGCCGAATCGATCGCCTTAATCATTCCAGGGGGTAGCTGTCATGGTGGAACTACTGAATCACGAGCTGCTTGACACGCTGCACGATGGAGCGCGCAGCAGCGTCTACCTCGGCCGGAAGAAGAGCACGGGCAAGATGTGCGTCATCAAGGTCGCCCGCAAGGGGGTCAATGGCACCCGCAACGTCGCGATCCTGAAGCGCCAGTACGAGATCACGCGGAACCTCGATCTGGAGGGGGTCATCAAGGTCTACGACCTCGAGGTCCGCCTCGATTACGCCGCGCTCATCATGGAGTACTTCGCGGGTCGCTCGCTGCGCGCGATCATCGACGAGAGCGGCAAGGGTCAGGGCGTCGGGCTCGTGCGGTCGGTCAGGATAGCGCTCCAGCTCGCGGACACGCTCGGGGCCATCCACGAGCGGAACATCATTCACAAGGACATCAAGCCCAGCAACATCATCGTCGACAGCGACGTGACCAGGGCGAAGCTCACGGACTTCTCCATCGCCTCGCTCCTGCCGGGGGAGCGCGCGGCGGCGGTCGACCCGTGGACGGCCGGCGAGGGCACGCTGCAATACATCTCGCCCGAGCAGACGGGCCGGATGAACCGCTCGATCGACTTTCGCTCGGACTATTATTCGCTCGGCGTCACGCTCTACGAGCTCACGACGCGGCGCCTCCCCTTCGAGACGACGGATCCGCTGGAGCTCGTGCACCATCACATCGCGAAGACGCCCGTCGCGCCGCACCTGATCCGGCCGGAGATCCCGGAGGCGCTCTCCGGGGTCATCATGAAGCTGCTCTCGAAGACCGCGGAGGAGCGGTATCAGAGCATCTTCGGCCTCAAGGCGGATCTCAGGGTCTGCCTCGACATGCTCGAGCACGGCGCGCCCGCGCTGGACTTCGTGCCCGGGAGGAAGGACAGGCCCACGAGGCTCCAGATATCGCAGCGGCTCTACGGCCGGCAGGAGGAGGTCGACACGCTCCTCTCGGCGTTCAGGAGCATCAGCAGCAGAGGGCCGGGCGCGGCCCAGGGCGGCCAGTCGGAGCTCGTCCTCGTGGCCGGCTACTCCGGCGTGGGCAAGTCGGCGGTCGTGAGCGAGATCCACAAGCCGATCGCGAAGCAGGGGGGCTACTTCGCCGCCGGCAAGTTCGACCAGTTCACGCGCAATGTCCCGTATTCGGCCGTGATCGCCGCGCTGCGGGAGATCGTCCGGCAGATCCTCACGGAGAGCAAGGAGGAGCTCGCCGACTGGAGGGCGAGGATCCTCGCGGCGGTCGCCCCGAACGGCCGGGTCATCGCCGAGGTGATCCCGGAGATCGAGCTCATCGTCGGCGAGCAGCCGCCCGTCCCGGCCCTGGGCTCGATGGAGACGCGGAACCGGTTCAACCTGACGTTCCGGAACTTCATCGGCGAGATCGCGCTGAAGACGCGGGCTCTCGTGCTGTTCCTCGACGATCTCCAGTGGGCCGACACGGGTTCATTGAACCTCATCAGCGTCCTCCTGGAGGACGCCGACATTCGCCATCTGCTGCTGCTCGGGTCGTACCGGGACAACGAGGTGGACGACGCGCACCCGCTCATGATGATGCTGAGCGCGCTCCGGGGGAGCGAGGCGCGCGTGCGCACGATCACGATGAGGCCGCTCGCGCCCGAGCACGTGAACCAGCTCGTGTCCGACACGCTCGGCGCGCCTGCGGAGGAGTGTCGGCCGCTCTCGGACATCATCTTCGCGAAGACGGCCGGCAATCCGTTCTTCACGATCCAGTACCTCGAGAGCGTCTCCCGCGGCGGTCACCTGCGCTTCAGCTCGGAGACGGGCGCCTGGCAGTGGAGCATCGCCGACATCGAGCGGATGGACGTCGCGGACAACGTCGTCGATCTGATGGTCCGGCGGATCCGGGGCCTGGGCGAGTCGACGCAGCGGGTCCTGAAGCTCGCCGCGTGCATCGGCAACCAGTTCGATCTGAAGATCCTCGCCCTCATCCACCGGGAGGACCGGCACACCACCGACGAGGACATCTGGCACGCGCTCGACGCGGGGCTCGTCGTGCCCATCGACGACGACTACAAGCTCGCGCGCTTCCTCGACGACGAGGACGGGGGCTCGGTCAGGCTCAAGTTCCTGCACGACCGCGTGCAGCAGGCGGCCTACAAGCTGCTCACGGAGCTGGAGCAGGAGACGATCCACCTCGAGCTCGGGCGGCTCCTGATCAGCGAGACGCCGATCGAGTCGATCGAGGAGCGGATCTACGACATCGTGATGCACCTCAACATGGGGGCGTCGCTGATCGTGAACAGGCAAGAGCGCTGCGAGGCGGCGATGCTCAACCTGAAGGCCGGTCAGAAGGCGAGGCGCTCCACGGCCTACGGCCCGGCGGCCCAGTGCCTCCGCGCAGCGGCCGCCTTCTTGCCGGAGGACGCGTGGGAGACGAACCACGATCTGTCGCTCGCGGTGTACACGGACCTCGTCGACCTCGAGTACCTGACGATCAACTTCGAGCGCGCGGAAGCGTGCGCGCAGATCGTCGAAGAGCGAGCCAGGGACGTGCTCGAGAAGATCCGGATCTACGAGACGCGTGTTCAATTTTACATATCGCAGAATCGCATGCACGAGGCCATCGAGATGGGCTTGCGCGTGCTCACCATGCTGGAGGTTCCGCTGTCCGAGGCGCCGCCGGCCAACATCGACATCGCTCGATTGGCGCAGCTCCCGCCGATGAAGGACAGGCGGATGCAGGCGGCGATGCGCATCCTCGCGTCCATCAACCCGGCCGCCTACCTCGCCAGACCCGCCCTCGTTCCAACACTCGCGTTCACGATGGTCGACATCTGCGTGCGGCACGGCAACTCGCCGCTCGGCGCGTTCGCTTACACGATCTACGGGCTCATTCAGTGCGGCTTCATGAACAACATCGACCTCGGGTTCGAGCTCGGCCGCCTCGGGATCGATCTCATCCGCCGCTTCGGTGCGGTCGAGTTCGAGTCCAAGGTCTACGCGCTGAACTACATGGTGCTTCACCACTGGAAGCGTCACGCGAGGGAGACCATCGAGCCGCTTCGGCACGGCATTCAAGTGGGCCTGGACACGGGAGATATCGAGTACGCTGGATACAACTCGATACACCACGCGACCTACCCGCTGTTCATCGGCGAGGAGCTGGCGTCCGTCGAGCAGCGCATGAAGCAGTCCATCGATCTATCGCTCAAGCTGAACCAGCAATATCAGCTCTATTACGTGAAGATCTGGCGGCAACTCGTGCTCAGCCTGCGCGAGCCTTCCGCCAGCAAGCGGCTGCTCACCGGAGAGAGCTTCGACGAGACGACGATGATGCCCTGTCTGGGACACAACAGGCCGTCGATGTTCTCTCTGCATGTCGCGAAGGGCATGCTGCTCTACTTCTTCAACTATCCGAAGAACGCCGCCAGCTGCCTTCAGGCCGGCGAAGAGTACCAGGACGGAGCGGCGGGCTTCATCACCCTCGTTGAGCACAATTTCTACCACTCGCTCTCGACCCTCGCCGCTTACGATGAAGTCCCCATGGAGGAGCGGAGCGCCGCGCTCGCCGGGGTCGGAGCCAACCAGCTGAGGCTCGATGCGTGGGCGCGCTCTGCCCCGCAGAACCATCAGCACAAGTACGATCTCGTACAGGCAGAGCTGGCGCGCGTGAAGCAATCGGTGATCGAGGCGATGGACCTCTACGATTGCGCGATACAAGGAGCCCGGAAGCACGGTTACATGCACGAAGAGGCGCTGGCGTGCGAGCTCGCGTCGTCCTTCTACCGCAGGATAGGCCGGCAGGAGATCGCGCATCACTACCTGACCATGGCCTATCGCGGCTATGCGCTGTGGGGCGCTGACGCGAAATGCCAGAGCCTCGTCGCCACGTTCCCTCAGCTGCTCCTCGAGGGAACGACCGACCAGCCCACGTCCGTGACAGTGACGTCCAGCCACGACGGAGCTCTCCTCGATCTGCTCAGCGTCGTCAGGGCATCGCAGACCCTGGCGAGCGAGATCGTTCTGGAACGGTTGCTCGAGAACCTCATGACGCTCGTGCTGGAGAACGTCGGCGCGCAATCCGGCGTGCTGGCCCTCGCTCGCGGAGAATCGCTGTTCATGGAGGCAGAGGGCACCGTGGAGCCGAAGCAGGTCAGCGTGCTGCAAGGCGTCCCCATGGAGTCGTTCATGCGAGCTCCGCAGGCTGTCGTCAGCTACGTGCAGCGCACGCTGAAGAGCGTGCTCCTGGACAACGCGGCGGACGATGCCAGGTTTTCAGCAGATCCGTACATCCGGGCGAGACAGGTTAAATCGTTGATGTGCCTGCCGATCCTGCGCCAGGGGCGGCTGGTCGGTGTGCTCTACCTCGAGAACAACCTGTCCACGGGGACGTTCACGAAGGCTCGTTTCGAGCTCCTGAGCCTCCTCTCGACGCAGGTCGCGATCTCCATCGAGAACGCGAATCTCTACGGGGGACTGGAGCAGGAGGTCGCGGCGCGCACCGACGAGCTCCGGGTGTCCAACGAGCAGCTCCGCACGGTGAACGAAAGGCTGCAGCTGGAGCTCGCCGAGCGCGCCCGCCTGCAGGAGGAGCGCGTCCAGATGCAGGAAGAGATCATCCAGGCCCAGCGGGAGCGGCTCTTCGAGCTGTCGACGCCGTGCATCCCGATCACCGACGAGATCATGGTGATGCCCATCATCGGAACCATCGATGACAGGCGGGCCGCACAGATGATCGAGGCCGCGATGGAGGGCGTCGCCGCGACCTCGGCGAAGGTGGTGATCATCGATATCACGGGGGTAAAGAGCCTGGACACGAGCGTGGCGAGCCGGCTGATGAGCCTGGCCAAGGCGCTCGGGCTGCTCGGGAGCAAGGCCATCTTGACCGGCCTCCGTCCCGCCGTGGCGCAGAGCCTGGTCGCGCTCGGCGTGGATCTCGGCACGATAGAGACGCGGGCCAACCTGAAGGCGGGCATCGCTTACGCGATGAGGCGGACCGCGTCGAGGCTGTATGCGTGAGCAGCGCTGGCCGGTGGACGAGGCCCTTACGCCGGCATCGACTCGGTGAGCCCAGCGTGGAGGCACGAGGCGTCCGGCGCGGGCTCGGCGCCCCCCCTGCGCACCTCGGCTCGGGTGGCCCCGCTCCGTAGCTCGACCGGGGAGGCCCCTGTGCGATCCTCCGGCGCGAAGGCCCTCGACTCGGCATACCGGGCGGCGCCGAGGGCCCAGCACTGATTGCCCGAGATCATGGCATCGATGCCCGCCAGATATTGGCGGATCTCGTTGCTCGCCGATGACGAGAGCAGCTTCTGCTTGATGAGTTGATATTCCTCGATCCGGTCGTCGTGCATGCACCAGAGCCGCGAGATGGACTCCTCCAGGGTCAATCCCGTGGTATCCCGGAGAACGATGATCAGATTGTGGACATCGCCGGACCTCAGCTCCTTCTCGAGGGAGAAGTAGTCGTTCGTCCAGCAGAGGATGTCGTTGCAGATCTCGCGCACGCTCTGCAGCAAGGGGTGCTGGACGATCTCCAGCGGCAGCGGCCTGTCGAGCAGCAGCTCCAGCAGATCGCAATAGGCGTAGACCGCCCCGCTGAAGCGCCGCATCATCAGGTACTCATCCACCGTGGGCACCCTCTGGTGCATGCGATTCTTCACCTCCCACAGGTGAGCCTCGTAATAATGCTGACAGTGCATGAGCCAGCGATTGAGGACGAAGTGCGGATAGTCCCTCCTGATCCGGTCGCGGACGTCGAGCAGCCCGCGCATCAGCTGATCGCCCGTGTCGGCCTCGACGTGGCCGAAGAGCTCGCCCAGGTACTTGTCATTGAGCCTCTCGGCGAGCTGCGTGTCCTTGCTGAGCTGCCCGTCATCGAAGGCGTCGTCCAGCAGAAACAGCGCCGCGGTGAAATCCGATGCCAGCTGCAGAGTCCGCGGGTCCGCCGAGGGGAACAGCCACGCCGCGAGCGCGGCGACGCTGGCCCCTTTGATCCGCGAGATCGCACGGTCGTCCGGGGCCAGCTGGAGCTCGTGGATCCATTGTAGGGTACGGCGCTCGACGACCTCCACGTCGGGATGACAAGACGCGGAGAATGGATAATAGAAGCAGGTCTTCTTCTTCTTCATGTTCACGAAACTACGGCTCCATCGAGAAATGACTGCACGAGAAGTGCGGTTCGTCGCTCACGCGCACTGTGCCCATGGAAGGGAGACCGCCTCGACCGGAAGCTCGATCGGGCAGCGGGTGTTGAGGGACATGTTCCACTCGAGGCGCTCGGTCCGGAGCTCGAAGCGACGGACCTTCCGCAGGAGCTCCTCGAGCACCACCCGGGCTTGCGTCCGGGCCAGGAGGGCCCCGACGCAGAAATGGGCACCATGACCGAAGGCCAGGTTGGCTTGCACGCGGCGTTCGGGGTCGAAGCGGTCCGGCTCCTCGAACCGCGCCTCGTCACGCAGGCCCGAGCCCACGAGCAGCAGCACCGGGGCGTGGGCGGGCAGGCGCACGCCGCTCAGCTCGGTCTCTGCGAGTGTCAGTCGTATCGTGGCGTGCAGTGGTGGCTCGGTGCGTAAGACCTCCTCGATGAAGGGCGCGATGAGCGCCGGCTCCTCTCTTAATCGATCCATCCACTCGGGGCGTCGGGCGAGCGTCGACACCATCTGGGTCGTGAGCGTCACGGTGGTCTCCAGGCCGGCGACCAGGAACAGGAAGACGAAGCCGATCAGGTCGTCATCCGTGAGCTCGTTGTTATCCAGCCGGGCTCGCAGCAGATCGCTCAGCCAGTCGTCTTCCAGGTGGGCGCGGCGCTTGGCCAGCAGGGCCTGCGCGTACTGCTCCATCTCGTCTAGCGAGCTGCGCACCTCGTCGAGCCGCGCCTGGTCCTCGGGCGAGACGCCGCTGACGCTGACAATGTCCGTCGCCCAGCGCTTGAAGTGCTGCTTGAGGGAGGGGTCGAGACCGAGCAGGTTGGCGAGGACGCTGACCTGCGCGCGAAGGGCAAAATCAGAGATGAACTCGACCGAGCGGCGCTCCACCAGCTCGTCGGCGAGCTTCGCGGCTGTGGAGCGCATCTGCGGCTCCAGCGAGGTCACCGTGGCGGCGGTGAAGGCGCGGTTGATGAGGCTGCGCAGCTGGCTGTGTCGCGGCGGGTCCGCCAGGAGCAAGGACCGGGACAGGGGGTTATGTCGCCGCAGATACGGCGGCTCGGAGGCGATGCGCAGCCCCGCCGACGAGAACACCTGCGTGTCCTTCAGCGCCGCCACGATGTCGTCGTACCGGGTGACCACCCACATCCCGTTCGGGTCCACCTGGCACACGGGCGACTCGCGCCGCAGCGTCGCATAGAAGGGGTACGGGTTCTCCCGCACGTCGGGGGCAAACAAGTTCAATCGAGTCATTGCGCTCTTCCTGTGAGATGGGGTGGACACGGCCGCAGCGCCACGACGACACACGTCGATCGACGCGCAGTGCCGCGCTGCCTCAGATGCCCTGATGGGCGACGCTATGGCGTTGGGTCAGCTCTCCTTGGAGAGCAGCTTGCCTGGCGCTGGAGAGAGCACGAATCGGACGCCGCAGGCCGCGTGTCCGCAATGCTCCGGCGCGTGGCCACCTGGGCGCATCTCTCGCCAGCAAGGCGCTGCGCAGCCGCGCGCAGCCCGAGCCAATGGCTCGGTTCCCGCACGAAACGGCTGCGTTCCTCGGTCGTCGCCGCGCTCGCGATGATGCGAGCGCACGACTCACGATCGCCTGGACTGCTGCGAGGGCATCTCCCGGTGCATCATGAGACCAGAGCAAACGAGAGAGCCGCTAGGCTCTCTTCATCGCTGCCGGCGTCCGATGGTTCATCCGTGCTCCTCCATCTGATGACAGGATGGTATACCATGCGGACGAATGCGCAACTGTATTCTTTGTGCGGAAACTACCCACGACGTCCTTCGCGTGTTCGGAACGTCGAGGATACCGACTCTGCAGACGCGATGGCCGAGCCGCGTCATACAACTCGTGTGAACAAAAATACATTCTTGCGCGGCCGGCGCGCGCTCCGCCAGCGGGCGTCGAAGAGACCTACTGCACCTGGACGACACTGCAGTGGCCATTCAGTAGAAAGGCGGCGCGATGGGCGTACGGTGACCGCTGGAGGATCCGCATGAGATCTCGGGAGCGACTGTGCAGCAATGAAAGCTGGAGTCGCCGCGGGTTTCATCTCTGAATGCATGACGCCCGACGCGGACACGACGCCGCGGCGCGCCGGACGGAGCGAGCCTCAACAACGAGAGAGCCCGAAGCATGCGTCGGATCGAACGCTCAGGGCTTTTCCCAGAGATGCTGACGGCGAAGTAGTTCACTGGCGATGTGACGTGCATTGCAGCGAGGCCGCACTGCGCGACGATGAGACCGCTCGCTATGCAAGATGAACGCCTCGCTCGCGCCGGGCGCGATCATCGTTCCTGGACGGGGTCGCCGCGGCGGCCATGACGGGGGTCGCTCGACCCTCTGCGCCGCGGGCCGCGTCACGCGCCTGCGTCGATGACGCGGCGGCCCGCCGCGACGTCGTGCGACGCCACCGAGGCCGCAGCCCTCGGTAGCGGTCGGATTTCAACAGGACGGCGGGACGGAGGGAGGAGGGCGGGAACAGGAGAGCATGGATCTCCCCGACTCCATGTGCACGCTCACGAGGAGGGCGCGACCCAGACCGGCCCTCAGGCGGTGGTCTTCAGGCACGCGTAGAGCGCCGTCGCGAGCGCCTCGGCCCGCGCGTCGGTCGTGAGCGCGAGGATCATGCGGTTCGGGAGGAACCCGAACCCTACCCGGGAGACGGGATCCGCGAAGCCGATCGCGCCGCCGAACCCGGGGTGGCCGAAGGCCTCGTCGTGCGGGCCCATGGCCAGGCTCGCCGAAGGCCGCATGTAGCCGAGGCCGATCCGGACCGGGTTCCCCCAGATGCAGTCGTTCCCGTCGTACTGCACCTCGGTGTGGCGAGCCGTGGAGTCGGCCGAGACGAGCCGGGTGCCCGCGAGCTCGCCCCCCGAGGCGAGCAGGGCGTACAGCCGGGCGACGCCGCGGGCGGTCCCCACTCCATTGCGGGACGCGAGCTCCGCTCGCCAGAACGTCGGCTGGTTCATCCCCTCCCGGGTCAGGTCCCCGTAGCGCCGGCCGGGGCTCAGGAACATCGCCTTGCCGGGCGCCGAGTCGGCGCTCATGAATTTGTAGAACTGGTCGGTGTCCGTGATCGGATCGGGGATCAGCCACGCGACCCGCTGGTGCTCGGCCTCGGGCAGCCCGATCCAGTACTCGGCCCCGAGCGGACCCGCGATCTCGTCGCGCAGGTAGGTCCCCAGGCTCTTGCCGGTGATGCGACGGACGATCTCGCCGACGATCCAGCCGTAGGTGGTCGAGTGGTAACCGCATTGCGTCCCCGGCTCCCAGACCGGCGGCGCCGCCTCGATGAGCCGCGCGATGACCTCGACGTCGAGCAGCGTCTCGGGGCGATCCAGGCGCACGCGCAGCTCGGGGTCGGGGAACCACGGCAGCCCCGCCTTGTGGCTGAGGACCATGCGCACCGTGATGGCGTCCTTGCCCTGGGCCGCGAACTCCGGCCAGTACGCGGCGACCGGCGCGTCGACGTCGAGCTTCCCCTGGTCCGCGAGCCGCTGCGCCACAAGCGCGGTGACGCCCGTGGCCACCGAGGCCCCGCACGCGATCGTGTCCTCGGTCCACGGGACGCCGGGGCGGGCCTCGCCACCCCAGAGGTGGGCGACCTCGACGCCGTCGACGTAAGCGCAGAACGACGCGCCGGCCTCGTCCTGTCGCGTGAGGTTCTCGACGAACGCGTCGCGTACGCGCTCGAAGCCAGGGGCCACGCTTCCTTGGATCATCGGCTGGGTGCTGGTCACGGATCGGTCCTTGGTAAGGAGGGGGTGCGCGGGGCGGGATCCGCCCTCACACCGCCATCATCGCCCATCTGGCGGCGCAAGGGATGACGAGCGTCGCTTTCGTGCGCACGCCGCGGCTCCCACCCGCCGCCGGCGGCATGCCTTGACCATGCGACCGATCGGTCATATGACTGATCGGTCGCATGCCGAAGAGCACGTTCTTTGGGCTTCCGGAGGAGCGGCGGGACCGCCTCGTGCGCGAGGCGATCGCCGAGTTCGCCGATCGGACCTACGCCGAGGCGTCGCTGTCGCAGATCGCGCGCCGCGCCCGCATCCCGAAGGGCAGCTTCTATCAGTACTTCGAGGACAAGCTCGATCTGTACCGCTGGCTGCTCACCGAGGAGGCGCCGCGGCGCAAGCGCGAGTTCGTGGGCGCCGCGTGCCTCGAGGGCGACTTCTGGGCTCGCCTCGAGGCCCTGATCGAGCGAGGCATGGCGTTCCTCGTCGAGCACCCGCGCCTCGCCCGCCTGTCCGCCGCGGCCGCCGACCCGACGGCGGACGTCGAGGTCCGCGGCCTGCACCGGGCGATCTGCGAGGCCGGCGTCGCCGAGCTCCGGGCCTTGCTCGAGCAGGGCCTCGCGAGCGGCGCCCTGCGCGCGACCGACACGAGCCTGGAGGTGGCGACCCGCCTTGTCGCCGCCGTCATCGGCCCGGGGCTGACCGATGTCGTGCTCCAGGAGCTCGGGGCCGAGCTCCACGAGGTGCTGGCCTCGGACTCGCTGCGCAAGCAGCTCGGCCCGAAGCGCCGTCGCCGCCTCGCGCAGCAGGCGGTCCGGCTCATCCGGGGCGGCCTCGGCGCGGATGTCGCGTAGTTTCACAAGGAAGGGAGCTGTCATGATCACGTACGACTTCTCCGGGCGCGTCGCCCTCGTCACCGGGGGCACCTCCGGCATCGGCCTCGCGACGGCGCGCGCGTTCGCGCGCGGGGGGGCGCGGGTCGCGGTGGCCGCGCGGGGCGACGACGCCGGGCGGCGGGCCTGCGCGGCGCTTTCGCGGGAGGGCGCGCCGGCGCTGTTCGTCCAGACCGACGTGCGCGACGAGGCCTCGGTGCGGCGCGCCGTGGAGCAGACGGTGCAACGCTTCGGCCGGCTCGACGTCGCGGCGAACTGCGCGGGCGTGGGCGGCGACATGGCTCGCCTGGAGGACACCGATCAGGCGGTGTGGGACGGCGTCATGGCGACCAACGCCCGCGGGGTCTGGCTGGCCATGCGGCACGAGATCCCGGCGATGCTCGAGTCGGGCGGGGGCGCCATCGTCAACATGAGCTCGATCTACGGCGTCGCCGGGAAGGCGGCGCACCACGCATACGTCGCGTCCAAGCACGCGGTCGTCGGGATGACGCGGTCGGTGGCGCTGGAGGTCGCGTCCCGGGGCATCCGCGTGAACGCCCTCTGCGCCGGCGTCACCCGCACGCCCGCCATGGAACAGGCGGAGGCGCTCGCGCCCGAGCTGGTCCGGGGGCTCGTGGGGCAGCACCCGATGGCGCGCATGGCGACCGAGGACGAGATCGCCGGCGCCGCGCTGTGGCTCTGCTCGGAGGGCGCGGGCTACGTGACCGGCGCCGCGCTCCCGGTCGACGGCGGCTTCCTGGCCGCGTGAGGCACGGAGGTCCTCCGAGGCCCTGACTCACCCAACCTCACGACGGAGCTCTCCGGGCAAATGCCCCCACCCCCCCCACGGAGCCTCGGTTGCGCGGGAGGTCACGGGCTGTTACACATTGCCGCTGACGCAAGAGGAGAGTGCTCCGGTGAAGATCAGCTCCTGAATCGGTCTCCGTCGCAGGTCGCGAGCGCGCCAGGTCGGATGAGCCTGCCCGCGCAACGCAGCCTGCCCGTCCCGTGACCGGGCCGCGTGGCCCTCGGATTCAGGAGCTTGTATGTCGTCGTTGCGCGCGCATCGTCTCTCTTTTTGTTATTCCGACGCCTCCCCGGTCCTCGCGGGCGTCGATCTGTGCCTGACGCCCGGCTGGTACGGGATCGTCGGGCCGAACGGCGCCGGCAAGACGACGCTCCTCCGGCTCTTCGCCGGCGATCTCGCGCCCGACGCGGGGAGCCTGCGCCTCGAGCCGCGGGGCGCGGCGATCGCGGTCTGCCCGCAGGCCGTGGAGCACGCGGACGCGGCGATCGGCGCGCTGGCCGAGGCCGAGGACGGCCTCGCGCGCCGGCTGCGCGGCGAGCTCCACCTCGATCCGGCGGAGCTCGGGCGCTGGGCCACGCTGTCGCCCGGCGAGCGCAAGCGGTGGCAGATCGGCGCGGCGCTCGCCGCCGAGCCGGACCTGCTCCTGCTCGACGAGCCGACGAACCACATCGACGCGGACGCGCGGGCGCTGCTCGCCGGCGCGCTCGGCGGATTCCAGGGGATCGGCGCGTGCGTCTCGCACGATCGCGAGCTCCTCGACGCGCTGACCGTCGGCACGATCCGGGTCGAGCAGGCGGCGGCGCGGCTTTATCCCGGCGGGTACAGCGCCGCCAAGGAGCTCTGGGAGGCCGAGGCGCGCGGCCGCGAGGAGGCGCACCAGCGGCTGCGCGCCGAGGAGCGGCACCTCCGCCGCCGGCTCGGCGAGGAGCGGCGCGAGCAGGCCTCGGCGGACGCGGAGCGCAGCACGGGGAAGCGGATGAAGGGCCCGCACGACAGCGACGCCCGGGGCATGCTCGCGAATTACCGCGTGTCCACGGCCGAGGCGCGGCTGTCGCGCACCGTGGGCGTGACGCGGCGCAAGCTCGAGAAGGTGTCGGCCGAGGCGGGGACGTTCGAGTTCGAGAAGGCGGTGGGGCGCAGCGTGTTCGTCGGCTACGAGCGGTCGCCCGCGCCGTGGCTGTTCGTGCTCGACGCGCCCGAGGTCCGCGCGGGCGGCGGCGATGGCCCCGTGATGCTGCGGGACGTGCGGCTCGGCGTCGGCCGCGAGGACCGCATCCGGATCGCCGGCCCGAACGGCGGCGGCAAGACCACGCTGGTGAATGCGCTGCTCGCGAGCGCGCGGGTGCCGCGGGAGAAGGTGCTCTATGTGCCGCAGGAGCTCGGAGAGGCGGAGGAGCAGGCGCTCATCGCCGCGGCCCGGCGCCTGCCCCCGGAGGAGCGCGGGCGGGTGATGTCGCTCGTGGCGGCGCTCGGCGTGGAGCCGGGGCGGCTGCTCGCGTCGGCGCGGCCGTCGCCGGGCGAGGCGCGGAAGCTGATGATCGCGCTCGGCCTCGGGCAGCACGCGTGGGCGCTGGTGCTGGACGAGCCGACAAACCACCTCGATCTGCCGTCGATCGAGCGGCTGGAGCGCGCCCTGGCCGACTACCCGGGCGCGCTGCTCCTTGTCACCCACGACCGGGCGTTCGGGAGGAGCTGCACGTCGATCCTGTGGACCGTGGCCGAGGGCGACGTGCGGGTCACGTCCGACGACGCCGGCGCGTGATCCCGGCCCGGCGCTGCGCCCCGCGGCGGCGGCGCGGATCGCCGCGCCGCCGCCTGGGCTGCGCTCAGTCGATGGCCGGCGTGCCGCCCATCTCCTTGAGCACGGCGTCCGCGCCGGACACCGCGTCCATCACCCACTGCATGTAGCGGTGATCGACGTGGATGGTCCGGGTGATCGACGGCATGAAGAGCCAGTCGGACGCCATCGCCTCGTAGTTGCCGTCGAAGGCGAGGCCGACGAGCTCGCCGCGCGCGTTCAGCGTGGCGGAGCCGGAGTTGCCGTTCGTGATGTCGAGATCGCTCAGGAAACAGACAGGGACCTCGCCGAGGTCGTCGTCCACGTACGGGCCGAACCGCCGCTCGCGCGCGGCCTCGAGCAGGGCCTCCGGGGTGTCGAACGGCGGCTTGCCGGTGGTCTTCTTGACGACCTCGCTGAGGACGGTGAACGGGCGATAGACCGGCTTGTCGAGCTCCGGGCGGTAGCCCCGCACGGTGCCGTAGGTGATGCGGAGGGTGCCGTTCGCGTCGGGCGCCAGCATGCCGCCCCGGTACGCGCGGAGCGCCTCGACGAAGCGGGGCTTCACGAGCGTCATCGCCCCGGCGTAGGCCTTGTCCCGGGCCTCGATGGCCTTGTCGACGGGCGCGAGCGAGAGGGCGAGGCGGATCATCGGATCCTGGCTCGCGTTGAGCTCCTCGATCGTCGCCGTCTTGAGCAGCTTGACCCGGGTCGCCGCGTCCTCGAGCGCCGTCTTGGCGTAGAGGGCGTCGACCGCCGCGGCGAGGGCGGCCTCGGTCTGCGCCTGCCCGCCCACGAGGCTCCCGATGAGCGCCGGCCGGTCCTTCGGATCGAGCCGCAGCGCGCGCTTGAGGGCCAGCTTGAAGGTGCTCCGATCGAGGGTGCGGTCGTAGGACTTCTGCAGCGACACCTGCGCCTGCTCGAGCCGCTCCCAGTCGCGCTCCTGGTACCCGGCCTCGCGCTCGGCGTCGGCCTTGGGCCGCTCCTCCGCCATGCGCACGAGGGTGACGGCCGCGTCGAGGAGCCTCGCGGACGAGAGGATCTCGGACACGGCCGCGTCGTGCTCGCGCGTCTTGTTCTGCTCGGCGTGCACCGCGGCGATCTTCTCGATCGCGCCGCCGTAAGCCGCCTTGCGCTCCGGCTTGGCGTCGATCCAGGCCTTGAGCTCGTCCTCCACCCTGGCCTTCTCCTTGGCCAGGCCGCCCTCGACCAGCCCCTCGAGGAGACCGCGCGTCTTGAGCAGGTAATTGCTGTAGCCCTGGATGGACGAATGCGCCTTGATGCGCACCGCCGGGTCGTTCTTGCCGAGCTCCTCCAGGAGGGCGATCGACTCCTCGTAGAACGACACCCGCTTCGGGTACTGCCATGACACGGCGGACTCGACCTCTGCCGCGGTCCGGAGCCGGTTCGTCGTGCCGGGATAGCCGGCGACCATCACCAGGTCGCCCTGGTTGAGCGGCGCGGAGGCGAGCTTCAGGTGGTGCGCCGGGCGATACGGCACGTTGTCCTCCGCGTGGCCCGCGGGGCGGTTGTCCTTGCCGACATAGGCCCTGAAGAAGGCGAAATCTCCGGTGTGACGTGGCCAGCGCCAGTTGTCGATATCCCCGCCGAAGTTGCCGATGGCCTCGTGCGGGGCATAGACGATGCGGACGTCCTTGATCTCCAGCTGCTCGATCAGGGAAACCTGGCCGCCGCCGAAATACTCGGCGATGGAGCAACGGAGCTCCGGGCGCCCCTGCTCGCACGCGGCCACGAGCTGCTTCTTGCGCCGCTCGGTCTCCTCGTAGCGCTCGAGATCGCCCTGGATCGCCTCGATTCCGCGCCGCACCTCGCCGGTGACGTCGCGGAAGCCGCGGGTGACGAAGACGCGCGCGGTGGGGCCGGCCCACCGCTCCTCGGCGCGGGATCTCGCCAGGTACCCGTTCGTCAGGAGGTCCTGCTCCGGGGTGGAGTTGTACTGGAGCGCCCTGGTGGCGCAGTGGTGGTTCGTCGCGATGAGCCCGTCGGGCGAGACGAACGACGCCGAGCAGCCTCCCAGGCTCACCACCGCGCCGAGCGGGGCCGCCGTGGGATCGGTGAGCGACGCCGGATCGATCTCGAGCCCGAGCGCCTCGAGCTTTTCTTTGTGCTGCGCCATCTGCTCGGGCATCCACATCCCGCCGGGGTTCTCGAACGGCGTCCCCTGGCCGGGCCCCGAGGCCGGAGGCTTCGTGTCGCCCGCTTGCGGGCGCTCCGACCCGCAGCCCGGCGCGAGCGCGGAGAGGGCGAAGAGCGCGAGGAGCGCGTTACCACGCAGAGAGGAATGAAACATGCGGTGTTGTTACCATCGCGGTTGGATAAAGCAACCACACCGCATCTCTCGAGCAGCCCCAGCACCGCGCCGCATGAGCGCTTTCCTGGTTTCATGTGAGAACGAACCACAGAGACACAGAGGACACAGAGTTTCTTTGTTCTCTCCTCTGTGTCCTCTGTGCCTCCGTGACTCAAATTCTCCTACATCACGGAGCCAGGGACGAGCCAGCGCGAGGTTCGCCTGCTTCGGCGCGTTTGCCGGAAAGCCATGTTCTCTGCGTCAGGCGGCCGGACTGGCATTCACGGCATCGCTGTCGATTCGCCCTCGGAGATGACGCCTCGCGCGCCCGCGCCGAGCGCCTCCTCGACGGCGCGATCGATCTCGTGCTGGCCGAGGGCCCGGTCGCCGGTGCGGGCGCCGAGAAGCTCGATCGTCTCCAGCGCGGGATAGGTGAGCCGCCGGAGGTCGGCGGCGTTCACCTGCGTGTGGCCGCTCCACTGCCGGAAATACGTGTCCACGAGCGTGGAGCTCAGGAAGGCGCGCAGGCCGCGGGCGAGGAGCGGCGGCAGCCCGGCGCCGCTCCGGTGAAAGACGTTGAGGTGGTTCTCGAAGCCCACGCGCGCGCAGGGCACCGTCGCCGGATCGAAGATGGCCGCCGTGATGCGCCGGCGCTCCTCCTTCGAGGAGCAGCGCTTGACGACGACATAGGTCCCGCTCGGCATCCAGAGGTGGGCGGTCGCGGCGCAATCGACCAGGGCGTTCGGCTTCTTCCCAGGCCTCGGCCAGCGGACGACGCCCGCGTCGAGGTGCGCGGGGTAGATCAGCGGCGCCGTGTCCGCGGCGGGGTCCGGGCGGAGGAGCGCGCGGGCGCGGAAATCCACGACCTTGCCCGTGGAGATCGAGAGGCCGAGATCCGCGAGGCGCGCGGGCAGCCGCGCGAACGCGTCCGCGACGTCCTTCCCTGCCTGATCCGGGACGACGTGGATGAGGCGCTCCGGGTCGCCCGGCCGCACCACCTCGGCGTGGGGGACCTGCCGCGCCGCGATCGGCCCGTCGTCCGGGCCGTTGCTCGACGAGATGAGCACGGCGCCCGGCGGCGCCCCCTTCACGCCGCAGAAGACGACGTTCTCCTGCAGGATGTCGTCCTCCGCGAACGCCGCCGTGCGCGACTCGAAGACGTGCACCCGGCGGAGCGACATCTCGCGGAGGAACAGCTCGCGGAAGGCCCGGAAGTAAGGACCGTTGCAGAAGCTCCTCGGCGTGATGGCGACGAGCTCGCCCCCGGGCTCGAGGACGCGCACCGCGAGCGCCAGGAAGGCAGCGTAGAGGTTGTTCGCCTCGATCCCGGCGAGGCGGAGCGCGCGCCGGGCCGCCGAGCCGGCGCCGAGCTTCTTGTAGGGCGGGTTCAGGATCGCGTGGGTGAAGCGCGCCCGCGGCCCGGGCAGGGAGAGCTCCTCGACGGCCGCGGCGATGAAGTCGGCGCGGACCGCGCGCCCGTCGAACGCAATGCCCGCCGCGCGGCACGCGTCGCGGCAAGCGCGCATGCCTTTGGAAAGATGCTTCACCAGCGCCGGATCGAGCTCGTAGCCGACGGCGAGGATGTCTGTCGGCGCGTCGGGCCGGGAGCACGCCTCGGCGACGAGCGCCGCCGTGAGCGAGCCGACGCCGGCGCCGGCATCCAGGACGCGGACCGACCCGCCGAGGCGCTGGAAGAGCGACGCCATGAACGAGGCGAGCCGGGGGGGCGTCAGGAACTGGCCGAGCTCGGAGCGCCGGGCGGGGTCGAGGCGCCGGCAGGCCTGCGCGCGGTGGCGATCGACCGTCTGGATCAGGGACGCCGGCGGCGAGCGCCGGAGCTCTCGGGCTGCGCTCATCGGCTGGACGCCATGGCTACCCGGGGGGAGCGGATCGTGCCGGGGCGGCTCAGTCGACCTGGTGGACCCGGAACGAGGCCACCGCCCCGCTGGTCTCCAGACAGCGATGGATCCAGGCGGCGTCGCGCGCGCGCACGGCGATGAGCCGGACGTCGCCGGCGCCGTCCAGCGTCTTCAGGCCCTGGAAGCCAACAAGCTCTGCTTCCTGGGGCGTCATGATCTGCGCTCCGGTCTCGCTGATCACCTCGGCGGTGAGCAGGTCGGCGCTGGCTGTCCCCGGGGCGAGGTACACCTCGAACACGGTCATCATGGGGCCATGGTCGCCGGACGGCGCGGCGCCCACAAGGGTCGTCGTGCGCCCGGCGCGGCCGGTCACACAGGTCACGCCGGTCACGCCGGTCACGCCGGTCACGCCGGTCACGCCTTGCCGGCGGCCTCGCGCTTCGTCTCGAGCTCCTCCCACCGGCTGACGAGGCGCGCGGCCTCCTGCTTGGCGCGCTCGAGCTCCGAGAGCAGCCCCGCGACGTCCGCGCCGCGGCTCGCGTAGAGCGTCGGATCGGCGAGCTTCGCCTCGAGCTCGACGACCTGCTGCTCGGCCGCGTCGATCCGTCCGACGATGGCCTCGAGCTCGGTCCGCTCGGCGAACGAGAGCTTCGGCTTGTCCCCGCCGCGCGCGGCGGTCTTTGCCTGCGCCTGCGCGGGCCGGGGCTCCGCCGCCTGCGCCTTCGCGGCCCGCGCGTCGGCCTCCGCCGCGAGCGCTGAGTGGGCGCGCTGCTCGCGGTAGGCGTCGTAGTTGCCGGCGTAGCGCACCACGCGGCCGCCGCCCTCGAACGCGAGGATCGAGGTCGCGACGCGGTTCAGGAACCAGCGGTCGTGGGTCACGACGAGCGCCGAGCCCTCGAGCTCGATGAGCATCTCCTCGAGCGCGGCCAGGGTCATCACGTCGAGGTCGTTCGTGGGCTCGTCGAGGATGATCACGTTGACGCTCTGGGTGAGCATCTTCGCCAGGGCGACGCGCGCCCGCTCGCCGCCCGAGAGCGAGCCCACCGGCTGTCGCGCCTTGTTCGGGTCGAAGAGGAACCGCTCCAGGTAGCTGCGCACGTCCATGGATCGGCCGCCGATCTCGACGCGCGTGTGCGAGCCCGCGATGTTCTCGAAGATGGACTTGTCGAGGTCGAGCCCGCTGCGGTGCTGGTCGAAGTAGGCGACGCTCGAGTTCTTTCCGAGCACGACCTCGCCTTCCATCGTGGGCCCCTCGGCGGCCGCGCCGTCGCCGGCGGCGTCGAGCTGGCCGAGGATCGCCCGGAGCATCGTTGTCTTGCCGGTGCCGTTGCGGCCGACGATGCCGACGCGCTCGCCCTTGGTCAGCGAGAAGTCGAGGCCGCGCACGAGCCATTTGCCGTCGACCGCGAGGCCGAGCTTCTTCATCTCGAGGATGGTCTTGCCGGTGCGCACCGAGTCCACCGAGAGCTGCGCTGTCCGCTCGGCCTTCGGCGGCGGGGCGGACTTTGTCGTCTCCGCGCGCTGGATGCGCGCCTTCTGCTTGCCGGTGCGCGCCTTCGGCTGCCGCCGGAGCCACTCGAGCTCGGTGCGCAGGAAGTTCTGCCGGTTCGACTCGGTGCGCGACTCGAGGGCGAGGCGGTCGGCCTTCTGCTCGAGGTACTCCTCGTAGCCGCCGTCGTAGCTGTAGACCTTGCCCTTGTCGATCTCGAGGGTGCGCTCGGCGACGCGGTCGAGCAGGTAGCGATCGTGGGTGATGAGGAGCAGCGCGCCGGGGTGCTCCTCGACGAGGAAGCGCTCGAGCCACTCGACGGTCTCGACGTCGAGGTGGTTGCTCGGCTCGTCGAGCACGGCGAGGGCGGGCCGCGACACGAGGAGGCGGGCGAGCGCGACGCGCCGGCGGTCGCCGCCGCTGAGCACGCTCATGGGCGCGTCGGGCCGGGTGACGCCGACGTGGCCGATGATGGTGTCGACCCGGTGCATCATGTCCCATCCGCCGAGGCGCTCGATGTCGGCCGCGACGGCGGCCTGCTCGGCGAGGAGCGCCTCGGCGTCCCCGGTGCCGGCCGCGAGCGCCCGGCTCACCTCGTCGTGGCGGGCCTTGGCGGCGTACCACGCGGAGAGCCCGGCGAGCACCACGTCGCGCGCGGTGTCGGACGCCTCGAAGACCGGGTCCTGCGAGAGGACGCCGATCTCGGCGCCGCGGCGGCGCGCGATGGTGCCGCTGTCGGGCTGCTCGAGGCCGGCGAGGATGCGGGCGAGCGTGCTCTTGCCGGAGCCGTTGACGCCGACCAGGCCGACCCGCTCGCCCGTGCGGATGTTGACCGTGACGCCATCAAGGACGGTCTGGGGACCGAAGGATTTGTGGAGATCGTGAGCGGTGAGGACGGGCACAGGGGGCGGAGCTTAGCGCATGGCGAAGTGCTCGGGGGGACCGGCTCGGAAACCCGGCGAGTTCATCGCAGAGCTCCCTCGCCGGGGCGCGACGGCGGGTGGCGCCGGGGGAGCTCGCAGGGCCGGGCGACGAGGGCACGGAGCGCGCCTGCGCGCCATCCGTGCCCTGCGCGCCGCGCGGCCTCGCGGGAGGCGACCCGAGAGGCCGCGCGGCGCGAAGGCGGTCAAGCAGCGCTCATTCTTCCGTCGTTGCGACGCCGCGCTCTCGACCGTTTGCCAGAAGAGGCACCTTTTCGGGGTGCTTGCGCCAGAACTCTCTCTGGCACCACCCGGGGAGGAGCTGCTCCACGATGACCCCCTCGGCGGAGAGCGCCTCTTCGTGCTCGTGCCAGTCGGTGTCGCACGCGTTGACGATGGTGCTTTGACCACCGTCCGAACGATGCGCGAGGTGCGCCGCCACGAGCTTCTTGTCGGAGTTATCGAAGCGCGCGAGCCCCTCGGGAACGACGGCGTACTCTCCGTCGTACTCCACGGAGACGAACGCCGCCGTCCGCAGCTTCTCCATCGCCACGACGAGACCGTAGTCCTGGGCCGTCAGCTTCTTCTTGTACTCGTGCAGGAGGCCGCGGGCCCTGTCCATGATCAGGCGGCGCCCGTGGTCGCCACGGAAATCTCTGAGCCATGCGAAGACGATTCTCCGCTCGTTCGCGGGGACGTGGGTGTCCTTGAACGGCGAGGCCGGATCGGCGGCGCTCGCGACGATGAGCACGTTGGTGTCGACGACATGATCAGCCACGTCGCTCGTCCTTCTCCATGCGGTCGAGCATCCGCTCTACCTGCCGCTCGACCTCGCCCACCGTGTCACCGAAGAACTTGTCGGGCCAGTTCGCGACCCGCCCGTACTCGTTCACCTCGAGCGGCTCCAGCACCGATTCTCCGCCATCGCACCTGGCAAAGTACATGGCGCACTCGTCCGGCGTGATGCGCTCTTCGGCCATCAGGGTCTGGATCCGCCGGAAGAGGTGCTCCGAGTGCGTCTCCACAAGGAACTGCACCCTGCGCTCTCGCGTCGCCTCGACGAGCAGATCGCCGAGCGCCGATTGCGCCAACGGGTGCAGGTGGAGCTCGGGCTCCGACATGATCACCGTCGAGCCCTCGGGCGCGAAGTACGCCGAGGTGACCACGGGCAGGACCTGGGAGACACCGAAGCCGACGTCGAGCAGGTTCGTCCGATGGCCCTGGAAGGTGATCATGACCTGGAAGAACGTCGTCGCATGGCGCTCGATCTCCATCTTGTCCGCGACCCCGAGCCGCGCGAGCCCCGCGGAGACCTGCTCGACGAGGCAACCCCGCTCGGACTCGTCGGCGTGGCGGCCGACGAGGCTCGCGATCAGCGCCGGGATCGCGTGCTCACCGCTCGATCCGAGCTGTCCGACCGAACGCCCCGTCCAGGCGTGGTGGCGCGTGGGCACGCTCCGGTGGGGCCCGAGGTAGGCGAGCCGCTGGAGCTCCCGCGTCAGCGCGAGCGCGAGATCCTGCGCGTCCGCGCCCTCGGCGCCCAGAGCAGCGACCGCATCGGCCGAGAAGCCGACAGAGCGCTCTGGCTCGTAGGTTCGCCGGGGCCGCCGGTCGTCTGGCAAGGGGCCGCTCGGCGCGGAGAGCGCGTAGGTGCCGTCTTGCTGGCGTGCGACAGCATAGGAGCCGCCGGCAGTGACGTACGAGAGCCGCTGCACGCAGGGGATTTCATCCTCCGCGGCACCATAATCCACCTCGTACTCCACGGAATCGAGCGTGCGTGGCTCGGCCCCCTTGCCGATGCTCACCGGGCCGAAGGTCAGGCGGAACCCGAGCTCGGCGCGACGATCGCCCCCGGAGACGACGTCGGAGAGCCTGCCGAGGTCCAGCATCTCACCGGGATGTCCGCCCAGGTTGAGCGCCAGCGACCGGTCGGGTGACTCGACGGTTTGCTTCAGGAGCAAGAGCGGCTGAAGCAGGCTCGTCTTGCCGGCCGAGTTGACGCCGAGGACCAGCGTGAGCGGCTTGAGGTCGAACACATGTGCGCCACGCCAGACCTTGAAGTTCCGGAGTCCGAGCTTCGTGAACATCCTCTGCTCCTTTTTTTCACTGAGGGCTCACGCCTCATGCAAACGCCGGGTGCGCAGCTCAGCGGTCGGGCGGATCTGCCCGGTAGTCCGGCCTCGGACCGGCCGACGCGGAGGGCACCCGCGCGCCCGGCGTCGCCCGCTCCGCGCTCATCGCGCCGGGCGGCGCCGCCGAGGGCGCCATCACGGGCGCCGCGCCGGCGTCGCGCGCGGGCGCCGCGCCGGCGTCGCTCGGGGGCACCCCCGCGCCGCCCGTCTCCCCGCCCGACCCGACGAAGCGGACGCGCCCGAAGCGCCGCGCCCGGTGGAAGTTCCCCTCCCCCAGGATGGGCGACCACGCCGCGCCGCCGTTGTTCTGCATGGCATAGAAGTTCATCCGCCATGCATCCCCGGGCGACGGCGGCGCCGCCTTCGCCTTCGCGAACGAGCGCCACGGGATCTTCGCCTCGATCACGTACCCTCGGTCCTCGTCCGAGTCGTCGTCGATCGTCCCTCTCAGCGCCACCGCGCTCACGAGCCCCGCGCTCCACGCCTGGTGGCCGAAAGGCCCGCTCGCGCCGCCTCTCGGAGCGTTGTAGTCGTCGAACTGCGAGTCGAAGACGAGGTTCTGGGGGCTGATCTGGATCTCGTAATAATCCTTGTTGTCGCCGTCGCCGTCGGGGTCGATCATCACCTCGACGGTGTCCCGCTCCCAGAGGTGCGGATCCCGCGCGTCCTGCGGGAAGCCGCCGGTGATCGTCCCGTCGCTGACGTCGAAGCCGACGTAGAGGAACGCGTCGTCCCAGAGCAGCCGCGCCTCGCCCTGCGTCGGCAGCGACCGGTCCTCGCGGCCCGTGCCCACGTTGACGAACGGGCCAGTCCTCGCCGCGGCCTGCCACGCCGGCTCGTCCAGGCGGCCGTCGATCGCGACCGCCGCGCCGGGCGCGAGCTTGCGCACCGAGAGCTCCTTCACGGCGGCAGGCTGTCTTCGCTGGCCCTGGCCCTGGCCCGCGCCGCTGCTCGCCGGCGCCGGCGCCCGGCCGGCGGCCCCCGCGGACGCCGTCTCCTGCTCGCCCCCGCCGCCCCGGGAGCACGAGGCCCCGGCGACCGCGGCGACCATCGCCAGGGCCCGCGCGCACGCGCGGGCGGGGTCGAGAGCGCGCCGCTGGCTGCAGGGCCGGCGCATCCGGCCGCCGCTACTTCCGGCCCTTCTTGCGGGCGTCACGCTCGCGCTTGCGCTGCGACTTCTTGGCGTTGCGCTCGCTGGCGCTGAGCGTCTTCATCTTCGTCATGTTCGGGCCGCCCGCGCCGGCGCCCCCGAAGCCGCCCATGCCCGGCATCCCCATCCCCGGAAAGCCCATCCCCGGGAAGCCCATGCCCGGCATCCCCATCCCCGGCATCCCGGGCATGCCCGGCATCCCGCCGCCGGCCATCATTTTTTGCATGTTCTTCGCCATGGCCGCTTGCTTCATGCCGGGGATCTTGCCCATCAGGCCCATGTTCTGGCCGAGGCCGCTCATCATCTGGCGCATGAAGAGGAACTTCTGGACGAGCTCGCTCACCGCCTCGGGCTTGGAGCCCGAGCCCTTGGAGATGCGCTCCACCCGCTTCGGCTCGCGGACGAGCGCGTACGGGTCGCCCTTCTCGAAGGGCGTCATCGACTGGATGATCGCCTGGATGCGGACGAGCTCCCGGTCGTCGAGGTTGACGTCCTGCGGCAGGCCGCCCGGGAACATGCCGCCGATGGGCAGCTTGTCGACGAGGTCCTTCAGCGACCCCATCTTCTGGATCATCCGCACCTGCTCGAGGAAGTCGTCGAGCGTGAAGTCGCCCTGGAGCATCCGCGCGGCGTCCTTCTCGGCCTTCTTCTGGTCGACGACCTCCTCGAAGTCCTGCATCAGGCCGACGACGTCGCCCATGCCGAGGACGCGGCTCGCCATGCCGTCCGCGCGGAACGGCTCGAGCTTGTCCGCCGTCTCGCCGATGCCGCTGAAGAGGACCGGCGCGCCCGTGACCTCCTTGATGCTGAGCGCCGCGCCGCCGCGGGCGTCGCCGTCGAGCTTCGTCAGCACGACGCCGCTGATCGACAGCCGCTCATTGAAGCCGCGCGCCGTCTTCACGGCGTCCTGGCCGATCATCGCGTCGACCACGAGGAAGATGTTCTCCGGCGACGTCGCCTCCTTGATCTGGGCGAGCTCCTGCATGAGCGGCTCGTCGATCGCGAGGCGGCCGGCGGTGTCGTAGATGATGACGTCGCGGCCGAGCCGCTTCGCCTCGGCGCGGGCCGCGGCGCAGATCGCGACCGGCGACTCGCCGGGGAGGTTGAAGACGGGGATCTTGAGCTGGTCGCCGAGCACCTTGAGCTGCTCGACGGCCGCGGGGCGCTGCATGTCGGCCGCGACGAGCAGCGGCTTGCGCCCCTGCTTCTCGAGGTAGCGCGAGAGCTTCGCGCAGCTCGTCGTCTTTCCGGAGCCCTGGAGGCCGACCATCATGATGCCCGTGGGGCCGCCGTCGGCCCAGGCGATCTCGTCGCCCTCGTGGGTCATCATCGCCTCGAGCTCGTCGTGGCAGATCTTGATGAAGTGGTCGCTCGCCGAGACCTGGTGGAGCTCGCCGGCGTGCTTCACGCGCGTCTCCAGGGTGCGGCCGACCGCGGCCTGCTTGACCCGGGCGAGGAAGGCCTTGACCACCCCGATCTCGACGTCGGCCTCGAGCAGGCTCAGCCTCACCTCGCGTAGCGCGGCGTCGATGTTGCTCTCGGTGAGCTCCGTGAGCCCGGCGAGGCGGTTTCTGGCCTGACGAAAGCCCCGTGTCAGCGTGTCGAACATGGCAGGGCGGTCTTAGCACAGGGGACCGCGAGCGCGGATCCCTTGCCCTGCCGGAAACGATCTCTCTCGCCCGGCGCGGGCCGTCACATCCCGAGCCGGGCGGCGCGGCGGAGGTTCGAGAGCGCCTCGGCGCACTTCGGCATGATCTCGGCGCTCTCCTTGACCTTGGCGTCGGCCGCGGCGAGGTCGGACAGCGCCCCGGGCCCAGCGGACCCGTCGGGCGCCTCGAGCAGGGCGCGCACGCGCGCCTCGGCGGCCGTCGCGTCGAGCAGCAGGCGGTAGGCCCGCGCGCACGTGTCCCTGGCGCTCGCGGCGGGAGGGGTCGACGCGGGCTGCCGCTCGAGCCCCGCGAGCAGCGCCTCGCGCGCCGCGCGCGGCTCGCTCGGGGCGTCGCGGAGGACGTCGATCGCGTGCAGGAGCGCGTCCGCCTCCTGCCGCTCGGCCGACCGGCCGCACCCGGGGGCCGCCGCCAGCGCGGCGAGGGCGGCGAGCGCCGCCGCGATCCGCCGCGCTGCCGTCCCCGCTGCCCCCGCGCTCGCCGTCACGCCGGGCGCCCTCAGTCGGCCGACTTCGCGGGGGACGGGCCCATCTGGATGCGCTCGCCGAGGTAGGAGCCGATCAGCGTGAACAGCACGCCGATCAGCGCCATGATCACGTACATGAAGAGCGGCATCGTCCGGACGGTCTGGCTCTGCAGGAGGTAGAAGACGGTCGGGATCGCGACGAGGAACGAGGCGACGACCGGCTCGAGGAAGGTCTTGCCGGGCGAGATCATGCCGAGGAGGACGCCGCCGATGAACCACACCGGGATGGCGACGATCATCCCGTTCGACCCCTCGAAGTCGAGCTGCTGCACGATCATGGGGAGGCCGCCGACGAGGGCCGCGGTGAGCACGCTCTGCAGGACGAGGGCGATGAGGCACCAGAGGATCGAGAAGCCCTCCTGCTGGTAGCGCCGGTGGCGGTCGAGCTCGGAGTCGCGGAAAGGCTGCAGCGAGCCCATCCGGGCGCCGCACGAGATGCAGCGCCCGCTCGCCGTCACGGAGGCGTTGTTCGCGCCGCACGACGGGCAGACGATGGAGCTGTCGTTCTTCGAGGCCATCGCGGCTAGGCTAGGCAAGCCGCCGCGGGCGGGCAAGCGCGCGGCGACCGGAACCGCGCCGGGGCGGGGTTGTCTTGGGCAGGGCGGGCCTGTTCCGAGGCGCTCCTCCTCAGCCATCCCGCTGCGTTGCCGCGCGTGGGAGCGGGATGGATGAGGATGAGCGCGCGCGGCGCGGCTCCCTGCACCGCGGCCGGCGCTCCGGCTGTATACTCGACGAAGCGTGCCCACCGACCCGACCTCGACCCTGGAATCCATGACGCGCGGCCCGGGCGGCCCTGGCCTCGACGTGGCGGGGCCGGATCCGGAGCTGCTCGCGCTGCCGTCGCCGCCGAGGCAGGAGCGCACGGTCACGGTGGTGCTGATGGCGGTGACCGCGGTGGCCGCGCTGTGGATGGCGATCGCCGTCTTCGGGGAGGCGCGCTACGCGCTGTCGCCCGGTCGGCCCGTCGACGTGGGGGAGCTCGCGCCGCTGCGCCCCACGGCGGATCTCGCGAACCGCTACGTGCGGGCCGTGGCCCTGCTCGGGACGCGCAGCGCGATCCGGTATGGCCGGGCCGCGGAGGGCGATTCGTTCCGGCTGGCGCCGGTGGCCGGCAACCCGGGGGTGTGGGTGGAGATCCGGGTGCCGGAGGGGTTCGAGGGGCCGCGCTTCGTGCCGCCGAGCTCGTTCGCCGGGCGGCTCGTGCCGTTCAAGAGCGCGGGCATCCGGCACGCGCGGCTGGCCGCCGAGGTGGAGGAGCAGACGGGGACGGCCGTCCCCGACGGCGCCTGGCTGCTCATCGACGGCAGCTCGCCGCGCGCGTCGCGCTGGGCGGTCGCGCTGTTCGCGCTGTTCCTCGGGTTCGCGGGCTGGAATCTGTTCGGGATCGCGCGGGTGCTCCACCGCGTGCGGGACACGAGGGACGCGAGCGCCGGTTCTTGACGCGCTCGTCGCGGGGGAGCAGGACGCTGCCTGTCCACCGATGCCCAGGGTCACCTTCGTCAACGAGCACAGGACGGTCGAGACCGAGCCGGGTCGGCTCCTCAGCGCCATCGCGGCCGAGCTCGGGATAGCGGTCTGCCGCGAGACGTTCCGGGGCACGGGGATCGGCGATTACACGTGCTGGGTGAAGGGGGAGCCCGGCGCGACGTCGCCGCTGACCTTCCTGGAGAAGCTGCTCGGCGCGCGCGGCCAGCGGCGGATGGCGAACCGGACGCGCGTGCTCGGCGACGTGCAGGTCTGGACGCAGGCCGGCCCGGGCAACCGGCTGCGCACGCCGCGGCCGATCGCGCCGCCGCCGAGCCCGGCGACCGACCCGGAGGCCCCGCGCAAGCCGATCGACGCGAGCGGCAGCGCGGCGTTCCCGTACGGCGATCCGCGCGCGGTCGGCCACGGCAAGCGGGAGCCGGTCGCGGCGGGCGCGCTCGAGGCGAAGGCGGCGAAGGAGAAGAAGGCGAAGGCGGGCGCGGCGGCGAAGGCGACGGAGGGGGCCGCGGCGAAGGCGACGGAGGGGGCGGGCGCGGAGGCTGATGCACCGGCTCCGGGGCCTGCGGCAAAGGCGGCCAGGGCTGCGGCAAAGACGATCAAGGTTGCGGGGACGGCCGCCGAGGGGGCCGCAACGGCCGCCGAGACCACGCCAGCGGCCGAGGGGGCCGCAACGGCGCCGAAAACCGCCACCACGGCTACGGAAACCGCGGCAAGTCCCCCCGAGGCCGAGACCCCTGCGTCTGGCCCCGCAGCGACAGCCAAGGAGCGCGAAGGTGGGACGTCGGAGTAGCGTCGTCGCGCGCTCACTCCGTCACTGACGCGCGGGCGACCTCGGAGGCGTCGAGGGCCTATCGCCCCGAAGATCCTTGTGCCGGCTGACAGTCTTGTCCCAGGGCTTGAGGGGTCATGTTCTCAAGGCTGGGAGGAGGACTCGTCAAAAGGATTGATGAGTCTCACGCCGGTGCGCGCGACGTCTCGCGTATTGCGGGTAACGAGGGTCAAGTCGTGCACAAGGGCCGTAGGTGCCGGCGGACACCGGGGCCCGGAGCGCAGTCCCGAGGAAACAGAGCCAGGTCCACCCGTGCGAAGCAACCGCGAAGCGACGCAGAGACCCGGCCGGCCCCCTGCCGGCCCCCGCAGCGCTTCCGCGCTCGGCTCTCCGCGGCGCTCAGCGTGCTATGCACGCGCCGATGAGCGACGTGGTGGTGATCGGGGGCGGCGTGGCCGGGTGCGCCTCCGCGCTCGCGCTCGCGCGGCGCGGGCTCTCCGTCCGCGTCCTCGAGCGCAACCCGGGCGAGGGCGCCTCCTGGGCGGCGGCGGGGATCCTCGGCCCCCAGCTCGAGGCGGCGGGCGACGGCCCCCTCGCGCGGCTCTGCCTCGCGAGCCGCGCCCTGTATCCGGAGCTCGTCGCGTCGCTCGCCGAGGCGACCGGCATCGATGTGGGCTTCCGGGAGAGCGGCGCGCTCCGCGTGGCCTTCACCGCCTCCGGCCGCGAGGAGATCGCCCGCGAGGTCGCCTGGCAACGAGAGGCCGGCCTCGCGGTGGAGCTCTGCGACGGCGGCGGGGCCCGGGCGCGCGTGCCTTCGCTCTGCGCCGAGGTCGCCGGCGGCGCGTGGTTCGCCGACGAGGCGCGGCTCGATCCGCCGTCGCTGATGCGCGCGCTGCGGATCGCGGCGGAGCGCACCGGCGTGCAGTTCCGGTCCGGCGCGGCGGTCCGGCGCATCCTCGTCGATCGGGCGCGGGCGCGCGGCGCGCTGCTCGAGGACGGCACCCGGGTCGAGGCGGACTGGACGGTGCTGACCGCGGGGAGCTGGTCGTCGCTGATCGAGGGGTCCGGCCTCGCCCCCGCCGCGGTGCGGCCCGTGCGCGGGCAGATCGTCGAGCTCACGCCGGCGTCGCCGCCGCTCACGCAGGTGGTCTACGGGCCCGGGTGCTACCTGTCGCCGCGCGACGACGGGCGCGTGCTCGTGGGGGCGACCGTCGAGCTCGCCGGCTTCGTGCCCGCGGTGACCGCCCGGGCCGTGCGCGACCTCCTGACCGCGGCGCTCCGGCTCGTGCCCGCCCTCGAGGACGCGCCGCTCGGCAGGACCTGGGCCGGCCTCCGGCCGCACCCGAGCGACGAGCTACCGATCCTCGGACAGGGCGAGCTCACCCACCTGATCTTCGCGACAGGGCACTTCCGCAACGGCGTCCTCCTCGCCCCGGTGACCGCGCAGATCGTCGCGGCGCTCATCGCGGGAGAGCAGCCGCCGCTGGACCTGTCGCCCTTCTCGCCCGCGCGGCCCGGCATCGCTGGCTGAGCGCGGCGGCTGCCGGCGGGCCGGCGGCCGCTGGCCCCGAACCGCCGCCTCGCCGCGGCACGCCCGCGCCCTCCGGCGGCCAGGCCGGGGCGGGCCCGCGTGCGCTCGCCGCGCGGGGCGCCTACGCTGAGCGCCGCGATGCCGCCCACCTGCGAGCTCATTCCGATCCGGTTCTACTTCCATTGCGGCTGGGCCATCCAGGTCGATCCCTCCTTCGAGTCCGAGCTCCTGTACGGCGGGGAGACGCTGCGGATGTTCGACCCGGGCGAGCGCCGGGAGGTCTCGCTCTCGTCGATGATCTACCGGCGGCACGACGGCGCGCCCTTCACGGCCGAGGAGGTGCTGGACACCTTCCCGCCGCGCGAGATGTCGGGGCTGCGCTACGAGCACCGGAGGGGGCAGCTCGCGGGCGCCGGGCTGTGGATGCAGGGCGAGAGCGATGACGAGCCGGAGCCGAGCTGGGTGCTCATGGCCATCATGGTGTGTCCCGAGGCCGGCCGGCTCGCGCGCTGCACCATCGTCTGCAAGGAGGAGTCGGACCGGGACTGGGCCGTCGACACCTGGAAGAGCATCACGCGGACCCCGCCGCCCGTGCAGACCGGGCCTGGCGCGGCCGCGAGCTAGCGCCGCGTCGCCTGAGCCCGTCCCTGACTCCGCAGGAGGGCTCCCCGGGCCTATCGTGGACGCGCGACCAGGGACGAACGCGGATCCCCACCGCATGGCCGAGGAGCAGGCGCCGTCTACGGACCGCGCGGGGCGCCGGGCCATGCCCGCATCGCGGCCTCCGCGACCGCGCTGAGGCCCTCCCGTGACGCGCCGTCCCGCGCCTGGACCGACATCCCCAGCATGAGGGTCAAGTAGAACGTGGCCAGCGCGGCGGCGTCCGTGTCGGACGCGAGCTCGCCGGCCTCGATGCCTCGCTGGATCCGCGCCTGGAGCGAGGCGTGCCAGCCCTCTCGGTGCCCCCGCAGCAAGTCCTGTACGGGCCGGGCGCCGGGGGAGCACTGGGTCCCGGCCAGCGCGATCATGCAGCCGGACGGATGCTCGGGTCGGGTGAACTCGTCGGCCGCCGCGTCGAGCAGCCGCTGCACCGCGCCCCGGGCCGTCGGCTCCTCGGCAAAGATGCAGCCCATGTTCCCGCCCCCCCTGACGAGATACCGATCGACCGCCGCCCGGAAGAGCTGCTCCTTGCCCCCGAACGTCGCGTAGAGGCTCGACGGGCTGATGCCCATCGCCGCGCTCAGCTCGTCGAGCGACGTCGCCTCGTACCCCCGGTCCCAGAACAGGACCATGGCCCGCTCCAGCGCCGCCTCCTGATCGAAGGAGCGCGGCCGCCCTCGCCCCCGCTGGACCCCCCCCGTCGCTTTTTTCATAACGACCGTTCCATAAATCGCTTGACGGACAGCAACAACCTACTTAGCTTCTTTTTCAGGAACGATCGTTCCAAAAAAAAGGAGCTTGTCTCGATGGGTACGTTGAAGAACAAGGTTGCGCTGGTCACCGGGGGTTCGCGGGGTATCGGGGCGGCGATCGCCAGGCGCCTGGCGCACGAGGGCGCCTCCGTGGCCCTCACCTATTCCGCGTCACCCGAGAAGGCAGCCGAGGTGGTGCACGCCATCGAGGCGGCGGGCGGCAGGGCGATCGCTCTCCGGGCGGACAGCGCCGACGCCGAGGCAGTGAGAAGCGCCGTCGCCCAGACGGTGAAGATCTTCGGCCGGCTCGACGTGCTGGTGAACAACGCCGGCGTCGCCGCCCTCGCGCCCATCGAGCAGTTCTCGCTGGAGGAGTTCGATCGCCTCATGGCGGTGAACGTCAGGGGCCTCTTCGCCGCCACGCAGGAGGCCGTCCGCCACATGGGCGAGGGTGGGCGCATCATCAACATCGGGAGCATCAGCAGCGACGGAGCGCTCATGCCCGGGATGGCCGTCTATGCCGCGACCAAGGCAGCGGTGGCCGGCCTGACGCGCGGCTGGGCCCGGGATCTCGGTCCGCGCGGCATCACGGTCAACAACGTCCAGCCTGGCCCCGTGGACACCGACATGAACCCGGCCGACGGCCCGCTCGCCGCCGGGCTGAAAGGCCAGATCCCCGTGCAGCGCTACGGAAAGGGCGACGAGATCGCCGGCATGGTGGCGTACCTGGCCGGCCCCGAGGGCGCCTTCGTTACAGGCGCCCACCTGAAGATCGACGGCGGCATCACCGCCTGATCGGACAGGTCGTGGGGTCGGGAACTTTCCGCGGGCCTCACCGTGTCATGGGAGTGTCCGGGGAACGAGGCAAAGCCCTCCTGCTCCCGGTCCAGCGATGCCCACGTCTCCCCACACATCATTCCTCGCTCGGCTCCTCGCCGAGCTCCCGTGCCTCCTGCGCGCGGCGCGTCGCCTGACGCGCTCGGAGCAGGACGCCGAGGATCTGGCGCAGGCGACGGTCGTGCGCGCGATCGAGCGGCACGCCGACCTGCGCGACGAGGATCGCATGCGCGCGTGGCTGCTCCGCATCGAGCGATCGGTGCTGCTCAACGCGACGCGCGGCGCGCGGCAGCGCCTCGAGGTGATCGAGGGCGGCCGCGGCGCCGAGGCGGTGCCGGAGCCGCAGGGCGATCTGGAGGCGGAGCTCCTCGAACGCGGCTTCGCCGACGAGGTCGAGCGCGCGCTCGCGCGCCTGCCCCCGGAGTGGCGCGAGGCGTTGCTGCTACGGGAGGTCGAGGATCTTTCCTACGAGGAGATCGCCGATCTCCAGGCGTGCCCCGTGGGCACAGTGCGATCACGGCTCTCGCGGGCGCGGCTGGCGCTGGTCGAGGGCCTCTCCGAACGGCACGAGGAGACGTCATGGCAGGGTGCAACCGCGAGTGGTTCGAGAGCATTTCGGCGTGGCACGACGGCGAGGTGACGCCCGAAGACGCGGCGCGGATCGAGGCGCATGTCGCCGGCTGCGGGCCCTGCCGGCGCGCCGTGGAGGTCGTCGGCAGCGTGCGGCGCGCGCTCGTCGCGAAGGCGGACGGGGAGGTCCCGAAGCGCCTGCGCGATCGGGCGGAGGCCGCCGCCGCGCGGAAGACGCGCGCGCCGCGCCGCGGCCCCTGGGTGATCACGGCCGCCCTCGCCGCGGCCGCGGCGGCCGCCGCGTTGCTCGTCGGCAGCCCGAGCCGAGGCGTGGGCGCGGCGATGGCGGACGAGCTCGTGAGCCACCACGTGCGTGGCTTCGCGCGCGAGCGCCCGTGCGACTTCGAGTCCTCCGATCCGGGCGCCGTCGCCGGATGGCTCGAGGGGAAGCTCGGCTACGCGGTGACCGTCCCGGCGCTGTCCGGCGCCCGGCTGCTCGGGGCGCGCCTCTGCCAGATCGGGGGCACGCGCACGGCGGCGCTCATGTACGCGAGCGGCGACAAGCCGCTCACGGTGTTCGTGCCGCCGCCCGGCTCCGACGCCGCGACGGCGGCGCGCGCGCTCGCGGGGCGCAGCGTGGGGTGCACCCGGGGGCCGCTCGGCAACGCGATCTGCGCGAGGAGCGTGGAGCAGCCGGTGCTCGCGGTCGCCGAAGTGGACGTGGCGGCGCTCGCGCCGGCGCTCGGCAGGCGCTGATCCCGGCCATCACGAGGACCCATGACGATCGGCTCATTGCTAACGCTCTTTGGCGCGGGGCTCTTGACGTTCGCGTCGCCCTGCGTGCTCCCGATGCTCCCCGTCTACCTGTCGGCCCTCGGCGGCGCCGGGGCGCTCGGCGGTCCAGACCGCGCGGCGGTGAAGCGCAGCGTGCGCCTCGCCGGCGTCGGCTTCGCGATCGGCCTCGCGATCGTGCTCGTCGCGCTCGGCGCCGGCGCGTCGGCGATCGCCGCGGCGCTCGCGCCCCATCGGCACGCGTTCACCGTCGCGTCCGGCGCGATCCTTGTGCTCTTCGGCGCGAAGCTCCTCGGTGTGCTGCGCCTCCCGTGGCTGGAGCGCGAGGCGCGCCCGCTCCTCTCCCGCCTCCCGCGCGCGGGCGGCTTCTGGGGAGGCATGCTGTTCGGGATCGCCTTCGCGGCAGGGTGGACGCCGTGCGTCGGTCCGGTGCTCGGCGCCGCGTTGACCTATGCGGCCAGCGCGGGTGCCAGCCCGCTCACCGGCGCGATCCAGCTCGGCGCTTACGCCGCGGGCCTCGCTGCGCCGCTCGTCGTCGCGGCCTTCGCCGGGCCCGCGGCCGTCGAGCTGGCGCGTCGCCTGGTGCCGGCCACGCCGGTCCTCCAGCGCGTGACGGGGGCGCTGCTCGTGGTCCTCGGCATCGCGTTCGCGACCGGCCGTCTGGACGCCCTCTCGCCGGCGCCCGCGATGGCCGTGGCGGCAAGCGCGCCCTGTGACGGCGGCCCCGCCGGCGCGTGCGCGGCCCCGGAGAGCGTCGTGGAGCACGGCGACGTCACGCTGATCGAGGGAAAGCCTCGGCTTGTCGAGTTCGAGAGCGCGCACTGCGCGGTGTGCGAGCGCATGGCGCCGCTCGTGAAGGAGCTCGAAGCCCGCTGCACCAAGGAGGCCGACACCGTCCTGCGCATCCGGGTCGACGATCCGCGCGGGCAGGCCCTCGCGGCACGCTACGGCGTGCGCTTCGTGCCGACGTTCCTCAGCGTCGACGCCGCGGGGCAGGAGGTGGAGCGCGCCGTCGGCGAGCTGCCTCGCCAGCGGCTCGCGAGCCTGCTCGGCGACGTCCGTGGCGAGGCTTGCCCCCCTGCATTGTGAGGCCCCGCGGTGCGGGATTGCTCCCGCGTTCTCCCCGCCAGCCACCCGAGCTTCGCGGACGAAAGCATCGGACAGGTTGAAGCTCGCCTGAACTCAATAGGATGCGCCACCCGCCGGACAAGTCGGGGAGAAAGCTGGAAGGACACGAGTACGGGAGAGAGAGAGACCGCAAGGGCGCGAGAGGCGCAAGGAAACAGAGATACAGGGGTGAGATCTCTTCCCCTCTTCCCCCTTGCGTCCCTTGCGGTCCTCTTCCCATCTGCTGATTTCCTCGGGATTTTAACGTGATCGGCGCACCGGCCTAGGCTCCCGCGAGGCGCGCGCGCACCTTGGCGAGCACCGCGACGTCGGCGGGCGGAAAGAGCTCGTCCCGGAGCTCGGGCACCTCGGCCCAGCGCACGGCGGCGACGTCGAGCGCCACCGGAGCGGGAGACCCTTCGGCGAAGGAAGCCTCGTAGAAGAGCAGCAGCACCGGCTTCGCCGGATAGCGGTGATAGGTCACCTCCACGATATCGCCGACGCGGGCCTCCACGCCGATCTCCTCGCGCAGCTCGCGGACGAGGGCGTCCCGTGGATCCTCGCCGGCCTCGACCTTGCCGCCCGGGAACTCCCACGCGCCCTCGAGGTGGGCGCCCACCTTGCGCTGCGTGAGCAGCACGCGGCCACGCTCGATGACGACGGCGGCGGAGACGAGGACGAGGGCAGGCGACGGATCGGACGCGGCGGACATGGGCGCCTAGAATGTCGACCGCGGCGCAGAAGACAAGGCCGGAGAGCCGCTCACGACAGCTCCGCAGCGAAGAACCGCATTGGCCGGATGCGGTCAGCTCCGGCGAGAAAGTCGCCGCGATAAAAGGAATGCGCCGCAAGGGAATGCGCGCCGCGACGCGCGGGCGACCAGGCCGCGGCGCGAGACGCAAGGAGCGGCCGCGCTCGGGGGTGCCGCGGCGCTGCGCCGTCGCGTGGCGGCGGCGCCGCGGGGCGCGCCTCTGCCGGGATGGCCGCTGCGCTCGCCGGCCCCGACGAGGAGCGGCGCGGTGGCCTCGCCGGGAGCGAGCCCGCTTCCCTTTGCCGCCGAGGTATGGGATGCGCCTCGCATGAGCGTCACATACCGGGAAGCGGGGGTCGATATCGATGCAGGGGACGCGCTCGTCGAGCGCATCAAGCGGCTCGCGAAGCCGACGCGCATCCCCGAGGTGCTGGGCGACGTCGGCGGGTTCGCCGGGCTGTGCATGCTGCCGAGCGGGCTGTCCGAGCCGGTGCTGGTCAGCGGCACCGACGGGGTCGGCACCAAGCTGAAGGTGGCGTTCGCGACGGGCGTTCACGACACGGTCGGCATCGATCTCGTCGCCATGTGCGTGAACGACGTGGTGACGGTCGGCGCGCGGCCGCTGTTCTTTCTCGACTACTTCGCCACAGGCAAGCTCGACGTGGACGTGGGCGAGGCGGTGGTGCGCGGCATCGCCGAGGGCTGCAAGCAGGCCGGCTGCGCGCTCATCGGCGGCGAGACGGCCGAGCTTCCGGGAATGTACGCCGAGGGCGAGTACGACCTCGCCGGCTTCGCCGTGGGCGTCGTCGAGCGCTCGCGCATCCTCGACGGCAAGCGGATCGTGGCCGGCGACGCCGTGATCGGCGTGGCGTCGAGCGGGCTGCACTCGAACGGCTTCTCGCTCGCGCGGCGGGTGCTCGAGAAGGAGATGGGGCTCCGGATGAGCGACCGCGTGGACGATCTCGGCGCGACCGTGGGGGAGGCGCTGCTCACGCCGACCCGCATCTATGCCCGCGCGATCACGGCGCTCCTCGCGGCCTGCGGCGATGCGGTCCGGGGGCTGTCGCACATCACGGGCGGCGGCCTGCCGGGGAACCTCCCGCGCGTGCTGCCGGACGGGCTGGGCGCGCAGCTCGACCTCGGCTCGTACCAGCGGCCGGCGGTGTTCCAGGTGCTCCAGCGCGGCGGGCCGGTCGAGGAGGCCGAGATGCGGCGCACGTTCAACCTCGGCGTCGGGCTGGTCGCGGTCGTGGAGAAGGGCGCCGCGGACCGGGCCATCGAGGCGTTTGCCGGGAGCGGGGAGCGGGCCTGGGTGCTCGGCGAGGTGGTGTCGGTCGGCGACGTGCCCTTCGAGGAGCGCGTCCGGTTCGGATGAGGGAACCGGCGAGCGCTGGCGCGGCGCGCGGGCCGCGACGAGCAAGGAGGCCGGCGCGGCCCGCGCTCACCCGTCTTCGAGCCGCGATCTCAGCTTCTTGATCGCCTCGTCGATGGCCCGGTTCGTCTTGTAACAGGGCCTCACCGCCGTCTCGAGCACGACCAGGGTGCGCTGGTCGCCCTCGGAGACGGCGCGATCGAGGAACGGCAGCTTCTCGCCGCACGTGGCGTCGCGCAGCTCGAAGGAGATCCGGACGGCGGGCGTCCCGCGGGCTGCGATCTCCGGATCGCGGAGCAGCTTCGCCGCGCGGGTGGCCGGGGTGGAGCGGCCGCGTGTCTCGACGATCTCGTAGAGCACGTCGAGGCCGGCGGTCCCGAAGCGGCTCGCGAGCGCGTCGAAGACCTTGTCGGCGAGCTCGCCGCCCGTCTTCGAGATGGCGATGGCGACGTTGCGCGCCGCGATCGCGATCGCGCGCTCGCGCAGCGCGGTCGGATCGCGCTCGGCGAGCAGGTTGAGCGCCTCGGCGGCCTTCACCCACCGGCGCGCCCTGGAGGCGTCGGTGAGCGCCTTCCGAGCCGCGTCGTCGGGCGGAGGCTCGGCCGGCGCGTCGGGTACGGCGGTCGTTGCCGGCGCAGCGGCCTCGGGCGCCGCGGCGGCCGGGGCGGGCTCGCTCGTGGCGAGCGCGCTCGCGGGCGGGCTCGTCTGGCCGAGCTGGGGCTCCGGCTCGGGCGGGGCGCGCCCGCCGCTGGCGAGCGCTGCGATGACACCCGCGGCGAGGAGGACGCCGCCCAGGTACGGGGCGATCCGGCCCAGGCGGCCGCCGAGGCCTTCGCGGCTCGGCCGCGACGCACGCGCTTCCCGGGCTGCGCGCTTCCGCCTGGCCTTCTCCTCGCGCTCCTTGGCGGCGCGCTCGGTCTCCTCGGCGAGCTTCCGCCTGGCTTCTTCCTCGCGCTCCCGGGCGATGCGCTCTGCCTCGGCGGCCTCCAGCTCCCGCAGCAGCGTCGGGGCGAAGGCAGGCCGCGAGCCGCTCATCCGTTCGGAGGTCGGCTCCGAGACGGGCGCGTCCTCCTCCGCGGGCGGGTCCTCCGGCGGCAGCGACGCCGGCGCTGCGGGAGCCAGCTCCTTCTCCGGCGGCTGCGCTTTCACGGACGGCGCTGGTGTCTTCGCCGACGCGGGCTCCTCCACGGAGGGCGCCGGCGGCTTCGACGGCGCCGGCTGCGCTGCGGACGACGAAGGTGGCGTCGAAGGCACCGGCTCCGCTGGGGGCGCTGACGGCGGCTTCGACGACGCCCGCTCCGCTGCGGGCGCTGACGACGGCTTCGATGACGCCCGCTCCGCTGCGGGCGCTGACGGCGACTTCGACGACGCCCGCTCCGCTGCAGGCGCTGACGGCGGCTTCGATGACGCAGGCTTCGACGACGCCCGCTCCGCTGCGGGCGCTGACGGCGGCTTCGACGACGCCCGCTCCGCTGCAGACGCAGACGGCTCCTCTGTACCCGGCAGCGACGGTTGCTTCGGCGAGGGCTCCGACGGACCACGCTCCGACGGCTCGGGCGCCGGCTCCTCCATCGGCGGCCGCGCGGACGTCGGCCCCGCCGGCTCCTTGGACGCCGGCTCTTCCAGCGACCCTGCCGGCTCCGCTGGCGCCAGAGACGGCGCCTCCAGCGGTAGCGGCGTCGAGACCGGCGGCGCCGGCTCCTGCAACGCCGGCTCCTGCAACGCCGGCTCCTGCAACGCCGGCTCCTGCAACGCCGGCTCCTGCAACGCCGGCTCCTTCGACGCGGCTTGCTCCTGCGCTCGCGGCGACGGCGGGCCAGCGGCCTCGCGGGCGGCTTCCTCCCGCGAGAACGCCACCTGGGCCATGAACGCCGCGCCGCCCACCGCGGTCGGGCGCGAGTCGCTCGACAGCCGCGCCTCCTCGGCCTCGGCGGCTGCCTCGGAAGCTGCACGGCCGGCGGCTTCCTCCCGCGAGAACGCGACCTGGGCCATGAACGCCGCGCCGCCCACCGTGGTCGGGCGCGAGTCGCGCGTCAGCTCGGCGAAGAGGGTCGGCGTGTCGCGCACCGGCGTCGGCCGCGACTGGCTGGCGGCGTCTTCCTCGTCCTCGGCCGCCTCCAGCGGCTTCCGATCGCTCGCCCCCGCCGGCTCCGGCGCGCTCGCGCCGCTTCCGGCCGGCTCGCCGGCTGCCTGCTGCGCAGCCGGCTCCAGCGCGTCCGCCACATCCGTCAGCGAGACCAGGCACGAATCCCCGAGGACGATCGCCGAAGCGCCGCCGGAGCCGGCCTCGGGCTCGCGCGACAGCGCGCTGGGCAGGGGCGGCCGGTTGCTCGGCACGCGCGCCGCATCCGCGATCGCGGGCACCGACGTCATCTCCGCCCTCGACCCCATCTCCGCCCTGGGCTCGACCATCACGATCCCCGACGCGGCGCACGCCTCGTCGAGCGCCGCGATCAGCTCCGCCGCGCCCTCGAAGCGGGCGCGCGGCTGCTTCTCCAGGAGGCGCCGCACGACCGCCTCGATGGCCGGCGGGACCGCGACGCCGGGCGCATGCTCGGCGATCGCCGGAACGGGCGCGCTGCGCTGCTGGTTGAAGAGCGCGACCGGATCCTTGGCCAGGAACGGGTGCTTGCCGGCCAGCATCTCGTAGAAGATCAGGCCGAGGGCATAAAGATCCGCGCGCTCGTCGACGAAATCCATCCCGAGCGCCGACTCGGGGGCGAGGTAGGCGATGGTCCCGAAGATCACCCCGGCCGTGGTGAGCCGGACCGGCAGCGGCTCCCCCTCCATCCGCACGGACTCCGGCGACGCGCCGGATCGGCGCAGCTCGTCGACGCTCACCTTCGCGAGGCCGAAGTCGATGAGCTTCACGAAATCGCCCTGCGGCTCGACGACCATCACGTTGCGCGGCTTCACGTCGCGGTGGACGATGCCCATCGCGTGGGCCGTCCCGAGGCCCGCCGCGAGCTGCCTGGCGATCAGGGCGGCGCGCGCGGCGGGCATCGGCCCCCGCCGGATGATCTCGTGGAGCGTCGTGCCGCGGACGTACTCCAGGACCAGGAAGAACGAGCCGTCTTCTGCCTCACCGAAATCGGTCGCGGTCGCGACGTTCCGGTGCTGGATGTGGGCGCCGGCGACCGCCTCGCGCTCGAAGCGCTGCACGAGCTCGGGGAGCCGCTCGGTGTCGGGGTGCAGGATCTTGATCGCGACGCGCTTGTGCATGTGCACGTGCTCGCCGCGGTAGACCGCGCCCATGCCCCCCATGGCGATGACCTCATCGATGCGGTACCGCTTCGAGATGATCCGCCCGAGGTAGGACACCGCTCGGTGCTTCGCGGCCTCGTCGGCGGTCAGGGGCGGCTCGGGCGGGCGTTCCGGCATCGTGGCGGGCGCCACCCTAACCCGAGCGGCGCGGCATTGGTAGGTTGGCCGGCCATCGTGGACCGGCCCCGGGCGAGGCAGCCCTTGCCGCTCAACCCCTCGGCGTCAACCGTTCCCAGTAGGCGTCGACCGCGTCGGCCTGATCAGGGATCCGCGCGCACTCCGAGAGCTCTCCCAGATCGAGCTCGGGGAGCATCCCGCTCCGCTCGACCTGCTCGTAGCCGCCCTCCCCCAGCAGGTGGACCGAGATACGTCCGTCCTTCCAGATCCACACCTCGGGCACCTCGAGCCCGCGGTAGACGTCGAGCTTGTCGATGCCGCCGCTCGTGATGAACACCTCGATCGCGATATCGGGCCGCTTCTTGTTCACCTTGCCGACGCAGTAGCACTCGTCGGGCTCCAGGCCGCGCTGCCTCGCCTTGCGGCGATACGTGGTCGAGCCGTAGCCGTAGACGCGAACGCGGCGCGCGAGCGCCCACAGCTCGACGAGGCGCGCGATGCACTTCTTGACATCCTCGTGGTCGGCCGACGGGCTCATGAGCTCCAGCACCCCTTCGCAGTAGGTCATCCGCAGCCCTGGGTGATCGTCGAGCAGCTTGCGCAGCGCGACGTACTCGTCCCAGGAGACGTTGGGCATCACGAAGCGTTGCTCGCCCTGGCCGGACGGGGGCGTCGAGGGCGCGGGCAGCGGGGCGACGGCGACCATGCGCTGAGCATAGGCGGGCGCGGCGAGGCGGCAAGCGACGCTCCGCGGGCTGAAACGCGGCGCTCTCGCGCCGGTCGCGCGACGGGCAGCGCGCCGTGGCTCCGGGTGGGCCCCGCTCCGGAGCCGGACGGCCGCTGCCGCCCCGGATCTCTCCCGCGCCCGCCCCGGCCGTAGTATCTGCCCCCCATGCCCTCCCTCGATCTCGGCGTCCTCATCTCCGGCCGCGGCTCCAACCTCCAGGCGATCCTCGACGCGATCGCCGCCGGCCGCCTCGACGCCCGCGTGCGGCTCGTCATCTCCAACCGGCCGGGCGTGGAGGGCCTCGCGCGCGCCGAGCGCGCCGGCATCCCGACGCGCGTCCTCCCGCACCAGGAGTTCGCCGATCGCGACGGCTTCGACACCGCCGCCGTCGCGGCCCTCCGCGAGGCGGGCGCGACCTGGGTCGTCCTCGCCGGCTTCATGCGCCTGCTCACGACGACCTTCCTCGACGCCTTCCCGCACCGGGTCGTCAACATCCACCCCTCGCTCCTGCCCTCCTTCCCCGGCGTGGACGCCCAGCAGCAGGCGCTCGATCACGGCGTGCGCATCACCGGCTGCACCGTCCACCTCGTGGACGCCGGCACCGACACCGGGCCCATCCTCGCGCAGGCCGCCGTCCCCGTCCTCGAGGGGGACGACCGCGACGCCCTCGCCGCGCGCATCCTCGTCCAGGAGCACGCCCTGCTCGTCCGCGCGCTCTCGTGGCTCGCCGAGGGGCGCCTCCAGATCGCGCCGTCCGCCGCGCCCGGCGGGCGGGCGCGCGCGACGATCGCCGGCGTCGACACCGCGCTCGGGCTCGCTCAGGGCGGCCGCGCGCCCGAGCCGGTCGGGGAAGGGGCGTGATCCACAAGCACTACGACGTCATCGTCCTCGGCCGCTCCATCGGCGCGCTCACCGCGGCGGCGCTCCTCGCGCGGCGCGACTTCACGGTGATGGTCGTCGGGCACGGCGAGCGACCGCCCACCTACCGCCTCGACCAGCACGTCCTCCGCCGGCGCGCCTTCACCATGCTCGCCGAGCCCTCGCCGGCGTGGCGCCGCTTCCTCGTCGAGCTCGCCCAGTCGCAGACCTGGAAGCGCCGCATCGTCCCGGCCATGCCCATGCTGCAGGTCGTCGCGCCGCGCCGGCGCCTCGACGTGCCGCCCGACATGGTCCTCTTCGGCCGCGAGATCGACCGTGAGTTCCCCGAGCTCCGGCGCGTCGTCGACGAGCTCTACGCCGAGCTCGCCCACGTCAACGGCGCCGCCGACGACGCGTTCTCGCACGACGCCCTCTGGCCGCCGGGCACGTTCTGGGAGCGGCGCGAGACCGCGCGCTACGCCGCCATGCTCCCCTACGCGCGCGCCGAGCCCGACGCCGACCTGCTCGTCGAGTTCCCGCGCGGCCACCTGTTCCGCTCGATCGTCACGCAGTCCGTCCTCTTCGCCACGGATCTCTCGGCGCTCCCGCCCCCCTTCGCGGTGGCGCGCCTGCACGGGGCGTGGACGCGCGGGCTGATGATGGTCCCGCGCGGCGAGGAGGAGATCGAGGAGTTCCTCGTCGAGCGCATCCTCGCCCACGGCGGCCGCTGTCTCCTCGACGAGCGCGCCGCGTCGGTCCACGTCCGCCGCGGCACCGCGGCGGGGGTCCTCCTCGACGGCGACGATCACCCGAACGGCAGCAGCTTCGTGATCACCGACATGGACGGCGAGACGCTCGCGAGCCTCTCGGGCGGCGAGGGCATCCACAAGCGCGCGCTGCGCGAGTGGCCCCGCATCACCTCCTCGGTCGGCCGCTTCGTCGTGTCGCTCATCGTGCGCCGCGAGGGCTTGCCCGAGCCGCTCGGCCCCGAGACGCTCCTGCTCCCCTTCCAGTCCGTGCCCGCCGGCCGCTCGCTCGTGCCGCCGCCCCCGCGCGCGCCGGGCGACGCCTCCGGGGGGCGGCCGAGCTCGCCGCGCCCCACGCGGCCGGCCGGGCCTGGGCGCCCCGTGATTCACCTCCAGCGCTGCGATCTCCCGCCGCCCTCGACCGACACGCTGCTCGTGGCGGAGATCCTGCTCGCCGACCGGAGCCCGCTGTCATTGCTCGAGGCGCGCCAGGCGGTGCTCGACGCGCTCACGGCCGAGCTCCCCTTCCTCGAGCGCCACCTCGTCGTTGTCGACTCGGTGCACGACGGCCTGCCCGTGTGGCTCTACGACGGCCAGCGCCGCCGCCTGGTCGAGCGGGCCCTGCTGAAGGGCGCCGCCCCGGGCGCGGAGCCGATGGTGCGCCAGCTCGAGGTCGACCCGCCCGGCTACCTCGGGCTGGCGGGCGAGCCGATCCGCGGTCCCATCGAGCGGACGCTGCTCGTCGGCCGCAGCGTGCTGCCCGGCCTCGGCCAGGAGGGCCAGCTGCTCGCCGCCTGGGGCGCGGCGCGGCTCGTGACCCGGACCGACCGGCGGAAGGAGCGGATGCGGCGAGACATGTGGAGCAAGGTGGAGATCGGATAGCGCCGCGTCGCCCGGGCTGTCCCTGGCTTCCTGTAGAGAGAGAAGGAGCCACAGAGGCACAGAGGAGGAGCACAGCGGATCGAGGCGAGACTCGATGTCTCTGTGGCTTCGTATCTCAGGAGGATCGGGGAAATACCTGGAAGAATCCGTCGCGCTCGACCACGGAGAGCGGCACGTCGAACAGGCGCGACAGGTTGTCGTCGGTCAGCGCCTCGCGCTTCGGGCCGTCGGCGAAGACGCGGCCTTTCCTGAGCAGGACGACCCGCTCGATCTCCGGCGGGATCTCGTGCACGTGGTGCGTCACCAGGATCAGCGTCTTGCCGTGCCGCACGAGGCGCCTGAGCAGGTCGACGAGCTCGAACGCGGCCTTCAGATCGAGGCTCGTCGTCGGCTCGTCGAGCACCAGCGCCTCCGGGTCGTGTACGAGCGCGCGCCCGAGCAGGCAGCGCCGCTGCTCGCCGGCGGACATCTCCGCGATCGGCTTGTCACCGAGGTGCGCGACGCCGAGGTCGCGGAGCACCGCCTCGGCCCGCCCGCGCTGCGCGGTCGTCGGCGGCTCGTGCTCGTGCAGCCCGGCGCTCGCGAAGAAGCCGGAGAGCACCACGTCGAGGCCCCGCACCTCCCGCGGATAGGCCATCTGGAGCTCGTACGACACGAGCCCCAGCCGGCGCCGGAGCGCGAAGACATCCCACCTCTCGCGCCCGAGGATCCGCACACCCGAGCCCTCGCGGTGGACCGGGTAGATCTCCCGCGAGAGCAGCCTGAGCAACGTCGACTTCCCGGCCCCGTTGGGCCCGAGGATCGCGGTGCTCTCCCCCTGCTCGATGCGCAGCGACAGCCCCTCGAAGACGCGCGTATCGCCGCGGTACACCTCGGCGTCCTCGATCTCGATGAGCGCGGGCGAGCTCATCGCTTCACTCCACAGTTCGCGTACATGCGACGCAGACTACTGGAGCGCTCCGCTGGATAAAAGACATACATCCTAGTCATCGAAGCCAGCGATTCAAGCACTTTTGACAATCAGCACATGGCCTCGCATGTCGGGGCATGTCGGACAGCGCGTCGTGCCTTCGTGCCTCATGCGGCTCAGGCTTCGGGCTTCCCGCGCTCGATTTTTCTTACCAGGCTGCGCCAGACAGGCTTGCATCGCGGAAGTTTCTGCTCTCGTTGCTCTCGTTGCTCTTGCTGCTCTTGCTGCGCGAGATTCGCTCGTGGCCCGGTGAGTCGGCGGGCGCTCGCGAGCGTGAATCACGGCGAGCGCATGACTCGTGATCCCCGATGCGCGCATTCAGCGTTTCGGCCACATCTTGCCCGCGCCTCGCCCCAAGTTTTCCCTCCGTTTTCCTATATTTTTGGCGGTGGAATCGGGTGATCCGTGGTGGATCACCCGTGCCCCGGTTCGGCGATCCACTCCATCGGTCACTCACCATCTTCTCGCAGACAAGCACCGTCGAAAATCTGCCCATGAATCGGCATTTGCCGATCTCGAGAGACGATGGCCCGGCCGTTGCAGTTACCCTGAGCACCTTCAACAAGTGCCCCGCGCCAAGCTGATGCTGGCACTCGGGAGTGAAAAAATCCGACGCGGCGCCGAGCCGCTCGGCCACTTGGAGATTGATATAATGACGAAGATCAAGGGTTCGCTTTTCGGTGCTGGGGCGGTGTCGTGCGTGCTCGCCGTTCTCGGCGGGTGCATCGTCGTCGCGGACGACGGCTCCAGCGGCTCGGAAGAGAACGAGATTTTCGCCGATGAGGCAGCGGCGGCCGCAGCGGCATCGCAGATGCGCTTCGGCGTCGCTCCCCAGTGGAGCCAGACCTGGTCGCCGCCCCAGTCCGGGCCGGCGAATGTCGATGTGGTCGCCGTCGGCGACTGGTTGATGTCGGGCGGCTTCACCAACACACATCAGAGCAAGCTCTCGCAGATCGTCAGCAAGGGTAAGACGCCGTACTTCTTCGGCTACATCGCCACGGACATGACCAAGAAGGGGCTCGGGTCCGACCGCGACTGCGACGGCGACGCCGGCGCGCCGCTGTGCCAGCGGGGCGCGGCGTACGTGCGCTCCAACATCGGCGCGATGGTGACCAAGTACAAGCAGGCGGCGCAGGGGATCAACACGGCCCTCGGCGGGAGGTCGGTCGAGCCGCTGATCCACATCGAGCCGGACTGGTACCAGTTCTCGCAGACGGCGCAGCAGAACGCGCTCACGGAGACGGAGTCCGACGACTACATCAACCAGATCCTCGGCGCCATCAAGTCGGGCTGCCCCTCGTGCAAGGTGGTCATCGACTTCAGCCCGTGGTTCAGCCCGTCGGCCACCCGGTGGGCGTCCTCGGTCGGCGACTTCTACGACGGCTGGGACCGCAGCGTGGTCAAGTACGTCGGCCTCACCGGCAAGCAGTTCCCGTTCACCGAAGGCAAGATCGACAACTTCACTTACCGCGACATCACGCGCGCGCTCAGCCTGCCGCTCGTCATCGTCGACGCGTACACGTTCGGCGGCGGCCCGATCAACGTCGACTCCACCTGGCTCAACGAGAGCAACGTCGCCAAGGCCGTCGACATGGGCGTCGCGATCGTCATGCTGTCGCAGACGGGCGACGTCTCCGGCTACGACAGCTTCATCGCCCGCGTGAAGGGCGGCAGCTCCAGCAGCAGCAGCTCCAGCAGCAGTTCCAGCAGCAGCAGCTCCAGCAGCTCCAGCAGCTCCAGCAGCTCCAGCAGCAGCTCGACGACCACGAGCAGCAGCAGCAGCGGCGGCGGCTCCGGCGGCTCCGGCGGCTCCGGCGGCTCCGGCGGCAGCGGCGGCGGCGGCACCGAGACTGGCGTGCGCGTGGAGGGCGGCAATGTCGACGTCGCCATCACCACGTCCTCCTCGTGGCCGACCGGCTACTGCAAGAACGTCGCGCTGACGAACAAGGATACCCGCGACGTCACCTGGAAGCTCTACGTGCCGAAGGACGGCACAATCTACAATCGCTGGAGCGCCAAAGACGCTGTGGAGGGCACCAGCTTCACGTTCGTCGGACTGGAGTGGAACGCCAAGCTCGCGCGCGGATCCAACACCAGCTTCGGATTCTGCGTGAATCGCTGACAGCCCGAGAATCGGGCGACGCGCGGCCGAGGAGGCGAGAAGGGACTCAAGGCCGCGCGACGCCTCTGCTCGCGTACATGAGCCGAGCGACGCTCGGAAAATGCGAGGACGTCCTCGGGGTCAGCCTCTCTACCCCCGCTTCCCGTTGCTCTCTGCCGCCTCCCGTATCTTCCCCGCATCCCGCGCCGTTTGATATCGTGGGCGCACCGTGCCCCCGTCTCGCAGCGCTCCCTCCCCCGCCGGCGACGGCCGGTTCCGCTTGATCCACGCCGCCGCGCAGCGCGCGCGTCGTCCGGTCCGGAGCGCCGCATGCCGCTGACGCTCCGGGTCACCTGGCGCAACGCGGGCAGCCCGCTGCTGCCGGATGCGCTCTCCGAGGTGCAGGCGACGGCCGACGACGCGCCGCTGCCCCTCGCCGCCGCGGGCCCGGGGCTGCGCGAGTTCGCGATCCCGGCCGGCGCGGAGCGCGTCGCGCTCAAGGCGCGCTTCTCTGCGGCCTTCAACGCCTTCGAGGACGTCCCCGCCCTGCAGGAAGAGGTCCTGTCGGTCGAGCAGTCCTTCGACGTCGCCGGCGGGGGGACGTCGCTCGGCCCCGCCCCGGACCCGACGCTCGGACAAGCGCACCCGCTCGTCGACGTGAAGTCGACGCCGGGCCTCGCGCTCGCGCAGATCAGGACCGATTTCGTCGATATCACCCCGTTCTGGATGGCCTACGCGAGGTACACGGACGAGTACCAGCGCGAGCACCAGCCCGGCACCGAGCTCGTGGCCCTCGGCGCCACCGCGGGAGAGCCGAAGATCTGGTTCGCGAGCATCCCGGAGGCCTGCAAGGCGCCGCCGGACGGCGGGATCTCGGCCCTCGTGTTCTACCGGCCGGAAGGGTACGCCTATACCCGGGTCGACCAGCGCCACGAGATGTTCGGGCTGAATCGATACCTGCTCGGGCCCGACCCGGATCCGGACGCCTCTTTCTGGGCGCGCGACGTGTTCTCGCGCGATCCGCGCGATCAGTCCCGCTGGGTGTATCTCCGCTGCGGCTTCGAGGAGGCGCTCGCCGCGAGCGGCAAGGCGGTGGTCATGCTGCACCCGTGGCCGAGCGGGACGAGCTTCGGCGCCGCGACGATCGCGAGCCTGCCCGGCCTCGCCGAGGCGGCGCTCCGCTTCCTGGGGGGCGCGCAGAAGATCGGGATCGGACCGGGCGGGGCGCGGCTCGGGAAGCTGGGGCTCGCGGGCTTCAGCGCCGGCGGGCTACCCCTGTGGCAGGCGCTGGCCGCCAACCTGGGACGGGTGAGCGAGGTGTTCGCGTTCGACGCCCGCGGCATCGCCAGGAGCGAGGCCACGCTCCTCCGCTGGTACAGCGGCGACGCCTCCCGCCGGCTGCGGATGACCGGCGGGCACCAGCTCGACGCGAACGCGGCGATCCGGCGGAGGCTTTCGGGCAACGCGGACGTGGCGCGCCTCTCGAGCCTGCCGCCCGACAAGAGCGGCTATCTCCCCGGGGTGAGCCCCCGCTGGGATCACGTGTGCTCCTCGCTCGAGGAGAGCGAGAAGGACGCCTATCTGAACGCCGACTGGGTATGGCACCAGTTCGCGGTGTTCGGCGGCCTTCCGAGAGCCGGAGAGCCGAGCGCGGTCACGTTCCTCCAGCGCTTCCTCGAGGAATCGGACCTCTGAGCCGGACGATTCTCGAGGGCCGAGGTTACAGCCGGGCGGCGACCGCGAACATCAGATTTCAACGCAAAGGCGCAAAGGCGCAAAGGCGCAAAAAAGACAAGAGAAACAGGGGGCGGCGCCCTCGAACGCCGCATCCACAACCCTGGCATCTCATCGCCCTCACTCCCGTCTTTTTGCGCCTTTGCGCCTTTGCGCCTTTGCGTTCAACTCTCCCCTCACGCCGCCGCGATGAGCCGCGCCAGCGCGCGCATGTCCCCATCGTCGCCGAGCCGCGAGAGCGCCGCGCGCGCCCTCGCCAGCGCGGGCTCGACGTAGCGCAGGTAGCTCGGATCCGCGCCGATGCGGTCGATGAAGACGAAGCGCCCGGCGTCCTTGAGCTTGCGCTGGACCGTGACCAGCTCGAACTCCCGGCCGAGCGCGTCGCGCGCCGGCCGATCGAGCGAGGCGGCCGCCGCGTAGTCGTCGAGCCGCGCCTCGACGAACGGCCTTTCGAGGTCCTGGAAGCTGTCGTTGAGGAGCGTCGCCAGATCGTAGACGCGCGGGCCGAGGAGGGCGTCCTGGAAGTCGAGCCAGGCGACCTCGAGGCCCCCGCCCGGCGCGCCCACGATCATCAGGTTGCGGCTCTGGAAGTCGCGGTGGACGAAGCCCCGCGGCAACACGGCGATGCGCCGGGCGAGGCGATCCGCGAGCGCGTCGAACTCGGTCCGCGCGGCGTCGTCGAGCCGGAGCCCGCGCGCGTCGAGCGCCCACGCGCGGAAATGGTCGAGCTCCCAGCGCAGCAGCGTCGCGTCGAGCGCGCAGGCGTCGACGGTCGAGCCGCGCGGGAGCGCCGCGAGCGCCCGCTGCGCCCGGGCGAGATCGCGCACCGCCAGGGCGTAGACCTCGGCGCGACGGGCGGGCTCGCGCTCGACGAAGGCCGAGAGCGTCCGGTCCCCGAGGTCCTCGAGGAGGAGCAGGCCGCGCTCGCAGTCCTCCGCGAGCAGCGCCGGCACCCGGACGCCGCGCTCGCGCAGCAGCGCGTGCACCTCCACGAACGGCCACCGCGGAGCAGCGGCGCCGGCCGCCGTGCCCTCCCCCTCCTCGCTCGGCGCGAACATCGCGACCGCCGTGCCGGCCGGCGTGACGACGCGCAGGTAACGCCGGCCCGACACGCCGCCGCGCAGCGGGACCAGCGACGAGGGCGCATGGCCCGTGGCCCGCTGGACGAGCCGGAGCAGGGCGTCGGGGTCGAGCTCGCGCACGCCCCTTCGTACGCCGGCAGGCGACACGAGCGCCAGCCTTCACGGCGCAATCACCCCCGGCGCACGGCGCAGTCACCCCCGGCGCACGGCGCAGTCACCCCCGGCGCACGGCGCGATCACCCCCGGCGCCGCGACGTGACCGCCCCCGCGCGCCTCAGCAGGCGCCGGCGCAGCCGTCGGCGCTCTGGAACCAGAGCCCGCCCGAATCCTCGCACGCGCTGCGATCGTACCTGCCCGAACAGCAGCGCTCCTGGCTCTCGCACACCTTCGCGACGCTCTCGCCGCTCCGGAAGCAGCATTTCCGGCTCTCGGGCGGCTCGGGCGCGGCCGGATCCTCGGGCGCCGCCGGCTCCCCGGGCGCGGTCGCCTTCTCGATGACCACCGGGACTGCGGGCGCCACGAGCGTGGCCACCGTGTCGCAGCCGAACGAGCCAATCATGACGAGGACGGCGAGCGCCGATGCCACCGCACGAGCGGTTCCAGCCAGCTTCATGATTGCCGTGGGTGCCATGGTCACCGTGCGGCGGCAAGTTGTTGCGCTCCGCCGTCTCGGCAGATGGGCTGGATGCGGCCGCGCGGCGCGCGATCGGTCGGGGTCGTGACGGCGGCTGTGCTATAAACCGGCGCAATGGCGAACAGCACGACCGCGCCGGAGAGGGTCACGCCGCTGAACGGAGCAGCAGCGACCTCGGTGGCCTGGCGGTGCCGGGGCGAGCTCCGCATCACCGTGATCGTCAAGGCCACCTTCGCCTTCGCGGAGGACGCCGAGATGCCGAGGGTCGAGCCGCAGAAGATCCTCGCCGGGGAGGTGCATCACGGCAACAACCCGGGGCGGAGCGTCCGGCTCACGAGCGATCTGGCCCCGCACCTGGATCACGCCGACGTGCTCTTCACGGGTCACGCCCACGCGCCGCCGCCCGGCGCGCCGGTGCACTCCCTGCCTGTGCGACTCACGATCTCCGACGAGAGCGAGGTCCTCCTTGACAAGGAGCTCCTCGTCCAGGACAGGGCCGGGTTCCAGCGGATGCCGCTCGTGTACGAGCGGGCGCTCCGCGGGGAGAACGATCAGGAGAACTTCCTCGGCGTGCGGGCCACGGGCGACCCGTCCGATCCCGAGGCGAACGTCATCGATCCTCTCCAGCCGGCGCGCGCGGCCGGCTTCGGCCCGATCGCGCGCGCCTGGCCGGCGCGCAAGCGGCTGCTCGGCGCCACCCCGCGCAAGGCGCTCGAGGCCGCCATCGCCGAGATCCCCGACGCCTTCGCGTGGGCGTATTACCAGGCGGCGCCGCCCGATCAGCGGGTGCGCACCCTGCGCGGCGGGGAGTGGATCGAGCTCCAGGGGCTGCACCCCACGCTGCCGCGCCTCCGGACGCGGCTGCCCGAGGCGCGCGGCCGCGCGCGCATTCACGGCCTCTCGGCCTTCGGCGTGAGCGAGGGTACCCCGCTCGATCTGAGCGCGGACACGCTGCGCATCGACGGCGACGAGCAGCGGTGCACCCTCGTCTTCCGGGGCAGCTTCGCCGTGCCCGACGAGGCTGCGCTCGCGGCGGCCTCCATCGTGGCGGGGGTCGAGCTCCCCGGAGAGCCGCTCGAGTGGCCCGAGAGGCCGGCCGACATGGGCGCCGGGGGCGCCGTCGCCGCCCGGGCGGGCGACGCGGCTGGCCGCGCGCAGGGCGCGGGCGGCGACGGCGACGACACCGGCGGCCTCGGCGCGACCCAGACCGCTCCGCCCGCCGGGGCGCGCACGATGAGCCTCTCGGACGGCGGTGCGGCGGTGGCTGCCTTCGTCCGGGCGGCGACGCCGTTTCGTCCCGGGCCTCCTCCCGGCGACATCGCCGTGCACGCGGCGGGCGCGGGGGCGCCGGCGCCCCGGTTCGACACCGGGACGCTCTCGCTCTCCTCGGCGGAAGGCCCGGAGGGGGCTCCTGCCGCGACGCTGGCCTTGCTGCCCGGTCAGGACGACAGCGCGGCGGACCAGCCTGCGCTGCCGTTCCAGCCGGCGCCTCCGGGCGCCGCGCTGCCTCCGTCGAGGATCGACCGTGAGCCGATCACGGCCGATGAGCGCATGAGCTCGGGCACGCTCGCGCTCTCGTTCGAGGACGACTGGGACTCGCGCGCCGGCGCGCCCGGGAGCTCCGGCCCCGCGGCGCCGGCGGTCGACCTGGAGCCCGCGCCCGCGCGCATGGAAGCAGCGGAGATCGCGCTGGCGCCGGAGCCCGCGCTGGCGCCGGAGCCCGCGCTGGCGCCGGAGCCCGCGCCGCCGGAGCCGCCGCCTCCTCCGCCGCCGAGGCCCGAGATCAGCGCCTCGCCGGCGCGGTCCTTCGAGCCGGACGAGCCGCCGGCGGCCCCGCCGCCCCGGCCGCCGCCGCCTCCTCCGCCGGAGCGCCCGGCGCTGCCCACCCCGTCACCTTCATTGAGAAGGAGCCTTTACGAACGGTTCGACCGCAAACGATAGCTCGCGAACGAGGGCTCGCCGAGCGCGCCGGACGCCCCGGCGCGGGGCGCCCTGAGGCGGGAGATCCACTCCCACAGCACGATGGATGGAGCTGCGACGATGACCACTCAATCCGATTCGCTAGACATTCGACTCGAGCTCGCCGGCTTCTCGTCCGACGTCCTCCAGCTCAACAGCCTGTCGGGCCGCGAGGCCATCTCGCAGCTCTTCGCGTTCGACGTCGAGGTCGCCTGTCCGAACGAGGCCGCGGTCGACGGGCAGACCTTCACCGGCGAGCCTGTCGCGATCGTCTTCGAGCAGAACGGGGTCGAGCTGCGGCGCATCCACGGCATGGTCGCCGAGGTGCACGATCACCTCGCCACGCTGCTCGATCACCGCGCGTACCGGCTGCACATCGTCCCGCGCGCCCACCGGCTGACGCTGGTCGAGACCACGGAGATCTCGATGCACAAGGCCGTGCCGGAGCTCATCCAGCAGAAGCTCGAGCTCGTGGGCCTGAGCGGGAGCGACGTGGATTTCAGGCTGATGGGCACCTACGCGCCGCGGGAGTTCGTGGTGCAGTACCAGGAGACCGATTTCGCCTTCATCTGCCGCCTGGCCGAGCACGTCGGGATCAGCTTCTTCTTCGAGCACCAGGACGGGCAGGACACGATGGTCTTCACCGACAGCGCCAGCGGGTTCAAGCCCACGGCCGGGGCCGAGTCCGTCCGCTTCCGCGAGCGCGGAGAGACCCGGGACGTCTTCGAGATCGCGGCGAAGGCGCGGCTCGTGCCGAGCGTGTATGTGGCCCGCGACTACAACTACCGGCAACCGATGCTCGATCTGACGTCGGAGCACGTCCTGCCCACCGGGTATGCGGGCGGCGTGATCGAGTTCGGCGGGCACTACAAGACGCCGGGGGAGGGCAAGGAGCTGGCGCAGATCCGGGCCGAGGAGCGGCAGGCGACGCAGCTCGTCTACACGGGCAGGAGCGCGGTGTGCGCGCTCGGCGCGGGCGCGCGGTCGATGCTGGAAGAGCACCCGAACCTGGAGCCGCTCGACCTGCTCTTCGTCGAGGTGGAGCACCGCGCGACGCAGGCCGCCGGCGGCCGCGGCGGGGGTGACGCGCCCCAGCGCTACGTGAACTCCTTCCGGGCGATCCCGAGCAAGAACACGTATCGGCCGCCGCGCATCACGCCGATCCCCCGGATCAGCGGCGTGGTCACGGGGATGGTGGACGCGGGGCCGGGCGGCGGGGGCAACGACGCGCAGATCGACGATCAGGGCAGGTACCTGATCCGGTTCCTGTTCGACACGGGGGCGGCCGGCGGCGTGTCGTCCAGGCCGGTGCGCATGCTCCAGAACCACGCCGGCGCGAACTACGGCACGCATTTCCCGCTCAAGCCGGGGACCGAGGTGCTCATCGCCTTCGTGAACGGCGATCCCGATCGGCCGGTGATCGTGGGCGCCGCGCCCAACCCGCTGACGCCCTCTCCGGTGAACAGCGCCAACCGGTCGACCCACCGGATCAAGACCCAGGGCGGCATCGTCTTCGATCTCGTGGACGAGTGAGCCGCGCGCGGAGCCCCGGGCGGACGCGCGTGCGGGCTCGGGGGGTGACGCCCGCGCCGAGCCCGGGGCGGCGGGGCGGTGCTGCCGGAGGGTAACGCCCTCAGGGCGCCGGCTTCTTGCCGGGCGCCGGGCTCGCGGCGAGAGAGGAATCCTTGGCGCGCATCATGGTCCGGATGGCGTAGTTGAGCGCGGCGCGGAGGTTGCGCTGCGTGTTGAGCTGCGAGAGATCGAGCCCGAGGGCGACCATGGTCTGGGCGACGGTCGGCTTGATGCCGGCGACGATGCCGTCCGCGCCGAGGAGCCGGATCGCGGTAATGAGCTCGATGAGGTGGCTCGCGACCTTGGTGTCGACGACCTCGACGCCGGTGAGATCGAGAATGGCGAAGCTCGCCCGCTTCTCGACGATCTGCTGGAGCAAGCTGTCCATGACCTCGGCGGTGCGGACGCTGTCGACCGTGCCGACCATGGGGAGCGTGAGCACGCCTTCCCAGACCTCGATGATCGGTGTGGAGAGATCGCGGATCACCTTCTGCTGCGCGGCGATCTGGTCGAGCTGGACGCGCAGCTCCTTCTCGACGAGCCTGGACTCCGACACGTCGAGCGAGACCCCGAGCACGCCGTCGACGCGATCGCCGGGCTCGCTGCGGAGCGGGATGAGCCAGCTGTCCCAGTCGGCACCGTGCGCCTCGCCGCGACCGCGGCGTACCTGGCCGTCGTACCATTTCCGCAGCTCAGCGGCGTCCATGGAGGCCCCATAGAGGTCCAGCAAGCTGTGCCCGACGTGCTGCCCCGGCTTCAACCCGGCCTTCGCGACCGCCTTGCCCTGGTGATAGACGTAGATCCCGTCGCGGTCGAGCGCCCATACCGTCATGGGATCCACGTGCTCGGCGATGCCGTCGAGGATGCGCGCCTTGAGCCGGAGCGTCTTCAGCTCCTCCTGGTCGACTGCCGGCTCGACCGCGGCGGCCGCGGGCTCGGCCCGGAGCGAGCCGAGGACGGCGCTGCGATCGGACGACCGTCGGGCGCTGCAGGTCAGGCGCCGGTAGGACCCGCCGCCGTCGCGCAGGCGGACGCTGAAGGAGACGGGCTCATCCGACCCGAGGAGCGCCGACCAGGCCGCCGAGAGCGCGGCGCGATCGTCCGGATGCGCGAGATCCGCGAGGGGCGTGCCGCTGTCCGCCCCGGGGCCCAGCGCCTCACGCAACCCGCCGCTCCCATGGAGCAGCGCTCCGTCAGCCGAGGCGATGAAGAGCAGATCGGGAGAACGGGCGAACAGCTCGCCGAGCAACGCGCCGGGGGAAGATTCCATTCGTGCCACATCTCCTCGAGTGCAGAGAAGGGGAAACATTACGTGGACGAAGCACACCGGGGAAGGGCTACCGGGCTGTCACGGAGCGATTGGGAGGAGAAGCGCGCGGCGTTGGCGTGCCGGCTTACGCGGTACGGCGCTACCGCGGAGCAGCTCACCGCGGCGTGATGTCACAGCGAGGTGAGCCGAGAGCGGGGGTGCTTCGACTTACGTGAACAGGAGCGGCCCAGAGGTGGTGTGAGGTGTGGTGAAGGGGCCCCGGCGTTCAGGTCACGATAGGCTCGTGACGACGAGGCCATGGACGGGGGCGGCTTGGACCAGAGAGCGACACGTGACCAGGACCCTCGGATTGAGCCAGGTGAGCTCGCGCTTGATGGCCTCGCCAAGCGCTGATGCGAGCGCGGGCTCGGGCGGGCGCTCTTCCTCGAGCCAGAGCACGACGGGAACCTTCTTGGCGCGATCGAGGATCGGCCGCACGAAGCCACGTAGCTCGCCGCGGTCGAGCGGCGAGCGGCCGCAGGCCCACACCATGGCCGCGACCGTATCCCGCACCTTGTACGCGACTTCTCGGGCGAGCTCCCCGCTCGACAAGCGGGCTCTGTTCTCTATCCGGTGACCGCGGAAGTCCTTGACTTCGATGAAGTAAGGCTCACCGAGATAGACACCGAAGAAGTCGACCGCCTTGGTCTCCTGAAACCTTTGTAGCCCGCCGACATACGCGCCGTGGTCGTCCCATTTCAGGATCTTCCAGTCGCCGTCGAAGGCGAACCGGAGCTTGCCCTCGTCATGAACGAAGCTCATGCCGCGGAGCCCTCTTCGGGAGCCTCATCGAAGAGCTTGCGCTCGAAGTCGTAGTGCCGCGAGAACTCATCGAGGATCGGGTTGGTCGGCAGATCGGCCAGCGTATCACCGGCATCGACGAGCGCCGGACCGTGCGCCTCCTTCCGGTGGAACGCGAAGAACCGGATCGGCACATCGGGCTGCTTCCGGTACTCGGAGAGGAGCGACAGCTTGTGAGACAGCAGGTAATCGTGCGTCGTCACGAAGATCTGCACGCCGCGCTTGCCCAGCTCGAGGAGGATGTCGACGACCAGCGAGACGAGCTGCGGGTTCAGGTTCGCCTCGGGCTCATCCCAGAAGAGGATGCCATTCGTCGTCAGCGAGCCGTTCGAGACCATGTGGGCGAGGCCGGCGATCTTCCGGAGCCCTTCGGCGACGAGGTGCGCCTCCATGCTCCCGTCCTTGCGCAGCAGATAGAAGCGCCCGCCCTGGAGGGAGACCTTGCCGCCGAGCGCGGCCTCGATCGGCTGGATCAGCGCCTTCGCCTCCTCGGAGCGGGGTCCGCGGAGCGCCGCCTGGCTGAGCGCGATGCAGGCGTCGTAGTACGTCTCATCGAACGAGAGCTTGCGCTCCTGGTACGCAGGGATGAATCCTTCGAACATCGCGAGGACCTCCCGCGTCGGGAGGAAGATGGAAGGCGCCTCGGTCTTCCAGGTCGCGCTCTTGACCTCGACCTGCTGCTTGCCCTTCGTGTTCAGCACGACGGCGACGTCGCCCGTCGCGCCTCGGATGGTGATGAACCCCTTGCCCTGGCCCTTGCGGCGGTGGACGAGCCTGCCCATGTACGCGTCGTCCGGCCTGAAGACGTTGGCCATCTTCTCGTGCAGTCGCAGATCCAGCGGGATGACGGAGCCCTCCTGCTCGAGGGTCTTGAGCGGGGAGTAGAGCGCCTTCATGGTGTGGCTCTTCCCCGTCGCGTTGGTGCCCAGAAAGACGTTGATGCCCGGTGAGAAGGCGAGCTCGACGTCCTCGAACGCGCTGAACTGCTTCATGTGCAGGTGCTGAACCTTCATGGCTCTCCCCGGCTCCTCGTGGATGGTGCGGAACGGCGACGGCGGCAGGGTAGCTCAGAGGTCGGCGCGCAGGGGGCTCATCACGGCGAGGTGCTCCCGGCGGACGCTCGCGCCCTCAGGTCGGCCTCCTCCGCCTCGAACTGCTCCAGGGCGGCCCGCAGGTCCTCCACGATCTCCCCGGCGATCACGTCGGGCGCCGGGAGGTTCTCGGAGGCCGGAACCGGCTGGAAGGAAGAGGATAGCGCGAGCGGGCGCCGCCATGCACGGCGGAGCGTCAGGTGTCCGGTTGCTGAGCGAAGTATTCCGCCACCTTCTCGAGAAATTCGGCTGGAGGGACGCTGCGAGCTGAAGCTTACGGATACCCTCGACGGTTTCGCACAGCTTGTTGAACGGCAGGAAGCCACACACCTTGGGAAGCACCTTCTCGCGCAGCGAGAAGGTCGGGCGCTGGATTTCCTGCTCGACCTTGTCGCGGCGCTCCTCGGACGCGACAAGGTATAGCTTGATATCGAGGTTCGGCTGGAGGAACAGGAGATCCGACATCCGGAGCAGGCCGGAGTCGACCGACGTGGTGCACTCGACCTCAAGAGCCACGACGATGGAGTTGCCCTTCAGCCAGAGCACGTCGATGACCTCGATGGTCCGCGTCGTGACCTCGGCGAGGGCGCTCCTGAGAGCTCCTTGATGAACCTGTCCCGCTCATCGCGATCGACCGTCTGCTCCACCTGAGACGGGTGCAGGATCATCCTTTCCGTCGATTGCGATCTAGGACGGGCCGGACGGCGCAGGCGGCGCGGGCGCCTCCGGCACCGCCCTCTTCTTCTTCACCCTGGCCGCGGCGGCACGGGGGACATGGAGCTCGTCCAGATAGCCGAACACCTGGGCATCGAGGTCGGACGGCAGCTTCGAATTGTGCTCGACCTCGTCCGTGAGGCCCGCCCGCAGGCGGGAGAGGAGGCCTATCGTGGCGGCGCGGAGCGCGCCCGCGCCCTTGCGTGAGGTCTCCTTCACGTCCGCGCGATCGCTGAGCATGGAGTGGAGCCGCTCGCCGGCGTCGAGGAAGCCGCTGATCCAGTCATGGAGCGTCTCTCCGTCGGCGACAGGGAAGCGCTCGAGATCGGCCTTGTGCTGCTTGAGGATCTTCTTGCGCTTTAGTGCCGCTCGGGTGAGCTGACCGCGAGATGGCGTGGCGCCGGCGGCCCCGCGAGGAGCCCAGAGGTCCTCGCCGGCATGCCGGAGCCCCACCGGCGAGGTGAGGAGGTGGCGACGAGCATCCCTCGTGCCCCGGCGGCGAGGCGAACAGGTCACGGCGAGCATCCTGACGTCTCGGCGGCGAGACGAGCATGCAGCGAGGAGCATGCCGGAGCCCCGCCGGCGAGGCGTGGTGGTTGCCTCGAGCAGCCCTGAAGGCCCAGCGGCGAGGCGTGGTGGTTGCGTCGAGCAGCCCTGATGCCCCAGCGGCGAGGCGCGGTGGTTGCGTCGAGCAGCCCCGGAGGCCCACCTCCCCCCTGTGATAGCCTCGCAGGCGCGCATGGCCCCGTACCGATCCTTCCGCGAGGACCGCGCCGCGCCCCCGGCGCCGCCGCCAGGCCCCGTGGCGGACATGGTGCAGCAGTTCGCCGACCCGTACGCCTTCCTCCGCGAGCTCGTGCAGAACGGCATGGACGCCGGCGCGCAGAAGATCGCCGTGCGCGTCGAGACGCTGCCCGGCGCGTGCGCCACCTCGGTCGCCGACGACGGGTGCGGCATGAGCCGCGAGGACATCGAGGGACCGCTGCTCACCCTCTTCAGCTCGTCCAAGGAAGGCGACCCCAGCAAGATCGGCAAATACGGCGTCGGCTTCGTCTCGGTGCTCGCCATCCAGCCGGAAGCGGTCGACGTGGAGACGTGGCGCGACGGACAGGCATGGCTCCTCCGGCTGCGCAGCGACACGAGCTACGAGCTCGAGGACGCCGGCCCGCGCCAGGGCAGCGGCACCCGGGTGACCCTCATCCAGCGGCTCAGCCGGGAGGCGTTCGTGGAACACGCTCGCCGCGCCCAGGCAGCGCTCCGCCGCTGGTGCCGCCACGCCAGGTGCGAGATCGCCCTCAGCATCGCCGATCACGAAGGCAACGCACGGGCAAGCGTCGAGCGCATCGATACCCCGCTGTCCGTCGCAGCGCCCGTCTCCGTGACCGCCGTCGAGGAGGAGACGACCTTCGTGGTCGGCCCCTCCGCCGGCGCTCAGCACCTCGCACAGCCGAGAGGCGGCGAGCCCGCCGCGGAGCACGGCCAGAGCTTCGCCGGCTTCTACAACGGCGGCCTCACCCTGTTCGAGACCACAGACGAGCTCTTCAGCGGGCTCTCGGGCGTGCGGTTCAAGGTGATGAGCCCGCACCTCCAGCACACCCTGAGCCGCGACAACGTGCGCCGCGAGGACGCCTTCTGGGAAGCGCTCGCCCGCGTGCGCGAGCTCGTCAAAGGGCCGCTCCGGCGCGAGCTCGCCGCGCGCTTGCCGCAGGCCGCAGCAGGCGCCGCCGCCGGCGAGGGCGCCGCCGCCGCGTACGCGGCGATGCTCGAGGCGGCGCTGTCGCCGCCGACCGCGCTCGATCCGGACGAGATCCCGTTCCCGCTCGCGAGCGCCGTCGCGGGCGACCGGATACGCGCCGGCCTGCGGGCGCTCGCGCGAGGGCGCGAGCCGCTGCTCGTCGCCGAGCGGCCCGGCGCGCTGACCGAGGCCATGGCGCAGGACGGCCTGCCCGTCGTGCTGTGCAACCACCCCGCCACCGTCGCGCTGCTCAAGCGGTGCTTCCCGATGGCGCGCATCGAGGAGGCGCGCGCGGCCTACCTGCGCGTGCGCGAGGAGCCGGAGAGCGCCCGCGCGGCCGACGCGCCGCTGCTCCAGGTGGTCGCCGACGCGCTCGCGCGCGCCCGGCACGGGGTCGCCCGGGTGAGCCTCTGCCGGATCCAGGGCGCCCTCCGCGAGCGCGGCGGGATCCTCCTGCCCGCAGGCAGCGAGCGCGGCGAGCCCGAGCCGAGCTGCCACGCCGCGCGCGACGTCGTGCGGCGCGCAGCGCGCTTCGGGCCACGGCACGCCCTCTACCTCAACGTCGCCAGCGACACCGTGGCGCTCGCCCGCAGGCGCGCCGCCGTCGACCCCGTGACCGCCGGCAACCTGCTCGCCCGCGCGCTGCTCGTCGAGGCCAAGGGGCCGCTCGATCCCGAGGACAGCGACCGGCTCCTCGACCTCGCAGCGAACCCGCCGCCGCTCGCAGGCGCGCCACGGGGGCTCCCGAGATGAGCCGGGTCGTCGCCCGCGGCGCGATCCGCGTCGATGCCCGCCGCGCCGTCCAGAAGCTCAGGGAACACCTGCTCGTCGACCTCGACCTCTACCTGCTCGAGCTCGTCCGGGCCGCCGCGGCCGGCGGCGCGACGCAGATCGACCTCCAGTACGACGCCGACGACGTCGTCCTGACCTTCGACGGAGAGCCGCCCGACGCGCCCGTCCTGGCGCGCCTCCTCGACCACGTGCTCAACGCCGCGCCCGACGCCCCGTCCCGGCGCCTCCGGCTGCTCGCGCTCGGCGTGAACGCGGCGCTCGGGCTGCGCCCGGCCCGCGTCGACCTGCTCACGACCGGCCGCGGGCCGTCCGGCGAGAGAGCCGAGGCGACCTGCACGCGCGTGCGCTTCACGCCCGCCCTGCTCGAGGCGCCCGAAGGCGCCCTCGGGCCGGCCGCCGCCCCCGCCTGCGACGAGGTGCCGAGGCCGCCCGGGATGCCCGCGGCCGGCCTGCGCGTCGAGGTGCGGCGGCGGCTCGGCTGGTCGGTGCTGCGCCGGGCCATCACCGGCGACACCCCGCCAGAGCTGGCCCACCTGGCGGCGGCCACCGGCGATTTCTCGATCCCGATCGCCGTCGCCGGCGAGCCGCTCCGCCGCGCACCCCCGGGCGGCAAGCACGCGGTGCTCCTGCGCGTGCCCTTCCACGTGCACGGCGCGCGCCGCGCGGCGCTGGAGATCGTCGCGCCCCGCGATCCCGCAGGCGGGCCGGCCCTCTCTGCGCCTCTGTCGACGCCCCTCTCCGTGCCCCTCCCCGCGCCCCTCCCCGCGCCCTTCTCTCCCCCCCTCTCCGGCCTCCCCGCCGTCGACTACCTCGAGCACGGCGTGCAGCTCGTCCGCGAGCGCTGGAGCTTCGAGCCGCGGTTCCCCTCGGCGCCCTACCAGGGGGTCGAGCTCCCGGTCCGCCTCGTCGTCGACGCGGACGAGCTGCCCACCAACGCGTCGCGCTCGGCGCTGCGCGAGGACGCGCCCCTCCGCGCGCGGCTCCGCGAGGCGGCGGGCGGCGCGCTGCTCGACGCGCTCGAGGCGCTGACCGCCCTGCTCCGCGGCGAGGGCGCGATCCCGGAGGGCGTGCTCGTCGTCGACGAGGACCGCGGCCGGCTCGAGGACGCGCTCGCGGCCTTCGCGTGCGTCGCGACCGGCGCGGCGCGCGCAGGCGCCAGGCTGCCCCCCGAGGCGCAGGCCGTGCGCGAGCTGCCGCTGCTCCGCGACGGGCACGGGCGGCCGGTGTCGCTCGCGTCGCTCGACGCGCGCGACGCGTCGCCTCTCTTCCTCCATCGCGGCGACGCGAGGCTCCCGGAGGAGCTCTCCCCCTGGGCCCACGACGTGATCTGGAGCCGCGGGGGGGTCGTCGAGCGCGCGCTCGCCGGGCTCCCGCTCGCCGACGCGGAGGCGATGCTCGAGCAGGCGAAGCTCGGCGCCGGGCGCCGCAGGGCGTTCCTCCTGCACGCGACCGGCGAGCCCGTGGTGCCGCCCGCCCCCGAGCACGCGCTCCGCGCCGCCTTCCACGTGGACGAGGGGACGCTCGCCGGCCTGCGCGGCGAGCTCGCCGTCTTCGCCGACGACGGCGAGCCGAGGAGAGGCGCCGAGGTCCGGGTGTTCGTGGACGGGCGGCACCTCGAGACCGTGGAGCTCGATCCCGCCGCCGTCCCCCTGCCGGTCGAGATCGCGCTCGCGTGGGAGGGGCACGTGCGGCCGCGGTTCGCGTACGACGGCGTCGAGCGCGACGCGCGCTTCTGGCGCGCGGTCCGCCACGCCCTGGGGGTCGCGCTCGCCGCGGCCAACGCCGAGGCGCGGCGGCGCTTCGGTCCGAGGGCCGCGCACCAGGGCGCGCCGCAGCCCGAGAGCGAGCTCGCTCGCCTGAGGGGCCCGCTGCGCGCCGCGATCGGCACGGTGTTCTGCGCTCCGCAGCGCCTCGGCGCGCCCGACCGCAGACAGGGGCGCCGGGGAGGCGCCGGGCGGCGCGACGGGCGCGGCGTGGACGACCTCGCGCCGTCGCGCTTCGGCGGCCTCGTGGAGGCGCGGCTCTGGCCCACGCTCGGGGCAGGCCGGTTCCTGAGCCTGAAAGGCCTCGCCTCGCTCGCCCGGGCGGCGGGCGGCCTCTGCACCGCGCCGCCCGAGGCGCGGGGGCGCGCGGCCGACCGGCGGCCCGTGCTCGCCGCCTCGCAGCGCGAGCTCGACTGGCTCGCCGCCGCGCTCCCGGGGTGCGAGCTCGTCCCCTACGCGCCGGGGCTCCTCGGCGAGGACGAGCTCGCGGCGCGGGGCCCGGCGCGGCGGCGCGCGCTCGCGGCGTCGCTGGAGAAGGTCGCGCCGAGAGGCGCCGCCGACGCGCCGGTCCTCGCGGTCGCCGGCCCCGGCTTCCTCGCCCTCGCCACGCCCGGCGACGCGATGGTCGAGGCGTGGCACCACGCGTCGCAGCCGCTCGCCACCCTGAAGGCCGCGGCGCCGCTCCTCGGCCCCGCCGCCGTCGCGATCGACGACGACGCGGCGGTGCCGGGCAGGGCCTGGAATAGCCTCCTGTCGCCGCGCCACGACGCCGCCGTCCACGCGGTCGAGCGCGCGCTCTGCGAGGCGCTCGTGGCCGCGCTGGAGGGCGACGCCGCGGCGCGCGCGCGGCTCGGCCTGCGCGACGACCCGCTCCGCCACCACGGCCGACCGGACGCCCGCCTGATCGCCTACCTCCTCGAGAGCGCGCGGGCGCTCGCGGAGAGCGCCCGGAGCGCGCCCGTCGAGGCGGCCCTCGCCGAGCTCGCGGCGCGCATCCGGCGCCTGCCGCTGCTCATGATGCTCGATCCGCGCGGCCGGGAGGTCGCGTGCTCGCTCGAGAGCCTCGACAGGACGCACCCGGCGCCGGCGCCGATCCCGGTGCTCGACGAGGCGCCCGGCTTCGAGACGCTCGCCTGGCACCCCCTCGTCGTCCGCGACCCGCGCGAGCGCGCGGCGCTCCTGCGGTGGGCCGGCGGCCGCGTCCTCCCGGCGCACGGCGCGGTGCCGACGCGGCGGCTCCGCGCCTCCATCGAGCAGGGCCGCCTCAAGCGCGCCGAGAGGACGCAGCAGGAGCACGGGGCGCGCGGCGACGCCGCGGGCGCGCCGCGCGCCCCGCCGGCGCTGCCGGGCGCGCCGCCGCATCCGAGCCTGCGGGTGAGCCCCGCCGCGCTCGGCGTGCGGGATCTCGAGGGCGAGATCGAGATCATCGAGGGGCCGGAGTCGGACGCGCGCTTCATCGGTCCCGACGGCGCCGAGCGGCGCGTCGACGTGGAGCTGCCGATCCCGCTGCGGATCCTCGCGCGCGCCGGGGCGGCGGACCCGCCGCGGGACGAGGTGCGCGCGCTGCTGACGCGCCTCGCGAAGGGCGCGGGCCGCCACCTGATCTCGCTCGCGCCCCGCTTCGACGAGCTGCCGCCGTTCGCCCGGAGCCACACGCGCCGCGCGCTCCTGCGGACGCTCGCCCAGGGCAAGCGCGTCGTCGCGGGCGCCGCGGGCGCGCCGCTCTTCCCCGACATCGAGGGGACCCACCGGTCGCTCGACGACCTCCGGCACGATCCGCACGCCGAGTGGCTGTGCACCTCGACGCCGCCGCCCTACCCGACGCAGCGCTACGAGCGGCCGGTCCTCGCGCTGAGCAGGCCCGAGCGGCTGCAGCTCGCGACGGCCGTGCTCGTCAAGGACATCACCGACACCGTCGCGCGCGATCGCGCGACCGAGGAGCGCCTCGCGGCGCCGCCGCTCGCCGTGATCGGCCTCGACGCGGCCGCGCGCGCGGCGTGCTTCGCCACCTTCCCCTTCGCCCAGCAGGAGGGCGCGCAGACCGCGCACGGCGAGATCGGCCTGCTCGCCCCGGAGCACGCCGGCGCGGCCGGCATCGCGGTGCACGTCGGGCGCCGGCCGCTCTGCGCGATCGGCGCCGGCGGCGGGTGGCCCCTGTGCGCGGCCGTCAACGACGACGCGCTCGAGCCGAACCGCGCCTTCGACGGGCTCCGGACGGGCGCGGACGCGGCGAGGCTCCGGCAGGCGGTGCGCGACGCGACCGCGCGGTGGCTGCGCGGCCGGCTCGCGCCGCCCGAGGACGCGCTCGCGACGCGGTGGATCGACGCCGCCGTCGCCCGGCCCCGGCCGCTGCTCGTGACCGGCGCGCTCTGGCTGCCCGCGCGGTGGCCCCGCGCGCCGCGGGTGCTCGTCGGCGCGCCCTCCGCGGCGATCCTCGAGGGCGGCGACGGCGCCGCGCGCGGCGGCTTCACGCCGCGCGCGCTGCTCGCCGAGGCGGGCGCCGCCGGCGTCGTCGGGCTCGCGCCGGTCGAGGGGATGCTCCTCGTGTGGCCGCTGGAGGAGGAGCGCTGGGAGGCCGTCGCGGAGCTCGCCATGGAGGCGGCGGCCTCCATGGCGGCCGAGCTCTCGGACGAGACGGCCGCCGCGCCGTACCTGTGGAACCTGCACCTGCTCGGCCGCCTCTCCGGCGGCAGGCTCGCCGCGCCGACCGCCGGCGGGGAGATCGCCGGCCCGGCGGCGGTCCGGGCGGAGCTCGCGGCGAGCGGCTGCCTGTGGATCACCGATCGCCGCGGGAGCGCGGACGGCGATTTCCCGGAGGGGACGCCGGCGTTCGTGCTGCTCGACGACGGCTCGCCGCTCGTCGAGGTGCTGCGCCACCGGGCCGCCCCCGGCGCGCTGCGCGAGCTCGGCGCGCCCGCGGCGCCGCCGGCCCCGGCCGGCGCCGTCGCGACGGAGGTCGGGGGCGCCTCCGGGGCCGCCGGCGACGAGGCTCCGGCGGGCGCGACCGGCGACGAGGCGCCCGCGGGCGCCGCCGGTGTGCGGGCTGTCGCGGGCGCGACCGGCGACGAGGCGCCCGCGGGCGCATCCGGCGCCCAGGCCCCCGCGGGCGCGCCCGACGCGAGCGGCGCACGCGCCTGGGTCGGCGCGCTGTGGCGCAGCGTGCGCGGCCTGATCGGCGGCGAGGCGGCGACGCGGCTCGGCGCCGCGCCCGAGCGGCCGGGCGCGGCGGCCGAGGGCCCGCTCGCCGCGGCGCTCCGCGAGGCCATCGCCAGGATGGGCCTCGAGGGCTCCCCGGTCCGCGCCGTCGTCGAGAGCCGCTCGGGGAGGCCGGTCCGCTACGAGGCCAGCCGGAGCCACATCGTCATCAACACCGAGCACGAAGCGCTCGCGTGGCTGCGCGCGCGCGGCGCGCCCGATCCCGCGGCCGTCGCGCTGCTGGCGGCGGCCGCCGTCGGCGAGGTGAACCGCGCCCTGAAGTCGGTCACCGACGCGGAGGAGCGCCGGGCGCTCGACCATCTGCTGCGCTCGATGAGGTAGCGCGCGCCGGCCGGCGTCGCGCCGCCGCCGGGACGGGAAGGCCCGATGCGGAAGCCCGGCGAGCGCCTCCCGCCGCACGTTGCCCGCGCGCCGCCGGGGCCCAAAGCTCTCCCCGTGGACACCGTCTTCACCGCCGGCCACGGCACCCGCAGCGTGGAAGAGCTCGTCGAGCTGCTCGGCGAGGGGCCGGCCGACACGCTCGTCGACGTCCGGAGGTTCCCGGGCTCCAGCCGGTCGCCGCACCTCGGCCGCGCCGCGCTCGCCGAGGCGCTGCCCCCGCTCGGGGTGACCTACGTCTTCCGCGGCGACACCCTGGGCGGCCGGCGAACCGGGCGGGACGGCTCGCCCCACGTGGCCTGGGAGAACGCGAGCTTCCGGGCCTACGCCGACCACATGGAGACCGCCGCCTTCCAGCGCGCGCTCTCCGAGGTGGAGGCGGAAGCCCGGGCCGGACGGCGCATGGCCCTCCTGTGCGCCGAGACGCTCTGGTGGCGTTGCCACCGCCGCCTCATCGCCGACGCCTTGGTCGCGCGCGGGCTCGCGGTCGTCCACCTGCTCGGCCCCGGCGCGCGGGCCCCGCACACGCTGAACCCCGCGGCGCGGATCGACGGCGCCGGCCACCTGATCTACGACGTCGGCGCCCAGCGCGCGCTGCCGCTCGGCGGCGCCGGCGCGGAGCGCGCATCCGCGCCGGATGAGCCCGCGCCCCCGCGCCCCCGCCGCGCGCGGTGAACCGCGCCGGCGGGTGCATCCGCCCCGGGTCCTGTGCTCCACTGCGGCCATGACCCTGGGCGCCGCGTCGCGGATGACGGAGAAGATCGCCACGGTGCTCGCCGGCCGCGAGCCGAGCCTCCCTGCCCGCGCCGGCGAGGCGCTCGCGCGCTGGCTCGAGCTCGTCCAGGGGTGGAACGCGAAGGTCGATCTGACGGCAGCGCGGAGCGCCGACGAGCTCGCCGACCTCATGCTCGCGGACGCGCGGCTCCTCTCGGAGCACGTCCCCGAGGGGCGGCGCGTTGTCGACGTCGGCACGGGGGCCGGCGCGCCCGGCCTGCCGCTCGCGCTGCTGCGGCCGGATCTGGAGGTGACCCTCGTCGAGCCTCTGCAAAAGCGCGTCGCCTTCCTGCGGACGGCGATAGGCACGCTGGTCCAGGAAGGCGAGCTCAAGAAGCCGCCCCGGGTCGAGCGCGCGCGCGGCGAGGATCTCGTGCGGGCCGGGAGGTCATTCGAGGTGGCGCTCTCCCGCGCGACGCTCGCGCCGGACGCCTGGCTGCCCCTCGGCGCGGCGCTCACCGCGCAGGAGCCGGCGGATCACCGCGAGATCTGGGTCCTGCTCGCCCGCGACGAGCCGCCGGCGCACGCCGGCTGGGCGCCCGCGATCGATCTCCGGTATCGCTGGCCGCTCACCGGCGCCGATCGGAGGGCAGTGCGGTATCTGCCAGGAGCCGCCAAGCTCGCCTGACCGCCCTGTCGGGTATCGCCTGAACCAGGCCGCCAGTCCTCAGATTGAGATCCTGATGGCGACGCTTCGCCGGAGAGTCATCCGCTTTCACGGAGGCTCGGCGTCGAGGTGCCCCAGCTCGTCCGGTATGGCGAAGCAGCACCGCTTCCGATACTGTCCCGAAATCACATGAAGGCGCGCCCTACGTGGGCAGGGCCTCCTGGCTCAGGAGACAGTAATGAAATTACAACGCGTTTCGGCGATCCTGCTCACATCGGTCGCCTTCTCTGCAGGCTTCATAGGTTGCGGCGGTGACGACTCGGATGACGGCGCTGGCGGGGGCTCGTCGAGCTCGACAACGTCCTCCTCGAGCTCGGGAACCTCCGTGAGCACCGGCGACAACACGCCCGGGGCCGAGTACCTCGGCAGCCAGTGCACGGAGGACGCGGACTGCGGCCCCGACGGCGAGTGCTGGCTGGAGTCGGACCCGAATGGCGGTCCTTCGGGCGGGTACTGCACGATGTCGTGCACCGATGACGGCGACTGCGAAGGCGCGGACAGCGCCTGCCTGGATGGACTGTGCTTCCTGGGCTGCGACTATGGACGACCGGCGATCGAGTTCCTCGACGACGAGCTCGACCCGTTCAAGTGCCACGGCCGCGACGAGCTGCGTTGCCAGGACGTGGACGGCGTGCCGGTCTGCGTGCCGAACTGCGGCTCCGACAGCCAGTGCCCCGGCCGTAGCTGCGATCCCCGGCAGAGCGTCTGCGTCGACACGCCCACCGAGGGTCTCCCGATGGGGGCCGCCTGCGACGTCGAGGCCGAGGAAAACTCGTGCGCCGGATTGTGTGGGGGCTTCGCCGGCGAGGTCGGCGCATGCACCCAGTTCTGCGGCCTGGGCGGCGATCTTCTGGAGTCCGACTGCGGCGGGTTCGCGAACGGCATCTGCCTTTACTCCGCGCAAGACGCCGGCCTCGGCGACGTCGGCGTCTGCACCAGGGCGTGTACGGCGCACAGCGATTGCCTCTTGCCCGACTCCCGCTGCGAGAACATCGGTCTCCCGGACAACGGGTACTGCATCTTCGTCGACATGCCGAAGGAATGCGAGGACAACGGCGACTGCCAGGAGCCGGATGAGTGCGCCGAGACGCCTGACGGCTTCTTCTGCCTCGACCCGACGTATCCGCTGAGCACCAGCGGCGAGGGCGGCGCGGGCGGCGAGGGCGGCGCCGGCGGCGGCACCGGCGGCGAGGGCGGCGGCACGGGCGGCACCGGCGGCGAGGGCGGCGCCAGCGCCACGACCAGCGCCAGCGCTACGACCAGCGCCAGCGCCACGACCAGCGCCAGCGCCACGACCAGCGCCAGCGCCACGACCGGCGCGGGCGGCGACGGCGGCGCGGGCGGCACGGCCGGCACCGGCGGCGCGGGCGGCACGGCCGGCACCGGCGGCGCGGGCGGCACGGCCGGCACCGGCGGCGCGGGCGGCACCGGCGGCGCCTGACCGCCGATCCGCGGACAGGGTCTCATCCCATCTCGATCTCCAGAGATGGGATGACCCTCACGCTCCACTCCCCTTCTCGTTTTCTCGTTTTCCAGGAACCCGGAACACCGGGTCAACTCCCCACCAGCCCAGGCACGAGGCGCGCCGTCTCAGGCGAGGCAGATCGCCACATGACCCTCCCGGCGTGGCGCGCCGTGGGCGCGTTGAAGACATCCACGCCGAGAGCGCTCGCCGCGCCGGCATCCCCTTTGCTCAGACGCCCGTGCGGGCAGGAGGACCGCATGAACAAGCTCGCTCTCTTCACCTCGGCCGCCGTCGTGGCGGCCGCGACGATGGGTTTCACCGGGACCGCGCACGCTCAGGAAAGGACGCGCGACACGGTCACCATCACCGATTCCGTGCCGAACCGCGGGCTCATCTGGAGCGGCGTCGCCGTGCTCGGCACCACCTACGGGATCTCGACCGTCGTGGCGACGTTCAGCGACAACCCCGCGGACCGCGCGCTCTGGGTGCCCATCGCGGGGCCCTGGATCGACCTCGGCGCCCGCGACAAGTGCCGCGGCGAGCGGGAGTGCAACGCCGAGTCGACCCACAAGGTGCTGCTCGTGGCCAACGGGCTCGGCCAGGCCATCGGCGCGCTGCAGATCCTGAGCGGCTTCATCTTCCCGGCGAAGCGCACGGTGACCGAGGTCGGGACCGTGCAGATCATCCCCATGGGCAAGGGGCTCGCCGCCAGGACCGTGTTCTGAGCCGACATGCGACGTCGCGAGCCCGGGTGGTGGCCTGATTGGCCCCAGACTGATTCCCATGAAGGCGGGAAGGCGCGAAGATCCTTGATCTTTTCTTCCCGCCCTCCCGCCTTCATGTCCAAATCAGGCCACCACCCGAGCCCGCCGCGCGCCCGGGGCCTACCCGGCGGCAGACAGCGCGCTCGCCCGGGGCGACAGGCCGCGAACGAGGGCGGCGAGCGTGCGCAGCACCGGGGTGTCGACGCCGGCCCGGCGCCCGCGCTCGACCACGGCGCCCTGGAGAAGTTCCACCTCTGTCGCCCGGCCGGCGCGCACGTCCTGCAGCATCGACGGCTCCGTGAGCGGGAACTCCGCGCGCGTGAGGGCGATCATCGCGTCCGCGGTCGCTTCCGAGATCTCCACCCCCTCCGCCCGCGCGACCGCGATCACCTCGAGCATCGCCGCCCGGGCGAGGTCCTCCATCCGCTCCAAGGCCGCCCCGGCGCGCTGGCCGGTCAGCGCGCAGATCGCGTTGAAGGGGGCGTTCCAGACCATCTTCTCCCAGAGCATGGCGCGGTAGCTCGACCCCCGGCGGACCGGGATGCCCGCGCGCTCGAGCAGCGCGGCGATCGCCTCGACCCGCGCCTCCTGCCCGGGCCGGTACGGCGCGAGGCCGGCGCGCGTCGGCGCGAGCGTGTCGATCTCGCCAGGGCCGCTGAGCCCCGCGGACATGTACGCGATGGAGGCGATCACGCGCGATTCGCCGACCTCCCGGGCGACCGCGTCCTCCGAGTCGAGCCCGTTCAGGAGGGGCGCGGCGAGGCCGTCCGCGGCGAGCAGCCCGGGGAGCTTCGCGCTCACGGCGGGGAGAGACGGCCACTTCACGGCGATGAGCGCCAGATCGAACGGCCCGCGCGCCCCGTCGAGCGCGGCCACGCGGAGCGGCGGCGTGCGCAGCTCGCCGGACGGCGTGCGGAGGACGAGCCCGCGCGACCGCATCGCCTCGGCGTGCGCGCCCCGCGCGACGAAGGTGACGTCTTCCCCCGCGAGGGCGAGCCTCGCCCCGAAATAGCCGCCCACCGCGCCCGCGCCGACTATGAGGATCCGCATCGGCGGCGACGATAGCATGCTCGAACCGGAGCGCAGACAGCCGACATGTGGCCACCAGCGCGGTTTGCGGATATGCATGAGCCGAGATGCATAGGCCGGACGCCCCCACCCTGGCTCGAGCCAGCGCCGGCATGAACACCGGCGCCGAGCCCAGCGCGACGCTGGAATCCGGGCAGATCCAGCTCTTGCTCGACGCCCTGCCGGCGCTCATCTCCTATATCGATAGCGACGAGCGCTACGGCGTCGTCAACCAGGCCTACGAGCGCTGGTTCCAGGAGGATCGCAGCTCCCTCACCGGCCGGCAGGTGCGCGAGGTGATCGGCGACGCCGCGTACGCCGTCGTGAAGCCGCACATCGACGCGGTGCTCCGCGGAAAACCGCAAGATTTCGAGTCGCGGATCGTTTACCGCAAGGGCGGCAGGCGCCACGTCCGCATCCAGTACATTCCCCACCTCGGCGCGAGCGGCGATGTGCGCGGCTTCTTCACGCTCGTCGCGGACATCAGCGAACAGAAGCGCGCCGAGGAGGCCCGTCGCCTGCTGGCCGACGCGACGGCCCTGCTCGATCCGGTGCTCGACCGCGACACGAGCTACCGGCGCGTCGCGGAGCTCGCCGTCACCTCGGTGGCGGCCTTTTGCTCCGTCCACACGCTCGATTCGGACGGCACCCTCCGCGCGCGGGTCATCGCGCACGCGGACCCGGCCAAGGCAGAGCTCGTCTCCAGGCTGGCCCAGCGCGGCCGGCTGCCGCCGGAGCCCGAGACGCCGCTGCACGAGGTGCTCCACGGCGGCCCCGCCCGGCTCCTGTCCGACATCCCCGACAGCCTGTTCGCCGGCGTGGCGCGCGACGCCGAGCACCTCGCCGCCCTGCGCGCGCTCGGCTGCCGATCCGCGGTGATCGTGCCGATCCGCGGCGAGGAGTGCGTCCTCGCGGCGCTCACCCTCGCCTCCGCCGAGTCGGACCGCACCTACACCGCGGCCGATCTCGCCTTCGCCGAGGAGCTCTCGCAGTGCATCCAGGTGGCCCTGCAGCGCATGCGCCTCTACGACCTGGCCCGCGACGCCGAGAGCGAGGCGCGGCGGCGCTTCCTGGCCGAGCAGGAGGCGCGCCGGGCCGCCGAGCGCGCCGCCCAGCGCATGGCCGGCCTCCAGCACATCACCGCGGCGCTCGCCGACGCGCTCACCTGCGACGCGGTGGCGGAGGTCGTCGTCGACCAGGGCGTCGCCGCCGCCGGCGCGTACGCCGGGACGATCGTCGTGACGGCGGGCGACACGCTCGAGTGCCTCAAGGCGGTCGGCTACGCGCCCGAGGCCGTCGAGCGCTTCCGGAAGATGTCCGTCGCCGACGGCCTCCCGATCACCGATCCCCTGCGGACCGGCGCCCCCGTCTGGCTGCGCTCGCGCAAGGAGTGCTCCGCCCGGTACCCGGATTTCGCGGCCGGCGCGCTGACCGCCGCCACCGCCTCGCTCTGCTGTCTCCCGCTCTGGGTCCAGGAGCGGCCGATTGGCGTGCTCGGGCTGAGCTTCGCGGAGGCGCGCCCCTTCGATCACGAAGAGCAGGAGTTCCTTGTCGCGATGTCGCGCCAGTGCGCGCAGGCCATCGAGCGCGCCCGCCTGCACGAGGAGCGCGCCGCCATCATCGAGCGCGAGCGGCGCGTCGCCCTCGAGAACGCCCGGCTGTACCGCGAGGCCCACGAGGCGGACCGGCGCAAGGACGAGTTCATCGCGATGCTCTCGCACGAGCTCCGCAACCCGCTCGCGCCCATCACCACCGGCCTCGAGCTCCTGCGCATGAACACGAGCGAGCGCGGCGACCGCGACGACAGCCAGGTCCTCACGACCCTGGAGCGGCAGGTGAAGACGATCGTGCGGCTCGTCGACGATCTGCTCGACGTCTCCCGGATCACGCGCGGCAAGATCGAGCTGAAGCGGGAGCGGCTCGACGTCGGCTCCGTGGTCGAGGCCGCGGTCGACTCGGTGCGTCCGCTCCTCGCGCAGCGCCGGCACGAGCTCCTCCTGTCGGTCGAGCCCGGGGTCTTCGTGCACGGCGACCGGGTGCGGCTCGAGCAGATCGCCGTGAACCTGCTCAACAACGCCATCAAGTACACGAACCCCGGCGGACGCGTCTCGCTCTCCTCCTCCACGACGAGCGGCGGCGACGCGTGGATCCGGGTGACCGACACCGGCGTCGGCATCTCCGCCGAGCTCCTGCCGCTCGTCTTCGAGCCGTTCATGCAGGCGCGGCGCACGCTGGATCGCTCGCAGGGGGGCCTCGGGGTCGGGCTGACGCTCGTCAAGCGGCTGGCCGAGCTGCACGGCGGGCGCGTCGAGGCCGTGAGCGCCGGCGCCGGCGAGGGCACCACCATCAGCGTCTGGCTCCCCCTCGCGGGCGCGTCGGCGGAGAGCGCCGCGGCGCCCGCGACCGAGATCCCGCGCTCCGGGGCGAGCGCCCTCCGCGTCCTCCTCGTCGACGACAACGTCGACGCCGCCGAGGGCCTGCGGCGCATCCTCCAGCTCCACGGCCACACGGTGTCGATGGCGCACGACGGCCCGGCGGCGCTCGAGACCGCGCGCGCGTCGAAGCCCGAGCTCGTCCTGCTCGACATCGGCCTGCCCGGGATGGACGGCTACGAGGTCGTCCGGCGCCTGCGCGCCGAGCCCGAGCTCCGGCGCTCCTACATCGCCGCCGTGTCCGGCTACGGGCAGGACCAGGACCGCCGCCGCTCGCGCGAGGCAGGCTTCGACGCCCACCTCACGAAGCCGGTCGCGACGGCGCAGCTGCTCGCCCTCGTCGCCGAGGCCGCCCCGCGCGGGTGACCGGCCCGCCGGCCATTTCAGAATTGCAATGGCTTCGCTCCGGCGGAGCGACACACACACGAAACAGTCACCTCCTGTTTCGCGCGAATCGCCCTTTTCCTTTCATTGACGCTGTTCAGATCGCCCTCGCGCGGAGCCTTGTTACGCTCGTCCGCGACCGCGAAACGCGCAGGAAACAGAGGGAATGTCCGGGATCGAGCGCGCCGCTGGGCACACAATTTATTCCTGCGAAACAGTTGTGAAACAGAGCTCACAGTAGACAGTTTCTGGTCCGGGAGTGTGGCCGGGCGCCTCGCTCGGACGGCAGTACGGCAGTGACGGTGAGAATGACTCACCGGGTCCAAAGGTGGGTTTCATGAGCAAGAAGAAGGACCTCCTCGTCATCGGCAACGGTATGGTCGGGCACAAGTTCATCGAGAACATGGTTCTCGGTGGCTTCCTGCGCGAATGGAACATCACGACCTTCTGCGAGGAGCCGCGGCTCGCCTATGACCGGGTGAACCTGTCTGCCTTCTTCAGCGGCAAGTCGGCGGATGACCTGTCGATGGTGAAGCCCGGCCTCTACGAGGAGGCGGGGATTCACGTCCACCTGGGGGACAAGGCCGTATCGATCGACCGGCGCAAGAAGGCCGTGACCTCCGCGAAGGGGAAGACGGTCTATTACGACAAGCTCATCCTCGCCACCGGCTCGTATCCGTTCGTCCCGCCGATCAAGGGCAAGGACACGAAGGGCTGCTTCGTGTACCGCACGATCGACGACCTCGAGGCCATGGCGGCCCACGCGAAGGGCGCGAAGGTCGGCACGGTCATCGGCGGCGGCCTGCTCGGGCTGGAGGCGGCCAACGCGCTCAAGAACATGAACCTCCAGGTCCACGTCGTGGAGTTCGCGCCGCGGCTGATGGCCCTCCAGGTGGACGACGCCGGCGGCGCGATCCTCCGCCAGAAGATCGAGTCGCTCGGCGTGGAGGTGCACACGAACACCTCGACCACCGAGATCGTCGCCGAGCACGGCCGCGTGGCGAGGATGCTCTTCGCCGACCAGACCGATCTCGCGACCGACATGATCGTCTTCTCCGCCGGCATCCGCCCGCGGGACGAGCTCGCCCGGGCGTGCGATCTCGCGATCGGCAACCGCGGCGGCGTCGTCATCAACGATCGCTGTCAGACGTCGGATCCGGACATCTACGCGATCGGCGAGTGTGCCAGTTACAGCAACCAGCTCTATGGCCTCGTGGCGCCCGGCTACCACATGGCCAAGGTCGCGGCCGACGCCCTCACCGGCGGGAAGGAGACCTTCAACGGCTTCGACATGAGCACCAAGCTCAAGCTGATGGGCGTGGACGTCGCGAGCTTCGGCGACGCGTTCGCGACGCAGCCCGGCGCGCGCGTGGTCAGCTTCATGAACGCGGCGTCGAACGTCTACAAGAAGCTCGTCGTCAGCGCGGACGGCACGCACCTCCTCGGCGGCATCCTCGTCGGCGACGCCTCGAACTACGGGCAGCTGCTCCAGCTCGTGCAGAACAAGATCGTGCTGCCGCCGAACCCCGAGGACCTCATCGTCTCGGCGCGCGACGGCGCGAAGCCGGCGGGCTTCGGGGTCGAGGCGCTGCCCGACACCGCCATGATCTGCTCGTGCCTGAACGTCACGAAGAAGGCCATCTGCTCGGCCATCTGCGACGACAAGCACGTCACGGTCGCCGCCATCAAGGGGCACACGAAGGCCGGCACGGGCTGCGGATCGTGCACCACGCTGATCACCGACATCCTGAAGAAGGAGCTCAAGAAGGCGGGCGTCGCGGTGACGAACTACCTCTGCGAGCATTTCAACTACTCGCGGCAGGAGCTCTATCACCTCGTCCGGATCCACGCGATCAAGACCTTTGACGACCTGATCGAGCGCCACGGCAAGGGCAAGGGGTGCGAGATCTGCAAGCCGGCGGTGGCCTCGATCCTCGCCTCGACGTGGAACGAGCACATCCTGAACAAGAAGCACCTGCCGCTCCAGGACACGAACGATCGCTTCATGGCCAACGTCCAGAAGGACGGCACCTACTCGGTGGTCCCGCGCGTGCCGGCCGGCGAGATCACGCCGGATCAGCTCATCGCCCTCGGGCAGGTCGCGAAGAAGTACAGCCTGTACTCGAAGATCACCGGCGGCCAGCGGGTGGATCTGTTCGGCGCGCGGCTGGAGCAGCTGCCCGACATCTGGGGCGAGCTCATCGCCGCCGGCTTCGAGTCGGGGCACGCCTACGGCAAGGCGCTCCGCACCGTGAAGTCGTGCGTGGGCAGCACCTGGTGCCGCTACGGCGTGCAGGACTCGGTGGGCTTCGCGGTCGCGGTCGAGAACCGCTACAAGGGGCTGCGCAGCCCCCACAAGCTGAAGTCCGCGGTGTCCGGCTGCGCGCGCGAGTGCGCCGAGGCGCAGAGCAAGGACTTCGGCATCATCGCGACCGAGAAGGGCTACAACCTCTATCTCTGCGGCAACGGCGGGATGAAGCCGCAGCACGCCCAGCTCTTCGCCTCGGATCTCGACGAGGCGACGCTCATCAAGTACGTCGACCGGTTCTTGATGTTCTACATCCGCACGGCGGACCGGCTCCAGCGCACGGCGACGTGGTTCAACAACCTCGAGGGCGGCATGGATTACCTCAAGCAGGTCATCATCGATGACTCGCTCGGGATCTGCGAGGAGCTCGAGAAGGAGATGGCCCACCTCATCGCGACCTACGAGTGCGAGTGGAAGGCCGCGGTCTCCGACGCCGAGAAGCTCAAGCAGTTCCGCCCGTTCGTGAACGCCGGAGAGCCCGACCGGAGCATCGTCTTCGTCAGCGAGCGGGCGCAGCACCGCCCGGCGGCCTGGAAGGAGAAATCGAACGTCGTCGAGGAGATGATCTGACCGCGGGTCGACAGGCCTTTTCTGAGAGGGATCGTCATGAACGAGCTGCACACGTCGGAAGCGCCCCGGAACGAGGGCACGACCCAGGGCTGGGTCGAGGTTTGCGGGGCCGAGGACATCATCCCGAACACGGGCGTCTGCGCGCTCGTGGGGAAGCGCCAGGTCGCGGTGGTCCGGGTCGGCGAGGGCGAGGAGATCTACGCCATCAGCAACTTCGACCCGTTCAGCAAGGCGTTCGTCCTCTCGCGCGGCATCGTCGGGGACAAGGGGGGCATTCCCAAGATCGCCTCGCCGATCTACAAGCAGAGCTTCGACCTGCGCACCGGCCAGTGCCTGGACGACCCGGGCGTGCGCGTCCCCGTGTATCCTGCCCGGATCCGGGGCGGGCGCGTCGAGGTCCAGGTCCCGGCAGAGCCGTACGTCGCGGCGAGCTGACCCGATGGGCTGGCGAGGCAGCGCCGCTTTTCTCTTCGCGACGGGCACGCCGCCGTTCGCGGTGTGTCTCTTGAAGTTCTCCGGGCTGGGTTTCCGCGCGGGGTAGACAGGGATTATCGATGAGCGTTGCAAAGGTGTCGGACACTCATTTTCGTTTGCCCATCATCAACTCGCCGCCGAAGATCCAGGACAGCAACAAGAACCTGCTGGAGGCGCTCCTCGCGGACCAGCAGAAGCTCACGGCGGTCGAGAAATTCTCGAAGATCCACGAGGAGCACGCGCTCCCGGCTCAATCCAAGTACTACCGCGACCTCATCCCCTTCGAGAAGCCGAAGCCGGGGCAGCAGTACGCCTTCGAGGTCGACCTCGACGCCTGCACGGCGTGCAAGGCGTGCGTCACCGCCTGCCACAGCCTGAACGGTCTCGACGAGGACGAGGTGTGGCGCTCGGTCGGGCTCCTGCACGGCGGCACGCCCCAGGCGCCGGCGCAGCAGAGCGTGACCACGGCGTGCCACCACTGCCTGGACCCGGCGTGCATGACGGGCTGTCCGGTCAAGGCCTACGAGAAGGACCCGGTCACCGGCATCGTCAAGCACCTCGATGATCAGTGCATCGGCTGCCAGTACTGCGTCCTGATGTGTCCCTACGACGCTCCGAAGTTCAACGCGGAGCGGGGGATCGTGCGCAAGTGCGATATGTGCAGCGACCGGCTGGCCAACGACGAGGCCCCGGCGTGCGTGCAGTCGTGCCCCAACGGCGCCATTCGCATCACGGTGATCGATCAGGCGCAGGCCGTGCAGGAGAGCCAGACCAACGTCTTCCTGCCGGGCGCGGCGGCGCCGGAGATCACGATCCCGACGACCACCTACAAGACGAAGAAGTCGCTCCCGCGCAACATGCTGCCTGCGGACTTCTACCAGGTGAGCCGGGAGCACTCCCACCCTCCGCTCGTCGCGATGCTCGTGCTGACGCAGCTCTCGGTGGGCGCGTTCTGCGTGAGCCTCGCCCTCAACGAGCTGCTCGGCGAGCAAGCGACCCGGGATTTCGGCGGCCACAGCGCCACCTTCGCGCTCGTGTTCGGGCTCGCGGCGCTGAATGCGAGCCTCTTGCACCTGGGTCGACCGCAGTTCGCGTTCCGGGCGTTCCTGGGGCTCAAGACGTCGTGGCTCAGCCGGGAGATCCTCGGGTTCTCGCTCTTCGCCGGCGCCGCGACCCTCTACGCGGCCTCGTTCTGGGTGCCCTCGATCCCGGCGCTCGCGCCGCTCTTGCCGCTCGGCCTCTTGCAGACGCCGCTGTCCTACGCGGTCGCGCTGAGCGGGATGCTGGGCGTGTTCTGCTCGGTGATGGTGTACGCCGCGACCCAGCGGGAGCACTGGCGCGGGGGCCTCACGGGCTTCAAGTTCACGGGCACGGCGGCCGTGCTCGGGAGCTCGACGGTCCTGATGGTCGCGCTGCTCCTGAGCCGCGAGCACGCGGCGCTGCTCCTGACCCGCGGCTTCCGCACGCTGAGCGCGTTCCTGTGCGTGTCGATGGCGCTCAAGCTGGCCGTGGAGCTCTCGATGTTCCGGCACCTCCGGCGGCGGAGCCACTCGACGCTCAAGCGGAGCGCGATCCTGATGGCGGGGGAGCTGAAGGGCGCGACGGGCTGGCGCTTCGCCTGCGGGGCGCTCGGCGGCATCGTCCTGCCCGCGCTCAGCCTCTTCTCGGCGCCGAATAGCGGCGTGAGCTCCGAAGCTTTGATGGCCATGGCGGTCGTGGCGTTCCTGTTCTGCCTCGCGGGGGAGTTCCTCGAGCGGTATCTGTTCTTCGCAGCCGCGCCCGCCTCCAAGATGCCCGGAGGGCTCTCCTGATGACCACCGATGCGAGCGATGCAAAGGCAAAGAAGATGTCAGCGGAGCCGAAGAAGGCGGACAACCTCCTCCTGCAGCGCAACGGGCCGCTGACGCGCGACCTGCTCCTCGCGCCCGGCGAGTTCGGCCTCGGGAGGGTGCCTGCGCGGCTGAAGCCGGATCAGACGACCACGGTCGTGTGCGGCTTCTGCTCGACCGGGTGCGGGCTGAACGTCCACCTGAAGGACGGCGAGGCGATCAACCTCTCGCCGAACACCGACTATCCCGTCAACCTGGGGATGGCGTGCCCGAAGGGCTGGGAGGCGCTCACGCCGCTCCGGGCGAGCGACCGCGCCACGACGCCGCTCCTCAGGAACGCCCGCGGGAAGCTGGAGCGGGTGGAGTGGGACGTCGCGCTGCGCACGTTCGTCGACAGGTTCAAGGCGATCCAGGAGGCGCACGGCAAGGAGTCGGTCGCCTTCATCAGCACGGGGCAGATCGTCACCGAGGAGATGGCCTTCCTCGGGGCGCTCGCGAAGTTCGGCATGGGCATGCTGCACGGGGACGGCAACACCCGGCAGTGCATGGCGACGTCGGTGGTCGCCTACAAGGAGTCGTTCGGCTTCGACGCGCCGCCCTACACGTACCGCGATTTCGAGGAGTCCGACGTCGTGGTGCTCGTCGGCTCGAACCTCTGCATCGCCCACCCGATCATGTGGGAGCGGCTGTGCAAGAACAAGAATCATCCGGCGATCGTCGTCGTGGATCCGCGCAAGACCGAGACGGCGATGGCGGCTACGGCGCACTATGCGCTGAAGCCGAAATCGGATCTGACGCTGTTCTACGGTATCGCGCACATCCTCATCCAGCGAGGGTGGATCGACAGGGACTACATCGACGCGCACACCGTCGATTTCGAGCAGTTCAGGGCGCACGTCGAGGAGTTCACGCCCGCGCGGGTGTCCGCGGCGACGGGGCTCAGCGAGGAGCAGCTCGCGTCGTTCGCCGAGACGATCCACAACGGAAAGCGGGTGTCGTTCTGGTGGACCATGGGCGTCAACCAGAGCCACGAGGGCGTGCGGGTCGCGCAGGCGATCATCAACCTCGCGCTGATGACGGGGAACATCGGGCGGCCCGGGACCGGGGCGAACTCCATCACGGGCCAGTGCAACGCGATGGGCTCGCGGATGTTCAGCAACACGACGGGCCTGTTCGCCGGCCACGACTTCACGAAGGAGGAGCACCGGAAGAAGATCGCCGCGATCCTCGACATCCCGGAGGAGGTCATCCCGACGCGGAACAGCCTGGCCTACGACCAGATCATCGAAGGCATCCTGAAGGGGAAGATCAAGGGACTCTGGATCATCGCGACGAACCCGGCCCACTCCTGGATCAACCAGGAGGACCTGCACGAGCTCCTCGGTCGGCTGGAGTTCCTCGTGGTGCAGGACATGTATGCCACGACCGAGACGGCGGAGCGCGCGCACCTCGTCCTCCCGGCGGCCTCGTGGGCCGAGAAGGAGGGCACGTTCATCAACTCGGAGCGGCGCATCGGCCTCGTGAAGAAGGTCGCGCGGGCGCCCGGCCAGGCGCTGGCCGACTTCCACATCTTCCAGCTCGTGGCCCAGTACTGGGGCTGCGGCGACTTGCTCGAGGAGTGGAAGAGCCCCGAGGCCGTCTTCCAGATCATGAAGCGGCTCTCGAAGGGGCAGCCGTGCGACATCACGGGCATCGACGACTACGCGATGATCGACGAGCGCGGGGGCATCCAGTGGCCCTACCCCGAGGGGGCGGCCTTCGAGACCAACGAGCGGCGGCTGTTCGAGGACGGCCAGTACTACCGGCCGGATCAGAGGGCGAAGTTCGCCTTCCAGGCGCCCCGCCAGCTGCCGGAGCCGACCGACGAGCAGTATCCGTTCACGCTGCTCACCGGGCGAGGGAGCTCCAGCCAGTGGCACACGCAGACGCGGACCAAGAAGTCGGCGGTGCTGCAGCGGCTCTATCCGAAGGAGATCTACGTCGAGGTGAGCCCGGTCGACGCGAAGAAGCTCGGTTTCGAGATGAACGAGTGGGTGGTCATCGCGTCGCGCCGCGCGGAGATCAAGGCGCGGGCGTTCGTCACGAACTCGGTGCAGCCGGGGGAGATCTTCATCCCGATGCACTACGAGATCACGAACAAGCTGACGTTCCCGGCGTTCGATCAGTATTCCCGGCAGCCCTCGTACAAGGCGTGTGCGGTGAAGATGCGGCGCGAGGAAGATCGCGGGTAGTCGTACCGCGTCGGCCCAGTATCCCGGCGAGGTGTCGTCAGCGCCGCCCGAGCGGCTTCACGACGAGCACGCCGGTCTGGACGTAGCGCTCGTAGACGGCACGCAGCTCCGTCTCGTTGAGCCCCCGGTCATCGCCGTCGAGGATGTAGAGCCCGCGCCCCGGGTCGCGGTGGGCGTTCGCCCGGAACTCCTCCCAGCTCATATCCTCGTCTCCGCTCGGCGTGGATTCGTCATCCTCGGATGAAGAGGAGGGATCCATGCCGCCGCAACCGGCGAGCACGAGCGCACAGAAAAGGACAGACAGGGAGCACCCGATGCGGCTCCTGGACAGACGCCCCGAAGACGATCCTTGATTCATTGGAACACCTTTCGCGGTCAGATCACACGTTGTTCGCAACCAAGAGAATCTTGCCGACGGCGATTCGACAGCCAGCGCCGCCAGCATCTTGCATGATTACACAGGAATCGAGGGACATGGAAGTCCCATGCGGGAGCTGAAGTGCACCTGGGTCGCCGCCGGCGGGGGGTTGCGGTCACAGCGGCGGCTGCGCCGTGCGAGCCAGGAGGATCAAGTGAAGCTCGCACCGCACCTGCCACGGGTCGTGCAGATCGAACGAAACCGGCGCGCCCGGGCTACATCGGCCCCATCACGGCGCGCGACGCAGCGCGCCGCGCCCACCGTACGAGGTGGCTCGCGTCTGGCTTCATCGCGATGCGTGCGCGTCGGTCGCGGAGCGAGACGAGCTCACGGCTTCGAGGATCTGTGGCTCGCCGGCGTTGCGGCCGAACGGGCGATGCCGCTCTCTTACAGAGAATGGTGGCTTTCGCTGTTCCTCGATGAGGCCGCCTCCACTCCACAGCCTGCGGGGTGTGCTCGAAGCGCTGGCGACGGTGGAGGAGCTCGTCCCGTCGCTCTTCGAGCGAGGAAGCGGGACGTAGCCTGCGTGCCCTGCCGTTGCCGCGCCTTGCCGTTCCGTGTACACAGGTCGGATGATTCGAGCACAAGGCTACGCCACGCAAAACGCACAATCGCCCCTCGCTCCGTTCTCGTTCGACCGGCGAGACCCGGGCGAGCACGACGTGGTGATCGCGATCTCCCATTGCGGGATCTGCCATTCCGACATTCATCAGGCCCGAGGCGAGTGGGGCAATTCGATATACCCCATGGTGCCGGGCCACGAGATCGTCGGTCACGTGAAGGCCGTCGGGAAGGGCGTCACGAAATTCCGCGAGGGAGACCGCGTCGGCGTCGGTTGTTTCGTCGACTCGTGCCGCGTCTGCGGGTCCTGCCAGGAGGGGCTCGAGCAGTACTGCGCGAGCGGGATGGTCGCCACGTACAACGGCATGGAGAGGGACGGCAAGACGCCGACGTTCGGCGGCTACTCCGATGTCCTCGTGACGGACGAGAACTACGTGCTCCGCGTGCCGATGAGCCTCGACCCCGCGGCCGTGGCGCCGCTGCTCTGCGCCGGCATCACGACCTACTCGCCCCTGCGCCACTGGAAGGTGGGCGCGGGGCAGAGGGTCGCCGTGGTCGGCCTCGGCGGACTCGGGCACATGGGCGTGAAGTTCGCCGCATCGCTCGGCGCCGAGGTCACCGTGATCAGCACGTCGACGCGGAAGGAGGCCGACGCGCGCAGGCTCGGCGCCAATCACTTCCTCGTGAGCACCGACCCGAGCGCGGTCGCCTCGGCGGCGAGCTCGTTCGACTTCATCCTCGACACCGTGTCGGCCTCGCACGACGTGGGCGCGCTCATCGGCACGCTCCGACGCGACGGCACGCTCGTGCTCGTGGGCGCGCCGGAGAAGCCGCTCGAGATCGGGGCCTTCGGCCTGCTCCTCGGTCGCCGTCGGTTCGCGGGCTCCGCGATCGGCGGGATCAAGGAGACCCAGGAGATGCTCGATTACTGCGGCGAGCGCGGGATCGTCTCCGACGTGGAGGTGATCCCGATCCAGCAGGTCAACGAGGCGTACGAGCGGACCGTGAAGGGCGACGTTCGTTACCGCTTCGTGATCGACATGAAGAGCCTCTCGGCCTGACGTTCAGCCGAACGCGTCCCGAAGCACGATCGTCTCGTCCCGCCGCGGCCCCACCGACACCAGGAACACCGGCACGCCGCTCTCGGCCTCGAGGCAGCGCACGTAGTCCTGCGCGGCCTTCGGCAGCTCCGCCATCGTCCGCGCCTGGGGAGAGCGCCTCGCGCCACCCCGGCCGCTTCTCGTACACGGGCACGGCCTTTCCGACGGGCCGGATCGGCAGCTCCGTCGTGCGCCCCTCCGGCGTGTCGTGCGCGACGCACACCGCGATCGTGTCGAGCCCGCTGAGCACGTCGAGCTTGGTCACGGCGAGCCCATGCGCCATCAAATCCTGCAAATCCTGCGAGCAGCTCTCGTGGTTCTCTTGGCGGCCCAGTGTTCCTCGACCCCGGCCACGCTGCCAAACAACACAAATCGGAGCAGGCGTTAAAATTTACAAAATAGGACTCCAGAGGTTCACCAATCCGCGAGCCACTTTCGACTACCCTTCGGCCAACACTGAACACGCGAAGGAGATGTACATTCATACCATCTCGCGAGAAATAAATCTCGAAGCTCCTCGATCAGCTCTCGACGGAACAATGCTCTGGGCAATCAATAATCCATATTAACGTTTTGCTCGTGCACTCCAGCATAACGCATCATGCATCGAATTTCTCGCGGCCTAAGACGGCGCAGCCCACTTGACCGCATACGCGAACACCCATAAGATGGCGTCGGGGGGAGGCAACCGATGTCATTTAAAGTGACCACCGCGACCATTTGTATCTTGTCGACGATCTCGGTCGTTGCTTGCATGAGCGAAGAAGCGCCCGAGTCCGAAGCCACAGAAGAGGCGGCGCTCGCGATCTGCCGCAATCTCGTCAATGGAGATCGCTATTATCCAAGTTGGCTATCGTGCTGCGATGTTGACGAAGGAGCCAGGAGTGACTGGACAGACAGCGGCGGGACCGTGAGCACGTGGGCCGGCAGTTGCTCGAGCTGGGGAATTACTCTCTGACCCGGGTTTCGCCCGCGAGACCGCCTCGACGGCCGCCTCCGCCCCGCGCGCCTACTCTTCGTCCTGGCTGACGAGACGCACGTCGATCTCGAGCGTGCCACCGAGGATGTCCGCGTAGCGCCGGGACACGTCGATGACTTCGTCCATCCCCGAGAGGTCGAGGACCGCGAAGCCACCGATGAGCTCCTTCGACTCCGCGAAGGGCCCGTCGAGCACGCTGAGCTCGCCCTTGGTGAACATGAGGCGTTTGCCCTGGGCACTCGGCTCGAGTCGATGGGTGCGGACGAGCACGCCAGCTTTGGTCATCTCGGTCCGGAGGCGCGAGAGCGCAGCCTTCTGCTGGGCACTCCGCCCGCCAGCCTCGGTGGACTGATCGGCCTTTTCGATCAGGAGCACCTGGAGTGGAGGGTTCTCCGGCATGGGCATGACGCCGATGTCCCACGGCTCGTTGACCTTGCCGACCTCGAGCTCACAGTCGCCGAGGATCTTGCCGTAGCGCTCCGCCCAGCCGAGCGCTTGCTCGAGGGTGCCGACCTTGAGTTGCAAGGTTGCGGCGGGAAGCTCGTGCGCGCCCGAGTAGGGGCCGCGCTTGGTGGTGACCTTGCCTTCGCGGAAGACCAAGCGCGTTCGCGTCTTGCTGCCACCGAGGCCGGCACCGTCGATGAGTCGACCGGATTGTGCGAACTCGCCGACGAAGGCGCCCATCCTGTGGACGAGCTCGAGGGGCGGCGGGTTGCCTGCTTCGGTTTCGGGATCGTTCTTGTGCATCATCATAAAACGCATGGCTGACTCCTGATGTTAGAGGTGAGAAGAAGCTCGGCGAGGCGGCCTCGCCACTCGCCGGGCCTTCATGGAGCACGACGTGCGGCGCATGGTCGTAAACGACGGGGCAGGGGAAATTTTCTCAACTCTGCGAAATGAGAAGGGAATCTTCTTCAGCGCTCCTGGCTGGCAGGACGGGCGCGTGTCGCCCCTGCGACTGGCACGGACGTTGCTGTAGGAGCGACCAGGAACGTTGTGAATATTACAATTATTCGGGTGGGCCTCGTCGTGGTGGGGCTCTGGGCCGGATTGGGTTGCAGTTCGGAGCCTGGACCCGACGGCGGCACCGGTGGGAACGGCTCGGGCGGCGGACCTGACGGAACGGGTGGCGGATCGGGCGGGGGCTCCGGCGGCTCAACGAGCTGCACGTCTAGTCTCGGCGAATCGGGAACGATCGTCGAGAACTCGAGCAGGTGCTTACAAGACGACGCTTTCTGCGAGGCGAGAGACGACGGAACCTATTGCACGGGCTCTCGTCCATAAGTGTGTCCCGCGGGCCAGGTGCGCACCGGTTGGACTACCTGCGACTACCCGGCCGAAAACGGTGGTGCAGGCGCTCTCGGGGGTGCTGGCGGTGTCGGTAGTCTCGGTGGTGTCAAGCGACAGTAACTTCGGCTCTCCCGCACTTTTGCTGAAGGGTTCAGTTGAGCCGGCTCGCCACCTCTGGGATCCGCGAACAAACCGATGGAAGAGGCCGGCTACTCTCACGTCGTGTGCAGCAAAAGCGCGGGGGCGCGGGGCTCTGCGTGTTCGCAAGGACGTGCTCCCGCAGCGCTGCGGGGACTCTTCATGCGCGCGCTTCGGGCACGACACGCTGTCGTGTGCTCCCATGTTCGGGCGCTCGGGCCACGTCGTGCAACTCAGAGCGCGACCGTCGGCGCGCCGTCAACCGCGGCGGCGGCCCGCCCAGGGCGCCGCGGCGGGTCGCGCTCGCTCGTGGCGCTGGCGCGCGGGCGACGTCGTGCAGCCCAGGGCGCACCGCCGTCCGTGCGCTCTCACGGCTACGTGGACAGACCGCCGGCACCCGCAGCTTGACGAACACTGGCGCCGCGAACAGCTGCGCAGTGGCCCACGCTCTGGACGGTACGATCCATGTTGATTGGGATGCTCTCCTCTAGGTTGCGTTTGACGCCCTATCCTGTCATCAGAAGAATTGGTTGCATCGCCACGTTCTCCGGGCGGCGCCAAAGGAGGAAAGAGCCGATGAGAACGGAATGCCGACGGCTCGCATCGGCGGCGATGTTCGCTCTCGTGCTCGGTGTCGCTTCGACGCAGGTAGAGGCCTCGGAGCTGAGCGCCGGTGTAAGCCTCGGTTGGATCCACGCTGGCACCGCTCCGCGCGTCGCGGTAGGCGCGAATGCTGGGATATCGTGGCACATTAAGAAAAACCTCCTGTTGAAGGTTCATGATCTGTGCAGCGTCGTGCCTCCTATCCAGATAGGCGGGGTCGGCGTTTACAATCACACCTCCGTTGCCATTGGATACAGTTGGATGCATGGCGACATTGGCGCGGGCCCATCGGTCGCGATCTACTTCATGCCAGCCTGCGGAAACACCTTATGTGGACAGGTTGCCGGGATCGCGGTAGGCGGACATGCGCAAGCCAGCGCGTACGTTGTGGGGCCGCTGGGCATATCGGCGAGCGCTAACGTGGACTGGATCGGCGGAAGAAGTCTTGTGCTCCCAGGCTATGCATCCGTCGTTGTCGTTGCCGGCCCTGTAATGCGATGGAGTGCCAAATGAGCTCAAGAAGAAGTCTATTTTTCTTTGTGGCCATCGCGATCTGGGTGTTGACGGCATGCAACTGGACGGTGGGAGACTGCTACCCTCGCGAGGAATGGACCTCGGGCGCAGGTGCGGGTCCAGGTTCGGAGCCCATCCCGGTCTTCAGCTCCACCGCATCCGGTGACTTCGGAGATGCGCCATCGGGAGAACGGCGAGACGCCCGTGAACATAAGATCCAGTGTAACAAAACGGATAGCTCAGGAGAAGAGGAAGAAGAAGAGCACCCGAGAGACAGCTCGGAGAGTCCGACAACCAGCATATGCTCAGGACCCGGTGACACCACTGGAGACGGCCAGACTTATGTGTTCTGCAGCGACACCTGCGGTTCAAAGTGCCCGCCGGCCGGAGTAAACGGATTTTCACCAACCATCTTCAAATTCGCTACGACTATTGCAGACAATGGCACAGGCGAATCGGGAGGCTGGCAGACAGCCTCCGTTCGTCTGAAGATTAAGCGGTGGGTCGAGGTGTATCCGGAGTTCTGGGAATGTCCACAGATGACGTTTGGGATGCCACTGCGAAACAGAGCTCAGGGACAGATTTCAGCTGACGAGGCCGCGCGCATCAGTGCCGACGTAGCGAGCAAAGCTTCGCGTAAAGTAATGAGGGCAAACCCCACTATTCCGCAAGGGATCTACTGCGCTAGGTTAAAGGATGAGATGGACATCAGCCTCCGCAAGCACGTGGATGGATCCAGAGTCACACAGCCATGAAGCACGCGGTCGAGGAATTGTTCAACGTCGTACATCGCTACTACCCTCGGCGGGTTCCGTACGAGGATATTGGTCGCGTGCAAACAGAAGAGGATCGACGGCTGGTGAACGCCCGTCGCCGAGCCGGCGCCGATTGCGAGCGGTGGCTTGGCATGTTGCGGCGCCTGCGTGAACAGTTCCCCGAGAACGAGGTCGACAATTTCTCAGCCCATCTCGTGACGGGAAGTCACGACGCCTGTTATTCCGGTTCTCTCTATCTTCCGAAGGCCACCGGAGAATACCGACATGCAATTGAATTGAGGGTGAGCTTTCTGGTCCCTTATTACATCGTCTACAGCTCGCGCCTCGTTGATGATCTCGAGGAGATCGAGAGGGAGAAAGCGCTCCGCGCGACGCCACCTCGCGCCGTCACGATCTTCGTCCATGATACGGTCTACATCCTGCCCGCCTGGGTTGGCAAGCTGATCAGGCTGGTCAAGCCCGAGCTTGTTGAGCCACCTTCGATGGAAGATAGACCCACGCGGCAGGTCATCTGCTTCGATCTATCGCCCGATGAGCAGCCGTGCGCTGCGGGGATCGCCCAAGAGATCGAAGCGACATGGGGATATGAGCGCATGCCGCCGGAGATCGGCAACGTGGTCGTGCCGGACGTGGCGACCAATCTACGACGTTTGGGAGAGGCTAGGCTATACGATTGCCTTTTTTCAGACGCATGGTAAGCCGGTGAGGCTCTCAACCTCAGCGCTCACCGGCACCCCAAGCGATCTGGCAGAGCATGAAGCGCAGCGGACCGGGCTTGAACCGTCCAGAGCGTGCCGAGTTCGCCAACGTGACCGTCGACCTTCGCGCCTGGTCCTATCGAGCCGGATAGCTCGCTGCGGTTAGCCTCAATCCAGTTATTCAGGAAAGCGCAGCGTCTCGACCTGAATGCCATCCTCCGCCGTGATCTCGTCGCCAGACCAATCCCAGCTCACGCCGCCCTTGCCCGGCGGTCCGAGCTCGTAGGTGACGCCCTCCAGCGTGAGCTGGTCCTCGTCGAGGTAGGCGATGCCGATCGAGTCGCCGCCGCGGCCGGGGCCGCCGTAGCCGCCGTCGCCTCCGAGGCCGCCGCTGCCACCCTGGCAGGACCACATCCCGTCCCCCAAGGCGCCTCCTGGAGCGCCACGGCCGCCACGGCCGCCTTCCTCCGGCTCCCCGCCGTCGCCGCCTTGGCCCCCGTCGCGGGCGGTGATGATGCTATCGCGCACCGTCACCTTGGCGTGGAGCGCCACGATCGCGATGCTCGGTTGGGCGTTCCCGCCCCCTCGGCCGCCCCGTCCCCCGCAGCCGCCCGCGCCTCCGGAGCCGCCGCCGGCGCCGCCCTTGGTGGCCACACCGCACGCCGCGAGCCCACCGCGACGCCCACCGCCACCGCCGCCGCCTTGGCCCGGCATCCCCCGGGCGCCGTCGCCGGCCCCGTCGCCGTGCCATCCGGTCTCCTCGATCCGCCCGCGGCCCTTGCCCGCTGCGCCGGCGGCGCCCCACATGCCACTCAGCCCGGTGACGCCGGTGCTGCAACCGCCGTCTGCCCGGTTGCCACGCCCTCCTTCCCCATCGTGGTGGGGGTTCGGCTGGGGTACGGGCTCGCCGTCCTCCCCATCTCCAGCGCCGTCCGCGAGCCCGTCGCCTCCCTTGCCACCGATGCTCGGGAGCCCTCCCTCGCAGGAGTTCACCGCCGGAACCCCACCCGGGACCGTCGCTGCGGAGCACGCGTCTCCCCCATACTGCCCGTCCGGCCCCGACGCTGCCCGGCCCGGCCATTTCTCCCCATCGTGGCCCCCAAATCCCGGGTCGGCTGTGATCCAGCTTTCGATAATCTCCACCGCGGTGCCCGACCGAACGATCATCCCGACATGCGTTGAGCTGCGGATGAACATGTGATCGATGATCGAGACCCCGTCCGCTGCCCCCGTGTCGCCGGCGCGAGCCGGCTCGACGATCAGCGCGATCTGCCCGATCAAGGGGGGACCGACCTTGCCCATGCCCTGCGCCGGGCGTGGAGTCTCCTCCAGGCGTTCCCAATCGACGACATTGAAGCCTCCGTAGATATCCACCCCGGAGGGCAGCGTGATGGACTCCTCGAAGCCATCGTTCGTGACGAACACGCGACCGCGCCCGGTGCGCGCAAGCTCGATGCCGCGCTGGATGGAACGAACCGGCCTGTCCTTCGTGCCGGGGTTCGCGTCGTCACCGCCGAGCACCGGATGGTTGACGAACACGCCGCAGCCATCGACCACCTGAGACTTCGCAAGCTGCTCCAGGCAGACGGACTCGGGGATCGGATCACCAACGCACGTCGAGGGTCCGTTGCACGGCGGCGCGCCGTTCGGGTCGTCCACCCCCGGTGCGGTCCCGCAGCCGGTCGAGGCGAGCGGCAGAGCAAGGACGAGGAGGATCGCGGAATTCAGGTTCATGGGCATCCCTCGAGGGCAGCGCGTCGCGCGGCGCGATTCAATGGAGCGGCTCGCTTGCCGCTGGGAAGACATAAAAAGCACCCTGTGGGCCGGTTTTCCCTTTGCCCGCGTCGTCCTCCGGACCGGCGTTCCCCGCGGCGCCGCCTGTACCGGCGTCCCCGATAACCATGGTGGTCCCGGCTCGAATGGCGAAGTTGGGCACCACGTAGGCGATGCCGACGGATGCGCCGCCGAGCCCGCCGCCGGCATCGCCTCCGCGACCGCCGTTGCCTCCCCAACCGCCAGGGCACCCCGTCCACATGCGAGCATCAGGAGCCCCGCCCCCATTACCACCAGACCAACCGAGCCCCCCCGGTTGGCCCGTTCCGCCGACCCCGCCCTGGCCGCCATCGCCGGTGAACACGTCGGTGTTGGCGACGGTCAGGTCAGTGCCCTCCAGCGCGACGATACCGATGCTCGCGCCGCCATAGCCGCCGCCCGCGCCTCCCTTGCCGCCGCAACCCCCGCTTCCCCCCGAGCCGCCGGCCGCGCCACTCTGGGGCCGGCTTGTCGGACACGCGACCATCTCCCCGCGCGATTTGCTGCCGCCACCGCCACCGCCGCCATGGCCGACGCCGCCCTTCTTCCCGTCCTCACCACGGACACCGATCCATCCATCGTCGCTCAGGAAGCCTGGGCCAAAGGCGCCACCCGCGCGACCGGCGTCGGCGCCGTCTGCGCCATCGCCCCCTTCGCTGCATCGCGTGAGGTCCGCGCCGAGCCCCGCGTGGCCGTCGCGCTCCGAAATCTCCGCGGGCTCCGGCTGTCCTGGCGTGCCATCGCGGCCGACGTCAAGCCCACCGTCGCCGCCGTAGCCGCCCGTCGACTCGATCCCATCGCCGCACACGGTGACCACCGGAAGGGCGCCCGTCACGATGTCCGCCGTGCAGGCGTTCGCGCCGTTGTTGCCCACGACGCCGTCCGTGGATCGATAGCTCGGCGCGTCCCCGCCCGGCTCCCCGCCCTTGCCGTTGCCCGCCACGATCACGCTGTCCTGCACGATCGCCCTGGCCCCCGTGCTCAAAATCACCGCGATCGACGACCTGCCATCGGGCGCCGAGGCGTCCGTCGCGACAATGCGCACGCCGGCGATCACCGACGCCGTGTCGTCCTGCGCGAGCGCCGTACCCTCCAGCCCGAGGACCCGCAGCGGGATCCCCCCAGGCGGAGCGATGATCGTCGGGTGATCCGGCCCGCCGAACGACCCTCCATAGGACCAATCTCCGCCGTCACACAGGCGCCCGCCCCAGAGGTCGACCCCAGATGGTAGCGTGATCGTCTCCGCGAACTCCCCGCCGCACGCGTACACGCGCCGGGTCGCTTCCTCGCCGTGGCCTCGCCCGTGCGCGGCGAGCCCGATCGCGTGTTGCAGGGTCTTCACCGGCGCGCCCTTCGTGCCGGGGTTGCTGTCGTTGCCTGACGACGCGCTGACGAACACCCCGCATTCATCCAGCGCCGGCGCCGTGCCGGGCGCTCCCTCGCACGGGTCGGGCGGCGGCACCGGATCGGGGTCGCACGTCTCCACCTCCCAGCAAGGGTCGGAGTACGGACACCCTGTCAGCGTGCTCGCGCCGCACATGAAGATCGCGACGGCGACGACGGACGTCGCCACGCGCCGGCCTTCCTTCGAACGCATCTGCTCGGCCCCCGATGTCCTCACCACAGCCCCTCGATCGTCACGCCAAGCTCTCGCCCGGTCGCCACCGGCGAGGCGTGAATCCGATCCTGAGCCGGCGTGAGCCCCAGGAAGGAGAAGTCCGTGAAGAAGGACGCGGCGGTCGCTGCCCCAATCACACCGCCGGCGATGAGCATGGCCGTGCCCACGCCCGCGGACAGGTTGCGCTCGTCTCGGAGGCGGAGCAGGTCTGCGCACCCCGGGCGATCCGCCGCTTGCCAGCACCTGGACCCGCTCGCCGCCGCACCGCCGTTGAGCCCGTCGCGCCGTTCGCTCAGATCGCCGTCAAGACGGGTGGCCCGGATCATGAGAAGGCTGCCCGCGGACAGGGTGGCCGTCGTGACGGCGATCCCCGCGATGCGCAGCGTCGTCGGCCGCCACGCCGATTGCCCGGGCGCCTGCTGGCGCGCAGGGGGCGATCCGCTCACGGACTTGGGCACAGCGGGCGCGTTGTCCTTGGCGCTGCTCTCGGCCGAGCGCGGTAACTGGATCGTCATGGTCGGTTCGGTCGCCGCCTGCGCGTCCAGCGTCTGGGAGCCTTCCTCGCGGCCCGGTGCTCGGGCCCGCACCATGTGCTTGCCAGGCTCGAAGAACAGTGTGTAGGTCCGCCTGGGTCGGCCGATGGGCTTGCCATCGACGAGCACCTCGGCGTCCGGCGGATCCACCGACAGATAGAGCGTCGCGACGAACCGAACGGCCTTGGCCAGTCCATCCGCGAATCCTTTTTGCTGGGCAGGAGAAAGCGCCTTCCGCCGCTCAAGGCTCCAAGCCAGGTGCTCCGCCGCGTCACGGAACTTGCGCAACTTGAGCTCGCAGAGGCCCAGCTCTCCAGCGATCTCGGCGGACTCTCTCTCTGTGACAGATGTCGAGTCGATCGCCTCGAAGGCCGCCTTGTAGGCGGCGTGTGCCTCGGTCCACTTTCCCGATGCCCGAGCTCGTCGGGCGCGGCGAAGAGGGTCCTTTACGATCGAATCGTCGCTTCGTGCGGCGGCCGGCTTGCGGTCCTCCGCCCGCGCTGGATGCGTGGTGCCGATCACGACGCCAAGCATCAGGCAACTCCAGAGCGATTGCGCAACAAAACGCATGCATAGAAGGTACTTACGTCAGACGTGGCGCGTCAACGGCTCTGAAAGCAGCATAACCTGAACGATCAGACGAGAAAATCCCGCCCGATCGAGGAATGCGGCCATTGCTGCTCATGCAGTCACACGACCCGCGGCCCACATGTCGCACATTGCCCGACCGACGCTGGGGCCGCCCTGCATTTTCTTGAAGCCCTCCAGACGGCTCAGGTGTTCTACCGGTGATGGGCGAGCCAGGCAGCACCCCTACCGGCTTCGAATTCTTCCGGCGCCTCGCGCGGCGTTTCGGGGTCCCTGCGCGACACGCGGAGGACCTCGCGCAGGACGCCTTGCTGCGGGGACTTGAGGCGGATCTGCGGGTCGATCTCGGGGAGGCCCGAGCGTCCTACGGTGCCACCATCGTCCTGAACCAGGCGCGAAACCACGTCCGGAACGAACGCCGTCGGGGGGAAGTCCTGACCTCGTTCGACGACCACGAGCTTCGGGCGGAGTGCCCGACTCCGGAAGAGATGCTCCGCAGGCGGCAGCGAGAGGCGCTCCTCCGCGACCTGATCAACCAGGTCGACCCCAAGTACCGCGACGTCTTGATCAAGCACGCGATCGAGGAGGTGCCGCTCGTCGAGATCGCCTCCGAGCTGGGGCTCAAGCCGCAGACGGTGAGGACACGATACCGCCGAGCGCTCGAGGACCTCGCCGCGGCCGTGGAACGCCGGAGGGCGCGGCAACGCGCGCGCGGATGGGACGACGCTGCATGCGTCCCGTTCGCCTTCGATCTGCGTGGCCGCGAGGGGTGGCTGGGTCAGCTAGGCCGCCTGGGCATCAAGATCCTGGTGCAGGGGGCGGTCGTCGTGCTGACCGGCGCCCTCATCGCGACGTTGCCGGACTCGTTCAGTCCGGAGTCGCGGTTGGGGGCGGCGGTGGTGCGCGCTCCTGCGCCCGCACCGGCCGTGGAGAAGATCGCGCAACCACCGGCCCAACTCCCGATGCGCGCGGCGGCAGCGGCGGCCGCGCAGGCGATCGAGCAGGCGGCGCAGGACCGAGACGCACGAGGGCCTGCTCCATCAGGGGCGCCGGTGCGTCGTACCTGGCTCCCCGTCCGCGCGGTGGTTCCAGCCGTCAGCGAGCGCGAGCAGAGCCTCATCGACGAGGCCCGAAGGGCCATTGAGGACCATAACGCGGTCGCAGATGCAGAGGCGCGCCGATTGCTTGAGACACATGCACGGGAGTTCCCGCAGGGAGAGCTCGCCGCGGAGCGTGAAGCGCTCCTGACGCAAGTTCGCTGAGTCCTCGGCCTCCCTCCGACAGCCAGTAGGCGGTGACGCGGGTGATGTCGTCGGACAGCACAAGGCCGAGATCTGCCTTGCGTCCAGACAAGGATGTTCGCGTCCAGGAGACGAAACGAGATGAATACGATGGAGGATCTACTTGGCGCGATGTGGCTCATTTCACCGCTCGGGCTCGCGATGATAGCCTGCGTCGCGATCGGCTTCGCGGTCACCGCGCGCGAAGCGCTGGGACGCGAGCGCGGGCTTCGCGAGGCGCGCGAGCACGTGCATGATGACGAGGAGGCAGCCCTCACCGATGCGAAGGAGCAGGCCGCGGGCGAGCGGGACCGATACCGGCGCCTTCTGGACTGTCATGTCGACGCGGCGCTCGCGGAGCTGACAGACGCCCGCACGCGCCCCGTCCCCTGGCCAGGAAGAGTCCTTGAGTCGTTCTGCGCGACGATGCCTTCGTGGAGGAGAAAGCTGGCCGAGAGCACGGGGTTGGAACCGAGGGAGGTCGAGCGGCTGCTGAGGAGCGACCTTCCCATGACGCCCGGCCTTGCCCGGCAGCTGGAGGCCTTCACCGGCACGCCTGCTCGGTACTGGGGGCGCCTGTGGCAGCTACACGAGGATTACAGAACGGACGCAGAGGAGACCGTGGTGATCCAGGTCGGCGAGCCCGTCACCAAGCGCGAAAGCTCGGCGCGTCCCGCGTCGTCGCCGGCGCCGAGATCGGCGCCGCCGACTCCGCCGACGGTACCTCCCCGCGCGCTCGACGTTCCTCCGCCCGTGGTGCCGTCTCCCGAGCTCGCGGCCAGGAGCACGCGGGCGAAGCTCCCGCCGCCTCCACAGCCGCGGCTTCGGTCGCCGCTCCCTGTCCGCACCGCCACGGGGGCGGAGCTCGCCCGTCGCGCTGCCACACTGACGAGCTTCCCGCTACAGCGCGACGAAGGCGGGGCGAGCTCCGCCAACGCCTCCGATTGGGAAGACGTAGAGCGTTCGCCGCTGAACACGACCCTTCCGGGAGTCGGGCGCCATGGGTGAGCGCCGCCGTGCCTCGCATTCGGCGGACGTGGGCATGCGTCCCGAGGTGGGCGTTTTATTCGATGCCATCGTGCAGCACAGTTCCATGATCAGGGATAGGCTGCGCCGGCTCAAGGTTCCAGAGTGCGACCGAGAAGACGTGTTGCAGAATATCCTCCATTCTGCATGGAGAACCGTCGAGACAGGAGGGTTCCATGCGCGCGAGCACCTGTCGATGAAGGAGGCTTTGAGACGCTGGCTGCATGTGGTCGTTTGGCACCATACGACGCACTACAGGGAGAACCAGGACCGGTGGGAGAAAGGCCGCGATTCGTACACGAATTCGGCGATCGATGGCCACCTGCCGCCGCCGTCTGGACAGGTAGAGGCGCAGCTCAGTCTCCGCCGCTTGGAACGGATCGATCCTGCGCTGCGCGACGCCGTGGTGGACTCCGCTTTGGGCCGCACCGCGGAGGAGATTGCGGCCGAGCTTGGTCAGAACCCCAACACGATTCAGGGGCGCCTGGCGCGCGATAGAGAGCAACTCCGGAGGGCGCTGCGCTTGCACGATGCCCCGACGCTGCCCGCCATCAGGAGCATGTTGGCGAGCATGCCACCGCTACGGGAGCTGAGCAGCTACGGCTGACGTCTTCCTTTGGTAGCGGACGCCTACGGGGAAGACCGCGAGCCGGTGCCGCATGAGGGCGGATACGCCGCATCGTCAGATGACGGGCGAGTGCCCGAGGGGGACCATAAAGCCATGGGTCGTCCGTCGAATGAAGACGAGCGAGCCGCCGCGCACGCGCGCCTGTTTTGCCCGGCGCAGCTTCGTGCCGTGCTGCGCTGGCTGGGGAGGCTGGGGGTCCCACGGTGCCATCGTACCGACGTCGCAGGCCAAGTCTGGCTCAACGCCTGGGAGAGCTGGCCCAGGTTCGATCCGAAGCGCGGCAGGCCGGAGCGCTGGTTGAACGCGATCACCGTACACGTTGCCTCGCACTATCACGAGCGGTTGCAGCACCGCAGGGAGGAGCTCGTCGATTGGATCGATGTGCCCGATCCAGCGCCGGATGCCTCTGCTGCGATGGAGTCCGACAGCATCCGAACGAGCGCTGTCGACGCTGTGAACGAGCTCGATCCAAAGCTGCGATTTGTTCTCGTGGCACACGATCTGGAGGGGATCCCGATGGCCCAGGTGGCAGAAGACGCGGGGTTACCTCTCTCTACGCTCTACAAGCGACGCACAAGGGCCATCGGTGCGCTGCGCGACGCCATCGGACTTCGAGAAGCCAGGAAGCTCTCCACCCGGGGAGCGCGGTTGCGATGAGTGTCAAAGGTCTGATTGTTCACCTCCGACGTGACTTGGATGACCATGAGGCCGAGCGAACAATCGACGCTCTCATGACGATTAAAGGGGGGTCATCAGGGTGTCACCTGTCGCAGCCGGCTACGAGGACGACCAGAACCGGTAGCGGGTCAAGCGAGATCTGCTCGACAAGACCCGCGCGCTTCTGGGCGAAGAATAGGCGCCGAGCTCGGTGCCGGCGAACCCGCGTCCGAGGGCGTCAGGGCCGGTGGTGTTACCCAGTCCGTCGACCCGTGCCGTCGGCCTCCGCTTCCACGCAGCGGGAGGGGGCGCCGATGTCGCGCCCGAATGCCTCGCCCGCCAGCGCAACGCGCCCGTGCGTGACCAGGTGGCCGACTCGACGGCACGCAGTTTGCCACGGCACTCAAGCGCTTGAACGGTCGGCGGGGGCATGCACACTCGCGATCGCTTGACTTGCGCCCGCGCGGATCTGGCTCCGCGGAAGCAGAGTCCGCTCCAGGGCGAGGTCTCGCCGGCTCGCGCCACCTGCAGCTCGGAGATCCAGGGGTCGGCCTGTCCAAATTCACGCGGTTTCCGAGGAGCGTCGACAGCGTCGCCGGGGGTCATCACGGCGAAAGCTTCGTCGCCCGCGCACGCTCCTGGTGCTTGCCTCCGTGGCACAGGCCTACCGCTTGCCGGCATCGCTTTCCCGATTGCCTCCAATCGACGACGTAAGCCATGGTGACCGTACAGACGTCGACGAGCACGATTATTTATCGGACGGCCCAAAACAGACAATTCATACGGATATCCATTTGGCTGCTTCTCGATCATCTAACGCGCTGCCCCTCAGCCGCGGATCTTCCCTTGGCGGCATGGCAGCGAACCCAAGCGGATGCTCACGAATTGCCATAGTTCACCTCAATATCAAGCACATGTCGAGGTCGGGTTCGCCCGGAGTCTCCTCGTCCGAACGCGAGAACTTCGTCTTCTGAGCTTCCGATCCAGACGCCAATAACGAGGTCTACAAGAAACTGCTCCAGAGGAATCGCCAAAGATCGAATTTGGTGATAGCCGATCGTGAAGGTACCCTGCTTTCCGCGATCGCTTCCGTCTAGAAGCCCATTGAGATATCGCGCCGGAACAACGAGCACCTGCCCTGACGCTGCCACCAACCAATACACAGCCGTCTGACATCGCTTGATCACGTCACGGAGCTGCCTTATTTTGATCACCCAGGAATCCGCCCGCTGGGCGAAGTCCGGTCTGGTAAACGGGCCACTGCTCATGATCGCGCGGTGCGCCATCGCCTCTTCGGCAGCGATAGCGAGCGACTTCTTCACCTGCACCAGCGTCACCGATGCGAGACGCAACTGCCTGGGCACCTCGGCACGAGTGAGGACGGCCACGTCGCAGCCCCACTCTGGCTCATCGACATGCTTTGATGCTGGCTTATGTTCCAAGGTGATGCGTCCGTGCTGGGCGGGGGCAAATGAGCCGACAAGCGCAGTGAGTGTATATTGTTGCCCTCTAAACTCAGCAGCAAGGTGCGTAAGAAGCACACCGGTCAGGGTCTCTTCATCCGCCGCGCCCCACGCCTCTACATCCTGGGCGAACCAGCTCGCGGCGCGCCGGAAAGCGTCATCGGTAGCATTTTCGAGCCCGGGGTCGGCGATCCAAGTCCGTGAACGAACGGCCAGCGGTTGCGGGAAAATGGGTGTCCCATCAAGCAGGCGCGCAGCGAAGGATAGGAGTTGACGACTCGTTGCAGCGGTTGGTGCCTCTAGACCCCGGAGTGCAGCCTCGATGCCGCGGGCCCGGTCACGAACGATCTCCTTTGGATCCATGCATGCTCTACTGAGCGCGTTACGAACAGGACCTCCGTTCAACACTTGACTGAATGTAACGGCCTCGGCACACCCGGCGAGGGAGCCCGCGCGAGCGAGAATCCAGCGAAGAGACTCAGCCCATGTCACGGGTGCTTCCGTCGCCAGGTCAGCAATATCTGGCCGGAGCGCCGTAAGCTCTGTGCGACGCTTGTAGGATTCTGCCTCATAGCGAGCCAGTTTTCGCAGGCAAGCCCACAGTTTCGCTTGCGGCACGAATGCGTCCAGTGAGTCGTCGTCCATCTGCACGAAACCAAGTCCATTGAGCGCACGAGAAACGGACTCCCGCGTTGGCTCACACCGACTCTCGTCGATCCATAAACCGCATTCGTAGCCGATGACGAGACGCGCGGGGGCGAACACGCGAGCCGCCGCATGTCGACGGAGGCCGGAAAGGTTGGTCCACCTACGCGTCCATTCATCGGCAATATCCCAACGGCGTTCGAGTGCCTGCCAAAGTTCGGCGGGAGCGTTCTCGAGAATCGCACGAGTCAGGAAGGAGTAGCCATCGTCCAGCTTCTCTAAATGCTTGAGTCTCTCCGCGTCGTCCTTTCCCAGCGCTGACCATACGCAAAGGGCCTCGCTTACGTTGAGCGGACCTCCGACGCGAACAATATGCGCCAAGAGGGCCTCTACACAGGTGCGCGGCAGGGGAAGCGGCTCGTGCACTATTCGATTGATAACACCCACGCGATCGGTCGGCGCAAAACGCGCCGTTGTTAGGAGGGCGCTCCACTCGCCGACCGTTGCAAGTGCTTCGAACCGACGCCGATCCTCGCTGACGCGCCTGAAATTGTAGCCGAACAGTTTATCCTCCGGCACTTCATCTGCATACCATTCACACCAATGATTCTGGTCCCCCGAAGCCCAGGCAATCACCGATTTGCAAAGAATTTCCGCAAGGAGCCCGCGAAATCTCTTACCCGCGGCGTCGCCGCTCGCATCGAATATTTCCAGGACCAGCGTGTTCTTGTCATCCGTACCGCTAGATATGTATGCCCGAACATCTTCAACGCTGGCGCTCTTAACGACATTGTCGTAATTGGCCGGACCCGCGCCATCTCCATTGATGAGCGACAGAACGCGTGCGCTTGCATCCTGGGCGTCAGCGGTTTCAGCAGCATTCGCTCCTGCGATCCCCATCGTTCCATCTTCGACCATAGCGTTATCTCCGTGTCGCCTCGCATGTTTCAGAGAGTATGACCGAGTGACCGATGTGCCTGAGGGCGCCGGCCATAGAGCTCGCGGCTCGCCACCGCCGGGCCCTCGGCGTCGTCGGTCTCATGAGGAGCCATCAAGCTCGAGGGGCGCTTGCGCTCGGCCGGCCGGTCGATCCGCAGCAGGCGTGCGCTCGAGGATGCGGTCAACACGTTGTTCGATCGCGGCGAGTTTGGCGTCATCCGTCTCGGGGCCCCGGACAGCCGCTTCTGCGTCGATCGCCGATATATCCGATCCCAGCCCTGGTGCCCCTCCTGCGCATCGTGGAGAGGTAGCGTAGCCGACGGCCAACCCCACATGTCAAGCCTTCAGGCCACTCGATCGAGCGCAGCGTTGCGGTGCGTTCGTGGAGGCGGCGACGTTGCTGGAGATGGCGACGTCACGTCAGCAGACGGCCCATGCCTCGTCGACGGAGGGAGAGCGTCATCCTGCCATCACATGAGATCGCGCGGCCGAGAACACCTCACGGCGGCCGACCTCGTGATGCCCTCTCCTGCCCCGAGGTCGAGCCCTCAGCGGTGCGCCCCTCGGCCATCGCCCACGCCGCCATGCAGGCGTCACACGCAGCGCGGCTCCAGGCCGCCGAAGGGGGCCGGGGCGAAGCGCCTGGAGGCGAGCGCGCACGGTGCCAGCTGCGCCAGGCGACGGCGGAGTTCCTCCGACGTGTCCGGTCGCGCGGCCACGGTCGGCAGGTGCGGGAGCCAGCAGGGTCGACGTAGCGGACGCCACATTGCCATGTTGCCTTTCCCGTTGATGAACCTCGCGACGGTCGACGAGACACGTGCGCTCATCGAGCACCTCGCCGGCGTGGGTACGAGCGTGTCGGGGTGGTCGGCTTCGGCATGGGCGGGGCCTCGGCGGCGCTGGTGGCGGCGGTGACGGAGCGCCCGCGCGCGCTTGCGCTTCTCGCCGCGCGGCGCAGCGTGGTGCCGGTCCTTACCGAGGCGATGCTGTCGTGCAGCATCGGGTTCGAGGCACTCGGCGGCGTGTCAGCGACGCGAGCGCGGCTCGGCGCCTTCTTCGGAGCCGCCGACCTCGACCGCCACCGGCGCCGCGGCGGCTCGACACCGCCATCCTCGGCGGCGCGCGTCGCGACGGCGGCGTATACCGCGAGCAGGTGGATGCGCTCCATGCCCTGAAGGGCGAGCGAGCTGCGGTGGCTGGATACCGGGCACGCCGGCGCGATCGTCTACCACGCGGAGGCGCTCCGTGCGACACGCGACGCGATGGCTCGGCCCATCCTGGCAGCGGGTGCCCAGGAAGCGAGGAGTCGCACGCTCTCCATGTAGACTTTTCCTGTCGAGAACGACGATACTCGCCGAATGCAGCCGGGAGACGTGCTCGGAGGCCGATTCGAAATCGTGGGCCAGGCAGGGGCGGACATCATGGGAGGCGTCTTGCAGGCGGGCGATCGGCTCTCGGACGAGAGCGTCCCCGTCAAGGTGCTCCTTGATGAGCACTCGGGCGACGACGTCGCGTTTCTCTCGCAAGTCCAGGATGCTCGCGGATCTCTCCCACTCCGGCATCGTGCGCCACATGGCGTACGGGAGCAGCCCCACGGGCGCGCTATGGCTCGTCATACGGGGGCTCGAGGGCGAGGATCTCGAGCAAGGGCTCCGCCGTCCGCCGCTCACCATGCTCACCATGGACGAGGGGAGCGCACTCTCTGCGTGCGTCGCCGACACGCGCATGGCGGTGGTCCACGCCCGCGGCGTCCTCCGCCGCGATCTCACGCCGAGCAACCTGTTCCTCGTGAACCGCGACGTCGCGCGCGCGAAACTACTCGACATCGGGATCGCCGGGATCCCTACGACCACGCCGCTGACGCAGACGGGCGTTGTCCTCGGGACCTCGGCATACATGGCGCCCGATCAGGCGCAGAGCGGGCAGGATATCGATGTCCGCGACGACGTCGTCGCGCTCGGCTGCGTGCGGTTCGAGTGCCTCACCGGCCGGCCGGTCTGCTCCAACGGGCACCTGATGGCTGTCGTTGCTCGTCACCGCGCCGGCCAACGTGGGCAAGTCGCGACTCGCGTACGAGATCGTCCGCCGCGTCCGGCAGCGCAACGAGCCCGTCGCGGTCTGGATCGGCCGTGGCGACCCGCTCCGAAGGGGCGCTGCGTTCGGGATGCTCCGCACGGCCATCCAGAGTGCGTGCGGGATCCGCGACGGCGAACCGATCGAGGTACGCTCGGAGGAGCTGCGCACGCTGGGGGCCGAGCGCATGCGCGCGCATGATGCGCAGCGGATGGTAGAATTCCTCGACGAGCTCCTCAGCATGCCCTTCGCCGACGAGGATAGCGTGCTGCTGCGCGTCGCGCGCGACGACGCGCGGGTGAGTGGCAACCAGATGAGGCGGGCCCGGCGCGATCGCGTGTCCGCTTCGTCCACCGCCTCACTCCCGGCGTGGACTAATAGGCTGCCGTCTTCGACGACGTTATGCCGCCCGCGGAGTCGGGGGAAGCACGCTTATAAGGCGCAGACCCTAACGGGCTGCCGGCCAGCGGAAGGGCGTCAGCTCAACGGAGCCGAAGATGAGAGAAAGGACAGGCTTCGCGCGTGTGTGATGAGCGCGCCGGTTTTAGTCCGACCAGGCACGTGCCAAAAAAAATACAGCATTTCGACGCCAGGAGGACGTGATGAAAAGGCCATCGGAGAAGCGGGATTGGAAGGAGACTAAGCTCTGGACGACGCTGGAGTCACTTAAGAGCGACGATGCAACCGCGACACGGCAGCTTCTCGCACACGACCGGTGCATGCCGAAGATCCAGCGAGTGCTCGATCAAGGAGGCACACCGCTCCTTGACTTCACCTTGCATGATGCAGGCCACGCCTTCCGCGTCGCCGAGCGCATGGCCGAGGTAGTCCCGCCGGACGTCCTGTCGCAGCTCTCGGGGTACGAGCTCGGCTTGCTGCTTCTCTCCGCATATTTGCACGACATTGGGATGACTCCTGAGCGGTCAAAGTTCGTTGCGCACCGAGCTTACCTTATCACTGGCGAGCGGGGCGATTTGACGGAGTACGAAGTAAAAATATTTCAGCGCACGCTCGATGAGGACGAACGGGGCATCGAGCCACCTCTGACGAGAGGGAGGCCCACGAACGACGAGCTCCAGCTCGCGGACGAAATCGTGATGTATTATTGCCGCGAGCGACACAACGACTGGAGCGGAGAGTGGATCGAGAATCACCTACGCGAGCTCGAACCACCGCTCTACCCGGACTGGGCGAAGGATCTCGTCACCCTCTGTTGCAGCCACCACGAGGGTTACCAAGACCTTCGAAGCGAGCGCTTCGACCCGATGCTCCGCGGCGTGCGAGCCGTCCCCGTTCAGCTTCGCTATCTCGCCTGCGTGCTCCGAGTCGCCGACATCCTAGAGTTCGATCCAGAGCGCACACCGGATGTTATCCTGCAGCACCGAGACATCGCCCCCGATAGCCGCATTTACTGGGCCAAAGACCAGGCAATCAGCTTTCGAATAGCACGCAATAAAAATGAGTCGATAGCGCATATTGCCATAGCTGCTCGACCGAAGGATGCATACTTACACCGAGCCATCGAGCAGACCGTGGAGGGCGTGAACATCGAACTAGAGACCTGCCGTCGGCTCGCCGAAGAGCAACCGTTCAAGGTATGCCCGCACCATCCCAGGGACCTGCCGCACCATTGGGATCTCCCCGTCAGCATCACGCCGGACATCCGGCCACAGCACGGGAGTTACGAATATATCGACGGTGCGTTCCGGCCCAATGTCAGCAAGGTCCTGTCCCTACTCTCAGGAGTCGAACTATACAAGGATCCTATCGTCGCTGTCCGAGAGCTCATGCAGAACGCGTTCGACGCGGTCCGGGAGAAGATCGCACGTGAGCGACTTGACCTGCCCGATCCCATGGACCAATTCGATATATTAGCCCTGCGAAAGAGGCACGAGGTCGCGCTGAGGGTGGAGTCGCATAGCGACAAACATTGGCTGGTCTGCAAGGACAACGGCGTAGGTATGACCAAAGCGATCATTCGCGACCACCTCTTGGTGAGCGGCATCGCGCGTCGACACGATCTCGTTGACCTTGAGCGCAGATGCAGAGCAGCAGGCTTTTCCATCGAACGCACGGGCCAGTTCGGAATTGGTGTACTGAGCTATTTCATGCTCGCCGATCGCATAACAATCGACACGTGTCGCGACGGGAACATATTGAGCCCACCAGAAGGAGGCTGGCGATTCGAGACAGAGGGAATTGGCCGATTTGGTCAGCTAACGCCAATTCAGCGCACGTCACGACCTGGCACAGAGGTGCGCCTGCGCCTCAAGAAGAACATCATAGGAGAGGATCTCGCAAAGTGGACAAGCCGATTCGAGCAATATGTGACCCGGACTCTGGCAGCGGTGCCCTGCCGCTTCTCGTTCACGCGGCACGACGGCTCGTCGTGGAATCTTTTGCCGGGCTGGTCAGCGACGGATGACAGCCTTGCGCATATTATATTAGAAGACATCAATCGAAGAAAGGAAGACCTAAACCAAATCCATGGGATTCCGAAGAATTGGTGGTCGGAGGGCACGAGCGCTGACGCAGAAAGCTCACGACAGTGGATTGAGCGGCTAGAAAAAGACGCTCGGTCCAATCTAATGTGGCTTCGCAAGGAAATTGACTTACCAAGCGGCCTAGGCAGAGCTCGCCTGACCATGCCATATTTTAAGTTGCCCGGCGGAAATTCTCTAGCCTTTATGCGAGCAAAGACAGACGGGCGTGGATTCTGCGTCGAGAAGCTCCTAGATGACAAACATGTGTTCTTGCCCCCGGGCATGGTGGTTCTGGCCGCCTGGAACGGGATGAGAACGGAGCTAAATTTGCCGACACGATGGGATGCCCCTCATGTCATCGCCGAGCTCGACCTGATCGATCGAACGGCAATAAAGATCGATGTGGGCCGTTTCGAGCTTGAAGTGGCGGGACCAGCGTTGCGGCAGATTTATGCGCATATCATGCAGGTGGGTCGCGATATTATTAAAGAATTTATTGACAATAACCGATCGACCGTTTATGCGACGCTCAATCATGCGGCTGCAAACGTTCCACTGCTGGTGCCAATAGAGCCTCATTGGATGTTCTTTGGCGACAATGTCGCGCGATGGCAAGAATTCTCGTTTCCCGTTGCGGAGGCTGTTGAGTTTTTCTGGCACAATCATCGCCAGCAGGGGAAGAGTGGTCGTCTGCAAGGAATTGGACGATGGAACGGGCGTGATGTGCTCTTCCTGGAGCTGATAGGGAGTGTCGGAGATAGTAATCAACTTTCGTGGCATGCGCCTGCGCATGCTCCGCATCGGATCGTTCTTCACGAGAATTCTTCCGGCGTCGGATTGTCAGGGCTCTGGCTCGATGGTCGTGTTGACACACAACGATCAGATCTTGAGGAGTCGTTGCTAAATATCTCAATGCTGACAAGTGATTTCCCGCCATCCTGGAGCCAGGTGCTACTGGTGTCATTCGACAACACTAAGACGCGGAGGCAGGCGGTAGTGAACCGCGCAAACCCAATAATACGTGCCTTAGATCCGTCTGCATTGCGTTGGTTGCGGGACGCAGGTCAGTTTCCTGTGATTCCCAGAGAGGATATTACGTCGAATCGGGCTCGCGCCGCCGCCTGGTTGCTCGATGTCCTCCGGCATACGAGCAGGGACGGCGAAGAGGTGTGGAAGGCACTTACGGAACGGCATTCTCAGTTAGTCCATGATGTGTGGCAGCTTGTAGTGGGCGCTCCAGACGTCTCAATTTACCTTTGGGAACAGTACCGAAATCAGCTCGTGCGCATTGTGCGCCCGGGGCATTGGGAAACTAGATCGGACACCGAGTCCCTCATCCGTAGCCATGAATCGATGCTTCATGATCCTGGCCTAGAATGGTGGATTGAGCTGCCAGATGCGACACCTCGCCGGCGACGACGCCTTAGAGCGCCGACGGGTTCGAAACCCAGGAAATCCTAGCACTTCGGAGATCCCTCCCCAAGGTAAGCAAGGAGCTCGGTTCGCGGCGACCGAGACGCCGTCAGCCCGTCGTCGTTCAGCCGATCTGCAGCGGGTCCGCCCGCGCATATCTAATGACCAGTACGGGCTCCTGAATGGCCAGCTACCGAAGGCAATGGTGCCAAACCGTCGTCAGCTCGCTTAATTCTCCCGGCATTCTCTGTCGCTTCGCACGGTTCGGCCGGCCCCGAGCGCCTTTTAAATCTACAGCAGATCCAGAGGGAGCGCTCATGGACCTCTCCGTGGGCGAGGGCGCCTGCTCCCGCCGGCGTTGTGGGTCAGCGGATCCGCGGCGAAAAGCTGTCCGTCCTCCAGTGGCGCACAACTGGCGCCGGTGTCCCCTGCGCGGGAGCACGGCCACCAGGGCAGCCGCGTTCCCGGCGGAGTAGAGACAGACCGTCCCGATGTGGCGGGCTACCGTCGGCGCGCGCTTGCTCGGCCCTCCAGTGCCACCGGCAGCCCGAGCAGCTGACCGATCGCCTCATGAACGACCCGGGCTGCCTCCACATCCCCGAGGGCGACGGCTCGGCTCAGAGTGCTGGCGAGCGAGGCGACGACGGCCGCCCGAGGCGGCGGATGGACCATCGCGAGCTCCCCGGGCCCGTGGTCCGGCGGTTGGGCCCGGGTTGGGTCCATGCCCTTCGAACCCGTGCGATCCGGGTTCACGTCTCTCGAAAACCTCGGCGAATGTGACGGATCGCGACGGTTCGCCACCGCAGGTTCGTTCCGACGGCATCCGGGCGAGATTCGCATCACGGGGCTCCGTGATTCAGTCACGCACCCCCGCCTTGAATGCTGCTGCTACCCACTCGCGGATCGAGCAGCCTTCCTCCCAGACCTCCGGGCGTACGGCATACCGGAGAGCGTTCTCGTTGCGCAGACCGACCTCGCTGGTCCGCGCTTCCTCTACAAGCTCCCACGTGCCCCGCACGAGCGTGCCGACTTGAGGAACCAAGTGTGCGAGCGAAAGCACATCCTCGATCGACCACGGCTCGTCGAGGCGCTCTTCGGGAATCCCTCTCAGGTCCACGACGCACAAAATGTATCGATCCGCTCGCTGCGAGGCCGTCTCGGCCTGTTTGGGTGTCAGTTTCGCGTCGCCATGCGTCGTCGCCTTCACCTCGACGAAATACGAGCCGACCTCCAACCTGCTTGCTGCGTCATCAAGGTCTCTGCAGGAAACATCGAAGTCATAGCCGACATCGACGACCTTTACCGTCAATTTCTGCGCCTCGAGGGCTAGCTTGATCGCGGCCTGAACGTCGAGGCCGAGCGTTCGGCAGCGCGCAACGTCTTGCGCACGCTTCTTCCTCACCTGGAGTTCTGCCTCCACTTCGACGAGCGTCTCTGGATTGGCGCCGGCGAGCTCCACGATGCGCGCAAGACGGTCGCGGAGCTCTTGTCGACTCTCGTCATCATGTGCGGCAAGCAGCTGCAGGTCGAGGGCGTCGAACCCGAAGAAGCGACCGAGGAACTCAAGCGCAGCGACGTTTCCTCGAAGCCACGCGGGGTCTAAGAGGGATTTCAGCGACTCAGGCGTGGGCATCACCTGACTTGTCCTGCCTTCGTCGCTCCGCACAGGCACCCACGCTCTCGCCCGGAGATCCGCGAGCCAGAGCGCCCCCCTCACCGTGATCGGAACGTCGGCACCGGAACGGCGACCCACTACTACGCGCTCATTCCGCCATGAGGTGTCGGCTGGAGCCATGTAGCAGAGGGCCAGCCCGAGCAGGGAGGCGGCTTCGTCTCGTTCCTGGCATCGAGGGAGCAGCTCGTGCAGGAGTGCGATCTGCGTGAACTCCTCGCCATGGACTTGGACGCCCTCCGTCTCCTCGCCCTCGATTGCGAGGCAGCGGAGCCGATCGTCCTTGATGGGGTCGGCGGGCCTCATCTTGATCAAGGGCTCGCGGAACGCGATGCCCCAGCCAATGAGCGCCGCGACGATGTTCGTCCCGACATACTCTGGTGCGAGCACGCGCTCAAGCGGATACGCGGCGTGAAAGGTCCGTGCGCGTTCGTCCCAGGTCTCGACGGGAGAGATCATCTTTCGCTGGGCTGACGTACGCGCAAACGTCCCGTCATGCGCCAGCAACGGCACGCGGGCGGCCAACGAGGTGGCCGCGTCGCCTTTTTGCGCAAGGTAGTCAAGGAGCCGGATGCTCGCGAGGATGAGCGCGCGATTTGAGTCGGAGAGTCGCTCGGCCTTCGGAAATTGCTTCTCGAGCAGGCGTACACACTCGTCGAGAACGTCGTCCTCCGCCATCGCGACGGGAAAGGCGGACTTCAGGACGCTCTCGACATGCCCGAGCGACTGCTCGCGCGCTATCTCGAGGATCGTCAGATCGACCAGCCGCGACCGGACGCCGCATCCCAGGGAATCGGCGATCTTCTTTAAGGCATCAGGGATGCCGTCGTCACGCTTGAGGTCCTTTCGAGGGACGAGCGCCCCACTCTGGTTCGGCACCATCCGCTCCACGAGGTCGGCGTTGACACCACGACCAGCCCAACATTCACCGACAACGTCCAGGAACCGGGCGATCCACTCCCGCTTGTCACAGCGGACGCTCAAGTCCTCGATCCGCTCTGCATCGCCACGTACATACTTGGCGAGCACGGCGAGCCCGACCTGGTTCACTTGCACGCCAAGGTCGTGCCATCCAGAAGCAATCGCCGCCCATGCGTCAGCTAGTTCAGCGACGGGCGGGCACAGATCCTCGGCGTCATCCACAAGAGGCCACAAGCGGTTCATGGTCGTGCCGTCGGAATGCGCGTCGACGAAGTCCGCGAACCAGTTGCCGTCCGTCCCCTCGACCGACGCACCGAGGCCGTTCCTCGTCGCCACGATCGGCAGCCGGACCAACTCGTCCGCTAGAGAACGCATCTCCTTCGTCAGCCAGTCGGTCTCCTGCTCGTCCTCCTTGTCGGCGAAGGACGATGGGGACGGTGCTGCACGGGCGAGCCAGTGTCGGTCATCCCAGCCTTCCTTGTAGGCGAGGCGGACGAGCGGCACGACTGCGCTGACCGACAAGTGAAAGACTCGTTTCACCTCTTCCTTATCCAGGAGTATGCGGCGGCGCTCCTGATCAAGATCGAACGGCGCGTCCAGAACGGCGTTGATGGGCAAAAACGTCGAGGACCGGATCGGGTACCGACAGAACACACGTGGGAAGTCGTGAGCGGGTAGCTGCAGCCGCCACCGGCCCTCGACATTGAGGAGAACCGCGAGTGCAGCCTGGTTCGGAGATGAGGCCGCGGCGACTCGAACGGCGCGGTATTCGGCACCCTGATCATCTCGCCGACACGAGAGGGGGCGTTCGTGCACCAGCGCAGCATCCATGGTGCGTGACGTCATGGGCCCGGCTTCCCACGTCTCCGGGGTGCCGCTTTCGGTCTCGAAGGTCACGCGACCGAGCCGCTCACAGGTCGCGAACAGATACGGCACGGCACTGCGAAACGAGGCCATGCCGAGGTGGAGCGTCGCGGAATCGTCGGTAACGTACGTGAAGCTGGCGGAGGGAACACCGTCGGTCGTCAGGAGCGGACTGGCTGATCGAATCGCGGCATCGCAGGCGGCGATGTTGGCGACGATCGATTCCTCATCCCCGCCGCGATCGAGCATGAGTGCGAAGCGTTCGAGGCCCTCGCCCGTCGCGAAGATCCCAGAGACGGTCGTCCGTGGGGCAAGCACGTGGGTAACGAGGAAACCGGTGCCGAAGCGTCCGGTGGTGTCCTCGGACTCGAACTCCTTGCTGGAGCCTCCTGAGAGGAGCGCCGCCAAATCCCTCAACGTGAAGAACGCGCCATCGTGCTCGAAGACGAACTTGTCGCCGTTCTGACGGAGGCGTACCTCGACGCGGTCGCAACCTGGGCGCGGGCCCGCGTCGAGTGCGTTCTGTAAGAGCTCGAAGGGCCACCGGACTCCGGCGTCGTGGCGGCTGCCTCGGGCGTCGTTGATCTTCGACCGGATGTGCCTCGCCTCATTGCGGACGAGCTGATCCTCACGAACATCGCGGTAGTCGGTCAGGGCCTTGTCGCTCATTCTGGGCTTGCCTCGGAGAAAATTCGATCCGAGCCCTCCGCTATTCCCATGCTTCCATGGTCTGGTGTTCGCGTTGCTTGGCGGCCGATGAACGCCGGCTGCTGCATAATGCCGGGTTGAGCTGCGAACGGCGGATGCAAGCGCGGCGGCCAAGGAACGACGTGCGCAGCGCCGCTGTTCGTCAGATCCGACCCAAAGGTGGGCGCTCTTTTTCCAACCTCGATCATGCTGTCCGAGGCTCCTTATACCGGTCCTTCCCGGCTTGATAGGATGCGACAGATGCGACGTATCGATTCCACGCATTCTCGATGTTCGACGCTAATTGTGGGTACCCGGCGAAACCGTCAGCGACGCTCGGGAGGAACCAGCTGGCAATGACGCCGTGACAGAGTATTTCAATGTCGAGTCCCCCGTTAGCCTTTCGCAGGCCCTTGGCGATATCGTAGGCTTCTGTATCATACTCGCTCGGGCCGCCCTCCGCGATTCCAATTGGGTCATGCTTGAGCAGAATTCGCTCTATCTCCGCGAACAGCACGCAGAAGGCGTAGGAACGTGCATCATCAAGCTCCGTAAGTGCTTCCGCCACGAGTTCCTCACGCGCTTTTGTTTCTCCAAAAGTCAATACGCCACTGGCGATTTCGCGGATAAGGCGGTCTCTGTATGCGCGCACTTCTTGAGGATTAATGTTCTTAGACTGGCGCGTTGTGGAGTCGTACTCATCATGATGCTCCAGGCAGAGCGGAACGAGATTGTCCACTGCGTCGTTGCTTGAGTTGCGGTCGATGTGGGCGAGCTGAAGCCTCTTCCGCGAGCCATTGCCCTCCAGATAAACACATAGGCAGCATCTACGACGTGTTTTGACCATTAGATCGGCGACGACGGATTCGCTGAGCGCTTTTCGAGGCATGTCCCTCCCTTTTCATCGTGGGTAGATAGCGTAGCCGACGGTTAACCCTGCTTGTCAAGCACCCCGGGGGCCGGTCATGCCGGCTGCGCGCCACATGTGGCGGCGTTCCTACCAGGAAGAAGTAAGGGGATGGCAACCCGGATTCACGCTCGGACTTGCTGCGCCATTGACCTACATGTAGAGTGATGGTGGACGCGGTGCCGGCAATTTCACCCTGCCGGGCAGCACTGCGACTTTCAAATGCGCCCAAGAACCCGCAATTTCTGCGGACAGTGCGTTTGCGGTAGGGCGCGAGATCGTCCGCGTGGCGTCCGAGCGCTCGGCGGCGAGGCCCTTCCCGTCGTCCGTATCGAGCTCTCCTGTCCTGAGCTCGATGCGACGGCGATGCGCATCGGGTCGAGGAGACCTCGCGACTCGGCTACGAACGCGGCGGAATGCGCCGCATCGTGCGCGCACGCGTCGTGTATAAGGCCGAGAGGCCGGGTCCGCACCTTCCGGCGAATCGGAGGGGGCGGTCTATGAGAGGATGGGCTGCCTGATGAAAAGAGCGGGGTCTCCCGGGTGCGGCGCGGTGGCCGTCTCCTTTAACTCGGATCCACGGGATTGGGCGTGGGTCGGCGTGGCAGTGCGCGTGCTCGTCGGCATGGGCGCTCCGCCGCGGCGCCTCGCTCCTCCGCGCGCCGCGCATCCTCGACGGCGCGGGCAAGACCGGCCACGGTGGGCGACTCGAACAGCCGGCGCGCGGGCACGTCGGCCTGCAAAACCGTCTTCACGCGGAGGAGCACCTGCGCCGCCAGGGTGGAGACAGCCGCGATTGCCCATGGAAGAGGGTCACAGCGGGGACAGCCGCGATCGCCCATGGGAGAGGGTCACAGTGGCGACAGCGGTGATTGCCAGGACCGCACCATCACAGCCCGGCCCCCGCCGCGGCGCGCGCTGAGATCAGACCCCGCGCGGAAAGTCGCCCTGCGGCGGGATGCGCGGGTCCTGGGTGGGGTCGGGCGAGGGCGGCTCGGGTTGCTCCGGGCCCGGGTCGCCCGGGTTGGGCGGCAGCGGGTCCTCGTCGTCGCCGCCGGGTACGTCCGTCTTTGCGAGCTCATGGGTGCGATTGTTCATGGCATTCTTCAAGTGCAATTCCCGATCCATTGTAATTTTCACGCTGGACCCCACGGACGCCGCACGGCTTGACGCCGCGCCCCGGCCTCCGTGATCTGCGGCAGGCGTGCTCTCGATCCGCCACGACCCGTTCCCGCTGGAGGCCGCCCGCGACCTGCTCGGCATCGTGCGCGCGCTCTACGCCGCGGCGCGCGCGCGCGGGGCGGGCGTGGCAGATCTCCACGCCATCGCCGCGGTCGGCGACGATCTGCGGCAGGCGATCGCCCTCGCCGCGGCCCACCCGCCCGGCACGCTCGGCTTCTCGTCGGCGTGGACCCGCGCCGAGCGCGCGGCGGGCCGGGTCGGCGAGCTCGCGGACGCGCTCGCGCCCGCGGCGCCGATCGTCCGCGCCGCCGTGGCGCGCGTCGGCGGCAGCGGCGTCAGCGGCGTCACGCCCGGGTGAGCGCCCCCGCGATGGGGTGATCCGGCGGGATGGGCCAGGCGAGGGCGCGCGAGGCGACCGCGCAGTACGCGGCGAGGCGCTCGCGCGGCACCGGGGCGCGCGAGCCGAGGCGACCGAGGTTGTCGATGAGCAGCTCGAGGCAGCTGTTGCCCACCCGCTCCCCGACGCCGAGCGCCGTGGCGTGGACCCGCTCGACGCCGCACGCCGCCGCCCAGAGCGCGGCGGCGAGGCCGAGGCCGCGGTCGTTGTGGCCGTGCCAGTCGAGCTCGATCCGGGCCGCGCCCAGCGCGGCGAGCTCGCGCCGGGCGAACGCGACGAGCGCCGCGACCCCCGGCGGGGTGACATGGCCGGTCGTGTCGCAGAGACAGAGGCGCGCCGCGCCGGCGTCCACGGCGGCGCGGAAGAGCGTGTCGAGCATGGCGGGCGGCGAGCGGGTCGCGTCCTCCGCGACGAGGCAGAAGGGCAAGCCGGCCGCCGCGGCGGCCCGGCCGGCCGCCTCGACGCTGCGGGCCAGGAAGTCGGGCCCCCACCCCTCGACGAAGTGCCGGATCGGCGAGCTGCCGATGAACGCGTAGACCACGATCGGCGCCCCCGTGCGGTCCGCGACGCGGGCGACCTCCTCGATGTCCGCGGCGATCGTGCGCGCGGCCGCGGTCAGGGCGAGCGGCAGCCTGGACGAGGCGATCTCCCGGGCGAGAAGGCACGCGTCCTCGAGCTGCCGCGGCCCGGCCGCCGGGATGCCGAGGTTCACCGCGTCGACGCCGATGCTCGCCATCGCGTGGAGCAGCTCGATCTTGTGCGCGCTCGGCGGGTTGACGGTGGAGACGCCCTGGATGCCGTCGCGCAGCGTCTCGTCGAGCACCTCGACCGGCCGGGCTCCCCGGCCGAAGGGCAGCCACGCCTCGGCCTCGGCGCACGCCGCAGCCCAGGCCTCGGCGGGCACGCCGCCCGGCGGCAGCCGGCGCTCCGCGGGCGCGGGCTCGGCGCGATTCCAGTCGAACAGGGCCGCTGCGCCGGGCTCCCGGTCGTCGGGGCTCATGCGCTGCATGTCATCTCGCGGGGGCTCTCGGCGTGGCGCATGCGCGGCGCGCCGCGTCGAGCCGGCGCGGGGGAGAGGTTACTTCATGTCGGCCGCCGGAGCAGGTCCCGATCTCCGGGCCCGCCGCGCGCCCCGGCTCACGGCGCGCCCGATTTGCCCTGATCGTCGCTCCAGACGTCGACGTTCCCGCGCGCCTCGAGCGGGCCGCGCTGCGGGCGGCCGGACCCGCATTGCGTGCGGGGAGCGGCAGCGTAAAAAGCTGTTCCAGGAGCAACCTGCTGCTCCGGTACACCTGCCGCTTCAGGAGCTTCGATGACCCACATGCCCCGCTCGACGACGACCTCGCTGGCGCTCCTCACGATCGCGCTCTGCGCCGGCTGCTCGCCCTCCGAGCGCAACTTCACGTCGGGCGCGGGCGGCGAGGGCGGCGGCGCAGGCCACGGCGGCGCGGGCGGCGAGGGCGGCGGCGGCGCGGGCGGCGCAGGCACCGGCGGCGGCGCAGGCGGCCACGGCGACGCGTGCGCCGCGCCGGAGGACTGCCCCGCCGCCGAGAACGCGTCGCCCACGTGCGAGGCAGGCGTCTGCGGCGTCGCTTGCGACACCGGCTTCCTGGACTGCGACGCCGCGGCCCCGGGCTGCGAGACGCTCGCGCGCGACCCCGAGCACTGCGGCGCCTGCGGCAACCGCTGCGCGACGGAGTGCGTGGACGGGAAGGAGAGCGCCTTCTGCAACGACCCGGTCGAGATCTCGGCCGGCTATGCCCACACCTGCGCGCTCCGGCGGGACGGCAGCGTGTGGTGCTGGGGCAGGAACACGTTCGGCGAGTCGGGCAAGCCGGGGAGCGACCCGGTCTTCCCTTTCCCGGCGCAGGTCGCCCTTCCCGGCAAGGTCCTCCACGTGGCGGCGGGCGGCGGGTTCTTGCGTTCGGGCGACTCCGGCGCGGCCCCTCCCGCGCATACGTGCGCGATCATGGAGGACACGACGGTCACCTGCTGGGGGCACGGCACGACGGGGCAGCTCGGCATCGGCGGCTTCCCCGCGTCGAGCGCGCCGGCGCGGGTGCCGAGCCTGATCAACGTCGTGCAGCTCTCGCTCGGCGCGGCGCACTCGTGCGCGGTGAAGACGGGCGACGAGCTGTACTGCTGGGGCTCGAACCAGGAGGGCCAGCTCGGCAAGGGGGAGTCGGGGCAGTCCGAGTACATCACCCCGACGCTCATCCGGAGCGACAGCCGGCAGGTCGCGAGCGGCCAGGATCATACCTGCGCCATCAAGGCCTCCGACGGAGGCCTGCTCTGCTGGGGCCGGAGCTTCGATGGCCAGCTCGGCACCGGCTCGCAGGAGAGCGCGTCGTCGCCGGTGCCCGTCCTCGCGCCGCTCGCCGCGGGCGTCGAGGAGGTGGTCGCGGGCGACCGGCACACCTGCGCGCGCAAGGGCGTGGAGGTCTACTGCTTCGGCAACGATTACAACGGCGCGGTGGGCGCCGATCGGTACGGGCCCGTGCTGGAGCCCACGCTGGTCGTGGTGCCTCGGGCGGCGCACATCGACGTGGGCCGCGAGCGGAGCGGCGCGGTGTCCGGCGAGGCGCGAGCGCTCAAGATGTGGGGGGTCGGCCCCCTCGGCCACGGCGAGGGTGGGCTGTCCTCGCAGCCGGTCGACGTGCCCCTCGACGGCGTGGCGCAGCTCGCCGTCGGCTATTACCACACGTGCGCTCTGAGGACGACCGGCGAGGTCCTCTGCTGGGGCGAGAACACCCAGGGACAGCTCGGCGTGGGCCTCGAGGTCGAAGAGCAGCTCTCGCCGGTCGCGGTCAAGCTCGCGCCCTGAGCGCGACGCTCACGGGCCGCCTGCGCGCTCCGCCGGATCGCGCAGGAGCTCTCCTCGCGACAAGGGCCTTGTCCGGCGGTAGAGTGGCCGCCTTCCCCCCCGGAGATGAGACGATGAAGACAACCGCGTTCCGTTCCGCGCTCGCGCTGGGTGCCCTGCTCCTGGCCGTCCTCGGGTGCGAGGAGAAGAAGACGGCGACCGCGCCCGAGGGGAGCGCCGAAGGCCGGGTCTCGAAGCTCTCGGTCGCGTCCTATGACCCCACGCGCGAGCTCTACCAGGAGCTCAACCCGGCGTTCGAGCGGTGGTACAAGCAGACGACAGGCAGGGATGTCGACGTGGAGACCGATCACGGCCCGTCGGGCAAGCAGGCGCGCGACATCGCGGCCGGCAAGGAGACGGACGTCGCCGCCCTGTCGGTCGACTTCGACATCGACACGATCGCCAAGGCGGGCCTGCTCCCCGCGACCTGGCGCGAGCGCCTGCCGAACGGCTCGGTGCCGTACACGTCGGCGGTCATCTTCCTGGTCCGCAAGGGCAATCCCAAGCAGGTGAAGGCCTGGGAGGACCTCGCGCGGCCCGAGGTCGTGTCGCTGTGCCCGGATCCGAAGACCGGCGGCGGGGCGCGGTGGATCTATCTCTCGACCTGGGCGCACGCCGCGCGCAAGGCGAAGGCCGAGGGCCGGCCGGACGCGGAGGCCGAGTCCACGGCGCGCGAATTCACGGCGAAGGTCTATGACGACGCCATCCTCGACCCGGCCATGCGCGGCTCGTCGACCCGCTTCATCCTGCAGCGCACGGGCGACGTCCTCTTCGGCTGGGAGAACGAGATCCTCCAGATCGCGGCCGATCCGGCGACGACCGACCAGTTCGAGGTCGTCGTCCCCTCGGACTCGATCACGATCGAGGTCCCGCTCGCGGTCGTCGACAAGGTCGCCGAGCGGCACGGCGTCAAGGACATCGCCGAGGCGTACGTCCAGTTCCACTTCTCCGACGAGGGCCAGGAGCTCATCGCGAAGCGCTACAACCGCCCGTACAGCGAGGCGATCGCGAGGAAGCACGCCGAGCGGCTCAAGCCGCTGTCGCTGTTCCGGTTCAAGGACCATTTCACCGACTGGCCGACCGTGATGAGCGTCCATTTCGGCCAGGGGGCCGAGCTCGACAAGATGCGGAAGAAGTGATGTCGCGCCGCGCGCGCGTGCTCCCCGGGTTCTCGCTCTCCCTCGGCGTCGCGGTGCTCTACCTGAGCCTCGTGGTCCTCTTGCCGCTCTCCGCGCTGTTCCTGAAGACGGCGGAGCTCGGCTGGGAGCGGTTCCTCGGGGTGATCACGAGCGGCTGGGTCGCCTCGGCCGTGCGGTTCACGCTGGGCGCCTCCCTCGTCGCTGCGCTCCTCAACGTCGTCGTCGGCCTGCTCATCGCGTGGGTGCTCGGCCGGTACACCTTCCCTTGCTCGCGCCTCATCGACGCGGTGATCGACCTGCCCTTCGCGCTCCCCACGGCCGTCGCCGGCATCGCGCTCTCCACGCTGTATGCCGAGAACGGTTTGCTCGGCGGGGCGCTCGCCGGCGTGGGTTTCCGGTATCCGTGGCCCGCGTGGCGCGGGTTCGCGCACGGCGGGTGGGGCGGGTGGCCGATCGAGTGGACGGTGTACGACAGGATCTCCCTGGCGCCGCTCGGCGTGGTGATCGCGATGGCCTTCGTCGGGCTGCCGTTCGTCGTGCGCACGGTGCAGCCGGTGATCGAGGACCTGAGCCGGGAGGTCGAGGAGGCGGGGGCCACGCTCGGCGCCAGCCGGCTCCAGATCTTCCGCGCGATCGTCCTGCCCGAGCTCGCGCCGGCGCTCCTCACGGGGTTCGCGCTGGCGCTCGCGCGCGGCCTCGGCGAGTACGGGTCGGTGATCTTCATCTCGGGCAACCGGCCTGATACAGAGATCGCATCCCAGGTGATCATCAAGATGATCGAGGTGAACGAGACGGGCACCTACGCCGACGCGACGGCGGTCGCGGTCCTGCTCCTCGGGGCGTCCTTCGCGCTCCTCCTCGCGATCAACCTGCTCCAGCGCGCCGCCGCGCGCGCCCACGCAGACAGGGCTGCGGGCTGACCGCCCGCGGCGCGGCCGATGAACCCGAGGCACGAGAGGCTCGCCGCGCGCTCCCGGGCAGGCCATGCGGACACCGGCGGCGGTCGCGGGGCGCGCCGGCTGCTGATCGGCCTGTGCGTGGTGCTCGTCGGCGTGTTCCTCGTCCTCCCGCTGGGGGTGGTGTTCTGGCATGCTTTCAGCGAGGGCCTGAGCGCCTATGGACAGGCGGTCTTCGATCGCGCGACGTTCCGCGCGGTGGAGCTCACGCTCCTCACCACGGCCATCGCGGTGCCGCTCAACACGCTCTTCGGCGTCGCGGCGGCGTGGGCTGTCACCAAGTTCGAGTTCCGGGGCAAGAGCCTGCTCGTCACGCTGATCGATCTGCCGTTCTCGACCTCGCCGGTGGTCGCCGGCCTGTGCTTCGTCCTGCTCTTCGGGGCGAGCGGGTTCTTCGGCGCGTTCGTGAACAGGACCTATGCGGTGAGCCTCGGGTTCACGAGCCTCGAGGTCTCGACCCGGATCATCTTCGCCCTTCCCGGGATCGTGCTCGCCACGGTGTTCATCACCTTCCCGTTCGTCGCGCGCGAGCTCATCCCGCTGATGCAGGCCCAGGGGACCGAGGAGGAGCAGATGGCCCGCGTCCTCGGCGCGAACGGGTGGCAGATCTTCTGGCGCGTCACGCTGCCCAACATCCGCTGGGGCCTCCTGTATGGCGTCATCCTGTGCACCGCCAGGGCGATGGGCGAGTTCGGCGCCGTGTACGTGGTCTCGGCGGGCTCGTCGGATCAGGTGACGCTGCCGCTCCACGTGGAGCGCGTCTACTACGCCAACATGGTCCGCGTCGTCCCCGCGTTCGCCGTCGCCAGCCTCCTCGCCGGGGTGTCGGTGATCACGCTGGCCGTGAAGGCGGCGGTGGAGTGGCGGTTCAAGGGCGAGCTGAAGAAGAAGGACGGCGGATAGGTGGACATGCGCTCGGGCGAACGGCTCCCGAGGCGGCGCCCGTTCACGGCGCGGGCAGGCGATCGCAAGCGGTCGAGAACCGCGGGTGAGCCGATCTCACGCGCGACCAGCGATCCCGATCGCGGCGCAGGGTCGCGTCGAAGAACGCGGTGACCCGCTGGTTCGTCTCGCGCACCGTGTCGTCGCCGCGCTCGGTATCCTGCCCACGCGGCGTGAAATACGACAGAAGCGGCGTGATCGCGGGGATATCGGAGAAGCCGACATGCGTCACGCCAGCGACGCGCACCCGGCAGGAGGGACCGCGCAGGCGCGCGACAAAGGCATCCATGGCGTCTTCACGCGCCTCGTTCTCGATGAGCAGGAAGGGCTGCGTCACGCCGGACGTCGTCGCCTCGCCGTAGATGAGGCCGTCGATGTCGGCGCACGCTGCGACGCGGGCGTCGGTCCGACAGACCTCGGCAGCGGTCCCGCCTCCCAGCGAGAAGCCCAGCACGCCCACCTGCGCGGCGTCGAACCGTCGGGCGAGGATGTCGGGAATCCGCGAGGAGGTAGCGCCCGCCATGGTGTCGAGGAGGAACCGCACGTCGGCCGCGCGGACGCCGACCCAGAACGTCTTGGACGCCACGTCTTCGTCCGTCCCCTGATCGGGCACGCGCGCCTGGGACAGCGCGACGGCGCCGTCGGGGAACACCACAGCGGCCGCGTCATAGGTGTGCTCCAGCGCGATGACCACGTATCCCTGGCTCGCGAGCGCCTCGAGCGTCGTCGTGTTCAGGCTGGAGGAGAGGCGGTGGCCGTGCGAGAAGACGAGCAACGGCGCGCGATCGAGGGCGGGCGCGAAAGGCACGTTCTCGTGGGAGTGGCTCGATGCGTACGCGAGGTGGCTCGCGAAGAACGACGGCAGCCCGAACGTGCGGGATAACGCTGGTCCTGTCTGCACCACATCGGGCAGGTACCGCGCCCGGGGAGCGCTCGCGGCGCTCGCGTCCGCCGGATACCAGGCCTGCGCCATCAGGCGGCGAGGGCGCCCCGGCTCCGCCTCATCGGCGCGCGCCGGGTCTTCGAGCAAAAATCTGACGGTGCCCACGGGGTGCGGCCCCTCCGGCGACGGGAAAGAGGGCACCGGAAGGGACGCCGGCAAGATCACGGCGACGGACAGCGCGGCCGCCGCCAGCGCGACGCGCAGGGCGCGCAATACGCGCCGGATCGAGGAGACCTTGGCGCCTGCCCGAGGCGCCGTGCTCCGAAGAAACACGAGCGCGCCACAGGCCGCCGTGATGATGTAGGCGGGAAAGAGCTGCCATCGCGCCCCTTCGACAAGCGCCTGCAAGCCCATGAGGCCGGCGGTCGCGCCGAAGAGGACGCGGCGTGTTCGCACCGAGCCAGCTCGAAACGTCAGCGCGACGAGCGCGCCTGAGAGGGCGAGGAGCGAGACGATCTCAAGCAGGCGCACTCATCGGCTTTAGCAACCATGGGGGTTCTCCGCAATGCTGGCGACCTGACCGGTGATCGCGGTTGTTTCATGGGCGCCGGCCCCCGAGTCGACGGAGCTGCGGTCGCCGTTGCGGCGCCGGGCCCGAGGTGAATACAGTGGCCGCGTGATCCCCCCTCGCCAGGAGACTGTCTTGCTCCACCGTGCCCGCCCCCGCGCGCTCGCTCCAGGTCGCGCCCCCCTCTCGGCCTCGCTCCCTGCGCTCCTCGCCTGCGTAGCGGCCTGCGGCCCTGCCGCGCCGGCAAACGAGCCGGCCCAGCCGTCCGCAGCGCCCACGCCCGCCCCTGCCCCCGCGCTGCCCGCGCTGCCCGCGCCGGCGACGCCCGCCATCGACACGGCGCTCGGCGGCCGGCTCTTCGATAAATTCTATGGGAAAAAGCCCCCATTTTCGGCCTTCGTCCCCGATAGCTCGAAGACGAAAGGGGCACTCGATGGTCAAGGCGGTCCCTCGGGCAATGGGACGCTGAAGCTCGGCTCCGGGGAGGCGGTGAACAACGACGCCGGCCATGACTATCGGCTCAAGAACTTCTTCGGGTGGGATCTCAAGGGGCGCGAGGGCATCTATGGACCGAGCGCGATGGCGAAGGGATACGCCGTCTCGCGGAACCTCCTCGGGGGACGCGAGACGCAAGAGGAGCTCGTCCTCCTGTTCACGAAGGGGGATCGCGAGATCCCCGCGTACGGCGACGTGCTCACGCCCCCTCAGATCGAGGCCATGGCCGCGTTTGTGATCGGCGTCCGCGACGGCGCGCTCCCGCATCCCGACCAGATCTTCACGATCAAGCCGCCGGCTCAAGGGCATTACGCGCTCCTGCCGGGCGGCGACGCCGCCCGCGGGAAGGCTCACATCAAGGACCGCTGCTCCTCGTGCCACGGCGACGACGGGACGAAGGAGCTCTTCGACGACGGCGCCTACTCGCTCGGCTCGCACGCGCGGCAGAAGGCGTACGAGGACTGGCACAAGATCCTGAACGGGCAGCCGGGCTCGCCCATGGGCCGTCAGGTCCGCGGGAGCACAGGCAAGGAGATGGCGCAGGAGCTCCTCGACATCCTGGCAGCCCTCTGCGACCGCGGGGCGTTCCCTCCAGGAAAGGCGACGGCGAAAGATGTCGAGGACGGCGACGGGCGCTGCGGCGCCTATCTGAAATAGCCGGCGTGGGCCCCTGGTCGGCGCGCGGCACAGGCCGCCGCGAGGGCACCACGAGCGCGCCGCCCTCGACTCAGGTGCAATCGACAGCGGGCCCCCACGTCGGGTCGCGCGCGGGTGCTCCCGTTCGCGGAGGCGCGCGAGATCGCCGCACCCGAGGTAGCCCTCCAGGGCGGCGCCCCTGGTGATAGACTCTCTCTGCCATGCCCGCCTCCCCGTCCCGGCCCACCCTCTCGACGGCCGTCGCCGGCCGGGTGATCTCCTACGCCGCCTCGCGCGGCCTCCGCCCCGGTGATCTCCTCGCTCTTGCCGGCCTCTCGGCCGGGTCCCTGACCGACGCGGACGCGCGCATGCCGGTCACGTCCCTCGACGCCCTGTGGGCCCACGTCGTGCGCACGCTCGACGATCCCGGAGCGCCCATCCATTTCGCCGCGCAGAGGCGCCTGGAGGAGATGCACGTCATGGGCTTTGCGGTCATGACGAGCGAGAGCACCCGTGAGGCGCTCCGCCGTGTCGACCGTTACATGGTCCTCCTGATGGATACGCCGCGCTGGGAGACGGATACCACGACGGATCCGGACGCGCCCTTCGCCGAGCAGCACCGCTCACCCCGCTTCACGCTCGGCGCGCGCATCGCCGTGGAGTGCAACGTGGCAGTGTACGTCCGCTGTTTCCGCCACTGTGCAGGCGTCGAGTTCTCGCCGCTCCGGGTCACGTTCCGCCACGCCGCGCCGCGCGATCTCGCCGCGCACAGGGACTTCTTCCGTTGCCCCCTCGAGTTCGGCGCGCCGCGCGACGGCTTCGCCTTCCCTGCGTCCTTGCTGCAGGTCGTGCCTCGCGACGCGAATCCTGCCCTGAGCGCGTTCTTCTTCCGCCACGCGGAGGATCTTCGCCGCCATCGCGCCGTCGAGGCGTCGCGCATGTCCGATCGGGTGCGCGCCGCGGTCGCGCACCTCCTCGCCTCGGGCGAGCCTTCGGCCAGCGTCGTGGCGCGTCAGCTCGGGACGAGCGCGCGCACCCTGCGGCGGCACCTCGAGGAGGAGGGGACGACGCTCCGGCAGATCGTCGGCGACGTGCGCCGTCGGACCGCCGAGGAGCTGCTCCGCGAGAGCGACACCTCGATGTCCGAGATCGCCTTTCTGCTGGGATTCTCGGAGGTGACGGCCTTCGCGCGGGCCTTCAAGCGCTGGTCCGGCAGGACGCCTGGCCAGCTCCGCGAGGAGGCGCGGGGCGGCCGGGCGCCTCGCGCTGCCCCCACCGTGGAACGCAAGGCGAACGGCGCCTGACGGCTGGAGCGCCGCCTCGCGCTGGGCCGGGGCCCCGGGTGTCCAGCGCTGCCCGCCTCAGTAGGATATCTCGGCGGCGGCGATCTTCTCTCTCGCTGCCTCCCACGACAGCGGGAGATCGCCCGCGCCGACGGTCCAGTGGGTCACGACGCCGTGGACGCTGACGTCGGTCCCCACGCCCATCGCCGCCACGTGCGCGTCCGATATCACGAACTTCCCCATCGCCTCCTCGTCCTCCCACACCGTCACCGTGCGCGCATAGCCGCACTTCGCCGACGTCCCCAGCGAGAAGCCGATGAGCCCTTCCTGCGCTGGCAGCTGCGAGAGGATGGGCGTCATCACCTCGCCGAATCGCCGCTGCGACGCCTCGTCGGTCTTGAGCCACAGCAAGGTGGACGAAGTAACATAGGTGTCCTGCGCGGCGCCCGTGAGCGCCCCGTCCTTGAACCCCGGCCCGCCGAACGGCGAGCTCTCCAGGTCGTCGTCTGTGCACGTGAACTCCGAGGCGGCGGTCGGCGCACCCGAGCCGCCGCTCGGTTCATCCGGTGTTCCCGCCTCGTCCTCCGAGCTGCAGGCCGGGGCGAGCGCGGCGGCTAGGGCGACCAGCACGACGCGCGAGAGGGCGGAATCGACTCGAAACATGGTTGACCTCATGACAGGCAAGATGGTGATTTGGGTGGATGCGAATCAGCGCTCGTCGGCGCGCGAGACCACGCCGAAGACGAGCACAGGGAAGGTCCGCTGCAGGCGGCGAGAAGCGAACTCCGTGCGCCGGCCGAAGCTCCTGACCGAGACGCGCGCGCCGACCGGATGCCCGCCGCCGAGCGTCACGGCCCACATCGGGCCGCCGCTGTCCGGCCGCACGGCGAGGTAGGTGTAGCTCCCTGCGCGGAGCCGCTCCTCGACCGTTCCGATCACCGGCGCGAGATCGCCAACCGATCTCGAGAGAGCGCCGAGCGGGCTGCCGGGCGGGGCGTGATCAGCGGTCATCCCCTCGGCGTGCGTCCGAGGACGTGCGATGGCGTGGAGGCCCAGCCAGCCTCCGCCGGCCAGAAGCCCGGTGAGCAGGGCAGCGGCCAGGAGGCTGCGCGCCCGCGGGAGGCGCGAGGTGCGATGAGCGGCGAGCGACATGCCGGGAGGTTAAGCGCCGCGGCCGCCGCCGGCCTTTGCCCTTCTGGCCAAGTTGTTGACCCGCTCGGCCACGGCTCCGCCGCGGCGCCGGGCGGCCCGGAGCCGGCCGGGCCAAGCGCTTCAGGTCACGGAATCGACGTCCGGCGAGCTTCGCAGCTCGCCCACGAGCGTTCGAGGCGGCGCCGGGCGGCGCAATCGTCGAAAAGGCGTCGTCGGCCGCCCGGCGTGCCTCTTGCAACGCTCGCAACGAACGCCAGCCCGGCCGGCGCATGTGACCGCCATGCCGAGCGATCCCGAAAGCCCCGAGAGGCGCGGGGCGCGCTTGACAGCTTTCGTACCGGCCACGATAATTTTGGCCCCCGCGACGACTTGGCCTGGGGGGACAGGAGGCGGACGTGGTCTGGACGATTACCGCGGAGAAGAAGTACGAGAAGCAGCTCTCGAAGGCGGGGCTCATGAGCTCCGAGGAAACAAAGCTCAACGAGTGGCTCGCCCTCGTGCCGAGCAGAGGTCCGTTCGCCGCCGCCACGGAGCTGCACATCAAGTGCACGAAGCTCCATGGTGGGGGGGACCAGTGGGAGATCTATCTGGGGAGTTACAACCGCATGTCCTTCACGGTGAATGGGTTCGAGCAAGTCGAGCTGCTAGCCGTCGGGCACACCTGAAGCTCCGCGGGCCTCGCCATCGAGGCCGCTGAAGTCGCCGCGCGAGGTCGAATGCGGTCGGCATGCGCCTGCCACCGGACTTGCCTCCTGAGGCCGAGCTATCGCCGGCCGGCGAGCTCGTCGGCGCCGTTCCAGGATGACCTTCTCCCGATTGCCGCTCTTCGAGCGGAGCGTCCCCCCACGAACGACGCTCGCCCGCCGTCCGAGACCGTGGAGCGCGACGACGACGCTCGCCTTGCACCACGTCGCGCCCTCGTGTGATAATCCGCTGGGACTATACACATGGCCAAGCACGTCGTGCGCGCTGGCGACTGCATCGAGAGCATCGCCGACGCCCATGGTTTCTACTGGGAGGTGGTCTGGAATCACCCGAACAACGCGGCGCTACGGAAGCTGCGCGGTGATCCGGTGACGCTCGTCCCGGGCGACGAGGTCTTCGTGCCCCCGCTGCGCCCGAAGACCGTCGAGTGCGCGACCGAGGCGAGGCACACCTTCCGCCGCAAGGGCGTGCCGTCCAAGCTGCGCGTGCAGCTGCTGGACCTCGCCGGACGGCCGCGTGGTGGGGTCGACTACGCGCTGACCATCGAGTCGGACGAGCGCGCGGGCTCGACCGACGGCGACGGGTGGATCGACGAATGGCTGCCGCCCCGAGCGCGCAAGGCAACACTGAAGATCCCGCCCCGGGGTGACGAACCCGAGGAGACCTACGAGCTCGAGATTGGCCACCTCCGACCGGCCGATGATCTGGAGGGAATCCAGGCGCGGCTGCGCAACCTGGGGTGGTACGAGGGCCCCCTCAACGGAGAGCTCGACGGCCCGACCGCCGAGGCGCTCCAGGCCGTCCAGGCCGCAGAGGGCCTCGTTCCGACCGGAGAGCTCGACGACGATACAAGATCCCGCCTGCGGGATGCCTACGGGGGCTGAGCCGGCATGCTGTGGACCGACATCACGATCGTCGACGGCGGGAAGCACACCGGCGACCAGGCGCGCGCGTACATGGCGCAGCGGTATCCCGGGCTCGTCGATGGGCCGTCGAACAAGTCGATCACCCTGAAGGTGGAGGGCAAGTGGCTGTTCGGGGTCAAGGCCATCGAGCACCTCGAGTCGCTGCTCGGTCCCAAGCTCAAGCACAACCGAAAGACGACCTACGGCTTCAGCATGCCAGTGGTCAAGCCGGTGCGGCGACGAATGCAGAACGTCATCGCGCCGCCCAAGCCGAAGCTCCAGGTCACGATCGAGATCGGCGACATCGATGGCCTGTTCGAGCCGATGGGCGTGGGCTCCCCACCGGCCGACGTGGGCGTGCGGCAGCGCCTGCAGGTGCTCGGCTATTTCTATGCGCCGCTCTCATTGCCCAAAGCGGGCCGCCTCGACCAGTGGGCGACCGACTCATGGGCCTACTTCAAGCGGGTGCACGAGACCGCGGCAAGAAAGGCGCTGTCGGACGCCGAGCTCAGGGCCCTGCTCAAGCAGGAGATCGAGGCCCACCTCCTCGCCGCCTCGCTCCCGACCAGCGGGCAGATCCTGGCGAAATCGACCCTGCCCCGCACGGGTTCGGCGGCCGCGATCCGGGTGCCCGGCGGATTCCGCTCCACCAAGGGAGCCGCCTCCGGGCTGTTCACCGGCGACCACGTCTACAACGGCGGAAAGGACTCGGCCGTCGGGGCGAAGTACGAGTACACGGTCGGCGCCGATCGCCACGCGCTCGAATCGCTCGTCTACACCGACAATCCGATGCTCGGGAAGATCCCGCTCCTCGTCAAGGTCACCAAGGTGGTAGGGAGCGACGCCCCCGTTCCCGTCCAGGGTGCCAAGGTGATCGTGCAGCTCGTGGATCCAGACCTCGACACCCAGGGGCCCCTGGAGGCGCCGCCGGCCCCGGACAAGGTGATGGATTACGGGCGCGACTGCGCGCTGTGGACCAACTCCGCGCGTCCGCCGGTACCGGTGCAACCCGCGCAGCTGTGGAAGCCACGGATCCCGGATCTCGGCGAGGGGCTGCTGGCGGCGGAGTACGTCGCGGTGCACAAGCTCGTCACCAAGGCGGATGCCCAGGCGAGCACCGGCTCGATCAACCCATGGATCGACACCTGGGCTCCGGCGGCGCCGCTCCCCGACGCGCACGCCGACGCGCCCGCGCCCGAGCCGAGTTGGGGCGCAGTGAAGGCGTGGTGGACCGGGGAGGCCACGCGACCGTACCCCGGCCTGCGCCCGCACATGAACGCCGCCGCCAAGACGGTGGCGGCGCGCATCCTCGCGTCCAAGCCACCGAGCGAGTTCACCGGCCGGGGGCAGCGCAAGTTCATCAAGGACATGGAGGATGCGCTGGTGAGCGCCGCGACAGTCCCCACCGATCCGCAGCGCCGCAACGTGCCGGAGACGTGGTGTGGCAAGGCGGAGTCGGCCGACGGCATCAAGGCCGTCCTCGACGTGCCGGCGGCCGACGTCGATGGCTTCCACACCAAGCGCCCGTCGCAGACCGTCGACCATGGGACGATCGCCCACGCCACGCTGCCGGACGATGCAAGGAAGTACCCGCACGCGGTGCAATGCGTCACGAACGCCAAGGGGCTCGGCGGCACGATCTTTAAGCCCTCGCGCTGCGGCGGCGATCGATACAGGCTGAAGGTGACGCTCGAGGAGAGCTGGCTCGCCGCGCAGAACGCGTCGCCCGAGAGCGTGACCACCGTCGAGACCGGCACGCTCATCGTGTGGCGCAACGTGCGGATCCACAAGCACGTCAAGCTCGACCACAAGACGTCGGGCGACTGGAGCGCGGACGTGCTCGGCCTGGTGAGGCACGGGAACCCGAGCCGGCTCACGGCCCCTCTGTTCGTGGCGATGAAGCTCGATGACGCCATGGTCGACGCCGCCATCTTGCCGTCGACCCCGCGCGAGCAGCCGTACCCGGCCACGACCACGGCCAAGCCGGCCAGTGCGGCGGCGCCGGCCGCAGAGCAATGGCGCCCGGTCGCCACCGCCAGTTCGTCGTTCCCCGACCAGCTCCGGTGGGCCTACTGCGAGGTGATCCAGGACTGTACGCGGATCGAGACGATCGACCCCGCCCACCTCGACCGCGCGCTGGACGTTGGCGCGAGGTCGTTTGACCAGAGCGGTCGCTTCAAGAAGAAGGTGCACTGGCCGACGATGATCCTCAAGGACGCGACGTCGCCGTTCCTCATCCCCCTGCGCGCCCACACCGACTACAACGCGCGCAAGCCGGGCGGCGCCGGCCTCGCCAACCTCGCCATGGACTACGACGAGGATGGCGAGTACGGGCTCGCGGGCTGGGCCCTCGTGGAGGGCGTGATCGAGAGCCTCGCGGACGGGGGGCTGATGCCCGGGCTCACCTTCATCCAGGCGCCGTGGGGTGCATCGTGGCATCACAAGCTCCACGACGTGGGGCAGGACCTTGTCACCAGCGGATTCGGGGCGGCCAGCGGAGCTCTGCTCACCTGCACCAGCGGCACCTACTATCCGAACTTCATCTATCCGGCGACCTCCAACGGCATACACGAGCTGGGTCACGTGCTCATGCTGTGCCACCAGGACTGGCCCTCGGGCACCGGTGGCTCCGATGCCAAGATGCACCAGCCGCCGCCCGCGGCGAAGCTCGCGACGCCGGCTCCGAACGACGTCGTCTGCGTCATGAGCTATGCTGGCTGCTACGGCGAGCTGTGCGGGCGTTGCCTGCTCTCGCTGCGCGGCTGGGCGGTCAAGAGCAACACCTTCGGCACCGGGGCTTGAGGCGCAGCGCATGTCGGTCCACGTACGGCTCGAGCTCGAACCTCCGGTGCTGCGCTGGCCGCAGCTGCCCGCGTGCCGCGTGACGCTGGTCAACGACGGCGGCGAGGCGCTGCGGGACATCAACGTCGAGGATCCACGCGGCCGCGCGGCGCTGGAGCTCACCGATCTGGCGACGGGAGAGCAGACCGAGATCTCGGCGCCGATCCTCGACCCCTCGGTATTCCTGCTCAGCGAGCCGCGCTCCCTGGAGCCCGGTGCCCAGCTCGAGGACGCGTTCTACCTCGGACGCCGGCTGTCCTTGCCTCGACCCGGGCGCTATCGACTCCGGGCCCGCTTCCGGTGGGACGACGGAGAGGCGCGATCGGACGCCGTGCCATTCGAGGTACAGGCGGCTCCCGCGGCTGCGCTCGCCGTGGAGCCCGAGCGCGGCGGACCGATGAGCGCGCTGGTCTGCGCCTGGAACGATCGCGACGCGGGGACGATGCGCCTGACCTCGATCGCCCAGCAGCCCGCGCCGACGGCCGGGCACACCGTCGATCTCGCGCGGGCCGCGGCGCTCGCTGCCCCGATCCTCTCGGTGCCCGCCGATCGCTTGCCCGGGCGCCAGTACGTCGCCTGGATCGTCGATCGCGAGCTCGGCTACGCCGTCCACGAGCATGGCGCGATCGAGCGCGGCCAGCTCGACCTGCAGGCGTCCGACTGGCGGCTCATCGGCCCGGCGTGCGAGCTCTCCACGGAGGCACCCGGGGCCCCCGATGCCGAGCTCCTGCTCTTGCGCGACGAGGGCTCCCGGTGGCGGCTGCGGGCGATTCGCCTGGTCCAGGCCGCCGTGCTGGGGGCGGACGTGGTGGTTTCCGGGCCGGCCCCCACCTGGGCGCGCGTTGTGCCTCGCTCCGATGGCGAGCGCCGGGTCTTCGTGGTGACCAGCGCGAGCGGCGCCACCTCGCTGTTGCGGGGGAGCTGGACCCCCGGCCGCGGCCCCACGCGGCTCTGCGCCGCGATCGAGGGCCCCGGCCAGCTGCTCGCCGCCGCGGCGCAGCTCGGGGCAGGCGGGTGCTCGTATGGTGCGGCCCTCGTCGCGGTGGCCACCCCGCGCGGCCGGCTCCACGCCCTGTGGTCGTGGTCGCTCGCCGAGGACGACGCGTTCGCCCACAAGACCACGGAGCTGACGTGCCTGGCCGATGCCTCCGTCGACGAGGCGTTCGTCGCCGTCGATCAGCGCGGGGGCGCGGCGGTGCTCGCGCGGCGCGCGGAGGCGTGGTCCTTCGTCGACGCCGGCCGGCCCGACGTGGCCGGCCCGGCGCCCGCGCTGGCATCGCCGCTGCAGCTCTCGTTCCTGCGCGGCCGAACGCCGGTCGTCGTGTACGCCGAGCCCGATCAGGGCCTGTTCGTGCGCCCGCTCGTCGACCTGCCTCCCTTCGTCCCGCCCACCTAGCCTGGATCGACAAGCGGGCTGAAAACGCCTGAAGAAAGCGGAATTTCGAAGCGCCGTTGCACGCCGCGCGCGGATGCTAGGGTGGCGCTCATGTCGAACGTGCTCCGAGCGACGCTCCTGAGCCTCTTCGGCAGCCTCGCTCTCGGCTGTGCGTCCCCGGGCCCGCCCGCCACGACGGCGACGCCCTCGACGCCCGCAGATCTCGTGATCTCGGCCGGCGTCGTCCGGACGATGGACCCCGCGAAGCCGCGCGCCGAGGCGGTCGCCGTGCGCGGCGAGCGGATCGTCTTCGTGGGCAGCGCGGCCGACACGAAGGCCTTCGTCGGGCCGGGGACGCGCGTCGTGGAGCTGCCGGGGCGCGCCGTCGTGCCCGGGCTCGTCGACGGACATGGCCATCTCTACGGCCTAGGGATCGCGCTGGAGACGCTGAGCGTGCGCGGCACGAAGAGCGCGGAGGAGGCGGCGGCGGTCGTCGCCGAGGCGGCGAAGGCCCGCGCGAGGGGCGAGTGGATCACCGGGCGCGGCTGGGACCAGAACCTCTGGCCGGGCGCCGCGTTCCCCACGCACGCCCCGCTCGACGCGGCGGCGCCGGAGCATCCGGTGGCGTTGCGCCGCGTCGACGGGCACGCGCTCTGGGCGAACGCGGCGGCGATGCGCGCGGCCGGGGTCGGCAAAGACACGCAGGATCCGCCGGGCGGGCGCATCCTGCGCGACGCGGCGGGCGAGCCGACAGGCGTCTTCGTCGACAACGCGATGGGCCTCGTCGAGGCCCAGATCCCGGCCGACCCGCCCGCCGTGCGCGAGCGGCGCATCCTGCGCGCGGCCGAGGAGGCGCTCTCGTCCGGGCTCACGGGCGTGCACGAGATGGGCATCGACGACGAGACCGTGGCGGTCTACCGCGCGCTCGCCGCCGCCGGGCGGCTGCCGATCCGCGTCCACGCCTACCTCGCCGGCGAGGGGAGGCTCGAGGGGCTCGGGGGGCGCGCGCCCGACGTGGACGCGACGGGCACCGCGATGTTCGTGCTGCGCGGGGTCAAGCTCTACGCCGACGGCGCGCTCGGCTCGCGCGGCGCGGCGCTCCTCGAGCCGTACGCGGACGAGCCCTCGACGAAGGGGCTCCTGCTGATGGATCGCGAGGCGCTCGCGCGCGCGGCGCGTCTCGTCGCGGACGCGGGCTTCCAGCTCGCCGTGCACGCGATCGGCGACCGCGCCAACCGCGCCGTGCTCGACGCGCTCGACGCGCTCGGCCCGGGGCGGGCGGCGGCGCTGCGGTTCCGGGTGGAGCACGCGCAGATCGTCTCGCCCGACGATCTGCCGCGCTTCTCGGCGCTCGGCGTCATCGCCTCGATGCAGCCGACGCACGCGACGAGCGACATGCCGTGGGCGCCCGCGCGGCTCGGCGCCCATCGCCTGAAGGGCGCTTACGCCTGGCGGTCGCTGCTCTCGTCGGGCGCGCGCGTCGTGTTCGGCTCGGATTTCCCGGTGGAGGAGGTCTCGCCGCTGCTCGGCCTCCACGCGGCCGTGACCCGGCAGGATCTCGCGGGCCAGCCCCCGGGCGGGTGGATGCCCGCGGAGCGGCTCGACCTCGACGAGGCGCTCCTGGCCTTCACCGCGGCGCCCGCGTACGCGGCCTTCGCCGAGGGCCAGAGGGGCCGGATCGCGCCCGGCTACGTGGCCGATCTGACGGTCCTCGGCCGCGATCTCTCGCCCGATCGCTCGCTCGTCGACACGCCGATCGACATGGTGGTCGTGGGCGGTCGCGTGGCGCGCGCGCCGGCCCCGCGGTGAGCGGCGCGCGCGGCGCTTCGTCCGGACCGCCGCCGTTGCGGCCGGCGACCCCGCTCGCCTGCGCTCGAACGTCAGGGAACCTGCTCGAGGAACCACCGCAGATCGGCCTCAGAAGGTGCCGACTTCGCCGAGCAGCGTCCCGTGCTCGCTCAGGTAGACATGGCCCCGAGGGGTCGACTCGCCCGCCTCCCAGCGCGATTCGACGGAGAGCTCGAAGGCGCCGCTGCACCCCGTGCAGCTGTCCCCCGACCCACCCCCGGCGTACACGTCCGGGAACGGGTTCTCGTCGAAGGAGAAGAACAAGCGAAGGTGCGTGGCCCCGTCGTCGCCCCGATGGAGCGCCCCGCGCTGTTCGTGGTGGAGAACGCCGTCGGCGCTCGATAGATGCCCGAGCACGAGGATCTGCAGATACGCGTCGGCACACGCGCTGCTGCGGTCGATGTACGCCACCACCGGTGAGCTCTCGGTGTCGGCGGCGAGAGACCAGCTCACGGCGCTCGTCGTTCCGTTGGCCCATGCCACATCGAAGCTCCCGGACCCGCCTGTCGCATCGATGGCCTCCTGGCCGCTCACACCGAGGGGCGTCGGGTCGGTGAGGTCATGCTCCACGAACTGACCCGCCACCTCCGGGAACGAGTCGCAGGGATCGGAGGCGACCTCCCCCGTCTGTCCCCCGGCGTGAGCGCACCCCACGAGCAGCCCCACCAGCAGCCAGCAAGCCAATCGTACGTTCATCGACGCCTCCTTCGCCATCCACCTGTCGCAGCGCAGGAGCCAGCGCAAGCACCGCGTAGCGCAAATACGCATTATCTATCGCGCTGTTATGCTAGCATCGATGCATATATGCGATACAAGAGCGCGCAGTACGATGAAATCGCAAAGGATTTCTGCCGAGCGCTCCGCGGCCAACGCTCGCAGCGGCAGCTGAGCGTCCGGCTCGGGTACGGCACGAACGTCGCCTTCGGCTGGGAGTCCGGGCGGCGCTTTCCCACGTTCCCGACCCTGCTGCGCGTCGCGGCGTACAACGGCGTCGACGTCCATCGGGCGCTCTCGGATTTCGTGCGCCAGGAGTCGGCCCTCGGCCCGGACGTCGCCCCCTCCGACCCGGCCCTCACGGCCACCCTCTTTCAGGTCGTCAAGGGGGGCCTGAGCAACGCCGAGATCGGCGCCCGTATCGGGCGCAGCGCGTCCCAGGTGTCGCGCTTCATCGCGGGCACATCCCAGCCCCGGCTCCCCGACGTGCTGGCCCTGGTCGACGCGACAACCGACAGGCTCCTCGACTTCCTCGCCCTCTTCGTCCACCCGGGCCAGCTGCCCTCGGTGGCGCGCGACTTCCGCGTGCTCGAGGAGCGCCGCCGGATCGCGACGGAGCTCCCCTGGTCTCACGCCGTCCTGCGCGTCCTCGAGCTCGCGAGCTACGCGGCCCTCCCCTGCCACGACGACGCCTGGGTCGCCGCTCGCCTCCGGCTCCCGGACGACGAGGTGCGCGCGTGCCTCGAAGCCCTGTCGCGGGCGGGCCTGGTCCGGTGGCGCGAGGGCCGGTACGCCGCCACGGCCGAGACGGTAGACATGACCCGAGGCGCCGCCGAGCCGCGACAACGATTGAAATCGCACTGGCTCGACGTCGCCGCGCGCCGGCAGCGTCGCGGCGATCCGGGCCTGTATTCCTACAACCTGGTCAGCGTCGCGCGCTGTGACCTCGAGCGGCTGCGCGCCTTGCATGTGCGGTATTTCCACGAGCTCCGCCAGATCGTGTCGGATTCGCGCGAGCCGGATTGCGTCGCGCTGGTGGCGATGCAGCTCTTCGAGCTCGGCGCGTGAGGCACGGATCGGGCAACTCGGGGCCTCGACCGACGCCTGTCCATGGGACTGGCCTTCCAGCGGAAACGAAAGCAGGAGTGAACCGCATGCTTGCACGTTACCAGATCGTTCGCGGGCGCCGTCAGGAGGGAGATCCGCTGCCAGAAGGGAGACGGTACGACACGCGCAAACACACGCAGCACATCCTGAGGCCCACCCAGGAGATCGTCGAAGAGTTCCTGTCCGACCCTTCTCAAGCAGGCTTCAAGCGGTTTCGCGCCGCCTACATCGCGGTGCTCGATGAGCGGTTTGCGGAGCAACCGGGGCGCTTCGACGCGCTGGCGCAGGAGGCCCGGCAAGGTGACGTCTTCCTCGGCTGCAACTGCCCCACGGCTCGCCAACCGGACGTTCGGCACTGCCACACGTGGCTGGCCCTGGAGTACTTCGCCCGCAAGTACCCGGACCTGGACGTGAGGTTCGGTGCACGGTGAGAGGGGATCAGGCGTGATGGATCGGTGTGGCAGGTCGGCGGACCGCGAGCGGCTCACCTGCGGGCGAGCGCGGCGACGCCGCTGAGCGCGAGCGCAAGCCCCCACTGCGCGCAGCGCGACCTTGTCCGCGCGGCCAGGCTGGATTTTCACAGGACACAGGAGGAGATCGGCTGACGCAGGGCCGATCTGGCGCCGATCCGGGGAACGCGACCTGGAGCGAAGCCCCTGCCCACCCGGGGACCGGGGGTCAGCGACCGTGTCGGGAGCGAGCTGAAGTAGGGCCATTTTGGTGAAAATCCAGGCTAGCTCGCCGCGCCCGATCTGGGCTAGGGTGCGCGGCATGGATCTCGCCCGCGAGCCGACCCCGCCCGTATCCGGGGTATTCGTCGTGCTCGCGCTGAGCGCGCCACCCAGCGACCTGGGCCCATGACAGCGGCCCATGGAGTCTCGACCATGAACGAACTCTCCGACAACCGAAGCGCGAGGCGCCATCCGGGCCCTCGCTCCTGGCCCGGCGCCCATCGCGTGTCGCGGCGACCCACGGCCCTCGGGCCTCGCCTCGCCCTTGCCCTGCTCGTGGGCGTGAGCCTTGGCTCGGCGGCCTGCGGCGGCATCACCGCGTTCGAAGGGGGGCGGGCGTTCACCGTCGTCGGCCAGCCGCCCCCGCCGCCCCCGCCCCCGCCGCCCGAGAAGAAGCGCGTGGAGGTGACAGCGGACAAGATCGTCATCAACGAGAAGATCCTCTTCGAGCACAACAAGGCGGGGATCCGGGTGGAGTCGCACAGCCTGCTCAACGAGGTCGTCGACACGATCAAGAAGCACCCGCATATCAAGAAGATCGCCATCGAGGGGCACGCGAGCGCCGACGGTGCGGACGAGCACAACCTGAAGCTCTCGGATCGCCGCTCGAAGGCCGTGATGGAGTTCCTCGTCCAGCACGGGATCCCTCAGAGCATGCTCACCGCCAAGGGCTTCGGCGAGACAAAGCCCATCGCGGACAACGAGTCGGAGGAGGGGCGTGAGAAGAACCGCCGGGTCGAGTTCAACATCGTCGAGCAGGACACCGCGAAGGCCGCGGGGGAGGGGCAGTAGATGCTGATCCGGGGTCGATCCACGAACGCTGCTCCCGGCAAGGAGGCGCGCATGAAGCAATGGCTCTTCGGTATGGTCCTGGTCGCCTCGTCGAGCGCATCCGCAGGGTGCTCCTTCGCCGTGCGGAGCCCGGAGATGTACCGCGACGACACGGCCGCGCTGCTCGCGACGCGCGAGGAGCAGATCCGGTCGTGCTACGACGCGGAGCTCGCCCGGAATCCCGGCGCCGAGGGCAAGGTCACCATCAGCTTCCTCGTGCTCGAGGACAGCGGCCGCCTCACGGACGTCGTCGTGGACCCGGAGGGCACCACCGCATCGAAGGAGGTGACGAGCTGCGTCGTCGAGTCGATCGATGGGCTCCTCCTGACACCGGCGGATCAGAACAAGGGCAAGGGGAAGTTCGTCTGGGAGTTCACGCCCCGGGCCCCGAAGGCGTAGCCGCCGGGAGGCCAAAGCGCTCGAAGGCCTGCGCGCTGTCCGCGAGCCCCCCACGCGTGGGCTCGCGGACGTGACGACGCCAGCCAGCAACCACAACCCAGCATTTCACGTCGACGACGCGACGCTCGTGACCGGGGTACGCGCGCACGTCGAGCTCATGCTCGCCTGTACGGCGAACATGACCCAGCTGAGATCCGCACGAGCCCCTGGCTCGACCGGGCCGGCGCATCGGCGTTGACGGCTCTCTGGTGGAGGGGGGCGTGGAACCTGCCGCCGAAAGGACCGATGTATGGCCGAAGATCTGAAGGAAGAGCGAGCGATCCAGAACGTCATCACCCGTGCCGCCCACAACATCGACCGGCGGCGGTGGGACGAGGTCCGCAACCTCTACGCGGATGTCGTCTTGAACGATTTCACATCGATCCTCGGGGGCGAGGCGGCCTTGCAGAAGGCGGACGACATGCTGGCGGCGTGGAAGAAATTTCATGGCGCGATCGATGTTTCGCAGCACTTCCTCGGCCCCATCGACGTCGAGGTGAGCGGGGAGGAGGCCTCCGCCGAGTGCCATGTGCGCGCTTATCACCGGTTCGCGCGCGCGCCGGGCGGCGAGGAGTGGATGGTCGCGGGGCACTACCGCTATGGGCTGACCAGGCAAGTGGATGGCTGGAGGATCAAGCAGGTGAGGTTCGAGATCGCCTACCAGACTGGCAACACGAACATGTTCGCGGAGGCTGGTCAGTGATGGCGGGCACGCGCCGGGTCAGACGGGGAGGAGCTCGGCGATGGCGAGGTCCTCCAGCTGGAGGACCGAATCGAGGTGGAAGCCGGCCTCCCGCGTGAGCTCCCTGTATTCACCGTCGCTCCGGCACCGGCCGCCGGCGCTGATCGTGAGCATGAGGACGTCGGCCAGGGCCGCCCGCGCGAGGTTCGACGGCTGGAGGATCTGCTCCATGATGAGCAGCCGCGCGCCGTTCGCGTCGCCGATCGCGCGCCGGACGACGCGCAGGATCCGGGAGCACTCGTCGTCCCCCCAGTTCCAGAGGCAGTGCTTGAGGATGTACAGATCGTGGCCGCCGGGCACCGCCTCGAAGAAGTCGCCCGGATGGAAGCTCACCCGATCGCCCACGCCGGCCTCCTGCAGGTAGCGCGTGGCGGAGGGCTCGAGGTGCGGGAGATCGAGCACCGTGGCGCGCACGTGGGGGTGGGCCTTCACGATCGCGGAGGCGAGCGTGCCCAGTCCTCCTCCCACATCGAGCACCGAGCTCACTTCCCCGAACCTGGTATAGGCCTGCGCGGCCATCGCCGAGCCCTCCAGCGAGTGGTCGAGCATGGCCCGGTTGAACAGCGCGCTGTCGGCGGCGTCGGCGCGGAGGTGCTCGTAGATCGTCTTGCCGCGGCGGTGCGTGAAGCCCGCCTTGCCATCGCGGATCGCGTCCACGAGCCCGCCCCATGCATCCTGCTGGACCGGCGAGCGGAAGAACTCGGCGAGGGCGCGCAGGCTGAAGGGGTGATCGCTCCGGAGGCGCCTCGACAGCTCGGTGTGCTGAAAGCGGCTGTCGCCGAGCTCCTCGAAGATCCCGTTCGCCGCGAGCGCCCGGAGCATGCGATAGAGCGACGGGCCGTGCAGCCCGAGCCGCGCCGCGATGTCGTCCACGCGCGTGGGCGCGTCGCCGATCGCGTCCGAGAGCCCGAGGCTCGCCGCCGTGCACGTCGCGTGAAAGAGATACATGGCATTCGTGATCTCGTTGAAGCGCTGTCGGCCGGCGCTCGAGGGGATCCGTGCTGCTGCATCGTTGTTCATGGTTCCGCTCCCATCTCATCCGATGTTCGTGGCGTCCGTGCGGCTTGCTGACGTCGAGCCCACGCAATGCGGTGCTCTGTGGGGGGCATTCCCGGCGGGAATGCCCCTCGCCCGCACGTCTGTACCTGGCGCCTTCATTTTGCCACGATTCCAGCGAGGCCCCCCGGCTGGATTCGCCAAATTCGTGCCGGGAACGAGGCCGACTCGAGGCGCTCTCCGCCCATGCGCTCCGCGTCGGCGCCGCCTTTCGATAGCCGCGCGACGGCTCCCTGCAGGCCGGCCTGCAGGTTCGCGTAGGTAGTCCCACCCCTGCTGACCCGGGAACAAGGTGGAGGTGGCGGGATGACACGGCGAGGTGCGCGGCGGGCGGTGCTCATCGGCGGGGGCATCGCGGGCCCGGTGCTCGGGAGGTTGCTGCGCGACCGAACCGGGCGATGCTGCCTTGCGCTGATTGCGCCGACTCGGCGCGATCAGTGCCCCTTCCGGACAACCCGGGCCGCGCAGGCGGCCCGCGTCCCATCGAAGGCCACCAGGAAGCGCAGGGGCCGGCCCCGGCACACGCCTGATTCAGCGCGCGGGGTACGAGCAGCTCCTCTTCTTCCCGGCGATCTCGTGCTCCTCGGACGATGAGGCTCTCGCGCCCAGGCCCCGGGCGAGAGCCTCATCGGATGTTTCGAAGGCGGACGTGAGATTTCTCGATGCACGTTGACTCGAGGAGACGTGCAAGGAGCGAGCAACCCAGGTAAAAGAGAATGACCGTGAGAAAGTCATCCCCACATTCCTGGAACTGGGCCGGTCCGCTCGCGATGTCCATTGCGCTGCTCGCCGCCTGCGGCGATGCCGCGGAGGATCCCCGGCCGGACGGCAGCAGCGTGGGCAGCTCAGGCGCCGCCGGCTCCGGCGGCTCCGGCGGCGACGCCGGTGTTGGCGGCCTGGGCGGTGGAAGCGGCGCGGGCGGCGCGGGCGGCGCCAGCGGGGAGGAGCCATCGGATCCTGCAGAGCCGCTCTTCGCCGGAACGAGCATCCCGCGGTTCGAGATCGCGCTGTCGCAGGCGTCGATCGATCAGCTCAACGCCACGCCCGACGAGTACGTCGCCGGGCAGCTCACGGTGACGATGGACGGCGAGGTGGTCGAGCTCGCCGACGTCGGCGTGCGGCTCAAGGGCGCCCTCGGCTCGCTCCGGACCCTGGACGAAAAGGCCGCATTCCTGCTGAAATTCGACGAGTTCACCGACGACCAGACCCTGCTCGGGGTGGAGAAGCTCGCGCTCAACAACATGGTCCAGGATGGGAGCATGATCCACGAGCGCCTGGCCTATGCCCTGTTCCGCGCGATGGACGTGCCCGCGCCGCGCTCGGCCCACGCGACGGTCTGGCTGAACGGCTCGCTCTACGGCCTGTATGCCACCGTCGAGGCAACGGATAACCCTCGCTTTCTGGATCGATGGTTCGGCGACCACGAGGGCAACCTGTACGAGGGGGCTTACGGGAGCGATCTCGAGCAGTCGAGCATCGAGACCTTCGACCAGGACAACGGCGACGACGTCGCGTTCGCCGATCTCTATGATCTCGCCGAGGCGCTCGACGACATGACGAGCCCGGACACGTTCCTCGCCGAGGCCTCGCAGCACATCGACATGGAACGCTACCTCGCGTTCGCGGCCACGGAGACCTTCATCGGCCACTGGGACGGTTATGCCTGGCTGCGCAACAACTACTTCATCGCGCGGCGCCCGGACGACGGCCGCTGGACCTTCCTGCCGTGGGGCCTCGACCAGACCTTCACGGACGATCTCTATCCCTTCGGCGGCGAGGCCCGCCTCCAGCAGATGTGCACCGCCTCTCCGCCGTGCCGGCAGGCGCTCGCAGCGGCGTTCGAGCGCGTCCTCGAGCGCGCTTCGGAGCTCGACCTGGCGAGAGACGCCGAGGCGGCGCGCACCCTGATCTGGGCCGACGTGCTCGAGGATCCGCGCCGGGACGTGAGCCCCGATGACGTCGGCGAGCACATCGACGCCACCATCGCTTTCCTGAACGACCGTCCTGCCAGCGTGCGGACGCAGCTCGCCTGCGCGGACTCCTCGGGGCTCGACGCGGACGGCGACCTCTCGTCCGGCTGCGACGAAGACTGCAACGACGGCGATGCCTCGGTGTACCCGGGCGCCCCCGAGCTGTGCGACCTGATCGACAACGACTGTGACGGGCTCGTGGACAACGAGCCATCGTGCCCGCATTGCGTCCCGCAGCCGCTTCCGGAGGGCGGCTCCCTGGCGTTCTGCTTCGCGCTCGCGACGTGGGCGGACGCGGAGCTCGACTGCATCGCGCAGGACGGGCACCTCGTGTCCATCCACGACGAGGACACGCAGGATCTCGTGGTCTCGGGCGCCGACGCGATCCAGCCGGGCGACTGGTGGATCGGGCTCACCGACGCGGCGTCCGAGGGGGACTTCGCGTGGACCGACGGCACACCGTACGATCACGAGCGCTGGACCGGCGGCGAGCCGAACAACGCCGGCGACGGAGAGCACTGCGTGGAGCTGGCGAGCTGGGCCAGCGGGCAGTGGAACGACATGCCCTGCTACGCCGAGCTGCCCTACGTGTGCAGGCTGCCTTGACGAGGCTCGCGCGCGCTCCAGCCGCAGAGGCCAACGTGAGGAGCCGACGCCGGGCGCAACACCGGTCATGCAGCCCCCCGCCAGCGCGCGGCGCCCGTGCGCATGCGTGATAATGTCGGCGCATGCCGAAGAAGAAGCGGGAGGTTCAGGTCAACGCGCTGTCGCGATACGAGAAGTCGTCGGGTCGGCTCGTGCTCGAGGAATACTCGAGCTGCGAGGTGCCGGCGGGCTGTGGAGGCGCGATCCTGCGGTGGATCGACCCGCTCGAGGCGCTCCCGCTGCGCCTGTGGCTCTGGACGACGGGCGAGGCGGAGCTCTTCTTCGACGGCGCGCCCTTCGCATCGAGCCGCGTCGACGCGCGCGCCGGCCGGCACGTGCTCGCGCTCTGCGTGCGGCCCAGGGGTGAATTGCCGCCGCAGCTCGCGCTCGCGCTGAGTTACTCCGACGACGCGAAGGGGAGCTTCGAGCCCGAACGTTCGCGGTCGATCGGCCGCAGGATCGACCTCCTCTCCGGCGCGGGCGCCGTGATGGTCGGAGCGACGAAGCCGCCGGAATTCGATGCCTGGCGCCTGCCGGATTTCGACGACAGCGGCTGGCCGGCCCTCGTCCAGGCGAACGCGGCGATCGAGGAGCCCTCGAAGGATTGGCACCTCGGGCAGGTGCAGAAGACGGGCGCCCGCGTCGTGGGTTTGCCCGGACAGAGGGGTCCGCTCTGGGTGCGTTGCATCTTCGAGCTCGCGCTGGGAGGTGCCGCGTGAGCCCGCGCCCGCCGCTCGTGCTCGTGCCGCAGTTCTTCGGGTCGACCGTCTTCGACCGGCGAAGCTCGCGGTATCTGCCCTTCGACCACGAGGCGACCGGCGTCCTCCTCCGCGCCCGCACGACCTCGATGGGCGTGATGATCGACGACGCCCCGCCCGAGCGGAGGGACGCGCTCGGCGCGTTCGCCGCCGCGTTTTATCGGAGGGACTTCTTCACCCACGATCTGCGCTTCGACGGCGAGGCCCTCGACGTCGTGCCGCCGGCCGATCACCTCGCGGGTCCGCTCGCCGTGCACCTCGAGGTGGCGGCCTCGTGCAACTTGACCTGCTCGCATTGTTTTGCCGGCGAGCTTCCGCGGCGCGAGCCCCCGCTCACGCTGGCCGAGCTCGACATGCTCTTCGCCACCCTCGCCCGCATGGGCTCGTTCCGCCTCGGCCTGACGGGCGGCGAGCCGCTGCTTCGCAAGGATCTCTTCGACATCCTCGATCTCGCCACCGGCCACGGCCTGCACCCGTGCCTCACGACGAATGCGCTCCTGCTCACCGAGGAGACCGCGAAGAAGCTCGGCGAGAGGTCGCTCGTCTGGCTCAACGTCTCCCTCGACGGGGCGACGGCCACGACGAACGATGTCGTCCGCGGGGCGGGGACGTTCGATCGGGTGCTGGAGAAGCTCGCCATGCTCCGGGCGCACGCGCGATTCTCGCTCGCGTTCACCGTCATGCGGCACAACGCCGACGAGGCGCGGGCGTTCGCCGAGCTCGCCGCGCGGGCGGGCGCGCACACGGCCGTGTTCCGGCCGCTGTATCCCGTGGGATCGGCCGAGGCGCGGGAGGAGCTCTGGCCGTCGTTCGGCGATTACGAGCGCGCGCTCGACGCGATCTGGACCCTCGGGGCCGACGAGGCGGGCCGCCCCGCCGAGGCGCGCGCGATCGACCCGTTCTCCCCGAAGAGCCGGCGTGATTCCCAGGCCGTCGTCCACGACAACTGGGGATGCGGCGCGGGCAACACCGTTTGCTCCATCTCCGTCGGGGGCGACGTCAATCCATGCAGCTTCCTCGGGCCGACGTTCGTCGCGGACAACGTCCGCCGCACGCCGTTCGATCGTATCTGGAGCGAGGGCGACCGATTCCGCAGAATCCGTGGTTTGCCCGGGGATGGCACGGGCACGGCGACGTTCGGCGGCGGCTGCCGGGCGCGTTCGCTCGTCATGGCCGGAGACGTCAATGCCCCCGATCCCTGGCTTGCCGAGCACGAGACCGCGCCGGTTCGCCGCAATCCCCTCACCGTGCTTCGCGCTCAGCGGAGGCTCGCATGAGCGCGCTCGACACCGGATGGCTCCTCTCGGCCGATCGTGTTTTGCCCTCGGCCCCCGAGCTCTTGACCCTCGCCGCGAGCCTCGCCGCGGCCGGCCAGCCCGAGAGGGCTGCCATCGCCTGCGACGCCGCCTTCGGCCTCGATCCCGCGGATCCGGAGCTCGCCTCCGCGCGCGCCCTCCTGCTCGATCGGCTGCGTATCGAGGAGCATGGCCTCGTGTTTCGATACGTGCCCGCGGGGCCGTTCCGGATGGGCGCGGAGGACGGCGACCCCGACGAGCAACCGGTGCATGCGGTCGAGCTCGACGCATTCTGGATGACGGAGGTCCCCATCACCTGGTCCGCCTACAACGCGCTCCTCGGCTGGCCCCCTCCGCCCAACGGGTTGCCCCCGCAGAAGCCGATGAAGGGCAAGAAGGCGGGGGAGCTCGACAGGGAGCTGTTCGGCCTCAGCAACGACCACAAGATTCGCCGCCAGTATTGTGAAAGCGAGACGATCCGCGCCCGCGACTGGCACGCGCACGCCCCCGAGACAGAATGGCTGCGCGGCGACCAGCGCGTGACGTCGACAGAGCTCTTCGGTGATGTCCCCCGGAAGGACAGCGAGCGCCCCTGGACATACGACCAGAAACCGATGGTCGCGGTCTCGTGGGCCCAGGCGAACGAGCTCGGCAAGGTGCTCTCGAACGAGCGGGCGACCTACCGTTTGCCCACGGAGGCCGAGTGGGAAAAGGCCGCGCGCGGAGGGCTCGTCGGCCATCGTTATCCCTGGGGGGACGACCCGCCCACGGCCGAGCGCTGCGACTTCGGCCGATTCGAGGCCTTCTCGATCCGCCCGCCCCAGGAATTCCGGCCGAACGGGTACGGCCTTCACGGCATGAGCGGCGGCGTCCGCGAATGGACGAGCGACGGATACGACGCCGCGTATTACTGCGAGAGCCCGCGCGCGTCCCCCACGGGCCCCGGCACGGCGAAGCAACGTGTGCTCCGCGGGGGCTCGTGGGCCGATTGCGCGTGGGCCGTGCGGGTCTCGTTCCGCATGGGGCACCGGCCCGACCGAGCGAGTGATCCGACGATCGGATTTCGCCTGTGCCGGACCTCCCGGTGACGCGCGACCTCCTCCCGGCGCCCGAGCCGCTGATGGGGTGAGAACACCGAGGGGCAGCTCGGCGTCGGCCTGGGCGTCGAGGTGCTGGAGGCGCCGCCGGACATGGTCTAGCCTGACAAGCGGTCGATCAACCAACCGCCGCGCCACGGCGGCGCCGAAGGCCGCTCCAGCGTCCCGATGGCGCCCGCAGAGAGGTCCTCCCATGCGCATCGCCCTGATTTCCGACATTCACGGCAATGAAGTGGCGCTCAGGGCCGTGCTGGCCAGCATCCAGGAGGCCGGCGTCGATCAGGTGATCTGCCTCGGGGACGTCGCGACGCTGGGGCCGCGGCCTCGGGCCATCCTGGACATGCTGCGGGAGCTCGGGTGTCCGTGCATCCTCGGCAACCACGATGAGTTCATGCTGGATCCGGAGCTGATCCGCACCTACACCGAGGCGCCCATCGTGGTCGACGCGGTGGACTGGTGCCGTGACCAGCTGTCCGGGGACGACCTCGGCTTCCTGCGCACGTTCCAGGCGCGCCTCACGATCCCGCTCGACGATCACGCGACGCTCCTCCTGTTTCACGGCTCGCCCCGGTCTCACATGGAGGACCTCCTCTCGAACACGCCGCCCGAGGAGCTGGATCGCCGCCTCGACGGCCACACGGCGACGGTGATGGCCGGAGGGCACACGCACCTCCAGATGCTCCGCCAGCACCGCGGCACGCTCCTCGTGAACCCGGGGAGCGTCGGGCTCCCGTTCAAGGAATACGCGAACGGCGGGCCGCCGACGCTGCTGCACCACGCCGAGTACGCGATCGTGGAGGCGCGCGGCGGCGCGGTCAACGTCAGCCTGCGCCGGGTGCCGGTCGACAGGGACGCGCTCCGCGCGGCCGTGGGGGCGTGCGACAACCCGATGCGCGGCGCGCTGCTGCAGCAATACGCCTGAGCGCGCGCGGCCCGGGGCGAGAGGGCGCCTTCGCGCTGCGACGTCCTGGATCGGCGAGCGCTGGAGGGTGTCTGGTACAACCCGGAGTCCGGGAACACCGATGATATGAGATCTCAAGGGGGGCGAGCTTCGTGGCGTCGACTGCCATCAAGGCGATCTCGGCGCGCTCGCGGAGGTTCACGATCTCAAGCCGGTTGGTGGTGCGGTCCTCGGCCTCCCGGGGTCATGGAGCCGCCGCCGGTGTGGACGGTCGACGGGCTCCGACGCCGCCCCGGGCGCGCGAGCGCCCCGATGAGCGCCTGGCGCGGCGCGGGCAGGCGCGCCCTCGGATCACGCGGCGTCGGCGAGGTCGACAGGCCCGATCTGCGCGCGACGGGGCGCGGCGTTCTGGTAGCCTCGACGTGCACGCCGGAGAGCGATGGAGTCCCGATGACGAAATACGAGCAGATCAAGCTGTCCTATGAGGCGTCGAAGGCGGCGATCGGCCAGGTCGCGGAGGAGCTCTTGCTCTGGATATACGAGCTGCGGGACCACCTGGCCTGGCCGAGGGACAAGTGGGCGCTCAACCGGATCGCCGGCGATGGCCAGGCCAACGGGCTGCTGCAGCGGTTCGTCGTCGAGAATCAGCCCGGCGTCGGCGAGGTCCTGAAGTGCCAGCTGTCCCTCACCGTCGAGGACGAGCTGCCGTTCACCGTCGACTTCTTCGCGGTGGGCAGGACCGACAGAGGCCTCCTCGTCGTCCTCATCGGCGGAGACCAGATCACCGTCAGCAAGGCCTCCCCCGAGCCGTTCTTCGAGAAGGCCGTGGAGCACATCCGGCAGCAGGCGAGGCGCGTGGCCAAGGCGCGCCGCGTAGGAGCCGGCCCCGGCACCCCCTACCGCCCCGCATAAGCCCCGGCACCGCCAGGCGCGAGGCGCCCGGACGAGCGCCGCCGTGCAAGAGCTCGAGGCGAGCGCCGCCGTGCAGGAGCGACAGGCGCGCCGGGGGTGACGGACTTCACCAACGAAACCCGCCCCGGCCAAAACGAAAGCCAGACCCCAGAGAAACCTGCGCAAACTCACGATATCCCGTCAGGAAGCTCCTGGCCCAGCTCCTGCTTCTACGGGACACCGAGCGCCTGATGGACGGTTTCCCCCCCCCACCGTCGGACGGGCGCTCTTTTTTTTTGTCCGCGTCGCTGCCTCGGCACCTCGCGCGGGCACGGCGCACGAGGCGCCGTGCCCCGGGGCGGTCACGGTGAGACGCAGGGGACGCTCGGCGCGGCGTCCGGCGAGAGCAGCGGCGGCAACCACCGCCGCAACACCAGGGGCACCATGGCGTCGTGCGGCATGGGCTCCGTCGGCTGGAGCTGCTCGAGCTCGCGGAGCACGCCGGGCGCGGCAGGGTGCGCCTCGACGCCGCTCTGGAAGGCGCGGCTGAAGTCGCTGATGGGACGCCTGGCCCAGGTCATCGTCTGCCACGACACGATGACATGCGTGGTCGGCGACGACCGCGCGAGGGGGAGCGCGATGTCGACATCCATGCACGTGTCGACCACGAGCGCCGCGTGCACGGGCGTGGACGCGCGCAGGGCGGTCGCGATGCCGCCCGCGCTGTTGCAGCCGCCGCCGGAGTGGCCCGCGACGACGACGCGCGTGCGGTCGAGCGTCGCGACGCCGCGCAGCCGCGCGGCGGTGGCGTCGAGGAACGCGTCCAGGTCGAAGGCCGGCCAGCTCGTCCGCGCCACCGCCACGGCCGCCGGGAGCACGGCGCTCGGCGCCGCGACAAGGATCGGCGGGATCCGGCCCGCCTCCATGAGCTCCGCCGCGATCCGGCGGACGTCGCCCTCCTGGCCGCCCCCCATCCAGCGGTACTCGATCTGCGCCGCGTTCGTGCCGTGCAGGAACACGAGGATCGGCAGCGGTCGCGCGGGGTCGGCGGCCGCCAGGCGGTGCACGAACGCGCGGCCCAGCCAGCGCTGCTCCGGAGGCACCGCGCTCGCGGCAGCCCCGGCCTGCGCTGCGCCCTCCGGGGCCGCGCCGCTCGCCGGGGCAGGCGGGCGCTCGTAGTCGTAGGTCGCGCCGTCGAGCTGCCCCGCAGGCAGCCTCGGCCCCGCCTTCGCGGCGGCCACCGGCGCAGGCCTCGGCTGCGCCCCCGTGCGGCCCGGGAAGGACGCGGCCGCGAGCCCCGCCGCGAGCGCCAGGGCGCACGCCGCCCGCGGAGCGCGCCTCCCCCGAGGAGCGCGCGGCTGCCCGCGGCGCCCGGCGGCGGTCACGGCGGTCACGGCTGCTCCCGCGCCGGGGCCTGCCCCGGAGCGGACGAGGCGCTCGAGTCCCGCGGGATCGTGCGCTTCCGCTCGAAGGCGCGGGTCGGGTCGACCACCTTGACGTCGCCGAAGCGGCTCAGCATCGGGCCGATCACCTCGGCGTCGCCCACGGCGACGAGCGCGGCGCGCGACGGCCGCACGTGATCGGCCGCGACCTTGCCGGCGAGGGCCGGCGTCATGTCCCGGAGCTCCTTGCGGTAGCCGTCGTGATGGTCGTCCGGCAGGTCGAGCACCTGCAGCCTCGCGATCTCGTCCGCGAGCCCCGCGGCCATCTCGATGCCGAGGCCGAGGCCGCCCGCGAGCCGCCGCGCCGCCGCGTCGACCTCCTCCTGCGACGGCGCCGTGGCCGCGAGCCGCTCGGCGTGCTCGAGCATCGCCTGCGCGGCGAGGCCCGCGCGCGCCGCCGGAACGCTCGCGTGGGCCAGGAGCGGGACCGGGCCGTGCGCGACGTCGAGCGTCGTCGCGGACGCCGCGCGCGCCGCGCCGCGCGGCTCGAGGAGGTCGTGCGAGAAGCGCCCCGAGGGGCCGCCGAGCACCTGGCCCGCGACCGCGAGCGCGGGCCACTCCGGGGCGCCGCGCTCGGGGCCGAGGACGCCGAGGAAGAGCTCGCTCTCCGCGCTCTTCGGGCGATCGATGACCGTGAGCTTGAGCGACCTCGGGGGCATCGGATCGGTGAACGAGAGCGCCGGAGGCTCGCCTTCGCGCCGGTCGGCGAAGGCCTTCTCGACGGCGGCGCGCGCGGCCTCGGGCGTCGTGTCGCCCGCCACAACGATCACGGTGTTCTTCGGGACGTACCACGCGGAGTGGAAGGCGCGGCAGTCGGCGGCGCTGATCTTCGGGAGCTCCGCCGCGGTCGCGCCGAACGAGGCGTAGGGGTGCAGCTCGGTCGGGAGCGCGTAGAGGTCGCGGAAGAGGATCATCATCGCGCCCCAGCGGCCGTCCGTGTGCGCGCGATCCCTCGCCGCCTCGGCGGCGCGGGCCTTCAGCTTGGCGAGCTCCGCGGCGTCGAGGCGCGGCCGCTGCACGACGAGCCCGAGCAGCGCGATCGCCTCGGCGAGGCGATCGCGGGGCGCGCGCAGGCCGATCACCGTCGCGTCGAGGCCGGTGTCCACCCCGAGGGAGGCGCCGAGCGACTCGAGGCGCGCGAGCACCTCGCGGCCGGGGAGGTTGCCGGCGCCGCCGCGCAGGAGGAGCTGGCCGGTGAGCGCCGCGAGCCCCGTGCGGTCGCCGTCGGCCGCGGAGCCGCCGTGGACGACCACCCGGACCTCCACCAGCGGCAGCGCGCGGTTCACGGCGGTGGCGACGCTCAGGCCGCCCGGGAGCTCGGCCCAGGCGATCGCGGGCATGCGCGCGGGGCGCGCGGGGCCGGACGGCGGAGGCGGCTCGCGGGGCGCGATCTCGGGCGGCGGCGCCACCTTCGCGTCCTTCGCCGGCGCGGCCGCCTGCGCGGGCGGCCGCGGCGCGCGCCCGGCGGGAGCGCAGCCGCACACCACGGCCGCCGCGAGCGCCGCCGTCCAGGAGAGCCAGGGGCGCGCCGTCCGTCGCCCGCGCCGTTCGCGTCGGTTGCTTCGCTCGCTCATGACGTCACTTCTTCCTGGGTTTCGCCGTCTTCGCCGGCTTCTTCTTCGCCGCAGGCCGGGCCGCCGCGCCGCGCGGCTTCGCCTCCCCCTTGCCCGGCGCGGCCTTCTCCTGGCCCTTGCCCGGCGCGGCGTGCGCGCCGCCTCCGGCCCGCTGCGCGCCGGCCGGCGCGCGCCCGGGCGCCCGCGGCGGCGGGGCGGCTCCCGGGATGGTGGGGGGGTAGATCTCCACGATGGTCCGGCGCGTCGGGCCGAGGTGATCGCGCACGACGCGCTGCACGTCCTCCCGGGTCACCGCGAAGTAGCGGGCGAGCTCCCCGTTCAGGTGGGCGGCGTCCCCGAAGAGGAGCTCGTGCTCGGCGAGCGCCCTCGCGCGCGCGCTCGCGCCCGCGAGGCCCGACACGAACGCCGACTGGAGCAGCCGGCGCGCCTTCGTCAGCTCGGCCGGAGGCGGCCCCGCCGTCCCAAGCGACCGGATCTCGCCCTCGATCAGCTTCTCGACGTCGCCGACCCGGGCATCCTCGGCGAGCCGCACGTCGATGGAGAAGAGATCGGGCCCGCGGTGGCCGCCCATCGCGACCCGCACCGACCGCGCGACGGCCTTGTCCCCGACGAGGAGCGCCTCGAGGCGCGAGCTGTCGCCGGCGCCGAGCAGGACGGCCGCGAGCGAGAGCGCGTGGTGATCCGCGTGCGCGCGCGGCGGGACGGCCCACCCGTAGAGGATGGCCGGAGCACGGGCGGCGCTGTCCCTGACGACGCCGGTGCGCTGGCTCGTCTGCTCGGGGAACGGGAGGTCCTTGAAGGGCGCGGCGGAGACGGCGGGGATGCCGTCGAAGTACCTGTGCACGAGCTCCATGGCCTCGCCGGCGTCGAAGCCGCCGGCGATGGCGAGCACCGCCCGGTTCGGGCCGTAGTGGGCGGCGTGGAAGTCGCGGGCCCAGGAGAGCTCGGCGCCCGCGAGGTCGTCCGCGTCGCCGAGGGCCGGGTGCTCGTGGGGCCAGTACCCCTGGAAGGCGAGCTGACGCAGCCGGATCCCGCCCTGGCCGTAGGCGGCGCCGAGGATCGCGCCGCGGCGCTCCTGCGCGTCCCTGCGCTGGGCCTCGAAGCCCTGCGCGCTCAGGTCGAGCGACCTCATGCGATCGGCCTCGAGCCACAGCGCCAGCGCGAGCTCGTTCGCGGGCAGCGTCTCGGCGTAGGTGGTGCGGTCGACCTCCGTCTCGGCGTGGAGCTCGCCGCCGCGCTCGGCCACGAGGCGCAGGTGCTCGCCCGCGGCCACGTTGCGGCTGCCCCGGGCCATCATGCCCATCACGAGGCGCGCGACGCCGCTCCTGCCGCTCGGCTCGTCGCGCGAGCCGGCGTCGTACGTGACGGCCACCGCGACCGTGGGCGAGCTCTTGTCGGGGCTCAGCACGACGCGCAGCCCGTTCTGGAGCGTGGCCCGCTCGACGGGGATCGCGAGCTCGAGCGGCGCCTCCGCCGGGGGTGCCGCGGCGCCCTTCGGCGCGGCAGCGGCGGCGCGCCGCGGGCGCGCGGTGACGGGCGCGGGCTTCGCCTCCGCGGCGGGCGCGGGCTTGCCGGACGGCGGCGCGGCGGCGGCGGGACGGGGCGCGCCTGCGCTCAGCAGGCCGAGCGCCGCGAGCCCGGCCGTGAGGGCACCGCGGAGCAGGGTTCGGCTCACGGTCGTGGACACGGCAGGGCGATAGCACGTCGCCGGCGGGGCGCGCCCGCCGCGCGGCGCAGCGACCGCGCTTCACGCTGCCGGCGGTCTCGCGTAGGCTCACGCCGCAGCTTCCGAGGTCACGAGCGCGCGCCGCGCGCCGCCCCGAGCTCAGAGAGAACCGCCGATGCCCGACGTTCAAAACCTGATGAAAGCCGTAGTCGGAACGCTCGTCTTCGTCGCAGTGGGGCTGATCGTCTTCCTGCTGGCGTTCATGCTGATCACGAAGCTGACCCCGTTCTCCATCCGCAAGGAGATCGAGGAGGACCAGAACACGGCGCTCGCGATCGTGATCGGCTCGGTGATCCTGGGCCTCGCCTGGATCATCTCGGCGGCCATCCACGGCTGACGCGCGGGTCTCGGCGTTGGCCACGGCCGGGCCCGACCTCCTCGGCGCGCTGCCGGCCGGGCGGCGCGGCGCGGCCCGCGGCGCCTTCCTGTGGGGCCGCGGCGTCGACCTCGCGGTGTTCGGCGGCTCCGCGGCGGTCGCGCTCGCCCTCGCGGCGCTCTCCTCGGGGGGCGCGCTCCCGACCTGGGGCTTCCTGCTCTTCGTGGTCGGCGTCGACGTGGCTCACGTGCACACGACGCTCTTCCGCACGTACCTCGATCCCGAGGAGCTCCGCCGCCACCCGGCGCTCTACGCCGCCGCGCCGCTCGCCTGCTACGCCGCCGGCGTCGCGCTGCACCTCGCCTCCGAGCTGACGTTCTGGCGCGCGCTCGCCTACGCCGCCGTGATCCACTTCGTGCGCCAGCAGATCGGGTGGGTCGCCATCTACCGAGCGCTCGCGGGCGAGCGCTCGCGCGTCGATCGCCTCCTCGACGACGCGCTCATCTACGCGGCGACCGGGTGGCCGCTCCTCTACTGGCACGCGCACCCGCCGCGCGCGTTCCGGTGGTTCGTGGACGGCGACTTCGTGAGCTCCCCGCGGCTCGCGGCCGCGGTGGGCCCGCTCGGCGCGGTGTACGCCGCGCTCGCCGTCGCGTACGTCGCCCGCGCGCTCCAGCGGGCCTGCGTCGCGCGCGCGCCGCTCAACCTCGGCAAGCACGTGGTCGTCGCGACGACCGCGGCGACCTGGTACGTCGGCATCGTCGCGACCGACAGCGACTTCCAGTTCACGGTCACGAACGTGATCGTCCACGGGGTGCCGTACATGGCGCTCGTCTTCGCGTACGCGCGGGAGCGGGCCCGCGAGGCGCCGCGCTCGCTGCTCGCGCGGCTCGTCGCCGGCGGGCTCCTCGCCTTCCTCGGGTTCGCGCTGGCGCTCGCGTTCGCCGAGGAGATGCTCTGGGATCGGCTCGTCTGGCACGACCAGCCGGAGCTCTTCGGCGGCGCCGTGGACGAGCCGCTCCTCGGCCCCCGCGCGCGGGCGCTGCTCGTGCCGCTGCTCGCGCTCCCGCAGGCGACCCACTACCTGCTCGACGCGGTGGTCTGGCGCCGTCACCACACGGGCCCCGCGCAGGCGCGCGCGCTCGGGTTCCGGTCCGGAGCCGTGGAGGGTGCGGACGGCGAGGGTGGCGAGGGCAACGGGCGCAGCGGCGGCGACGGCGGCGGGACGGACGCCGTGTCGGTCCCGGCGAGCCGAGAGGCTTGACCCGCGGCGCAACTCCCGTAACCCTCGGCGCTTCGCATGGCTTCGCTCGCGGCGCCCGTGCTCCAGCCACGTCCCTCGCCCCCGGCTCGGGCGCGGAGCCGGCGCCGCCTCGCGCAGCCCGAAACCATGGATCCCGGAGAAGATCCGAAGATGCTGAGAGCATGCAATGCGTGCGCGGCCTGCGCCTGCTATCGCTTCGGCATGCTTGTGCAGTCTGGGAGAGGTGACAGAAATGACTGAACCACGGCCAACCGACGGGCCCGGCGCGCCGCGCCTGACGCCGATTCCCCCGAATCCGCGCGCCCCCGTCCTCCTGGTCGACGACGACGCCGAGCTCCGCGAGATGCTCCGCGAGATGCTCGAAGCCTCCGGCTACGATGTCTACTGCGCCAGCAACGGCAAGGAGGCGCTCGATCTGCTGCACGAGGCAGACCCGCCGCCCGGGCTCATCCTCCTCGACCTGATGATGCCGGTGATGACCGGCGAGGAGATGCTCGCCGCCTTGAAGCAGGTGCATGCGCTCGCGGCCATCCCGGTGACCATCGTCTCCGGCCACGACGTCCCGCCCGAGGGCACGGCCTACCTGAAGAAGCCCGTCGACTTCGGGGCGCTGATCGGCATCGTCCAGAAGACCTGCGGCTAGCGTCTCCGCTCACCTGCCGAGCTCGCGCGGCAGGTGCGAGCCCACGCGCCGGTCGAGCTGGGCGCCGCGCTCGCGCCCCCTCAGGCCGCCGGTGAAGCGCCGCCGTGCAGTACGGGATCGGCGCCGGCCCGCTCGCCGCGCAGCTCGGCCGGCGCCGGCGACCGCGGGCTCATCGCCGCGAACGCCAGGAGCCCCACCACGGTCAGCAGGAGCGCGAGCGCGAACGCCGCCGCGAGGAACAGGATGCCGAACGACGCGCGGTCGGTTCCGCCTTCGCCCGCGCCCTGCTCCGGGTCCTCGTTGCGTCGCTCCGGCTCATCCACGCTTCGCCCTCCGCTCGGTGGTTGTGCTTACCGCCTCGCGCCGGATGGCGCAACGAACGCAGCGAGCACCCGCGGGATCGGCCGCGTTCACGGCGGATCGGCCGTGTTCACGCGGGCGCAGCAGCGTCCCCGGCGGACCCGCGGGTGAGGACATTGTCTGTCCAGAAGGCCCATCGCCGTCCGCCTCCGGCGGCGATAGGTTCGCCTCCTCGGAGGGCGAGCGAATGGCAGAAGGCCGCACCAGCGACGCTGTGGAGAAGAGCGGACAGGCGAGCTCCGATCGCCTGTGGATCCTTGTCAACACAAGCCATCGTGAGTCAGCTCCAGAACGCGTGAGCGGCCGACACCCGCGTGAAACCTTGGTGGTGCGCGACGGCGACAACGTCCTCATCAGCGTCGATGTGGGCAGGGGCTCGGCGCTCGCCGTGCCCTTCAACAAGGCAGAGCTCGGCTGCCCTGAGACCACGCTCGTCGTGCGGCTCGCGGCCAGCTCGACGCCGTGCGCCCGATGCGTCGACGACAGCCTCGCCAGGGCGGCTCAGGAGCTCGGCGGGCTCGACGCGGAGAGCGTCTTCCGCGCGGTCCGCGCCGCGATCGCCGGCTGCGCGGAGCGCGCGCACGGCGAGCGGCCCGGCAGCTCGACCGACGGCGGACCTCCGCCCGAGAGCTCCGGGCCGCGGTCGTGCGGCGCGCTCCGCCTCGCGCCGGCCAACGCGCCTCACGTGCCCGCGGGGAGCGCGCTCCCGTCGGACAGCGATATCGATGTCATCCTGATCATCTGAGTCAGGCCCCGCCGGGAGACGGCGAGTCGGCTCAACGCGGTTCGGGATGGGCCCATCGCCGATCGCGCGCTCGCAAGGGGGTAGTGGTCAAATTTGAACATGAAGGCGGGAAGGCAGGAAGAAAAGATCAAGGATCTTCCCGTCTTCCCATCTTTCCATCTTCCCGCCTTCCCGCCTTCATGTGGACTCTCTCTGGGCAAAGTTGACCACGACCCGACGCCGGGGTGCGTCGCGGCCCCGGGGCTCCGAAATTTGGCCCGCCCGCGCCGGGCGTGCGAACCGAGGGATCGGAGACCTCTGCAAGGATGACCAGCCCTCGCTCCCACGCCGAGCTCGTGACGCTGCGCAAGCTCGCGCAGGACCTCGCCGCCCAGCGCAAGGAGCGCCTGTCGAGCGTGCACCTCCTCGCGGCCATCGCCATGAGCGGAGGCCCCGCCGCGGACCTGCTCCGCGATCGGCGGCTCGACGACGAGGCCCTGCTCAAGGCGACCCGATCGGTCGACGACGAGGGGCCCGACCCGATCGGCCGGGCGATGGGGGGCGCGCGCGACGTCGCGAAGCGCGCGACGGCGAAGGAGCCCGCGGCGCTCCACCTGCTGCTCGCGCTGCTGTCCGACCGCAGCTCGGCCGCGCACCGGGCGCTCACGCAGTCGGGGGTCGACCTCGCGCGGCTGCGGACCTCCGCGCTCCAGATCGCGCTCGGCGTCGTGCAGGCGCGGCGGACGCCCGTGCGGGGGGTCCACGACGGCGGCGCGCCGGAGAAGCCGGCCGCGCCGGCCAAGGCGTCGCCGGCGCGCCGCGCCCGCGGCGAGGGCGAAGGGCCGGAGCGCACGTCGCGCATGCCGGCCGAGCTGCGGCCGGCCAGGGGCGCCGGCGTCACCGTGCCGGAGCTGCGGCCGTCGAAGGGCGCCGGCGTCACCGTGCCGGAGCTGCGGCCGTCGAAGGGCGCCGGCGCGCCGGAGCCGCGGTCGTCGAAGGGCGCCGGCCCGGGCGTCACCGTGCCGCTGTTCCCGCCGCCGCGCCCCCGGCCCATCGCGGCCCCGGGCGCAGGCGAGGCGCCCCTCCCCGCCGAGCCGGCCGCGGCCCTCGCGCCCGCGCCCCGGCGCTCCCTCCTGGCAGACGACGCGCTGGCCTCGCCCGCCGTCCCGGCCGTCTCACCCGCGGGGCGGCCGGTCGCGGCGCTCTCGGCCGCCGCGAGCGCCGTCGCGGCGCGCTTCACCCTCGACCGTGGGCGCTTTCCGGCCCTCGCCTCGCTCGGCCACAACCTCGCGCTCGCGGCGGCGCAGGGGGAGCTCGAGCCGATCGTCGGGCGCGAGCGCGAGATCGAGCAGGCGCTCGACGTGCTGGCCAAGCGCAGCGCGAACAACCCTTGCCTCCTCGGCCCGGCGGGCGTGGGGAAGACCTCGGTGGCGCGCGGCATCGCGCACCGGCTCGCGTTCGAGGAGCGGGAGCCGCGCATCGTCGTCGAGCTCGTGCCCTCGGAGCTGCTCGCCGGCACGGGCGCGCGCGGCGCGCTGAGCGAGCGCCTGTCCACGCTGCGGGCGGAGCTCCGCGAGGCGGGCGGGCGGGTGATCCTGTTCATCGACGGCATGTCGGAGCTGTTCGGCAGCGGCGCGCTCGACGAGGCGATGGCCGAGCTCAAGCTCGCGCTCGCCCGCGGCGAGCTCACGCTGATCGGCACCGCCACGCCCGAGGAGTACCGGAAGAGCATCGAGGTCGACCCGGCGCTCGCGCGGCGCTTCACGATCGTCGAGATCGACGAGCCCGAGGAGGACGAGGCGTTCCTGCTGCTCCAGAGCGTCGCGGTCGGGCTCGGCGCGCACCACGGGCTCGCGTTCACCGACGAGGCGCTGGCCTCGGCCGTCGCCTGGTCGGTGCGCTACCTGCCGGGGCGCGCGCTGCCCGACAAGGCGCTCTCGATCCTCGACCTCGCGGGCGCCCGCACCCGCCGGCGCGCGCAAGCGCCCGCGAGCGCCCGCGCCCAGCTCCGCGAGCCCGCGCGGCAGGTGGGGCCCGCCGAGGTCGCCGAGGTGGTCGCCGAGCTCGCCGATCTCCCGGTCGAGCGGCTGCTCGAGACCGACCGCGAGCGGATGCTCTCGCTGGAGACGCTGCTCGCCGACCGGGTCGTGGGCCACGGCGAGGTGCTCGCGCGCATCGCCCGGGTGCTGCGCCGGAACGCGGCCGGCCTGCGCGCGCGCCGCCCGATCGGGTCGTTCCTCTTGCTCGGCCCGACCGGCGTGGGCAAGACGGAGACGGCGAAGGCGATCGCCGAGGCGCTGTTCCACTCGCCGGACGCCATGACGCGGCTGGATTTCTCCGAGTACGCCGAGTCGCACGCGGTCGCGCGCCTGGTCGGCGCGCCACCCGGCTACGTCGGCCACGAGGCGGGCGGCCAGCTCACCGAGGCGGTGCGGCGGCGGCCGTACCAGGTGGTGCTGCTCGACGAGATCGAGAAGGCGCACCGCGACGTGCTCGAGGCGTTCCTTCAGGTCTTCGACGAGGGGCGCATGACCGACGGCCGCGGCCGTCGGGTCGATTTCACGAACACGGTCCTCGTGATGACCTCGAACCTCGGCGCGGCGGAGGCCGGCGCGCTCCGCTCCGAGCGCTCCGTCGGCTTCGCGCGCGCCTCCGCGGCCGTGACGCCCGAGCGCCTCGGCGAGGCGATGCTCTCCGCGGCCCGCGCCACGCTCCCGCCCGAGCTCTACAACCGCATCGACGAGGTCCTCAGCTTCGCGCCGCTCACGCGGGCGGACGTCGCCGAGATCACGCGCCGCCTGCTGGGCGGCCTCGAGCGCGAGCTCGAGGCGCGCGGCGTGGAGCTCGAGGTCGAGCCGGAGGCGATCGACGCGCTGCTCGACGCCGGCGGGTTCGATCCCGAGCTCGGCGCCCGGCCGATGAAGCGCACGATCGCGCGGCTCATCGAGGCGCCGCTCGCGGAGCTGATCCTGCGCGGCCAGCTGGAGGAGGGGTCCGCGGCGCTCGTCGGCGTCGAGCAGGGCGAGGTCGTGGTGGACGCGATCGCGCGGGCCGGCGAGCGGCGTTATGCCGCGTGCTCGAGCTGAAGGAGGCGTCGCGCCACGCGCTCCCGCGAGGGCGTGGCGTTATGCCGCGTGCTCCAGCTGGAGGCCGAGGGCCCTCGGGTCGAAGTACGCCTTGAACCGCGTGATGAGCCCAGCGGGGTGCTCGATCACGCTCACGCCGTCGTACGAGAACACCGCCCCGCTGGACAGCGTTCCACGGCTCTTCCACTCGAGAACGGAGGCCCGGTCGGACCCGACGACACACCGGAACTCGGACTGCACCTCGCCGAAGGTGTGGCGGTAGCCGCGCCAGAAATCGCGGGCGCCGTCCGGGCCGTGGAGCGGCCTCGACATCGTTGGATTGCTGAGCTCGGCGCTGGGCGCGAACAGCCGCGCCATGGGCTCGACGTCGCCGCGCTCCTCGATTCGGCGCAGGGCTTCGATGAACTCGTTCGCCTTGGACATGATGCCTCCTGCAGCGCGGGCGCCTGCAAGGGGCGGGCCTCGGCCCGTCCGACTACGGCGGTCCCGCCTCGATCGCCCGCCTGTACCGCTCGCGCCGGTGCGGCTCGCGCAGGATCTCGTAGGCCTCGTCGAGCACCTCGATGACCAGCCGCACGTCGTCGAGCAGGTCCACGGTCGCGGCCGTGAGCAGGATGGACGGCTCGAACGCCTTCCTGAGCGCGAGGTACGCGCGGCGGATCTCGTAGTTCGTCGCGTCGCGCGGGATGCCCAGGATCGAGAAATAGTCCCCGTCCTCCACCAGCGCGAGCCGCGCCCGGACGCGCTGCCGGATCGCCTCCTCGTCGAGCGGATCCTCGACAGGCCGGGGCGGCGCCTCGGTGATCGACGGCGGGATGAGGACGTCGAGCACCTCCAGGCAGACGAGCGCGTAGATGACGCTCGCGTTCTCGGGCTCCGCCGCGCCCACGAGCTCGCCGACGCTCCTGCCGCGCGCGGTGCGCACGAGCTCCTCCTCCTCGCGCCGGAGCGCGCACTCGCCGAGCAGGTTGCGCCGGACCCCGTCGTCGAGGCGCGCGCCGGGGCCGCCGAGGCGGCGCAGGGCGACCTCGGGGGCGATCACACGGCGGATCGTCTCCACGAAGACCTCGGCGCCCGTCGCGCCGCCGAAGACGTTCGGCTCGGCCTTGAGGCGGCCCGGCGGCTCGGCCTCCAGATCGCACGTGCCGGCCTCGATGAGCACGACGTGGCCGATGACCCACTCGGCGTGCGCGCGCAGGACCGGCCAGAGGTCGTCCTGGCCGAGGTGGCCGTGCGCGATGAGCGCCGCGCCGGCGTGCCGGCCCGACGCGGGGAGCTTGCCCGCGAGCCGCGTCGCGACCTCGCGCTCCATGTCGCCCCGCCCGACAAGGAAGGCGAGCAGCGTCTCCTCCGGGATGCTCGAGCCGGCCGTGACGAGATCGCCCTCGTGCAGGATGATGCGCCGCGCGCCCTCCTCGGTCGTGATCGCGAGAGAGCCGGAAGAGCGGCTGCCCACCGCGCGGGCGAGCGCGCGCGGCGCGTCGCCCGGGCCGAGCACCGTGGTCGAGGAGGCGCCGCTGGAGATCGGCGCCTCGTCGTCGAGCTGCGGCGGCGGAGCGTGACCGAGCGCGCCCGTGCTGACCGTGGCGGGCGCGGAGGGCACCGCCGGCATGGGGGGCATGGGCGGCGCGGGCCCACGGAAGGCTGCGCCGGAGATCGCCATGGACGACGGCGCAGACAACGGCATGCGGCCGAACGAGCCCGGCGCGGCGGGCGACATCGGCGGGAGGAAACCGCGCCCGAGCATCCCCGCGTTCGCCGTGGCCGGCCCGCCGGCGGGCACCGGGGCGCGCCCCGCGGTGGCGGAGCGGACCGGCGCGGGCCCAGGCGGCAGCGGCTCGGGCTCGGCCCCGCCGCCCCCCGGCGGCAGCAGCGCGGTCCTCACCTCGACCGAAGGCGGCGACAAGAACGCGACGCCCGGCGCGGGCTGAGGAGACGGCGGAAAGCCGGGCGCGCGCGGGTCGCGGGCGCCGCGCGACCGGGTCGGCGGCGGCTCGGTGTAGCGCTGGCGGCGGCTCGGCTCGATCCGACCGGACGGGGCGCGCACCCAGTCGAGGTCCTCGCCGCGCGCGGGGCCCGGCAGCGCGCGGTCCCACGCGGGCTCCTCGCGCGGCGCGGGGGAGGGCGACCGCTCCCACGCGGCCTCGGCGCGCGGCGGCGGCGACCCGAAGCCGTGGGGCCGGCCCGCGTCGCGCGGGGTCGGCGGCGCGGCGTCGCGCCCGCCGCTCCGGCGCGCGGGGGCGCCGTGATCGCGCTCCTCCCTGCCGAGCAGGTGCCCCTCCCGGTCGATCGAGAACGCCGCGAGCTCGGGCCCGGCGCGCTTCGTCGCGTACGCCGCGTCGAGCGACGCATCGCCGTGGAGCTCGTCGTCGTGCTCGTCCTCGCCCGGCTCGGCGAGCTCGGCGAGGAGGTCGCCGGGCCCGGTGTTCTCGGCGCGCGTGGCCGGCGGGTGCGGCGCGGCCGCGGCGCCGTACGGGTCGAAGCTGGCCCTCGGCTGCGAGGCCGAGCCGGCGGGCGGCGGCGCCTGGCCCGCGCTCGCGCCGGTGCGCGGCTCGTCCTCCTCCGGATCGAGCGGCTCGTCGAGGGCCGAGAGCAGCTCCGGCGACAGCATCAGGTCGACGTCCTCCTCGGCCGCCGGGATGCTCGACGGGCGCGCCTTCGCCGTGACCCGCTGCTCGGCGGCGACGAGGATCTCCTCGAGCTCCGGGCTGATCCGCGCCGGCAGGAGCCGCGGGCCGACCTCCGCGCCGTCCTCCGGCGGCGGCAGCACCGAGCCGACGTCGAGCCGGTCGAGATCGCTGGAGAAGTCCGGGTTCGACGGGACCTCGTTGTCGAATGAGCCCGGGTAGCCCGCCGGCAGGCGCGCCGCGGCGGCGTGCTCCCCGCGGAAGCGCCCCGGCTCCGCGACCGCGCTCACGTGCGCGGCGAGCTCGGCGATGTCGACCGGGCGCTCGAAGACCTGCCCGAACAGCTGCGGATCGAGCTCCGCCGAGCGGACCGGATCGCCCACGAGGAGCACGGACGCGGCGACGCCGCCCGCCCGGAGGTAGAGCCGCTCGAGCGCCTCGATGGTGCCGGGCTCGTCGATATCGACGATCACCACGCGCGGCGCGTCGCTCGCGAGGCGCGCCTCGAGCTCGTCGATCGGCGCCGCGATCACCTCGAAGCCCCGGCCCCGCAGCGCCGCGCCGATCGCCGCGCCTTCCGCCGAGCCGTCGGCCACGAGGATGGCGCCCGCGCGCAGGCGCGCCTGCACGGCTTCGTGGTCGTCGCGGAGCTCGGACACGGCGGTCATCTCGTGGCAGCGGCCCAGCGGAGCAGCACTCAGGCCCCCGGTTCGCCTGGACTGTCGACGGTCGCAGGCGGGCTGTCAAACGGGTTCGCGGCCGCTCGGGTGTTCCCGCCGCGCAGCGGCTCTCCCGCCGCAGGGCGCGCCCGGCGCCGCCGCGCTGGGTCGCGGTCTCATTTGCCCAGAGAGAGTTCACATGAAGGCGGGAAGGCGGGAAGAGGCGAAGATCATTGAGCTTTTCTTCCCGCCTTCCCGCCTTCATGCTCAAATCCGACCACCACCCCGCGCTGCGCACGCAGCGTGGTAGACCTCGGCACATGGTGCTCGGCGCTTCCCCCAACGAGATCGCCCTGGCGGCCTTCCTGCTCATCGTGGTGCTGCTCGCCCCGAAGATCGGCCGCATCGGCGAGGCCATCGGCGGCCTGTTCGAGCGGAACGCGCCCGCGGCGGACGGAGGCGCGACCGAGGACAGCGCGGAGCCGCAGGAAGAGCGCCAGGAAAGCTGAGCGCGCCCCCTCGCCGGCGACCCCGCCCGCGCTTGCGTTCTGTTTTGTTGGAATTCATAGTTTTTCGATGGCTGTGCACGAGCCGGCTCCACCGCGGCCGCCGCGGCGCGCGGAGATCGCGGCGCGGATCCCGCGCGGGTACTCCCCGGCGCTCCACCTCGCGGCCCCCACGGCGCTCGGCGCCCTCGTGCTCGCGGCGGCGGTGCGGCTCCTCGACGCGGTCGAGGCCGTCGAGCTCCTCGCGGTTCCGGCGACGCTGCTGCTCGCCTTCGCGTTCGAGTGGTGGGCGCACAGGTCGGTGCTGCACCGGCGGGCGCCGCTGCTCGGCGGGCTGTGCGAGCGGCACGAGCGCGAGCACCACCTCGCCTTCACCGCCGACGACATGGCGCTGCGGAGCGCCCGCGAGCTCTGGCTCGTGCTGATGCCGCCCTACTCGGCGCTCCTGGTCCTCGCCCTGCTGCTGCCGCTCGCCGCGGGGGCGGGCCTCGTGTTCTCGCGGGACGCGGCGCTGCTCGGGCTCGCGACGGCGATGGCGTTCTTCGTCAGCTACGAGTGGATGCACCTCGCGTATCACCTGCCGCCGGACAGCCCGGTGTACCGCGTCCCGGGGCTCGCGCGGCTCCGCGAGCACCACCGGCGGCACCACGACCCGCGGCTCATGAAGCGCTGGAATTTCAACGTGACCGTGCCCGTGTTCGACGTCGTCCACGGGACGCGCTGGTCGCCGCGGCCGCGCAGCGGAGCGTAGCCGCCGCGCACCGGGGCGCCCGCGGTGCCCGTGTGCTAACGGGTCGCGCGTGCAGACGCGGACCAGAGACGGCCTCGTCCTCCTGCTCGCCGGGGTCCTGCTCGGCGGCGGGCTCGCCTGGCTCGTCGGCCGGCGGCAGGAGAGCCCCCCCGCCGCGCCCCGCGCGCTCGACGCCGTGCCGGCGGGCGCGCTGCTCGTCGCGACGCTCGATCTGCCGGCGCTGCGCGCCTCGCCCGCGTTCGCCTCGTTCCTGCGCGAGGAGCGCGAGATCCCGGGGCTCGGCAAGGTGCGCGACGTGTGCGGCTTCGACCCGATGGCCGGGCTCACGGAGGTCGCCATCGCCATCCCGGCGGCGGGCGATCCCGGCGACTTCGGGCTTGTCGCGGCCGGCGCCGTTCAGGACGAGGCGCTGCTCGCGTGCGCCTCGAAGGTGATCGAGGCCCGCGGCGGGCAGCCCGTCGTCGCCGCGCTCGGCAGCTTCCGCGCGGTGCGGGACGCGAGCGCCGAGGGCCGCGGCGAGATCGCCGTGCGCCCCGGCGGGCCGATCCTGCTCGGCGGCGGCGCGTACCTGCGCGCCATGGTCGACGCGGCCGACGGGCGCGCGGCGGCCGTCGGCGCGAGCGCCGCGCACGACGCCATCGCCCGCGCGGTGGGCGAGGGCGCGGCGCGCGTCACCGTGGTCCTCACGCCCGAGCAGCGCGCCGAGCTCGGGCGCGAGCTCGCGCTGAGCGGCGCCGGCCGGTCGCCCGCGGCGTCGCTCGTCTCCGGCGGCGCCACCGTCGCGCTCGGCCCCGAGATCGCCGTCCACGGCGCCGTCCTCTGCGACGCCGAGGCCCCCTGCGCCGAGCTCGGCGCACAGCTGAGCGCCGCCCGCGACGCGCGCGCGGGGGACCTCGCGACGCGGCTCATCGGCCTCGGGGGCGTGCTCGAGCGCATCGCGATCGCGGTCGAGGGCAAGGCGCTCCACGCCCGCGTCAGGCTGTCGGCCGAGGAGGCCGGCGCCCTCGTCGACCGGCTCGCCTCGCTGCGCGGCCTGCGCCAGCCGTCGCTCTCGCCCAGAGAGCCGCCTGCGCCCGCGCCGCAGCCGCCCGCGCTCGAGGGCACCGCGCCACGCGGAGACGCCGCCGCGCCGCCGCGCGGAGACGCCGCCGCGCCGCCGCCCGACGCGGTCATCACGCCGCGGCAGCGGACCGGGCCGGACGACGGCGGCGCGCGGTAGCGTCGGCGGCGCGTGAGCAGGTACACCCGGGTCGCAGCCGCAGCGACCACCGCGCCGCGCTGCGGCGGAGCGATTCCGTGGTCCGCCTGACGAGCGAGCCGTCCCGTCGGCGGAGCCGCGCGGCGCCGCCGAACGCGGGCCCCACGCGCTGTCCCGAACTCCTGTACGCTGAGCGTTGCCTTCGGACGGGATCGGCGCTCCGGTCCATCCCGCCGCGCAGCAGGTGGGTGGGGGCTTATCGCATGCAGCTGGTCGGGATCTCCGCCTCGGTGGTCGTCGGGACCCTCCTAGTGATCGCCCTCTGGGCGGTCCGCCGGCGGCTCCTCGCCCGCGAGCGCGAGCTCGATCGCAAGGCCGAGGAGCTCGCGGTGAGCCGCGCCGCTTCGCTGCGGCTCGGCGAGGAGCTCGTCGAGGCGCGGCGGGCCGAGGAGGAGGCGCGCAGGGCGCGGGCGGAGGCCGAGGCGGCGAGCCGGGCGAAGAGCGCGTTCCTCGCCAACATGAGCCACGAGCTCAGGACGCCGCTCAACTCGATCCTCGGCTTCGCGCAGCTCATGGAGCGCGACCTCTCGCTCGGCGACCGGCACCGCGAGAACCTCGCGGTCATCTGCAAGAGCGGCGAGCACCTGCTCGGCCTCGTGAACGACATCCTCGAGATGGCGAAGATCGAGGCCGGCCGGATGACGCTCGCCGACGCCGACTTCGACCTCCACGCCATGCTCTCGGGGCTCTCGGAGATGTTCGCTGTCGAGGCGCAGAAGCGAGGGCTCACGCTCACCGTGGAGCGCGAGCAGGACGTGCCGCAGCACGTCCACGGCGACGAGGGGAAGCTCCGGCAGGTGCTCATCAACCTGCTCGGCAACGCGCTCAAGTTCACGCCCCGGGGCTCGGTGACGCTGCGCGCGTGGGCGCGGCGCGGGACCGGCGCGCCCGACGGCGCGGCGGCGGCGCCGACGCGGGTGTCGTTCGAGGTGATCGACACCGGCCGGGGCATGGCCAGGGAGGAGATCGAGGAGCTCTTCGAGGCGTTCGCGCAGACCGCGGCCGGGCGGCGGTCCGGCGAGGGCACCGGCCTCGGCCTGCACATCAGCCGGCGCATCGTGCGGGTGATGGGGGGCGACATGCAGGTCGAGAGCCAGCTCGGCCGCGGGACGACGCTCCGCTTCGACGTGCGCCTCACGCTGGCCGACGAAGGCGACGCGCGATCCGGCGGCGCGGCGCGCCGCCCGCCGGCGCGGCGGGTCGTGGGGCTCTCGCCGGGCCAGCCGAGGTACCGCGTGCTCGTGGTCGACGACCGGTGGGACGTGCGCCACTGCCTGCTGAAGCTGCTCGACTCGGTGGGCGTCGAGGTGCGCAGCGCGACCAACGGGCTCGGCGCCGTGGCCCAGTGGGAGACGTGGGCGCCGCACCTCGTCCTGCTCGACCTCCGCATGCCGCTGCTCGACGGCTACGAGACGGCGACCCGCATCAAGTCGAGCCCGCGGGGGCGGGAGACGGTGGTTGTCGCGATGACCGCGAGCGCGTTCGAGCAGAACCGGTCGCTCGCGGCGGAGGCCGGGTGCGACGATTTCTTGAGCAAGCCGTTCCGCGACGCGGACATCTTCGACCTCCTGACGAAGCACCTCGGGGCCCGCTTCGACCACGAGGATCGCCCCGCGGAGCGGCGGCCCGCGCCCGCGGCGCCGGCGGTCGACCTCGCGCGCGCGGCGGCCGGGCTGCCCGCGTCGCTGCGCAAGGACCTCCGGCGGGCGGCGACGCGGCTCGACGCCAAGGCCGTCCAGGCGGCCATCGACCGGTTCCGGCCGGAGGACGCGGAGCTCGCGGGGGCGGTGGCCGAGCTCGCGCGGGGGTATCGCTTCGACAGCATCTTGGCGCTATCGAGCGCTGACGAGGAGGAGCCGTCATGACGGACACCGACGCAAAGCCAGCACCTCGCGGGACGGCCTCGGGCGCGCGGCCGGAGCGCCCCAGGGACGAGCCCGCCAACATCCTGATCGTGGACGACATGCCGGCGAACCTGTCGCTCCTGACCTCGATGCTGACGGCGCAGGGGTACGAGGTGCGGGCAGCGATCAGCGGCGCGATGGCGCTGATGTCGGCGGCGGCGGCGCCGCCGGACCTCATCCTGCTCGACGTGAGCATGCCCCACATGGACGGCTACGAGGTGTGCCGGCGGCTGAAGGGGGACGCTCGGACGGCGGACATCCCGGTCATCTTCCTGAGCGCGATGACCGGCATCGGCGACAAGGTGATGGCGTTCGACGCGGGCGGCGTCGATTACGTGACGAAGCCGTTCGAGCTGCGCGAGGTGCTGGCGCGGGTGGGGACGCAGCTGCTCCTGCACCGGCAGCGCCGGGAGCTCGATCGGCAGCGCAAGGAGCTCGAGGACCGCTACGCGCAGGTCCGCCAGATGCACGCGGCGCTGCGCGGGTACCTCTCCGACAGGGCGTGGGAGAGCATCGAGGAGAGCGTGTCGTCGAACCGGCCGAGCGCGCCGGCGCGCGAGGTGCTGACGGTGCTGGTCAGCGACATCGAGGAGTTCGTGCGGCTCTCGGAGCAGGAGGATCCGGGGCCGCTGCTCGCGGATCTCAGCCTGTACATGGCGACGGTGGCGCAGGTCGTCTATGACCACAAGGGCGAGGTCGACAAGTACGTGGGCGACGGCATGCTCGCGTTCTTCCGGAGCGCGCCCGACGCGCTCGCGGCGGCGCAGCGGATCCAGCGGAGCATCGCGGCCTTCAACGAACACCAGCGCTCCCAGGGCCGGCCCGCCTTCCCGACGCGGCTCGGGCTCTCGACAGGGCCGGTCCTGCTGGCGAGCATCGGGTCGAGCGGCAGGCGGGAGTTCACGATCATCGGCGATCGGGTGAACACCGCGTTTCGGATTCAGGCCCACGCGAAGTCCGGTGGCCTGCTGATGGATGAGGCGACGTTCGCCGCGGCCGGGAGCCCGGCAGGGGCGATGCCCGCGCTGGTGCGGATCCGGGGCAAGCAGGGAGAAGAGAAGCTCTATGCCATGGCGCCGGAGGCGTTCTTGGTGAGCGCAGACACGGCGCGAACCGACGGCGGCGGGGCCTGAGGGCTCACGCTCGCTGGAGGCAGCGAAGAGGCCGGCTCTTCAAGGGTGTTTCGAGCGTGACCGGGTTGCGCCGCCCCCGCCGGGCCATGCGAGATCGAGCCCGTGGATCGGGTGATCTGTCGAAATCGTTCGTTCTTGAACCACGCAAGGCGCTCGTGCAATAGTCGCCGCGGAGGACAGGACGAACATGAAGCTTCGACATTGCATTACCTTGCTGGGCCTGCTCGTGACATCGGGAGTGGGCGCAGCCGCGTGCTCGGATGATGACGGCGACACGACGGGGGCGTCGACCTCGACCGGTACCGGTACCGGTACCGGCACGGGCGGCGACGGCGGCGGCGCGACCACCGGCACGGGCGGCGACGGCGGCGGCGCGACCACCGGCACGGGCGGCGCGGGCGCGGGCGCGGGCGGCGGCGGCGACTCGGCCTGTGCCGATGGGTCGCTGCTCTGCGACGACTTCGAGTCGTACGAGGCCCAGGGCGCGCCCGGCGGCAAGTGGGAGGTCTACACGGCCATGGAGGGCTCCGCCGTCTCGGTCGACACGGCCATGGCGTACAGCGGCACCAAGTCGATCAAGGTGACCACGCCCGAGAGCTCGGGAGAAAACAACTACAAGTCCGCCATGATCCAGTTCAAGGACGCGACCGCCTTGCCCGTCGAGGGGAACGTCATCCATGGCCGCATGATGTACTTCCTCGATGCCGCGCCTGACACGGACGTGCACTGGACCATCGTCGACGGCGCGGGCGTCGTTCCGGACAGCGATTTCGAGGGGATGCCCTACTCGGCCACGTACCGCTATGGCGGCCAGCATCCGATCGAGGGTGGCAGCCAGCTCATGGCGAACTACGATACGCCCGGGCAATGGAGCACTCCGCCGACGGCGCCGGCGACGGACTGCTGGCATCACGCCGAGGGGAAGGTGGTCCCGGTCGGCCAGTGGACGTGCGTCGAGTTCAGCTTCGACGGGCCGAACAACGAGATGCGCTTCTGGCTGAACGGCGCGGAGATCGCCGAGCTCAAGATGTCCGGGACCGGCCAGGGCTGCGCCAACGGGGTGGAGAACTTCGAGTGGACCGCGCCGGAGTTCACCAGCATCGGCTTCGGCTGGGAGTCCTATCAGGCCGACGTGCCCCGCACGATGTGGATCGATGACGTCGTGATCGACACCAAGCCCATCGGCTGCCCGCCCGCGCAGTGAGCTCGCGCGGCTGAGCTCGCCAGAGGCGCGGAGGTCGACTCCGCGCCTCGTTCATTTCAGCTCCGGGGCGCGAGCCGGGAGGGGCTCCCCGGGCCTGCGGCCTGCGCGGAGCGTGGGGAGGACGAATCGGGACGGGTGCTCGCGGCGGCGGACGATTGTCGGGCTCGCCGGTTGATCGCTCGCCGGGTCCGCTCTACGAGACGGCGGTGGTTCAACGCCTCACAAACATGGAGGTCTCCGCTGTGATGAAACCGGCCTATCCCCTCTCGCTGCTCGCCTCGTTCGTCCTGGTCGTTGCCGCCTGCGGCGGCGCGCCCGAGCCGGCCCCCGCGGTCCCCGACGTGCCCGCCCAGCCGACGCAGCCCGCGCCTGAGACGCCCGCTGCGCCCGCGCCGGCGCCGGAGGCCGCGGCCAGCCCCCCGCAGGGCGACAGCGCCGCGCCCGCGCCGCCCGTGACCGTCGAGGTGCCCATCGAGGCGCGGACCAAGTCGAAGCTGAAGGGCTCCGCGACCTTCACCGAGGTCGAGGGCGGCGTGAAGGTCGCCATCCAGGTCTCGGGCGCTCCCAAGGGCAAGATCGCCGTGCACGTGCACGAGACCGGCGACTGCAGCGCGCCGGACGCGAAGAGCGCGGGCGCGCACTACAACCCCGATAACCACCCGCACGGCCTCCCCGACGCCTCGGCTCGCCACCTCGGCGATCTCGGCAATATCGAGGTCAAGCCCGATGGGACTGGCACCCACGAGATCGTCGCCCAGGGCGCCAATCTCAAGCAGGGCGCCCCGAACACCTTCCTCGGCCGCGCCATCATCGTCCACGAGAAGCAGGACGACGGCAGCCAGCCCGCCGGCAACGCCGGAGGGCGCATCGGCTGCGGCGTCATCGCGCAGAGCAAGTAACGCGGGCCGCCGCGCTGCGCCCGTGACACGTTGAATCCATCCTCCGGCGGCACTCCGCGCCTGGTGGTGGGGTCATTTGAACATGAAGGCGGGAAGGCGGGAAGAAGATCATCAATGATCTTCCCGCCTTCATGTGACATCTCTCTGGGCAAATGCCCCCACCACCCCGCGCCTCGGAGCGTCTCCTCGGTGACACGGGAGTCGCCCGCTCCCGTGTCACCGAGGAGGAGCGCTGACCAGGTTCCCTTGTCCCCGCGGGGCCGAGCCGGGAGCCGGGAGGCTCCTGCCGCTCACGAGCAGCACGGCGACGATCACCGCCGCCACCGCCGCCAGGACGAAGGGCGCCCGGAGAGGCGAGCGCAGCCGCCGCTCCCACGACGCCGAGGAGTCCCTGTCGGGCAAGCCCGAGTCGGCGAGCGCCCTCTCGGAGGCCTCCTCGACCCGCGGCCCCGCCGGTGCGGTGCCCCCCTCCCCCCGCGCCACGGGACCGGCCTCCGCCGGCACGCACGGCCCCTCCGGCACCGCGGCGGCCTCGCCCGGCACCGCGGCGGCCTCGCCCGGCCCCGCGGCGGCCTCGCCCGGCACCGCGGGACCGGCCGCCGGCGCGCACGGCCTGTCCCGCACGGTGACGACCTCGCTCGGCTCCCCAGGATCGACCTCCGCGCCTGGAGCCGAGGGCGGCGGGACCGAGAGCGAGTCGCGCAGGCCCCCGCGGAGCGTGCGCTCGATGCGCTCGACGAGCGGCTGGGCAGCGGGCGGCGCGAACGGGCGGAGCGCCAGCACGAGCTCCGCCAGGTCGGGCCAGCGCCTGTCGCGGTCCCTCTCGAGACACCGCATGATGATCGGATCGATCTCCGGCGTGAGCCCGCGGCGGACCTTCGACGGCAGCGGCGGCACGAACTGGCCGCCGAGCACGAGCGAGACCGTCTGGACCGAGCGGGCGTGCATCGGATACCGGCCCGTGAGCAGGACGTACAGCAGCGAGCCGACCGCCCAGATGTCCGCGCGCGCGTCGACGTCGCGCTCGCCGCGCATCTGCTCGGGAGGCATGTAGTGCGGCGTCCCGAGCATCTGGCCCGTGCTCGTCCGCATCTCGACGACCCCCAGCCACGCCGCCTCCGATACCTTGGAGATCCCGAAGTCGAGCACCTTGATGCACGGCGTGCCCTCGCGGGTGTGCGTCAAGAAGAGGTTGGCCGGCTTCACGTCGCGGTGCACGAGCCCCATCGCGTGGGCCTCCGCGAGCGCGTCGCAGGCCTGGATCACGTAGAGCGTCGCCTCCTCGATCGGCAGCGGGCCCCGCTTCTTGCGGAGGACCCGGAGATCGCGGCCGTCGAGGAACTCCATCACCAGGAAGGGCAGCCCGCACTCGAGCCGCCCGACGTCGTGCACCTTGACCGCGTGCTCGCTCTTGAGCCGCGCCGCGATCCGCGCCTCCCGGAGGAAACGCCCGCACATCTCCGGGTCGGCGGCGGTGGCCGGCAACAGCAGCTTGATCGCCCGGAGCTCACCGAGATCCATGTGGGTCGCGGCGACCACCGCGCCCATCGCCCCCTTGTCGAGCAGGCGATCCACGCGGTACTTGCCAGCGATCAGGGTGCCGACCTCCAGCCCTTGGATCTCTTCCAGGCCGCGCATGTCCGAAGCCTCCGACCGAGAGCGCCGCGCCGCAATGCCCACCCTGCCGCAATGGCCGGCTCAGCCGCCTCCCTGCCCCCCGCTCGCCCTCTTCATCGCAATCGTCCGCCGCGCGCCGCCCGACTCGACCGTGAGCTCGACCGCGGCGTTCTCCTGCGCGTTCAGCAGCCCATAACGCAATGCATCAAAGCTGGCGAGCGGCCGGTCGTTGACGGCGACCACCACGTCGCCGACGCGGACGCCGGCGGAGGCGGCGGGGCTGCTGTCGTCCACGGCCACCACCACGGCGTCGCCGCTCGTCTTCAGCTCGCCTTCGAGCAGGGGGAAGATGGGCGCCGCCGTCAGCCCGAACGCGCTCACGGTGCGCCGGTAGCTCTGCACGGCCGCGTCGAAGCTCTCCTTGCGCATGCGGTAGCGCGCGACGGCCATCACGGCGCCGTCGCGCTCCTGGAAGCGCGCGTCGACGCGCTCGGGGGTGGCGAACGCGCCGACCTGCTTCAGGTATCGGCTCGCCTCGGCCTCCGCCATGCCGGCCCGCCGCGCGCCGCCGCCGCGCGCCTGGAGGAAGCCATACGCCTGCGACCCCGCGAGCGCGGGCACGACGTTGCTCGCGAGCCGCGAGATCGCGTCGGCGCGCGCGGCCGACAGCGCCGCCTCCCGGGTCTCGCCGGCGCCCTCGCCGACCACGAAGATCGCGTCGCCCTCGGCGGCGAACGGCTGCTGCATCCAGGGAGGCATCTCGTCGGCCGGCGGCGCCGTGCGCCACCCCGCGCTCGCCGCGGGCGCCGTACCCGCCCCGGCGGCGGGGCGCGGGCGGCCCCAGCCGAGGTACGCGAAGCCCACGCTGAGGATCAGCAGCGCCGCCGCCGCCCCGACCGCCGCGAACGCCCACCGCGCGCCGGGGCCGCCGGCCGCGGAGACGATCGCGGCCCGCGCCCGCCTCCGCGCCGTCGCCACCCCGGACGCCGGCGCCCCCGCGGCCCCTGAAGCCGGCCCCCTCGACGCCGGCGCCCCCGCTGCCACCGCCGCCCCCGAGGCCGGCGCGCGCGCCCCCGGCGCCCCCGCCGCGCCTGCCGCCGGCGCCCCCGCTGCCTCTGCCCCGGGCGCCCCCGCCGCCCCCGCCGTCAGCGCCGTCCCCGCGGCCGAGCGCATCGCCGCCGCCGCCGGCGCGGGCGTCCTGGAGGGCGCGTGCGGCGGCTCCAGCGCGGCGCCTAGCCGCTTCAGCGCCGGCCGGAGCGGCAGGAACGAGAGCGGCGCGTTGCACCGCTTGCACGGCATGTACGGCTCCCGGTCCTCGAGCGCGGCCTGGGCGGCCTCCCTCACGTCGAGCAGCGTCTGCCGGGGCGCGTTGCACCGCTCGCAGACGCCGTCGACGAGCGCCGAGGCCACGACCGCCCGCAGCGGGGGCGTCGCCGAGGCGAGGTGGTCGAGCAGCGCGACAGGACAGCCCTCGATCTGGATCGACGTCACCTCGTCGCCCAGCGCGCGGAGCGACAGCTCGAGCGCCCGCGCCCCCTCGGGCGTCACCCCCGTCCCCCCGGTGAGATCGAGGACCAGATCCCCCTCGATCCCGTCGAGCGCGCGCTTCCACCGGACATGCGCGTCGAGCTTTCCGCGCACGCGGATGCGCGTCCCGCGCTCGTCCACCGTCTTCTCGATCGCCTCGTGCGTCCCGGCGTCGAGCCGCGCGAGCTCGTCGAGCGCGACCCGCACGTCCTCGGGCAGCTGGATCCCCGCGTGGCTGACCGCGAACGCGAAGTAGCTCTCGGCGTCGTCGTCGAACACCGCCGCCCCGCCGCAGCGCGGGCAGGGGCTCGCGGGCGGCTCGTGCGTCCTGACGAGGTGCGCGTCCCTGTCGCAGTCGAACAGCCGCTCGAACGTGGCGCCGCAGCGCTCGCACCGGTACGGGCCGTAGAAGGACACGACGCGCCCGTCGCCGAAGAAGCGGCGGATCATGCTGACCTGATTGACGATCGGCTCGGTACAGCGGCCGATGTAGACCTCGGACGCGTTCAGCGAGACCTCGGCCAGCATCGCCATCCACTCGCGCACGCCGAACGACGTGACCCGCTGCACCCCGCCGAGATCGAAGAGCACCCGGCCGGAGATGCCCCGCGCGACGGCGAGCCCCTGGAGCTCCTCGGTCATCCGCCCCGACAGCGAGACGATCAGCAGGCTGCCCAGCCGGCGCTTGGTCACCGTGAGGGCCCGGGGCCCGTGCGCCCCCTCGGGCTCGGCCCCGGAGACGGCGTCCACGAGCGACGGCGACGGGTGCCTCCTCGAGCGCGGCGGCGGATCCAGGTCCTGCGCGGACCCGAGCCGCGGCGCCGCGAAGAGCGGCGCCGACAGCTTCGTGGCGACCCCGCCGGGGCGCTCGGTGCTGAGCGCGCCCTGCGGCGCCGCGGCCACGACGTCCAGCTCGCCCGCGAACGAGTCGTCGTTCTGGATCGACTCCTGCTTCTGGACGATGTGCGAGAGGAGGTCCGCCTCCGAGGAGAGCGCGCCCCGCCACGCCTCCACCCGCTGGCCGAACAGCTCCGCCATGAACGACGACAGGGCCAGCGACGAGGTGGCGAGCCGCTCCTCCCGGGCGAAGGCCTCGAGGTCGATCTGGAGGTCCCGCGCGGTCGCGTACCGCTTCTCCCGGTCCCGCTCCAGGCACTTGAGCACGATCCGCTGGAGCTCCGGCGGGTAGTCGCTGCACACCTGGATCGGCGGCAGCACCGGGTCCTCGACGATCGCCCGCATCAGCTCGAACTCGGTGACGCCGCGCCGGAACAGCCGGCTGCCCGTCGACAGCTCGTAGAGCAGGATGCCGACCGAGTAGATGTCGCTCCGGCGATCGAGCTGCTCGCTCGTGCACTGCTCGGGCGACATGTACGGGACCTTGCCCTTGAGCGCGCCGTCGCGCGTCTCGTTGACGCGGTTCGTCGCCTTGGCGATCCCGAAGTCGAGGATCTTCACGGCCCCGTCGTACGTGACGAACACGTTGTGCGGGGACACGTCGCGGTGGACGATGTCGAGCGGCCTGCCGTCGAAGCCGACCTTCTCGTGCGCGTAGTGGAGCCCGGCCGCGACGCCGGCCGCGATGGTGATCGCGTGCTCGAACGGCATCCGCCGGTTCGCCGACCGGAGCGACTTCTTGACCGTCCGGAGGTCCTCGCCGTGGAGGTACTCCATGGCGATCACCGGGACGCCGTCGACCTCCTCGATGTCGTACATCTGGACCAGGTTGGGGTGGTCCAGGGTGGCGGCGATGCGGGCCTCATCGAGGAACATCCGCACGAACTCGGGGCTGTCGATGAGGTGCGGGAGGATCCGTTTGACGACGCAGATCTTCCTCACGCCCGAGATGCCCGCGACGGAGGCCACCCAGATCTCGGCCATCCCGCCCATGCCGATCTTCTTCAGCAGGCGGTACCTGCCGAGCGCGACGGGGCGGCGCGACGCGGCGCTCAGGGGGCCGGCGGCGTGGCGCTCGCTCATGCGCTCGCCTCCGCCGTGCGGGCCGGCAGCGTCACTTCGGAAGGAGCGCGGCAGGCGATCATGGTGCTCATCGAGGGCCTTCGGCCTGGGACTTCGCGAAGCGGACAGTGCGGCGCTCACCGCGCGACTCGATCTGGAGGGCCATCGTACCATCGGCCGGGGTGCGCGCCCACGCGTCCGCCGCGGCCTTCCCGAACGCCTCGACCGAGTGGACCGGGCGCTCGTCGACCGCGAGCACGATGTCCCCCGCGGCGATCCCCGGCTCGGCGCCGCGCTGCGGGCGCGGAGCCGCGACGACGACGAGCTCGCCGGAGGTGCGCGCGCTCGCCTCGAGCTGGGGGAAGAAGCGCGCCACGGTGAGCCCCTGAAACGTGGCCGTCTGGCGGTAGCTCTCCGCGGCCGCGTCGAAGCTCCGCCGCGGCAGCCTGTAGCGCGCGAACGCGAGGACGCGGCCGCCTTCCCGCCGCACGACGGCGTCGACGCGCTCGGGCGTCGCGAACGACCCGACCTGGGCAAGGAAGCGCCGGGCGATGCGCTCGACGACCTCCGCGCGCTGCTCGGGCCGGGTCTCGGCCGGCGGGTGCATGGCCACAAGCTCGACAAGGGGTGAGCTCGCGAGCTCGGCGGCGAGGCCGGACGTGAGGCGCTCGATCGCGCTGCTGCGCGCCGCCGCGAGCGCGTCCGCGTCGCTGGCCGCGGGGCCGCCGCGGCCGACGACGAGGACGCTGTCGCCCTCGATGACGAACGGCCGCTCCACCCACGCGGGCGGGAGATCGTCGATGACAGACCAGCCCGCCCGCGCCCGGCCGCTCGCGGAGGGCGCCGGCGCGCGCGTGGCCATCGCGGGCGCCGGCGGGACCGCGGGCGCCGCCGAGGCCGCGGGCGCTGCGGTGGGCCCCGCCGGCGCCGCGGCGCCCGCGAGGGACGCGCGCGCCCCGGTGCGCCAGACCGCGAAGCCGGCGGCCACGAGCGCCACCCCGACGAGCAGCGCGACGAACGCCGCGCTGGCGCCCGCGCCGGGCTGCGGCGCCGCCGCGCTGTGAGCGCCCGGCTGCGGCGAGGCGCTCGACGGAGGCAGGGCCGGCGGCGGGGCCGAGGGCGGGCGCGCCGCGTGGGCGGCGAGCAGGGCGAGCAGCGAGCGGGAGCCGTCGAAGGCGAGCTGCGTGTTGCAACGCTTGCAGGTGACGCGCGGATCCTGGCCGCCGCGGAGCAGGTCCGCGTGCTTGTCGACCTCGACGAGCGCCGTCCGGACCGCGCCGCAGGACGCGCAGCGGCCCTCGACGACCGCGGACTCGATCCGCGCGAGCTGCGGCCAGGAGGGGCTCGCCACGCGCTCGGCCAGCAGCGGGGGACAGCCCTCGATGCGGACCGCCTCGACGGCGCCCTCGAGCTTGTGGAGCGCCGACTCGAAGCGCGCCGCGCCGTCGGCGGTGACCCCGGGGACGCCGCTCAGGTCGAAGACGACCTGGCCCTCGAGGCCGTCGATGATGCGGCTCCAGCGGAGCGAGGCGGTCAGCTTGCTCCCCACCTTGAGCCGCGTGACGCGCCCCTCGACCGACTTCTCCACCGCGTCGCCGCCCGACGGCTCGTCGCCCTTCTCGAGCTCGAGGAGGACCTCCCGCACGTCCGGCGGGATGGCGCCGGTGCCGTGCTGGGCGACGAACCCGAAGTAGGTCTCGGCGTCGTCGTCGAAGGCGCCGGCGCCGCGGCAGCGCGGGCACGCCGCCTCGGGCGGCTTGCCCTCGGTGAGCGAGGCCGCGTCGTGGGCGCAGTCGACGAGCCGCTCGAACTGGGTGCCGCACGACTCGCAGCAGTAGGGCGCGTAGAACGAGACGACCTGCCCGTTCCCGGCGAACCGCCGGATCATGCTGAGCTGGTTGACGACCGGCTCGGAGCAGCGCGCGAGGTAGAGGGCGCGGAGGCGGGGCTGGGCCGCCTGGATCATCTGGAGCCACTCGCGGACGCCGAACGACGTGATCCGCTCGACGCCGGCGAGATCGAGCAGGACCTTGCCGTCGAGCTCCCGGGCGAGCGCCGCTCCCTTGAACGCCTCGGTCATGCGCCCGGCGAGCCGGACGACGAGGACCTCGCCGATCCTGCGCCGGTCGAACACGAGGCTGTCGAGGCGGCCGGAGGTGCCGGCGGGCGGCACGCACCGCGTCGGCGCGACGCGCTGCGACCAGGCGGACAGCGACGGCCGGTCCACGGTGGTGGGCATGCGCGCCGACGAGATCGGCCCCGAGGGGGGCGCGGGGGGCGCGGGGATCAGCGGGCGCGACGCCCGGTGGCCGTTCGGCGCCACGCGGATGGTCGGCCGCACCTCCTCGACGGCCGGCCACGCCTCCTCGACGGCCGGCCGCGCCTCTTCGCCGCCGTCGTGCGCCGCGCGCAGCGTCCCCGGCGCGGCGCGGTCGCTCCTCGGCAGCGGGGAGAGCGCCTCGGAGAGGACGGTGAGGGTCATGGTCTGGTTGTGCAGGTCGCAGTGGCCGGCGGCGTAGGGCGAGATCTCCCCGTACGAGTAGAACCCCGTCACCTGCGTGCCCCGCGGCAGCACGCCCAGCACCGCCTCGACCTCCTCCTCGGTCCGGTCGCCCAGCACGATCCGCCGACCCACGCAGCTGATCGCGATCGCCAGCGCGCTCTCGCCCGCCACCGCCGGCGCCGCTCGACCCGCCTCGCTCGCCGCCCGCGCCGCCTGCTCTGCCCCCCCGATCAGCCGCTCGAAGTCCGCCTTCATCAGCTGCACGAGGTGGCCTTCCGGCACGTCCCCCGCGAACGTCATCGACTGCTGCTCGTGATCCACCGCCAGCACCGTGCGCACGAGGAACTTCTCGTCCCGCGCCGTCGCGCGCAGCGACAGCGGGAACAGCAGCGCCGACGCCGGCAGCTCCGCCGCCTTGTCCCCGAGGTACTCCTTGTACAGCGACAGCGCCGGCCGGCCGTCCACCTCGTACAGCACGTTCCCCGCGGAGCGCGTCACCACCCGCTCCGGACCGAACTTGTCCCAGCCCCCCTTGGACCCGTGCTGGATCACCACGTGCTCGCCGTACAAGCCCACCGCCGCCACGAGCCCGCTCCGCACCGTGTCCCCGATGCACACCCACGTCCGCTGAAACCGCGTCCCGTCCCCGGACAGCCCCCCGGTCACCACCACCGACTCCGGCAGCACCGCGTTCATCCCCGCCACGAGCTGGCTGCCGTTCACCCCCAGCCCCTCCGACAGCACGAGCACCCCGCGCAGCCCCGGCCGGTCCAGCTTCCGCGCAAGCGCCTGCCCTGCCGCGAACGACCCCGACGCGCTCGCCACCTCCACCTGCGCCGCCGACAGCGCCGTCCGCTCGAACCGCGCCACCGCCACCGACAAGGTCCCGTCGCGCACCGACGTGCCCGCGATCTCCCCCGCGCTCGAGCACCCCACCATGTGCGATCTCGGGTACGCCCGCCTCAGCTCACGGATCGCCCCCGGGTCGTCCAGGAACTCCGGCGCGCCGAACACCAGCACCAGCGTCCGGTCGCTGTCGAGCGCGGGCAGCGCCCGCACCGACCACTTGCCCGTCTCGCGCGAGAACGAGAACGTCTCGAGCCGCATCCCGAGCGCCGCGCCCGACGCTGGCGACGCGAACGACAGCGGGTCGAAGTGGGTGTCGGACGCGACCTCGAGCTCCTCGAACTCCGCCATCCCGCCCGCCGGCTGCGCGACGACGCGGGCGGCCACGGCCGGCGTCCCCGTCGGAGGGCGCGGCCTTCGCTCCCGCGGGCCTTCGCCCCGGACGAGCTGCGAGGTGGGCGCCTCGGAGAGGACGGTGAGGGTCATCGTCTGGTTGTGCAGATCGCAGTGGCCGGCGGCGTAGGGCGAGATCTCCCCGTACGAGTAGAACCCCGTCACCTGCGTGCCCCGCGGCAGCACACCCAGCACCGCCTCGACCTCCTCCTCGGTCCGGTCGCCCAGCACGATCCGCCGACCCACGCAGCTGATCGCGATCGCCAGCGCGCTCTCTCCCGCTCCCGCCCTGCCCCCCGCCGCTCGCCCCGCCTCGCTCGCCGCTCGACCCGCCTCGCTCGCCGCCCGCGCCGCCTGCTCCGCGCCCCCGATCAGCCGCTCGAAGTCCGCCTTCATCAGCTGCACGAGGTGGCCTTCCGGCACGTCCCCCGCGAACGTCATCGACTGCTGCTCGTGGTCCACCGCCAGCACCGTGCGCACGAGGAACTTCTCGTCCCGCGCCGTCGCGCGCAGCGACAGCGGGAACAGCAGCGCCGACGCCGGCAGCTCCGCCGCCTTGTCCCCGAGGTACTCCTTGTACAGCGACAGCGCCGGCCGGCCGTCCACCTCGTACAGCACATTCCCCGCAGAGCGCGTCACCACCCGCTCCGGACCGAACTTGTCCCAGCCCCCCTTGGACCCGTGCTGGATCACCACGTGCTCGCCGTACAAGCCCACCGCCGCCACGAGCCCGCTCCGCACCGTGTCCCCGATGCACACCCACGTCCGCTGAAACCGCGTCCCGTCCCCGGACAGCCCCCCGGTCACCACCACCGACTCCGGCAGCACCGCGTTCATCCCCGCCACGAGCTGGCTGCCGTTCACCCCCAGCCCCTCCGACAGCACGAGCACCCCGCGCAGCCCCGGCCGGTCCAGCTTCCGCGCAAGCGCCTGCCCTGCCGCGAACGACCCCGACGCGCTCGCCACCTCCACCTGCGCCGCCGACAGCGCCGTCCGCTCGAACCGCGCCACCGCCACCGACAAGGTCCCGTCGCGCACCGACGTGCCCGCGATCTCCCCCGCGCTCGAGCACCCCACCATGTGCGATCTCGGGTACGCCCGCCTCAGCTCACGGATCGCCCCCGGGTCGTCCAGGAACTCCGGCGCGCCGAACACAAGCACCAGCGTCCGATCGCTGTCGAGCACGGGCAGCACCCGAACCGACCACTTCTTCGTGTCTCGATCGTAATGGAACGTCTCGAGGATCATGGGGCTCGTCCCCCTGAGGCTACAGCACGCGGGCCACGACGAGCGTCATGTCGTCGTCGAGCGCGCGCTCGCCGCGGAACCGCGAGACCGCCCCGACGATCGCGTCCCTCGCCTCCTCGGGCGCGTACGTCGCGACGCTCTGGAAGAGCGCGCGCAGCCGCTTCTCGGTGAACTGCTCGCTCGACGCGTTCTCGCACTCGGTCACGCCGTCGGTGAACCAGAGGAGGGCATCGCCGCCCTCCAGCTGCACGGTGCTCGCCGTGTACTCGGCCGAGCGCGCTGCCCCGAGCGGCGAGCCCTGCGCGGCGAGCTGGCGGAGGGTGTTGTTCCTGACGAGGTACGGGAACGGGTGGCCCGCGTTCGCGAGGGAGAGCGAGCGGGCCTCCGGATCGAAGATGCACGCCGCGCAGGTCATCAGGAACTTCTGCTTCCCCGCCTCGAAGATCGAGCAGTTCATGAGCCGGAGCAGCTGCGCGACGCCGAGCTCCTCCCGCACGAACGTGCGCGCGATGTCGCACGCGGCCTTCGCCGCCCCCGTGATGATCGCGGAGGAGATGCCGTGCCCGGTCACGTCGCCGATGACCGTGAGCAGCTTGCCGTCCGGCAGGTCGTGGAAGGTCCACCAGTCGCCGCCGCACTCCGCCGCGGGCTGGAAGTGGCCGGCGAGCCGCAGCGAGCGCCGCTCGATGACGTCGTCGCTCGGCACGAGCATCTGCTGGACGGCGCGCGCGACCTCGAGCTGCTTCTTCAGCGACGCCCGCTCGGCGGTCTCGTGGAGCAGCTGCACGAGCCGGTCCCCGAGCGCGACGAGCTGGACGCGGACCTCGTGGATCGCCTCGTCCGCCTCGCTCGCCGGGGCGGCGCCCTCGGCCTCGCTGCCCGGCGCCGCGCCGCTCAGGGAGAGCAGATCGCTGAGCTTTGTCGCGAAGCGCCGCTTGGCCATGGAGATTGTCGAGTCGACGTCGAGGGGCCGCGCCGGCTCGACCTGCGAGCTGGCGGCGTCGTGGAAGATGGTCAGCGCGTCCCCGATGGCGACGACGACGCTGCGGAGGCGGTCCCGCTCGGCGAGCAGCTTGCGGTGGAGCGCGCCCATCTCGTTCGTCGACAGGTCGAGCGAGCGGGTGAGCAGGCTCCTGTCGTCGGCGACGTGGCGGTAATGCTCGCTGATGCGCGAGACGACCTTGTTCCAGGTCTCCCTGTCGGGCGGCTCGCTGAGGTCCTCCAGACCGAGACGCCTGAGCTGCCGTGCGAGGAGCGGATCGATCTCAGCCATGGCGTCCCTCTCGGCCGGGCTGCGCTGGGCGCGCGGCGAGCCTGCGCGCTACCACTCGGGCCGCTCCAGCGTCTCCATCGCCGGCGCGGAGCGCTCGAAGAAGTGGATGGATGCGGGGAGGGAGCGGAACTCGCGCGGGTTCACGTCGAGGTCCCAGAACGAGGTGACCAGGGTCGAGGCGGTGGGCGAGACGTCGATGACCAGCACCGCGCCGGCCGAGTAGATCTTGAGCATGCCGAGGCCGGCGCCGCCGCGCGAGGTGTCGAGCACGGAGGCGCGGGTGGAGTCCGCGCCGCGGGCGCTGAGGCCGCGCGTGATGCCCTCGAAGACGTGGTGTCGCCGCAGGCCGCCGAACGGATCGTGGGCCTGGAGGGCGATGTGGGCGCCGTCGGTGCCGAGCCGCAGCGTGGGGATCTCGTTCTCCTCGAGCACGAGGTCGCACCGCCGGTCGTGGGTGTAGCGCGGGCGCCCGCGGCCATCGACGGGAGCGTCGTACATGGCGTTCATGAGCAGCTCGTGGGCGAGCGCGGCGAACCGCTCGGCGACGCGCGCGGGGGCGCCGGCGCGCTCGGCCCAGTGCGCGACCTCCGTGACGGTGCGGTCCCGGTCCTCGCTCGTGCGGGGGCGCCATTTCACGATGGTGGCGCCCCAGGAGAGCAGGTCGGACAGGCGGGGCGGGAGCGCGAGCGGCTTGACGATGCGGCGGACGGCGAGCGCGATCTCCCAGGGCCGGGGCATCGAGGCGAAGCTCGGCCAGCCGACGATGCTGGAGAGCCGCGGCTCCTTGAGGGCGGCGTGGAGGAGCGCGTCGGTGCTGCCGGAGGTCCACACGAGGAGCTGCATGCTGGGGTAGCGCTCGGCCGCCCACTCGAGCGCGAGGTCGAGATCGGCGGCGTCGCAGCCGAGCAGCAGGGGTCGCTCGGACAGCCGCGCGCGCAGCTCGGCGGGGTCGCCGGCCACGGGCACGTCCTGCATGCCGGCGGCGGCCGACATGACGCGGGCGATCCGCTGGCCGACGACGCGGTTCCGCTCGAGCACGGCGATCGTCGCTTTCGGGGCAGAGTCGCTCAAGGGGGGCACCGCGGCGTGGTCCCCGGCAGCCGCTGCCCGGGGGTGCGCACGGCCATTACATCACGGTTCGCGGTCCGGGGGCGCCACGGATGACGTCCCGCCGCGGCCCGCGAGGGGCCCCCCTCGGCGGGGCTCCCGCGCCTGCTCGGCTGGACGGCGGGCGAGCTCGACACGTCCGCGCGAGCGGCGGCGTTCTTCGGCCTGTGAGCGATGGGCTCGCCCTCTCGCAGCCACCTCGGCGGCTGGCTTCGCCTCCGGGATCCAGAGGCCCGCGGCGCCTGGAGCTGGAGCGCCGTCGCCCCGCTCATCTCATCTCATCATGAAAGAACACGGCACCTTCGTCTGAGCGACAAACCCGAGAACGCCGGATGACGAGCAGCAACTCCCCACCATGAGAGAGCGGAGCCGACCGCTCCTTCGAGCGATGGATACCCTCGCTCGAGCCCGCCTGCTCCCGGCTCGGGCCGGGATCTTGTGCCAGATCGGGCCAGCCCTTTCGCCGGATGTCAGGGGTCGGGCGCGCGCGGTGCGCGGCGGCTCGGACGCGGGCGCGCGTGTCGTCTCGGAGACGCAGGAGCCCGCGAGCGGGGGCCGGGGCGGCACGGCGAATGCTCTGCGAGCGGCATGCTGAGAACCCTTCGAACCTGCGCTCCGCCCTTCGTCCTGTCTCTGGCCGCGATCCTCGGTTGCGAGACGACAACCGACCCGAACGGGGACCCGAACCCCGACCCAGGGGGCGAGGCGTGCCACGACGCCGACAAGCCCGGATGCGTGGTCGCCTCGGACAAACAGCGCATCTCGACCCCCGATGTGCCCGCGGAGGACAGGGCCGCGCTCGTCTCGGGCAACTCCGCGTTCTCGCTCGACCTCTACCAGCAGCTCCGCCAGAAGCCGGGCAACGTCTTCTACTCGCCTTACAGCATCTCGACGGCGCTCGCGATGACGTGGGCCGGCGCGAAGGGCGAGACCGAGGAGGCCATGGCCGACACGATGCACTTCGACCTCGGGCAGGACAGGCTCCACCCGGCGTTCAACTGGATCGACCAGGAGCTCGAGAGTCGCGGTCAGGGCGCCCAGGGCGCCGACGGAGAGGGCTTCCGCCTCAACGTCGTGAACGCGCTCTGGGGGCAGATCGGCTACCCGTTCGAGGCGCCCTTCCTGGACACGCTCGGGCTGAACTACGGCGCCGGAATGCACATTGTGGACTTCCTGGACCACCCGCAGGACGCGGCCGATCTCATCAACGGCTGGGTCAGCGACAGGACCGAGGGCAAGATCGAAAAGCTGGTGCCCGTCGAGGTGATCACCCCCGAGACGGTGCTTGTCCTGACGAACGCCATCTACTTCAACGCGGCGTGGCGCACCCCGTTCGAGCCCACCGCGACGGAGGACGGCCAGTTCGAGAAGGCCGACGGGACCGACGTGACCGTGCCCCTGATGCACGCCAACCTGGAGATACCGTACGCCGAGGGCGACGGCTACAAGGCGGTCGCGATGCCCTACGACGGGGACGAGCTGTCGATGGTGATCCTCCTGCCCGAGAAGGGAACGCTCGACGCGTTCGAGGCGTCGCTCGACGCGGCGAAGGTCGACGGCATCGTCGGCGCGATGAGCGAGCACCTGGTCGACACAACGATGCCCAGGTTCAAATTCGAATACGAGCTGAGCCTCAAGGACACGCTGAAGGCGATGGGGATGGAGATCGCGTTCACGTTCGGCGACGCGGACTTCACCGGGATCAACTCCACGGGACAGCCCTACATCCAGGACGTCCTCCACAAGGCGTTCGTCGGCGTGAACGAGGCTGGCACCGAGGCGGCGGCCGCGACCGCGGTCATCGTCGGCGACGAGTCGGCGTCCCAGCCGGCGTCGCTCGCGCTCGTGAATCCCTTCCTGTTCCTCATCCGCGACAACGCGACGGGCAGCCTCCTGTTCGTCGGCCGCATCGCCGACCCCAGCGCGAGCTGAACACCGCGCCTCGGCGCCCGAAGCGCCGGGGCGCCGGTACGGCGGACGCACGGCGAGCTCCTTTCCTGCCGCGCGGGGTAGCGGGAGGGGCGCTCCGGCGCTCCTCCGCCCTGCGCGAGGCGGAAGACCGGCAGCTCCGGCCGGCAAAGGAAGCGCGCCGGGGCTCTTGTTGCGCCGATATCTGAAGCTCGCGATGGCGGAGGCGGAGGTACGTCTCGACCTGCCAGACATCACCCCCGAGGCGCTGCTCGCGGCGCAGGCCGATGCGGCCAGGCCGTGCTTCCGCCGTGCTCCGCGGCCGCGTCCGGCTCGGCGTAGGCGGCCCGCCACGCGTCCCGCAACCGCCGGAGGATGCTCGGGTACACGATGAAGCGGCGGAACGGCTCGATCAGCGCCATGTACGCGGAAGTCCACCGCGATACCGGCTTGACGTAGACAGCCCAGTACAGGCGCTGCCCCTCGGCCGTCGGCCTGATCGCCATGCAGGAGAACGCGTGGACGGTCGCGTTGCGGATCTCGCTCACGGCCTCGCCCTGGAGCACGTACAGCACGCGGAACGGCCCCTCGCGCGTGCCGGGCTGCACGGACGACCGGCTCGCCAGCTCGGAGGGCACCTGGTGCACATAGGACTCGGCGGGCAGGCCCTCCTCGACGGGATCCCAGTCAAAGAGCTTGCCCAGCGCACCGCGGAGCCAGAACAGCGCGCGCACCAGCGCGCTCGAGGAGCCGCTCTCCAGGGGCCGCAAGAGCGCGCGGACGTCCTCGATCGTCCGCGCCGCGCCGCCGCCCGGCAGGTCGACCACGGACACGTCGCTCAGCGGAACGCCGCGAAGGACCTTGTGCACCTTGAGGTCGAGATCGGTGAACTCCTGGGGTGAGAGCCGCATGGAAGCCTCCGTTGAGCGGCGCCTCACGCGGCCGGTCATCGCCCGGCGGCATCGCCCGGCAGCGCCGCGGTGGCGACGGAGCGGACGTAGGGCCGGGGTGCACGCGAATCCAGGGCCGAGCCGCCCAGCGCCGCCGCGCGGGAGACCCCCTCGCGCCTCCTCACGCTTGCTCGGGCACACCCCCCGGGACGCGCGCGAGCAACGGAAGCTCGATGGCGTGCCTGAGATGGGGGTCGGTGGCCCGGCGCGGGCACGGGCGGGCCGGGGAGGGTGCCCGGCGAGGCGGCCTCCGCCCGCGTTGCAGGCCGAGGCTCGCGTTGTTCAGGTCGCGCGGGCGTCGGCCGCGGTCGGAGCAGCGAGCGACGAGCTGGCCCAGCCGTCGGGCAGCAGGATGCATCCGCGCCGCCGTCTCCGGCGCTACGCTTCCCGCGTGACACCCCGGCCTGTCTTCGTTGATCACGCCCTGTCCGCCCGCATCGAGGCCGCCGAGGCCGCGAAGGTCGAGGCGCTCGCGCGCGAGGTCGCCGCGCGGGTCCCGGCGCGGCGCGCCGCCGTCGCCGTCATCGCGGGCGGCCGCGCCGCGTTCGTCGCCCCGCACACCCGGATCTCGCGCGCGGCCGGCCTCGGCATGAGCGGCCCGGTCGAGGCGCGCGACGTCGAGGCCCTCGAGGACTTCTACGCCTCGCGCGGCACCGCGGCGCGCATCCTGGTCTCGCCCTTTGCCCACCCTTCGCTGCTCGCGCGGCTCGGGGAGCGCGGCTTCCGCCTGGACTCGCTCGACACCGTGCTCGTGCGCCACCTCGCCCCAGCCGCCGAGGTCCACGCGCCGGAGCCGGCCGCGCGCGGCGGCGTGGTCGTGCGGCGCGCCGCGCGCGAGGAGGCCTCGGCGTGGATCGCGGCCTCGCTCTCCGCCTTCGCCACACCGGACGAGCCTCCGCCCGATGGGGCCGACATCTTCGAGGCGGGCTTCCACGACCCCGGGGCGGCGTACTTCTTCGCGTCGTCAACCCACGGCGCCGTCGCCGGCGTCGGCGCGGTCTACGTGCACGAGCGAATCGCTCTCCTGTTCGCGGGCGGCACGCTCGCGGCCCACCGCGGCCGGGGCGTGCAGCGCGCCGTCATCGACGCCCGCCTCGCGTACGCCCGCGACGCGGGGTGCGATCTCGCCTACTCGGTCACGGAGGCGGGGAGCACCTCGCAGCGTAACCTGGAGCGCGCGGGCCTCGTGGCCGTGTACTCGCAGGCGGTGCTCCTCAAGTCCTTCGCCTGAGCGCTCGGGCGCGAGCTACCCGCGTCACGAAAGCTACGGAAGGCCGCTGTGTTATGAATGTCCTCTGGAGGTGGCCGCCAGGACAGCCGGGGCGCGCGGCTTCATGATCCCCGAGGTGACGCGCAAGGCGAGCTCGCGCGGGAACAAGCGCGGCAAATTGGACTGCACCCAGTTCCGCAAACCCACGATCAGCGAGGGACTCCCCTTCTCCAGACCGCGCAGGCCAGCAAGGACCACCTGCTCCGGTGTGGCCATCGGCCCGACTGCCACCTCGCGTGTCCCCAGCACGTCGAAGAATCCCGTCTCCACCGGGCCCGGGCACAGGGCGAGGACGCGCACCCCGCGCTCGCGGAGCTCGGCCCACAGCGCCTCCGTGAAGGAGAGCACGAATGCCTTGGTCGCTCCATAGGTCGCCATGTATGGCAACGGCTGGTAAGCGGCGATCGAGGCCACGTTGATGATCCCTCCCTCGCCGCGCTCGACCATGCCCGGAAGGAACAGGTGACTCAGGTCCACCACGGCGGTGACGTTGAGCGTCACCTGCTCGTGCTGTCTGGCGAAAGGGGCCTCGTGGAACGGCCCGTGCGTGCCAAACGCGGCGTTGTTGACGAGCAGGTCCACGTGCAGGCCCTTCTCCTCGCACTGCGCGTGAAGCGCGCGCGCCGCCCCGTCCCGGCTGAGGTCCGAGGCCACCACCTCGACCCCGACGCCGTGGCGCTTCGCCAGCTCCGAGGCGAGCGCGCGGAGCTTGCCCTCGGAGCGCGCCACGAGGACGAGGTCCATGCCGCGCGCGGCGAGCTCGCGGGCAAACGACTCGCCGATGCCCGAGGAGGCGCCGGTGACGAGCGCGCGGCGGCCCCGGTAGGGAAACGGGCGCGAGGCCCGGGCGGCGCGAGGCGAAGAGAAACGGGACTCATGCTGTGAGGAAGGAGTTCGCATGTGCTAAGAATGTGAGCTCGCGCTCACGTTCTCAACTCGCCTTGTGCTCACATTTCCGCAAGGAGCCTTCATGCAGACGAGTGCATCGCTTTCCCGCCGAAGAAAGCCCCGCCAGACGCGGTCCCAGGTGACCTACGACGCCATCCTCACGGCGACCGCTCGCGTTCTCGTCAAGGAAGGCTACGAGGCCGCCAGCACCAACCGCATCGCGCAGGAGGCGGGGGTCAGCGTCGGCTCGCTGTACCAGTACTTCTCGAGCAAGGAGGGGCTGGTGATGGCGGTCATGGAGCACCACCGCGCCAGGTCGCTCGCGAGGTTCGAGGCCCGGGTGGCGGAGCTCGCGGGCGCGCCCCTGCGCGTGGCGCTCGGGGCGCTCATCGGCGAGGTACTCGCGGAGAAGGCGGCGGATCCCCGGCTGCACCAGGCGCTGCACGAGCTCTTGCCGCGCATGCGCCAGCTCGGCTACGTGGACTCCCACGAGCTGAAGCTCTTCCGCGCGGTGCGCGCCTTCCTCGCGCCTCGCGCGGCGGACATTCGCCCGCGCGACCTCGACATGGCCGTGTTCATCCTCGTCCACTCGGTCAATGCGCTCGCGTATGCCGCGACGACCGAACGCCCCGAGTATCTCCAGGGCGACGCCTTCGTGCAGGAGCTGTGCTCGCTCGTGGTCGGTTATCTCCGCCCCGAGCCGGCGCGCCCCCGCCCCGCAAATCGCAGGCACTCCTCGGCGCGCCGCGGAGAAGGCAGCATGTGAACGTGGGACAAGACGGAGCGCGAGCTGTGCATCTACGGTGGGCCCGAGCGCTACCGCTTCGTCCGGCGCTGAAGCGCCCCCGCGGGAGCTCAGCAAGTTAGGGCGAGAGGACCGCAAGGGCGCGCCGTCGCCGGGCGGTCGTCCAGGGCAACCGAGGAATCGACCGCTCGCCTGTCACCTTCTGGCGCCTCCGCCGTAGAGGAGGGTGAGCCCCCGCGATGAGCTTTCTCTGGCCCTCCCGTGATGACCACCTCTGCGAGCTGATCGAGGCGTCCCGGCGCGGCGATCGCCGCGCGTTCCGGGCGCTCTACCTGGAGCTGTACGACCCGGTGGCGCGCTTCGTTTCGCGACGCATGGGCCGGCGGGAGGACGCGGAGGATCTGGTCGCGCGGGTCTTCCACAGGCTGCTGGAGCGGCTGGGAGAGTTCGATCGGCGAAAGGGGACGCCGCGGATGTTCGTGGTGGCCATGGCCAGGAACCTGGTCATCGACCACCTGCGGTCGGCGCGGCAGGAGGCGCCGATCGACGATCTCGCGGGCGTGCTCGCCGACGAGGCGGGGACGCCGCTCGACGCGCTCGTGCGGGGCGAGGAGCTCCGCGCGGTCAGGGCGGCGCTGGAGGAGCTCGGGGCGGAGGCGAGGGAGGTGCTGGCGCTGCGGTACGGCGACGGGCTGAAACACCAGGAGATCGCGGAGCTGCTCGGGCTCCGGGCGGACGCGGTGAAGCAGCGGGCGTCGCGGGCGCTGCGCGAGCTCAAGGCGCGGCTCGAGGCGCGCGCCGAGCAGGAGGCGGGTGAGGCCCGCGCAGAGGGTGTTTCCGATGCTGGACTTTGAGGTGCGACGAAAGCTGCGCCGGCTGTTCGGGGAGCCGGCGCCGCTCGGGCCAGAGCACGCGCGCGAGCTCGAAGGCGAGCTGATGGCGCGGTTCGGCCAGCTCTACCCCGAGCAGGAGGTGGCTCCAATGAAGCGGCTTTGGTTGCGCAAGGCGCTGGTGGTGGCGGCGGCTGCGGTGGTGTGCGGGGCGGCGGCGTGCGTGGCGCCGGCGGACGTGGAGGTGCCCGTGGGACGGAGCATCAGCATCCAGGTGGCGGACGGCGCGGAGCTGCCCGAGCCCGAGGCGATCCTGGCGATCGTGCGCGGCGAGGAGAAGACGGAGCGGGTCATGGTGCGGGGGCTGCGCGGGGACGGGGCGGCGACGCTGACGCTCGATGTGTGGGGCGACGAGCTGCCGGAGGGCGACGTGGTCGAGCGGATCCGGGCGGCGTTCCCGGCGCTCGCCGGCGCGGAGATCCGGGAGGACGTGCTGGCGGGGACGGTGCGCGGGACGCTGGGAGCAAAGCTCGGGCACGAGCTGCTCGATCTGGACGTGCTCGACAAGGACGACGTGGTGGCGGCGCGGCGGCAGGTGATGGAACAGCTCGCGGCGCAAGGAGTCGAGGGGAAGGTCGACGTGCAGATCGAGGGAGACGGAGAGAAGCGGAAGGTGAAAGTGCGGGTGAAGCGGGAGGCCCCACCGCAGGAGGAGGCGGAGATGGCGCCTCCGCCGTAGCCGAACGAGGCAGACATGGCGCCTTCGCCGTGGCCGAACGAGGCGGAGAGGGGGTCCGCGGAGCTGAGCAGCGCGCGAAGGGTAGTCACATCCACTTCACCGTGCGCCTCGGAGGCCAGGAGTACCTCACCTCCCAGCTCTTCTTTCTCGAGGATCTGACCGCCCCGATCTTCGCCGAGCACCCGGACGACAAGGAGTTCGGGCAGCCGGTAACACGATCCCGCCACAGCATCTGCGCGGGACCACGCACGGGAGAGACCCCATGAAGATCAGATTTCTTACAACCGCGGTGACCACCATGATGCTGGCCACCGCGGCGCTTCAGGGTTGCGGCGAATCGACCCCTGACACCGGCGGGATCCCAGGGGCGACCGCCGGCGCGGGCGCGGGAGGGGGAGCCACGGGAGAGGAAGGCACGGGCACGGGCGGAGCAGGCACGGGCGGCGAGGACGCCGCCAAGGAAGACCCTGTCCACGACGCCGCGTTCCCGCAGGACCGCGTGCCGCGCCTCGACATCACCCTCACGCCGGAGAGCTGGCAGGCCATGCTCGACGACATGACCGAGCAGGTGGGTCCTTTCGGCGAGGGTGATCCCCGCGGCCCCGGCGGCCCCGGCGGCGCGCCGCCGCAGGCGTTCTTCGACGCGTGCGATGGCCTCGCGCTCGACGACGCCTGCACCATCCAGTTCATGGGCTCCGAGCTCGCCGCGACGTGCGCCGAGTACAGCGACAGCAGGCTGTTCTGCGCGCCGAGCGCGCCGATCGTCGTGCCGGGCGGGCCGGGCGGTGGCAGCGTCGATCTGATCGAGGACACGCCCATCTACGTCGAGTGCGACGTCGCGACCGAGGACCGGCAGTGGCACCACGTCGGCATCCGTTTCAAGGGCAACTCCAGCCTGGCCAGGTCCTGGTCGCAGGGCATCTGGAAGCTCCCGCTCCGGCTCGCGTTCGACAGGTTCGAGCACGAGTACCCGGAGATCAAGGACCAGCGGTTCCACGGCTTCAAGAACCTGAGCCTGGCCAACGGCGCCACGGACCCGTCGCTCCTGCGCGATAAGATCGCCACCGAGATCTTCGGCAGGGCGGGCGTCCCGGTGCCTGCGACCGCCTTCTACCGGGTCTTCATCGACCACGGGGAGGGGCCCATCTACTTCGGGCTGTATACGGGGATCGAGCTCCCCTCGGACAAGGTGTTCCTGAGGACCCGGTTCGGCAACGACGAGGGAAACGTCTACAAGCCCGACGGCGCTGGCGCGACGTGGGCCACGTGGGATCCCGACACCCTCGGCAAGGCGAACCACGAGGACGAGGCCGACTTCTCGGACGCGCAGGCGCTCTTCGACGCGCTGCACGCGGACAGGACCGACGCTGCGGCGTGGCGCGCCGGGCTGGAGGTGCGCTTTGACGTCGAGGGCTTCCTGCGGTGGCTCGCCGTCAACACCGTACTTCAGGACTGGGACCAGTACGGCCGGATGCCCCACAACTACTACCTGTACGCGGACGCCGGCAGGGACGGCCAGCTCCGGTGGATCCCCTGGGACCACAGCTTCGCATTCATGACGGGCGGCCACGCCGGCCAGGGGATGTCCCTCTCGCTCGACGAGGTGACCGACGACTGGCCGCTGATCCGCTTCCTCCTCGACGATCCGGTCTACGCCGACATCTACCGGGATCACCTCGCCCGGACCGTGCAGGTCGCGTACGAGCCGGTCGCCGCCGAGCAGCGCTTCCGCGAGGCGCACGCGCTGATGGCGCCGTACGTCGTCGGCCCGGAGGGCGAGATCGAGGGGCACACCTTCGTGGAATCGGAGGCCGCGTTCAACGAGGCCCTGGACGCGCTGGTCGCTCACGCCAGGGCGCGCCAGGAGGACGTGTCCACGTTCCTCGGGCAGTGACGCACTGGGAGCGCGCCGCGAGCGCCGCGGCGCAGGGAGCGCCCGCGCGCTCACGGCTTACATCCGGAAATGGGAGAAGGACAACCGGGACGGCAAGCCACTCGATCCGAACAATCCGGAAGACCACGCAGACATCGGGAAATGTCTCGGCTCGATCACGAGCGTCAGCGCCCAGAACCCGGCGAACGGGAGCCAAGAGGCCGTCGACCGCGCCCCGTGCGCCAATTGCAGTCAGCTCCTCGCGGATCTGCACTCGAAGTGGGGTGGACCTACACCAGATAAGATCCAGCAGGTCTATCCTGCGCTGACTGGCAAGAGGGGGGCGAAGAGGGGGATTGGCGAGCCCACGAACTTCTCTAGCCCGAAGGATCCGAGCTGGCTCAAAGACCCGCTTCCCAAGGACGTGAGCTACCAGCGTCACGAAGACTACGGAAGGCCGGTGTGATATGAGCACGCAGGTGGCAGATGTGCTGAACGTCGTCCTGGAGAGGCTGTCCGAGCACGCGCGGCGCATGCTGACTGCCGGGGGCGCGCATATCGAAGAGGCTGGCCGTGTGGACGAAGCATCGCTCCGGGCCGTCCTGCGCGGCAAGGGGCTCCCGGAGCTCGACTCCGCGCTCCAGTTTCACCGTGACGTCGGCGGCCTCTCTGTGCTCGGGCTCTCGCTCACCTTCTCGTCAGCGCGCCAGATAGTGCACTGGCCGGCCAGGCGAACGCCCGACGGAGAAGTTGCCGTCCCCGTCGGCTGCAGCCGAGGAGCCGTGTACTTCATCGATGCCCGCGGCGTGCTCTACCGGATGCGCGCCGCGCCGCGAGACAAGGAGCTCACCCCGGTGGCCACGAGCCCCTGGACGCTGCTCGAGAAGATCGCCCTCCTCGCCAGCGTCGAGCCGCTCGCGAAAGGGGCGCTGCGCTTGCGGCTCCGGCCGTACGTGGGTGCGGCGCTCGCGGGAGCGCTCGGGGCGAAGCCTGCCGTCGAGGCCACGGACGGCTTTCACCGCTTCTTCCGCCGCGGCTCGCTCGTCATCGCTGACGGACACCCGCTCCGGGACGAGGGGGAGAGCGACACGCTCGTGTGGACCCCCGTCCTGGAGGACGCGGTCGCCGCGCTGCGCGCCGCGGGCTTGGCGTGCCGAGCGACCGGCGCGGAGCTCACGACAGCCGCCCCCGAGCTGCAGATCGAACCGCCGAGGTGCGCGCCGGCGGCGCCGTCTCCTGAAGCGCTCCTCGAAGGCGGCGCGGTGGCGCTCGTCGCGGGCGCTGGGGAGCAGGGCACCTCCGGCCACGTGTGGGCGCCGCCAGGGCCTCCGCGCCTGGAGCAAACACGGATCTTCGCGGGCACGCTGCTGTCCTGGGAGACGGTCGACGACCGGGGTGCGCGCATTCGTGACTTCACCGGCGCCGAGGACACGCTGCGCCCGCTGCTCACGCCCCGCGCCGTACGCGGGCTCTTGCGGCTCGGCGCGCGAGTCGACCCTCGGCGCAAGGGCGCGCGGGCGTCGCTCGAGCACCTGCTCTCCTGCTGGGAGCTCCCGGCGCACGAGGCGGCTCTCGACTTCGAAGAGCGCCTGGGCGGCCTCAGCTTTTCCAACTTGCAGTGGGGGCCGTTCGGCATCGTCGGCGCGTGGCCGGACCGGCCAGCGGCCAGGGACGCCGCGAGCGTGGACGAGAGCCAGCTCGTCCCGATCGGCGCCGAGATCCTGGGCAGCGTCAGCTACGCCGTCGACGCCGAGGGCACGGTGCACCTGGAGGACGAGCACCTCGAGCCCACGCCGATCGCCGTCTCCTGGCCGGTGTGCCTCGAGCGCCTCGGCGCTGCCAGCGCGGACGAGGGCGAGCTCCCGTGCTCCTGCCAGATCCAGGCGCGTGCCGGCCTGGCTGTTGCGGCGGCGCTGGGCGCCGTGCCGGTGCCGGAGGGCACGGACCAGCATGCCTCGATGTGGTACCGCGATGGCGTCTCGGTGCTCGATGTCGCGGCGGACCCGTATGACGGCAAACCGCGAACGAGAATCGCTGCGCGCGCCGAGGGAGACCTGGTGCTCGCCCTCCAGGTGGCGCTCCAGGTTGCACCCGATGCCGCAGTCGCGGTGTCCGGTGTGAAGGGGGATCCGTCGCCGCCCGCGCCGGAGGAGCCCGTCGTGGTGCGCGCGCGGCTCTGGGGCGACACGTGGGACAAGACGGAGCGCGAGCTGTGCATCTACGGTGGGCCCGAGCGCTACCGTTTCGTCCGGCGCTGAAGCGCCCTCGCGCGGCTTCAGCAACTTCCCGCAGGCTGGATCCCCTCCAGCACCTTCGCGACCTTCGCGACGTTGCTGACCCATGCGGAAGGTTGGCCGGACCTTGCTCCGGGGTTGGCCCCGCAGGCTTCGACGATGGACGCTCCAGGATGGAATGATGGCCGTCTCATCATTCCATGGTGGCGAAGCCATCATCAACCTTGAACGCGCCAGGGGGACGCCATGGCCCCCTGAACCAAGACGAAGAAGCGCGCCGAGGACACCCGCCTCGTTCAGCTCGACCTCGGCCAGGTCGTGAACGATGACCGGAAGCGTCACCGGAGCCGCGTGCGGGCTTCACGAAAGACGTCCTCGGCCGATCGCCCCCTGGACGGATCTGCGTCGAGCTCTGCGTCCCGGCGTGTCGCTTCCTCGGTCCAGAGGCGCCTGTGCTCCTCCTCGGAGAGCTCATCCAAGCTTTCCAGAAGCGTCTCTGCGAGACGTGCGCGCTCCGCGACGGGCAGCTTCAGGGCTTCGGTTTCCAGCTCGGGAAGGTTCACCGGGGGGATTGTACCGCGTGGCTCACGTCTCGCCGCGACAACTCCGCGGTGGACTCCGCTGCTCCCGTGCTCTCCGAGGGCGGCGTCATGGCCCCGGAGTACGCCGTCATCGTTTTCCCGGGGAGATGACGGATCGGAGAGCGCCTCACGGCGCGAGCGCGGCAGCGGTGGAGCTGAGCTTGCAGTTCACCGGCAGGCTCAGGGAGATCTCTTCGAGCGAGACGACGCGCTGGTCGATGTCGCCCGGAGGCGCGCAGTCCACGATCGCGAGAGGAGCCTTGTCCGACTGGGCGATCTTCGCGAGCTGACGGGCCCTCTCCGTCCACAGCTCCAGGAGCTTCGGGCGGAGCTCCTCGGCGTCCTTCAGCAGGGGACGCGGCGCGGAGAAGCCGAGGTCGAGGCCCGTCTTGGAGGACTTCGTGGCCGCGACGAGATCGCGCGTCGCCGCAACGAGCGACACCCATAGACCGCTCCGTGCCCAGTAGTCCTGCTCCGCCGCGAGAGCGACGTCGATCGAGCCGTCGACGCGAACCACGTAGACGGCCGGTTCGCCGAGCTCGCTCCCGTCCGCGGACGTGGACACTCCGCGCATCTTGCTCGTGACCGGGGAGCCGGCGGCCTCCCCGAGCAGCTGCGTGATCGCCTGCGCGCGCGTCTTGAGATCCGCCAGGATCGCGCGCGGATCGGCGCCGCGGCCCGTGAGCACGAACGTGATCTCGATCGTATCGGGCCGGACGACGAAGCCGCCCGGGCTCGCCCTCGGAGACACCGCGCTGACGGCGCCCATGCCGCTCGACAGCGACGATCCGACCGACGCGGAGTAGCCCGTCGACGCCGAGGGATGCGAGGACGCGGCGCCGGACGATCCCAGGCACCCGAGCGTGAGGAGAGCGAGGAAGGAGGGAAGGCCGAGCTGGAGGACGCGCATGGCGGCGCAGCATAATCTCCGCGGAGCCTGGCAGCGAGGAGCCTGGGCGCTCACGGCAGGGCGGGCGAGCCGAGGATGCGCGGCCGACACCGGAGAGGCCGAGCACCACCTCGAGTCTGCGGCGGAGCCCGCGTGCGCCTGTGCTGGTCTCCTTGACAAGGCGGGGTAGCCCTCGGATACGCTATCTTTTCAGGATGCGTGGAGACGGCACGACGCGGTGGGGTCGGGGGTCAAGGCGCTCCACGTGGGGGCGGCGATCAGCGGCCCTGAGGACGGATGACGCCGCGAGGGCCGTCGTCGACGACGTGGGTGTAGATCGTCGTCGCTCGCACATCCTTGTGGCCGAGCAGTATCTAAATCGTCTGGATGTCGGTCCCCGCCTGGAGCAGGTGCGTCGCGAAGCTGTGGCGGAGCGTGTGGCATGGCGTGCGCCTGGCGAGCCCCTCCGCGCGTCCGGCAGAAACTGGGGCGCAGACCGTGAATATTAACACCCCATCATCCCGAAAGAGTCATGGAAGAACATACCAAATCCCGAGGACGGAAGGCCCGCGCCGCGGAGCGCTCACTGGACTCGAACTCCTCGGAACGGGCTGCACCTACTCCGACGAAAAAGCGAACCGGCCAGGTCGATACCGTTGGCGAGTTGCTCTATTGGTCGTACGCCTGTCTCGCGTCCGCGTGTGCCGCTGAGGAGGCCGGGATCGCGCGCTACGACACTCGCTGCTGGATGATCCGCGCAAAGCTGTTCAAGGGGCTTCGCGCGGGCACCATGAAGGTCGGCTCGCTCTTCGCCGATGTTCGCGACACGCCGAGTGATCGTTGCGTCTACTGCGGCGCTACGCCGCCGCCAAAGCTCCATGGTGACCATCTGATCCCTAGACATCGAGGTGGTCCCGAATCAGGCGACAACTTGGTCTGGGCGTGCCGCTCCTGCAACAGCAGCAAGAGTGCACGAGACCTGCTCGAGTGGTACGCATCCAGGGAGAAGTTTCCTCCGTTGCTCTTGTTGCGCCGATACCTGAAACTCGCGATGGCGGAGGCGGACGCACGTCAAATCATGGGCGCGAATCTCGTCGACAAGCCATCGGTGACGTTCTCGATTGAGCACGTCCCCGTAAAATATCCCCAACCCAGCGAATTCGGTGGCATGAAGTGAGCGCCCGGCCAGCGGCATCGCGATCGTCCGCGCGGAGGCGGTTACGGCCGAGCACCATCTCGATCAGGGGGTAGCCAGCGCTACGCGGGCGGGTGCCAGCCCACCTGGGCCCAGCGCCGGCGTGCGGTGACGATCGTCATCCGTCGAGCTGCTCATGAGGTCACGTGGCGTCGGCCGGCACGTGACCGAACAGCCGGCGCGCGCAATCGCGCCCGTACAGTCTCACCGTAAGGCGGACGCGAAGCTCCTGGTCGTCCGCCCCTGGGTGGCGAGCACGGATGCTCGCGACGGCCAGCTCACGGACCGCCTGACTCAGCCGAATCGCAGCCTCGAGCCGCTTTTCCGGAGGCATGCGCCGGAGCAGCTCATGGTAGCGTGCATCCGCTTGCGGCGAGGTGTCGACCATCGACATACACCACGAGCCTAGCAGAAACCGCTCGCACGGGAAGCGCTCGCCGCCGGTCCCTCGCGAGGCGGGCGGACGACGGTCGGGGGTTTACGCCCCCTGAGCGCGACGATCAGCTTCGTCTCCGTTCGTCGAGCGTCGCGCGAAGCACCAGGAGCATCACCTGATCCTTGGGACGGGTGAGCTTCTCCTTGATCGCGATGAGCCGTTCGAGCGTGATGACGCGTATCGGAATTTCGCCGAGATCCAGCTCCTCGCAATCGGCCAACAGCTCCTCATACGACGTCTCTTCCTCGATCGTGCCCAGAAGATCGAGCGCTCCCATGTTGCGCTCCGTGAATCACGGCGGCGACGCCACCGACGGCGATGAATTCGACTCGATGCCGGGCGAGCACCCCGAGCAGATCAGCGATCTTCGTCGACGCGGGCATGCGGCTCTCGCGCTCGCCTGCTCTCTCGGGCGAGCGTGACGAAGTCGATGTGGGCCTGGAGGGTGGCGATCCGTTCTGCTGGAGTGAGGCTCAGCATCCAGCGGATGAGCGTGAGGTCGACACCGTCCTCGTTGTAGACCGGAGGTGTCGCTTCAGGATCGACCATCGTGGATGGAGCGTACCACGCTTTGCTGCGATGGACGAGCCCCGGCCTCGCGGCGAACCGCTGCGCACCAACTCGTCATCTCGGCTCGGCCAGATCGCCGCCAGGTCGAGTTCCACCGCGTTGAACAGCTCGGCCCTCACCTTCCCATGTCGGGCCGCGGGCCGAGGTGGAACGCCGGCTCATCCACGAGCCCCCTGCCGCCGGGCCCGCCGTCGCCGACGGTCGTGCGTCGGGCTCATGCTACCCGGCGCCCGGTGAGGACGCCGGCGCGCCGGCGGTCGCCGGAGGCGGCGCGCCGGCGCGGGTCGACCGGGGCGCGGTGCCCTGGGTCGGGGCGCGCGGTGGCGCCACGTGCTTCGGAGCCCGTGCCGCGTCGGAGGGGTGCGGAGCTGCCGGCCGGGGCGGTGCGCTGGAGGCTGGCTGGCGGATGCGCAGGGGCGCAGCCTTCCGCGAGGACCTACTCTCGCGATGGCCTACTCGTGGACGGCGGCGTAGCGGCCGCTGGGCGTGACGATGACGTGGGCGGTGAGCGGGACGTGCAGCTCCGAGGAGAGGTGGCGCAGCTCCAGGGTCATCGCTTCGTCCTCGCGGGTGGGCGTGGGGTCGCCGCTGGGGTGGTTATGGGCCAGGACGAAGCTCTGAGCGGCCATGTCCAGCGCGGTGCGCAGGATGGTTGCGCGGCCGGCGTAGAGGGCGTCGTCGGAACCGCGGGCGAGCAGGCGCGTCTCGCGGACGCGGCCGTGGCTGTCGAGCGCCGCGATCCAGAGCTCCTCGTGGACGAGCGAAGCGAGCCTCGGGCCGAAGTAACGCGCCACGCGGGCGGCGTCGGTGAGGAGCGCTCCCCGGCGCGCGCGGGCGGCGTGGTAGCGGCGGCCGAGCTCGAAGGCGGCGGCGAGGCGGGTGGCGTCGAAGAGCGCGATCTGAGTGCGCTCGGCGAGGGCCGCGGGAGAGAGGCGGCCGAGGGAGGGGAGAGCGGCCGTGCCGAGGATGCGAGGGCCGACGCCGGGCAGGCCGAGCACCATCTCGAGGAGGGCGGCCTCGGTCGCGCTCGGCAGCTCGGCCGCCGTCTCGGCGGGGGCGTCGACGGGGGCGCGGCTCATCGGGGCCACCTCCGAGAGCGGGTGAGGGCGCGGGCGAAGAGGCGGCGCGCGAGGCGGAGGCGGGTGGCGACCGTGGGGCGCGGGAGCGAGAGGGAAGCGGCGATCTCGTGCAGGGAGAGGCCGGTGGCGGCAAGCGACAGGAGCTCGCGAAGCTCGGGACGGAGACGGTAGAAGGCGCGGAGGAGGCCGCGGGCGACGAGGCGGGCCTCGGGAGAGGGGGCGGCGAAGGCGGAGAGGCGGTCAGGGTCGACCGCAGGGAGTTCGTGGCGGCGGTAGGCCTTGTCGCGGTAGTGAGAGGCCTGCCGCGAGGCGATGCCGGCGAGCCAGACGCGGAGGGCGTCGGCGGGAGGAAGAGCGGGGGACGGACGGAAGCGGCCAGCGCGCATGCTGCGCCAGGCGCCGAGGACGGTGTCCTGCGTGAGGTCGTCGAGATCGGCGGGGAGAACGCCGCGGGCGCGGAGGGTGCGGCGGATCAAGGGCGTTTGATCGAGGATCGCGCTGACGTCCAAGTAGACGGCGGGATGCGCGGCGGGAGACCCGCGCTTGCCACGCCATTGCCCGAGCGGGCGTGGAGCGCCGGAGCGGACGCGGCGGCGAGAGGGCGGATCGATCTCTTGGCCCTGTTCAGGGCGTGAACGTACTGTTCCCATGTCGGACCTCGTGTCTGCGGGGTTCGGCCACGCCGCCCGGGGTGTTACCAGCACCCGCGGGCGGTACTATTCGTGGTCCTGCAACCCTACGGGCTGCCGGCAGGAAGCGTCAAGGAAAAGCACGGTAGGGCCGCGTTATTCTGGACCGGGCAAGGGTGTACGCCGACCTGGTGCGAACGCTCACTCTGGACACCATTCTGGTCTACATCGCCGCGAACCTCCGGCGTCTGCGCCAGAAGCGCGGCATGACCCAGGAGGGCCTTGCGGAAGCTGCCGGGCTCGATCTCCGGACGTTGCAGGACATCGAAGGCATGCGGCAAAGCGTGAGCCTGGGCGCGCTCGTTCGGCTCGCGAACGCACTCGACGTGTCACCTGGGGTGCTCCTCCGGCCTGCGGAGATGCCGGAGATCAAGCGCGGCCGGCCGCGCAAGCGTCCCGCCGGCACGTGACGACCATTCCCCGGTGCCCGCATCTCGACAGCCCGCGGCCATCCGCGCGCTTCTCCACTTGGCTCATCGTCGGCGCGTGCTCTGCTGCGGCCTCGAACGCCGTCCCGCGTGGTGGAGAACTCGGCAAGCTGCGGCAATCTGAACAGCCCCGCCGCTGATCAGCCAGGCCGTTGCAGGGCCACTTCTTCGCTTCGGAGGGGTACGGCATCGAGGGCCCGCTCGCGCCTTCGTCCCGTGTAGAGCCCGCACGGTCCTGCGCTGGCCTCCTTGACAAGGCGGGGCAGCCGTCGGATACGCTATCTTTCCACGATGCGTGGGGGCGGCACGAGGGGGTGGGGTCGGAGTTCAAGGCGCTCCACGCGGAAGCGGCGGTCAGCGGTCGAGAGGACTGATCACGCCGAGAGGGCCACGGTCGACGATGTGGGTGTAGATCATCGTGGTCCGCACATCCTTGTGGCCGAGCAATGTCTGGATCGTTCGGATGTCGGTGCCCGCCTCGAGCAGGTGGGCCGCGAAGCTGCGGCGGAGGGATTGGCGAAACGGTGGCTGCAGAAAGCCGCCCACGCGAGAACGGCATCTGAGGTGATCGGTGACTGAGCGATTCCGCGAATGATGCCGCCCAACAATGGCCTGCACCCGACGGTGCGCGGGTGAGGCCTAGGCCGTTGGACAGGCAGAAACGTATTGCCGGAGAAGTCATGGGCTGTCCGATCCTTTGCGTAGAGTGCAAGACACGAAACGGGCTGCTCGCTGAAGAGTGCCGGCGGTGCGGAGCAATCATCTCGCGATCTGGCACTACCTCGAGGCCCCATGTTCCCGGTCAGGCGGTGCCGTCGGCCGAATGGGAGACCAGACCGATCCCCGACATCTGGCGCAGCACGCCCCCCGTCGAGGGCGACGACCAGTCGCTCAATGCGCACGACTTCTTCAAGTATGCACTTCTTTTGCGATCCATGAAGGAGAACGCAACGCAGGAAGACGCCATTGTGTGGTTCGATGATGCGCTCTTCTTCCTCCGAGGCGGGCATGATTTTTTCTGCTACTTGAACCTATCGTCCGACCTCACCATGCGCGGCCGAATCTTCGGCGGACTCAATCACGCACAGCAACCGGCACAGCGACTAATTGGGTGGTTTCATCGCCTCATTCAAGAGGCGAGCGCTCGCGATGCAGCAACCGTGGACATTTTTGTTGCCGAAGAAATTAACAGCGGAAGCTCTGCACATCGCACGATGAATGTTGTCCGTGACGCCCTTGAGTCATTACCATCGGCGACCACGCGGATCACTGTGGACTTTTGGTACTATCTCGCGTGCACAGACGACTCGATCTTCGATCCCGCGAAATTCCAGATGGAGATCCAGAACAAGCGCCGAGTAGACATCAACAATATTATCGTCCGTAACAATTTTCGACTGTTTCAAGGCCCACTCCTTGCTTACGACGAGGAGCGCTACAGCGGCCTGAGGGTGAACTCCAGGGGTGCTGACGCCATTGAAGATCATGTGTCAATTCGGTACAGAGCGGGAGTCTTTCAACTCGTCTGTCCAGACACGGGCGAGATCCCGTTCCTGTGTGCACCCGGGGAGAACGACCTCGACAACTTCGTTGGCGTCACGCTCCTGAATTTGCTTGGCGTGGGCGGCGCTATTCCCCATCAGGTGACGGCCCGTCGTGTGACTGCGCTGTCATGCGCTGAGTGCAAGCACCTTTTTTCCCAGCTACGAGGTCCTGCTACAACGATCTGGCCAAGTCGACTTCTCTGACAAATGGACGACTGATGCAAGAAGAGCAGTCCAACTTTGGGTTCCATCCGACGAACACCGGCGCTGCGCACGGTGTCCTTCGGCCGCTATGCTTGCTCTCGGCGCTCGCGGCTGAACCCAGTGTTCGGCAGGCGAAGCAGCAGAGGAGTCGGGTGCCGTGAACGCGCCCGCCCGCGCCTGCGGTTCCGTGCGGGGCGCGGCGGACCACAAGGCGACCTTAGCGCTGCCCTCGTAGAAACTTCCCAATCGAATGAATTGCGCATAGTGTCACTTAAGTACAGGACGCACTGCGGAGGAACGAATGGCACGCACATCGGACCGCGACCGAATTCTCGGAATGCTCTCAGATGCCGGGCAGGGCCTCTCCAATCAACGTATCAGGACCACGCTCGGCCTCGGAGAGGAGCGCTATGACCAGGTGAGAACCGAGCTCCTCGACGAGGGCCTAATCGAGAAGTATCGGGCGCGAGGAGGTGCGATTCGGCTGACAAGAAAGGGTGAGAGGCAGGTTGCGCCCGATGATGAACAGACTTCGCAGGTTGAGAAGGAGTCTGAGCTGTACCCTCTCCTTGTCAGTGCGCTAGACAAGGAATTCGATAACGATCTTGCGATAGCGTTCGACACTGGTCGCTTCCGAAAGCGTGGACAGTGGAAGAATCCTGATGTGACCGCAGTGGCTGTCGAAGTTCACCGATGGCTCCATCGGAGGGAGGTCCAAGTAACGACCTATGAAGTTAAGCGCTACGGCGATCATAGTGTAACGTGCGTCTTCGAGGCTGCCTCCCATGCGTCCTTTGCACATCAAGCATATGTTGTGCTGGAGTGGCATGGGGCGTTCGATGTTTCTGATGTTCGGATCGGGCAACTTCTCTCCGAGTGCCAGAAATTTGGGGTGGGGCTCTCGACGCTCGAAAAACACTATAAGTCGCATCGCGTGATTGAGCGCCTTGCACCGGTGCCCCGAAGGGTTCCGCTCGATCGCGACGTGGAAGAGTGGCTCGAATACGCATTCGACCACGACGAGGCGGCCAAGAAAGCATTTCTGGAAGTCTGGGCAAAAAGCGAGAAGCGACTTGGTAACCATAAGAACGGTAATTAGCGTTTGATTGTGAATGTTGCCGAACAAGCAAAAACATACGACGAGGATAATCGTATTCCTCGTTGAAGTGTCCTCGCGAGATCGCGAATCACGGTGCTCCGTATTGTCTCGTCGGCGGGCTTCGCGGGTGATCGGTTAGCCGTTAGCGGACAGCCAAAATTGTAGCGCGACCATGGCGTGGCGCCGGGGTGCGTCTGGAATGATGAGGTCCCCCTGGCCACAATGCGCAACGCTGACGAGCTCCGGCGGCTCGCTCGGCCGCAGGTGCTCGGGGTCGGCGAACTCGAAGGCGAACACCGGCGTGTGCGCTGCCAGCGCTCGGTTCTGCTCCTGCGTGGCGCGCCACCAGACGTGATCGGTGATCACGGCCGCCCACGCGAGGGCCGGCGACTCGTACGCCGCGAGCGGGTAACGCGCCTCGATCTGCTCGGCCGCCTCGACCAGGGCACGCCGCCGATCTCGCCGCGTCGTCGTGCGGTCCGGGCGGCTAGTCCGGGTCCGGCACCCCGCGAGCACGCCGCTCGCGGGGCCGACCCTCCTCGAGCCAGCACTGCGAGAACACGTACAGGTAGAGCGGCAGGCCGATGTGGAGCCAGCCCACGGGCGAGAGCGTCCCACGCGGGACAGGCGCGTCGAACACCGCCGCGGCGACGAGTGCCACGCCGGATGCCACGATGCCGATGGTTCTCAGGACCTTGCCCATGGTTCAGATGAAGCCGCAGAAGACTCCCAGGGTGCCGAGGGCGGCGCCCGAGTAGTCTGAGCAGCGTTGCGCGTCCCGCGGGTCCCTCGCCCTGGGGCAGAGCACGGAGGTCGCGACCATCGTCGCCCCGAGCATGAAGATGCCGCACCCCAACCCGATCGGGCTCCATGGCTGCTGAGCCGCGCCGATCGGCTCGCTGTCAGCATCGGGTGCCAGTTCGGTGCTCGCCTCTGCCTCGCCGCAGAGCATCAAGGCGCAAGGCACGTCCCCGTAGGCGCCTGGGTCGAGCGGGTTGAAGACCCGGATCCACGCCTCTGGACGGTCAGCGCACGCCGCGGCGAACTCGTGCCGTCCCGCCTCCAGGATCTGGGGGATCACGGTCTCCGCCGTCGTCAACCGGTCGAGCGAGACCGCGAAGCTGCGCGGCAACGGGTCAGCCTCCGCCCTGCCGTCCTGCTCTCCTCCCGCGTCGGTCGGTTCGTCTGCTGCTCCACAGGCCGGCGCTCCCACGAGCGCGACATGGCCAGCCCGATCCTGCTGTGCATGAGCAGCCTCCCCACGCAGCGACGTCCATTGCGCACGGAATTGCAACGCAAACGGTATGCCACGCTGATAAACCAGCGCGTGAGGTCGGCAGCCGCGGCCGCGCGCGGGTCAGGGCCCGGCGCCCTCGCCGAGATCCGGATCGCTAATGAGCTCCGCAAGCAAGTCCTCGCGCAAAAGCCCGGCTGGCCGAGCGAAGAAGAACGCCGCGAAGACCTCGCCACGCACCTCCGCGTCCTCGAGGCCCTCGACCGCGTCGCGCCCCGCCGACATCGTCCTGCTCGCTGACCTCGCCGCGGCGCTGCGGAGGCGCCGCCTTCGCGGGGACGTCTTCGGCGCGTAGACCGCTATGGCCCCATGGCCTACGGCAGGACCCGCTGGACCGCGGAAGTCGACGTCACCGTCGACCTCGCGCAGACCAGCACGCTCCCCAGATGCTCGCTCGACCTCCACGCGCGCGCTCGTGTGTCGAAGGAGCTTCTGCTGTACCCGGGCTGCCGGCACGGGCTCGATCCATGCCGGTCCGTGCAGGGACGCGCTCAACCGCGACCTGTTCGGTTAGCTGCATCGCGTCACGAAAGCAGGCTGATGGCCGCGTGCCCATCACAGACGGTCCGGCCGTGGGCTCCACGACTTCCAGGATCGAGCTCGCTTGCGCGCGTTCCTGCCGCGCCGAGGCGGTGCGCGCTCAGGAGCCGGTCGTCGCGAGCAGCTCCCTGGCGTCGCCGACGGATGCAGCGCGGCGGATCCAGCGGTCCAGCTCGGTCAGGTCGGTGCTCGCGAGGACGCGCTCCCGGACCTCGGCAGGGGCCTCCAGCCCGCGGGCCTCGAGGACGGCGAGCACGGCCTGCGCCTTGCCTTCGAGGATCCCCTGCTGCCGGCCCTCCTTCCGGCCCTCCTTCCGGCCCTTCTCCACGCCCTCTTCCACGCCCTTCGCCACGTAGCTGCGCGCGAAGTCACTCTGAAACTCGTATCCGCTCTTCATCATCGCCTCCAACGTCCGCCTCGCCGCTGCGTTCAGCGAGGATAGCACCAGGTCCCCGTACACGGCGCGGCGCTCCTCATCGAGCCCGGCTGCCGCCCCGAGGAACGCCACGCCGATCGCCTCCCCCGCCTCCCCCCGCCCGTGCGCCATGGCCGAGAGCACGACCACCTCGGGCGCCGCCTTCGCCTGCTCGGCGTCGGTGACGACCGGGACGCCCGCCGGCCCGAGCACCAGCGGCGTCAGCGTCCAGCCGGGGTGGCCCGCGTCGATCGGCCGCGAGCACCACCGCGCGATCTCCGGATCGATCGTGACAATCAGCAGCCACGTCGAGCAGCGGTGCCGGGCCCGCGTCTGGGTGACGTACACCGGCCAGACGTACGGCTTATCCGGGTCCACGCCGAGCTGGACCTCGACCACGATGGCCATCGCCGGCCGCTGCTGCTCGCCGACCAGCAGCACGACGATGACGTCCGCCCGCCGGTCCGACGGCATCACCTCCGTCAGGTCGGAGGACTCGACGCGCGCTTCCGTGAAGGCCGGGACCGGCTGGCCGAGCGCGTCTTGCAGCAGCTCGGCGGCCAGCGTCGGCCGGTTCTTGAACAGCTCTACCAGCGCTTCATGGGTCACAGAGGGCATCGGGGCGTCTCTCGGGTGATTGCAGCCATGCTGAATTCTCGAGCGGCGCACCAGGCCCATGCGTACGGGCCGCAGGGGCCGGAGCAGCCGCCTCCACCTCTTCAATTCCGGGCACCTCCCTCGCGTGGTCACGCCGTGTGACCTGCGCGCGCCCCGACGCCTGCGCGGCGCGCGCACGCCGCAGCGCGCCGCGCCGGCCGCCGTCGCGTAGCGCGACCAGAGCGACCCGACCCGGGTTGAGCGCCCCGGCTTTCCCGGCGTCCCTTCCTGCCGCAGCCGCTCCGCACGCCCGGTCCGCTGAGGTATCGTCGGCGTATGGCCCGTACCGCCCCGGTCCCGAACATCCCTGCCATTCCCGGCATGAACCCCGGCGTCTTCGTGATGGGGGCGGAGGCGGTGGCGGAGGCTCCGGCGGCCGTAAAGGCATCGGCGCGGGCGACGGCCAGGGCGGCAGCGGCAGTGGCGGAGACGATGGCGCAGGCGGTGGCGGCAAGGGCGCCGGCTCCTGCGGCACAGGCTCGACCGATGGCGGTGGGTGCCCGAACCATCATGCCTCCGGCACGAGCGGCAGGATGTCGCGCGGCGATCCCGTCGACGTCGCGAGTGGCAGCCAATCCCTGCCCCGTCTGCAAGGCGATGCTGAAAGAGATGGGGATCCCACACACCTGTGTCCAGGGACACCCTCCGACCCGACCTGGGAAAACCGCTCCTTGGAACGGCGAGTCGACCTATAATCCTGCCACCGCGAAGATTTTCAATGGAGCACGATGAGCACACGCACGTGCGCGGAGGGGGCGGAGGGGATCGACGACGCGGCTGACGGTCCGGAGCTTGCTGCGAGGCGGGGTGCACTCGAATCCTTGCGCGGTCCGCAGGGAGGCTACGCGCGATCGCATCGCGGGCTTGCCGCGTTCTGGCGGACTATCGCGGAAGAGGTTGTCGTTCGGCCGACTCCGCCGGAGATGCTCTCGTTGCTCGCACAACTTGACGACTGGCTTGCCGGCGGGCCTGCCTGCGCCTTGGTGGTGAGCGCCGATCCGGGGGCACGTACGGCCCTCCTGGCGCGGTGGGCGATATCGATCGTGGAGCGCAAGGCAGCCGAGGTGATCTTTGTGCCGGTAAGTCCGTGCTTTGGGACCGCGATCGAACGCGATATGCTGAAGCTGTTCTTCGGCTTATTTCGGAGCTCAACAACGGCGGTCTTCAGTCGGCCGCGGAGTCCCGAGGAGCTGATGCTGTCAATCCGAATGGCGCTATGGAGCGTCGACTCGGTCTCCTCGGTTCCCAACGAGGAATGCCCTCAGTTGCTCGTGATCGTGGACGGGGTCGAGCGGGCGGCAGATGGTTGGCCGCACAGGCGAATGCCCTTCTTGGGTGAAGCCTACGATGGGGCGCACATCATTGTATCCACCAGCCCGGAGATTTCTTCCGCGCGCGGTCTGGGCGTGCATGAACGCCTCGCCTGGTCTCCGGAGCAGACGAGCCTTTTCTTGCTTGCCGGCGAGAGCGACGCTTCGCGAGAATCGACGCCCGCGCCGCCAATCGCCGAGAAAACTGACGAGATGGAACCCTCGTTGATCCGCTTCTTCGATGCATTTGGGACGGTGCTCGCTCCCGTATCGAACGATGATCTCGTCTCGGCAGTCGGCTTGGATGCGACCGGGCTCGAAGCTTTCAAGAACGGGCCGCATTCTGCCCACAGGCTCGTCCTGCTGAGCGACGATGAAAAATATTCCTTCCGCGATGATGCGAGCCGTGCAAGTTGGACAATGGACCCGGACAAGGTCGCGTCCGTTGAAGATACTATCATCGGGAGGGGTCTGGCGGCGCTCACGGGCGGAGCGGTCTTGCCCGATGCGTGGCCGCCGTATCTCGTGGAGTATCTGGGCGCCCATATGAAGCGGCGCTCTGTCTCTGTGTCTGAACTGATGAGGCTCGTGTCGCCCGAGTGGCTCCAGATCTGGATGAACCGTCCCGGAGGCTTGGTCGGGTTCACCACCGACGCTCGTCGCGCACGCCACGCCGCCGAGGACGCGCTTATCGAAGCGTGCAGTCCAGAGTGCGCTGGAGCAGCCGAGCACGAAAGGGCAACGCTGGTCTGCGCCATTGTTCGATGCGCGCTGGTCGAAGGATCTTTGTTCGCGAAAGAGGGAAGTCACGAGGAAGTAGACTACCGGACAACACCTTATGTTGAATCATCGGTCGATCTGAAGAAGCCAGCTGGCGCTGCGCGTGAGCGTGCCGAGGCGCTGGTGACGCTAGCTGCCGCGTTGACAGGCTCGGAGCAGCAGGTGGTTCGGCGGTGGGCAACAGATGCGTGCGCAGGTCTTGGCGAGATCGTTCCCCGGCCGATCCCTTGCGTGGCGACGGACCAGAGCGCAGCGGATCCTGAGCGCACCCGTCGGATCCGCGCGGGCGCGAAGCACGAGGAGGTCGACGGGTACCTGTCGAGAGACCTGGTGATTCGGCCCACGGACCTCTCGCCCGAGGAAGCTTGGGGCCTGGCGGAGAGCCGAGAAGGGGAATCGCGGATGGTCGCCTTCGCGGGCATCTTGCCCGATCTTCCCCAGGAGATGCGCGAGAAGGCTGTACGAGAGGTCATGGCCGCATACTGCGCGCACGGCGACCGGCTGGCGCTGCGCATTCTGGCGGCGTGCGCGCCCTGGATGGCCCTCGCCGATGCAGCCAGGGTCCTCTGCAACGAGCTCGGAGGCGACTGGACAGACGAATATCCCGGGATGCTGGTAGGCTTCGGCAGCCTCACCGAGCTCTCTCCGCTCTTGCGACGACTGGGTGGCACAGCGGCGCTCGTGGGCGCCGCCCGCGCCATCGCCGACGTGGGCCGGTGGCTACCCTAGCCAGCGATGCGTCCTGCAGGACACCGAGTCCTTGGACGGCTTCCGGAGGCCGTGCGCGCTCAGGAGCCGGTCGTCGCGAGCAGCTCCCTGGCGTCGCCGACGGATGCAGCGCGGCGGATCCAGCGGTCCAGCTCGGCCACGTCGGTGCTCGCGAGGATGCGCTCCCGGACCTCGGCAGGGACCTCCAGCCCGCGGGCCTCGAGAAAGGCCAGCACGTCGTGCGCCTTGGCTTCGAGGATCCCCTGCTGCCGGCCCTCCTTCCGGCCCTTCTCCACGCCCTCTTCCACGCCCTTCGCCACGTAGCTGCGCGCGAAGTCACTCTGAAACTCGTATCCGCTCTTCATCATCGCCTCCAACGTCCGCCTCGCCGCTGCGTTCAGCGAGGATAGCACCAGGTCCCCGTACACGGCGCGGCGCTCCTCATCGAGCCCGGCCGCCGCTCCCAGGAACGCCACGCCGATCGCCTCCCCCGCCTCGCTCTGCCCGTGCGCCATCGCCGAGAGCACGACCACCTCGGGCGCCGCCTTCGCCTGCTCGGCGTCGGTGACGACCGGGACGCCCGCCGGCCCGAGCACCAGCGGCGTCAGCATCAAGCCGGGGTGGCCCGTCTCGATCGGCCGCGAGCACCACCGCGCGATCCCCGCGTCGATCGTCACGACCAGCAGCCGCGTCGGGCAGCGGTGCCGGGCCCTGGTCTGGGTGACGTACACCGGCCAGACGTACGGCTTGTCCGGGTCCACGCCGAGCTGGACCTCGACGACGATGGCCATCGCGGGCCGCTGCTGCTCGCCGACCAGTAGCACGACGATGACGTCCGCCCGGCGGTCCGAGGGCATCACCTCCGTCAGGTCGGAGGACTCGACGCGCGCCTCCCTGAAGGCCGGCACCGGCTGGCCGAGCGCGTCTTGCAGCATCTCGGCGGCCAGCGTCGGCCGGTTCTTGAACAGCTCCACCAGGGCTTCATGGGTCACTGAGGGCATCGGGTCGTCTCTCGGGTGGTTGCAGCCATGCTGAATTCTCAAGCGGCGCGCCAGGCCCATGCGTACGGGCCGCAGGGGCCGGAGCAGCCGCCTCCACCTCTTCAATTCCGGGCACCTCCCTCGAGTGGTCACGCCGTGTGACCTGCGCGCGCTGGACCGACGCGGCCGACCTGCTCCTCGCGCTCTCCCAGGGCCACGGCCGGCCCCCCTCGGCGACGACGACTTCGACCCCCTCGCCGAGTTCGACTTCAGCGTCCGCCGCCACCCCGCTCGCCCGTCCGACTTGGTGATCGCAAGGCACGCCTCGGTCCGGCGCTGCCGTCGTGGTAGCCTGGTCACGATGCGCAACGCTGACGAGCTCCGGCGGTTCGCTCGCCAGGGCTGGGCGGCCGCCCAGCGCGACAAGGAGCTCTACTGGCGCGACTGGAAGAGGCAGCACGGCCCAGCCGCCGGGATCCGGATCGCCGATGAGCTCCGCAAGCAAGTCCTCGCGCAAAAGCCCGGCTGGCCGGGCGAAGAAGAACGCCGCGAAGACCTCGCCACGCACCTCCGCGTCCTCGAGGCCCTCGACCGCGTCCCGCCCCGCCGCCGTCGCCCTGCTCGCTGACCTCGCCGCGGCGCTGCGGCGGCGCCGCCTGCGCTGGTACGTCTTCGGCGCGCAGGCCGCCGTTGCCTACGGCAGGCCCCGCATGACGGCGGACGTCGACGTCACCATCGACCTCGCGCAGACCAGCGCGCTCACCCTCGTGGACGACCTCTCGCGCGCGGGCTTCGACCTGCGGATCCACCTCGGCGAGGACTTCCTCCGCGAAGCCCGCCTGCTCCCGCTCGTGCACCGCTCGACCAGCATGCCCATCGACGTGGTGATCGCGGCGTCGAGCCTGCATGTCGAGTTCCTGGCGCGCCGCAGGCTGATCGACCTCGGCGGCGTGCGCGTGCCGATGATCAGCCCGGAAGACCTGGTCGTCACCAAGGTCCTGGCCGGCCGCCCCAAGGACCTCGAGGACGTGCGCGGCGTGCTGCTCGAGCAGGACGACCTCGACCTCGATCGCATCCGCGAGCTCCTCGGCGAGCTCGAGGCCGCCCTCGGCGAGGACAGATTGCTCCGCCGCCTCGAGCGTCTGATCCGCAAAGCACGCGCCACCGCCGCACGCCGGCAATGAGATGAGCGGGCCAGTCCCGCGGTTCGGTCCAGGCGACTCCGGATGCGGCGCGCGCCAGCGCAGAGCGCCCACCGGAGGCGCGGCACAGGGTATCCCCTGAAACAGGCGATGATCGTCGTGCGGGGCGCCCCGCACCGGCCCGGCGTCGGTCCGCGCGAGCTCCGGCGGGGTGAGGATCGTTCCCGCCGAAGGCGGGTCGAAGACGCCCGGATGGAGTTACCCTCCCGTGCGATGAAGCTATATTTTGCGCCTCGCACCCGTTCGGTTCGCCCCCGTTGGCTGCTGGAAGAGCTCGAGGTGCCGTATGACCTCGTGAGGCTCGACCTCCCGAAGCAGCAGAACCAGACGCCTGACTATCTCGCCGTGAGCCCGCTCGGCGAGGTCCCCGCGCTCGTCGACGGAGAGCTCACGCTCCTCGAGCCGTCGGCCATCTGCCTCTATCTCGCGGACCGCTTCCCGGAGAAACAGCTCGCGCCGCCGCCGGGCTCGACCGAGCGCGGCGCGTACTATCAATGGCTGCTCTTCGCCGAGGCGACCCTCGCTCCCGTGGTGATGGCGCTCCACGGGCACGCGCAGCTGCCCGAGGAGCAGAAGACCGCCGTGCACGCGCAGGAGGCGCTCGCCAAGCACCACGCTCGACTCGGCGCGCTGCTCGATGTCGTCGACGCTGAGGTCGAAGACCGCGACTTCCTCGCCGCGGGCCACTTCACCGCCGCGGATCTGGTGATGGCGTCGATTCTGCATATCGTGAATCACCTGAAGCTGCTCGAGGACCGGCCGCGGCTGATGAAGTACGTCTATCTGCACTGCCAGCGTCCGGCATCCAGACGGGCGGTGTCGTAGCGAGGAAGCTAGCTTGTCCATCGCCGAAGAGGATCGTCGTTGATCACAGAAGCCACTGACGCCTACCACATCAGGTTCCGCAAGGTGCTCGAGCACATCGACGCGGGCTCGCCCAGTCGCGGCGCGAGCCCTTGTGATCACGGCGCAAGGGGCGCTTCGAGCTCAGCCAGGTCGTCGCCGGCCTCGCGCGCTGTCGTTCAGCGATGGCGATGAATCGAGGCTGCGCGGGAGCGGCGCAGCCGGGGGCGAGACCGCCCTTACGGTCTCACGGGCAGGCGGCCACGCACGTGGCGAACGCGGCGCACCCCTCGCTGGCGCTGCATCCCGTCTCGACCGTCCCGATGCAAGCGTCCTCGTCCTCGAGCCCGTCAACGCAGTCCAGGCACGCCTGGTTCCCCTCGAGCTCCCGTAGGTTGCCGGATCCATCGTCCTCGCAGGCGTCGGTCTCAGGATCCGTCGTGTCGCAGGCGCTGGCGCACGTCGCGCCCTCCGCACAGCCGCAGGTGTCGAGCGTCAGCTGGAGGAACTCCAGGGCCCCCGCCGTATGGTCCTCGAAGCACTGCGTTGTGCAGTCGCCGCCGCCGCCCTCGCCACTGCCGCCCTCGCCACTGCCGCCCTCGCCACTGCCACCCTCGCCGCTGCCGCCCTCGCCGCCGCCGCCCGTGCCCGTGACCGTCGAGCTCGGCCCCGAGGAGGAGGAGGTGGTGGTGCCGGACGCGCCGCCCCCACCGCCCGCCCCGCCGTCACCCCCCGAGCCGCCGTCATCCGAACAGGCCGCCACCGCGCACACCGTGACCAGAATCGCTGCAAAGCTGAGACTCTTCATTTGAGATTGCTCCTGACAATAAGGGTTACGCTGCTCCGACTCGAACGAGACGGCGAACACCGCCGCTCCTGCGGAGCGTCTTCTTCACGCTCTGGCACCGTGCCATGACGCCGAGCGTCTACCTACACCAGAATTTTACAGGATGGTATCTGCCGCGTACGCGCCTGCATCTCTTGTCGATGCCATCGGCCCCCTGGCCATCAGCGCACCCACGGTGAGCGCTCACACAACAATCAGCAGATTCCGCCAACGACGTCTTTGTGCGGTAGAACTGATCCTAGCACGCCGGGGGCCTGTGCCATTCTGGATGTAGCTCTCCGAGAGGACGGCCGCTGGACCGTCATCGAGCTCAGCAAGGGTCAACTCGCTGGTCTACCTGCACCCGAGCTCGCTAGAGAATTCTATCGGCAACTCCGCAGGAGGATGGCCGTGACGTATCGACGAGAATGGCCCGACAAGGGCCTGCTTCCGGCGAGCGCCGTCGCGCGCCAGCGGTTCGCTCCAGCGCCGGCCGCAGGTGCCCAGAGCCGACGGGCGGAGCAGCGCAAGACGGCTCACCCGCGCGTGATCGCCCGCCGCTGCAGCAGGGACAGGCGGCCGCCCGCGAACGCCCACTCGATGTCCTGCGTGCCGCCGAACGCCGCCTCGCACGCCGCGGCCAGCGCCTCCAGCGCGGCGAGCCGCGGGTCGTCGAGGCACAGCGCCGCGGCACGGGCGGGCTCCACCGCGACCTCCCTCGTGCCGCCCTCCTCGGCCCACAGGATCGCGAGATCCTTCTCGCCCGCCCGCCGCTCGATCACGCGCCCGCCGCGCGCCATCCGGTAGCTGTCCGGGGTCACGAGGCCGGCGACCACCGCCTCGCCGAGGCCCCAGGTCGCCTCGACGACGCGCTCGTCGGCGCCCGTCACCGGGTTCCGCGTGAACAGCACCCCCGCGCGATCGGCCTGCACGAGCCGCTGCACGACGATCGCCATGCGCGGCTCCGGCGCGAGCCCAAGCCTCCGCCGGTAGGCCAGCGCCGCCTCGGTGCGCGCCGAGCCGTGCACCTTGTGGACGGCCTGGAGCAGCCCCTCGCGGGTCCGCACGTTGAGCTCGGTCGCGTGCTGCCCCGCGAAGCTCGCCGAGACGCCGTCCTCGCCGATGCCGGACGACCGCACGGCCACGGGCCCGTCGAGCTCGCCGAACGCCTCGACGAGCCGGCCCACGGCCGCGGCCTCCCCGGCGACGACGCGCTCGACGAGCGCCGCCGAGAGCGCCCAGCCCGGCGGCACCGGCAGGCCGCCCCGGTGCGCCTGCCCGAGCTGCGCCGCCTTGCCCCCGAAGTCCTCCTCGCGCAGCTCCTCGTCGAGGCGCGCGATCACGGCGACGCCTCCTGCGCGCGGCGCTCCGGCGGCCGCGCGAGGATCGTCACCTCGCCGGCCGCCCCGTCGACGCGCACGCGCGCCCCGTCCGGGATCGTCACCGTCGCCTCCCGCGTGCCGACGATGCCGGGGATGCCGTACTCGCGCGCGACGATCGCCGCGTGGCAGAGCTGCCCGCCCCGATCGGTCACGATCGCGCCGAGCAGCGGGAGCACGACGTTGAACGACGCCGACGTCGCGCGCGTCACGAGCACGTCCCCCTGCTGGATCCTCCCGAAGTCGTCCGGGCTGATCACGACCCGCGCCGTCCCCTCGTACACGCCCTCGTTGATGGAGAGGCCGCGGACGGCCGTGTCGGTGTTCCTGGCCTCGGATTCCTTCGACAGGCTTTGCATGATCGCGTCGGTGGCCATCGCCGCGCGGCGCGCCGGGCCGGGGAAGACGTCGAGCGGCGGCGGCGGTCCAGGGGGCATGTTCAGCCACGGGGGAGCGTCGGCGAGGGTCGCCGTCGCGCGCCAGCGCGCGCGCTCGGCGAGCTCCGCGGCGGACGGCGCCTGCCGGTCGCGCAGGAGGCCGATCATCTCCTCGAGCGCGAGGTCGGCGGCGTGCTCGGGGTCGTCGACCTTGCCGGCGGCGGCGAGGCGGCGCCCCGCCTCGAGGACGGCACGGCGCGCGAGCCCGGTGCCCCAGCTGTCCGAGTAGAGCGCCCGCTCGTCGCGGAGGCGGTTCGTGAGGCGCGCCTCGCCGAGCAGCTCGTCGAACTGCGCGCGGTGGGCCGCGGGCACGCGCTCCCGCAGCGCCTTTTCCTTGGCCTCGCGCGCGGCGCGCGGCCCGGCCCCGCGGTCGCCCTCGACCGCCGCCCGGATCGCCCGGACGAGCACGTCGGGCAGCTCGCCGCCCGTCTTGTCGGACACGTCGTAGCCCACCGTGCGAAAGCGCACGAGGTCGAGGTAAGCGCGCGTCGCCGGCCCCACGTCGCCGTCCAGGGCCGCGAGCGCGTCGAGCGTCGCCTGCGGGTCGCCCTTCCTGGCGAGCGCCTCACGGCCCGCCGCGCTCGCGCGCAGGGCCCTGGCGAGGGCCTCGAGCTCCTCGGTCGCCACGCCCTTCGCGAGCGGCGTGCTCCCCTGCAGCAGCGCGAGCGCCTCGCCGGGGCTCGCGCCGGTCCACGCGCTGACGTGCGCGAGGTAGTCGCCCGCCGGCAGGACGCCGGCGAAGTTGTAGCGGTGATGCAGGGCGATCATGTCCTCCATGTGCGCCAGGGCGCGGCGCAGGTGCGCGATCAGCGCGTCGGTGTCGAGCTGGGCGGGATCGATCGCCTGGACGGCGAGGTTCTTCTCGGTGGCGCGCGGCCGGTCGACGCGATCCCACCGGTCGAGGTCCTCGCGCCACAGCTTCTCCTCGAACGCCCGGCGGCACTGCCGGATGCGCCCGCGCATGCGCGGGTGCAGGCGCAGGAGGAGCCACAGCACGAGCTTCGGCGGCGTCCCGCTCGCCCCCTCGGACGTGCCGTGCATCACGGGCTGCGAGTACATGAAGCCGTTGACGACGGCTGGCTTGAGGTGGCTCATCAGGAGCCCGTAGCGCGCCGAGCCCTCGGCGAAGCCCCTCGGCATCCCGCGCGTGAACGGCTCGACAGCGAACCGGGTGACCGGCCGCAGGAAATGCGCCCGCTCGACCTCCCAGGGGCCCGGGCCGGGGGCCACGAACCTGACTCCGTTGACGCTCGGCTCTCTCTTCATCGCTGGACACCTCGATCGCCCCGCCGCGCCCGCGCGAGCCACCGTGTCGTCCCGAGGACGACGGCGACGTTTCGGTGGCACATCGGTCACGAAATCATGACGATGTTGAAGGTAGAGGGGGCATTCCTGGTGGTCCAGTCCCGAGACGACCCGCGGGGAGGCGGGTCATCGGACGGTTCGTGCGTGCGTGCGTGTGCGATGATCGCCCAGCGCGGCCCGAGCCAGGTCGAACACCGCGCTCGGGGCTGAAGGTGACGATGGTGATGAGCGGGTGGGATGAGCGGATGACAGGCCGCGTCCGGTCGTGGCGGCGACCGGGCCCACGGACCGCCGATCACGCCTCCTCGGTCTCGCGATCGAGCGCTTCGAGCGCGCCCGTCCCGATTCAAGCGCTGCAGATCGCAGCCGTGCATCGGCGGCCACGTGCGCGGAGAACTACCCTCCTGCGGGAGCTCACGAGGAGCGAATCGGAGCCGCGAGCCAGCGAACCAGCGCCTCGCCCTCGAGATCGAGCAAGGCATCCTCGACCTCGCCCGGCCCCATCGTTCGAGCGCGCTCGACGATCGAGCGCTCTTCTTCGACCGTGGGTCGTCGCCCGATCCGCCGCGCGAAGAGACGGCCGAGCAACTCCGCGATCGCCCTCTGCTCGCCGCGGTCCTCTCCTCGTTGCTCGGCCTCGATGATCATCTCCCCGATGATCGGCGTGCGCCGGAGCAGCCCCTCTTCCTTGTCCTCCACCATCTTGATGAGCTCCTTCCGCAGATTATGCCCCCAGGGATCGATGGTCGCCATCACCAGGAGCGCCGTGTACAGTTCGGCCCGTTCCTCGGCCGTCGCCGCCCCTGCGTGGATCTCCGCGACGACCTCCCGCAGCGCCGCCGCGGTCGCGTTGCGCGCGAGCGGGGCGAACACCAGCCAGAGCACAACGAAGGGGTCCCGGGTGAGGCGTGCGCGTCGGGCGGGCGGCGGCGCCATGGCGGGCGGCGGCCTAGCACCAAACGCCCCCGAGCCCTTCGGAGCGTTCACTGACGACTTCCGCCTCAACGCATGTTGGGCGGAGAGGAAGAAGGAAAGATTCACAGGGAGGCGGGGAGGCGGGGAGGCGAGAGATGGGGATCAGTCATTCGAACCAGCAGGCTCGGCGCTGACGGCTTCGGGCGGCATCGATGCGGGGCGGCTGGTGGTGCCGGGGTGGTCGTCTTCGGTGCGACACCGGGAGAACCGGACAGCCTCCGCACCGCGGCGTACCAGGCGTCGGATCCCGCGGCGGAGCACCGCCGTGTTGAAGTTGACGAGCAACCCGACGTCCAGGTCCGTCAGCTTCAGGTATGTGAGCACCTGAGCTTCATGGACTGGTAGCAGGTGATCGACGGCCTTGAGCTCCAGTATGAGCCTCTCCTCGACGACAACGTCGAGTCGACAACCACAGTCGAGCGTGGCTCTCTTGTAGGTCACTGGAAGTGGGCTTTGCCTCGCGAAGCTCAAGCCCATGAGCGACAGTTCATGACACAAGCATTGTTCGTAGGCAGACTCCAGGAGCCCGGGGCCGAGGTGGCGGTGCACCTCGATGCACGCTCCGATGACTCGCTCGGACAGCTCCCACAATCTTCTCGTTTCCCTGTCTCGCTGTGCCCCATCGATGCTCATGGCTATCTATCGACGCGGGACCAGCTCTGGTTGCGCGAAATTGACATCACCGGGAACCGCCCTACAAACGAGCGACCTGAAAGCCGTCGGCCCCAAGCGAGCAGGCTCGGACGATGGTCCCCACCTCTCGCCTCTCCCCCTTGGTCTGTATATCTCTCTCTCCTCCCCGTCTCCCCGTCTCCCTGTGTACTCTCTCTTGCTCTGTCTCCCGCCCAACAAGCCGCGGGGGCCGACCGCGCTTCGGGGTGTCGCGTCGTGATGGGGTTCGCCGCTAGGGGCCGGCTGCCGTCAGACGCACGGCCTGTGCTGCCAAGTGCTGCGGAAGTGGGTTCTGACAGCGCGAAGGGCTGCGGGGGCGTTTGGTGCTAGCGGTTGAGCGGCGTATCGGATGCAGTAGTGGAGGCCGGTGCGCTCGAGATCAGGGCGCAGCCCTTGAACGAAGTCCTCGTGGGCGTAGCTCGGGTGGAGGTGCACCATCCGGTATCGACCCTCGTCGGTCTGCTGCGCCTCGCCCGTGAGCGCCTTCGCGATCTCCGCGGCGACGAAGGTGAGGCTCCGATGCGACACGTGACCGCCCTTGGACCGTTCGAGTGATCCGTCGTCATGCCTCCCCGGAATTGCGTGGCTCCGGCGATGCGCGACAGTTCGCCGCTGCAAGCGCGTCTTTCAGCGACGAGGGTTCAATTCCCCGCGCTCTCTTCCTTGCGCGCCGGCGGCAGCCGCGGCAGCCCTGGAAGCGGCCGATACCCCGGCTTCCGGTACGACAGGATAGGGATCGTCTCGTTCTTGTACGCCGCGCTCTCCCCCGGCTTCGGGCACTGATCCCGCACCCAGTAGACATCGAACGCGACGATCTCGTCCTCCGGCCGCCCGGTGCGCTCATGATACCTGAGCAGGTAGTCCTGGAGCCCGGGCTTGCGGAACGCCTTGTTCCGGTCGAGCCGGATCCGGTTGAAATAGTCCTGCTGGATCTGCCCGAGCCCGAGCCCCCGCGCGTCGGAGAGATCGAGATCGGGCGTGAGCCCCGTGAACGGATCCACGTGCCGACCATCGACGGTGATCGCGTCGACGCTGATCGACCCGTCTTCCGTGATCGGATTCGGAGCGAACATCCCCCACCCCTGGAGGAGGCGCGGATAGACGATCGTCGCCTGCACGATCTTCGGCTGGGGATGCTTGAGAAAGGCCGGTACGCTCTTGTTCTCGTTGATGGCCTGGCTCACGGCGCAGAGCCCGAGGTACGCGACCAGCGCCTCCCGCGCGATCACCCGGCCGCGCGCGAGCTTCTCCGAGAGGGGCGACGGGCCCTCCATCGCCGCCGCCCTCGCGCGCGGCGGCCGCGTCAGGCCGAAGAACCTCGCGATCGCGTCGCGCCGCCGCGATGCGACCGCGAGCAGCGCGCCGGGCGCGCCGAGGCAGAGCGCCCAGACCAGCGGGCGCGCAAAGCGGCCTCCGGGGAGCGCCTGCAGGATCTCGCGCAGCGCCGCGGCGCCCCGGAACACCCGGGCGTGCGCGACGTCGCTCGCATCACGCACCTCGAAGAGCTCCGGCCGGGGCTCCCCTCCCCCGGCCGCCTCCGCCTCCGCCGCGACCGCAGCGCGCGCCTCCTCGAACCGGAGCAGCTCGAGGCCGTCGAGCCGGACAAGGAGCCGCATGAACGCGAAGGCGAGCGGCGAGCTGCCGTCATAGACGACGACCCTCTGCGCCGCGCGGCGGCGATACCACCGCTCCAGAGCGTCCCAGTGCTGCGACGTCGGCAGCAGGAACGACCAGCCGATCATGAACCACGAGAAGGGGCCGAGGCGCATCATCACCCCGAACGAGCCGTGCAGGCCCCACATCGCCAGCATCGCCAGCGCGCGCGTGAAGCGGCGGCCGTAGGGCGAGAGGATCCAGGTCACGAGCAGCGCCTCGACCACCAGGACTCCCCAGGTGAGCCCCCGCTTCCCCCAGAGAGGGATGTACTCCCGCGCGGCGACCGCGAGCCCCGTCACCATGCGGTCGAGGTGCAGCACGTAATGCACCGTCTCGCCGCGACGCCAGATCTGGCCCGACTTGTTGACGACGTTGAAATAATAGATGGTCGCCAGGTTGAGGAGCGCGAGGAGCACGATCCCCGAGACGTACGGGCGCTCGGCCCACGCGGGGCGGCTCCTGTCCGCGAGGTCCGCGGCCGTTCGCTCCTGCCTCTCGCGGAACGAGCGGATCAGCGCGTCGACCGAGAAGCGCCTGCCGGTCGGCATGAACATCGCCCAGCAGACGATGAGGTTCACGACGACATAGCCGCCGTTCTCGATCAGGACAATCCGGTTGTCCCTGCTCGTCACGAGGAGAAAGGAGAGGATCGAGAACAGCCGCGTGTGCCAGCCGACGAAGAAGCAGAGGAAGCAGAAGAGCGAGAGCGCGAACGCGACGTGGACCTCTTCGATCGACGAGAACGCGTGATACAGGCTGAAGTTGAATCCGCTGCTCGGGTGGAAGAGGTGGTAGTGGTTGGTGAGCACCCCGTCGTTGCTGTAGATCCAGCTCGCCTCGGCCCAGTGGCGCACGCAGTCGCTCGCCAGGAGGAAGCCGAGCACCAGCCTGAACAGGCCGAGCGTGCGGACATCGATGGTGCAGTAGTGCTCCTTGATCCAGCGCCCCACGCGCCGGAGGCGACCCTCGGCCGGCGGCCTCGGGGCTCCGGCGGGCGGCCTGGGCGGCGCGCTCTCCTCCGGCGCACCCTCGCCGGCCGACGCGCTCTCCTCGGCCGCGCTCTCCTCAGGCGCGCCCTCGCCGGCCGACGCGCTCTCCTCGGCCGCGCTCTCCTCAGGCGCACCCTCGCCGGGCTGCGCGCTCTCCTCCGGCGCGCCGCGATCCGCGGCGCTCGGGTCCTCGTCAGGCCCACGCATGCGAGCGCCTCAGTTCGACTTGTTCGGTCGGACGAGGCCCGGCGCGAGCGGCGGCATGCGCTCGCCGAGCTTCCCCGTGCCTCCCCGCGAGTGCGAGAACAGCTTCTCCCGCTCGAAGGTGGCTGGCGCGGGCGCGCCGGGCGCGGGCGTCGGCGCCGAGACCCAGTACGCATCGTAGCCCGACAGCGCCATCTCGCGCGCCCCGTCGGCCGCGAGGGGCCCGCCCTTCGCGAGGTAGTCGCGGAAGGCGCGCTGGAAATCGGAATACTCCGGCCGCCGGACGCGATCGAGGTAATCGGACCAGAGCTGGCCGAGCCGCGCCCCCGGGTGCCCGGCGGGCTGCAGCCGCGGCTCCTCCCCGGTCAGCGGATCGATCGGCTTGAACGCGCGCGTCTGGCCGTCGATCACCAGCAGCGCGTTGCTCCGCGGCGGCTCGGGCGCCATCACGTCCCACCGCGCCATCATGCGCGGCCACGACGCCACGCCGGCGAGCACCCTCCCCTGCGGGACGGCGGCCGCGCCGGGCAACGGGTTCTCCTTCGCCGTCTGCGCCAGCATCGCGGCGAGCACCACGAGCACCGCCACCTCGCGCAACGACCCCAGCACGAGGCGCGCCACCCGCACCGCCGGCGCAGGCGTGCCCGGAGCGGCGCCCTCATCGTCGCCGTCCGCGTGGCTCTCGTCGAACAGCGGGATCCCGCACGCCTGCTTGCCGAGGAGCACGCTGATGTGGTGCCGGCGCTTCGCGACCACGTCGTAGAGCAGGTCCAGGAGGTGCGAGATGCCCGGCAGCTTGAGCGGCCAGGCGAGCCAGCCGAACGGCAACGCCAGGAGCCCCTCGGTCACCGCCGCGCCCTTCGTGTACACGCGCCCGTTCCGATCGATCGCGAGCACCGTCTGCTCGACGAGCTCCGCCGTGACCTCCTTCGGCATCGGCACGAGCTCCGTGGCGCCCGTCTGGTTGCGGACATAGAGCTCGTCGAGCGCGACGTTGCCCTGGAAGGCCACGTGCCCGCGCAGATCGAGCCGCTTGATCAGGCGGCACAGCATGAGGCAAAGGCCGCAGTCGGCGTCGTACACGATCGTGCGCGCCCGCCGCTCGTTCCAGGAGCGCTCGTAGACGTCCGAGAGCTCGCCCGGCAGGACGAGCGGCGCAGCGGCGGCGAGCGCCCAGCCGAACATCCCGAGATCGAAGAAGATCCCGAGGATCAGCCCGTGCACAAGCATCAGCGCGGCGGCGACCCCGCGCGTCCAGCGGAAGAGCGCGGGGACGAAGAGGAGCGCCGGGATCGCGAGCTGCATGGCCCACGTGCCGAACGTGAGCCCGCGCAGCGTGCCGAGCGGCAGGGCGTCGCGGAGCCAGATGCCCGCGTCGCTCGCCAGGCGCTCGGCGTGGAGCGCATAGTAGAACGCCGTCCCGTCGCGCCACGCCTCGCCGCGCTGCTGGAGCGCCGTACAGAGGTAGATGAGCGCGAGCTGCAGCATCACCGCCAGCGCGGCGAGCGACGTCGGCGACCATCCCGGCAGGCGCTCGGCCGCGATCTCGGCGTCCGAGACCCTCGACCGGTCGTTCAGCTCCGTGTCGCGCTGCTCGTCCCGGAGCGCCAGCGAGGCGCGGAGGCTGTCGAGCGAGAAGCGGTTCCCGCAGGGCAGGAAGGCGGTGAACGCGAGGAGCGCGATCGCCGCGTAGTTGCCGGCGTTCTCGAGCAGGATGTTCCTCGACGTCAGGCTCGTGAGCGTGACGAGCGCGAGGACGTGGAAGACGCGCGTCCGGTAGCCCAGCAGGAACAGCGCGTAGACGACGAGCGCGAGCGCGAAGGCGAAGTGGGCCTCTCCCACCGTCGAGAAGGCGTGGAGCAGGCTGAAGACCTGCTGCTTTCCGCGGAGGTTGAAGAGGTGGTTGTGGTTCGGGAGGACGCCCTCGTTCGAGTAGAAGTCCCGCACCCACCGCCACCGCGCGAAGAGATCGGCGATGAGGACCAGCCCGAAGGTGATGCGAAACAGCCCGAGCGAACGAGCGTCGATGCGCAAGAAGTGATCGCGAAGTGATTTCACGGAGAGTCCTCGACCCGGAATCCGTAATCCGATGCGTGCTCGAGCTCGGGGACGCTCGGCTGGCGAAGTAGCAAGGAGCGCACTGTCCAGAGATCGCCGAAGACGCGGTAGCGCAGCGCGGTCTGGTCGAGGTAGTCGACGCCCGCGGAGCCGCCCGTGCCGGTGCGCCGGCCGATCACCCGCTCGACCATCCGCGCGTGGCGCTGCCGCCAGATGAGCATGGCCTGCTCCATCTCCAGGACGCGGTCGAGCACCTCGCGCGGCCACGCGAGCCGGGGCAGCTCGCGGTAGCTCTCGATGAAGACGATCGCCGCGCGGACGGCCCGGCGCTTCTCGCAGGTGGCCGCGTCGGCGCCCGGGTCGTCCTCGGCGAGCAGGAACGCCTCGGCGTTCGCGTTCTCGGCCTCGTACCGCGCGCGGAGCCGCTCGACGTCCGCCGGGGTGAGCGCCTTGTCGATCGCGATCTGGACCCGGCGCTCGTTCTCCTTGCGCATCGAGCGCATGTAGTTGCGCAGGAAGCACACGACCGCATCCGGGTCGCTCGATCCGTCGATCGGCGTCCGCGACAGCCACTCGTACAGGTAGTGCTTGAGGCTCGGCCCGCTCGCGAGCCGCGCCTCCAGCCGGCGCGTCGCCGACGACGACGAGCCGTCCGCGGTCTTGAGCGCCTCCTTGTAGCTCCCCTCCCGGCCGAGCGGGATCCGGACCGCGTCGTCGAGCCCCAGCAGGACCTCGATCTCGCGCAGCTGCGCCGACTGGAAGCCGCTCGCCGGGATGAGGCGATCCCGGAAATCCAGGTAGTCACGCGTGGTTAGCGTCTCCATCACCCGGAAGTGCTGGACCGCCTGCTCGAAGATGGTGACGACCCGCCGGAACGAGCGCGCCGCGGAGGCGAGCTTCTGATCGGGCACGGGGTTCTGGCCGAAGAGCTCGCGCGCCGAGGTGAGCTCCCGGAGGATGAGCTTGAACCAGAGCTCGTAGATCTGGTGGACGACGATGAACAGGGCCTCGTCGTTGCCGACCTTCTGCTCGTCGTCGTCGAATCCACCCTGGAGGGCGAGCAGCTCCTCGACGTGGATATATTCCCAGTAGTTCATGTCGGTGGCGATCGCGGGACTTGCCGCCGGGGGAGCTCGCGCGGCGCATCCTGCGCCGGCTCCACGAGCGGCGCCGGGAGTCTACTTCCCGCCCCCCCGGAAACGGAAGTGCGCCGGCGCCGCGCGCACGGAAAGCGCGCCCGGTCCGGAGGGCCGTTTCACGGGCACCGCGCGCCTTCCACCGGCGCGGTCCATGCCCGTCGCGCTCACGGCGCGCCCGCGGGGCCGGTCGGCGGCTCGGCGGGCGGCGGCTCGGCCGGCGCGCGCCGCAGGCCGTCGGGGCCCATGTCGAAGGGCGGCGCGTAGCTCCTGAGCTCGGCCCTCTCGTAGCTCGCGCCGCTCGCGGCCTCGATCGCCACCACGCCGATGTCCGGGCAGTACGTCGACACGAAGCGCGCCGGCCTGTCGCCGAGGCGCTCCTCGACGGTCTGCACGCACCCCGTGAACCGGCCTGCGGGCACCTCGATCGCCGCGTCGACCGCGGCGATCCGGGCGCGGCCGCCGTGCTCGCCGGTCCACGTCGTACCGGGCGCGATCGGCTCCTTGAGCACGAAGACGCCCGTGTCGCTGCGGATCACGCCCTCGGGGGTGAACTCGAAGCGCTTCGCCCCCGAGGGGAACCGGAGCTCGCCGCGGCGCCCGTCGGCGCGGTGCACGCGCGCGACGAGGAGGCCCTGCTCGCCGCCCTCGCTCAGGGTCGCGTAGTGGTAGATATGCCCGTCGACGAGCGGGAAGTAGCGCTCGGCCGGCGTGCCCGACGCGGCGCCCTTCTGCCCGTCGGGCGCCGCGTTCCACGCCGCGGGCCGCGCCGGGTCGGCGGCGCTCCCGCAGCCGATCAGCGCGAGGGCGAGCGCGGCGAGCCGCCGCGGGCGGGGGCGGACGGAGGGGCGATCGATCTCGGGGCTCACCGCGCTGCCGGTCGTCACGGGCGGGGTCGTCACGGGGACACGTGGCTGTGGGACCAGTACCAGAGCGACAGGAACGCGAGCAGCGCGATGGCCGCGAGGAGCAGGGCGACGGCGAGCGGATCGGGGTCGATCCGGCGCAGCAGCGCCCGCGCTGCCCGGCGGACGTGGACGCGCTCGCCCTCGGCGTCCTCGGCGTCGTCGCGCTGGGCCTGGCTCTCGCCGGGAGGCCGGGAAGAATGCCTCTTCGCCGAAGGCACGCCGCGGAGGTCGTCGGGCTCTGCCCCGCTCAGGAGGAGCCGCTTCGCGCCGGCCCGGACGAGCGCGTAGTCGCCGCGCTCGAACGCCTGCTCGAGACGCACGAGCTCGGGATCGCGCGGGAGCGCCGGCGCGGCGCTGCCCGGCGGCGACGCCGCGGCGCCGCGCTGCCTCGCGCGCTTCTTCGTCCGGCGCCGCGGCTCGGCGTCGGCGGACCCGCCCGGCGGGGAGCCCGGCTCCGGCTCGGCCGGCGCAGACCGGTCGGCGGCGACCGGCTCGCGCCCGTCGGCATCGGCCGGCGCAGGCCGGTCGGCGTCGGCCGGCTCTGGACTGTCGGCGTCGGCCGGCGCCCTGTCCGTCACGTGCAGCTCTCGGTGGTGATGAAGGCCATGGCCGAACCCCTGGGCGGATGGTCGAGACGCGGGAGGCTACCGGAACCCGGGCCCACGTGCCCCAAAAAAGCCCAGGAAAACACGGGATCGGCCGGCGCGGCTTACCGCCGGTCCCGGTCGATGTCCCTGGGCTCCGGGCGGTCTCTCCAGGGGACGGCCGCCTCGCCCTCGCCGCTCACCACGCAGCGGAGCGCCTCGCACGCGGCCCGGTAGTACGCCTTGCGGCCGCAGCCGACGGCCTTGAACTGGCCGCCGATCTGCTCCTCGACACGGACGTCCTTGTCGGCGCAGTCGAGGTCGGACGTGGCGCGCGCCCGGACCATCGGCATCGCGTTCGACGGCACGTTGGCCACGCTGCACGCCGGCGAGAGCGCGCCGGCCAGGAGGGCGGCGAAGGGGACAAGGGAGGCGACGGAAGAGGGGCGCACGCCGTGAGCGTAATCCACCGATCCGACTGAAATCCCCAGAAATGAACCACGGCGAAGCGCCGAGCGAGCCCGGCGCTGGAGCCCCCGGCGCGCGCTGCATCCTCCGTGGTTCCTCCGTGGTCGAGCCCTCCCGCCTGCCCCGGCGCCCGGATCAGAACTGGAAGTACACGAACGGCACGGCGGCCGCGCTCGCCGCCTCGTGGAGCCCGACCGCGACAAGGAACAGCAGCGCGCCCTGGAGCGGCGCCGGCGCCGCGATGAAGGCGCCGCGGGCGCGCTCGTAGAGGCGCTCCGGCACGTAGTGGGACAGGAGCGCGACCCCGAGGAGCGCGACAAGCACGGGCGGCAGGTTCGGGTGGAAGGTCGTCAGCGTGCCGATCTGCCGCAGGATAAGCACGGCCTGCGAGAAGGTCGGCACGCGGAAGAAGATCCACGCGAAGCAGACGTAGTGGAACGTCAGCAGCACGCACAGCACGTGGACCGGGAACGAGCGCGCGCTCGACGCCGTCGACCCCTCGCGCGCGCCCTCGCCGCCCGGGCGGCGGCGGTTCACGGCGCGCTGGAAGGCGCGCGTCACGGCGAGGCCCAGGCCGTGGAGGAAGCCCCAGAAGACGAAGCTCCACGACGCCCCGTGCCAGAGGCCGCCGAGCAGCATCGTGATCATCAGGTTGCGGTACGTCGCGAGCTCCGAGCCGCGGCTGCCGCCGAGCGGGATGTACAGGTAGTCGCGGAGCCACGTGGAGAGCGAGATGTGCCAGCGGCGCCAGAAATCGGCGAGGTTCCGGGCCTTGTACGGCGCGTCGAAGTTCTTCGGGAACCGCACCCCGAGCAGCAGCGCCGAGCCGATCGCGATGTCGGTGTAGCCCGAGAAATCGCAGTAGATCTGCGCGGCGTAGCCGTAGACGCCCGCGAGGACCTCCAGGGCCGAGTAGTTCTCCGGGCGCTCGAAGACGCGGTCGACGAGGTTGAGCGCGAGCTGGTCCGAGAGGACGACCTTCTTCACGAGGCCGATCGCGACGAGGAACAGCCCCTCGCCGCTCTCCTCGCGGGTGAGGCTCGGGGCGCGCTCGAACTGCGGGAGCAGATCGCGCGGGCGCACGATGGGGCCGGCGACGAGGTGCGGGAAGAAGGCGACGAAGAGCAGGTAGCGGAGGTAGCTCTTGTGGGGAGGGAGCTCGCCCCGGTACACGTCGATGACGTAGCTCATCGACTCGAACGTGAAGAACGAGATGCCCACCGGCGGCAGGAGCACCCGGAACGCGTGACCGACGCTCGCCGGCTCGCCCGTGAGCAGCGCGCGCAGCGCCTCGACGTTCTCGATCGCGAAGTTCCAGTACTTGAAGAACCCCAGGAACCCGAGGTTCAGCGCCACGGTGGCGATGAGCATCGCGCGCCGCGCCCGGGGCCTCGGCTCGCGGGCGATCGCGCGGGCGAGCAGGAAATCGACGGTGGACGAGGCGAAGATGAGCGGCAGGTAGCGCCAGTCCCAGGCCGCGTAGAAGCCGTAGCTCACGAGGAGCAGGAACACGAGGCGCGCCCGGATGCCGGCGAACCGCACGAGCGCCCACGATCCAACGAAGACGGCGGCGAAAAACTCGGCGTAGCGGAGGGTGTTGAAGAGCACGGCCGGTCGGATCCCGGGTCAGGCTGGGGCCAGGGGGCGCGGCGCGCGGCAGGGCCGAGCGCGTTGTCAGGAGGGCGGGCTACCCGGGCGGTGGGGCGCCGTCTACCACGGCGCGCGCCGCGAGGTTGAGCTTGCGGCGCGGCGCGATGTTGAGCTTGCGGCGCGGCGCGATGTTGAACGGCGCCCCGCGTCGTGCCAAGGATGGAGCTGATGCTGGGTCGCCTGATCCTCGGGGTTGTGAAGGGGCTCATCGTGGGGGGCTTGCTGGGGTTCGGGCTGGCCAAGCTCGGCTTCGCGACGCCCATCGCGATCGTCGCCTACGTGGCCGCGGCGCTCGCCGGGGTCCTGGTGGGGCTCGTCGCGGGCAAGCCCATCTGGGCCAAGGACGCGAAGATCGAGGCGGGGATGAAGGCCTTCGTCGGGGCGCTGCTCGGCGCCGGCCTGATGTACGCCGCGCGCCGGTGGCTGACCTTTCCGGTGCCGGTGCCGCTCGGCGAGCTCGGGGGCGCGAACCTGTCGCTCGGCGAGGCCGCGGGGAGCGCCGGCACGTTCGGCGGCCTCGCGATCACGTCGCTCGCCGCGATCGCCGCGCTGCTCGGCGGCTTCTACGAGGCCGACAACAACCCCTCGGACGACGAGAAGCCGGGCGCGACGCCGGAGGCGAAGGCGGCGGCGGGGGGCAACAACAAGCGCATCGCGGCGTCCGCCGCGGCCGACGACCTCGACGACGACGTCGACGTCGAGCCCGAGAAGAAGCGCTCGAAGAAGTAGCCTGTGCCTCTCGCGCGGGCGCTCCTCTATGCGGCATCGCTCGGCGCGCTCGCGCTCGTCGCGCGGTCGCTGCTCGTCGCGCCGGTGCCCATCGCGATCGCCTGCGCGGCGGCCGTCGGGTACCTGGCGCTCGTCCTGTGCGGGGTCTTCTTCCTCGGGCTCGGCATGTTCGTCGACGTGGTGAAGCGCGGCCCGCCCGGCGCGCGGGGCGTCGCGCTGACGTTCGACGACGGGCCGAGCCCGGAGCACACGCCGCGGGTCCTCGCGCTCCTGGACCAGGCGGGCGTGAAGGCGACGTTCTTCGTCATCGGCCGCAAGGCCGAGGCCCACCCGGAGCTCGTCCGCGAGATCGCGGCGCGGGGCCACGCCGTCGCGCTGCACAGCCACGCGCACGACCGGCTCTTCTCGCTGCGCTCGGCCCGCTACGTCGAGCGCGATCTCCGGCGGGGCCTCGACGTCATCGAGCGGATCACCGGCGCCCGCCCCGCGCTGTTCAGGCCGCCGGTCGGCCACACGAGCCCGCGCATGGCCCGCGTGATCGACGCGCTCGACCTCGACATAATCGGCTGGTCGGCGCGGGGGTTCGACGGGCTCGCCGGGGCGACCCCCGAGGGGGTCGCGGCCCGGGTCATCCCGGGGCTCCGCGACGGGGCCATCGTGCTGCTCCACGATGCGGCCGAGCGCGACGACCACGCGCCCGCGGGGGTCGCGGCGCTCCCGCGCATCCTCGCGGCGATGAGCCAGCGCAACCTGGTCGGGGTCCGCGTCGACGCCTGGCTCGACGAACGCGCCCGGGACGACGCGCCGCCCTAGACCATTTCGCTCAGGTGGCGCTACGCTCCGTCCGATGGCTGCGCCGGTGAGTCTGACGCTTTTTGCGCATATCGTCGCCAGACCGGAGGACGAGCTCGACCTCGCCGAGGCGGCGCTCCTCATCGACGACGCCGCGTACCCGGGGCTCGACATCCCTCGCTACCTCGGCGTGCTCGACCAGCTCGGCGGCGAGGCGCGCCGCGCGCTCGAGCGCCCCCTGCGCGCCGCCGAGGCGACGCCTGGCAGCGGCCCGAGCGAGCAGCTGCTCCGCTGGTTCTACGGCGAGCTCGGGTTCCACGGGAACGCGGGGGACTACTACGACCCGAAGAACAGCTACCTGCACGAGGTCCTGGATCGCCGGACGGGCATCCCCATCACGCTGGCCGTCGTGCTCCTCGAGGTGTGCTGGCGGGCGGGCCTGGACGCGCAGGGCGTCTCGTTCCCGGGTCACTTCCTGGTGAGGACGCCGGTCCGCGGCGGCATGCTGCTCATCGATCCGTTCGAGGGCCGCCTGCTCGGCCGGGACGACCTGCGCGCGCTGCACACCCGCACCACCGGCGCCAAGAGCGAACCGGACCCGCGGCTGCTGGTGCCGGCGCAGAAGCGGCAGATCCTCGTGCGCTTGCTGAACAACCTGCGCTCGATCTACTCGAGCCGCTCGGACGCGGCGCGGCTGCGCGGCGTGCTCGAGCGGATACAGGTGCTCGCGCCGACCGAGGAGCTGCGCAAGGAGCTCGATCAGCTCGGCGGCGAGCGGCCGTGGCCGACGCTGGGTCGCGGGTTGAACTGACGGGGCGACGGGGCGGGAGGACGGGGAGCAGCAGGTGCTCCTGGGCGCGTGGAGCTCCGTGCGCAGGGGCATGTACAGACCCGACCCCGCGGTCGAGCCGAGGCGCGCGGCGCCTGGCACGAGCTACCGCGAGCGCCTGGGCTGACGCGACGTAGATCCAGGGACGAACATGGGGAACGCTGTACTAGAGCGACAAACGGGTTGAAACTCCGAAAAAAAGCAGGAATTTCACAGGGAGGCGAGGAGGCGGGGAGCGAGAGACGGCGAGAGGGAGAGATTCTTTTTTCTCTTCCTCCCCGCCTCCCCGCCTCCCTGTGAAAATTCTCCGGACTTCAACATGATTGGTGCTCTAGGTTAGGACAGCTTGGCGTCTCGAAGCGCGATGCGCGCACATGCGGCCCGCGCAAACGTCACGCAACCGGCGCTAGGCTCGCGTCGACATCAATTGCATCTGTAACCGTAATCAATATTCCTGCATAAGCAAGCGCCGCTGCTAGTACAGAACCCGTAACATTGATCCATTGGAAACGTAGTATAACAATACCAGTCACAGGCGCTTGGGTCACACGATAGAGGTGTGACCTCGCCCGGCTTCAAACGATCATCACCCTGGATCGCTTTTTCCGACGCGCTCTGGCTCTCCGCTGCCGACGCATTAACCCCCCAGATCCCAGTGAAAACGGAGAGGACGGCGAGCGCGATGCAATGTCTGATTGTCATGGTTTCCTTCTTTTCGTCACGACGCACCATGCCCGGGGGGCTGGTACGTCCTGTGGTGGACGGGCGAGCCGATCAGAGCTGCTCGGCGTGCTCGGAGAGATAGGCGGCCACACCCGCGGTCGAGGCCGTCATGCCACGCTCGCCTTTCCGCCATCCGGCCGGGCAGACCTCGCCGTGCTGCTCGTGAAACTGCAGCGCATCGACCAGCCGGATCAGCTCGTCCATGTTGCGCCCGAGCGGCAGGTCATTGACGATCGCGGAGCGCACGACGCCGTCCCGGTCGACGAGGAACGCCGCGCGAAGAGCCACGCCGTCGTCGTTCTCGACGCCGTAGGCGCGGCAGATCTCGTGCTTCACGTCGGCTGCCAGGGTGAAGCGGACCGGCCCGATGCCGCCGCGCTCCACGGGGGTCTCGCGCCAGGCGTGGTGCGTGTATTCAGAGTCGATCGAGACCCCGATGACCTCGACGTTGCGCTCGCGGAACGCCTTGACCCGGTGATCGAGCGCGATCAGCTCCGAGGGGCAGACGAAGGTGAAGTCGAGGGGATAGAATACAAGGAGACCAACTTTCGACTCGATGGCCTTCGAGAAGCGGAACGCGGCGGTGATCGAGCCGTCCGGCAGGACAGCGGCGCAGGAGAAGTCAGGGGCTTTTTTTCCCACCAGCACGGTCATATCCATTCCTTTCATCGAAGATCGGCGACAGACGACAGCATGGGAGCGCGGGCGGCCGGCGTGCTGTCCGCGCCGAGGCCCAGGGCAAGCTCGTCCACCGTCTCGCGCGGGAGCGCGACGGTCTCGACCTCGCCCGCGTAGTGGACGCCCAGGTGGACATCCACGCTCCGCTCGAGCAGCGCGCGGGCGGCGTCGCGGTCGAGCGGGAACCGCAGGTATTGCACGGGGCAAGAGGGGTCGTGCACGGGGGAGAGCAGCTCGGCGGCGACCCTCCGCTCGCCGAGCATCAGCAGCACCACGGCTTGCCCCGCGACGAGTCCCTCGATCAGGGCCTGACCCGCGACCCAGGGGCCGCCCTGGATCATGAGCGTGGCGGTGATCTCACCGGCCCTCGGGATGAGGCGGTCGTATTCCGCGACCTCCTCCTCGACGCGCTCGGGCCTCACGGGGCGCTCGAGCCAGAGCATCTCCTGGATGTGGTAGAGGACCGTCTCGCGCGACTCGAACAGGACCGAGACGTGGAGCCCAACGGTCACGCGGCGCCGGCGCTTCAGCTCGATGATGCGGCCGCGGTACCTGGCGCGCACGACGCCGTAGGCGTCGGTGGAGAGGAGATCTTCGGCGGCGAAGAGAGGGGTCATCGAATCACCTCATCCCGGCTCAGAGCGAACCCACGAAAACGAGCACGGAGGCGCGACCGGCGGCAGGGAGCGCGCGGAGCGCCTCGCGCGAGGGTTCGGCCTCGCCGCCCTGGCCGTGCCAGAGGACGGCCTCATCGGCTCTCCGGGCGCGGTGCGCTCCCAGCGAGCACCAGAGTCGGCACCAGCGCACACGCCAAGAAGCTCCTGGTCATCCTGCCTCAACCCCCGGATGTCCCGGCGAGCGAGGCTCGACGGGGCATCCGGAGTAGCACTGGCCCCTTCAGGATGTAAATGAAATTCACTTTCATTTTCAAAAAAGGCCGACCTGCCGGCCGCGCGGTCGAGGTGTTCGAGACGGTGGGCGGAAGGCCGGCGCTCACGGGACCGCGCAGGACGACGAGCGCGTCGTGCTGCCGCCCTTCAGCGGAGAGCTCGCGGTCGCCTCGTGGTGGATTCCGGGCGCCGTCGAGGAGTAGCGCCCTCCCGCCGCGTCATCCTCCGCGCGGCCCCGCCCCCGGCAGCAGCACAACGAACCGCGCCCCGCCGTCGGTCCCCCGCTCGACCCCGATCGAGCCGCCCGCTACCTCGATGAGCCCGCGGCACACCGCGAGCCCGAGCCCCGTCCCCTCGCCGACCTCCTTGGTCGTGATGAACGGCTCGAACAGCGTCTCGCGGACCGCCTCGGCGATCCCCGGCCCGTTGTCCTCGACCTCGATCCGCGCGCCCCCGCCCGCGCCCCGCGACGCGCGCACCACCACGCGCCCCCCGGCGCGCGGCACCGCGTCGGCCGCGTTCAGGAGCAGGTTCAGGAGCACCTGCACGAGCCGCCCGTGCGACAGCGGGACGGGCGGCACGTCGGGCGCGACGTCCCGCAGGAGCTCGACCGCGCGGAACTCCCTCTGCGGCGCCACAAGCGAGACGACGTCCTCGATCGCCTCCGCCACCGAGCCGGAGGGCTCCTCCCCGGCCTGCTCCGCGCCGCGCGCCGCCGGCCGCGCGAAGTCGAGCAGGTCGCGCAGGATCTTGTGGATGCGCTCCGTCTCGCGCTTCATCCGCTCGACGAACTCGCGCTCCTCGTCCGGCGTGAGGCCCCCGGCGAGCAGCAGCTCCTGGAAGCCGAGGATCGCCGCGATCGGGTTGCCGATCTCGTGCGCGAGCCCCGCGGCGAGCCGCCCCACGGACGCGAGCCGCTCCGAGCGGACCAGCCGCTCCTGCGCGCTCTTCAGGTCCGCCGCGTAGCGCTCGACCTCCGCGATCTTCGCCCGCAGCGACTCCTCGTCGGCGCGGAGGCGGCCCGTCATGAGCGCGAGGCTCGCCCCGAGCTCCCCGAGCTCCCGCGCGCCGGCCCGCGGCACCTCGAGGTCGCGCGCCCCGCCGGCCACGCGGCGCGCGGCCTCCGACAGCGCGTCGACCGGCCGCACCACGAGGCGCGTCATCGCGATGTACGCGAACACGAGCAGCGCCAGCGCCACCACCCCCGTGTAGAGCGCCACGATCCGGACGAGCGGCGCGGCGGGCACCGTCGACGGATCGGTCGGCACCAGCACGGCCACGGAGCCCACCTGCGGCGGCCGCGCGGCGTCGGCCTCCGGCGCGCTCGCCGGATCCGCGCGCGGCGCCGCCTCGCGCGGTTGCTCCGGGACGATGACCAGGATCGCGCCGCCCCGCGCGGTGCGCGCCGCCCTCAGCACCTCCGCGCCCGCCTCGACGGAGGCCGGCAGCGCCGCCGCCACCTCCGGCTCGCCGGCGCGGTCGACGAGCGCGCCCGCCGCGTCGTAGACGCCGATCGCCGACGCCCCGTCCGGCCCGAGCTGCGCCTCGAGCAGCAGCGAGAGCTCCGGCGCGGACCGGCTCGCCCGCGCCGCGGCGACGTGCCCGGCGATCGCGCGGCCGATCGCGCGGGCGCTCGACGCGCGCACGCCGCCCATCGTGGCCCGCGTGAGGTTCGCGACGGCGAAGAAGAGCGGCACGAACGCGAGCACGAGCAGCGCGCCGAGCGCGAACAAGAGCTGAAGTCGGATCCCGAGCCGCACGGTGTGTCGCTGACCCTCGGCGCCATCCTCGCCCAGGTCGCCCCCGATCGCACCCGGCAGGCGCGGATCCACGCCGCACGCGCGCCGCGGGGAGATCCGGCGCGGTGCGTCCGGGTGAGCTGGGCTGTCGATCGCCGTTCGCCGCCCGCCGCCCTCCGCCCGCCCGCCGCGACGGAGCCCCGGCCAGGATCTGCCGTGCGCCGAGGGAGGCCTGCGCAGGCTCCGGGAGCGGCGGCCGCACCGGCGCGCTGCGGCGCCCATGCTAGCCTGACACGTGGGCTGTCCAGCGAGCGACGTCCAGAATCAGACGAGGAACGCAGCTCGGGAGCAACCGGGCTCAGGGCGGCAGAGCCCGGCGCGCGCCGAAGACGAGCGGGGCGCCTCGGCCGAGGACGCGTGGGCGCCGGCGCTCCTCGGCGCGCTGGACGCGCTCGTCTGGGAGGTCTCCGGCGACGCGCTCGATCTCTCGGTGGTCCGCGCGCCGGCGAGGGAGGAGCTGTTCGGGCACGCCGCCGAGCGCTGGGCGGCCGATGACGGGCTCTTCTGGCGACAGCAGCACCCGGAAGACCGCCCGCGGCTGCTCGCCCTCGTACGCAAGGTCCTCGCGGAGGGGGGGACCGAGCGCATCGAGCACCGCTTCATCGCCGCCGACGGCCGCGCGGTGTGGCTGAGCAGCGAGCTCGCCCGCCGCGGCGCCCCCGCCGGCAGGGAGCCCGTCGCCCGCGGCCTCTCCACCAACGTGACGCGGGCGAAGGTCGCGGAGGAGGCGCTCCGCGAGAGCGAGGAGCGGGCGCAGGCGCTGCTCGAGTCGACCGAGCAGGGGATCTACGGGCTCGATCGCGCGGGCCGGTGCACGTTCGCCAACGGGGCCTGCGTGCGGCTGCTCGGGTACGGCGACGAGGCGGAGCTCGTCGGGCGCACCATGCACCAGCTCATCCACCACACGCGCGAGAGCGGCGCGCCGCTGCCCGAGTCGGAGTGCCGGATCTGCCACACGCTCCGGAGCGGGGAGCCCACGCACCTCGCCGACGAGCTGCTCTTTCGCGCGGACGGGGCGACCTTCCCCGTCGAGTGCTGGTCCCGCCCCGTCCGCCGGCAAGGCGAGACCGTCGGCGCCATCGTCACGTTCGTCGACATCACCGAGCGGAAGCGGAGCGAGCAGCTGCTCGCCGCCCAGGCGCTCATGAGCGCGCTCCGGGCCGAGGTGGGCGCGGCGCTGTCCCACCCCGGGACGATGCGCGAGCTCCTGCAGCGCGGAGCCGAGGCGATCCGGGGACACCTCGGCGCGGCGTTCGCCCGCATCTGGCTGCTCGACGAGCGCGAGCAGGTGCTGGAGCTCCACGCGAGCGCGGGGATGTACACGCACCTCGACGGGCGCCACAGCCGCATCCCCGTGGGCAGCTACAAGATCGGCCGCATCGCGAGCGAGCTCCGGCCGCACATGACGAACGACGTCCTGCACGACCCCCAGGTGAGCGAGAAGGACTGGGCGCGGCGCGAGGGCATGGTGTCCTTCGCCGGCTACCCCCTGGTCGTCGAGGATCGGCTCATCGGCGTCATGGCGATGTTCGCGCGGAGCCCCCTGCACGAGCAGGTGATCGACGCGCTCGGGGCGGTCGCCGACATGGTCGCCCAGGGGATCGAGCGCAAGCGCACCGAGGAGGCGCTCCAGGAGAGCGAGGCCAGGCGCGGCGCCGAGTACGCCGTCCTGCGGCGCATCATCGGGCAGAGCGGCGACGGGATCGTCATGGTGGACGAGCACGGCGTCGTCCGCCTGATGAACCCGGAGGCCGAGCGGCAGCTCGGGCCGGCCACGGAGCTCACGATCGACGCGTGGGCGTGCGCGACGGGCATGTCCACGCCGGAGGGCGCCCCGATGTCCGCCGCGGAGACGCCGCTCCACCGCGCCCTGCACGGCGAGAAGGTGGAGAGCGTCCGCTGGCAGGTCCGGCGGCCGGACGGCCTGGTGCGCGTCCTCTCCGCGAGCGCGTCCCCGCTGCGCCGCGCGGGCGGCGCGCCCGCCGGCGCGGTGATGAACACCCGCGACGAGACAGAGCAGCTCCGGCTGGAGGAGGAGCGCGAGCGGCTGCTCCGGAGCCTCCAGGACGCGGTCCAGGTGCGCGACGAGTTCCTCTCCATCGCGTCGCACGAGCTCAAGACGCCGCTCACCGCGCTCCTCCTCCAGGTGGAGAGCCTGCGCCGGGCGATCCGGCTCGGCCATTTCCCCCAGGACACGGCGCGGCTCGACGCCAAGCTCTCGACCATCCACCGGAGCGTCTTCCGGCTGAGCGATCTCGTGAACGAGCTGCTCGACGTCTCGCGGATCTCGGCGCGGGGCCTGCCGCTCCACGTCGAGGACTTCGACCTCGTCGCGCTGCTCCGCGAGAGCATCGAGCGGTTCGAGGAGGCGGCGCGCCGGGGCTCGTCCATCCGGCTGCTCGGGTGCCCGGAGGTCCTCGTGCGCTGGGATCGCGCCCGCATGGAGCAGGTGGTCACGAACCTGCTGTCGAACGCCGTGAAGTACGGCGCCGGCGCCCCCATCGACGTGGGCGTCGAGGCCGACGCGGAGCGGGTCCGGTTCGACGTGCGGGACCGAGGCATCGGCATCGCGACCGGCGACCAGGCGCGCATCTTCGAGCGGTTCCAGCGCGCGGCGTCGGTGATGCAGTACGGCGGGTTCGGCCTCGGCCTCTGGATCGTGCGGCTCATCGTGGAGCAGCACGGGGGCGCCGTGCGGGTGGAGAGCGCGCCGGGGCGCGGCGCGACCTTCTCGGTGGAGCTGCCCCGCGCCGTCGCGGGGGCCGTCGCCGGGGCGGAGGGCGGCATGCCGCCGGGGCCGGGGCCGGGGCCGGAGGGCGGGTAGGTAGATAGATAGAGGCGGATTGACGCAGCAGGCGCGCCCAGCAGAGCTGCCGCTGCCCGACCCGGTGAACGGTGGCACTGTCGGCATCGCGGTGAGGAACGAATCTGAGGGCAACAGCGTACTCGGCCGGGAGAGCTGGCGTGGCAGCGTGCCTGGCGCAGCTCGCCGCACAGAGGCCGCGGATGCGCTCAGCGAGGCGGGCGGGGCGAGCAGGGCAGCGGGCTGTCCGAGATCCCCGCAGCCCCGACGACGACGCTCGCGGCGCTCCGAGCCTCCCACAGGATCGCCGGGGTTGCGCGAGATCGCCTGGCCCGGCGTTTGGCGGAGAGCGGTCTATAGATAGGCGCCTCAAGCCGTCTCGCGCCAGATCCAGCTCTCCAGGTCGACGTCGTCACGCCCGGCAAATACTGGCAGTATTCGAGAGAGGTACCACGAAACGTCGGTCGTGCGCGGCCCCAGCTTGACCCGGTCCATCGTCGGGCTGAACACCACCTCGCAGCTGGGGAACACCAGAAACTCACCGCCGACGTCGGCGCCATCCCAGAAGAGACGAATGCCGAACACCTCGCCGGCGCGCATCTTCGCCTGAACCAGCGCATCGAGCTCTGTCCGCTCAGCCCCTTGCACCAGGCGCCACTCGGAGACGTCTTCGCCTGCCGGGACGCACCACCAGCCATCGTCGCACGCGCGCCACCTGGAAGCCAGCAGCGCATCGACAATCGACCGCAGTCCCTTCTGGGCAGCCAAATTCAGCGTCAAACCGGCATCAACCGACATCGCTTCGCTCCTCTCAGTGCTCGAAGACAGGCTGATCGTAGGGTCGTAGTCGCGCACCCCCATGCGCACCACGCCCAGATTGGCGTCGTAACCTTTCTCCACGTAGTCCACCGCAGCCGCATCGGACGGATGCACCGCGCGGTTACCAAAGAGCGATGCGAGCCGAGCCGTGCCCGCGGCGTCCGCGATCACGGTGCCGCGCCGGGCGACCGCGAGCATACCGCGAGCATCTGGATCGCGGTCTTCACGAAGCGTACGATGACCCAGCCGGAACGCCTTCAACCCGCCGGAGCTGGAGCTGGCCGGTTCACTTCGCATTGTGGGTCGGTGCGCGTCGTGGGACCTGGGGGATGGTGGGGACGCGGACGTCATAGCTCGGGGGGAATTCGGGCGGGGAATGCGGGGGATCATGTTGGCAAGCCGCGACATAAAAGAAGGGCCACAGCTGTTATTCCAAGACCGCTACCGCCCGTACTTGGCACCGGGAGCAAACCCGATCGGATGAGCCCAGTGGACGTGGCACTCATCGCCAGCGACCACGAACCAGAGGTACGTCTCTCCGATAGAGACTTGGACTCCGGATTCTCTACCGAACGCGTTCTCCAGGATCGTCACGGAGGAGATGACCTCACCGATTAGGCGTGCAAACCTCGGATCGCTCGACTGGTCGACCTTGCTCCACTTCCCGCACGGCTCGATGTAGAGGCGATTCTCAGCGGAGATCGGCGGCATGAAGGGGTCCGCCCAGGGCGCATCTCGAACACGAAGGCCCTCACCATCCGCCGAGCTATCGAGGAGAACAACGGTCGCCTCGTCCAAGTAGAGCTCAAGCGGCCCATCGTCTGGCTCAATTCGGCCTCCGTGTTCGAAGAGTATCCGCGCCACCGCACGAAGCCGCCGTCCGGGCAGCGACTTGAGGCTAGCGGGGTAAAGCGGCTTTGAACCATTCATTGGATTTCACTCCCCGATCGTTGCCCCAGATCTTCGGCGAATGTCGTCTTCAGCGTGGACTTATTGAACTCCGGCATCTGGCCGAACTTGACGATGCTCAGCGCACGGTGTTCACGCCGGTGTCGCGCCTCGTCATCAACCGACCGGATGGGTCTTGGCGAGGCACTGGCAGACACAGCTATGCTGTCTCGGACCAGCTCCAGCTGTCCAGCTGGACGTCGCCAGGCCTGGTAAACAAGGGCAGAAGCCGAGACAGATACCACGAAACATCCGTCATACGCGAGTCCAGAGTGACCCGGTCCATCGTCGGGCTGAACACCAACTCGCCGCTGGGGGACACGAGGAGTTCGCCGCCGACGTCGTTCCCTTCCCACCATAGACGAATGCCGAACGTCTCACCGGCGTTCATCTTTTCACAAAACAAGGCATCGAGCTTTGTCCGGCTCGTCCCTTCCAGCAGACGCCACTCGGATACATCCTCGCCTGCCGGAACGCACCACCAGCCATCGTCGCGCGCGGACCACCTGGACGCCAGCAGTGCATCGAGAATTGCCCCCGACCCCTTTTCGATAGCCAACTTCAGTACCATACCAGCACTAACCGACACTTTCCCCTCCCCTCTCAGTGCTCGAAGAATTGCACACCTCTATCTGTCAGCTACTCTTGCACATGCCGTAAAATCGGCATGTTCGAATGAACCTCCAAGGTTGCGTTGTTTCGGGCGCGGGACAAGTCTGATCAATCAGCTTCTTCCTGCATGAGCAGACTCTTGGCCTCCGCAAGCAGACGTTCCAAAGTTGCAAGGTCGAGAACCCGGCCACGAGCACCGTCGTGAAATGAGATCTCGAAGTTTCCGCGTTCGTCTCCGGTGAGATCGAGCACGATTGCGTCGCCATCCACCAGCTCGTAAATGGGGAAGTCCCGATCAAGTGCTGAGAACTTCCGCCATCGCAACATTGCACTGTTCATGTATTAATTAACCCGATAAATTCACCGGTCTCCGCGTAAAACCGTGCATTAAAATCGTCCGGCGCATTGAATTGAATGACATTGCCGTACCGAGTCAGGTTCACGGCACTCTGTGTTCCGCTGTGAAGAATGCCACCTGCGCGCTCATCTCGCGCTCGCGGGCGCGTCGTTCAACCTCGACTTTCACGCCGTTCCCTTCTTCGGGCGGGACGAGTTCGTCGAGCGCCACTACCTTTCCAAGCGCAGCCGCCGCGACAAGGCCGTGCTCACCTTCATGGCCCAGGACGCCAACAGCGATGTGCTCTGCTACGCCAACGCTGACCTGCGTAAGGGAGAGGAGAGCGATGAGGTCCTGCGCTTCGTCGACTTCTGGAAGAAGACGCACGGCCAGGTGCCCCCGCACCTGGTGTTCGACTCGAAGCTCACCACCTACAGGAATCTGAGCCGCATGGGTGCCCAGGCGATCATCTTCGTCACGCTGCGCCGCCGGACGGATGTCTTCAAGCGCCACGTGCTGAACGCACCAGCCACAACCTGGCGCCCGTCGCTGTCCCCTGGTGGGGAGGAGCTTCGTTCCAGGTCGCGCTCCCCTGATCGGCGTCGTTGGCCTTTGTGTCAACTGATCTTCTGCTGTAAAAATCCAGGCTGGCCCGACTGGGAACACTCCACCGAATCAGAAAGGTAATAGAGATGTGGACTTGGCGCCCACCCAAGTTTCTTCACGATCCCTCGCGTCTCCAAGTCCCTCAGCGCAGCCTCGACGACTTTCAGGTCATGAAACTGGCTGTCATCCGGCGACTGCTCGGCGAACGCGCGCAGACGCCAGGCATCGAAGCCATCAACACGCCCATTCGGCCCGAAGTCAAAGTCCACGCAGAGCGTTGGTGTTTCGACAGAACATCCGACGCCATGAAAATGGTACGAGGCGCCGTCCTTAAGGTGCCCCGTACGCGGAAACACACGATTATTGACGGCCCCGAGAAGATCATGTACACCGAGCTCTCCGCGAAGCTGCGTCGCCAGTCGAGTCGTTGTGGCGATATACCGACAGACAAGGTGCAGCATGACCGTTTCCTGATTTACTTCGTTCATCTTCCGAAAGCCTCACTCGCTGCGCTCATTACCTCATCAATCGAGCGGTATCCATATTGGCCAAGCTGCTGAACCGGAACCGTCTCATACGGCACCTCAGCGATTCCAGCCTTCCTCGCCGCTGCGAGCCGATGGTGACCATCAAGAACATACTTCGCCCCGTTATGCTCGATGACCTTGACCGGTGGACCGTTCCATCCACCGGTACGCATACTCTCCACGAGGTTGGCGAGGTTCCGAGCTGATGCTCGTCCTGCCAGACCATGGGTGCGTTGGAACGAGAATGGGCTAGCTTTCAAAACATTCGTTATTTCCTTTGTTACCGCTGGAGACGAGGACGAAGCACTCGGAGTCGGTGTGGCAACTTCTGCCTTGCCCGCGATCTTGCTGACGGCGCGCTTGGTGAACTCCACCGCATTCCTGGTGTGCCGGTAGGCCGCCTTCGCGTCGTTCTTCATGAACTCGGCGGCCTGTTTCCCCAGCGTCTGCACACGAGACCCGGCCTGCCTCGCCGCCTGCACCACAGCAGGCCGCGCCTGCCTCGCCGCCTGCACCACAGCAGGCCCGGCCCGCCTCACCGCCTGCTCGACGACCGGGGCGACTCTCTGCAACCACTGCTGCAGCAGGACAGGATTGGTCCCTCCCGGGTCGATGAAGTCGAGCGGACGATTCCGCGCATACCCGTAAAGATTGCAATCGACCGGGCTCGCAACGCACTGCCCGGGTTCCTCGAGGAACAGCGGATCCGGCGTCGTGAACCGGTTGATCGTCGGGTCGTAGTCGCGCACCCCCATGCGCACCACGCCCAGATCCGCGTCATACCCCTTCCCCACATAGTCCACCGCGGCCGCATCGGCCGGATGCACCACGCGATGGCCGAACGGCGATGCGAGCCGAGCCGTGCCCCCGGCGTCCGCGATCACGGTGCCGCGCCGGTCGACCGCGAGCATCTGGAAGGCGCCGTTCTTCAGCAGCCCTACCAGCTGCCCGCCCACGTGCACCGGCTCCGTCAGCCCGGACGCATCCAGGTAGCTCCCATCCTCGAGGTAGACCGCCAGCGGCGCGCCCGCGCCGCTGAGCTTCGCCAGCCGCTGGCCGTCCTCGTCATAGACGAACCTCCACGAGGTCGCGCCTCGGGTCGCCGTCGCCACCTGGCCGCTCGGCCCATAGGCGAGCGCGAGGTCCCCTCTGGCCACGGTCCGCCCGAGCTCGTCGAACGTATGCACGACGCTCCCGGCCACCAGGGTATCTCCGTCCCAACCCAGCGTCCGCGTGCTGCCTGCCTCCGTGATGGCCGTGGGCAGCCCGCTCGCGTCGAACGCGTACGCGTACGCCCCCGCCGCGTCCTCCGCCGTGGCGAGGAACCCCTCGGGCGAGTAGCCGTACTGCCTCGTCCACGTGCTCGCGCCGATCGCCACCTCTTCCGAGTCCGTCAACCCTCGGCTGTTGAACCGCCACCCCACCGACGTCACCTGCGCCGCCGTCGTCTGCGCCACGCTCACGCGTTCCTGCGTCAGCGGGTCGTAGCCAAACTCGACCGTGCCCGCGCTGCCGAAGCTCACCCCATCCAGCCGGCCCAGCGAATCATAGCCGAAGCTCGCCACCGGCTGCCCGTTGACGTGCAGCGTGCTCAGCCGCCCGTGCGCATCCCAGCCATAGCGCTTCGTCACCGCCGACAGCACCTGACCGCTGCCGTCCTTCACGGTGGTCGTCTCCTCGGCCATCTCGTCGTTCTCCGCGTACCGTACCACCTCCGTCTCCACCGTGCGCCACCCGTCCAGCCTCAGCGTGCTCCGCAGGACCTTCCCGTCCGCCCGATGCTCGTACTCCTTCGTAAACCCTTCGCCCGTCACCGCCGTCAGCAGCCCCGGCGAGTCGCTCGCCGTCGGCTGAGCCGGCGTCGCGCCGTCGTAATAGAAGCGGTACGTCTGCGTGTCCCCCGACGCAGCATCGGTGTGCACCTCGTGTGTCGCGCGGCCGATGGCGTCGTGGTGCCAGCGCTCGGAGCGCACCTCCTCGCCGTCGGGCGACAGGAAGTGCTTGGCTGAGAGCAGGCCCGTGCCGGAGTCGTACTCGTACGCGACCGTCGCGACCCCGTCGCGCTCCACGCGCCCGACGCGGCCGTGCACATCGTACGTCACCCGGTGGCCCGACCCGTCCGGCAGCGCGACGTCCCGGAGCCGCCCCAGCGCGTCGTACACATACTCGGTGCGGTTGCCGGCCTCGTCCTCAACCGCGTGGACACGCCCGCCCGCGTCCTTCCAGCTGCGCGCCGGCGGAAGCGCCCCGCCCTCGGAGAGGTTGTCCTTGACGCTGGACAGGACGCCCTCCGGCCCGACGGTAAGCGACGCGCCCACATCGCGCTCCACATCGGCGTGCAGGCGCTCGAGCACGGCCACCTCCGTTCCCCACACGTCCGCGCGCGCGGTGGCCTTCCACTCCGCGCCCTCCAGCAGCTGGGCGTAGCTCACGCGCGCCATGTCGGTCACCGGAGGCAACGTCGAGCGCGCATGGTGCGTGACGATCCGCAGGCCCGGATCGCGCGTGATGACGTCGTCAAACGCCCACCCTTCCGCGATGCGCGCCGCTTCCGCCATCGTCTCGCCTGCGGCCGTGAAATACTGGCGCGTCTCCAGCCTCGCCCCGGTGCTCGCGTCCACGAGCGCCGTGACCGCGATGCTCCCCGGACGGGCGGACGTCGCGTACGCATACCCGAGCTGGAGCTGCGGGTCCCCCTCGCTCGCCGAGCCCAGGTCACTCCACTGCTTGGCGAGCCGCTCCTGCCTATCATAATGGAACCATTGCGTGAAATTACTGGCCGCTCGCGTGGTCGTGAGAGCGAGCACCTCGTCGCGAACGGGGTGCCTCTCGGTGACCGCGAGGACGACCTGGTCGGGCGCGGTCACCTTCTGCAGCAACCTGCGCTCCGGATCGTACTCGAGCACCGTCGTCCCGCGACCCGGCGCCGACGCGCTCTTCACCGTGTAATCGGTGTTGTAGACCACGGATTGATGCACCAGCCGGTCGCCGCCCCCGGGGCCCAGCGTCTCCACCTGCTCCAGCCGTCCGATGTCGTTGCGCGACAGCGACACCTCGTGCCGGAAATCGAGCTCGGGTCGCTCATGCGTCCCGGTGAGCACGGCCGCGCCCTCCAGGCAATGCAGGTGCTGCGTGAGGGCCGCGGGCGACGCGAGCGTCAGCTGCGTCTCCAGCGTGCCCGAGGCCGTCATCCGCCGCGTCCGCGTCGGGCACAGCTCGCCCGTGTACTCGAGGTACTCCAGCGTCTCGCTCACGGCGGCGCCCAGCGCGCTCGACGCGTCCTGCCAGCCAGTCTCCTCCAGCTTCAGACGCTTGAAGGGGATGCCCTGAAACAAGGCGTCCTCGTACTGCCGGTACCCGTACTCTTGCACCAGGGGCGAGAGATGGTCCTCCTTGTTAGAAAACAGAAGCAACCCGGCATTCGCATCATCGTTATGAAAGCTCATCTCCTCGGTCGCGGTGCCCGCCCGGCGGATCACCAGATCGAAGCCGATGAGGAACTCGCCCACGCTGTGGTGGACAGGCCCGGCGTAGTCATAGACGTACTCCGTCGCCTCGTACCCGGACGACTTCACCTGAAGCGACTCGAGGACCGGGTACCGCTGGCGCGCGCCGGGGCCGGCCGGACTGCGCGTGTAGGAGAAGCGCAGCACCGTGCCCTTGCCGTCGTCGGCCGACTCCAGGAGCCCTGTCTCGGGTCGCTCCACCGAGAGGGCGTACGCCTCGCCGTAGCGCGTCACCGTGAGGCTGGTGTCGCCTGTCCCGGCGAGGTCGCCCACCACGGCCACGCTGGTGCTGCCGTTGTAGAAGCGCAGCCCCGGCACCGGCGTCTCCCGGAAATCGCTACCCGAGTTGACGAGCAGGGCGGCGACGTTCGGGTGCGACAGCAGCGCGTCGGCGAGCCCGTCGCGGTTGGCGTCGACGAACGTCACCGAGTAGCTTGGCAGATCGGAGATCTGGACGCCGTTTTTGTCCCGCACCGCGTAGACTTGACCGGTCGTCTGGAAGCCAGATTGGCCGTCGCCCAGCCACACCACGAAGCCGCTCTCGTACCTGGACACGAGGTCCGCGACGGTGTCGCCGTTCATGTCGTGCACCCACGTCGTGTGCGGCGAGAACACCGGGCTGATACGCGTCGTGCGCGCCGCGCCGAAGGCCAGCGCCCCCTCGCCGCTGCTCTCGTTGAGCACCACCTCATAGCCCCCCTGGTAGACGCGCAGCAGATCGGGCTTCTGGTCGCGGTTGATGTCCACGAGGCGCGTGTTCGGCCCGAGCTGCCAGTTGCCCGTCAGCCGCTGCTGCGCGAGCAGCGTGCCGTCGCGCCTGCACACACGGACGTCCGAGCGGGTGCCGCTCGCGCCCGTCTGCACATGGACGACGTGCGACGCCGCGGACTCGGGCCACATGCGGGCGAGGAGGCGCGGCTCGTTGCCGACGTAATCCGACGGGCGGCAGAGCGGCTCCACGCCCGCGCCGCGCGGCGGCAGCTCCTCGACGCGGAAGCCCGCCTCCTCCTGGACCGCGAGCGCGTGGCGCCGGCTGTGCTCGAAGTCCAGCCTGCCGTCCTCATCCTCGTCCACGAGCGCGGCGCGCCACGGCAGGATCGCGGCGTCGCCCCACGCCGACAGGACGCCCGAGAGCTTCGGCACGGGCTGGAACGCGGCCGCCTCCAGCGCTGCTGAAGCCGTGTGGTAGCGGTACCGCACGAGCGGCGCCATCTCACCCGAGGCGAAGATCTGCTGCACCTCGCTCAGGTAGAAGGCCGGCCCCACGTCCGCCGCCTGGTAGTTCAGAAAGTAGCGCCAGCGCTCGGTCATCTCCCCGCTGGTCGCGTGCCGGGCAAACACCCGTACACTGGACACTCGCCAGTCGAGCTTCTGCTCCATACCTGAACGCATGTCGACAAATGGCCTGGAGAGCGTCTTGTACCCGAGCTCGATGAGAGCCTGGTGAGCGCCGCCGCGCCCGCCATAGCCGACGTACTGCACGTAAGGGCGCCCTGAAGGGCTGCGCGCATAGACGAACTCCGTTCTCTCCCCCTCTGCCGAGGTCGCCTCGCGAAGCAGCCATGAGTAGACGCCGCGTTGGGTCTCGACCACGTGGGTGGAGCTCCCGCCATAACTCCACGTGCTGCCATCGGGCAGGGTTGCGGTGAGGGCGGTCCCCGAGACCTCCACGCGCACGCGCGCGCCGAGGCCAGCCGGGTACCACGCCCCGTCCGCGCCGCGCACGAGCCGCCCCCAGGGGCTGGTCAGCTCGTCGGTCGCGAAGTCGAGCTCCCCACGCGCTCGCCACCGCGACACCGCCCAGGAGTCGGCTTTCCAACCCATCCCCCACTCCGAGATGCCTGCGCCCGGCGAGTAGCTCGGAAAGGGTGACGAGAGGAGCGGCCCGCGGTCCTCGGGCGCGCTGAACGGCCCGGGCAGCGCGAAGCCGCCCCTCGATACGTCCGCAGGTCCGAGCGCGACGTGCGCGTACTCCCCCGCGATCGAGCCGCGCGCCGGCGCCGATAGCTGCGGCGGCTGCACCTTGGCATCGTAGAAGCTGGGCTGCGCGGCCGCCGTGCTCGCCAGCAGGACGGCGCACGCGCTCCATAACCAACGCAGCCCTGTCGCAATCTGTTTCATCGAACACTCCTCGTAAATACAATCGATCTCAGAAATTCGCGTTACTTGGCTTCAGCCTGACGAGCAGGCATGGCGGCGCGAGCCGGAGCGCGCGAGAGCTCCGGGCGATCCCGGAGCTCCCGTGGTTCACCGTGGCGTCCTGCCCCTGCGCGCCCGCCCTGCCGTCACGTCATTCGGTGTCGCCCGAGCACCACGCCGGCTGGCTGGCGCTCAGCACCGTGCGCCGGTCGACCTGCATCGTCACGACGAGCTCGGTGGCGTCATCGAGGGGACTCGGCGCGTTGCGGAGGCGCGCCATGTCCACCTCCAGCGTGCCGAAGGGCGACAGGCCGTCTCCGGCGATGTTCTGGTCGCTCTCGTCCTTCAGCGTCTCGTGCTCCTGGAACTTCGCGAGCGCCTCGTCGGCGGCGCCGAAGAGGATGCGCGGCGCACCGATCAGCCATTCCGGGCTGTCCATCACGTAGGTCTTCGTGACGTCTTCCCCGGTGAAGTCGAAGGTGCTCGCCCAGTGGACGTCGGCTTGCTTCATCTGCCCGTTGAGCACCTCGTTGTTGGAGCTGCTCGGCCGCACCAGGTAGAACGCCATCGTGTGGAGGATGGGCGTGGCCGCCGTGCAAAGCAGCCACCCGCCGCTGCCTCCCTCGCTCGTGTACACGTCCTCCGGGGTGATCTTGACGGTGAACCTGCCCGTCGACGTCAGGGTGCTCCACAGGGCCTCGGAGCGCTCGCCGTCGGCCCTGCTCCACTCCGACGGACCCTCTTCCTCCCCGCCGGGAGCGACGGGCTTCGGGAAGCTCAGCGCCACCAGCGTGTAGTGCGGGTCCGGGTCCGCGGTGCGGCTGAAGCTCAGGGCGGACTTGATCGCTGTGACCGCGTCGATCGCCTTGACGCTCAGCTCCGGGAACGCCGCGGACCAGTCGGCCCTCACCAGGTTGGTGAGCGCCTCGTGGGTCCTCAGGTTGCTCGCGACCCCCGGATACCGCAGGTCCATCACCGGGTGCAGGTAGTCGGTGACCAGCGTGCTGAGCGCGCGCAGGCCGTCCCGCATCTTGTGCCCGTCGAGATTGCGGAGGTTCCACATCGGGAGCAGCTCGAGCAGCCGCGCCCTCTCCTCGTTCCAGGCGAGGTCGTCGCGCAGGAACTTGAACTCCAGCCGCAGCGTCTCGATGGCCCGCTCCAGCGCGTAGATCTGCACCCGGCGCTCGAGCTGGGCGAGCTCCTTGCTCACGAAGGCGTCGAACAGCGAGCGGTACACGTCCGGCATCTGCGAGGCGACGCAGCCGGGGCACGCCTCTCCGAACTTCGTGAGCAGCCTGAAGTTCGCCGCGTCGCGCAGGGCGGCGATCTCGCTCGGCGTCACGCCGCCCTGGGTCAGCTTGGCCGGGATGCTGCTGCGCAGCTCGGTCAGCGTCTCGGCCATCGCCTGGCCCATGGCCCGGGCGACGGCGCCCGAGGGCGCCAGGTGGTGGATCTGCAGAGCGAGGTTGTACGCCGTGTCGATCGGATCCGGGCTGCAGTCGCCCTTGTCGTTGACCACGAGGTAGTAATCGGCCTTATCGCTGTTCACCACGACGGAGGTGCTCGGCTCGTGGAGGACGCGGACGTCCCTGATCTGGTTGCGCAGGATGCCGCCCCGGGGCAGCTCCACGAGCAGCAGGCTGCCCACGGGCGCGTCGGGGAAGGGCGTGCCCGGCAGGCGCAGGCCGGTGGCGAACGAGGCGGAGGTGCGCTGCTCGAAGCCCCGCTGGTCGCTGGTCGTGAGCTGCGAGCCGTGCGTCTCCTCGATGCAGTCGTCCAGCGTCGCCGTGGCGCCGCCCCCCAGACCGTAGAAGTTCACGACGAGGTTCCCGGAAGCGCCCGTGCAGGTGCGCTCGGTCTGCGAGGAGCCCTCGAACGTGTTCTCCCCGGCGGAGGAGGACTGGAATCGATCGTTCTGGTACGTGACGAGGTAGCCGCCGGGGCCCGTGGGCGACGTCACGATGTCCGCGGTCGTGCCTGGCACCCAGGGTACCGGCAGCTGCGTAGTGCGCAGCGCGCAGCTCGGCACGTAGCTCCCCGTGCTCCGGAGGTTCAGGATGTCGCCCTTGCTGGCCTGCACGCTGAAGGCCGCGCCGCCGCGCAGCACCGCGAAATTCAGCACGTCGTTATCGATCCCGCTCCCGGAGGGAGCGTAACGGGCGCTCGCGCCGGTGAGATTCAGCGTCTGCGGCGGGGCGCGCTCGATCATCTGCTCGCCCGCCGTCGATTCCCGCTCCCGCGCCGTGTTGAAGGCGGCGGCGAAGCTTCCGAACTGCGCCTCGTCGATGGCGATGTTGTCCTTCAGCCCCACGAGGTCCTCGTTGAGGTCGTAGAACTCGCGGATCTTCCTCTCCAGGTCCTGCGCGAGCTCCTCCCGGTCGGAGTCGTTGCTCAGCTGCTCGAGCACCTCCGTGACGTACTGGGCGCGATGGGCGACGTAATCGTCCTTCGCCGTGGTGAGCAGCGCCTCGCTGCGCTGCACCTCGGCGTCGAGCGCGGCCCGCTTGGACTCCTGGATGCCCATGCGCAGTAGCCCCCTGTCAGAACGCAGTCTCGATAACCCTTACGATTGAAAGCCGAGGAAGTCCGAACCGCCAAGATCCTCGAGGATCACGACGCTCCTCGACATCTCCAGGACGATTCCAGCTTGCTCCCCATTGGAGAGGAGCTCGCACAGTGCCTCCCCCTGGTTGTGCAGATAGACCAGCCCCTCGCGCAACGGCGCATGCTCCGGGACGACCAGCCGTTGCGCCTCGACCCAGGCGAAGAGCCTCTCGATCAGCGGGGCGGACTCGCGCTGCCGGATCCCGAGGCGCTCGTCCGGGCTGCACCACGTGCTCCTGACGGCGATGGCGGGGTCCCCTCAGGCAGCACGCCCGCCGGTGCTGCCCCCCCTCGCCCTCTGATGCCTCGGGGGAAGGAGGGGGAAGACAGTAACCCTGGGTTCAGTTCAGCTTCTGCGACCGCCGCGCGCGGCCCGTCGGAGTTCACTTTGCTGCCCGGCCGATAATAGCGGCGATCTTTGCAGATCGCTCCTGGGCTTCTAGCGGATCGACATGCCGACCTTTCGGATTGAACTCGGCAGACATCGAGATATACACCCCACGCTTGTGCTCTTCGACGAATACATCGCTGCCTGCCAACACCACAGCCTGTTGGACTGCTACAAGAGCGAGCGATTCTTTGCTCAGGAAGAAGTTGCGAAAGGCAAGACTCCTTGAGTCTCGTCGAAGTGCCCCAGGATTCTCCAGGGAATATTCCACCAATATGGCTCCATAGATGCAAGGTATCCTATCCGCAACCTCTACGAACCGCTCATACACCTGACGCCCAAGCTTTTTCAGTCGTGCCACCTTTGTTCGATCCGACCCGCAGAAGGCTTCACCTTCGGTGCGTAGAACTATAATATCACCAAGCACCTCGATCTCCTCCGCTTCCTCGATTAGCCCGACCATATTGGGCAGACGAATCTTCCGGGGTAGAGGCCCAGGTGACAGATTGGTGACCAGCGCCTCAAGCGTAGGCTGCACGCCTGCTGTGCCGACATAAAATGACAGCTCTAGAAACGGGGCGTCCATAGATATCTCATTTCATCGCTGATAGAATTGCACCAAGCTGACTCTGGTTAGGAACGAAGGCCGTTGCCAGTTCACCCGCACGAGGCCCTCCCGCGTAAAATTGCACGAAAAAATTCTTCCCGTCGATGCGTGAGAGATGACCAATGGTCGCTGCATCGCCGGTACTCCAACCTACTTGCTTGCCGCTCGCGGCTGCTCGCTCCGCCAGTGCCTGCCACTGTGACATGTGGGTACTGGGCGATACCTCCCGGCCGAACCATTGAGCCGCGTGACGAGAGAAGGAGTGTTGCAGCCCTGGTGTGCCCGCAATCTGGCGAGTTAGGTGCGCTCCTCCCCTTGCGGCAGCCTGAGTTGCCCCCGCTTCACGAGCCATCCTGCCGGCCTTGCCAACCTGCCCCGCGCCCTTCAGGCTGGAATAAAGCTTGCTGGCATCACCGACTCCAGGCGTAGCGGCCATGAGGCTCAATGACGCATTCCCCGCGTCACCTTCCCCCAAGTAGACGCAGGCATTCACAACGTCGCACGTCGGGCCGACCGGCGGCGGCGCGAAGCCACAAGCATCGAGGCAGGCGTGCATGAGCAGGCTCGCGTCCACCTCCGTCATCGGAGCGATGCTGAACCAGGATTCCCCTCTGTCCGCCGCCGACGAGGGGCCGCCCTCGCCGCCGCCAAGTCCTCCGCCAGGATCCGCTCCACCGTCACCGCCGGAGCCCTCGATGGAGCCATCGTCTTCGGGAAGGAGCTCCACACCGTCCTCGAAGACATTCACCTCCTTCGTGCCAGTGCCGTCGCGATCGATGGTGACGCCCGGCGGGGGCTCCATCGTCACGGGCGTATCGGGTGTGCAGTAATCCCCGTCGCACGGCTGGAAGCCCGTCGGATCCCTCAGGTTGAGAGGATCATTCAAGACGTAGGCGTAGGGATTGTACCCTTGCACCGTCAGCGGCGACGGGATGACGGGATCAGACGTGAGGAACCGACGAAGGCTCGGATCGTACACACGCGCCTGCATATTGATCCAGCCGAGCTCGTCGTCATGCTCGTGCCCCGTGAACCCGGTCCGCACGTCGCTGATCCCGAGGGGCAGACCGGCGATCGGCGCCCCGTTCTCGTCGATGCGCCCACCGAAGGGCTCATGGAAGTTCCGGGAGAGCACGCTGCCATCCGGGCGCAGCACCACGCCCACGCTTCCGAGCGCGTCCTTCTGCACGTAGCGGCGCTCTGAACTTCCGTCCGGGCGAACGAAGTGCTGCGCCACCTCCTCGCCGTCCGCGAATACATGAAAGACGTGGGTTGTCTGCGCTCCCGCCGTCCGCCGCTCGTACAGCCGACCGAGCGTCAATACCGTTTCCGAAGGGCCCTCCTTCATCACACGCTTGCCGTCGGCGTCATACCGGAACGAGGTCGTCCCGCCCGCGTGCACCACCTGCCTGGGCAGGTCGAACTCCGTGAACGAGACGCCCATCGGGGCGCGTGGCCCACCTCGGCTGAACAGGCGACCGCGAACGTCGTACGAGAGCGTGTCCGCCACCGCGCCGCCGATCCGAACCTCGCTCGGCCTGTAAGGCGGCCCGAAGACGTATTCCTCCCGAAGCGCGCCGTCGACGAACACCTCCTTGACGTTTCCCAGGGCGTCATACGAGTAATCCGTCCTCGTCGACGTCGTGTTGGTCTGCAGCTCCCACCACCTGAGCTGCTCGCGCGCGTCGTACCCGAACGTCTCATCCCGATTCGACTGCCTGTCGTAGCGTCGCTTGACGCGGCCATCCAGATAGTAATCGTAGTCGAGATCGTACACCCCAGGAGCCTGAACCCGATCCAGAAGCCCTGTGAGCGGCTCGTAGCTGTACGTCGTTTCGACCGTCGAGCCGAGCTGAACGGAGAGCGGCAGATCGTCGCTGTTGCGGCTGTTCATGCGCCAGATCGGCGCGACGATCGACACCTCCCCGAGCGCACGCTGGCGGACGACCGCACGAAGGTAGCCATGGGCGTTGTAGTAGTGCTTCACGTAAAACCCGGCCGCTCCCTGCACCGCCGGGTACTTTAGCAGGTCCACCCGCCCCAGGGAATCGTACGTCGGCTCAATGACGTACGAGCTGCCGTCGATGGTCCACGTCGTCGCCTCAGGCCGCCCGTGCCCGTCGTACGCGAAGGTCTTCTGAACTCCGTCCGGGCTGGTAGAGCTGGCCATCCGGCCGACGCCGTGCGCCGCCGTATCCCAGACGAACTCCGTCTCGCCATCCGCGTCCACGATCGTCTCGACACGCCCCAGCGCGTCGTGCTCGAACGTGCGCGTGGACATCGAATCCACGAGCGCGACCGCCTCCCCGAACGCGTTGTACGTCACGCTCGTCATCGCCGACACAGGATCCTTGTACCATCTGCGCCGGCCGCGCTGATCATAACGCTGCTCCAGGAGCACCAAATTCCCGCTGGACTCGTTGATCACCTTGCCCAGCAGGCTGAACGGCTCGTACACGTAGCGCAGCGTCTGGGTCCCCTCCGGCGCGACCCGGGTGCTGGACACCAGGCGCCCGTCCCAGTCGATCGTGGTGCGGTGCTCGCGCCCCTCGGCGTCGAAGGAGGTGGTCTCAAGGAGCGAATGCTCGTAGTGATTGCGACTCCCATCCGGGCGCCGCTCCTCGAGGAGCCTGTTGAGCGAGTCGTAGCTATAACGAGTGACCTGCACCGTCTCTTCGGACGTGGCCGGCCGCGTCGTCCGAACGACGCGCCCCAGCACGTCATAGCTCTGCTGGCTGCTCGCGAGCACTCCGTCGAAGCGCTCGTGGGCCATCTCCATCGGGCGCGAAAGCTCATCCAAAAAGAGGATGTCCCGGCCCGCCGCCACGGCGCCGCCGCGCGCGACCGTCGCCTTCGTGCCCGTCACCAGCGGACCCTCGCGAAGCGCTTCATAGGTCACGCCGGTGGGAGCGCCACCCTCCGGAGTCTCCGCGCGCAGGCGGTGGAACTCGTCGTACTGCCGCGTCACGGTGACGCCGTTGCTATCCATCTCGGTGATCAGATCTCCGGTCGCGGGATGGTAAACAGTCCACCGCGAATGATCGATGCCATTCACGTCCGTCCATCTCTGCTTGGGGAAGACGCGCTCGTCGCCCAGCGACGCGTCGCCCCAGTCGATGTACTGCCGTCGGTCCTCACCGCTGACCGGCGAGTGCACGATCATCCACGGGAGGCCGTCCGGGTTACGGCTGTACGTGATTGAGATCGGAATCGACTCATTTGCGTCTCCTTTTTCGATATCCACGACGCGCACCAGGCCGCGATCGTCGTACGTCCACTCCACCTTGCGGGGCGCGGGGGGCGTGCTCCCGGTCTTGTACTCCGTCTCGAGCCGCTGCCGCGGGAGTCCGATGAGCCAGTCTTCCGTCAGGTTGTCGTACGTCGTCGAAACGATATGACGCTGCCCACCCGTCGTGAATGTGGCCACCTCGGTGACGTTCGCGAACTCATCGAGGGCTTGCGACCCCACCTGCGAGCGCCGCGTGCTCGGCATGCTCGAGCCTGCGTAGCTCACATGGGTCCACGCGAAGTCTGCCCAGTCGATGGTCGCCGCCTGCTCCCACTCGTTCTCGGTCCATGCGGACGGGAACGCAAAATACGTGAGGCCGGAATGCAGCAGCTTAACCGAATATTGCTTCACAGTCTCGACGATGCGCGTGGTGGGCGCGCTCGTCTCCGGAGGTATACCTACGACCGATGGCCCGAGGACAGGGGTGATCACCACCGTCTTGGACGGCAACCCAGCGAGAAGATAGCGGGAGTCGACCCGGGTCGTGTGGTCGTAGGTGATCCGCGTCTCTCGAGGGCGCTCGGGCTCCCACATGCGAATCTCACCGAACCCCAGCGACTTCCGAGAGTACCAGTCGTACCGCAGATCACGGTAGCCGTAGATCGTCCGGCGGAACGCGGCGACTTGACTGCCCTGGTTTTCCCAGAGCTGCTGCACGACCGACACCCCGCGCTTCTGGCATACTTGCGGATAGACGCACGTGGCGGCGGAGTCGGGTCGCACACGCGCGTAGAAGAAGCGGACCTGCGGCTGCTCCGCGGACTCGTCTCTCACGGCGACCACGCGATCGGTATCAACACCGCGGTTCAGCAGCACCTCCCAGTCAGACGTCGTGGAGTTGACGTGGACCAGGTCCGTCTGCCCATCCCCGTTGAAGTCGCCGACGCGCGACGCGCCCCAGGGCATATCTCCGTTGTTGAAGAGCATCCCCGAGTCGAACGGCAACATCATGGTCGGTCGGTAGCCGCCCCTGCCCGTTGACAGTGACACCTCGATCTCTCTGGTCGGGTAGTTGCGGAAGACGACGAAATCAGTGCGGCCGTCACCGTTGAAGTCGGCCGTCCGCAAGCCCTCGTCGGTGTTCTGTAACGTATCGGGAACCGGTCCATTCGGAACCGTTTCGACGGGCCCAAACCCTCTACCGGTATTCCAGCGCACACCGGTCACTCCGTCGTCGTATATCGGATAAACCAGATCGTCCAACCCATCCGCGTTCATGTCGACGACCAGGTCGTCCCCGTCGCCGTAGAGGTCATCGGCGTCCTCGACGACGATGGCTCCAGCGTCGGCGGCCGTCAGGAGCTGCTTTGATCCGCAGCCGAACAGAACGTCCCCACGCCCGTCGCCGGTCTTGTCCAGAACCCGCTGCGAGGTGGGGCATGCCTCAACGGGTCCTTGGATGATCTGAGGTAGTGAGCCAAATGACGGCGCTCGGTTCCAGTGGATATTAAACTCCCCGGACTCATCCATAGGGTGATGAACGATATCTGCGCGACCATCGCCGTCGATGTCTGCCGCGACTGCGGGCAACGGCAGGTAATAGCCTCCGGTCACGATGATTCCTGGGAACGCCAGCCCCGCGGAGTCCAGTCGCTTGGTAGACGGATTGAATCGGAGAAGCGGATAGCTCGGATGGTCTCCCCACCCCTTCGCTGTGAATGCCATCTTCCCGCTCGCATTCACATCCACCTTGATGGAAGCCCCCACGAAGAACGTGAGCGTATCGTCAACCCCAGCGCCGGCTAGCAGTAGAATGGGCGCCCCCAGGCCGTCGGCGGTCCCCAGGCGCAGCCAAAGCGAGTTTTCCGTGGGATCGTCGTAGCTGGGGGTGCCGAAGTCTCTATTGGTGCCGAAGATGCGGTAGATGAGGTCATCGCGCCCGTCCCCATCCGCGTCGATCACGAGCGGCTTCGGCTCGCTGTCCAGCCAGTGCGGCTTCGGCGCGTCGTGCGCGGCGACGGGCTTCGCCTCGAACGCGAGGGGCCGATCGTCGTACTCCACCACCTTCGCGCGCAGGCACGACCCCTCGGCTCCGCACCGCTCGACCCGGTGGAGCCGCGAGCGCCCGGTCGTCGGGCTCTCCTCATACGATAGCCGGTACTCCCACGCCAGGGTCGTGTCGGGCGATTGCCAGCCCAGCGCGTACATCTCCAGCCTCTGCAGCCGCCAGGGCTGGCTCAGGCGCACGCCGCTGACGTATCGAAACTGATCGTCCGGGTTCGACTCGTACACGAAGCGGACCTTCCTGCGCGGAGACTCTCCCTGTCGTGACGTGTACTCGATATTCCGGGGCGCATAGGCAAAATCGAACGGCGCGGAGCTATTCTGCCGCGTGTCGTACGAGATCGTGATCGCGTTGCCGGCGCGGTCCTCCGCCCGCGTCAGGACCCAGGCGACGCCGACCTCGTTCTCCTCCACGTAACCGGACGTCACCGTGGTCGGACGGATACGCTTGGCTGCCAGGCGCTCGTAGGTAGAAATTCGCCCATCCTTGCCCCACACCTCGAAGCGCGTTGGGTCTCCCAGAGAGCCATACAGGAGGACGCGCGCCATCGAGTCTCGCTCTGTCCGCATCTCGATCGCGCCCGGCGGGGCTGAGTGCAACGGAACAGAAAGCAACCTTTGTCCGTCCAGACAATATGCGTCCTTGTCATCGAAAATGACACCGCGCGGCCTTCCGTCGGTCGCTATTGTCCTCGCGCACCGCTTGATGGAGGACAACCCCGTCACGCTCCACCCCACGCCTGCCGGTCCGTTCCCATCGCCGCTTTCGTAGGAGAGCGCAAGGTCAGGCTGCATTCCTGCACGACCTTTCGGAACTTCAATGGGGATTCGATATCTTGCGCGTCCTTGCTCTACGGCCCAGGTCGCCGGAATTGCGCCGACCCGGTCGCTCGTTGGCACGATCGGGTCGGCGGGCATCACGAGCTCCTCCGGCAGCGCCGGCGGATCCGGGGGCGGAGGGTTGAGAGGATCGAGCGGGTCATCGGTGGAATCGATCTCACTCTCCGGCGGCGTGAGGTCGTCAAAATCTGCCTCAAGCGCCTCTTGCACGTTGGACAATGGCTCCGGGGCGTCCCCGCGCTCCGCCCCGTCTTGGTGGGTTGCGCACCCGGCGAGCAGCCAGGCGACCCCCCACGCTAAATATCGAACCTTGTACATGGATCGCTCCTTGAGATGTTCGCGACGAAGGCACACGGCGGCGTTGGGCTCGCAGACTCGGGCTTTCGAGATCTGCGATCTTTGCCCCCGGCGAGCCCCGCGCGGCGCCCGTCGAGCGGCGGCCCAGCGCGCCCCCCTCGGCCGCCGTAGAGCAGCTCTTGTGCCATGGGACGAGGCGGCGCCAACCCCGGCCATTTCAACCCGTCATTGGCCCCGGCGCGGTGCGCTCAACCGTCCGTGGAGCGTCCACGAACCGTCCGTGAACGCTGGCGGACGATTTCTGGACGCTTGAGTCGCTCGACCGCCCATGAGCACGGACCGTGCGCGGACCTCCGGCCCGCCGCGGTCAGTCCGGCGGCGCTTCGCGCAGCCGCCCGGCGCGACCGAGCTCCCGCAGGCGCAGCGTCAGCCCCCGCTTCGACACCTCGAGACGCGCCGACATGGCGTCGAGATCTCCGCCGCACGCGTCGTGACAGCGCATCAGCTCGCCCTCCGGGATGTCCGCCGCCTTGCGGACGTGAGGGCTTCGCTCGATGAGACGGTAGAGGGCGGTGCGCGAGACGCCGAGCGTCGCCGCCGCGGGTCCGATCGACCAGCGGCTCTGCCGAAGCGCCCTGAGCAAGGCGTCCTCGTCGACCTCCCGGTCCATGGGGTGGTCCGCTGGATTGGCCGTGGAGGCGTCCGCATCTCGCGTCTCGACAAGGCGCGGTGCATCCGACAGGGGCCGCGGTGTCTGACGCGCCGGCTCCAGCGTCCGTTCCAGGCTCTCATCGATGACGATGGCGTCGGCGCCGCGGCTGGAGATCACCAGCTGCCGCGCGACGTTCCGGAGCTCGCGCACATTGCCGGACCAGCTGTGCTGGAGCAGCCGCACCATGAGGGATCGAGGAAACCACGGCAGTGCGGCGTCCGCGGGCGACTCCAGCCGGCCCAGATCTCCGACGCGCGCGAGCTCCTCGCGCAGAAAATGGAGCAGCAGGCGGGGAATGTCCTCGCGGCTCCGGCGAAGTGGAGGAAGGGTGATGGTATAGCCCTGTAGCCGATGGAGCAGCGGCGCGCGAAACCTGCCTTGCGCGACGGCGTGCTCCAGGTCGACGTCGGTCGCCGCGATGACCCTGACATCCACCGCGCGCTGCTCGGTGTCGCCGAGCGGCAGAATCGTGCCGGTCTCGAGCGCCCGGAGCAGCATTGCCTGGACATCCATCGACATGTCGCCGATCTCATCGAGGAAGAGCGTCCCACCGTGCGCGCGCTCGAAGAGGCCGGCGTGGCGCTGGTGAGCCCCCGTGAAGGCCCCTTTCGCGTGCCCGAACAGCTCCGCGGCCGCGGTGGTCGGGGCAAGCGCGGCCATGTTCACCGCGAGCCAGGGGCGACCAGCCCGCGGGCTCGCCTGGTGGATGGCCTGCGCGACGCGCTCCTTGCCAGCGCCGGTCTACCCCCGGAGAAGGACGGGGACTTGCAGATCGGCAACGCGCGCGATCGACCTGAGGACCACCTCGAGGGCGTCGCTGTCGCCGACGAGCCCGTATTTCGGCGCTGGGGGCGCGGCGGTCACCATGTGGACGAGGATCACGATCCTCCTGGAGAGCTGCAACAGCAGCCCCGCGCGCAGGGCCTCCGGAGAGAACCGGTGGGTCTCGTCGATGGGCTGTCCATCGACAGACAGCTGTCCCCGCCCCGCGGGCGTGATGGTCAGCGACTCGTCTGCACCCCACGTCACAAGATGAGGTTTCCGGCTCACATGAGGGTCGCAGAGCGCCGCGCACTCGTGCATGCGCGGCTGCGCGAACTCGGGCTCGAGGCGGGAAAGGGGCACCGCGTACCCAGGGACGGCCACCGTGGTTGCCCGCGCGCCGATCCGGCGCAGGTCCGGGTGGTAGAGCAACGTGAAGCGCAGGCCATGGGCCACCCCGGATGCGCGACGCTCCGGCCCCGTGTCGACGCCATTCAGCGTCTCCATCTGGTGCCATGAGTCTCGCAAGGAGCATTCCGCCGAGTTCGTCTGCTCGCCTCGCGCTCCCTCGGTCATCCTTGTCGTAAGAGCGGACGCCTGAGCGACAGCCTCGAAGCTGTCACCGCCCCTGATCTCGGTGCTGCACTGACGCTGAGACACGATCCGTTACTCTATCGCTGCTCTCCCGGTGTTCGTCCAGCATTTAGTTAGCCGCCACACAATTGCCACACTTCTGCGCCGTGCCTCCCCAGGGCCGACCAGCCCCGGTCGCTCTCGCGCTCCTCTCGTACCAACCGTCCATGGTCCCGTCGGGTAGCTCGGTTGCGCCCGCAAGGTCGTTCACGGTGCCCGATGGCGATCGTCGAGCCGCGCACGTGTCGACAAGCATCGTTGCCCCGCCTCCGCGTACCCGAGCCAGCGCCCCTCAACCTCTCCATCCATCCACGACTCCAGGCCACACTCTCACCCCCTCTCTCGCCCCTTTCCCCCCACCGCACAGCCGCCTCCGCCGGCAGAAAACTGGGCCCTCGGGATCGGCCTCTGATAGCGGCATGCGAGCCCATGGCCAACCTGGTGCTCGCCGTGCTCACCGCCCGCCGTATCGCGCGCAACGCGGCGCCGCTCGCGTGCGCCCTCGCCCTCGGGGGGCTCGTGGTCCTCGACGCGGCCGAGCGCCTGCCGCAGGTCGCGGCCGCGGCGGCGCTGCTCGTGCTGCTCGCGGCGCTCGTCCAGCGGGCGCGGCGGCGCGCGGCCGCCATCGAGGCGAGCGCGCTGCTCGACCTCGAGGTCGGCGCCCTCCTCGTCGTCGCGACGTTCGCCGCGGTCCTCCGCCTCGACGGCTCGCTCGACGGCGACGCCCACGCCGCCCTCTACGTCGTCATCGCCCTCGTGAGCGCCTTCGCCCGCCCCGCGGCGTCGCTCCTCGTCGCGATCGCCGCCGCCGCCCTCGAGATCGCCGTCCGCTCGGCCATGGCCGCGCGCGGCGCGCCGATCGCGTGGGGCGCCGCCGCGCCGCACATCGGCTTCATGGCCGTCTTCTCGATGCTGAACGCGGCCGTCCTCCGCGCCGAGATCAGCCGCGTCCGGAAGGCCTCCCACACCCGCCTCCAGGCCGAGATCGAGCGGCTCCGCGACGACGCGCGCAGCTACCGCCTGCTCGCCGCCCCGGCCCAGGCGCGCGGCGCGGCCCAGAAGGGCGACGACGAGCGGCTCGCCCGCTCCGGCGTCGAGGAGATCCACCAGTCGGTGCTCTTCGCGCTCCGCCTCCTGCGCGAGTCGCTGGACCTCTACACCGCGATGCTCCTCTGGCAGAACGACGCCGGCACGCACCTGCGCATCAGCGAGCTCGCGAGCGACGCCCCGAACCTCTCGGAGGGCCCGTTCCTCTCGGGCGACGGCGTCTTCGGCGCGGCCATCACGCAGCGCGCGCCGGTCGTCATCGGGGGCCTCAAGCCCGGCTACAAGCTCCCCTACTACGTCGGCCCCTCCCCGGTGCGCGCCGTCTGCGCGCTGCCGGTGTTCGAGCACGGCAAGCTCCGCGGCGTGCTCGTCGTCGATCGCGTCGAGGACCGGCCGTTCTCGCCGCGGGAGCTCGAGCTCATCGACGAGGCGTGCCGCTACGCCGTGCGCGCCATCCAGAACGAGCGCGTCTTCGTCCAGCTCGAGCGCGCCAAGGTGGAGCAGGGCAAGCTCTACCGCGCCGCCGAGGCGCTCGGCGCCGCCACCACGGAGCCCGGCGTCATCGAGGCGGGCGTCACGAGCGCCCGCGAGATCACGTCGGTCGATTTCGCCGCGGTGACGCTGTACGACGAGGCGCAGAAGGTCCACGAGATCCGCGCCGTGAGCGGCGACGGGGGCGCCGAGCTGACCGGGCAGCGCTTCCGCCACAACGCGGGGCTCGTCTCGATGGTGCTGCAGAACCGGCACCCGCTGCCGTACCGCGGCGAGTACGACGAGAAGCGGCAGATCGTCTTCACCCGCCGCGTGACGCCGCCGTCGATGCCGTCGATCATCGTGCTCCCGCTGGTCGTGCACGACCGGCCGCTCGGCACGCTGGTCCTCGGCTCGCGGCGGCGCGCGGCCTTCACCGACTCGGTGCGGAGCACGCTCGAGGTCCTCGCGAGCCACATGGCCGTGTCGCTCTCGAACGCGCGGATGATGCGGCGCCTCGAGGAGCTCGCGACGATGGACGGGCTCACCGGGCTGCTCAACAAGCGGGCGATGCTCGAGGTGGCCGACCAGAAGATCACGGCGGCGCGGAGGTTCTCGCGGCGGCTCTCGGTGCTCGTGACCGACATCGACCACTTCAAGAAGGTGAACGACACGTACGGCCACGACGTGGGCGACGTGATCATCAAGGGGCTCGGCGACGTGCTCCGGCGCGCGAAGCGCACGACCGACGCCGTCGCGCGCTTCGGCGGCGAGGAGTTCGTGGTGATCTGCGAGGAGACGGACGCGCGCGGCGCGATGCTGCTCGCCGAGCGCGTGCGCGAGGAGCTCGAGCGGACGACGTTCCACGCGGCCGGGAGCGGCGGCCCGGTGCAGTGCCAGGTCACCTGCTCGATCGGGATCGCCACCTACCCCGAGGCGGGCAGCACGTGGGAGGAGCTCTTCAAGGCCGCGGACGAGTCGCTCTACGTCTCGAAGCGGTCGGGCCGGAACCGCTCCACGGCGTGGTCGCCGGCGAACCGGTCGGGCAGCGGGCACCCGCCCGCGGCCGAGGCGACCGCGCCGGCGAGCACGACCGCGAGGCCCCCGGCGACGGCGAGCACGACCGTGAGGCCCCCGCCGGCAAGCACGACCGTGAGGCCCCCGGCGCCGGCAAGCACGACCGTGAGGCCCCCGGCGCCGGCGAGCACGACCGCGAGGCCCCCGGCGCCCGCGCCCGCGCCGCAGCGCAGGCCGTCTGCGGCGGGCGGCGGCCCGGCGTCCGCGGGGCACGATGGCGCACCGCCCGGCGGGAAGCGCGCCGCAGCCTCCTCGCTTTCGCCGGCGCCGGCCAAGACGCCCGGTGAGGCCGAGCCTCGGAGCAAGCCGAGGCGTCCGCCGGAGGTCGATCCCACGAGCAAGCCGAAGACCGCGGCCTGACGGGGCGCGCCGCTTGCGGCGCCAGCGCGGCGGGAACATAAGCCACCTCGACGCGGCGAGGCGAAGCCAAGGAGGCGCGATGAGCTCGGACCCGGATCGCGACGACCCGAAGGAGGATCTCAAGCAGGGGCTGAGCCTGCTCTGGCGCGCGGCGCGCAAGACGGCCGTGGACCTGCGCAAGGACATGGATCGCACGAGCGTCGGCAAGGCGATCGACGACGCCGGGCGCGAGCTCGTGCGGGCGGCGTCCAACGTGGTCGGCCGGCTCGGCGCCGAGCTGAGCAAGGGGCCGCCTCCGGCGCCGCCGCGCGAGGATCGCCCCGAGGGCGGCGGCGGGCCCGACGCCCCCGCGGCGCGGCCCACCGGGCCCACCCCGGAGGATCCCGGGTTCCGCATCGCGGTCGACCCGGACGACAAGGACGAGAAGCCCCGCTGAGGGCGGCTTCACGGGGGGTCGGCCGCGGTCGTGGGGCGCTCGGGGCGCTGCGCGGCGAGCGCCGCGGCGGTGAGCCCGTCGGCCTGCACCACGCACGCCTGGACCGGCCGGCCCAGCGAGGCGCGCCCCGCCACGGCCCCGCGCTGCGCGTCGAGGAACGAGATCCCGCCGCGCGCGTCGCACAGCGCGAAGCCGCCGACATAGGCCGCCCCGCCGAGGAAGTCCGCCTCTCCCGCGTGGGCCCACGCGAGCTCGCCCGAGCGCGCGTCGAGGCCGACGGCGGCCCGGTAGTACGTCGCCGCGAAGCGCTCCGCCTCGACGCCGGGCGGCCCGGATGCGCGGGGGCGGGCGTAGAGCCGCGCCCTGTCCTCGGCCGAGGCGATGGGCGCGAGCACCTCGGTCCCGTCGGTCATCCAGACCGGCGCCCCGGGCAGCTCGCGCGCTGGCAGCCGCGCCGTCGACGCGCGCCCGGCCGCGCCGATCCCGATGGCCTCGTCGAGGCGCGTCGCCGCCGCGCCGCCGCCGAAGAAGACGGCGCCGCCGAGCAGGAAGGCGCGGCTCACCTCGTTGTGGAGGAGCGCCCGCGCCACCTCGCCGCCCGTCTGCAGGTCGAAGACGGTGACGTACCGCCCCTGCCAGGGCAGGAACGCGTAGCGCCCCACGACGGCCGGCACGCCGATGGTGGCGGAGTCCTCGATCTGGCGCTGCACCATCCCGTCGTGGCCGATGGCGAGCACCACGCTCAGGGTGCCGGTGGTCGACACGAGCGACACCACGGTGGTCTCTCCGTCGTCGCCCGCGCCGCGGAGCCTGCCGCCGGCCCTTCGCGTCCAGAGCAGCCGGCCTGTGCGCGCGTCGAGCGCGAACAGCTCGCCCTGGCCGAGCCCGACGACGACGCTCCCCGCGACGGCCGGCCGCGCGTCGAGCGGGTGCGCGAAGGTCCACGCCGGGCCGCCGCCGAGCGGCACCCCGACGAGCTGGCGCGCCCCTGAGCCCGCGACGACGCCGACCGCCACGTCGGCGCCGAGGGGGACGGGCCTGCCCGCGAAGCGCTGCTGGAAGGCCGCGATGCCGGCGCCGCCGTCGTCCTTCCAGCGCGGGTCGAAGGCCTCGCCCTGCGTCTGTCCGCCGCCGCAGCCGCCGGAGAGGGCCGCGATCGCGACGCCCGGCGCGAGGACGAGCGCGCGGGCGCGGGCGGCGGCGCGGGGCGAGCGCGGGGGTCGCATGCGAGGTGTCCTGCGGCGGTCGTAGCGCGGCTCCGGTTGGCCGAGCAAGGAAGCGTCGGGGCGGCCGGGTGCGACGCGAGCGCACGAGGGGTGCGGCGAGCTACCCCCGCTCGGGTTCCACGCGTCCTTGGCGTCGCGGAGCGGCGGCGGCGTCCTCGCGCAGGCCGGCGCCGTCGTAGAGTGCCCGCGACATCTCCTGGTTGCTCTCTCTCATCGACACAAGCCGGCTGTCCTCGTCCCAGCGCAACGTGCGCTGCGGGCTACCCCGAGTATCTCCACTCCTTGTGGTTGCCGTTCGCGTCGTGGATCAGCTCCCTCAGTCGAGGCTGCGTTTCGGCCACCACGAGCTCGTCCACCTGGCTCGCCGCGTGCGGCTATTCCTCTCCGACATAGAGGTCGAAGTCCACCTCAGCGCAGATATTGGCAAGATCGCGAATTACTTTCTTGCTCAACCCCAGTGCAGGCTCGGTCGGCGCGTGCACTATGCAGGACAGTAGCACTTCGTTCTCTTCAGCCATCTCAGCGATTTGCTTGGCGCAGCGCTCAACCTTCCGGAGAACCGCGCTAATATGCTCGGATAGCTCGCAATGTTCGGGGAGCCCCGAGTGAAGCTCCCAGCAATTCGTGTTCTCGATGATGGTCGTATGCGGTCGTGGCTGCCCCGCGCGCCGAACGCGATCTGGATTCAAGCCCAAACGTGCGGTAACCTCCTCTGGCGCCACCGACCGGGTGATGATCTTAAGGCGGGCATGATTACGGACCGACATCACTCACCCCCCCGCATAATGTTTTCGATGTTTATTCCGGTCGGATCTCCCGGGCCCGAACCGGTCATACCGGTAGCTCCGCGTCCCCGCCGCGCTCGTCTCCTGCTTCATCTACTTCATCCGCCCGTTTCCACCCTACGCGCGACTATCGCCTACTCAATCGCGAAGCACGTTATCGTCACATCGACTCCGAGCTCAGCCAACCTACGGATCAGAGGAACGGTGAGCTGAAGATTGCACTGCCCCGCATAGGACACATCAAAATGCAGAACGATCTCCTGTGCGCCGGCCGCCTTGTACACCGGTATGCAGCGCTCGAGCGTGGCAAGGAATTCCGATTTAGATGACAAAAGATCAGCATCGTCTGGTGGCACAGAAAAGTCGTATTTTCCCCATCCTTCCAGCGATGGCCTTCCTCGATAACGACCGCGCGAGACAATCTCACCGGGTTCGATTTTTTCCGAAAATGGGACCTGTGCAGCACATTCAACTGCACCAGGCGAAAACCTCATCCCGCTAGCTACCCAATATCCTTCAACACGAATAGACGGATTCATGGCATGTAGGACCCCAAGAGGACATCTGTAATAACCTCATCACCAGTTTTTGGATTTCTCAGGACCACTCGACCCGCGCTATCAAAGCCGATGTCGGGATTCTTTGTGCCGAGCTTGCGAGCCTCGGATGCCCCATGAACGCGTACTCCAGCGGATCGAGGTTCACTCCCCAGTCGCCGGCCGGCCAGTGCTCCTCCGCCGCGAACCGCGCGCCGAGGTTCAGCTGCACCCGGAAGAACGCCTCTTCCGGCGCCTTCATCACCTTGTCCGGCAGCCCATCGCCGTTCACGTCCACGAAGTCCACGATCGTGCGCGCCGTCGTGCGCGTGTAGCCGATCCCCGCGCCCACGCTCGCGCTCACCCCGCCGCTCGAGCCGCCCGCGCTCGCCCCGAACCCGATGCTCTGCGCGCCCGTGTCCTCCAGCCTCACCGCCTCCGGGTCCGCCGCGTCCGAGAAGAAGCCCAGCACCTCGCCGAGCGCATCGTTCAGCGCGCCCGCGTTGAAGCTGGCCTTGTTGAATGCGTCCCGCTGCCACGGCACCGGCGCCGTGAACCGGTAGCCGAGGTTCAGCGCCACCGTCATCTGCCCGCTCTCGGGGCTCTGCGCCACCTGGTCGACAAGCCCATCGCCATTGATGTCGAGCAGCTCCACGTGCGCCGCCGACAACCCGTAGCTCGTCCCGGCGCTGAAGCTCGTGCGCAGGTAGCCTTGCGAACGCCCCTTGCTGTCCGTCTTGTTGAGCGTCTGCTCCTCCTCGTCTCCCGCGCTGAACGTGAGCGACGCAAGCTCGCCGCTCAGCCGCACCGTCCGGTGCTCCACCCGCCGCAGCGCCTCCGGCAGCGAGAAGGACGCGCTCACAACCTTCTCCCCCAGACGCAGTGGAGCGCGCCCTCGCTCTCCCGCGCGATCGAGATTGCCAGCCGTTCACTCGTCGGCCCTTTCATCAGATCGCCAACAGGTTTCCGCAGCCGCGAAAATGCGAATTTCCATGACAACAACAAGGGAATCCATCGGCCATCACACCTCTCTGTGTATCAACCAAGAGTAACCTGGTCCGACCAGTAAAGCTTCATTGCCGCACCAAAGCTCCCAGTTCTGTTCGATGCTCGCATCTCCGGGGAGATGGTCGCAGAACACTGCCAGACGGAGGTCGTCGGAGAATTCCAAGCAAAGGTCCCATGCCGGAGCGTAACAGGTCGCTCGCACGATCGTTTGGCCCCGCAGAGACTCAAGCGATCGAGCAATATCTTCGGTTTCCTGATCACTGCTTGAGAGAGGTGACACGGCGCCGTCCAACCGCCATGAGCACCAAATCAAAAACCGAAACTCCCCTTGGAACATTTTTATCTCGTCGTACTCTGCTGCATTTCGCAGAGGCAGCTCACGCGGAACCCGAGCGCCAAGCGCCAGCGAAAATGATGACCCCACCAGTCCTCCCGCACCGACGTACCAGCAACGCTGCCCTATCACGGCGTTAAGTCTGTCGGAAATTGCGACCGGAATTGAATTTGTGAGTGCAATCATTTGACGCCTTAATTCTTGGGGAACGATACTTTGATCTCGCGGGCCAACTCCAGAAGGTCGTCGATGGCTCCCAACCCATCGCCCTCTGTGCCAACGTCGGGTGAGACAAGCTCCCCCTGGAAATCTGTGGTGAGAGGGCGGAGAATGGACCTGACTCGTGCCGAAGCCTTCCCATCTCCGATCCGTCGATCCTACCCCCGCCCCAGCGGCGCAGGGCGCTGCTCCCCGCCCGAGTGGCGTCGCCGTCGAGACTGTGCCGAAGCGGGGCAAGAGGCGGAAGTTCTCGGCGGCGGAGAAGCTGCGCATCGTTCGCGAGGCGGCCGCGTGCACCCAGCGCGGGGACATCGAGGCGCTGCTGCGCCGCGAGGGCATCTACAGCTCCCTCCTGACGGCCTGGCGCAAGCAGCTCGCCCTCCACGGCAGCGAGGCTCTCGCGGGGCGCAAGCCCGGCCGCAAGCCGAAGCACGACGCGAAGGACCGGCGCATCGCCGAACTCGAGAAGCGCTCGGCGCGGCTCGAGGAGAAGCTCGCGCTCGCTGAGAAGCTCATCGACCTCCAAAAAAAAGTCTCTGCCATTCTGGGCATCAACCTCACGAACGACGAAGAGCGCTGATGGACGTCATCGAAGAGCTCGATGACCCGCACGTCCCCATCTCCCAGGCGTGTGCGGCACTCGGCGTCAGCCGCGCCACGCTCTACCGGCAGACTCAGCCCGCGAAGCCGTCCGCGCTGACCGGGCCCGCTCCGAGCCCACGCCGGCTCAGCGACCCCGAGCGGCAAGCCGTGCTCGACGTGCTGCACAGCGAGGAGTTCGTCGACCAGCCCCCGCCGGAGGTCTACGCGACGCTGCTGTCGCGCGGCGTCTACCTCGCCTCCATCCGCACCATGTACCGGCTGCTCGCCGCCTCCGGCGAGAGCGGGGAGCGGCGCGCCCAGCGTGGACCGATGACGCATGCCAAGCCAACGCTTACCGCCACGGCTCCCAACCAGATCTGGACGTGGGACATCACCAAGTTGCGCGGGTCGCTGCCTGGGGTCTTCTACTGCCTGTATGTCGTCCTCGACCTGTTCAGTCGCATGACCGTTGGCTGGCTGCTCGCCGAGCGCGAGAGCGCGGAGCTTGCCGAGCACCTCTTCGCAGAGACCGTCGCCCGCCACGGCGTCGAGCCCGGCTCGCTCACGGTGCACGCCGACCGCGGCTCCGCGATGCGGTCGGAGGGGCTCGCTCAGCTCCTCGGCTCGCTCGGCGTCGTTCGTAGCTTCAGCCGGCCTCACGTCAGCGACGACAACGCCTTCTCCGAGTCGCAGTTCAAGACGCTCAAGTACCAGCCAGACTATCCGGACCGCTTTGCCTCGCTGGCTCATGCACGAGCGTGGTGCCAGGAGTTCTTCAGCTGGTATAACGACCTTCATCAGCATTCTGGACTTGCGCTCTTCACACCTGCTGATGTATTCTACGGCCGAGTCGAAGATATCGCGGCTCGGCGCCAGGTCGCCCTGGACACGGCCTACGCCGCGCATCCGGAACGCTTCCCGAACGGGCCGCCCGTCGTGCGCAGGCCGCCCGCTTCGGTAGCCATCAACCCGCTGTCCGTTGACGATGCTGCCGGAGAGGCCGCGGCGCCCACGCACACGGGCACGACCAGCGCCGCGCCCGAACCTGGCGCCACGCCCACCGCCGTGCCGCGGCCGCTCCGACCTCGACCGGATGCTGCCCAGAGCCGGAACCCGCCCCTCAGCGCGATCCACTCATAGGATTCTCGTCTGGCCTGTCTCAAACCTGTTGGCATTCTCCGTCGGCACCCTTCAGCGCTCGCATCTCCTCATGGAGGATCTCTCGCTGGCCTGGGGAAAGCCCGATCTCTCGAACGATCCGATCGATCTGTTTGATATCGGCCTTCTTGGCCATGTTGACGACGCCTTCGCCGCCATACTTTAGCTTTGCCGCCTCCAGGCGCTTAACAGCTTCAGGCAGGAAATCCTGCACCGTCTTGCTTCCCCCCCTCCCGGCCAAGGCTTCCGCTTTCGCGGCGGCCCTCCGCGCAGCCAGCTTGGAGATCGCCTTGCCCCCAGCCTTGACCAGCGTCACGGCTGCCGTCCCAATGACCACCGCATCCATCGGGTCCACCACCGGCTCTTCCAGCGGCAGGTCTTCTCTCGCAACCTGCGCTTGGTGGAAGGCGAGCCGCTCCGCGAGGCCTCCGTCTACGCAGACTCCAGAGGCGCACATCGTATCATCCGGAGCGATGCTCTGCTCTGGGCTGTCCACAGCCCCCACGAACGACTGACAACCGCCATCAACACATTCCTCGGCCAGCCCGGTGGGGTCGACGAACCTCAGCGGATTGTTCCGCGTGTACGTGTACAGCCCCAGGTGAATCGGATCGTACACCCCGCCGTTCGGCACCCCCCGCATGTACGGGCCCAGGATCGGATCCGGACTCATCCACACCCCGAGCCGCGGCTCGTAGCTCCGCGCCCCATAGTGGTAGAGCCCGGTCGACAGGTCGAGCTCCTTGCCGGTGAACAGGTACGGCTGCCGGTTCTGGAACTGCGAGTCCGTCTGGTCGGTCCACAGCTCTCCGCTCGGCAGGTACTCGACATGCTGGCTGAGCTGCTGGTCCTGATCGGTGACGTACTGCGTGCTGCCGAGGTGGTCCGGGTGGTAGTACAACACCGGCGGCCGCTGGAACCAGTCCGCGTCGATGTTGCTCGCGAGCCGCGTCTCCCCCGCGAACAGGTGCTTTGTCGCCACCACCCCGTTGCGCACCACGAGGTGCTGGTCGACGTACGCCGTCTCCTCCTCGCCGGCCACCCCGTGCCGGTGCGCCCGTCGCTCCCCGGCGCCGTCGTACAGCGCCCGCGACAGCTCCTGGTTGTTCTCTCTCACCGACACAAGCCGGTTGTCTTCGTCCCAGCTCAGGGTGCGCTGCAGGTTACCCCTGTATTTCCACTCCTTGTGGTTGCCATTCGCGTCATAGAACGGCTCCCGCAGCCGCGGCGACGTCTCGGCCACCACGTACTCGTCCACCTGGTTCGCCGCGTGCGGCCTCGGACCGGTGTAGCGGTACTCGTTGCGGTACGTCCTCTCCCGGATCGGGTCCTGCTTCTGCCATTCCCCCGGGGCATTGTGCTTCGGCACGTACCGAGCCACCTCCTGCCCCTTCTTCCTCACGTTCCCGAGGACGTCATACGCGATGTCCAGCGTGTACCCCTGCTGCTCGTTCCCCCGCTCCTGGTAGGTCCCCGACGCCTCGGTCAGCTGGTAGAGGTCGTCGTACGCGAACCGCTGCTCCGTCGTCGCGACCATCACGGCTCCGCCCGGCGACGCGTCGAACGGCGCCTCGTTGTCGAGCGCGAGCACGTTGCCCACGAGATCATAGTCGTACCGCAGCCGCTGGAACGCCCTCGGCGGCCGCCCCATCTGCCGCATCTGCGGCGTCCGGTGGTCCGCGTCCACCTCCGATAGCCGCCGCGTCGATGCCTCGTACCGGTACTTCGTCTCGATTCCGTTACCCGCCACCACGCGCACCCGCTGACCGAACTCGTCGTACCCGATGTGTCTCAGGTACTCCGTCGTCATCGGCTCATTCGGGTGCTGCGGATTGACCTTCTGGTTCTCCCCGACCACCGACACCACCGCGCCGCCGCGGTCGTACCCGTAGCGCACGATCTCCTCGCCCGAACCGGGGAAGTGCAGCTCCTGCATCCGACCCAGCGAATCGAACACGTACTTCAGCGTCGCCTGGTACGTCCCCCGGTGCGGCTCGCGCAGCCGCGGGAACTCCGCCACGAGCTCCGCCACATGGCCGAACCGGTCATACCGGTAGCTCCGCGTCCCCGCCGCGCTCGTCTCCTGCTTCATCCGCCCCGCGCGGTTGCCGTTCGCGTCGCCGGCCTCCTCCGCCTCGCCGTACGTGTACACAACGTCCTGCGTCACCGGATAGTCGATCTTCCACAGCCGGTTGTGGTTGTACTCGTACCGGATCAGCTGACCGCGCAACGCGAGCTCCGCCGTCTGCTTCGCGCGGAGGTTCCCGGCCAGGTCGTACCGCCACTCCGTGCGCCCCGCGTCCGGGCTCACGAGCGCCACCATCCGGCCCGCGGTGTCGTACGTCGCCGTGGTCGCGTTGTTGCGCGCGTCCGTCACCCGCACCAGCTCGCCCACCGGGTTGTGCTCGTACCGCGTCACGATCGGCTGCCCCACCTCGTCGATCGTGTTCCACTCCTCCACCGCCACGATCCGCCCGCCCACGTCCCGGTAAGTGTTACGCGACTTGCCGTTCGCGTCGATCACCGTCTCCTGGAACAACAGCTGCCCGTCGAACTGCACAAGGTCGTGCTCGACCCACGTCCGCGCATACCCAGCCGTCGCGGTGGCCTTGGGGTCCGGCATCTCGACAAGCCGCGTCCGCGACAGCACGTCGTGCTGGAAGTGCGTGCTCCGCACCATCTCCACGGCCGTGAACGCCGTGTCCGGCTCCACGCTGAACACCGGCTGTCCCTGCTCCTTCACCCGGCCCAGCGCGTCGAACCGCACCGCCCCGCTCACCGTCATCCCGACCTCGGTGCCCGTACCCGTGTCGCGCTCCTGGTCCTTCTTGGTCTGGATCACCCGCCCGAGCCCGTCCGCGAACGTCACCGTCACGATCGGATCGCCCGCGTGCTCCGCGTCCTTGTGGCTCGTCCTCGCCCACGCTGGCAGCGCGGCGGACTGATCCGGCTGGAGCGCGTACTCGAACCCGACCGCCGGCTCGCCTTCTCCGTCGAGGTCTTCCTCGCTCCAGATCTTGCTCGGCGTGCATCCGACCGGAAGCGCCTGCGGCTCGGTGAGATCGTTCGGCCCCCAGACCCCGATCAGCCGGCCGAACGCGTCGTACCGATGGACCATCGTGTGCCCATTGACATCCGTCTCTTGCGCCACCGTGCCGAACAGGGGGTTGGGCACGCTGATCGAGCGGTAGCCGAAGCTGTCGGTCACGCACGTGCGGTAGCTGCGCGTCAGCGCATCGTAGCCGTAGGTCAGCTTGTAGCTGGCCGGATCGGTGAAGGTCGCGAGGTTGCCCACCTCATCAAAGCTGAAGCGCCAGGTCGCCTGGTCGCCCGCATACGGCGAGCCGTCCGGCCGCTTGCCTCCGGCGATGACGTTCGTGAGCGCCGCGAGCGCGCCCGTTCCCGGCCAGTACGTCGCCGTGCGCTCGCGCAGCACGCGGCCCTCCGCGTCGGTCGTCCGCACGAGGCTCGGCTTCACGAAATACGGCACATCGTCCTTCTCGTAGTCGATGTGGTGGTGCACATCGTCCACCGCGCTCCCCTCCTCGCCGAAGGAGAACACGTCCGTGAGGTTGCCGTCGTCGTCATAGAACCGCGTCTCCAGCGCGCTCTTGTGAACCGCCGCCGGGTCGTCCGTGGTCCCCTCGTAGAACGCGCTCGTCCGCGCCGTCTCCCTCGGGAAGAACCACCCGTTCGCCGCAATCTGCGCCAGATCGGGCGGCAGGTGCTCGACCTCCTCCACCCTGTAGAGCATCCCCTCGCCGTCGCGCAGGGCCGAGCGCGCCACGAGCCCACGCCGATAGACGTCCGCGTTCCGGTACTCCACCTCCTCGACCGCCATCGCGGGGACCCCATCCCCATCCTCGCCCAGGGTCGTCGTCGTGACACGCCGGTACCCGAGGTCCATCCGCTCGTCCCGGTGATAGATCCCATCTCCGTGGGTCTCGAGCCGCGTCCGGTACGTGTGCACCCCCTGCGCGCCGCTCACGCCCTCCACCCCGTCGCGCACGACCACGTCGCTCAGCACCCACTGGCTCGACGGCATATCGACAACGGCCGTGCGGCCGTCGCTCTCGTCCACCGGCGCATTCCCGGCCACCTCCCTCGGCACCACCAGGTTGCCCTCGCGCCGGTAGTCGATCTCCACGCTCCCGCCCAGCGGCCGGTTCACCCGCCACAGCAGGTTCGCCTTGCCGATGGCATTCCTCCGCGTCCGCACCGCGCTGTCGCCGTCCCGCTTCAGCACGTGGTCGGCCAGCCCGTCGCCGTCGATGTCCTCGAACCCGAGGTGCGACGCGCCCGTTCCCTCCGAGTAGTACACCGACCCGCCGACGCAGACGAAGTAACAGACCTGCAGCGACACGCTGCCGTCGTGGCTCTCCGAGCGCCGGAAGCCCACCGCGTCCCCGCTCCCCATGAACGCGTACTCCAGCGGATCGAGGTTCACTCCCCAGTCGCCGGCCGGCCATTGCTCCTCCGCCGCGAACCGCGCGCCGAGGTTCAGCTGCACCCGGAAGAACGCCTCTTCCGGCGCCTTCATCACCTTGTCCGGCAGCCCATCGCCGTTCACGTCCACGAAGTCCACGATCGTGCGCGCCGTCGTGCGCGTGTAGCCGATCCCCGCGCCCACGCTCGCGCTCACCCCGAACCCGATGCTCTGCGCGCCCGTGTCCTCCAGCCTCACCGCCTCCGGGTCCGCCGCGTCCGAGAAGAAGCCCAGCACCTCGCCGAGCGCATCGTTCAGCGCGCCCGCGTTGAAGCTGGCCTTGTTGAAGGCGTCCCGCTGCCACGGCACCGGCGCCGTGAACCGGTAGCCGAGGTTCAGCGCCACCGTCATCTGCCCGCTCTCGGGGCTCTGCGCCACCTGGTCGACAAGCCCATCGCCATTGATGTCGAGCATCTCCACGTGCGCCGCCGATAGCCCGTAGCTCGTCCCGGCGGTACTCCACCGCCGGCGCCCATGCGACGCGCGCCGGGTCGTCGGGCACGTCCGACTTCACCCGGAACCACAGCCGATCGCCCTCCTTGACCGGAACCAGGCCGTTCGCATCGCTGTGCAGCCGTCCCGCGAGCGCCAGCACCCCCGCGTCCGCGCTCACCACCTCCTCATCCATGATGCTGTAGAACGCGCCCTCGCTCTCCCGCGCGATCGACACCCTCAGCTGATCGCTCGTCGACCCTTTCACCAGATCGCCCGTGATGCTCACGAGGCCATCCGAGGACGCGACCCACGGCACCTCGGGACGCCCTCCGAGGCGATGGTCCTGTGCGTACTCGAATCGATGGATCGGCCGCCCGTCCGGCCCCACCTGCCCGAGCAGCTCCTCGCCGACCTCGTAGGTGATCGACGGGCTCCACGACAGCAGGTCGGCTGCCGTGTTCACCGCCCTCTCCGGGTCGATCTCGGGCGTCGCGCTCACCCGGAAGTAGAGGCGATCGCCCGCGAGCACGTGTGTCGTGAGCGGCGCGCCGCCGCAGTCGCCCGCGCCGATCGCGCACGGCCCGAGCTCGTCCGGACCGAACACGTGGTTGAACAGCGGCGGCAGCTCCCCGTTGCGCACGAGCTCCACGCGCAGCCCGTCGCCCCCCGCCTCCTGCTTCTGCAGCACGCCCCCGATGCGAAGCGCCCCTCCACCCGCTGGCGCACAGGGCTCTCCGGCGAGACGTGCCGTGTCAACATGCAATGAACGAGAGCAATAAAAGCGCGTCGCCGTACTCTCCTATCATCGGCCGTCTCTTTACTGAGAGCTGCGCACGACCCTCATCGCAGCAGCATTCGGACGTCTGGCCCACGCGGCACGCTGTTGACACCGCCTCCCCATTCGCGACCATCACCCGGTCACGCTCAACCAGGAGGGAGCCCATGCCCCAGAAACGCACCGTGAAGAACTCGTCCAAGCCCACATCGTCCAAGGTCAGGTCGTCCAGGAAGACGCCCGCCCCCAGGACGAAACGCCCTGCCGCACACGCCGCCGATCCCACCAGCGACGAGGCGCTCCTTGCGCTCGACCCTGGCTACGCGTCCGCGCCCGATATCCCGCTGAGCGTCGCGGAGCGCGAGCTCACCTCGCTTTCGCGCCTCGCGCGCGCTCAGCAGGCGCGCCTCTCGAAGATCGGTATCACCGCCGACAAGGTGGACCTCCTCGCGCGCTTCGCGCGGCGGCTCGGCGCGATCGAGAAGGCGTGGCAGAAGGCGCGCGGCGCCGTGAAGCTCACGTCCGCGCAGCGGAGGCTCCGCGATGAGGCCGAGACGCTCGACGCGAAGCTCGTGGCCGGCGGCCGCTGGGGCTGCCGGAACGACGCCGCCGCCCAGGCCGAGCTCTCGCGCATCGCCGAGGGCTCCGGCCTGGCCGATATCATCCAGGACCTCCGCGATCTCGTCGACTTCTGGGACGACCACGAGGGCGCGCTCGGCGTGACCGACATCACGAAGAAGGATCTCGCGAGGGCCAGCGCGCTCGCCGACGCCCTTGAGGACGCCGCCGCCAACGAGGCCTCGGACGCGAGCGCCGCGCAGGCGCTGGAGCTCCGCAACCGCACGTTCTGGGCCGCCGACGAGCTCGCCAGGGAGATCCGCGAAGGCGGCCGCTATGCCTTTCGCGATCAGCCCAAGCTCGCAACGAAGTTCGTCTCCCGCTATCGGGCGAGCGTGAAGCGGCGCTCCCACCGGAAAGCCACGGCCACCGCGCCCGTCGCCGTCCCGGAGCCGGTCCCGGAAGCATAACCGGGCCCCGCGCTCGATCCTCCCACGCCCGCGCTCGATCCTCCCACGCCCGCGCTCGATCCTCCCACGCCCGCGCTCGATCCTCCCACGCCCGCGCTCGATCCTCCCACGCCCGCGCTCGATCCTCCCACGCCCGCGCTCGGTCCTCCCGCCCCCGGTCCTCGAAGGGGGCGTGCTAGAAGGCCCGCGTGCACTTCACCATCTGTCACGAGCTCGACGCGCCCCTCGACGCCATCGAGCTCGCCGTGCTCTCGCCGGAGCTCGGGCCGCGGCTGGCCAGGAAGGTCGCCTCCATCGAGAGCGTCGTCACGATCGAGCACGCGCTCCACAACGGCGAGCTCCTCCGCATCCTCCGCTTCCAGGCGAGAGCGCCGCTGCCGATCTTCAAGGGCTATCCCGTCGCCAAGGACGCCATGTCCTGGGAGGAGCGCTCGACCTACCGGCTCTCCGATCACGCCTCCACCTGGCAGGTGAGCCCGAAGGAGCAGTGGCGCAGCTACTTCCGCTCCACAGGCACGTACCAGCTCGAGCGCCTGCCCGAGGGACGCACCCGCCGCCGCGTCGACGGCGACATCGAGATCCGGCTGCGCCTGCTCGGCCCGCTCGTCGAACGCCTCGCCCTCGCCGAGGTCCAGCGGACGTACGACGCCGAAGCGGATACCCTCCGGGAGCTCGTCAGCGCATGAACGACCTACCCCGCCCCCAAAGCCCCGCCCGCCGTGCCCCCTTCGCCCGCGCCGCCGCGCTCCTCGGCGTGTACGCGACCGCCGCGCTCGCCGGCGCGATCGCCGCGCTCACCGCGCCGACCGCCGCGCTCGCCGCGCCGACCGACGGGCCCTCGCAGCCGATCCCGGATCCGGGCAAGGCCGTCGCCAGCAGCGACGACACCTCGGCCATCGCGGTGAACCCCGCGAACCTCTCCTTCCTGCCAGGCACCGAGCTCCGGTGGACCTGGGTCTCCACGGGCTCGGCCTCGCCGCTGCCAGCGCGCGGCCACTCGATCGCGCTCGGCGTGCCGCTCTGGTACGTGTCGACCGGCCTGCGCTTCGACTTCCTCGACCCGCCCGAGGCCGCGGCGGCGCCGCTCGACAGCACCGCGCGCTGGGTCCGCTGGGGGCTCGCGCTCGACACCGGCCCGGGCTTCGCGTTCGGGACGACGCTCGGCTGGGGCAGCTCCGACGCGCCGGCGCTCGACGGGTACTTCTCGCTCACGAGCGGCGTCACCCTCCGGCCCTTCACCTGGCTCTCGCTGTCGGCCGTCGCGCGGGACTGGAACCGCCCCGAGAGCCGCCTCCGCGTGGCCATCGAGCGCAGCTACGATCTCGGCGTCGCCGTGCGACCCGTGGGCGGCCGGCGCGCGCTCGAGATCGGCCTCGAGACCGCCTACGTCGAGAACAGCGACCCCGACGAGAGCGGCGCCTGGACGCCGCGGGCCACGCTCGGCCTGCGGGTGCCCTACGTCGGCACGCTCCGGGGCGACGTGACGCTGCGCGACCTCGCGGCCGACGGCGGCCCGCACATCGCGGCCATGGCCGGGCTCGACGTCAACGTCGGCGAGCTGCAGGTCTCCGCCGGCGGGGTCTTCGGCGACGCCATCACGAAGAACGGCACCGGCGTCTACACAGGCGTCGCGCTCCGCAGCTTCTCCGAGCCGGGCGTCCAGCTGCCGGCCCGCGTCGTCCGCGTCCGCCTCGACTCGACCCCGGGCGTCCGCAGGCACACGCGGTTCCTCCAGCAGCTCTGGCGCCTCGCCGAGGACCCGGAGGTCTCCGGGGTCGCGCTCGTGCTCCGCGCCGAGCCGGCCAGCTCGCTCGCCCACGCCGAGGAGGTCGCCGACGCGATCCGCAACCTGCGGAGCCACGGCAAGAAGGTCCTCTGCCACCTCGAGGACGCCGGCGGGCGCTCGCTCCACGTGTGCTCGCACGCCGACGCCATCGCGATGAACCCCGCGGGGGGCCTGCGCTTCTCCGGCATCTCGTCGAGCTACTTCTACTTCGGCGGGCTCCTGAAGAAGCTCGGCGTGCAGGCGGACATCGTCCGCATCGGCGCGCACAAGCTCGCCGCCGAGCAGTTCGCCCGCGAGGGCAGCACCCAGGTCGGCAAGGACGACCACCAGGCGCTGATCGACGAGCTCTCCGGCGCCTTCCTCGGCGAGGTGAGCGCCGGGCGCCGCATCCCCGTCGAGGAGCTCAAGCGGCGGCTCGCGCGCGGCCCGTTCCTCGCGCAGGAGGCGCGGCAGAGCGGCCTCGTCGACATGCTCGCCTACGACGACGAGCTCGGCCGCGTCGTCGACGAGGTGATGGGGCGCTCCTCCCGCGTCGTCGACGATGACCCGGGCGACGAGGCGCCGGAGCGCTGGGGCTACTCGCCCAAGATCGCGCTCGTCTACCTCGACGGCGACATGATCGACGGCGAGAGCCGGTCGATCCCGCTGCTCGGCGTCAAGCTCGCGGGCTCGTACACGGTCGCGGGCGCGCTGCGCCGCGCGCGCGAGGACCGCAACGTCCGCGCCGTCGTGCTCCGCGTCGAGACCGGCGGGGGGTCGACGCTCGCGGCGGACGTCATCCTCCGCGAGGCGATCCTCACGGCGCGCGTGAAGCCGCTCATCGTCTCGATGGGCTCCCAGGCCGCGAGCGGCGGCTACTACGCGTCCGTCGCCGGCGGCACCCTCTTCGCGACCCGCTCCACGATCACCGGATCCATCGGCATCTTCTACGGGAAGGTCGACGTCACCGGGCTGCTGCAGAAGCTCGGCGTGAGCCTCGAGACGTTCCGCTCGGCGCCGCGCGCCGACGCCGAGTCGCTCTACAGGCCGTTCACCGACGACGAGCGCGAGCAGCTCGGCATCAAGGTCAAGCAGCTCTACGACCGGTTCGTCGCCCGCGTCGCCGAGGGCCGGCGCATGCGGCCCGACGAGGTCGACGCCCTCGCGCGCGGGCGCGTGTGGACCGGCGCCCAGGCCCTGGAGCGCCGGCTCATCGATCGCATCGGCGGGCTCCGGGAGGCGCTCGCCGAGGCGCGCCGGCTGGGCCGGCTGCCCGACGACGCGCCCGTCCTGTCGCTCCCCGAGGAGGACACGTCGCTCCTTGGCTACGCCCTCAGCCTGGTCGGCTTCTCGGCGCAGGCCCAGGGCGAGCTCGCGACGGCGACCCTCCCGCCCGTGATGCTCGACGCCGCGCGCGCCCTCACGCCGTTCCTCGTGTTCGGCGCCGACAGGCCGCTCGCGCGCAGCGAGTTCGCCGGGGAGATCTCGTTCGGCGCCCCCACCACGGCCCGCGAGGACGCGCCCCGAGGGCCCGCGCCGCGCGCGCAGGGGGAGCGCTGAGCCCATGGAGAAGGCCGAGGCCGCCGGCCCGCCGCTCCTCGACGCCCGCGCCGCGCGCATCGCCGTCGACGACGTTGTCGCGATCGACGCGCTCACCGCGGAGGCGCGCGGCGATCGCGTGCTCTGCGCCGGCGACACCGGCGCGCTCTTCGCGGCGCTCACCGGCATCCCGTTCTCGGCCGTCCGCGCGCCGGCGCCGGGCGACGCGGCGGACGACGCGGCGCCCGGCGAGGCGCGCGTCGTCGCCGGGCGCCTCGAGGTCGCGGGCCGCGACGTCGCGCGCTCCGCGCACCGCGCCGCGAGCGGGGCGGCGCCGCTCGATCCGCCGCTGCCGCTCGCGTGGACCGCGGACGCCTACGTCGCCTGGAGCGCGCGGCTCTCCGGGGCCTCGCCGCGCGCGGCCGCCGAGATGGCGCCGCCCGCCCTGGCGCGGGTCGGCCTCGCGGCCGCCCGGAAGCGCACGCTCCGGACGCTGGCGCTGCCCGAGCGCCGCGCGCTCGTCCTCGCCCAGGCGATCGTGACGGCGCCGGCCGTGCTGATCGCCGAGGATCCGCTCGTCGGCCTCGACGACGGCGCGGCCGGCTTCGTCCTGGCCGCGCTCGCGGGCGCCACCGAGGGCCGCGGCGCGCTGCTCACGGCGGCGCGCCTCGACGTCGAGGGCCCGCGGGGCGTCCTGGTCCGCGGCGCCACCGACGTGCTCGTGCTCGCCGGCGGCGAGCTCGCCTTCTCGGGCTCCTTCGCGGAGATCGCCGCCGGGGGCCGCGTCTACACCCTCACCGTCCGCAGCAACGCGGAGCTCCTCCGCGAGGAGCTCGCCGCCCGGGGCATCGCGCTGCGGGGAGGGCCGGCGCGCTTCTCGGCCGCGCTGCCCGAGGGCGCGACGACCCGCGACCTCGTCCTGGCCGCCACGCGCTGCCGCGCCGCGATCGTCGAGCTCACCCCCCTCTTCTGAGGGCCGCGCGCGCCGCTGCCTCCGGGCAGCGCGCCGCTGCCTCCAGGACCGCGCGCCGGCGTCGCCACCTGTTCGCCACCCGCCGGGCGCCGTAGTACCGTGCGCGCGATGTCATCCGAACCCGCCGCGAACCCGCCGTCCGCCGCTCAGGTCACCCCGGGCGGCCCGCCTCCCGGAGGTCGACTCGCCGTGCTCACCGCGTTCGCGGTGGGCGCCTCGTGGATCCCGGTCCCGGTCCTCCCCGATCGGATGCTCCTGCGCATCCGCGGGGCCATCGTCCAGGACACGGTCGCCCGCCACGGCCTCAGCCTCACCACCGACGCGCGCGCCCTGCTCATCCAGCCCGGCGCGGATCAGACCCCGTTCCGCAAGGCCGCGCAGCTCGTCACGAAGGAGGTCCTCCGGCGGCTCAACCCGGCCCTCGCGCTCGCGGCGGCCGCGCGCGGCCTCGAGGTCTACGCCCTCGGCCACCTCCTGAACCGCTACATCACGCGCGTCCGGCGGACCAGCGCCGTCCGCATCCACGCCGAGGAGGCTCGCTGGATCCGCGACGCCGTCGATCGCGCCGTGCGGCGCGCGCTGTCCCCCTCGCTCCGCGCGAGCGTCACCATCCTGCCGAGCGGCGCGGAGGACCTGCGTGACGAGTTCACGCGCTGGATCGACGCGTTCCTGCTCGCGGGCGCCGCCGCCCCCGAGTACATCGAGCGCCGCCTCGACGCGGCCTTCGACGAGATCGCCGCCGCCGGCCTCCCCCATGACTGAGCACGAGGAACGCACCGCCGCGAAGGGCGCCGCCGCGGGCCGCCACGCGGGCGTCGCCACGCCCGCGCCCGAGCCCGATCCAGAGGGCGCGCGCGCCGCGCTCAAGCGCTGCCGCCGCGTCATCATCAAGATCGGCTCGAAGAGCCTGTCCGGCGACGCCTGGGACCGGCTCGCCGTCGAGGTGGCCGCGCTCCGCGCCCGCGCCGGCCGGAACCTCGTCATCGTGTCGAGCGGCGCCATCGCCCTCGGCGTGGCGAAGCTCGGGCTGAAGGCGCGCCCGAAGGACATGGCCTGGCTCCAGGCCGCGGCCGCGGCCGGCCAGAGCGTGCTGATGCAGCGCTACGAGGAGGCCTTCGGCAAGGTGGGCCTGCTCGTCGCGCAGGTGCTCCTCACGCACGCCGACCTCGCGGACCGCACCCGCACGAACAACGCGAGGAACGCCCTCGCCGCGCTGCTCGAGGCGGGCGCCATCCCGATCATCAACGAGAACGACGCCGTCGCGGTCGAGGAGATCAAGTTCGGCGACAACGACCAGCTCGCCGCGATGGTGACCCCGCTCTGCGAGGCCGATCTCCTGATCCTCCTCTCGGACGTCGAGGGCCTGCTCGACGGCGACGGGCGCCGCGTGCCGTTCGTGCGCAGCGTCGCCCGCGAGGCGCGGCACCTCGCCGGCGCCTCGACCTCCGGCGTCGGCACCGGCGGCATGGCCAGCAAGGTGGAGGCCGCGCGCCGCGCCACGCTCGCGGGCTCGCACGTGGTCATCGCCGCCGCCCGCGAGCCGGGCATCATCACGAGCATCCTCGCGGGCGAGGACGTCGGCACCCTCTTCGCCGCCGTGCCGCAGCGGCTCAACGCGCGCAAGCACTGGATCGCCTACACGCTGCGCCCGCGCGGCGCGATCCTCGTCGACCGGGGCGCCGCCGAGGCGATCGCCTCGAAGAACCGGAGCATCCTCGCGGTCGGCGTCCTCGGCGTGCGCGGCACCTTCCTCCCGGGCGACGCCGTGGCCGTCTTCGACCCGGAGGGCACCGAGATCGCGCGCGGGCTCGCGCGGATGTCCGCGGGCGACGCGGCGCGCATCGCGCGGAAGAAGCGCGACGAGTCCGGCGACGACGTCGTCGTCCACCGCGACGACCTCGTGGTGCTCCCGAGCGAGTAGCCCCGCCGCCGTCCAGGCCGCCCTGTGGGTGAGCCGACCCCCCGATCGCGCGTCCTTCGCACCTCGCGGGAACCTTCGCGCCGCAAGGCTGTCGCTCAGTCTTAGTCAGCAGTTCCAGTCTACTTCCTGGAGGTCGGGTGATGCGCTTCGGGTTGTTCGTCGCCAACGGCGTGGTGCTCGCGGGGGTCATCTGGACGGTCGGGCTCGGGCCGAGCGTCAAGGCGTCGCAGCTGCTGCCGCCGCGCGCCACGGCGGGGCTCGGCGAGCTCGCGACGCTCGAGGCCCACTACGCCGAGGGCCGGACGCCGGCGAGCGTCACCGCGCTCGCCGCGGCCTACCTCGAGCGCGAGCAGCCGGGCCTCGCCTCCTCCGCGCTCGACGCCGCCCCCCGCGAGGTGCGCGAGCTCCCGGAGGCGGCGCACCTCTCGGCGCGCGCGCTGCTCCGCCGCGGTCGCGTCAGCGACGCGCTCGCCGCGGCCGAGCAGGCCTCGGCGGCCTGCGCGACCGGCGGCTGTCCCGCGTGGCTCGAGGCGAAGTCCGAGCGCCAGCGCGCGTTCCTCGAGCAGCTCGTCGCCGCGGGCGTCGAGGATCCGCAGATCGACGCGACCGCCGTGCGCGCCGCCTACGAGCGCAGCGCGAGCGAGGTGCGCCTCGTTGCGATGCGCTGAACGCAGCGCGCCGAGGGCGCGTCAGCTACGGCCGAGGCGACACGATCTCGACGCGCGCGTCGGAATAGTTCTGCCCGGAACCAATCTATTTGGTCTGGCTGGACAGGGGGGCAGTCCGGCGGAAGGCGTCTGTGACAGCGCGGCGGCGCGACCGCGAAGCGCCGGCGAGATCGACGATCGTTGAGGTCGTATCCAAGCTTGGAAACCCTGTCGATGTCGAATGACGGTCACCTTCTCATGTCGTAGCCTTGGGTCTTGCTCGGCGCGTCGACACCGGGGGCGCTGTCCGATTGAACAACCGGTTGCGCTTGGGAGGGTCTCCCTCAGGTGGAACAGCCGCAAGCTTGCACGCTGGGCGCCTTGTCGCCCGCATGGACAGGGTGGTACCGACGCGGCGCCGTGGTCGCTGCCGCGCTCGCCCTCACCGCCGCCGCGGGCTGCGCGGCGCCGATCACCAACGCGGGGCTGCCGATCCCCGCGGCGAAGCCGGGCCAGGAGCAGCGCCCGTTCCAGCTGCGGCCTCCGTTCGAGCTGGCGACGAACGAGGACGCGATCGTGCGGATCGTCACCGACGTGACCTGCACGGGGACGCTCATCACCGAGGACCTGGTGCTCACGGCGCACCACTGCGTCGCGGCGCGCGACGAGAACGGCAGGACGCTGCGCCGCGATCAGGAGCCCGAGGCCATCTCGATCGAGCTCGGGGGCGACCACCTGCCCTGGGGCGACGTCACGGTCCGCGCGGTGGTGTCGCCGGACTGCGGGTACACGTCGGGCGAGGGCGACATCGCCATCCTCGTGCTGTCGCGCCGCCTGATCGGGATCCCGACCCTCGCGCCGCGGATCGAGGCCGTGCCCGGGTCCAGCGAGTACGTGACGCCGTACGGCTTCGGCCGCTGCGCGCTCTCGCGCTCCCCGGTCCACCTCGTGCCGCGGCCGGGCGGCACCATCGACACGGTGGGCCCAGGGCACTTCATCGCGACCGCCTCGATCTGCCCCGGCGACTCGGGGGGGCCTGCGCGCAGCGACATGGGGGGCGACGTCGTCGGCGTGATCTCGTCGAGCGTGATGGACGGCGACGAGATCACGACCGGCACCTCGTACTTCAGCCGCCTCGACGTGTGGCCCGAGCTCTTCTCCGCCGCCCGCGAGATCGCGGCGGGCGCGAGCCCGGGCGAGCTGCCGCCGTACCGGAGCTGCCTGCGTTGACGGGGCCGCGGCGTCCGCGAGCCTGCGTTGCTCGCCGCCCGCGGCCGCCGCTGCGCTAGGCTGCGGGGCCGCATGCGGAAGCTGTTCAACGGGCTGCTCTGGATCGTGGGGACCTTGCTGGTGATCGGCGTCGTGCTCCGCGCGCTCGTCCTCGACGTCTGGACGGTGCCGAACGACCCGAGCCTCGGCGCCTCGATCGCGCCGAGCCTCGCCCCGGGCGACGTGGTCGTCGTGCTGACGCGGGGCACGCCCGGCTTCGGCGAGCTGGTGCGGTGCCCGGATCCCGAGACCCCCGACAGCCACATCGTGGGCCGGATCGCGGGCGTGCCGGGCGACACGGTCGAGGTCGACCACAGCGCCCTCGTCGTGAACGGGCAGCGCTACGAGGCCGAGGTCGCGTGCACCAAGCCGAAGCTGAGCATCGACGACCCGGCCACGGGCAACGCGGTCCCGATCTCGTGCGACATGGTGATGATGGGCCCCGGCCTTCACCTGCGGGCGACGGGGCGCAGGCCTCCGCGCGAGCGCCGCCACCGCGTGGAGGTGCGGCCCGACACGGTCTTCCTGCTGAGCGACAACCGGAGCTACCACGACGACTCGCGCGACTTCGGCCTGCAGCCGCGCGCCGCGTGCAGCCAGCGGATCGTCTTCCGTCTGGTGGGCGCCGGGGGCTGGGGCGACGACGAGCGCCGCTTCACCTTCGTGCGCTGACGGCCCCGGCGGCCCCGCGACCGCGCCGGCGGCCCGCAAAAGCGCCGGCGGCGCGCGAGACGAAGCGTCTTCCAGGCAGAAGTCCCGGATCTGCGTCAGCTCGTGCTTGACCCCTCCGCTCTCCGACGTCTAGAACCGTGGTTCTCTCCACCCGGGTCATGGATCCAGCGCGAGCGGCGGGCCGGGTCCCGCGCCCGGGCTCGCTTCATCGGTCGGAGGTCCGCCCAGGCGGCCTTCCACTGACGCGGGTCGGAGAACCGCGATCCGCGGTCCTCCAATGCACCGAGGAGACGTTTGCACACAGAACAGCACGAGATTGGCATCGTCTGTGGCCAGTGCGACCTGTGGAGCCCGATGGGCACCGCGCGTTGTGCTGAGTGCGCGAACGACTTGGCCCTGTTCACGCCGCGCCGGGCGAGCTCGCAGGCCGTATCGGTCCGGCGTTCTCCGACGCCCGCCGCCGGCAGCGGAAGCGTGAGGGCGGAGGCCCGGCTCGACCCGACGAGCTCGCGCGGCGCGGGGCGGAGCCCCAAGACCACCTCGTCCAAAGGCGAATTTGCCGAACTCTCCCAGGAGGAGCTGATGGAGCAAGCCCGTAACTACGTCTGCCGTTCCTGCTCGAGCGGAGTTCCCTCGGGCCACAAGTTCTGCGGGAGGTGCGGAACGGCGGTCCCGCCCGAGATCCTCAACGCGCAGACGCTGTTCTTCGGGGACATGCAGAACCCGGCGAAGGCGAAGCTGATCCTCATCCGTGGCGAGGGCATGGACGGCCTCTCCTTCCACCTCAAGGCCGAGCAGCACATCGTCGGCCGCAACGGGCAGCTCGTCTTCCCGGACGACCCGTTCGTCTCGCCGAAGCACGCGAACTTCTTCTACCGCGACGGCAAGCTGGTCGTGCGCGACGAGGGCTCGCTGAACGGCGTGTACATCCGCGTGCGCGGCACGATCGACATCACGCCGGGCGACACCTTCCTCGCGGGCGAGCAGCTCTTCCGGCTCGATCCGACGCCGCGCGCCTCGGACGGCCAGGATACGGACGGGACCTTCTTCTACTCCTCGCCCAAGCACCCGAGCCCGTTCCGTCTCACGCAGGTGCTCCAGGGCGGCGCGGTCGGCATGACCGTCTGCGCGCGCGGCAGCTCGCTGCAGATCGGGCGCGAGGGCGGCGACCTGAACTTCCCCGTCGACCTGTACATGTCGGGCTCGCACTGCCGCCTCGAGGAGCACAACGGCAAGTTCACGCTGACCGACCTCAACAGCCGCAACGGCACGTACGTGCGCATCAAGAGCGAGCGCGAGCTCGCCCACGGCGACTACCTCTTCATCGGCCGCAAGCTCCTGCGCGTCGAGCTCAACACGAACTAGTGCTCGCCGCCCGCGCGCGGCCGCGCCGGAGCGATCTCCTCCGGGGGGCGTGTCGCCCGTGACCTCCGCTCGCTGGCCGCTCGACGTCTTCCGCGCCGGACCGGTCGCCGCGGGCGCGAAGCTGTGGCGCAGCCGTGGCCAGCTCCACGTGACGCTCCTCGCCAAGGCCACCTTCGCGATGGTGCCCGGCGGCGACGCGCGGCGGATCGAGCCGCTGGAGGTGATCCGGAGCGAGGCCTACACGCGGGGCCATCCGATGAAGCCGCTCCTCGCGACGAGCGAGCTCGCGCCGTGGCTGGAGCGCGCGGAGGTGGTGCTCACCGGGCACGCGTGGGCGCCGGGCGGGGCGCCGGTGCGGCGGATGCCGGTGCGGCTCGCGGTCCTGCGCGGAACGGCGGCGCTCGTCGACAAGCGCCTCGAGGTCGTGGGCGATCGGGCGGCCTCGATGGTGTCGCCGGCTCCGGAGCCCGAGCCGTTCGTGAAGATGCCGATCGAGTACCAGCGCGCCTGGGGCGGGCCCGGCGATCCGGACAACCCCTTCGGCGTCGGCGCGTTCGAGGACACGGGCGGCGCGATCCCGCTGCCCAACCTGCTGCCGCCCGGCGGGCAACGCGCGTCGATCGGGCTCGGGCCCATCCCGTCCATCGTGCCGAGCCGGGCGCGCCTGCTCCGCGGCCTGGCGCGCGGCGGGCTGGAGGGGATCGCGTCGATCCCGGAGGATTTCGACTGGTCGTACTTCCAGTCGGCGCCGCTGGATCAGCGCTTCGACCGGGTGCTCGGCGGCGAGGAGATCGTGCTGGAGGGCCTGAGCCCGCGTCATCCGACGCTCGCCACGCGCCTGCCGGCGCTGCGGGCGCTCGCGACCATTCACCTGCCGAACGGCGCGCAGCGGTGGTTGTCGCTCGCGGGCGACATGCTGATCGTGCACTCCGACGCCGAGCGCTGCGCGGTGGTCTTCCGCGGGAGCTTCCAGGTGGCCTCGGAGGAGGCGCTCTCGGCGCTGCGCGTCGCGGTGGGCGTGGAGGTAGGGGGCCAGCCGGTGCCGTGGCCGAGCCTCGCCGAGGTGCTCGCGGGCGCGCCGCTCGCGGAGGCGGCGCCGGAGACCGTGAAGCTGACGGACTGGAGCACGACGGTGACCCTCGACGACGAGGACATCGTGGACGCGCCGGAGAGCGTGGCGGCCGTGCGAGAGCATCCGCTCGGGAGCACGCAGCCGGTCGCGGGCGCGCACCCGCTCGAGCGCACGTTCTCGCTCGATGACACGCTGCCGCCGGGGAGCGAGGCGCGGTCACGCGCGGCGCAGGCAGCGCTCCCGCCCGCGGCGCGGATCCGGGGTGAGGGCCATCACGACGCGGTGCGCGCGCCGTTTCGGATCGCGCCAGCGGGGGAGCGGGGCGAGCGGGAGAGCGGCGAGCATCCGGGCGCGCCGTGGTCGGAGGGCAGCGCGACGGCGATCCCGGTGCCCGCGTCACCGCTGGAGGGCACGGTCGATCTGCGGGTGCCGGATGCCGCGCCTGCGCCGGACGCGGCGCCTGCCGCCGTCGCGGCGCCCGCGCCTGCGCCCGTCACGGCGCCTGCGACCGTCGCTGCGCCTGCGCCCGTCGCGGCGCCTGCGCCCGTCACGGCGCCTGCGCCCGCGCCTGCGCCTGCGCCCCTCGCGGCGCCCGTGCGGAAGCAGGAGCGGCCCGATCTCGTCGGCAGCCTGTACAGGCGCTTCCGCAAGGACTGAGCCGGAACGCGGATGGAGGGACCAGCATGTCGGAGGGAGCCGTGGTTCGGGAGCGCGCCGCGTCCGTGCGCGCCGAGGAGTACCTGGGGCCAGCGCACGTGCTGGAGGTCCATGGGCAGACGGTGAGGGTCGAGCTGCCGGAGGGGGAGAGCGCAGAGGCGACGATGGCGCTGGCGATCCCCTATGCAGCCGCGGTGGGCGACGTGCTCCTGGTGATCGGCCGCGGCGCGCGCTTCTATGTCATCGGCGTCCTGCACGGGACGGGCAAGACGATGCTGGAGCTCCAGGGCGACGTCGACATCCGAGCCGCGGGCGGGGCGCTGCGGCTGTCCGGGGACCGGGGGGTGGAGCTCCGGGGGCCGGAGGTGGACCTCCACGGCGACAAGGTGCGGGTGTTCGCGGGGGCGCTCGTGCAGAAGGCGGCGTCGCTCTACCAGCGCGTGACCGACCTGTTCAGCCTGCACGCGCGGGAGAGCCACACGGTCGTGGACGAGTCGGCGACGACCAAGGCACGCCGCGCGACGGTGCTGACCGAGGAGACGATGACGATCAACGGGAAGGAGATCCACCTGGGGTAGCCCCCGAGATGCGCGCGGCGCGCGCGTGGTGGACGTCAATGCGCCGGTAGCGACCCTCACGGACGGCAAGGGTTGCCACGCGCATGCCGGCTGGCGAGGCGGGCCCGCCGATCATCGCGCTCAGCGCCGGCACCCGCCAAGCCTGGGGAATCCCCTCATTTTGTGCCCGTTTATAGCGGGAAATTGAACAGGGAGGCGGGGAGGCGAGGAGTTTTTCTGAGATTTTACTCCCCGCCTCCCCGCCTCCCTGTGAATTCTCCGAAAAATTTGAGGGGATTCCTCAGCCGTCAAGCAGCCGGGTCCTACAGATCGCCTGGACGGGGGGGAGCGTAGTCGACTCCCCCGTGATCCCACTTGTACTTGTTATCGGACTGCTTGCTACCCAGGTCCACCACGTAGGGCGTGACCGTGCCGTCGGGTTGCTGGACATAGATGAATCCAATGCCCCGCGATCCGCCCGAGAGGTGCTGGTGCGACATATATCCCTCGGCGGCGCGACGATGCCGGTCATTGAGCTGGCCGCGCGCGAGCTCTCTCAGGATCCGCTCGCCCTCGGGTGACACCCGGACATCGCCCTCGGTGATCCCATTCAGGTACTGCACCGGGTTCATATCCCAGGTGTCAGAGTTGTTCGGGTCGAAGCGAGCGCGCCGGACGACTATGGCCTGAGCGCGCGCGTTCGCCGCGTCTTGCGCGACCGTGAGGGCATCTTGCAACCTCTGGAGATCTTGCCTGGTACGAGCCTGTTGCCCACTGCTCCGGAAGTGGGATTCGGAAGCGGAGCTGAGGCGGGCGAGCCGGTCCTTGGCCCATGCGCTCAGCGCAGGATCATCGGATCTCGTCGCCCTCGCGAGCTCACGCTTCATGTGGTTAGCCAACCCAAACAGGAGTTGATACTCGATCTCTTCCGGCGACAGCGCCGGGGCAGGCGCAGGCATTGGCGCCGGGGCAGGCATTGGCGCCGGGGCAGGCGCAGGCATTGGCGCCGGGGCAGGCGCAGGCGCAGGCATTGGCGCCGGGGCAGGCATTGGCGCCGGGGCAGGCATTGGCGCCGGGGCAGGCGCAGGCGCAGGCATTGGCGCCGGGGCAGGCATTGGCGCCGGGGCAGGCATTGGCGCCGGGGCAGGCGCTGGCATGGGCGCCGGGGCCGGTGGCTGAGAAGCCTCCCCTCCCCAATACCAACGGACCAAGGCTCCGCCGGCACCTCCTACCAGCATGCCCAGGCCCGCGCCGACCGGGCCCGCAACCATCGCCCCCACGACCCCCAGGACGGTCGCGGGGGTCCCCAGGGTTACCGCCGTCTGCGTGGAGGGCAGGTGAGCGGTGACTGAAAGCGTTCTGGTGGCAGCGGCTCCCCCACCCGCCGTCGCGCTGTTGCACGGTATCGATGTGCCGCCCGGGCTATTCTGCTTCTTCTTTTTCTTCCCCACGGCTACTCCCCCGCGGCCGCCTCGTCGCGCTCGGGGTCCACCCCCACCCCCTGCACCTCCACCCCGCCCGGCAGCGTCACCCGCACCGCCGCCGCCATCCGCGCGCCCCCCTCGCCCATGCACAGCGCCTGCCCCACCGCCTTGCCGTAGGTCCTCTCTCCAGCGATCACCGCCCGCCCGTGCGCCTTCAGGCACCCCGCGAACAGCTCCGCCGCCGACGCGGTCCCGCGGTCCACAAGGATCGTCACCGGCACCGCATACGGCCTCTCCTGCCGCGACCGAAACACCGTCTCGTCCCCGTCGCCGTCCGCCACCGTCGCCACGACGCTCCCCGCCGGCAGGAAATCCCCCGCGAGCTCCACGAACGCCCGCAGCTCTCCTCCTGGGTTGTCGCGCAGGTCGATCACCAGCTCCCGCATCCCCTCGGCCTCGAGCGCCCGCATCGCCCGGTACACAAGTGTCGGCACATCCAGCGAGAACACCCGGATCCGGATCCGCCCGATCCCGTCGCCGAGCAGCGCGTGCGCCACGTTCCCCGCGCCGGGGAGCACCTCCTCCGGCGCCGCCGCGCAGGTGTAGAACACGTTCACCGCGCTCGGCACCAGCACCGCGCCCACCGCGTTGTTCCCGGCGTTTCCGGTGGTCGGGCAGGTGAGGTTGATCGCCGGCAGCCCCTCGATGTTCACCTTGGCATTGCCGGTCACGTAGGCCCCGACATCCATGTAGAGCGGGTGCGCCACCCCGGGCTCCATCCCGAAGGTCATCGGGATGGTCGTGCCGAGATTCAGCGCGTTCATCATCGATACCTTCACCTTCACCGAGAAATTCACCGCCATCGCGTTGAGCGCGAAGTTCGGGTACGGAATGGGCACCACCACCGGCCCCACCGGCGTCAAGCACACGTCCGGAAACCCGATGCTCATCCCGGCGCCGTTGTTGCTCGCAGGCAGCATTCTCTACGCTCCTTCCCCCGCTGTTACCGGGGCGGTCGCGGGGGCGCGTACGCCTCCGCCTCCAGCCGATCGACGTCCGTCCGGCGCGCGCCGAGGAGCTTCGCGCCGGAGAAGCGCGCGCCCCTGTCGCGCAGGTTGTGCAGGTTGGCGCCGCCGAGATCGGCCTCGCTGAAATCCGCCTCCTCCACCTGCGCGTGCGACAGGTTGGCCCGCTCGAGGCGCGCCGAGAGGAAGAGCGCGCCGCGGGCCTCGGCGTGGTCGAGCATGGCGTCCCGCAGATCGGCGGCGGCGAGGTTCGCGCGCTCGAGATCCGCCCGGGTGAACGTGGCGTACCGGAGCATCGCCTGCGAGAGCTTCGCCCCGCGCAGCGAGGCGCCGCCGAAGTAGGCGGCCTTGGCCACGACCCTGGCCAGGTTCGCGCCGTCCAGCGCGGCCTCGCGGAATCTGACCTGCGTCAGGATGGATCCCTCGAAATCGGCGCCGCGCAGGTTCGCCTTCGAGAAATCGCTGCCCATGAAATCGCAATCGCGGAGGCTCATCCGCTCGAGGTTCGCCTCCATGAAGGCGCAGCGGTGCACGGTGAGGCCGGAGAAGGAGACGGCGCGCAGATCCGCGCCGGTGAAATCGACGCGATCGAAGACGGTCTTGCCGAGCACGGCGCCCTCCAGCGCGACCTCGCGCAGGAGCGCCTGCTGGAGCACCGCGCGCGTGAGGTTCGCGCGCGAGAGCCGCGCCCGGTCGAGGATGCAGCGGACGAGGCGCGCGGCCGTGAGATCGGCCCCCTCGAGATCGGCCTCGATGAGGATCACCGACTCCAGATCGCGGCCCGAGAGATCCACGCCGCGGAGGACCGAGCGCGAGAGGTCGCAGCCGAGAAAGCTCGCGCCACGGAGGTCCGCGCCGGTGAGATCGCAGTCCGAGAGGATGGAGCGCTCGAGGCGGGCGCCGCGGAGGCTCGCGCCGCGCAGATCGGCGCCGCGCAGCGAGCAGAGGGAGAGATCCGCGCCCGCGAGGTCGAGCCCGGAGAGGTCCGCGCCTTCGAGGTCGCTCCCGGCGAGGTCCTTGCCCGCGAGCTCGGGACGGCCGAGCCTGGCCTCGTCGAGGACGACGCCGTGCATGCGCCTCGGGAAGCGCGCGCCGCGGAGATCGGCCCTGACGAAGACCGCGCGATCGAGCTCCGCTCCCTCGAGGTCCGCGCCGCCGAGATCGGCCCCGACGAAGGCGCTGGCCTCGACGCGGGCGCGGGTGAGGCGCGCGCCGCGGAGGTTCGCGCGGGTGAAGGAGACGCGGGCGAGGCGAGCCTCCGTGAGATCCGCGCCCTCGAGGTTGGCGAGGTCGAGGCGCGAGCCCTCGACGGTCGCGCCGGCGAGCCGCGCGCCGGACCAGTCCGAGCCCACCGCCTCGACCTCGGCGATCGTCGCGCCGGAGAGATCGGCGCGGGCGAGGCGCTGGTAGGAGAGCTTCGCCCGGGTGATCCGCGCGCCGACGAGCCGCGCGCCCTCGAGGTTCGAGCCGAGCACGAGCGCGCCGTCCAGCGCGCAGCCCTCGAGATCCGCCTCGCGCAGGTCGCATTCGACGAAGTGCGCGCCCGAGAGGACGCTGCCCGCGAGCCGCGCGCCGCGCAGGCTGGTGCGGAGGAACTTGACGCGGGAGAGATCGAGGTTCGTGAGATCCCGGCCCAGGAGGTCGAGGCCGTCGAGGCGGGCGCCATGGAGCGGCGCGCCGGCGCGGATGCGCTCGAAGAGCTCCTTGGCCGTCGTCATGCGCGCTCCAGGCTGGAGCGCCGCAGGTTCGCCCCCGCGAAATCGCAGCCGGCGACGCTCGCGCCGTCGAGCCGGGCGCCGTAAAGGCTGGAGCCGGCGAAGGAGGCGCCGTCGAGGCGGGCCTTGCTGAGGTCGGCGCCGAAGAGGTCGGCCTGCGCGAGATCGGCGCGCTCGAGCGAGGCCCGGTAGAAACGGCTCTCGCGCAGCACCGCGCCGGCGAAGCGCGCGCCCCGGGCGGAGGCCCCGGAGAGGTGCGCCCGGGGGAGGACGGCGTACCGGAGATCGGCGCCGTCGAGCTTCGCCCGGAGCAGCGCCGCGCCTTCGCCGCGCGCTTCCACGAGCGTCGCGCGCTCCAGATCGGCGTCGGAGAAGCTCGTGCGCGGCAGGGACGCGCCCGTGAGATCCGCGCCCCTCGCGGACGAGCCCGCGCACATGCACCCGACGAGCGCCGCGCCCCGCAAGGAGGCGCCATCGAGCTTCGCCGCCTGGAGGACGGCGCCCTCGAGGTGGAGCTCGTCCCCGTCGATCTCGCGGAGATCGGCCTCGTCGAGCAGCGCGCCGCGCCCGCGCGCCCTGGCCAGGCGGGCGCGCGCGAGCGAGGCGCGGGTGAGGATCGCCTGGTCGAGGGTGGCGCCGCGCAGATCGGCGCCCGCGGCGCGCGCGCCGGTGAGGTTGGCCTGGGAGAGATCGGCGCCGGAGAGATCGGCGCCCGAGAGGTTCGCCTCGAACAGCACGGCCCGCGAGAGGTCGGCGCCCGAGAGGTTCGCCCCCGAGAGGTCGGCGCCCGAGAGGAGCGCGCCGGAGAGCTTCGCCCCGGAGAGATCGCGGCCCGAGAGGTCCCGCCCCGAGAGGTCCTGCCCCGACAGATCGACGCCGGGGCCGGGCTCGGGCGGCGGCGCCGCGGGCTCGCCGGGGAGGCGGTAGCCGGGGACGATCTCGCGGAGGCGGGGCTCGCGAAGCAGCGCGTCGAGGCGCTCGACGCCCTCGAGCTTCGTCCCGCGCGCGGCCGCGTCGTGCTTGAGCTTCTCGACGCGCTCGATGAGCGCGGCGAGCGCGCCCCCCATCGGGACCCGCGGCGTCCCCGCGGGCGTGGCCGGGAGGTACGCGGCCTGCCGCTGGGCGGGCAGCCGCGCGAGCGCCTGGGCGATGCTGCGCTCGAGGTCCACGCCCTCGGGGGTGCGCAGCGCCCGGAGCTTCGCGACGAGCTGTCGCACGCGCTCCTGCTCGGGCGCGTGGAGGCCGCCGAGCCGCTCCGCGAGGAGCCGGGTCACGGGATCCGCCTCGACCGCCGGCGCCGGCGGCGGCGCGCCGTCGCGGACGAGATCGTAGGCCTCGCGCATCTCCGGCGGGAGATCCTCGAGGCCGCGCGGATCGCGGGCGAGCTGCGCGAGCTCCTCCCGGTACTGCTCGAGCGGCAGCGGCGCGGCCGCGAGCGGCTCGGCGCCGATGACGGCGGCGCGCAGATCGGTGAGGTCGTCCTCGGCCACCTCCGCGTGGCCGCGCCAGGTGAGGGTCACGAGGCCCGCGTCCGGCTCGACGAACAGGGTGTCGAGGCTCATTCCAGCGTCCTGCACGCGGCCCCGAGCGTCCTCGACGACCACGCGGATCCGGAGGCCCGGCAGGCGAAACGAGGCGGTCTGCGCGGCGGGGTGGAGGTGGAGGAGCGTGACCTCCTCGTCGCCGCGCAGGTAGCCGGGGAGGCGTTGATCCGGCGGGGCGGCCTGGAAATAGGTCCAGTCGAAGTCCTCGGCGGTCCACGGGGCGCGCGTCTTCCGGTACGAGGGGCCGTACTCCGTGCCGAGCTTGCGGCGGCGCTCGGGCGCGTCGGGGTGGAGCGGCCCGAAGGGCGCGGGGACCGGGCGGCCCTCGCGCGGCACCGGGACCATCTGCGATTTCGACCACGTCCCGACCGCGAAGCCCACGGGGTGCTCGCGGGGCAGGTCGCCGCCCGGCGGGCGGCACGCGCCGCGGAGGAGCAGATCGGCGGCCGGCTTCCAGTCGGCGAAGTCGCCGGGATAGCTGCATTCGCCCTCGCGCTCGCCGCCTTCGCCCTCGAAGGTCTCGGCCGTGAGCGCTCCCTGGGCCAGCGGGCCCTCCACCGGCGCGAGCGGCTCGCCCGGGCGGAGCGAGAAGCGGCCGCGGACGATGAGGACCACCTCCGGCTGCGGCGGCCTGCGCGAGCAGATCTTGGTACCGAAGAGGAAGGGCGTGAGATTCCGGGTCTGCATCAGAACAGGTTGATGACGCCGGACATCAGGTTGTACGCCCCGGTGCTCACCGATTCAGCCGACGAGACGCTGGAGCAGATGTTCTTCACGTTGGTGCGGAACTTGGAGAGCTCCTGCCGGTTGGTCAGGTTGAGCTCTGCCTTGGGGCCCATGTTGATCGACACCCCCGCGGTGAGCGAGACCTCGAGCAGGGCCGCGATCGTCAGCTCGACAAGGCCGCCGATCGTGACCTCCTCGGTGGCGCCGAGGGTGATCGACGCCGCGTTGCCGATGGTGACGTCGCTGACATCGCCGATGGTCACCGACTGGACGTCGCCGATGGTCGTATCCGAGACGAGCGCGGCGGTCGTCGTGCTGGAGACGGTGCTCGCGCTTGTGTCGTCGCTGATCGTCGTGGCGAACGTGGTGCTGGAGACGGTCTGCGCGGTGGTCTCGTCGGTGATCGACGTCGCGGTCGTCTTGCTGGCGATCGTGCCGGCCCAGGTCTCGTCGAGGATCTGCGGCACCGGGCAGGCGGCGGAGCCGGTGTACGACTCGATCCGCTGCGCCCACGTGGAGCTCAGGCAGGTGGGGTTCGGGCGCTCGGCCGTGGGGGCCTCGGAGCCGGTGATGCTTGTCTGCTTGTTACCGTAGAATCGATCGAACGTGTCGCCGTGATAGGTGGTGTCGACGTCGCCCTTCTCGGTCTTCTCGGTGACCTTCCATGTACCGTTGTAGTTCTGGACCCATTCGATGGTTGTGGCGGCGGTCCAGAGATCGGTGGCGTCCTGGATATGGCCGCCGGAGACGTCCCAGCCGGCCTTGTCGTCCTGCCGGCCGAGGACGAGCATGCGGTAATTGCCCTGGATGACCTCGACCTTGTCACCGCGCGTGGTGGTGATGCGATTGCCGTCGGAGTGGTCGCGCCAGCCGCCCTTGGAGTGCAGCTTCGCGGTCTCGGCCTGCCGCTCGGCCTCGGGGATGAAGCCCGGGCAGCCGTCGCGCGTGCGGGTGTCGTCGATGAACGAGGTGACCAGGGCGGCGAGGTCCTCGCCGCTCGCCTTCGGCGCGCCCGGATTGGCGGCGAGGCCCGGGTCCTTGACCGCGCCGAGGCGCAGATAGGAGCCCATCGCCTCGGCCTCGGCCCCGGCGTTGTTGAAGTTCGGGACCTCGATGAGGAGGTACTTCCCGCTGATACCGTCACCCTCGCGCGTACCCATGCGTGCCTCCGCATCGGGTACGGTAACAGGCGAGCCGCGGAGGAGGCGCAAGGATGAACGGGCAGCCGATCGAAACCCTGACGTGCAGCGAGCCGAGCGCCGACCGGCCGTGCGGCGAACCGATGGCCGCGACAGCGCACCGCGCGCCGAGCGCCCTGCAGGTGGGCCCGGAGTCGGCCGCTGCGCGCATTCACGAGGCGCCCGGCGCAGGGCCGCCATGCACGGAGCCGATCGCGCCCGCGGCGTGCGCGGCGAGAGCGGCGAGAGCGGAGGAGGCGCCCGGGCCGGCGGTGGAGGAAGCCGCTGCGGCGCCGCCTGCGAGCGACGAGGGCATCGCCGTGGCCCCGGCGCGCGCGAGCGGCGCGGGGCCGCGCGAGGTCTCGCCGTCGCCGCCGAGGGCCCGCCTCGCGCGGCCGGGCGATGTCTCGCCGTCGCCGAAGGCGAGCGTCTCGGGCCCGAGGGATCTCCCGCCCCCCTCCGGCGGCCTGCCGACGCCGGATCACCTGCCCTTCTCGGCGCTGGATACGGCGGAATCAGCGCTCCGCGAGGCGCGCCTCCGTCCGATCGAACCGCTGCAGGACGCGAAGACCGCGCTCCGGGACCGGGCGCGGCAAAGCCCCGTCCTGCGGCTCGATTCCCCGGATTTCGATTGCGGCCATGTCCGGGTGCGCGAGGTGCGCGGCACCGAGGCCGTCGGCCAGCTCTTCTCGTTCGACATCGACGTCGTGTGCAGCGACGACGCCGAGCTCCCGATCGAGCAGGTGCTCGGGGCGACCGCGTCGCTCGTGTTCGAGGTCCAGGGCGCGGACGAACGGACCGTGTACGGGATGATCGCCGCGATCGAGGACGGGCACGAGACCGAGACCGCCTTCCGCTCCTACCGGCTCCGGCTCGTGCCGCGGGCGTTCCGCGCGACGCTCGTGGAGCTCCAGCAGGTCTTCCTCGACATCAGCGTGCCGGAGCTCATCCAGCAGAAGCTCGCGATGGTGGGGCTCGGGCCCGACGACGTGATGATGCGCCTCTACCGCGCTCACCCGGACCGGGAGATGATCGTCCAGTACAAGGAGACGGATCTGGCCTTCATCTCGCGGCTCGCCGAGCACCTCGGGATCTCCTTCTTCTTCGAGCACGAGTCGGGGCGCGACGTGATGGTCTTCACCGACGAGCAGACGGGCTTCCAGCCGCTGCCGGGCGGCGACGCGGTGGTGTTCCGGACGCGGGGCGAGCGGCGCGACGTGTTCGAGCTCAAGGAGCAGGCCAGGGCCTTCCCCGCGACGTACGTCATGCAGGAGTACAACTACCGGGCTCCCAGGCTCGATCTCACGGCAGCGCACGAGTCGGCGGCGGGCCTCGGGGGCGGGGTGGTCGAGGTCGGCGCCCATCACAAGACGCCGGAGGAGGGCCAGCTGCTGGCGCAGATCCGCGCCGAGGAGCGCGCCTCATCGGGCCGCTATTTCGAGTGCCGGAGCGACGAGCTCCGGCTGATCCCGGGGGCCGTCTTCGCGCTCGAGGGCCACCCGCGGCTCGACGGGCAGCGATTCCTTGTCGTGGAGGTGGAGCACCGCGCGGTGCAGCCGGTGGCCATCGAGGGCGGGGCCGGGCGCGAGGAGGAGTATGTCAATCGCGCGCGGCTTGTGCGCGCCGAGCAGGCTTATCGCCCCCCGCGGGCGACGCCGCGACCGAAGATCCACGGGGTGGTGACGGCGCTCGTCGAGCCGCTCCCGGACGGGGAGATCGGGCAGACGTCGCCGATCGACGAGCAGGGGCGCTACCGGGTGCGCTTCCATTTCGACGCGGGGGATCCCGCGTCCCGCGCGTTCCCCTCGCGGCTCGTGCGGATGATCCAGCCGCACGCCGGGCCGAACTACGGCGTCCATTTCCCGCTCAAGCCCGGGATCGAGGTGCTGATGGTCTTCGTGGACGGAGACCCCGATCGGCCGATGATCGTGGGCGCCGCGCCCAACCCGATCACGCCGTCGCCGGTGACCCGGGAGGTGAGCCTGATGCACCGGATCGAGACGTCGACCGGCATCCTCATCGAGATGAGGGACTGCCCGCCGCGAGGATGACGCCGCGCGCGCCCCCGTGCGGCCCGAGCGACGCTCAGCGCTTGCGGGTGGCGCGGCTGCTCAGCCGGCTGATCGCGTCGCCTGCGGCCCAGGCGACGCGGGCGGCCGCGTTGAGCGAGCGGACCACCGCCTCGGGCACCTGCGCGATCAGCCGCTCGAGATCGACGGGGCCGTCGATCGACGGCAGGAGCTGCTCCATCAGCTCGGCGAACAGGTCGTACTTGCGCGACAGGTCGTCGAGCCGCGCGCGCATCGCGTCGGCCTCCGGGCCCTCTGCGTCGCCGAGCAGCGCGAGCGCGCGCCGCGCGAGGGCGCGCTTGTCCTGCACCACGCGGCGCAGGCGGCCGAGGTAGGCGCCGACGATCACGTCGGGGTACTTGCCGCGCAGCGCGAACGAGTCGTGCCGCGCGCCCGACTCCCGCCGGCGCTCGATGATCCCGGCCGCCTCGAGGCCGCGCAGGTTCGCGAAGATGTTGCTCTTGGAGCGGCCGAGCTCCTGGCTGAGCTCATCCATCGAGCGCGGCACGTCCGCCAGGTAGAGGGCCGCGACGACCTGCCCTCCGAGCCGGGTGATGCCGGGGAACGAGGCCGCGATCTCGGCGCCGACCCCCTCGAGCAGCGCCTTTCGCGCGGCCGTGACCCGCTCGTCCGAGGCTCGGCCGTCGCCCCCTTCGCTCGCTGCGGGCGGCTGCGGCGGATGCGCGGTCGGCGACGTCGGCCTGCGGGCGGTCATGATGGGTGACTCACATAACGATCTTTCGGGAAAGCGCCAAGCGGCGAGCGCGCCCCGCGCTCCCGGTGCGCGCCCCGCATGCGCTCTCTGCGCGCCCCTGCGCTCCCTGCGCTCCCTGCCCGATTGCCCCGCCGCCGGAGCCCGCTCAGGAATCGTCGGTGCAGAGGCCCGCGAAGCCGCCGCGCGGCTGCCCCTTGAAGATCTCGACCGGGCACCCGCCCCAGCGCGAGACCATCTCGCCCACGTCGATGGCCAGGCTGTTCGACCAGTCCCGCGCCCCGTCGAAGCGGGCCCGGATGATCCCGTTCGGATCGATGATCCACGTCTCCGGGAAGAGCTGCGTGCCGTACTTGTCCAGCACGACCTTGGACTCGGGGTCGAAGAGGACCGGGAACGGCGGATCCCCGTTCAGGGCCACCTTGAGCGCGTCGCGCACGTCGTCCGGCCCCTCGTCGGTCGAGACCGTGAGGAGGACGATGTCGTTGCGCGACCGGGCGATCCGGCCGAGCTCCGCGAGCGCCGGCATCTCCTCGAGGCACGGGCCGCAGGTCTTGGTCCAGAAGTTCAGGAAGACCGTCTTGCCCCGGAAGGACGACAGCCGGACGGGCTTGCCGTTCATGTCCGGCAGCTCGAAGTCCGGCGCGAGCCGATCGCGGCCGGCGTACGCGGGGCGCAGCGCGCACATGGCCGTGCAGCCGGTGCTGCGCTGGTCATTCTGCGCCGCGTGCACGAAGCCGTACACGGCGACGGCAGCGACGAGGATGAAGAGGATCTGCGCGATTGTCGTCCACTTCACGGGGGTGGCCATAGCCTAGCGCGACGCGGGGTGAAAGCGGGCCGAACCGTCCCGGCGCGACAGAATGTCACCCCGGGCTGGAGAGCAGCCGCTCGAGCCGCTGCTCGTCGACGCGGTATTTCATGATCTTTCGCCCCTCCAGCTCGACCACCGGGACCTCCCAGTCGTACAGCGCTCGCTTCTCCGCGCCGGCCTCGCGGTCCAGGTCGACGACGGCGAGCTCGAACGGGAGGCGGGCGCGCACGCGCTCGAGCGCGGCGTGGGCGTCCTCGCAGAGGTGGCAGCGCTCGCGCGTGAACAGCGTCAGCCTCTTCATCGGCTCCTCCGGGGCGGCGGCCCGCCCCGCTCACCCCGCCGCGAGGAGCGGCAGGCTCTGGCGGCGCGGCGGCTCCACCCGCTGGATCTCCTCGAACGCGCGCTCGTAGTCGCGGAACGAGCCGCCCGCGTGCACCGCCTGCATCAGCGCGCGCCCCTCGGCCTCGCCGCCGGCGGCGAGCACCGCCTCGACCCACGCCCAGCGCGCGCTCGTGGCCCGCACGTCGGCGCGGCCGCGCAGCCCGCGGCGGAGCCGGTCGAGCCGCTTGTTCACGACGCCGATCCCCGCGAAGGGCGCGCCGTGGAGCGGCGTGTTGCGCTTCGGGCAGAAGGGCGCGATCCCGAGCGCGACCGGCACGATCCGGGAGAGCTCCGCGACGAACGCGACGCACTCGTCGACGTCGTCGTCGGTCTCGCCGGGGACGCCGACCATGAGGTACAGCTTGAGCCGGTTCATCCCGTGCTGCCGCGCGAGCTCGGCCGCCCGCTGGAGGTGCTTGGGCCGCGCGCGCCGCTCGAGGGTCTCGCGGACGCGCTCGCTCGTGCCGTCCATCGCCGTCGTGAGCGTCTTGTAGCCCGCGAGCCGCAGCGCCCCGACGAACTCGTCGGTCAGCCGGTCCGGCCGGAGGCTGCTCAGCCCGACCTCGCAGCCCCGCTCGGCGAGCGACCGGACCACCTCGACGATCTTCGGGTGATCGCTGACCGCGGCGCCGACGAGGCCGACGCGCCGCGCGTCCTCGGGGATGAGCTCGAGGAGGCGCTCCTTCGGGACGATGCGCATGCCGCCGTTGGTCGAGCGGCGCATCACGCAGTAGGTGCACCCGCGCGAGCAGCCCCGCTCCGCCTCGATGAGGAACATGTTCGAGAGCTCGGTCTCCTCGGCGCGGATCGGCGACCAGGCGGGCAGGAGCGCGTTGTCGCACTGGGCGACCGGGGGCATCTCGGCGCCGTGGCGCGCGGGGACGAAGACGTGGGGGACGCGCGCCAGCTCGTCGAGCGCCGCCTCGCGCGAGGGGGCCTCCCGCAGCAGGCGGAGCACGTCGACCGCCAGGGTGTCGGCCTCGCCCATGAGGATCGCGTCGGCGAACACCGCGAGCGGCAGCGGGTTCGAGAACGTGAGCGGACCGCCCGCGAGGACGAACGGATGGCGGCCGTCGCGCTCCTCCCGGAGCGCCGGCAGCCCCGCGAGCTCGAGCAGGCGGACGACCCCGGCGAGCTCGAGCTCGTAGGCCACCGAGAGCGCGATGACCGGAAAGTCGGAGAGCGGGCGGAGCCCCTCGTACGTGACCGGAGCGCTCTCCACGCCGGAGGCGCCCGGGCCCTCGTCGTCCGGCAGGAAGGCGCGCTCGCACGCCATCCCGGGCTCGGCCTGGATCATCTTGTAGATCTGGAGGAAACCGAGCGAGCTCATGCCAGCCCGGTACGGGGACGGGTAAGACAGCGCGACGCGGAAGGGCGCCTGCTTGTCGATACGACCGATCTCGCTCGCGAGCCGGCGGCGGATCGTGGTCGTCATCGCGCTACGAGACATCGACGGAGCGTCCCTCAGGGGCCGTTCAGGCGCAAGGACGCCCGGTCCGGCGCCGGGCTCGGCGGCTGGCCCGGGCGGGACCAGAGGACGCGCTCGCCGTCGGTCTCCCAGACCAGGGCGCCGCCCCGGTCCATGCGCGCGATCGCCACGCCGCGGGCCGACAGGCGGGAGAGCACCTCGGGGCTCGGGTGCCCGAAGCGGTTGCGGACGCCGCAGGACACGGCGGCGACCGAGGGGTCGACGGCCGCGAGGAGCGCCGCGCCGGTCGAGGTCCGGCTGCCGTGGTGCCCCACCTTGAGCAGGTCGGCGCGGAGCGCGGCGCCGTGGTGCGCCACGAGCGCGTCCTCGGCCTCGTGCTCCGCGTCGCCCACGAGCAGCGCGGAACGAGCCCCGTAGGTGATGCGCAGGACGAGCGAGTTGTCGTTGGCGCCGCGGTCGGGGTGGAGCTCGGGGCACGGGGCGAGCACCTCGATCGTCGCCCCCGAGAGCACCCGCGGCCTGCCGCACAGCGAGGCGGGCCGCACGATGGGCACGCCGCGCCGGCGCAGGTCCGAGAGCAGCCTGGCGTACACGGGGCCCGCGCCCTCGGCCTCGCCCTGGCCGGTGTCCCAGAGCTCGCCGACCTCCACGCCCTCGACCACGGCGGGCAGGCCCCCGAAGTGATCCGGGTGCGGGTGCGAGAGGACGACCGCGTCGAGGCGCGCGCGGCGGCGCGACCGCAAGAGCGGCCGGAGGACGCGCGCGCCCGGATCGACTGGGCTGCCCACGAAGCCGCCCGCGTCGACGAGCATCGCGCCGCCCTCGGGCAGGTCGATCAGGATGGCGTCGCCTTGCCCCACGTCGAGGACGTTGACGCGCAGCACGCCGCGCGGCGCGCCGGCGCGCACGGCGACGACCTCGAGCAGCAGCCACGCGGCGGCGCCGGCCGCGAGCGCGGCGAGCCGGCGGCCGCGCCGCTCCGCGGCCCACGCGAGCGCGATCGCGGCGGCGAGCGCGGCCAGCTGGGCGGGCGACGGCTCGGGCAGGCGCAGCACCGCGCCGGTCTCCGCCGAGGCGCGGGCGACGGCGCGCACCGCGAGCAGGGCGCCCGACCCGACGAGCGCGCACCCGCGCTCGACCGGCGGCGCCCACCAGAGCACCGCGTGCGCGAGGCAGAACGGGAGCGCCGCCAGCTCGCCGATCGGCGCGGCGACCACGTTCGCCGCCACGCCGAGCAGCGGGAACGTCTCGCCGGTCATGAGCAGCAGCGGCGCGCACCCGAACATGGCGGCGAGCGTCGTCGCGAGGGGCGCGAGGAGCTTGCGCGCCAGCGCGCGCGGCGACGCGCCGAGCCCCCCGCCCTCGGCGCCGCCGTCGCCGCGCTCTCGCTCGCCGGGGACGAGCACCGCGGCGAGCGGCCGCTGTAGCCAGAGCAGTCCTGCGGTCGCGGCCGCGGAGAGGCCGAACGAGAGATCGCACGCGACGAGCGGATCGACCGCGGCGGCGCCCGCGAGCGACAGGGCGAAGTTGCGGACGCCCACCGGACGCAGGCCCAGGAGCCGGGCGCCCATCGCGCAGCTGAGCATCGCCGCGGCGCGCATCGCCGATCCGCCGCCGCCGGCGAAGTCGGCGTAGAGCCACGCGGCCGGCACGCACAGGGCCGCGGTGATGCGGCCCGCGTCCCACCGCGCCGCGATCGGGCCGACGCGGACCAGGATCGCGCGCAGGACCGCGGCGAAGCCCGCCACCGCGAGGATCAGGTGCGTCCCCGACACCGCGAGCAGGTGCGCGAGGCCGCTCTCGCGGAAGGCGTCCTGGTCCTCGGGCGCGAGGTCGGTCTCGCCGAGCACGAGCGCGCGCCCGAGCGCGACAGCGTCGGGGTGGAACGTCGCCTCGATGCGCGCCCGCACGCGGCCCCGCGCGCGGTCGACGGCCGCCCCGATCGATCGCCCCTCCACGGTCCGCCGCGCGTCGACGATCGTCCCGCTCGCGACGATCCCGCTCCGCGCGATCGCGGCGGTCGCGTCGCGGAGCCCCTCGTTGCGGAACAGGTGGATCGGCGCGAGGTCCACGACGATCTCGAGCCGGTCTCCGCGCGCGAGATCCAGCGGCGCCCCGTAGAGGCGCGCCCGGAGCGGCCCCGGCAGCGCTCGCCCGCCGCACGTCCCGCCGGTGAGCTCCACGTCGATGCGCGAGGCCGGCGCCTCGCCCGCCTGCCGCTGCGCCGCCCCGACCACGACGGGCGAGCTGACGATCGCGGCCGCCACCTCGCAGCGCGCCGGCGGCTGCAGCAGCGCGGCGGCGCCATCGTAGAGGCCGCCCGCGCCGTCGAGCAGCGCGCGGGCGCGGAGGCCGCCGGCGACGAGCGCCACCGCGGCGGCGGCGAGCGCCGCGTGGCCGGCCCGGCGGCGGAGCACCGCCGCGGCGAGCGCCGCGCCGAGCGCCGTGGCCAGCGGAGAGAGAGCGAGCGGCGCGCCCGCGGCGAGCGCGAGCCCGAAGAGCAGGACCGGGTCGATCACGGCCGCACCGCCCCGCAACACCCGGACCGCGCACGTTTTCACGGCTTTTCACGACGGAGCCGGCCGCCGTGCCCCTGGCGCCGCCATGGCGGATCCGGGGTTCGTCGGTTACCTGATGAGTCTGAAAGGCCTCTGAAACGGCCTCTTGATGTGGTGCATGCAACGAGTTGAATCGCTCATCGCGCCGGGCGCGCGTGCATGACCGCACATTCCCCTCTAGAATCATCTGCTCGGCGCGGCGTCTCGCGGCTCGCACCTACATTGCAGTACTTGGAGGCTCTCGATGTCGTTTTGCTCGCCCAGAGTCACCTTGATTCTTGCCCTGGGACTCACTTCAACAGCGTGCAGCTCGGCCCTGGAGGAGCCCCCTGACGAGACCGGAGAGACGCGCGATGCCATCCGGGACGGCTATCTGGACAACGGCGACAGGGCCGTCGTGGGCATCTACAACGCTGAGATCGGCGCGATCTGTACCGGTAGCCTGATCGCCCCGAACGTGGTGCTGACGGCCCGGCACTGCGTATCGGACATGGCCAATGAGCTCGACGGTCAGATCACCTGCCGCTCCACGACGTTCACGAATACGCACCTGGCGCGGCGGATCTTCGTGACGACCGACGCCGAGATCGGCACGTCCTCGCACTATTACGGCGGCAGCGAGCTCGTGCTGCTCCCCGGCAGCGGGGCGGACAGCTTCTGCGGCAACGATCAGGCGATCCTGATCCTGGACGAGCTGATCCCGGAGAGCGAGGCCGTGCCGCTCGTGCCGCGCGTCGATGTGCCGCTCGCGGAGGGCGAGGAGTATTATGCGGTCGGCTTCGGGGCGACGAACGACATGAGCACCGGCGCGGGCCTGCGGCGACGCCGCGACAAACTCTTCATCGACTGCGTGTCCGACGGCTGCCCGGCGTCCATGGTGAAGCCGACCGAGTGGGTCGGGGACACGGGCATCTGCGAGGGGGACTCGGGCGGGCCCAGCCTCGATCTGATGCACCGCGTGATCGGCGTGACCTCGCGCGGGGCCGAGCGCTGCGAGTATCCGATTTACGGCTATGTGTACGGCTGGGCGGAATGGATCAAGGAGGCGACCCTGCGTGCCGCCGAGCTCGGAGGGTACGAGGCGCCCCGCTGGGCGACCGGCTTCCCCACCGATCCCGTCTACTCGGCGGAGGTCGGCGCCGCCTGCGAGCAGCCGGAGCAGTGCTTGACGAACGCTTGCCTCGACGGCTACTGCACCCGCCCGTGCAGCGAGATCGCGACGTGCCCGAGCGGCTACAGCTGCAACGAAGAGCTCGGCTTCTGCGCGAAGCTCCCGGAGCCGCCGCCCGAGGACGACGGTGGAGACGACGGCGCCGGTGAGGACGACGCATCGAGCGGGTCGTGCAGCATCCACTCGAGGCCTGACCCGACAAAGCCGGTCCCCTGGCTGCTCGGCGCGGCGGGCCTGGGCGCCGTGGCGAGCCTGCGGCGGCGCCGCCGGGACCGGCTTGGCTGAAGGGCGAAGCGCGTCTTCTTCTCGCGCGCGGGGCACCGCGCTCGGGCGGCGAGCAGCGCTCGCGGCGCTCGCCGCGGTCGCGCTCGCGGCGTGCGGGCGCCGGGTCCCGGCGGCGCAGGGCGGAGCGCGCGTCGTCTCCCTGTCGCCGAGCACCACCGAGGCGGTCTGCGCGATCGGGGCCGGCGCGGCGCTCGTCGGCCGCTCCCGCCACTGCGACCACCCGCCCGAGGTGCTCCGCCTGCCCAGCGTCGGCGGCTACGCCGATCCGAGCATCGAGGCGATCATCGCGCTCTCGCCGACCCTCGTCGTCGGCGCCCGCGGCCCCGCGGGGCCGGCGCTGGACGAGACGCTGCGCGGGCACGGGATCGCGACCTGCTTCCCCGAGACCGAGTCGCTCGCCCAGATCGAGACGATGCTCGCGGAGCTCGGCCAGCGGCTCGACGCGGCCCCCGGCGCCGAGCAAGCGATCGGCCGGATCCGCGCCCGCCGCCAGGCGGTCGAGCAGGCCGTGAAGGGGATGCCGCGCGTCCGGGTCGCCATGCTGTTCGATATCTCACCCATCTTCGCCGCGGGTCCCGGCAGCTTCGCCGATGAGCTCCTCCGGCTCGCCGGCGGCGAGAACGTGATCGTCCGCGGCGGCGCCTACCCGTCGATCAGCGTCGAGCACCTGCTCGCGCTGGATCCCGATGTGCTGCTCGACGGCACCGGCGAGGCCGGCGGGCAGGGCGCCTCCAGGCTGGCGATGCTCCGGGACGCGCTCGGCTGGAGATCCCTGCGCGCCGTGCGCGAGGGGCGCGTGCGCCCGCTCCGCACCGACGTCGTGCTGCGCCCGGGCCCGCGCATCGGCGACGGGCTCGCCGCCGTCGCCCGGGCGCTCCACGGCGACGCGCTGGCGCTCTCCGACGCGGCGGCCGTCCCCGGCCCCCGGGGCGGCGGCGCGGCCTCCGCGCCCCCTTCGCCCCCGAGGGTGCCGTGACCCGCGTCCGCGCCGACGCGCTGCTCGTCGCCCGGAAGCTCGCCGGCTCGCGCACCGAGGCGCAGGCGCTGATCATGGCCGGCAAGGTCACCTCGGGGCCGCGCCGCATCGACAAGCCGGGCACGCTGCTCCCCGAGGACGCCGAGGTGAACGTCGCCTCGGGCCCGCGGTTCGTCTCGCGCGGCGGCGACAAGCTCGAGCACGCGCTCGCGGCCTTCGCGGCGCACGGCCTCGACGTCGCCGGCAAGACGTGCGTCGACGTGGGCGCCTCGACCGGGGGCTTCACCGACTGCTTGCTCCAGCGCGGCGCGGCGCGGGTGTTCGCGGTCGACGTCGGCTACGGCCAGCTCGCCAGCAAGCTGCGCGCCGATCCGCGCGTCGAGGTGCGCGATCGGGTCAACGCGCGCGAGCTCCAGCGGGAGGACTTCGACAGCCCCATCGATCTCGTCGTCGTCGACGCGTCCTTCATCAGCATCTCCCGGCTCATCGACGCGATCGCCCGCCTGCTCCGCCCCTCGGGCGACCTCGTCGCGCTGATCAAGCCGCAGTTCGAGGCGGGCCGCGAGGCCGCCGCCCGCGGGCGCGGCGTCATCCGTGACGAGGCGACCCGCCTCGCGGCGATCGCCGAGGCGCGCCAGGCCATCGAGGCCGCGGGCTTCTCGGTCGTCGGCGAGGCCGACAGCGCCGTGCGCGGGCCGAAGGGGAACCTCGAGCACTTCGTCCATGCGCGCCGCGCCGGCTAGCCTCGCTCCGCCCCGCGCCGGCTCGCCCCGCGCCGGCTAGCCCCCGCGCGGGGCGGAGCGAGGCTAGCCGGCGGAATCCGTGGAGAATCGAACACTTGAGACGACCCGCGCCGAGCGCTACGCGGCCCGACATAGCTGACGTGCCGCGTGGACAATGGTAGACGCGATGAGTACACGCGCTCTGGGCCGCTGCGTGGGCGGCCTGGCCACCGGCGGGCGACCCACACGCGAGGCGACCCGGCGACAGGGAGGACGACAACATGCTCGGACGACGGGGTTTGGTGAGGATGATCGCCGGGGCGCTCGCGCTGAGCGCGATGGCGCTCGGGTGCGGCAAGACGGGCGAGGGTTCGGGCGGCGACCCGGCCAAGCACGCGAAGGACGACCCCGAGTGGAAGGTCGGCGCCTACTTCAGCCTCTCGGGCGAGGAGACGGCGTTCGGCGTCGACTCGAAGGAGGGTATCGATCTCGCCATCGACGAGATCAACAAGGCGGGCGGGGTCAAGGGCAAGCCGATCAACGTCCTCTACGAGGACAACAAGTCGAAGCCCGAGGAGGCGACCAACAAGGTCCTGCAGCTCATCGACCGCGATCACGTGCTCGCCCTCCTCGGCGAGGTCGCCTCGTCCCGGTCGCGCGCCGGCGGCATCGTCGCCAACAAGAAGAAGGTGCCGATGATCTCGCCGTCGTCCACGAACCCGGACGTGACGAAGGTCGGCCCCTTCGTGTTCCGCGCCTGCTTCACGGACGACGTGCAGGGCCAGATGGGCGCGCAGTTCATCGTGAACACGCTCGGCAAGAAGAAGGTGGGGCTCTTCTTCGCCTCCGACGACCTCTACTCGTCGGGCCTCGCCAACGAGTTCCGCGCCGAGGTGAAGCGCCTAGGCGGCGAGATCGTCATGGAGAAGAGCTTCCTCAAGAAGGAGACCAACTTCACGACGTACATCAACGAGCTCAAGTCGGCGAACCCCGAGATGATCTACGCGCCGATCTATTACACGAGCATGGCCCCCATCGCGCGCCAGGCCAAGGCCGCGGGCGTGCCGGGGAACCTGTTCGTCGGCACCGACGGGTGGGACGCGAACGAGCTTTTGCGCGACGCAGCCGAGGAGCTCGAAGGCGCGTACTTCACGAACCACTACGCGCCGGACGTCCCCTGGCCCAACTCGCAGGCGTTCGTGAAGAAGTACAAGGAGCGGTACAACCGCACGCCGTCGAGCATCGCGGCGCAGGGCTACGACGCGGCCAGGCTGCTCGCCGACGCGATGGGCCGCGCCAAGGCGATGACGCCGGACGACATCCGGCAGGCCATCCAGGACACAAAGGGTTTCCAGGGGGCGACGGGGGTCATCACCATCGACGCGAATCGCAACGCCGACAAGCCGGTCGTGATTGTCCGGATCAAGGACAAGCAGTTTACCTACTACGCCACGGTCAACGAGAAGGCCGCGAAGCAGTAGTGGTCGTGCCCGCGCGCTCGCTCGACGCGCGGTGAAGGGATCTCCATGGAGAAGATCGTGAGTGCCCTGATCACGGGGCTCGCCCAGGGGTCGATGATCGCCCTCGTCGCCCTCGGCTACACGATGGTTTACGGCATCCTCAAGCTCATCAACTTCGCTCATAGCGAGGTCTTCATGATGGGCGCCTTCGCCGGGCTCTTCGGCATCGCGGCGTTCGGCGCCCAGGACGCGCCGCTGTTCGCGGGCGTGGCCGGCACCCTCTGCGCGATGGCCTTCACGGCGGTCCTCGGGGTCGTGGTCGAGAAGGTGGCTTACGCGCCGCTGCGATCGCGCGGGCGGGGCCTCACGAACACCCGGATCACGCCGCTCGTCACGGCGCTCGCGATGAGCGTCCTTCTCCAGAACCTGGCGCAGCTCCTCTTCACCGCCCGCTACCGCGGCTATCCTCAGCTCCTGCCGATCGAGCACACGCGCACGGTGATCTTCGTCACCTCGATCCTCGTGATGATCGGCCTGGAGCTGCTCGTGCGGCGCACCTGGACGGGCAAGGCGATGCGCGCGCTGAGCGTGAACGTCGAGGCCGCCCGGCTGATGGGCATCCGCACGAGCCGCATCATCGCGCTCACCTTCGTCACGGGCTCGATGCTCGCGGCGGTGGGCGCGGTGCTCTACTGCCTCGATCAGTCGCAGGTGTACCCCACGATGGGCGTGGTGATCGGCAACCGCGCCTTCGTGGCGGCGGTCATCGGCGGCATCGGCAACATCACGGGCGCGATGCTCGGGGGCATGCTGATCGGGATCATCGGCGAGATGACGAAGCTCACGCCCTACTCCGGCTTGCAGGACGTCCTCGTGTTCGCGGTGCTGATCGCGGTGCTGCTCGTGAAGCCGACCGGGCTGCTCGGCACGACCGGGACCGAGAAGGTGTAGCGCTGCGCTGGCGCGTCGGCCGGCGATCGGCCGACGCGCCGGCACGCCGCTCGTCGCTGCGGTATGCTCGGCGCATGCGACGCCTCGCTCTCGTCGTGCCGCTCTCGCTGCTCGCGGCGTGCGCCGCGACACCCCCTGCCAACTGGGCCCGCGGCGGCGCGCTGCTCGACATCCCGCGGGCGCGCTGGGTCCACGGGAACCTCGCGGTCGACATCGCGCCGGACGGCAAGATCTTCGTGAACGGCGAGCACCAGCTGAGCGTGGATCGCGGCGGGCGGGTGTTCGGTCTGGAGGCCGAGCCGCTGGCGCTGCTCGAGCCGGACGGCCGGGTCATTGGCCCGAACGACGACGCGCTGGGCCAGGTCGGCGTGCTGCACGCGTCGCTGCCGGGCGAGGCGAACGCGTGGCTCACGGTCGCCCAGAGCGGCGCGGTGATCCGCTATGCGGAGGAGGGCGAGCGGGAGCCGTTCGGCGTCTGGCTGGGGTGCGAGGTGACGCCGCGCGCGCACCAGACCTGCACGCTGATCACGCACCTGCTCGGGATGCGCATCCGCAAGCTGGAGCGGCAGACCACGACGGCGCCGGTGGGGGTGGGGCTCGGCAGCGGCTTCGGGTTCGGGGCGGGATCGCCTTTCCCCTGAGCTATCGTCGCCCAGGCGCGTGCCTGGTTGCGCGAGAGGTCTTGCCGAGCTGCCCGGCCCGAAGAGGCCCTGTTCGTCGCGCGGCGCGGGGGCCCCGCCGGACTCGCCTGAGCCATCTATCCTCCGGCAGAGCCGGAGGATAGATGGCAATTGGGCTCAGACATCGGCCCTCCCCGCGCCGCGCGACGAACAGGGCCTCTTCGAGCCTACCGTCTTCGCGGAGCCAATATACCTCCTCATGACTCGGTGCGAGAGCGCTTATGGAGCAGCCGCGGCCCGCAGGCGGATGTCCCTCGCCAGCTTCAGCAGCGGCCCGCACCGCGCTCAGCGTCGTCTTGGCTGCCGCCTCTTCTTCGCGCCGCCCCGCCCCCCCGGCGGCGGTTGCTCCACCCCCTCCCCAGCCCCCTGGGCTCGCGCCAACGCGCGGGAGAGCTCCGGAAGCAGATCGTTGCGATCGAGCGCCTCCTCCAGCATGCGCAGCGTGCTGCGGACGAGATCCAGCTTCACGTCCTTGCGAGCGGCAGCGATCGCGACCACGTCCTCGATGTCTTTCGGCCGACCAGCAAGGATCTTCATCACGATCACGTCCTCGGCACAGGCGACGGGAACCCGGATCCCGTCGAGGTCGTGCAGCTGCGCGCGTTGCAGGAACAGCTCTTCGAGCCCAGGCCCCGCGAGGACGACATCCGCGGCGATGCCCGTCGCGAGGTGAAGCACGGGGAGCACCCGCGTCCGATGCGTGAACGCGATGTCCTCGACGCGCATCTGGAAACCAGCCGTCTTGAGCGCCTCGGCCAGCACCTCGGGGTCCCTCTCCTGGAGGTCCACGGTGACATCGACGTCGGCCGTGAGCCGCGCCGCGCCGTGAAGCAGCGCCGCTTGCGCTCCGAACAGGTACCAGCCGACGCCGAGCTGGGAGAAGACGTCGGCGAGCGCCCCGAGAAGCTCAACGAACGGCGAACGCACCAGCCGCTCGTTCAAGCAGACGTTTCAGCTCGATGTGATGCGCCAGATCCTCGGCACGCTCCCGTTCCGTAGGGAAATCCGGACGCACGCGCCGCGCGTGGTCGTACAGCGCATGGCCAGCCTGGAGCGTCGCCTGGAAGCCCTGCTCGCGGTACGTGCGGCTCCAGTGGTCGAGCTTGCGCTGCTCGACCTCTGCTCGACTCCGCTCGGCGAAAGCTCGGATGTGGGCTGGATCCATCCTGCGCCCAGTATAACCGAGCGCCGCGCCGGGAGCCCCTCGCCGCCGCTGGAGCCGCCACGTGCGCTGCCGGAGGCCGCCCCGGTCACCCGCATCGACCGGCCGTCGACGCGCAGCCCGCGCTCACTTCAGCAGCCAGCCGAACAGCATCCTCTTCGTCGTGTCGCGGGCGACCGCGGCGAGCGAGTCGACGAGCGGGATCTCCTTCGGGCACACCTCGACGCAGTTCTGCGACTTGCCGCAATCGGAGATCCCGCCCTCGCTCATCACGGACTCCAGGCGCTCGCCCTCGTGCATCGCCCCGGAAGGGTGCATGTTGTAGAGCCGCACCAGGTTGATCGCGAAGGCGCCGACGAACTTCGTCCCATCGTTGTACTGCGGGCACGCCTCGACGCAGCAGCCGCACGTCATGCAGCGGGAGAGCGGATACCGCTCCTCCTGCCGCTCCGGCGACTCGCGTGGACCCGGGCCGAGCTCGTGCGTGCCGTCGATGTCGATCCACGCGCGGACCCGCTTCATGTCCTCGAACATCCGGCTCCGGTCGACGAGCAGGTCGCGCACGAGCGGGAACTTGGACATGGGCTCCAGCGTGATCACCTCGCCCTTCGGCGCGATCTGGTCGATGAGCGCCGAGCAGGCCTGACGGACCCGGCCGTTGACCACCATCGTGCACGAGCCGCACACCTCCTCCAGACACACCGCCTCCCAGACGACCGGAGCCACCTCCTTGCCGTCCACGGTCCGCGGATCCCGCTGGATCTGCTGCAGCGCGCTGATCACGTTCATCTGCGGCAGGTAGGGGACCTTGAACTCCTCCCAGCGCCGCGACTCCGGCCGATCCCCGGTGTCCTGCCGCCGCACGCGCAGGTGCACAAGCCGGCCCTCGCCCCGCGCCTGCGCCGGCGCCGCCGCCCCGTTCGCCTCGTCTCCGTTCGCCTTGGCCATCCTACACGCTCTTCTGCGACAGCTTCCCCGTCGCCTGCGCGCTCGCCGCGCCCGCCTGCTCGTACTTGCGCTCCCGCGGCGCCACCAGCGACGTGTCCACCGCGTCGGTCACGTGGACCGACTGGCCGGCGCACGTCGTGTCGAACGCGCGGATGAACCTCACGGCGCCCTTCTCCTCGTGGCGCGCCAGCGTCGTGCGCAGCCACTCGGCGTCGTTCCGCACCGGGAACTCCGGCTTGTAGTGCGCCCCGCGCGACTCGTCCCGGTTCCTCGCCCCCTGCGCGATGACCCGCGCGAGCACAAGCATGTTCTCGAAGTGCCGCACGAACTGCGCCCCCTGGTTCACCCGCGAGGCCGTGTCCGTGCTCTTGATCCGCCCCGCCCGCTCCTCGAGCTCGCCGAGCTTCTCGATCACCCCGTCGAGCGCGGCGTTGTCGCGCTCGATCGTGCAATCGCGCAGCATCATCTCGCCGAGCTCCTGGTGCAGCCGGTACGCGTTCTCCGGCTGCTTCGCCTCCTGGTTCTGCGTCAGGATGCGCTGGTAGTCGGCCTCGGCGCGCTTCTCGGCCTTGTCGAAGATCGAGCGCGGCAGGTCCAGGGCGCTCCGCTTGATGCTCCGCTGATAGCTCGCGACGGCTGGACCGCACACAAGGCCGCCGTAGATGCACGAGAGCAGCGAGTTGGCGCCGAGCCGGTTGGCCCCGTGATACTGGTAGTCCACCTCGCCCACCGCGTAGAGCCCCGGGATGCTCGTCGCGTGATTGCGCGGCGACCCCACCTTGAGCGAGCCCCGCGCGTCCGCCTCGTAGTCGACCCACAGGCCACCCATCGCGTAGTGGACCGCCGGGAAGACCTTCATCGGGTTCTTGTACGGGTCGGTGCCCGCGAACTTCTCGTAGATCTCGAGGATCCCCGCGAGCTTCGCCCGGAGGAACTTCTCGTCCTTGTGGGTCAGGTCGAGGTAGACCTCGTTCTCGTTCCGGCCCGTCGCGGCGTTCCAGATGCCGCGCCCCTCGTGGAAGCACGTCCGGAAGATCGCGCGCGCCGCGATGTCGCGGGGGACGAGGTTGCCGTAGCCGGGGTACATCCGCTCGAGGAGGTAGTCGCGCTCCTTCTCGGGGATGTCGCGCGCGCTCCGCGCGTCGGCCTTGTCCTTCGGCACCCAGACGCGGCCGCCCTCGCCGCGCGCGCTCTCCGAGATGAGCCGCAGCTTGTCGGCGCCCGGGATCGCGGTTGGGTGCACCTGGACGAACTCGCCGTTCGCGTAGACCGCGCCCTGCTGGTAGACCGCCGACGCGGCCGTCCCCGTGCAGATGACGCTCAGCGTGGAGCGGCCGAAGACGATGCCGCAGCCGCCCGTCGCGAGCACGACCGCGTCGCCGGTGAACGCGCGGATCTGCATCGTTTTCAGGTCCTGCGCGACGCAGCCGACGCACGTGCCGGAGTCGTCGAGGATCGCCTCGATGAAGTCCCAGAACTCGTGCTTCCGGACCATCTTCTCGCCCGGGATCGACACGCCGTGCTCGTCGGTCACGTCGGCGAGCTCGAACCGCCGCACCTGCTCGTCGAGCGCGTAGAGCAGCTGCTGCCCCGTCGTCGCGCCGGCGAACGCCGTGCGGTGGAACAGCGTGCCGCCGAAGCGGCGGAAGTCGAGCAGGCCCTCGGGCGTCCGGTTGAACGGCACGCCCATGCGATCGAGCATGTTGACGATGCCGGGCGCGGCCTCCGCCATCCCCTTGATCGGCGGCTGGTTCGCGAGAAAATCGCCGCCGTACGCCGTCTCCTCGAGGTGCACCTGGGGGCTGTCCCCCTCGCCCTTCGTGTTCACCGAGGCGTTGATGCCGCCCTGCGCGCACGCCGAGTGCGAGCGCTTCACCGGCACGAGGGAGATCAGGTCGACAGGGACCTTCGCCTCGCACAGCTTGATCACCGTCATCAGGCCGGCGAGCCCGCCCCCGACGACGATCACGCGCCGAACCTTCCCCCCCTCGCTCCTCGTCGTGCTCTTCGCGGCCATGTTCGCTCTCGATGCTCCCGCGCCGCTCCCCACCGGGGCGCGGCCGCTACGATGGTCAGTGCGAGGCCGGCGCGACCAGCGCGGCGCGCCCGGCCGACGCGATCTCCGCGCACGTGCGGGCGCCCTCCGCGGCCGGGCTCGGCGTCCCGGGGAACGGCGCGCCGGTCGCGAAGTAGATGACCGTGTTGGCGCCGAGCACGAAGACAAGGAGGCCCAGCGCGCCGAAGACCACCGCGGCCATCCGCTGCGACCGGCGCGACACGGTGACCCCCCACGAGAAGCAGAAGCCCCAGAGGCCGTTGGCGAAGTGGAACACGCTCGCCGCGATGCCGAAGATGTAGACGAGCGCGATCACCGGGACGCCGCCCATCGTCGACGCCATGTCGGCGCACAGCCGCGGGTAGAACTCCTCGGGCGCCATCCGGCCGAGCCACTTCTGCGCCCAGTACTGCCAGAGGTGGAACGCGATGAACGCGAACGCGAGCACCCCCGTGACCCGCTGCATCGTGTACATCCAGTTGCGCGAGAACGTGTAGCTGCCGACGTTCGGCTTGCCCTCGAGCACCAGCTTGACCCCGTAGAGGGCGTGAAACGCGAGCGGCAGCACGACGAGCCCGAGCTCGAGCACGGGCAGGTACGGCATGTGCGAGATCTCGGCGACCGCCGCGTCGAACCGCTCCTGCCCCTGGAGCGCCTTCGCGTTCGTCCAGAAATGGAAGAGCAGGAACCCGCCCACGGGGAGGGCGCCGGTGAGAGAATGCAGCTTGCGCAGGAGAAAGGACCGGCGGCTCTTGTGGAAGAGCGATCTGGCGGGGGTTGCCTCGGACACGCTGACCTCGATGGAAGGCGGGCGCCGCCGGTGTATGGGATGCCCCGGGTGACGTCAAGGTGAACGCAGTCAACGCTTCGGGCCGATTTTCCGCTGCCTCCGGCGCATCGACCGAGTGCGCGAAGGCCGCGGTCGCCGCGCGGCGACCGCCGCTGCGCGCGCGTGTGCCCGCGATCACGAGCGCCGCGCTGCTCGCGCGTCTGCCTGCGATCACGAGCGCCGCGCTGCTCGCGCGTCTGCCTGCGATCACGAGCGCGACGCTGCTCGCGCTCGGGGCGGCGATCGCCGTCGTCGGCTGCGGCGCGCAGGACGGCGCGGCGGCGATGAGCCCGGCGCTCGGCGGGTCGCCCGCGGCCCAGACGGAGCTGCACCGCATCCTCTCGCGCTTCGAGAGCGGCGCGCGCGCGGAGCGCATCGCGCTCGAGCCGGAGCTCCTCGCCTTCCGCGACCGCTACGCGGGCGACGATCTCGCGCGCGTCGCGGCCGCCCACCTCGCGTGGCTCGCGCTGGAGCGAGGGGACCTCCGCCGCGCCGAGGCGCTCGCGGCCGAGGTCGAGGCCGGGGGGCCGGGCCCGACCGCGGACCTCGCGCGCGTGCTCCGCGGCGCGGCGCTCCGGCGCGCCGGCAAGCCGAGGCCCGCCTTCGGGGTGCTGCGCCCGCTGGTGAGCAAGATGATCGACGCGTACGTGCGCTCGCTCCTCAACGAGGAGGTCACGGCCGCCGCGATGGAGGCGGGCGCGTGGACGCAGGCGGTCGAGCTGATGAGCGTCTGGCTGCGCGAGGCGGACGACGACGACCGCGCCGCCGTCCGGGCGCAGATCGCGGCGCTCCTGCGCAAGGTGCCCATCGCTCACCTCGTCAGCGCGATGCGCGCCGGCCAGGCCGCCGGCGAGGTCGTGGACCCGCAGGTCGACCTGCGCTCGCTGGTCGCCGAGCGCCTCGCGATCGTCGCCCGCGAGCGCCGCGACGTCGCGCTCGCGAAGGAGCTGCTCGACCGGGCCGGCGCGCTGCTCGGCAGCCAGGGCGACGCGATCTCGGAGCTCGCGGCCGGCGCGGGGACCGCGCGCGTCGAGCCCCCCACGGTCGGCCTGCTGCTCTCGACGCGCACGTCCGAGTCGCGCCGGCGGGGCGTCGAGATCGCCGCCGGCGTGGCGCACGGGCTCGGGCTGCTGCGGCCGGGGTCGGACGCGCGGCTCGTGAGCCGCGACGACGGCGGCGAGGGCAGCATCGACGAGGCGCTGAGCAGCCTCACCGCCGAGGGCGCCGCGGTGCTCATCGCCGGCTCGGATCGAGATCAGGCGACCGCGGTGGCGAGGTTCGCGCGGGCGAACGCGATCCCGGTGCTGCTCGTGCACCCGCCGGAGCCGGCGGCGCTGGACGGGGCGTTCGTCTTCGTCGTGGGCGAGGAGCCCGCGAGGGGCATCGAGGTGCTCGCCGCCGCGCTCGCGGAGCGGGGCGCGAAGCCGATGGCGCTCGTGGGCGGCGAGGCCGCCGGGGCCGCTCCGGCCGCAGCGCTCGCCGAGCGCGGCGTCGCGCTCGCGCTGCCCTGCGACGGGACCTTCGATCCGCGCGCCCTCCGGCCGCCGGCCATCCGAGGGGTGATCCTGGCCGGGGACGCCCCCTGCGCAGAGCAGGCGCTCCGCGCCGCCCCGCGCACGGTGACGATCGCGCTCGGCTTCGAGGCGGCCGTGCCGCCGCCGCCGGGGTCGCTCGTCGCGACGGCGGGGCTCTTCCCGTTCGTCGCGGCGCCAGCGGGCGCGCCGGCCGCGCTCGGGGTGTGGCTCGCCACCCACCCGTCGCCGCCGAGCTTCTGGGCGGCGCTCGGGCGCGACGCCGGCGTCCTCGCCTGGGCCGGCGTGCAGCGGCTGCCGAAGACGGGCACCGAGGACCCGGCCGAGGTGAAGGCGCGGCGGCTCGCGGCAACGAGCGCCGTGAGCCGCGCGACGGCCGAGCTCTGGACCACGACGGCGACCGGCTTCGGCGGAAAGCGCGTGCTGCCGAGGGGGGTCGCGTACCGCGAGATCGAGAGAGCGCGATGAGCGGAGCGAGCCGCCGGACCGGCGCCTGGCGGCCGCCTGGCCGCCGCGCGGGGCTCGCGCGTGGCGTGGAGAGCGTGCCGCCGCGTCGTCCTGGGGCTGCTCCGGCGTCCCGGCGGGCGTAGCATGGCGCCGCATGATCCGCCGAGCCCTCTCCTGTGCCGCCGCCGCCGCGCTGACGGCGATCGCCCCGGCCGCGTTCGCCGACCGCGTGGCGGTGCTCCCCGCGCGCGGAGGCACCGACGAGGCCGCCCGGAGCGCCGCCCAGGCCGAGGTCGCGCGCGGGCTCGCCGCCCTCGGCCACACCCCGGTGCCGGACGGCGCGGTGGCGGCCGCGCTCAAGGGCGTCGCCGACGGCATCGCCGACACCACGGACGAGTACCGCGCCGTGGGCGCGCGGACGGGCGCGGACTGGATCCTGAGCGGCACCGTCGAGCCTGCGGTCACGACCTCCCGGGTCGAGCTCACCGCGTACCTCGCCTCGACGGGCCGGGTCGAGTCGGTCGCGCGGGAGGTCGACCGGGGGAAGGAGGCCCAGCAGACGCAGGAGATGCTGGCGGTGCTCCTCCGCCCCGAGGGCGTCGGCGTCGGCGAGCTCCCCTGGGAGCGCCCCGCGGGCTCCACGCCGGCGGGCGCGCCGCCTCCTGCCGCGCCCCCGTCCGCGGGCGGGGCCGCCGTGCTGCCGCCGGTGCCCCCGCCGCCGCCGGCGCCGCCCGCGAAGGAGGTGCAGATGGCGTACCCGCTCGGGCCCGAGCGCGTCTGGCCTGCGTACTCGGGCGGGCGCCGGCTCGCCCTCTCCGCGTCGCTCGGGGCCGCCGTGGCGGCGGCGCGCCTGCCGGGCGCGAGCGGCAGCGCGGCCTCGCTGGTCGGCACGGCGCGCGTGGCCTACGCGGTCTCCGATCGCGGGCTCGAGCTGTTCGCCGGCGGCGGCGGGAACCTGGCCGGCCCGTTCGCCGCCTGGCTCGAGGGCGGCGCGCGCCTGATGCTGACCCCCAGCCTGACGCCCGAGGGCGGCGCGTGGCGCGCGTTCCCGCTCCACATCGGCCCCGCGCTCCACGCCGGCGCCTTCTTCCGGTCGGGCGCCGGCGTCGTGGGCCCCGGCGGCGCGACGTACCGCGGCGACCTCGAGGTGCGCCCGGTGATCGGGGCGTCGCTCGACGTCGTGGTCGCGCTGAGCTCCTCGGTGCAGCTCGAGGCCCAGCTCGGCAATCTCCGGTGGGTCCCCGCGGGGGACGGCTCGCTGCTCCTGCTCGGCGCGACGCTCGGCGCGGGGGCTCGGTTCTGACGCATGCGCATCGAGCTGCCGAGCCGCCGCAGCACCATCCGCCTCGCGCGCGCGCTCGCCGGCCGCCTCGCGGGAGGCGATCTGGTGATCCTGGCCGGCGACCTGGGCGCCGGGAAGACGTTCTTCGCCCGCGCCCTCTGCCGGGCGCTCGGCGTGCCGTCGGAGCTGCCGGTCACGAGCCCGACCTTCACGCTGGTCCACGAGCACGACGGCCGCGTCCCGATCGCGCACGCCGACGCCTACCGCCTCGGCGGCGCGTCCCCTGCGGAGGGCGCGCGCGGCGCCGCGGACGAAGAGCTCGCCCAGCTCGGGCTGCGCGAGCGCCGCGCGGAGGGGGCGCTCGTCGTGGTGGAGTGGGGCGAGCCGTTCGCGGAGGCGCTCGGCGGCGACGCGCTCCTGATCCACCTCGCCGCCCCCGAGGACCCGGGCGCGCCCGGCCGCGCCGCCGAGATCAGGGCGACCGGCGCGCGGAGCGGCGAGGTGCTCGCGGCGCTCGAGGCCGAGCTGCGAGGCGGCGCCGGCGGATCGCGGGGGGCCGGCCCGGGCGCTGCGTGAACGACGTCGAACCGCCGGTTGCTGGAGAGAGCGACCGGCGACCGCTGCGCCTCCGGACGAGCTCGACCGGCGGCTCGGTCCGCACGCTGGCGCGCTGCCCTTTGCGCCGGCGGCTCGGGCAGCGCGCCAGCGCGAAGGGTAACGCGCAGCGCGAAGGGTAACGCGCAGCGCGGGCGCGCGGGGTCGTTGCGCGCCCGACCCCGTGCGCGGCGGCGTTGCATGATACAAGAGCGCACGGTGAAGGAAGGCGCGGAAACCAGCCGCAGCGAGCTGCTCAACAAGGCGCTGGAGCCGCTCCTCGCGTTCCTCGACAACATCGGCAACATCGTCACGCTGACGTTCCAGACGCTCCTCTGGCTCGTGCGCCCGCCGTTCCGCCCCGCGCAGTTCCTGGCGGCGATGGACTTCATGGGCGCGCAGTCGGTCTTCATCGTCGGCCTGACCGGCGTCTTCAGCGGCATGGTCGTGACGCTGCAGACGTCCCACGCGCTGCGCGCGTTCAGCGCCGAGGGCCGCGTCGGCGGCCTCGTCGCGGTCTCGCTCGCCCGCGAGCTCGCGCCGGTCTTCTCGGCGATCATGGTCACCGCCCGCGCCGGCAGCGCCATGGCCGCGGAGCTCGGCAACATGCGCGTCACCGAGCAGATCGACGCGATCGCGACGATGGGCGTGAGCCCCGTGCAGTACCTGCTCTCGCCCCGGCTCTTCGCCGCGACGGTGATGCTGCCGCTCCTCTGCATCCTGTACACGAGCGTCGGCATGTGCGGCTCGTACCTCGTCGCCGTGCTCTGGCTCGGCGGCGACGCGGGCTCGTTCTTCCAGAGCGTCCGCGACTTCGCCCTGCCCAGCGACATCTCGATGGGGCTCATCAAGGCGTGCGTCTTCGGCTTCATCGTCTCGTCGGTCTCGTGCCGCCACGGCTTCTTCGCCTCGGGCGGCGCGCGCGGCGTCGGCGTCGCGACCACGCGCGCGGTCGTCGAGAGCTGCGTCATCGTGCTCGTCACGAACTACATCCTGACGCAGCTGCTGCTCGACATGTGAGCCACGGCGGCCCGCCCGACCTGGAGTAGCCCGGCACACCAACGAGGGCTTCCGCCCCCCTACCGCCAGGAGCTCGGCGGCTCCGGCTCGCGCAGCGCGATCAGCGCCGGCGACAGCTGCACCGGGTACCGCGCCGGCGCGCGCAGGTGCGCGACCCCGTGCGGGAGCAGCTCGCGCCCGGCGATGGAGCGCTCGCGCCCGGCGCTCGGCGGCTCCGGCGACTCCAGCGCGCGGCCGCCGCGCATCACCGCCCGCGCGAGCGGCGCGAGCCTCGCGGCCCCGAGCGCGCGCGGCGCCAGCATCCGCTCGTGCGCGAGGTGGATCACGTCACAGGCCGCGCGCCCCGCCTCGTCGTAGTAGCGCGCCACCATCTTGCGCCCCGCGATCACGTCGCCGCGATCGCTCGTCCCCTGCCGTAGCGCCCACGCGCCCGACTCCTCGAGCGCCACGAGCTCGTAGCGCACCGCCGGCAGCCCGCCCTCGGGCTCGGCGAGCCCCGTGGCGATCCAGCCGCCGGCGGCCGTGCCCACGCGCCTCGCCTCGAGGAGCGTCGCCTCCTCCTCGTGGCCCCCGAGGTCGACCATCCGGTCGGCGTACCAGGGCCAGCTGCCCTCGAGCGGCGACGGCGGCGGCGCGAGCTCGCCGAGATCGATCCCCACCGCGCCGCGGAACGGGATGCCGAGCGCCGTGGCCGCGAGCGCGCTCGTCGTCGCCGACGCGCCGCCCACGTGCGCCGCGCGGGCGAGCGCCAGCGCCTCGTCGGCGAACGGCACCCGCGCCGACGACCCGTCGACGACCGCGCCGCCGTCCGAGGCGACGAGGAGCCGCGCCGCCCGCGTCGCCACGGCCGTGCCCCGGCCGAGCGCCGGCACGAGCAGCGCGCCGGCGAGCAGCGCCTCGATGAACGGCCCCTCCACCGTGACCACCGGCGTGCCCGGAAAGGCGATCGTCCCGTCGGGCATCGCGTCGATGTCGATCGAGATCGGCGCGTCGGCGAGCCGCTCCACGAGCGCGTCGCTCAGGCCGCAGGCCTCGCGCGCCGCGAAGACCGCCCCCGCGTCGAGGCGCGCGCCGTCCAGCGCGAGCGCCTCGAGCGCCGCCTCGACGCCGACGACCACGAGGAAGCCCGCGTGGGGCGGCATCGCCGTGAACGCGAGCTCGAAGCTCGCGCGCCGCTCGGCGACCCCCGCGTGGAGCAGGCGATCGGCGTCGAGCAACGCGCGTCCGTCGGTGAGCAGCGGGCTCGCTCGCAGCATCGCCGCCGGCATCGGGCCCCGCTCAGAGCCGCGCGGCCAGCCTGCGGGTGCCGGCGACCGTCGAGGCCTCGTCGAAGAGGAACGGCAGGATCACGGTGGGCAGGTCGAGCTCACGGCGCAGGCGGGCCAGGCTCTCGTGCTGCACCGACTCGCGCATCGCCCGGCGCGCGCCGGCCACGATGGCGCTCTCGGCGGTGTGCGCCGCGCGCGCCGGCGCCGCGATGTCGAGCCGCCCCGGATCGACGAGCAGCGCCCGCCGCTCCTCGGGCGAGAACAGCGGCGGCAGCACGCTGTTGATGATCAGCCGGTGGACCGGCAGGCCGAGCTCGCCCCGGATCTCCGCCACGAGCTCGACGGTCTCGGTGGCCGGCATCTCCTCCGGGAGCGTCACCACGACGACCCCGCTCCGCGCGGGATCCTTGAACATCACCCACGCCGCCTCGGCGTCCCGGCGCAGGATGCCCGGCGGCGCCACGTCGAGGATCACCTTGGGCACGCGCAGCATGTCCATGCCGTGCCCGGTCGCGGGCGCGTCGAGCAGGACCACATCGAAGCGGGGAGAGCCGTCCGGGAGCAGCTCGGTCGTGTGGAACCAGGCCTTGCCGAGCATCGCCCACTCGAACAGCCCGGGCACCGCGCGGAAGAAGGTGCGCGTGTACTTGTTGTCGAACACGAGATCGGCCGCGGCCCGCACCTTGAGGACCATCTCGCCGTACTCCCGCAGCGCCTTGTCCGGCGAGATGTTCACCGCCCACACGCGCTCGGCCACGTGGGTGACCTCCTGGCCGATCGGCTTCGTGCCGAGGATGGCCGAGAGCCGCTCCTTCGTGTTGCACATCGCGACGAGGACGCGCTTGCCGCGGGCGGCGAAGGCGAGGGCGAGGGCGCCGGAGATCGTCGTCTTCCCGACGCCTCCCTTGCCGGTCACGAACAGGAAGCGCCGGCGCTCGAGCTCCGGCAGATCCTGGCCGAGCCCGCCCGCTTGCAAGGCTAGATGGGCGCTGGTCATTTCCGCGTCAGCGGAGTTAGGCGCAAGCTCAGGCGAAGGCAACCCGGATCAGGGAAACGGGCTCTGCTATCCATCGCCCATGCGCATCACCGAGCGACACCTCGAACCGCTGAACCGACGCTTCCAGGGCGCGTCGCCCGTCGAGCTCCTCCGCTTCGTCCGAGAGTCCTTCGGCCCCCGCGCGGCCATCATGAGCAGCATGCAGCGGGCCGGGACCGCGCTGTGCCACATGGCCGACCGGGCCGGGCTCCCCTTCGACGTGATCTTCGTCGACACCGGCGTGCTCCACGCCGAGACGCTCGCCACCCGCGACGAGCTCGCGCGGACCCACCCTCACCTGCGCGTCGTGACGCTCTCGCCCGAGCGCACCTTCGCGCAGCAGACGCGCGAGGAGGGGCTGCTCTACCTCTCGAAGGAGGGCCAGGAGCGGTGCTGCGACCTCCGCAAGTCGGCCCCGCTGAGCGCCCTCCGCGGCCGCTACGACGCGCTCGTCGCGGCGCTCCGGCGGGGCGAGGGCGGCGCCCGCGCCAAGGTCGCGCCGTTCGGGCTCGACCCGGCGAACAACGTGCTCCGCGTCCACCCGTTCGCCTCGCTGAGCGGCGAGGCGCTCGACGCGCACTTCGCCGCGCACCCGGACGCGATCGAGAACCCGCTGCACGCCATGGGTTTCCGCACCATCGGCTGTTTCCCGTGCACGACGCCCGTGCTGCCCGACGAGCCCGAGCGCGCCGGGCGCTGGCGCCACCTGGCGAGCGTCGAATACTGCGGGATCAACCCGGTCGACCGGGGCGAGACCGACGGCGGCATCGAGCTCGACGACCGGTACGAGCGCCTCTTCGCGGCGTGACGATTCGCCTGCGAACGCCGGTTCGCGGCAGCTCGATCTTGACTCAAACGGGATGCAGGGAGATTTGCCCTGCATGCCGGCGAGCTACTTCGACGTAGACGGCACCCTGGTCACGACCAACCTCGTGCACCCGACGGTGTTCTACATGCTGAACCAGCCGACGCCGATGCACAGCCTTGCGAAGCTCGGCCGCGCTCTGGTGAAGGCGCCCTGGATGGCGATGGCGGAGCTCCAGGATCGGCGCCTCTTCAACGAGCTGCTCTTCAGCTCGTTCGACGGCGTCTCCGAGGATCGCCTCGTCGCGCTCGCCGAGGAGGCGTTCGCGAAGGTGCTCAAGCCGGCCATCTACGGCAAGGCGCGGGACCTCGTGAAGTGCAGCCTCGACAAGGGGCACGATGTCGTCCTGATCTCCGGCGCGCTGGATTTCCTGATGCAGCTGCTCGCCGAGCACCTCGGCGCGACCGGCATCATCGCGAACCGCCTCGAGGTGAAGGACGGGTTCGCGACGGGCAAGCTCCTGCGCCCCGTGGTGGCCGGGCCCGAGAAGGCGCGCCTCATCCGCGAGCACGCGCACGCGCACGGGCACGACCTCGACGAGTGCTTCGCCTACTCGGACAGCTACTCGGACGTCCCGATGCTCTCGGTCGTCGGCTACCCGGCGGCGGTGAACCCGGACCGCAAGCTCAAGCTGCTCGCGCAGGCCTACCACTGGCCGATCCTCCACCTCGCCGCATGACCCCGGCCCCTGCCGGACGACGGCGGGGAGCCACGCCACAGCCCAACACGGTCGCACCCCCTGCTCTGAAAGCCCCATGAGCCATCCTTGCGTCGTCACGCTAGACAGCCGCAGCGCCCCCCGGGTGCTCTTCTCAGGCGATCAGCTGGTCGAGGTCGACCTGCCCACCGGCACCCGGGTGCTCTACGCGAAGCCGCCCCTCGAGCCGCTGAAGGACGTCGACGCCGCGATCCGCTACGCGATCAACCACCCGTACAACTCGGAGCCGCTCTACGCGAAGCTCCGCCCGGGGATGAAGGTCACGATCGCGGTGGACGACATCTCGCTGCCGCTGCCCCCGATGAAGCGGCCTGACATCCGCGAGCGGGTGCTCACCATCGTGCTCGACCTGCTCTCGGACTACGGCGTCGACGACGTGGAGATCATCATCGCCACGAGCGTCCACCGGCGGATGAAGGACTGGGAGGTCCGCCACATCGTCGGCGACAGGATCTTCAACGCCTACTGGCCGAAGAAGCTCTACAACCACGACGCCGAGAACCTCGCCAACATGAAGCACATCGGCACGACCGACGTGGGCGAGGAGGTCGAGCTCAACAAGCGCGCGGTCGACAGCGATCTCGTGATCTACGTGAACCTGAACCTCGTGCCGATGGACGGCGGGCACAAGTCGGTCTCGGTCGGCCTGTGCGGGTACAGGAGCCTGCGCGCGCACCACAACCCGCGGGTGATGCGCGACTGCTACTCGTACATGGACCCGAAGAGCTCCGCGCTGCACACGAGCGTCGAGCGCATGGGCCGGCTGGCCAACAAGAAGCTCAACGTCTTCACGATCGAGACGACGATCAACAACCGCATGTTCGATCGCCCGCTCGAGTTCCTCGCCCGGAACGAGGACGACCTGAGCGCGGGCGAGAAGAGCGCGCTGCGCGCCCTCCGCTTCACGCTGTCGAAGGTGCCGCAGCCCGCGCGCCAGGCGATCTTCCAGCGCGTCCCGTCGCCGTACGGCGTGACCGGGGTGTTCGCCGGCGAGACCGAGGCCGTCCACGAGCACACGCTGAAGCGCAGCTTCGACCAGTACCTCGTCCCGGTCACGGGCCAGGCCGACATCCTGATCACGGGCATCCCGTACATCAGCCCGTACAACGTGAACTCGTTCCTGAACCCGCTGCTCGTGCAGGTGATGGCGAACGGCTACATGTTCAACCTCTACCGGGGCGCGCCGATGCTCAAGAAGGGGGGGACGATGATCATCCTCCACCCCTGCACCGACCTGTTCGACAACGAGCACCACGCCCCGTACATCGAGTTCGTGCACCGGCTCCTGCCGGAGACGCGCGACGCGATGGAGCTGCACAAGCGGTACGAGAAGAAGTTCTCGGAGAACCCGGCGTACATCGAGATGTACCGCTTCGGGCACGCGTACCACCCGACCCACCCGTTCTTCATGTGGTACTGGGGCGAGGCGGGCCGGCAGCACATCGGCCGGATGATCGTGGTCGGCGCCGACAACGAGTACATCCCGCAGCTGCTCGGCTGGGAGACGGCGCGCACGATGGACGAGGCGCTCCGGATGGCGAAGCAGTCGGCCCCGCCCACGCCGGAGATCATGGCCCTCCACAGCCCGCCGATCTTCATGGCCGACATGACGGCGTAGCGGGCGCGCCGCCCGGGAGCGCGGCCCGCGGGCCTTCGTCAAGGCTGCTTCTTTTCCGGCGCCCTGAGCTCGGCGAGCACGCGCTCGCGGAGGAGCGGCACGGGCGGCGACCCGTGCGCGAGGAGCGCGTCGTGGAAGCGGCGGAGCGAGAACGCCGGGCCCAGGGCCGCCTTCGCCTCGTCGCGGAGCTTCAGGATCTGGATCTTGCCGAGCGTGTAGGCGAAGTAGCCGGGGTCGAACGTCGCGCGCACCGCCTGCTCCCGCGCCGTCGCGCGATCCTGGAAGCAGTCGTCGACGAAGCGGCGCTCGGCCTCGTCGAGCCCCATGCCCTCGGCGTGCACGCCGAGCGACGCGACCACCCTGCAGTTGCGCAGCAGCGCGTCCGTGAGCTGACCGAGCCGGCTCTGCGGGTCCTCCTTGCCGAACCCTTCCTCGATCATCATCTGCTCGGCGTAGTGGGCCCAGCCCTCGACGAACGAATAGCTCCCGAACATCCTCTGCGCCTCGGTCGGCGCGCGGTTCTCCCACAGGCCCTGGACGAAGTGCCCCGGGTAGACCTCGTGCACGGTCGTCGAAATCAGCGTCCCGCGCGACATCACGTACTCTTCCTGCTCCTTCCTGGGCCAGGAGGGGTCGGGCTTCGTGATGTAGTAGAACGCCTCGAGCCCCTTCCGCTCGAACGGCCCCGGCGCGTCGAGGAACGCGGAGTTCCAGCGCATGTACGGCGGCGTCTCCTTCACGAGCGCCCGCTCGTCGGACGGGAGGCTCACGAGCCCCCGGTCGACGACGAACCTGCGCGAGGCCTCCATCACCCGCGTCGCCTCGGCGAGGAGCAGGTCCGCCTTCGGCCGGGTGGCCTTCACCTTCCGGGCGAGCTCCTGGTAGGCCGCCTTGTTCGCCGCGAGGTCCTCCTCGCCCATCTTCTTGAGCTCGGCGAGCGGGATCGAGAGCCCCTCCTGCGCGAGAAGGAGCTTCCTGTACCGCGCCTCCCCGAGCACGTGGCTCGCGTCGCCCTTCGGCAGCTCGACCCTGGCCAGGTGCTCGGCGAGCCCCTCCGCCGCGCCGGCGAGCGCCGCGTTCGTCTTCTCGAAATCAGCCTGGAACGCGGCGTCGCCCGCGCCCTTGAGCAGCTTCACGACGTCGCCGCGCAGGTACTCGGCGTAGCCGCGGAAGATCTTCACGGCGACCTCGACCACCGGCTTCGGCAGCGGGCTCGCGAGGTTCTCGAGGATGCGCGGCACCTGGGCCAGCGCCGCCTTCTCGTGCTCGAGGAGGCGCCTCGCGCGCTCGGGCAGCGGCGCATACGCGCGATCGAGGTAGTGGTTCACGCCGAACAGCTCGCCGTAGAACTGCGGTTGCCGGCGCCAGTCCTCGAGATCCCTGCCGTGGAAGAGCTTGAGGTCGATCTGCTGGAGGACGAGCGCGCGGTCGAGCGCCTCGTCGGGGGAGAGCGCCGCGGCGTCGATCGCGGCGAGGGCCGCGCGATCCCGCGAGAGGCGCGCGAGCCTCCGCTCGATCGCCGCGGCGGAGTAGTCGCCGACCTTGCCGTCCTGGTCGTGCAGCCCGCGCGAGCGCGCGAACGCCGGCTCGTCCGTCGCCCACTCGCGCAGGATCCGGTCGCGCAGCGCCGCGAACGGCTCCCGCGGCGCCTCCGGCGGCCGCGCGGGCTCCGCGGGCGCCGCGGCCGCCGGAGGCGCCGCGGGGGGCGGGGTTGTGCCGGTGGACGGAGGCGGCGCCGAGGCGCCCCCGCTGCAGGCGGCGAGCGGCGCGAGCAGCGCGGCGAGCGCCGCGAGGCGACGCGGGCGGCGGACGGGGGTGGAGGCAGGTACGGCCATGGCGGGCCGGAGCCTGTCAAACCGGCCTGTGCAGGTCAACGGCGCAGGCTAGTCGCGGAGCGCTCGATCGATGATCGCGTCCACGTGCGAGAGCGCATGGTCGAGGTCGAAGCAGCGCGCGATTTCGTCCGGGGCGAGCAGCGCGGCGACGTCGGCGTCGGCGGCGAGGTTGTCGCGGAAGCGGCCCTCGCCCGCGATGGCGCGCATCGCGCAGCGCTGCACGAGCTCGTAGGCCGCCTGCCGCGGCCTGCCCTTCTGGACGAGCGACAGCAGCACCGCCTCGCTGAAGAAGAGCTCGCCCGTGCGATCGAGGTTCTCGCGCATCTTCTCGGGGTAGACGACCAGCCCGTCGACGAGCCCCGCGGCGCGGTCGAGCATGAACCCGAGCGTCGAGGTCGCGTCGGGCGCGATCATCCGCTCGACCGACGAGTGCGAGATGTCGCGCTCGTGCCACAGCGACACGTTCTCGAGCGCGGGGATCACGGCCGCGCGCACGATGCGCGCGAGGCCGCACAGGTTCTCGCTGAGGATGGGGTTGCGCTTGTGGGGCATCGCGCTCGATCCCTTCTGGCCCACGGAGAAGCGCTCCTCCGCCTCGCGGACCTCGGTGCGCTGCCAGTGCCGCACGTTGGTCGCGAGCCGCTCGATGCCCGCCGCGATGAGCGAGAGCGCGGCGAAGAACTCGGCGTGGCGATCGCGCGCGACGATCTGCGTCGAGACCGTCTCGGGGCGCAGGCCTAGGGCGGCGAGCGCGCGCTCCTCGATGCGCGGCGACAGGTGCGCGTACGTCCCGACGGCGCCGGCGATCTTCCCGACCGCGATCGCCTGGCGCGCGGCGAGCAGGCGCGCCCTTCCGCGCTTCATCTCGGCGAGGTGGCCCGCGAGCGCCAGGCCGAACGTGACCGGCTCGGCCGCGATGCCGTGGCTCCTGCCGATCATCGGGGTGCGCCGGTGCTCGTTGGCGCGCCGTGCGAGCGCGTCGCAGAGCTTGTCGAGCCGGGCCGAGAGCATGTCCGCCGCGCGGACGAGCAGGATCGCGAGGCTCGTGTCGAGCACGTCGCTCGAGGTCATCCCCCGGTGCAGCCACCGCGCTCCCTCGCCCGCCAGCTCCTCGACGTGCGTCAGGAAGGCGATGACGTCGTGCTTGACCGTGCGCTCGATCGACTCGATCCGCTCCGGATCGAGCGAGAGCTGCTTCGCGCGGATCCCTTTCGCGATGCCAGCGGGCACGAGCCCTTCGGCCTCCATCGCCTCGCAGGCGGCGAGCTCCACCTCGAGCCAGGTCGAGAATCGGGTGGCGGGCGACCAGAGATCTTCGAATTCGGACGGGGTGTAGCGGGGGATCATGGGCGGGACGCTGCGAAGGTCTGGAGGGTGCGTCAAGGATGGAGTGGTCCGGGGCACGCGCTCGCTATCGCAACGGGCCGCACGACGCTTGCGGTCGCGCGGCGCGTTGCAAACGTTTGCGCGCGATGCCGACCGAAGCACCGGCGCCCGCGCACGCCCACCTGGGCAGGTCGGTCGCCTGTCCGCCGCCCCAGGAGAGCGAGACCGCGCCGGAGACGCTGCCCGCGGGGGCGAGCGAGCCGACCGGAGCCGTCAAGGCGCCCGCGGCCCCCCCGGGCGGGTCTGGCCGGGGCGAGCCGGCCCGGGACGAGCCAGCGGGGCGCGCCGGCGAGGCCGCCGCCCCCGCGAGCGAGCCGGCCCGCGCGAGCGCGCGCGCCGCTCGCCGCGTGAAGCCGTACATCGTGGTGGTCGCGATGGACCTGTCGGAGCCGGGCGGGCGGGCGTGGCGCTTCGCCTTCGAGCTGGCGGCGCTCCGGGGCGAGACCGAGATCCACGCCGTGGTCGTCGGCCCGCGGCAGGTCGCCCCCGCGGTGCGCGACGTGACGGTGCCGGGCGCGTCGTCGCCGCCCTCGCTCCGGGTGCTCCAGCACCGCTTCGCGGACGGCCAGGCCCGGCTCATGGCGATGCACTTCCGCACGGGCCGCCCCGACCGGGCCATCGTCGCGCTCGCCCGGGAGCTCAGCGCCGATCTCATCGTCGTGGCCACGCACCCGCAGTCGCCGCTCCAGCGGCTGTTCGGCGGCTCGACCGCCGATCGGATCGTGCGAAACGCGCCGTGCCCGGTCGTCGTCGTGCGCCCCAAGGAGGACGACGACGCCGACGCGGCCGAGTACGACCCGAGGCTGCGCTGACGCCGGCGCGCGCGACCCGCCGCGCGCTCGATGCCGCCGCCCGCTCGATGCCGCCGCCCGCCCGCGACCTACCGCGCGCCGGACGGCGGCGGCGCGCCGGCCTGCGCCGCCGGCCCGAGCTTGTCGGGCGCGCCGACCCCCTCGGTCGTGCCCCCTTCGCGCGTGTCGGCGTACCCCCACGCCACGCCGGCGGCGTCGACGAGGATGTTGTTCGCGTCGCCGATCGGCATCGGGTCCAGCACGACCGCGTGCCCCCGCCGCGCGAGGTCGTCGAGGGCGGCCCGCGGCGGCGGCGTCAGCCGCTCGACGCGCACCCGGTCCGGCAGCCACTGGTGGTGGATGCGCGCGCGGCGGACCGCCTCGTCGATGGTCATCCCGTGGTCGACCAGGTTGCGGAGCACCTGAGCCACGGTGTTCGGGATCGTATCGCCGCCGGGCGAGCCGAGGAGGAGCGCTACCCTGTCGTCCCGGCTCACGAGCGTCGGCGTCATCGAGCTCGCCATGCGCTTGCCCGGCGCGACCGCGTTGATGCCCGTCTCGGAGAACGCGCCCATCGCGTTGCCGAGCAGGATGCCCGTCCCGGGGATCACGATCTTCGCGCCGAAGCTCGCCGACTGCGTGGTCGTGCACGAGACCGCGTTGCCCTGCGCGTCGATCACCGAGAAGTGCGTCGTCTGCGGGGACTCCGGCGCAAGCGCGCCCGCCGCGCTCGCGATCTCGCCCGCCGGCGTGGCGCGCTCCGGGTCGATGGGCGGCGTGCGGCGCATGAGGGCGCTCCCGTCGAGGAGCCTCGCGAGCAGCTGCGCCGTCCCGGGCGGGGCGAAATCCGGGTCGGCGCTCACCTTTCGCCGGTCGGCGTAGGCTCGCTTCGCCGCCTCGACGAACAGGTGCAGCGACAGCCCGGAGTCTGCGGGGGCCTCGTGCGCCTTCAGCCTCTCCAGCGTGAGCATGATCTCGGCGAGCGCGACGCCGCCCATCGACGGGGGCGGCATCGTGTCGACGGTGAAGCCGCGGTACGAGAACCGGAGCGGCGCGCGCCACTTCGCCTGGTAGGCGCGCAGGTCGCCCTCGCTGATGTGGCCGCCGCGCTCGCGCATGGCGGCGGCGATCTTCCGGGCGATCGCGCCCTCGTAGAACGCGCGCGGGCCCTCGGTGGCGAGCGTCTCCAGGGTGCGGGCGAGATCGAGCTGGCGCACCAGCTCGCCCTGGGCGAGCGGCGCCTTGCCCCGCCCCCAGATGGCGCTCGCGGCCCGGTCGGCCTTCAGCCGGGGCCATGACCAGCGCAGCGTCAGCGCCTGCCGCGCGCCGAGGCGGTGCCCCTTGCGCGCCAGGGAGATCGCGGGGGCCAGCAGCTCGGCGAGCGGCCGGGTGCCGAACCGCTCGTGCGCCAGGGCGAGGCCGGCGACCGAGCCCGGGACGCCGGCCGACGCGTAGCCGTACGCGCCGGCGCGCACCATGGCCATGTTCGACGCGGTGGTCACGGACGCGGGCGCGGCCTCGCGGAAGTCGATCGCCTGCGTCTCGCCGTTCGCGAGGCGGACCATCATGAAGCCGCCGCCGCCGATGTTGCCCGCGCTCGGGTGGGTCACCGCCAGCGCGAACGCCACGGCGACCGCCGCGTCGATCGCGTTGCCCCCGCGCCGCAGCACGTCCGCGCCGGCGCGCGTCGCGTGCTCCTCGACCGAGGTCACGAGCCCGGCGTCGCCGCGCACCGCCCGCGCGCCGCCCGAGGCGAGCGCGACGGGCGGATCCGGGGGCAGCGGCTCCGGATCCGCCACGGCGGCCGCCGGCGGCGCCGGGGCGCTCGCGGCCTTCGGCGCCGCGGAGGCGCTGGCGTGGGCCGGCGCGGCGGAGGTCGCGGGCGCCGCCGCGGGCGGGGCGGGCGGCGTGCGGGCCTCGCAGCCGGCGAGCAGCGCGAGGGCGAGCACCCAGCGCGGCCTCGAGCGACGATGCAGGGTCATCAAGGTGGGCGCGAATCTACTACGGTGCCGGAGAAACCAGGCCCGGCCGCGCGGGGCGACCCGGCCTGGAGGATCGATGCACGATGCGAGGGTGCGCTCCCCCGCGGCGCGCGACAGGCCGTGGAGGCGCCTCCGTCTGGAGGCGCCTCCACGGCCTCGCCTGCGCCGTCAGGTGCGCCGGACCTCGCTCAGGACCGCTTGCGGCGGCGCGCGGCGGCCACGCCCACGCCCGCGACGAGCGCCGCGAGCCCGGTGCCCGCGAACGGCGCGGACGAGGACGACCCCGGCGCGGCGGCGCAGGAGACGCTGGCCTCAGCCTCGGCCTCGGCGTGGAACTCCACCTCGACCCCCTGCGTCAGCAGCCAGTTCTTGCACTCCTCCACGCTCCCGGCGACATCGACGTACTGCCCGTTGCAGAACAGCGCGCCGTCCGGCGTGGAGCATTGCACTTCGCACCCGCCCTTGAGCTCGGTCGTGCAGTCGACGTTGCAGTCGATGTTCGCCTCGACGTTGCACTCCCCCTCGCAGCTCGCCTCGCACTTCGCGTCGCACGACGCGCTCGGCGGGGTCCCCTCGCAGCTGACGTTGCACTCGCCGTCGCAGCTCGCTTTGCACGACGACTCGCAATCCGCCTGCGCCCCTGATCCATCGGCGCTCGCCGAGCAATTGGCGCTGCAGTTCGCCTTGCAGCTCGCCGTGCAGCTCCCCTCGCAGTCCAGGCTCCCCGGGTCGACGTTGCACTCCCCCTCGCAGTCCGCCTGGCAGCTGCCCGTGCACGAGGCCTGCGCGGTGGCATTGCACTTCCCCGAGCACTCCGCCGTGAACTGGACCGGCTCGCAGTACCCTTGGCAGCCGCCGGAGGTGCGGATCTCGCACTGTCCGGCCGCCGCGGCCTGGAGGTTTCCACAGGGGTTGGGCTGGGCTGATGCGGTAGAAGCAACGAGCACGGGAACAGCAAAAGTAAATACGCTTACAACAAGCTGAGCAATAGTCCGTCGCATGTCAATTCTCCTGGGTTGGGAGCGCGGGAGCCGCGTGTGGTCTCCGCGGGTATTGCAATCGGACGACCAGCACCACCCCTTGAAGCATTTCCCAGGAAAAAAGTCTCTACGGTCGTGCTCGCCCCGCCGTGGCGTGTCGCCGAGTTCACGGCGCGCTGAGGCGACATGCCATACTGCGCGCATGTCAGGGCTGGTGAGAGGACATGCGGCCTGGTGATCATCGGCTCACAGTGTCGGCGATCTGCCCGGTTCCGTAGCGCGCCACCACGCCCTTGCGGGCCCTGCCCGGCGTCGGTCGGCTGAGGAAGTCCCCGCCGACCGCCCAGAAGGCCCCGTTCCCGTCGGCCCAGACGGCGTGGAGGTCGGCATACGGCTCTTCCGTGAACTCGTCGATCCAGGCCCCGCCGACGAGGCGCTGCTTGAGGCCTCCGTAACCGACGATCGCCACCTCGCCCGGGCGGCCGCAGGCGACGCCGTTCACGTCGTTGGTGAGCTCGATCTCGAGCCGGCGCCACGCCTCGCCGTCCGAGCGGAGCACGTCTCTCCCGCCGACGGCGTACACCTCGTCACGGCTGCAGCCGGCGGCCGTGAACAAGGTGCCCTGCGCGATCGGCGGCTCGGACTGCAATTCCCAGGTCGTGCCCGCGCGATGCCAGATCACGCCGAACTCGCCGACGGCATAGAGGTCGTCGGACGACGTGCCCCAGACCTTGTAGAGCGCGCGGCCGGGCTCCTCGGGCAGCGGCTCTCTCGACCATGCGCTGCCGTCCCAGTGAAGGACAATATCCTTCTCCCCCTCCGCTCCGCTGCCGGGCGTGCCGCCCACGGCCCAGGCATCGTCGGGAGCGAACGCGATTACGCCCCACAGCGTAGCGTCTGTGTCGGTGTGGTGCTCGGTGAAGGCCTCGCCGTCCCAGCGCACGGCACGGCCGAGCTCGCCGACCATCCAGACGTCCTTCGGACCGGAGCCGGCCACCCACCAGAAGGTCTCCTCTCCGCCCGCCGGGAGCTCACGCCACGTCGACCCATCGTAATGCAGCGCGAGCGACGCGAGCCCCGTGTTGCCGAGCGGCCCCCCCACGGCGAACACGTCGTCCGGCGCCGTCCCCCAGATCGACAGGACCGCCCGATCGAGGTCGGCCTCGTCGAGCAGCACGCGCCACGCCGGCGGTCCGTCATCCGGCGGCGGCGTCACAGGACTGTCGGGGCAGCCGGCGAGGGCGGCCGCCCCGAGCGCCATCACGGCAACGGGATGCAAGCAGGTGCGCATTGGGTTGAAGACCTGGCTGGGAGCGAGCTCGAGCGATGCTGTCGGTGCGCGCGCCGCGCGCGGCTGTCCGGGAGCTCAGTTGCAGAACACGTCGTCCTGCTTCGGATAGTAGTAGACGAAGATGTTACAGTGCTCGTTCTTCTCGACGATCGGGCCGAACGTGTAGCAGCAATCGAGCTGCTCTTCGGAGGTCGCGTTCTTTGTCACGTCGTACTCGTCGAGGCCGCTGCACCCCACGGCGGGGTCCGGCGGCTGCCACTCGTAGGTGCAGCCGTACCAGACGCCGCCGTTCTTCGGGAGCTCCAGGTCGAGCTCCGGCGAGGTGAGCATCGGCGGGTCGTCCCACGAGCTCGAGGTGTAGAAGAGATCGGAGGCCGGGGGCGTGCCGATCGTCGTGCCATCCCACGCGTACATGTCGAAGCGCGTGCCCCGGCTGTGGAAATGGCCGTTGGCGCCGATGACCTTCACGGGAGATGGACTGTTGATCTGGCACGAGCCCTCGAACGTGGGCCGCGGGTTCGACTGGCACACACGGATGGACTGCTTCGTCGCGAAGACGGTGCCCATCTCGGCCGTCACCTGCTCCGTGGGCAGCGCCCAGAAGTTCACCCGGACGCGGCCGACGGCCTGGGGGGTCTTCTGCGACGTCGCGTTCACGTAGTGCGTTTGCAGCATGAGCCACTCGTCGGGCCCGAGGACGTTCGCGACGCCCTCGGGGAACTCCCAGTCGAGCTGCCCGTTCTGCTGCGAGTTCGCGAGGAGCGGCCAGTCGGCCCAGTTGGGGCTCTTGAAGCACTCCCCCACGCCGTCCTGGTTCTTCTGAAGGAGCCCGCCTTCCGGCCCCAGCCCCTTGATGGTCCGCACGCGGAAGATGTTCATGTGGTGCGAGCCGTCGCGCTGCGCGATCTGCACCCGGTGGAGGTTCACGGGCGCGTCCGGGTCCAGCCCGTTCGACGCGGCGAGGTCGCGGACCTTGAAGAAATAGCAGTCCTGCTGCTCGACCCCCGGCGGCACCTCGATGTCCTCCGTCTGCATCTGGAAGCCCTCGCCCGCCGGAGGCGGATCGAGCAGCGACTCGTCCACCACCGGCCCCGGTACGGGGCTCGGGCGGTCGTCAATGCAGGCGGCAGCACCCAGCACAAGCAAACCAAGCGTCAACGGTCGAGCAGCCATGAGTCCCTCCAGGCAATGGAGCAGCAATGATGGAGATATACACCGTTGGGCAATTTCAGGACCCTGGTGTCACGAGGCCAGCATGGATCCGTCGGGGGCCGGGCCGTCGTGGCCGAACAGGGGCAGAAGCTGCTAGGATGTGGGAGAGGTTCAACCATGGCGGCGCCCAAGAAATGCGGTCCACACACGGAGCTTGCCTCGAATGAGGCGACGCGCGTCACCCGGTGCGGGTGCGGTACCGTCCACGTGACACTCCTCGGCCCCGGCGTGACGTTCCGCATGCCGGCTGACGCGTTCCGCGGTGTCGCCTCCGGGGTCAAGACGGCGGCCGAGCGGCTTGACGACGACCCCCGTTTCGGCACGACCTCCATCAATTAACTTGCGCGCCTGCCGCGGTGCGGCCTACCAGTTGCTTCGCCGCCGAGCATCCCTCTCCTCGGAGGGTGGCGGGTCGAACAAGGGCGCCTGGCGTGTACGACGACGACGCGGAGCACTGGGTCGGCAAGACGTTCGCTGGAACGTGGTGGATCGAGCGCGTGCTCGGCACCGGCGGCATGGGGAGCGTGCTGCTCGGACGGGCGGCGGACGGCTCGCACGTCGCGCTGAAGGTGCTGCACCCGGAGCTCAACGCGATAGCGGAGGTGCGGAAGCGCTTCCTGCGCGAGGGCTTCATCGGGAACACGTTCGGCGGAGCGGACGCGGTGCCCGGCGTGGTGCGCGTGCTCGGCTCCGGCGAGACGCCGGAGGGGCTCGCGTACCTGACCATGGAGGCGCTCCAGGGCGAGACGCTCTTCGATCGGATGGCGCGCACAGGGACGATGCCGCCCGGCGAGGTGCTCGCGCTCGCGGACCAGGTCCTCGAGACGCTGGCGATCGCGCACGCGCGCGGCGTCGTGCACCGCGATCTCAAGCCCGAGAACATCCACCTCGGCAACGACGGCCGTGTCCGCATGCTCGATTTCGGCATCGCGCGCGTCGTCGACGGGCTCACCGGCCTGCCCGAGAAGACCGCGACAAAGACCGGCATGATCATGGGCACGGCGACGTACATGGCGCCGGAGCAGGCCACGGGCCTCATCCACGATATCGACGGGCGCACGGATCTCTTCGGGCTCGGGGCGACGATGTTCCGCCTGCTCTCGGGCCGGCAGGTGCACGGCGAGGTGACGGAGGCGATGGAGGTCATCGCTGCCGCCACCGAGCCGGCGCCGCCGCTCGCCTCGGTGGCGCCCGGGATCTCGCCCGCCGTCGCGGCCGTGGTCGATCGCTCGCTGGCGTTCATCAAGTTCCACCGCTACCCCAACGCCGAGACCATGCGCGCGGACGTCCGTACGGTGCTTGCCGGCGGGCCGCCCCCGTACGCGCAGGCCGTCCTCGAGGGGCGGATCCGCGCCGGCCAGCCGCTGTCGCAGCCGGCGCCGCCGCTGACGCCCCCGCCCGGCGGCGGCGTGTCGCCGAGCGCCCGCCCGCAGCCGACCGTGGTGGAGCCCGCCGCGGTCCCCGCCCATTCGATGAGCCGGCCGGAGCGCACGCTCGACGACAGCGCGACGGTGCCGCGCGGCGCCGGCACGCCGCTCACGCAATGGTCGACGGGCAAGCTGCTCTTGCTCGTCGGCAGCGCCTCGCTCGCCACGGGCGTCATCGTGGCGGTGCTCGTCGTCCTGCTGCTGCTGAGCTGCTGACGGGCCGCGAGGGCTCCGCCGCGGCAGGCGGCAGGCGCGCGGCGGTCTCGCGTGGCAGGGAGGGTTCGGGGGCTGCAGGCGGGGCCGCGGGGGCCCCGCCGCGGTCAGGCGCGGTCGTCGAGCGGCGTGTAGTCGATGGCGTTCTCGCCCGTGTAGATCTGCCGCGGGCGGCCGATCTTGCCGCTCGGATCGTCGTTCATCTCCTTCCAGTGGGCAATCCAGCCGGGGAGGCGACCGAGCGCGAACATGACGGTGAACATGTTCGTGGGGAAGCCGAGCGCGCGGTAGATGATGCCGCTGTAGAAGTCGACGTTCGGGTAGAGTTTCCGCTCGGCGAAGTACGGATCCCGCAGCGCGGTCTCCTCGAGCCGCTGCGCGATGTCGAGCAGCGGATCCTTGATGCCGAGCTTCGCCAGGATCTTGTCGGCGGCCGCCTTGATGAGGACGGCGCGCGGGTCGTAGTTCTTGTAGACGCGGTGGCCGAAGCCCATCAGGCGGAAGCCCGAGGTCTTGTCCTTCGCGAGCTTGATGAACTTCGAGACGTCGCCGCCGTCCGCGCGGATCGCCTCGAGCATCGTCACGACCTCCTGGTTCGCGCCGCCGTGGAGCGGCCCCCACAGCGCGCAGATGCCCGCGGCGACCGAGGCGAAGAGGTTCGCCTTCGAGCTGCCGACGAGGCGCACCGTCGACGTCGAGCAGTTCTGCTCGTGATCGGCGTGCAGGATGAGGAGCAGGTTCAGCACCCTCACGATGTCCTCGTCGATCTCGTACGGCTCCGCCGGGACCGAGAACATCATGTTGAGGAAATTCGCGCAGTACGAGAGCGAGTTGTGCGGGTAGACGAACGGCTGGCCGATCGACTTCTTGAACGAGAACGCGGCGATCGTGCGCACCTTGGAGAGCAGCCTCGCGATCGTGATGTCGAGGTGCTCGGTGTTCTTCACGTCGATCGCTTCCGGGTAGTAGCTCGACAGGGAGAGCACCATCGCGGACAGGATCGCCATCGGGTGCGCCGTCGACGGGTAGCCGTCGAAGAAGCGCTTCATGTCCTCGTGGATGAGCGAGTGCCGGGTGAGCAGCGTCGAGAACCTCGACAGCTCGCTCTTGCTCGGCAGCTTGCCGTAAATCAGGAGGTACGAGGTCTCCACGAAGGTCGACTTCTCGCCGAGCTGCTCGATCGGGATGCCGCGGTAGCGGAGGACGCCCTTCTCCCCATCAAGGAACGTGATGGAGCTGGTGGTCGAGGCCGTATTGACGAAGGCCGGGTCGATGCAGACGTACCCGGTCTTCGAGCGAAGGGATGCGACATCGATCGCCTTCTCCCCTTCGGTGCCCGTGATCACAGGCAGCTCGATCGTCTGCTCCACACCGTTCTTATTCAGCGTAAACTTCGCGGTCTCCTGCACGCCTCCTCCTTCCGCCGCAGCGCGGCGTAAGCTATCACGAGCTGAGGGCAGATTTCTTCCTCAAGAAATGAGGTGATGCGATTGAACGAGACGGTCGTGCGGGGGGAGCTGGTCCACCACCCGGAGGCGCCTCGGCTCGCGGCCGAGGTGCGGCGGGTCCACGGGCGTTACGCCGACGAGGTCATCGCTCGCCACCGGCTCTGCCCGTTCATGCGCGACGCCGCAACCGGATTCGGACGCTTTTACGTCCTGATCGATCGCGAGCCCGTCCTGGAGACGGCGCTGGCGGCCGTGCTGGAGGCCGAGTCCGCGGTCGTCCACCTGGTTTTCCCGTGCATCCACACTCCGTCGCCCCAGTTCGAGCGGTTCGCGTCGCGCCTGGGTGAACAGCTGCGGCGGCTGCGCACCCCCGCGCCGGTGCTGGCCGCGTTCCACCCCGAGATGGCGGGGGACGAGAGCAACTCGCACCGGCTCGTCGGCCTCCTCCGGCACGCGCCGGACCCATTCGTGCAAACGATTCCAGAGGGGTTGAACCATTCGGGGACCGTCCTCGCCGGGGCGGGCGTCGAGCCTGTGGCCGACCCTGCCGAGGACAATTACCGGCGCCTTCAAGGGGCAGGGATCGCCGAGGTCAAGGCCAGGCTCGCCGAGATCATGGAGGATCGCGACGCGAGCTATGCGCCCTTCCTGGCGCGGCTCGGGTTGGCCCGCCCCGGCCCGCGCTTCGACCCCCCGTCTCGCTAGCGCTCGGGCGTCCGGCGCGCCGGCGGGCTCGGCCCGTCCGACCCGGCCCTGGCCTCGCGCTCGGCCATCAGCGGCATCAGATACGGGAAGCCGGCCACCATCGTGTCGAGGTTGGGGTCGATCTGGGCGGCCAGCCAGAAGAGGAGGACACAGGCGCGCTCGACGTAGAACCAGTCCTCGGGGTACTCGAACGAGCGCATCAGCTCCTGGAGCTCACCGCGCTCGAGCTCGGGATCGGCCAGCTTCTCCAGCTGCTCGGGGCGGGCGCGCATCAGCGCCGCCGGCGTGCGATCCCGGATCTTGAGCAGCTTCGCGAAATAGGCCTTCACGGTCCGCTCGAGCAGCGCGTCGTTGGCCCCGGGCGCGGCGAAGCCCATGCGCCGGAAGCCGCGAACGACCGCCGCGTCGTCCTGCGCGAAGATGCCCTTCAGGATGTCGAGCAGCCCGTCGATGAGCTCGTCCCGGGCCTCGCAGATCGCGCCGAAGTCGAGGACGACGAGGCGAAAGCCGCCGCCCTCCTCCGCGCTCCGCGCGGCGACGAGGAAGTTCCCCGGGTGCGGATCGGCGTGGAAGAAGCGATCCGCGAAGAGCATCTTGTAGAAGGCCTGCACGAGCCGGAGCGCCACGTCCGAGGGCTCCACGCCCGCGCTCCGCAGCGCGTCGAGGCGGGTGATCTTGATACCCTCCATGAACGTCATCGTGAGCACGTCGCGCGTCGTGAGCTCGTGGATGACCTCCGGGAACGCGACGCCCGCGTCCCCCTCGAAGTTCTCCGCCATCCGCTCCATGCACGCGGCCTCGTGCAGGTAGTCGGTCTCGCGGCGGAGCAGGTCGACAAGCGACTCGTGCACCCGCTCGATGCGCCCGACCGGGACGAATCGCTTGTAGACAAGGATGGCGAGGCGCAGGACGCGCAGATCGACGGCGATGATCCCGCGGATGCCCGGGTAGAGGAACTTCACCGCGACCTTGCGGCCGTCGCGGAGGCGCGCGACGTGGACCTGCCCCAGCGACGCGGCCGCGAGCGGCGCGCGCTCGATCGACGCGAACAGCTCGCTCGCCGAGCGACCGAAGCTCGCGCGCAGCGCGGCCTCGAGATCGCTGAAGGGGTGGGGCGGGACCTGGTCCTGGAGCTGCTCGAGCTCCTTGCCGTAGGCCCGCGGGAGGAAGCCGCCCATGATGGACAGCACCTGGCCGAGCTTGATGAAGACGCCCCGCAGCTTGAGCATGGCGCGCAGCAGGCGTCGGGCGTTGTTCTGATCGACGCGGGCGCGGCGGGCGGTGAGCCAGCCAGGCAGCTCACGCGCGGCGCGGCCGCGCCCGAGGCGCATCGCGAACACCCGCCCGAGCCCCAGCTGGATCAGGTAGCTCGTCAGGATGACCGAGAATGTAAACAGCGCGCGGAGGAGTCGGACGGCGAGCGTCATGTGCGGCAGAGCAGCCGCACCATGCTACCGCAGGGGCCGCGCGGGGCCAGCCATGCTCGCTCCCCGGGGACGATTGGATCCCCGGAGAGGGGGGCCGCCGCGGGCCTTCGCCGCGTCCAGGAGCCCTCCAGCGAGCCGGATCGGCTCAGGACAGCGAGTCCTTGATCGCCTTGATGGGGCGAGCGCGGACCGACTTGCTGGCCGGCTTGGCCGCGAACGTCATCGGCTGCTTCGTGAACGGGTTGGTCCCCTCGCGCGCCTTGGTGGCGGGCTTCTTGATGACGCGGAACTTCGCGAAGCCGGGCATCGTGAAGATGCCGTTCTTCTTGAGCTCCTTGTACGCGATGTCGGTCAGCGCCTCGAGGATCGCCTTGACCTGCTTGCGCGAGACCTCGTTCTCGTTCGCCTCGACCACCGCGTTGATCAGCGCGCTCTTGCTGAGCGACGTGCTCTTCTTCCCGTCGGTTTTCTTCGCCGCCATGTTCATTCCTCCTGAGGTTTGTGCCTCTTGCGCGCCAAAGGAAACACAACGGCCGCCGCAGATCCAGTGTCGAATCATCGATCGGAGCTACAAAAAAAGGGGTTTCATGCCCCGGGGGGCGCGTCGCTCCGGCGGAAGGACCGCCGGGGGGCCCTGACGCGGGTCGCCAAAACCCCAGGAAAACGGCCGAGATCGCCCCTTCTTCAGGCCTCATGCGCCCGCCGCGAGGGCGGCCCGACGCCGGGCGCTCGGGGTAGGAGATCACCCGATCCCCTTCCGTTGAAGGCGATCCCGGCCGCGCGCGCGCCCTCGTCGAGCCGAGCCTCCTCGGCCGACAGCCCTCCTCCACCCCGCCCCGCGCGCGATCGCGCCGCGCCGACCCGCTGATACCGGGCCTGCCCGCGGCGCGTCACGGGCCTAGCGGCGGCTCACCGCCGAGCCCGCGCCCCACTTCCGCTTGGTGGAGAGGCCGAGGATCGTCAGCGACTGCGGCGCCTGGGCGAACTCCATCACGTCGCCGAAGCCGACGTTCACCGAGTGGATCGGCCCGTCGAAGAAGAGCTTCGCGTCGTGCGTCTTGCTCCGCACGACGAGCGAGGAGCCCGGCTGGATCAGCGCGTGGCCGAAGCGGTACGCCTCGCCGTGGGGGGTGTAGGGCTCGCGCACGACGAGCTGGAGGCACTTCGAGGTGAGCGGCAGGACGCGCCCGCCGGCGGAGCGCTGCGCGGCCGTGGAGCCGGCCGCGGGGCCGATCCAGAAGCCGCTCGACTTCTGCTCCTCCTCCGCCTTGCCGAACCGGATCACGTAGCGCGACGTGGCCGCGGGGGAGATATGACAGAAGAGCGCGTCGTTCAGGACGCGCGCCGTGGCGAGCTTGTCGTTCACCGTGACCTGCATGCGGGCGAGCACGGCCCGGCGGAGCGAGCCGCGCAGCGCCTTCGCGATGGCGTCCGCCGCGTCGGCGCTCGTCGCGCCGCAGAAGAAGCCGACCGAGTGGCCCGGCGCGCTGTTGATGCCGAGGATCGGCACGTCGCCGACGTTGTGGGACGCGCTGAGGAGCGTCCCGTCGCCGCCGACCGTGATCACGAGATCGAGCTCGCCCGCGTCGAAGGACTGCCCCGCGCCGGCGAGGACCTCGATGCGGACGCCGAGATCGTCGAGCGCCGCCTTGACCTCGCGCACCGTCTGCTCGTGCGCCTCGTGCGACGCCTTGAGGCGCGCGACGGCGGCGTCGCCGGCCTCGATGAGCCGCGTGATGCGCGGGTCCTTCCGCTCCTCGCGGTAGATCCTCCAGGCAGAGCGCTTCACGACGAGCGCGACGCGGGGGGGACGTCGCTGCGCGGGCGCGAGAGGTTGTTCCGGCATCAGAGCTCCGCGAGGCGCCGGAGCGCCACCTCCGTCTTCGCGTCCTCGATCACGCCGCGCCGGGTGAGCTCGATCGCCTCGTCGAGCGGGACGGCCACGATGACGGCGAACCGCTCGAGCGGGGAGCCGTCCTCGAGGGGCGCGCCCTGGCGCGCAGGATCGACCTCGACGTGAAAGTAGAAGTGCCGCTCGCCCACCATGCCCGGCGTCGGGAACGACGACGGACCGAGCGGCTGGAGCTCCGACGGAGGCACGTCGAAGCCCACCTCTTCGAGCAGCTCGCGCGCGGCCGAGCGCTTCAGGCCCTCGGGGCTCCGCTCGTCGAGCTCGACGAGGCCGGCGGGCAGCTCCCAGAGCGCGCCGAGCGTCGGCGCCTCCGGGAACGGGCACACCTCGGGAGGACGGGTCGCGGCCGGTGGCCGGAGCGCCGAGCGGAGATAGACATGACGGCGCCCGTCCGCGTCGCGGTAATGCGGGGCGATCACCACCGCATCGAGGCGCTCGCGATCGACGCTGTCGTAGGTGAACGGGTCGCTCAGCGAGCCGTCCGGGAACTCGACGCGGAACACTTGGCGTCGCACGTTGAGGAAACCAGGGCCGTCCAGCGAGGGGATCGTCCGGACCAGCCTGAGCGCGAGCTTCGGGAAGGGAGGTAGCCGCATGCGTCGAGGCGCAAAGCATAGCGCCAAACGACCGCCGATCGCGATGCGCCCGCGCCCCGATCGCGATGCGCGCCCGCCGCATGCGCCGACCTCACGCCGGGGCGCGCGCGGACCGCGGCGGCCCGGGTGAAGATCCCCCGGCGAGCCGATGACGCGGGCGTGGCACGCAGGCGCCCGGAGGGCTTCAGCCGAGCAACCCCCGCGCCCTGGCGATCGCCTCGATCTCCGGGCGACGCCGATCGAGCTCCGGAACGTCCTTGACCGGGAGGAAGCGCGAGGCGAGCCCCTCGCGCGGCACGCGCAAGAACCGGGGCTCGAGCGCCGCCGTGACCTCGCCGAGGAGCCGCTCGAACTGGATGGCCTTCCGCTCCCCGATCTTCTTCTCGACCTCGACGTACGTCCAGTCCATCGCGAGCGCGTCGAGCGCCGCGGCGCTGGCGATGAACGTGTTCGTGTTGAAGACCCGCACGACGTCCGGATCGAAGCCGCGGGGGAGGCGGAACTCCTCGGTGATGATGCGCTTTCCGTTCCACCGGACGGGCCCGCCGCCCCGGTCCGCGCCTACCTTGTCGACGACCTCGACCGTGAGCGGGTCGCCGTGGGCGAGGTGCCACCCGAGGAGGGCCGGGTCGACGGTCGCGCCGAGGTTGTCGAGGTTGGCGATCCAGACCGTCTTGCCGCCGCGCTCGAGGAAGCGGGCGAGCAGGCCGCTCCGGCGGAGCGCGTCCGGCAGATCGCCGTGGCCGGTGGCGTAGACGCTCGGCTCGCCCTGCTCGTCGAGGAACAGCGAGCCCTCGGGCGTCAGGCGGAGCGAGACGTCCTGCTCGAAGGTGGCGCACCGCGCGCCGTCGAGGCGCGGGCCGAGGGCCTCGCGGATCGGCTGCTCGGTGGCCTCGCTCGTCATGAGCCAGAGCGGCACGTGGGCGCCGGGGCGGTTCGCCAGCCGCTCGAGGTGCGCGTTCTCGCCCAGCCGGAGGTCGAGGAACGTCCGGCCGGGGAGCGCCTCCACGAGCGCCTTGACCACGCCGCCCATCCGGGTCGCCATCCCGCCGGCGAGGACGCAGAGGGCCACCTCGCCCGCCGAGAGCGCAGCGAGCCCGCGCTCGCGCAGGCGCCCGTGCTCGGCCGTCCCCTCGGCCGGCGCCGCCGAGAGGTCGTCCGGGGCCGGCGGCTCGACGCGGCCGGGCAGCCGGTTGCGGGCGTCCCGCTCCACGCCGAGGGTCGCCGCCCACCGCACCAGGCGGGAGCCGTCGAAGCCTCGGTCATGCAAGCGCTTCAGGAGAGGCGCTGGAAGAGAGGAGATCTGCTGTGCGAGGGACACCGATTTTCCAAAGCACGGCCAGAACGGCCCGGCAAGACGGCACGCGGCCCCGCCCGCGCGGACGCGGCCCCGGGCTCAGCGGAGCACGAGGACCCAGACGTCGTAGAGCGCGTGGGTCCAGACGGCCGGCGCGAAGCCGCGGAAGACGTAGATCCCCGTGAGCACGAGCCCGCACACCATGCGGAACACGAACGAGGGGAGGTTCCAGGGATCGCCCATCGAGCCGACGTAGTGCCAGCCGGAGAAGACGGCGGCGGCCACGACCGCCCACCCGACCAGCAGCACCGTCCCCTGGACCCCTCTGCCGAAGAGGAACTTGATCGCGAGCGCGCCCAGCCCGTAGAGGCCTGCCCGGAAGGCGATCTCCTCGTAGAAGCCGGCGCCGAGCGACATCACGACCCCGGTGAAGATGTCGTTGGAAGCCACGGGCGGGCCGAGCCGGAGGGAGCCGACCACGTACGAGCCGGCGAAGCGCATCAGGATGGCGTAGAGCGCGCCCTCGGTGGCGAGCAGCGCGAAGCGCCTCGTCTGGAGGGCGTGGCCGCGGCCGAGGAGGGAGAGGACGATGACGAACGCGGCGCCGACGGCGACCGTGAGGCCCGCGTAGAGCGGGAGGCTGTGCTTGGCGAGCGCGCGGAGCTCGGCGGTGACCGGATCCGCCGCGTTGCGGATGGGGAGGAAGGCGACGCCGAGGTGGTAGAGGACGAAGATCGGCATCGTCAGCGCGAGGTCGGTCAGCGCATCGCTCTTCGCTGTGGGCTTGTCGCCGGGCGGGGCCGCCCCCGGCCGGGCGAGCTCCGGCCCGGCGCCGAGCATCAGGACGGCCTCAGCCGATACACGATCACCAGCACCTCGGCGGACCACATGACGAGGTTCAGCACGAAGGGGGTATCCCGGAGGATCTCCTGGGTGGGGCTCTCGGCCTTGCCGCTGCCGGCCACGAGCTGGAGGAACCGGATCACCCCGAAGAGCGGGTGGATCGTCGTCAGCCAGAGGTACGGGTTCTGGAAGAAGCGCTGCGTGTCGTGATCGAGCGTGTACGCGAGGTAGGTGGCGATCGTGGCGACGCCGGTCACGGCGAGCGCCGCCGTCAGGGCGCCGGGCGTGTAGGCGTCCAGCGCCGCGCGCTGCTTCGAGGCGTTGACGGAAGCGAGCTCGTGGCGGCGCTTGCCGAAGCCGAGGAAGAGCGCGAGCAGGGCGGTGCAGGCGATCATGAAGCCGGAGAGCGGCGTCCTCGTCGCGAAGCCGCCGGCCAGCACGCGCAGCACGAAGAAGACCGCGATGCAGCCGACGTCGAGGTACGCGATCTTCTTGAGCCGGAACGAGTAGGCGACGTTGAGGACGTAGTAGCTGGCGGCGACGAGCGCGAAGAGCGGCGGGCCGAGCAAGCTGGCCCCGAGCGCGATGACCGCGAGGCCGACCGCCATCGCCTTGGCGACCGGGATCGGCACGCGCCCCGAGGCGATCGGCCGGAAACGCTTGACCGGGTGGACCCGGTCGGCCTCCGCGTCGACGATGTCGTTCAGGATGTAGACGGCGCCGGCGAGCAGGCAGAAGATCGCGAACGCCCCGATCGCGCTCGTGATGATCGAGGGGTGGGTCAGGTGCTTGGCGAACACCACCGGGGCGAGGACGAAGAGGTTCTTCACCCACTGGTGCGGGCGCATCGCCCGGATCATCCCGCGCACCCGCCAGAGCAGCGTCCCCTTCGGCGAGTCGGGCAGGAGGGGCGGCTGCGCGATCAGGCTGCCCGAAGGGGGCCCGCTCTCCGGCGGACGGGAGCTCGGCACCCCCGGACGAGAGCTCGGCACCCCCGGACGAGAGCTCGGCGCGCCGCTCCGCGGAGGCGACGATGTGGGCTTGCCGGCGGGGACGGAGCTCATGGCGGCGGGTGAGGCGCCCTGCTCAGTCGGCGCCGGTGGGTCCAGCGCTCCGGCGTCCGGGCGAGCGTCGACGCCCGGCGTCTCTTGAGCAGGGAAGGCCGGGGCACTGCGGCGAAAAAGGGGACCCGGGGCGGTCACGGCGGCCGGAGCATACCCGGGAGCCCCGGTCCCGGCCATTCCGCAGCAGGCAAAAGAGCAGGAACGTGGACGCTCAGAACCGAGCGGCGGCGACAGGCCCTGCCCCCCGGCTCAGGCGATGACCCCGCAGAGAACGTGGCGCAGCGCACCGGGTCCCGCGGGCCGGCGGCGCGCGTCGGCGAATCCGAGTTCGCACCGGGCCACGCCGGCTCGTGGAACGCCGTGGAACGCAAAATGCGCATCCGCGCAGGCTGGCCGTAACCTCGTGCTACCATCGCCCTTGATGACATCAGCGCTCTCGGTCGCGCGTGAAGCTTCGCCTATTCTTCTGAAGCTTCGCTCTGCCGTGGAGCAGGCCCTCGAAGGGAAGCCAGAGGCGGTCGAGCTGGCGCTCATCGCGCTGCTCGCCCGGGGCCATGTCCTCATCGAGGACGTGCCCGGCGTCGGCAAGACGACGCTGGCACGCGCGCTGGCGAAGGCCGTGGGGGGCGAGCTCCGTCGCGTTCAGTTCACCAGCGATCTCCTGCCGAGCGACGTCCTCGGGGTGAGCGTCTTCGATCAGCGGATCGGGCAGTTCGTCTTCCGCCAGGGGCCGATCTTCGCGAACGTCCTGCTCGCCGATGAGATCAACCGGGCGAGCCCGCGGACCCAGTCGGCGCTGCTCGAGGCGATGAACGAGGGTCAGGTGTCCATCGAGGGGACGGCGACGCCGCTGCCGGATCCGTTCTTCGTGCTCGCGACCCAGAACCCGCAGGATTTCGCCGGCACCTTTCCGCTGCCGGAGTCGCAGCTCGACCGGTTCATGGTGCGGATCCGGATCGGGTACCCGCCGCCGCAGGTGGAGATGCGGCTGCTCCTCCAGGGCGGCGAGCCCGATCGCGCGCGGAACGTGCCGCAGATCATCGATCCCGCCCAGCTCGTGGTGCTGCAGCGCGAGGTCGATCGCGTCGAGCTCGACTCGTCGCTCGCGACCTACCTGCAGGCGATCCTCGCGGCCACGCGATCGAGCCCGACCCTCTCGCTGGGCGCATCGCCGCGCGCCGGCATGAACCTGGCCCGCGCGGCCCGGGGGCGCGCCGTCCTCTGCGGGCGCTCGTACTGTATTGCGGACGACATCCATGACCTCGCGGTCGCCGTACTGGCACACCGCGTCCGGCTCTCGGCCCACGCGGAGGGCTACATGCCGACCCGCGACGAGTGCGAGGCGGCGGTGCGCGACCTCGTGGCGCGGGTGCCGGTCCCGCTCTGAGGGGGGCGATGGGCGCAGAAGACCGGGAGCGGGGATCTCTCAGCGGCAGCTCCCGCGGCGCCGACCGTGCCGACGCCGCGGTGCGCAGCGCCGTCCGGCCGAGCCGGCCGAGGCGCGACCGGCCCCCGCTCGAGCAGCGCCCGCTGCGGCCCTCGCGCGGGGAGGATGCGTCGTCGTGGGCGAAGGTCCTGTTCGCCCTGCGGCCGCCCCGGAAGCTCAAGTTCACCCGGGAGGGGAAGTACTACCTCGGGATCACGCTGGGCGTCGGCTTCGCGGCGATCAACACGGGCAACAACCTCCTCTACCTGCTGCTCGGGATGCTGCTGTCGCTGATCGTCGTCTCCGGCGTGATGAGCGACCTGTCGCTCCGGCACCTCACCGTCACCCGGCGGCTCCCGGCCCGCGCGCAGGTAGGCCGGGCGCACCTCGTCGAGATCGAGGTCTACAACCACAAGAAGCGCGTGCCGTCGTACGCGATCGAGGTCGAGGACCTGCGCGCCGGTCAGCCGGCCGATAAGCGCTGCTTCTTCCTGAAGATCAGCCCGTCCAGCGCGCAGGTGGCCGCCTACCGGCGGACGCCGGCGAAGCGCGGCCGCGACCGGCACACCGGGTTCCGCATCGCGACCCGCTTTCCCTTCGGGCTGTTCGAGAAATCGCGCGAGGTCGAGGCCGAGGGGGATCTCATCATCTATCCCGCCGTCGATCCGGTGCGGCTCCCCGTCGAGGACGCGGGGCGGCGCGAGGGCGGCGCGAGCCTCAACGGGCGCGGGGGCGGCGACGAGACCTTCGGGCTGCGGCCGATGCGCGACGGGGACGATCCGCGCGATATCTACTGGAAGAAGAGCACGATGCGCGACCAGCTGGTGCTGCGCGAGCGGACCCGGGAGACGCGGCCCGACGTGCATATCGCCGTCGACACGGTGCGCCCGGCCGGCGAAGGCGACGGGTTCGCGCAGGCCTTCGAGCGCAGGATCCGCGAGGCGGCCTCGCGCGCCGTCGCCCACATCAAGCGCGGCGACGCCGTGGTCGTCGCGACGACGCTGGGCGAGCGGGTGCGCGGTGACCGCAACCTCGGCTCCGACGGGATCCTCAGGTTCCTGGCGCTGCTCGACGCGGTGGACGAGGCGCGGGTGTCGGAGCTCAGCGCCGAGCGCGCCGCCCGGACGTCCCTGCGGCAGGCCTCCAGCCCGGGCCCCACCAGCGGCGAGCGCCGCACCGGCACGCCGAGGAGCGCCCCATGAGATTCGGGTTGGTGCACCGGGTCATGACCGACGCGCTCGCAGCGCTCGGCGTCATCGCCCTCGTCGCGAGCGGGCAGTTCAACCGCTATGTGAGCTGGGCCATCCTCATCGGCCTCGCGCTCGCGCTCGTCGTGCGCGAGTCCTGGCAGCGGCACCCGGCGCTCCGCCACCTCGACACGGGCGTCCTGCTGGTCGTCATCGCCGTCCAGGTGGTCCGCATCGTGGCCACCGACGCGAGCGTGCTCGACGTGCTCGTGGAGTTCGCCGCGGCGCTGCAGATCATCCGGCTCGCGACGCGCAAGGGGGCGGCGCACGACCAGCAGGTCATCGTGCTCGCGCTCTTGCACCTCATCGCCGGGACCGTCCTCGGCGGCGGCCTCGGCTACGGGCTGTGCTTCATCGGCGTGCTCGTGGTCGCCCCCGGCGCGCTCGTGCTCAGCCACCTGCGGCGCGAGGTCGAGGGCAACTACCGGCAGGGGGCGCGCGACCGGACCGGGCTGCCCGTGGACGTGCCGCGCATCCTGCGCTCCAGGCGGGTCGTCGGGCGCTCGTTCCTGGCCGTCACCTGCCTGCTCTCGATCCCGATCTTCGTCTTCACCGCGCTCCTGTTCGTCATCTTCCCGCGCGTCGGCCTCTCGCTGCTCCTGCTGAACCGCGGCCACACGGGGCGGATGATCGGCTTCTCGGGCAAGGTCGACCTGGGCGCGGTCGGCGTGCTGCGCAGCGATCCCAAGCTGGCCATGCGGGTCGAGATCCCCGAGCTCCCGGAGCCGCCGCCGCCGCGCCTCACGATGCACCTGCGCGGCACCGCCCTCGACGCGTACGACGGCCGCACCTGGACCCAGAGCGAGACGTTCAAGCGCCCGACCGAGAGCGACGGGGGGCTCGTGCCGCTCGAGCGGTACCCGGACCCGGCGGTCGATCCGGTGATGCGCATCGATCTGGAGCCGATCGATCCGCCCGTGATCTTCCTCCCGCCGAACGCGACGGGGCTCCGGTTCAAGAACCGCGGGCAGCTCGGGGTCGACGCGGGCGCGCTGACCCACCGCGGGCCCGAGGGCGAGTTCAGGTACCAGCCCCTGGACGACCGTGGGCTCGTCTACGACGTCTTCCTGTCGCGAAAGCGGTCGCCGACGTTCCAGCGCCTCCCGGGGGGCGAGCGACGGCGCTACCTGGAGCTCCCCAGGGACCTGCCGCCGCGCGTCGTCGAGCTCGCCCAGCAGTGGACGCAGGGCATGGAGCGTCCGGCCGACCAGGCGCGGGCGATCCAGGAGCGCCTGCGCACGGAGTACCGGTACGACCTCGCGTCGCCGTCAGGGGCGGACCCGCATCCGCTCGATCACTTCCTGTTCGAGTCGAAGCGCGGGCACTGCGAGTTCTACTCGACGGCGATGGCGATCCTGCTGCGCGCGGTGGATGTGCCGACGCGCAACGTGACCGGCTTCGTCGGCGGCACCTACAACCGCTTCGGCCGGTTCTATGCGGTGCGCCAGGGCGACGCGCACTCGTGGGTCGAGGTGTACCTCGACGGCGAGGGGTGGCAGACGTTCGACCCGACGCCGCCGGCCGACGCGGCGCCGAAGAGCGAGCTGGTCGGGGTCTGGGCCTACCTCCGCGACTTCATCGAGGCGACGAGCCAGCGCTGGGACAGGCACATCGTCGGCTACGACCTGAACCAGCAGGTGAGCCTGCTCCAGACGCTCACGTCGCGCTACCGGAGGTCCAGCTCGAGCGGCGACATCGCGCTGTCGCGCCCGCGGCTCCTCGCCGTCGCCGCCGTCGCGCTCGCGCTGGGCGGCGGCCTGCTCTACTGGCGCTTCCGCCGCGGGCGTCGCGGGCGCGAGGAGTCGCGCGGGGACGGGGGGCGGACCCCGAGCGCGATCCTTGCGATCGCGCTCTACGAGAGCCTGGAGGCCGCCATGCTCGCGCAGGGCGTGCCGCGCCCGACCAGCATGCCGCCGCTGCGCCACGCCGAGGCGCTGGAGCTCACGGACCACCCGCTGTCGCGCGAGATCCTGCTGCTCACGCAGGTCTACCTGCGCGCCCGCTTCGGCGGGGCGAAGCTCACCGAGGACGACAGCCGCGACTTCGAGCGACGGGTCAAGGCGCTGCGCCTGGCCGATCGCCGCGCGCTCTCGGCAAGCGACCTCGGGCTCCACGCGTCGCCCTGATCGCGGCCGGGACGCCCGCTCTCAGCGGCGCCGCACGGGGCGCTTCGCGATGAACGCCTGGCGGATGCCGGTGACGGCGCGGCGGCTCGGACCGCCGGAGACGAACGGGTCCCCGGGGGCGAGCTCGCCCAGCCGATCCATGAACGACTGCGCCACGACGCGCTCGCCCAGCAGGCTGACGACGTTCGACTGGCCCCGCATCGTGGACGCGAGGACGGCCGCCGTCGACGTGTCCGGCACCGCGGCGACCGAGAGCGACTCCAGCACCCGCCGGATCGGCACGATCGACTGCGCGGTCGCCAGCTTGCGATCCGAGGCGCCGAGCGGCTGCGGGGCGTACTCGAGCCAGATCCCGGCGACGTTCAGGTGGCCGAGGAGCTTCTTCGACCAGCTTGGATCGAGCTCCACGTAGAGGGGCCGGACGTCGGCCAGCGTCGAGAGGGCGAACTCGCTGGGCTCGCCCGCGAGCGCGAAGTCGCGCAGGAGCGGCGCGAGCTTGCGCTCGTCGGCGAGCAGGCTCGCCGCGACCTGGCCGCGATCGAGCAGCGGGATCGGGACCACGACGACGTCCGGCCGCTCGCCGCGCGTGATCCGCGCCGCCCAGACCCGCCACGCGATCGCCGGCGATCGCACGAGGATCGCGGAGCTGGGATCGAGGCTCCCGTACGCCTCGTCGGTCCAGACCTCGGCGGCCGTCTGCTCGCTCCGGTCGGCGGCGAAGCCGGCCTCCTCGCTCGTCAGCGCGACGAGCGTCAGCTGGAAGACGACGAGCAGCACGGCGCCGCTCCGCGAGAACGGCACGCGCGTGTCGAGCAGCGCCCGGACGGCCGCGTGCGCGCCGAGCGCCGAGCCGACGGCGATCGCCGCGACCGCGAGCGAGCGCAGCGGGGTGAGCGGATCCGCGGAGAGCACGCCGGCCGCGCGCGCGGGCAGGAGCGTGTCGAGCGCGAGCAGCACGAGGAACGGCGCGACGAGCCACCGCGCGCGCGGGCGCAGGAGCGAGAGCGCGAGCCCGGCCGCGGCGATGAGCAGGGAGACGACGCCGATCTCGCGGCTCCACGCGGCGAGCGCCGTGGTGCGCGCGCTCGCGACGTCGAGGGCAGCGAGGCTCCCGGTCGTGAGCGCGCGGCCGATGTCGGTCCAGGCGCGCGGCGCGAGCGGCCGGAGCGCGAGCGGCGCGAGCAGGAGCGCGGCCGTGAGCACCCCCGCGCCGGCGGCGGCGCCCAGCATGCGCCGCGGCGGGCCGCCGGCGGCCTGTGCCGCGGCGGAGGGACCGCCGAGGCCACGGCGGGCGAGGACCATCGCGTACGACGCCGCCAGCGCGGCGAGGCCCGCGGGCGGGCTCTCGGCGAACGTGGCCCCGAGGAGCGCGCCGAGCCCGATCCACGCGCGCCCCGCGTGCCGCGCCTCCTCGGCGCAGATCGACGCGAGCGCGAGCGTCACGAGCGCGCAGCAGGTGGCGAGCATGGCGCCGCCGCCGACCGTCGCCTCCCGCTGCCAGGTGGGCGACAGCGCCGCCGTGAGGACGGCGATCGCCGACAGCACGGAGGCGAGCCGCGGGCTCACGGCGCCGCCGGGCGCGCCCGGAGCCGATCGCGACGCGGCGGGGGTCGCGTCGGCCGCGCCGCCGCGGAGCTTGCGGAGGAGCGAGAGACCCGGGAGGGGCGCTGGCCACGCGGACTCCAGGAGGAGCCGGCGGACCATCTCGTAGAGCAGGCGCGACGCGATCGCGAGCGCGAGCGCCGACCCGAGGGCGGTGCGGAAGGTGCGAGGCCCCAGCGGGAGCAGGCTCAGCGCCTGCGAGAGCGCCGTCGAGAGGCCGCCGCCCACCCCGACCGCGACGAGGCCGAGGTCCCGGACGGCCGTGAGATCTTCACGCCACTGCCCTGAAGACGCGGCGCGGGCCAGCGAGAGCCCGAAGGGCAGCGCGGCCGACACGAAGGCGAGCGACCGATCGAGCCAGCAGCGTTTCTCCTCGGAGCTCACCGGGCGGCCATGCCAGATCGGCCGCGCGCGGGCCAAGTTCCGGCGCGCGGCCCGGCCGCGCCGCGGCGGCGGTGCGCGGCCGGGCCGCGCCGCGGCGGCGCGCGGGGCCGATCCCGCGCGTCGCCGCGGCGCGATCATCGCGATCATACGGAGAGGCGGGCAACGTCGACCTGGGCTAGAGTCGCCGCTTCCCACGGAAACTCGGAGGTCGGCTCGTGTCCCGTTTCATCGATGAGCTCAAGAGGACGCACCGCTGCGGCGATCTGCGCACGGCGGACATCGGCAAGGAGGTCATCCTCTTCGGCTGGGTGGCGCATCGCCGCGATTTCGGCGGCTGCGTGTTCATCGACCTGCGCGATCGCGAAGGGATCACGCAGGTCGTCTTCGACGCCGGCTACGACGCGGGGTCGGTGAAGCGCGCGCCGGCGCTCGAGGGGTCGGGCGAGCCCTACTCGACGCCGGAGCAGCTCACCGCGTCGCTGAAGCTGGCCGAGACGGTGCGCCGCGAGTGGGTCATCGGCGTGCGCGGCGTCGTCGTCCACCGGGGCGAGCAGAACGTGAACCCGAAGCTCGCGACCGGCGAGGTCGAGGTGCGCGTGGCCGAGGCCGTGGCGTTCAACCGCGCCGACAACCCTCCCTTCTCGATCGAGGACGACATCCGGACCGACGAGGAGATCCGGCTCCAGTACCGGTACCTCGACCTCCGCCGGACCCCGCTCCAGCGGGCGCTGCGGATGCGCCACGAGGTCAACCGGACGACGCGGAACTACCTGTCGGATCAGGGCTGCCTCGAGCTCGAGACGCCCTTCCTCGTGAAGTACACGCCGGGCGGGGCGCGCAACTTCCTCGTCCCCTCGAGGATCGCGGCCGGCAAGTTCTACGCGCTCGCCGAGAGCCCGCAGCTCTACAAGCAGCTCTTCATGGTCGCGGGCTTCGACCGCTACTTCCAGATCGTGAAGTGCTTCCGGGACGAGGACCTGCGCATCGACCGGCAGCCGGAGTTCACCCAGATCGACGTCGAGCTGTCGTTCGTGAACCAGGACGACGTCTTCCGCCTGATCGAGGGGCTCGTCTTCGCGGTGTTCAAGACCGCCCTCGGCAAGGACCTCGCCGAGCTCTACCCCACGGGCCGCTTCCCGCAGATGCCGTACGCCGAGTCGATGGCCCGCTTCGGCAACGACAAGCCCGATCTCCGCTTCGGGATCGAGCACACCGACCTCACCGAGCTCATCATCGAGCACGGCGGCGGCGGGGTGCCCTTCTGGGTGGAGCTGGCCGAGAAATTCCGGTCCGGCAAGCTGCGGCGCGACCTGCCGGCCGAGATCGTGAAGGGGCTCGTCATCCCGGCGAGCGCCAACCTGTCCCGGCAGCAGACCGAGGAGCTCGAGCGCGGGCTCCGCGACGTGAAGGGCTTCCGGGGGCTCGCGCGCGCAAAGCTCGCCGAGGACGGCTCCTGGACGCAGTCTCCCCTCTCGAAGTCGATCACGCCGGAGCTCCGGCAGAAGCTGAACGCGGCGCTCGGCGCCAAGCCGGGCGACATCCTCTGCTTCCAGTTCGGCAACGCCGCGGTTGTGCACACCGTGATGGCGAAGCTCCGCGTCGACGTCGCCAAGAAGATCGGGCTCATCCCGGAGTACGGGCATGGCGACCAGTGGCGGTTCCTCTGGGTGACGAACCCACCCCTGTTCGATTACGACGAGGACACGGGGCGCTGGTCCGCCGCGCACCACGCGTTCACGCGGCCCATCGACGAGCACGTGGCGCTGCTCGAGAGCGATCCGGCGCGGGTCGAGTGCTATCGTTACGATCTCGTGCTGAACGGGTTCGAGGTCGGCGGCGGCTCGATCCGGCTGCACGACCCCGACGTGCAGGCGCGCGTCTTCCAGACGCTGGGCATCGACGAGCGCGACGCGCGCGACAAGTTCGGGTTCCTCCTGGACGCGCTCCGCAGCGGCGCGCCGCCGCACGGCGGCATCGCGCTCGGCATGGATCGGTTCGCGATGCTGCTCAGCGGCGCGCCGACGCTGCGGGACGTGATCCCGTTCCCGAAGACCAACCAGGGCACCGACCAGATGACCGGCGCGCCCGTGCTCGTCGACGCCGCGCAGCTCGCCGAGGTGCACGTGAAGGCGGTCGCGCCCGCGGACACCCGACCGGGCGCGACGGGCACCGGCAGCGCCGGCGCCTGATGCCGGGCCGGGGGACGCGAGCGCGATCCGATGCGTCGACGGCGGCGCTCCGGCGCGCCGCCGCCACCGCGCTCGCTGGGCTCCGCCTCGCCCCTCGGCCTTTATGTTTGCCGGCCGCGCACTTCTGGTAGGGTAGGGCCTGTATCCTTCACCATGGCCTCCCCGGCGCGAGTCCTCGTTGTAGATGACAGCCCGACCATCCTGAAGGTCGTCAGCGCCATCCTGGCGCGCAACGGGTTCGACCCGACCGTGGCGCGCGACGGGCTCGCGGGGATCGAGCTCATCAAGAAGGGGCCGAAATACGACCTCGTCCTCCTCGATTTCGTGATGCCGAGGATGAACGGCTACGCCTTCTGCCGGGAGCTGCGGTCGAACCCGCTGCACCGCACGGTCCCCGTCGTCCTGATGAGCGCCAAGGGCGACAAGATCCGGGGGCAGTTCGTCCAGCAGACCGGCGCCGTCGACGCGATCACCAAGCCGTTCGACGCGCGCGCGCTGGTCGCGGTGATCGAGGGCGCGCTCGCGAAGACGGCGGAGGGGCGCGCGCGGCCCGTGCCCGAGGGCGCGAAGATGCCCGACGAGGACATGATCGCCGAGAGCGTGCGGCCGAGCCTCCTCGCCCGGAACATGCGCCAGCGCACCGGGGTCGACCTCGCGCAGCAGCTGGCGACGGTGATGACGCCGGCGATCATGAGCCTGTCGCCCGAGTCGCGGACGAACGAGGCGGCCGTGATGCAGGCGGTCGCCCGCGTGATGACGAACGAGGTGGTCTCCAGGCTGACCCTGACGCTCCGCGATCTCGACACGCCCCCGGAGGCGAAGGAGGTGATGAGCGGCGACGTCGCGGCGATCCCGCTCGCCGAGATCCTCCAGCTGCTCCAGATGCAGCGGCAGACGGGCGTGCTCCGGGTGGCCACGAATCGCGCGTCGGTCACGATCTCCATCCGCCAGGGGCTCATCGATCTCGTGCAGGCGCGCAACTCGTCGGACGAGTTCAAGCTCGGGCGCTACTTCATCGAGCGCGGGCTCGTGACGCGGGAGCGGCTCGAGGCGCTGCTCCGCGTGAGGATGCCGCAGACGCTGCTCGGCCAGGTGCTCGTCGAGGCGGACGTCGCGACGAACGACGATCTCATCGCCGTGCTGGAGCGCCAGTCGAGCGAGCTGATCTACGAGGTGCTGCGCTGGCCCTACGGGCGCTTCTCGTTCACGCGCGAGCCGTTCCGCCCCGAGGTCGAGCAGGCGCGCCTCGGCCTCGCCGTGTCCGCGCTGGTGCTCGAGGGGTTCCGGCGCGTCGACGAGTGGCGGCTCATGGAGGGGACGATCAACTTCGACCAGGTGGTGGTCGTGGACCAGGTCGCGCTCGACGGCGTGGGCTCGGGCAAGCTGACGCGCATCGAGGAGCTCGTGCTCGGGGCGGTCAACGGCTCGCGCACGGTGAACGAGGTGATCAAGGAGAGCGCGGTCGGCTCGTTCGACGCGATCAAGACGATCTACCAGTTCCTGCAGTCGCGCGTGCTGAGGACCCGGGCCGCCTGAGGCGAGCGCCGACGGCGGGGCGACGCGCGCGCGGCGCATCTGGACGACGCGCGACGACGCGCGCACCACATCCGGACGGCACACGCGACGCGCAGCGCGCCCTGACGAGGCCCCGCGCGTGTCGCCTGCGCCGGCCTTCCGCCTGCGATGCTCCGGTGAGCTGCTCGCCTCAGCGCGGCGCTTCCAGCGCGGCGGCATCCGCCGCCGGTGAGTCGTCTGCACGCGAAGCTCAGGCCGCCTCACAACGGGCGTAGCGCTGAGCGGGATCGCGGCGGAGAGGGCGGGATTCGAACCCGCGGATCAGTTTCCCGATCGCACGCTTAGCAAGCGTGTGCCTTCAGCCACTCGGCCACCTCTCCTGGTCTACAGGAGGATCCGCCCGGCCAGCGCTCAGCGCAGGGCCCAGTGCGGATCTCGAAGCTTCGACAGTAAAAAGAACGTTGACTCGACAGACGCTCGGCGCGGGCCGTCGAGGGAGCGGCAACATACCAAAGAGCCTGTCGCCGTGCACAGAAGATCGTGCGGGGGAGCGTCGGCGACGACCGATACCTCCAGGGGAGGGACGGCGGCCCGGAACGGCGGGCTGCCGGGCTCGACCGATGGACCTCGGGCCGGCCAGGGAGGAGGAGGGGCGCACCTGCCCAGAGAGCCCTCCATGAAGTTCAACTACATGACATTACTTATATTTTTTGCCAACCTTCCCGCCTCCCGGTCGAGCCCGGCCCCCCACCGGCCGGAGCGGAGCAGGCGTCCGCGCGGCGCCTGCGCCCGCCGCAAGGGTCATTGCGGCACGCCGTAGGCCAGGGCGAACAGCACGGCGCTGAGCGCCGCGCAGACCCCCCACGCCCGGGTCGCGCTACGGGCCAGGAAGGCAACGCACATCGCCGTCACCCAGAGCGGTACAACGAGCGCGAAGCCGAGGAGGCTCCGCGTGTCCCCGGGGAGCGGCGCAAACCGCGCGACGCACGCGCTCGCCAGGACGGCGACCGGGAGCGTGCCGACCAGCGCCGCCAGCGGGCGCAAGGGGGCATCGGGCCGGGCGAGCCGGTCGCTAGCCATGACACGCTCCTGCGAACGACAGCGCGGCGACCGCGGGAGGGCACAGGAGCGCAAGGCCCCACGCGGCGCGCGGCCACAGGGGCGCGAGCAGGACGAACAGGCTCGCGGCGCAGAGGAGCGCGGCAAAGGGAACGAGGTACGCCGCGGGGCCGGCCTCGGTCCGGCGCCACAACCCCACCGACAGCGAGAAGGAGACGGCGGCCAGGACCCGGGCCGCGATGCGCCATGCGCGCCTCCCGCGCAGCCGCGACGCGATGCCGAACGGAACGCGCTCCGGCCGCGCCGCGTGGAGCAAGGCGAAGGCGAGATACGCCGCCAGCAGCGATGCGATCTCAACCATGGGACGCCGTCTGGCCCCTGGCCATGAGCCCCGCCCCGCCATGGGCCAGCGACGCCGGCGGCTCGTCCTGCGTCGCCTGCCGAGGCGCCTCGTGCCGCGAGGCCGCCCGGCGAAGCGCCCAGGCCGAGGCGCAGAGCGCCGCAGCCACCAGGAGGAGCGCGACGTCGACCGCGACGACCGCCCCGAGCCTCGGCCCCGCGCCGAAGAGCCCCGCGCCCGACCAGCGCGCCGCGAGCGCGGGGACAGGCAGCAGCAGGAGCCCCGCGAGCCCGATCTGCCGCCACCAGAGGCGCCCGCCGTCGCGCGCGGCGAGCGCCCACGTGATGCAGAGCCCGAGCGCCGCGAGGAACGTGAGCTCCTCGGCCGCCATGCGGCCCGCCCAGTCGAGCGGGAGCGCCCGGCTCGCCAGGAAGAGCGCCGCGATCGCGACGAGGGTCCCCGCGCCGAAGCCCACGGTGAGCCGCGCGAGGAGGCGGTTGCCCAGGCTCTCGCGTCGCGCCTCCCGTCGCGCGAGCCAGATCCAGTTGCCGGTGAGGATCGTGGCGCACGTCGCCGCGGAGAGCACGAGGAACAGGATGCGCAGGGCGATGCCGCCGAAATCGGCGTAGTGAAGGCCGTAGATCCAGCGAATCACGCCGCTGCGAGCGCCCTCCGCGCCCGGCATGTCGAGGGAGAGGACCGCGCCGTCGGTCGCCCGCAGGCGCACGATGCCGCGCCCGAACGGAACTCCCTCGACCGGCCCGCGGATATCGACCGTCCCGCTGTCGAGGCCGTGATGCCGGATACGGTACCTCTCGGGCACGAACCGGGGCTCCGCCGCGCGCGCGCGCGCCGTGAGCTCGTCCAGGGTGAGGCCGCGCGCGGGCGCCCCTGGCGCCGGCTCGTCTGCGAACGACGCCCCCCAGGCCACCCGGTCCGCCCGCGCGGCGTCCCCGCCGAATACGGGACCCGTGAACACCTGCACCAGCAAGCCGAGGAAAACGAAGAACGCGCCGGTGTACGCGTACAGGACCTGAAACGGCAGGCCTATCACGCCGAGCACCTTGTGCATGTCCGACCACAGGACACGGCGCGTCTTGTCCGGCCGGAACCGATGAAACTGCCGGACGATGTCCTTCAGGTGGATGAGCACGCCGGTCGCCAGCGCGAGCAGGAGCGCGACGCACAGGAGACCGGCCACATAGAACAGCCACGCGCCGGTCGCTCGGTGCCAGAGGTAGTGCAGGTCGTAGAGGAAGTCGGACAGCCGCTCGCGCTCGGGCACCAGCCCCTCGTGGATCCACGACGAGACGCTCTCACCCTGCGAGCTGTAGAGGATCCGCGCGGCGCCCAGCCCCTCCTTGGGCAGATCGAGCCAGAGCTGCTCGGGCGCGGCGGGAGCGGCGGCGAGCCCCTGTTCGAGCGTGGCCTGGAGCCCCACCTGCTCGACGGACGAGCGCTGCTGGGTCAGGGGCTCCTCCCACACCGCGAGCTGCCTCCGGAAGAGCGTGATCCCCCCCGACAGGAACATGACGTAGAGCAAGAGCCCACCGATCACACCGGCCCATGCGTGCACGTCCCAGAAGGTCGTGAAAGCATGGCTGGAGAGCTTCTTTGCCATCGCGAGTCACACTGTCCCCTCGCGCGGAGCGCCGCGCGCCGCGCGAACTTATCGCACCTTCGCCAAGCCGTGCAGGTACCCCGGCGCCGTCAGGCCGACCTTTGGGCCGCCCTCGGCGGTGAGCTCGATCAGCGTGCTCTCCGTGGAGCCGCTCTTCTCCTCGATGGTGAAGACCCGGCCGTCGACCTCGAAAAAGGAGACGTTCGCGGGCGAGGGGGCCAGCTCCGCGATCGCCGCGGCCTCGTTCGTCGCGGTGTCCCACCGCCACCAGTGCCACGCCGGCTGGCCCGTGATCTCAGAGGTCTTGGTCTCCTCGCTGATCGTGGCGAGGCCCTCGTCGAACACCCGGAGGAAGAGGCTGTCCCCGCCCGCGGGGATGGGATCGCCCACGATCGCGCCGTCTGCCAGCTCGCCCAGGCGCAGGAGGAACTCCGGATCGAAGGCGTCCGCGTCCTTCGGGATGCGCAGCGCGCAGGGCTCGGTCTCCAGGCGCTCGACGCGATAGGCCGCCCCCGCGAGCGCCGAGCTCACGAAGTAGGCGTCGCCAGAGGCCGTCTCGACGGACTGCGTGATCCCGCCGCACCGGTCGTCGACGTCGAACCGCACCACGGTGTCCGTCTCGGTGTCGATCGCGACGAGCCCGGTCTCCGGAAGGATGGTGTCGGTCGTCTTCCAGTCGAACCACCCCACCGAGAAGAGCAGCGTCTTGCCGCGCAGGACCGAGCCATATCCGTACAGCGCCAGGTAGCCCTCGCGCGCGGTGTCCGGCAACGGGATCGTCGCTTGCACTTCCATCGTCGTGGGGTTCCACACGACAATCTGCTCGCCCGCGCGATCCGGATGGTATGCCTTCGTCGGCGAGATGACGTAATTCGTGGGCCAGAGGGCCTCCACGCCGAAGGGCTGGAGGCCGATCGCGTCTCCCTTGACGAGCGCGCTGCCACCATCGAGCGTGTACTGCGAGATCGTCGGCGACTCGGAATCACCGATGCCGAACCAGCCCTGGTCCTCGAACGCGAACAGCCTGGCCGAGCCGGTGACCTCGAGCGCCTGGGACGGGTCGACCGCCGTGCCCTGTTCGAGCGACGGCAGCACGTAAAAGTAAGAGTTGGTCGCGGTGTCGTCCCAGACGCGCGTGGCGACCACGAACGCTGGCCCGCCCACGCCGCCGCCGCCGCTGCCGCTGCCGCTGCCGCTCGGGTTCGGCTCGTCGTCCCCGCAGCCGCTGTTGCCCAGCGCCACGGCGAGGAGCCCGATCGCGAGGAGCGCGGTGCCCGCGCGCCTCGATGCCGGCGAGTTGTTCCAGATGGTTCTCATGACTTCTCCTGACTCTCCATCACATCTCCAGCATGGCCTTGGAAAAGAAAGCCCGTCCGGGCCGCTGGGTGCCGTAGAAATCGAAGGCGGGCTCGTCGGTGAGGTTATGGGCTTCGATGGTGAAGCTCAGGGTGCGCGGCGCGAGGCGCGCGACGTAGGTGAGCGCGAGCGAGTGCAGGAGCTGCGAGGACACCTTGGCCTTGCTCGCGATCAGGCCCGAGTTCGCCCAGCCGACGTAGAATTCGTGCACGTAGCGCGTGTCCCAGGTGAGCGAGACCGCGTCGCGCGCCGCGAAGACCTGCTGGAGCTGCACGCGCGCCGAGCCGTTGGCGAAGAGCCACGGCCGGTTCGGCATCCGTTCGCCCTGGGATCCAGCGAAGTTCCCCTCGCCGGACGTCTTGCGAAAATCGTCATAGGTGATGTTGCCGTCGAGGGCGACGTGCTCTCCCGGCGACGTCCAGCCGGCGGCGGCCTCGATGCCCAGCGACCGGGCCCCCGTGACATGGATGTAGGTGAGCTCGTCCGGGCGGTTGTTCAGCACGATGAGCCGATCGATCGCGCGGAGAAAGCCGTTCGCGTCGAGCCGCCACGCGCCCGACGCGGTGTCGCGCGCGTCGATCGTGAAGCCGAGGTTCGCGTTGTGGCTCGTCTCGGGCTTGAGCGCGAGGTTGGCGAGGATCATCGCCCCGTCGCCGAACACCTCGACGGGTCGCGGGAGCCGCGTCGCCCACTCGTAGGACGCCTTGGCGTAGAGCCACTCGGAGACGCGATAGCGGAGGCCGTCGCCGACGCCGAGGCGATGGGTGTCGCGCTCCCGCCGGCTGAAGCCCCCGCCGAGCCCCAGGAGGGGCTCCTTCGCGCGGAGCAGCTGCACGTAGTCTTTCACGAAGAAGCTGTTCTCCAGGCGATCGTCGAGCAGGTTGAGCTGGTGCTCGACGCCGTGCACCCAGGTGAGCATGCTGCGCTCGGCGCTGAGCGGGTCGCGGGCCAGGGGGTTCGCCTGCCTGCGCTCCTCTCCCGTGCGCGTGATGAACGTGGGAGACACGGAGATCTGCAGCGCGTGCTCCGGGTGGGGCCGGTAACGGAGGTTCAGGCGGCCGAGGCCGCTGTGCTCCCAGAACACCTGATCCCGAGGGGGCCTCCGGTCCTCGCCCGGCACGGTGCGCTGGCGGACGCAGCGGCCGAGCCAGTCGTAGATGCACTTGCTGACATCGAGGAAGGTGGCGCGCCCGTACGTGTACCCGAGGAGCGCTTCGAGGGCGACGCCTCGGCCGAGCCCTTGCTCGTACTGGAGCGTCGCGCCCGGCACGGTCTCGCCGTTCGTGACCTCGCCATAGGGCTCCCTCGGCTCCTTGATGGCGGCGAACTTGTGCTGATGCTCCTTGTCGTAGTCGGTGACGAAGGCGCGCAGGAGCAGCCGCCGAGCCCAGGGCCGGTTCACGAAGCCGAGCTCGGCGCTCCCGCCCGCCGCCCGGTAGGCGTCGTGGAAGCGATAGGCGCGGGCGGGTCCCTCGCGCCCGGTCGTGAGGTCCGCCGCCACGACATCCATCGGGTAGTCGTTCTTCGCGGCGTCGAAGAAGCCGCTCACGCGGGTGAAGAAGCCGCTCGGCTCGTGCAGGTGCCGCGCCGAGAGCGTGAGCCGGTGGGTGTCGTAGGAGCCGATCTCGTAGGACGCCGCGCCATGGGTGCCGCGGACGTCCCGATCCGTGACCAGGTTGACGGCCCCGCCCAAAGCGTCGGCGCCGAGGCGCACCGGGACCACGCCGCGGTAGATCTCGACGCGCTCGACAAGGTTCACAGGCACGTTCGAGATGCCGAACGGGTACCCCGCGAGGTCGAGCGGCACGCCGTCGAGAAAGAAGCGTATCTGTTCGTCCGTGAGACCGTTCAGCGAGAAGCGCGTCCACGAGCCGAGCCCCGCGCTCCGCCGCACGCCGACGCCCTCGGTGCGGGCGAGCACCTCGCCCATGTCGGCGGTCCTCCGCTTCGCCTCCTCGATCTCGATGACCTTGATCGCCTGCGCGGACTGCCGGAGGCGCTCGGCCATCGCGGCGCCGCGCACGGTCACCTCGGCGGGCGCTGCGCCGGTCGCCTGGGCCGGCCCCTGGGCCGGCGGCGGAGTGGTCCCTGCGGTACGCGTGGCCGCGACCCCGCTTCCACCCTTCGCCGAGGAGGAGGGCTCGGCTGGGGGCTCCTCGGGGAGCCGGAGCTCGTAGCTGTAGAGGATCCGTGCAGCGATCGGCGTGCCGTCCCGGCGCGCCGGCGTGAAGCGGGACCGGAGCACCGCCGCACGGGCGGCCTCGTCGAAGCCGTCGCCCCTTGGACTCATGACCTCGGCCTCGGTCACGCGCCCCGCCGCGTCGATCAGGAGCTTCAACACGACGTTGCCCTCCCGTCGTGCCGCTCGGGATTCCTGTGGGACCTCGGCCTCGGCGAGCTCGAGGAGCTGCGGCGGCTCGATCCGGGGGCCTTCGGCGCCGGGCGGTGAGCGATCGAGGCCCGGCGAGCCAGCGGCAGGCGCGCTCACGCTCGGCTCTCGGTCACCCCCGGCGCGCTCGGGCATGCCGCCGCTCTGAGCGAACGCTGACGCCTGCACGCTGAGCAGCAGGAAGGTCAACACCCCTGCATGCGGGCCTCGAAGCGCGAAAGGACCTCGCGCCGCCGCGTCCACCCTTGACCCGGCCGGCGGTTCGGGACGCGGGGGTCGGGGAACCGAGCTGACGTCCATGTACAAAACTTCCAGTAATTTAAATGAAAACCGAAATCAATTTCATTCGCTCACGGGCCGTACCTCCAGGGCGTAATATTTCATTATCACTGTAAAATCGACCGCGCTCAACCTCGGGCTCGGCGCCAGCCCAGGACGCGTCCGCCCAAGACGCACGCTCCCCTTGACAGTCCCGGCGCTGACACGTATCAGGTGACCATCGATAATGAAAACGATATTCATTTTCGATGTATGATACAGTACCATGACGGCTCACGGCGCCGCGTCACCGGGGACCCCGTTACGCGGGCCGTGTCGAACGCGTCTTCCTCCGTGCGCAACGCGCGCGTGCTCCTACCGGGCAATCCGTCCGCTCGACGTCCGCCGAGAACAAGCACGCGCTCGCTCGGTCAACGAGCTGCAAGCAAACAAGATCACAACCCAAGGAAACACATGGATCTTCGGCATATCAATGAGCTCCAACAAGTCATCGAGCGCCTCACGGAGTTCGCTTCTCGGGTCAAGGAGAGCTCCGGGGACACAACGCTTCGCCAGGAGGCCCAAGGCCAACTCGACGTCTTAGCTCAATTGCCCGGCGTCCTGAAATACTTCTTTGTCGACGAGGAGAAGAACAGCGCTCTGATCCGAACCCCGGACGCAGAGATCTTGCGAGCACCCACCCATTCGGACAAGGAGTTCTCCTGCACTCCAATTTTCATTATCGGAAATCGGAGATCGGGAACGACGCTGCTGTCTTACCTGCTCAATGCCGCGGACGGTTTGTCAGCCGTCCCGGAGGCCTTTGTTGCGGGCGACATCGTCACGATGGACCGGTTGTTCACCACCGGCCATCGCACGATGAAGGCGCTCGATGAGCCGTTCCCGCGCTTTCTCCTGAGGATCGGCCGCTTGATCGACTCGATATACAGCGAATACGCGGCGCGCAAGGGCAAGCGGCGATGGGCCTCGAAGGAGTTATTCATTCCTCACAGACTGGATCTTCTAGATGCAGTATTCGATTACCGCGCCCAGTTCATCTATGCGGCACGACACGGATTCAGCGTGGCACACTCGTGCGCCTCGAGATTTCCGATGCGCGACGGGTTGCCGCTGAACGGCAACACGAGCCTGGATGTCGAAACATACCTCAACGAATGGATCTCGAACAATGAGTCGACGATGGACTTTTACGAGAGGAACATGAACCGATGTCTCCTCGTCCGATACGAGGAGCTCACGAACGACCCTCTATCGACAGGAAAGAAACTGTTCGAGTTTCTGCGTGAGCCATGGACAGACGATCTTGTGAATAAGCGATTGGGCGACCAACGGCTTCATGGCATGGGGGACAACAAGATTTTCGCCACAGGGGGTAAGATCCTCGCCGCGGAAGAGCCCTGGCGCAAGTGGCCCAAGGCCTTGTTGTCCACGCTCGGCCGCAAGGCCAATCCTACCCTTCAGCGTCTCGGGTACGACATTGAGGGATGAGATCCATCGGATCCTCACACACGAAGACGGATGGATGGGCATCGTACCCTGAATGGCATTGATACTGCCCTGATCAAGGCGCGAGTCACCTGCCCCGGAACCGCCGAGGCGGGCGCGGCTCGGGTCGCCTGGCCAGGTCCCCCGGATCGGCCGGGGCGTGACCGCCGCCGCGCCCGTCGCCGCGAGCCCGGCGGGGAGCGGCTCGGCCGGGGGCTCCTCAGGCAGCCGGAACTGCAGGCGTAGAGGATCCGTGAAGCGACCGGCTCCCGCCCGGCGCACCGGTGAAGCGGAACCAGAGCGCCTCTTCACACCACGGAACCGACGTTCAGGACGGTCTTTTCGCTTGACCCCCCTGGGTCGGTATTCCATACAACGGCGTCTCAGAAGTTGATCATCATTTTCATTTTCAACAAAACGTCGACAGGCGTGCGTCGCACGCGCTGAGGGCGCATTCAGCGCTTCGCGCTCACGACACGTTGCGTCATCAGGTCTGGAGCCCAGGACCTGGTGAACGGGACTGCTTTGTCGTCGGGCTGTCTTTTTCGACCGGAGCTGAGGTGGCGATGGAGTCGAACCGATCAGAGACGCGCGCGATCAGCGATCGCGGCGCGGCCGAGCCCGCGACGCTTGTCGCGCTGCTCCGACGTCGCGCGGAGCAGCGCCCGTCGGCGCACGCCTATACCTTCCTGCTCGACGGGGAGACGGACGCTCGCTCGATGACGTACGGCGAGCTGGATCGGCGGGCGCGCGCGCTCGCCGCGGAGCTCCAGACCGGCGCGCAGGCGGGGGAGCGCGCGCTGCTCCTGGTGCCGCCAGGGCTCGACTTCATCGCCGCCTTCTTCGGCTGCCTCTACGCGGGGCTCATCGCGGTGCCGGTCCCGCTGCCCCAGCGGAAAAGCGGGCTGCTCCGCGTGCTGGCCATCGTGCGCGACTGCCGCCCGAGCGTCGTGCTCACCACCGAGGCGTTCCTCGGCGCCGTGGCGATGCTCCGCGACGATCCGAGCCTCGCCGAGCTGAGCCACCTGCGCTGCATGGCCGTCGACACGGTCCGGGACGGCCAGGAAGACGCCTGGCGAGCGCCGCGCGTGACGGCCGAGACCGTGGCGTTCCTCCAGTACACCTCCGGCTCGACCGGGACGCCCAAGGGCGTGGTGCTCACGCACGGCAACCTGCTGCGCAACGAGCTCCTGATCCAGCGCGCGTTCGCGCACACCGAGGAGAGCGTGATCGTGGGGTGGCTGCCGCCGCACCACGACATGGGGCTCATCGGCAACATCCTGCAGCCGCTCTACGTGGGCGTGCCGTGCATCCAGCTCTCGCCCGAGCAGTTCCTGATGCGGCCGCGGCGCTGGCTGGACGCGATCTCGCGCTACCGGGCCACGACGAGCGGCGGGCCGAACTTCGCGTACGAGCTGTGCATCCGCAAGATCCCCCCGGATCAGCGGGAAGGGCTCGACCTCAGCTCATGGAAGGTGGCCTTCAACGGGGCCGAGCCGATCCGGGCAGCGACGCTCGACCGCTTCGCCGAGGCGTTCGCGCCGGCGGGGTTCCGGCGCGCCGCGTTCTACCCCTGCTACGGGCTGGCCGAGGCGACGCTGCTCGTCAGCGGCGGAGCGGCGGACGCGCCGCCGGTCGTGCGCGCGGTCGACCGCGCCGCGCTGGAGCAGGGGCGCGCCGTGTTCGATCCGCGCGATCCGCAAGCCGGTCTCACCCTGGTGGGCTGCGGGGGATCGCCGGCCGGTGACGAGGTGCTGATCGTCGATCCCGAGGCGCACCGGACCTGCGAGGGCGAGCGGGTCGGCGAGATCTGGGTGGCCGGTGCGAGCGTGGCCCAGGGCTACTGGGAGCGGCCGGAGGACACGACAGCGACGTTCGAAGCGCGGCTGTCCACGGGAGAAGGGCCGTTCCTGCGGACCGGCGATCTCGGGTTCCTCTCGCGCGGCGAGCTCTACGTGACCGGCCGGCTCAAGGACCTGATCATCGTCCGCGGGCGCAACCTGTACCCGCAGGACATCGAGCTCACCGCCGAAGGGAGCCATCCGAGCCTGCGCGCCGGCGGCGGCGCGGCGTTCTCCGTGGACGTGGACGGCGAGGAGCGCGTCGTCATCGTCCAGGAGCTCGGACGGCGCGCCTCGGCGTCGACGGATCCGGCGGAGCTCGGCGCGGCGATCCAGAACGCGGTGGCCGATCGGCACGAGGTCGCGGTCCACGCGGTCGTGCTCATCAAGCCGGGGAACCTGCCGCGGACGACGAGCGGCAAGGTGCAACGGAGGGCGTGCCGCGGCCGGTTCCTGGACGGCTCCCTGGACGCCGTCTGGCGATCGACGCTCGACGCGCCGGCGGGCGCCGAGGCCGAGATCGCCGAGCCGCCGCTGACCGCGCTGGAGACGGCGCTGGCGGACATCTGGGCCGAGGTGCTGGGACGCGCGCGGGTCGGCCGGAGCGAGGAGTTCCTGAGCCTGGGCGGCGATTCGCTGCGGGCCATGCAGGTGAGCGGCCGGGTGAGCGAGGCCCTAAGCATCGACGTGGGGCCGGCGCAGCTCTTCGAGTCGACGACGGTCGCCGCGCTGGCGGCCTGGATCGAGGCCAGGCAGGACAGCGCGCCCGCGGGCGGATCGACGGCCGGCGCCGCGCCGCTCACGCCGGGTGACCGGCCGGAGCGACTGCCGCTGTCCCTCGTGCAAGAGCGCCTGTGGTTCCTCGAGCACCTGGTCGCCGGGGCGCCCGTCTACCACATCGCGGCGGCCCTGCGGCTCTCCGGAGCCCTCGATACGAGCGCCCTGGAGCAGGCGGTGACCGCGCTCGCGGCCCGCCACGAGGCGCTGCGCACGAGCTTTCCGTCGGTCGCAGGGCAGCCCGTCCAGAGGATCGCGCAGCCCGCGAAGGTGGCGCTGCCGATCCAGGACCTGAGCGCGCTCGCCGAGGAGGACCGGGAGCCGGCGCTGCAAGCGCTCCTTCGCGAGGAGGCGCGGCGCGCGTTCGACCTCGCGGAGGCGCCGCCCGTGCGCTGGACGCTCGTCCGCAACGGCGAGCAGGAGCACGCGCTGGCGCTCACCTGCCATCACCTGATCGCGGACGGCTGGTCGATGAACGTGCTCCTGCGGGAGCTGTCGGCGCTGTACGGCGCCTTCTCGGCCGGGCGCGCTCCGGAGCTCGCGCCGCTCCCGGTCCAGCCAGCGGATCACGCGCTGTGGCAGCGCCGGGCGGAGCCGGGGGCGACGCGCGAACGGGAGCTCTCGTACTGGCGCGAACGGCTGAAGGGGCCTGTGCCGCCCCTCGAGCTGCCCACGGATCGACCGCGGCCCTCGGTCCAGACCTACGCGGGCGCGCGCGAGGAGATCGCGCTGCCGCCGGAGCTCGTGGCGCGGCTGACCGCCCTCGGGCGGGGGGCGGGCGCGACCCTGTTCACGACGGTGGCAGCAGGGCTGTTCGCGCTGCTGCACCGGTACACGGGCCAGAGCGATGTCTGCATCGGCACGCCGGTCGCCGCGCGGCCGCGGGCGGCGCTGGAGGGCGTCGTCGGGTGCTTCCTTAACACGCTGGCGCTGCGCGTCGACCTGACCGGGGATCCGCGCGTGGCGGAGCTCATCGCCCGCGTCCGGGCGGCGGTCACCGAGGGGCAAGCGCACCAGGAGGTGCCGTTCGAGCGGGTGCTGGAGGCGCTGTCCCTCGAGCGGAGCCTCAGCCACACACCGCTGTTCAACGTGATGCTCGCCATGGATCCGGCGCCCGAGCAGGGGGCGGAGATCCCCGGCCTGTCGATCGGCGCGCAGCGGGTGGACACGGGGACAGCCCAGTTCGATCTGGCGCTCAACCTGACCCCGGACGGCCAGGGAGCGCGCGGCGCCTGGGAATACAACACCGACCTCTTCGACAGGACCACGGTGGCGCGCATGGCGCGGCACCTGGTCGCGATCCTCGAGGGCTTCGTCGCCGCGCCGGAGGCCCAGCTGTCCGATCTGCCGATGATGGATGCGGACGAGCAAAGGCTGGTCGTGCGCGGCTGGAACGCGACCGAGCGGGCATATCCGGGCGAGCGGCTCGTGCACGAGCTGTTCGAGGCGCAGGCCGAGCGGACGCCGGACGCGGTGGCTGTCCTCTTCGGCGAGCAGCGGCTGAGCTATCGAGAGCTCGACGCGCGCGCCAACCGGGTGGCCCACGCCCTGCGGCGCCGCGGCGTCGGGCCCGACGTGCTCGTGGCCATCGCCGCGGAGCGCTCGGCCGAGCTGGTCGTCGGGCTGCTCGGCATCCTCAAGGCCGGCGGCGCCTACGTGCCCATCGACCCGGATTACCCGGCCGACCGCATCGCCTTCATGCTCGACGACGCGGCCGCCACCGTCCTGCTCAGCCAGTGGCCCGTCGCGTCGCGCCTGCCGCCGCACCGCGCGGAGGTGCTCTGCCTCGACGCCGATCGCGCCCAGATCGACCGAGAGCCCGCGACAAAACCCGCCGTGGCGCTCTCGCCCGACAACCTCGCTTACACCATCTACACCTCGGGCTCGACCGGGCGGCCCAAGGGCGCCGGCAACAGCCACAGCGGCCTGCTCAACCGGCTGCAATGGATGCAGGAGCGCTTCGGGCTCACCGCCGAAGACCGGGTGTTGCAAAAGACGCCCTTCAGCTTCGATGTCTCGGTCTGGGAGTTCTTCTGGCCTTTGATGACCGGCGCGGGCCTCGTCGTCGCGAGGCCCGGCGATCACCGCGACGGCGAGCGGCTCATCGACCTCATCACGCGCCACGCCGTCACCACCCTGCACTTCGTCCCGCCCATGCTCCAGGCCTTCCTGGAGACGCCCGGCGCCGCCTCGTGCCGGTCGCTGCGCCGGGTCGTCTGCAGCGGTGAGGCGCTGCCGGCCGAGCTCGCGCGGCGCTGCTTCGAGCGGCTGCCCGACGCCGAGCTGCACAACCTGTACGGGCCCACCGAGGCGTCCATCGATGTCACCGCCTGGGCCTGCCAGCCACACGACACGTCGGCCTCGGTGCCCATCGGGACACCCATCGCCAACACCCAGATCTACCTGCTCGACCGCCACGGCCAGCCCGTGCCGGTGGGCGTCGCCGGAGAGCTGTACATCGGCGGCGTCGGCCTCGCGCGCGGCTATCACCAGCGGCCCGCCCTCACCGCCGAGCGCTTCGTGCCCGATCCGTTCGGCGCCGCGGCGGGAGGGCGGCTGTACCGCACCGGGGATCTCGCTCGACACAGGCCCGATGGGGCCGTCGAGTTCCTCGGACGCCTCGACCACCAGGTCAAGATCCGCGGGCTGCGCGTCGAGCTCGGCGAGATCGAGGCGCGCCTGCTCCAGCACCCCGGCGTCGGCGAGGCCGTCGTCCTCGCGCGCGACGTGGCGCACGGCGGCAAGCGCCTCGTCGCGTACGTCGCCGGCCAGGGCGGCGCCGCGCCGGAGCCGGCGTCGCTGCGGGACTGGCTCGCCGAAGCGCTCCCGGCCTACATGGTGCCGGCGCCCATCCTCGTGCTGGACCGGCTGCCGCTGTCGCCGAACGGCAAGGTCGACCGCCGCGCGCTGCCCGCGCCCGAGCAGGTCGACGCGCCGGCCCGGGTCACGACGCCGCCACGAACCGACCTCGAGCGCGCCATCGCGGCGATCTGGAGAGACGTCCTCTCGGTCCCGCAGGTCGGCGTTGACGACAACTTCTTCGATCTGGGCGGACACTCGCTCTTGCTGGCCAAGGTCCACAGCCGCCTGCGCGAGGAGCTCGACCGCGCGCTGCCGATGCTTGTCCTGTTTCAACACCCCACCATCGCGTCGCTCGCAGCGGCACTGAGCCAGGAAGCCAGCGAGCCGGCGCCCGAGGAGGGAGAGCGGAGCGCCGAGCGGGCGAGCGCCGCGCAGCAGCGGCGCGGGGAGATCTTCGCGCGACGGCGCGGCGGGCGCGGCGAGCAGGAGACAAAGAAATGACACCGAGCAGCGGCGAATCCCGGACGGGGCTGGAGCTCGCGATCATCGGCATGGCCGGGAGATTCCCGGGCGCGCGGGACGTGGCGGCGTTCTGGCAAAACCTCTGCGCAGGCGTCGAGTCCGTCGCGATCCTCACCGACGAGGAGCTCCTCGCCGCGGGCGTGGATCCGGCGCTGATCGCGCGGCCCGACTACGTGCGGGCGCGCGCGGTGCTCGGCGACATCGACCTGTTCGACGCCGAGCTCTTCGGGTTCACGCCGCGCGAGGCCGCCGCGCTGGACCCGCAGCACCGGCTGTTTCTGGAGTGCGCGTGGGAGGCGTTCGAGAACGCCGGGATCGACCCGGAGCGCGCGCGGGGGCCGGTCGGCGTCTACGCGGGATCGAGCCTGAGCGGGTACCTGGCCCACCTCTTCCCCGACGGGCCGCGGCTGCAGTCGGCGGCCGACGTCGCGGCGCTCCTCGCGCTCGACAAGGACTTCCTGACGACCCGCGTGTCGTACAAGCTGAACCTGGAGGGGCCGAGCATCGCGGTGCAGACGGCCTGCTCCACGTCGCTCGTCGCCGTGCACCTGGCCTGCCAGGGGCTGCTCACCGGCGAGTGCGATCTCGCGCTGGCCGGCGGCGTCTCGATCGGCGTCCCGCAGAAGGTCGGGTATCTCTACCAGGAAGGCGCGATCGCGTCGCCCGACGGCCACTGCCGCGCCTTCGACGCGGGGGCCCGCGGCACCGTCGGCGGCAGCGGCGTGGGCGTGGTGCTGCTCAAGCGGCTCGACGACGCGATCGCCGATCGGGACGCGATCGTCGCGGTGATCAAGGGGTCCGCCGTCAACAACGACGGCCGGGCCAAGGTCGGCTACACCGCGCCGCGCGTCGAGGGGCAGGCCGGCGTGATCCGCGCCGCCCACACGGCCGCGGGCGTCGAGGCGGACTCCATCGCCTACGTGGAGGCGCACGGCACCGGGACGCCGCTCGGCGATCCGATCGAGATCGCCGCGCTGACCCAGGCCTTCCGGGCCACGACCGACCGGCGAGGGTTCTGCGCGATCGGATCGGCGAAGACCAACGTCGGGCACCTGGACGCGGCCGCGGGCGTGACCGGGCTGATCAAGGCGGCGCTCACCGTGGCGCACGGGCGCATCCCGCCCAGCCTGCACTTCCGCGCCCCCAACCCCGCGCTCGACCTCGAGAACAGCCCGTTCTACGTGGCCGCCGAGCTCGCGGCGTGGACGCCCACGGGCGCGCCGCGCCGCGCCGGGGTGAGCGCCTTCGGGCTCGGCGGGACCAACGCGCATGTCGTCCTGGAGCAGGCGCCGGCCCCGCCGGAGGCGGATCCGCCGCGGGCGTGCGAGCTCCTCGTGCTGTCGGCGCGGTCGAGCGCGTCGCTCGAGCGCCTGACGGAGGCGCTCGCGGAGCACCTGGAGACCCACGCGGAGCTCGAGCTCGGCGACGTCGCGCACACGCAGCAGCTCGGCCGCAGGGGCTTCGCCCACCGCCGCGCGGTGGTGTGCCGCTCGCGGGAGGAGGCGGCGCGGGCGCTCCGCGATCGCAGCGACGCGCTGCGCACGGGCGAGCCCGTGGCCGGGCCGCGGCCGGTCGCGTTCCTGTTCCCCGGGCAGGGCACCCACCGCCCCGACATGGGGCGCGATCTGTACGAGACCGAGCCGGTGTTCCGGGCCGAGGTCGACGCGTGCGCGTCGCGGCTCGAGCGCCACCTGGGCACCGACATCCGGGCGCTGCTGTTCCCCGCGCCGGCGGAGCTCGAGGAGGCCGCGCAGCGCCTCGACCGCACGTCGATGACGCAGCCGGCCCTCTTCGTCGTCGAGTACGCGCTCGCCCGGCTGTGGATGGCCTGGGGCCTGACCCCCGACGCGATGCTGGGGCACAGCGTGGGCGAGTACGTGGCGGCGTGCGTGGCAGGGTGCCTGTCGCTCGACGACGCCCTCTCGCTGGTCGCGGCGCGGGGGCGGCTGATGGAGGCAACGCCGGACGGGGCGATGCTCGCTGTGTCGGCGTCCGAGGCCGAGGTGGCGGGCTGGGTCGGCGACGAGGTCGCGCTGGCGGCCGTGAACGGGCCGCGGCAGTGCGTGCTGTCGGGCCGGGCGGCGGCGATCCAGCGGGTCGAGCGCGAGGCGGGGGGGCGCGGGATCGAGGTCCGCCGGCTGCGCACGTCGCGCGCGTTCCACTCGCACCTGATGGAGGGCGCCCTCGCGGGGTTCGGCGAGGCGGTGGGCAGGGTCACGCTGCGCGCGCCGCGGATCCCGTGGGTCTCGAACGTGACCGGGACCTGGATCACCGCGGGCGAGGCGCAGGACCCGGGTTACTGGGTGCGGCACCTGCGGAGCACGGTCCGCTTCGCGGAGGGCGTGGCGGCCTTGCGGGAGCAGTCGGAGCGGATCTTTCTGGAGGTCGGGCCGGGGCAGACGCTCACCGCGCTGTGCCGGCAGCTCGCGGCGGGGTCGCTCGCGCTGGCGTCGCTGCCCGCGGTCCGCGAGCCGGGAGCGGCGGGCGCGGCGCTGCTCGACACGGTCGGGCAGCTCTGGGTGGCCGGCGCTCGGGTGGACTGGGCCGGCCTGCAGGCAGGACGGCGCCGACGGCGCGTCGCGCTGCCGGCAACCCCGTTCGAGCGAAAGCGGTACTGGCTGGAGCGCCCCCAGACGACGGGGCGAGGGGTCGGGCCAACCTCAACCTCGGTCGGGTCAACCTCAACCTCGGTCGGGTCAACCTCAACCCCGGTCGGGTCAACCTCAACCTCGGTCGGGTCAACCTCAACCCCGGTCGGGTCAACCTCAACCTCGGTCGGGTCAACCTCAACCTCGGTCGGGTCAACCTCAACCCCGGTCGGGTCAACCTCGGTTGGGACGTCTGGTCTGGGTGGATTTTTCTATGTGCCCTCGTGGAAGCGCGCCCCGCTGGAAGCGCTTCCGCCCGGAGGCGACGAGGCGCACTGGGTCGTCTTCGCGGACGAGGGGGAGATCGGCCTCCGGATCGTGGAGCGGCTGGAACGCGCCGGCCGGCGGGTCACCCGGGTCAGGAGCGGCGAGCGCTTCGAACGCCTGACCGAGCACGCCTTCACGCTTCGCCCGGATCAGCCCGAGGACTACGCCGCGCTGGCCCGGGAGCTCGGTACGAACGCAGAGCAGCCCACGCGGGTCGTCCACGCCTTCAGCCTCGACGGCGCGCACAAGGCGCAGCTCGACCCCGGCGCGCTCCAGGAGGCGCAGCGCCGGGGCTCGATGAGCCTGCTCTGGCTCGCGCGGACGCTGGGCAAGCTGCCGGGAGGCGCCCACCTTGTCGCGCTCGCCAGCGGCCTGCACGACCTGACCGGGCGAGAAACCCTGCGCCCGGAGCACGCCACGCTGCTCGGGATCTGCCGGAGCGTCCCGCTGGAGTACCCGCTCGTCCGCTGCCGCATGATCGACCTCGAGGCCACCCGCCCGGACGCCGCGGAGGTCGATGGGGTCGTCGAGCGGATCCTCGCGGAGGCGCGATCCGACGCCGACGACCCCGTCGTCTCGTACCGCGGGCCCCACCGCTGGGTACCCACCGTCGAGCCGGTCCCGCTGAAGGCGGCGCAGGGAACGCCCCCCCTGCTGCGAGAGCGCGGCGTCTACCTCATCACCGGCGGGCTGGGCGGCGTCGGGCTATGGCTCGCGGACTACCTCGCCCGCACCACGCACGCACGGCTGATCCTCACGAGCCGCTCGGCTCCCACCGACGAGCAGCGCCTGCGCCTGCAGGCGCTCGAGCAGGCCGGCGCCGAGGTGGTGGCGCTGCGCGCTGACGCCACCGACGCGGCGCAGATGCGCGCCGCCGCGCGCGAGGCGATCGATCGGTTCGGCGCCCTGCACGGCGTGATCCACGCAGCCGGGGTCGCGGGCGGCGGGCTCATCGAGCGGCTGACGGCGGACGCGCTCGACGCAGAGCTGGCCCCCAAGGCGCTCGGCGCGCTCGCGCTCGACGAGATCGCGCGCTCCTTCCAGCCCGACTTCGTCCTGCTCTGCTCCTCGGTCACCGCGCTGAGCGGCGGCCTCGCGCGGGCAGGCTACGCGGCCGCCAACGCGTTCCTCGACGCGTTCGCGCAATCCTGCGCGCGCCGCGCAGGGCCGTACACGGTCTCCGTCAACCTCGATCGCTGGCGAAACGTCGGCATGGCGGCCCGCGCCGAAGCGCGCCTCCTCGCCCTGGGGCTCGACGACGTGATCCTCGACGGGATGAGCCCGGAGGAAGGGCAGCAGGTCTTCCACCGCGTCCTCAGCCAGGCGGCGCTGCCGCAGGTGATCGTCTCGGTCCGCCCGCTCCAGGGCCTGCCCAGCGACGACGAGGGCGCCGCCCTGGCCCGGCGGCTCGGCGCGGGCAACGCCGCCGCGGCCGACCGCAGCCACGAGCCGCCCGGGCGCGCCGGAGCAGCGACCGCCAGCGCCGCCGAGCGCCCCTCGCCCGAGGCGGTGACGGCGCAGGTGACGGCGATCTGGGCGCGGGCGTTCGGCCTCGATCCCATCGACCCCGGGAAAGACTTCTTCGCGCTCGGCGGCGAGTCGCTCCTCGCCCTGCAGATCCTCAACCGCATCCGGGAGACGTTCCAGGTGGAGGTGCCGCTCCGCGAGTTCTTCGAGCGGCCGACGGTGGCCGCGCTCGCGGAGCGCGTCCACAAGGCGCGAGGGCAAGCGCCCGCGAGCCCCGAGCCGGCGCTGATCGCGCTGCCCCGGACCGCGCGGCGGCGCCCTGGCGCCGAGGGCACGCAGGCGCCGGCGCGCCCGGACGGCGAGCCGGTCCCCTCGAAGGAACCGAAGGAGAACGGGTGATGAGCGTGCTCGGCTTCCTCATGCGCCGCGCCTTCCGGCCCCTCCTGCTCGCCATCGCCACAGGCGTGATCAGCGGGCTCTCCGGCGCCGGCATCATCGCGCTCGTCCAGGACGCGCTCTCGGCAGACGGCCGCCCCGCCGCGCAGCTGGCGTGGGCGTTCGCGGGGCTCGCCGTGCTCGGCGTGCTGAGCAAGGCCGTCTCCCAGGTGCTCCTGACCCGGCTGGGACAGGCCATGATCGCGGAGCTTCGCATGCAGCTCAGCCGGCGCATCCTCGAAGCGCCGCTGCGCCGCGTCGAGCAGCTCGGCCCCCACCGGCTCCTGGCGGCGCTCAACGACGATCCGGCCGTCATCACGCAGGCGTACGTCGTCCTGCCCCTCCTGTGCGTCAACGTGGCCACCGTCCTCGGCTGCCTGGCCTATATCGGGCGGATCTCGTGGCCGGCGCTGGCGATCGTGCTCGGCGCCATGGCGATCGGCGCCGTGCTCTTCCGGGCGCACGACCGGCGCGCGATCCGCTCCTTCGCGCGCGCCCGCGAGACGAGCGACGCCCTGTTCCAGCACTTCCGCGGGCTGACGAGCGGGATCAAGGAGCTCAAGATGCACGGCGGGCGCGGGCGGGCGTTCCTCTACGACGCCCTCGGCGGCAGCCTCGCGACGTACCAGCGGGACTTCGTGGCGGGCACGACCGAGTTCTCCATCGCGATCGGCTGGGGCACGCTGCTCTTCTACGCCGTCCTCGGGCTCACGCTGTTCGCTCTCCCGGCCTGGGTAGGGCTGACGGCGCCGGCGATGTCCGGCGTGGTGCTGGCGATGCTCTTCCTGCTGACGCCGTTCGCGCAGACGGTCGAGCTCCTGCCGGCCGTCGGGCGGGCCAGCATCGCGCTCTCGAAGGTGAGCGAGCTCGGCCTCGCGCTGACGCCGGAGATCGAAGCACCGCAGGCGCCGCCGCGCGCCGATGGCGCCCGCGCAGCCTGGAAGCGCATCGAGCTCTGCGGCGTCACGCACCGTTATTACCGCGAGAAGGAAGACGGGAGCTTCCAGCTCGGGCCCATCGATCTGACCTTCCAGCCCGGCGAGATCGTGTACCTCGTGGGCGGCAACGGCAGCGGCAAGACGACGCTGTCCCTCCTGCTCCTCGGCCTCTACACGCCGGAGTCCGGCGAGATCCGGCTCGACGGCGTGCCCGTCGACGACGCGAGTCGCGAGCCGTATCGACAGCTCTTCTCGGTCGTCTTCGCGGAATACTACCTCTTCGAGCAGCTGCTCGGCCTGAACGGCCCCGGCGTCGACGAGCGCGCCCGCCGCTATCTCGAGCGGCTGCAGCTCGATCACCGGGTGCGCGTCGAGGAGGGCGCCCTCCGCGTGAGCGGGCTGTCGCAGGGGCAGCGCAAGCGCCTCGCCCTGCTCACCGCCTACCTGGAGGACCGGCCGTTCTACGTCTTCGACGAGTGGGCTTCCGACCAGGACCCGCAGTTCCGGAAGATCTTCTACACCGAGCTCCTGCCGGAGCTCCGGGCGAGGGGCAAGACCGTCCTCGTGATCACGCACGACGACCAGTACTTCGCGCTCGCGGATCGCTGCCTGCGGCTCGACTTCGGCCGCCTGACCGAGCTGCCCGCGGCCCCCGCCGTGACCGGCGTGGAGCCGCGAGCGGCGCGGGAAGAGCACGCCGCGAGCGCCCGCGTCGACGAGGGCGGCCGGGCCCGATCCGCGCAGGCTCTCCGCCTCCAGCTCGAGCAGCAGGCCGCGCTGGAGACCGGCGTCCGCGGTCACGAGGCCTCGAAGGCGACGGAGCACGAGGTATGAGGCGCAACGTCCGCTCACGCCTCCTCTCGGCGCTCATCCCGCTGGCGATCGCCGGCTGCGCGGAGGCCCCCCAGGGCGCCACCCGCGCCCCGGCGCCGCGCGCCGGCAGCGCGGTGACCGTGTCCGGCCTCGAGGACGCGGTGACGATCGCGTCCGATCGCCTGGGGATCCCCGCGATCCGCGCCGCCTCGCGGGAGGACGCCCTCCGGGCCCTCGGCTTCGTCACGGCGCGCGATCGGCTGTTCCAGCTGGACCTGCTCCGGCGAAGCAGCGGAGGACGGCTCGCGGAGGTCCTCGGACGCGATCTGCTGGAGGCCGACACCCGGCAGCGGCTGTACGGCGTCCCGCAGGCCGCGGCGGCGATCCTGGCGCGCCTGCCCGGCAGCCAGCGCGCCGCGCTCGACGCGTACGCCGAGGGCGTCAACGCCTATCTCCGCGGCGCGGAGACGCTGCCTGTCGAGTTTCGCCAGCTGGGCTATCGGCCCGAGCCGTGGCGCCCTGAGGACAGCGTCCTCGTCGTGCTGGAGATGTTCCGAGCCCTCAGCGCGACCGAGGACGCGGAGCGGATGCACACGGTCCTGACACGCAGCCTCCCGAAGGGCGTGACGTCCTTCCTGCTCGAGGACACCGACCCTTACACGAAGGCGCTGCTCGGCGCGCAGGCGCCGGCGTCGCCGCCGCTGCCGGTCGAGGAGCTGCGGGCGCTCGTGGCGCAGAGCCGGAGGGCGCGGGCGCCGAGCGCGGGCGTGCTCGGCGAGGACGCGGGCGAGGCGCCGGTCGGCTCGAACGGCTGGGCGGTGGCCGGCCAGAGGACGCGAGACGGCCGCGCCATCGTCGCGAACGACATGCACCTGGAGCTCGGCGTTCCCAACATCTGGTATCGCGCGGAGCTCCGTTATGGCGACCGCGAGCTCGCGGGCGTCGTGCTGCCCGGCGTGCCCGTCATCATCGTGGGGACGAACCGCCATGTCGCCTGGGCCATGACCAACCTGATGGGCGACGTGATGGACCTCGTCCGGATCGAGGTCCACCCCGAGCGCCCCGACGCCTACCGGACACCCTCCGGCTGGGAGCGGTTCGACGTCGCGCAGGAGACCATCAAGGTCCGCGGCGGGCCCGACACCACCGTCGCGGTCCGCAGGACGATCTGGGGGCCTGTCGCGCCGCAACCGCTCCTCGGAGCGCCGGTCGCGATCCGCTGGACGGCGCTCGATCCGGAGGGGGTCGACCTCGGGCTCCTCGAGATGGATCGGGCCCGGAGCGTCGACGAGGCGGCCGCCGTGATGAACGCCGCCGGCGGGCCCGGGTGCAACGTGCTGCTCGCGGATCGGCGCGGCCGCGTCGCGTGGACGGTGACCGGGCGCATGCCCCGGCGCCGCGGGCTCGACGGCGCGATCAGCGTCTCCTGGGCGGACGGGCGCGCGGGCTGGGACGGTTACCTGCCCCCCGCCGCGCTGCCGCGCGTCGTGGATCCGCCGTCGGGGTTCGTCGTCAACGCCAACCACCGCATGCCGCTCGCCGAGGGCGCGCCGGTGCTCGGCCGCGATTACGCGCACGGCTACCGCGCCTACCGCATCACCGAACGCCTGCGCGAGGCGCGCCCGGTCGCCGAGGCGGACCTGCTGGCGGTGCAGCTCGATACGCGGGCCGAGCACTTCGGCTTCTACCGCGACCTCGCGCTGCGCGCGCTCGGCGAGGAGGCCGCGTCGAGGCGGCCGGCGCTCGCCGAGGCGCGGCGCGCGCTGACGGCGTGGGACGGCCGGGCGGACGCGTCCAGCGTCGGGCTGCCGCTCCTTTCGCGGTTCCGGCGCGCCCTGGCCGACGAGGTGTTCGCCGCGTGGCTCGCCCCGAGCCGCGCCGCGGAGCCGACCCTGGAGCTCGATCTGCCCGACATCGACACGCCCTTGCAGCGCGCGCTCGACGAGCGGTCGCCCGATCTCGTGCCGGCGCCGGAGGGCGGCTGGGACGCCTTCGTCCTCGCGGCGCTGGAGAGGGCCATGACGACGCTCCGGCAGGAGCACGGCGCACGGCCCCTCGATCAGCTCGAGTGGGGCGCGGTGAACCGGGTGCGGATCGCGCACCCGCTCGGCGCGAGCCCGGATCTCGCCGCGCGCCTCAACATGCCCGACGAGCCGCTCCCGGGGTGCGGCTCCTGCGTGCGCCTGGCGAGCCGCAGGTTCGGCGCCAGCGAGCGGCTCGTCGTCTCGCCGGGGCACGAGACGGAAGGAATCCTGCACATGCCGGCCGGGCAATCCGGCGACCCGACGTCGCCCCACTACCGCGATCAGCAGCGCGCGTGGGTCGACGGGCGGCCGCTGCCGCTCCTGGCGGGCCCGGCCGCGCACACGCTCACGCTCGTTCCCGAGCGCCGATGACATCGAACACCACATCTCGAACGGAGGAGTCCATGGCCAGCGAAGAGCATGAAGACAGCACCATTTACAAAGTCGTCGTGAACCACGAGGAGCAGTACTCGATCTGGCCCGAGTACCGGGAAAACCCGGTCGGCTGGCGCGACGCGGGCAAGGCCGGCAGCAAGGCGGAGTGCCTCGATCACATCAAGGAGGTCTGGACCGACATGCGGCCGCTCAGCCTGCGCAAGCGGATGGAAGAGGGACAGGGGTCGTGAACGACTCGAGCGCGCTGGCCACGTCAGAGGCGACGCCAGAGGCAACGCGGGAGTCGCGCGAGGGCGCCGCGCGGGGCGAGGCGGCGGGACTCTCGCGGTCCTGCTTCCCCGGCGGCGCGCTGCCGCTCCTCGCGAGCCCGCTCGGCCGCGGGGACGTCGCCGGCGTCCCCGCGCTCGCCGCGGCCATCCGGGCGTGCGCGGAAGAGGAGCTGACCCGGCACGGAGCGGTGCTGTTCCGCGGCTTCCCGGTCCGATCGCTCGCCGACTTCCACGCCTTCGTCCGGATCGTGACGCCGGATCTCCTGGACTACACGTTCGGGTCGACGCCGCGCTCCCACGTGCAGGACCGCATCTACACGTCGACGGAGTACCCCGCTCACCAGCACATCCCTCTTCACAACGAGCAGTCGTACACGCTCGATTGGCCGCTCAAGATCTGGTTTCACTGCGCAGAGGCCGCGCCCGAGGGGGGCAGCACCCCGCTCGCCGACAGCCGCGAGGTCTTCCGGCGCATCCCTGTCCGGATCCGGGAGCGCCTTGCGGCGAAGAAGGTGATGTACGTGCGCAACTACGGAAACGGCCTGGACCTGCCGTGGCAGAAGGTCTTCGGCACGAGCGACCGGGCCGAGGTCGAGCGCTTCTGCCGCGCGGCAGGCATCGAGTGCGTGTGGAAGGCCGACGGCGAGCTGCGCACACGCCAGGTGTGCCAGGCCGTGGCCACCCACCCGCGCACCGGCGAGCAGGTGTGGTTCAACCAGGCCCACCTGTTCCACGTCTCCAACCTGGACCCGGCCGCGCGGGAGGCGCTCCTCGCGATCTTCGCCGAGGAAGACCTGCCCCGAAACGCCCTCTACGGCGACGGATCGCCCATCGAGGGCGCCGTGCTCGATGAGATCCGCGAGGTGTACAGGCAGCTCGCCGTGGAGTTCGCCTGGCAAGCGGGGGACGTGCTCCTCGCAGACAACATGCTTGTCGCCCACGGGCGCGCGCCCTTCCGCGGCCCGCGCAAGGTCCTTGTCGCCATGGCCGAGCCGCACCGGGCCAAGGCCTCCTGAGGAGTTTCCATGCTTGAGGATGTCTTCGTTTTTCCGATGAGCTTCGCCCAGGAGCGGCTGTGGTTCCTGGCCCAGCTCGAGCCGGAGAGCGCTTCTTACAACATGGCCACGGCCGTGCGGCTCACCGGATCGCTCGATGTCTCCGTGGTGGAGCGGTGCCTGGCGGAGATCGTGCGCCGGCACGAGATCCTGCGCACGACGTTCGCCGTCGTCGACGGGCAGCCCTCCCAGGTCGTCCAGCCCGACGGGGCGGCGCGGCTCGAGCGGCTCGACCTCGGCGTCCTGCCGCCGGCGCAGCGAGACGCGGAGCTCCGGCGCCTGATCGAGCGCGAGGCGCGGCGGCCGTTCGACCTCACGAGCGGCCCGCTCCTCCGGCTCACGCTCCTGCGGCTCGGATCGGAAGAACACATCCTCCTCTGGGGGGTCCACCACATCGTCTTCGACGGGTGGTCCACGAGCCTGGTCCTCGGCGAGTTCGCCGCGCTCTACACGGCGTTCGTGGCGGGCCGGCCCGCCCCGCTCGCCGATCCGGCGCTCCAGTACGCGGACTTCGCGCACTGGCAGCGCCAGCGCGTCGAGGGCGGATTGCTCGAGACCCAGCTCGCCTACTGGACGAAGCAGCTCTCGGGACAGCCGGGGGTGCTGGAGCTGCCCACGGATCGCCCCCGGCCGGCGACCCAGCGCTACCAGGGAGCGCGGCGCTTCTTCCGCGTGCCCGGCGCGCTCGCCGCGGAGCTCGGCGCGCTGGCGCGGCGCGAGGAGACGACGCTGTTCGCGGTGCTGACGGCGGCGTTCCAGGCCCTGCTCGCCCGCCACGCGGGGACGTTCGACATCAGCGTGGGCACGCCGGTGACGAACCGGAGCCGGGCCGAGCTGGAAGGGCTCGTCGGCTGCTTCGCCAACACCGTCGTGCTCCGCGCCGATCTCTCCGGGGATCCGTCGTTCGCGCAGCTGCTCGGCCGGGTCACGCAGACCGTGCGCGCGGCGCAGACGCACCAGGAGGTGCCGTTCGACCAGGTGGTGGAGGCCGTGAGCCCGGTCCGCGACCTGAGCCACGCGCCGCTCTGCCAGGTGATGTTCGCGCTCCAGCCGGTGCTCCGGCAGCCGATGGAGATCCCGGGCCTCGGCGTGCGCCTCCTCGATCTGGACGTGGGCGGCGCCCAGTTCGATCTGTCGCTCGACGTCGCGCCCGACGAGGACGGGCTGGCGGCCGCCCTCGAATACGACACCGACCTGTTCGACGAGGCGACGATCGCGCGGATGGCCGACCACCTCCTGCGCCTGCTCGCGGGCGCGGCGGCGAGCCCCGGGGCGCGCCTGTCGGAGCTGCCGATGCTCGCGGCCGAGGAGCAGCGGCAGGTGTTCGGGTGGAGGACGACAGGGGCGCTCCGCGCGACCCCGCGCGCCGTCCACCGGATGTTCGAGGAGCAGGCCGCGCGCGCGCCCGGGGCGACGGCCGTCGTCCACGAGGAGCGGCAGATCACGTACGGCGAGCTCGATCGGCGGGCCAACCAGCTGGCGCAGCTGCTCCGGCGGCGAGGGGTGGGGCCGGAGGTCCGCGTGGGCCTCTGCCTGCCGCGCTCGATCGAGATGATCGCCGCGGTGCTGGGCGTGCTGAAGGCGGGCGGCGCCTACGTCCCGCTCGATCCCAACCTCCCGCGGGAGCGCGTCGCCGCGATGATCGACGGCGCCGGGATCCGCGTGGTGATCGCCGAGGAGGGCGCGGCGGGCGAGCAGCCGCCCGGCGTGGCGGTGATCCAGCTCGACGCCTCCTTCACGTGCGTGCGCCGCGAGCCTTCCGCGCCGCCGGCCGGCGAGCCGGCGCCCGAGCAGGCGGCCTACACCCTCTACACCTCCGGCTCGACGGGGACGCCCAAGGGCGTCGTGGTCCCGCACCGGGCGATCGCGAGCTTCGTCGACGTCGCGGCGGGGGTCTACGAGATCTCGTCGCGCGACCGGGTGCTGCAGTTCGCGTCGCTGAGCTTCGACGCGAGCGCGGAGGAGATCTTCCCGTGCCTCGCGCGAGGCGCGACGCTGGTGCTGCGCACCGAGGCGATGCTCGAGTCCGTCGCCGGGTTCCTCGCGGCGTGCGGCGCGTGGGGCGTGACCGCGGCGGTGCTGCCGACCATGTACTGGCACCGCATCGTCGCGGAGCTCGGCGAGGGCGCGGCCCTGCCGCCGTGCCTCCGGCAGATCGTCATCACCGGCGAGGCGGCCTTGCCCGAGCGGGTGAGCGCCTGGCGGGCGTCGCCCGACGCCGCGCGCGTCCGCCTGCTGAACGCCTACGGCCCGACCGAGACCACCGTGACCGCGACGGTCAGCAACCTGTCGGCCGCCGTGGACCCGCGCGAGGCGTGGGCGGTCCCCATCGGCCGGCCGCTCGCCAACACGCGCGCGTACGTGCTCGATCCCGCCGGGAAACCGGTGCCGGCCGGCGTCGTCGGAGAGCTGTACCTCGGAGGCCAGGGGCTCGCGCGCGGGTACTGGGCGCGCCCGGAGCTGACCGCGGAGCGCTTCGTCCCGGATCCCTTCGCGGACCGGCCAGGAGAGCGGCTCTACCGGACGGGGGACCGGGCGCGGTGGCGCGCGGACGGGCAGCTCGAGTTCGCCGGCCGCGTGGATCACCAGGTGAAGCTGCGCGGCTTCCGGATCGAGCCCGGGGAGATCGAGGCGCGGCTCGGCGAGCAGCCCGGGGTGCGCGAGGCGGTCGTGATCGTGCGGCAGGATCGGCCGGAGGAGCGGCGGCTCGTGGCGTACGTCGCGGCCAGCGCGGACGTGGCGCCGGAGGAGCTGCGACGCGCGCTCAAGGAGCAGGTGCCGGACTACATGGTGCCGTCGGCGTTCGTGGTGCTCGAGGAGCTGCCGCACACGCCCTACGGGAAGATCGACCGGCGCGCGCTGCCGGCGCCGGCCGCGCCGAGCGGCGAGGCGGCGACGCCGCGCACCGAGGCCGAGGCGACGCTCGCGGGGATCTGGGCGGAGCTGCTGGGACGGCCGGCGGTCGGGGTCCAGGAGAACTTCTTCGAGCTGGGCGGCGACTCGATCCTGGCGCTCCAGGTCGTCTCCCGCGCGCGGGCCGCGGGCCTCTCGCTCACGCCGCGGCAGATCTTCCAGCACCAGACGATCGTCGATCTGGCCGCGGTGGCGGCGCCGGCCTCGGCGCCGGTCGCGGAGGCGGAGCTCGCCGGCGACGCGCCGCTCACGCCGATCCAGCGCTGGTTCTTCGAGCTGGGCGGGCCGAACCCGCACCACTGGAACCAGACCGTGCTGCTCGAGCTGCGGCAGCGGATCTCCGTCGAGGCGCTCACGGCCGCGGTCCAGGCCACGGCCGACCACCACGGCGCGCTGCGGCTGCGGTTCACGCGCGAGGCGGGCGGCTTTCGCCAGCGCACCGCGGGCTCGGCTGGCGCGGCGGTCGCGCGGGTCGACCTGTCGGACCTCCCCGCCGAGGCGCAGGCCGCGGCGCTGGCCAGGGCGGCCGGGGAGCACCAGGCGCAGCTCCACCTCAGCGAGGGGCCGCTCCTCCGCGCGGTGCTGTTCGAGCTGGGCCCGGAGCGCCCGGGCCGCCTCCTCCTGGTCGCGCACCACCTCGTGGTCGACGCGGTCTCGTGGCGGATCCTGCTCGAGGATCTCCAGACCGCCTACCGGCAGCTCGGCAGCGGCGAGGCGATCCGGCTGCCGGAAGAGACCCTCTCCTTCGGCGAGTTCGCCCGGCGCCTGGGCGCGCACGCCCGATCCGAGGCGGCGGCGCGGCCGGCCGAGGCGTGGCTCGCCGCGAGCCGCCCCACGGCGGCGCTGCCCGCGGACGATCCGGCCGGCGGGTCGCTCGAGGCGGAGACCGTCTATCTGACCCAGTTCCTCGCCGCCGAGGACACGCGCGCGCTGCTGCAGGCGACGCCCGCGTACCGGATGCGCGTGGACGAGCTCCTGCTCGCGGCCTTCGCCGGGGCGCTCTCGCGGTGGACGGGCGATCCGGCCGTGCGCATCGACCTGGAGGGGCACGGGCGCGACGCGCTCGACGACGTGGACCTCTCCCGGACGGTCGGGTGGTTCACGAGCATCTACCCCGTCCGGCTGGAGGTCCCGGCCGGCGCGGCGCCCGACGTCGTGCTCAAGGCGACGAAGGAGCAGCTCCGCGCCGTCCCCCGGGGCGGCGCCTCGTACGGGGTGCTCCGGTACCTGAGCGAGGACGAGCGCGCCGCGCGGCTCCGCGAGCACGCGGCGCCGCAGGTGAGCTTCAACTACCTCGGGCAGTGGGACGACCTCTTCGCGTCGAGCCCGCTGTTCGCGCACGCCGAGGGCGACGTCGGGCGCACCCAGGATCCGCGCACGCCGCGGGGCTACGAGCTGGAGGTCGACGCGGCCATCGTCGGCGGGCGCCTCCGCGTGATGTGGAATTACAGCGGCGCCCGCTACCGGCCCGAGACGATGGCGCGGCTCAGCGAGGACTTCGCGGCGCGGCTGCGCGCCCTCGTCGCGCACTGCCTTTCGCCGGACAGCGGAGGGTACACGCCCTCGGACTTCCCCCTCGCGCGGCTCGACCAGGCCAGGCTGGACCGCCTGCTGGGGGCCGGCCGCGACGTCGAGGACGTCTATCCCTTGAGCCCGCTCCAGCAAGGGCTGCTCTTCCACAGCCTGTGGGAGCCCGGCTCCGGCGTCTACGTCGAGCAGGTGACGTGCCGGCTGGAGGGCGCGCTCGACGTGGACGCGTTCCGCAGGGCCTGGGAGGCCGTGGTCCACCACCACGGCGTCCTGCGCACGACCTTCGCGTGGGAAGGGGCCGACGAGCCGCTCCAGGTCGTGCGGCGCGGGGGCGCGGTGGAGGCGGTGGAGATCGAGATCGAGGACCTCCGCGGCGCCGGGGACGAGGAGCACCTGGCGCGGGTGGCCGCCCGCGTCGACGCGGATCGCGCGAGGGGCTTCGATCTGGCGCGGGGTCCGCTGATGCGCGTCTCGCTCCTGCGCCTCGGGGACGAGGCGTACCACGTGCTCTGGAGCCACCATCACCTCCTCCTCGACGGGTGGGCGGCGTCCCTCGTGCTGCAGGACGCCTTCGTCGCCTACGACGCCCTGCGCAGCGGCCGCGCGGTCGCGCTGTCGGCTCGCCGGCGCTATCGCGAGCACATCGCGTGGCTGCGCGAGCGGGACGCCAGCGCCGAGGAGCCGTTCTGGCGAGGCGTGCTCTCGGGCTTCAGCGCGGCGACGCCGCTGCCCCTCGACCGCGTGACGCGCGAGGCGTCGACCGACGAGGCGCACGGGTACGGGGCGAAGATCGTCGCGCTGTCCGAGTCGGCCACGGCGCGGCTCGTGCGCTTCGCGCAGCAGCACCGCGTGACGACGAGCACGCTCGTCCAGGCCGCCTGGGCGCTCCTGCTCAGCCGGGCCGCCCGCAACGACGACGTGCTCTTCGGGATCACGGTCGCCGGGCGGTCGGCTCCGCTGGCCGGGATCGAGGCCATGGTGGGGCTCTTCATCAACACGCTGCCCCTGCGCGTGGCCGTGCCGCAGGCCGCCTCCGTCGCGAGCTGGCTGCGCGATCTCCAGAAGACGATCACCGAGCTCGGCGCCCACGAGCACACGCCGCTCGCGCAGACGCGGACGTACAGCGCGATCCCGGCGGGACAGCCGCTGTTCGAGAGCTTGCTCGTCTTCGAGAACTATCCCACCGATCCTCGGACCCACGAGGGATTGCCCGGCCTCGGCGTCCGCGACGTCTCGTTCGCGGACCAGACCAACTACCCGCTCACCCTGGCCGTCCTGCCGGGAGGTCAGCTCCAGCTCCGCCTGTCCTATGACCGGCGGCGATTCGACGAGGAGACCGCTTCCCGCCTGCTCGGCCTCGTGGAAGGGGCGCTCCGGCAGCTCACCCGCCGCCCCGAGGCGCCCGTCGGCGAGCTCTCGCTCCCCGGCGAGCTGGAGTCCCGGCGCGTCGTGACGGAGTGGAACGCGACCGAGCGCGCGTATCCGGACGGGCGGCGCGTCCACGAGCTCTTCGAGGCGCAGGCCGAGCGAGCGCCGGACGCCGTGGCCGTGATCTTCGAGGAGCAGCGGCTGAGCTATCGAGAGCTGAACGAGCGCGCCAATCAGGTGGCGCACGCCCTCAGGCGGCGCGGAGTCGGGCCGGACGGGCTCGTGGCCATCGCGGCCGAGCGCTCGATCGAGATGGTCGTGGGGCTGCTCGGCATCCTGAAGGCGGGCGGCGCCTACGTGCCGATCGACCCGGAGTATCCCGCCGATCGGATCGCCTTCATGCTCGAGGACGCGGGGGCGCCGGTGCTCCTGAGCCAGCGGCCCGTGGCCTCGCGCCTGCCCGCGCACCGCGCCGAGGTGCTCTGCCTGGACGAAGGCCGCGCCGAGATCGACAGGGAGCCGACAGGCAATCTCGCGGCGCCGGTGTCGCCGGACAACCTCGCTTACACCATCTACACCTCGGGCTCGACCGGGCGGCCCAAGGGCGCCGGCAACAGCCACCGTGGCCTGCTCAACCGCCTGCAGTGGATGCAGGAGCGGTACGGGCTGACCGCGGAAGACCGGGTATTGCAGAAGACGCCCTTCAGCTTCGACGTCTCGGTCTGGGAGTTCTTCTGGCCCTTGATGACGGGCGCCGGCCTCGTCGTCGCGAGGCCCGGCGACCACCGCGACGGCGAGCGGCTCGTGGAGCTGATCACGCGCCACGGCGTGACCACGCTGCACTTCGTCCCCCCCATGCTCCAGGCGTTCCTCGAGGCGCCCGGGGCGGCGTCGTGCCTGTCGCTGCGGCGGGTCATCTGCAGCGGCGAGGCGCTGCCTTCGGAGCTCGCGCGGCGGTTCTTCGAGCGGCTCGGCGCCGAGCTCCACAACCTCTATGGGCCGACCGAGGCATCCATCGATGTGACCTCCTGGGCCTGCCGGCGAGACGACGCCTCGGCCTCGGTGCCCATCGGACACCCGATCGCCAACACGCAGATCTACCTGCTCGATCGCCACGGCCACCCGGCGCCGGTGGGCGTCGCCGGGGAGCTCCACATCGGCGGCGTCGGCCTCGCCCGCGGCTATCACGAGCGGCCCGCCCTGACCGCGGAGCGCTTCGTGCCCGATCCGTTCGGGTCCACGCCCGGCGGACGGCTGTACCGGACAGGGGACCTGGCCCGCCACAGGCCCGACGGAGCCATCGAGTTCCTCGGCCGCCTCGACCACCAGGTCAAGATCCGCGGCCTGCGCGTCGAGCTCGGCGAGATCGAGGCGCGCTTGCTCCAGCACCCGGAGGTCCAGGAGGCCGTCGTTGTCGCGCGCGACGAGGCCCACGGCGGCAAGCGCCTCGTCGCCTATGTGGCCGGCCGCGACGGGTTGGCCCTCGAGCCGGAGGCGCTGCGCGGGTGGGTCGGCGAGGCGCTCCCGGCGTACATGGTGCCGGCGCCGATCGTCGTGCTCGAGCGACTGCCGCTCTCCCCGAACGGCAAGGTCGACCGCCGCGCCCTGCCCGCGCCCGAGGCGGCGGCGCTCGGCCATCGCCCCTACGTCGCGCCCCGGACCGAGGCGGAGCGGATCCTCGCGGAGGTCTGGGCGGAGGTGCTGCACCGCGCGCAGGTCGGCGTCGAGGACAACTTCTTCGAGCTGGGCGGCGACTCGATCGTCACCTTGCAGGTCATCGCGCGCGCCGCCCAGCGGGGGCTGCGCCTCTCGCCCAAGCTGCTCTTCGAGCACCCGACCGTGGCCGAGGCCGCGGCGCAGCTGACCGTGACAGCCGCGCCGGAGGAGGCGCCGCCCGCGCCGCCGCCCGCCCCCGAGTCCCCTGATGCCGGCCTCTCCGCGGAAGAGTGGAGCGATCTCCTGGACGAGCTCCAGAGGTGAACCATGTCTAGCAAGCCTGATCCGTCTGCCAACATCGAAAGCGTCTATCCCCTCTCCCCCATGCAGGAGGGGATGCTGTTCCACACGCTCCTCCGCCCGTCCTCGGGCGTCTACCTCATGCAGAATCGCTATCGCATCGAGGGAGATCTGCAGATCGACGCGTTCGAGCGCGGCTGGCGAGAGGTGGTGGCGCGGCACGCGATCCTGCGCACCTCCTTCGTCTGGCGGAGCCAGAAGCGCCCGCTCCAGGTCGTCCACAAGGCGGTGGAGCTGCCGTTCGAGGTGCTCGACTACCGGGGCCTCACCGCGGAGGCCCAGGAGGCGCGCATCTCCATGGAGCTCCGCGACGAGCTCGACCGAGGACTGGACTTCGGCAAGGCGCCGGTGATGCGCCTCCGCCTCGTCCGGCTGGGCGACCGGACTCACGAGCTCGTCCACAGCTTCCACCACATCCTCTTCGACGAGTGGTGCACGTCGCTCCTGATGATGGACTTCCTCGCGCACTACGAGGCGCTGGTCCGGGGCGACGCGTCGCGCCCAGCGCCCGCGCGCCCCTACCGCGATTACATCGACTGGCTCGGGCGGCGAGACGTCCAGGCCGCAGAGGCGTTCTGGCGGGGCGCCCTCAAGGGCTTCGGGGCCCCGACGCCGCTCGGGTTCGAGGAGCGCTCCGCCGACGCGGCGGCCGCGGATCACGGCCAGATCGACGACATCGTGATCCGGCTCGGCGCGGCGCCCACGGCCGCGCTGCGCGCGCTCGCCCAGCGCCATCGCCTCACGCTCAACACGGTGGTGCAAGGCGCCTGGGCCCTGCTCCTCAGCCATTACAGCGGCGAGCCCGAGGTGCTCTTCGGCGTCACCGTCGCCGGGCGTCCCCCGGAGCTGCCTGGGGTCGAGTCCATCCTGGGCCTCTTCATCAACACGCTGCCGCTGCGCGTCCCGGTCCCCGCGGACAAGCCGCTCCTGCCGTGGCTCGCCTCGATCCTCGATCGGAACCTGGCGCTGCGGCAGCACGAGCACACGCCGCTCGTGGACATCCAGCGCTGGAGCGAGATCGAGCGCGGACAGCCGCTGTTCCAGAGCCTCTTCGTGTTCGAGAACGCGCCGGTCGACCCCGCGCTCCGCGAGGGGCGGATCGTCTTCCGGGTCGGAGACGTCCGCGACCGCGTCCACACGAACTACCCGCTCACGATCATGTCGTGGCCCGACGCCGAGCTGCCCCTCAAGCTCTCCTACGATCGGTCGCGCGTCCGGCCCGAGCTCGCCGCGCGGCTGCTCGGGCACCTCGGCGCGCTCCTCGAGGGCATGGCCGCGCGGCCCGACGCGCGCCTCGGCGATCTGCCGCACCTCACGCCGGCCGAGCGGCAGCAGGCGCTCGTCGCGTGGAACACGGCGCCCGCGGCCCCGGAGGACCTCTCCTCCTACGCCGCGCGCTTCCGCGCCCAGGTCGCGCGGACCCCCGACGCCGTCGCCGTGTCCTGCGCGGATCGGCGGCTGACCTACGCCGCGCTGAACCGCGACGCCAACCGCGCGGCGCACGCGCTGCGCGCGCGTGGCGTCCACCCCGAGCAGCGGGTGGCGCTGCTCGACGAGCGGGGCATCCCGCTGCTCACCATGATCCTCGCCGTGTTCAAGGCCGGCGGGGCGTACGTGCCGATCGATCCCGCCTACCCGGCCGAGCGCATGGCGCAGATCCTCGCGTCGAGTGAGCCCCGCGTGGTGCTGACGCGCGATCGGCACCGCGGCGCTTTGGAAAGAGCCATTGCTTTGCTGCCCGAGGCGCGCCGGCCGGCGATCGCGACCCTCGAGGGCGCCCTCGACGAGGCCTCGTCCGACGAGGACCCGGAGGAGCGCGGCGGACCGGGGCACCTCGCCTACGTCATCTACACGAGCGGCTCCACCGGGGTGCCCAAGGGCGCGATGGTCGAGCGGCGCGGGATGCTCAACAACATGCTGAGCAAGATCCCGCGGCTCGGCCTCGCGGCGGGCGACGTCATCGCGCAGACGGCGTCGCCGTGCTTCGACATCTCGGTCTGGCAGTTCCTCACCGCCCTGCTCTTCGGCGGCACGGTCGACATCGTGCCCGACGAGATCACGCGCGATCCGGCGCGCCTGCTCGAGCACGTCGAGCGCCGGGGGATCGCCGTCGCCGAGGTCGTCCCCGCCGTGCTCCAGGGCATGCTGGACGCGGCCCTCGAGCGCCCCGCGCCGCCGGCCCTCGCGCGGCTGCGCTGGATCCTGCCGACCGGCGAGGCGCTCCCCGCCGCGCTCGCCCGGGCGTGGCTCGACCGCTACCCCGCGGTGCCCCTCATGAACGCGTACGGGCCCGCGGAGTGCTCGGACGACGTGGCGCTGCACCCCATCATCGCGCCGCCCGCGGCGCACGAGACCGAGGTCCCGATCGGACGGCCGGTGGACGGCCTCCGGCTCTACGTCCTGGACCACCTGCTCGCCCCGTCGCCGGTCGGCGTGAGCGGCGAGCTCTACGTGGGCGGCATCGGCGTCGGACGCGGCTACCTCGGCGAGCCGGGCCGGACCGCCGCCGTGTTCCTCCCCGACCCCTTCAGCCAGGCGCCGGGGCGCCGGCTCTACCGGACCGGGGATCTCGGCCGCTACCGAGAAGACGGCACGATCGAGTTCGCCGGCCGGCGGGACCACCAGGTCAAGCTGCGGGGCTACCGCATCGAGCTCGGCGAGATCGAGGCGCGGCTCGCCGAGCACCCCGCCGTGCAGGAGGCCGCGGTGCTCGTCCGCGAGGACCGGCCGGGAGTGCGGCGGCTCGTCGCCTACGCGGCCGCAGGCGCTGACCTGGCCGCAGGCGCTGACGTGGCCGCGGGCGCTCCGGCGCCGGCCGCGGAGGCGCTGCGCGCGTGGCTCGCGGAGCGCCTGCCCGAGTACATGGTGCCGGCGGCCTTCGTGTTCCTGCCGGCGCTCCCCCGCACGCCGAACGGCAAGGTCGACCGGCGCGCGCTGCCCGCCCCCGAGTCCGGCGACGCGCGGAGCCACGTCTCGCCGCGCACGGCGACCGAGGAGCTGCTCGCCGGGATCTGGGCCGAGGTGCTGGGCGTCGAGCGGGTCTCCGCGGAGGACTCGTTCTTCGACCTCGGCGGCCACTCGCTGCTCTTGACGCAGGTCCTCTCGCGCGTGCGCCGCGTGCTCGACGTCGAGCTCCCGCTCCGCGCGCTCTTCGAGACGCCGACGGTGGCCGCCCAGGCGCGCGCCGTCGAGGCGGCGCGGCGCGGCCCGCTGGCCCCGCCGGCGCCGCCGCTCCTCGCCGCGCCGCGGAGCGGCCCGCCGCCGCTCTCCTTCGCGCAGGAGCGCCTGTGGTTCCTCTCCGAGCTCGAGGAGAGCGCCGCGTCGTACAACGTCCCCGCGGCGGTGCGCCTGCTCGGGCCGCTCGACGTGGCCCGCCTCGAGCGCAGCTTCGCCGCGGTGGTCCGCCGCCACGAGTCCCTGCGCGCCACGTTCGAGGAGCGCGACGGCCGGGCGGTGGCGGTCATCCACGCCGAGCAGCCGGTGACGATCGCCCTCGGGGACCTCGGCGCCGTGCCCGAGGAGGCGCGCGAGGCCGAGGCGCTGCGGCGGCTCGAGGAGCAAGCCCGCCAGCCCTTCGACCTCCGCGGCGGGCCGCTGCTCCGGATCGCGCTCGTGCGCCTCGGCGAGCGCGAGCACCTCCTGCTCGTCGTCCTCCACCACATCGTGTCGGACGGATGGTCGATGAACGTCCTCGTCCGCGAGGTGGCGGAGCTCTACGCCGCCGACGCGGAGGGGCGCGCCGCGGCGCTCCCGGCGCTCCCGATCCAGTACGCCGACTACGCCCGGTGGCAGCGCGGGTGGCTCACGGAGACGGCGCTCGACCGAGAGCTCGCGTACTTCCGCCAGCGGCTCGGCGCGGAGCCGCCGGTGCTGCGGCTGCCCACCGACAAGCCGCGCCCCGCCGCGCGGTCCTACCGGGGCGCCCGCCTCGACTTCGCGCTCCCGCGCGAGCTCTCCGCCGAGCTCGGCGCGCTCGCGCGCGGCCAGGGCGTCACGACGTTCATGCTGCTCCTCGCCGCGTTCCAGGCGCTCATGGCGCAGAGGAGCGGCCAGACGGACCTCTGCATCGGGACGCCGATCGCGGGCCGCACGCGCGTCGAGGTCGAGGGGCTCATCGGGCTCTTCGTCAACACGCTCGTGCTGCGGGCGGACCTCGGGGGGAACCCGCGCTTCGCCGATCTCCTCTCGCGGACGCGGGAGGAGGTGCTGGCCGCACAGGCGCACCAGGACCTGCCGTTCGAGCAGCTCGTGAAGGCGCTCCGGCCGGCGCGGGATCTCGGCAGCACGCCGCTGTTCCAGGTGATGTTCTCGCTCCAGGAGGCCTCGCGGCGCGCGCTCCCGCTCGCCGACCTCGAGCTCCGGCCCGTCGAGGTGGATCCGGGCAGCGCGCAGTTCGACCTCTCGCTCCACATGGCGACCGCGCCGGAGGGGCTGAGCGGCACGTTCGAGTACAGCACGGAGCTCTTCGAGGAGGGCACGATCCGCCGCATGGCGGACGACCTCCGCGCCGTGCTGGAGGCGATCGCGGCGCGGCCGACCGCGCGGCTCGGCGAGCTGCCGCTGCCGGAGGCGCCGGCCCCGGCGCAGCCCGAGCCGCCCGAGGCGGCGCCGCCGGCGGACGCGGTCCGCGAGGCGGCGCCGCCTGCGGGCGCGGGAGGAGCGCCCCCGGACGCCGCTCCCGCCACGGACGTCGAGGCGCAGCTCGCGCAGATCTGGGCCGCGGTGCTGGGCCGCGAGCGCGTCGGCCGCGACGACAACTTCTTCGAGCTGGGCGGCGACTCGATCCTGAGCCTGCAGGTCGTGTCGCGCGCGAAGCAGGCGGGCCTCCGCCTGACGGCGCGGCAGATGTTCCAGCACCAGACCCTCGCGGAGCTCTCGGCCGCCGCGGGCGTCGCCTCGGCCGCGGCGGCGGCCGGGGAGGAGCCGGCGACGGGCGACGTTCCCCTGACCCCGATCCAGCGGCGGTTCTTCGCGCGCGATCTGCCGAACCCCCATCACTGGAACCAGGCGCTCCTGCTCACGGTCGACGAGCCCCTCGACGGGCCGGCCCTGGAGGCGGCGGTGCAGGCGCTCCTGCGCCACCACGACGCCCTGCGGCTGCGCTACGTGCCGGAGGGAGACGCGTGGCGCCAGACGCACGCGCCCGGCGAGCCCGAGGCCGTCGCGCATCGGGCGGACCTCTCCAGGGTGCCCGAGGCCGACCTGCCGCGGGCGATCGAGGCGCACGCGTCCCGCTGGCAGGCGAGCCTGGACCTGACGGCGGGGCCGGTGCTCCGCGTGGTCGCCTTCGACCTCGGCGCCGGCCGGCCGGGACGGCTCTTGCTGGCCGCGCACCACCTTGTCGTCGACGGCGTGTCGTGGCGGATCCTCCTCGACGATCTCCAGACCGCCTACGACCAGGCCCGCCGCGGGGCGCCGGCGCAGCTGCCCGGCAGGACCACCTCGTTCAAGCGGTGGGCGGAGCGCCTCGAGGCCGCGGCGCAGGACGCCGCCCTCCAGGAAGAAGCGGCCTTCTGGCTCGGGCTGCCCTGGGACCGGGCGGCGCCGCTGCCGGTCGACACGCCGGCCGGGGATCGCGCGGAGACGGCCATGGCCACGGTCAAGGCGGGGCTGAGCGGGGCCGAGACGCGATCGCTGCTGGAGGCGGTGTCGGAGGCGTACCGGACGCGCGTCGACGAGGTCTTGCTGGCCGGGCTGGCCCTGGCGCTCGGGCGGTGGACCGGGCAGCGCGTGGCGGCGATCGAGGTCGAGGGCCACGGGCGCGAGGCGCTCGACGGCGAAGACCTGGACCTGTCGCGCACGGTCGGCTGGTTCACGAGCGCCTACCCGGTGCTGCTCGAGGTCGCGCCGGACGCGGCGCCGGGCGCCGTGCTCAAGACGGTGAAGGAGCAGCTCCGCCGCATCCCGCGGCGCGGCCTCCCCTACGGCGCGGTGCGGGAGCTCGGGACGGGGGCGATCGCCGACCGGCTGCGCCGCCTGCCGACGCCCGGCATCGGGTTCAACTACCTGGGGCAGTGGGACCAGGTGGTGGGCGCCGGCGCGCGGTTCTCCCTGGCCGCGGAGTCGCCCGGCGCCGAGCACGACCCGGGCAGCCCGCTCGCGTACGAGATCGAGATCGACGCGGCGGTGTACGACGGCCGCCTCGAGGCGACCTTCCGCTACAGCGCCGCGCGGTACCGGCAGGAGACGGTCGCGGCGGTCAGCGCGCTGTGGCGCGACGCGCTGAGAGAGCTGATCGCGCACTGCCTGTCTCCTGACGCCGGCGGCTACACGCCATCGGACTTCACCGACGTCGCGCTCGCGTCGGACGAGCTGGACTCCATCCTGCAAGCCCTGGACTGACGCCATGACGAACAAGAAGAAAGACGTTGAGTCGATTCACTATCTCTCCCCGCTCCAGCAGGGATTGCTCTTTCACGCGGTCTCGGATCGGTCCGCCGACCCGTACTTCGTCCAGACGGCCTTCCTCCTGGAGGGGCGGCTCGATCTCGACGCCTTCGAGCGCGCCTGGCAGGCGCTCGCGGAGCGGCACCCCATCCTGCGCACCGGCTTCGTCTGGGAGGGCGTGAACAGGCCGGTGCAGGTCGTCCGCCCGCGGGCGACGATCCCGCTCTCGCGGCACGATCTCCGCGGGCTCGACGCGCGCGAGCGCGAGGAGGCCCTCGTCGAGCTCATGGCCGCGGACCGGCGCGCCGGCTTCGACCTGCTGAAGGCGCCCCTCATGCGGCTCACGGTGGCCCGGGCCGAGGAGGAGGCCTTCTATTTCATCAACAGCCATCACCACCTCCTGCTCGACGGGTGGAGCTTCGCCCTCCTGCTGAGAGAGGCGCTGTTCATTTACCAGGCACTCGTGCGGGGCACGACGCCCGAGCTGCCGCGGCCGCGCCCGTACCGGGAGTACCTCACGTGGGTACAGGCCCAGGACGAAGGCGCTGCCGAGCGGTTCTTCCGCGGCGCGCTGGCCGGGTTCCGGGCGCCGACGCCGCTCCCGCTGGAGGCCGGTCCGGCGGCCGCCGCGGGCGACGGCGCGTTCCCCTGCGCCGAGCAGGCGCTCCGCTTCTCGCGGGCCGAGACGGAGGCGCTCGCGGCCTGCGCGCGGCGCCTGCGCGTCACGCTGAACACCCTCGTGCAGGGCGCGTGGGCCCTCTTGCTCTCCCGGCACAGCGGAGAGGCCGACGTGGTCTTCGGCTCCACGGTGTCGGGCCGCCCCCCGGAGCTCCCCGGCTCCGAGGCCATCGTCGGCGTGCTGATCAACACCTTGCCGGTGCGGGTCCGTGTGGACGAGCACGAGCCGCTCGCCGCCTGGCTGTCGCGGCTGCAGGACCGGAACAGCGAGCTGCGCCAGTACGAGTGGACCCCCCTGTCCAACGTCCAGCGCTGGAGCGAGGTGCCAGGCGGGCGGTCGCTCTTCGACACCCTGGTGGTGTTCGACAGCTACCCCGAGGAGGACGTGAGCGGCGTGCCCATGGACGTTCGCGTCCGCGCCCTGCCCCGGCCCGGCGGCGGGCGCGTCGGCGACGCCCTGCTCACCGCCGGGCGCAACAACTACCCGGCGTCGCTCATCGTCGAGCCGTCGAGCGAGCTCGGGCTCATCCTGAGCTACGAGCGCCGGCGCCTCACGCACGAGGCCGCGGCCAGCCTGCTCGGCCAGTGCCGCGCGCTGCTCGAGGCGATGGCGGCGCGGCCGGACGCCCGGCTGGCCGAGCTGCCCCTCGTGGGCGGCGCGGAGCGGCGGCGCCTGCTCTCCGAGTGGAACGCGACGGCCGCCGACTTCCCGCCGGCCTGCGTCCACGAGCTCTTCGCGGCGCACGCCGCCGCGCGGCCCGACGCCCTGGCGGTCGTCTGCGAGGAGACGGCGCTGACCTACGGGGAGCTCGACCGGCGGACGAACCAGCTGGCGCGGAGGCTGCGGGCGCTCGGCGTGGGGCCCGAGGACCGGGTCGTCCTGTGCATCGAGCGCTCGGCGGAGCTGATCCTCGCGCTGCTCGGCGCGCTCAAGGCCGGCGCCGCGTACGTGCCCGTCGACCCGAAATTCCCGCGCGAGCGGCTGCGCGCCGTCGTGGAGGACAGCGGCGCGAAGGTCGTGATCACCCAGGAATCATGGGCCGGCGCGTTCGACGGGCCGGGGCCCGCGCTGCTCTTCCTCGACCGCGACGCGGGCGCCCTCGCGGCCGAATCCGACGCGCCGCTCGGCGCGACGGCCCGGCCGGAGAACCTGGCCTACCTCATCTACACCTCGGGCTCGACCGGGCGCCCGAAGGGCGTGGCCGTCGAGCACCGCCACCTCGTGAACTACGTGCGCGGCGTGCTCACGCGGCTGCCCCTCGCCGAGGGCGGCGGCATGGCGCTCGTCTCGACCGTGGCCGCGGACCTCGGGCACACGTCGCTCTTCGGCGCGCTCTGCTCGGGCCGCGCGCTGCACGTCCTGTCCGAGGCGCGGATCTTCGATCCCGACGCCACCGCCGAGTACATGAGCCGCCACGGGGTCGACGCGCTCAAGATCGTCCCCAGCCACCTCACCGCGCTCCTCGAGGCGGCGCAGCCCGAGCGCGTGCTGCCCGCGCGCTGCCTCGTGCTCGGCGGGGAAGCCTCCAGCTGGGAGCTCATCGACCGGATCCGCGCGCTCTCGCCGGGGTGCACCGTCCTGAATCATTACGGTCCCACGGAAACCACAGTGGGCTCGCTCACATGGCAGATCGATGCCGCAGGCGGCCGATCCGCAGCGACGGTGCCCATCGGCCGGCCGCTCCCGAACACCCAGGCGTATGTCCTCGGTGTAATTATGGAACCGGTGCCGGTGGGCGTGCCCGGGGAGCTTTACCTGGGCGGGGCCGGCGTGACGCGCGGCTACCACGCGCGCCCGGAGCTGACGGCGGAGCGCTTCGTCCCCGATCCGTTCGGGGGCGCCCCGGGCGGCCGCCTGTACCGCACCGGGGACCGGGCGCGCCTCCGGGCGGACGGCGCGATCGAGTTCCTCGGGCGCACCGACCACCAGATCAAGCTGCGCGGCCACCGGGTCGAGCTCGGCGAGATCGAGGCCCGCCTGCGCGAGCAGCCCGAGGTGCGCGAGGCGGTCGTGGCGGCGCGGGACGCCGGCGGGACCACGCGCCTCGTGGCCTACGTCGTCGGCCGGGAGGCGGCGGCGCTCGACGTCGCGGCGCTCCGCGGCCGGCTCGCGCTGGGGCTCCCCGACTACATGGTGCCCGCCGTGATCGTGGCGCTGCCCGCGCTGCCGCTCACCGCGAACGGCAAGGTCGACCGCGCGGCGCTGCCCGAGCCCGGGCGGGCGGGCGCGCCGGAGGCCGCCGGCTTCGTCGCGCCGCGGAGCGAGGTCGAGGCCACGCTCGCCCAGATCTGGGCCGAGATCCTGCGCGTGGAGCGGGTCGGCATCCACGACAACTTCTTCGCCCTCGGCGGCGACTCCATCCGGAGCCTCCAGGTCATCGCGCGCGCCAACCAGCGCGGCGTCAAGCTGAGCCCGAAGGACCTGTTCGACCACCCCACCGTGGCCGGCGCCGCGGCGGTCGCGCGCTCCGCCGCGGCGCCGGTCGCGGCCGCGGGCTCCGCCGCCGTCGCGGGCCCGGACCCGACCGGCGCGCCGCAGGGAGAGCCGCCCGGGGCGACGCCTCCGCGGTTCGCGCTGAGCGGCCTCACGCAGGACGAGTTCGCGCGCAACCTGCCGGACCCGGCGGGGCTCGATGACGTCTACCCGCTCTCGCCGATGCAGGAGGGGATGCTCTTCCACACCCTGCTGAACCCGGGCTCGGGCATCTACCTGATGCAGCAGCACTACGTGTGGCACGGCGCGCTCGACGGCGGCCTCGTCATCGAGGCCTGGCGGCGGGTGGCGGCGCGGCACCCCATCCTGAGGACCTCCTTCGTCTGGAAGGATCTCGAGCGACCGCTCCAGATCGTCCACCGGCAGGTCGACCTCTCCGACGTCATCCACGTCCTCGACTGGCGCGACAAGACCGAGGCCGAGCAGGAGCGGCACCTCGCCGAGACGCTCGAGGCCGAGCTCGCCGAAGGGCTCGACATGACGCGCGCGCCGCTCATGCGGCTCCGGCTGATCCGCGTGCGGGAGGACGCCTATCGCATCGTACGGAGCTTCCACCACATCCTCACGGACGACTGGTGCTTCTCCGTGCTGATGATGGAGTGCCTGTCGTACTACGCGGCCCTGATCGAGGGCCGCTCGCTGGAGCTGCCCGAGCCGCGCCCCTACCGCGACTACATCGCCTGGCTCGCGCGGCAGGACCTCCCGGCGGCCGAGCGGTTCTGGCGCGAGGAGCTCCGCGGCTTCGCCGAGCCGACGCCCCTCGGCGTGGACCGGATCCTCCCCGACGGGGCCGCGCCGCCCGCGGGGGCCGGGGTGAGCGACGCGTTCGTCGAGCTGCCGCCGGCCTTGACCGAGGCGCTCCTCGGCCTCGCGCACCAGCACGGGCTGACGCCCAACACCATGGTGCAAGGGGCCTGGGCGCTCCTCCTGAGCCGCTACAGCGGCCGGCGCGACGTCGTGTTCGGCGTGACCGTGGCGGGCCGCCCGACCGATCTGCCCGGGGTGGAGACGATCGTGGGCCTCTTCATCAACAGCCTGCCGCTGCGGGTGCGCGTCTCGCCCGAGCAGCCGCTCCTCCCGTGGCTCAAGGGACTCCTGGCCCACAACTACCGGATCCGCGAGGTCGAGTATCCGCCGCTCGTGGAGATCCAGCGGTGGAGCGAGCTCCCCAAGGGACAGGCGCTGTTCGACAGCCTCCTCGTCTTCGAGAACGCGCCGAAGGACCCCCGCCTCGGCGAGCAGGTGGGCGAGGTCCGTCTCTCCTACGAGCAGGACCGGGTCCACACGAACTACCCGATGACGGTCGTGGCCTACCCGGGCGCGGGGCTCGGGATCCGGCTCTCGTACGACCGGCGCCTGTTCGATCACGACGCCGTCGAGCGGATGCTCGGCCACCTGGTCGAGCTCCTCTCGGAGATGGCCCGCCGTCCGGAGGCGCGGCTGGGCGACCTCGCGCTCCTGAATGAGCGCGAGCGCCGGCAGCTGCTCCTGGAGTGGAACAGCACGAAGAGCGCGGAGCCCGCCGCGCCGAGCTATGTGTCGCTGTTCGAGGCCCAGGCGCGAAGGACGCCCGACGCCGAGGCGGTCACGTGCCGCGGGCGCCGGCTCACCTACGCGGCCCTGAACCGCGCCGCCAACCAGGTGGCCCACGCGCTGCGAGCCCAGGGGGTCGGTCCGGACACGATCGTCGCCGTGCTGGAGTCGCGCGACATCGAGCTGGTCGTCGCGCTGCTCGGCGTGCTCAAGGCCGGCGGCGCGTACCTCCCGCTCGATCCTCATCAGCCGGAGCAGCGCATCGCCGGGGTCGTCGAGGCGAGCCGCGCGCCCGTGGTCGTGACCTCGGAGGCGTGGGTCCCGCGGCTCGCGAAGGCGCTCGCGCACCTGCCGGAGCCAGCCCGGCCTCGGTTCGTGACGCGCGAGCGCCTCGCCGCGCAGCGCGGGCCCGCGCCCGTGCCTGTCGATGATCTCCCGCGGCTCGCCGGCCCCGGCCACCTCGCCTACGTCATCTACACGAGCGGATCGACCGGCGTGCCGAAGGGGGCGATGGTCGAGCACGCCGGGATGCTCAACAACGTGTGGGGGAAGATCCCCGCGCTGGAGCTCGGCGCCTCGGACGTGATCGGCCAGACCGCGTCCCAGTGCTTCGACATCTCGGTGTGGCAGCTGCTGACGGCGCTGCTCTGCGGCGGCCGCGTGCACATCGTCCCCGACGAGATCGTGGGCGATCCGCGGCGCCTGCTGGAGGAGGCCGAGGCGCAGGGGATCACGGTCCTCGAGCTGGTCCCGTCGCTCCTGCGGGAGCTCGTGGGGGCCGAGGAGGACGCGCCGCGCCTCGCGCGCCTCCGGTGGATGCTGCCCACCGGCGAGGCGCTGACGCCCGACCTCTGCCGCCGGTGGTTCGCGCGCTACCCCCGCGTCCCGCTCATGAACGCCTACGGGCCGGCCGAGTGCGCCGACGACGTCGCGCTGCACGCGATCACGGCGGCCCCGGGGCCCGAGCTCGTCCACGTGCCCATCGGCCGGCCCGTGCCCAACGTGAAGCTCTACGTCGTGACGGGCGACGACCTCGCGCCCGTCGGCGTGACCGGCGAGATCTGCGTCACGGGCATCGGCGTGGGGCGAGGCTACCTGAACGACCCCGCCCGGACCGCGGAGGCCTTCGTGCCCGACCCCTTCGGCGACGTGCCCGGCGCGCGCATGTACCGGACCGGCGATCTCGGCCGGCGCCTCGCGGACGGCACCCTCGAGTTCTCGGGGCGGCGGGATCACCAGGTGAAGATCCGCGGCTTCCGCATCGAGCTCGGCGAGATCGAGGCGCGCCTCGCGCAGCACCCGGAGGTCCGCGAGGCCGTGGTCGCGGTCCGGGAGGAGCGCTCGTCCGGCAAGCGGCTCGTGGCCTACGTCGTCGGCGAAGGCAGCGCGCCCCCGGCGCCGGAGCGCCTGCGCGATTTCCTGAAGGAGACGCTGCCCGACTACATGGTGCCGCCCGTGTTCGTCGCGCTGTCCGCGCTGCCGCTCACCCCGAACGGCAAGGTGGACCGCAAGGCCCTGCCGGCGCCGGAGGCGCCCGCGGCCGATCCGGGAGGCGCGGCGGCAGGCGCCCCCACGACGCCGACCGAGGAGGCCCTCGCCGCGATCTGGGCGGAGGTGCTGGGGCTCGAGCGGGTCGGCGTCCACACCGGCTTCTTCGAGCTGGGCGGGCACTCGCTCCTCGCCACGCAGGTGGTGTCGCGCGTGCGCAAGGCGCTCGGCGTCGAGCTGCCGCTCCGCAGCCTGTTCGATCACCCCACCGTGGCGGAGCTCGCCGGCGACGTCGATCGACGCCGCGGCCCGCTCGCCGGCGCGCCGGCGGCCGGGGCGCCGCCGCTCGTCCCGGCGCCGCGGCAGGGGCCGCTGCCGCTCTCGTTCGCGCAGCAGCGCCTGTGGTTCCTGGCCCAGCTCGAGCCCGACAGCGCCGGGTACAACATGACCGCCGCCGTGCGCGTCGAGGGGGAGCTCGACGTCGCGCGGCTCAGGGACAGCCTTGCCGCGCTCGTCCGGCGCCACGAGTCGCTGCGGACCACGTTCGGCGTGGCCTCGGGCGAGCCGGTGCAGGTGATCGCCCCCGAGGGCGCGCCGGCGTTCGAGGTGGTGGACCTGTCGGCGACGCCCGCCGCGGAGCACGGCGCGGCGGTCCAGCGCCTGGCCGAAGGCCGCGCGGAGCGGCCGTTCGACCTCGGCCGCGGCCCGCTCCTGCGGGTGACCGCGATCAGGCTCCGCGACGACGAGCTCGTGCTGGTCATCGTCGTCCACCACATCGTGGCGGACGGCTGGACCCTGAACGTGCTGGTCGCGGAGCTGGCCGAGCTGTACGTGGCGGCGAGGGCCGGGCGCCCGCCGGCGCTGCGGCCGCTGCCGGTCCAGTACGCGGACTTCGCCGTCTGGCAGCGGCGGTGGATCCAGGGCGCGACCCGCGAGGCGCTGCTCGGCGCCTGGCGCGAGCGGCTCTCCGGGCACCCGCCGGCGCTCGATCTGCGCCCGGATCACCCGCGGCCCGCCGCGCCGAGCTACCGCGGCGCGCGCCACACGATCGCGGTGGACCGCGCGCTCTCCGACGCCCTGCGCGCGCTCGGCCGGCGCGAGGGCGCGACCCTCTTCATGACGCTGCTCGCCGCGTTCAAGGTCATGCTCCTCGGGCGCACGGGCCAGAGCGACCTCCTCGTCGGGACCGACGTCGCGGGCCGCAACCGCGCCGAGACCGAGGGGCTCATCGGGTTCTTCGTCAACCTGCTGGTCCTGCGCACGGATCTCGGCGGCCTGCCGACGTTCCGGGAGCTCCTTCAGCGGGTCCGGGAGGTCACGCTCGACGCGTACGCGCACCAGGATCTGCCGTTCGAGCAGGTCGTCGACGCCGTGCGGCCGGCCCGCGAGCCCGGCCGCCACCCCCTCGTGCAGACGCTGTTCGTGCTGCAGAACGTGCCGGCGTCCGACATCTCGCTGCCCGGGATCCGCATCAGCCCCGTGGATCTCGACCGGGAGGTGTCGCGGTTCGACCTCGGCGTGTTCGTCGAGGAGACGGACGAGGGGCTCACGTGCGCGTGGAAGTACCGCGCCGATCTGTTCGAGCCGCCGACGATCGCCGCGATGGCGGCCCACTTCATGGCCGTGCTGCGGGCCATCGTGGACGACCCCGACCGCCGCGTGACGGCGCTCGCGGCAGCCGAGAGGAAGGAACGCACCGTGGAAGGACGCGCGCGCGACGAGGGCCGGCTCCGGAGCCTCAAGCGCATCACCCCCCGCAAGGTGGACGTGGGTCCCAGCGCGCTCGTCGCGACGAGCACGATGGACGCCGGGCCGCTGCCGCTGGTCGTGAAGCCGGCGGTGGACGACGTGGAGCTCGCGGCCTGGGCCCGCGAGGAGCGGGCGTTCGTCGAGGCGCAGCTGCTCCGGCACGGGGCCGTCCTGTTCCGCGGCTTCCCGATCCGGTCGGTCCCGGATTTCGAGCAGGTCGCGCAGGCCATCTGCGGCGAGCTGTTCGGCGAGTACGGCGACCTTCCGCGGGAGAAGACCGGGCAGCACATCTACAGCTCGACGCCGTACCCGGCCGACAAGGCCATCCTGTTCCACAACGAGAGCTCGCACCTCCCGCGCTGGCCGATGAAGCAGTGGTTCTACTGCGTGCAGGCCGCGCCGGAGGGCGGCGCGACGCCGATCGTCGATTGCCGCCGGCTCTACGAGGCGCTCGCGCCGGACGTCCGCGAGCGCTTCCGGCGGACGGGGCTGCTCTACGTGCGCAACTTCACGCCGGGCTTCGACGTGAGCTGGCAGGACTTCTTCCACACGACGGATCCCGCGGTCGTGGAGGAGCGCTGCCGCGCGGGCGGCATGAGGTGCGCGTGGCTCGCGGGCGGCCGGCTGCGGATCGGCCAGCGCGGCCCGGCCGTGCTCTCGCACCCGAAGACGGGAGAGCAGGTGTTCTTCAACCAGGTCCAGCTGCACCACCCGGCGTACCTGGAGGCGCCGGTGCGCGAGTCGCTCCTGGCGATGCTCGGCGAGGAGTGGCTGCCCCGCAACGTGGTCTACGGCGACGGCGCGCCGATCGAGGCCGAGACGACCCGCGCGCTCGGCGAGGCCTACGAGCGCTGCGCCGTGCGGTTCCCGTGGCAGGAGGGCGACGTCATCCTGCTCGACAACATGCTCGTGGCCCACGCCCGCGACCCGTTCTCGGGTCCGCGGAAGATCGTGGTCGCCATGGGCGAGATGATGACGGCCGAGCGGGCGACGCAGACGGCCCAGGGCGCGGTGGCGTCATGACGGCGCAGGTCATGGAGCTCGGGCCGAGCGTCCAGGGCGTGCGCCTCTCGCCGCAGCAGCGGCGCCTGTGGGCGCTCCACCGGAGCGGGATCGCGGTGTGCACGCGCGGGCTGATCCGGCTGGAGGGAAACCTCGATGCCGCGCGGCTGGCCGATGCCCTCGGCCAGGTCGTCGCGCGGCACGAGATCCTGAGGACGACGTTCCGCCGGGATCCGCGCCTCAAGTTCCCGCTGCAGGCCGCCTGTGGGGCGGCGCCCGCGTGGCGCCGCGTGGATCTGGGCGGCCGCGCGGCCGGCGAGCAGCAGGCGCACGTCGAGGCGCTCTGGCGCGAGGCCGCGCGGCTCGAGCTCGACCTCGAGCGCGGGCCGCTGCTTCACGTCTGGCTGGTGCGCCGCGCCGACCGGCTGCACGACCTGCTCGTCGCCGCGCCCGCGCTCTGCGCCGACGCGTGGACGATGGACCTGCTGTTCGGCGAGCTGGCCGAGGCCTACGCCGGCGCCGGCGAGCGAGGCGCGAGCGGGGAGGAGCCGGTGCAATACGCCCAGTTTGCCGAGTGGCAGAACGATCTCGTCGGCTCGGCGGAGGGCGCCCCGGCGCCTCCGGGGGTGCCCGTCGTCCTCCCCTTCGAGGGCGCCGCCGGGGAGGGCGGCGCCTCCGGCGAGGCCGTCGAGATCGACGTCGACGCCGCGCTGCTCGACCGGCTGGAGTCGCTGGCCCGCGGCGAGGGCGCCTCGCTCTCGTCGGTCTTGCTCGCGGCCTTCCAGGTCCACCTCGCGCGCCTCACCGGGTCGCGGGAGCTCCTCGTCGCCGTGGCCTCGGCCGGGCGGACGATCGAGGACGTCCAGGAGGTCATGGGCCCGGTGGCCAGGTGGCTCCCGGTGCCGTGCCGCGTGGACGACGCGCAGCGGTTCGCCGAGCTTGTGCGCCGGGCGCAGGCAGGCGTCGAGGAGGCGACCGAGGAAGCCGAGGAGCGCTGGAACCCCGACCTGCCGGCGGACGGCGCGGGGCCCGGGAGCACCGTCGGCTTCGAGTTCTCCTCGCTCCCGGAGCCCCGGGTGGCGGGCGGCCTCGCGTGGAGCGTCGAGCGCCGGTGCACGGGCGCGGGCGGGCTCAAGCTCGCGCTCTCGGCGCAGCGCGGGCGAGGCCGCGTGCGCCTCTCGCTCTGGCACGACGCGCGCCGGTGCGGGGCGGAGGGCGTCCTCGGCCTGGCCGAGCAGTACCGTGCGCTGCTCGGCAGCGCGGCCGGGGCCTGGTCGGCGCCCGTGGAGCGCCTCGACCTGCTCGACCCTTCGGAGCGGGCGCGGCGGCTCTCGGCGGGCCGGGGGGCGGCGCACGACGCCGCGCCGCCGCGGTGCCTGCATGCGTCGTTCGAGGAGCACGTCGCGCGGCAGCCCGATGCGCTGGCCGTTGTCGCGGGGGATCGGCGGCTGACCTACGGTGAGCTGAACCGGCAGGCCAACCGGCTCGCCCACCATCTCCGCCGGCGCGGCGTCGGCGGCGGCAGCCCGGTCGGCCTCTGCTGCGAGCGATCCGTGGACATGATCGCGGGCCTCCTCGGCATCCTCAAGGCCGGAGGGGCCTACGTGCCGCTCGACCCGCACGCCCCCGCGCAGCGGCTCGCCCAGCAGATCCGGCGCGCCGGCTTCTCCGTCCTGCTCACGAACGCGCCTGCCCGCGCCCGGCTGCCGGACACCGACTGCGCCGTCCTCTCGCTCGACGACGCGGCGCTGCTCGACGGCGAGCCCGCCGCCGACCCGGCCGCGCGGGTGCGGCTCGACGACATCGCGTCCGTCATCTTCACGTCGGGCTCGACCGGCGAGCCCAAGGGCGTCGCAATAACGCACCGCGGCATCGCCAGCTACACCCGCTCGGTGTGCGAGGCGCTCGGGATCGAGGCGGGCCTGCATTTCGCGACCGTCTCGACGTTGAGCGCCGATCTCGGCAACACGAGCCTCTTCGGCGCGCTCGCCTCGGGCGGGTGCCTCCACGTGATCGGCTACGAGACGGCCACCGACGGCAGGCTCTTCTCGGAGTACTACCGGCGCTGGCCGATCGACGTGCTGAAGATCGTGCCGTCGCACCTGAGCGCGCTGCTCGACACGGGCGAGGGGGCGGCGGTGCTGCCGCGGCGGCTCCTTGTGCTGGGCGGAGAGGCGCTGCCGTTCGCCCTCATCGAGCGGATCGCGGCGCTCTCGGGCGGCTGCGCGGTGGCGAACCACTACGGGCCGACCGAGACGACGGTGGGCGCGCTTGTGCAGCCGCTCGGCGCGCTGCGTGACCGGCGCGGGTGCGCCTCGGTGCCGATCGGCCGCCCCCTCGCCAACGCCGAGGCGTACGTCCTCGACGAGCGCCTGGAGCCGGCGCCGGCGGGCACGGTGGGCGAGCTCTACCTGGGCGGCGCCGGCCTCGCGCGCGGGTACCTCGGCCAGCCGGATCTGACCGCGGAGCGGTTCGTGCCGCACCCCTTCGGCGTGGGCGCGCGCCTCTACCGCACGGGCGATCGGGCGCGGTACCGCCCCGACGGCGCCATCGAGTTCATGGGCCGGCGCGATCACCAGGTGAAGATCCGCGGCTACCGCGTGGAGATCGGGGAGATCGAGGCGCGCGTCCGGGAGCACCCCGCGGTCGGGCAGGCGGTCGTCGTCGCCCGCGAGGACGGCGCGGGCGGGCGCGCGATCGTCGCGTACGTGGTGCCCCGGGGGGGGGCGCTCGACGAGGCCGCGCTGCGCGGGTTCCTCAGGGATCGGCTCCCCGAGTACATGCACCCGAGCGACTTCGTGCTGCTCCACGCGCTGCCCCTGACCGCCAACGGGAAGGTGGATCGCAAGGCGCTGCCCAGCCCTGCCGCGCGGCGGCGGCGCGAGTACGTCGCGCCGCGCACGCCGGTCGAGGAGGCGCTCGCGCGCATCTGGGCCGACGTGCTGGGGCGCCCGCAGATCGGCGTCGAGGACAGCTTCTTCGACCTCGGCGGGCACTCGCTGATGGCGATCCCGCTGATGCACCGGATCCAGCAGGCGCTCGGCGGCTCCCTGTCGTTGATGGCGATCTTCGAGGCGCCGACCGTGGCGGGGCTCGCCCGCCTGCTCGCGGACGAGCGCCCCGCGTCGAGCGTCGTCGTGCTCCGCGCGGGCGGCTCACGCCCTCCCCTCTTCTGCGTGGACTCCTCGGGCCTGCACGTCATGGCCTACCAGGGCCTCGCCGCGGCCATGAGCGAGGAGCAGCCGGTGCTCGGGCTCGATCTGGGCCCATCGCTCGCGCGTGAGGCCGGGGCGCTCTCGCTCCCTCGGATCGTCGAGCAGCTCTCGCGCGAGATCCGGGAGCGGCAGGCGCGCGGGCCGTACCGCCTCCTCGGGTGGTCGGTGGGCGGCGTGCTGGCGCTCGCCATCGCCCGGACGCTGGAGGAGCAGGGCGAGCGGGTCGCCTTCCTCGGCCTGCTGGACACGCAGCCGCGCACGCGGCTCTACGCGGCGGGCGAGCCGGATGTCGTCGAGGAGCTGGCGGCGTACATCGATCAGGGCCGCAGCGCGGAGCTGCTCGCGCTCGCGCCGGCGGAGCTCGACGCGCTGCGGGAGCGGCTGAAGGGGCTCAGCAACGGCGACCGGGTGGCGGAGGCCGTGCGCTGGGCGCAGGCCCGCGGCTTCGCGTCGAGCGACATCCCGCCCGCCGCCTATCACCACCGGTACGCGCTGCTACGAGGCGCGGCCCTGCTCACGAACGATCTGCCGCCGCGGTGCGTCGCGGCGCCGATCCATGCGTGGTGGAGCGCCGAGACGCTCGCGTACCACGGCGGCCCGCCCATGGACTGGCAGCGCATCACGTCGGGCGCGGTGCACACGGCGGATCTCCCCGGCGATCACATCGCCGCCGTGCAGGGGGCCGACGTGCATGCGCACGTGCGCGCGGCCCTGGAGGTCCTGGATCTCGATGAACGCGCCCTGGAGCGCCCGGAATCAAACAACCCTTCTCCCTAGGGAGCATCCGATGAGCTTGTCGACCGTATCCAGTTTGCCTGCATTCGACCCGTCGCCGCTGTCGTCCAGACCGACGCACGTGGCGAGCCTCGCCGCCGAGCTGGCCGAGCGCCACCGGCGTCGCGCCCTGTACGATTTCGACGATCACCCCCTGCTCGAGCGGCAGCGGCAGCGGGAGTCGAACGCCCGCACGTACCCGCGGCGCTTGCCGCTGGCGCTCTCGCGCGCGCAGGGCGTGTACGTGGAGGACGTCCTCGGGCGTGTGTTCATCGATTGTTTGGCCGGGGCTGGCACCCTGGCGCTCGGGCACAACCACCCGGCGGTGATCGAGGTCCTGGAGAGCACGTTGCGCTCCGGTCTGCCGCTGCACGCGCTCGATTTCACCACGCCGGTCAAGGACCGCTTCATGCAAGACGTGCTCGGCGTGCTGCCGGCCAGCGTCGCCCGCCATGCGCGGATCCAGTTCTGCGGCCCCACCGGGGCTGACGCCGTGGAAGCTGCGCTGAAGCTGGTCAAGACGGCCACCGGACGCGGGACGGTGCTCGCATTTCAGGGTGCGTATCACGGCATGACGCACGGCGCGCTCACCCTGATGGGCAATCTCGGGCCCAAGGTCGCGCTCGGCTCCAGCCTGCAAGGCGTGCAGTTCCTGCCGTATCCCTACGAGTACCGCTGCCCGTTCGGGCTCGGCGGCAATGCTGGCATCGCGGCCTCGCTCGCGTACATCGACAACCTGCTGTCCGATCCGGAGAGCGGCGTGCCCAAGCCTGCGGCCATCATTCTTGAAGCGATCCAGGGCGAGGGGGGCATGATCCCGGCGCCGCCGGCCTGGTTGAAGGGGCTGCGGGGGCTGGCGACGCGCCATGACATCCCCTTGATCCTCGACGAGGTGCAGTCGGGGTTCGGCCGCACCGGGCGCATGTTCGCGTTCGAGCACGCCGGCATCGAGCCGGACGTGCTGGTCCTCTCCAAGGCGCTTGGCGGCGGACTGCCGATGTCGGTGGTGGTGTATCACGAGCGCTTCGACACCTGGCGACCGGGCGCCCACGCGGGCACGTTTCGCGGCAACCAGCTCGCGATGGCGGCGGGCTCGGCCACGATCTCGGTCCTGCGCGCCGAGCGGCTCGACGCGGCGGCCGCGGAGCTCGGCGCGCGGCTCCAGCTGCAGCTTGCGGCGCTCGGCAAGGAGCTCGCGTGCATCGGCGAGGTGCGCGGGCGCGGCCTGATGATCGGCGTGGAGCTCGTCGACGCGGCGGCCATGCCCGACGCGCTCGGGGCGCGCCCTGCCCACCCCGATCTCGCCGCGCGGGTGCAGCGCGAGTGCCTGCGGCGCGGGCTCATCGTGGAGCTCGGCGGCCGCCACGGCAGCGTTGTGCGGTTCCTCCCGCCGCTCATCATCACGGCGGCTCAGATCGACGAGGTGGCGAGGCTCTTCGGTCAGGCGCTCGCGGCGTCCTGCCAGTAGCTGCCCGGGGCCTCCTCCTGGGGCGGAGGGGCCGGGGGCCGCGGGCGTCTGGCCGCGCGTCGGCCGCGGGCGTCAGGCCGCGCGTCGGCCGCGGGTGTCTGGCCGCGCGTCGGCCGCGGGTGTCTGGCCGCGCGTCGGCCGCGGGTGTCTGGCCGCGCGTCTCAGCGCTGCGCGCGGCCGAGGACGAACCGGCTGCTCGCCGGCTCGGAGAAGGTCGTCCACACGAGCGCGGCGCCGTCGCCCGCCGGCGCGATCTCGAGCCAGGACAGCCCGGTCGGCTCTCGCGCGAAGGCGTACCGGGGGACGGCGAGCGACCCATCGTCGTCCACGTGGAAGAGGCTCACCTGCGTCGCGCCCTCCTCGACCAGCGCCACGATGGCGCGGCCGTTCGACACGGCGATCGCGTGCTCCTGCGAGGCCTTCGCCGCGTCGCGCATCGCGATCGTCACGGGGGTGCCGGCCGGCGCCGCCTGTCCGTCGAGCCAGCCGACCTCGAAGCGCTCGCCGTTTTGCCACACGCCGCCCACCCGGCCGGCCCCGGCGGGCGCGAGCGCCACGTCACGGATGCCGGCGAGCTCGCGCGCCGCGCCGACCGTGCCCGACGCGTCGACCGGCACGAGGACGGTCGTCGGCGCGCCCTGGCCGCCGTCGCCGGCGAGCGCCCCGGCAGATACGATAAACCCCGGATCCGCGAAAGCCGCTGCGGTCATCTCGCCGTAGGCCGCGTCGGCGACGGTCGCTTGCCATGTTGCCTCGCCTGCCTCGTCGAGCAGCTCGGCGACGATCTTCGCCGGCGCCGACGCGACATCGGTGCTCGCGTAGACGAGCAGCGGCGCTGCGCCCGGCCTCGCCGCGAGCACGGGGTACGTGGCGTTCGCGAGGGTGCGCGACGAAAGCTCGTTTCCGTCCGGATCGAGGCGGAGGAGGCGCAGCGCGGGGCCGTCGCCCCCGCCGCCGATCGCCATGACGAAGCCTCCGGGGCTCGGCGCGAGCGCCACCCGCAGCGCCGAGGGGGCGTCCACGCAATCCCACCGGCGCTCCAGATCGAGGCCTGTCGAGAAGCGGGCGAAGTGGATGGTGTCGTCGAAGCTCAGCCATGCCGCGGCGAGGCCTTGTTCGTCGCTCGCGATCGCGATATCGCCGACGTTGTACCCGTCGATGCGCGGCCGCGCGCACGCGAGCTGGTGGGGTGCCCCGAGGCAAGAGTCGCAGTCACGGACATCGATCGAGCAGACGTCGCTGCATGCGAGGCGGCCTCCCGCGTATCCGAGCGAGCTGCACGTCTCGCTGACATCGCCGTCGCACGTCTCGGTCACGTCGCTGCACTGGACCGGGCTGTCGTCGGAGCTCCAGCAAACCTCGCACGTATCCTTCACGCCATTGCCGCAGCGCTGCGCGTCGATATCGCATACAGCGGAGAGCTCGGGCGCGCTGCAGGTGTCGGGGAACGGCTCGGCTCCGCCCGAGCCGCCGGAGCCGCCCGTGTTGCCCGGGTCCCGGTCGATCTCGACCGAGCCGCAGGCGCCGAGCGTTGTCGCGAACCAAGGCGCCATCGCGCACAGACAGGTTCTCATTCGCATACCTGCTCCCGCTGCAACGACCGAGCCAGCGAGGGGAGCAGCGGAACGCACAGGGCCTGAGCTTCCTCGGCTTCGACTCGGCATCGAACCGAGCGCGAGGCCTCGTGCCTCATGGCACACGGTGGCGCACGGCTGAGCCGGGCTTGCGGCGCATTCTGTGCCTTGGAGCGACAGGGATGCACGAAAGGAGGGGAGTGATCAAACAAGAGCAGAGTCCGCGCGATCCGTCGCGAAACGCCAAGGATCGTGACGAGAGCCGGCCCGATGTCGCGCCCGATCCTGCGCCGCGTTGGGTTCCAGGAGCGCGCCGAGATCGATCTCCTCGTGGATCGATTCGGCTGACGTGGGAGCTCGGCTTGTGTGCGAGTGGCCTTGAGGCTCTCGTCACCACGCGGTCGCGCGCTCAGGAGTCGCTTGTGGCGAGGAGCTCCCGGGCGTCGCTGACGACCGCGGCGCGGCGTACCCAGCGGTCCAGCTCGGCGATGTCGGTGCTCGCGAGGACGCGCTCCCGCACCTCGGCGGGGACCTCCAAGCCGCGGGCTTCGAGGAAGGCGAGCACAGCCTGCGCCTTGGCCTCGATCTGCCCTTTCGCCACATAGCTGCGCGCGAATTCACTCTGAAACTGGTACCCGCTCTTCATCATCGCCTCCAACGTCCGCCTCGCCGCTGCGTTCAGCGAGGATAGCACCACGTCCCCGTACAAGGCGCGGCGCTCCTCATCCAGCCCCGCTGCGGCCGCCAGGAACGCCACGCCGATCGCCTCCGCCGCATCACCCTGCCCGTGCGCCATCGCCGAGAGCACGGCCACCTCAGGCGCCGCCTTCGCCTGCTCGGCGTCCGTGACGACCGGAACGCCCTCGGGCCCGAGCACCAGCGGTTTCAACGTCCAGTCGGGGTGCCCCGTGTCGATTGGCCGCGAGCACCACCGCGCCATCGTCGCGTCGATCGTCACGACGAGCAGCCGGGCCGGACAGCGATGCCGGGCCCTCGTCTGGACGACATACACCGGCCAGACATACGGTTTGTTCGGATCCACGCCGAGCTGGACCTCGACGACGATCGCCATCGCGGGCTGCTGCTGCTCGCCGACCAGCAGCACGAGGATGACGTCCGCCCTCCGGTCCGACGGCATCACCTCCGTCAGGTCGGAGGACTCGACGCGCGCCTCCGTGAAGGCCGGTACCGGCTGGCCGAGCGCGTCTTGCAGCATCTCGGCGGCCAGCGTCGGCCGGTTCTTGAACAGCTCCACCAAGGCTTCGTGGGTCACTGAGGGCATCGGTAGTCTCTCGGTCATTTGCAGTCATACTGGATTTCAAGCGGCCTCTCTGGCTCTTGTGGACGGTTCCACAGGAGCCCGAGCAGCCACCTCCCAGTTCTAAATTCCGAGCAGACCGGTGAGGTCGTCACGCCTTGTGACCTGCGTGTGCCCCGACGTCAGGACACGGGGCTCCATGAGAGGGATCTCGGGGATAAGCGAGGAGCTGATCCCGCGAAAATCCCTGATGCGATCGGAGCGCCACAGCGAGCACCTGTTAGCGCTCCCTGTCGATGATGCGATGATGCCTGGATGCGGCCCTTCGCTCGGGCAGGCGATGGGCCGACCATGGCCCCCGCGATCGACGCCCGCTCACCGGCGCGATGGCCATCAGCCGGCCCGAGCGTGAGACCCATTCACCCGCTGATCTCGAACGCACCCAGCCGCATCACCGAGCTTGCGGCTGAGCTCATCGCGTTGCTTGCCAAGCAGCTGCCGCACCGGCGCCGCCTCCTCGTCGGCGATGCGGCCTACGGCAACAGCTCAGTCCTCCGCGCTCGCGCCAGCAACGTCACCTTCGTCACACAGCTGCCGGACATCAAACAACCGTGCGCAGGTCGAGACGAGGAGACGCGAATCTCAGGAGCCGGTCGTGGCGAGGAGCTCCCGGGCGTCGCTGACGACCGCGGCGCGGCGTACCCAGCGGTCCAGCTCGGCGATGTCGGTGCTCGCGAGGACGCGCTCCCGCACCTCGGCGGGGACCTCCAAGCCGCGGGCTTCGAGCACGACGAGCACATCGTGTGCCTTGGCTTCCAGGAGCCCTTCCTGCCGGCCCTCCTGCCTACCCTTGGCCACGTAGCTACGCGCGAACTCGCTCTGAAACTCGTATCCGCTCTTCATCATCGCCTCCAACGTCCGCCTCGCCGCTGCGTTCAGCGAGGATAGCACCACGTCCCCGTACAAGGCCCGGCGCTCCTCATCCAGCCCCGCTGCGGCCGCCAGGAACGCCACGCCGATCGCCTCCGCCGCATCACCCTGCCCGTGCGCCATCGCCGAGAGCACGGACACCTCGGGCGCCGCCTTCGCCTGCTCGGCGTCCGTGACGACCGGAACGCCCTCGGGCCCGAGCACCAGCGGTTTCAACGTCCAGCCGGGGTGCCCCGTGTCGATCGGCCGCGAGCACCATCGCGTCAGGCTCATGTCGATCGTCACGACGAGCAGCCGAGTCGGGCAGCGGTGCCGGGCCCTCGTCTGGGTGACGTACACCGGCCAGACATACGGTTTGTCCGGATCCACGCCGAGCTGGACCTCGACGACGATCGCCATCGCGGGCTGCTGCTGCTCGCCGACCAGCAGCACGAGGATGACGTCCGCCCTCCGGTCCGACGGCATCACCTCCGTCAGGTCGGAGGACTCGACGCGCGCCTCCGTGAAGGCCGGTACCGGCTGGCCGAGCGCGTCTTGCAGCATCTCGGCGGCCAGCGTCGGCCGGTTCTTGAACAGCTCCACCAAGGCTTCGTGGGTCACTGAGGGCATCGGTAGTCTCTCGGTCATTTGCAGTCATACTGGATTTCAAGCGGCCTCTCTGGCTCTTGTGGACGGTTCCACAGGGGCCCGAGCAGCCACCTCCCAGTTCTAAATTCCGAGCAGACCGGTGGGTTCGTCACGACATGTTTGCCCCGACGTCAGGACACGGCGCTCCACGAGAGGGATCTACCGGTAAAAGAAGAACTGATCCCGCGAAGATCCCTGACGCGATCGGAGCTCCACAGCGAGCCCCTGTTAGCGCTCCCTGTACTCCCTGTAGATGATGCCCGGAGGCGGCCTTTCGCTCGGGCAGGCGATGGGCCGACGATGACCCCGCGATCGACGCCCGCTCACGGGCGCGATGGCCATCAGCCGGCCCGAAGACGAGGAGGGGCGAACCTCAGGAGCCGGTCGTGGCGAGGAGCTCCCGGGCGTCGCTAACGACCGCGACGCGGCGTACCCAGCGGTCCAGCTCGGCGAGGTCGGTGCTCGCGAGGACGCGCTCCCGCACCTCGGCGGGGACCTCCAGGCCCCGGGCCTCGAGCACGGCGAGCACGTCGTGCGCCTTGGCTTCGAGGAGCCCCTCCTGCCTACCCTTGGCCACGTAGCTACGCGCGAACTCACTCTGAAACTCGTATCCGCGCCTCATCATCGCCTCCAACGTCCGCCTCGCCGCTGCGTTCAGCGAGGATAGCACCAGGTCCGCCGTACAAGGCCCCGGCGCTCCTCATCCAGCCCCGCTGCGGCCGCCAGGAACGCCACGCCGCTCGCCTCCGCCGCCTCGCCCCGCCCGTGCGCCATCGCCGAGAGCACGGCCACCTTGGGCGCCGCCTTCGCCTGCTCGGCGTCCGTGACGACCGGGACCCCCTCGGGCCCGAGCACCCGCGGTTTCAACGTCCAGTCGGGGTGCCCCGTGTCGATCGGCCGCGAGCACCACCGCGCCATGTTCGCGTCGATCGTCATGATCAGCGGCCAGCTCTCATTTCTAAATTCCGAGCAGATCGCTAGTTTCGTCACGCCTTGTGACCTGCGTGTGCCCCGACGTCAGAGCACCGACCTCAACGAGAGGGCTCTCGGGGCCACGCGAGGAGCTGATCCCGCGAAGCGCTCCGTCGCGCTAACCGCCGCTCCTCTGCAGGAGGGCGCCGCGCACCGCGCGCAGGCCCTCTGGCAAGCTCGCGTAGCGCGGTATCGCATACCGCTCGCACACCACATCCACGTTGCCTTTGCGCCAGAACGCCTCCGGGCAGACGACATGCATCTTCCCGGTGCGGCCGAACAGGCCGAGCTCCAGCAGGCTGATCGGCGCCTTCGAGCCCGGCGCGAGGTACATCAGGATGACGTCCGCCTCCTCGAGCCCGCGAAGCTCCCACGCCACCTGCTCGACGAAGCTCGGGTTGTCGAGGCTCTGCGCCCAGTCCGGCTCCCACCGCTCCCGCCGCGGATTGAGGATCATCACGTCGAGATCGGCGAGCTCCTGCACGACGCCCGCCTGCCACGGCTCGGCCTGGCCGTTATCGATGGATCCGGCAAGAAAAAGCTTCGGAGTCGTCGCGCCGCCGAACGGCCGCGGCGCCAGCACCTCGATCATGAGAAAGACCTCGCCGATGAGAGCCCGTTGTGAGAACCCGTTGACCGCGCCCGCGCCACGCTGATCCGCCGCGTCACCCGGCCGGACCGCGGCTCCCCGCCCCGTGGCCGCAGCCTCGCTTCGGCACCGGCTCGCCCTTCGCCGGTGCCGGCGGTACCGGGCCGCACGAGCAGTCGAGGCAGCCGTGCTCGGCGCAGGTCCCGCACGATGCGGCCACCTGCTTGCGGAGGGCCTCGCGGGCGCGGAAGAGGCGCACCGCCGCGTTGTTCGCGGTGATCGACGCCTCCTCGGCGAAGGCCTGGACCGACAGCCCGTCGACCTCCACGCGCTGGAGCGCGGCGGCGTACTCGGGCTTCAGCGTGGTGGCCAGCGTCCGCACGCACTGGCACACGGTGCGGTGCTCCACCTGGGGCTCGGCCACCTCGTCGAGCTCGGCGGCCAGCGCGGCCATCGCCCGCTCCGACGCCCCCTTTCGCCGGAAATAGTCCACCACGGCGTTCCGCAGCGTCCGATAGAACCACGCCGTGGCGGACTCGTCATTGCGCAGGCTGTCAATGCGGCCGATGCCCCGCACGAACGCGTCCTGCAGGATGTCCTCGGCGACCGCCCGGTTGCCGACCTTGCGCTCCAGGAAACGCAGGAACTCCCGGTGGCTCTCGACAAGGGTCGCGACGACCTCTGCCGAGCCCGCAGGCTCGGCGCCTTCCGTCGCACGCTCGGCGCCTTCCAAGGTTCGCTCGGGCTCGCTCATGACGCACCAGGCTATCCTCGAGGCCCGCCTTTCGCCACCCGCCACACCGCCACCTCGCCCGCCGCCACCGCGCCTTCCGCACTACCCCGCCACCTCGCCACCGCGCCGCGCCGCGACGCGAGCGCCCCGGGAGCCGCGTCACAAAGGGATGGCCGGCGTGACCGGCCGGGTCACAATGTCCTCCTCACCAGGAACTTGGAGGTCGACGTGATGCTTCAGAGGGTGCTCGTCCTGTCCAGCGTGGGACTTGTGTCGGCCTGCTCCGGGGCAGACCCGGACGTCGCGCCGACGTCCGCGCTGGCCTGCCAGGCCTCGCCGGATTGCGCCCCTGCGCCCGAAACGCCCCTGTGCGACCAGGTGCGCGGTGAGTGCGTCGCCCTCCCGCCTGGATCCCCGATCGGCGTGAAGGACGGCAGTCCGTCGTCGGTCGCGCTCGTGCCCGTCCACGAGCCGGACAGGCAGCGTGAGCCGACCGACCTCGACTTCAACCCCGAGCGGCCCGAAGAGCTCTGGGTCGTCAACCGCAAGGACGACAGCGTGATCATCATCACGAGGCCCGGCGCGCCGGACAGCACGTCGATCCGCCTCCGTGACCCCGCCGCAACGCACTTCATGGACCGCCCGCCGGCGATCGCCTTTGGCCACGCAAGCACGTTCGGGGTCTGCGGCGACAACGACAACGGCGGCAATGACTTCATGGGTCCGTCGCTCTTCTCGTCGGACCTCACGATCTTCGCGGAAGCGACGCCCGACGGCCTCGGCTCGCACCTCGACATGCTCCACTCCAGCCCCTTCTGCAAGGGCATCGCGCACGAGGCGTTCAACGTCTACTGGGTCTTCAACGGCCACGACCTCGCGCTCGACCGGTACAACTTCGCCCGCGATCACGGCCCCGGGCACGACGACCACGCCGACGGCGAGATCTACCGCTATGCCGCCGGCGAGGTGCTCGGGATCGACGAGGCGCCGAGCCACATCTTCTACAACCCCGAGGACCGGCACCTCTACGTCGCCGACACCGGTCACCGGCGGCTGCTGAAGCTGGACACGGCGAGCGGCACGCGCGGAGCGGGCTTCGACGGGCAGGAGCCGGTCGAGGCGCGCAGGCACGTCGATGGGGCCACGCTGGTCGAGCTCGTCCCCCCGGGGACGCTCGAGGTGCCGAGCGGGATCGAGGTCCACGAGGGCCTCGTCTTCGCCACCGATCATGCCACAAGCCGGTTCTACGCCTTCGACCTGACAGGGCAGCTGGTCCGCACCCTGGATACAGGGCTGCCGGCCGGGTCGCTCGCCGGGTTCACCTTCGGGCCGGACGGCAAGATCTACTTCACCGATCTGCTGTCGAGCCGCGTTTACCGCATCGATCCCATCCTGTAAGCGGTCGATCGATCGACCGACCGACCGACCGACGTCAGGACGCTTGTGACCCGGATGGTCACACATGCCCTCGGTGAGCGGCGTTCAGCCCGCCTGCCCGAACCGCCGGAGCCGGAGGGAGCTGAGGAGCACCGAGACGCTCGACAGGCTCATGGCCGCGCTCGCGAGGACCGGGGACAGGAGCCAGCCGGTCAGCGGGTAGAGCGCGCCGGCGGCGATCGGGATGCCGACCACGTTGTAGACGAACGCCCAGAAGAGGTTCCGGCGGATGGTCCGCAGCGTCGCGCGCGAGAGCCCGAGCGCGGTCGGCAGGGCGGCGATGCCGCCGCGGAGCAGCGCCACGTCGGCCGCGGCGACCGCGATGTCGGTGCCGCTCGCGACGGCGATCCCCACGTGGGCGCCGGCGAGCGCGGGCGCGTCGTTGATGCCGTCGCCGACCATCGCGACAATGCGCCCGCGCTCCCGCTCCTCGCGCACGATGCGCGCCTTGTCCTCGGGGCGCACCTCGGCGAACACCTCGTCGATCCCGAGCTGCCGCGCCACCGCGCGCGCCGTGGCCTCGCGGTCGCCGGTCACCATGGCGACGCGCACGCCGAGCCGGCGCAGCGCGGCCACGGCCTCCGCGGCCTCGGGGGTCGGCAGGTCGGCGACCGCGACGAGGCCGGCGAGCCGGCCCTCGACGGCGACGAACGACGGGGTGTTCCCGTGCCCGGCGAGGTCCTGGGCGAGCTCCTCGAGCGGCGCGGCGTCGATCCCGAGCTCGGCGAGGTACCGGGCCGTGCCGATGCGCACCTCGCGCCCGTCGACGCGGGCGACCACGCCGCGGCCGGCGTCGGCGCGGAAGCCCTCGGGCGCGGAGAGCGGGAGACCGCGGGCGCGCGCGCCCTCGACAAGCGCCTTGGCGACCGGATGCTCGCTGCCGAGCTCCGCCGACCCGACCAGGCGCAGGAGCTCGTCCTCGGCGATGCCCGCCAGCGCCTTCACCGCCGCGAGCTGCGGCCGCCCCGCGGTGAGCGTGCCCGTCTTGTCCACGAGGACGGTATCGACGCGGCTCGCGGCCTCGAGCGCCGTGCCGCCCTTCACGAGCACGCCGAGCTCGGCGCCGCGGCCTGTGCCCACGGCCACGGCCGCGGGCGTCGCGAGGCCGAGGGCGCACGGGCAGGCGATCACGAGGACGGCGACGAACCGCTCGACCGCCGTGGCGAGCCCCGCCGCGGTCGGATCCGCGACGAGCCAGGCGACGAACGCGACGGCGGCGATGCCGAGGACCACCGGGACGAAGACGCCGCTCACCGTGTCGGCGAGGCGCGCGATCGGCGCCTTCGAGCCCTGCGCCTGCTCGACCGCCTCGACGATGCGGGCGAGCGCGGTGTCGGCGCCGGTCTTCGTGATCCGCACGGTGAGCTGCCCGCTCTGGTTGAGCGTGCCGCCGACCACGGGCGCCCCCGCGCCCTTGTCGACGGGGAGGCCCTCGCCGGTGACCATCGACTCGTCGACCGCGGAGGCGCCGGCGACGACCTCGCCGTCGCTCGGCATGCGCTCTCCCGGGCGGACGCGGACGAGATCGCCGGGCGCGAGCTCGGCGGCCGGGACCTCCTCCTCCAGGTCGCCGCGCAGGCGCCGCGCCGTCCTCGGCTGGAGCGCGACGAGCCCGCGCACGGCGTCGGTGAGCCGCTTGCGGGCGCGCGTCTCGAGGAGCTTGCCGAGCAGGACGAAGCTGATGATGGCCCCGGCGGCCTCGAAGTAGACGTGCGGCTGTGCGCCGTGCCCGGCGTGGGGGAAGAGCTGCGGCGCGACGACCGCGATCGCCGAGTAGACCCACGCGGCGCCGGTCCCGAGGGCCACGAGCGTGTTCATGTCGGCCGCCCGGTGCCGGAGCGCGGCCCAGGCGAGCCGGAAGAACCTGCGTCCCGGGCCGAAGACCACCGCGGTCGCGAGGGCGAGCTGGAGGAGACGTCCGCCGGCGCTGTCCGCGCCCGGGATGCGGCCGTGCGACATGCCGAGGACGAGCAGCGGGACCGACAGGGCGAGCGCGACAAGGAAGTCCCGCCGGAGAGCGCGTCGCTCGCGGTCGAGGCTCGCCTCGGCGGCGTCCGCCCGGCCGGCAGGCGCGACGACGGCGCCGGCCGGCGCGGCGGGGCGCTCCGGGACGCTGTAGCCGGCGCGCTCGATGGCGGCGACGAGCGCCTCGGCGGGCGCGGCGGCGGGATCGAACGTGATTGTGGCCGTGCGGGTCACAAGGTTGACCTTCGCGTCGCGGACGCCGCCTGTCGCGAGCAGGGCGCGCTCGACGCGGCGCACGCAGGCGGCGCAGGTCATCCCCTCGACGGGCAGGTCGACGCGGCGGGCGGCGGCGTCCTCGGTGTCCTGGGGGGCGGGAACGGAAACGGATGCGGTCGACATGATCACCTCGCTGTCGACCGGCAGACGCAGGGCCGCCCCGCGCATTACGGCGCGGGCGCGGTGTAATGAGGCCGGGCCGACTGCGTCTTCGGAGGTGAGCGGCCGGTGGGTCGCCGAAAGGAAGACATCATGAAAGAGACGCTCCTCCAGGTCGGCGGGATGAGCTGCCCGTCCTGCATTCGCCACATCGACAGCGCGCTGCGCGAGCTCGACGGCGTCGCCGAGGTCGACGTGCGCCTGCGCGAGGGCACCGTCGTCGTGCAGCACGACCCCGCGAGCGCGAGCGTGGACGCGCTGGTCGAGGCGGTGCGCGGGGCCGGCTACGACGTGCGCTCCCGCGCCGCCTGAGCGGCCGGATCGCCGGGGCTCGTGGCACCCGCGCGTCGCCCGGCGCTGCCCGGCGGCGCCGGCGCGACGCTCACTCGCCGCCCGCCGCCGCGCCGGCCTCCGGCCTGCCGAGCAGCGCATCCAGCTCGGCCTCGCCCCTGTCCTCCGCCCCCCTGCCCCACCGGCGGCGCAGCCACTCGCCCGCGTCGTCGAAGAGCGAGTAGGCCACCGGCACCGCGAGCAGCGTGAGGACCAGGGAGAGCGACTGCCCGCCGAGCACGATGGCCCCGGTCGTCCGGTTCTGGCCCGAGCCGACGCCGTGCGACAGCACGAGCGGGATCATGCCGGCGACGAAGGCGATCGTCGTCATGAGGATCGGCCGGAGCCGGTCCTTGTTCGCCTGCAGGATCGCCTGGAGCCGCGGCATCCCCTCGGCCCGCAGGTGGTTCGTGTGGTCGATCTGGAGGATCGCGTTCTTCTTCACCACGCCGAAGAGGACGAGGAGGCCGAGCCCCGAGAAGAGGTTCAGCGACTGGTCGAAGAGCTTGAGCGAGATCAGCGCGAACGGGACCGTGAGCGGCAGCGAGAGCAGGATCGTGATCGGGTGGAGCCACGACTCGAACTGCGCCGCGAGGATCAGGTACATGAACACGAACGCGAGGCCGATGACGACGACGAAGCTCGTCGCCGTGCTCGCCGTGTTCTTGGAGCTCCCCACCGGCTGCGTGGAGTAGCCCGCCGGCATCTTCTGCTCGGCGATGATCCGGTCGAGCGCCGCCTGCACCTCGGTGTCGCCGACGCCGGGCGCGGCGTTCGCGCTGATCGTGATCTGCCGGCGCCGGCCGAGGCGGCCGATCGACGAGGGCCCGCTGTCGGGCTCCATCGCGACCACGCCGTGGAGCGGGACGGCGCCGTGCTTGGACGAGGGCACCGTGAGGAACGACAGGCTCTCCGCGCCTTCGCGGTGCTTCGCGTCGGCGCGCATGCGGACCTCGTACTGCTCGCCGGCCTCCGAGTACGTCGAGACCTTGAGCCCGCCGACGAAGAGCTGGAGCGCGCCGGCCACGTCGGCCACCTGGACGCCGAGATCCGCGGCGCGGTCGCGATCGATGATCGCGCGGAGCTCGGGCTTGCCGACGACGAGGCTGTTGTCGACGTCCACGGCGCCGGGGACCTTGCGCAGCTCCTCGGTGATGCGCGTCGCGTACTCGCCCAGCCGGTCGAGATCCGGCCCCTGGAGCGCCACCTGGATCCGCGCCGACGACTGGCCCCCGGACGAGATCGCCTGCACCTCGCCGGCCGTGACGCGCAGCTCGGGCGGCAGCTTCGCGAGGATCTCCTCGCGCGCCTCCTGCATGATCTCGAGCTGCCCGAGCGCGCGCTGCTCCGGGTCCACGAGCATCACGTAGATCTTGGCGACGTTTCCGGCCTGCTGCTCCCCCTCCCCGACGGTCATGAGCGTGCTCGTGACGCCCGGGAGCCGGCGCACGTCGTCGGCGATCCGCTCGGCGATGAGGCGGGTCGAGGTGAGGCTCGTCCCCTCCGGCGCGCGCATGTTGATCTCGAACTGCGCCTGATCGTCCTCCGGGAGGAACCCGGCGGGCAGCGTCTTGGCGATGGGGCCGCACGAGCCGAGCGCGGCCACGGACGCGACGACGATCACCCAGCGGCGCTCCATCACCCACGCGAGCGCGGCCATGTAGGCGCGCTCGATCGGCCGGTAGAAGACGTCGACCGCGCGCTCGAGGATCGGAGCCTTCGCGTTCGCGTCCCTTCGCTTGTGCCCCGACAGCCACCGCGCGGCGAGCGAGGGCGTGAGGGAGAAGCTGACGATCAGCGAGACCCCGATGGCGAACGCCATCGTGAGGCCGAAGCTCTTGAGGAAGCGCCCCACCATGCCGGGCATGAACGCGACCGGGATGAAGACCGCCATGAGCGAGAGCGTGGTCGCGAGCACCGCGAGGCCGATCTCCTTCGTCGCCAGGACGGCGGCCGGGAACGGCTTCATGCCCTTCTCGTCGATGAAGCGGACGATGTTCTCGAGCACGACGATGGCGTCGTCGATCACGATGCCGACGGCGAGCGCGAGCGCGAGGAGCGTGAGGAAGTTGAGCGTGAAGCCGGCGATCCACATGACCGCGAACGTCCCGACGACCGAGATCGGGATCGCGAGCGCCGCGATCAGGGTGCTGCGGGCGTTGCCGAGGAAGAGGAGCACCACCACCGCGGCGAGGAGGGCGCCGAGCACGAGGTGCTCCTTCACGGCGGCGATGCCCGTGCGGATCACGCGCGAGCCGTCGCGCACGACCTCGATCTTCGTCCCCTCGGGGAGCGAGCGCTGCACCTCGGCGAGGCGCTCCCTCACGGTGTCGACGACGGTGACGGTGTTCTGGCCTGACTGCTTGACGATGGACAGGAGCACGGTGCGCCGCCGGTCGAGCTGGGCCCACGTCTTCTCCTCGGCGCGACCGTCCTCGACGCGGGCGACGTCCGCGAGGCGCACGGCGTGCCCGTCCTGCTCCCGGAGGACGATGCGGCCGAGGGCCTCGGGCGAGTCGACGCGCCCCATCACGCGGAGCGTGAGGTCCTCGGGGCCGGTCTCGACGCTGCCGCCCGGCGTCATCAGGTTCTGCGCCGCGATCGCGCGCTGCACCTCGGCCGCCGTGATCCCCTGCGCCCGCAGGGCGATCGGGTCGAGCCAGACGTTGATCTGCCGGTTCTGCGCGCCGATCAGGTTGACCTGACCGACGCCGGAGATCCCCTCGATCTGCCGGCGCACCTGCTTGTCGGCGATCTCGCTGAGCTCGCGGATCGGCCGGTCCGACTCGACGGAGACGAGCAGGACCGGGGCCGCGCCGAGGTCGATCCTGCTCACGATCGGCGGATCGACGCCCCTGGGCAGGCTGGGCAGGACGGCGTTGATCTTGTCGCGCACCTCCTGGGCCGCGACGTCGGCGTCCTTCTCCAGCTCGAAGCCGACGACGACCTGGCTCACGCCCTGGGTCGACGTCGAGCGGAGGTCCTCGATGCCGCTGATGGTGTTCACGGCGCCCTCGATCCGGTCCGAGATCTCGGTCTCCACCTCCTCGGGCGCCGCGCCGTCGAGGCGCGTCGTGACGACGACGTACGGGACGTCGATGTTCGGGAACTGGTCGAGGCCGAGCCGGGTGTAGCCGGCGACGCCGAGGACCACGATGACCAGCATGAGGACCGACGCGAAGACCGGCCTCTTGACGCAGACACGGGCGAGCCACTGCATGACGACCTCACTCCACGGCTTGGCCGTTCTGGAGCTCCTCGGACGGCTTCATCACGATCGTGTCGCCCGCGCGGACGCCGCGGAGGACGGCCACGGCGTCGCCCTTCTCCACGCCGATCTGCACGACGCGCTCCTCGATCCGGCGATCGACGACGGCGAAGAGGTGCGCGCGCCCCTCCTTCGAGACGATGGCGGACCGCGGCACGACCGGGCCGGGCGCCTCGCCGGTGGCGAGCGCGATCGACGCGAACATCCCCGGCCGCAGCGCGCCGTCGGGGTCCTGCACCTCGGCCTCGGCGACGAGGTCGCGCGTGGTCTCGCGGACCGCGGCGCCGATCCAGCGCACGGTGCCCGGGAACGAGCGCCCCGGGTACGCCGGCACGCTGAAGGTCAGCGCGCCGCCGGTCGTGACGGCGGCGAGGCTCGCCTCCGGCACGGTGAACGAGAGGCGCAGCGCGCCCTTCGAGACGAGCGCGACGACCCGGGAGTCGTGGCGGACGTACTCGCCGACGTCGACGAAGCGCTCGGTGACCCTTCCGTCGAACGGCGCGCGGATCTGGCCGTCGCCGACGCTCTGCGCGGCGGCGCGCGCGCGGGCGGCGGCGGCCGCGACCGAGAGCGGGGCGCTCCGGCACTGGTCGGCGATCCTGTCGTGCTCGACCCCGGAGATCGCGCCGTTCTCGAGCAGCGCCCGGTAGCGGTCGCACTCGCGCTTCGCCGTCTCCTCCTGCGCCCGGGTCAGCGCGGCGTTCGCCTGGGCCTCCGCGGCGGTGAGCGCGGCGGCGCGGACGTCGAGGCGCGCGAGCAGGTCGCCCTTCTTCACCTCGTCGCCGCGCTCGACGAAGGTCTCGAGCACGCGGCCGACCGCGTTGGCGGCGAGGTCGGTCTGCCGCTCCCCGCGCAGCGTGCCGGTGAGCGCGAGGCTGCGCGGCATGGGCTCCTCGCGCACCGCCGCGGTCTCGACGCGGACCGGCGGCGCGGTCGCCTCGGTCGCGCTCTCGGCGCTGGCCTTGGACGCGCAGCCGGCCGCGGTGGCGGCGAGCGCGGCGAGCAGAACGAAGCTTTCGGCGCGGCGTTTCGTCGTGGCGTGGTTCAAGGATTCCTCGCGGAGGGTTCGGTCACGGGGCGGCCTCGCGCTCGGGCAGAGCACGACGTCGCGCGCGGACAGCGCGCCGCGCCGTCCGCACGTTCCGCCGGCGGCCGGACCTCGGCCTCGCGGCGCGGTCGCGCGGCACCCCGATTATCGCAACCGATGGTTGCGGTGGGTATAACACGGCCTGGACCGACCGCAACAACCAGTTGCCATCATCGCAACCAGGAGAGGCGATGGCGGGTCGCGTCATGAAAATTGCGCTGGCGTGTGCCGCGCGGCGGAACTTGAATGGAGGGTCGATGCAGGCGGCGACGGCGAAACGGACGGCGAAGCGGGTCTCCGCGAAGAGGCGTGCGCTCGTGCGCGGCGAGCCGGTCGTGCGCGGCATCCTCGCGGCCGCGCTGGAGGAGCTCGCGAGCGCGGGCTACCGCGCGCTCCGGATCGAGGACGTGGCGACGCGCGCGGGGGTGAACAAGACCACCGTCTACAGGCGCTGGCCGACGAAGGAGGACCTCGTGCGCGCCGCGCTCCTGTCGATCACGGACGAGAAGATCATTCCCCCGAACACGGGCTCGATCCGCGGGGATCTCATCGCGCTCGGGCGCGCGATCATCGAGATCCAGACGTCAGCGCTGGGGCAGAGCCTCTTTCACGTGTGCCTCGCGGAGGGCCTCGACTCGGAGCTCATGGCCATCGCCCGCTCGTTGCGCGCCGTCCAGGAGGGCGGAATACGGGCGATCGTCGAGAGCGCCGTCGCGCGGGGCGAGCTCGCGCCGAGCGACGAGCCGATGCTCCCGTGCGAGCTCCTCGCGGCTTACCTCAAGCACAAGATGATGGCGGATCGCGCGTGCGTCGACGAGGCCCAGCTCGCGCGCGTCGTCGACGTGATCCTCCTCGGGGTGCTGAGCCCGGCGAGACGGAAGCAGGTCTGAGCCGGCGGGGCGCGGGGGCGGCGGGTCAGACGGCGAGGGCCTTCCAGCGGCCGCGCGCGAAGGCGACGCCGAGGAGGGCGCTGCGGCAGATCCAGTCGGCGGTGCTGCCCATCCAGACGCCGGCGAGCCCGTGGCCGAGGGTCACCGCGAACAGCCACGTCCCGCCGACCCGGACGAGCAGCGAGCAGACCAGCGTGACGGCGAGCACGGTCCGGGTGTCGCCGGCGCCGCGGAGCCCCGTCCCCATGACGGTGGCGAACGCCATGAACGGCTGCGCCACGGCGGCCACGGGGAGCGCGCTCTCTCCGAGGGCGAGGAGCTCGGGGTCGCTGGAGAACGCGAGCAGGAGCGGGCGCGGGGCGAGCACGAACAGGACGCCGAACGCGGAGAGGGCGAGGATGGCCATGAGGGCCGCGACGAGCCCGACCCGCGCGGCGTCGCGGGGGCTGCGCGCGCCGAGGCGCTGCGCCATGAGCGCCCCGGCGGCGATGCCGAACCCTTCGGCGGAGAGGAAGCAGACCGACTCGACGGCGATGAGCGCCTGGTTCGCGGCCATCGCGGTGGCGCCGAGCAGCCCGATGATGGCGACGAACCCCGTGTAGCCGGCGTGGTAGACGGAGCGCTCGGCGAACGTCGGCAGCGCGACCCGGAGGACCCGCGCGAGCGCCGCGGCGTTCGCCTGCCGGGCGGCCCGCGCGTCGGCGGCCGGCGCTGTCCGGAGGGGCAGCGGGCTCGAGCGCGACAGCAGCGCCGCGGTGAGCAGCAGCGCCTCGGTCGCCATGGTGCACGCCACGCCGACGGCCGCGCCGCGCACGCCGAGCGCGGGCAGCCCGAGGTGGCCGAAGATCAGGACGGCGCTGACCGCCACGTTGACGACGTTGCCGATCGCGGCCACGGAGAGCGGCGTCCTCGTGTCGCCGACGCCCTGCAGCGCCGACGCCGCGGCGGCCTCGACGAACGCGAACGGCAGGGCCGGCAGCACGATCTCGAGGTACGCGATCGCCTGCTCGACGACCTCGGCGCCGGCGTGCGGGAAGAGCGCGCGGAGCAGCGGGCCGCAGGCGACGAGCAGCGGCAGCGCGACCGCCGCCCCGAGCGCGAGCGCGAAGACCAGCGACGCGCGCGCGGCGGCGGCGGCGGCGGCGCGGTCGCCGGCGCCCACGCTGCGCGCGACGACGGCGAGCGTGCCGGCGGAGGTGGCGCTGAAGACGGAGACGATGGTCCACGTGAGCGTCCCGCAGATCTGCATCGAGGCGAGCGCGGTCATGGAGTAGCGCCCGACCATGCCGCGCCCGACGAGGAAGACCAGCGTCAGCAGCAGCATGTGCGCGATCGCGGGCCAGGCGAGCCGCCACACCTGGCCCGTCAGCGCCGCGTCTTCCGGTTCGCTTGTCACGAGAAGTTCGACCCTCCGGGCTCAGCCGCGGCCCGCCGCATCGGTGGATATCACCTGCCGAGGTACGCTCCACCCGACGAGGACGCGAGGCGGGCGAAGGCCGCGCACCGCGCCGGGCGGACTGAGCCGGGCGCGGCGACCCGGGCTGGGCGCGGTGGTCGGGGCGGTCTCGGCGCGCGCCCGTCCGCGATGATCCCGAGCGCGCAAGGAGGCGTAGGCGTCCGGCACGCACGCCCTCTCCAGTCTACATTTTGTTGCAAATGCAATTCTTATGCATTAATTCGAGCGCGCGCCAACGCGCCAGCCCGGCGCCCGGCCGATGCGCCGCGACCGCGGAGGCATCTCGATCACCCCCACGCCCCACGTGCGGCAGGCGCCCCTGCCCGCGCTGGAGCGCGCCGATGCTGGAGAGAGAGGATCTCGACGTGACACGAAAGCTCCCTGTGACCGTGCTGTCCGGCTTCCTGGGCGCCGGCAAGACCACGCTGCTCAACCACGTCCTCGCGAACCGCGACGCGCTGCGCGTCGCCGTGATCGTCAACGACATGAGCGAGGTCAACGTCGACGCCGCGCTCGTCCGGGGCGGGGGCGCGGCGCTGCGCCGCGTGGAGGAGCGGCTCGTCGAGATGTCGAACGGCTGCATCTGCTGCACGCTCCGGGAGGATCTCCTCGTCGAGGTGGCCCGCCTGGCGGCGGAGGGGCGCTTCGACTACCTGCTGATCGAGTCGACGGGCATCTCGGAGCCGCTCCCGGTCGCCGAGACGTTCACCTTCGACGATCCCGCGACGGGCAAGAGCCTCTCGGAGGTCGCCCGGCTCGACACGCTCGTCACCGTCGTCGACGCGCAGCGGTTCCTCGCGGACTGGACGAGCGCCGACGACCTGCGCGCGCGCGAGGCCGCGCTGGGCGACGACGACGAGCGCACGGTCGCGGATCTGCTCGTCGAGCAGATCGAGTTCGCGAACGTGCTCGTGCTCAACAAGACGGATCTCGTGAGCGATGACGAGGTCGAGCGGCTCACGGCGATGCTCCTGCACCTGAACCCCGGCGCCAGGATCGTCACGGCCTGCCGCGGCCGGATCGATCCTCGCGAGATCCTCGGCACCGGGCGCTTCGATTTCGAGCAAGCGGCGCGCTCGCCCGGCTGGATGCGGGAGCTGCGCGGCGAGCACGTGCCCGAGACCGAGGCGTACGGGATCGAGAGCTTCGTCTACCGCGCTGACCGCCCGATGCACCCGGAGCGGCTCTGGGCCTTCATCCACGGCGCGGCCGCCTGGGATGGAGTGCTCCGCTCGAAGGGGTTCTTCTGGCTCGCGACCCGCGTGGACATCACGGGCGCCTGGTCGCAGGCGGGCGGCGCCGCCTCGTTCGAGGCGGCGGGCCGCTGGTACGCGGCCCTGCCCGAGGAGCTGCGGTCGGAGGACGACGAGACGGGCGCCGCGTGGCACCCGGTCTGGGGCGACCGGCGGCAGGAGATCGTCTTCATCGGCGTCGACATGACCCGAGAGGCGCTCACGCGCGGCCTCGACGCCTGCTTGCTCACCCCCGAAGAGATGGCCGCGGGGCCCTCCGGCTGGAGCCGGTTCGAGGATCCTTTCCCGGCGTGGCAGGACGAGAGAGAGGAAGAGGAGGAAGAGAGCGAGGCCGAGCCGGCGCAGCTTCTCGTGTCGTGAGGCGCTCCAGGCTGGGTGACCGGCTCATCCCCCGGCGGCGGGCTCGCTACAGCGCAGCGCGCCCGCTCTCACGGCACGACCGCGAGCGCCGGGGCTGTGTTTACTTGCCGCCTCCCTTCGAGATCTTCCCTTCCGTGAAGGCCACGTGCTTGCGGGCGATGGGATCGTACTTCTTCATCTGCATCTTCTCCGTCATCGTCCGCTTGTTCTTCGTCGTGTAGTAGCAGTGACCGGTCCCCGCAGATGAGACGAGCTTGATGGTATCGCGCACGAGGTGCCTCCTTGTGGCCGCTCGGTGGCAGGCCGTGTCCCGCGGCAATGGCGGCGGATCGGCGGGCCTGCTGGATGCGACAGCATTACCTCGATCTGGCCGTTGATGCAACTATGTTACATTAGTGTCGCGCTCCGTGGCATCGTGCTTCATGAGGCTTCGTCGCGGCATGGCGGCGCGTGGCGCGTGGCGCGGCGCCCACGGACGACGCGTCCGCTGGAGGTCAAGTCAAGGCAGGCCAAGGAACCATTTCTCCTTTTCGACGCAGCCCTGCACCACGGGGTCGCTCGTCCCCTCCGGCCTGTCACACGAGCTCGCTTTGCGGGGCACCCAGCCTTCATTACCGCGTGCGCGGACGCGCTGCACCGTCTGCACCGGCGGTGCAACGCCTGCGCCCTCCGATCGCGGCTCCGCCGTGGCTCACCACTGCCCGCGGGCGCACGGGGCGTCGCACGCGCGGGCGGTCCCTGGCCAGGCCCGCCGGCCGCTCCTCGGCACGCCTCGCGCAAGGGCCGCTCCGAGGCTCGAAGAGCATGACGACGATGACGAGGAAGACGAGGTTCGGAATGGCCGGGCTGGGCCTCGGGATCGCGCTGCTCGCGGGCCTCGCCTCCGCGGCCGGCGTCTTTCTCCGCGGTGATGGCGCGACGGCCACGGCCGTGAGCCTCCGGGGCGAGCACTACGCGTATGCCACGACAGGGATCTACCGCTACAACGCAGAGCGGCTCGTCGCCGAGGGGGTCGGCTGGGACGTCGTCACCCTGTACCTCGCGGTGCCGGCGCTGCTCGCAGCGCTGCCGCTCCTGGCGCGGGGGTCGCTGCGGGGGCGGCTCTTCGCCGCCGGGATCCTCGGCTATCTGTTCTATCAGTACCTGATGTACGCCCTCATGTGGGCGTTCGGCCCGTTCTTCCCCGTGTTCGTCGCCCTGTACTCCGGAAGCCTCGCCGGCGTGGTGTGGATCGCCTCGACGGTCCCTCTCGCCGAGCTCGCTGCGGGGGCCTCGGAGCGCTTTCCGCGCCGCGGCATGGCCGTGTTCTGCCTCGCGATGGCCGCGCTGCTGGTCCTCATGTGGACGCAACGGATCGCGGCCGGGCTCTCGGGCCAGCTGCAGGGTCTGCTTCACGGGCAGCCGACGCTGGCCGTACAGGCGCTCGACCTCGGGCTGATCGTGCCGCTCTCTGTCTTCACCGGCGTGGCGCTCCTGCAGCGACGGCCGGTGGGGTATCTCCTATCATCACTCTTCGTGGTCAAGGGGTTCACCATGGCCGTGGCGATCGCGGCCATGCTGCTGTCCGCGCGGGCCGCCGAGGGTGCGCTCGAGGTGGTCCCGCTGGCGATCTTCGCGGCGGCGGCGGCTGTCGCCCTCTGGCTCGGCGTAAGGATCTTCCGCAGCGTGGGGCACGCGGCGGAGCGCGACCGGGGGCGACCCCTTAGCGACCTCGCCACTCGATCCGATCCCCCTCCATCGCGCAGCGCCCGGACTTCCTCAAGAGCTCGATCCCAGCGGCGATCCGCTCGCTGACCTTCGCCCCCGCTCGCTGGATTCCGAACAGGCGCGCGGTCTCCCGGATCAAGTCGTCACGGGTCGTGGAGAGGCTACGCGAGAGCAGCCAGGCGGCAGCAGCTGCGATCTCCTCGGGCGGCACGATGTCCGCAGAGCGCGGCTCTCCGGTGCTCGCAGGCCCGCGGAACGTGGACCAGGTGTCATGCGCCTGATTCGTACGCCATACAAAATCACCCCGCATCACGGCCTTGCCCGGGATCCCACGGATGTGCTCGATAACATGGTTCCGCAGACGATCGGTGATACGCGTGCCCCCGAAGCATGCAGCGATGCGGCGCGAGAGCTCATCGAGGTGGATGGGGGCCTCCACCGCGAGGACGCCAAGCAGACGCGCGCGCAGCTCCTGAGCCCCAGATCCATTGTAGATCGCGTCCACGCCGAATGGAGCGGGCGTGAGCTCGGCCTTCACGTAGGGTGTGGCCGGCGGAGGTTTCGGAGTCACGCTGGAGCTCGTGTCGACGCTCACGGCAGGAGGCGTGGGCGTCCTTGCCTCCTGGAGAGGCGCCGCGACGTGGGCGGTGGGTGGGCGCGGCGCCGGCGACCTGCTGCCTTCTTCCAGAGCGCGCCGTACGGCCGCTTCAAGCCGCTCAACCTCGCGAGAGCGCTGGAACCACCAGTCGGAAGACCAGACCCGATGCAGCTTCCACCCGAGCCCTTCCAGGACTTGCTGCCGCAGCCGGTCGCGATCGCGCGCCGTCGCGGCCGAATGGTAGCTCGCGCCGTCGCATTCGATGCCAAGCAGGTAGACGCCCGGCCGCTCGGGGTGCACCACCGCGAGATCGATGCGGTACGAACCGCAACCGACCTGGCAGTCCACCCGGTACCCTTTTGCGATCAGCGCCTCGTACACCTCGCGCTCGAAGTCGCTGTCGAAGTCGCCGCTGCGCAGCACCGGGCGCTGCTGCGTCAAGCTGCCGCGCTCTGCAACATAGCGAAGAAATGCCTTGAGGTGCCGCGCGCCGGTTGCGTTCGTCCGCGTGAGATCGATCTGCTCGTGCGTCAGCGTCGAGAACACGCGCAGCTTCATCCGCGCGCGCGTGATGGCGACGTTCAGTCGGCGCTCCCCGCCGCTGCGGTTGAGGGGGCCGAAGTTCATCCAGACGCGCCCCGCCTCATCCGGACCGTAGCCCACGCTGAACAGGATCTCGTCCCGCTCGTCGCCCTGCACGTTCTCCAGGTTCTTGATGAAGACCGGCTCCGTCAGGCTGCTCGAGAAGTGCGCCTCGACCTCCGCGCTCTTCCCGCGCGCCTCGTCGAGGAGATCCTGGATGAGGAGCTGCTGCGCCATGCTGAAGGTCACGATGCCGAAGCTCCGCTCGGCCGGAGGCGTGCCGCGGAGCGCGTTGACGAGGTAGGCGACCAGCGCCTCGGCTTCCGCGCGGTTCGTCCGCGACTTGCTCTTGTCATAGACACCACCGGGTACGTGGTGCCACTCGACGCCGAGCTCGGGGACGCGGCCGTGCGCCGCCGGGAACACGTTCAGGTGCCCCTCGTAGTAGTGCTGGTTGCTGAAATCGATGAGCGCTTCGTGCCGGCTGCGGTAATGCCAGCCGAGCATCTGCTGCGGCAATCCAGCGGCGACCGCCTCGTCGAGGATGCTCTCGAGCTCCTCGACGTCGTTGTCGTCCACCGGCGCGTCGTCCGCGACCCCGCGCTGGAAGAAGCTCGTCGGCGGGAGCTGCCGCGAATCGCCCACGATCACCACCTGCCTCCCCCGGGCGATGGCGCCGATCGCGTCGTGGGTGCAGATCTGCGAGGCCTCGTCGAAGACCACGAGATCGAAGCGTCGCCCATCCGCCGGGAGGTACTGCGCCACGGAGAGCGGGCTCATGAGAAAGCATGGCTTGAGGCGCGTTGACAGGTTTGGCATCTCGCCAAGGAGCCGCCGGATCGGCAAGTGTCGGGCCTTCTTGCGCAGCTCGCGCTGGAGCTTGCCCGTCTCCGACGCATCCGAGAGAGCGCCGTCCACCTGCGGCAGCCGCGCCTGGAGGATCTCGGCGACGCGCTGGCGACCGAGGTGGATGTGCTCCTCGTCCGCGCTCCGGAAGCGCTCCACGAGGTGGTGGCGGTTCGGCCCGTCGAACGTGCGGAGCGCGGGCTCGGCGTCGCGAATCGCGTCCACCCAAGCCTGCAAGAACGAACGCTCGGTGCACGCGACCACATCGCCCGATCGGAGCGTGCCGGCCTGGTGGGCCGCGACGATAGGCCCGGCCCCCCACTGCGTGAACTGCGCGGCCTGCTTGCGGTACAGACAGGAGGACCGGAACGCGTTGAACCCCTGATGCCAGCGAGACAGGAGCTCGTGCGCTACATGCAGGTAACCCACGCGGGTGTCCTCGGGCCACACGCCGCCGAAGGGAGCGATCCCCGCAAGTGTGGCCTGCACGTGCGTGCGCAGCGTGGAAAGCGCGCCGGACAGGGCGTTTGCCTGCGAGGCAACGACGTCGCGGCGCTCCGGGGAGAGCGCCGGGTCGGTGAGAGCGACGACCCGGTCGAGCGGCGCCGAGGAGGAGGCACGATACCGGCGGAGCGCCGCGCGGAACGCATCGGCGCGCGCAAGCACAGGCGCAGGATCATCGTGGTCAGTCCCCGTCCAGCAGCCGCCGAAGGCATGGACCAACCCCGCCCGGTCGCGCTCGATCTGCTCCGCGTTGCCCAGCGCGGCGCGCGCGAGGGTGAGATCGCTCGAGATCTCTTGATTGGGCGGCAGCGCGCCGCGCGCCACGAGCTTGAGCCGCGAGCGGGCGCCCCACAGGAACAGGAGCGCGAACAGAAAGAAGCTCTGCGCCCAGCGCTTGAACAGGGCCTCGAGCGCCGCGAGGTCCAGCTGGAAGACGGACTCCTGCCAGCGCCTTCCAAGCCGCTCCCGCCACTCCGCGAGGGTCCGCGTCCGCCCCATCCAGTCTTGCATTCGCCGACGTAGATCCGCGCTGCTCGCTTCGTCGATGAGCAAAGGGGGCACAGGGCCGCTCGCCGCCGCCGCCCCGAGCTGCGTAAGCTCGTCGAGCCCGGTGAGCGACTCCGCCACGGGAACGCCGAGCAGCGATGCGAGCTGTCGCGCGGCGGCGTCCACCCCCGCGACGGCCCGGAGGGCGCCTTCCATCTCGGCGCGCAAGGCCTGCTCGCCTTGCGCCGACCATTCCATGAGCCGTGCGTCGCGATAAGGGTGCTCGGTGAGCGGATCGACATCGCGGGACGCGACCGCGTAGGCGTTCGCTGCGTCGAGAAGCCCACGGGATTGCACCTCGGTCGCGGACGGGACGTTGGCGAAGACGATGGCGATCTTCGGCGCGCTGGCCAGGGCGAGGAGGCGCGCGCTCGCCTGGTAGAAGCTGCGCCCGAGCGGGCGCGGTGCGTGGAGCGCGCGCGTATAGGCGTTGAGCTCGGCTCGCAGCTTCCCGAGCTCGGCCGAGCGCTGCTCCCAGGCCGACGGCGCTGCCTTCGCGGCCCGTGAAAGGCTCTTTCCGAACGACTCGATGACCTGCTTCTTCTGAGCCTTGTGGCTGTGCAGCTCGAGGCAGAAGTCGCCGAGACCCGCCTGGTCGAGGCGCCGCTTCACCACGTCGAGCGCGGCCATCTTCTCCGAGACGAAGAGCGCGGTGCGGCCCTCCGCCATGGTCGCGGCGATGAGGTTGGTGATCGTCTGCGACTTGCCGGTCCCCGGCGGACCCTGGAGCACGAAGCAGCGCCCGGCGAGCGCCGAGGTGATCGCCGCCATCTGCGTCGAGTCGGCGTCCACGATGACGGGCAGGCGCGCCGCCGGCACGGCGTCATCGAGCGCGCGAGGATCTGTCGCCGGCGCGGCGTTGGGGAAAGGCGTCTGCGCACCGGAAGCGATGTGGCGCACGACGGGGTTCTCCAGGACCGCCGCGGCGTTGTCCTCCAGATCCCGCCACATCAGGAACTTGGTGAACGCGAAGAGCCCGAGGTGAACCTCCTCGCTCACCTCCCAGCGCGGCATCCGCTGGATCGCCTGGCGCACGGCGCGAAACATCGCCGGGACGTCGCGCCCGTGCTCATCCGCTTCAAGGTTCGCGAAGGCGCCGAGATCGACGGCAAAATCGCGATGCAGCTTCTCGGCGAGCGTGACGTTCGGAACCGCCTCCTCCGGCAGGCCGCGCAGGCGGAGGCGCCGCGTCGTCCGCTGGTATTCGAGCGCCACCGGCACCAGCAGGAGCGGCGCGAGGCGGGGCTTGTCGCTGGCGTCGGATTCGTACCAGCGCAGGAACCCGATCGCGGCGTAGAGCGTGTTGGCCCCGCCCTCCTCCAGGTCCGTTCGCGCGCTGCGATCCAGGTGAACGGCCCGGGTCCGAAGTTCTTGGTCCGACAGCGGGCTATGCACGATGCCCTTCTTCAGGTCGTCGCGCAGGCGCGCGTGGAGCTCCGCGTCATCGGAGCGCACCTTGGCGAGCGCGGTGTCGCGCGTGTCCCGGCCGTCGGACGGCCGCGGGAGCAGGTCGAAAGCTCTCTCTTCGGCCAGCGCGTCCTCGAAGGCCGCGGCGTCCGGCACCTCGAGCGGGACCGAGCCCTTGATGTCGGCCCGGAAGTTCAAGAGCCGGTTGCGGAGCGAGAGGTCGAGCAGGCGGTCGCGCCACTGCTTGAGCCGTGCGCTGACGGGATCCGCTGGACGCAGAGCGGCGACCGGCGGGGGTTCCTCGAGCGGCATCTGCGCTGCCTGGAGCAGCAGGGTCCGGGCTTCCTCGGTAACTCGACCCGGGGCCGCCGCGAAGGCAGGCTGCGCCGCGGCGACGCGCATGAGGTCGCGGAGAGGGAGCGGACGATAGCGATCGATGCGGGCGACGCGGACGTCGACGGCGAAGACGAACTCCGCGTCCCGTGAGAGGTAGTCGGTCGCGACCGCCTTCGCGCGGTCGAAACGTGGTGCCGGTGAGTGGATGATGGTGCTCGAGTCGAAGAAGAGGAGTTGATCGAGCGCCACGGTCGTGCGGAGCCGGGCGGCGTCGTTCACCACGCATTCGGGGAAGCGATCGTCCACGAGCCACACGCCCGGGAAGGCGTGACCGTGGACGGTGACGATCAACGGCCGGAGGCCCATCTGCTCGAGGCACGCGGCCGCGAGCAGCGTCATGTCGAGGCAGTTCGCGAGCTGGTCCTCGAGGACGCGATCGGGGAAGCGAACCTTCTGTCCCACCTCCTCGAAGCTCGCTGGCATCTCCGCGTACGAGATCCCGAAGCTCTGGAGCGTCTCGTAGAGCGCGGTGACCATCGCGGTGACGCGGGCCGTGGAGCGGCTCTGGTAGCCATCGAGCGCGTTGTTGCCCGTCGCCCGGCCGAGTCGGTCGCGCACCTGGCGGAGCAGGAGCGTGACGACCGGATGGTTCGGCATGACGAACATCGCGAGCAGCGCCGGAGGCGCGCGCAGCCCGGGCCACTCGTTGTACGCGAGTACGTCGATGGCACCGGAGCCCGAAGCGAGGGCCTGTCCCCCGGCGACCAGCTTCCACCCGATCCGGGCACGCTCGGCTTCGGTGACGGCGCGCAATCGCTCCGGCGGCAAGGGGAGGTCGGCGATGCCGAGATCGGTGGATTCGCCGCCGTGCACGGTCGGCACCTGGACATGCACCGCCGCGCCGAGCTCCGGGGCGAGCTCGATCGTGAGCACGGCACCTTCGAGCGGCGCCGAGCCGCCGTTCCGGATCTGCACGGAAGAGACGATGGGCACCCCTGCCTGCTCGAGGGCGAACGTCAGGGTCCGGGTATGCTCGAGCTCGACAGTGACCGTCGGCTGCTCCTGGGTTGTCATGTCTGCCTCAAAGCGTGTGCACGACGGTTTTCAGAGCCTCTGCTTGTAGCTCCGCGGATCGAGTCGACCGGCGCGCCGTCATGGGCGCTCAGCCTTCGCAGGGGGGTTATCGAGGAGAACGTCTGCACAATGGACGAGCTTCAAGATTACCCCCTCTCACGTAGACCAGCAAGCGAGCGGCGGACTCACATCGTGCTTCGACCTCAGCACCACTGCGCGACGCTGGTCGCGCGCGACGAATCGGGAGAGGTGTCGCCACAGGCGGCTCGTCTCACACGAAAACGATTGACAACTCCCCATGCTTCCGGCCTCATCTGCCGCGCCAGGCGGACCACGAACGGGCGACGGCGCGCGTGGAACGGCCGCGCCGGTCTGCAGTTTCGGGTAGGGGTCTCCCAGACGAGCCATGTCTCGCTGCAGCAAAGCAGCCACGCTCCTGAGGCGTGGCGCGGCAGAGCTCTATCTCACGTCGCCTTTCGCCCCCATCGCTCATCCGCTCGGCGCTCGAGGACCCAGGAGAGGAAGATGCCGGAATACTTGGCTCCCGGAGTTTACGTTGAAGAGACGTCCTTTCGCTCGAAGTCCCTCGAGGGCGTGAGCACGACGACCACCGGCTTCATCGGTCCGTGTCGCTCTGGACCGGTGGATCTCGAGAACGAGCTGATCACCAGCCTCGGCGAGTTCGAGCTCACCTACGGCGATCGGCAGCAGCTCCAGGTCGGCACCGACTTCATGCACAACTATCTGTGGCACGCGGTGCGCGCCTTCTTCACCGAGGGAGGCAAGCGGTTGTACGTGTCCCGCGTCTTCCGGCGGCTCGATGACTCGGCCGCGAATCGGAAGAAGAACGAGTTTGAAGAGGGCGCGGGGCCGAACGCGGGCGGCCTCTTCAACGACGGCTTCGCGCGTGGGGCCCTCCCCGGGCTCGCGGTGCGCGCGCGCTACCAGGGCGCCGCGGGGAACCTGCGGGTGCGGCTCACCCTGCGCATCGGCCAGAACGTGCTCAGCCCGAGCGGCACGCCGCTCGGCAGCAAGGCCTCGGTCACGGGCGCGCTGCGCGATCGCGACGTGGTCCTCGTCAAGCGCGCCGCCGGGAGCGCCGCGGCGGACCAGACGGGCTGCTACCTCGCGCTCTGGAACCAGGCGACGCAGGGCTGGGATTTCACCGATTCGGTCGCGGCCAAGACGATCACCGTCGACAACCTCGCCGACCACGCGCTGCGCGTCGTCTCTCTGAGCGTCGCCGTGATCGGCGAGACGGCGCTGGTCTGGGACGGCCTCGCGCTCGACGCCAATCACACCAGCAACGGCTCCGCGGACGCGCTGACGGCCAGGTTCTCTTTCGACCAGAACAACCCCGCCGAGAACCGGGCCATCCCGGTGGTGATCAACGCGGTCGGGATGACCGACGGCCTCGCGCTGCTCAACGCGCTCGCTCCCGCCACGCCCCTCTCCGCGCTGCGGACGAACCTCGAGGATCCGAGGTCAAGCGACGCGAGCCGCACCATCGAGGTGCTCCTCGCGGGCGGCAACGACGGCCAGCGGCCCTCGGCGACGCAGTACGAGGGCGGCGTCGACGACGCCACCATGCGCAAGACAGGGCTCGCCCAGCTCGAGGATCTCGAGGACATCTCCATCGTCGCCGCCCCCGGCTCGACGTTCGGCCTCGAGCGCGGCTACGCCGCCGACGCGAGCACCATCGTCAACCTCCTCATCGCGCACGCGCAACGGATGCGCTACCGCATCGCCGTCCTCGACTCGGGCGACGGGCAGAGCCTGGGCCAGGTGCGCGCGATGCGCGCCAAGATCGACTCCAGCTATGCGGCGCTCTACTACCCGTGGGTCAAGGTCCTCGACCCGGTGACGCGGGTGCCGATCTTCCTGCCCCCGAGCGGCTTCGTCGCCGGCATCTACGCCCGCAACGACACCGATCGCGCTGTCTACAAGGCCCCAGCGAACGAGGTGGTGAACCTCGCGCTCGGCTTCGAGATACTCCTCAACAAGGCCCAGCAGGACGTGCTGAACCCCGAGGGGATCAACGCGTTCCGCTACTTCGAGGGGCGCGGCTACAGGCTCTGGGGCGCTCGCACGGTGAGCTCGGACCCCGAGTGGAAGTACGTCAACGTGCGGCGCTACTTCTGCTACCTGGAGCGCTCCATCGACAAGGGCACACAGTGGGCGGTGTTCGAGCCGAACGGGGAAGCGCTCTGGGCCAACGTGCGGCGCACCATCGAGGACTTCCTTCTCAACGAGTGGCAGTCTGGGGCTCTCCTCGGCGATAAACCCGAGAAGGCCTACTTCGTCCGCTGCGACCGCTCGACGATGACCCAGAACGACCTCGACAACGGCAGGCTCATCTGCCTCATCGGCGTGGCGCCGCTCAAGCCGGCCGAGTTCGTGATCTTCCGCATCGGCCAGTGGACCGCCGACCGGAAGTCCTGATCCGAGCACAACGCCCCGAAGGAGGAGCTCGTGGCCATTCAGCGTGATCGTCCCTACGTGCAGTTCAACTTCCTTGTGGATCTCGGAACTGGCAACACCGACGGCCCAGACGCCGGTTTCCAGGAGTGCACCAACATCGGCATGGAGGTCACCGTCGCCGAGTACCGAAACGGCAACGAGAAGGAGAACAGCGTCCGCAAGATCACCGGCCTCAACAAGGCGACGGACGTGACGATGAAGCGCGGCGTGATCGGCTCGCTCTCGCTCTACAAATGGCTCAACCAGATCCGCAACGGCGACCAGAACGCCCTGCGCACCGTGACAATCCAGCTTCAGAACGAGGACCACACGGCGGTGGTGCTGACGTGGAGGCTCCTCCGGGCGCGGATCATCAAGCACATCAGCGGGCCCTTCAACGCCAAGGGCACGGACGTGGCCATGGAGGAGCTGACGATCTCCTACGAGCGGCTGGAGATGGAGTAGACCCGTGCCCGGGCGCGCCCCCCGCCGCTTGCCAGGCGTGCGATTCGTCGCAGCGCCGCCGCCCGTCGATCCGCTGCCCCGCATGGACATCGCCGTCCTCGCGGGGTTCGCGGCGGAGGGGCCGCTGCACGTCCCGGTCGCGGTGGAGAGCGCCGCGGAGTTCGCGGCGATCTTCGGGGAGGACGCGCTCCTCGCCTGGGATGCGGCGCGCGGCGAGCCGGTCTACGCGCACCTCGGCCCTGCGGTGCGGGCCTTCTTCCGCAACGGCGGGCGCCGGTGCTGGGTGGTGCGCGTCGCCGGCCGGGGGGCGAGCGCCAACGTCTTCCCGATCACGGGCCTGCTCCGCGCCTCCGGCGACGAGCTCACGCCCGCGGTCGTGAGGGCGCGCTCGGAGGGGAGCTTCTCCGACGGGCTCCGCGTCGGCGCCGCGCTGCTCGCGGGCGTGGTGACGCTCGAGAAGCTGGAGAACGGCTTCGCCGTCCCGCCGCACGTGACGCTGGCGACGAACGCGAGCAACGATCTCGCCGCGGGCGATCTGCTCCGCTTCACCTTCCGCGACGCAGGCCCCGGCGCGGACGCCGACGCGGCCCTCGTGTGGATGCTCCCGGTGACCGCCCTCGCCTCCGCGGAGCCGGGAGACACGGGGACGCTCCGGCCCGGACAGGCGCGTACCTTCCGGGTGACGGCGCGGGGCGAGCGCTCCTACTGGTTCCATGCCGGGGCTCCCGCCTCGTTGCCTGCGGGCCTCACGGCCGACACCTTCGACGGCGAGGGGAAAGGCGCGCCGGTCCCGGTGGAGTCGAGGCCCCCGCCGAGGAAGACGCCGTCCTGGAAGGGCGGCGAGGTCTCCCTGGTGCTCACGGTGCCGCTCGCGGAGGCGCCCGCGCGCGGCGCGTTTCTCCGCGTCGATCTCGGCGACGAGGAGCTCTGGGTGCGGACGCGCGACGTACGGCTGGAGGACGCGAAGAAGCCCGAGTCGACGAGCGTGACCGGTCCTGCGTTGCGCCGTCGGAAGACCGCGCCCTCGAAGGCGGAGCTCGACGAGCTCGTCGCCGCCGTCTCGGCCGGCAAGAAGACCGTCCTTGTGGAGCGCCTCCGGATGGAGCTCTGGACGCGCCGAGGGGACGCCCCGCCGGCGCGCCTCTCGGATCTCGGCCTCGGGCAGCGCCACCCGCGCTTCTGGGGCGGGCTGCCCACCGACGACGAGCTCTACCGCGCCCACCTCGTGAGCCTCGCGCCGGGAGACGATGGCCCCGACGGCGGGCGGTGGGCGGCGCTCTGGCAAGCCGCCACATCACCGCGCTACCCGCTCGCGGGCGACGGCCGGCCCCGCCCGGGCGCCGATGCGGAGCGGGAGTCGTTCTACCTGCCGATCGGGATGGCGTTCACCGCCGACGCATTCCTCGGCGCGGCCGGCCCCCTCCTCGACGCGCCGGTGCGCAACGGGCTCGAGACCCTCGGCGCGGAGCTGTTCCTCGACGACGCCCTCGCGGAGACGACCACGACGACGCTGCTCGCGGAGGCCGACTTTCTCCGCTACCAGAGCACCGCGGCCCGCCCGCTGCGCGGCATCCACGCGGCGCTCGTGGTCGAGGAGGCGACGCTCATCGCCGCGCCCGACGCGGTCCACCGCCGCTGGAGCACGACCTCCGCGCCCGCGCCCGCCATTCCCGACGAGCCGCGCGACGGCGCGGGCTTTGGCGAGCCACGCGCGTCGATCGCCGCGCCCTTGCTCACGCTCGCGAGCGCGGCGGACCGGACCGGGGCATTCACGATCGCATGGCAGGGCGCGCTCGCAGCCGGGCAGCGCTACGTGGTCCAGGAGTCGCGGAGCGGGAGCTTCGCACCGGCCACCACGGTCGTCGCCGGCACGGCAGCGAAGCTCGCGCTCCGGAGCCGCGCCACAGGCGACTGGTACTACCGCGTACGGGTCGAGGGGGCGACGGCGCTCGGGCCCTGGTCGGACGCGCTCGCGGTGCATGTGCCCGCCGACTTCCGCGACTGCCGGACGCCGCTCGACGCGCCGGTGCTCTCGCTCTCGGCCGGCCCCGACGCGGCGGGCACCTTCACGCTCGCCTGGACGGGCGCGCTCGATCGCGGGAGCGCCCACGCCCCCGGGGAGCGCTTCGTCGTCGAGGAATCGCCGAACCTGGGCTTCGAGCCTGCGGCGTCGGTCTACACGGGCAAGAGCGCGCAGCTGACGATCTGGGGCCGGCCCCAGGGCGCGTGGCGCTACCGGGTCCGGATCGAGAACGCGGGCGGCCCGGGGCCCTGGTCGGACGCGCTCTCGGTGCAGGTGGGCCGCGCCGCCCAGGTGATGCTCGAGGATGCGACCGACTACCGCCCCGAGGATCTGCTCCGCGTCCAGCAGGCGCTGCTCCGGATGAGCGCCGCGCGCGGCGATCTGCTCGCCGTGCTGGGGATGCCGGAGCACTACCGCGAGCCGGAGGCCATCGACCACGCCGCCAGGCTCTCGGGCCGGCTCGGCCCCGGGGAGATGGTGGCGCTGAGCTATGGAGCGCTCTACCACCCCTGGCTCCTCACCCGGGAGGTGCCGGGGGGGGGCGCCGAGATCCGGCGCACGCCACCCGACGGCGCGATCGCGGGCCTGCTCGCGCGGCGGGCGCTGGCGCGCGGCGCCTGGATCGCCCCGGCCAACGAGCCCCTCGCCGCCGTGGTGGCGCTGACGCCGCTCTTCGGCAGAGACAGCCGGCAGGCGCTCCAGGATGCGCAGATCAACCAGATCCGGCAGGAGCCGGGCGGCTTCCTCGTGCTGGATGCCGATACCCTCAGCGCCGACGCGGATCTCGTGCCCATCCACGTGCGGCGGATGCTCAGCCTCCTCCGGCGCGCGGCGCTCCGCCTCGGGACGACGTACGTCTTCGAGCCGAACGATCGCTCTCTCCGCCGCCTCGTGCAGCGCGGCTTCGAGGCGCTCCTCGGGCTGATGTTTGCACGCGGGGCTTTCGCCGGGAGCAACGAGGCCTCCTCGTTCCAGGTGGTGCCCGACGACGGCCCGAGCACGGGGGCCGGCGCCGCCGAGGGCTGCTTCTCGGTGGATCTCCGCGTCGCGCCGGCGGCGCCGATGACGTTCCTCACCATCCGCCTCGTGCAGAACGGCGATCTCAGCCGGGTGACGGAGGTCCGCTGATGGCCAATCCGGCCGCCGAGACGGTGGAGTATCCGTTCACCGCGTTCAACTTCGCCGTGGAGATCAATGTGCCCGGCGTCTCCTCGAAGGTGTGCGCGGCGTCGTTCTCGGAGTGCGACGGCCTCGACATGACGATGGAGGTGAAGACCCTCCGCGAGGGTGGCAACAACGGCCGGCAGATCCGGCTCGCCGGTCCGCTCGCGTACGCGCAGCTCACGCTGAAGCGGGGAATGACGGCGAGCTTCGAGCTCTGGGACTGGTTCGGCGCCGTGCTCGAAAAGCCGAGCCTCCGCGCCGACGCCGAGGTCATCGTCTTCGCGCCCAGCCCTGCGTCCGAAGGCATCGTCGAGCGCGCCCGCTTCGTCCTCTCGCGGTGCCTTCCGGTGAAGCTCAAGGCCCCACCGCTCAACGCCAAGGACGGGATGGTGGCCATCGAGGAGCTGCAGCTCGCTTACGAATCGTTGCGGCTCAAGCGCCCGAGAGGCGGGGGAGCCTAGGCCGTCATGACCCAACTCGCGAAGGCGGAGCTCCGCCAGCTCGACGCCGAGTTCGATCTGGAGATCGAGAAGGACACCTGGGCCACCGTCCAGTTCAACCCCGAGTCGCTCAAGGTGAGCTTCGCCAACCAGGTGGCGACGCCCTCGGGCTCGGGCGATCAGAACGGCTCGCCATCGCGGCTCTTCGTCGGCGCCGGCACCACGAAGCTCGCGGCGCAGCTCTGGTTCGACGTCTCCGGCGAGCAGGCGCCCGGCGAGGCGGTCGACGACGTCCGCAAGCTCACCCAGAAGGTGGCGTTCTTCATCACCCCGAAGAAGGATCAGAAGGATCCGAAGAAGTTCGTGCCACCGGCGGTGCGCTTCCTCTGGGGCTCCTTCCAGTTCGACGGGATCATGGAGTCGCTCGAGGAGTCGCTCGAATTCTTCTCCTCCGACGGCAAGCCGCTCCGCGCCAGCGTGAGCTTCACCCTCACACAGCAGAAGATCACCAAGTTCGTCTTCCGCGAAACCGCCCCCCCGGGCACAGGCGGCGGCGATCCAGCGGGCACGCGCCCGCTCACGCCGGCGCCCGCGGGGTCCACCGTGCAAGGCCTCGCCGCGAGGCAGGGCAACCGCGACGACTGGCAGGGGGTCGCCACCGCCAACGACGTCGAGAACCCGAGGAGGCTGAAGCCCGGTCAGCTACTCGACATGAACAAGAGCCGCCGCCCCGGCTGAGGAGGAGATCGCGCCATGGCCGTCACCATCGACAGATTCGAGCTGATCCCCGGCGCCGCGCCCGCCACGGGCGCCGCCGCGCAGGCCGCCGGCTCCGGCGGCGCCGCCGCGTCCGGCGACGCCTCTCCTCCGCCGCCTTCCCGGCACGAGGTGCTCCGGGCGCTGCGGCTCGAGCACTCCCGGCTCGCGCGGGTGCGAGCGCACTGAGCGACCATGGCGGACCAGGCCGACGCAACGCGCTTCAAGGCCGCTCGACCGACGATCAACGTCGCCGGGGCGGACGAGGACGCCCTCAAGCAGGGTCTCCTCGAGCTCCTCGTCGTGGAGACGACGGCGGGCCTCTACCGCTGCGAGGCGCGATTCGGCAACTGGGGCAAGGTCGGCCAGGGCATGGATTTCCTCTACCTCGACCGGAAGAAGCTCGACTTCGGCAAGGCGCTGAAGATCAAGATCGGCGACGATCCCATCTTCGATGGGAAGATCACCGCCCTGGAGGCCCACTACCTCGAGGGCGCGTCGCCGGAGATCACCGTCCTCGCCGAGGATCGCCTCCAGGATCTGCGCATGACACGCCGCACGCGAACCTTCGAGGACGCGAGCGACGCCGATGTTTTCCGACAGATCGCGGGCGACCACGCGCTCACCCCCGACGTCACGTTCACAGGGCCGACCCACAAGGTCCTGGCACAGCTCAACCAGAGCGATCTCGCCTTTCTCCGCGAGCGGGCGCGCGCCGTCGACGCCGAGGTCTGGGTCGACGGCGGAAAGCTCCTCGCCAAGCCGCGCGCGAGCCGCAACGGCGGCACGGTGAAGCTCCAGCACGGCAAGGATCTCCTCGAGTTCTCGGTGACCGCGGATCTGAGCGAGCAGCGCACCAGCGTGACGGTGAGCGGCTGGGATGTCTCCTCGAAGGACGCCATCGCAGAGAAGGCGGAGAGAGACGCACTCCGCGCCGAGCTCGGGAGCGACACCTCGGGTGTGGAGATCCTCGGTTCGGCCTTCAAGGAGCGGCACGAGACGCTGGTGCACCGCGTCCCGGTCACGGGCGCCGAGGCCCACGCGCAGGCGGAGGCGCAGCTCCGGATGCGGGCGCGGCGCTTCGTGGTGGGCCGCGGCCGGGCCCAGGCGAACGCCAAGCTCCGCGTGGGGAGCTTCGTGGACCTCGCCGGCCTCGGGAGGCTCTTCGAGGGCAAGTACTACCTCGCCGAGGTCCGCCACGTGTTCGAGGGCGCGAGAGGTATCCGCACCGAGTTCATCGCCGAGCGCCCCGGTCTCGGCCAGGCCACCTAGGCGACGGAGAGATCGTGTTCGACAAGCACCCGCTGGAAATGACGCTCGAAGACAGGTTGCCCGCCGGGCTCGGCGGGCGCTGCTATGGCGTCTACCCCGCGACGGTGAGCGACGTGGTGGATCCCGAGGGCCTGGGGCGGGTGAAGATCAAGCTGCCCTGGGCGAAGGATCCCGCCGGCGGCGCCTACGAGGCCTGGGCGCGCCTCGCCACGCTCATGGGCGGGAACCGCCGCGGGAGCTTCTTCGTTCCCGACATCGCCGACGAGGTGCTCGTCGCCTTCGAGGACGGCGATCCGCGCCGCCCCTTCGTGCTCGGAGGCCTCTGGAACGGCAGCGACAAGCCGCCCGAGGACATGGACGGCGGCGGAAAGAACCACAAGAAGGTCCTGAAATCACGCAACGGCGTGAAGGTCACCCTCGATGACACCGACGGTCACGAGAAGCTGATCCTCGAGACGCCGGCGGGGCAGAAGATCACGCTCCAGGACGGGCCGGGCTCGGTCGAGATCAAGGACTCGAACGGCAATTCGCTGAAGATGGAGTCGAGCGGCGTCACCATCACTGCCGCCGCCAAGCTCACCATCAGCGCCGCCAAGATCGATGTCTCGACAGGCCTGCTCAGCGTCGACGCGGGCATGTCGAAATTCAGCGGCGTGGTCAAGACCGACACGGTGATCGCCACCGCCGTGGTCGGGTCCAGCTACACCCCCGGCGCAGGGAACATCCTCTGATGAACGCCGCGAACGCGCACGAGCTCACCTGGGTGGCGGCGGCGCCGCTGTGGAAGGGCCTGGTCAAGGATCGGACGAAGCTGCGGCGGCCGGCGTTGCTCCGCTTCGACTCCGACGCTTTCATGGAGGACCTCTTCGCCCAGCTCGAGTCGAAGCCCGAGGAGCTCGCCGCGCGCGTCGCCGCGCCCGAGCAGGGCAAGACGACGCTCAAGCTCTATCAGCCGGTGCACGGGCAGTTCCACCTCGTGGCGGCGAGCCTCGTCTGCCAGCTCCCCGGGCTGCCCGATCACGCCGTGGACGCGGCCCAGGAGAAGGCGCAGTTCGTGCTGCGGCGCATCGCTGGTGACGCGGAGCTCGCCTGGATCGCCGGCAAAGACGCGGCCTCGCCGGGCGCGTGGCGCGCCGTCGCCGACCGGGAGAAGCTCGACGACGACGAGGAGCTGCTCCCGCTCTTCCCGGGCAACTTCATCGAGCAGGGCGCGGATCGCCGCCGGCGCCTGCTCTTCGGCCTCGTGCCCACGTCGAGCCGAGACACGTTCCACGCCGCGGAGGTCACCGATCCCGCGAGGGTGACCGATGACGGCGAGGCGGTGCTGAAGTCGGCCGACTCGGCCGGCGCGCTCGTGCCCAAGCTCGGCGTGAGCGGGGGCGCGCTCTACGTGATCCGCTGCGTGTACCGCAAGCCGCGCTGCGAGCCGCGGGAGCCGCCGCTCCTCAGCGATCCCACCGAGCGCTTCGCGATCGCGTCGTACTTCGATCCCGACGCGCCGGCGCGGAACATCCGGATCGCGATGCCGACGAGCTTCGCCGGCTTCGCGAAGATGAAGAAGAACGTGGGCTTCATCCTCTCGAACGAGGTCCGAAGGAAGCTCTCGCGGGTCGGCCCGGACGCGCTCAAGGGCACCTTCGACCCGGAGGACCAGGCCGACAAGGGCGAGATCTGCAGCCTGTCGATCCCGATCATCACCCTTGTCGCGACGATCATCCTGATGGTCTTCGTGACCCTGCTCAACCTCGTCTTCGGCTGGATCGGGTTCATCAAGATCTGCCTCCCCATCAACCTCAAGGCGAAGGAGTGACGACGATGGACGCCGGAAAGATCCTCGGTCGTGGGATGAGCTTCCCGCCGCGCGTCGGCCCCGACGGCCGCATCGCCTGGTCCGAGGGCGAGGCCAACGTGCGCGAGTCGATCCGCGTCATCCTCCTCACGGACCAGCTCGAGAGGATCATGCTGCCCGAGTTCGGCGGGGGCCTCACTGGCTACCTGTTCGAGCCCAACACCGTGACGACGCGCCACCAGATCAAGGAGCGCATCCAGAAGGCCCTCGAGCGCTGGGAGCCGCGCGTCGAGGTCCAGTCCGTGACCGTGGATCCAGATCCGGCGGACGCGAACGCCGCGATCGCCACCATCGTCTACAAGCTCGTCGCCACCCAGGCGCGCGAGCGGGTGAGCCTCGGCGTCACCCTCGCCCGCTGAGGAGCCACGCCGTGCCTCTCAAGCCGCCGCCGCTCGACGATCGCAAGTACCAGGACCTGGTGGACCAGGCGCTCGCGCGCATCCCGGTCCACACGCCGGAGTGGACGAGCTTCGGCAAGAGCGATCCAGGCGTGACCCTGATCGAGGTCTTCGCCTTCCTCACCGAGAGCCTGCTCTATCGCGCCAAGCAGATCCCCGAGCGCAACCGGATCAAATTCCTCTCGTTGCTCGGCGTCCCGCTCCAGCCCGCGTCGGCCGCGATCGGGCTCGTCGCGCTCTCCAACGAGCGCGGCGCCCCCGGTGTCCTCTACTTCGGCCCGGGGCTCGAGGTGCGCGCCGGGCAGGTGCCCTTCCGCACCGAGCGCGGCCTCGAGGTGATGCCGGTGGAGGCGCAGATCTTCATCAAGCAGCGCGTCGAGCCCGACCGGGCCACGAAAGAGCATTACGAGCTCCTCTACCAGTCCTTCAAGAAGGACGAGCCCGACGCCGATCTCGGCTTCTACGCGACCGCGCCTTTCCCGCCTCCGAGCGCCGGCGGGCTCGATCTCGGATCGACCCTCGATCGCTCCATCTGGATCGCGCTCCTGCTCCGCGAGGTCGACACCCCGGGCAAGGCGGAGGACCTCCCGGATGCCCTCACGCGCGCGCGCGAGCTGCTCGCGGGGCGCACGCTCAACATCGGCGTCGTCCCGGCGCTCGAGGACGTGGGACTCCGGCTCGCCCCGGGGGCGGACACAGGGACGGCGGGCGCGGACACGGCGACGTGGGACTTCGACGTCCCGAAGCTCCCCGAGGGCGGCCTGCCCACGGCCTCGAAGGATCGCGACGCTCAGTACCAGACCATCGCCAGCGCGCCGCCGCCGACGCGCCCGGCGATCTTCGAGGTGACGCTCCCCTCGGCCGCCGAGCTCGCGATCTGGGATGACCTGAAGCCGCTCGAGTCGGGCACCCGCGACTTCCCGCCTGCGATCGACGACAAGAAGCAGAAGGATCGCGTGATCACCTGGCTGCGGATCCACCCCTCGGTGTCGCCGCGCGGGAAGGTCCTCTGGGTCGGGATCAACGCCGCCGCGGTCTCGCAGCGCGCGCGGGCCGTGAACGAGCCGTTGCCCGACGGCAACGGGGAACCGGATCAGGCAGCGACGCTCTCGCGCGCGCCGGTGCTCCCCGACAACGTGCGGCTCACCGTGGACGGCGAGGTCTGGGCCCTGACGGACGATCTCCTCACCGCCGGGCCCGAGGTGCGCGTCCCCGATCCGCGGCTGCCGCCGGGCACGCCCGCGCGCCCGCCACGGCCGTCGAAGGCCTTCCAGCTCGATCCCGAGGCGGGGCAGATCCGCTTCGGCGATGGCCTCCGCGGCGCGCGGCCGCCCCGCGGGGCGCGCATCCTCGTCGACTACGACCACGGCGTGGGGCGCGCCGGCAACGTCGGCGCCGGCGCGATCAAGGCGGGCCCGGCGCTGCCCGCGGGCGTGAAGGTGTCGAACCCCGTCCCCACCTGGAGCGGCGCGGACGCGGAGACGACGAGCGAGGGCGAGAAGCAGGTCGCGCGCTGGCTCCAGCACCGCGATCGCCTGGTGACGGTGGGCGATTTCGAGGCGATCACCCTGCGCACGCCGGGCGTGTCGGTGGCGCGCGTCGACGTGCTCCCGGCCTTCCACCCGGACTTCTCGCTCGACGAGCCGGGCGACGCCCCCGGGACGGTGACGCTGATGGTCATCCCCCTCTACGATCCGAAGAGCCCCGACAACCCGTCGGCGGATCGGGCCTTCCTCCAGGCGATCGCGGACCACCTCGAGCCGCGCCGGCTGGTGACGACCGAGGTGCTCCTCCGCGGGCCGACCTACAGGCCCATCTACGTCTCGATCGGGATCAAGCTCGTCGCCGCGGGGGCGGGCGTCGCCGACGTGATCAAGGCCGTGGAGCAGGCGGTGCGGCGGTTCCTCTCGCCGCTGCCCGAGCCCGGGGTCGTGCTCGACGAGCAGACGGCGCTGCTCCAGCCCGGGTTCACGCGGCAGCGCCGCGGCTGGCCGCTGCGGCAGGCGGTCCACGGCCCGGAGATCGCGGCCGCCGCGAACCGGGTCGACGGCGTCGCCTGGGTGAACGAGGTGCGGCTCTCCGACGGCGGCGACGCCGAGGACGCGCCGATACCGATGAAGAAGCTCGAGCTCCCGCTGCTCGCGCGCCTCGCGGTGTCGGTGGGCCAGGCGCGCCCCGTGAAGGACCTGCTCGGCGCGAAGCCGGGAGGAACGCCGCCGGCGAGGAAGATCGTGCCCGTCCCCGTCGTGCCGGAGGACTGCTAGGGCCATGGACGTCAACGGGACCCGCTTCCATCTCCTGCTCGGCGAGGCCGACTGGAGATCCTGCGCGGTGGAGCCGGAGGGCGGCGCGCCGGGCGTCGACCCCGAGGGCGGCGCGGAGGCGGGCGGCGGCGAGCCCTACGTGGCCTGGGACGAGGGCCGGCTCGCGCTCACGCTGTGGCCGCGGGTCTTCCAGTTCAAGGCGCCGCCAGGGCCGCTGCTCGATCCGTCGGCGCGCCGGGGCGCGGGGCGCGATCGCTTCGGCAACTGGTACTGGATCGACGACGACGAGCGCCGCGTGCTGGTGAGCTCCTCGGGCTCCGGGCGGACGACGACGTTCTGGCGGCTCCAGGATCCGAGCGACGCCGGCGCGCCGCCCGCGGGCTCGTTCCGCGCCCGGGTCGCCCCGCCCGCGCCGCAGGCCGAGGGGCTGCGCGGGCTGGCGGTGACGGGCCACCACTACCTCGTCGTGGGGACGAGCGCGCCTCCGGGGCTGCTCGTCTTCGATCTCCACGCGGGCGGCCCGCCCGAGCAGCTCCTCTGGCCCGCGCCCTTCGCGCCGTTCGACATGGCACCGGCGCCCGACGGCGGCCTCTGGATCCTCGACCGCGACAACCGCGCGATGTGGGGGCTCGACTGCCACCTCAAGGTGCTCCGCCGCGACCCACCGGCGGTCGTGGCGCAGCTCGACGACTTCCAGAACCGCGACGGCACGGCCCGTGTCCCCCCGCGCCAGCGCGTCCCGATCGCGCCGGTGCTGCTCGCCGCGGTGAAGGATCCCATCGCCATCGAGGCGCTCGCCGACGGTACGGTGCTGATCCTCGACCGGCAACCGGACGGCGCGCGCCCCTCGTCGGCGGTGCACCGCTACCGACACGACGCGGCGCTCGGCGCGCCGCAGTTCCTCGACGTGATGGGCGAGCACGCCGAGCCCGGCGCGCCCGTACCGTTCGAGCTGCGCGCGCACGACATCGCCGTCGCGGGCGGGCGCCTCTACGCCGCCTCGCGGACGGGACTCCAGGCGTTCGCCTTCGAGCTCGCGATCGACGGTGACGCCTGGAAGCTCGTGCCCTCGGCGGACTACTTCCCGATGCGCTTCTTCGGCGCCAAGGCGCTCGTCGCCGGGGCGGACCGCCCCTTCTACGATTTCTCCGACGGCTTCATCGACCTCGTCGCCCAGCCCCGCGCCCGCTACCGCGGCGCCGCGGTGGTGACGACGCGGATCCTCGACGGCAAGGAGCCCGGCTGCGTCTGGCACCGCCTCCTCCTCGACGCCGCGATCCCCGGGGCGGCGAGCGTCGAGGTGTGGAGCCGCGCGTCCGACGAGCGGGCCGATCTCGCCGACGACCGCCTCGCGTGGAGCCGGGAGCCGCCGCTCGCGATCCGCCCCGAGGGCCCGGAGCTCCCCTTCGTGCCGCGGCTCTCGCCCTGCGCGGACGGCCCCGGCGACGGCACCTGGGAGCTGCTCTTCCAGCGCGCGCGCGGCCGCTGGTGCCAGCTCCGCCTGCGCCTCACGGGCGACGGGACGACGACGCCCGCGATGCGCGCGCTCCGCGCGTACTACCCACGCTTCTCGTACCTGGCGAATTACCTGCCCGCCGCCTACCGCGAGGACCCCGAGTCGGCGTCGTTCCTCGATCGCTTCCTCGCGCTCTTCGAGGGCTTCTTCACGTCGATCGAGGACCGCATGGCCGCCGCGCAGCTCCTCCTCGACGTGCGCAGCGCGCCGCCGGACGCGCTCGACTGGCTCGCGGGCTTCTTCGGCGTGGCGCTCGATCCGGCGTGGGACGACGCGCGCCGCCGGCTCTTCATCCAGCACGCGATGGACTTCTTCCGCTGGCGCGGGACGATCCGCGGCCTGCGGATGGCGCTCGATCTCGCCATCGCGCGCTGCCCGTCGGAGAGGATCTTCGCGGACCGCGCGCCCACGCGGCACGACGGCGTGCGCGTCATCGAGAAGTTCCGCACGCGCCGCACGCCGGGCGTGGTGCTCGGCGACGTCACCGACCTCGAGGGCATCCGCGCGCTGCCCATCACCGATCGGTGGAAGCCGGATCAAGGCGGCAAGGCGCTGGTCGAAGCCTGGCGCGCGACGCTCGCGGCCGGCGATCCCACGGCGAGCCCCGCCTCGTTCCCGATCCGCCGCCCGCTCGACGCGACGGCGGCGACGTGGGCGGCCTTCTGCCGGAGGGCGCTCGGCTTCGTGCCCTCGGCGACCGACGCCGATCGCCGGCTCTGGCAAGACTTCCTCGAGCGCGCCTACGTCACCCCGGCCGCGCTCGACCAGGCCTGGGGCGCGAGCGCGACGTCCACGGGCTTCTCGCAGGTGCCCGTCCCGAGCGCGCTGCCGCCGGACGGGGCCGCGCTCGGCGACTGGTATCGCTTCGAGGGCGTCCTCGCCGTGCGCCGCGCCGCGCACCGCTTCGTGGTGGCGCTCCCGGTGCCACCGTCGGACACGGGCAACGCGCCCGACTACCAGGAACGGCTGCGGCTCGCCGAGCGCCTCGTCGCGCTGGAGAAGCCGGCCCACACGGTCTTCGAGGTGAAGTTCTACTGGGTCATGTTCCGGATCGGCGACGCGCGGCTCGCCATCGACACGCACATTCACCAGGGGAGCCGCGCCCCCGAGCTGCTCGGACCGATGGTGCTCGGCGAGCGATACCTCGCCGAGAGCTACCTCGCGCCCCGGCCGCCCCAGGACGCCGCCGACCGGCGCGTCCTCGGGCGGGATCCGATCCGTGGGTGATGGTTTGAAGAGGAGACAACGACCATGAGCGGTAGCGTTTTCATGCCGACCTCGATCTCTCCGAGCCTCTCGGAGCCCGATCCGACCAAGCACGTCAATTACGTGCTCGGGATGGTGCTGGGGGTCGACGACTTCACCCAGGAGTTCGCGTACCTCGCCGGGAGGGACGAGCTCGCCGCGCGCGAGCTCGCGGGCTACGGCGTTGCACGCGGGCTGCGGGTCACGAGCCCGACGCCGCCCGACGCGACCAGGGGGCCCGAGGTGGTGGTCTCCGCCGGGATCGCGGTGACGCCGCGGGGGCGGTTCGTCCGGGTGCCGCTCACCCAGTGCGCATTCGTCAACGACTGGATCGCCAAGAACCGGCCTGCCCTCGATGCCAGGCCGGTCGTCGTGCCCGGCCCGCTCTCGCTTTACGCGGTGCTCTCGTACGCGGAGCAGACGACGGATCTCGTCCCCATCCCCGGCGAGCCCTGCCGTACCGAGGACGAGTCGATGGCGGCGTCGCGCATTGCCGACGACTTCATGCTCGAGCTGCGCCTCGACCCGCCCGAGCAGCGCGAGCAGGACGCGGCGCGCGCGTACCTCGACTGGCTCGCGACCGTGCCGGTGGTCGACACCGGCGGCACCGAGCTGCCGGCCTTCCTCGCCGCGATCGAGGACGCCGCCGGCAAGACGCCGAAGGTCGCGATCGGCCCTTCCACCACGGCGATCTTCGCCAGTCCCCCGCCGGCGGTGACGATCCCGAGGAGCGGCGCCGCGCGCTACCTGCGCGAGGCGATCCGCCTCTTCGCCACGCTCCGCGCCGAGTGGGCGGGCGCCGGCGCGACGCCGGACGGGACGCCGCCGAACGAGGGCGCGGTGCTCCTCGGCCGGATCGAGCTCACGCTGCAGCTGGAGTCGGTCACAAGCTCCACGTGGAAGGCCACGGCGATCGCGATCGACGAGACGCAGCGGGCGCGCCTCCTCTCGCTCGCGTACCTGCAGGAGGTGATGCTCGCGCTCGCGGATCGCGCCGCGAAGCAGGCCGTCACGTTCCAGCCCGGAACGACCGGCCTGCGCTACCTCGTTGCGGGGGCGGGCACCGTGCAGATCAAGACGAACGAGGCGGCTGCCTCCCCCGAGAATCCGCCGACGTACAACGGCCTCACCGCCTGGGCGAGCGCGGACGGCGAGGTGACGGTGAAGCTCGCCGGTCCGGCCAGCGCCTCGCTCCAGTACATCGTCAAAGCCCTGCCGGTGGCGGCGGTGGGCAACGTCTTCGGCGATCCGACGGTCGCCTTCGGCGTCTTCCAGCCACCCGGCGCGGACGGCGCCCGCTTCACGCTGCTCGTGAAGAACGGCGGCGCCGCCGTGCCGCAGGGCTCGCTCGCGGGCCTGAAACTGATGATCGAGGTCAGCGCGTTCGGCGCCGGCTGAAAAGCCCCGGAGGACGAAGGAGCACGTCGATGAAGTCCACCGAGCTTTTGCAGCCGATCCTCGAGGGCGGGGTCCGCTCGATCAACTTCTTCAACGGCCGCCTCCTCACCGGCGAGGATCTCACCGCCGAGCAGGCCGCGAGCCGCGAGTGGCTCGGCCGCCTCGGCAAGCTCCTCGGCGGCGGGGTCGCGGGCGGGCTCACGGTGTCGCCCTCGCCGGTCGCGGGCAAGCCGGCGGTGATCGTGGACGCGGGCCTGGCGATGAACGCGCTCGGGCAGGCGCTCCGGCTCACGAGCGCCATCGAGGTCTCGCTGCTGCGCCCCGACGGCGCGCCGGACGACGCCGCCGCGCCCCCGCCGCCGACGAAGGATTTTGGCGACTGCCAGCCCCGGGAGACGGGCATCTACCGGACGGGCGACGGCGTCTACCTGCTCACCCTCGCGCCGGCCGGCGGCGCCGAGGGCAGCGTCCCCACGAACGGCCTCGGGAATCTCACCGCCACGTGCGCCACACGCTTCCTCGTCGACGCGGTGAAGTTCCGCCTGATCTCGCTCTCGTCGGCCTTCACCAACGAGCAGCTCCTCGGCCCGAAGCTCCGGAACCTCGTCGCGGCGAAGTGCTTCGGCGTCGCGAGCTCGCGCGCTCTCGTCACCGATCCGTTCGGCGCACCGCCCGCGAGCACGAAGCTCCTCGACACGCTCGGCAAGAAGCTCCCCGCGTGCGACGTGCCCCTCGCCGTCCTGCACTGGACGGCCGAGGGCGGGGTCGAGTTCATCGATCACTGGTGCGTCCGCCGCCGCCTCGCCGGGCCGCCCGACGAGCTCGTGTGGTCGCCGGCGCTCGGCGAGCGCTCCATCGCCGAGAGCGAGGCGATGATGCTCCAGTTCCAGGATCAGATCGACGCGCTCGCCACGTCCGGCGTCACTCGAGAGACGTTCGTCGCGACCACGGCGTTCGACTACCTGCCTGCCGCCGGCGTGATCCCGCTCGCCGGCACGGCGGGATTCCGCGGCTTCCTCCCCGACCAGCTCTTCAAGGGGCTCAAGGCGCGCGATCCGATCTTCATCGAGGGAGCCCGTGTCGCGTCGCTCCTCCGCCGCGGGCGGTGCTTCCCGCCGATGGATCTCGCGAGCGGCGAGATGCTCTGGGTCTACCACGTCCGGGAGAACGCGATGAAGGCCGACGGCCTCTCGGGCACGACGGTGCAGCCTTACGCGATCTTCGTGAGCGGGCAGGTCCCGTACGACGGCGGCGCCGTCTTCGACATCGCGCACTGGGATTACGCGAGCTTCGCGTGAGGCGCATCATGAGAGCCGGCGCGGTGAGGTGAGATGATCACAGCGATCGACAGGCGGGCGGTGGTGAGGACGCTCTCGGTCCGGGGCTCGGGCCAGGACGCGCTCACCGCTCGCGTCCGCGCCGAGCAGCTCCTCGGCGCCGTCGATCTCCATCCGCCGAGCCTGCCCCCCGCGGCCATCCTGTGCGTCCGCCGCCTGCGCGATCCGCGGCCGGGCGCCCTCACGCTCGACGGCCGCAGCCCGCGCCCGCCGCGGGTCTGGGAAGAGGCGCTCAGCGCCGCGCTGGAGGCCGTGGTCCGCCGCGCCGCGCGCCCCTGGCAGGGCAGCGTGGGCGCGAGCGCCGAGGCCGTGATCTTCGCGGATCGATCCGAGCTGCTCGCGTGCCTCGCCGTGGACCTCGTGCGCGACGACCTCGGCGCGCGCTGGTGGTGGGCGAGCCTCGTGCCCGATCACCGCGCCCCGCGCTCCGCCGTGGCCGCCTGGGTCGCCGCGCCGGAGCACGTGCCCGGAGCGCTGCACCTGCTCGCCGAGCGCCGCGAGATCGAGCCGTTCGCGGGCGCGCTGACGCTCGACGAAGCCCGGACGATCACGCGCGCCGTGGCCGAGCGCTTCGGCGCGCGAGCCGTCGCCGCGGCGATCGAGGGGGCCGAACCGCGCGCGGATCCAACGCGCGTGCTCGCGCAGCACGACATCCAGGATCCGGCGGACGAGGAGCCCTGGGTCCGCTGGGCGCCGGAGCTCCGCGGCGCTCCGGTCGACGGCGCGCGGCGCGCGCTGGTGGGCTTCGGGCTGGCGCTGCATCGCGCCCCGTCCGCGGCACGATCCATGGCGTTCGCAGCGGCCGTGGTGCGCTGGAGCGACCGCGTGACGCCCGACGCCCTTGCTGACGACGCGCCACGATCGATCCCTCCCGAGCCCACGAACGAGCGCCTCGCGCCGACTGAAGCCACGACGCCCTGCACGCACGAGCCCGCGACCACCGACGTCGCCGCGCTGCGCGCCGACGAGGAGCCGCGGACGCGATGGGCCACCACAGCCGCGGACCTCGCGCCGCAGGCGAGCGTGAGCGCGAAGGCGCCTTTCTCCGCACGAGACGGCAAATCACCGCGCGCCGAGGCTGCGGCGCCGGACGATCGCGCCGCTGCGTCGCCCGCGACGACCGACACCGCGGCGCCTCACGTCACGTCACGCCGAGCGGCGGCCGCGCCATCGCCAGGCGTCCCCTCGATCGACTCCGCGGCGGCCGTGACCGCATCCCCAGGCGCCCCCGCGCTCAGCTCCGCGGCGGCCGTGACCGCATCTCCAAACGATGCTTCGGCGATCATCTGTCCTGCGCCAACAGCAGAGCTTCCGCCTCCCCTTCCCCCTGCCGAGCTCCCGCCCGCTCTCTCCGAACGACCGCCGCGCCGCTTTTCTGCGCCGATCGTCACGGATTTCGGAGGCGTCTTCTTCCTCGTTAACCTCGCCCTCTACCTTGATCTTTACAGCGATTTCTCCGCCCCGTTGCACCCGGGGATCGACTTGCCGATATGGGATTTTCTCGCGCTCGTGGGGCGCGATCTCGCGGGCGACGCCCTCCTCGAAGATCCGGTGTGGCCGCTGCTCGCCGAGCTCGCGGGCCGCGGCGAGGATACGGCGCCCGGAATTGGCTTCACCCCCCCGGACGCCTGGAGGGTCCCGCCGGCGTGGCTCCGCGCCTTCCCAGAGCCCGCGGCGTGGAGCTGGGCGACGCACGGAGATCACCTGACGATCCGTCATCCGGCGGGCTTCGACGTCGTCGAGGTGGTGGTCGAGGGCGATCCGGCGGCGCAGGCGCGGCGCGAGGCGAGCGGATACGGTGCAATCGAGATCGCCGGGGCCACAGCGCCGCTCACGGGCAGGGCCCAGACGTCCGCCGATCGCTGGCTCGCGCGCATCCTCCCCTACGTGCGCGCCCGGCTCGCGCGCGCGCTCGGGGCGACCGTGGAGGAACACCCGGGACGGCGCCTGTGCGCTCTCCCCGCGCACATCCACGTGACGGCGACGCACCTCGATGTGACGATGTCGCTCGCCGAGCTGCCCATCGAGGTCCGTTTGGCGGCGCTCGATCGCGACCCCGGATGGGTGCCTGCGGCGGGCAGGTACGTGGCCTTTCATTTCGAGTGATCGATCCCCTAGGCAGGCTCGCGGAGGCCCCGTGAGCCGCGGTGCACCGGCAGGAGAAGCGCGATGACACAGAATGTGAACAAAGTGAGGCCCGGCGATCGGATCACCGCGGACTACGTCAACAACCTGGTCGACACCATCGCGGCGCTGGACGCGAGGCTTCAGAGGCTCGAGGCCGGGGCGACCACCACCGTGCCCAGGCCGGTGATCCTTGCCACCTCCCCGGCCGATCAGATCCAGGCCGGCGCGCCGATTCAGGTGATCGGACAGAACTTCTCGCCCGGCACCGATCTGGTCACCTTCGCGGGGTTCAGCATCGACCACCTCGATCCAGGCTCGGGGCCGTCTCTCCTCTTCTTCACCACACCGACCATCACCTTCGCCGGACCGCCGAAGGACGTCTTCGTCACCGTGCGCAACCAGGCCGGCACCGCGTCCTGGCCGCTCAAGCTGCTCTCGACGCCGCAGGTGGCGCACGGCACCTCCACGTTCTCGTCGGACGGTTCGCTCCCGACCCCGGGGAACCTGACGAAGGGAGGCGGCCCGTTCACCTTCGGGCTCCTCTTCCAGTCGCTGGCGGACGCGGTCGAGTCCTACACCTTCTCTCTCGTCATCACCAACGCCGTCGGGACCACGACCCTCCAGACCTGGGCGCAGAACGCCAAGCTCCAGGACGCGGTCGGCAATGATCTGCTCACCGCCGGCGCCGTCCCGGTGCAGCCCCTTCAGGGACTCCAGGGCTTCGCGCTGCGCCTCAAGCTCACCATCCCCGCGACCGCGGGCGACGACGACACCGTCTCCATCGCGGTCAAGGCAACGGCGACGAGCAACCCCGCCCAGCTCAGCAAGATCTCCGACGCGCTCCCGATCAAGGTCGGGCAGAGCACGGTGGTGAGCGATCCGAACATCCTTTTCACCAACACCACGCAGATCTCGGTCCCCTCCGGATCGAGCAACCGGGTCCGGCGCGTCACCGACGGGAGCACGGAGATCGTCGAGTTCCCCTACAAGAAGCCCAGCGGGAACGCCGAGCTCGGGGCCGTCCAGATCACCGCGACCTTCAAGAAGGACAGCACCGCTCAGTACAAGATCGATCCTCCGGGCGGACCGTGGCTGTTCGACGACGCCCTCGGCTGGGGCCCGAAGACCAGCACGCTCAAGCACACCGGCGAGACCGAGATCCTCCTCGTGAAGCTGAAGCTGGACCAGCTTGCGCCGGCGGACCTGAGCACGCACCCCGAGCTCGGATCCTTCAAGCTGACCGCGACCCGCACCAACGTCGCCGACAACACCCAGACCGTTTCGTTCACCGTCGTCAACATCCGCGGCTACGCCGGCTGAACCGCCCGCCGCTCCACCCGCACGCACACGAAAAGAGCTTTATGGTCGACACACTCGTCTTCCCCCCGCACCAGGGGCTCCCCTACGACCACATCCCGCCCACGGTCGACGGCCTCTGCGAGTTCGAGCTCGGATTGCCGCTCGAGGCGGTGACCGTTCAGTCCGCCTCGGACCCGATCGAGGGCGGCTGGAAGGGCGCGGCGCGCATCACCTACGGCGGCGCCAGCGGGCTGCCCGCGGCATCGGTCCAGGCGCTGAAGCACCAGAACGGCGAGTTCATCTTCCTCTCGTTCACGGTGCGCTTCGACCTCAACTACGACGGTACCGACGCGATCCTGATCTATCTCCAGGACCAGTATTCGGACACCACGGCGGGCAACATCCGGCGGCTTGTCATCCGCCCCTTGCTGACCAACGTCGGCGCCGGGCTCGCCTCCGAGCCCGCCGGCCCCGTCGACATCACCGCCACGCTGCCGTCGTACCAGGACCCGGCCACCCAGTACTCGGTGCCGATCCGGAACAACCACCGCGCCACGGTCCAGCTCGACAAGTGGGTGCCGGCCGCGGGCTTCCCCAACGACACGACCCAGGGCAGCTGGACGACCGCCACCCTCGGCCAGGTGGGGCCGGGCGAGAACGCGCCGGGTCAGATCCGCGCGCGCTCCTGGCAGATCAGCGCCACCACCGACAACTGCTGGAGCATCGAGGTCATGCTCCCGACCACGCAGGCGGGCGCGGGCGCGGCCTACGACTGGATCAACCTCGCGCCCGCCGGGTTCGGCCTCTACTTCAATGTCATCCGCGTGGGCGCTGGCTCGCTCAACCTCGCCTCGAGCCTGGTCGTCGAGTTCCCCTGGCCACGACAGTACACGCCCGCCGTAGGCCCGGTGAGAGACAACGTCATCACCGACGAAGACTCGCCCGGCGGCTTCGGGTACAACTCCTATGCTGACATCTTCATCAACCTGAAGCGGCTCGGCCGCGCCGCGCTCTCCGGGACCATGACGGGCGTCACCTTCGATCACGACGCCGCCACCGCGCCGCACGGGCCCATCTACGTCCAGCAGGACGGAAACATACTCTTCGACACCTGGGCGATGCAGGTCGACACCACCGGGACACGCGAGAACCAGTTCTTCGCGGCGGTCAAATACCTCGGGACGCCTGCGGCCACGCCGCCGAACGTGTTCGCTCAGCTCCGCGTCGCGCGCTTTGGCATCCGCGGGCCCGGGCTGGGCGACTGGGATCTGTTCCAGCCCGACACCACCATCAGCGCGGCCCCCAACAAGAACCCCACCGATCCGGCGCCGATCGGCGCCGGCACCAACCTCATTCGGGTCAACTGGAGGCTGACCCAGGCGCAGCACTCGGCGCTGCAGAGCGGGGGCATGGAGAAGCACCAGTGCATCGGGGTATTCCTCGACTCGACAGACAGCACGGACTTCGTCGAATCGAGCCTGTTCGTGAACACGTTCTTCGAGGGGCTCTCGCGCAAGGGCTCGCAGATCGTCGTGAGCGGCCGGGGTTACGAGAAGCCGGTGGCCGGCGGCGATCACGAGTTTCTCCTGGTCAACAGCACGCGCCTGATGACGTCCACCGTCAACTACGACGGCTGGGACGGCCGCAAGCCGGGTGATGGCTCGCCCGACGAGAGGGAGCCGATCGAGCCGGTGGGCGTCGATGAGAAATTCAGGCCCAAGTGGGGCAAGACGACGCCCTGGCTGGGCGGGGCCGTCTTCGGACCGTGGTCGCGGAGCCGCGAGGTCAACTACACCTGGGTGGTCATCACCGTCGCCTATCACCGGACTGCGCAGACGCTCACCCTCGGCGGGACGAAGCGCACCCTTTACAACGTCGCTGACAGTTGCTCGCACGTCCTCCACCACGAGGGTGACGTGGGCGCGTTCCGGCAATCGTGGGAAGGGCCCGGGCTCACGCGGCTCGGCGACGGCATCTACTCGCTGCCGGTCCCGCACGACGGCGAGGTGGTGATCAACGCGTCGTTCGAGGCGATGGATCCGGACGAGGTCGACGGCCTCGATCGCCTCCTCGCGCTCATCGACAAGATCCTCGCGCTCCTCGATCGGCTCGCCGCCTGTGGCGACAGGCTCGATCCGCTGCACGCGCTGCTCGTGAAGCTCGCGCGCGGCATACGTCTCCTGCCGCTGCCGGCGGACGTGCGCAAGGCGCTCGCCAGGCTGCTGGAGCGGGTCGCCGGCGTGCGGGAGAAGATGCGGGTGCTCACGCTGCTCCGGCACGTGCTCACGGCGATCGAGCACCACCTCGAGCAGCTCGACCGCATCCTCGATCGGCTCCGGCCGATCGATCCGGCGACGCGCAAGGAGCTGCTCGCGAAGCTCTTTGGCGGCGACGCCGATCGCATCGGGAAGGAGATCGAGGCGCTCGAGGCGTACACGCGCGAGCTCGCGGCGCGGCTCGACCGGCTGACGCGGATCCTCGACATCCTCGGCCAGCTCGCCGAAACGTGCCACCAGATCGACGGCCTCTATGCGCTGCTCCGCGGCCTCGGGCGCATGTTCGAGAAGCTCTCGGCGCTCGGCTCCGGCCTCGGCAAGCGCTTCCCGTTCCTCGAGCGGATCCTGCCCTCCGTCGATCCGGCAGCCGGCGCGATCGGCAAACAGCTCGATCTGCTCGCCCGCAACGGCGCGCTGCTCGAGGAGATCCTGAAGCTGCTCGAGCAGCTCGGCGAGCCGATAGACGCGCTCCAGGCGATCGACAGGGACCTCGACGCCCTCGCCTACGAGGAGACGGCGCGCGCGGCCGAGCAGCTCTACAAGGCAGCGTTCGGCTGAGCGACGGGGCGGGCGGGGCGGGCGGCGAGATCGCGGAGGGTCCGACATGGCTATGCGCGCTTCATCGATCTTCGACCTGCCCGCCTCACCCGCCGGGCACTACAAGCTCTACTTCCTCGCCACCGTCTTCCACGTCATCGAGCAAGCCGCGGCGTCGTCCGACTCCGCCGAGGCCCTCTTCGAACAGTTCCCCTTCCTCACAGCCTATCTCGAGGAGGTCCCCCTCCCCCCCGAGCGCGGCCCCACCTTCTGGCCCGGATCCGTCCAGGCCTTCGAAGCGCACATTACGGACCACCTTCCGCTCCGCGCGCTCCGTGACGCGGCCGGGCTCGATCATCGCGCGATCACGCTCCTGCTCGCCGTCGGCCTGATCGAAGAGGATGCCCGCTTCGGCGCCCTCTTCGACGCCATGCAGGACACGACGGCGCTGCGCCGACCCACGCTCGGCCTGCTCAACGCCTGGTGGCGCGAACCGGTCGACGGCGGTGAGGTGCGTGCGGCGCTCCGGCGCCTGCGCGAGCTCGGCCTCGTGCAGGTGGTCAATCCGGAGGCGCCGCGGATCGAGTGGGCGCTCCACGCGCCCTCGCTGCTCTGGGACGCGATCCGCGGCGAGACGCCGGAGGCGCCCGCGCCTCAGCTCCGTTATCGCGCGCTCGACACGCTCCCGCCCCTTCGCGCGCTGATCCTACCGGACACGCTCTCGGAGCTGATGGCGCGCGTCCCGTCGCTCCTCGCCTCGGGCGACGCGCGCGCCCTCGTCGTCCGCGGGCCGCGCCGCAACGGCCGGCGCACCGTGCTCGCCGCCGTCGCGCGCTCTCTCGGTCTCGGGCTGCTCGACGTCTCCGGGCTCGGCCGCGCCGACGACGAGCGCTGGCGCGCTGTCGGCCCGCTGGCGACGCTGCTCCACGCGCTGCCGATGATCACGCTGGATCCAGGGCCGGGCGAGACGGTGGAGATCCCCGCGCTCGCAGGCTACGAGGGCCCGCTCGGCCTAGTGCTCGGCAAGCAGGGCGGCGTGAGCGGTCCGGGCGCGGAGGGCGCGCTCACCCTCGCTCTGCCGATGCCGGAGCCCGACGCGCGGCGGCGCCACTGGGGCGCTGGCCTCGCGGGGCACCCGTGCGCGGAGCTCGACGATATCACCCAGCGCTTCCGGATGACGAGCGGCAACATCCGCCGTGCCGCGGCGCTCTCGCGCTCCTACGCGGCGCTGCGGGGCGGCGGCGCGGTCGAGCTCGCCGACGTGCGGCAGGCGAGCCGCGCGCTCAACCGCCAGGCGCTCGACACGCTGGCGACGCGCCTCGACGCCGAGGGCTCCTGGAAGAACCTCGCCGCGAGCGCGGAGATGCTCCGCGATCTCGAGAACGTCGCGGCCCGCTGCCGGCACCGCGAGCGGCTCCACGCGCTCGTGGGCGAGGCGCTCCGCGGGCAGGTGAACCCCGGCGTGCGCGCGCTCTTCCAGGGGCCGAGCGGCACCGGCAAGACGCTCGCGGCGAAGCTCCTCGCCGCCGAGCTCGGGATGGATCTCTATCGCGTCGAGCTCTCCAGCGTGGTGAGCAAGTTCATCGGCGAGACCGAGAAGAACCTCGGCCAGATCTTCGCGCTCGCCGAGGAGCTCGACATCATCCTTCTGCTCGACGAGGGCGATTCGCTCCTCACGCAGCGAACGGCGGTCCAGACCTCGAACGATCGCTACGCCAACCTCGAGACCAACTACCTGCTCCAGCGGATCGAGTCGTTCGAGGGGATCGTGGTGATCACCACCAACGCTGGTGAGCTCATCGACGGGGCCTTCCAGCGGCGCATGGACGTGGTGGTCGACTTCCGCGCGCCGGAGGGCGTGGAGCGCCTGCGGATCTGGCACCTCCACCTGCCGGCGGAGCACGCCGTCGACGCGACCCTGCTCCGCGATCTCGCGGCCCGCTGCGCGCTCAGCGGCGGGCAGATCCGCAACGCCGTCCTCCACGCCTCGCTCCTCGCGCTCGGCGAGGGCGTCCCCGTCGCGACGGCGCACATCGAGGCCGCGGCGCAGCGCGAGTACCGGAGGATGGGCGGCGTCTACCCGCTCCGGCGGCGCGCGGGCGGCGAGGGAGCGAGGACCTAGCGCATGGCCGGCGCCGCGCGGCTCTTCCCGGCTTCGCCCAAGCCGGCCGGCGGGCCGGTGACGCCCGCGGTGCGCTCGCCGCGGGTGAGGTTCGCCAAGGCGGCCAGGGATCAGCGGTTTCTCAAGGTGATTGGGCAGCTTCAGCAGAGCGCCAGAAAGGTCGGACAGCACCCCCCCGCGAAGCGGAAGGCAGACGAGGCGCAGGCCGCGGCAAAGGCTCCTGCCAACGAGAAGGAGGCTGGCGCCCGCGCCAACCAAGTCGACGACATGAAGGACGCCAAGGCGGAGAAGCCCAACAAGGGTGGCTTCCTGGCGATCCTCCGCGCCGAGATCGACAAGGTGATGCCCAAGAACTTGGACGACGCCGACAAGTTCATGAAGGGGGGCGAGAGTCAGCAGATCAAGGGCGCTGTTGGCGGCAACGTCTCCGAGCAAAAGCAGAAGGCGAGCGGCCCGACGGAGGAGGCCACGAAGGCGCCGCCGGATACCGGAAAGGTGGAGGGCAAGGAGGTCGCCGCGATGCCCTCGGATCCGGCCGCGGCGCCGTCCCCTGTCGCCGGCGCAGAGGCGATGCCTGCCCCCAAGCCGCAGGCGGAGGTGGCCAAGACGGCCGCGGACGGCTCTGCCTCGGCCGACCAGAAGCTCAAGGACGCAGAGCTCTCCGAGACCCAGCTGAAGAAGGCCAATGACCCGCGCTTCAGCGGGGTATTGACCGCGCGGGACAAGAGCAAAGAGACGGCGGCGGCCGGGCCGGGGAAGTATCGCGCCAGCGAGACCAAGGCGCTCAACCAGGCCAGGGCGGGCGCGCTCGGCGACGCGAGCAAGGGAGTCGCCGGGCTGGCCGCGACGAAGAACGCGACCGGCGGAAAGACCAAGACGCGAGCGCAGCTCGCCAAGGAGAAGGACGAGGCGGATCGCAAGCGGGTCACCGACACCATCGCCGCGATCTTCGACAGGACCAGGAGCAAGGTCGACAAGAAGCTCTCGACGCTCGAGGCCGACGCGATGGCGCTGTTCGACGCCGGCGCCGACGCGGCGCTGGCGACGATGAAGAGCTCGGCGAACCAGGAGATCGACCGCTTCAAGGACCAGCGTTACGGCGGGCTCCTCGGCAAGGGGCGATGGCTCGCCGATCTGTTCGGCGATACGCCGCCCGAGATAAAGCAGATCATCGCCCGGGCGCGGCAGCGGTTCACCGCCGAGATGGACGCGCTGGCGGTGCGGGTGGCCGCGATCGTCGACGACCGGCTGGCGGAGGCGAAGGCGATCGTCGCGGCGGGCCAGGCGGAGGTGAAGACCTACGTGGCCGGCCTCGCGCCCAACCTGAAGGCCGAGGGGCAGAAGGCGGCGCAGGACATCCAGTCGAAGTTCGACGAGCTGAAGCAGTCGATCGACGACAAGGCGCAGGATCTCGCGGAGAAGCTCGCGCAGAAATACAAGGACGCGTCGGAGAAGGCGGACGCGGCCGCCAAGGAGATGGAGGACGCCAACAAGGGCGCGCTGCGGGCCCTGGCCGAGAAGATCGGCGAGATCGTCAAGATGCTCGCGGAGTTCGCCGACCGCGTGGTGGCGCTCTTCAAGAAGGCGGCGGGCGTACTCAAGAAGATCGTCGCCGACCCCATTGGCTTCCTCGGCAACCTCCTGTCGGCGATCAAGCAGGGCATCTCGCAGTTCGTCGGCAACATCTGGGCGCATATCAAGCGCGGCTTCATGCAGTGGCTCTTCGGCGAGCTCACGAAGGGCGGCGTGCAGATCCCCGACGGCCTGCCGGCCCCCGGGGCGATACTGAAGCTCGTGCTCAACGTCATGGGGCTGACGTGGGCGAACATCCGGCCGAAGATCGTCAAGAAGATCGGCGAGAAGGCCGTCTCCATCCTCGAGAAGGTGGTGGAGATCCTCCAGAAGCTCTTCACCGGCGGCCCAGCGGCGCTGTGGGCGGAGATGCAGGCCTTCGTCGGCAATCTCAAGGCGATGGTGCTCGACGCGATCCTCGACTGGGTGGTCACGAAGGTCATCACGTCGGCGATCACCAAGATCGCCTCGATGTTCAACCCAGCGGGGGCGATCATCCAGGCGATCATCATGGTCTACAACGTGGGATCGTGGCTTGCCGCCAACATCGGCAAGATCCTCGATTTCATCGAGTCGGTGGTGAACTCGGTCGACCGCATCGCGAACGGCGACGTCGGCGGCGCGGCCTCGTTCATCGAGCAGGCGCTGGCCAGGATGATCCCGATCCTGATCGGCTTCCTCGCGGGCCTGCTCGGGCTCGGCGGGCTCGGCGACAAGATAAAGAGCTTCATCAAGAAGGTGCAGGCCACCGTCGGCAAGGCGGTCGACTTCGTGATCGACAAGGTCTTCAACTTCGCCAAGAAGATCCTCGGGAAGATCACCGGCAAAGACAAGAAGGACGAGCGCACCCCAGCCCAAAAGCAGGCCGATCTCGACGCTGGGCTGAGCGCGGCGCACTCGCTGCTCACCAAGCAGGACGAGTCGGCCGAGAAGGTCCAGCCCAAGCTGCAAGGGATCCAGAAGCGCTACAAGATGAGCGCGCTCGCGGTCGTCAAGGACTCACAGTCGGAGGGCGAGGCCGAATACCACATTCACGGCGAGGTCAACCCGGCAGGCAACAAGCCGAAGGTCAAGAAGACGGTCGACGACGAGAAGAATCCGGTGGCGATCGCTGAGCAGGCCAAGCCCGCGCCGCCCCCGGATGGCGTCGATGAGAAGAAGTTCATCGAGTCGGACCGCGGGAACAAGCGCCTGTTCGCGACCCTCAAGGGTGGCAAGCGATTCGTCTTCATCGTGAAGCAAAAACGGTGGAACCCGCTGAAGGACGACACCGCCATCCAGCAGGCGGAGAAGGACCTCCGGGCGGAGCTCGCCAAGGACATCACTGGCTACAAGGAGATGGTCGATGACTCGAAGCCCGCGAACGCGCCCGGCTTCGACGCCGCGGGGGTGGTGCCGGGCGCGACCCCCGCTCAGGCCCAGCTCGTGATCGGCGAGGTCAAGGGCTCGGCGCCCACCGTCAACAAGCAGTACATGCCGAAGGATAAGTTCACGGCGCTGACATCGAACTTGGGCACGAATCTCCGGGAGTTGATAGATTCGCCCGAGAAGAGCAGCGTCTCCGGCGCGCTGCAGAGCGGCAATGTGGTCATCAAGATCAAGCTGATCGGCGGGATGCAAGTGGGCAAGAGGGCCTCTGGCCGGAAGCTCTCGACCAAGGGCAAGATCGAGGCCGCGATCCGCAAGTCCTTCAAGGCATTTCTCGCCACCCAATACGCCGGATTGAAGCTCGATCAAGTGGTCAAGGCGATCAGGATTGATTGGGATCCGCCCTAGGCGGCACGATGGAGGACACGATGGCCTGGATTTCAGTGACGGCGGCTCGGAGCTACTTGGCTGAGGGAATCGCTCAACATCGAGCCTTGCGCGCCGCGACCGGCGTGGTGGCGTTCGCGGACATGTACGTCGTGTGGGCATGGATCGCCGGGGATGCCGAGGCGATCCGGGAAGAACAAGCGATCCTCATGCACCCCACGCACCTCACGCCGAAGATGCTCGCACGCCCCTCGGAGACCTTGCTCCTTTCGCTCGCGGCCTCGCTCCTCCTGCGCCGCTGCGCGGGAGAAGACGTGGACAAGGAGCTGAAGCGACTCGCGCACCTCAAAGGCTACAGGGAGAAAGCTCCCCAGATTGTTCAGGCGGCGCTGGAGCGCGTCCTCTCGGGAAAGAAGCCCGCTGGGCGCGCGCGCAAGATCGGATATCCCGAGACCGAAGAGGAGTTCAAGAAGCTTTCGGAGCGCGTGCCGCCGCCGATTCCGGCGCAGCTGGCGCTGGTGCCCGACGGCCCCCTCTGGGGACGGCTCTCCGGTACGGTCATTCCGCTGGCCTACGAGGCACTCAGCTCGTCTGGAGCTCGTCCGGACCTCGAGAGCCTCGGTGCGTTCATTCACTCCGGCGCCGGTTCTCGGGAGCGCGACGTCGTCTATGAACGCACGGGCGGCGGTGTCCCCTCCGGCGTATGGCGTAAGGATCCGATCGAAGTTCCCGGCTTCGACGCGGTTGAGCTCACGGAGGAGGCGGTGATCGTCCACCACTACATGGGCGTGCGCTGGCAAGCGCCGCTTCTATTTGACGAGGACGTGAACGCCTTCCAGTTCCTGAAGCACGTGGAAGCGGGATGGGATCAGGTACGGGAGACGATCGGGTCGGAGGCCTGGAGCAGACTCGTCCGAGCCCGCGCCGAGCGGCGCACCGTGCACCGCATCAGCATCGATCCGGAGAACGCGATGGAGGACGCCGTGAGCACCGAGCGCGCTCGCAAGACCTACGGGGTCGAGATCGAGGTCGTCAGCTTCCTCGACGCCTGAGTCAGGTGACGTAAAGCACCGCCGGCTTCCCCCCCGCCGTCTTCACTGCGAGCTCCGCCCCGTAGGCGATCGTCAGCGTCGTCGGCGCGAGCTTCACGCGCGCCGCGGCGTTCAGGTCGTCCCACGTCTCCCAGAGCGTCGCCGCCGCCTGCGTGAGCACGCCGGGCAGCGACGCGCGCGCAGGCGCCTTCCCTGCCGCCTTCACGTAACCCACCGCCAGCGCCACCGGCCACTCCTGCTCGGTGAGCCTCACCCCGGTGAGCCCGTCCGCGCCCCCGCCGATCGGCGCGGGGTACGGGAAGATCAGCGCCACCTTCCCCTCCGCGTCCGCGAGCCCGCGCACCCCGAGGAGCCCGTCCACCGCCGCCGTCAACACCGCCCATGCCGCCGGCGCCGCCGCGGCCGCATCCCACAGGTCCGCCCGGATCACCCCCATCCCCTGCGGCACGGCGCGCGTCGCCGTCGAGAACAGCGGTACAGCGCCGGGCGGCATCGCGGGCAGCGTCACCCCGGCCGGAGGCGTCCACGCGAGGGGCCCGCGCGCCGGCGCGTCCACCGTGAGCTGGAATGGCACGAAGCGCGCCTGAGCGTCGTCGACCTCGATCACGTAGGACCGCGTCTTCGGCGGCGCGCCCCAGAAGGCCGCGTCACCTTCCCCGTGCTCCACCGCCAACCCCGGGAGCTTGTGGAACACCCACGCGCGCGACGGGTTCGCCGTCGCCTCCACCCGCCGCGACGGATCCGCCACCGGGTACGCCGCCACCCGCAGCCCGTCCCCCACGAACGCCGCAGCCACCGGATCCCAGAAGCGCAGCCCGAGCGCGGCCGTCCGCGCGCCGACCTTGAACTCCATCATGCCCTTCATTCGCCGCCCTCCCTGTCAAACGCGCGTCTGCACCGGCCGGCCGCCCGGATCGGGCATCAACACGCGCGAATCGATGGGCACCACGCGGGCCACGTAGGTCGCCGAGGGCTGGATATTGGGTTTACCCACCTCCCAGATCGCGAGCATGTCCTGGATCGAGACCGGCTCGTACACGAGGTCGACCGTCTCCTCCGGGCCGAACGGCTCGTTGTTGGGATCGAAGCTGTTGAGGTAGCCCGACGAGAGCGTGGGCGTGTCGTCGAGCACGCGCATCGTCCAGGCGAGGAGGATCTGCTGCGTTTCCGGCTTCCTCGCCCAGGGGGTGATCAGGTAGTGGAGATCGAGCGGCAGCGGCGGGCGGTACTTCTTGCCGTCAGCGGCGATCTTGGGCGGCAGGTTGCGCCGCGCCGTGCTCACCGTGGTTCGGTAGAGGAAGATCGAGACGGTGAGCGGCGGCGTCGCCTTGAAGTTCTCGGGCAGGTAGAGCTCAACGGCGGTATCGTTGAGCTCTCCCGTTTTCGGGCGGGCGTCGAGGAGCAGGCCGCGCAGCGCGAGGCTGAGCGCCGAGATCGCGTGATCGCTCGCCATCGCCGCCTACGGCCCCGCCTTTGCCTTGGCCACGGCGTTGCTGAGCTGCTTCAGCACCTGGCCGGCGGCGCTGCCGAGCTGATCGCCCGCCTTGCTCCGATCCGCCTGCTTCTGTCCGAGAGCCGTCTCCGCCTTGATCCGCAGATCGGTCGCGTCGGCGGCGCCGTCGAACGCGGTGCGGAGCGCCGCTTCCGCGTCGGTGACGGCCTTGCTTGTCGCCGCATCACTCACCACGGCGGCGAGCGCCTTGGCGCGCTGCTCGAACCAGTAGGCCCCGGCGAAGTCACCCGCGCTCTTGGCGCGGAGGGCGTCGGCGAGCGCGGACTTCGCCGCCGCCGCGGCCGTGGCGGCCACGTCCACCGCGGCCTGGAGCGTCGCCTCGGCCCGATCGATGCTCACCCGCGCCTGGGCCTCGCCGTCGCGCGCCAGGGCCACCGCGGTGGTCGCGGTGGCGGCGTCCGCGTCCGCCGTCGCCCGCGCGGCCACGTAGGCGGCGTACGTCTTCTTCGTCGCGTCGGGCGGCGCCGGCAGATCCGCGGCGACGAGCGCGTCGAGATCGGTGAGCTTCAGCGTCCCGGGGAGGTTCGTGAACATGGCGTCGACCGCCACGAGCCCGGCGGTCACCTCGCCCGCGCTCGCGTTGGCCGCGGCGAGGCGGGCCTCGGCGCCCTCGACGAGGCTCTCGCGCCGGCGCTGGAGCGCGGTCAGATCCGCGAGCACCGCCTGCACCTGCGCCAGGCCAGCCTGCGCGGCGAGGCCCTTCGAGATGTCCTTCGCGAGGGCATCCTGCTGCCCCTTCTCGGTCACGATCAACTTGTCGAGCTCGGTCGCCATGGCGCGCTCCTGTCATTCTCCGGGAGACCGGCGCGCGCCGCCGCCCGTATCGGTTTCCCCCTTGAAAGACCCCCTGGCGCGGCTCGTGCGGAGCCGACGAAATGCGTCGCCCGGGCCCTTCCCTGCGCTCGGATGCTACGGGCCCATACCTGCTCGCGTCAACCACGCCCGCGCAGCGATAGCTGGTTCCGCCCCCCTCGTTGCTCGGGCAGAGCGTCGCTCGCGACGCGCGAGCACAGCGCGCCAGGACCTGCGCTTCCACCCGTTCCGGCGCGGGCTGCCCCGCGGAGAGTATCCGCGAGCTCATCGGCATTCACCTGCTCGTCACCGGGCGCGAACATACGGTGAGGTCTTCGTGATTGCGCAGCGGGAACGACTGCTCCTCTGCGCCGTCATCGTCCTATTGGCCGCTGGTCAGGCCGCCCTGGCGAATCATTCGTCCTGATCGACGTGATCGCCGACAGGACGAAGCGTCCGACGCTACGTCAGGTTGCTTCGCGGCTCGCGGAGATCGTCCAGCTCGGCCCCGTTCAGGTAGAGGCAACGGTCCCCGAGCCGGTGCCAGACACGGGGCCGCCGTGGCAAGAGTTTGCCAAACTCGAGGCGCCTCATGTCCTCAGCTGTCCGCTCCCGACCCTCGCGAAAATCTCGCCAAGTGCCGGTAAATCTTCAAGAACTCAGCGGAGGAGAAGGGATTCGAACCCCTGGTAGCCTTCCGACTACGGCGGTTTTCAAAACCGCTGCCTTCGACCGCTCGGCCACTCCTCCAAATACTCAGAACGACTTGCTTTTGTGCCTCCTTTGGCGTCGCCTGTCAACGCCGCCGTGCCGGCCGTTGCCCATCTCGCGCCCATCTCGCGCCCATCTCGCGCCAGAGCGCCGGCCGGGCCAGGGCGCCAGCCCCTCCGTGAGCGCGATCCTCGCCGCCGGGTAGGCGAGCGAGAGCACGAGCTCGACATCCCCGGCGCCGTGGAGGCTGCACGAATCCGGGGGCGCAGCGCAGCGCGAGCGCCGCGGAGTCGATCGGGATCCATCATGGCGCCGTGACGTTCACCGCCGCCCTCGCCACGAGATCATCGAGGTCGTGCCTGCAGAGCGCGCTCGCCGGCAACGTCGCCTCGGCCAGCTCGACGAGCCGCGCGTGATGGGTGAAGAAGAGGATCTGCGTCCGCTGCGACAGCTCCCCGAGGACCTCGAGCGCGGCGCGCGCGCGCGCGTCGTCGAAATGGATGAGCACGTCGTCGAGCACCAGCGGCAATGGCTCGCTCTTCGTGAAGTACTGCTCCAGGCTCGCCACCCGGAGCGCCAGGAAGAGCTGGTCGCGCGTCCCATCGGACAGCGCCCTCACCTCCACCGGATCCCCGGCCCTCGGCACGCACCGGAGCACGGGCCGATCGTGATCGTCGTGATCCCCCCGCAGCCCCGAGAACGTACCCAGCGATAGCCTCGCAAACAGCTCGCTCGCCCGCCGTACAAGCGGCCCCTGGTTCTTCTCGCGGTATTGCTCCATCGCCCGCCGTAGCAGGTCCGCCGCGAGCTTCGCCCGCGCATAGTCGTCGACCAGCGCGCTGATCGACGCCAGGTGCTGCTCCGCCCGCGTCAGCTCCTCCGCCGCCAGGTCGCTCCCATCCATCGAGAGCAGCCGCTGCCGGAGCTGCCCCACCTCCTCGTTCACCCGCGTCCGCTCCTGATCCAGGTCCGCGATCTGCCGCTCCACGTCCACCCGATCCTGCGCAAGCGCATCCGCGTTCGTCCCGCGGCACGCCTCCAGGAGCGCCTCCACGCTGAGCCCCTCGCCGATCGTCGAGAGCCGCGTCTCGACGATCTCCCGATCTTGCCGGAGCTTCCGCGCCACCGTCGATCGATCCTCCGCGGCGACGAGCTCGGACACGTCCTGGGCCCGGGCCTCCTCCATGAGCTGCTTGAGCGCGCGCTCCGCCCCTCGCCGTTTCTCCCGCGTGGCGAGCAGATCCTGCTGCTTCTCCTTGGACTCCTTCTCGAGCGCCTGCTTGAGCTGCCGGTTCGTCTTCCCGTCCTTGGACCGCTCCAGCAGCGCCGCCGCCGCCTGCTCCAGCGGAATGCCCGCGAGATCCGGCGCCGTGAGCCGCGCCAGCCCCTCGACCTGCACCTTGAAATCGGCCGCATCGCGCTCGATCCCCGCGATGCGCCGCCGCCGCTCCCGGGCCCCCTCCCCCTGTCGGGCGAGCTCCGCGCGCAGCTTCAGCACCTCCTCGGCTTCCTCGATCCCGGTCGCGGCCGACACCCCGAGCGCCAGCATCACCACCGACCACTGCTCGGCCCACGCCGCCTGTTCCCGCTGCAGCCGCGCGAGCGCGCCGGAGAGCCCCTCGAGCTCGACCTCCCCCCGGCGCACCTCTTTCACGACCGCTTCCTGCTCCCGCTGCGCTTTCCCCTCCCGCTCCACCACCTCGCGCGCATGCGCGACGAGCGCGAGCAACCCGTGCCACGGCCCAGCTGCCACGCCGAGCGCCTCCAGCGCCGCAGCGAGCGCCTCCCGATGCCCCTCGATGCGCTCCCTCTGGGCCTGCTCCCGCCGCCGCACCTCCTCGAGCCTGGCCTTCTCCTCCACGAGCTTCTGGTAGCGCCCCAGGAAGGCCAGCATCTCCCCCGGCGAGCGCGGCGCGATCCCCGCCGCCGTCCAGGCGGCTTGCCACTGCCTCTGCTCCTCTTCCTCCGTCGTCCGTGCCCGCTCCGCCGCGGTCACGGACTCCTCGATGCCGCGCGCCTCCCGATCGCGATCGGCCGAGAGCGTCGCGAACTTCGCCACCCGATCTGCCTCTCTCCTGAGCCGATCCGACAGCTCATCCGCCCGCCGCGCGCTCGTCTCGTGATGATGCGCGATCTCGCTCGCCGAGAGCCCCGCCCCGGCCGCCCCCTCCTCCGCCGGCTCCCCCAGCCACGCCTGCCGCACCCGCTTCCAGTGCCCCTCGCGCTCGCGCCGCGCCGTCGCCAGGTCCCCCTCCATGGGCACCTCCTCGCCGCGCCGCAACGCCTCGATCTCGCGCTCCAGCTCCCCGAAGCGCTTCTTGCGCTCTGCCAGCGAGTGAGCGAGCGACTTCCGCTCGGTGTCCCGAGCGGCGAACTCACGGGCAAACATCTCCACCGTCTCCGGGATCGGCACCGGCAGCGCGCCCACCTTCTCGAGCGAGAGCTGCGCCACCCCGAGCGCCGAGAGCCCGGCTTCAAGCCGCGCCGCCATCGCCGTCGCCTCGCCGCGCAGCTCACCGAGGACCTTCTCCAGATCCCCGTCTCGCTGCGCGATGTCGAGCGTGCGCACGAGCGCCGTCGCATCCACCGGAGCGCGCAGGGCCGCGAGCTTGATCCGCTCGCCCCCGAGCTTGTTCTCCGCCTCGGAGAGCCCCTTCGCCGCCCCGGCGAGGTCGCGCTCGAGCCCGATGCGCTGCTTGAGCAGCGCCTGGACCCGCGCCTCCATGCTCGACGGGACAGCGAGGCTCCCCACCTCCTCCACGGGCACGCGCCGCCCGAGCCGCCCGAGGAGCGACTCGATCGTGTCTTCGATCTGGCGCAGCTCGCCGCGGAGCCGAGGCAAATCCACCCCCGCCGCCTTCTTGTGGTTGCCGAGCCCGTCCTGGATCGCGGTGATCGACGCCCCCTGCGCGAGCAGCGCCTCCGGCACCGGCAACCGGTCCATCTGCGCGGTCAGATCCGCGATCTCGCGGCCGAGCCGCTCCTCGCGCGGCTCCGTCTCCGCGAGCGTGCTCTCGGCCTTCCGCCGCGCCTCGGGCGCCGTCTCGGGCAAGAACACCGCGCCCTCATGCTCCTTCAGCATCCCGAGGATCCTGTCCCGCTCCGCGATGGGCACCAGCGCCTGCGCCGTGCGCGACAGGTGCCTGAGCTTCGCCTGGAGATCGGAGAGCTCGCTGGCCAGGGTCGCGGCGCGCGCCTGCCCACCGGCGAGATCCTTCTGGAGCTGCTCCCACTCCTTCGCCGGCTGGGACCGATCCGCGGCTCCCTTCTTCGCGCTCTTGTAGCTCTCGAGCGCGGCGTTGAGCTTCTTCTTGTGCTTCCCGAGGGGCGTGAAGATCTCCTCCGCCTGCGCGTCGAGCCTCTCCAGCACCGCGTGCACGCGCGTGCCCCCGAGCCCGGCCGCGAACAAGCTCTCTCCGAGATCGCCGCCTCCCTTGAGCAGCGCCTCGCCGCCGTCCACGAGCGCCTCGTGGGAGAGGCCGAACATCACCTTGTACTGCTCCTCCGTCACCCCGCCGAGCAACGCCTGCAGCTGCCCCTCGTCCACCGGCTGCTCGGCGGGATCCAGCAACGTCTGCTTGAGCCCCTTGCGTCGGACGAGCTGCAAGGTCCGCCCGTCCTCGGCCGCGAGGAGCGCGCCCACCCGGAGCTTCTTGTAGTCCCGATCGTGCGCGTCCTGGGTGTCCTTGGGCATTTCGAAGAGAAACCCCAGCACCGCCCGCAGCGTCGTGCTCTTGCCGACCGCGTTCGACCCGAAGATCACGTGCAACGCGCGCGGCTTCGCCGAGAAATCCAGCGACAGCCCGGTGAAAGGCCCGTACCTCAGGAGATCGAGCGAGAGGATCTTCACGACGCGTCCTCACCTGCAAAGAGCAGCGGCAGCAGGGTATCGGGCAGCTCCCGGACGAGCTGCCGGAGCGCCGTCCGATCGAGCTTCCCTCCGCCTTCGAGGTGGTCGAGCTCCGCCGGCAGCTTCTTGCGCAAGGGCTCGAGCCCGCTCAGCAGCCTGTCGATCTCGGCGTCGTCCTCGCAGAGGGTGCGGAGCTGCCGGTAGAGCCCGCCCACGGCCTCGTCCCCGAGGCTCGCCTCCGCATCGAGCGGGTTCCGGGTGCGGAAGCTGATCTTCTCGACCCAGATCTCGCCCGCGTCGCTCGCCGCGCTGCGCACCTCGCTCCGGTACTTCTCGGGCTCGCGCGAGAGCGCCCCGTGCGCCCGCGTCGCCCCCGTCACCTCGATCCGCGCGGCCACGATCCTCTCCTCCGCCGCGTCCGCCTCGCGCGCCAGGGCCTCGCGGCACAGCTCGATCACATCATCGACCGACGACGCCATGCGCGCGTCCACCGCGCACCGCACCCAGCGCAGCGCGTCCAGGGTCCGGGGCTCGGCCCCCACGATCCGCCCCTCGTCCACGGTCACCAGCGTCGCCCCCTTCTTCCCCGTCTCGCGCGCATGCCTGCCCTGCAGGTTCCCGGGGAACACGATCCACGGCGACTCGTGGAGCACCTCGCGCGCGTGCACATGCCCGAGAGCCCAGTAATCGTATCTCCTCGCCACGAGGTCGCTCACCGAGCACGGAGCATACGATTGATGCCCTTCGCGACCGCTCGCGCACGTATGCAGCAATCCCACGTTGAAATACCCCTCCCGCGGCGCGGGATAGGCGACGGAGAGGTCCTCCGTGGTATCGGCTTTCTCGTAGCTCCGACCGTGCACGGCCACGCCGAGATCCTCCAGCACGATCGTCTCCGGCTTCTTCGCCGACAGCTCGCGCACGCCCTCCGGCAATCGCAGGATCTTGCTCCGCGCGTCGTGATTGCCACGCACGATGAACACCCGGATACCCGCTTCACGCAGGCGTGACATCTGCTTCGCGAAGAAGAGCCCCGTGTTGTAATCCGTCCAGTCGCCGTCGTAGAGATCGCCGGCGATGAGCAGGAAGGCCACCTTTTCCTCGATGCACTGCGCCACAAGGTTCTCGAGCGCGCGCCGCGTCGCCCCGCGGAGCTTGTCCACCGGCGCCCCGTCGTACCGATCGAGGCCCCGCAGGGGGCTATCGAGATGGATGTCCGCTGCGTGAAAGAACTTCATGCGGCCCCCGGTCCGCGCTGCTCTTTGCCGCGCGATGGCGCGACCGTAGCAGTCTTCCCTGGGGACGTGAAGCGACATGCGGCTTCGTCATCGCAACGGTCTTGTGATACCCGGCGAGCTCGCGCGTCACCTGCACGCAATCGTCCCGTAGGGGGGAGTCCGAAAGCTTGCTTCAGAGGCGGCGTGCCATGCGGAGAATGAGAAGAACGGCGATTCGGAGGACGAGCCATCAACGCTGCAGATTCGCCGCTGGATTGCCTGAGCCGCCGCTTCAGGGAAGTCCGCCTCCATCCAGGCAGCCAGAGAGACATCGAATCGCTCTAGCTCCGTCCGCTGCGCCCAGGCGAATGTGCTCGGTCCCTTCGTAGACGGACGCTTCGCTCTTCCAGAGGGTGATGCAGTCGTTCAGAGGGTGATGCAGTCGTTGACGGTGCTGCCGCTGAGCTTGTGCCCGAAGCCCCACCTCTGAAGGTTCTCGAGCGCCGACGAGAGCGATGCGTGGCGCACGCGGTCTAGCCGAAACCCTCGAGGAAGGTCCGGAGCTTCATCCGTCTGCGGCTGCGATCCGGGCGGACGACAGACGTCGCGAGCTCCTCGCGAAGGCGCTCGCTGAGGGTGTCGACCTCCGGGCCTGTGCGGCGCAACGGACGTACCGGGGCGCCGCTCGACGTTGCCCAGCCCGCATTCGTGAGCGGATCCGCTACTTCCGTCCCTGGCTCTCCGCCCCCGCTCCCCCCGTCGCCTTCCCCCCAACCCCGCCCTTCATCACCTCCGCCAGCCACGTCTTCGCCCCCGCGCACGTCCCCACCGCGCTGGCCTCCCCTGCCCCGCGCCGCTCGTACGGCCCCGCGACGACCGCCACGTCGCCCCCGCGCGCCGTCCACGCGATCGGCCCGAGCGACGCGCGCTGCTGGCACGTCTTCCCGAAGCGGCGCTCGAGCACCTTCCCCGCCTCCGCCGCGTCGCCCGCGCTGTCGAACCGCAGCCGCCACGCGAGCGCGAACGCGCGCCGCGTCGGGTCCTTCGGATCGTCCCGCTGCACCACCGCAACCCGGTCCCCGCCCCACCCGGCCGCCGCGCCGATGGCCGCCTCGCGGTGCGCATACGCGGCGAACGCGATGCGCAGCGCCTGCTCGCCCATCACGTCGTCGAACACGACGCGGAACCCTGGACCGAGCGCCGCGGCGGTCGGGACCGCCACCTCGACGGCGGGCTCGCGCGCGGCGAGCTTCTCGGGGTGCAGCAGCTGCTCGGTCGTCTCCGGCAGCGCGCGCCAGACCGCGTCCACGGAGGGCCAGCCGCCATCCCGGCGCAGCGCCTGCACGAACGCGAAGCCGTCCGTGTACGGCGCGCCCAGCGACTCCTGCAGCACGAGCGGCGTATCGCCCACGGACGACAGCGCCGTCGACATCGCCACGAGCTTCCGGAGTGTCGACTCGTCCATCTGGAACGCCGAGCCGACAAGCACATCGAACATCGCGCTCATCGCCTCGCCCTCGACGAGCGCGTGCGTGGCCGCCAGGCGATCGCTGTCGCCGGGCCTGAAGCGAAGGAGCTTCCCCAGCGAGAAGCTCTGGTCCTGGAGCGCATGGACGAGCTCGTGCGCCAGCGTCTCCTCGGCCTCGGTCTCGCTGAGATCGTCGACGAGGTACATCGTCGCGTCGTCCGGCTCGTAGAAGCCCGCGATGCGCCCCTCGAGCAGGCGGTACATCCCGGCGGTGAAGTCGTAGTCGGCCGGGATGAGCTCGAGCGCCGCGAGCACCTCGCGCTGATGATCCAGCACGCCCTCGGGGATCTCGCGCTCCACGTGCGCGCGCACCCGCGCCAGGATCTCGCCGCGGGTGAGCACGCGGCTCCGCACCTCGCGGAGCACGGGCAGGCCGCGCGCCTTCGCCAGGCGGGCGAGCACGCGCGCGATCTCCTCCTTGGTCAGCCGGGCCGCATCGTCGTCGACCTCGCCCTCGCCGACCGGATTGGCGCCCCCGGCCGGCGGGAGCGCGGCCGAACCCGCGGGGCGCGCCGTGTCCGGGGCCGGCGCGCGTGGCGGCGCCACAGGCGCAGCCGGCTGCGCGCAGCCGGCCAGCACCGCCGCCCCGACGAGCGCCGCCGCCGCGCACGCCGTCGCCCTCGCCGCGGCCCTCACCGCCGCGGGGGCGTTGCGCCGGATCAAAGCTGCTCCCCGGCGGGCGCGCGGATCGCCCGGATCGCCTCCGCATACCGCGCCACACGCGCGTCGAACGACAGCTGCTCGCCAGGCGCCGCGGCGCCGAACACGGCCGAGCCGGCGACGAGCGCCGTCGCCCCGGCGGCGATGATCTGCCCGGACGTCGACGGCGCGACGCCGCCGTCGACCTCGAGCGCGATGTCGAGGCCCGCCTGATCGATCGCCTGACGCAGGCTCCGCAGCTTGGGGAGCGTCGCCGGGATGAACCGCTGGCCACCGAACCCGGGGTTGACGCTCATCACCAGCACCAGATCCAGGTCGGGCAGCACGTGCCGGATCGACTCTTCCGAGGTGTGAGGGTTCAGCACGACGCCGGGGCGCGCTCCTGCGTCCCGGATCTGCTGGATCGTCCGGTGCAGGTGCGGCGACGCCTCCACGTGGACCGAGATCCGATCGGCGCCGGCGACCGCGAACTCGTCGACGTAGCGCTCGGGCTCGACGATCATCAGGTGCACATCGAGAGGAAGACGCGTCGCGGCGCGAACCGCGCGAACGATGAGCGGTCCGATCGTAATGTTTGGCACAAACCGGCCATCCATCACATCGACGTGAATCCAGTCGGCGCCGGCGGCCTCGGCGGCTCGCACTTCCTCCGCGAGACGACCGAAGTCAGCCGACAGGATCGACGGAGCGACGATGATTTTGTCGTGACGCACGCGGTAGCGCTAGCAGGCGTGACGCGCGGCGGCTAGCCGGGCATCACGAGCGTGCTTACGAGGAGGCCGGCGCGGCTGCTAGGCTGCGCAGGTCTGCGCGAGATGTTCGTGCCATCCGCGGCGTGCAGATCGAAAGCTGGATCCCGAACCGTTCGAGTGAGGTGATGCATGGAGACACGGCCGCTGACGAAGCCCGACTACGACCGGATCGTGGGTGAGATCGATCGGTGGTGGGCAGGCCCAACCAGCGCGCTCGCGCACCCGATCTACTTCTACGAGCTCGGGCGCCTTGCCCGCGTCGTCGAGGATCACGGGTTGCTTGTCGGCTTCCTGCTCGGGTTCAGGTGCCCGGACGCGGCGATCGGGTACGTGCACCTCGTCGGCATTCACCCCGACTACCGCCGCCGCGGCGTCGGCAGGATGCTCTATGCAGCGTTCGAGGAGGACTGCCGCCGCGAGGGTTGCCGGCAGCTCAAGGCGATCACGACCCTGGGCAACGAGGGCTCCGTGCGCTTCCACGCGGCGGTCGGCTGGTCGGCGGCCGAGGTCGAGGACTACGCCGGGCCTGGGCGCCCGCGGATCGTGTTCACCAAGGATCTCTAGTGCGGCTCACGCCAGGTGCGCCCGGCGGCAGCGCGACCGCAAGGCGGGTGCACGGCTCGGAGCGACGTGACCGAGGGGACGGGGCTCGGGGGGCGCATCCCGCGGCGACGAGACGGCCGGGGAGCCGGCAGGATGTCGCGAGGGCGAGCGTTGACGTCCTCATGTTGCGGCGTACGCTCTCGGTGGGTACATCGGCTCGGGGCCGCGAGGTGGAGCGATGCGAGTAGGCGGGCATGTTCGCGAGGTGTTGGTGGGCGTTGTCGGGTCGGCCGCCGCGGTCGCCCGCGGTGCAACCCCGTGAGCCACAACGCTGACTTGATCGCGCAGCTGCGCGAGATCGGCCTGTTCGGCGGCCTGGGCGATCACGTCCTCCATGGACTCGCCGACTCGCTGGAGCTGCTCGAGCTGCAGCCGGGGGCCGTCGCCTTTCGCGAGGGCGACAGCGGCCGCGAGATGTTCGTGCTGCTCGCAGGGGAGATGGAAGTGCTCAAGCGGTCGAAGCGGGATGTCGACGCGCGGATCGCGGTCCTGGGGCCGAGCGACTGGTTCGGCGAGATGTCGATCCTCGACGTGATGCCGCGCTCGGCGACCGTGCGAGCCATCGCCCCGTCGCGTTTGATGCGCATCACCGCTCACGATCTCGACGCGCTCTACCGGCGCGATCTCAAGTCGTACACCCTCCTGGTGCTGAACATTGCGCGCGAGATGTCGCGCCGCCTTCGCGTGGCGGACAGCCTCCTCGCCGAGCTCGTCGCGAACATGCTCGACGAGTACACGCGGCCACGGCGACCTGGGATCTGAGCCGCGCGCTCGCGGCGTCGAGCCGCGAGCTCGCGGCGTCGCAGGGCGGAGCTGACGGCGTGCGGCCGCGGCTGAGGGCGCGGGGAGAACGTTTCACGAGCCCGCTGCCGGGCGTACCTCGGAGCTCAGCGCCGCCGCCAAGCTACGAGGCTGCGTCGAGCGCTCGGCGTCGTGGCACCTGGCCCATCCGTCGCCTCACGCGCCGCCCTGGCCAAGCGCGCCACCGGCGCCGGCTTCGCCGCCCGCGCCGCCGGTACCCCCCGCGCCGGCGTCGCCGCCCGCGCCGTCCTCGCCGCCCGCGCCACCGGTGCCGTCCTCGCCGCCTCCGCCACCGGCGCCGCCTCCGCCATCCGCACCGGCGTGGCCGCCCGAATTGGTCGCGCCGCCGGCGCCGGATGCACCCGTGCTACCGGCACCGGTTGAACCAGCGTTGCCCGTGCCGGCCTCGCCGGCGATGGGGCCGCCCCCGTTGCCGTCACTCCCATCGGGGTCGTCTTCGGTGCGTCCCCCTCCGGCCCCGGTCGCGCCGAGGTCATCGCAGTCCGCGCATCCGATACCCGAGAGGGGAGGCTCGGGCTGCGGGTTGAAGCCACAGCCCGAGAGCACCACCCCGAACAAAAGGACGACAAGCTTGCGCATAAGCTCTCTCCTCATAGCACCCTGCGCAGTCCCCTGCCGCTTGCGCAGCGCCCTCGTCCGCGGGAGCGCGGCGTCGAGCGCGATGAGCCGTCTGCTGTCGCTCGCGCCTGCCACCCGGCTGGCGCCGCCGTCAAGGTCGGGCGGCGCGGTTGCTCAGCCGCAGTCCACACCTCCAGCGCCCCCTTCGCCGCAGGGCTCGGCGCCCTCACCGCCCGCGCCGCCCTCACCGCCAGAGCCGCCCCCGCCGCCAGAGCCGCCCTCACCGCCAGAGCCGCCCCCACCAGAGCCGCCCTCACCGCCAGAGCCGCCCTCTCCAGAGCCGCCCTCACCGCCAGAGCCGCCCTCACCAGAGCCGCCCGCGCCGCCAGAGCCGCCCTCACCGACCGCGCCGCCAGAGCCGCCCGTGCCGCCCGTGCTGGTGCTGGTACCCACGGCGCCGGAGCCGCCCCCGCCTCCGGCGCCCGATGGCTCGGGAAAGCCAGCCCCAGTGCCTGCGTCACCGGCACCTGCACCCGTGCTGCCGGCTCCGGTGGCGGTAGACCCCGGCGGATCGGGGTCCTGCTCCTGAAACGGCGGTTCGGGCTGCGGGTTGAACGTGCATCCAACCGCGATGAGCAGGGTAGACAACAGCAGGCTTCGCATGGCGGGTACGCACGCGTATGGCAATCCACGTGCCACGAGAAAATCCCTGGATGCACTGCGATCCGGCGGTGATTGACGCGGTCCTCAGGCACACTCTGGCACGCCGCCCGGGCGGGTGGATCCGACACCTTGCGCCGGCCTCCGCCACGGCCCGCACTGCCGTGTCCGGTGCAGCGGCGCGCCCTCGTGTCCGCAGCGGCAGCTCGCGGTATCGTGCGGCGTGATTTCTGAAGACCTGGAGAACATCGCACCGCGGCTCGAAGAGGTACGGCGCCGGATCGCAGGCGCCGCGGCGCGCGCCGGGCGGGACCCCGAGGAGGTCCGGCTCATCGCTGTGTCCAAGGGAAAGCCCGCGGAGGCCATCCGCGCCGCCTATGCCGCCGGGCAGCGTGATTTCGGCGAGAGCTACGCGCAGGAGCTCGTCGAGAAGGCCGAGGCGCTCGCCGACCTCGACGGGCTCGTGTGGCACGCCATCGGCCGGCTCCAGAGGAACAAGGCGAAGCACGTCGCGCGCGTCGCGCAGGTCGTGCACTCCGTCGATCGCGAGGACCTCGCCGTCGAGCTCGACAGGCGCGCGGCCGCGCTCAACCGGACGGTCGACGTCCTGCTCGAGGTCAACGTCGGCGGCGAGGCCTCGAAGGGCGGCTGTGCGCCCGGCGATCTCGCGCCGCTCGTCGGCGCGGTGGCCCGGTGCGCGCACCTCCGGCCGGTCGGCCTCATGACCATCGCGCCGTTCCTCGACGACCCGGCCGACGTCCTCCCGTTCTTCGCGCAGCTGCGCGCCCTGCGGGACGCGCACGGCGGCCAGGCCGCGCTGCCCGAGCTCTCGATGGGCATGTCGCACGATTTCGAGGCAGCCATCGCCGAGGGCGCCACGCTCGTCCGCGTCGGCACCGCCATCTTCGGAGCCCGCGGATAGCGCCGCCGCGCCGCGCCCGGCGCAACCCCGGCGCGGCGCGCCGGCCCCTCGGGCGGGTTCCCCGCGCCCGCCGCGGCGGCCTCATTCCGCCGACCACGCGCTCTTTTTCCTCCTGCGCCCCTCGGACAAGGCGCGCCGGGACGTTAAACTCCCCGCGTGTTGCAGGCGAAGGCGGCGAGCAAGCCCTCCTCGGTCAGCGGCGGCGTCCGCGCGACGCGCGCGGCGACGGCGTGGCCCGCGCTGTCGCGCCTCCGCTCGGCCGTCCGTATCGGCGCCCTCGCGAGCGCTGCGGCCTGCGCGCCGCTCGTGCTCGGGTGCGGGCCGGGCGCGATGCCTGCCTCGGTGCGCCACCCGCTCGTGGGCAGCGCCGCGCCGGAGTTCCACGCGGAGTCGACGGCGGCGGTCACCGTGGGCGTGCCCGGCACCCGGAGGACGCGGGTCACCGTGATCGACTTCTGGGCGTCCTGGTGCGCGTCGTGCAGCCGGACCATGCCGGCGCTCGACAAGCTCTGGCGCGACCGCAAGGCGGACGGGGTGGCGATGATCGGCGTGAACGTCGACGCCTCGGAGGCCGCCGCCGAGGCGGCCGCGTACGAGCTCGGCGCGACGTTCCCCATCGTCGCGGACCTCGATCAGCGGCTCAGCGGGACCTACGGCGTCGCGCAGGTCCCCCTCACGTTCGTGGTCGACGGCGCGGGCACGGTGCGCTGGGTCGGGCGCGATCCGGCGAGCGCGCGCCGCGCCGTGGAGGTCCTGCTCTCGGAACGGGCCTCCGACGCGCGCGCGCGGTCGGCCTTCGAATGAGCGCGCCCCGCGGCGGGGGAGGCGGCGGCGCGCGGCGGCGACCCGCGGGCGACGAGCCGACCCTCTTCGACGCCGCCCGGCAGCGCGATCCGGAGCTCCGGGCCACGGTGCCCCTCGCCGAGCGCATGCGCCCGCGCTCGCTCGCGGACATGATCGGCCAGGGCCACCTCCTCGGCGAGGGCAAGCTGCTCGCGCGCGCGATCACCGCCGACCGGATCCCCTCGATGATCCTGTGGGGCCCGCCGGGCGCCGGCAAGACGACGCTGGCGCGCGTCGTCGCGCACACGACGAACGCCCGCTTCGTCCCCTTCAACGCCGTGCTGGGCGGCGTGCCGGAGCTCCGCGAGATCCTCGCCCAGGCGCGCACCGCGCGCTCGTACGAGAGCAAGCGCACGATCCTGTTCGTCGACGAGATCCACCGCTTCAACAAGGCCCAGCAGGACGCGTTCCTCCCGCACGTCGAGGACGGGACGATCACCCTGATCGGGGCGACCACCGAGAACCCTTCGTTCGCGGTGAACGCGCCGCTCCTCTCCCGCTGCAAGGTCTTCCGCCTCCAGGGCCTCGACGCCCCGGAGCTCGTCGAGCTCCTGCGCCGCGCCATCGACTCGCCCACCGGGCTCGCCGGCGCGGTCGCGGCCGACGACGACGCGCTCTCGGCGATCGCGGCGCTCGCGCAGGGCGACGCGCGCAGGGCGCTCACCACGCTGGAGGTCGCCGCGGACGAGGCGGTGCGCGCGGGCGCCGCCACGATCACGCGCGAGCTCATCGCCGGCGCGAGCGAGCACAAGACGCTGCTCTACGACAAGGCCGGCGAGGAGCACTACAACGTCATCAGCGCCTTCATCAAGTCGATGCGCGGCTCCGATCCGGACGCCGCCGTCTACTGGCTGATGCGCATGATCGAGGCCGGCGACGACCCGCTCTTCCTGCTGCGCCGGATGATGATCTTCGCCTCCGAGGACATCGGCAACGCCGACCCGCGCGCCCTGGAGGTCGCCGTCGCGGCGGACGCCGCGTTCCGGCGGATGGGGATGCCGGAGGGCCTCTACCCGCTCACGCAGGCGGCGCTGTACCTCGCCACGGCCCCGAAATCGAACGCGTGCAAGTCGGCCTGGCAGTCGGCGCAGGCCGCCGTACGCGAGCACGGCGCGCTGCCGGTCCCGCTCACGCTGCGCAACGCCGTCACGCGGCTGATGCGCGACGAGGGCTACGGCGAGGGCTACCGCTACGCGCACGACGAGCCGGGCGGCGTCGCGGTGGGCGAGGCCTACCTGCCCGAGCCGATCGCCGGCAGCCGGTTCTACGAGCCGACCGACCGCGGCTACGAGCGGACGATCGGCGAGCGCCTCCGCCGGATCCGCGGCGAGGGCGGGGGAGAGGGCGGCTGACGCGCGGCGCGATCCCCGCCGCGCGCCGCCTCCCTCATGGCGTCACGCGTCGCCGTCGCCCTCGAGCGCCTGCTGGAGCTCGCTCAGCGCGTGCTGATCTCCCTTGCTGCGCGCGACCCCGATGCCGTCGCTCAGCCAGGAGCGCCCCTCGTCGCGGCGGCCTGCCTTCACCAGCATCGTCCCGCACATGAGGTACATCGGCACGTAGCTCGGGTCGATCGCCCGGAGCGCGCCGAACGTGGCGAGCGCCTCGTCATGGCGTCCCTGCCCCGCGTACTCCAGCGCGAGCGCGTACCAGTGGAATGGATCCTTCGACCCGCCCTGGGTCATCTTCTCGAGCATCAGCAGCCGCTTGCTCACGTCGCCTCCACAACACCGATGAACGGCAGGTTTCGATAGCGCTCGGCCCAGTCGAGCCCGTAGCCGACGACGAACTTGTCCTCGATCGTGAAGCCCAGATAGTCGATCGGCACCTCGACCCGCGCGCGGGCCGGCTTGTGCAGGAGCGCGCAGACCTTCACGCTGTTCGGCATCCTCGTACGGAAGAGCTGGAGCAGGTGCGAGATCGTGAGGCCCGTATCGACGATGTCCTCGATGAGGAGGATGTCCTCGCCCTCGATCGGGCGCGTCAGGTCCTGCGTGATCTGGACGACGCCGGTGGAGGCCGTGCCCTCGCCGTAGCTGCGCACGCCGAGGAACTCGATGCGCACCGGGAGGTCGATGTGGCGCGCGATGTCGGCGGTGAACACGAAGCTCCCCTTGAGCACCGAGACGAGCACGAGCCGCCGCTCCGCGTAGTCGCTGGTGATCTGCGCGCCGAGCTCGCGCACGCGGGCGCCGATCTGCTCGGCGGACAGGAGCGTCCGGACGTTCGCCATGGCGCCCGCTAGCATCGCGGCGCCCCCGCCACCAGCGCCGAGGCGCATCCCTCGCCCTGCGCGCCGCCGGCGTTCCCCATCGCGCGCGTTCCAGGCCGCGCGGCCGCTCCGCCGCCCGGGTCGAAAGTGGGTTAACCTAGGCGCCTCCCGCGATGCCGCCCCTTCCTCCGCTTCCTCCGCCCGATGCGCCGCCGCACCTCACCTCACGCACCCCGCTGGCCGTCCGCTTCTGCGAGACGGATCTGATGGGCATCGTCCACCACGCGAACTATCTCGTCTACCTGGAGGCTGGCCGCATCGACTGGCTGCAGCGCCGCGGGATCTCCTACGAGGAGATGGTCCGGCGCGACCTTCACCTCGCTGTCGCGGAGCTGCGGATCAAGTACCGCCAGGCGGCGCGGTTCGGCGACAACCTCGTGGTCGAGACGACCTGCCGCGAGATCCACAGGGTGACCGCGCGCTTCAGCTACCGCGTCCTCCGGGGCGAGGAGGTGATCTGCGACGGCGACATCCTCCTCGCGTGCCTCGGCTCGAGCCTCACGCTGACCCGGATCCCGGACGACATCTCCGCGCTCCTGTCGAGCCCCGAGACGACGACCGGCAGCTAGCGGCGGCCGCTCAGCCGCCGTCCGCCGCGCCTGCGTCGGTCCCGCTGCGCACGAGGCGCGCCGGCATCTCGACGGTCTGCGGCGGCTCGATGCTCTCGCCGAGGAACGTGCGCCACTGGACGACGTAGCGCCCGCGCAGGGGCCCGGCGACGTAGCGCTCGCTCATCGGAGGCACCGCGACCGCGGGGATGCCGTCGACGAGCAGGTAGAACAGCGCGTCGGTCTGATTGACCGCGACGAAGCCCTCGCCGGGCGCGCCCGGGTCGACGCTCGCGGGCAGCGGGAGCGGCTCTGCCCGGATGGCCGCGAGCTCGTCGCGCGTCAGGAAGACGCCGCCCTGCGCCGACGGGAGCCCCGCGGCGGCGTACGCCGCGCTCGGGGGCGGCATGAGCATGTCGGTCGAGATCAGGTCGGTGCGCCGGTCGACCGACGTGACCTCGAACGCGACGCCGCCGCCGCTCTGCCAGGCATAGCTCGCATAGAGCGGCACCTCGCCGGCCACGCACTCGGGCGACTTCGGGTCGACGCCGAGGATCTCCAGCAGCGCCCGGCAGAGCAGGGGCCCCCCTTCGCCGGCCTCGGGCACCCTGCCGAGCTCGAGGTACAGCGCGCCGAGGCTCGCGTGCATCTCGATCTTGCGGACGTCGATCTCGAGCCGCTTGCCTTCGCCGACGGGACGCGCCGAGCCGGCCGACAGCGGCGTCACGTCGACGCGCCGCTCGCCGAGGAGCGTGCGGAGCGCCCCCGGCGGCACGACCCGGTACTGGGTCAAGGCCGGCCAGAGCAGGACCTCCCCGTGGACGTCGTGGCGGGCGCGGAGCTCGGAGCCGGAGGGCAACGGGAGCGCCCGCGACGTGAACTGGACCCGCATGCGCCCCGTCTCGGCGAGATCGACCTTCCACGTCAGCTCGGTGAGCCGCTGCGCCGCGTGGATCCCGGCGGGCGCCACCTCGGGCGCCTTGGGGGGCTGCGGCACGTCGCGCCAGCGGAAGGCCGCCGCGAGCGTGACGCCCGGGAGCTCGCGGGACGAGAGCGTGTCCTCCGGCAGGGGGGTCGCGGGCGGCAGCAGCAGCGGCGACGGCTGGCTCGCCTCGGACATGATGAGCCGGCCGTAGTCGTCCGACACGAGCTTCGCGCTGGCCTCGGCCGCCGAGGCGTCGAGCAGGTCCGGCGTCTCGTTCGCGAGCGGCGCGGGGAGGATCCTCGCGTTCGGGCTCGCCCCGGCCTCCACGAGGTCGGCGGGCTGGTGGCGCGACGGCTCGCACCCGGCGGCGGCGAGCAGCAGGCCGACGGCGGCGATGCGCGCGCTGATCACGGCTCCCGCTCGAAGGTGTGGATCACCTGCACCCGCCGGTCGAGCGGCGGCGGGTCGGGCGCGTACTGCGTGTCCATGAAGACCGCGGTGCAGCGGGGATGGCAGGCCACGAGCAGGTTGCAGTTCGCCGCCTCGTTGTCGAACGCCGCGATGACGCGCCCGAGCCGGGAGAGCTGCGGGGCGACGCTCCGCTTGAACTCGGTGTCGGGCATCTCGAACCTCGGCTTCACGACGAGCTCCGTGCCGATGACCCCGATGGGGAAGCCGAGGTCGCGCAGGCTCGCGAACGAGCCGAGCGCCATGTTCGGGAGGTCGCGCCCGGTGAGGTACACGAGCGTCGCCCCCGCCGCGTGGCAGTCGCGCGCGTACTGGCTCGCGCCCGGCACCTCGACGTCGTGCCGGATGTGCGGATCGTTGAAGAAGCGGGCCTTCCAGAACTCGAAGGCGTGCAGGTGGAGCGACTCGTCGTCGACCCCGAGCCGGCGCAGGTTGTCCTGGAACCCGTACCCGATGCCCTCGGGCGCCGCGCGCTCGAGGAGGGCGGCGGCGTGCGGGTGCTTGCGGCGCCACTCCTCCGCGAGCTCGTGAAGAATGGCGACCACCCGCGGCCGGTTGTCCATGAGGGTGCCGTCGAGATCGAAGACGACCACAGGAGGCCCCTCCGACCGGTCAGCCGCCCGCTCGACGATGGAGTTCAGGAGCCGCGTCCGCTCGAGGGGGACGAGGCGCTTCTCGTAGAACAGCGTGCTCAAGGTCGTCGCGCCGCGAAGGAGCGCGTCTTCCGCGCGGCTCCTCCGGCGGAACCCTAGCGCGAACTCGCCTTCCCCAGAAGCCGCGGCATCCACCCCCCTGGCCGGAGCTCGCTATGTCCGTAAGTGTGCAGAAACATCCTACATTGTTGGCCCCGTCGTTCCGTTTTTCGTAGCATTTTCCACACCGGGGACCCCGAGACCCCCGAAGGAAGGCCCATGCAGAACCGCATCATGACCGCTCTGGCCCTGGCGATGGCGCTGACCGCTGTGTCGGGCTGCTCGAAGACCCCTCGCGATCGCCTTCAGGGGCGCTGGTATGGCGACTCCATCGAGAACGCCCCCGTGGAACAGCTCACGAAGGCGACCGGATGGGTCAAGGGGACGGCGCTCGAGTTCAACGGCAGCAAGGTCACGGTGACCGTGCCTGCGGAGACGCCGCGCAGCGGCACCTTCAAGGTGGCCAAGGCGGAGGGCGATCAGGTGACCGTCGCGTTCCTCCGTCCCGAGGGCGGGCTCGATCAAGCGGAGTTCCGCTTCGCCACAGATCACACGCTGCGCTGGGAGATCGGCGACGGCCGCGCGATCATGCTGGCCAAGGCGAAGAACTGAGATCGGGTGGCGCGCGCCGCCGCGCCGCCACGCCCCCTCCTGAGCCGCTGCCGGGCGCCTCGGCCGGTCGAGGGCCCTACCGCCGACCGCCTAGCGCCGTACCCGCTCCCTCCGCACCCGCGTGAGCCACCGCGTCTCGCCGCGCTCGCCGTCGCGCGCGAGCAGCACCACGACATCCTCCGAGAGCGGCCCGGTGAGGCGCCGCCGCGCCTCCTCGATGGATCGCACCTCGGCGCCGTTCACGGACAGGAGCCGATCGCCGGGCTCGATCCCGGCCTCCTCCGCCTCGCTCGCCGGAGGCACCGACACCACGGCCACGGTCCGGCGCTCCTCGCCGAGCGTCACCGCCAGGCTCCCCGCGCCCTTCGGGTCCTGCCGCGCGCCGCCGCCCGGCAGCGCGATCCTGACCCGGTCGGTCGTCCTGCCGGCCCGGACCTGCACCGGCTGCGACTCGGCGCGCCCGAGCTCCGCGCTGTACGCCTCGAGCACCGCCGTGCCCTCGGGCAGGCCGCCGAGCTGGAACCGCCCGTCCCGATCGGCGGTCACGACGCCCGGCGGCAGCGGGCCGAGCGGCAGGTACGTCGGCACGCGGTCGCGCGCGACGCGGGCCCCTGCGACCGGATCGCCGCGCTGATCGACGACCTGGCCGGCGACCTCTCCCGCCTCGAACAGGTCGATGCGCCCGAGGTCCGTCGGGCGATCGGGATCGCCGGCGAGGGTGACCCGCAGCGTCGCCGGCGCGAACCCGTCGCGGGTCACCGTCACGCGGAACTGGCCCGGCGCGAGGTCTCCGAGCGTGAAGGCGCCCTCCGCGTCGCTCGTGGCGCGGCGCGGCCCGGTCGGCGAGAACAGCGTGATCCGCGCGCCCTCGAGCCGCTCGCGCCCGCCGCGCCCGGTCACCGTGCCGGTCGCCTTGAGGGCGGCGCTCATCTCGAGCCGCAGCTCCTTCGGCGCGGCGTCGACCTGCTCGACGCGCGGGGACCTGCCGGAGCGCACGAGGCTGATCCGGAGCGGGAGGCCGGCGGCGTCGGGCAGCCGCGCGTCGCCGTCGTCGTCCGTGAAGAGCGTCTTGCGGAGCGGGACGGCGACGTCGAGCGAGAGGACGCGCACCTCCACGCGGTCGATCGGGTAGCCGCGATCGTCGGTGACGTGGATCGCCACCGCCTCGCGCACCTTCGGGAGGACGACCTCGATCTCCTTGCGCTCGCGCTCCGGGACCTCGACGACGAGCCGCGCCACGACGTCCCCGGGCGACTCGGGCCGGGAGACCGAGACGAGCACCTCGTCGGGGACCGCGGCGAAGGCGAACGTGCCGTCGTCCGCGGAGTACGTCACCCGCTCGAGCGAGCCGGCGGTCGCGGCCAGCTCGACGCGCGCGCCGGCGACCGGCTTGCGGTCTTCCTCGAGGACGCGGCCCTCGAGCAGGCCGCCCTGGCGCATGACCACGCGCACATGGGCCTCGCCGCCCGGCTGCAGCGTCACGATCTCGCTGGACGTCTCCACGTACTCCGGGTGGCGGACGATGGCGTGGACGCGCCCCGGGGTGACGGGCTCGGCCCGGAAGGTGCCGTCGGCGCGCGTGACCCACGGGTCGCCCGATCGCACCGCGGCGGCCGGGACGAACGCGTCGCCGCGCGGCAGATCCGGGATGGGGCCGGGCATGACCCCGAGCTCTCCCGCCGGGATCAGCGGCGCTGGACCGGGCAGGGCGCGCTCGAAGTGCTCGTCCCTGAACTCGGACATCGCGGTGGTCTCGTCGATGGGCATCCCGTCGGCGTCGGCCCCGACGATCTCCAGGGTCGCGCCCGGGACCGGGTAGCCGCGGTCGTCCACGACCTCGCCCACGAGCGCGCCGCCGCGGAGCAGCGGGATGCGGACCTCGGCGGCGCCTGCGTCGACCTGCACGGCGTTCCTCGGCACGAAGCCGGCCGCCAGGGCCGAGGCGCTCGCGTACCCCGGCGCGATGGGCCCGAGCGTCACGGACCCGTCGTCGCCCGTGCGCCCGTGCAGCGGGAACGCCGACAGGCCCTGCTCGACGAGCACGACGTTCGCGCCCTTCACGGCCGGCGCGTCCTCGCCGTCGCCGTCGGTCACGAGGAGGCGCACGTGGCGGCCGGGCCCGAGGACGAGCTTCACCTCCTTGCCCTCGCCGCGCCTCACGGGCACGGCGAGCGCGGTCGCGCTCACGGCGGCGCCGCGCCGCGCCTTGAGGTCGTACACCCCGTCGCGGAGCCCGGCGATCCTCGCGGCGCCGGTCGCGTCGGTGGTCGTGCTGCGCGCCGGCCACAGGCCGGTGCCGGCGGCGAGCACGGTCGCGCCGCCTGCGGGCTGCCCCTCCGCGTCCACCACCCGGACCGTGAGCGCGCCGAGCCGATCCATGCGGAGCCTGAGCGGCACCGGCCCGGGCACGATGCCCGTCCGCACGGTGTCCTCGAAGCCGAGCGCCGACGCGCGGACGACGTAGGGCGCCGCGCCGAGCCGCTCGAACCGCGCGCGGCCCCCCTCGGCGGTCATCGCGACGAAGGGGAGGGGATCGGCGGTCGCGACCGCGACCTCGGCGCCGTCGATCGGGCGCTCCGCCTCGTCGACGACCAGCACGTCCAGCACCTTCGCGGGCCGCAGTACGAGGTCGACGGCGCGAGGGCCCGGCTCCAGCGCGAGGCGCGTCGAGGCGCGAGCCCGCTCCGCGCCGTACGCCATGATCCACGCCTCCCCGGACGGCAGCCCGGCGAAGCGAGCCTCGCCCGCCGGATCGGTCTTCTGCTCGCCGGCGAAGTACGCCCGGTCCTCGCGCAGCGCGAAGACGCGCACCGTGGCGTCCTGGAGCGGGCGCCCCTGCTCGTCGCGCACCGTGGCGGTGAGATCGGCCGCGCGCCCTTCGACCCAGGCGGGCACCGGCGGCGCGGGGATCGACGCCTGCGGCAGGTATCGCGGGCCCAGGTCGCGCAGCGTGGTCGCGGCGAGGAAGCAGACCAGCGCGGCGATCGCGGCCAGGACGGTATCGAGCCGCGACCGGCGCTCGGGCCGGTCGGCTTCCGCTGCGGGTTGCTTGTCCTGCTCGGCCACGGCCTGGATCTCTACTCCGGATCCGCGAAAACGCCGAACCTCCGGGGACCGTTCCCGCGGGCGGAGCCCGCCCCCGGTCGATGTCGCCGGCTCAGGCCTGGCGGCCGCGGTGCTGCTCGATCACGGCCAGGATCTCCTCCTCGGCGAGGATGTGGTCCGTGGCCTTGGCCTTCACCAGGATGGCGTCGACGAGCTCCTTCGAGGGCTCGATCTTCCGCTGCCTGAGCCAGTAGTTCACGTTGGAGGCGCCGGACATGTAGCCCACGCAGATCTCCTGCTTCCGGCCGAACATGCCTGCCGGGACGCCGGAGTAGATCCGGTCGGCCATCCAGGAGTCGCCCTTCGCCTCGGCCTTGATGATGGCCGCCGCGTGCACGCCGGTGGCCGTGCGGAAGGCGTCCCGTCCGACCAGGGGGTAATTGATGGGGACCTCCCAGCCGACCGCCTGCGCGGCCGTGGTGCAGTACTCGAGGAGGTGGGTGAGGTCCTGGTGCTCGAGGAGGCCGAGGAGCTTCATGTTGAGCAGGATGAGCTCCATGGCGGCGTTGCCGACGCGCTCGCCGATGCCGAGGGCGGTGCCGTGCACCCGGTCCGCGCCGAACTGGAGCGCCCAGATCGCGTTCTCGAGCGCGAGCCCGCGGTCGTTGTGGCCGTGCCAGTCGATGCCGACCGACGCCCCGGCCCCGGCGACGATGGCGCGCGTGAAGTTGATGAGGTTGCGGACCCCGTCGGGCGTCGCGTGCCCGACGGTGTCGCACAGGCACAGCCGGGACGCGCCGTGGTCGATGGCGACCTTGAAGAGCGTCGCCAGCACCTCGGGGCGCGAGCGCGTCGTGTCTTCCGTGACGTAGGCGACGGGCAGCCCGGCCTTCACGCCCGCGTCGATCGCGTCGGCGCTGCGCTGGGCGATGAGGTCGACGTCCCACGCCTCCGCGAGCTGCCGGATCGGGCTCGATCCGATGAAGGCGTAGATCTCGACCGGGATCCCCGCGCGCTGGGAGATCTCGATCATCGGCGTGATGTCCGAGACGACCGTGCGGCCTGCGCAAGCGATACGGAGCGGCAGGTGGTTGTCTGCCACCTCCTTGCACATCCGGAGCACGTCCTCGAAGGCCCGCTGCGAGCTGCCGGGCAGGCCGACGTCGGCGATCTGGATGCCGACCTTGGCCATCAGGTGGAGCAGCTTGAGCTTGCTCTCGATGTTCGGGTCGGCGACGGAGGGATTCTGCAGACCATCGCGCAGGGTCTCGTCGAAGAAGCCGATCTCCTTCGGAATGACGCGCCCGACGCGGCCCACCTCGTTCCAGTCGTAGATGAGATCGGTCGGGCGGATAGTGGCGGCTGCGATCGCCATGCTCTGAGTATAGTGCGCCGTTCTCAACGCCGAGCCTGAAACGAAGCGCTTCCGGCGCGCTCGACATGACGCGCGGCGCAGGCCAAGACGCGGAGAACGACGCTGGTGACTCCGTGATGCATGCTCCGTCACATCGCGGTCGCGCGGAGGATCCGACCACGCCGGCCGGCGGCGACGACGAGCGCGGCCGGCGCCCGCGAGCGCGCGGGCCGGCGTCGGCGTCGGCGGGGCAGGGGTGCAGCCCCGCCAGAAAAAGCGCCGGGGCCAGGACGGGGCAGACGATCGCGAGCGCCATGCGCACAGCAGCGCGCGTTCAGCGGCGGTGAAGGCCGAATTGGTGGGTGCGGTGCGCTGGCCCTGCGCGCCTGGCAAGCCTAAGCTTGCGGCCACGACGATGTGGCAATCCCTTCCTGAGTTCGGGACCGGCGTCCTTTACGCCATTCTGGTGACCGCGGCGTATACCTTCGCCGTCGGGCTCGCGTCGGCGCGCGGGCGACCGCGGCTGCTGCAGGCGGCGCGGCTCGGCGCGTACGGCACGATCGCGCTGGTCGGCCTCGCGGTGCTCGTGCTGGCGTACGCCTTCGTCAGCCACGATTTCCGCATCGCCTACGTCGCCCAGTACAGCGACCGGTCGATGACCACGCCGTACCTCATCGCGGCGCTCTGGGGCGGGCAGGACGGCTCGCTGCTCTGGTGGATGTTCCTGACCGCGTTGTTCTCGGGAGGCTGCGTCGTCTGGCTGCAGCGCCGGTACCTGGAGCTCCAGCCCTACGTCATCGCGACGCTGATGAGCGTCCTCATCTTCTTCGCAGCGCTGATGATCTTCGCGGTGAACCCGTTCCGCACGAGCGTGGCGGGCGCCCCGATCGACGGCAACGGGCTGAATTACCAGCTGCGCAATTTCTACATGATCATCCACCCGCCGAGCCTCTACATCGGCTTCACGAGCGCGGCGGTCCCGTTCGCCTTCGCCATCGCCGCCCTCGCCACGGGCCGGCTCGACAGCGAGTGGATCGTGGCGACGCGGAAGTGGATGCTCTTCTCCTGGCTGTTCCTCTCCATCGGCAACGTGCTCGGGATGCTGTGGGCTTACGAGGAGCTCGGCTGGGGCGGCCCGTGGGCGTGGGATCCGGTCGAGAACGCCGCGTTCCTCCCGTGGCTCACGGCGAGCGCCTACGTGCACTCGACGATGATCCAGGAGCGCCGCGGCATGCTGAAGGTGTGGAACGTCTCGCTCATCTGCGGGACGTTCTTCCTCACCATCTTCGGCACCTGGCTCACGCGGTCGGGCCTCATCGCGAGCGTGCACTCCTTTGCCCAGTCCGGCATCGGCATCTGGTTCGTCGGCTTCATGGCCGTGATCCTGGCGACGTGCACCGCGCTGATCGTCTACCGCCTGCCGCGGCTGCGCAGCGACGGGCAGTTCGAGTCGCTCTTGTCGCGCGAGGCCGCGTTCCTCCTCAACAACTGGGGCCTCTTCAGCATCATGATCTTCATCGCGGTCGCGACCGTGTGGCCGCGCATCAGCGAGTGGCTGCTCGATCAGAAGTCGACGCTGGGGCCGACGTTCTACAACATGTGGCTCCCTCCGGTCGCTCTCGTCGTCTTCTTGATGATGGGCGTCGCGCCGCTGCTCGGGTGGCGGAAGACGTCGCCGGAGCTCTTCCGGAAGAGCTTCCGCTGGCCGGTGCTGGCCACGGTCGTCACGGTGGCGCTCCACCTCTCGCTCGGGAAGAAGGTGGGCTTCGCCCCGTTCGTCGCCGTGGACCCGATCTACCCCGGCCAGCTCGGCGCCGCGCTCGCGAAGCTCGCGTCGACCTACCCGTTCATCACGGTGGCGATCGCCGCGTTCAACGTCACCGTCGTCATCCAGGAGTTCGCCCGCGGCATCGCGGCGCGGCAGAAGCGCGGGGACGAGTCGCCCTTCACCTCGTTCTACAACCTGATCGCCAGGTCGCGGCGCCGCTACGGCGGCTACATCGTGCACGTCGGCATCGCGGTGATGTTCGTCGGGTTCGCCGGCCGCGCGTGGGGCGTCGACAAGGAGATCAGCCTCCGCCCGGGCGAGGCCGTGGAGATCGAGGAGTACCGCCTCGTCTACGCCGGTCCGCGCATGGAGGTCGACAGCGAGAAGCGGATGGTCTTCGCCGACCTCGACGTCGAGCGCCACGGCACGCCGGTCGGCCGGATCAGCCCGGCGAAGTACATCTACAAGGCGACCCCGGAGGCGCCGTCGACCGAGGTCGCCCGGCACATCACGCTCAAGAACGACCTCTACGTGATCATCGGGATGGCGAACCCCCAGACCAAGGTCGCTTCCTTCCAGCTGCACGTGAACAACCTGATCTCGTTCATGTGGTTCGGCGCGGGCATCCTCGTCCTCGGGGCGCTCATCGCGATGTGGCCCGACATCGTGCTCGAGGAGGCCGGCGCGTTCGGCTATGTCCGGGCGGGAGGGTCGGTCGTGGCGTCCGTCGTGTTCGCCTTCCTGCTCGCCGGAGGCCCGTCGCAGGCCTACGGACGCCCCATCCAGGAGAGGCTTGGGCCGCCAATCCTGCACGCGCCAGGCGGCGTCGACGCCCCCGCCTCCGGCGCGTCCGTTCATCCCGGGCGGGCGCCGGCGATCGGTGCAATGCTCCCGACCGCTGCCGAGCCCAGGCAGCCAGCCTTCGAATGAGCCGCACACGACACCTTATCCACGGCATCACCCTCCTCGCCGCAGGCGTCATCGCCCTCGTCGTCCTGCTGCGCTCGCCGGAGTTCGCTCACGGCCAGCAGCTCGGGGAGGGGATGCAGCGCTCGGGCACCGTCGGCATCCAGAGCGACGACGAGCGCAAGCTCTTCTGGAGCGTGATCTGCACGTGTGGCTGCCCGCGTGAGACCCTCGGGACGTGCACCTGCGCCTTCGCGCACGAGCGCCGTGATGAGCTCCGCGCGGCGCTCGCGTCGGGGCTCTCGGTGGAGGCCATCAAGGCCGCCTACGCCGAGCGCTTCGGGGCGGAGGCGCTGTCCGTACCGCCGAACAAGGGCAGCCAGCGGCTGATCTACCTCCTCCCGCTCGGCGCTATCCTGGTCGGCGCCGGTGTCGTCATCATGACGCTGCGCCGCTGGAAGCGGCGGAGCGACGAGGCGGGCGCCGCCGGCGAGCGATCCCGGAAGGGCGTTGTCCCCGGCGCGCGCGACGATTACGACGACAAGCTCGACGAGGAGCTCAAGAACCTCGACCGCGAAGACCGCGCATGAGTGCCGAAACGTCCGCCAAAAGCGCCGCCACGGCCACGGCCCACGAGGCCGTGATCCGGGGCTCTGACTCGCCGCTCGAGCGGCAAATCGTGCACTACGCCCGCTTCGGGGTGCCGCTCGCGGCGCTCGTCGGCGCCGGCGTCGCGGGGCTCGTCGCCGGGCCGCCCGCGGCGATCCTCGTGCTCGCCGGCGGCGCGCTCGTCGCCGTGATCGCCATCTTCTGGGCGAGCCTGCGCGTACTGCTCGGGGAGACGCCGCTGAGCGGCGCCGACGCGTACGCCATCGGCGCGCCGCGCGCAGAGGAGGAGCAGAAGCAGGCCGTCCTGCGCGCGCTCAAGGACCTGGAGTTCGAGCGGAGCGTCGGGAAGATCAGCGACGAGGACTACGCCGATCTGGTCGCGAAGTACCGCGCCGAGGCGAAGCGGCTGCTCCGCGTGCTGGACGCCGACGCGCAGCCGCGGCGCGAGCAGGTCGCCGCGCTCGTGGCGAGTCACCTCCGGCGCGCCGGGCTGCAGGACGACGGCGGCGTGGACGCCCCGGAGCTGGGCGTGGACGCGGCCGCGAGCGAGCCGGAGGGCGCCGCCGCGGAGGCCGGGCCGGCGAAGCGGAAGCGCGTCAGGGCCAAGCAGCCGGAGCAGGAGCGCGTTCCGGAGACGGCGGCGGACGGCGAGAGCGACGTGGCCGCGGCGACGGAGGAGCGCGAGGCGGCGCAGGCGCTGGCGTGCGCGGCCTGCGGCACGCTGAACGACGAAGACGCCGTGTTTTGCAAGAAGTGCGGGACGAAGTGCGCGGCCGGCGCGCCGCTGGCCGACCAGGTTGCGACGGACGAGGCCGTGGCCGGCGTCGACGAGAACGACAGCAGGAGGGCGTTGTGATGCGCTGGACCAGGTACACCCCGCTGGCCGCGATCGCCTCGCTGAGCATGACCGCCGCGCACCCGGCGCAGGCGCAGCCGGCTGCTCCGGCCCCGCCCGCGGCGGCGGCCGCCTCGGCGCAGCCTGCGGCGGGCAAGGCGGCTTCCGCGCAGCCCGCGGCGCCCAAGCAGGATGCGAAGACGCCGGCGCCGAGCGCGGCGAAGCCGCTGGCGGGGGCCGCGGCTGCCGGAAGCGCGAGCCCCGCTGCAGCCTCGACGGCTGGGGCGGACGCGGGCGCCCCCGACGCCGCGGGCGCTCTCCCACCGGGCCATCCCGAGGTCGAGCAGGAGCTGCCTTCCGGTCACCCTCCGGTGGGAAAGCCTCCCGCGAGAGATGCGGCATCCCGGCGCGCTTCCGAGCAGGCGACCGGCCTGTTCGAGGCGCCCGAGGACACGGCCCGGGAGGACGCCGCCCTTCCGCCCGGCGTCCTCGTGCTCACCGTGCAGGACGCGGACGGCAAGCCCGTCCCCCGCGTCCCGGTCGACGTCGACATCATGCAGAGCTCGGTGACGAAGGGCGACTCGCGCGAGCGCGTGAAGCGAGAGACGGACGACGCGGGCACCGTCCGGCTCGAGAGCCTCACGATCGGCGGCGGCACGAGCTACGGCATCTCGGTCACGCGCGACGGCGGCACGTTCTCGCTGCCGCATTTCGGGCTCAGCGCCGAGGCCGGCAAGCGCGCCGTGCTCCACGTCTACGAGGCCACGCCGGACGTGAACAACCTGCTGGTCGGGACGCAGGGCATCATCTACCTCCAGCTCCGGCAGGACTCGATCTCGGTGGAGCAGCTGTTCCAGGTCTACAACCTCGGCCGCGTCGCCTGGCTGCCCAACGAGACGTTCGCCCTCCCGCCCGACTACAAGGCGTTCAACAAGACCGAGAGCATGGGCGAGGTGCGCTTCGAGGAGGTCAAGGGCACCGGTGCGGCGCTGCGCGGCACCGTGAGCCCCGGCCGGCACGAGGGCCAGTTCCGCTGGCAGGTCCCGCTCAATCTGGAAGAGCGCCAGACGATCCGCATCGAGCTGCCGCCGCGCATGGCCCAGATGCGCGTGATGGCCGAGGCGTCGAAGTCGATGACGCTGAACGTCGCCGGCTTCCCGGCGGCGCAGCGCACCCAGAACCGGGACGGCAAGAAGATCCTGATCACCGAGAGGCAGGGCACCCGCGTGGAAGGCGGGCTGAAGACCATCGAGATCACGCTCGGCGGGCTGCCGACGCCCAGCGTGGGCCGGTGGATCGCGCTCCTCGTGGCCGGCGCCGCCGTGATCGGCGGGGCCGCTATGAACCTGGTCCGCCGGCGCGACGAAGACCGCGGGCCCGACGACGAGGAGCGGCGAGAGCTGATCGAGGCGCGCGACGCGCTGCTCGACGAGTTCGTCGAGCTCGAGCGCGCGCGGAAGCGGGGCGACGTCGGTCCGAAGACGTACGACCGCGTCCGGGGGGCGCTCCTCGACGCGCTCGCGCGCCTCGTGGCCATGATCGAAGCGAAGCCGGCGCACGGGAAGGCCGCCGTCTCACGCGAGCCGGCCGGCGCGCGGCGGAAGGCGGACGCTGCCGGATCGCCGCTCCCCTGAGGTGGGGGCAGCACCGGACGCCGGAGCGGTGGCCGGCTGGAAGGCCGGTCTTGCTGCGGGCGCAGCCCTCCTGATCGTCGGCATCACCGCGCTCGCCCATCATCGCGCCGGGCCGCCAGCGCGCTGCGCGCCGGGGATGGTCGCGATCGGCCCGCGGTGTTGCGGCGAAGGCCAGCGCCTCGAGGCTGGCCGCTGTGCCGGCGCGCCGGGCCGCTGCGGCGCAGGCCTCGCGCCGACCCCCGCCGGCTGCGTCGCGCCGAGCGCGACCGTACGCATCTCCGCCGGGACGCTGCGGCTCGGGCCGAGCGACTGGGAAGCGCAGGGCGTCGTCGAGGCGCGCGAGGTGTTCGTCTCGGCGTTCGCGCTCGACGCGTTCGAGGTCACCGAGCAGCGCTACGCCGTCTGCGTTGCGGCCGGCGCGTGCGCCTCGCTGGCGCTGCGCGGTGAGCCAGGCCTCCCCGTGACGGGGATCACCCTGGAGGAGTCCGCCCGCTACTGTGCCTTTGCGGGCGGGGCGCTCCCCTCGCGGGATCAGCTGGCCTTCTCTGCGGCGGGCCCCTCGAGCCGGCGGTACCCGTGGGGAGACACAGGCGCGGTCTGCCGGCGCGTTGCCTTCGGCCTGCGTGCGGGCCCATGCGGATGGGGCGCGACGGGCCCGGAGCTCGCCGGCTCACGCCCTGACGGCGCCGCTTTGCACGCGGGCGGGCGCGTGTTCGACCTGGCCGGCAATGTCGCCGAGTGGGCGGCCCCGGATCGGCCCGAGGACGGGTTTTCGGGAGCTCACGGCGGATCGTGGGCCGACGAGGCAGCTGCGGCGCTTCGCACCTGGAATCGGCAGCTTGTTCCGGTACTCACGCGTTCGCCGGCTCTCGGCTTCCGGTGCGTCTATCCTCCTTGAACGCACGCCGCGCCGCTCGCGCGCCGCGTTGGAGGGGGAGAGGGGACGAGAACCATGACCGATCTCAAAACAGTCCGGAAACGCGCTCCGTTTGCTCCGGATTGAGTTACAGTCCCGCTTCCCAATGGCTGTCGCGCTTCTCTCGATCGGGACCGAGCTCACCCGCGGCGAGATCCTCAACACCAACGCGGCCTGGCTCGCTGCCGAGCTCACTGCAGCGGGCTTCACGGTCAGCGAGTCCACCACGGTCGACGACGACGTCGTTCACATCGCCGCCGCCGTCCGCCAGCTCGCGAGCGCGCACCGGCTGGTGATCGCCACCGGCGGTCTGGGTCCCACAACGGACGACCTCACCCCGCTCGCCGCAGCGCGCGCGACAGGCACCGACCTCGTGCGCGACGACAGCACGTTGCTCGCCATCCGCCGCCGCGTCGAGAGCCGTGGCAAGACGATGAACGCGGGTCACGAGAAGCAGGCCGAGGTCCCTTCCGGCTCGGAGATCCTGCCGAACTCGTCCGGCACCGCGCCCGGCTTCGGGATCCACCTCGGCGAGTCCACGGTCTTCTTCCTGCCGGGCGTGCCGCGGGAGATGAAGAGCATGTTCACCGAGCAGGTCTTGCCGCGCGTGCGGCCGGCCGCTCCGAACAACACCTTCCAGGTCCGCCTTCGTACCTACGGTCTGCCCGAGTCCACGCTGGGCGAGCTCCTGAAGGGCGTGGAGGAGGCCTATCCCGGCATCACGCTTGGCTACCGCGTGCATTACCCGGAGGTCGACGTGAAGGTCCACGCTCACGCCGCCACGCACTCGATGGCGCACGAGCTGGCCTTGAGGGCGACGGCCGAGGTCCGTGAGCGGCTCGGCACGGCCGTGTACGGGGAGGGGGACGACGCCTTCCCGGAGATGGTCGGGCGCTCCGTGCGCGCCCGCGGCTGGCGGCTCGCCGTATCGGAGTCGTGCACCGGCGGGCTGATCTCTCACCTGCTCACGAGCTACCCGGCGAGCGACTACCTGGTCGGCGCCGCGGTCACGTACGCGAACAGCGCCAAGACGCGGCTGCTCGGCGTCGCGGAGGACACCCTGCGCGGCCACGGCGCGGTGTCGGCCGAGGTCGCCGCCGAGATGGCCCAGGGCGTCCGCCGCCTCTGCGAGGTCGACGTCGGCATCTCGGTCACCGGCATCGCCGGACCGACCGGCGGCACGGCGACCAAGCCGGTCGGCCTTTGCTACTGGGCTGTGTCGCACCCCGGCGGCCTCGTCGTGCGCGATCGCGTGTTCTCGGGGGATCGCGAAGAGGTCCAGCTCGGCGCCGCCTACGCCGTCCTGGACCTCCTCCGCCGCATCGCCGGCAATCTCCCCGAGCGCTGACGCGGGCGCGGGATGACGAGCGTCAGTTCGGCGCCGCGCGCGTGAATGTGAGCGCGCCGCCCGCTCGGTCGATCTGCACCGTGTCGCCCTGCTTGAACTCGCCGCCGAGGATCCGCTTCGCGAGCTCGTCCTCGATGCTCCTCTGGATGGCGCGCTTCAGCGGCCTTGCGCCGTACTGCGGATCCCACCCCTGCTCGATGAGGTAGCCCTTCGCCTCCGACGAGATGGTGAACAGGAGCCCGCGCCGATCCAGGCGCTTTCGCAGCAGATCGAGCTGGATATCGACGATCTTCTCCATCTGCTCGCGCTCCAGCCGCCGGAACACGATGAGATCGTCCAGGCGATTCAGGAACTCCGGGCGGAAGTGCCTCCGCACCTCCTCGACGACGGCCCTCCTCACGAGCTCGGCCTTCTCTTCTGCCGGCAGGTTCGCGCGCTCCTCGATGGCCGCGGCCGCGGGCGTCCCGAGGTTGGAGGTCAGGATGATGATCGTGTTCTTGAAATCGACCGTGTGCCCCTGCCCATCGGTCAGGCGCCCGTCGTCGAGCACCTGGAGGAGCGTGTTCCAGATGTCCGGGTGCGCCTTCTCGATCTCGTCGAACAGCACCACGCTGTACGGTCGCCGGCGCACCGGCTCCGTGAGCTGACCGCCCTCCTCGTAGCCGACGTACCCGGGCGGCGCGCCGATCAGACGGGCCACCGCGTGGCGCTCCCCGTACTCGCTCATATCGAGCCGCACCATGGCCCGCTCGTCGTCGAAGAGGATCTCGGCGAGCGCGCGCGCGAGCTCGGTCTTGCCGACGCCGGTCGGCCCGAGGAACAGGAACGACCCGATCGGCCGCCGCTCGTCCCCGAGGCCTGCCCTCGAGCGCCGGATGGAGTTCGACACCGCGCGGAGCGCGTCCTCCTGCCCGACGACACGCCGGCGCAGCTCGTCCTCCAGGCGCAGGAGCTTCTGCATCTCGCTCTCGAGCATCTTGGACACGGGGATCCCGGTCCACTTCGAGACGACCGCGGCGATGTCCTCGTCGGTGACCTCCTCCTTCAGATAGCTCTCCTTCGACTGCACCTGCGCGAGCGTGGCGCGGATCGCCTCGAGCTTCTTCTCGATCTCCGGGATCCTGCCGTAATGGATCTCCGCGGCGCGCCCGAGGTCGCCGGCGCGCTTCAGGCGCTCCTCCTCCAGCCTGAGCTCCTCGATCTGCGGCTTGAGCTGGCGCAGCTCGGAGATGAGCTCCTTCTCTCGCATCCACTGCGCCCGCATCGCGTCGCGCTGCCCCTGGAGATCGGCGATCTCGCGCCGCACCTCGTCGAGGCGCGCCTTGCTCGCCTTGTCGCTCTCGCGCTTCAGCGCCTGTTCCTCCATCTGCAGCTTGAGCAGATCGCGCTCCACCTGGTCGATCGGCGTGGGCAGGCTGTCGATCTCCATGCGGATCTTCGACGCCGCCTCGTCGATGAGGTCGATCGCCTTGTCGGGCAGGAACCGCTCGGTGATGTACCGATTCGACAGCACCGCGGCGCTCACGAGCGCTGCGTCCTGGATGCGGATCCCGTGGTGGACCTCGTACTTCTCCTTGAGGCCTCGCAGGATGGCGATGGTGTCCTCGACGCTGGGCTGCGCGACGAGCACCTGCTGGAACCGCCGCTCCAGCGCCGCGTCCTTCTCGATCCGCTTCCGGTACTCGTCGAGGGTGGTCGCGCCGATGCACCGCAGCTCTCCGCGCGCGAGCGCGGGCTTCAGCATGTTGGCCGCGTCCATGGCGCCCTCGGCCGCGCCGGCGCCCACCAGCGTGTGGAGCTCGTCGATGAACAGGACGATGCGCCCGTTCGAGCCCTCGATCTCCTTGAGCACCGCCTTCAGCCGGTCCTCGAACTCCCCGCGGAACTTCGAGCCTGCGACCATCGCGGCGAGGTCGAGCGCGGCGACGGTCTTGTCCTTGAGCGACTCGGGCACATCTCCCGCCACGATCCGGTGCGCGAGGCCCTCGACGATGGCCGTCTTGCCGACGCCGGGCTCACCGATGAGCACCGGGTTGTTCTTGGTGCGCCGCGAGAGCACCTGAATCACGCGCCGGATCTCCTCGTCTCGACCGATCACCGGATCGATCTTGCCCTGTCGGGCGAGCTTCGTGAGATCGCGTGTGTACTTCTCGAGCGCCTGGAACTTCCCCTCCGGGTCCCGGTCCGTCACGCGCTGGTTGCCGCGCACGGCCGCGAGCGACGCGAGGAGCTTGTCGTACGACAGCCCCGCTCGCTCGAAGATCGACTGGATCTCCTTGTCGGCCTTGGTCCCGGCGAGCAGGACGTGCTCTGTCGAGATGTACTCGTCCTTGAGCGCCTTCGCCTCGTCCTCGGCCTTTTGCAGCACCGTGAGCGCGCGCCGCGACAGGTTCGGCTCGGCGCCGCCGCTCACGCGAGGGTAGGTGTCGATCTTCGCGTCGAGGAGGCGCAGCAACCCTGCCGGGTCGGCGCCTGCCTTCTGCACGAGGGGAGCGCCGACGCCGCCATCCTGGCCGACGATCGCCCGCACGATGTGCTCGGGATAGAGCTCGGGATTTCCCCGGCGGCTGCCGAGATCGACAGCCTCTCGTATGGCCTCTTGGGCCTTCGTCGTCATTCGCTCGATTCTCATGGCCCCTCGAAGCTAAGGCGCGTGCCTTGGCTAGCAAGGGGCCGACCAAGCAAGCGGCTTGCCAGAGATACCGAGCGGACGCATCCGGTGATCGATGCAGCGCCAGCGCCGCGTCAACCCCAGGTGCGCGCGACTCGCGCGCGGCGTTCGATCGGCCGCGCGCCGCGCGCAGGAACCGCGCCCCGCGCGCAGGAACCGCGCGCAGGATGCAGGATCAGATGTCGAGGTTCTTCACGTTCAGCGCGTTCTGCTCGATGAAGTTGCGCCGCGGCTCGACCTGATCCCCCATGAGGATCGTGAAGAGCTCGTCCGTCTTCACCGCATCGTCGATGCGGACCTGGAGGAGGGTGCGCGCGTCCGGGTTCATCGTCGTCTCCCAGAGCTCATCGGCGTTCATCTCGCCGAGACCCTTGTAACGGCTGATCGCGATACCCTTCTTGCCCCGCTCTTCGATGTACTCGACGAGCGTCTCGCCGTTCTCGACGGTGTCCTCGCCGCTCGAGGTGCGGGCCCGGTACGGGGGCGCGCCGATGGACCGGAGGTCCTGCTCGATCGACCAGGCCTCCTGGTACTCCGGCGAGTTCACCAGATCCCAGTCGATGACGCTCCGTCGAGCGCTCGCGCCGGGTCGCGGCACGACCTCGATCCGGCTCGTCCCGTGCTCGGTGTCCCGGGGCGTCGCCAGCGTGAGCGGGAACAGATCCGGATAGCGCTGCTTCAGGTAGGCCCGGAGCTCGTCGGCGGCCGCGGCGACCTTCTTGGTCTCCCGCAGGTCGTCGCGCCCGAGCCCGCTCGACCTCAGCACCGCGGCCACGATCCGCGCGTCACAGCGCTTGTCGATGTTGGACAGCACGGCGCGGAACCGCTTCAGCCGCTGCGCGAGGCGGTAGAGCGGCTGGCCGAGGATGCCCGTCTCCGCGCCGCTGGCGACGATCTCGAGCCCGTCCACGGCGTTGCCCACGAGGAACTCGTCCAGCGCGGCCTGGTCCTTCAGGTACAGGTCCCGCTTGCCCTTGCGCACACGGTAGAGGGGCGGCTGCGCGATGAACAGATACCCCTTCTCCATGATCTCGGGCATCTGACGGAAGAAGAAGGTCAGGAGCAGCGTGCGGATATGGGAGCCGTCGACGTCGGCGTCCGTCATCAGGATGATCTTCTGGTAGCGGAGCTTGTCGATCTCGAAGCCGCCGGCGTCGTTGATCCCGCAGCCGAGGGCCGTGATCAGCGTGCCGACCTCGGCGGAGCTCAGCATCCGGTCGAGCCGCGCCCGCTCGACGTTGAGGATCTTGCCCTTCAGCGGGAGGATCGCCTGGAAGTGCCGGTCGCGCCCCATCTTGGCGCTGCCGCCGGCGCTCTCGCCCTCGACGATGTAGATCTCGCTCTTCTCCGGGTCCTTGGACTGGCAGTCGGCGAGCTTGCCCGAGAGCGACGTCACGTCGAGCGAGCCCTTGCGGATCACCTCGCGGGCCTTGCGGGCCGCCTCGCGCGCCTTCGCCGCGACGACCGCCTTCTCGATGATCTTCTTCGCGCTCTGCGGGTTCTCCTCGAAGTACTGCCCGAGCTTGTCGCTGACGGCGGCCTCGACGATGCCTTTGACCTCGCTGGAGACGAGCTTGGATTTCGTCTGCGAGTCGAACGACGGGTCCGGGTGCTTGATGCTGAGCACGCACGTCAGGCCCTCGCGCGCGTCCTCGCCCTGCAGGCCCTGCTTCAGCTCCTTGAAGAGGTTGTGCGCGCTCCCGTAGTTGTTGATCGTCTTCGTGAGCGCGGCGCGGAGCCCGGTGAGGTGCGTGCCGCCGTCCCGGTTGTGGACGTTGTTCGTGTAACAGAAGATCGCCTCCGTGTAGGAGCCGTTCCACTGCAGCGCGACCTCCACGCCGACCGGCGGCGCCCCCGGGCTCCCGCGGCCGTTCGTGGCCTCGCTCCCGGCGCTCATCTCATGCTGCGAGATGAAGCTGATCACCTCCTCGTGAATCGGCTCCTTGGTCTTGTTGAGGAGCGCCACGAACTCCGCGATGCCGCCCTTGTACTCGTAGGCTTCCGCTCTCCCGCCGGAGCGCTGGTCGTCGAGGTGGATGACGAGCCCGGCGTTCAGGAACGCGAGCTCGCGCAGGCGGCTCGCGAGGATGTCGAAGCTGAACTCGACCGCGCTGAAGATGACCGGATCGGGCCTGAAGGTGATCTTCGTCCCCGTCTTGTCCGTCACGCCGATGGGCTTGAGCGGCGCCCTCGGCACGCCTCGGGCGTACTCCTGGAACCAGAGCTTTCCCTCGCGCTTGATCTCGACCTTCAGCCACTCGGAGACGGCGTTCACGGCGCTCACGCCGACGCCGTGCAGGCCCGCAGAGACCTTGTAGCTGGAATTGTCGAACTTGCCGCCGGCGTGGAGGACGGTCATGACGACCTCTGCCGCGCTCACGCCCTTGGCGTGCATCCCGACCGGGATCCCGCGGCCGTTGTCCTCGACCGACACCGAGCCGTCGAAGTGGACGGTGATCCTGATCTCCGTGCAGGCGCCGGCGAGGTGCTCATCGACGGCGTTGTCGACGGCTTCCCACACGAGGTGGTGCAGCCCCGATCCGTCATGCACATCGCCGATGTACATGCCGGGGCGCTTTCGCACCGCTTCAAGGCCTTCGAGCGCCGTGATGCTGTGGGCGTCATACGACGCCTTGGTGAGGTCGGTCGGCTGGCTCAGGGTGGGTTCCGTCATCATCGGTCCTGGTGGCGCGCCCGCCGCCTCTCACCGGGGGCGCAGAGCGGCGGAGGCCGCTCGGATTGCCGGAGTTCTTGCAGTGGAGGGGCCGGCTCGATGGCAGCTCGTCAGGTGGGACCCGGGTGCCGCGGCCGCGGCGCCGGATCGGTTCCGAGGGCACGAACGATCATGCGCGGACCGCTCGTCGATGCCCCGTAAAGACTGCGGAAATGTAGCCGAAATCAGCGGCTCGGGCAAGCGTTTCGCCGAGTCCGGAAGCCTCGTAACACCGTATTTTCAGCGCCCGGCGCGGGCGCGTCCGGAGCGCCCCAACTCGTGGCCTGTGGGCGGGCGATCAACGCGTCTGGCGGCGGTCATGCCGGTCGCGGCGGGACCTGGCGCGCGCGCGCCATCCGCCTTTCAGCGTCCGCTCGGTAGACGCCCGCGCGCCCGCGACGCACGTCAGCTGAGCGCGCCGCCTTCAACGTGAAAATCGCGCCGTTCGGACGACGCGACGCCCGGCGTGACGATGAGATCGCGCCGCGTGGTCGTCAGGAACACCTGTCCACGCGCCATTCCGAGGAACGTGAACAGCGCGGCCGTCCGGTCCGGGTCGAGCTCGCTCGACACGTCGTCCAGCAAAAGAATGGGCTCTACGCCCCGGACGGACGCAATGGCAGCGGTCTCGGCCGCCTTGAGCGAGAGGGTGAGGGCCCTGTGTTGCCCCTGGGAGGCGACCACGCGGGCAGGGTGGCCATCGAGCTCGAGCAGCAGGTCGTCGCGGTGGGGACCGAAGCCGGCGCTCGGCCGGTGGGCGTCGCGCCGGCGGTGCTCGCGCAGCGCCTCGCGCGCCTGCTCGGCGTCGCTTGTGCCTCCCGGCGCGTAGCGGGCCGCCAGGATCAGGTCCGGCGCGGCGATGCGGGTGAAGGCGCGCGTGAGCTCCGGCGCCAGCGCCTCGACGGCGGCCTCGCGGGCGCGGGTCAGCGCCGCGCCGTGGACGGCGCAGAGCTCCTCGAAGGCGTCGAGCTCGGCGCCCGCCTGCGTGGACCCGCCCCCGCCGCGGTGGAGCAGCTCGTGGCGCGCGCGGAGCGCCTGCGCGTAGCGCGCGCGGTGGTCGGCGCTCTGCGGATCCATGAAGAGCGCCAGCCGATCGAGCAGCGTGCGCCGCGCGCTCGCGGGCCCGGTCGACAGCGCGAGCTCCTCCGCGTGGAACGCGACGACCGGCGAGCGCGTCGCGAAGCTCGCCAGGCTCGGGGGCCGGTTGCCGTCGATCCGCACGACGCACCGCTTCTGCTCGACGGCGGCGGTCTGCTCGCGCCCGAGGGGCGGCAGCGCGTCCCGTCGCTCGACGAAGCGCGCCCGCGCGCTCGTGACGTCGGCGCCGTGGCGTACGAGCTCGGCTACGCGGTGGGTGCGGAAGCTGCGCGAGGTGGCCGCGAAGTAGATCGCCTCGAGCAGGCTCGTCTTGCCCTGTCCGTTGTTGCCGGCGATCACGTTGAGGCGCGGCGCGGGCTCGACGTCCACGCGGCCGAGGTTCCGGAACTCGCGGATCTGGAGCCGCTCGAGCAGCAGGCTCGGGAGGCGTCCCTGGAGCTCGTCGGGGGGCGCGCTCAAATCCGCATCGGCATGATGACGGCGACGTAGCTCTGCTGGTTCGACTCGCTGCCGGGCCGGAGCACGGCGGGGTCGAGCTCCCCGGAGATGCCGAGGACGACCTCGTCGTCGTCGATGGAGGCGAGGACGTCGAGGAAGTACTTGGCGTTGAAGCCGATGGTGACCTCGGGGCCGTTGTAGTCGACGGCCAGCTCGTCGAAGCCGGCGCCGGTGTCCGGGCTCTCGCTGGTGATCCGGAGGGTGCCGGGTGCGATCGACAGCTTGACGCCGCCGGTGCGGTCGTTGGCGGCGAGCGCGATGGCGCGGAGGGCCTCGGCGAAGGCGACGCGGGGCGCGCGGACCGAGCGCTCGGTGACCGAGGGGATGACCTGCTGGTAGGGGGGGAACTGCGCGTCGACGAGCTTCACCGAGAACTGCATCCCGGCGATGTTGAAGAACGCGTTCGGCCCGCTCTGGGTGATGGCGACCATCGGGGTTTCCTTCTCGGCGCGCGCCTCCTCGGCGAGGCGGCGGAGCTCCGTGATCGCCTTGAGCGGGATGAGCATGGTGGCCGTGGCGGAGCTGCCGGAGACGGTCGCCTCCATCTTGGACAGGCGGTGGCCGTCGGTGGTGACCATCCTGACGCGGTCGCCGGCCCACTCGAACAGGGCGCTGTTGACGTGCGCGCGCGTCTCGTCGGTGGAGATCGAGAAGTGCGTCCTGGTGATCAGGAGCGCGAGCTGCTCGACGGGGAGCTCCAGCGAGGGCGCGTCATGCGCCGGGACGGGCAGCTGCGGGAACTCCGAGCCGGGGAGGCCGGGGAGCGTGTAGCGCCGGGGCGATCCGACGGCCTTGAGCGACGTGTGCGCGCCCTCGGTGGTGGTGATCTGGATCGGGCCATCGGGCATGGCTTTCACGCGCTCGAGCAGGTCCCTGGCCGGGACCGCGACGGTGCCACCGGTCTTGATGTCCGCGTGCGTCTGGCCGGTGACCCCGATGTACAGGTCGGTCGCGGCGACGCGGACGGCGTTGCCCTCGGCGACGAGCAGGACGTTGGCGAGCGCCGGCATGGCGCTCTTCTTGTCCGCCACGCCTTGGCAGCGTGCGACGAGGCGAAGCAGATCTTTCTTGGGGATCACAAGGTCCATAGCCGACTCCGGAGCAGCTCCCTTTAGCAGGGTTATCGCCCGGGCGTGCCTCGGAAATGAGCGCTCCCGTGACCTTGCGGGACGCCTCTCTCTTCCATGAATTAGATAAATTTAAGACAACGTCTTCGTCGTAGGCGCTGTGGAGGGCGGGGATAACCCAAATTGCTCAATAAATACGACCAGTTGGTGGCATGCGCCCTGGGGTAAATGGACCGTGCTCAGGGGTAGGTGGACAGGGGAGAGCTGGCGGGCGGCGTGTCTCCCCCGTTTTGCCCCCAGGGTTCCCGACGGGGTTATCCCCAAGATCCCCCGGCGTGGGTTCGGGAATGTAGAACCGAGCGCGGCGGGGCACGCGTTGACCTGATGCGCTGTGCAGTTCCGAGCAGCACCCGGATGGAGTATTGCAAAATGTACGGACTTGAGTTTGGTGCGGTGCATCCACTGCGGTAACCACCACGACGGTGCGGCGGTCGTGTGTCCGGTGACCGGGCTCGTGGTTGCCTCGTGCGAGGCGCCCTCGTCGTCACGCGGGGGTGGGCGGGCTGGTGCGGCTCCGTTGCCGCCCATTCCCCGGCCAGCTGCGCTGCCGAGGGTGGCGGCTCCCGCGTCGAGCGGAGTGCCGCCCTCGAGGGGAGCACCGCCTTCATCATCGAGGGCGGCGCCCCCATCGCCGAGGGGCTCGCCGGGGGTGGGGTCGAGATCGGCCACGCGCAGCGCGCCGGCGCCGCGTCCCGAGCAGCGCGCCGTGTCGTTGCGCGCACCGCCGCTTCTCCGTGCGGATGACGCACGCATCGAAGCGTGGCCCGAGAGCCATGGGGTGGGCGCGTCGTCGGGGCGCTCGCTGCTCGGCCACGTGATCGGCGACAAGTACGGGGTCACCGCCATCATCGGGGAGGGCGGCATGGGCGCGGTCTACGAGGCCGAGCACCTCCAGATCGGTCGGTTGGTTGCTGTCAAGGTGATGCATCCGCGGGAGATGCAGAAGCACGAGGCGATCTCCAGATTGGAGCACGAGGCGCGGGTCGCGGGGCGGATCGGTCATCCGAACATCTGCGAGGTCTACGACATGGGGTGGCTCTCTGACGGCAGCCCCTACCTTGTGATGGAGCGCCTGCACGGTGAGACGCTGGCGCAGCGTCTCGAGCGCTGCCGGGTTGTGCCGCCGAGCGAGCTCGTAGACATCATGCTTCAGGTGCTCTCGGCGCTGGTAACCGCACATGAGCGGGGGATTGTCCACCGTGACCTGAAGCCGGAGAACATCTTCCTTTCGGAGCGTGCCGGCATGTTGCCGGTTGCCAAGCTGCTCGATTTCGGCATTTCCCAGGCGTCCGGTATGGATGGGATGGCGATGGATCTGACCCGCACCGGCATGGTGATGGGCACGCCGTACTACATGGCGCCCGAGCAAGCTCGAGGGGACGTGGAGCTTGACCACCGGCTCGATCTATGGGCTGTGGGCGTGATCCTCTACGAGGCGCTGACCGGCCAGCGCCCGTTCGTTGCGCGCAATTACAATGCGCTGCTCATCCAGATCCTGACGCTCTGGCACCGGCCTGTGACGGAGCTCGATCCGACGACTCCGCCCGGGCTCTCGCGCCTGGTGGATCGCGCCTTGGCGAAGGAGCGGGAGGAGCGTTTCCAGAGCGCCCGGGAGTTCCAGAAGGCGCTGCGGCGCTTCAAGAACCAGGTTCCTGTGTCACAGAAGCGCCGGCTGGAGGGCGTTGCGGTCCAGAGCATCGTCGAGGAGCGGAACGACGATGGGACGATGATGTTCGCGCGGCTTGGGGGCGAGCAGGACGTCGGCGAGCCTGGTCGATTCGTCGTCGCGGGCGCTTGCCCTGAGCCGGAGGCGGCGAGGAAGGGACATCGAGTCACCGACAGCGGCAACGGGGTCCATCTGCGTCACAGCGCGTGGTCGCCGTCGGCGATCGGCGCGTCGAGCGACCGGGGCGATGTACGCAGGCGGAGCGAGCCGGTCGCCGAGGTGCTGGACGGACAGTTCCGGGACGACGAGGCGGAGGATCGTCCGACGATCCCGTCGCTGCCCCCGCTCGATCGGGGCACGGATCTCTCGGACGATACGGAGGCGACCCTGGTTGATCCGCCTGCGTTCCCGGAGGACATGACCACCGTCGTTCGGGGTGAAGGTCGCACGCGAGGCGGCGGCCAGAGCTGACCGCGGCGTGGAGCGCAGAAGCGAGGTGAGCGCAGTGGATGCGATCGAGCGCGTGGTGGCGCGTGGCGTCGTGAAGACGTACGGAACGACGGCGGCGCTGCGTGGCGTGAGCGCGACCGTCGAGTCGGGGCGGTTGACCCTCATTGAGGGTGCGAACGGATCAGGCAAGTCGACGCTGCTCGGCATCCTGGGCACCGTGATTCGTCCCACGTCGGGTGCTGTCACCTACGAGCCGCTGGGAGACGACGCGGGGCTGGTTCGCCGCACCATCGGCTGGTTGTCGCACGAGTCGTTGGCGTACCCCGATCTTTCGGGCCGGCAGAACGTCGAGCTGGCGGCCGGTTTCCATGGTCTGGACGCGCAGGAGGCGTGGCGCCGTGCGGAGGAGCGCTTCGAGCTGGGGAGCTTCGCGGTGCGACCGCTGCGCACGTGCTCGCGCGGCCAGCGGCAGCGCATCGCGCTCGCGCGAGCGCTGGTTCACCATCCCTCCCTGGTGTTGCTGGACGAGCCCACGACGGGCCTGGACCGCTCTGGTGTCGCGCGGCTCCTCGCGGTCGTGGAAGCGGAGGTCGAGCGGGGCGCCGCTGTGGTTGTGGTCTCGCACGAGCCGGACGTGTTCCGGCATCGAGCTGCCGCTCGTCTCGTGCTGGAGCGGGGTCGTGTCGTCACCGAGTCGACCTGAGCCGGCGGGAAGCAACGCGGCAGTTTCACGTGAAACAGGGTCGTCGCCCTCGTCTGCTGGCTGCTGAAGCCCATCGTGGGTGACAGCGGCGACTCGCGCTGCTGCGATCAGTGAGCTGGGGCGACGCACCGGCCTCATGAAAGGGAAGCGTCTCAGGCGCCGACGCTCTCAGTCGAGGAGCAGCAAGACCGCCGGGCTCGACTGCATCTCTGCCGATTCGTCCGGTAGTGCGGCTGCTTCGGGGTTGGTCACCCGGGCACGTACGCGAGCGCTTTCGGCGCCAAGAGCAAGCTCATCCTATGCGCCCGGCGGAGCCTTTCGGTTGCAGCGAGGAGGCGGGGCAGGTGAGTGCGCGCGGTGAGAACCGGGCCCGCTGCAGCAATGGAGGAGTCAGGCACCGCCGACGATAAGCAGGAGGTTCGAGCCGCCAGAAGGTCAGCCAGCTCTTGGTGTCTTGGGGCGTCTGGTGGCTCGTTTCGCCGTCGCGCAAATCGCAAAACGCTGTGGGGGCGCGAGGGAGGCGCGCGCATGCCGATCGGTAGCGCTGCAATCGTGGGTTGCCGCTGACACTTGCGCTCGGACGCGTGGTGGATGGTCGACACGAGCGGCTCCTCCAAGTTGAAGCGAGCGACGCGCGGTGCGCGGTGCGGCGAAGGGGTCAATGCTCCGCGCCGCAGCTCAAGGTCGCCCCAGAATCGAAAAAGGGTGTGAGCCCCGAGGAACCTGAGGCATCCCCTCAAATTCTTCGGAAAATTCACAGGGGCCGTGTTCCTCGTCAAGAGGTGGCTGCGGTGAAAGACCAGGGTCGGCCCGCCTTCACCATCGCGTTGAGGAGGGTGAGGAGCTTGCGCATGCAGGCGGCCAAGGCGAGCTTGGCGGGCTTGCCAGCCGCGACCAGTCGCTCGTAGAGCGACTGGAGGACCGGGTTGCAGCGCAGGCCCGAGACGCAAGTGATGTAGAGCATGGAGCGCACGGGGGTGCGCCCACCACGGATTGAACGGCGGCGCTCCTTGCCGCCGCTTTCGTCGTTGAACGGAGCAAGGCCGGCGAGCGAGGCGATCGTCTTGCGGCCAGCGTGCCGAGCTCGGGAAGCTCGACCAGCAGCGTTCGCGCCGTGCCCGGGCCGACGCCGGGGACGGTGCGGAGCAACTGGTCCTTGGCGCGCCAGGTGTCGCTGCGCTCGATGTGGCCCCGCAGGTCATCGTCGATGGCCGCGATCTCCTTGGTCAGCCAGTCGATATGGCCGTCGAGGCTATCGAGCACGCGCTGAGTGCGCCGTGGTCCGAGCAGCGTGGAGCGTCGATTTTTCTCGGCGACGAGCTCTTGCATGAGCTGCCGACGGCGCGCCAAGAGCTGCTCGAGGGCGAGCGTCGTCTCGTCGGGCATCTCGGTCCGCGATGGCTGCGTGGCCGCCGCAAAGTGGGCGATGCACCTGGCGTCGAGCTTGTCCGTCTTGGCCAGCTCTAGTTCTGCGGCGCCCACCGGACGAGCTTTCCCCCAAGCTCCCCCAAGTTGCCGGTGTCCCCCCCGGCCCCCCTCGTCAGCGACGACGGCGACGTAGATCAAGCGCTCCCGAGGTTCATACAAGGCGGGGAGAGGTCCGCGATGGCTGCATGGCCGTCGCAAAGTGGGCGATGCACCTGGCGTCGAGCTTGTCCGTCTTGGCCAGCTCTAGCTCTGCGGCGCCCACCGGACGAGCTTTCCCCCAAGCTCCCCCAAGTTGCCGGTGTCCCCCCCGGCCCCCCTCGTCAGCGACGACGGCGACGTAGACCAAGCGCTCCCGAGGTTCATACAAGGCGGGGAGACGGGGAGAGAAATCTTCAAAGTACTCCCTGTCTCCCCGCCTCCCTGTTCAATTTCCTCGCTGAAAAGGGCTGCAAAGTAATGGGATTCCTTAGCCGAGGAACCCCTGTTCGTCGCGCGGCGCGGGGCGATGCCAGTTCGCAGCATCGTGGGGCCCAATGACGGCGCCTTTTGCAGGGTCATGAGGCTGCGGAAGGTCCACACGCTGGGGGCGTCACTGCCAGCTACAAGCCGCTCAGGCGCTCCGTTCGCGTGGCGCAAGAAGACGCTGACGGTTCGTGTCGCTGCCACGGGGCCAGGCAAGGTCGCGCAGGTCGACTTCGGTCTCGTGGGCAAGCAGTTCAACGCGGCGCCGCAGTGTGATCAGGAAACCCAGTTTGCCGCGCGCGCGGAGAGGGCCGATGTCCAAAGCCCAGCGGCTCTCGTTCCTCCGGCTCTGCCGGGAAGCGGGGGCTCAGGCGAGTCCGGCGGGGTCCCCGCACCCCGCGACGAGCTGGGTCTGCTCGGGCTGGGCAGCTCGGCACGACCTCCCGCACAACCGGGGACGAGCTTGGGCGACATGAGCCTGGTCGGCCCGAGTTGGACGGCAGGCCTGATGACCTCGGAGAGCAGGGGGGTTCAACCGTCCTCGGCCGGGACCCGGCGTACGGCCAACCAGACCCTCGCCCGCAGCTCCGCGAGCGAGGGCATTTCTACATGCCGAGTCGCGCCAAGGTGAGCTCGGCGGCAGCAAGCGACGCCGGCGCTGTGGGGAGGGCACGAGGCATCACAACGACACCCCGAGCAATGCCCAGCATCTCGAGCTCCTCCGCGTTGATACCGGTCGACGCATCCGGAGCTGCCGGCGGGTTCAGCACCACCAGGGCTGGCGGCAAGCCGGGGGCGAGAGCGCGCAAGGCCAGCATGCAGCTGGCCACCTCGTGAAGGATGCCGAGCCGGTCGAGGCCGACCAGTACGACAGCGTCAGGAGCGAGCGCGCGTACGAGATCTGCGTTCGTCACGCCCGGCCCCAGAGGGGAGAGGAGCGCGCCGGCGCTCTCGATGATCACAAGAGGTGCCGGCTGCCTGTCGACCCACGCGGCCACGAGATCCAGCGAGATGCCTCGGGCGCAGCGGCGTGCCGCCAGATGGGGCGAGAGCGGTTCCGGAAAGCGGTACGGCGCCGCCTCGGGCTGGACCGAGCTGACCAGAGCGAGGCGATCGGCGTCGCTCGTCGAGAGGCCGTCCACGCCCGACTCGATCGGCTTCAAGCCGCAGACCTTGTCGCCGCGAGCTGCCAGCGCGGCGACGAGCGCCACCGATGCGTGCGTCTTGCCTACCCCGGTCCCCGTTCCGACCACCGCGACCCGGAGCTGCCCTGTTTCACGTGAAACAGGACGGCGCCTCATCGGAGTGCCTCGCGGAACCCTGCGAGGGCGCGAGCCACGTCGACCTCCGAAAGAGACGCGCTGGCCGTGATGCGGAGTCGCGATGTGCCCGCCGGCACCGTCGGCGGCCGGATCGCCTGGACAAGGATGCCCTCCCGCGCGAGGCGCTGGGACATCTCCACAGCGGCACCCGGCGACTTCAAGATCCACGGCAGGATAGGGCCCGATGAACCCGGGAGCAGCGGGGCCCCCAGCGCGTGCAGGCCCGAGCGGAGCTGGCGCGTGACCCTGGCCAAGCGCGCCCGAGCGGCATCGTCAGCAGAGGCACGACGGACGCGGTCCACCGACGCCAGCGCCACCATGGGGCTGATGCCGGTCGAGAAAACGAAGCTCCTGGCGCGATTCCATAGGTAGGTCCGCAGCATCGCGGAGCCCGCGACGAAGGCGCCGTGGAGCCCGAGCGACTTGCCGAGCGTGCCGATGAGCACGTCAGGGCGAACGCCGATCTCGGCGCAAAGGCCAGCGCCGCGCGGCCCACAGATGCCAAGGGCATGTGCCTCGTCCACCACCAGCGCGGCGTCGTGACGGTCGCACAGCTCGCGGAGACGGCGCAGATCGGGGTTGTCGCCATCCATGCTGAAGAGCGATTCGGTCACGACCCACCGGCAACGAGCGCCGCGGCTGCGCACGAGAGCGCTCTCGACCGCCTCGACGTCAACATGGCGAACCACCTCGACCGCCGCTCCCGACAGACGGCAGCCGTCGATCAGCGACGCGTGGTTCAGGGCGTCCGAGACGATGACATCCCCCGGCCTGGCCAGCGCGGTGACGGCCCCGACGTTGGCCGCGTACCCCGAGGAGAACAGGAGCGCCGCGTCCACTCCCAGCCACGCAGCGATCTCTCGCTCGGCCATCAAGTGGGCGTCGTGCGTCCCGCTCACGAGGCGGGACGCGCCCGCACCGCTCGCGGCCCCGCCCTCCGAGGACCAGGGGAGAGCGGCGTAGCCGAGATAGTCGTTGGAGCACAGCACCAGCATCCCGGCGCCAGGCGGGGCGGCGGCAGGCGTACGCAGCAAGCCCGCGCGTTCGAGCTCGGAGAGCTCGTCCCGCAGGTGCCGGAGGGCACTCACTCCATCGGGCGTCGACGCGTGGGGAAGGGGAGCTTCATCCATGGGTGCAGGCATGCCATCTCCAGTCAGCAGCAGGGCCGTCACAAGGAGCGCCCGGGCGGTTGAAGGGGCTCCGGCTCAGGGCGTGCTGCCGTTCGCTTCACCCGAAGGTGGCGATTCCGGGCCGGCGCCGAGCACTGCGTCCACCCGCTGCAGGATCCGCCCGAACGCATCCCGCGCGCGCCCGGCGACCAGGGCCGTCCGGGTTCGCTCCTCCTCCAGGTCGTGCGCGAGCGCGATGGCGGCCAGCAACATGGCCTGGGGAGTCACAGAGCGGCCGGCAGGCACAACGGTGGCGAGCTTCTGATCCACGACAGCAGCGAGCCGCTGGAGCTCCTCATCGCTCGCGGAAGTCACCACGCGGTAGGTCTGACCCCCCACCCGTAGCTGCACGGTGCGGCGCGCCATAGCCCCCGGACGCTACCATGAACGCCGCCAGACGCGCAGAGCGGCATGCACTGTGCGATGTGCGAACGGAGTGACCCGCCCCGTGACCAACGTGGCAATCGAGCGCCGGATCGAGCGCCGTCGAACCGGGAGACGCGCGCCAAGACCTGGCCGGAAACCCCGAAGACGAGCCCCGGACAACCGCGCTGAACAGCGCCGATCGCAGAATTCGAGCGCGCTCCCCGGCAGCGCCCTGTAGCATCGCCCCATCATGGCTACGGCGGGCCGCCCAGCTGCCTTGATTGCCGCCCTCCTGGGGGTCGTCCTCGTGCACGGCACTGCTCGCGCCGAACCCCAGGCGAGCGTCGGCGTCACCCTCGGCCTCGGCGGCGCCGGCCTCGAACGGCGGCTGTGGGACACCACCGTCTTTCACGCTGGACTGCGAGGAGACGTCCTGTTCGGCCGCACCGCCAACGACGACTTCGGCGTCGGACCCTATGCCGAGGTGCTCACCCACGCGTTCGACGAGCTTCAGGCCGGCGCGGGCGTCTCGACGCTCGTTCCGGTCCTCGACTCGTTTCCGCTGGTCCTCTCCGCAGGGATGTACGGCCGGTGGAGCGACGATGCGAAGGCCGTGGAGCCGGGGATCGCCGCCGCCGTCTTCTGGGGGGTCCGCAGCTACAACTTCCACTCGCGCTACGCGATGAGCACAGGGCTGCTCGCCCAGATGCGGCTCGGGCTCGGCGACTCGAAGGAGACCGCGCTCGTCCTCGCCGCCCAGGTCGACCTCGCGCTGCTCGGTCTCCCGTTCGTCTATCTGTTCAACGCGATGAAGGGGCCGTCACCCGAGGCAGCCCCGGTGCGCCGCGCTGAAGCGACGCCGTGACGGCGCCTCGATCCAGCGCCGGGGGAAGGTGTCCTGGCTCCGCCGGCCAGCCATGCCCGGCGGGATTTCCGGGGCACGGAGCTACAGGCCGAAGCTTCTGATGTGACCGGCGCAGCTCTGACCCAGGTCGCGGCAGTCCCGCGCGCCCCGCTGGCCGGAGCAGGAACGCTCGATCTCGTCGAGCTCCTGGCACTCCTCGCTCGCGGAGCTCTCGCAGCAGCTCAGCGGGGCCGTATCGACGCACCGGCTGCAGCCGAAGCAGACCCGGACAGGGTAGGACCACTCGGCGGTCTCGACCTCCTGGCCGCCCAGCGTCCTGCCCCGCACCACCACCGTCGCCACGACCTCGATGTCGCCGCCCCCGAGCTCCGCGGACTGGCGGCGCAGGCTGTCCATCGTGGCACCGTCGATCAGGAGGACCTGGGTGCAGTTGTAGCCGGCGTCGCCGCTCGTCCCCGGATCGACCAGGCCCGTGACCGGAACCACGTACCCGTCCGTCACGGGGTTGCCCGCGAGGTCGGCGACGCGGACCTCGGCCTCGTAGAGCTGGACACGCGACGTCTCGGTGCGGAGCACGTCCGGGTCGCCGCGCTGCACGATCTGGTTGCCCACGAGGAGCGTCGCCGTGTGGCTGCCCGTGTACGCGGCATCGACGGCGTCCTCGGTCCAGAACTCCTCGCTAGGGCCGCAGGCCACCGTGCAGTCCTCCGTCGGCGCCATGCGCATGCGGACGAACAGGCTGCTCTCGTTGCTGGCGCATGCAGACGCGAGCAGACCACCCGACGCCGCGAGCAGCGCGAGCGCACACAACCTCCTCGCAAGGCCGGACGTCGCGGCCACCGACCCTTGTCCTTCATCAGTCATGGCAAACGCCTCCACCGCGGAAATGAGCATCAGCGGCGACTATCGAGAACCGCCGGCGCAAGTCGCCCCTGCCGGTTCATGTTGCGCGAGCCGGCCCACGACCTGGTCGAAAAGAGTAGCGGGTCAGCCCGCCGAGCGGCAAATTCGCGGTGGCCGTCCGCCGAGCGACGCTGCCGCGGCTCGCGGGAACCACGCGTGAGCTCCAGATACGCTACGATGCCAACGGCCAGATGAGCAAACCCGAGGAGAGCGATCCCGTCGGTGCATGGAGTCGCCTCGCGATCACCGAGCGCGCCGACGGCGTACGCATCTCGGTCCAGGTGCGCCCCAGGTCGTCGCGCTCCGCCATCGCCGGGGTGCGCGAGCGGGCGCTCGACGTGTCGCTGGCCGCGCCGCCCGTCGACGGCGCCGCCAACGCGGAGCTCGTCAAGCTGCTCGCGCGCGCGCTCGACGTGCGCCAGAGCGATATCCAGATCGCCCTCGGCGCGAGCGGCAGGAGCAAGGTCGTCGCCGTCCGCGGGCTCAACGAGACCGAGGCGCGAATGCGGCTCTCCGGGGCGAAGCGATGAGGGACAACGTCGTCCGGTTCGAGAAGTGGGAAGGTCTTGGCAACGACTTCATCCTCGTCGAGGCGGTCCCGATGACCGCCGAGGCGGCGCGGCGCCTGTGCGACAGGCGGTTCGGCGTCGGCGCCGACGGCGTGCTGGTCATCGATCGCGAGCGGCCCCGCATGCACGTCTGGAACGCCGACGGGAGCCGCCCCGAGATGTGCGGCAACGGCATCCGCTGCGTCGCGGCCTACCTCGTCTCCCGAGGGACGCCCCAGAAGGAGATCACCATCGCGACCGACGCCGGCGACAAGCGCTGCGAGGTCACCCGGGCAGGGGATCGCTTCGACGTGCTCGTCGGCATGGGCCGCGCCCGCATGGGCGAGCCGCTCGCGGTCACCGCGCTCGGCGCGGAGCACCGGTTCGCCACCGTGGACGTCGGCAACCCGCACGCCGTGACGTTCGATCCCTACACCGAGGAGGCGATCGACGCGCTCGGGCCCACCGTCGCGACCACGCCAGCCGAGGGCGTCAACGTCGAGTTCTGCCGCGTTCGACCGGGCGAGGCGGCGTGCATCGACGTGACCGTCTGGGAGCGCGGGGTGGGCCGGACGCTGGCGTGCGGCACGGGCGCCTGCGCCGTGGCCGCCGCGGCGTGCGCGCAGGGCCGCGCGCCGTACGGATCGCCCGTCCGCGTGGTGCTGCCTGGCGGCTCGCTGCGCGTGACCGTCGCCGCCGGATCCCTGGAGCTGCTCATGCAAGGCCCAGCGCGCCGGGCGTTCTCGGGCGAGGTGGTGATCGCGTGACCGCCTCCCTCGAGGGGGTCTGGAGCCCGAACCGGGCGCCGGTCCACGAGATCTCGCTCAAGGTGCTCGCCGTCATCGCCGACGAGGCGACCCGTACGCTGTTCTCGCGGGTCGTCACGACGGACGAGCTGATGCTCGCCAGCGAGCTCTCGGAGGGGATCGCCCTGGCCGAGACCGGCGCGCCCGACGTCGCCTTCATCGATGTCGGGCTCGGCGACGGGGCGGGCCTCGCCATGGTCCACCATCTGAAGGCCCTCGCGCCCGAGGCGACCGTCTTCGCGCTGGCGACGCGGGCAGAGCTCGAGGCGGGCGCCCACGCGGTCGCGCTCGGCGGCGCCGGGCTCTTCCTCCTGCCGCTCGGCGGAGACGAGGTGCTGAACGCGGTCGGCTCGGTGCGGCTTCGCTTCGCGGAGCGGGCCCTCCGGATGCAGCTCGAGCAGGAGTCGGCGCGCAGCGCGCGCGCGGCCGGGTGGATCGCCCGCGTGGCCGAGCTCGCCGACGCGCGCGACCGCAACGCGGCGGCCCAGCAGCTCGCCGAGGTGTTCGTCGAGGCGACCGCCGCGGCCGCGGCTGCCGTGTACCTGACCGTCGGCGAGCGCTCCACCGAGCTGGCCCGCTCGGCGTTGACCGGGCCGCTCGACCGCGCACCGGCCTACGGGAGCGAGGCCGACATCCTCGACTTCGCCCGGCGCGAGCAGCTGGTCGTCGTCCCTCTCGCCCTCCGCAGGCTGTCGGCGGGGCACCTCCTGCTCCAGAAGGAGCCCGGTCGCAGCTCGGCGTTCCCCTCGGTCAGGCGCCCGGACAGCAGCGTCTCCACGTCCCGGCGCGCTCCGCTCCTCGACGGCCTCGTCAAGCTGCTCGCCACGCAGGCGACGACGGCGCTCGCCCTGCTCGGCGAACGCGAGCGCTCGACCGTCGGCGCCGCGATGAAGGATCCGGCGACGAGCGCCTACTCGTTCGCCTACTACGTCGACGTCGCCGGCCGGGAGATCGACAAGGCCAAGCGGCACGGCCGCCGGTTCACGATCGCCACCATCGTGATCGAGCCCGACGCGACGGCTGTACCGGAGCGCCCGGACGACCTCGCCTTCTGGCGGGTCACGCCGCCGCCTCCCTCGAACACGCTCAACCCCGGTCAGGTCGCCGAGCACCTGCTCCGCGCCGTGCGCGACACCGACATCCTGGCCCGCGTCGACGAGAACGAGTTCCACCTGCTCATGCCCGAGACCGCCGGGCTGGAGGCGCATGCCTGCCACCGCCGGATGCTCTCGCGCGTCGCCGGGAGCGAGAAGCGGGCCGGGTACTTGCCGAAGGGGTTGCTCGTCGGGGTCGCCACGTTCCCGCACGACGGCCAGGGGCTCGCGCAGCTGCTCCGCATCGCCCGGCGGCGCGCCGACGCCACCAAGTCCTCGATCATGCACCGCATCCCCCAGGATCGGCGGACCATCGGCGAGGTCTTCAGCCTGCTCGTGCGCGAGGCCCCGAGCGCCGAGGGCCCCTCCGCGATCTCGGCGCCCCGGGCGCTCGACCTGTCGGTGTCCGATACGGTCCTGCTCACGACGTCGGTGGTCCGCAACGCGCTCCGCGGGGGCGCCGTGTTGATCCTGGTCGCCCATCACGACGGGCTCAGCCTCGGCGCTCAGGTGAAGGCGCTGCTGGCCTCGCCGCGCGACGACGTGGTGGTGCACGCCCTCGACCTGCGATCCTCGCCGGGGTGCGACGACATCGAGGCGCTCTGCGTGCTTGCGGAGCACGGCGCGTATGCCCTCGTCGGGCGGAACCAGGGGGGCTTCGTGAAGGGTATCCACGCCGCCGATCCGCTGCTCGCGGACTTCCTCGCCGAGCGGCTTGGCCGCGCGGCCGGGCTGCGGGTCTTCGGCTGACTCGGAGGGCGCCGTCCAGTGTCTCGCAGGGTGCTGTTGGTTGATTCGGATGTGGATGCGCTCGGCGCGCTCGCGTCGGCGCTGAGGGCGCGCGGCCTGACGGTGAACAACGCGAACGGCGCCTTCGAGGCCGTGGAGCAGGCGTTCAAGCGGCGGCCCGACGTCGTGCTCGCCTCCAGGGCGATCGACGAGGACAGCGCGCTCGCGGACGCGTTCGCCGCCGTCCCCGACCTCGCCGACACGCCGATCCTGTTCGTCGTCGACGGCGCCGAGGGCGATCTCGGCCCCGACGACGTCCTGCGCGGCGACGTCGATCACATCGTCTCGCGCATCACCGAGGCCTCGCCGCGCGGCTCCAAGCCGACGCCGCTGCAGGAGATCCGCGGCGACCTCCAGCAGGTGCCGCTCGTCGACCTGCTCCAGCTGCTCGCGATGAACCGCCGGAGCGGCGTCCTCGGGATCACCACGCCGATCGGCGCCGGCGAGCTCCGGCTCTCGGTAGGGGAGGTGATCGACGCCGTCTACCGCCTCCTCGAAGGGGAGAAGGCGCTCTACCGGCTGCTCGGGGAGCGCGACGGCCACTTCGCGTTCTCCCCCGGCGAGCCGACGAGCGTGCGCCGGCTCATGGTGCCGACCTCGCGGCTCCTGATGGAGGCGCTCCACCAGGTCGACGAGGTCCAGCGCCGGCGCATCGAGCTCGCGCCCGCCGGCGAGGCCTTCCTGGTGACCGAGCCGTCGAGCGACGATCTCGACCTGCCGCCCCTCCACGGCCACGAGACCTTCAACGTCGGCGCGGCCTCCGGGGGCGCCGGCGCGGCGGACGACGCGAGCGCGGCGACCTCGGTGCCCGACATCACCGCGCCGATGCCGACCAGCGCGGCGCGCGGGAGCCGCGCTGGATCGATGCCGCCGCCGCCGACGCTCCGCGCGGCCGAGTCGACAGCGCTCAAGCTCGAGGCGATGCGCTTCCCGATGGCGCCGCCTTCGTCGCTCGGGGAGCCGACGGAGCGCGCGGTCGTGGCCGAGAAGCTCACGGCGCTGCTCCAGATGCCGCACAACCTGGACGAGCTGCTCGACGAGATCGGCGCGCCGGATCTGCTGATCCTGGAGGTCCTGATGGAGCTCACGGCGGCCGGGAAGATCCGCCGCATCTCGCTCGCCGACCTCACCACGCCGTTCGCCCCGCCGGAGCACTTTCCGGTGCTCCGGTCCCTTGTGACGCGCCTGGCCCGGCCGGGCTTCGCGCCGCCGCCGCACCTCGTCATCGCGGCGAGCGCGCGCCGCATGACGATGCTCTCCCACGCCGTCCGCCGCATCGCGGACGCCGTCGTCCCGGCCGAACCGCCGCCGCACGCGCCGCTCCCGAGGCCGCTCGGCGTGATCCGGCTCGGTGACGGGGTCGAGCTCGCCCTGATCGGGCTCCCCACCGAGGAGAGCTTCGCCCCCACCTGGGCGCTCGCCCTGCACGGCGCGGCCGCGGTCGTCCGGCTCGGGGACGCCAGGGAGGACGCGCTGGCGGCGCACTGCGAGGCGCTGGAGCTCCTGCTGCTCGACGCAGAGGTCATGTTGGGGCCGCTCGATCTCGCCTCTCCAGGACAGATCACGCTGCTGGTGCGCGCCGCGCTCGAGGCCGCCGCAGGGGTGTGAACAGCTGACACGAAGGTCAATTCGAACGGATCTTCCGAGGTTTCTCGCCTCGGAAACAGCCTCCGTATCGGCGGCTTGCAGGGTTGCAAGGGCGCGTTTCTGCTATCGTCGCAGATGCCTCGCTTGCAGTTCGGCGAGGAGAGGAGCGAGCGTGCTTATCGGAGTCCCCAGGGAGATCAAGACACGTGAGTACCGCGTCGGCATGACCCCCGCGGGTGTCCGGGCCATGGTGGGGCACGGGCACAGGGTCCTCGTGGAGTCCGGCGCCGGCGAGGGCAGCGGGCTCTCGGACGAAGCCTACGTGCGCGCGGGCGCCGTCATCGCGCGATCGGCAGCGGAAGCGTGGAGCGCCGACATGGTCGTGAAGGTGAAGGAGCCGCTCCCCTCCGAGTACGGCCACTTCCGCCAGGGTCTGCTCCTTTATACCTACCTGCACCTGGCCGCCGAGCCCGATCTCACGAGGGAGCTCGCCAGGCGCGGCGTGACCGGCATCGCGTACGAGACGATCCAGCACGAGGACGGCTCGCTGCCGCTGCTCCGCCCCATGAGCGAGGTGGCCGGCAGGATGGCGGTCCAGGTCGGCGCCTCGTGCCTCGAGAAGGAGCGGGGTGGCAAGGGCGTGCTCCTCGGCGGCGTGCCGGGGACGCGGCGCGGCCGCGTGGCGATCCTCGGCGGCGGCGTGGTCGGGCGGAACGCGGCGACCATCGCGGTCGGCATGGGGGCGCAGGTCACCGTGCTCGACGTGCGCGCCGAGACGATGAGCTACCTCGAGGACGTGTTCGGCGGCGCGATCGAGACGCTCTACTCCAACGCGGAGAACATCGAGACGATGTGCGAGCGGGCCGATCTCGTGATCGGCGCGGTGCTCGTGCCCGGCGCCAGGGCGCCCCTGCTCGTGACCGAGGACCACATCCGCTGCATGGAGAAGGGGACCGTCGTGGTCGACGTCGCCGTGGATCAGGGGGGCTGCATCGCGACGTGCCGACCGACGACCCACGACAACCCGACCTACGAGGTGCACGGGGTCGTCCACTACTGCGTCGCCAACATGCCCGGCGCGGTGTCGCACACGAGCACCTGGGCGCTGACGAACACGACGATCGGCTATGCGGTGGCGATCGCCAACCAGGGCATCGCCGCCGCCGCCAGGGCCGACCGGGCGGTGGCGCTCGGCATCAACACCCACGGCGGACACGTGACCTACGGCCCCGTCGCCGCAACCCACCGGCTGGAGTACGTGCCGGTCGAACGCGCGCTCGGCTGAGCCCGGAACGCGACCCCGTGGCAGCCGGAAAGAAGAAGAAGATCGCGATCATCGGCGGCGACGGCATCGGCCCGTCCGTCACCGCGGAGGCCAGGCTCCTGCTCGAGCTCTACCAGGCCCGCGCCGGGCTGCCGATCGACCTCTGGGAGCTCGACCTCGGCGCCGACAGGTACCTGCGCGACGGGACGACCTTCCCGAACCAGATCCAGGTGGCGATCCAGCGCGAGTGCTCGGCGGTGCTCCTCGGCGCGCTCGGCGATCCCCGCGTGCCGAACCTCGAGCACGCGCGCGACATCCTCTTCGGGATGCGCTTCGGTTACGACCTCTACGCCAACGTGAGGCCCGTCCGGGCGCTGTCCGACCGGCTCGTCCCGCTCAAGGGCCGCGCGGCGAAGGACATCGACTTCGTCGTGTTCCGCGAGAACACCGAGGGCATCTACGTCGGGATGGGCGGCCAGTTCAAGCGAGGCACCCCCGACGAGATCGCGATCAATGAGGACGTAAATACGAGGAAGGGGGTCGAGCGGATCATCCGCGCGGCTTTCGACTACGCGCGCGCGAGCGGGCGGACGCGGGTCACGATGGCGGACAAGTCCAACGCGATGCGGCACGCACACGAGCTGTGGCTGCGGGTCTTTCACGAGGTGCGCGCCCAGTACCCGGAGATCCAGTCGAACCACGTCTACGTGGACGCCCTGTGCCTGTACCTCATCCAGGATCCGTCGCAGTTCCAGGTGATCGTGACGAACAACCTGTTCGGCGACATCGTGACCGATCTCGGCGCGGCGCTGCAGGGCGGGCTCGGCATGGCCGCGAGCGCGAACGTGCACGCGTCCGATCCGGCGCGGGTCGCGCTGTTCGAGCCGGTCCACGGGTCGGCGCCGCCGCTCGCCGGCAAGGACGTGGCGAACCCGTTCGCGGCGATGCTCACCGCCGGGCTGCTCCTCGCCCACCTCGGGTGGCCCGAGGAGGAGCGCCGCATCGAGCGCTGGGTCTCCCAGGCGCTCGACCAGGGGAAGTGCACGGCCGATGTCGGCGGCACGCTCGGCACGCAGGCCGCAGGGGCCTGGGTCCGGGAGCAGATCGCCGCGGAGCTGGGCCCTCAATGAGGTGACGCAGGTGACGCCGGCGCCCCGGCCCGGTGGCCGCGCGGGCCCGATCGCCGAGAAGTTCGGGTGTCCGATCCTCCTGTGATACGGGACCGCCAATGGGCGTAGGATCGAGGGCGGTGGAGCACGCGGGACCGCGGAGCAATGCAGCGGGCGAGGCTCGGCACGAGCGGCTGGGCGGGGCGCGGGCCGAGTTCGTGGCGAACCTGGGTCGCCGCGTGGCCGAGCTCCGCACGATGGTCCGGCGGATCGAGGCGGACGACGATGCGCCGCGGCTCGCGGAGGAGCTGAAGCGGCGGCTGCACTCGCTCGGCGCCGGGGCGCGGCTCCTGCGCTTCGCGCGGGTCGCCGAGCGGCTCGCCGAAGGAGAGTCGCAGCTCATCGGCGCGAGCGGCGGCCGGCCGACCGGCGAGGTCGCCGCGGCGCTGCGGAAGATGCTCGAGGAGCTGCCCGCCCTGGCATGGGGGCAGTCGGCGATCGGCGAGCAGGTGGAGGCGCCGCGCGAGCAGGCCGTGGCGCAGCGCGCGCACGCTGCCGGACCGGCGAGCGCGCGCTGCGCCGAGGCCGAGCAGGAGGCCGCGGACGCAGGCGGTGCGAAGGGCAAGAGCACGACCTGGATCGCGGGGGTGAGCAACGGGCGCGCGCTCGCCGCCGGGCCGCTCACGCTCGATGACGACGAGGAGGCGAGCGGGCGCGCGTCCTCGCCGCGCAGCGCGGAGCAGGCGCTCTCCGCCGAGGCGCCGGAGGCCGCGTCGCTCGAGGCGTCGATCACGGTGCTGGTCGTGGGCGGCGCGCCGCTCGCCGGGGCGCTCGATCCGGGGAGCGCCGGCGCCGGGCCGTCGTTCGAGGTGGAGCGCACCGACGACGTGGACACGGCGATCGATCTCGCGCGCGCCTTCGCGCCGGACGTTGTCCTGCTCGACGCGGATCTGCCGGGCGCGCGCGGGCTCGCGGAGGCGCTCGCCGCCGACCCGCTGACCGAGCTCTGCCCGGTCGTCGCCGTGGGGCGCTTCGCCCGACCGGAGGACGCGGCCCCGTACATTGCGCTCGGCGCCGCGCGCGCGCTCGCGAAGCCGGCGTCACCCGACGCGCTCCGGCGCGCCGCCGCCGAGGCCGCGGCGATCTGCGTGCGCTCTGACGACACGCGCGCCGCGCGCGGGCCGCTCGGGGCCGTCAGCCTCGACGAGCTCGGGGCGCGCCTCGCGGAGGAGCTGCGCCGCGGGCTCTGCGACGCCGCCGAGCCGAGGAGCCGCGGGGAGCACGTGGATCTCGGCGACGGCGCCGAGGTCCTCGCGGCGCTCTGGGGCGCGGTGGCGCGCATCCGCGATCTCGTGACGATCCGCTCGCACGGCGGTGTGCGGTTCTCGCCGAACGGTCCGGAGGGCGCGCTGCCGCTCGCGCCGTGGATGACCGCGCCGAGCGCGCCCGAGGGCGACCGATCGAGGCTGCACAGCGAGATCCGCGCGAAGGCGCCGGCGCGCGGGGTCGCCGCGTCCGCCGCGGCGCCGGTCGACGCGGCGCTCGACGCGATGGACATCGTGGTCGCGGACGACGATCCGGCGGTGACGTGGTTCCTCGCCGGCGTGCTCCGGGCCGCGGGGGCGAACGTGCACGAGGCGCACGACGGGGCGCGGGCGCTCGACCTCGCGTACCAGACGACGCCGGATCTGGTCGTGAGCGACGTGCTCATGCCGCGCCTCGACGGCTTCGCCCTCTGCCGGGCGCTCAAGCGGGACGTGGCGCTGCGCGACGTGCCCGTCATCCTGCTGTCCTGGAAGGAAGACCTGCTCCAGCGGCTCCGCGAGCTCGGCGCCCAGGCCGACGGCTACCTCCGCAAGGAGGCGAGCGCCGCGGCCTTCGTGCAGCGGGTGAACGAGGTCCTGCGGGGCAGGCGGCGCGTGGCCGAGCGCATCGCCACCGGTGGTGAGGTCCGCGGGCGGCTCGACGGCATGACGACGCGGACGCTGCTGTCGCTCGCGTGCGCGCGCCGGCCTGACGCGCTCGTGTCGGTGCGCGACGCCGCGTTCCTGTACGAGGTGCTGATCAAGGATGGCCGCCCCGCCGGCGCGACCCGGACGGCGCAGGACGGGACGTTCCATCGCGGCCCCGCGGTGCTCGCGGCGCTGCTCGGCGTCGGCTCCGGCCGCTTCGCGGTGGCGTCCGCGCCGGAGAGCGAGCTCGAGGCGCCGCCGCGCCCCGGGTTCGAGGGGACGCTCGCAGAGCAGCTCGTGCCCGCGATCGCCGCGGCCCGGGCGGCACAGCGGCTGCTCCACGGGCCGCCCCTGATGCAGGCCGAGCGCGTCATCCTCGATCTGGAGGGGATGGGCGCCACCATCGACGCGACACCCGAGCCGGCGCGGTCGCTCCTGAAGGCGCTCGCCCGGGGGACTTCGCCGCGATCGGTGATCACCTCGGGCGAGTTCGCCGCGAGCCTCGTCGAGGACGTGCTGAACGACGTCGCGGCGCGCGGCGGCGTGCGGCGCGTGATCGGCCGCGAGGGAGAGGACCTGCTGGCGCCCGCCGTGATCCACGAGGAGGAGACGCTCCGCGGCGTGCGGCGCACCCCGGAGCGGGCTGCTCCGGTCGTGGCGCTGCTGACGGAGCTCGGCGGCGACGCCGCCGCGTCGTCGCGCGGACCGGTCGAGCTCGCCGATGACCAGCTCACGGTGGTGCCCGGCTCGGTGGCGCCGATCTCGGCGGTGTCCACGCCGGGCTCGGCGGCTTCGATCTCGGTGAGGTCGGTGGTGTCAGCGCCCGGGTCGGCGGCGTCCATCCCGGTGGTGTCGGTCGACGGCGACGACGAGACCACCGCGGTTGCGAGCGCGCTCAGGGCGGAGGCGAGGGCGCTGGCGAGCGCCAGAATCCCGAGTGATTTCGCAGAGCTCCAGGGCGATGTGGTCGGCGCGCGCGCGACATGGACCCCGCCGGCCGAGGCCGCGACGCTCGCGAGCGCGACGCCGGCCGTGGCGGGCGTCCGGCCGGCGCCGCGCCGGCCGGATGCGACGTTGCCCGCGCTGGAGTACCCGAGGCCCGAGCGGCTCGTGACGCTCGGCTCGCTCCCGCCGCCCCCGGTCGCCGAGGAACCGGCTCCGGCGCCCGTGGCGCTGAGGGCGCCCGCGCCCTCCGCAGCGCGAGGCGCGGCGCCTGCCCCGGCGCCCTCCGTCGACGAGTCGCCCACGCCGCGCCGGGTGCGCCGGCCGTCCGCCTACGTGCCCACGCCGTCGCCGCCCGCCCGCGACAACCGGTTGACCATGTGGGTCCTCTTCGCGGTGGCGGCGTTCGTCTTCGCGGTGGCCGCGCGGCTGTCGCGCGATCACGAGCTGCAGAGCGCCCCGCCGCCCGCCCAGCCGCCGAGCGCGCCAGCGGCGGAGGTTCCGGTCGCCGCCACGCCGGGCGCTGCCGAGGCGGCCGCCGCGCCGCCGGCCGTGGCGGCCGCCGGACCGATCGGCGAGACGACGGCCAACCCCGTGCTCCCCGAGGATCTGCCGCTCGCCGCCGAGCACAAGGTCCCCGGGGGACACGGCATGCTGGAGGTGATCGCCGGGTCGGGCGACACGCTCTTCGTGGACGGGCGGAAGGTGGGCACCGGCAGCGCCAAGCTGCCGCTCGCGCCGAAGGACGGCGTCTACGAGATCCGGGCGAAGCTCCGGGACGAGGAGCGGGTGCGCTTCGTGCTCGTCAAGGCCGGCCGCCTCACCCGGCTCCGCATCGCGCCGCCGTGGCGCCGCTGACCGCGCCGGATGCGCCGCCCCCGCCGTCGAATCAGCCCGCGCCGCCCCGGGTGCCCAACCACAGGCAGGAAACGCCGCTCGTGGTAGAGCACGCCCCGTGCGCGCCCGCGTGATCCGACCCAGCCACCCCTCTGCCGCGCTCACGCTCCTCTGCGCCGCGGCCGCGCTCCTCTCCGGCTGCACCGGGTGCGAGACGTCGACCCGCGATCTTCCGGCCGGCGCCGCGGCGGCGTCGGCGAGCCCCGCAGCGCCGCAGCTGCCCCCGGCCCGCGACCTCGTGCACCTCGTCGACGAGCTGCCCAACTGCGACATCGAGCACCGAGGGCTCCTGTTCGATACAGGCGCCGGCGCCCTCCTCGGCCGCTTCGCCTGGCAGGGGACCGTGCCCACCGGCATCCACGCGGTCGAGCACGCTGGATCCACCTGGGCGCGCATCTCGGACCGACAGATCAAGCTCACGTTCGTCCTGCCGTCCGCGAGCTCCATCTTCGTGTCCGCCCGCGCGGTCGGCCTCGCCTCCCGGTACGCCACCATCTCCCTCGACGACCAGCTCCTCGGGACCCTCCGCTTCCAGCGCGATCAGATCCGGATCGCCTCGACCCCGACCACCACGCTCCCCGCCGACCCCGGCCTGCACACCCTCACGATCCGGTTCTCGGGACGGCTCCGCGCAGGGGAGGCGTTTGCCGACGTCGACTGGGTCCGCGTGGGCATCCCCGACGAGGACCCGACCACCTACGGCCCCCCGACCCTGCGCGACGTCGTCGCGCCCGCCGCGGCGCTGTCGGGCGTCCCGCACCGGTCCATCGCGCTGCGCGCCCCGGGCGCCGTCCGCTGCGCCTTCCGCCCCTCCAGGCTGACCCGCCTCCGCACGGCCGTCGGCGCGCAGGGCTCCGCGGAAGGTGACGCCGAGATCCGCGTCCTGCGCGACGGCCAGGAGCCCCTCGTGATCCATCGCGTCCACGTCGAGGGCGGCGACAAGGCGACCTGGACCGACATCGAGCTGCCGCTCGCGCCCTTCGCGGGCTCCCTCATCTCCCTCGAGCTCCGCGCCGCCACCCGCGGCGGACGCATCCTCTTCGGCGACCCCGTCCTCGCCGGATCACCGGAGCCCCCGCCGTCCGTGCCCGCGGCGCGCGCCGTCGTGATCGTCGCCCTGAACGGGGTCGAGCGGCCCGATCTGCCCCCCTGGAGCGGTCGCCCGGAGCCGCACCTCGCCACGCTGTCCGAGCTCGCCACGTCGGCGACGACGTTCGATCACCACCGGGGCCCGAGCACCGTCGTGTCCGCCGTGGTCGCGTCGCTGCTCACCGGACTGCCGCCGCCAGCCCATACCGTTACCGATACAGGGGCCCGCCTCCCCGCCCGCATGACCACCCTCGGCGCCATCGCGAGCGACAGCAGCATCCGGACCGGCTTCTTCACCGGTGTCCCCACCACCTTCCGGGCGTTCGGCTTCGGACCCGGCTGGTCCCGCGTCCTCGAGCACCCCCCGACCAGCGGCGAGCCGGCCACCACCCCGATCGACGCCGCCGCCGCCTGGATCAGCGAGACCGTCCGCCAGGACGCCGGGAACCGCCTGCTCGCGTTCGTCCACGCGCGCGGCGGCCACCCGCCCTGGGAAGTCGGCCCGAAGGAGCTGAACGCCCTCAAGCCCGCCGACTACGCCGGCTCGATCGAGCCGCGCAGCGCCGCGCAGGTGCTGGCCAGGCTGCGCAACCGGCGCCGCAGCGTCCTCAGCCCCGACGATCGGGACCGGATCCGCGACCTCTTTTCCATCGCGCTCGCCGGCCAGGACCGCGCCCTCGGCAACCTCATCGGGACCCTCAAGGCCGCCGGCCTGTGGGACGAGACCCTCTTCATCGTCACCGGCGACCTGGCCAGCGGGCGCTCCGACGCCACGCTCTACGCCGAGAGCCTCGACCTCCAGGAGCCGGTCCTGACGCTCCCGCTTTATGTCCACTTTCCCGGCGACCTTTACGCCGGCCAGCGCGTCTCTGCCCCGACCGAGATCATCGACATCGCGCGCACCGCGGTCGCCTCCCTCGGCCTCTCGTTCGCCCGCAAACCGCTCGGGAAGGATCTGGCGGCCGTCGCCTCGGGCCTCGAGGGCGTCGAGCGCGACCCCCAGATCGCCGCCCTCGGCGATCGTTACTCCACGCGCTGGGGTAACCTCGTGCTTTCGGGGCGGCTCGGTGTTCCCCCCTTTCTCTGCGACCTCGACGTGGACCCAACCTGCGCCTTCAACCGCCGCGAGGTGATGCCGCTCGCCACCGTGTCGCTCTTCAGACGCACCGTGACGTTCGACCTGTCCCTGCGCGCGCCGGCGGCGCAAAGGGAGCCGGCCACGATCGACGCGGAGACGGCGGCCGTGCTCAACGTATGGGGCGCACAATGAGGCCCGCGCGACGCCGCGCCCGCGCGCAGACGACAGCCCGCTGACGGCGCCCGGGCGGCGCGCCGGCGCCGGGCGCGGGCGTCCGCGACATCGCGCAGGCCGCGCGCGATCGCGCTCCGCGACGTCATGATGCCCCGCTGCGAGGCAGCATGCCCCGCCCCGCGCTCCCCACGGCGCCCGCGCGCGGCGTCGAGATCGACGTACGCCCGCGCCCGCGCGTGCGCGTCACGCGCCCGCTTCGCGCGCGACCGCGTGCGCGTGATGCGCTCGCTCCGCGCGCGCCGGGCGCCTGGCATGCTTCGCGCACACGCCGCAGACCGCACAGGCAAAGCGCCGCGATGGCGCTTCATCTTTCCGTGAGAGGAGTCCCCGCATGAAGGCGACCGACCTATTGAAGGAGCAGCACCAGGAAGTCGACGAGCTCTTCGAGCGCATCGCGCAGGCTGACAGCAACGAGATCAGCGCGCTCCGCGACGAGCTCGTGGCGTGCCTCGTCGGCCACGCGGCCATCGAGGAGGAGCTCTTCTACCCCCAGACCCGGGAGGCGCTCGGCTCCTCCCCCCTGATCCCGACCTCGTACGAGGAGCACTCCCTCGTCGAGATCATGTTGCAGAAATTGCTCAGCACCAAGCCAGGTGACGAAACCTTTCACGCCAGGCTGAGTGTGCTCAAGGAGCTCGTGCAGCACCACGTCGAGGAGGAGGAGAAGGAGCTCTTCCCCCAGGTCGAGAGCGCCATGGGCGCCGAGCGCCTCGAGGAGCTCGGCGCCCGCCTGGAGGCGCGCTTCGACCAGGTGCGCGAGGGCGACGTCGAGGCGCTCCTGAGCAAGCTCGTCGCGAAGAGCATGCCCGCCGTCACCGGTCGCCGCACGCGGGCGGCGAAGCCGGCGGCGCGCAAGGCGGCGGCCAAGCGTCCGCCCGCGAAGCGCGCATCGACGCAGCGCGCCGAGCCGGCGCGGGGCGCCCAGAAGGGCCGTCGCGGCGCCGCAGCCGCGACCGGACGGAAGAAGGCGGCGGACGCGGCGCCGGCGAAGACCGGGCGAGCCGCGCCCACGCGCAAGGCGAGCCGGCCTGCGAAGACGAGCCGCACGGGCCGCAAGGGCGGTCGCACGAGCAGCGCCTCCGCGCGCTGAGATCGCGGTACACCGGAACGCCGGTGAGCGTCAGCGGCGCGGGGTCCGTCCGGGGGGGACGGTGGGCCCCGCGCCGCCATCCAGGTCGAAGAGCGGAAGCGTGCCGCCGGCCTTCGGGGCAGCGGCCTTCGAGGCAGCGGCCTTCGAGGCAGCGGCCTCCGCCGCGACCTCCTGCAGCAGGGCAGGGTCGTCGTGGCCGACCGAGTTGACCCGCGGCGAGACGGCGCGCGCCGCGAGGGAGCCGCGAGGCGCCGGCCGGAGCAACGCCTCGGCCCGCTCAGCGTCCGCGCCGTCGCCGTCGCCGAGCCAGAGATCGACGTCCCCGGGCTCCAGGAGGACCGGCATGCGGTCGTGGACCGGCGCCACGTCGGCGCTCGCCTCGGTGGTCAAGATCGTGAAGCGGAGGTCGCGCTCCCCCGTGTCGGGGTCCTTCGCCGGCTGGTACAGCCCGGCGAGGCGGAGCAGCCCGCCCCCCGCCGGGTGGAACCACGTCGGCCGCCGCGCACCCTTCGGCCCGGTCCACTCGTAAAAGCCGTCCGCCGGCACCACGCAGCGGTGCGCCGCGAACGCCCCGCGGAACGTCGGCTTCGTCCGCGCGCTCTCGGCCCGCGCGTTGGCGAGGAGCGAAGGCGCCGCGCCGCCCCTGGCGAAGCGCCCCGCGAAGCCCCAGGTCGCCGGCACGAGCTCTCGCTGGCCGCCCTGCGCGCGCAGCACGGGGTGGACGGTCGAGGGAGCGATGTTGTACCGAGGCCGGTAGAGCGCGGCCGCCTTCGGGTCGGCGACGATCGCCCGAGCGGGGCCACCGCCCGCGGCGCCTACACCGAGGGCCGCCTCCAGCATCGCCACGAGGGACGCAAAGTCCGGAACGGCGAGAGTGAAACGCGCGCACATAACACTAGATTAGCGCCTTCGGCGCGCCTACAAGGCGCTTCGGACGTTGGAGGAGGCCGCATGGTCGACAGCTTTGGCACGAAGAGCACGCTGACGGTTCAAGCCGATACATACACCTACTACAAGCTCACCTCGCTGGCGCAAGGCGGCGCTTCGCTCGACAAGCTCCCCTTCTCGCTCCGCATTCTCCTGGAGAACCTCCTCCGCCACGAGGACGGGCGCGTCGTGCGCAAGGAGCACGTGGAGGCCGTCCTCAACTGGGACCCGAAGGCCCGCCCCTCGCAGGAGATCGCCTTCCACCCCGCGCGCGTGCTGCTCCAGGACTTCACCGGCGTCCCCGCCGTGGTCGACCTCGCGGCCATGCGCGAGGCGATCGCGAAGCTCGGCGGCGACTCGCTCAAGATCAACCCGCTCCAGCCCGTCGACCTCGTGATCGACCACTCGGTCCAGGTCGACAAGTTTGCGTCGACGACGGCCCTGAAGGTCAACGCGGCGCTCGAGTTCGAGCGCAACGAGGAGCGCTACGCCTTCCTCCGCTGGGGGGCGCAGGCGTTCACGAACTTCCGCGTGGTGCCGCCCGACCAGGGCATCTGCCACCAGATCAACCTGGAGTACCTCGCGGGCGCCGTCATGCGGCAGGGCACGCTGGCCTACCCGGATACGCTCGTCGGCACCGATTCGCACACCACGATGATCAACGGGCTCGGCGTCGTCGGCTGGGGCGTCGGCGGCATCGAGGCCGAGGCGGCGATGCTCGGCCAGCCGCTCTCGATGCTCATCCCCGAGGTCGTGGGCTTCAAGCTCCACGGCAGCCTGCCCGAGGGCGCCACCGCGACCGATCTCGTCCTCACGGTGACGCAGATGCTGCGGCAGAGGAAGGTCGTCGGGAAATTCGTCGAGTTCTACGGTCCCGGCCTGAGCGCGCTCTCGCTCCCGGACCGCGCCACGATCGCCAACATGGCGCCCGAGTACGGCGCCACCATCGGCTTCTTCCCCGTCGACGACGAGACGATCGCCTACCTGCGCTTCACCGGTCGGCCCGCCCCGCTCGTCGCGCTCGTCGAGGCCTACTACAAGGCGCAGGGTCTGTTCCGCACGGACAGCACCCCGGACCCGGTCTTCAGCGACACGCTCTCGCTCGACCTCGGCGAGGTCGAGCCGTCGCTCGCCGGCCCGAAGCGCCCGCAGGACCGCGTCCCGCTCCGCGACGCGAAGCGCGCCTTCCGCGCCTCGCTCCAGGGCATGCTCGAGAAGGAGTTCGCCGCCGCCGACGCGACCGCCGTGAAGGCGTTCCTCGTGGAGGAGACCGGCGCCGCCGCCGCGCGCGCGCCCGCGCTCGAGAAGCTCATGCGCCCGGCGGAGATCACCGAGGGCGACACGCGCTACACGCTGCGCCACGGCTCGGTCGTGATCGCCGCGATCACGTCGTGCACCAACACCTCCAACCCGGCGGTCATGCTCGGCGCGGGCCTCCTCGCGAAGAAGGCCGTCGAGCGCGGGCTCACGGTGAAGCCGTGGGTGAAGACCTCGCTCGCCCCCGGGTCGAAGGTCGTCAGCGACTACCTGCGCCAGGCGGGGCTCCTGCCGTACCTCGAGGCGCTCGGCTTCCACCTGGTCGGCTACGGCTGCACGACGTGCATCGGCAACTCCGGGCCGCTGCCGGACGTGATCGGCGACACGGTCCGCAACAACGATCTCGTCGTGGCGAGCGTCCTCTCCGGCAACCGCAACTTCGAGGGCCGCATCAACCAGCACGTGCGGATGAACTTCCTCGCCTCGCCGCCGCTCGTCGTCGCCTACGCGCTGCGCGGCGACGTCGACGCCGACCTCTTCAAGGAGCCGGTCGGCACCGATCGCAACGGCGATCCGGTGTACCTCAAGGACATCTGGCCGAGCTCGTCCGAGGTCAACGAGGCCATCCGCACGGCGGTGCGGCCCGAGCAGTTCCAGACGCAGTACGAGAACGTGTTCGCCGGCGACGAGGAGTGGCAGAAGCTCTCGATCCCGAGCGGCCAGACGTTCGTGTGGGACGAGGCCTCGACGTACGTGCGCAGGCCGCCGTTCTTCGAGGGGCTGTCGAAGGATCCGGAGCCGCTCCACGACATCCACGGCGCGCGCGTGCTCGCGCTGCTCGGGGACTCGGTGACGACCGACCACATCTCGCCGGCCGGCAACATCGCCAAGAACAGCCCCGCCGCGAAGTACCTGGGCGAGCACGGCGTCGCGCCCGCCGACTTCAACTCGTACGGCGCCCGCCGCGGCAACCACGAGGTGATGATGCGCGGCACGTTCGCGAACATCCGCCTCAAGAACCTGCTGCGCCCGGGCGAGGAGGGCGGCATCACCATGCACCTGCCCGACGGGGAGAAGACGACGATCTACGACGCGGCCATGCGGTACAAGGCGGAGAAGGTGCCGCTGCTCGTGATCGCCGGCGCCGAGTACGGCACCGGGTCGTCGCGCGACTGGGCGGCCAAGGGGACGAAGCTGCTCGGCGTGCGCGGGGTCATCGCGAAGAGCTTCGAGCGCATCCACCGGTCGAACCTGGTCGGCATGGGCGTGCTCCCGCTGGAGTTCGCGCCGGGCGAGGACGCCGGAACGCTCGGGCTCACCGGGCGCGAGGTGTTCAAGATCGACGGCATCTCGGACAACCTCACGCCGGGCAAGAAGCTGAGCGTCGTCGCGATCGGGGAAGGCGGGAAGACGACGACGTTCACCGTCACCGCGCGCATCGATACGCCGAACGAGGTCGACTACTACCAGCACGGCGGCATCCTCCAGTTCGTGCTGCGCAGCCTGGGCGCCACGGCCTAGCGCCTGCTCACCACGCCGCTCCCCGCCCACCCGGTCCGGCGGGGAGCGGGCCCCCTCCCGAATGCGGAGCGGCGCCTCGCGGCTGCTGACGCGCGTGCTGGCTTCGGCTAGACCCTGGGGCATGCTCGATCCCCGCTACGTCGCAGATCACCTCGGTGAGGTGCGCGCGGCGCTTGCTCGTCGCTCGCCCGCCGCCGCCGCCACCCTCGGAGACGACTTCGCCTCCACGGTCAGCACGCGCCGGTCGAAGGTCCAGGAGCTCGAGCGGTGGCAGGCGGAGCGCAACGCGGCGAACGACGCGATGGCGCGCCTCGACAAGAAGTCGCCGGAGTTCGCGCAGAAGCGCGACGAGCTGAAGGGCCTGTCCGCGAGGATCAAGGAGGCCGAGCAGGTCGTCTCCGAGCTCGAGAAGGGGATGACCGAGCTGCTCTCCAGCGTCCCCAACCTGCCGGATCCGTCGGTGCCCGACGGCGCCGGAGAACAGGACAACGTGGTCGTCAGGACGTGGGGCGAGAAGCCGAGCTTCTCGTTCGCGCCGAAGTCCCACTGGGACATCGGCACGGCCCTTGGCATCCTCGACTTCGAGCGCGCGGCGAAGCTCTCGGGCGCGCGGTTCACGGTGCTGATGGGCGCGGCCGCCCGCCTCGAGCGGGCGCTCATCTCGTTCATGCTCGACCTGCACACGCGCGAGCAGGGCTACCTCGAGGTGCTGCCGCCGTTCCTCGTGAAGGACTCGGCCCTGTTCGGCACGGGCCAGCTGCCCAAGTTCGCCGAGGACCTGTTCAAGACGCAGAAGAGCGACCCGGAGCGGGCCTATGACCTCTACCTCATCCCGACGGCGGAGGTCCCGGTCACGAACCTCCACGCGGACGAGATCCTCGACGGCGCGTCGCTGCCGATCGCCTACGCGGCGTACACGCCGTGCTTCCGCAGCGAGGCGGGCAGCCACGGGCGCGACGTGCGGGGGCTCATCCGGCAGCACCAGTTCGACAAGGTCGAGCTCGTGCGGTTCTCGGCGCCGGAGGACTCGCCCCGCCAGCACGACCTGCTCACCTCGCACGCCGAGGAGGTGCTGAAGCGCCTCGGCCTCCACTACCGCGTCTCCGCGCTCTGCACCGGCGATCTCGGCTTCGGCGCGCAGAAGACGTATGACCTGGAGGTGTGGCTGCCCGGCCAGGGGGGCTACCGCGAGATCTCGAGCTGCTCGAATTTCGGCGATTTCCAGGCGCGCCGCGCCCAGATCCGCTACCGGCCGGAGCCGAAGGCGAAGCCGCGGCTGGTCCACACGATGAACGGGTCGGCGCTCGCCGTGGGGCGGACCGTGATCGCGATCCTCGAGCAGTACCAGCAGGCGGACGGGACGGTGGTCGTGCCGGAGCCGCTCCGGGCGTTCATGGGCTGCGAGGTCCTCCGCGGCAGGTAGCAGCGATGGCAGCGGACGAGGAGGCCAAGCGCGAGCTCCCGGAGTCGAGGGGCGCGCGCGATGGGGGCGAGGGCGAGCGCCGCTCGCAGGTCCCGGAGTCGAGGGGCGAGCGCCGCTCGCAGGTCCCGGAGTCGAGGGGCGAGCGCCGCTCGCAGGTCCCGGAGTCGAGGGGCGAGGGCGAGCGCCGCTCGCAGGTCCACGCGCCGCCGAGCCACGCGGAGACGTCCATGGCGCTCGCGCGCCGGCGGCTGCTCGAGCTCTGCAAGCGGCACAAGGACGAGCTGATCGACGACTGGATCGAGAACGTGCTGGCGCTGCCGCCGGAGCGCGGCCGGTACACCGACCGGCCCGTGGGCGAGGTGACGGAGAACGTGCGCTCCTGGCTCGCCGCCTTCACCAGGATCCTCGAGGACGGCAGCGAGACCCTGCTCGACGAGTTCATCACGCACCTCGTCGAGCAGCGCTACGCGACCGGGTACTCCATCAGCGGTCCGCTCATCGCCGCATCCGAGTTCCGCACCGCGGTCGCGGGCGTCCTCGACACGACGCACGACGACGGCGACGCGGACGGCACGTCCGCCATCGACGTGCTCCGCGCCGTGGACGCGCTGCTGCTCCAGTTCGAGCACCGCTTCGCCGAGGCGTACGCCCAGCGCTCGCTGTTCGCCTCCGAGGAGCGCTACCGCGAGATCGTCGAGCTCTCGTCCGACGTCCTCGCGACGATCGACCAGGAGGGGATGCTGACGCGGCTGAACGTGCGGTTCGAGGTGCTCTTCGGGCACTCGCGGCAGGCGTGGATCGGCCGGCCGATCACCGCGCTCGCGGTCGCGGCGGACGTGCCGGCGCTGCGCGCCCTCGTGATGTCCGCGTCCCGGTCCGAGGCGCCCCGGGAGGCCACCATCCGCTGCGCGACGCGCGCCGGGCTGACCAAGGTGATGACGGTCCGGATCACGCGGCTCTACGGCGAGGACGCCTCGCTCGCGCTCATGCGCGACGTCACCGAGGAGGTCGCGCGCCGCGCGCAGATCCTCCACAGCGAGAAGCTCGCCTCGATCGGCCAGGTCGCCGCGAGCGTCGCGCACGAGCTCAACAACCCCATGGCGTGGGTGATGGCGAACCTGGAGCAGATCCGGAGCGGGGCGCACAAGCTCGTCTCGGCGGCGCGCCCCGTCGCGTCGGGCTCCTACGAGGACCTGCTCCGCGCCATCGATCTCATCGACAGGTCCTGCCACGAGGCGCTCGCCGGCGTCGAGCGGATGCGCGACATCGTGACGGACCTCAACCTCTTCTCGAGCAGCAGCGAGCGCAAGCCCGAGCGGGTCGATCTCGTCGACGTGATCGAGCTCGCGCTGCGGATGACGGGGCCGCAGCTCAGCCAGCTCTGCCGCATCGAGCGCCACTACGGCGAGATGCCCCCGCTGGTCGGCTACCCGGGCAAGCTCTCGCAGGTGTTCGTGAACCTGTTCATCAACGCGGCGCAGGCGATGCCGAACCGCCCGCGCGACGAGAACATGGTGCGCGTGACGGCGCGCTTCGACGACGGGGTCCACCACGTCGAGGTGGAGGACAACGCGCGCGGCATGACCCCCGAGGTCGTCGAGCGGATCTTCGACCCGTTCTTCACGACGAAGGAGGAGAGCGCCCGCCCGGGCATCGGGCTCTGGGTGTCGCGCAACATCGTCGAGGAGCAGCAGGGCACGATGACGGTGTCGAGCACGCCCGGCATCGGCACCGTCTTCACGATCCGCCTGACCGGCCTCAACCCCGCGGATCTGCCCGCGCTGCGCCCGCCGCCGGAGCCGCCGCGCGCCTCGTCGCGCGGGACGATCCTGTTCGTCGACGACGAGCCGATGCTCCTCAACGCGTTCGCGCGCGCGTTCGAGGAGCGGCACGAGGTGCTCGTGGCGAAGAGCGGCCACGAGGCGCTCGACCTCCTGCGGGACCGCGGCGGCCGGATCGACGCGATCGTCTGCGATCTCCTGATGCCGCAGATGAGCGGGATGGCCCTCTACGACGAGATCGGCGAGCGGTTCCCGCAGCTCCAGCCGAAGATGGCCTTCATGTCGGGCGGCGCGTTCACGTCGAGCGCGCGCGAGTTCGTGGAGCGGGTGGACAACGCGAAGATCGCGAAGCCGATCTCGCTCGACGATCTGGAGCGGGTGATCGCCGATCTCCTCAGCGGCGGGCAGAAGCGGGGGCACTAGGTGGCGGGCGCGAAGGCGAGCGCGGTGCGGGAGCGAGCGAACCACGCGCGCTACCGGCCGGGGCAGCGGGAGGGCTTCTACGAGAGCTTTTTCCAGCGCGCGAACCATCCGACGCGTCCGCTCGCCTTCTGGATCCGGTACACGCTCTTCAGCCCGGCCGGGCGTCCCGAGGCCGCGGAGGGCGAGCTCTGGGCCATCTACTTCGACGGCGAGTCGGGGTGCCACGCGGTCGCCAAGCGCGAGGTCCCCTTCGCCGGGCGTTGCTCGTTCGCCCGCGACGCCCTGTCGGTCGACATCGACGGCGCCCGGCTGCGCCCTGGCAGGCTCGCCGGCGCGGCGGGCGAGGGGGAGGACGCCATCTCCTGGGACCTCGCGTACGAGGGCGGCGGGGAGCCGCTCCTGTTGCTCCCGGCGGCCCTCTACGACGCCCCGCTGCCGAAGGCGAAGGCGCTGGTCGGGGCGCCGCTGGCCGTCTACAGCGGCGTCCTCCGGGCCTCCGGGCGCGACGTGGACGTCTCGGGGTGGGTGGGCAGCCAGAACCACAACTGGGGGACGAAGCACACGGACCTCTACGCCTGGGGGCAGGTCGCCGGGTTTGACAGCCACCCGGACAGCTTTCTCGAGGTCGCCACGGCCCGCCTCAAGGTCGGGCCGTTCTGGACGCCGAGCATGACGCCGCTGGTCTTGCGGCACCGAGGCGAGGAGATCGCGCTGAGCTCGCTGGTCCAGGCGGTCCGCGCCGAGGCCTCGTTCGACTACTTCACCTGGCGTTTCCGGACCGAGACCGATCGGCTGAGCGTCGAGGGGCAGATCACCGCGCGCGCCGGCGACGTCGTGGGCCTCGCCTACAGAAACCCCCCCGGCGGCGTGAAGCACTGTCTGAACACGAAGATCGGGGCCTGCAGCGTCACCCTGCGGCGGAAGAGCCTGGGCCGCGAGGTCGGGAGCGAGACCCTGACGACGGCGCGGCGCGCGGCGTTCGAGATCCTCACGGACGACCGCGGCCACGGCGTGACGATCCGCGCCTGATCCGCGCCGGACGCTCTGGGCGGCGTGCTGCGCGCGGGCGGCCGGCCGGGTGGCGCACCGGCGTGGGCGCCGCCTGCGCGGGACTGCGCGCCCGGCGCGGAGTCGGCTAAAGAGATCCGGGAACGCTACCGCACGAAAGGCGGACGCCATGAGCCTCAAGCACCCCCGGACCCTCCTCGTCGCACTGGACAGCTCTCCCAGGGCGCCGCTCATCCTCGCCGAGGGCGTCGATCTCGCGCAGAAGCTCGGCGGCAAGCTCGTGCTCGTCCGCGGCATCGGGCTGCACCACAGCCTGCCTGCCGAGGCGCTGAACGAGTCGCCGACGCGCGTCCCCGAGATCCTGGAGCGGAGCGACCGGGCGGAGCTCGCGCAGCTCGCGCGCGACGTGCCGCCCGAGCTCCTCGCGAAGATCGTGGTCCACGTCGGCGTCGCCTGGGAGGTCATCTGCCGGACGGCCGACGAGGAGAACGCGGACCTCATCGTGATCGGGTCGCACGGCTACTCGGGCATCGACAAGGTGCTCGGGACGACGGCGGCGAAGGTCGTGAACCACACGAGCCGGTCGGTGCTCGTGGTGCGCGACAAGCCGTCCGACTGACGAGGCCTCCGGCCTCAACGGAGCTTGGCGATGAGCTCCTCGCTCAGCCTCGGCTGGTCGATCTTGCCAAACCAGATCCGCCAGGTGGCCTTCATGAAATCGATGCCGCCCACCGTCGCGGTCCCGCCGCCAGCGACCTTGACGGTGGTCGCCTTCGCGCGCGCGTCGTACTCGATGGTGACCTCCGCTCCCGTCTTGAGGTCGCCCTCGAACGCCGAGACGAACCTCGCGATCTTCGCCTGATCGGCATATCCGTTCAACGCATAGGCGTCCGTCAACGCCTTGACGGTGCTCTCGCGGTCGACGTCGCGCAGCATCGTCCAGACGAGCTTCTTCCCCGTATCCATGTCGATGACGGCCTGCGTGGACCTCGCGGCAGGGAGCTCATCCATGTAGTGGCTGATCCGGTAGACCTCGATGCTGGCCGTGCCGACGGTCCTCACGCGGACGCCGCTCCCCGTCAGCGTGTAGTCCGGTAAAGCGAAGAGGCTCGCGACAGCCAGGAAGATCGCCGCGAACGCGGCGAGAAAAGCTGGAGACTTGCTACGTGCGAGTTTCATCGGATCGACCTCCTCCTGCGTCGCCGCTCGGCGCGGCGCATCGTGTCCGGGCGCCGCGCTCCGGCGAGCGCCCCTCCATGATCGTGATCGCGATCATCAATGAGCAAATGAGCAAGACCCGGACCACCGGCGGAGGGACATTAAAAGTCGCGGCGCTCGCGAGATCTCGAGATGTGCCCTGGAGTCAGGCAGGGACGACCCATGAGGTGTGCTCGGAGGGGGCTCCGGAGGCCGGGCAGCGGACCTCGCGGCCGGGCGAGGGCCGGCGGCGGCGGCGCCGGGGCGAGCTCTCCCTGAGATCTTTTTTCGGCCAGGTCCGTAGAAGTCGCGCGCTGCGGGGGTCGAGGAGATCGCGGCGGAGGACGCGAGTCCCCCGTGGGCGGCGCCTTGGCTTGCGGCGGAAGGAGCTTCTCGATGCGGACGATGCTCGCGGGATTGCTGATGGGATTTGCGGCTCTGGGCTGCGCGGCCGGCGCGGCGACGCCTCCGGGGACGAGCGCCGCGGCCGCGGGGGTCGCGCCGGGCATGGAGGCGCGGCTGGAGGGCGCGCAGGCAGCCGCCGCGGCGCCTGGGGCGGCCGGCCCCGCCGCGGCGATGGCGGCCGAGCCCGCGGCGGCCGAGGCGTCGGCGTCCCGGTCGGAGGCGGCCCGCGAGGCGAGCCGGGGCGTCTGGATCGGCGCCGCGGGGGCGAGCGACTTCGTGCTGCCGGGGACGCGCGAGACGCAGCTCGGGGTGTGGGTCGACGTCCCGGCGGCCCGCCGCGGGGCGCGCGCGCCGGCCGCGGTCGCGCTGCTCGTCGACGCCTCCGGCTCGATGCAGGGCGCGAAGATGGACCACGCCCGCGCCGCGGCGCAGGCGTTCGTCGACCGGCTGCCCGACGGCGATGTGGTCTCGCTCGCGTCGTTCGCCGACGCCGCGCAGGAGCGCGTGGCGCCCACCGTGCTCGGCCCCGCCACGCGCCCCGCGGTGGCGCGCGCCATCGCCGCGCTCGGCCCCGAGGGCAGCACCAACCTCTTCGAGGGCCTCCGGCTCGCGGAGCGGCACGCGGCCGCGGCGCCGTCGACGCACGCCGTCCGGCGCGTGGTGCTCATCTCGGACGGCCAGGCGAACATCGGGCCCTCGTCCCCTGACCTCCTCGGCGCGCTCGCCCAGCGCGGCGCCGCCCACGGGGTGCAGATCACGTCGATCGGGGTGGGCGCCGACTACGACGAGCGCACGCTCAACGCGCTCGCCATCGGCTCCAGCGGCCGGCTGTACCACCTCACCGAGGCGCGTCAGATGTCCTCCGTCCTCGAGCGCGAGCTCGCCCTGCTCCAGACGACCGCGGCGACGGGCGCCTTCGTCGAGATCGTCCCGGCGCCCGGCGTGGAGCTGATCGGCGTCCCGAGCGAGCGCACCGACCGGTCCGGCGACACGATCCGGGTGCTCCTTGGCACGATGTTCGGCGGGCAGCACCGCGAGATGCTCGTGCGGGTGCGGGTCACCGCGCCGGCCGCCGGCTCCCACCCGCTCGCGAGCGTGCGGCTCCATTTTCGCGACCCCGAGAACGGCAACGTCCCGCGCGTGCACGAGGTGGTGGCCCGCTACGACGTGACGAGCGACGCGGCCCTGATCGCCGCGCACGAGAACGAGAGGACCCAGACCCTCGCTGCGGTGATCGAGACGGGCATGATGCAGCTCGACGCGGCCCAGGACGTGAGCTCGGGCGACTTCGGCGCGGCCGAGGCGAAGCTCGCCGCGGCGGAGGATCGGCTCCGGCAGCAGGCGGCGCGCGCGCGGTCGGCCGAGGAGAAGGCGCGCGTCGCCGACGCGGCCTCGGCGGTGTCGAGCGCGCGAAAGACCGCCCGCGCGGCCGCGGCGGCCCCGCCGGCGGCGCGGCGCATGGATGCTCTCCAGATGAACAGCGCCTCCCCGGTCTGGGCGGGCCGCTGAGCGGCGATCGAAGCGCCGCCCGCGCCCTCTCATCCATGATGGACCGTCGAGGTGTCCATCATGGATGGGTTGACCGAGCTCTGCGCAACTCTGGCGGCCGATCACGGTTGATCAATCAATCAATGTTGATTGTCCAGTACACCATGGATCTGCGTTGATACACTTCGCGTGGGCCCTCGACACGGAGGGTGGTCGCGCGCGACATTGTCCCGGGCCGTCCGACATCTCACCTCCCTGGGCACTCGACCCCCCATGAACCCCAACGCCTTCCCGGAGTCGCGCGCCGGCGCCGTGCGTGAGCTCTGGCCGCTCGACCCGGCCGTCACCTTCCTGAACCATGGCTCGTTCGGCGCCTGCCCGCGCGCGGTGCTCGAGGCGCAGCAGCGCTACCGCGACCAGCTCGAGCGCGAGCCGGTCCGCTTCTTCCTCCGCGAGCTCGAGCCGCTGCTCGACGCGGCCCGCGGGGAGCTCGCCTCGTTCGTCGGCGCCGACCCGGACGATCTCGCGTTCGTGCCCAACGCGACCGTCGGGGTCAACACGGTGCTGCGGTCGCTCTCGCTCGGTCCCGACGACGAGCTCTGCGTCACCGACCACGGGTACAACGCCTGCCGTAACGCGATCGAGGCCGTCGCGGCCCGCGCCGGGGCGCGCGTCGTGGTGGCGCCGGTGCCGTTCCCGATCGAGGCGCCCGAGCGGGTGGTCGAGGCGGTGCTCGCGCGGGTGGGGCCGCGGACGCGGCTCGTCCTGGTCGATCACGTGACGAGCCCGACCGGGCTCGTGTTCCCGGTCGCCGCGCTGTGCGCCGAGCTCGCTGGCCGCGGCGTGGACGTCCTCGTCGACGGGGCGCACGCGCCCGGCATGCTGCCGCTCGACCTCCGCGCCCTCGGGGCGGCCTATTACACAGGCAACTGCCACAAGTGGATCTGCGCGCCGAAGGGCGCGGCGTTCCTCCACGTGCGGCGGGACAAGCAGGGCTCGGTTCGCCCGCTCTGCATCAGCCACGGCGCCAACTCGCCGCGCGCTGACCGGTCGCGCTTCCTGCTCGAGTTCGACTGGACGGGCACCTGGGATCCGAGCGCGGCCCTCTGCATCGCGGACGCGATCCGCGCGATGGGAGCGCTCCTGCCCGGCGGCTGGCCCGCGCTCCGGGCGCACAACCGGGCGACGGCGCTCGCCGCGCGCGACCTGCTCTGCGGGGCGCTCGGCTGCCCGCCGCCGAGCCCCGACGCGATGATCGGCGCGCTCGCGACGGTGCCGCTCCCCGACGCACTGTCGTCGCCGCTGCGCCTCGACCCGCTCCAGGACGCGCTCCTCGAGCGGTGGGGGATCGAGGTGCCGGTGTTCGCCTGGCCCGCGTCCCCGCGGCGGTTCCTGCGGATCTCGGCGCAGATCTACAACGACAGGCCGCAGTACGAGCGGCTCGCGGCGGCGCTCTCGGCGCTGCTGTAGCGCCGCGCGAAGGAGCCTGGCCGCGTCTCGGGCCGCCGCTGCACGGCGGCGTGCGCGCGGCGCTCGCCTCGTTCTCGGAGCATCGCCCCGGCTCGGCGTCGCGGCGGGCTGCCCGGGCGCGGCCGCGCTTCGTGCGCGCGGCGCTCGTCGCAGCCGACCGCGCGCCTTCCGAGACGATAGGATGCGCGCTCCAAGGAGACACGATGCAACGTCGAATCCTGGTCTTGTCCTCGCTTTTTTGGCTGGCGGCGACGACCCTCGCGGCCGCGCCGACCGTCGCGCAGCCCGTGACGCCTCGCCCGGCGACGCGCCCGGCGCCCACCTCCTCGGCGCCGGCAGCGGCCGCACCTGGGCCGGAGGGATCACCGCCCGTGCCGGGAGCTGCCGAGCCGCCCGCGGGCGCCGAGCCGCCTGCGGGCGCCGAGCTGCCTGCGGGCGCCGAGCCGCCTGCGGGCGCCGAGCCGCCTGCGGGCGCCGAGCTGCCTGCGGGCTCCGAGCCGCCTGCGGGCGCCGAGCCGCCTGCGGGCGCCGAGCCGCCCGCAGGGGCGCCGGCCGAGCCCGCGGTAACCCCGAAGCGCAGCACGGAGATCTGGTCCACGTCCCTCTCGGACTCCGCGCTGGGGCCGCCGCCCGCTCCCGCGCCGGACCGCGACGGCGCGCTTGGCGGGGGGAGCGTCCCGCGCGGCCGGCGCGGGGCGATCGGCGTGGAGACCTCGTCGTTCACCGGCGGCGACAGCGACGTCTCCGGGCTCGCGATCGCCCTCTTTGCCCGCGTGCCGTTCGCCGAGCACACGTTCCTCGACGTCCGGGTCCCCTTCGGGCTCGCAATGGATGAGCGGACCGACGCCGTGCTTGGCAACGTGATGCTCGGTGCCCACCACGTCGGCCGCGTCGGCCGGACGCTCTGGCTCACGGTGGGCGGCGCCGTCGGGCTGGCGACGCTCTCGGGCCAGACCCACGACCACGACAGCTACGAGCCGGTCGGCGCGAGCCGGGCCTACTGGGACCTCCACGAATACTTCCCGAGCATCCTCCCGATCCACGCGCGCCTCGGCGCCGAGGCCCACGTCGGCCCGCTGATCGCGCGCGCCCAGATCGAGCCGGTGCTCTACATCCCGCTCGGCCGCAACGACGAGTACGAGGTCGCCATCCAGCACGCCGCCGAGCTCCAGATCGGCCATGGGATCGGCGGCGGCGTGCGCGTGCAAGGCATGGCGCTGGTCACGTTCGACAACGTGGACATCCGGCACGCCGTCGCGCGCAATCTCTACGTCCTCGCCCTCGAGCCGTTCCTCGCGATGGAGCGCAAGACCGCGTTCGTCCGAACGGGGCTGCTGCTTCCCTTCGACGAGGAGCTCGGCCCGCCGCTCGACCACACCTGGGGCTTCCACTTCACCGCGGGTGTCCGCATGGACTGAGGCCCTCGGCGGCCGAGACCGGCGGCGGCTGCCGTCCGGCTACGCGCCTCGGGCGCGCGTCGCCTCGCCGATCGCGTGGGTGATGTGCCCCTCCAGCTCGCCCGCGGGCAGCTGCTCGGACTCCACGACGACAAGGCGCGCTCCCGCGTCCTCCGCCAGCAGCTCGAACGTCCGCGGCGCGCGGTCGTGCAGGTGGCTCGGCAGGACGATCGCCAGCGGGCGGAGGCGGACCGCCATCCCCCACGCCGACGCCGCCTCGCAGGAGCGGACAAGGAAACGAGCGCGCGCCGCAACCCTGCGGCAACGGGCCAGAAAACCGGGGCTGCAGTCGAGCGCCAGCACGATGGGAATCCGGATCAACTGACTGCTGCTACTAGGGGGCTCCGACATAGGAAGATGCTACTCCAGCGAAGCGCTATTGCGCGTCCTCTTATCCCGCATAACCGATACAGAGCTTTCCCGAAATAGAAAACAACAAGGTCGCCAGCTCATGTAAGCAGTCACGCGTCCGTTTGGTGTATTGGGTAACGTTCTGTGAGAACAGGATATTTGAAATGAACGCTGCGAGAAGGAAGGACCCAGCGCACTGCTGCCCACGCCGCCCGGCGCGCAAATTCGCCGAGAAAGTTGGCCCATCTTCAGCGAGTGACGCCCTGACCGATCGCGCGTTGATGAAATGATGTGCCGAGGACGGAGTCCATCCCGGTGGCTCAGGCATACCCGGACGGATGAAGTCGGCGTGCACGTAGCAGACGCCGCTCGGGACGTAGGCTGTGAAGCCAGCGTCCACGAGAGCGTCGCACACGATGGCTTGCGTTCACCCATCACGCCTGCGAAACGGTCGTCGTGGCGCGATGGCGCCTCGAGCCCGCCGAGGTTGCCGCACCTCAAGGAAGTTGGCGCGCATACGTAAAGGAGATCGCGTGTCATCGCGATGCGGCGCGCGCGCCGCGCCCGCGCGGCCATGTGCCCGGGTCGCCACCCCGCCGCCGCCGCCCGCCCTCGTCGAGCGTCCGGAGCTCACGACCGCGCGCCGCGCTCGGGGCGGCCAGGAGGACATGCTCCTTCTCACCAACCACCATGGGCTCGCTGAGCCCTCGGCGGATGAACCGGTTAACTCGCTCACAGATGCTCGCATGCGGGCTCGGCCCACGCCCGAATGTTTCCACCAGGTTGCGGGGAGCGCGGGCGTCGGCGGCGAGCCGTGGGGCGATCCCCTTCCGAAACGTCCGGAGCCGGCCCCCAGGCGGGCGGCTGCAGGGCAGGGGCACCGGGAGAGGTCGAGAGAGAGGGTGGTGTCGAGCTGGCAGCTGCAATTAAGACCCCGACTATATCATTTCATCGCCCGGAGAGAACAGCGCCGGGCAGCGGACACCATGGCGCCGGTCGCGCCGGGTGGACGACAATCTCGCAGGCAGGGGCGGAGTCGACCCTGTAGCGTTGCTGGATTTTTACAGCACTGTCCGCTGCAAGCGGGGTATTCCCCGGGTGCGGCATGGACGACCCGCTCCGCGGATAGCGTGGTTTCGCGGGCCGGGGAGGCGGCGCGCGCGCCGAGAGGGGGTGCGCTGGCCCCGGAGCACGCTCGAAGGAGATCGGGAGGTTGGGAAGAACACCGAGCCTTCTCCTCACCTCCGCTCGTGCCGGTTCAGAGGCGGGCACCCCCGCGGCGGGCACGACCCGCCGGCGCCGCCGCGGGGTGGAGCTCCGAAGCAGCGGCGCCGCACGCGCGGCCGCCGGGGTCGGTCCCGGGAAGCCGCCTGGGTCGTCCCGGGAAGGCGAGCGCCCCGGCCGGTGAGGCGGCTTGCCCGGCGGGCGGCGCCGGCGGCAGCGCGGCGGCTCGAGAACGGCCCGCTCGCCGGGAGGACGCTGGGGCGCACATGGTATATGCCGGCCCCATGGCGCAGGTGCACGGCGGCAAGCTCGTCTCGAAGGCGCTCGCGAGACACGGGGTGACCCACCTCTTCACCCTGTGCGGCGGACACATCCAGGCGATCTATGACGGGTGCCTGGACGACGGCATCCGCGTCGTCGACGTGCGGCACGAGCAGACGGCCGGCCACGCCGCCGACGGGTACGCGCGGGTCACAGGGAGGCCAGGGGTGTGCGCGGTCACCGCGGGACCGGGCGTCACGGACGTGGTGACGGCCGTCGCCAACGCGCAGCGCGCGGGGATCCCGATGGTGGTCATCGGCGGCGCCGGACCGCGGGCCCTCGCCGACATGGGCTCGCTGCAGGACATGAACCACGTCGAGCTGATGCGCCCCATCTCGAAGTGGAGCGCCGCCGTCCCCTCGACCGACCGCATCCAGGAGTACGTGGACTCGGCCTTCCGCGTCGCCCAGGCGAACGTGCCAGGCCCGGTCTTCCTCGAGATGCCGCTCGACCTCCTGATGGGCTTCGCAGGCGACGAGGCGCCCGCCACCGCGCCCATGGCCCCGGCCCGCCCCGGCGGCGACCCGGCCGCCGTCGCGCGCGCCGCGACCCTGCTGAGGGAGGCCGAGCGGCCCATGTTCATCGTCGGGAGCCAGCTCCGCTGGTCGCCGCGGCGGGACGCGCTGCGCCGCTTCGCCGACGCCGTGAAGGCGCCCTTCTACCTGAACGGCATGGCCCGCGGCGCGCTGCCCCACGCCCACCCGGGGCTGATGAGCCGCTCGCGCCGCTTCGCGCTCTCCCAGACCGATCTCTGCGTGGTGCTCGGCACCCCCTTCGACTTCCGGCTCGAGTACGGCCGCGCGATCGGCCCGGCCGCGAAGGTCGTCCAGATCGATCTCGACGGCAGCGAGCTCGGCAGGAACCGCCGCGTGGACGTCGGGATCGACGGGGACAGCGGCGTCGTGCTGGAGCAGCTGCTCGCGGAGGTGCCCGAGAAGTCGGCCGAGGCGTGGCTCTCGGCCGTGCGCGAGGCCGAGGAGCGGTCGCGCGCGAAGATGCTGGCCGAGATCGCGAGCGACGGCGATCCGCCGAACCCGCTGCGCGTCTGCGCGGAGATCGGCAAGCGGCTCGGCAAGGACGACATCGTCATCGGCGACGGCGGGGACTTCGTCGCCACGGCAGCGAACGTGCTGAAGCTCGAGTGGCCGCAGCTCTGGATGGACCCAGGCCCGCTCGGGACCCTCGGGGTCGGGCCGGGCTACGCGATGGCGGCCAAGCTCGCGCGGCCCGAGGCCAACGTGGTGCTCGTGTACGGCGACGGCTCGTTCGGGTTCCACGCGCTCGAGTTCGAGGCGATGGTGCGCCAGGGGATCCCCGTGGTGAGCGTGATCGGGAACGACGCGGCCTGGACGCAGATCCGGCGCGGGCAGGTCGAGATCTACGGCGAGGGCCGCGCGCCCGCGACGTCGCTCGATTTCACCCGGTACGACCGCGTGGTGGAGGCGCTCGGCGGCTTCGGCGCCTGGGTCGAGCGCGTCGAGGAGCTCGGGCCCGCGCTGGACGAGGCGTTCCGGTGCGGCAGGCCCGCGTGCGTCAACGTGAAGATCGCGAAGAGCGACTTCCGCAAGGGCGCCATCAGCGTCTGATCCGCGTGGAGCTCCGGTTCATCTCCCCCGACCTGCAGAGCCTCGACGAGCTCGACTCCGAGGTGCTCGCGTGCGCCCCCTTCAGCGACGCGCTGCCCGCCCACGGCGTGGCCGGCCTCTGCGACTGGCGGCTCGGCGGCCGGCTCTCGGAGCTGAGGCGGCAGGGCCTGATCACCTGCGAGCTCGGCGAGGTCGTGATGATCCCGTGCAAGCCGCGCATGGCCTTCGACAAGCTCGTCCTGTTCGGCGCCGGCCGGCGCGACGCGTTCGACGAGGCGACCTTCCGCGAGGTCGTGCGCCGGATGCTCGCGACGATGGGCGGGCTCTGCACGCGCGTCGCCGTGGTGGAGCTCCCGGGGCGGCACGACGGGCTCATCCCCGCCGAGCAGGCGGCCGACGCGCTCCTCGACTGCGCGGGCAGGGAGCGCGGCGACAACGTGTGGACGCTGGTCGAGCGCGCCGAGGGCAGGCAGCAGATCACGCAGCACATGATCGAGCAGCGCCGCCGGGTGCGGCGGGCGCTGTAGCGCGCGCGGCGCGGACGCGTCAGGCGAGCGTCTTCGGCAGGTCGACGGTGAACGTCGCCCCCTCGCCCGGGCGGCTGTCGACCTCGATCGTCGCCCCGAGCGCGTCGGCGATCTGCCGCACGATCCACAGCCCCATGCCGAAGCCGCTGTAGTTCTCGCTGGAGACGGCGCGCTCGAAGCGCTCGAAGATGCGGGCCTGCTGGTCCGGCGCGATGCCGATGCCGCGATCCCGCACCACCAGGCGGGCGCGATCCCCGAGGTCCCAGACCGCGACGTCGATGGGCTTGCCGGCGCCGTACTTGATGGCGTTCGAGAGGAGGTTCGTGACGATCTGATCGAGGCGCAGGCGATCCCACCGGCCGACGATCGAGGCGGAGGCCGACAGGTCGACCGGGCAGCCCGCGGCGGCGAGCTCGTCGCGGAACCGATCCAGCACGTCGTTCACCGTGGCCGCCAGGTCGACGTCCTCGAGCTCGATCTGCAGGCGGCCCGCGGAGATGCGCGAGATGTCGAGCAGGTTCGTGATGAGCCGGGCGAGCCGCTCGACCTGCCGCTTGATCATCTCGAGCCGCGGCGTCGCGCGCTCGGCGGTGAGATCGCCGCGCTTGCCGGCGCGCAGCAGGCCGTCGACCTGCAGCTGCATGGGCGTGAGCGGCGTGCGGAGCTCGTGGGACGCGATCGTGAGAAAATCGTCGCGCGCGCGCACGGCGAGCTTCGCCTCGCGGTAGAGCCGGGCGTTGTCGACGGCCAGGGCCGCGCGCCGCGCGAGATCCTGCGCGAGATCGAGATCGACGGCGTCGTAGCGCCGGTGCGTCGAGGCGAACGAGAGCGTGCCCAGCGTCCGGCCGCGCGCGGTCAGCGGGACCGTGAGGTGCGAGGCGAGCGAGAGCGAGCGCAGCGCCTCGTAGTGCGCCTGATCGAAGGAGATCGCGCGGACGAACGAGTCGGTCACCCGGGGGGTGAGCTCCGGCTGCGCCGTGCGCAGGACCTTGCCGATCCCGCGCCCGGCGGAGTCGGCCGTGAGCTTGCCGAGGAGCTCGGTCGCCGCCGCCATCGAGGGATCCGCGTGGGCGGTCACCTGCCGCTCGATCGCGCCGGACTCGTCCTGCAGGAGGAGCACGCAGATCTGGGCGAAATCAGGGAGCGCGACGCGGACCACGCGCCGCAGCGTCTCCTCGAAGTCCAGCGACTCGCCGAGGATCTGCCCGGCCGAGACGAGGATGCGCTGCGCCTCGTGGACCCGGCGGCGCTCGGTCACGTCGCGGGTGACCTTCGCGAAGCCGCGCAGGCGCCCGGCCTCGTCGAAGAGGACGCTGATCACCTCGTTCGCCCAGTAGCGCGTGCCGTCCTTGCGGACGCGGTAGCCCTCCTGGACCGAGCGGCCGGTCTCCACCGTGCACTCGAGCTCCGCGGCGGGCCTGCCGAGCTCGATGTCCTCCGGCGGGAAGAGGACCGAGCAGTGACGGCCGAGGATCTCGTCTTCGCGGTAGCCGTTGATCCGCTCGGCGCCCGGGTTCCAGCTGGCGATGCGGCCCGCGGGGTCGAGCATGAAGATGGCGTAGTCCTGGACGCCCTCGACGATGAGGCGGAACCGCTCCTCGCTCTGCTTGAGGCGCCGGTCGGCGCGCGCCTCGGCCGCCTCCATCTCCCGGCGCAGGAGGAGCTCGCGCATCCTGCGGTTCTCGTCCTCGTAGTGCTTGCGGCGCAGCTGCGCGCGCAGGCGCGCCTTGAGCACGGTGAGCTCGCCCGTCTTCGTGACGAAGTCGTCGGCGCCGGCCGAGAGGGCGTCGAGGATCGCCTTGTGGTCGTCCCGGCCGGTGAGCATGAGGAGCGGGATCGACCGCCACGCGGCGTTCGCCTTGATGCGGAGGCACGTGGCCGGACCCGACAGCCCCGGCATCACCATGTCGAGCAGGATGCCGTCGACGCGCGCCGCCGTGAGCCGCGCGAGCGCCTCCTCCCCCGAGTGGGCGAGCACCGCGACGTAGCCCTCGTCGCGCATCGCCGCCGCGACCTGGTGCAGGTACGTGGGGCTGTCGTCCACGATGAGGATGCGATGAGGCGGGTTGTCGGATGGGCGGATCATGGGAGCCTCCCAGGCAGGCTCCGGTCAGCGAGGGCAGCCGCCACGGCGGACCGCGCGGTCGTGGCCGAACCGGTGCTGCACCCGCCGATGCCCGCCCGCGGCGCCCCCACCCTCATTGGCCACCCGTGCAGGTTGGCATGCCCTCTCCCCCGGCCGTCGCGAGAAGCCTACCTGGCCCGATGCACTTTGCGTACAGCATCCTTTTTCTACCAGACGCCAGCCGCTCGCAACGTTGCGCCCCCCACGGTCCACCGGAATCCCAGCCACGAGGTCTCCCGATCGCCCGGGCGGGCTGGGCTGCCCAGAAGCAGCGTAAGGAGGTCTCTGTACGGTGAATCAGGCAAATGGCGATTGACAGTCGCCCAATATACTGAATTTGTTGCCCAATCGGCCGACTCGATGCCTTCTGGAGAATCGCGGCTTCACGGCGCCGCGTCTGCCTCGACGAGGGCGTGAATGCGCGGCGCGAGGCGGAGCTCATCGCCTCTCCGGAGCCCCGGATGAAGCGCTGAACTGCGGGGTCGGCGAGAGACAGCCCGGAGCGCGCGAGTCCGTCACCCCTCGTCGATGAGCCCGATCATCCGGCGGGCTCCTCGGGCGGACCGGCGGCGCGCGCGACCTGGTCGGGGCGGACCGCGGCCGGATCGAAGCGCTGCGCCGACGCCAGCATCCTGTGGAGCGTGGGCTCGAACGGCGCGTCCGGGGACCGCTGGAAGCGGAGCGGGTCTGTGCGCTTCGCGGCCATCGGTCCTCCTCAGCGACCCCGGAGCATGCTCCTGGGATCCGCGCTCGGCCCCCCTCTCATCGTGTCGGCGATCGCCTGGTGGAAGCGCTCCAGCCGCTGGTCCGCCGCGTGGAATACGGTCCCGTCCGGATACCTCCCGTCCGCGTCGGCGACGCCCGCCGGGACGCCGGTGATGATCTCGATGCCCTCCTCGACCGAGCTCACCTCGAACACGTGGAAGCGGCCGGCCTCGATCGCCGTGACGACGTCGCCCCGCAGCATGAGCGCGTCGCGGTTGGCGCTCGGGATCAGCACGCCCTGGTCGCCCGTCAGGCCCTTGGCGGCGCACAGATCGAAGAAGGCCTCGATCTTCTCGTTGATGCCGCCGACGGGCTGGATGCTCCCCTGCTGGTCGATGCTGCCCGTCGCGGCGAGCTCCTGCCGGATCGGGACGCCGGAGAGCGACGACAGGAGCGCGTACAGCTCGCTCGACGAGGCGCTGTCGCCCTCGATCGGCTCGTAGGTCTGCTCGAAGACGAGCGAGGCGCCGAACGACAGCGGGCGGCGCTGGGCGAACCGGTCCGCGAGGAAGCCCGTGAGGACGAGCACGCCCTTGCTGTGGAGCGGGCCGGACATCTCGACCTCGCGCGCGATGTTCACCGGGCCCTCGCGGCCCGGGTAGACGACCGCCGTCACCCGGCAGGGGCGGCCGAACGTCTGCGGGCCGTCCGACAGGACCGAGATCGCGTTGACCTGCCCGACGCGCCGGCCGGTCACGTCGATGCGGATCGTCCCGTCGGAGAGCATCTCGTGCACGTGGTCGCGGAAATGGCTGCCGCGGCGGCGGGCCGACTCGAGCGCCTCGTTGACCTCGGGGCCGTCGACGACCTTGCGGCCGCGGCGCTGGGCCCGGTAGCCGGCCTCGGTCGCGACCTCGGCGATGATCCCGAGCTGCGCGCTCACCTTGGTCTGGCTCTCCGCGAGCCGGCCGCCGTGGAAGAGGAGCGCGGTCACGCCGTCGGCCGTGATCGGCGGCAGGCCGCGATCGTGCGCGAAGCCGGCGAGGAACGCGGGGTAGGTGAGCAGCGCCTGATCGAGCGAGATCGTCGTCTCGAAGCGCGCCTGCACCTTGAAGAGCTGCGAGAACTCCGGATCGGCGTCGTGCAGGTCCTGGTAGAGCTGCGGGTTCGTGACGAGGACGACCTTCACGTCGATCGGGATCGGCGGGAAGAGCAGCTCCTCCGAGGTGCCGCGGAAGTACGACGGGTTGTGCTCGGGCACGATGAACTTGCCGGCGAGGAGGCAGGCCTTGAGCTGCTCGTAGAGCGCCTCGTTCTTGAGGAGCGCGCCCGCGGGCAGGATGAGGAAGCCGCCGGCCGCCTCGTGGAGCGCGCCCGCGACGGCGAAGCCGGGCTCCGGCGGGAAGCCGGAGTCGGGCGGCGCGTGGGTGCGGCCGAAGAGGGCGCTCAGCGTGGGGTAGGGGACCTCCACGACGGGGGCGCCGGAGTCGGGCGTGTGCTCGGTGAGCAGCGTCGGGACGACCACGCCGCGCGGCAGGGTGCCGCCGCCCTCCTCGCCGCGCGCCTCGTCGACGAGCAGGCGGAACTCCTTCGACACGACCGTCTCGACGTCCGCGAGGAAGGCGCTGATGTCGTCGCGCCCCTCGAAGCGCGCGCGCACCGGCTGGAAGCAGCCCTTCACGCCGTCGCTGAGCAGCTGCTTCACGACGCCGCGCAGCTCGACGTCGGCCTCGTCCTGCACCGTGGCGAGCCGCATCTCGAACTCCTCGATGGAGCCGGCGATGGCGAGCAGGGCCTCGCTGTCCGGCGAGGTCGAGGCGTCCTGGATCGAGGTGATCTGCACCTCGTCGTCGCCGCGGACGAGGTCGAGGCCGAGCTCGCGCGCCGCGGACTTGAGCTGCTCCTCGAGCCGCCGCTCCTCCGCGTTGACCCGGCGCTGGATCTTGCCGCGCGCCTGCTTGAAGCGCTCGCCCTCGGTCGCGCCGCGCAGGGCGTCGACGAGCTTCTCGTGGAGCTCCTCCATCGCCTCGACGAAGGGGCGCCCCTCGCCCGGGGGGAGCGACAGGACCGTCGGCTCGCTCGGGCGGTGGGGGTTCGGCAAGAGGAGGATGTCGTCGGGCGTGGGGCGGCTCGCGGCGATGCGCTTCGCGACGGCGCGCGCGCAGAACGTGCGGCCCGTGCCGGGCGCGCCGACGACGACGACGTGGAAGCGGGGCTGGCGGATGTCGAGGCCGAAGGCGAGCGCGGCGAGGGCGCGCTCCTGCGAGCCGATGCCCGCCGACAGCGGCGCGACCTCCTCCGTCGAGGAGAAGCGGAAGCCCTGGGGCTCGACGATCTTGCGGCACTCGCTGGCGGGCAGCTTCCGGGAGACCATGGCGGCGCACAATAGCGCCTTTCGCCGCTCGTTGGCGTGGCGCCCGACCGGCGGGGCGCCGGCGCGCCGATCCGCGCCGGCGAGCGCGCCGGAGCGCACGCGGGAGCGCGCTCTATCGCCGCAGGACCATCACCGGGCAGGGGGCGCCGCAGAGCACGTCGCGGAAGACGCCGCCGTGGTGATCCTCGAGCTGCCCGTGCCAGACCAGCACCACGAGATCGCTCGCCAGCTGGCCGGCGAACCGCAGGATCTCGGCCGCCGGCTCGCCCTTGCCGAGGAAGAACCGCGTGGCGACGTCGTGGGGGCAGTGGCCGATCGCGCTCAGGAACCGGCCCAGGAACTCCTCGGTGAACGCGGGCCACTCATGGTGGGGCTGGTCGACGTACAGGGGCGCCACCATCGCGCCCGGCTCGGAGGGCGCCGGCGCCGAGACGGGCGGCGCGTCGTCGTCGGCCTCCTTCCGCGGCGAGGCGCAGCCGACCATCACGATGTCGAGCTCGGCGCCGAGCCTGCGGGCGAGCTCTCCGGCGGGGGTGATGGAGGCGGCCGTGCTGGGGGTCCCGTCGAGCGGCAAGAGGATGCGCTCCAGCCGCGACGGCGGCCGGGTCGCCGGGCCGATGACGACGACCCCGCAGGCGGCGGCCTCCAGCGCGCGCGCGGCGAGCCGGCCGACGCCCAGGCGCTCGTCCAGGAGCTCCTCCGGCTCGGAGGCCACCACGACGATCGAGGCCCCGCGGCCCCTCACCGCCGACGCGAGCGCGCCCGGCGGATCCTCGCTCGCCGCGACGCGCAGCACCACGCCCTGCAGCGCCTCCGGGGCGACCCCGAGGTGGGCGGGCACCTCGCTCGCGTCGATCGGCTCGGAGCAGACGAAGAGCCCGTGCAGCGGCGCCTGGAACGCGCCGGCGATGATCCGCCCGAGCCCGAGGGCGCCGAGGTGGGCGCGGCGGCCGTGGAGCGCGACGAGCACGTCCTTGCTCCGCGCGCCGCTCTCCGGCGAGGCCTCGTCGCCTCCCTCGCGCGCCCCGATCAACGGCTCGGCCTCGGCGGCCGGCCCGGACAGCGCCCCGCGTTCGCCGAGAGACCCATCGCGCACAGCGCTCAGCATGTCGTGACCTCCTCCCAGGGCTGGAACCGGCCGCCGATCCGCCGCGTGGCGTAGCGGCGCCCCGGCTCGGCCAGCACGGCCGAGGCGGGCGCGCCCGCGTCGAGCAGGCCGATCGGCAGCGGCGCGCTCCCCTCGAGCGCGACCTCCACCGCGCCGTCCTCCACGTGGATCTCGAGCGCGCGCCCTCGCCAGAAGATCGGGATCTTGAGGTGCCGCCAGCCCGGCAGCAGGTGCGGCTCGATGGCGATCGCCTCGTCCTCGCCCGCGCTGGGCGGCGCGTGAGGGAGCCGCTGCGCGAGCGCGCTCCGCGGCACCCGCGTGACGCCGGCGACGCCGAACGCGACCGCCTGCCAGAGGCTGCCCATCGCGGCGATGTGCACGCCCCCCGCGGCGTTGCCCATCGTGTTGCCGAGGTCGATGTCGGCGGTCTGGTCGAAGTAGCGCTCGGCGTGCGCGTGGAGATCGAGCCGGGCGGCGACGAGCGCGTGCGTGCCCGGGCTCAGCGAGCTCCCGTGGGCGGTGCGCGGCTCGTAGTAGAGGAAGTTGTCGCGCCGAGCGCCCGCGGGCACCGCGCTCCAGAGCAGCGCGAGGAGCTGCACGACGTCCGCCTGCTTCACCACCTGGCAGGCCTGCGTCCGCTCGCGCCCGAGCAGCACGTCGATCGGCGCGCTGCGCACGGCGTAGTCGGCGATCGAGAACGGCTCGAGGCGGAAGTAGCCCGCGAACTGCTCGATCAGGCCCGTGCGCGGGTCGATCCCGAGGACCATGCGATCCGCGACGTCGCGAAAGCGGTCGACCTCCTCGGGCCGGAGGTCGAGCCGCGCGAGCACGTCGCCCCGCGCGACGCCGCGCCGGACGACGTCCGCGGCGGCGCGGAGGTTGTACCGCGCCATCCAGTTCGTGAACGCGTTGTCGTCGACGGCCTCGTGGTACTCGTCCGGCCCGATGACCCGCCGGATGCGGGCGAGGCCGTCCGCCCCGATCTCGGCGCGGCTCGCCCAGAAGCGCGCCGTCTCGATGAGGATCTCGGCCCCCTCGCCGCGCTCGAAGTCGAGATCGCCGGTCGCGCGGCCGTAGGCGTGCGCCGCGTAGGCGACGTCGGCGCTGATGTGGTGCTCCTGCTCGCCGGAGAGCACCCGGGTCACCTCGCCGAACGGCGTGACGACGAGCGGCGGCGTCGTCTCGTCGCCCGTGTCCGCCGACTCCCACGCGTAGAGGGCGCCCTCGTAGCCGAGCGCCTTCGCCTTGCGGCGCGCGCCCGCCAGGGTGCGGTGCCTGTACAGCAGCAGCGCGCGCGCGGCCTCGGGGTAGCAGTGCGTGTAGAAGGGGACGAGGAAGGTCTCGGTGTCCCAGAAGACGTGGCCGCGGTACGCCTCCCCGCTGAGCCCGCGCGCGCCGATGGAGCAGCGCGGGTCGTCCGGGTTCGCGGCGCCGATGAGGTGGTACAGGGCGAACCGGAGCGCCCGCTCGATCTTCGGAGCGCCGTCGAGCTCGACGTCGGCGCGGCGCCAGCGCTCTGCCCACGCGCGCGCGTGCTCGCCGAGCACGTCGTCCATGGCGCGCCGCGAGAGCTCCGCCTGGAGCGCCTCGCCCGCCTCGCGCGGCGCGGGCGTGTCGCGCGACGTGTGCAGCGTCGTCGTCCGGAAGAGGCGGCGCGGCTCGGCGACGCGGACGCCGATGTCGCAGCGCTCGGCGATGGAGCGCGCGCCCTCGGTGCGCTCGCAGCGCGCGCCCTCCCCGGCCTCGGGCGGGGGCGAGCCCTCGGCGGCCTGCCCCGGGAGCACGCGCAGGTGCGAGGTCATCGCGGTCTCGAGCCCGCCGCGCGTGTGCCCGACGAGGAGCAGGCTGTCCGCGCTCGCGTCCGCCGCGAAGCGCTCCCAGTGCGCCGCGCCGCTCGCGCTCTTCACGTCGCCGCTCAGGATCGCGTCGACGCGGATCGTCCCGGTGAAGTTCAGGGGGGCGACGCTGAGCGCCTCGACGAGGACGTGGCGGTCCGCGAGCGACGCCGCGTGGAGCGTGTGCAGGTGCGTGAGGTGCCCCGCCTCGCCGCGCCGCAGGCACTCGCGCAGCAGCACGCCGCGCCGCATGTCGAGGGCGCGAAGGTGGTGCAGCACGCCGCTCGTCTCCGCGGAGAACGACTCGCCCTCGATGACGACGCTCAGCCGGCCCCAGTCGGGGGCGATCACGAGCTCCGGGACGCGGCTGACGTCGGCCGAGGGCTCGAACGCGCCCGCGATGAACGTCGCCGGCCGCGACACGCGCGAGCCCTCCGGGAGCGACGCGCGCGAGCCGAGATAGCCGTTGGCGATCGCGAGCAGCGACTCGATCTCGTGCTCGCGCGCCACGTCGAACCCCGGCTCCTCGATGGACCACGCGGCGTCGCGCGGCGCCGCGAGCGGGCCGAGCTCCCGGTCGAGCTCGCGCTGGAGCGCGAGGATCTCGCCGAGCCGCTGCGCGCCCGCCGTCGCGTGGATCGCGCCGGCGAGCTCGGGCGCGTCGCGCAGCCCGCGGGCGTCCGCGGCCGGCGCGCCCCCCCCCGGGTCCGGCGAGATCGCGAGCCAGTCGTGCCGCGCGATGCGGAGCGGCGCGATCCCCTGCGCGAGCAGCGCGGCGATCGCGGAGCGCCCGTGCGGCTCCGCCCTGTCGACGAGCGCGACCGCGGCGCCGCGGCGATCGAAGCCGTAGAGCTCCGCGCCCCCGAGCGCGCCGACGAAGAGCCGCCTGCGGTTCTCCGCGTGCACGACGCGCTCGAGCCGCCGCGCGAGGTGGGGCACGCCCTCGCGGGCGAGGAGCGCCACGCGCGCCCCCATCGCGAGCAACGCCGCGGCCGCGTCGGCCGCTTCCGGGAGGAGGCTCGCGTCGATCGTGATGAAGCGGAAGCGGTGGTGCAGCTCGGCCGGCAGCCTAATCGCGGCCGCCGGCGCGCTCGCGGGGCCGGGGCTCCCCGGCCCGCCTCGCGCGAGGGCAGGCGGCCCGGCGGCGCTGTCTAGGAGCGACGACATCTCCGGCTTCTCCCGGGGGCCACGGTACGCGAGGAGCGTGCCGCCGCGCCTGTGCAGGCCGGGAGCAGGGAGGGGCGCGGCGGCTGTGGGCTAGCGCTGCACGGCGCCGGTCAACCGAGCGAGCACCACGAGGAGCCGGTCGACGTCGAACGGCTTCGCGAGCACGCCGGCCACGGCGCCGCGGATGCTGGGCTCGCTCACGCCGGAGAGCAGGAGGACGGGCACCTCGACGCCCGCCGCGGCGAGCGCGGCGAGGAACTCCTCGCCGGTCATCTCGGGCATCACATAGTCGAGCAGCACGGCCCGCGGCCGGGCGCCGCGGGTGAGACGATCGAGCGCCTCCAGCGGTCGCGTGAACCCCTGAACGCGGTAGCCCTCGTCGGAGAGCAGGTCCATCAGCGATTCGACAAGCGCGGGGTCGTCGTCAACGACGAAGATCTCCGCGCGCGCGAGCGGCGCGGCGCCGGCCAGGCATGGAGAAGGGCCCGGCGAGCTCATCCAATTCCTCTCGATCGCTGGCCTTTTCGGCGCATGAGACGCGCAAAGGATACCAGACGGCCGCCGCGACGGCATGGGGCATGCCGCGGCGTCGCGTCGTAGTGCCTCCCACGCCGCAGATCTCCACTGAGCTCCGAAACTCGCTCAGGACGGAGTTTTCCTTATCAATTGGGCTTGCCGCCGCGCCGTTGCTTGCAGATCGTTGAGCACCTGATACCCCTGTAAGGTTCCTCCCAGGACGACCCGAGCAGCTTGACTTGGACTGCTTGCGGGTATCGAATTGTGGCCCGAAGGACACTCCAATCCCCCTGTGGTCATCATGGCGGAAACCCCTGCTAGCAAGCTGCACATTTATCTGATCGACGATCACCCGGTCGTCCGCGAGGGCTTCGCTCGAGCGCTCTCGGACGAGCCCGACATGGTCGTCGTGGGCCAGGCCGGGACAGCAGCCGACGCCTTGCGCGAAACGGCGAGCTGCAAGCCGGACGTGGTGCTTGTCGATCTCAACATCCCCGACCGGGACGGCATCGAGCTGCTCGGGGCGCTGAGAGCGCAGCTTCCGCAGGCGAAGCTGCTCGTGCTGAGCGGCTACGACGACGAGTTCCGCGTCGCCGAGGCGCTGCGCGCCGGGGCGCAGGGATACCTCGTGAAGACCTCGAAGCTCGAGGAGGTCATCGAGGGCATCCGCCGGATCGCGACCGGCGGCGCGCCGCTGTCCTCGAGCATCGCGGGCGCGGTCGTGCGGGCGATGCGCAAGCCGGCGAGCGAGGGCTCCGGCGGCCTCGACGCGCTGACGCCGCGCGAGCGCCAGGTGCTCCGGCTGCTCGCGGCCGGCGTGTCGACGCGCGAGACGGCCGCGCGGCTCACGATCAGCCCGAAGACGGTGGAGACCCACCGCGTGCGCATCTACGCGAAGCTCGGGTGTAAGAGCGCGGTCGAGCTGACCCGCATCGCGGTCCGCACCGGGCTCATCGAGGCGTAGCCCGGCCGCGGTCACGGCGCGGGCGCGCGCCCCCTCTCACTTCGTGGGAGCGGGGCGCTTCGACTTCTTCCTTCCCGGAAGCGTTCCCTTCGCGGTTGCCTTCGGCGCCAAGCTCGCGCTCGCTCGGCGCTTCGCGTCCTCGAACAGGCGATCGATCCGCACGCCGTCGATGGTGAGCCCATCGATCTTGCAGCCGACGATCGTGACCTCGCGGAGGTCCGACGCCTCGATCCGAGCGCCGCGCAGGCTCGCGCCGGACCACCGGGTCTCCGCGGCGTCGGTGTTGTCGATGCGTGCGCCGCGCAGGTCGACGTCATCGAGCTCGGCCTTCGCGAGGGCGACGTTGTGGAGGCGTGCGCCGCGCAGGTCGACGTCGTCGAGCTCGGCCTCCGCGAGCGCGGCGTTGTGGAGGCGTGCGCCGCGCAGGTCGACATCGTCGAGCTCGGCCTTCGTGAGGGCGACGTTGTGGAGGCGTGCGCCGCGCAGGTCGACGTCATCGAGCTCGGCCTTCGTGAGGGCGACGTTGTGGAGGCGTGCGCCGCGCAGGTCGACGTCGTCGAAGTCGGCCCCGGCGAGCGCCGATCCGTGAAAGCGCTCGGGCCTCGGCGGCTGGACGACCTGGTCCTCCGCGGCGTCCGCGCTCGCCGGCGCGATGGAGGGCTTCTTGACCATGGGGCCATGCTAGCGCTAGGCGCAGGCCGCGCGCCCGCGCCGCCCGGAGAGCCATGAACGCCCACGCCGCCTTCGTGCCCCACCACGCCCTCGTCACCGCGCCATCCGCGGCGCCTGCCCGCTGGATGCTCGTGCTGCACGGCATCTTCGGCTCCGGCGCCAACTGGCGCACCTTCGTCCGGCGCCTCGCCGACGCCCAGACCGCCGGCGGCGCGCCCGGCGCCGCGGCCCGGCCGTGGGGCTTCATCCTTGTCGACCTGCGGGCCCACGGCATGTCGCAGAGCCCGCCTGCTCCGCACACCATCGCGGCGGCGGCCGACGATCTGCTCCGGCTGGGCGACCGCCTCGGCCTCGATATCCGCGGCGTCATGGGCCACTCGTTCGGCGGCAAGGTGGCCCTCGCCTACCTCGAGCGCCGGCCCGAGGGCCTCGAGCGCGGCTTCCTCCTCGACGTCGATCCGAGCGCCAGGCCCGCCGGCGAGAGCGGCTCGGAGAGCCCCGGCGTGCTCGAGCTGCTCCGCGCGATCCCGCAGCCGATCGCGTCGCGCGAGGCGTTCCTGGAGGCGGTGCAGGCCGCCGGATTGAGCCGCGGCATCGGAGAGTGGCTGGCGATGAACGTCCGCCGCGAGGGCGACGGCTTTCGCATCCGGCTCGACCTCGACGTCCTGAACGAGCTGCTCACCGACTACTTCGCCCGCGATCTGTGGCACGTCCTGGAGGACCCGCCGGCGCCGGCCGGCCCGGGGGTCGAGGCGCGGCGCGTCCATGTCGTCCTCGGCGGTAGGTCGGCGTCGGTCTCGCCGGCGTCGCGCGCCCGCTTCGAGGCGCTCGCGGCGCGCGCGCCCTGGCTGTCGGTCCACGTCCTCCCGCGCGCCGGTCACTGGCTCCACGTCGACGATCCGGACGGCCTCTTCGACGTGATCCGGGCGGCCCTGTGACCTGCGCTCCCCTGTCCCCGGTGAGCGGAGCGTGCGCGCCCGGATCCAGGCTTTCCGTCCTGCTGTCCATCCATTATCGGTGAGGGGACCCCCATGCGCATCGCGTCCTGGAATGTGAACTCCATCCGCACGCGGCTCGAGCAGCTCACGAGCTGGCTGGTCCGTGCCGCGCCCGATGTCGTCTGCATGCAGGAGACGAAGGTCGAGGACGGCAGCTTCCCCGAGGCCGCGCTCTCCGAGGTGGGCTACCGGTCGGTCATCTTCGGCCAGAAGTCCTACAACGGCGTCGCGATCGCCGCGCGCTTCGGCCTGTCGGTGGACGACGTGAAGAAGGGCCTCGACGGCGACGAGGAAGACGTCGCCCGGCGGATGCTGTCGGCCACGGTCGAGGGGATCCGGATCATCAACGTCTACGTGCCCAACGGGCAGGCGGTGGGCACGCCGGCGTTCGCCTACAAGCTCGCGTGGCTGGAGCGGCTCCGGCGCGAGCTCGAGGCGAGCTACCGGCCCGATCAGGAGATCCTGATCTGCGGCGACTTCAACGTGGCGCCCGAGGCCATCGACGTCGCCGAGCCGAAGAAGTGGGAAGGGCAGGTGCTCTTCCACCCGGACGAGCGGGCGGCGCTGGGCCGCCTGATGGAGTGGGGGCTCGTGGACGCGTTCCGCGCCTGTCACCCCGCCAAGGCGGCGTACAGCTGGTGGGATTACCGGATGGGCGCGTTCCGGCGCAACAAGGGCCTTCGGATCGACCTCGCGCTGCTGACGCGGCCGCTCGCCGCGCGATGCACCGATGTGTCGATCGACACGCGCCCGCGGGAGCTCCAGCGCCCTTCCGATCACGCGCCGGTCGTGGTGGAGCTCGCGGACGGCGCGGCGCCGCCCGGGGCCGTGCCGGCGGCCTGAGCGCGGCCGGGCGTCAGCGGGGGGCGTCGTCCGCGGCGGCGGCGCCCGCTGACGGCGCGGACGCGGCGGGCGCGTCGGCGGCGCCCGCTGACGGCGCGGGCGCGCTGGCGTCGAGCGGCTTCTTCGCCTCGTCGGCGGCGCACGCGGGGCGGGCGAGCGACTCCTCGACGCAGGCGGCGCGCATCGACGGGGGGCACATCACGCGGATGTGGAAGTGGTCGTTGTGCAGATCGGCGTCCCTGGGGCTCATCATCGCGGCGGCGGCCCGGGTCCGGAGCTCCGCCGGGACGCGCTTCTTCGTGGCGTAGGCGAGCAGCCGCGCCTTCAGCGCGTCGGTCACGAACAGGTACTTGACCCCTGCGTGCCGGTCCTGGAGCAGCGCCTCGACGAGCGCCCAGTTGCGCTTGTCGTCGAACCGCGCCCCGGGGAGGCCGATGGCGTTGCCCTTGTCGTCGAACGCCACGAACCGGTCGGTGCGCAGCGTCCTGCCCTTCGAGTTCACGACGTAGAACCCGACGTCGACGTCTCGCCCCGTCTGGTGGGAGTTGTGCCCGTCGAGCGGGCCGCCCGTCCTGGCCGAGAGATCTCCGACGAGCAGCGCGGAGTCGCCGTGCTTCTTGGCCACCTGGAAGGCGGCGCGCCGCAGGGCCTTCACGAGCACGGGCAGCCCCCATGTCCTGGCGCCCTCGCGCGTCTTGAGGTGCCTCGACGACCGGAGCCGCACCGCGCCGATCAACCGTCCCCGGTTGGGCGCCCCCTTCGACAGCAGCCTGCGCTCGTCGGCCTCGGCGGCGGTGCCGCCGCGCGCCGCGCGGGAGGTCTCGTCCCGCTTCGCCGCGCGCTTCTTGCTGGCGCGGTCCGCGGTCTTCCCCTTCGCCCCGGCGCTCCGTGCCGCCCGCGCTCCGCCCTCGTCGCTGGCCGAGCTCCGCCGCGCGGCGGAGCGCTTGCCCTGCGGGCGCCTGTCCGGCTGCTGCTCCGCCGAGGCGACCTGCGTGCTCGACGGGGCGCCCAGGGCCGGCGTCGCGACCGAGAGCGCGAGCGCGAGCAGGAGCGCGGCGACAGGGCCCCGGGACGCGAAGCAGCGGCGAGAGAGCGGGCGAAGCAACGGCATGACGGGGGCGGACCCTACCCGCGGCGCGGCGGGCAGAGAAATTCTTTCGCAGCCGCGCAGCCGCCGCTGGCGAGGTGAGGCGAGGCGGAAGGCGTGGCCGCGAGGGGCGCTCGGCCGGTTGCGGCAGGGGAGGTGCGCCGCGCCGCGCGGGCGAGCTCAGGAAGCGTCCGTCCAGGCTCATCGGGGACGGCGGCCTGAGAATTGCGCGTCACGTCGCTTCATCGCCTTGACACAACGGCTCCGGTGCGGTTAGAAGCGTTCCGCGAGCCTCGCCGAGGGGCGCGCAGGAGCGCCCGTAGCTCAGCTGGATAGAGCGTCGGACTTCGAATCCGAAAGTCGCCTGTTCGAATCAGGCCGGGCGTACCGGGCTCAACGGACCAGGCGATCCGGCGAGATCCCGGGAGCTGTTCCAGAATCGGTCGGTTTGACAATTCATTCGGGCCATTAGCTCAATTGGTAGAGCAGTGGACTCTTAATCCATTGGCTGAAGGTTCAAGTCCTTCATGGCCCACCCGAAATGATTGAAGAACGCAGCCAGCCCGAGCGGCCGGCTGCGACAGCCGGGATAGATGCTCGAAAGCCCGACGATCCAGGGGGTTGTCGGGCTTTTGGTGTTCTGAGCGGCGCGTCAGGTCGACGTCACTCCGTGCTGTGCGTCATGTCGACGTCACTCCGGCGAGATCGAGGATCGCGTCGTGCAGCGGCTTCGGGGGCCGAGGTTGAGCTCGGCGTGGGTCCGGTCCTGTCGCTTGTAGCGGTAGATCATCTGCGACGACTTGTGCCCCGTCCGGTCGGTGATCCACGCCTCGGTCTTCCCTGCAGCGAGGTTCACGGTTACGAAGGTCGCCCGCAGGTCGTGTGCGCGGAGCGGGATGCGTGTGCCGCTCGCCTCGAACAGCTGCGGCCGGTGAACGCCCGCCTCCTTCAGGCACGCGCGCAGGTCCTCCGCGGCGCCGAACCAGTTCACTGTGCCGCCGAAGTGGTCGACGAGTGGTGCGGCATTTGGGTCCGCAACCGATCGAAATCGTTGGATCCGGAATGGCAAATTGCAGCACCACCTCGCTTCGATTCTTCGTGAACACGAAGAGACCACCGCAATGATGCGGAGTCGATGTGTCAGCGCGCTTTACGCCGCTGCACTGTAATGCGCGTTCTCGTTCTCGGGATCAGTCTCTCACCGAGAACACAAAATCCTCGTGCGTGCACGGTGGGCTTAGCCCACATCCGCCAGATCATTCGGCCCCACTTTCACCGAAGAGCCAGCAATCCGGCTTCTTCTACGAACGCACGACGCGCGCCGGGATCTTGAGCTCCCGGATGCGCCGCGCGAGGGATTTCCGCGAGACCTCGAGGCGCTCCACCATGGCGTCGATGTCCCCGCCGCAGTCTCGGTAGGCGTGCGCGATCTCGGTGTGCGTGAGGTCGACCGCTCGGCGCACGCGGGTGCAGCGGTTGAGGAGCTCGTAGAGCGAGCTCCTGGCGACGCGCAGCCGGTAGGCGGCGGCCTTGAGGTCCCAGCGGCATGCGCGCAGCGTGGCCACGAGCTCGTCCTCGGTCACATCCTTAGGGCTGCGCCGTACCCGGTCGGGCTGTGCCGGCGTCGCCGGGCGCGGGGTCGCTCCGGCCCGCTGTGCCCCGGCGCCGCGCCCGAGCAAGTCGTCCAGGTGCGGGCCGGCGCGCAGCTCGATCGCCCCGCGGCTGCTCACGACGAGCTGGCGCACGACGTTGCGTAGCTGCCGGACGTTGCCGGGCCAGTCGTATCGGGCGAGCTGCGCGATGAGCGAGGCCGGCACGAAGCCACGGCCGTTCGGCCCGGAAGCGCGCCAGGCGTCGGGTTGGCCGACCCGCTTCAGCTCGTCGCGCAGGAAGTGCATCAACAGGCAGCCGACGTCCTCGCGCCGCGCGCGCAACGGCGGGAGCGAGATCTCGAAGCCCGCCAGTCGATGCAACAGCGGCTCGCGAAACGCGCCCGAGGCGATGCGCGCCTGCAGGTGCGCGTCCGTCGCGCTGAGCACGCGCACGCGCGCCCGGTCCACCTTCCGGCTCCCGACCGCCTGGATCTCGCCCGTTTCCAGCGCGCGCAGGAGCAACACCTGCACATCCGGCGGTGCGTCGCCGATCTCGTCGAGGAAAAGCGTGCCGCCCCGCGCCTCGCCGAAGTATCCGGGCCGGTCTTCCACCGCGCCCGTGAACGCGCCCTTCTTGACCCCGAACAGCTCCGCGCTCGCCAGCGACGGCTGCAGGCTGGCCATGTTCACCGCCACGAACGGCTCCTTCTGCCGCGCGCTCAACCTGTGAATCGCCTGCGCGACCAGCTCCTTGCCCGTCCCCGTCTCCCCCAGGATCAGCACCGGGACGTCGTCCCCGGCAATCGCGCGGATCTCCCGCCGCACGCGCTCCAGCGCCGCGCATTGCCCCACCAGGCCGAGGTCGTCCTCGCCCGCCGGCGGCGCCAGCATCGCCATGTGGAGCGCCAGCACCACGCGCTCCGACAGCTCCAGCACCACACCCCGCGCGACCTCCGCCAGCGAAAGCTCCCGCTCGCCCTCGAGCACCTCGCCGTCCACGACCACGTGCGTCGTGCTCTCCCCTATGCAAAGGCGGAGCCCACCGCCCCCCGCGTCGCGCAGCCGAAGAGGCCTCCGGCTCACGTGCTTGTCCTCGAGCGGCGCGCTGCGCGTCCGGCCAGGCATCGCGAACACTGGCTCCACCCGCGAGAGGTGCGCCTCGCGCGCCTCGGCCAGCTCGAGCAGCAACGCCCGCTCGCCGACGCGCTCGAGGTTCGGATGTCCCAGGATCGTCAGCGCAGGAACGAGCGCAGGACCGAGGCCCCTCCGGGAGGGATCGGCGGGTTCGAGGGTGGTCGAGTCCGAGAGCACGAGAATCCTGTCATGGTCCTATCGCTCCGCGGCCCGGCGGTGTCCATCAGCAACGTGCGCCCCGCCGGCGCCGTGCAGCACGACCCCTGCCGCCACCGTCGCTCCCGACGTCCGGCCCGGCATCGCGATTGCTTTGACTCGCGCCGCCACGCCGGTGTCCATTACGCACCGGAAACCACACGCTCTGACACGAAGAGCGGACCTTGATGCGATGTGAGGAGGAGAAACATCATGAGCGATCCCGCATGGAGAGAACTTGGCGTCGTGGGCGACGACGAGACGGTGGAGATCACCTTGGTCCTGTCGTCCCTGGCCGCCCCCCAGCGTGACGCGAAGAGGCGCGCGCTCGTCGACGCTATCGCGGCCAACCCGCGCGAACGTCAGCCGGAGACTATCAAAGAGTTGCTCGGCGCCAGCGAATCCGTGCTCCAGGCGTGTAGCGCGTTGGCGAGCAAATACGGCCTGACGTACAGCGTCAAGCGGGAGTTGCCTGCCGAAGTGGCCCTGGCCGGCACCGCCCCCCAGATGCGCGCGGCTCTTGGAATCAGCTACAAGTGGGTGGAGTTCAATGGCCGCAAGTCGCTCGCCCGTGTGGCCGATGTACGGATGCAGCTACCCGACGACCTCGCGCCGTATGTCGTTGATGTGCTCGGCCTGGATGACCATCGACCGGGCGGGTTCACACCGTTTCGCTCGGGTGGTGCCCTGTTACGCGACGCCAAAGACACACCGGCATCGCCCGTCGCTCCCCCCGCGGCTTCAGCGGAGACCAGGTTCTTGACGGCCCGGGACCTGGCCGCGTTCTACGATTTTCCCGAGGGACAGGGACTCGACGGCTCCGGCGTCACCGTCGGATTCATCGTGCTCGCGGGAGGCCTGGACCTCGAGGGGCTCGCGCCCAATTTCACGTGCCTCGGGCTGGAGACGCCCGACGTCAAGATCATCGAGCTGGACAACGCGAAGAACACCCCGGTGGGCCCGGAAGCTATCAAGGCGTACATCGTCGGCCAGGGGATCGGCCAGGCCGGTGCGCCGCTGGCCTGCGAGCAACCCCAGGCCCGACGGTGGCAGCGCCCAGCCCCCGACCCGAACGCAACGAACATCACCGAGGCCATGTGGGGGACCCTCGAGATCATGATGGATGTCGCGCTCTTCGGCGCGCTGGCAAACGGCGCGAAGATTCGCGTCTACAGGTCGAAGCCGAACCGCTCGGGCATGCGCGACGCCATCCTGGAAGCAGCCGACGACGGTGTCTCCATCCTCGTGCTGACAGGAGGCGACGCGGAGGGCGATTTGCACCCGAACTGGGGGCTGGACCAAAACGGGACCGCGGGCGTCGACGCCGCGCTCGATTATGCGATCGGCGCCCGGGGCGTCACCGTACTCTGCTCCTCCGGCGACAGAGGCTCCACGGCGAGCAGCGTCGACGGCGAACAGCACAAGCTCCAACCCGCCTACCCCGCGAGCCACGATCTGGTGGTTGCGTGCGGTGGTACACAGATTGTGTGGACGGACGAGTCGACACCGACCGAGGTGGTGTGGAACGAGCACATTCTTGGGGATCGCCTGGCGAGCAGCGGCGGGTTCAGCAAGATCTTCCAGCGTCCGGCGTGGCAAGCGGGCCTTCCCGGCGAGATGAGGGCGGTCCCGGATATCGCCGCGAACGCGGCTTTCGCGTCCGGACTGTGGAACTGGCTGGGCAGCGTCAACGCGACGTCCCTCGGCACCAGCGCAGCCGCGCCGATCCTGGCCGCGTTGATGGCCCGTATCTATCAGGGGTTGGGCATTCAGGGCGGGATCCCCGGCCTGGCCGCATTGCTCTACCAGCCCGCGGCGCGCGCGGCCATGGCGCCCATCACCCAGGGGCACAACGGCGTCCAAGTCGGCGTGACGGAGTACAGCGCAGGGCCGGGCTGGAATCCGTGCACCGGCCTGGGCCGCCCCATCGGCGCCCAGCTCATGGAAGCACTCAAACCATGACCTGATCTGCCCAACGCGGGGGGCGCACGGCTGTCCGGCCTGGCCGGCGGACAGCCTCACGCGCCGCCGGCATGCGAGGGTGGTCTCTCGGTCCACCGTAGATACGAAGCTTCCCGGAGCAGCGCGCGTCGCAGGGCGTCCACGTCGGCGAAGCCCGCGGCGCGCGCGTACGCCGCGACATCGCTCGGGACGGGCTGGCCGAGCCGCTCTTCGAAATACCAGCGGAGCAGCTCGGCCTCGGACAAGCCCACGTCCGCGAGGCTCGGGGCGAGCGCCCCGCGCACCGCGAGCACGCGCTGCTTGTCCGAGGCGCGTGTGGCCAGGGCGGCGTACCGCCCCTCGGCGCGCAGGGAATCGGGCAAGACCTCCCGCGCGTCCACCTCCAGCGTCGCCTCCGCCCACCGCACCCGGGCCTCGTCCAGGAAGAATCGCTCGAGGTCCCGCACGTCGTGCTCCCGCGCCCATCGCGAACGCTCGCGCTCGTCTCGGAGACCTCGTTCGACGCAGAAGGCTTCGACCGCGCTCTCCAGCCCGTGCTCCCCGATGGATGCGTTGCGCCGGCGCGCGAGCTCCAACGCGAGCGCGCGCGCCATGGCCCCCCGCCAGGCCGCTGCGTAAGCCGCCGAGAGCTGCAGCTCCTCGGCGAGCGCCTCGTGCGACACGGCCCCCTCGACTGGCGTCGCTGGCGACGAGCCCACCGAGAGGCGGCCGGCCGTGCGCACGGCGTGCTCCCACGCATTGGTGTGCTGGAACCGGTAACGCACCGCCTTCGGCTCGATCCCCTGCGCGGTCCGCGCGCGCAGGCGCTCCAGCATCGCGATCGCATCGAGGCGCTTCTGATTGACCCGCCCGCGGGGCAGGAAACCTCGCAGCGCCTCGATCGCCTCGCTCCGCAGGCCCGCGTCGAGGCCCCGGGCGAGCACGAGAGGCCAGGTCCGCTCCGCGTAGAAGACGTCCTTCGCGATCCGCGCGAGCCCGTCGCGCAATCCGTCGTCGATGACGCCCGCCGCGGTCGCCGCGCGGAGCGTGCTGCGGATGTTCACCATGGCCTCGGAGACCGCGCGGTACCCGTGCTCGGCGGCCCCGTGCGCCACGGCCACCTCATCGTCGTCTTCGAGATCGCCGCGCGCGAAGGCTTCGTAGATGGCGCCGATCCCCTCCATCCCGAAGGTGGCGAGCTCCGCGGCACGCAAGGCGCCCATGCTCGCGCTGCCGAAGACGTGGATCCCCTGCGCCATGGCCCAGAGGACCTCCTTGTGCCAGACCGCGGGCACGCGCTGGAACAAGCCGTCGACGATGCCGATGGCCACCGGCCGTTCGAGCGCGGCCCGGTAGACGTCGCCCTGCGCGACGGGCGGCAGGTACGTCGCGTCGAGGTAGACCCGCGCCTCCTCGGCGGAGATTGTCGGGCCGGTGAACACGTAGATCTTCATGTGCTCCTCGTCCTCGAACGCGCGCGGGCGCGCGGGCCGGGGACATAGCCAGGCAACCCCTCGACGCTCTCCAAGCCCGGGATGACGACACGCACCACCGGCAGCCCGATCTCGGCCTTGGAGAGGTCGACGACCGCGATCTGCTCGACACCGGCTGCGTGGAGCTGCCGGATTTCCCAGCGGATGTCGTCCTCGAAGGTGTCGTTCTCCTGGATCGGCGCGTCGCCGAAGCGGCGCCCCGGCGGCCCGTCGCGCATCTCCGCCAGGACGCGGCGGTGCAGATCCGCGTCGAGGCGCTGGGTGTACTCGGTTCGGCTCATGTCGTCGCGGGAGCCGGTGATCATGGTCATGCGGCTCTGGACGGCCTCGGTGAGCGCGCGCAGGAGGGCCACGTGGCGCGCCGGGTGGCAGCCCGCGCCCGCCGCCGGATAGATCGAGCCGAGCCCGCCGGCTGCGCGCTCCGCGATCATGCAGTGGAACGCGGCGATGCGGATGTCCGAGGTGATCTCCCACGCCGCGACCTCGACGCCGGCCCGGTCGCAGCGGTCGAGCAGCGCTCGGCAGCTCGCGTCGTCCACGCTGTCGAGGTCCAACCGAGTGGCCCTGCGCGCTTCGTCGTCGAGCAGGCTCCACAGCGTACCCGCGTCGCGCTCGACGACCTCGCAGATCCCATGGCTGATCGCCTCCAGCGCGTGATTGCCCGAGGCGAGCCCGGTCGAGGTCGTCAAGAACGCGCCGCTGCCCGTGGGCAGCGGGAGCGTGTAGTTGGTGTGCACCAGCTCGAAAGGCACCCAGAGGGGCTCGCTCGTCATCCAGTCGACGCCCTCGATCCACAGCAGCGGCGCGCCCGGGTGGAACGTGCTGCTGGCGAGCCGCGGGAGGAGATCCACGTCGGCCACGCGGTGGGTGAAGCGGAGCTCGTCGTAGGCGGCGAGCTTCAGCGGTGCCGTGATCCGCTCGGCGTGGAACAGCTCCGCGGCTTCCATCATCCCCGAGGCCTTGGCGGCCGCGAGGTCGACGCCTTTGCCCTGCGAGACCGCGAGCGATCGCGCGTTCGGCCGGCAGACCATCACGACCGGGATGCCGAGGACATCGAGCCCGGTCACGTTGGCCACCCGGGTGATGCCGAGGACCGCCATCAAGGGCCGCAATCGCTCCACGGTCTCGGCGGGAGACACGAGCCGGTGTGTCCCTCCCTGAAAGCGCTTGAAGGTAGTTGCGGGGCGGCCCGCGTCCGGCATGCCGGACGCGGGCGCTCCTATCTTGGCGCCACCACGACCCGCGACGTCGCTCATTCCGGCTTGCTCGGCGTCGGCGGCAGGTGCTGGGGGGGGTCCTTGATCATGTTCAGATTGAGCAGATAGCAGGTGAAGAAGGGCTTATATTGCCGGAAGGGCATGTTCGCGACGGCCACGCCTTGCCGCAGGAGCGTCCTCGTCAGCCACTCTTTAGGCGGCCCCTTGATCGTGTCGAACTGCGTCCATTCCTCCTTCAGGAGCTGGTAAATATTGCCGTCGTCGCTGGCGATCAGGATCGTTTGCGGATCTTCCGATGGCTGTATCTTGGTGTCGAGACTCTTGTCGGGGCTCAGGACCGCCCGCGGGGCCCTCCGCGAGCCCGTGAGTCTATTCCGGATGTCTTCCGGGGGATCGAGGGGCGACATCACGTTCGGGAGCCCTTTCTGGCCGTCGTCGTTCTTGCTCATGATTGGTTTTCTTCTCCAAGCACGCATCGGCGTGCACAGGCACTTGCGTGCGCTTCACGCGTCGACCACCGAGATGCTTCGGCGGGAGACTCTTAGAGGTAAACGAGGCGCTTCGCGGCCTCGATCGCGCGATCGAGGTGTGCGCGCGCGTCGGCCGCGCGGGCGTCGCGCGCGGCGAGGGTGGCTTCGCCGAGCGGCACCGCGAGGCTGTCGGGGAGGCGCTGCTGCTTGGGCTCGATCAGCGCGCGGGCATGCTCGACGGCCTCGTCGATCCGGCCGGCGTCGAGCTCGATGGCCATGAGCGGCAGGAGCGCCATCCACTGGAAGGGATACGCGAGAGCGAGCAATCGCCATGTCTCGAGGGCCGTTTGCAAGCGCGATGCCGCGCCCATCCGATCGCTCTCGCAGAGCGCCACCCAGCCGAGGTTGGCACGCGCCGCGCCGACGTAATCCATCATCTTGCCGTCGGTCGCGACCGTCAGGGTCTGCTCGGCCAGAGCGCGGGTCCGGGCGATCGCGCGGCGCCTTCGGTGCGTCATCATCAGGTAGGCGAGGCACCGCGATTGCAGCGTCACGTCGCCCATCCGCTCGGCATCGCGCAGCGCCGCGCCGAGCTCCGCCTCCGCCTCCGAGAGATCGCCGTGGGAGAGCAGCGTGAAGCCGAGCGCGAAGCGCGCCCCGGCGATCTCGTTCGGATCGCCTGCCTCCTCGCTGGCCGCCATGGACGCGCGCGCGTAGCGCGCGGTCTCGTCGGAGGCGACGTAGCGATCGCGCCGCAGATCCATGTGCATGACGGCCTGGAAGAACTGCATGCGCTGCCGAGGCGTGCCGCGCCGCTCCACGTGCGGGCGCACCTTCTCGACCAGCGCGGCGAGCTCGTCGACCTGCGCCAGCCAGTAGTGGACCCACGTCCGATCCATCTGCACGTGCACCCACGCGTGCCACCACGTGTCCGTAGCCTCGCTGCCGCTCTCCGGCGGCGCAGCCCCGAGCGCCTCCTCGGCGAGCGCGTAGCACCGCAGCGCCTCCTCGTGGCGGTGGTGCGTCTCCCAGGTCTTGCCGATCTTGCGGTGCAGCCGCGCGCGCGCGAGGCCGTCTCCCTCTGGCATCCCCGCGAGCGCCTGGGTGTACCCCGCCCGCGCCTCGTCCTGGCGGCCCGTGATCGCGAGCACGTCGCCGAGGCCCTCATTCACGCGCTCTTCGGGCTCGAGCGGCACCCCCGCGCCTGCGGCCCCCGGAGCGCGCGCCGCCTGCGCCTCCGCGAGGGCGCTCCGGTAGAACGCGATCGCCTCGCCGTTGGCATGCGCCGCGCGGGCCCGATCGCCGGCGTGCGCGAAGTGGACGCTCGCCCTGTCGTGCACCTCGGCCCTCGCGAAGTGGTGCGCGAGCTGCGCGTGGAGCTCCGGCGCGCCGGGCCACCGCGCCTCGATCGCGGCCGCGGCGCCGCCGTGCAGCACGCGGCGCTGCTCCTCCGGGATGCGCTCGTACCCGATCTCCCGGATCTTGTCGTGCGCGAAGCGCAGCCGCCCGGGCGACGACTCCTCGATCACCTGCCGCACCCGCAGCGTCTCCAGCGCCTCGAGCAGCGCCGTGTCCTCCAGCCCCGATGCCGCCGCGAGCAGCTCGCCGTCGAACTCCCGTCCCAGCACCGACGCCCACTCCGTCAGCCTCCGCGCCGGTCCTCCGAGCGCGGACAGCCTGCGATCGATGAGGTCCGCGAGCACCGTGGGCAGCGGCAACGACGCGCGGGGCCCTTGAACCCCCTCGGCCCGTTCGTGCACCCGCCACCGCCCCGTCCGATCGCGCGTCACGAGCCGCTCGCCGATCGCTGCCCGCAGGTACTCGGCCACGAAGAACGGGTTCCCCTCGGCGCTGCCGGCGACGAGCTCCACGAGATCGCGGCGCGGAGCGGCCAGCGCGAGCATGCCCGAGATCATCTCTCCGACGCTCGCATCGCTCAGGCGGCCGAGCGCGAGGTGCTGCACCCAGTGCGCACGCACGATTGGCGCCAGCTCGGCCGAGACCTCCTCCATCCGGTACGTCCCCAGGATCAGCAGCTCTCGTTCGGCCAGGCCCTTGCTGGCGAGGTGCTCCAGGAACGCGAGCGACAGCTCGTCGGCCCACTGGAGATCGTCGACGACGAGGAGCAGGCTCCGGCGCTCGCTGAGCGCGAAGATCGCGCGCGCCAGCATATCGAGCACGCGCTGGCGCGCCTGCTCCGGAGGCAGCGGCGGCGGCTCCGGCAGCTCCGCCACCCAGGGGATGTCCAGTATCGAAGGGTCGTAGAGCGCGAGCACCTTCGCGCCGTCTCCGAGCAATGACGCGCACTCCATGTCGCCTTGCTCGCGGCAGCGGTCCGCGATGGCGACCATCGAGGGGCGGAAGGGGTGGAGCGGCGCGCCGCCGAGCGCGCCGTCGCCGCCGGCCTCGGCGACGCACTCGCTCGTGATCACCAAGAACCCCCGCCGGCGCGCGAGCGCGGCGGCCTCCATGGCGAGGCGTGTCTTGCCGATTCCGCTCTCGCCGCCGAGGAACACGCAGGATCCGTCGCCTTTGGAGGCGCTCGCGAGCGCTCCCTCGATGCGCCGCAGCGCCTCGTTGCGCCCGGAAAACGTCGGCCGATAGATGTAGAGCTCGGCCTTGGGCATGTCCGGCGCGATCCAGTCCTCGGCCCCCAGCTCGCCGAGCATCGCGGCGAGGTCGTCGGCGTGCCCCAACCGATCCTGCGGCCTCTTCTCCAGGAGCCGCATCAGGACCTCCTCGAGCTGCGCGGGGATGCCGTCGACGACGAGCGAGGGCGGCCGGGGCGGCTGATAGAGGTGGTGTTGGAATACGAGGAACGGCTGCGCCGCCTGGAAGGGCGGGCCACCGGTGATGCATTCGTAGAGGATGCACCCGAGCGCGTAGAGATCGGCCCGCGCGTCCACGGGTTCGCCGAGGATCTGCTCGGGCGCCATGTACCGGGGGGTGCCGGCGGCGTCGACCTGCTCCAGCGTCTCGCGCCCGCGCGCGCCGCCGAAGTGCGTGGAGATGCCGAAGTCCACCAGCACCGGCGTGCCGTCCGCGCGGACGAACACGTTCGCGGGCTTCAGGTCGCGGTGCACGAGCCCGCTGCCGTGAAGAAACGACAGCGGCCTGCAGAGCTTCCGCAGCAAGGAGAGCGTCGGCAGCAGCGGCGGCGCCCGCCTTCGCGCCCACGTCGCCGTCCCTTCGTCCGAGCGCGGCCGCGCGCCTCGCGGAAGGGTCCGGTCCGTATCCACCGCCGCCGCGCGCGGGCCCTCCACCCCTTCCCAGAGCTCGACGATGTGGTCCTGAAGCGTTCGGCCTTGCAGCAGCTCCATCGCGTACCACGGCAGCCCGCCCGCAACGCCCTGCCCCAGGATCCTCACGATGCCTGGGTGCCGGACGCGCGTCAGCGCGTGGATCTCCCGCCGGATGCCGCCCAGCGACGTCTCGGCGAGCACGAAGACCGTCTTCACCGCGGCCGTCGCGCGCGTCTGCTCGTGCTCGCCGTGATAGACCACCCCCATCCCACCGCGCCCCAGGATCCCGCGGATCCGATACGGTCCAATGGCAGTGGGGACGGGGGCGTCTCCTGATTCGAGCGTTGCCACGGAGCGCCATGCTACCGCGCCCCGGCAACGTGTGTCATCGCACAAACAAGTGCGCCTCACTGAAATCCCGGCGCGCCATTCTCGCACGCGCTGGTTGGACGGAGCCGTCGCCCCCTCCACGCGTCCCATGCGCCCTGGGCTCCGTTCGCCGCGACCCACGCGCCCGCCGGCCCATCGGAGCGCACGCGAGCGAGAGCATTCCGGCTATCAAGGCTTCACAGACAGCGGATACGCGGGTGTCGTGCCGGCAGCTCGGCGCTTCTTCCACTGCCGCGGGCGCCCATCGTCGGCCGGCATGTCGGCCGATCTGTCGGCCGGCACATCCGCGAAAACCACCGCTCGGGCATCGGTTGACATGTCGAAATAGCTCGGCGTGTCGCCCGACGAATCGAATTTACGCCATCGATGATGGTCTTCGCGGCGCACGAGATCGGTTGGGGGTGCATTCCCGCGAGCGTGGTTGCGTGATCGACTCCGCTCGTGCTGGCACACGGGTTGCTGTGTTGCGATGCCCACAGGCGCCTGCCACGACGACTGAAGGCCGGCAGGACGAGACGAAATGCCCTCGATCATGAGGTTTGCCATGCCCGAACTCAACGATGTTCATCAACCCGCCCCTGCCTCGAATGCTGCGTTGTGCTCGACGTGGGAGGACGATCCCGGCGCCCCCGATGCGCGCGGCGTGCTCGTGGACGCCCCCTTCCCCGTGCTCGAGAATCAGCCGCTGCCCACGAAGATCGTCATGAACCCTGCGCCTGCGCGGGATCGTTTCCCGGAGGGCACGCCCGGATTTCGCTTCTGGGGCGCCGCCGCCGCGCTCCGTCGTGGCTCCGATTTCTGGGGAGCCATCCTTCCTCAGAGCGCGACGTGGTATCCGAGCGTCGGTCCCATCCTCGACGTTATCCTCGATGCCGGGATCGATCTGAATGCCTATTACGATCGGCAGTCGCTCAGGTTCTTTCACCAAACGGTGCACGGTTCGCCCGTGTTCTCCGGCGAGAGCCCGGATATCGTCTGCCACGAGCTCGGTCATGCGGTGCTCGACCTCTTGAGGCCCGCGCTCTGGCATGCCGCGTCCATCGAGGTTGACGCGCTCCACGAGTCGTTCGGCGACATGAGCGCGATCCTCGTCGCCTTGCAGCTCCCCTCGATGCGCACGGCGGTGCTCGCGGAGACCGAAGGTCACCTCAATCGATCTTCACGCCTCTCGCGCCTGGCCGAGCATCTCGGCTGGGCCATTCGACAGCTCAACCCCAATGGCGCCGAGCGCGGTTGTCTCCGCGACGCCGTCAATTCGTTCTTTTATCAGTCCCCGGACGAGCTGCCGACGTTCGGGCCTGCCGCCATGCTCACGTCGGAGCCGCACTCGTTCTCGCGTGTCTTCACGGCCGCGTTCCTCGACGCGCTCGCGGGGATGTTCGCCAGCCGGCCGGGACAGAAGGAGGAGGACCTCCTGGAGGTGAGCCGGGACATGGCGTCCCTGCTCGTCGAAGCCGTCCGGAGCTCGCCGATCGTTCCCAGCTACCTGAGCCAGGTGGGCGCACACCTGCTCCGCGCGGCGATGAAGAGAGACCAAGGGTATGCCGAAGCGATCAAGTTCGGGCTCGTCCGCCACGGCTTGCTCTCCATCCCGGGCGCCGTGACCGTCGCGACGGCTCGCGCGCCGGTCGGCGTGGCCGCTGGGCTGGGCGGGCCGCCTGTGCCCCACGATCTGGACGTGTCGGGCTACGGCTTCAAGGTGTCCACGATCCGCGTGCAGTCGACGTCGGCGCAGCGGCGCTTCAGCGTGGCGGGGGCTTCGAAGTCGGTCGGCGATGTCGCGGTCGCCTCGCCCGAGGACGCGGCGCGGGCGTTCTTCGAGGACCTCCTGCGGCGCGGCCGCCTCGATCCAAAGGGCTTCGCAGATCCCGGACTCACGGTCTTCGATCCTTCATCGTTCAAGACCCACGAGCTCGTCGATGAGCAGGGCACGGTGGCCTTGCATCGCCGCCGCATCGACTGCATCCCGCGCCGCCCGCAACCCCCCCAACCCTGATAACGACGCTCGCGATCCGCGGCGAGCCACCTTCTGGAGTCGACGAGCACGCGCCATGGAGAACCAAGCCATCCCCCCGCCAAGCGTCCTGTTGCTGGACCTGGGGGGCACCCTCGAGTACGGCGGCGTCGTGCTCCCGGATGCCACAAGAGCACTCGAGGTGGTCTCCGATTTTCGAACGAGCTCTGGGCAACGGCTCCCCATGGCGCTCGTCTCCGATTTCATGATGCCGGCGCCGGGCGCCGGGTCCGACGAGATCGAGCGACTCTTCCGCGATTACGTCGACATGCTGAGCCACCTCGGGTTGGCCTCGTATTTTCAGCCTGCCGAGCAGCGGATCACGCTGTCGACGCAGGCCGGGGTGCGCAAGCCGCACCGCGCCGTCTTCGAGCTCGCCCTGGAGCGCCTCGGCATGGCGCCTCGGCTCGACGCGTGCGTCTTCGTCACCGAGAGCGCCGAGCACGTCGGCGCGTGCCGCGCTCTCGGGATGCGCGCGCTCCGATTCGGTCCTGACGGCGATTTCGACGCGTGGTCCGCCGGCCCGCTCGTCCTCGCGCGCCTCCTCGGGATCCGCGACGCCGAGGCGCTGCGGCCCGCGCTCGACCTGCGGCTCGACCGCCGGTTCGGGCAACGGCTCCTTCGCGTCGAATCCATCGCGGACGCGGGCAACGGCGGCGCGCGCATCTCCGCGTTGGTCGGCGATGCCCCGGATACCCCGACGCCCGTCGCCGCCGACATCACGCTCGCCCGGTCCGGCGACATCGCCGCGCTCGTGGTCGACGGATTCCCGGCGGACGCGCGCGTGGACGCGGACCTATACAGACGTGTTCTCGACGAGAATGCCAGGATTGCACCCGCGGATGCAGAGCTGCCCCCGGGCGCCACGCATACGCTGGAGCCGGGCCCCGGCGGTGACATGGTCTTGCGCCGCCGCCGGTACTCCATTCTGTGAGCGCCGGCCGTCCGAGCATAGACAGGCCACTCTGCGATACGAGGTTTTTATGGGACGTGAGATTGTACGTGACGACACTATGCGAGCTCGCTCGGAAGCAATGCGGGCGGGCGGCGAGCCTCCCCCGATGGACACCTTCACGGAGCGGCTCATCAAGCTGATCCCGAGCGAGGTCATCGGCACGTTCCTCGTGATTGACGGCCTCCTCCAGGCCGGAGCGGATCAGGTGCCGCTCGTGCCGGTCTTCTGGCTCCTCTTCTCGCTCTTCCTGGTGGGCACCCCGCTTTACCTGTGGCGGTTCGAGCAGGTCAGAAGCCCATTGCAGCTCACGCTGTCCATGTTCTCATTCGGCGTGTGGGTTTTCGCGACTGGGGGCGTGATTCGTCAGGTCGTCCCCATGTTCACACCCATCATGGGAGGGCTGCTGCTCGCTGCGTACACGTTCGTCGCTACGGTCCTGCTCGGACCGAAGAAACCATCGCCGGAGAGGGTGCCTTCGCCGGGCGGCTGAATCAGCGCATCCATGCACGCGCCGGATGCACGAGGCGCGCTGTGGAATGCGATCGAGTCGTCGGGCGGCGGTCGGAGCAGCGCAGGCCGGCCCCCGCGCCGTTCGTACGGAATGGCCTCGTGCTGGATTGAGAAAATGTATTTGCCGAAGAAGGTTGTCATGACGAGGATCGCTCTACCCAGATATCGAATCCCGCTCGCGGCGTTCATCGCGCTGACCAGCGCTGGTCATCTCGCCGGCGGCGCCGCCACGGCGCAGGCGGCCGAAGCAGAGACCATCGAGTTCAAGAAGGACTCGACGTTGAATACATGGGCGCTGGCGCCCGCGCCCGGGTTGCCGTTTTCGCGAACCATCGACATCCAGATCAAGGTGCCGCGCGCGTGCAAGAACGTGAAAGCAACGCTGAAGACCGCCTCTTCCGAGCAGGCGATCGAGCCCGCGCTCGTCCGCGCCGAAGCGCTTGATGGAGCGGTGGAGTTGACGCTGGAGGCGACCTGCGACGGCAAGAAGGTTGGACCGACGGTCTACATGTTCGCGCAGTCGCCGCCTCCGCTCGCCGGCGCGTCAGGAGGCAAGGGCAACTGCGATCCCGACAGCGTGGGGCTGTCGGGACCGCTCCTGGTATGCCGGCGGCGCACGGACAGCCTGGAGAGCAAGCGAAACGCCGTGACGATGCGAAGCGCCCTACCTGGCGGTATCGATGAGCAGGCCGCGCAGATGGCCGCCGAGCTGCTGCAGATCCTGGCGGAGATCGCGGTGGATCGAGCCCGAGCGAAGGGCTTTGAAATTATCCGCGACCGCATCAACAACACGCTTTGCCGCATCGACGAGCAGGGCATGTTCATCGCTTCCCCGGCCGAGCCGCCCAAGAAGCGCCTCTTGCGGAAGTCCTGCGCGCTGCTCGACACCGTCCGGCTCAACGACATCGCGACACAGAGCCAGGCGCTCCAGGCGGCGCTGGTCTCGGATCTGCTCACCTTCGCCGCGCAGGCGCCGTTCAAGGTCGTCATCGACGCGGGGGGCCGGTCCGAGGCGCTCACGACGCTGGCCGTGCTCGTCGAGATGATCACGGCGTCGCTCGAGATACACTTTCACGGCGGCCACATCCAGGCGACGCTCCCCAGCCCCAAGCTGGTCATCGATCAAGCGATCCAGATGACCTGGCCATTCGGAAAGCTGGACGAGCTCACGTTCAAGATCGCGGTTCAGGCGGCGCGGCGCTGCCTGGCGCAGAACGCCGAGGACTGCGATCTGTCCGTGCAGATCGAGACGCTATTGGCCAAAGATTATAAGAAGCAGATCGAGAGCTCCAAGCTCAGCTCGAGTGAGCTCGCCCGCCTGCGCACGCGAGCGGCGGCCTTGGCCGAGCTCGTCGTGGACGCGGTGAGCCCCGCGAGCGCCGGTGTCAGCCCGCGCGACCGCTGGCGCCTGACCCTGGAGGTTGTCGGCTGGCTCGCCCAAGCCGTCGTGGACAAGGAATTCCACGGCAAGCAGAGCGAACAGCGCGAACTGGCGCGCGCGATCCTCGAGAACGTACAGCGCCTCTTGCTCGCGATCGTGGAAGAGGATCTCCCGACGGCGCTCTCGAAAGGCGCGGATCTCGTCTCGAACGTGTGCGCCCAGCGCTGCGCCCCTGGGGATCGGACCAAGGTGATGATCCGCGTCGTCACGACGATCGGCGCGTTCGCCGCCACCTACAGCGGCGGCGGCGCACCCGACAAGCAGCTGCACGACGTGCGCAGGAGGCTCATCGAGGATCTCGTCGACCAGATGACGGACAGGCGCGGGCGCGACACGGACACCATCGTATCCGTCGGCGTCAACGCCTCTTTCCTCGCGACAGGCATCGAGGCGGTGCGCGACGCGAAGGGCGACCTCGGCAGCAACAGCTACATGACACCGCAGCTCGCGCTCCCTCTCGGCGTCGCTGTGGACGGGGGCTGGTACGAGAGCTTCGGGTGGCACGTGATGACCTATCCTATCGACATTGGCCAGTTCGCCTCCTACTCCACGAGCGAGGGGATCAACACGCCGCGCTGGGACACGATGCTGGTCGCCGGGTTCCAAGCTGGGCTCACCCTCGGTCATCGAACGCCGGCGGTCTTCGCGCTCGACGTCCATTATGCGCCGACCCTCTTCGCCCAGACCTCGAAGACGCTGCTCAGGGACAGGCCGGGCGGCGCGCTCCGCGTCGGCCTCAGCATCGGTTACTACGTGCCCTTCTTCGACTTCAATTGATGGAGGATGCCATGCGCCATCGCGCGACCACGTTGCTCTGCATCATCTGTCTCGCCGGTTGCGGCGCCGCGCGCGGGACGCGTGAAGCCACTCCCGAGGCGCCCGCGCAGCTGGGCGCTCCGGAGGAGGGGCGCCCGCGGGACACCGAGGAATCTGGACGAGCACTGACATTCCGCGCGCAGACGCCGGAGCGCGGCCATATCGACCTCGCGCGCGATCCGCTGGGCACCAGTGCGTCCGCGCTCGTCACGCTCGCCGAGGTCAAGGAGAGGCGGCTCGGCCTCATCGAGGCCAGTGCAGCGTCGATCGAGCGCTCGCAAAAGAGCCGCGGCATCCACGCAAGCACGAAGATCGTTGGTGGTGAGCGACAGTGCGAGTTGACCGCTGTTGGAGCCATCCTGCGGAATCGCCAGGTGCACTGCTCCGGTACGTTGATCAGCCGGCATGCGGTGCTCACCGCGGCGCACTGTCTCGACACCGAAGACGCGACGCAGTTCACGTTCTCGCTCGACTGCGAGATCACGCGCGACACCCGCCCAAAGCTCGTGCGGGACGTGTGGGCGGCCAAGAGATTCCCGTCGAACCGACCGCTGCGCGTGGAGGACGCCGCGAACGACGTGGGCATCCTCTGCCTGTCCGAGCATCCGGGCGTGGGCCCGATGGCCATCCCACGCAGCGCCCTCCCGGAGTCGACGTACAGGCGGACCCGCCTGGCCTTCGTCGGTTATGGTCTGTTCGATCCGTCGGACCCCAGGTCTTACGGAGTCCGCCGCGGAGCGGCTATGGATGTCTACGAGATCAGGGGTGCTTGGTTCTCCTACGAGGGCTCGGAGCACAACACCTGTAACATCGATTCTGGCGGACCCGCGTTTGCCGGCGCCCTGCTCGTCGGCGTCACCTCGCTCGGCGACCGGAGCTGCAGGACGACGGGCGTGGACGCCCGTGTGGACGAGAATCTCGATTTCATCGCCGACAAGGTGAGCGCGTGCGAGCGCGGGCGTTGAGCAACGGCCTCGACATGGACACGTTGCAAACCTTGTCGGGGCTAAAAATGATTGAGCTGCCCGTCCTGCCCTTTGACATACGAGCATCGGGCAGTGCGAAGCACGAGCATCCGCCGGCTATATACGTCGACCGTCGTATTGTCGCGCCCTCCCCAGAAGTGGAGTTTGCCCCGATCTCGATCACTCTTCATGATGGACCTCTGCTGAGTGGTCCGCAGCCATCCATCATGGCGTCGATGCGGACCAAGGGAGAGGGAGCCGGATTGGAAGTGCACACAGAGGCTGCGGCGTCGCGCGGATGCTCACCGTTGCGCATCCCGAACACTCGAGAAAAATTGTCAATATTCGGCTCTTCGTCGAGATCCGGGCCGGCGCTGTCACGCCGCAGCACGTAGGGGAGCCTGCATCCCAAGGGCCAGGAGTCGCGCCGTGCCGGTCGACGTTCGGACCGGGTTTGCCGCCATGAAGCGGAGCTTGATGTGGAACGGAGCGTGAACGACGACGGCGTGCTCCAACTGAGGGTAGTTCCTGACCGCGTTCAGAAAAGTCCGATGCATGTCCATCGCAAATAGAACAATGTTCGCTTTCTGGTCAGGTGGTAGGGTATCGAGCCAGGTGCGCAGGGTTGAACGAACCGCTCCGCGGAGGTGAACTCGTCGCAGTCGGCGCCGCGTCGTAACGCCTGGGTACCGAGGCGCAACGACAGCTTGTCGAGTATCTGTTCCTGCACAGCCGCGCGGAGCGCGTGAGTGTAGCTAGCCGCCGCTCGACGCGTACCATTTCAGTGTTTCATCATCTTAGGAACAGATGATAGGCCGCATTCTCGGTCTCTTCCATGCATGGATAACCGAGCTCGGTGAGAAAGCGGTCGAACTCGTTGTATTCGGGCTCCGGGACCTGCAACGCGGCGAGGACTCGCCCGAAGGCGGCGCCGTGGTTGCGGTAATGGAACAGGCTGATGTTCCAGCGACCGCCGATGTGCGTGAGGAATTGCATCAGCGCCCCGGGGCGCTCCGGGAACTCGAAGCGTAGGAGCCGCTCGTTGGCTGTCGGGGCGCGCCCGCCGACCATGTAGCGCACGTGCAACTTGGCCATCTCGTCCATGCTGAGGTCGATGACCGGCAGCTTGGCGTTGTGGAGGCGCTCCAGCACCTCGTCGCGCTGCTTGCGCCCGTGCGCCAGGCCCACGCCGACGAAGATCTGCGCCTCGTCCGCGCGTCCAAAACGATAGTTGAACTCCGTGATGGTCGCGCGCCCGAGCAGCTGGCAGAACTCACGGAACGCGCCCGGTCGCTCCGGAATGGTGACCGCGAACAGCGCCTCGCGCTGTTCGCCCAGCTCTGCCCGCTCGACCACGTGCCGCAGGCGGTCGAAGTTCATGTTCGCACCGCTGTGGATCGCCACAAGCGTCTTTCCGCCCAGGCCTTCGCGCTCGACGTACGCCTTGAGGCCCGCGACCGCCAGCGCGCCCGACGGCTCGGCGATCGAGCGCGTGTCGTCGAAGATGTCCTTGATGGCGGCGCAGATGGCGTCGGTGTCCACCACGATCACGTCATCCACGCACCGCCGGGCGATGCGAAACGGCTCCTCCCCCACCTGACGGACCGCCACGCCGTCGGCGAACAGCCCGACCTGACTCAACCGTACACGCTCGCCCGCGTCGAGCGCCGCGCGCAGACACGCGGCGTCGTCCGGCTCCACGCCGATGACCTTGATCTCGGGGTACAGATGCTTGATATACGCGCCGATACCGGCGATCAGCCCGCCGCCGCCCACGGGCACGAAGATGGCGTCCAGCGGTCCGCGATGCTGGCGCATGATCTCCATGGCGATGGTGCCCTGACCCGCAATCACGTCCGGGTCGTCGTAGGGGTGCACGAAGGTCAGCCCCTCGCTCGCTTCGAGCGCCTTGGCGTGGGCGTAAGCTTCGTCGTAGGAATCCCCTATCAGCTCGATCTCCGCGCCGAGCGCACGCACGGCGTCGACCTTGATCCGGGGAGTCGTGGTCGGCATCACGATGCAGGCGCGGATGCCGAGCCGCTGAGCGGCCAGCGCCACCCCCTGCGCGTGGTTGCCCGCCGATGCGGCGATCACGCCGCGCGCCCTCTCGGCCGCGCTCAGCGAGGAGATCTTGTTGTAGGCGCCGCGCAGCTTGAACGAGAAGACGGGCTGCAGGTCCTCGCGCTTGATCAGCACGCGATTGCCGAGGCGCGCGGAGAGCCGGGGCGCATCCTCCAGGGGGCTTTCTTGGGCCACGTCGTAGACGCGGGCGCGCAGGATCCGCTCGAGATAACCGCTTGGGGCCATTGGGCCCGAAAACTACGGTCCTCCGCGCGCGTCGTCAACTCGCTCGTGGAACACCCCTCAGGGATCAGGCCAGCTGCGCTGGCGCGTGTCGCGTATCCGCACCTCGATCGAGACGGAGCCTGCGGACCCGCGCTCGCGAGCGCGCAGCGGGCCTCGGCGCGGAGGGGACGTCCGGAGGCGGGCGGCGCGCCTCATCGAGGGCTCCACTGGTCCGCGAGTTGCACCAGGCGCGGAGCGAGATGTCGTTGCTCACGATACCCAGGATCAGCGCCGCCGAGCTCATGACCGAGAACCCCCGGACCGTGCGGGTCGACGACCCCATCGCCGAGGCGGTGGACGTGCTCCAGACGACGGACTTCCGCCACCTGCCGGTCCTCGACGAGCAGGGTGAGCTGGTCGGGATGCTCAGCGATCGCGACCTGCGAGCGCTCCAGTTGCCCTACTCGGCGGACACCGCCGTGGTTGACGCAGCGCGACAGAAGACCGGCGTGCCGGTGTCCACGATGCCGGTATCCACGATCATGAGCGGCAATGTCGTGAGCGTCGGTCCCGACGCGGACATGACCGAGCTCATGGAGCTCATGCTCGAGCACAAGATCGGCGCGCTCCCGGTCGTCGACGCAGAAGGCGCGCTGCTCGGCATCGTCAGCTATGTGGACATCTTTCGCAGGATCCTCGGGGAGGCGTGACTCGCCGCCCCCTTCGCGCACGACGTGCACAGCGGCCGCGCTCGACGGCCGCCACGGGCGACGTGCCGCGGCGGTGTCAGGTGCCCGCTCACGGGAGCCCGAGCAGCCCGCTCCCCTGGTAGACGACGAGCGCCGCGACGTACGCCGCCGCGTAGCTGTAGGCGAGGACGAACGCCGGCCAGCGCCATGTCTTGGTCTCGCGGCGGATCGCCGCCACGGTGCTCATGCACTGGCAGGCCAGGACGAAGAACGCGAGCAGCGCGAGCCCCGTGCGGCTCGAGTAGGCGTGCGTCCCGTCCGGGCGCCTCGCCTCGCGGATCCGCTCGGCGAGCGGCGCGGGCTCGTCGTCGGCGCCCTCGACGCCGAAGATGACGCCCATCGTCCCGACCATGACCTCGCGCGCGCCGAACGAGCCGATGAGGCCGACGTTGATGCGCCAGTCGAAGCCGAGCGGCGCGGTCACCGGCTCGAGCGCGCGCCCCACGCTGCCGGCGATGCTCGACTCGAGCGAAACCTCCGCGAGCTCGGCCGCGGCGGTCGGCGGCTCCGGCGCCGCGGCGCCCGGCATGGGGACCTTCAGCAGCACCCACAGCACGGCCGAGACGGCCAGGATCACGGTCCCGACCTCGCGCGTGAACCGCCACGCCGCCTGGGCCCCCTTGCGGACCACGAGCCGCGGCTCGGGGCTGCGGTAGGCCGGCATCTCGAGCACCATGGGGAGCGAACGCCCGCGGGTCGCCGTGCGCCGCAGCGCGAGCGAGGCCACGAGCCCGGAGGCGATGCCGGCGACGTACAGCGCGACGAAGAGCAGCGCCTGCACCCACGCGCCGTGGGCGGCGAAGAAGGTCGTCAGGAGGAGCCCGTAGGTCGGGATCCGCGCGGAGCAGGCCATGAGCGGCAGGACGAGGATCGCCGTGAGCCGCTCGCGCGGATCGCGGAGGATGCGCGTGGCGTGCACGGCCGGCACCGCGCACGCATGCCCCATGAGCAGCGGGACGAACGCGCGGCCGCTCAGCCCCATCAGCTGGAGGAGGCGGTCGACGAGGAAGGCGCCGCGGGCGAGGTAGCCGCTCGCCTCGAGCAGCTCCATGGCGACCGTGAGGATCACGATCTGCGGCATGAAGGCGAGCACCGTCCCCGCGCCGCCGAGCAGGCCGTCGACGACGAACGAGGCGGCGAGCCCCCCGCCGAGGGCGCGGGACACGAGGCCGCCGAGCTGTCCGATCGCCGCGTCGAGCGCCTCGGTGACCGGGGTGGCGACGAGGAACACGGCGGCGAAGAGGAGCGCCATGAGCCCGAGGAACAGGACCGGACCGGCCGCCGGGTGGAGCAGCACGGCGTCGGCGCGCGCGGTGAACGTCCTCCTTCGCTCCGCGGCGGCGTCGTGGCGCGTCGCCTCGAGGGTCGCGTCGCGCGCGATCGCGTCCGGGTCCCATGTCGCGGCGCCGGGGGCAGGCGCGGCGCCCGCGGCGATCGCGTCGAGCCGCGCGGCGATCGCGTCGAGCACGGCGCCGCGCGCGGCCGGGTCTCTCGCGCTCACGAGCAGCACGGGCAGGCCGAGGGAGCGCTCGAGGGCGCCGAGGTCGAGCCGGCGCCCCTCGGCCTCGAGCACGTCGCGCTGGGTGGCGACGACGAGCGGCGCGAGCCCGCGCCCCACGAGCTCGCGCGTGAGCCGCAGGCCGAGCGCGAGCTGCGTCGCGTCCAGCACCTGGACGACGAGGCGCGGCCGCCCGCCCTCGCCCGTGCGGTCGAGGAAGCGGCGCGCGACGCCCTCGTCCGTCGCGGGGTCGACGACGGACTCGATCGAGTAAAGCCCGGGGAGATCCGCGATCGTCACGGCCGTCCCGCCGGCGAGGCGGACGTCGGCGGTGAGGATATCGACCGTGATGCCGGGGAAGTTGCCGACGTGCGCGCTGCCGCCGGTCAGCCGGTTGAAGAGCGACGACTTGCCCGAGTTCGGCCGCCCCAGCAGCGCGACGAGCGGGCGTTCTGCCGCCGCCGGGGGGCGCTCCTTGCGGGCATCGGCGAGCGCGGCGGTCATGTGATCCGCCTCGGCGCGGCGAGGGGCGCGACAAGGATCGAGCGCGCGAGCCCCGCGTTGATGGCGAGCTCGCCGCCGGAGCCGGTGCGCACATGGAGCGGGCCGCCGAACGCCGCGCGCCTGATCACCGTGAGCGTCTGGCCGGAGCCGAGCCCCATCGCACCGAGCCAGCCGGCGAGATCCGCCTCGAGGCCGACCTCGATCACGACCACCCGCTCACCGGCGCTTGCATTCGCGAGCGGGCCCGCAGCCACGCCGGCGCGCGCGTCGTGCGCCGGCGTGGCCATGTCGGTAACGCCGGCCGAACCCAGGTTGGGGATGTTCAAGTCCACGTCGAGAGGGGGACAACCGCGGGAGACCGCGTGCCTCTGAGCGTATTGAAAATCAATTTCATCGTCTGCCGGCATTGTGAACGGTGTTGACCGGGGTGTCGAGGCGTCTCTCGACCGTCCTCAGCGTGGTGCCCGAGGGCGTGGCCATCGCGCCGCCCCCGGGGCCGGCTGGGCGACGCCGTCCTCGTGTCCGGCGACGTGGGGCGGCACGGGATCGCGGCGCGGATCCCCGTGGAGCCTGCGGTCCTGGGCGCGCGAAGCATTCGGGGCGCGGAGAGCGCCCGGCCTTCTGCGCCGTGTCGGCTGCGAACGACGCGGCGCAGCAAGCGGGCACCCGTGCCGAGGCCTGCCGCTCCGCCCTGGCTTCGGGTCCTCGGTTGCCGACTTCTCCCGGCTCGGATGGCTGTTGAAGCTCGGGTCCCGTTCTCGACGCGCCCGTTCAGCGGCACGTGACTGCCCGATGACGACGCCCGTGCTGCCTGGCGGTGCGGCTCGGACCACCGGTCGGAGGCTGCCGGGAGCCTCCCGGTAGAGTTGAAACTCAAACCGGAGGCTGTCGAGAGCCTCCCGGTAGAGTTGAAACTCAAACCGGAGGCTGTCGAGAGCTTCCCGGTAGAGTTGAAACTCAAACCGGAGGCTTCACGCAGCCGTCGGGTTGAATGATTCAGGTGATACTGTACGTCCGCGCCGGCGCGGCGTGCTCCGGGCGCACGCTGCGCGGCCCCGCTCAACGCGGCCGGTCCACCGGCCGGCCACTGGCCGGCTCGGCCACGCCCTCTCGCCACCGCGCTCCGCAGGACACCGACGGATCCTCGCCAGCTCCACGTTCATCGCCCGGGCACGCATCCTGCTCTCGCGCGCTGCTCGCCTCGCGACCCGCGCGGCTCGAAGGCAGGAGTGTCCAGTGTCCAGTTCAAAACAGTCCAAGCCTCCCTCTCGCTGGCAGCGCGCCGCAGCGCGCAGCCTTTTCCTCATCGGATTGCTCGGACCGGGCGGGCTCGCCGCCGGGTGCTACGCCTCCGACGACGCCGCGCCTGGCGACGAATCCGGGGAGGCGGCCGGGGCGCTCACGCTGCCCGCAGGGAGCCAGTTTCATGATCTCTACATGGTTGCCCACGAGGACGACGACCTGCTGTTCATGAGCCCGGACGTGCGTGAGAGCATTCGCGCCGGGCACACCGTGCGCACCGTCTATCTCACGGCCGGTGACGCCGGCGACACAAGCGCCTACTGGAAGGATGGGCGCGAGGCGGGCATCCGCGCGGCGTATGCGCTCATGGCCGGCGTGGCCAACCGCTGGACCGCCAGCGTCGATACGGTGAATGAAAAGCCCACCTACCGCTTCACGCTCGACAGCAACCGCCGCGTCTCCGTCGTCTTCCTGCGCTTGCCCGACGGCGGCGGCGGCGACGGCTTTGCCTCGCCCTCGGGCGACACCGATTGTAACCGCCCGGGTCACAAGAGCCTGCGCAACCTGTGGAACGATACAACGGGCGCCTCCACGGTCCCGGTGCTCGGTACGTGGGGCAGCTGCGCCGGCACCACCTACACGAAGAGCGAGCTCGGCGCGGTCCTGCGCTCGCTCGTGCAGCGCTTCGCCCCGACGCGCATGCACATCCAGGACCTGAGCGATCTCTACGGCGGCGACCACTCCGATCACGTCCACGCGGCGAAGTTCGCGTTCAATGCGCATCACGCCTACGCGCCGGAGCACCAGCTCGTCGTGCACCGCGACTACAACATCGCGAACGAGGAGGAGAACCTCTCGGCGCAGCAGAAGGCGGACAAGACCGACGTCTTCTGCGCCTACGCGGCGCATGACTCGCATATCAGCGACTGCTCGACCTACGGCGACGGCGCGCACGGCTCATGGCTGGGCAGCCAGTACCAGAGCGCCCAGATCACCTATGCGGACGGGTGGCTCGCCGGCCTGTCGGACAAGTGCCTCGACCTCCCGGGCGGCAACACGACGAACGGCACCATGCTCCAGATCCGGGACTGCGCCGGCGTGCCCAACCAGAGATGGACCCTCGAGGGCGGCAAGATCCAGCTCACCGGCACGGACAAGTGCGTCGATCTCCGCGGCGCGAACACCACGAACGGCACGCCCGTCCAGATCTGGGACTGCGTCGACGTGCCCAACCAGAAGTGGACCCTCACGAGCGACGGCATGCTGCGCGGGCTGGACGGCAAGTGCCTCGACGTGAGGGGCGCCAATCCGGCCAACGGCACGGTCGTCCAGGTCTGGGATTGCGTCGCGCAGCCGGCGAGCGGCGGCGGTCTGGAGGTCGTCCCGCAGCAGAGCTTTACCCCGCGCTTCGGCGCGGTGACCGGCTGGACGCGCGGCGGCCTGCTCAGCGACGGCGACGCGTCCGGCCTCTACGGGGACCATTCGTATTACTATGGCTCGGTCCGCCTCGGCGACGTGAACGGCGATCACCTGGCGGACGTCTGCGGCCGCCGCCCCGACGGCGTTTACTGCGCCCTGAACCAGGGCGGATCCGGCTTCGGCGCTCCCGCGCTCTACACAGCCGAGTTCAGCGACGCGCGCGGCTGGGCCACCGAGATGCACGGCATGACGCTCATGCTCGGGGACGTGGATCACGACGGCCGCGCCGACGTCTGCGGTCGCGGCGGCGCCGGCATCCTCTGCGCGACAGCGAACGCGACCGGCACCGCCTTCGTGCCCGACTTCCGCGCCTGGACCCCGTCGTTCTCGAACGCGACCGAGTTCGCGGCCGGCGCGCAGTACTATGGCTCGCTGCGCCTCGTGGACGTCAACGGCGACGGCTACGCCGACGTCTGCGTCCGCGGCGCCGGCGGCATCCAGTGCGCGATCAACGACCAGCACCGCGCCTTCCAGCCCGCCGCCACATGGCTCGGCACCGAGTACCTCGACGCGCTCGGCTGGAGCGTGGAGCGGCACGGCATGACCATCGCGTTCGGCGACATCAACGGCGACGGTCGCGCCGACGTGTGCGGCCGCGGCGCCGCCAAGATCATCTGCGCCACCGGCAAGGCCGGCGGCGGCGGCTTCGAGAACCCGCGCAGGTGGTCGCTGCGGAGCGATTTCGCCGACACCGGGACCTCGACCGGCTGGGACGCGTCGCGCGCCTATTACGGATCCATCCGCCTCGGCGACATCAATGGAGACGGCTACGCCGACGTGTGCGGTCGCAGCCCCACAGGCCTGGTCTGCGGCCTGTCGAGCGGCAGCGGCTTCGACCGCGTGCGCCCGGTCCTGCCGCAGGACTACACGAACGCCGCGGGCTGGGGCGTCGACCGCCACGGGATGACGCTGGAGCTCGCCGACCTCGACGGCGACGGCGCGCTCGATGTGTGCGGCCGCGGCGCCGCCGCCATCCTCTGCGCCCACGCCCGGTAGCGCTCCCGGACCTCCTCGCCGCCGAGGCGCCGGCGGCACGCTTCGTGGTTCACCGGGGGCATGAGAGAGCCAGCGGGGCAGCAGGGGGACGGACGCGGCGACAAGCACCCATCCACGCTACGGGTTGCCCTGATCGCGTCCGTCGCCGCGCTGGGCGGCTTCCTGTTCGGGTTCGATACCGCCGTGATCAACGGTGCCGTCGGCGCGCTGGAGAGGATGTTCAGAGCGCACACGGTCGCGGTCGGCCTGTCCGTGTCCTCGGCGCTGCTCGGCGCGGCCGTCGGCGCGGTGCTCGCGGGCAGGCTGGCCGATCGCTACGGCCGGACACGGACCATGCTGGTGAACTCGCTGGTCTTCGTCGTCAGCGCGGCGGGCTCGGGGGCGGCGCTCTCGCCCTGGGACTTCAGCGCGTGGAGGGTGCTCGGGGGCGTGGCCATCGGCGCGGCCAGCGTCGTCGCGCCGGCGTACATCGCCGAGATCGCGCCGGCTCACCTGCGCGGCCGCCTCGGATCGCTCCAGCAGCTCGCGATCGTGCTCGGCATCTTCGTCGCCCTGCTCGGCGATTACGCCATCGCGACGTCCGCGGGCTCGGCGGCGAACCCGTTCTGGCTCGGGGCCAGCGCCTGGCGATGGATGTTCTGGAGCGCCATCCCCCCGGCGCTCCTTTATGGGATCGGCGCGCTGCTGATCCCCGAGTCCCCGCGTTATCTCGTGGCGAGAGGCCGTGTGACCGAGGCGCTCGCCGTCCTGCGCGGCCTCCTCGGCGCAGCCGCCCAGGCGAAGCTCCTCGAGATCCAGAAGACGCTCTCGTCCGAGCACCGGCCCAGGCTCGCGGACCTGTGGGGGCGCTCAGGGCTGCTCCCCATCGTCTGGATCGGCATCGGCCTGTCGGCGTTCCAGCAGCTCGTGGGCATCAACGTCATCTTCTATTACTCGAGCGTCCTCTGGCAGGCGGTCGGGTTCTCCGAGCGGAGCGCCCTCGCGATCACGGTCATCACCGGCGTCACGAACATCGCGACCACCCTCCTCGCGATCGCGACCGTCGACCGCGTCGGGCGCAGGCCGCTGCTCATCGCGGGCTCCATCGGCATGGCGCTGACGCTCGGCACCCTGGCGGCCGTGTTCGCCGCCGCGGGCGAGGACGCCGCGGGCAACCCCGTGCTGACGGGCGCTGCCGGCCCCATCGCGCTCCTCGCGGCCAATCTCTATGTCTTCTGCTTCGGGGCGTCCTGGGGTCCGGTGACGTGGGTGCTGCTCGGGGAGATGTTCGAGAACCGCATCCGCGCCCTCGCCCTCTCGATCGCGGCGGCCGCGCAATGGCTGGCGAACTTCCTCGTGACCGCCACGTTCCCCGTGCTCAAGGTCGCCGGCCTGGGCATCGCCTACGGGCTCTACACCGCCGCCGCAGCGGCCTCGCTCGTGTTCGTCATCGCCTTCATCCCCGAGACGAAGGGCAAGGAGCTCGAGGAGATGTGATCGCCGGCGGCAGGGCCGGCGCGGCCGAGATCCGTCGCGCCGGGAACCCGCTTATGTTCTAGACTGCCGGTCGATGGTCGAGCTAGCCAGGCACGTCGAGCCGGACCAGGCGCGGCAGGCACCCCCGGAACGACCTACCCGACGCTGCCCCGTGTGCGCCGTCCGGTATCCGCTCGACTTCCTCGTCTGCCCCATCGACGCGACCGCCCTGGAGCTCCAGGGCGTGACCGCGACCGACCCGATGGTCGGCGAGCTGCTCGCCGGGAGCTTCTGCATCACCGGCGTGATCGGCGCGGGCGGCATGGGCCGCGTCTACGTCGCCGAGCACATCCGCCTGCCGAAGCGCTTCGCCGTCAAGGTGCCGCACGAGCACTTCGCCAGCCACCGGGAGGCGATGGCCCGCTTCGAGCGCGAAGCGCAGACGATCGCGCGCGTCGGCAACGAGCACGTGATCGACGTGGTGGACATCGTGCGCCTCAAGGACGGGCGCCCGTGCATGGTGACCGAGCTGCTCAACGGCGAGGATCTCGGCGGCCTCCTCGACCAGGTCGGCAAGCTGCCGCTCCCGACCGCCATCACCATCTCGCGCCAGGTCTGCCGGGGCCTGGCCGCGGCCCACGCGACCGGCGTCGTCCACCGCGACCTCAAGCCGTCGAACCTGTTCCTCGTCCGGCGCGAGGGGGGCAGCATCCACGTGAAGATCCTCGACTTCGGGGTCGCCAAGGTGCTCGACGGCGCCGATCTCACCCGCACGGGCTCGGTGGTCGGCACGCCGCAGTACATGGCGCCGGAGCAGGCGCGAGGCTCGGCCGAGGTCGACTCCCGCGCGGACATCTACGCGGTCGGCGCCGTGCTGTACCGCATGCTCACGGGCGAGCGCCCCTTCCCCGAGGAGGAGCCGGCCCGGACGATGATCCGCCTGCTCACCGAGGATCCGCGGCGCCCGCGCGACATCGACAAGACCATCCCGGAGGGGCTCGAGGCGCTGATCCAGCGCGCCATGGCCCGGACGCGCGAGGACCGGCCGCCGTCAGCGCAGGAGCTCGACCGCCTGCTCGCCGACTTCGACATGCAGGACCCGTTCGGGCCCGCGCGCGCGCTCGGCATGACCACGGCGATGACCGACGGCGCGCCGAACGACGAGATCGCCACGGTCGTCATCCCCAACGCCCAGGGCAGCCAGAGCGCGGACGACGTGACGCGCAGGGCGCGGCGCGCGCGGCCGGTCGCGCTGCTGCTGTCCATCGCGGTGAGCCTCGCCGCGGGCGCGGCGGTCTTCACGAGCGCCGGGATGGCCCTCCGCATGCTCTACGGCGTCACCGAGCGGCGGGCGCTCAGCGAGACGGAGATGCTCATCGCCGCGGGCGTCGCGGGGGCGCTCTCGTTCTTCGCGTTCACCGCGACGATCCGGGTCCTCATCGGGCGCTGGCGGAGCGCGCCGGCCATGGAGCGCCTCGGCAAGGGCCTCCTGGCCGCGCTCGCGTGGCTGTTCCTCTCGTGCGGCGTCCTCGCGCTCGGCGTCGCCGCCTACAACGCATTCGCGCTGCCGATCCCCGCCCTGGGGCTCGCCCCGACCGACTGGCTCGGCTGGCTCAACATCGGCGCGATCGCCCTGCCGGCCCTGATCGCGCTCGTCGCGCTCATCGTGGCGCTGCGGCGCGTGACCCGCGTGTCCTAGCGAGCTTGTCAACAGTGGTTGGATCGGCGAGATCCCCGTGCCCGCCAGGCACCCCACGAGGAGGCGAGATCATGTCCGCACGGTTCAGGCCCGAGGTGTACGCCGTCGATTTCGGTACCTCCAACTCGCTGCTCTCGGCGGCCAGCGCGGAGGCGACCTGCCCGCCCATCCCGCTCGACGGCGCGGCGGCCGACCCCACCGTCCTCCGGAGCCTGCTGTTCTTCGGGCAGCAGCACTTCTCCTGCGGAGCGGCGGCGATCGGCGACTTCGTCGCGAACGGCATGCAAGGCCGCTTCATCCGCTCGATCAAGAAATACCTCCCTGACCGGAGCTTCTCGGGCACGCAGATCGGGCACCGGCTCGTGACCATCGAGGACCTGATCGGCCGCTTCCTGCGGGAGATGCGCGAGCGGGCGAACCGCCACTTCGACGCGGACGTCGCGCGCGTCGTGCTGGGCAGGCCGGCGAAGTTCTCGACCGACCCGGCGGAGGACCGCCTCGCCGAGGAGCGGCTCGAGCGGGCGGCGCGCATCGCCGGCTTTCGCGAGGTCTTCTTCTGCCCCGAGCCGGTCGCCGCGGCGCACGACTTTCACCTGGAGCTCGACCGCGGGGCCGTCGTCCTCGTCGCCGATTTCGGCGGAGGGACGTCCGATTACACGATCGTGCGGATGCGGCCGGAGGGGTTCACGCCGTCCGACGTGCTCTCGCTCGGCGGCGTCTCCATCGCGGGGGACGCGCTCGACGGCAGCGTCATGCGCCACAAGATCGCCCGCCACTTCGGCGCGGAGGTCACCTACCGCGTCCCGCTCGGCTCGAACCAGCTGACCATGCCCCGGCCCATCGTCGAGAAGCTCTGTTCCCCGGCCGACATGACGGTGCTCCAGCACCGCGATGTCCTCGCCTTCCTCCGCGACGTGAAGGCGTGGTCCCTCGGGTCCGAGGATCGGCAGCGCATGGATAACCTGCTCTGCCTCGTGGAAGACTCGCTCGCTTTCCGGCTCTTCGAGGAGATCGAGCGCAGCAAGTGCGCGCTGTCCGGCGAGGCGGTCACGGAGTTCCGCTTCGATTATCCGTCAATGCACATCCGCGAGCGCATCGCGCGGGAGGAGTTCGACGCCGGGAGCGAGCGGCAGATCGACGCGATCCTCCGCGCGCTCGACCAGACGGTGCAGGACGCCGGCGTGTCGTTCGATGGGGTCGACGTCGTGTGCTGCACGGGCGGGACCGCCAGGGTGCCAGCCCTCCGGCGCGGCATCGAGCGGCGGTTCGGCCAGGGCAAGGTGAGGCAGCTGCGCAGCTTCCACTCGGTCGTGCAGGGGCTCGCCGAGCGCGCGCGCAGCATCGCCGCCGCGTCCGCCTGAGCGGGCGCCGGCGCGCGGCGAGGGCGCGGCCGCACCGGGCGAGGGCGCGGCCGCACCGGGCGAGGGCGCGGCCGCACCGGGCGAGGGCGCGGCCTCGCTGCGCGCCGAGGGCGCGGCGCCGCCGAGCCAGCGGGGATCGCCCTCGACGACCCACGGGTACGCCTCGTGGAGCGCGCGCTCCATCAGGCCGCCGTAGCTGTGGCCGGCGCCCTCGGCGTGCAGGACGCGCGCGGTCACGCCGCCGCGCTCGAGCATCGCCTGCGTCTTGCGCGCCTGCGCCGCGCAGTAGCCCCCCCCGCACGCGAGCAGCACCCGCGCCCCGCCGCCGCCGCGAAAGCGGCGGACGGTGCCGAGCGTCCACTCGCCGAAGCCGCCGTATCCGCCCTCGATCAGCGCCGCCCGGGCGAAGCGCGCGGGGTGCCCGGGCAAGAGCAGCGCGCCCATGATCGCGCCCTGCGAGTACCCCGCATAGACCGGGTCGCGGAGATCCACCCGATCCCCGAAGCGCGTCGACAGCGCCGAGACGGCCGCGGCGACCTCGCGGCTCAGCGCGTGGTGGTCCGGGTAGTAGAAGATCCGCCCGCCGTCCGGCGCCCGGGCGTCGATGGGCTTGCCGCGCGGGCAGAGCACGAACCCGGCCCCTTGCACCATCGGGCGCCAGAGCTCGCAGTGCCACTCGGGCCGATCGCCCGCGCCGTGCGCGACCACGAGCACGGGCCGCGGCCCCTCGCCGCGCGGCGTCACGACCACCGCAGGTCCGAAGCCGGGGACCTCGATCTCGAGGAGCGCCGGCTCCTCCGCGGGCGGCGCAGGCTCCGGCGCCGGCTCGACGCCGTCCTCCGGGCCGTCCACCGGCGGGGCGATGGGCGCATCGCTCCGGCCGACAGGGGCGGCGAGCGGCGGGCGCGCGCACCCCCCGGCGAAGGTCGCGAGCAGGAGGCCCAGCAAGAGCGGGTGGTGGCCGGATTTGAACATGAAGGCGGGAAGGCGGGGAGAAAAGATCAAGGATCTTCCTGCCTTCCCGCCTTCATGGGATTCACTCCGGGGCAAATCAGGCCACAGGTCGGCAGCGGTCGTCGGATCGTCGCGCGCGTCGCGCTCATCGCGCGTCAGAGCCTGAACACCCTCGGCACGAGAATCAAGAACCGGAGGACACGCCCTATCCCGAAAATTATCGAGGACCTTCGGGAGCTCGCGATCGCCGCCGGAGATCGCCGCCGCTCTCGAGCCTCTGCTCGCATCGGCTCGACGCGCGCCAGGCGGGCTCAGCGACGGCGGTCTCGGGCATCGCGTCAGGTGTCAGGCGGCGACGAGCACGATGCGGCTCACCTCGGGGGGCGCCCCGATGCGCGCGGGCGGCCCCGCGGTGCCGAAGCCGCGGTTGATGTAGAGGTGCGCGCTGCCGCGCTTGTAGAGCCCGGCCACGTAGCCGTGCGGGAGCACCAGGTCGGCGGGCCGGACGAGCGGGTTCACCTGGCCGCCGTGGGTATGGCCGCTGAGCTGCAAGGCCACCTCGCCGGCGGCGTCCGGGAAGAACACCGGGTTGTGGCAGAGCAGCACGCGCGGCAGGTCGCGGGGCACGTCCGCGAGCGCGCGGCGGAGGTCGGGGCCGCCGCCGGGCACGCGCCCTCGCGCCCACACGTCGTCGACGCCGAGCAGCGCGAAGGCGCCGCCGGCCCCTCCCACGACGCTCCCCCGGTTGCTCAGCACGCGGGCGCCGCCGCGCTCCAGCGCGTCGAGCGCCGCGTCGATGCCGGCGAAATGGTCATGGTTGCCCGGGATCGCCGCGACCCCCTCCCGGGCGAGCGGGCCCAGTCTCCGGGTGAGCCGCCCGAGGTGCTCGGCATACATCGGATTGAAATCGATGAGATCGCCCGTCATCACGACGAGATCGCCGCGCGCCTTGCGCACGAGATCCTCGGCGGCGCGCATCTGCGGCTCACCCACGAACAGCCCGAGATGGATGTCGGACAGCTGCACGATCGTGAAGCCGTCCAGGCTGCGCGGCAGGCCCGGTATCGGGATGGCGACCTCTTCAATGACGTAGTCGTGTCGCCCGACAAGGGCGCCATACACCGCGCTGCCGCCGCCGATGAGGAAGGCGGAGCCGACGGCCCCGTTCGCGAGAAATGCGCGGCGGGGGAGCGCCGGCGGCGCGAGCTGCGGCGCGAGCTGCGGCGAGAGAAGCTCGCCCGCGTCGCCGCCGTCCTCGCGCGCCCCTTGCTCGCCAGGGCGGCTCGCCACGTCCGCGGGGCGCGCGGCGGCTCGGGCGCGTCCGAGCGCGGCGCGCCCGAGCCGCGCGATCAGGTGCCCGAGGTCCACGATGGCGAGCAGGACCGCGGAGAGCAGGACGCCGAGCGAGAGGATGCTGCTCACGAGCACCACCCCGCGGAGCACGCCCTCGGGCAGCACGCCCCGCCAGAGCCGCGCGGAGATCATCGCGAGCATGCCGGTGGCGAGCAGGCAGGCCAGCGCGCGCCGGCCGCGCAGGCTCAGATCGAGCAGGCCGGAGGCGCGCCGGTGCACGTACAGGCCAAGGGCCCCGAGAACGACGAGGAGGATCAACGAGACGACGACGAAGCGCATGGCGGGCTCTGCGGGGCAGGGGGGACCGAAGCCTAACCGATCGGCGGCGACCGGCCAGAAGCCGCTCGGTGACGGCCCGGCGACGGGCGCGCCTGCGGACGGCGTCCCTCGACACGCGCTCCGCTCGACGCGGCCGGCCGGCGAGCCCACTCGCCGTCACGTCATGAGCGCCAGCCGCATCAAGGTCCACGCGCGGGCCGCGGACGGGCGCCGCACTCCCCACGATCACGGCACGACGCGCCCCCGGCGCGGTGCGTCTCAAAGTGCCACCCTGCGTCACTGCACGTCCGACTCGCCGCGCAACCCGGGCCCGCTGCCGTTCAGAGAGGGTGAGCTCACCGTGACTCGCCGCGCAACCCGAGCCCGCTGCCGTTCAGAGAGGGTGAGCTCACCGTCGGTGACGTACTTGGAAATCAACCCGAAACAGTTCTCGTTGTCTGCCGTGTCACTTCGACGGCCAGGCCGCGCCGACCCGTCGAGTGGATTACGCGATGCGTTGGGCCCGGAGGCCCTCCTCTCCCAGCGTGGTTTCCCCGTGCGAAACAGCCTCACGGGCCGCTGTCGGACGCACCATGTGACGCGCTCGCGACGCGCGTCGGAACGTCGCAAGTCGAGAGGCGGCGGACATTTCTATTCGCCGTGAAAAAATAACCGCACGGCAGATTACGATGGAGCCACGCTGGCATGGCATAGCCACCGTTTGTCCTTGCCCCTGCGAAACCCTTGGTCTAGTCTCGGCACGCTATTTTTGATACGTTGGATTTGCCTGGTTTCTTCAGTGACGTAGGTGAAAGGCTTAATATGCTGAGAAGGAATTCGCATCAGCTCGGGTTGGCAAAGTGGGTTGCGGTCCTCCTCACGACCGCCTCTTTTGCGGCGTGCTCGGGCGACGGGGGCGGCGGGAGCGGCAGCGGAGAGGGCGGCGCGGGCAGCGGCGCGGGCACCCCGACGGGCAGCGGCGCGGGCGCGGGCACCCCGACGGGCAGCGGCGCGGGCACCCCGACGGGCAGCGGCGCGGGCGCGGGCACCCCGACGGGCAGCGGCGCGGGCACCCCGACGGGCAGCGGCGCGGGCGCGGGCACCCCGACGAGCTCGACGGCGGCGGGCGGCAACTGCCCCGGACCGGTCGACATCTCGACGGCGGACGGCAACCCGTTCGTGGGCGGGACGCTGTTCGTCGACCCGGAGTATATCGCGAAGGTCCAGTCGTCGATCGACAAGACGACGGACGCGGCCCTCGTCGAGAAGATGAAGAAGGTCCAGGAGATCCCGACCGCGTTCTGGCTCGACCGGATCGCGGCGGTCGACCGCCTCGAGGGGCACCTCGACGCCGCGCTCGCGCTCCAGAACCAGATCTGCGAGCCGGTCATTCCGGTCATCGTCGTGTACGACCTGCCGAACCGCGATTGCTTCGCCGAGGCCTCGAACGGCGAGCTCCGGGTCGAGAACGGCGGCGTCAAGCGGTACAGGGAAGAGTTCATCGATCGGATCTCCGCGATCTTCGCCGCCCGTCCGAACCAGCGCATCGTCGCGATCATCGAGCCCGACTCGCTCCCCAACCTCGCGACGAACCTGGGCAAGAAGGACTGCACCCCGGAGACGGACACCGCCTACCGCGAGAACGTCGCGTACGCGCTCCAGAAGCTCGACATGCCGCATGTGCACCAGTACATCGACGCGGCGCACTCGGGCTGGCTCGGCTGGGCGGACAACCAGAAGAAGGGCGCCGAGATCTTCGCCAGCGTCATCGAGGCCGCCGGCAATCCGAAGGGCGTCCGCGGCTTCGCGACCAACGTCGCGAACTACACGCAGCTCAGCTATAGCTCGGAGAGCTACGATCAGCAGGACAATCCCTGCTTCGGCGAGTACGACTATGTCGATGCCATGGCCTCGGCGCTGGCGGCTGAAGGCCTCGGGGACAAGCACTTCATCATCGACACGAGCCGCAACGGCCGCGGCAACATCCGGTCGGACTGGGGCTTCTGGTGCAACAACGAGGGCGCCGGCATGGGCGAGCGGCCCCGGGCGAACCCGGGCGGCGCGACGCGCCTCGACGCCTTCTACTGGGTCAAGCCGCCGGGTGACTCCGACGGCACCGCGGACACGAACGCGGAGCGCTACGACCTGTTCTGCGGCTACGAGAACGCAGATCAGCGCGCGCCGGAAGCGGGGGTCTGGTTCCACGAGTACTTCGTGGAGTGCGTGAAGAACGCCAACCCGCCGCTCTGATCGGCGTCGTCGGCTGCTCCAGGCCGTGACGAGCGCGCTCGATCGAGCGCGCGCCGGCGGCCGGGGCAGGCGAGGAGCGTAAAGGAAGGGGTCTACCCGCCCGCGGGCCGCGCGGCCGGCTGGAGGGTAGACCCCTTGGGAAAACGCTCCTCGCCTGTCCCGGCCGCCGCGCTGTTTTTGTCGAGCTCACAAGCGCAGGAGGCCCGCCGCCGCCGGGCTGACGGACGACCGCCGCGCCGGGGCGCGGCGAGCCGTGGCATGGTGACGCGCGGTGCACGACTCCATCACGCTCGACCAGCTGCGCACGTTCATCGCGGTCGCCGACGAGGGCAGCTTCTCGGCCGCGGCCAGGAAGCTCCACCGCGTCCAGTCGGCCGTGAGCCACGCGATGGCCAACCTGGAGGGCCAGCTCGGGGTCGTCCTCTGGGACCGATCGACGAGGATCCCGGCGCTCACGGAGCAGGGCCGCGTCCTGCTCGGCGCCGCCCGGCGGGTGTGCGCCGACGCGGACGCGCTCAGCAGCGCCGCGCAGCGGCTCGCCGGCGGCCTCGACCCGCTCGTCTCGCTGTGCGTCGACGCTGTCTTTCCGCTCTCCGCGCTCGTCGATCTCTGCGTCGAGTTCGCGCGCGTCTACCCCACCGTGGAGCTCGTCGTGCACACCGAGACCATGGCCGCCGTCGCCGATCGGGTGCTCGACGGGACATGCCAGCTCGGGGTCGTGGGGCCGGCGGCGGCGGCCCAGGGGCTCGAGCGCCGTCACCTCACGTCCGTGCGCATGGTGCCAGTCGCCGGCAAGACGCACCCGCTCGCCGCCGCGCAGCAGCACGCCGGGCGCGTCGCGACCGAGCAGCTGCGCGAGCACGTGCAGATCGTGCTGAGCGAGCGCGGCGGGGCGCGCTCACCGGAGCAGGCCGTGCTGTCCCCCCGCACCTGGCGTGTCGTCGATCTGCAGACCAAGCGAGAGCTCCTGTGCGCAGGGCTCGGCTGGGGAAACCTGCCAGAGCACATGATCCGCGACGATCTCAGGGCCGGACGTCTGGTCCGCGTCCGGCCGGAGGCGTGGGGGGAGGACGAGCACCTCCTGTCGCTCGCCGTGGTCCACCGGCCGGGGCTCGTGCTGGGCCCCGCGGGGCAGTGGGTGCTGAAGCGCCTCGTCGAGCTCTGCTGCGAGCACGTGGGGGGCCCGGACGTGGGGGGCCCCGAAGAGCCGCGTTGACCGCGGCCGCGGCGGCCGTCCGCGGGGAGCGCGGGCGTCAGAGCGACAGCCGCGAGAGCAGCTCGTTCACGCGGATCGCGGCCGCGACGCTCCCTGTGTCATGGGCGTAGTCCATGGCCGCGAACAGGTGGGTCTGCTCGAGGTCGAGCCGCTCCGGGGAGCGCTCGAGGAGCGCCACGTAGTGCTCGAAGAAGCGGCCCTGATCGAAGCGCGTGCGCTTCATGAGGGCGTGGCGCACGGTCGCGTGCAGCGCGAAGCGGCCCGCGAGCGGCTCCTGCACCAGCCGGAAGCGGCGGAGCGACGCGAGGGCGTCGCCGGCGCTCCGCCCCGCCCGCGCGAGCTGCGCGAGGGAGCCCTCGTCGATGTGGTCGCCGTTCGAGTGCGCCAGCACCGCGAGCATCCGCCGCGCCGGCGGCGAGAGCCCGCGGAAGACCCAGGCGACGAGCAGGCCGACCTCGGGGAGGTCGTCCTCGTGATCGATGACCTGCACGCGGTCGACGCCGCCCGACACGAGCCAGCGATGGAGCTCGGCGACGTCGGCCGCGCCGCCCTCGACGATGGCGTCGGCGAGCTCCAGGGAGACCGGGTTCCAGCGGAGCAGGCGGGTCAGCGAGGCGACCGCGGGGAAGGGGCTCTGCCCCGAGGTTACGAGGGGCGCGATGACCGGGAAGATGGAGACGCCGGCCACGAGGCAGCGCCGCGCCGTGATGACCCACGTCACCGCCTCGTCGCGGAGGCCGTCGAGCAGCTCGGCGACGGCGCGGTCGTGCTCGTGGTTGTCGAGCACGATGAGCATCTCGCCGAGCGCCCGCAGGCGGCGCCGCAGCGCCGGCAGCGAGGGCGACGGCCCGGCCCCGAAGCGGAGCGACAGCATCCCGAGCAGGGTGCGCGCGTCCCAGGCGCCGACCCGGAACCAGTGGATCCCGCCGGGGAGCTCGGCCGCGAGCTTGTGCCCGAGCGCGCACGCGAGCGTCGACTTGCCGCTGCCGCCCGTGCCGACGAGCGCGATGCGCGTCGGGCGCGATGCGCGGAGGGTCGCCGTGAGCGTCGCGAGCTCGCGGCGCCGGCCGTGCAGCGAGGGGGGGCGGGGAGGGAACACGAGCGGCGAGGCGGTCATCCCCGCGCGAGCGTACCAAAAACCGCGCGGGGAGCCGGCCCCTGTTGCGGCCGCCGCGCGCTCACCCGCGCGGGCGCGCCGCGCGCAGGAGCTGCTCGATCGCGCGGGAGATCGGCTCCGGCGACATCGAGGAGAGGCGGAGGCGGCGGAGCCCCTCTCCCTCGCGGCTCAGGAACAGCGCCGGCACGCCGTGGACCTGGAGGTGTGCGGCCTCGGCCCGCGCGGCTTCCAGCTGCTGCACGACCTCCCCGCTGTCGCGCTGCGCCATCGCCCGCGCGGCGTCCACGCCCGGCAGCTCGGAGGCGATGCGCAGCAGGAGCTCGTCCGTGACCGGCGGGCGCTCGCGCGCCTGGATCCGGAAGAAGTGGTCGACGAACTCCCAGAGCCGGCCCTGCATGCCGACCGCCGCGGCCATGCGCGCGGCCTGCACGGAGCCCGGCCCGAGGAACGTGAGGTTCCGGAACACGAGCTTCACCTGCCTCGTGCGCACGTGGCGGTCGAGGATCACGGGCAGGACCTCGAGCGCGTAATCCCGGCAATGCGAGCAGCGGAGATCCGAGAACTCGACAAGCGTGATCGGCGCGCCCGGATCCCCGAGGACGACGCCGTCCTGGGGAATGCCGGAATAGAGGTCGAGGCCCGCGCTGACGGCGCCGGTGGCCTCTTGTTCCGGCTCTTCTCCGGCGCCCTGGCAGGCCGAGATCCCGAGCAGGATCGCGGCGATCAAGGCGCCGCGCCGCGCCGCGGAGCCAGGGCGTGAGTTGCGTGAATGAGCGAGTGCGTGCCGTTCGAACGTCTGGGCCTTCATTCGAGGACACGCGGCACGAACCGTACCTCCGCGCGGCGCTGCGCCGGGAATCCTTTCACGCGCATCCCGGTAAAGCGTGCTGGGGGAGGACCTTCGGGCGAGGAAGGACTCCGCTCCAGCGCGCCGCGCGTCAGGACCTCCGGGCGAGGAAGGACTCCGCTCCAGCGCGCCGCGCGTCGCCCGCCGGGGCGGCGCTCCACCCGGGCCGCCGCCGCGGCCCTCGCGCGCCTCGGCGTCGGGGCTCTTGCCTGCACCCCGTCCTATCCGCAATGCTCGTGCGGATCCCGCGTGTCCTCGGAATGCCCTCAGCTCGGCGCCCCCCTGCGCTGCGACCGTGAACGGGTCGACTCCTGCTCCCCGCGCGACGGCGCGAGGGAGGAGGGCGCGCTCGGCGAGCTCCGCCGCCAGCCCGCGCCGCCTGGCCACGGCGTGGCCAGGCAGCTCCGCGAGCAGGCGCAGGGCGCGCTCGGCGAGCTCCTCCGCGGCTTTCAGTCGGCCGATCCGCAGGGCGGCGACGCGGCCTCGGGCGGCTCCGCCGCGGGCCGGCGGCACCTCCGCGCCGGCCTCGTGACCGCGTTGATGCGGCTCATCCTTCTCCTCTACGCCGAGGCGCGCGGCCTGCTCACCGGCGCGGAAGGCGGCGGCGCCCCGCTCGCGCGGCTCTTCGAGGAGCTCCAGGAGGAGCGGCGGCGGGGCGGCGACCTCGGGCATCGCCACGGCGCGTGGGCGCGCGTCGCGGCGCTCTTCCGTGCGCTCCTCGGGCGCGGTCCCGGGGGCGCGCGCGGCGGCCTCTGCGGCCCGGACGCGCACCCTTTCCTGGACGGTCGACCCTCGCTCAGCGACGGCGTGCTCCACCGCGTGCTCGCGGCGCTCCTCGCGCATGACGGCGCGCCGGTGCGCTACGGCGAGCTCGAGGTCGAGCACATCGGCACGCTCTACGAGGGCCTGATCGGCTTCGATCTCGAGATCGCCGAGGGCGAGTCGATGGCGCTCCTGCCGTCCCACGCGGTCGTCGACCTGGAGGCGCTCCTCGCCCTCCCGGGTGGCGAGCGCCTCGCGCGGCTCGAGGAGGTGGCGGACCTCCGGCTCGGCGCGCGCCTCGCCGCCAGCGTGGCCGCGGCGGGCAGCGTGGCCGAGCTGTCGCAGGCGCTCGCGCGCCGCGCTTCCCCGCGGCACCCGGGCCGGATCGCGCGGGGCACGCTCTATCTCCAGCCGGGGCAGCTCCGGCGGCGCGCGGGCTCGTACTACACGCCGCGGGACATCACGCGCCACGTCGTCGAGCGCACGCTGTCGCCGCTGCTCGCGCGGGCCGGCGGGCCGCCGGCGCCGGACGACATCCTCTCGCTCGCGGTGTGCGATCCCGCGATGGGTTCCGGCGCGTTCCTCGTGGAGGCGTGCCGCCAGCTCGCCGCGCACCTCGCCGCCGCCTGGCAGCGCGCTGGCGCGACGCCGGGCCTCGCCCCCGGGGAGCCGCCGCTCCGCCGCGCGATGGCGCTCGTGGCCGAGCGCTGTCTGTACGGGGTCGACCTCGACCCGCTCGCGGTCGACCTCGCCAGGCTCTCGCTCTGGCTCGTCGTGCAGGACGCGGACCTTCCGCCGAGCCTCCTCGATGGGAAGCTCCGCTGCGGCGACAGCCTCATCGGCGCCGAGCGCGCGGAGATCGGCGCGTTCCCGGCCGCGGCGTGGACGCGCGGCGGGCCCGCGGACGCCGCCGGGGAGCGCCGGGTGCGGCGGTCCCTGTCGCGGCGAGCTCCTGCGCGCCGGTCGCCGGCGAGCGCCGAGGGGGCGCCCTGCGACGGCGTCGAGCGCGCCGAGGGGGCGGCCTGCGATGGCGACGAGCGCGCCGAGGGGGCGGCCTGCGATGGCGTCGAGCGCGCCGGGTGCGCGGATCAGGCGGCGCTCGACGCCTGGATGGCCCTGTGGTTCTGGCCGTCCGAAGGCGAGCTCGCGGCCCTGGCGCCCGGGCCGGCCACGTTCGCGCGCTACATGGCCGCGGCGGGCGACCCGGCCGAGCCGCGGGCGGCGGTGTCGCGCCGCATCGCCGAGGGGCGCCGGTTCCTGCACTGGGAGCTCGCGTTCCCCGGCGCCTTCGATCGCGCGGAGCCCGGCTTCGACGCCGTGATCGGCAACCCGCCCTGGGTCGCGTACGTCGGCCGCGCGGCGCAGCCGATCGCGCCCGAGGTCTTCAACCTCTATCTCCGGAGGAACCCGGCCTTCCATGGCTACCGCTCGCTGCACGGCCTGTTCGTGCACCGGGCTGCGTCGCTGCTCCGGCCGGGCGGGCGGCTCGGCCTCGTCATCCCCACGTCGGTGTCGGACCTCGATGGATACCGCCCCACGCGGCGCGCGCACGACGCGCTCTGCGCCGTCGACCCCGACCTCCCGAGCTTCGGCAGCGACGCGTTCGAGGGCGTCTTCCAGCCGTGCATGGGCCTCCTCTCGACCCGCCTCGCGCCCCCGTCCCCCCGGGCGGCGGCGAGCGCCTCCTGCTGGCCGCTCGCGCGCACGGATCTCGACGGCGTGTCCCGGCGGCTCCTCGATCGGCTCGGCGCGCTCAGCCCGCTGCCGGCCGCGCTGTTCGGGGAGCGCGGCTTCCAGACGTCGGCCGAGGACGCCGAGCGCATCCGGCGCGCGGACGTCCCGGTGCCGCCGTACACCTGCCCCATCCGCGAGGGCACCGACGTGGGCGAGCTCATCGCGCGCGCGCCGCGCCACCACGTCGATCGCGCGGGCGTGAAGGGCCGCTTCCGGAAGGACGAGGACTGGAAGGCGGTGCGGCTGCTCATCCGCCAGACCGCCCGCTACCCGATCGCCGCGCTGAGCGACGGCCTCCCGTTTCGCAACTCGATCCTGGCCGGCTTCTGCGACGCCACCTGGAGCGAGTTCGCGCTGCTCTGCTACCTCAACTCCTCTCCTGTGCGCTGGTGGCATTACACCCGACACCGGGATGCGCGCGAGGGCATGCCGCAGGTGAAGATCGCGCACCTGCGGGCGATCCCGGCGCCCCCGCCGGCGCGGGCCGACCTGATCGGCGCGCTCGACGCGCTCGGGCGGGAGCTTGGCCCGGCGAACGCAGGCCTGCCGGCCGAGGCGCGGCGCCACCTGGACGGCGTGGTGGCGAGCATGCTGGAGATGACCGAGGAGGAGCGGAGCTGCGTCGCGCGCTGGGCGGCGGCGACGCCCCTGCCGCGGCCGGACGGCTGAGCGCGGCGTCCGGCGGCCCAGCGGGGGTACGGGGCGCGCTCTTCGTTATCAGTAGCCGCCGTCGAAGCCGGGCGCGTCCTTCAGGTTGAACAGGACGCTGCGGAGATCATCCAGCTCGAACGGTTTCTCGAAGACCGCCGAGGCGCCCAGGCTTCGTGCGGCCGCGTGGAGGTGGGGGTCGCCGAACCCCGTGATCAGGATGACCGGCGGCCGGCGTCTCAGCTCGGCGAGGCCCTCCAGGATCTCCATCCCCGAGAAGCAGGGCATCTGGATATCGCTGACGATCACGTCGATCGGCTCCGGGGGCTCCTTCCCACCGAGCCAGGGCGCCACCTTGTCGAGCAGCTCGAGGCCATTGCGCGCCTCGGACACCTCGAACCCGTCGCGGCGGAGCGCCATCGCGAGCGTGGAGCGCATGTCGTCGTCGTCTTCGGCCAGGACGATATGCTGGCCTTTACCGAACAAACCGCAAGGCGGGACCAAGGGCTTATCGCCAATCCAGCTTTCGGTCAGGTTCATGGCAGCTTCTCCTTCTTCTGGCCCGCCCCTGGTGGACCTTCGGGCCGTCTACCGAGGTCCTCGGAGCTCAGCCCCGCATGAATTGCAGCGCCCGTGCCACGCTGTCCTGCTTTGCGGTGGAGCGGGCTCGACGATGTCATCGCGCTCGCGGGGCGCGCCGCTGTCCGCGGTGTAAGCCGTGCCAGCGGGAGCCACGTCCCGTGCGGTAGGGGCAATTTGCCGCGCAAGGGGCAGAACACGCCCATCGCCGCTGGGGCACTCCGGTCCCCTGCCTCGGCGGGGCCGGTGCGTCGTGGCGTGGTCGCGATTCACCATCGCGCGCAGGGTCGTTCCACTCGCAGCGGGAGCGCTGGTGCGTCGCGTGTCAGGGTCGGCGATCGACCTGCGCCCGGAGGCCGTGGGCCGGAGAGGTCGGCGACCTTGGAACCGCCGGAACGGTCGCGGGGTCGAGGGCGCCTGTAGAGCGACGTGGTGGCCGGATTTGAACATGAAGGCGGGAAGGCGAGAAGAAAAGATCAATGATCTTCCCGCCTTCCCGCCTTCATGGGATTCACTCCGGGGCAAAGGGCCACCCCCTGGAGCGATGAGGCTGCCTCTCGTTGACGGGCTCGTTCGGTGGGGAGTAGCGGGGAGGGAGCAGCGAGGGGGGATGGGCCAGCGCCGTCACGCTCGAGTCAGGTCGCTCGGGCGGGCGCTGGCCCAGGGACGCCGGCGCTTATCGGTCAGCGGCAGCCGCGGTCGTGGTCGCGGTCATCGCGGTCGTTGTCGCAGTCCAGGTCATCGCGGTGCGGCGCGCAGAGGCGGCCGTTGTTGTAATCGTCGAGCGTCTCGGCGAGGGGCTGGCCGCTCGCCCAGGGCGAGTTCCTGCCGCTCTCCTTCACGTTGCTCCCGAGCGGGTACTTCTTGAGCCACGCGTCGGCCTTCGCGATCGTCGCCTCGATGCAGCTCGACTGGTTGCCGATACCGACGTTGAGCTTGGCGACGATGAGGTGCTTCGCGATGATGTACGTGACGTCGCCCTTGGTCGGACGGCTGATGATGTCGAGGAGCTGGGACTTCGTGTACGTCTTGTTACCGATCGTCAGCTTCGAGACCTTCCACGCGCCCGGGTGGTTCTTCCAGTAGCCGGGGGTGCCGGTGCCGGGGGACGCGCACTGGCAGGTGCCGCAGTCGGCCGCGCAGCTCGAGCAGTTCTCGATGCCCGCCTTGCAGACTCCATCGCCGCAGACCGGCGCGCACGCGCCGCAGTCGGCCGCGCAGCTCCCGCAGGTCTCACCGACCTCGCAGACGCCGCTGCCGCAGACCGGCGGGCAGATGCCGCAGTCGCTCGGGCACTCGAGGCAGTTCTCGCCGGCCTCGCAGCTGTCGTTGCCGCAGACCGCGGGGCAAGCGCCGCAGTCGCCGGCGCAGTTCGCGCAGTCCTCGCCGTTCTCGCAGACGTTGTTGCCGCAGACCGCGGGGCAGGCGCCGCAGTCGTCCGAGCAGGTGCCGCAGTCCTCGCCGGCCTCGCACGTGTCGTTGCCGCACACGGGCGGGCAGGCGCCGCAGTCGTCCGAGCAGCTCCCGCAGCTCTCGCTCGCGTCGCAGGTGCCGTCGCCGCAGACGGGCGCGCAGACGTCGCAGTCGGTGCTGCAGCTCCCGCAGTCCTCGCCGATCTCGCAGGTGCCGTTGCCGCAGACGGGCGGGCAGATGCCGCAGTCGACGGCGCAGGTGGAGCAGCTCTCGTCGCCGCCGCAGACGCCGTTGCCGCAGGAGAGCTGGTAGCCGAAGTCCGCGTCGAGGAGGTCCTGGGCCCAGCCGAGCGCGACCGTGCCGACGTTGTCGAGCCCGCCGTCCGGGTCGGCCGTCTGCTCCTGTCCGGCGAGCGGACCGCTCGTCATGAAGTTGTCGGAGGTGATGACCACCGAGTAGGTGCCCGCCGAGAGCGTGTCGAAGAGGTAGAAGCCAGGCTGGCCGGTGTAGGGGCTGTTGCCGGTGAGGGTGAAGTCGAGCAGCTGGTCCCCCTGGAATAGCTCGACGCGGACGCCGTTGACGCCGAGCTCGCCCGTCTCCGGCTCGTAGAGCCCGTCGGCGTCGCTGTCGAGCCAGACCGTGTCGCCGATCGACGAGTACGTCACGTACCCGAAGTCGGCGTCGGTCACGTTCTCTCCCGCGTCGAGGGACACGGCGAGCGGCTCGTCGTCGGTGGTGAGGAAGTGCCCGAGCGGCAGCGTCGCGTCGTCGACGGCGACGACATAACAGCCCGCCTCGACGTCGCTGAAGCGGTAGACGCCTGTCGCGCCGGTCGCGGTCGTCTGGATGGAGGCGCCGTCGGCCGAGCCGTCGCAGTTCGTGTCGGCGAAGAGGTCGACGACGACGTCGGCGATGCCGGGCTCGGAGGCGTCCTCGATGCCGTCGGCGTTCGCGTCGAACCACACCTTGTCGCCGATCGTGCCCTTTGGCGCCGTGTAACAGACCTCGAGGAGCGGGCGGTACGAAGCGTCGGTGTGGGCGCTGCCTTTGTAAGACGTCTTTCCGGCGGAGCCCTCCTCGAGGAGGATCCCGTAGCTCGGCGAGACGCCGCTCACCCAGTCCTGCACGAGCCCGGTGAGGTCGACCGAGCTCCATCCTGTGACGTTGGGCACGAACGAGGTGAACGTGGCGGGGTCGATGCCGCCGAGGTTGTTCCAGGTGACGCCCCCCTCGGTCCAGGGGGCGAGCACCTGGTGGACGTACACGGTCTGGGCCGTGCTCGTGTAGGTCAGGGCGTAGAACTTGGCCGACGTGACGAGCGAGCCGGCGGGGATGGGGCTCAGATCGAAGCGGAAGAGGGCGCGCTTCTCGCCGACGGTGCTGGAGTAGCCGGTGTTCACTTCATGAGGGGACGGGACGTGATAGCTCGGGGCAAGGCTCCAGATCTCGGCGTTGTAGATGTCGCCCAGGACACCCCGCTTGATCACGGTGCACGTGGGGGACGGCGAAGAGGTGTTGGCGAGGCTGGTGGCGGCGATGAACAGGGTGGCGAGCGCGGCGGATGAGGCGATTGCGACTTGCTTCATTTGTAGCTCCTTGAGGTCCTCACAGGTGAACCCTTGCTGGAGCGTCATCCGGATGGCAGGTGCCATGACACACGGGTCAGGCGAGGTCGTTTCGCGGGCTCCTATCGGACTGCGCCCCGCGGGCTGATCAGGATCAGATCAGGTACGCGGGTGCTTTGGCTTCGATCGGAGAGCGGATGCGCAAAGGGACAGTGTTCAAGTTAGCAACTCACTACTGGAAGTGTCCAGATCTTTTTTCTGGGAGACACAAGAAAAACACCGAGATGCGCAGTGACAATTTTGGGACAATGCTGGGACGTGCGGTGACGCTTTTGGGCCGTTTGCGTTCCGTGAAGAGGAGCGCAGGGACGAGGGGGATCCGCAGCATGGGTTGATGGGCGCGCGATGGGTACGCGGCGGGTGCGGAGCGTGCGGCAGCGCGCGCTGGCGTCTCGCGCGTCTCGCGCGTCTCGCGCGTCTCGCACGCTCCGCACGCTCCGCAGCCCTCTCCAGCCCTCATGCCGGCCAGGGGCTGAACAGGATCGGATCAGACACGTGGGAGTGTCTGACGAGATTTGATGCAGAGCGCGCACGGGACCATTTTTCAAGATAACGAATCTATGTTTCGCCTGTCTAGACCCTTTTCGAAGCGCGCTACTTTTTCACGTGTTGCGGCCTGCGTCCGGGAGGGCGCTGCCGCGCTTCGCGCTGGGTCGCGTCCTCGCCCGCCCTCGCCCGCCCTCGCCCGCCCTGGACGAGGGGCGAGGACGAGCGAGCCGCCTCGGGCTGCGAGCCTGCCGGCTGCCGTCCGTGCGCGGGCGCTGCTAGGGTTCGGCTGTGGGACGCCCGCTGCTCGCCTCGCCGGCCCTGCTCCTCGCGTCGATCGCGTCGCTCGCGTCGCTCGCTGTTCCGGGCACGGGCGCGGCGCAGGGCCAGCCGACGCTGAGCGGGGCCTGGACCGCGAGCGCGCTCTCCGAACAGTGGTCGGTCGACGCGTGGGGGGAAGCGTGCGGGCCCAGGCCGCGCCCGCAGGGCGCCCCGGGCGGCGCCGTGCAGATCCAGCAGCACGGCTCGGAGCTCTCGATCTCGGGCGCCGGACGGTCGTGGAGCACCGCCGAGTGCTGGGAGCAGATGCCCGGGCTCGCGCGCAGCAAGCACTCGGCGTCCGGCAACGCGCGCTCCTGGCAGACGCGCTGCACGACGCCGCCGAACGACCCCCGCCGGGCGGTCGTCACCACGACGACGCAGGCGACCGACACAAGCATCCACATGGCGGAGACGGGGCAGTACCAGTTCATCATCCAGGACACGACCTGCAGCGCCTCCGTGACGAGGACGCGGTCCTACACGCTCGTCCGGCGCGAAGGCGAGGCGCCCCCCGCGGCGAGCGCTCCGCCCATCGCGAGCGCTCCGCCCATCGCGAGCGCTCCGCCCGCCGCGCCCGCCGCCTCCGAGAAGAAGCCCGCCGCCTCGCGCACCTGTGATGCACCCGGCGATCCGGCGCGCCTCGAGGTCACGCCGTCGCGCAAGCTCATGCGGCCGGGCGAGCGCTTCCAGTTCCGCGCGCTGGTCATGGATGCGGCAGGGTGCGCGCTCGCGACGAGGCCCGCGTGGTCGATCGCGTCCGGGCCGCTCGCGTCCGCCGCGACGGTCGACGCGACCGGCGCCCTCTCGCTCGGCGCCGACGCGGGCGAGGGGGCGCTCGGCCTCGTGGCGACCGTCGCCGGCAAGGGCGTGACCGTCGCGATCGAGGTGACGAGCCCCGACCGGTACGACGCGCTCCTCGCCACGAGCGGGCTCAACGAGGCCGGCGAGAGCGATCAGGCCGCCGTCGTGGTGATCGCGGCCGGCACCATCGGCGGGCGCACCACCTCGGGCGAGGACCTGGGGCGCCAGCGCAAGAACCTGTTCGTCGCCATCGTGGGCGGGGTCGCCGCCTGCCTCGGGTTTGCGGGGCTGATCCTGCTGCGCCGCGGGCGCCGGCGCGCCGGCGGCGAGCTCGAAGGCCCCGCCTCGACGGGCGGCGCCCTCGGCGGGGAGCGCGGCGGCGCCGGGGCCGAGGATGCGCCCGCGTCCACCGGTGCCGCGCTCGCGGCGCCGGCCGCGGGCGGCGCCGGGCCGGCGCCGCGGGTTCGCGGAAAGATCTGCCCTACCTGCGGCGAGCGCTATCCGGGCGAGGCGATGTTCTGCGGGAAAGACGGCACGCAGCTGCTCTTGCTCAACTGAGCGCGTCGCCCTTGCGCATCGCGCGGGCATCGGCGCGCGCTGCGTCATCCCGCTGCGCCGCGCCGGCGGCGATCACAAAAAAAGCCGGCTCCTTGATCGGTCTCGCGCGCTCCCGCTATCCTCCGTCAATCGACCGGGCCGCGTGATTGTGCGCGTGTGTGGTCGTTGAACCCATGCCCGCACGCCGGAACGGGAAGGGCGACAGTCGCATGAAGATTACGTGTGAGTCGTGCCAGGCCAAGTACACGATTGCCGACGAGAAAGTCGTCGGCAAGACGGTCAAGATCAAATGCAAGAAATGCAACCACGCGATGGTCGTCCACGGCGCGAATGAGGCGGCCTCGGCTCCGTCGCAGGACGCGACCGTGGGGCAGCAGGGCGACCTCTCGGAGGACGCCGACGCGAAGCTCGACGCCGGCGGCCCGTCCTCGTCGGCGGCGCCCGACGCGTGGACCGTCAACGTCGCCGAGGGCGACGAGCGGACCATGACGACCGCCCAGCTCGTGACCGAGTACGCCCGCGGAGCGCTCAGCAACGAGACCTACGTCTGGAAAGAGGGGATGACCGACTGGCTGCCGCTCGCCAGCGTCCCCGAGCTCAAGGAGCAATTTTCCACCCAGGCGGATGCGGCGTCGGCCACGGCGGTCGCTGCAGCGGCTCCAGCGGCCGCGACGCCTGCTCCTGCTGCTGCGGCGGAGCCGGTGCCTGCCGCGGTGCCCGCGCCTGCCGCGGTGCCTGCGGCCGCAGCGGTGCCTGCGGCCGCAGCGGTGCCTGCGGCCGCAGCGGTGCCTGCGCCTGCCGCGGTGCCCGTGCCGACGCCGGCAGCGGCGCCGATCCCCGTGGCTCCGGCGCCGGCCGGGCTCAGGTTCGGCCCCGAGGGGACCGTGGTGATGAAGGACTCGAAGCGCGCGCTGAACCAGCTCGGTATTGCACCGTCAGCGTCTGCAGCATCGGCGGCCCCCGCGCCGGCTCCGGCTCCGGCGCCGGACGGCGGGGCGGCGGCAGTGCCGGCCGCAGCCGTCGCGGCTGCTCCGGCGGCGCGTCGCCCGGGCCGCACGGCCGCGGTCGACATCTTCAGCGCCGCCGAGCGGGACGCCGAGTCGGCCGCGCCTTCCCCGCTGCCCGGCGCCGATCGCCAGGTGGGCGAGCGCAACGAGAATTCCGTCCTCTTCTCGCTCTCGGCGCTCACCGCGACCGAGAACGCGGTCAAGCAGCAGGACGATGACGCCCCGCTGGGCCGGCGTCCCTCGAGCCGCCCCGCGAAGAACAACGGGCGCAGCGGCTACGACGACCTGCTGAACCTCGGCGGCGGCGCGATCGCCTCCGCGCCGATGCTCGCGCCGCCCCCCCTGCTTGCGCCGGTGACGGATTCGCGGCCGCCGCCGTCGATGTCGGTCCCGGCCAAGGCGTCGGTGCCGCCCTCGTCGCTCCTGCCGCTCTCCCCGAGCGCGGCGCCGGAGCCCTCGGCGAAGAAGGGCCGCATGGGCCTGATCGCCGCCGCGGTCGCCGCGGTCGTGCTGATCGGCGGCGTCGCCTTCTTCTTCATGCAGTCGCCGAAGGAGGACGCGTCCACGACCACGCCGGAGCAGACGAACACGACCCCCGCCGAGGTGCCGAGCCCGGCGGCAACGCCGGCGCCGACACCGACCGAGACGGCGGCCGCCACGCCGCCCCCCGCCGAGACGGCGGCGCCGGCCGCCGAGGAGCCCGCGGCGGCGGCGCCGACGCCGGATCAGCCGTCGCCCGGCGCGGCCGAGAAGCCGGCGGAGAGGGAGAAGCCGGCGTCTGCGCCCGCCGCTGCGGCGGACAAGCCGGCTGCGCAGAAGCCCGCGGAGGCGGCGCCCTCCGGAGGCGGCGAGTTCAACCGCGGCGCCGCGAGCTCGGCGCTCGGCTCGGCAGCGGGTTCTGCCAAGAGCTGCAAGAAGGCCGGCGGGCCGACGGGCACCGGGAAGGTCAAGGTCACCTTCGCGCCGAGCGGCAATGTCACGTCGGCCGAGGTTCAGGGCGCGCCGTTCGCTGGAACGAGCGTCGGCGGCTGCGTGGCCAGGTTGTTCCGCGGCGCGCGCGTGCCCGCCTTCGGCGGCGGGCCGGTCGCGGTCAGCAAGTCGTTCACCATCAACTGAGCTCGGCCGGAACCCGAGCGCTCTCCGCTCGGCCCGGCTCCCGCTCGCGTCTCCAGCGTCGGACCGCTACGCCCGGCGCCGCCTGCAGAGGAGCCCCGCCAGCGCGAGCCCCGCGAGCCAGCCGGCGCTCCCATCCCGGCCTCGCGGGCTTGTCGCGCAGGCGCCGAGCATGCCGCTCCCGGCAGCATAGAAGTCCTCGGGCTCCACCGCGACCTCGGTCGGCGGCGCGCCGGCGGCGGCGCCGTTGCCGTCCGTCGGGTCGTCGCTGACCGGCGCACCGAGCGCGCCCGCCGCGGCGATCCGCGCCTGGTTCTCGATGACGTTCGGCGCGTCCGCGTCGACCGTGACCTCGAAGCGCACCGAGACGCTCCCGTCGACAGGGATGCTGCCGCCCTGCGCGCCGTCCGCCCCCTCGCCCAGCCGGAACGTGACGGTCCGCGTCTGCGGATCGTACTCGCCGAGGTCGTCTCCCGGACTGTCCGTCTGGGGACCGGCGTTCGGCCCGTCGACGATCGAGAGCGAGCCCGGGACGAACGTCACACCCGGAGGCAGCGCGTCGGTCAGCACCGCATCCACGGCGTCGTCATTGCCGGTGTTCGACGCCGTGATGACGTATTCGATGGCGTCGCCGCGGTAGGTCGGCAGCCCGCCGATGTCCCTCGCCACCTTGCTCGACTTGCTGAAGTCGGGCCCGAAGTTGGAGATCGACGTCACCCACCCCGCGAGGAAATAGAGCTCCTGGCTGCTCGTGGCGACGAGGGTCGCCCGGTTGTTCCCCGGCTTGAGCTTCGCGCTCACATCCACGATGTCGATGTCGACCCCCGACATGCTCTGAGGCGTGCCCGCGATCCTCGGGAGATCACCCTCCACCGACACCGGCTCTCCGAGGGCCGATCGGGTGCTGTTGAAGAAGTTGTCCGCGGGGTTCAGGGCGTCGCTCAGCGCCTCGGCCGCGTCGGGCTTCCCGGGGTTCTGGGGGTTGAAGAACACGCTGTCGCCCGAGTTCGTGTTGTCGCCCTCGAACGCGACGATGCCGAGCTTCGCGGTGAAGCCGGCGTCAGGCACCTTGAAGCCCGAGAGCTCGACCCGCTGCGAGTTGCCCTCGGAGACCCGGTCGAGCCCGTCGAACAGCGCGAGGTTGCGGATCGGTGATCTCGGCGCCTCGTAGAACACCACCATCCACCACGCCACGAAGACCACATCGTCGTCGCTGTTCCTGACGTCGACGACGTCCACGCCGCCCACCCGGTAGGCCCCCGCGCCGCTCTCCTTCACGATCGAGGTGATGTCGGCGACCGACTGGTAGTTGTGCGACTCGTTGGGCTTCCCCTCGTTGATCACCGTCTCGACCGAGTCGATCGAGGTGACCGTGCCGTCGAAGCCGCCCGCGTGGTGGAGCTCGACGTCGGGATCCGCGCCGGCGCTGTTGCGCGCGGCCCAGTACAGGAACGCGTGCGTCACCGTCGCTCCCTCGGGCAGCGTCAGCACCGCGGTCGTGCGCGCCATCTCCGGGGCGACATCGAGGTTCGCCTCCGCCCTGCCGTCAGCGGGCGAGTCGGACCGCCAGAAGAGATCAGGCCCCGATTCGACGATCGATGTGCCGCAGTCGCCGACCGTGCCCTCCTTGGGCCTCGGCGTCGAAGAGCGGCACTCCTGCCCGATCGAGCTCCCGATGAGGGCGAAGTCGCCCTGCTGATCGACCTGTATGCGCAGCTTGGGCTCGGCCGTCGCGCTGGCGGTCGTGAGGCCAATCAGCGTGAGAGACGCGAGCCCGGTGACGCCTAACTGCTTTCTCATCGATCCTCTCCGGTTTCAACCTGCGGCTTGTACGCGGCCTTCTTGATGATGTTGAACTGGACACGGCGGTTCCGCTGCCGCCCCGCCTCCGTCGCGTTGTCGTCGAGGGGCTGCTCCCGGCCGTAGCCCTGGGCGGTCAGCCGCGTCGAGTCGATGCCGCGGCGGACCAGCGCCGCCATGACGGAGTTGGCGCGGTTATGCGACAGGGCCTTGTTGTGCTCGTCGGTGCCCCGGTCGTCGGTGTGGCCCTGGATCTCGATGAGCACGATCTCCGGGTGCTCCTCGAGCACCTGCGCGACCTCGTCGAGCAGCGGATCGCTCACCGGCTTGATGGTGGCCTTGTTCGTGTCGAACTGCACCTGCTGGAGGATCACGACGTTCTTGTCCGTCACCCGCACCGCCTTCGGGCAGCCGTGCTTCTCGGGGTCCGGATCCGCGAAGCCCCTCTCCCTCGGGCAGGCGTCGTCGTCGTCGCGGAACAGGTCGCCGTCCGTGTCGCGCGGGCAGCCGTTCTTCGCCGGGTCCTTCGAGCGGAACCCCTTCACCTCGGGGCAGGCGTCCTCGCTGTCGGGCACGCCGTCCTCGTCCTGGTCCGGCGGGCAGCCGTTCTTGCGCGGATCGTCGCTGGGGACGCCGGGCACGAGCGGGCACGCGTCGTCGGCGTCGGCGATGCCGTCGTCGTCGCGGTCCGGCGGCGGCGGGCAGCCGTTCTTGCGCGGATCGTCGCTGGGGACGCCGGGCACGAGCGGGCAGGCGTCGTCGGCGTCGACGATGCCGTCGTTGTCGCGGTCCGGCGGCGGCGGGCAGCCGTGCTTGCGCGGGTCGTCGCTGCGCGCGCCCGGCACCTTCGGGCAGGCGTCCTCCGGATCGGGGACGCCGTCCCGGTCCGTGTCCGGCGGCTGCTCCGGCGTGAAGGCGGCCATGGCGACGAAGCGCAGGTCGGGCGTCCCGATCCCCGAGGTGAGCCCCGGCCCGACACCGATGCCGGCCTCCAGGAACGGGAGGAATCGATACCGCGCGTCGAGGAGGAGCTCCGCGTTGATCGAGCGATCGCTGATGTCCTCGAGCACCATCGCGGTGCTGAGCTCCGGCCCCACCTGGAGCCGGCCGTCGGCGGCGAGGAACCCGACGCCGCCGCCCAGGGTGAGCATCGTCCCCTGCGCCACGCCGCCGAACGACTGGGAGCGCCGGAGCTCGGTGCCCAGCGAGGTCGACCAGACAAGCCGCTCCAGGCGGCCGCCGGCGGCGATGTAAGGCATCGCGCGGACGCTCCCGTCGCTCACGAACGAGTCGTCCGCGCCGGTGGGCAGCCAGAGGTACGCGCCGACCGCGAGCTGGAGCGGGTCGTGGTACGTGCCATAGACCTGCACGCGCGCGCCGAGCCGCAGGTCGCCGAGCTCCGCGCCGCTCGGGGACGCGAACTCGCGGCCGCCGCCGTTCGGGCTCTCTCCCGACTGGAGCGCGGTGAGCGGCGCGTCGAGGTCGAAGCTCACCTTGTTCCAGAGCGGGAGCGACGCGTTGAGCCGGAACGTGAGCTGATCGCTGACGACCGCGCCGATCTCCGCGCCGTCGCGCTCGCGCCGCAGGACGAGCGGATTGCTCGCGTAATCGGCCAGCAGCATCACGTGGGGCGTCAGGTGGCCTGGCGCGAACGGCGACGGTACGCTGAACATGCGATCCCCGGCGGGCGCCGGGACGAAGCGGCTCAGGGCCATGCCCTCGGGCTTGACGGGCGCATCCTGCGCGCGGGCGAGCGCGGGCGCGGCGGCGAGGGCGGCCAGCGCGACCGCCAGCGAGCAGAAAGACCGAGATCTCATGAGGTGGCACCCTGCGTCGGCGGGTTTCGCATGACGAGTTAAGCCGCTGTCACGGACCAGTATACCGGCCGGAAACTGCGGAGTCTTGGGCAACGAGCGACGTGGTCTACATCTTCGTAGGACTTGCGCGCACCTCCCCGGACCCTCTGAACGAACGAGAGGTGGCCGCGCGGGGATGGGCAAGGAGGCGGCTCCGCTCGCAGGCACGACCCGATGCTACGTCATGCGGTCCGCCACCGGAAGCGCAGCGCGACGCCCGCCGCCAGGCGCGCGTCCCACGGCGGCAGGGCCGGCGCGACATCCGCAGAGCAGGTATGTCTCTCCGTTCACGAACGCCCCTGTCTACACAGCAAGACAAGACACGATGGCGGAGCGGCTCACGCGGGTCGAAGAGCGGATGTCGCGCGCCGCGGGGCCCGAGGCGCCGAACACAGATTCAATGTGGGGTGGAAATTTGCACCACGATCGCCTCGCTGCGGCGGCCTCGCCGCGGCGGCCTCGCTGCGGCGGAGCGCCCTCGGCGCCCGCGGGGCCGCTGGTCGACGGTGCATCCGGGCGCTGGACGCCCTCACCGCCGCGCTGTCGGGGCGGGCGGCGCGCGGTCCGGTCGGGACGGATCTCCGCCGGTGGTGGCGGCTCGCGTTCGAGTGCCTGCGCTCCGGACGCCGAACGGCTATGGTGAGCGGGACATCGCGATGGGCATCCTCCTCAAGCGCGCGCTCGACCAGGCGGCGGTCTGGCACCGAGCACAGAAGCGCAAGTATCCGAACGCCGACGTCCCCTACATCAGCCACCTCGCCGGCGTCGCGGTCCTGCTCGCGCGCCACGGCTTCGACGACGAGGTGGTCGCGGCCGGCGCGCTGCATGACGCCATGGAGGACCAGGGCGTCACGTTCGACGAGCTGGTCCAGCACTTCGGCGAGCGCGTCGCCACGCTCGTCCGCCACGTGACCGAGCAGGACAGGTCGCTTCCCTGGGAGGACCGGAAGCGGCTCTATCTCAAGGCGTTCCCCGGAAAGCCCTGGGAAGCACAGGCGATCACGCTGGCGGACAAGATAGACAACCTCCAGTCCATCATCGTCTGCTCGCGCGAGCACGGCGATCCGTGGCCGATGTTCAAGCGCGGCAGGGAGGTGCAGGTCGCCAGGTTCGAAGAGCTGCGCGCGATGGGTCGAGCGCTGGCGCCGCACCCTCTCGTCGACGAGTACGAGGCCGTGCTCGACGAGCTCCTGTCGACGAGCTGAGCGCCCGCGCCCCGGAGCGCGACGCGCGCAGGCCGCCGCGCAGGGCCCGCCGCTGGGGCGGGAGGTCGGTTCACGGCCAGGAGACCCTGAAGATCGAGACCCCGGAGACAGGGTGTGTCTCGAACGTGAACGAGGTGACGACGCCGACGTCGCCGCCCCCTGCCAGAGCGCATCGTAGACGGTGAGGAGATCCGCGCCAGCACCGTCAAGCTCCGCCGGGCCCTGTCCCGATTCGAGCGCGCGCGCCCCATGCGCTCGCTTCAGGTGAGCACGACAAGCACCCTTCTGCCCGTCCCGGACGAGCAATAACCGCCCTGCTCTCCGGGTCGCGCGGCGTCCCGACGCGGGCTGCGCGCGCGCTGACAGCCGCTCACCGGCACATGCGATGCACCGTCGTGCGGAGAGCTCTCCAAGGAGGGACCGATGAAGCTGCTGTCTCCGCGACTCCATGGGTACGCCGATTATGCGTTCGTCGTCCTGCTCGCGTTCGCGCCGCTCGCGCTCCGCTTCGGGCCGGTGCCGACGGCGGTCTCTTCTGTCGCCGCCCTGACGCACCTCGTCCTGACGCTGCTGTCCGACCAGCCGCTCGGCGCCGCCAGGAAGATCCGGTTTCCGGTGCACGGAGCGCTGGAGTCCTCCCTCGGCGTCGGTCTCGTCGCCTCGCCCTGGCTGTTCGGTTTCTCCGCCGAGGGCCCGGCGCGGATCTTCTCCGTGATCACCGGGCTCGCGCTGTTGCTCGTCGTCCTCGCGACGAGGTACACGGCCGGCATCCTCTCCCGGCCGGAGCCCTACGACCGCTACGATCGCTGAGCCGCGCGGGCGGCGCTCAGCCGGCGGCGGCCCGCGCCGCCTGCGCCTCGCGCATCACCTCGGACCAGGCCGGATCCGGGCGCGACACCTCCAGGGCGATCGCCAGCGGATCCTCGCCGGCCTCGATGGCGAGGCGCGCCGCGGCAGAGCCGGTGAGCAGATCGAAGGCCGGGATCGTGTCGACGTACTCGTAACGCTCGGTGCGGAAACGGAGCTGCTCGGGCTGCTGCCTGAAGGCAAACGCGGTGAGCGCGAGGTACGTGGCGACTGGACGGAAGGTGCGCGGGTCGGTGACGTGGACCTGGACGCCGCCGCAGGTCTTGCCAGCGTGCTTCTGGAAGGTGGGCCGGAAGGTGAGCGGCCGCGCGATGAACCCGAGCAGCCCGGTGGACGCGAGGCGCGCGGCGAGATCGCGGCCGTCGAGCCAGGGCGCGCCGACGATCTCGAAGGGGCGCGTCGTGCCGCGGCCCTCCGACAGGTTCGTCCCCTCGATCAGGCAGCCGCCCGGGTAGACGAGCGCGGTGTCGGTCGCCGGCATGTTGGGCGAGGGGAGGACGAACGGACGATCCCACTCGGCGGCGAGCCCCTCGCGGCGATGCTCCTCGACCGCCACGACCTGCAGGCCGCAGGCGACGTCGCCGAGCGGGATGCCCTCGCGCCGCGCGAAGAGCGCGACCAGCTCGCCCACCGTGAGCGAATGGCGGATCGGCACGGGCTCGAGGCCCACGAACGAGAGGAATCCAGGCGCCTGCGTCGCGCCCTCGACGCTCTCCAGCGCGCAGCCGATGGGGTTCGGCCGGTCGAGCAGCACGACGTGCACGCCCGCGGCGTGGGCCGCCCGCAGCGCGAGCAGCGCCGTCCAGACGAACGTGTAATAGCGCGCGCCGACGTCGGCGAGATCGATGAGGAGCAGGTCGATCTCCGCGAGATCCGCCGCGGAAGGCGAGAGATCCTCGAAGCGATCGCCGTAGAGGCTGACGATGCGCGCGCCGGAGCGCGCGTCGACGGCGCTCGTCACCGACGCCATGTCCTGCGCCTCGCCGCCATAGCCGTGCTCCGGGCCGAAGAAGAGGCGCGGGCGCACGCCGAGGCGCTCGAGGACGAACGCGATGTGGGTGAGATCGCGATCGACGCTCGCCGGGTGCGCAAGGACCCCCAGGCGAGCCGATCGGATGCGCTGGAGCTGCGAGAGATCCGGGAGACGGTCGAGTCCGATGTGCACGGTACCCTGACTACCAAGGCGAGCGCGGGTAGTCCATTTGTCCGCGTCGGATTTTCCGGGGGCGCCGGCGCGGGTCAGCGCTTGAGGGCGGCGTAGAACGCGGCGCCCCGGCGCTGGACCCGGACGAGGAGCTCGCCGTCGCGCGCGGCCTCCTCGACCTCGGCGGCGGTCGGCGCGCGGCGGCTGTCGGCCTCCAGGATCACGTCGCCCGGACGGAGGCCGGCGCGCTCGGCGGGCGAGTCGTTCGCCACGATGGCCACGCGCGCGAGCGCCCGGCCCTCGCCGCGCTCGCCGCGCTCGCCGCGCGGGGCCGGTACGTCGTGCAGCGTGAGGCCGAGGTCCGGGTGCGGGGCGGGCGCGCGCTGCACCGGGAGCGCCGGCGGCGCCGGCTCGTCCCGCGGGGCGAGCGTCACCCGGGTCTGGTATTGCTGGCCGCCGCGCACGACCTCGACCGGCAGCGTCTCGCCGACGTTGTGGTTGAAGAGCTCGCGGATGACGTCCTGCGCGTCGCGCGTCGGCCTGGCCGCGACCGACGTGATCACGTCGCCCGGCTGGAGGTTCGACCTGGCGGCTGGGCCGCTCGGGTTGACGGCGTTGACGAGCGCGCCGGCCCGAGGCGGGCTCGGCATCACCGCCGCGAGCTGGGGCGTGAGGTCCTGCAGCCCGACGCCGATCCAGGCGCGCTCGACGCGGCCGTGCCGGAGCAGCTGCTCGGCCACGCGCCGGGCCATGCTCGCCGGCACCGCCAGCCCGATGCCCTGCCCCCGGCTCACCACCATCGTGTTGATGCCGAGCACGCGGCCGTCGAGGTCGACGAGCGGTCCGCCCGAGTTGCCGGGGTTGATGCTCGCGTCGGTCTGGAGGTAGTCCTCCACGTCGTTCACGCCGACGCCGCCCCGCCCCTTGGCGCTGAGCACGCCGGTGGTGACCGTGTGGCCGAGGCCGAAGGGGGAGCCGATCGCGACCACCCAGGCGCCGACGCGCGCGGCGTCGCTGTCGGCGAACGTCGCGGTGGGGAGGGCCTTCGCGTCGATGCGGAGCACGGCGAGATCGGTCGCGGGATCGCGGCCTGCCACGCGGCCGGCGAACATGCGGCCGTCGCGGAGCCGGACGGTGATCGCGCGGGCCCCGTCGATGACATGGTCGTTCGTGAGGATGCCGCCGTCCGGGGAGAAGAGGACGCCCGAGCCGAGCCCGCGGCGCTGGCCGCCGTCGCGGAACCAGCGCAGCGGCGAGGAGACGTCCTCGCCGACGGCGACCTCGATCTGGACGACCGCGGGACCGACCTTGTCGACGACATCGGCGAAGGTCTCGCCGAGGCGGCGCAGATCAGCAGCGCCGGCGGCCGCGGCGGCGCTGGAGGCGGCGGCGCGGGACGGCGGGGGCGAGGGCGCCGCCGTCGGCGGGGGCGAGGGCGCCCTGAGGGGGGGCGCCGCCGCCGGCGCTGCGGACGGCTGGGCGCCCGCGAGCGACGGGAGCCCAAGGGCAGGGATGAGCAGGGCGAGGGATGCAGTCAGCCGACGCGAGTTCATGCTTCCTCCAGCGCGTGGGAGAGGTCCTGTCCGCGGTCCGCGGAGCGGGGTGCCCGGCAGCGAGGCAAGAGAGGTAAGACGGGAAGCGCTCGCGAACGCAACCTCCTGGCGCGCGGAAAGCGCGCGAGTCACCGATCGGGCAGAAGGGGCGCTCCCGCCCCGGGCCGCACGCTCGCCTCGCCCCCGGCGTCCGTCTCGGGCCGCGCGCTCGCCTCGCCCCCGGCGTCCGTCTCGGCACCCGGCTCCGCGGGGGCGGCGTCGCCCGTCGATGGGGTGTCCTCCGGCGCGGTGTCGCCCTCCGAGGACCCGCCCGACGGGCCCGTCGGCCAGGGATCCTGGCCGTCGTCGCGCAGGTGGATGTGCTCCAGGTACAGCCCGTCCGGCGGCGCCGTGATCCCGGCGTCGCGCCGGTCGAGCGACGCGAGCGCGCGGGCGATCGCGCCGGGGGCGAGGTAGCCGCGCGCCACGTCCATCAAGGTGCCGACCAGGATGCGCACCATGTTGTGCAGAAACGCGTTCCCCTCGACGTCGATCCGGACGAGGCGCGGGTCCGCCGGGTCGAGCGACAGCTCGAGGCCGTACAGCGTGCGCACCGTGCTCGTCCGCTCGTCCGCGCTCGTCCGGAACGCCGCGAAGTCGTGGGTGCCCTTCACGGCGGGCGTCTCGGCGCGCGCCCGCTCGATCGCGTCGTCGGTGAGACCCTCGACCCGCCAGGCGCGGCGGATGAGGAACGGATCGCGGACCAGATCCCGGAGGACCAGGTAGCGGTAACGCTTGCGGAGGCTCTCGAAGCGGGGCGAGTACCCGACGCGCACGACGGCGGCGCGCCGGATCACGATCTCGTCCGGGAGGTGGCGCGCGGTCGCGAGGACCCAGCCGCGCGGCGGCAGCGGCGCCGCCGTGTCGAAGGCGACGCGCTGGTCGCGCGCGTGGACGCCCGCGTCGGTGCGGCTCGCGCCGCGGATCTCGCGGATGGCCGGGTCGATGGCGCGCAGCGCGCCGAGCAGCTCGCCCGAGACCGTGCGCTGGTCGCGCTGACGGGCGAAGCCCGCGAACGGGCGCCCGTCATAGGCGACCGAGAGCAGGATCCCCCGGCTGGAAGCGGCACTCCTCGCCACGGCGGATGGATGCGCGCGGCCTAGCCGCCGCTCCCCCCGCCGCCGTCCGAGCCGCCGGCGCCCGAGCCGCCGTCGCCCCCGGAGCCGCCGTTCCCCCCGGAGCCGCCGTTGCCCCCCGAGCCGCCGTCGCCCCCGGAGCCGCCGTTGCCCCCGGAGCTGCTCGCCGACGTCGTGCTGGCCGAGGAGGTCAGGGACGCATACCCCCTGGCGCACTCCGGGTTGACCATGCCCTCTGCGTTCTTGCAGCACTCCGCGGGGGCCGCCTGCGCGCCGTTCACCATGCAGTACGGGAGCCGATGGCACCCATCCGGGTCGTCCACGATTCCCTGCTCGTCGTTGAGGTTGTCGGTGCAGGTCGGGGTGGTGCCTTCCTCGACGCGGCACGCGGCGCTCGACAGCGCGAGCGCGAGGAGGAGCAAGCTGGCCATCCGGAGGGGGAGCATTCGCATCGGCGGCTTCCTATTGCTTGATGGTGAAGTTGATCGGAACGTTCACCACGACGCATCCGCTCTGCGGCGGAGGCAGTGATTTGCCGCGGAAACGTCCAAGGACGCAAGACGCAATCTCGCCCGAACCCACGGTATCGTTGAGAATCGAGGCGCTGCACACCGCGCCCGTCGAGGCGACCTGCACGCTCACCGTCAGCTTGCCGGAGACCTCCGAGGTGCGCAGTGCGCGGTTATAACAACCCTGCGCCGAGCGGGCGAGCCCGAGGACGGCGGAGTCGAGCGCGGGCGAGCTGGCGCCGTCGCCGCACTTGCCGGAGCAAGGCGACTTGCCGGTCGTGGCCGGGCCCTGCCCCGACGCGACCTTGCCAGCGTCCACGCCGGCATCCTCGACCTCGTCGACGGGCGGCGGCGGGGGGGGCGCGAAGAGCGGCGGCGGATCCGCGGACTTCGTCTCGGTGCGGGCAGCGGCGGTGGGCGCCGCGGGCGGCGCGTCCGGCTCCGGGCGCAGCTTCCAGTAGAGCAGGCCCGCCATGAGCGCGGCAAGGACGACCATTCCTGCGATGTAAGGCCCAGAGTTGCCGGATTTGCCCGGGATCTGCTGGGACGACGGGGGCATCGATGCGGACACGTTGAGAAGTCCTCCCGGAGAGGCGCGCGGGGGCCGGCCGCTTCGGCGGGGCCATCGTGCGTCGGAGCCGAGACGCGGGCGCGTCCGGCGGGGCGAGTCTACAAGGGCGGGCAGGGAAGCGCGCCAGGAAACTGGATGCGCCCCGGATGAACATGTTGGGTCCGCGCGGACGGCTGCTCGGCGCGCAGGCGGGGTATCCGGTGCGCGCAGCGGGCTGCCCGGCGCGCGCTGCTCGGCGCGTGTCGAGCGCGTGGAGGCTGCTCAGCGCGTGTAGAACGACACCGCGGTGTCACCGTAGGTGCGGGCCGCAGCGCAGGTGAGCCCGGCGATCTCCGGGGAAGGATCGCGGCGCGCGTGCTCGAGGACGAGGCGCCCGGTCGGGGCGAGCAAGCCGAGCGGGCCGGCGAGGCGCGCGGCCGCGGCGGCGGCCTGGGTCAGGGCGGCGTAGGGCGGATCGAGCAGCGCGAGATCGAAGGGGCCTTCGTCGCGGAGCAGATCGAGCGCGCGCTCGACCGGGAGCGGGACGACGCGCGCCGCCTCGGCGAGGCCGAGCGCGGCGAGGTTCTCGCGGAGCGTGGCGAGCGCGGGCCGGCCGCTCTCGACGAAGACCGCGCGCCGCGCGCCGCGCGAGAGCGCCTCGATGCCGAGCGCGCCGGTGCCGGCGTAGAGGTCGCAGACGAGCGCGCCGGTGACGTCGCCGAGCGAGGAGAAGAGCGCCTCGCGCACGCGATCCGCGGTCGGCCGCGTGCCCTCGCCGCGCGGCGCGGCGAGCCTCCGCCCCCCGAGCCGGCCGGCGATCACCCGCATGATCGTCGCCCCTGGCCGGGCTCCTGGCGAGCGGAACGAAGGGCGGGGCTCACCAGCGGTACGTCACGTCGAGGCCGCCCGCGCCGAGGCCGACGCTGGGCTGCACGGTCCAGCCGGTGCGCTCCCCGCTCCGGCTGTCGCTCGTCACGAGCAGGTAGGCGCCGAGGCCCGCGGAGACCACCGCCAGCGGGTAGAAGACGTACTGGAGCCCCATGAACGTGTCCGTCCTCTCGCAGAGCCGGATGCCCGCGTCGGCCGTCCTCGCGTCGGCGGTGATGTCGCCCCGGATGGCCTCGCGCTGCGCGGGCGCGCAGACGTCCTCGACCCCGGTGAGGAACAGCCCTCGGTAGGCCGTGTACCGGGGGTCGCTCTGGATGCTCGCGACCTGGACCGAGCTGATGACGGCGACGGTGCCGAACACCGCCCCCGCGCCGAGGCCGATGAACCCGCCCACCCGCTTCCAGTTGGACTGCGACGGCTCGGCGGGCATCTGGCTGAGCGCGACGTCCGTCGTGGCCACGGGCAGGACCACGACCGACGCCTCGGAGTCGAGGAAGCCGGACGACTTGACGCGCACCCTGTGCGGCCCGGCCGTGACCGTGAAGGTCGCCTCGCCGTTCTGCACGTTGCCGACCGGTTTCCCGTCGATGAGCACGCTCGCCTGCGCGGCGCCCGTCCTCACGCGGAGCGAGCCCTCCGGCGGCCCGCCGGTCAGCGCCGCGATCGCGTCCGCCGCGATCTTGCGGAGCGGCTCGTCGTTGGCCTCGGTGAGGTTCGCGCTGTGCTTCACCGGGACGCTCGTGGCCGGCTTCCCGCGGGTCCAGAGGTGCAGGGCGCCCTCCACGTTGGTGTCGCTCTTGCGGAGCACGCCCCAGAGATAGCGGTCGCTCTTGATCTGGTCGGCGATGCGCGTCTGGCAGCCCGCGTCGGGCACATCTTCGCACTGCAGCGAGAGCGTCAGGACCTCCAGCGAGAAATCCCCCTCGCCGACCGACCACCCCGGGGTCTCCTTGACGGCGGAGCGGAGCGCCTGGGTCAGCGCGCCTGCCTGGTCGTACGCGTCGTCGGTCCGGAGGGCGACGACGGTGATCGGCAGGGCGGCGGGCGACGGCTCCGCCGCCCGGGCGGCCTCGCTGCAGGCGAGGCACGCGGAGAGGGCCAGCATGGCAGCGAGGCCGGTTCTCTGTGCGCGCGTCATCATGCGGTCCTGGGCTCCACGGGGCCCAACTTACCCGGCCGGCGGCCAGGAACGCAATCCGACGAGCTGACCGACGAGCTGACCGACGAACTGACGAGCCGACGAGCCGACGAGCCGGCGCCGTGGCGAGCGTTTTTCGTTTCACCCACGATTGCGCTGTGTCAGAGCACCCTTGGCGCCGGCCCCGCGCTGCAGCGCGGCACGGGCGCTCCTCCGCGTGGTCCATGAAGGTCCCCCGAACCATCTTCCGCGAGTACGACATCCGCGGCGACGCCGAGCGCGACCTCAGCAGCGAGCTTGCCCGCGAGCTCGGCGCCGCGTTCGCCGGCCTCCTGCAGATCTCTCTCAACGCGCAGCGCGTCACCATGTCGGTCAACGGGCCCCGTCCTCGGGTCGCCGTTTGCCGCGACGGCCGCTTCTCGAGCGACAGGCTGTTCTCCGCGCTCACGGACGGCCTGCGCGCGGGCGGCGCCGACGTGATCTCGGCCGGCGTCGGGCCGACGCCGCTGCTCTACTTCGCGGCGCACCACCTGCACGCGGACGGCGCGATCATGATCACGGCGAGCCACAACCCGGCGCCGGACAACGGGTTCAAGCTCATGCGCGGCAAGGCATCGTTCTTCGGCCAGGAGATCCAGGAGCTCGCCGATGCCATCGAGGAGGGCCTCGGCGCCGCAGGTGCCGCGGGAGGCGGCGCGCTCACCGAGGTCGACCTCGCGGCCGACTACATCGAGGCGGTGCGCGCCGCGGCCCGCCTGTCCCGCACCGACGTCCGCTTCGTGGTCGACGCCGGCAACGGCGCGGCCGGCCCGCTCGGCGTCCGCACGCTCACGGCGCTCGGCTTCTCGCCGGACGCGCTCTTCTGCGACATCGACGGCCGGTTCCCGAACCACCACCCGGACCCGACGGTGCCCGAGAACCTCGAGGCGCTCCGCGCCCGCGTGCTCTCGACAGGCGCCGCGCTCGGCGTCGCGTGGGACGGCGACGGCGACCGGGTTGGCGTCGTCGACGAGCGCGGCGAGGTGATCTGGGGGGACAAGCTGCTGCTCCTGTTCGCGCGGTCGCTCCTCGCGGAGCGCCCCGGCTCGGCCGTGCTCGGCGAGGTGAAGTGCTCCGAGACGCTCTACGCGGACATTGCCGCGCGCGGAGGGCGCCCCATCCTCTGGAAGACGGGCCATTCGCTCATCAAGACCAAGATGAAAGAGGAGGGCGCCCTGCTCGCGGGCGAGATGAGCGGGCACATGTTCTTCGCCGACCGGTGGTTCGGGTTCGACGACGCGGTCTACGCGACGGTCCGCCTGCTCGAGATCGTGGCCCGGGAGCAGCGGCCGCTCGGCGAGCTGCTCGCGGACGTGCCGCTGACCTTCGCCACCCCCGAGATCCGGGTCGACTGCCCCGACGCCGTGAAGTTCGAGGTCGTGCGCCGCGTGACCGAGCACTTCCGCCGCGTCCGTCCGGTGGTGGACATCGACGGCGCGCGCATCGACTTCGGCGGCGGGGCCTGGGGCCTCTGCCGCGCTTCGAACACCGGTCCGATCCTGGTGCTGCGGTTCGAGGCCCGCTCGGTCGCGGATCGCGACGCGGTCCGCGCCGAGGTCGAGGCCGTCGTCTCCGCCGCTGTCCGCGACGCCGTCGCCGCCCCGCTCCCGTGACCAAGCCCGACATCGAGCCGCAGAACGAGCCCTGGACGATCCGCCGCGTGATCGCCTGGGCCTCGGGCGATCTGAGGAAGCGCGGCGCGTCCTCGGCGCGCCTCGACGCCGAGCTCCTGCTCGGCAAGGTGCTGGGCATCGATCGCGTCGGGCTGCTCATCGACGCCGATCGGCCGCTCACCAGGGACGAGCTCGCCGCCTACCGGGAGCTGCACCAGCGCCGCCGCGCCGGCGAGCCGGTCGCCTACCTGCTCGGTGTGCGGGAGTTCTACGGCCGCCCGTTCCGCGTCGATCCGCGCGTGCTCATCCCGCGCCCCGACACCGAGATCCTTGTCGAGGTCGGCCTCGCCCGGACGAGGCACCTCGCGCTCTCCGCGCGCGTGCTCGATCTGTGCACCGGGTCCGGCTGCGTCGCGGTGAGCCTCGCCTGCGAGCGGCCCACCAGCCGCGTCCTCGGGATCGACATCTCGGACGGGGCGCTCGCCGTCGCCCGCGAGAACGCGCTCCGCCTCGGCGCCGTCAACGCGGGGTTTCTGCGCTCGGATCTCTTCGCCGGCGTGCCGTCCGGCCTCCGCTTCGATTTGATCACCGCGAACCCGCCGTACATTCCGGACCAGGACGTGGCCGCGCTGCAGATCGACATCCGCGGCTACGAGCCGCACCTCGCGCTGGCGGGGGGACCGGACGGGCTCGCGTTCACGCGCCGCATCGTCGCGGGCGCGCCGGCGTTGCTCGCCGGCGGCGGCGTGCTGGCGGTGGAGGTCGAGGCCGGCAAGGCGGGCGAGGTCGCCGAGCTCTTCGCGGCGGCGGGGTTCGTCGACGTCACGAGGAGCCTCGACTACGGCGGGCACGAGCGCGTCGTCTCCGGCGCCCTGCCCTGATCGCCCGCCGCGCGGGGCGGGGCGGAGGCCGCGCAGCGCGCGCGCGCCTTCGCGAGGATGGGGCTGGCGTGCCGTATGCACCGCGTGGCGCGGGTCGGTGGCGGGGGCTCCGCGGCGTTCCGTGTGCTGGCGGCTGTCTGCTCCGCTCCCGAGCGCGTTCATCCTGTGAGGCGGAGAGGTGTCCCATGAGGCAGCTGGATCCCAGGCCCGAGAGCTCGACGGCCGATCTCGTGAAGGAGGCGATCGTCGAGGCGAGGGAGCTGATAGAGGTCGAGGTCGCGCTGGCGCGCGACGAGATCAACCAGGAGATCTCGCGGGCGAAGACGTCGGGCGTCGCGCTCGGCGTGGCGGCTGCCGCGGCGCTGCTCGGGGTGGCGCTGGTGCTCGTCGCGATCGCGCTGGCGATCTCGCCGGAGCCGCTCCCGGCGCTGCTGATGGGGCTCGCGCTGATCGCGCTGGCGATCGTGGTGGGCATCGTCGGCTACGAGCGTGCGCCGAGGAGGCCGCTCGAGCGGACGCGCGGCCGGCTCGGGTCGGACGTCCGGCTGGTCCGGGAGCGCGTCGTATGAAGGGGCTGAACGGCCAGCGGGAGGAGTTCGAGCGGAAGGCGGACGAGCTGCGCGACCGGCTGCTGCACACGATCGAGGTGATCGATCGGCGGCGCCACGCGCTCCTCGACGTGAAGACCCAGGTGCGCCGGCACGGCGCCGGGGTGGCCACCGGAGGGCTCCTGCTCGCGATCATGGGCGGCGCGGCGGTGATCGCGCTGGTCCGGGGGGCGCGGGCGCGCGACGAGCGGCTGCGGGGCGAGCGGGTCCGCGCGCTCGTCCGCTTCTGGCGGCACCCGGACTGGGTGGCGCCGCGCGGGAAGCCGAGCGTGCCGCGCGAGATCGGGCGGAAGATCCTGGTGGGCGCGGTGTCCTTCGCGGCGATGCAGCTCATCCGGCGCGGGATCCGGCTCACGCTGGCGCCGCCGCGGCGGGAGGTGCTCGTGCGGCGGCCGCCGGAGCTGCAGGCGTAGCGTGGTGCGGGAGAGCTCCGCGCTGCGATCGCGGTGCCAGGAGCGCTCGGCCTGCGGCAGCGGCGGTCGGCTCAAGGGCCGGTGTAGATGGCGGTGCGCCAGCCCAGGTAGAAGCCTGGCTGGCGTACCGACGTGCTCCAGGTGTAATCGGCGTAGAGCCACGGCCCCATCGACACCTTCCAGAGCCGGATCCCCTCGTAAAACACGCCGCCTCCGATGCGAGCCGGGAGAGCGCCGTCGATGACGTCGGTGTCGCTGTCGTCCGAGGTCGTGTAGGCCACGCCGGTGCCGGCGTCGAAGATGACGCCCACCTCTCTCCAGCGCTCCCCGAGCGAGAAGAGCGGGAATACCTCGGTGTGGAACATGAACCCGCCGGCCAGGGAACCATGGTCCGCGGCGCTCAGGGCGTGCCCGCCGAACGCCCCGCCGAACGTGAGCCAGTCCGCGAGCACGCCGCCGAGCCAGACGTAACCCCCGCCGCCGATCCCGACGCCTGTCTCGGTGTAGTGTCGCTGGAATCCTATCTTCTGAATATCATTCGGGAATCCGGCGGCGCTCCCGAGCGACAGGCCGCCGGCAATCCCTGCGGTGAACCCGGCGCGCCGCACCGCTGGCCTGGGGGCGAACAGCGGGTCGGCGGCGGGCGTCTCTCCGGACGGCGCCGGCTGCGCCGCGGCGGTGGCGTGGAGCAGGCTGAGGCCAAGGAGCGCCGGAAGCGCGGCCGCGCGCAGGAGGGGGAGAGGCGTCGCCATGAGCTCCCTTTCCTATACGATGACGGGGGCCCCGGCATCGCAATCTGGCGGTTCATCGCAGACGGGCGCGGCCGCGCGCGGTCGCGCCTTGCCTCCGCGTACCGGTCCGGCGCACCCACACGCCGGGTCGCCGGGCGCACCTACCGTCATGTCACGTGCGATCCTCAGCCGACCTCTTCACGGGCTTCGCTGGTACCTTGATCGCCATCTGCCTGGGCGACTCGGGTGCCGTCTTCGTGCCTGCCTTGCTCGCCCTCTCCCCGGAGCGCTTCTATCGCGCGGAGCTCCGCCTGGCTGATCCCGAGGCGCCACGCCTCTGCATGGCGTTCCTCGACCTCGTCGCGCGGCGTGAAGCCCTCGATCCGGGCCGCGAACATGCTCACGTCGCCCATGCCCCCGAAGTCAACGCCGCGGATCGGCGTCGCGCGAGGCGCCGTCGCTCCCACGGTGATCGACGCGTCGCTCCTCACTCGTGTGACGTAGTCGGCGACCTCGTCCTGGGATCGCCCATCGAGCGAGCGCACTTCGTCCTTGATCGAATCCCACGCGTCCGGACCCTTGAGCTCTGCGTTCACCGCCGCTGCTGCGAGCACGAACGGTCCGACGGGTGCTCCGAGGTGCCGGGCGCCGACGGCGATCTCGGGGACGGAGCGGCTCCGCGGACGAGGAGCCAGCGGATCCGGCAGCGTCTCCGGTGTGTCGCGTCGTGCGGAGCTCAAGGTGAAGAGGTGCTCCAGCGCATTGGCGCTCGCGTCCCGTTTCGTCAGGTGCGCCAGTCCGAAGCGCAGCGCGATGGTCTTCAGGATCGACGTGTGATCATAGACCGTGCTATCGACGCGATTCTTGGGGATGAGCGGAGAGATGATCACGGCCGGCACTCGCGGTCCCAGACGCTTGAAGTCGAACGCGCCGTTCGCGGAGCCATCCTCCGGCGCCGGCGCCGCGGGCGGCGGGACATGGTCGAAGAACCCGCCGTGCTCGTCGAAGACGACGATGAGCGCGCTGCGCTGCCATACGTGCGGCGACGCCCGGATCGCTTCATAGACGTTCTTCACGAGGGCCTCGGCGTTCATCATATCGCTGATGGGGTGCATCGAGTTCCCTCGGGAAAAGTCGCTCAAGATGGCGTCGTAGCGCGGCTCGATGAAGACATACCGCGGCAGGAACGGCCTCTTCTGCAGCTCCCACGCGAACTGCGAGAACTCCTTCATCTCGGCTCCGAACGCGGAGATGCCATCGAGGAGGACGCTCATGTTCTCGACGCGATCATGCACGAAGATGGCCCACGGGATGCGCTTCTGACGGAGCCGACCGAAAATGTGGCCGTTTCTGAAGTCGTAGCCGTCGATGGTGCGCAGCGCGATTTGCCCATGGCTCGGGCTGTCGGCGATTCCACCCGACGTGGCTGCATGGGCGAACATGCGGTTCGGAAACGTCGGCCCCGGCATGGAGCTGAACCAGCGGTCGCAGATGACGAACTCCTTGGCAAGCGAGGTCAGCACCCGGAGGTGACCTGGCCCGACGCAACGAACGGCATCCTCCATGGTCGGGTCTGTGCCGTCTCGGTCCGCGATGAAGCCGTCCATCGTGATGTTCCGATCGGAGTAGGGCCCATGATGGCTCGGCCCACAGAGCTGCCGCTTCACGTCCCCGAGCTCATGGGGGATATCGCGCGTCAGGCGGTTCAGGGCGCGGTTGATGTTCTTGTCGATCTGAACCAGCTCGCCCGACCTGTTCTTGACAAAGAACGTCTTGCCGATGAGCCCGTCGACGCCGACCCTCTGCCCGGTAGTCGCGCTGATGCCCGAGATGCCAGAGAGACCGAAGATGTGGTCGAACGATCGATTTTCGAGCATGAGCACGAAGAAGTGCTGCACGTCGTTTAGCGCCACTGGAATCCTCCTGGAGGGCGTCGAGATGTCCCATGAAGGCGGGAAGATGGGAAAATCATTGATGATTTTCTTCCCGCCTTCCCGCCTTCATGTTCAAATGACCCCACCACCCGATGATGGACGTCGACAAGGTTCGGAGATTCCGGGTGTGCCACATGACCTCCCGGCCCATGGCTGGCAGCATCCCACGGTTCATACCAGAGCCTCGTCGCGCATGAGAAGCGCGTTCGACCGAGCACGCCGCGAACTCGCCTGCCCCCTGTCGACCGGGGCACGGTATGCTTGTCGCACCATGAAGGCCTCCCCCTGCCTGCTCCTCACGGCGCTTCTCGCTGGCGCCTGCGGAGGCTCCGAGGCACACCGATCGGGTCCCACCATGACCGCAAGCTCCTCACTGCCTCCCGCTGCGGCCAGCGCCGCGCCGACGCCCGCCGCCCCTGGCCGCCCCGCGTACCCGCCCACCCGCGCCGTTCCGGTGAAGTACGCCGTCCATGGAGTCGAGATCACCGATCCGTACCGCTGGCTCGAGGACGGCGACGCGCCGGAGGTGAAGGAGTGGATGCAGGCTCAGGACGCGTTCACGCGCGCCGAGCTCGCGCGGCTCCCCGAGCGGGACGCGATCGCGTCAAGGCTCAAGCAGCTCTTCTACATCGACACGGTCTCCGCGCCGCGCCACCGCCGGGGCCGATACTTCCTGAGCCGGAGGCACGCGACGAAAGAGAAGTCGATTGTCTACTGGAAGGAAGGAAAGAGCGGCGAGGAGCGCCCGCTGCTCGACCCGAACAGCTGGTCTGACGACGGCAGCGTCTCGCTGGGCGGGTGGGAAGTCTCGTGGGATGGCAAGAACGTCGCCTACAAGATCCAGAAGAACAACTCGGATGAAGCGACCCTCCATGTGATGGATGTCGCGTCCGGCAAGCGCTCCGAGGTGGACGTCATCGAAGGGGGCAAGTACGCGTACGCGTCGTGGACGCCCTCCGGCGACGGCTTCTACTACGTCTGGCTCCCCACCGACCCGTCGATCCCGGTCGCCGATCGGCCCGGCTACGCCGAGGTGCGCTTCCACCGGCTCGGCCAGGATCCGAAGCAGGATCGCGTGGTGCGCGGCAGGACGGGCGATCCGAAGACCTTCCTCGGCGCGGCCCTGTCCAAGGATGGCCGCTTCCTCGTGCTCACCGTCGCCCACGGGTGGACCTCGACCGACGTCTACTTTCGCGATCTCCGCAGGCCGGGCGGGCAGGCCGTGGACAAGCCGCTCGCCGTCGGGCGCGACGCTCACTACAGCGTCGAGGTCTACAAGGACCGGTTCTACGTCCACACCGACGAGGGCGCGCCCCATTACCGCCTCTTCGAGGTCGACCCGGCCCGGCCGGAGCGCGCCGCGTGGAAGGAGATCGTCCCGGAGCGCCCTGACGCCATCCTGGACAGCTTCTCCATCCTGGGTGGGCACCTCGCGCTGGGCTACCTCAAGGACGCCTCCAGCCGGGTCGAGGTGCGCTCGCTCGACGGCAAGCGGGTCCGCGAGGTCCCGCTGCCCGGCATCGGCACCGTGGGCGGCCCGTCCGGGCTGCCCGACGAGGACGAGGCCTATTTCTCGTTCGAGTCCTTCACCTCGCCCCCGGAGATCCACGCGACCTCGATCAAGACGGGCCAGACCGCGCTCTACGCGCGCATCGAGGTGCCTGTCGACCCGTCGCCGTTCACCGTCGAGCAGACCTTCTTCCCGTCCAAGGACGGCACGAAGATCTCGATGTTCATCGTCCGTCGCAAGGACATGAAGAAGGACGGGAGCTCGCGCGCGCTGCTCTACGGCTACGGAGGGTTCCAGATGTCGCAGACCCCCTCGTTCACCGCCTCGATGTATCCGTGGCTCGAGCGGGGCGGCGTGTATGCGGTGGCGAACCTGCGCGGCGGCGGCGAGTACGGCGAGGCGTGGCACCGGGACGGGATGCTGCTGAAGAAGCAGAACGTCTTCGACGACTTCATCGCCGCCGCGGAGCACCTGGTCCGCGAGGGATATACGCAGCCGGCGCGGCTGGCCATCCAGGGCGGCTCGAACGGCGGCCTGCTCGTCGGCGCCGCGCTCACCCAGCGGCCAGATCTGTTCGGGGCCGTCCTCTGCGGCGTCCCCCTGCTCGACATGGTGCGATACCACCTGTTCGGGTCCGGCAAGACGTGGATCAGCGAGTATGGGTCCGCCGACGATCCGGAGCAGCTCAAGGCGCTCTACGCCTACTCGCCCTATCACCACATCAAGCCGGGAACGAGGTACCCGGAGGTCCTCCTGCTGTCGGCCGACAGCGACGATCGGGTCGATCCGATGCACGCGCGCAAGTTCGCCGCAACGCTCCAGGCGGCGAGCTCGGGCGGCCGGGTCCTGCTCCGCATCGAGCGGAACGCCGGGCACGGCGGCGCGGACCTCATCAAGGCGGCCGTCGCGAAGGGGGCCGACCAGCTCTCCTTCGCGCTGTGGGCCACGAACGCGCCGGCGCCGGCGAGCCGATGAGGCGCGACGGGCGCGAGGCGTGATGGGTGCAAGGCGCGAGGCGTGACGGGCGTGCGGCCCGACGGACAGGCTTGCGGCTCCGCGCCGCGACGGCTAACAACGCCCGGCCGTGCGAATGCTTCACCCCGGAGCCGGGTCCTCGCGGCCCGGGCCTTTGACCTCGCGCCCCCTCGCCGCCGCTGTCTCGGCGCTGGTGGAGGAGGGGACGCGCGCGCCGCTCGCGGAGCTCTCCGATCCTGCGGCGGTCCTCGCCGGGCTCATGGATCTGCACGGCAGCGTCTCGCTGGCGCGCGAGCTCTCGCTCCTCGACCGCCCCGCCGCGCCGCCCCCGCCGGCGGCCGAAGGCGCGCGCGCCGAGGTCCGGGCGCTCGCCGCGGATCGCCTCGGTGAGCTCGCGGCGGCGCTCGACCACGTGTTCGCCACGCCGTTCCACCGGCGGAACAAGCTGCCCGACGCGGCGGCGGTGCTCGCGACGCTGGAGCTGACCGGGGTGCTGTCCGCGCGCGCCGCGCACGAGCGGGCGGCGCGCGGCGGACGCCCGCTCGCGTCCGCGGTCGGCCAGCTCTGGGAGCCGTTCGGCGAGCTCACGGGCCGCGTCCTCGGCCGCATCCGGCTCGAGACGCGCACGCTGCGCGAGGAGCTCGCGCCGTCGCTGCGGGCGCTCGGCCCGGACGCAGCGCGGCTCGAGCGGTTCGACGCGGTGATCGCCGCCGCCACCCAGAAGCGGCGCGAGCGCGCCCTTGCCGAGCTCGTCCCCGGGCTCGCCCGCGCCTTCGCGCGGGGCTTCCGCGCGGCCGTGGGCGCGCTGCCGGAGGCGGTCGAGATCGAGCACGTGGCGGGCTGGTTCGCGCGGGAGCAGTGGCTCGGCCGGGAGCTCCAGCGCATGGAGCTCGTGGTCCAGGCGGTGCTCGCGCACGAGGCGGGCCGGCTGCTCGCGCTGGTCGACGGGGCAGCGGCGGCGGGCGCGCCCGCGTAGCCCGTGAGGGGCTTCACGATGCGGCTCGCGACGGCGCGGCAGTGGACGACGCGGCTCCTGGTGCTCCTCACCGGGGGGGTCGGTCTCGCCCTGGTGGGGCGGGCGGCGCTCGCCTACCGCGGGTCGGATCCGCTCGCGTACCGCCTGGTGCAGCTGATCGCGCTCGGGCTCGCGCTCGGCACCCTCGAGCTGTTCGTGCGCGCGGGTCGGGCCGCCCGGATCGAGCGCGAGCTCGCCGCGCTGCCGCGGCCGGCGACGCGGGCGGCGATCGAGCAGACCAGCGCGCCGCTCCGGTCGATGCTCGAGGCGCGGGTCGCCGGCGCGGCGCTGGCTCCGGCCGGCGCGACGTTCGCGTCGTACCTCGTCGGGCTGCTCGTGATGATCGGGCTGCTCGGCACGTTCCTGGGCCTGTTCGAGACGCTGCAAGGGGCGCGCGAGGCGTTGACCCTGAGCGCCGACGTCGACGCGCTGCGGGGGAGCCTGGCCGCGCCGCTGCAGGGCCTGTCGCGCGCGTTCGGCACCTCGGCGGCGGGCGTGTCGGCGTCGGGGGCGCTGGGGCTCGGCGTCGTGCTCGCGCGCCGCGCCGAGGCGGCGGCCGTGGCCGCGCTCCAGGCCTATGCGGCGGGCCCGCTCGCGGCGCTGACGGTCGCGGGGCGACAGCTCGCGGCGCTGGAAGCGCTCGCGCGGCAAGGCGAGGCGCTCCCCGCCGCGGCGGCGTCGCTGCGCGAGGCCACCTCCCGGCTCGAGCGCCTCGAGGAGCGGCTCGTGGCCGTCCAGGTCGAGGGGGCGCGCCAGGCCGCCGCCTCGTTCACGGCGGCCGCGGCCGAGATCCGCGGTGACATCGCGGCGGGCCTCCGGCAGACAGCCGACGTCGCGGCCGGCGTGGTGAGGCCAATCCTGGTCGAGGCGGTGGAGCGCGCCGGCGCGGTCGCGGGCGGCGCGTTGCAGGCGGTCGAGCGGCGCCTCGACGAGGAGTCGCGCGCGCGGCGGGAGGCGGACGCCGCGTCGGCGTCGCGTCTGGAGGGTCAGGCGGAGCGGTTGGCCGGGGTGGTGGGGGAGGCGATCGAGCGGCTGGAGCAGGCGCAGGCGACGCGCGGCGCCGAAGCGGCGTCGCGGCAGGCGGAGCAGGACGCGGCGCGCGCGGCGCACCTGAGGGCGCTGGGCGAGGCGCTGTCGGGGCCGCTGACGGAGGCGGCGCGCGCGGCGCAGGCGGCGCCGGAGGCGGCGGCGCGGCTGATCGAGGAGGCGTCGGAGCGGCTGTCGGCGCGGGCGGGGGCGGACGCCGAGCGGGACGCGCGGCTGGACGCGCTGCTGGAGAAGCTGTCGGAGGCGACGGCGGGGATGTCGGGCAGCGCGCGGGAGCAGGCCGAGCGGGTGGCGGCGCTGGCGGAGTCGGCGGAGCGGGGCGCGGCGGAGCGCGAGGAGCGGGCCGAGGCGCGGGCGGCGGCGCTGGGCGAGGCGGCGCGGGCGCTCCTGGCGGAGCAGGCGGCGCGGCTCCTGGCGTTCGAGGAGCGGCTCGACGGCGCGCGGCGGGAGGCGGCCGAGGGGCTGGCCGAGCGGCTCAGCGCCCACGCCGGCGGCCTGGGCGAGCGGCTGGAGCGGATGGAAGAGGGCGTCGTGTCGCGGCTGGAGCGGACGGAAGGGGGCGTCGCGTCGCGGCTGGAGCGGATGGAGGAGGGCGCGGCGAAGCGCTTCGAGCGGCTCGACCGGGAGGCGGCGGCGCGCCGGCGCGAGCTCGAGACCGAGTCGTCGTCGCGGCTGGAGGGCCAGGCGGAGCGGTTGGCCGGGGTGGTGGGGGAGGCGATCGAGCGGCTGGAGCAGGCGCAGGCGGCGCGCGGCGCGGAAGCGGCGTCGCGGCAGGCGGAGCAGGACGCGGCGCGCGCGGCGCACCTGAGGGCGCTGGGCGAGGCGCTGTCGGGGCCGCTGACGGAGGCGGCGCGCGCGGCGCAGGCGGCGCCGGAGGCGGCGGCGCGGCTGATCGGGGAGGCGTCGGAGCGGCTGTCGGCGCGGGCGGAGGCGGACGCCGAGCGGGACGCGCGGCTGGACGCGCTGCTGGAGAAGCTGTCGGAGGCGACGGCGGGGATGTCGGGCAGCGCGCGGGAGCAGGCCGAGCGGGTGGCGGCGCTGGCGGAGTCGGCGGAGCGGGTGGCGGCGGAGCGCGAGGAGCGGGCCGAGGCGCGTGTGGCGGCGCTGGGCGAGGCGGCGCGGGCGCTCCTGGCGGAGCAGGCGGCGCGGCTCCTGGCGTTCGAGGAGCGGCTCGACGGCGCGCGGCGGGAGGCGGCCGAGGGGCTGGCCGAGCGGCTCAGCGCCCACGCCGGCGGCCTGGGCGAGCGGCTGGAGCGGATGGAAGAGGGCGTCGTGTCGCGGCTGGAGCGGACGGAAGGGGGCGTCGCGTCGCGGCTGGAGCGGATGGAGGAGGGCGCGGCGAAGCGCTTCGAGCGGCTCGACCGGGAGGCTGCGGCGCGCCGGCGCGACCTCGAGACCGAGTCGTCGTCGCGGCTGGAGGGTCAGGCGGAGCGGTTGGCCGGGGTGGTGGGGGAGGCGATCGAGCGGCTGGAGCAGGCGCAGGCGGCGCGCGCGGCGGAAGCGGCGTCGCGGCAGGCGGAGCAGGACGCGGCGCGCGCGGCGCACCTGAGGGCGCTGGGCGAGGCGCTGTCGGGGCCGCTGACGGAGGCGGCGCGCGCGGCGCAGGCGGCGCCGGAGGCGGCGGCGCGGCTGATCGGGGAGGCATCGGAGCGGCTGTCGGCGCGGGCGGAGGCGGACGCCGAGCGGGACGCGCGGCTGGACGCGCTGCTGGAGAAGCTGTCGGAGGCGACGGCGGGGATGTCGGGCAGCGCGCGGGAGCAGGCCGAGCGGGTGGCGGCGCTGGCGGAGGCGGCGGAGCGGGGCGTGGCGGAGCGCGAGGAGCGGGCCGAGGCGCGCGTGGCGGCGCTGGGCGAGGCGGCGCGGGCGCATCTGGCGGAGCAGGCGGCGCGGCTCCTGGCGTTCGAGGAGCGGCTCGACGGCGCGCGGCGGGAGGCGGCCGACGGGCTGGCCGAGCGGCTCAGCGCTCACGCCCGCGGCCTCGGGGAGAGCCTCGAGGCGACCGCGGCGGTGGCGCGCGAGGCGTCGGAGCTCGTGCGCGCCGGCGGCGCCGAGATGACGGCCGTGGCCGAGATGTTCACCGTCGCGGTCGACCGTTACCGCGACGCCAGCGATCGCTGGCTGAACAGCCTCGGCGCGATCGAGGACGCGATCGAGCGACGTGAGCACGGCGAGGCGACGGACCTCCTCGGCGCCTACCTCGACCAGACCCGCGAGGTCTTCGACCACTCGCTGCAGTTCCAGCGCGAGCTCTTCTCGGAGCTGCGGGCGCTGAGGAGCAGGACGAGCTGATGCGCCGCTCCTCGCCTCCGTCTGCTCCTGGCGCCTCGCGCCCCGAGGTCGTCCGCTCCACGGATTGCCGTGAGAGCGCGCCGGTATCCGCCCTGGCGCCCGCCGCGAGAGCTGAGCGATGTCCCTGATGCCGGCCGAGGACGAGGCGCCCGAGCAGGCGGCGGTGTGGCCGGTCTTCGGCGACCTCATGGCCTGCCTCTTCGGCCTCTTCGTGCTCTTCTTCGTCTGGGCGATCTCGTTCCAGGTCGACCTGGCCCGCGATCTGGCCGCCGAGCGTGCCACCCGCGCAACGGAGCGGGCGCGCCTGGAGACGCTCGAGCGCGCCCTGGCCGGACCGCTGGCCGAGGGCAGGATCACGCTGACGGAGGGGCGCATCGGGATCCGCGGGAGCATCCTGTTCGAGCTCAACTCGGCCGAGCTTCAACCGGAGGGCATCGCGCTGCTCCGCGCCCTGGCTGATCCGCTCAAGGCGTACCTGGCCCACCATGACGAGCTCATCATGGTGAGCGGCTTCACGGACGACCGGCCCCTTACGAGCTCGTCCCGTGGCTATGCCGACAACTGGGAGCTCTCGGCGCAGCGCGCGCTCACGGTGACGCGCGCGCTCGCTGCGGGCGGCGTTCCCGACACGGCGCTGTTCGCGGCCGGTTTCGGTGAGCGGCACCCGGTGGCGCCCAACGACACAAGCGAGAACCGGGCGAAGAACCGTCGCGTGGAGATCTCGCCCATCCCGCGGCGTGGCGCGCCCTGATGGCGTCCACGTTGAATTTTTCTCCCACGGTGGATCCCGAGGAGCGTCAGCGGCGACTTCATCTTCAATCCCAACCCGGGTCGTCCGCCGCCGCGGCCCCTCAACCCGGGTCGCCCGCCGCGGCCCCTCAACCCGGGTCGCCCGCCGCGGCCCCTCAACCCGGGTCGCCCGCCGCCGCGGCCCCTCAACCCGGGTCGCCCGCCTCCGCCGCCGCCGCCGCCGCGCGCCTCGCGGCCCTCCGCGCCGCCGGCGCCCACCGCTTCGATCCGGCCAGCTACCGCTTCGTCGAGGCGCTCCTCGAGCGCGCCCGCGCCCTCGACGGCGGCGCCCGCGCGCGCCTCGACGCCCGCGCCTCTGCGCGGCTCACGGCGCTCGAGGCCGCCTTCCACCGCGCGCGCGCCGACGCCGAGGCCCAGCTCCGCGCCCTCGCCGACGCCGGCGTCCCCGACGGCGGGGAGCTCGCCGCGGCGCTCTCGCTCGGCGAGCTCCCCGCCGTCGTGAGGGCCGCGCGCCGCCGCCTGCGCGCGCTCGCCGCCGGGCGGCAGACGACCGCCGTGCCCTCGCTCGCGCGCCTCCGCGGCGAGGCCGCCGCGCGCGACATGCGCCTGCCCGAGCCGCTCGCGCGCGATCTCGCCGCGCTCCCGTGCGACGGCGACGTCGTCGAGCGCCGGGTGAAGCGGCAGGCCCAGGCGCTCAGCAACGCCCTGTCCACGGCGCTGTTCCACGAGTCGCTGGTGAGCGCCCGCGCGACGCTCGCCGTCGCCCGCGCGGCCGACAACGTGCCCGAGGACGCCGGCCCCTACAACGCCCAGGTCCTCGCCTCCCGGGCCCTCTGCGCCGCCGAGCGGCTCTCGGCGCACTACCTGCGCGCGCTCGTCGCCAGCCTCCAGGATCTCGGCGCTCTCTCCGCCGCGCTCGAGCCACCGCCCGAAAAGTCCACCCGGAAGAAGGCCGCCCCGCGAAATACCGGCGATACAGCCCCGCGCCGCCGGTTCGCCCCGTCCGTCCGAAAAAAAGAATCTCTTTTCCGTGGATCGCGTTAGGTAAGAAGTCGCCATGCCTCGCTCGCCAGGCCGATCGCTCGCTGCCCTCGCGCTGACCCTGCTCGCCGCCTCCTGCTCGTCCGCGCCCGAAAAGGTGCAGAGCGGGCCGTCGACGCCGCCGCTCAAGCAGTGCGGCACCGAGGTCGTCAAGCACGGTAACGGCTACAACGGCGCGGCGCGCGAGTGCATCTGGCAGGCGTACAGGAACCGCGAGCCGTCCGAGTTCACGACGACGCGGTACACCATCGAAGGCGATCCCGTCACCTACCGCCTCGAGGTCACCCTCACCGGCGTCGTCGTCGTCGTGGACAGCAAGGATCGCTACGCTCTCCAGGGCGTCTTCCGTCACGCCTGCCGCAACCTCGAGCGCATCATGCAGGAGGGCAGCGAGGACCGGTTCGGCTTCGCGCTCAGCGCGTGCTCCGGCGGCGGCGCGGATCGGTTCGCGGTCCCTTGATGCGCCCGCCGCGGCCTCGGGGCGGCGCGTGCCGGGTCGCCCCCGCAGGCCCCGCGCGGCTCCGCCCCGAGTCCGCCGCAGCGCGAGACGTTGGAAACGGAACGGCAACGCGCGCGCAGCGCACGGGACAGTCGAGCCCCGCGCGGACAGCCGCGGGCGGGCGCGGCCCGAGGCCTGATCTGGTGGACGCGACCGATCCTTGCCGCGTAGGCTTCATGAGAGCAGTTGAAGCGGGCAGCCAGATGAGCAGACGATGCGTCCTGTGTCGCGCGATCGGTTCGATCCAGCCGCCGGAAGGGCGCGGATGACGGCGGATGCGCGCCCGTCGTTCGGCAGTTCGGCAGCGCGTGCCTGAGAGCAAGCTGGAGGGTAGCGCCGTGCAGCGTCACCTCGTTTTTGAAGCCGCCGGGATCACCCACCCTGGCATGGTCCGGGAGACGAACGAGGACAGCTTCGCGATCCTCGAGCCGCGGGGGCTGTTCCTCGTGGCCGACGGCATGGGAGGCCGCGCCGCCGGGGAGGTCGCCTCGCGGATGGCGATCGACACCGTGCGTGATTTCTTCGACGATCCGGACTCCACCTGGCCTGTCGCGGTCAGCGTGGGGCCGGCCACGACGCGGGGCTCGGAGGCCCGCTACATCGATCAGGGACTCCCGCTGCTCGTCGCGGGCATCCAGCTCGCGAACGGCCGCATCTTCTCCGCGGCGCGGCGCGACCGGGAGAAGCGGGGGATGGGCACCACGTTCGCCGCCGCGCTCGTGCGCGACGGCTTCATCGCCGTCGCGCACGTGGGCGACAGCCGCGTATACCGCCTCCGCGATCACCGCCTCGAGCAGCTCACCCGGGACCACTCGCTGGTCAACGAGTGCATCCGGCTCGGCCACCTCCTCCCCGAGCAGGCCAGCTCGTTCCCGCTCCAGCACGTGATCACCCGCGCGCTCGGCACCGACGAGGCGGTCGAGGTGGAGACGCGGATCGACGCCGTCGAGGGCGGGGATGTCCTGCTGCTCTGCTCGGACGGCCTGTCCGGCGTGGTGTCCGCGCAAGATATCGCAAGTATCCTGGACGAGAGCGCCGACCTCGCCGACATCACGTCGCGGCTCGTCAAGCGCGCCAATGAGAACGGTGGCCCCGATAACGTCACCTGCGTTGTCGTGCGCTGGCGCGCTTCTCCCGGCGGCCCGGCCAGGCGCTGAGCTGCGCGCTTCCCTGACATGGGCCGCCGCGCGCATTGCGCGTGGCTTCCCTGTTTTTCCATAGAACATCGCGTGCCGGAGAGCGCGCCACCGTGTTAATGGCGGTGAGCAATCCAATGGGCGCGCGAACGAACGGATCCACACCGCCGCAATCCATCGTCTCCACCTCCCGGAGCGCGGGGCCGGCCAGGTCGGGAAAGGGCAGCGCGTCGCGGGCGCCGCGCCCGGAGCCGGCCGCGCCCGACCTCGGGCAGGCGGAGCCGCGGCCGGCGCTCAAGCTCCTCGACGCGGCGCGCGAGCCGGATTTCATCGAGGTGCTCGGGTCGCGGGAGCACAACCTCCGCATCGATCGGCTGGAGGTGCCGAAGCGGAAGCTCGTGGTGTTCACGGGGGTGAGCGGCTCGGGCAAATCGAGCCTGGCGTTCGACACGCTCTACGCCGAGGGGCAGCGGCGTTACGTCGAGACGCTGAGCTCGTACGCCCGGCAGTTCCTGGGTCAGCTCGATCGCCCGCAGGTCGAGCACCTGCGCGGCCTGTCGCCGACCATTGCCATCGAGCAGAAGAGCGCGTCGAGCAACCCGCGCTCCACGGTCGGCACCATCACCGAGGTCTACGATTACCTGCGCGTGCTCTATGCGCGCGCCGGCGAGCAGCATTGTCATCTCTGCGGCAAGCCGGTGAAGGCGCAGAGCTCGGAGCAGATCGTCGACGAGCTCCTCGGCATGCCGGAGGGGACGAAGTTCGTGCTGTTCGCGCCGCTCGTGACGCACCGGAAGGGGGAGTTCAAGGACCTCTTTGAGGAGCTCCGGGGCCGCGGCTTCGTGCGGATCGAGATCGACGGGGCGCAGCACCGGCTCGACGAGGCGCCGCGGCTCGACAAGAAGCTCAAGCACACCATCGCGCTCGTGGTCGACCGGCTGGTCGTGCGGGCGGACGAGCGCCAGCGCATCACCGAGGGGGTCGAGCTCGCGCTCCAGGAGGGGCGCGGCGAGCTCCGGGTCGAGGTCCAGGCCGACGACGCGCCGGCCGCGCGGCGGCGGCGTCCGGGCGCCCCGCTGCTGTTCAGCGCCGCGCGCTCCTGCTGCGGCCAGAGCTTCCCCGAGCTCTCGCCGCAGAGCTTCTCGTTCAACAGCCCGCTCGGCATGTGCGGCGCCTGCAACGGCCTCGGCACCCGCCTGGAGATCGATCCGGCCCTCGTGATCCCGGACCCCGCGCTGTCGCTCCGGGAGGGCGCCATCGCCCCCTGGGCGTCGGCCATGGCGCGCGGCGAGGGCTGGACGTTCCGCATCATCGACGCCGTGGCCAAGGCGTGCTCCGTCGACCTCGACGTGCCCTGGCGCAAGCTCGGGGCGAAGAAGCAGGAGATGGTGCTCCATGGCCTCTCGGGCAAGCGCATCGCGGTGACGTGGGGAAAGGAGGGGACCGAGACCCACGGCACCTGGGGCATCAAGTTCGAGGGCGTGATTCCCAGCCTGATGCGCAGGTTCCAGCAGTCGTCGTCCGAGTCGGCGCGGGAGGCTTACCGCAAGTTCATGAGCGAGCGGCCGTGCGACGTCTGCGGCTCCAGGAGGATGCGCCCGGAGTCGCTCTCGGTGCGCGTCGCGGACAAGGGGATCGCCGACGTCACCGCGATGACGGTCAAGGACGCGTTCGACCATTTCGCCCGGCTGGAGCTCCCGGGCAACCGGCAGAAGATCACGGAGGGGGTGCGGCGGGAGATCACGAGCCGGCTCAACTTTCTCCTGAACGTGGGCCTCGACTACCTGACGCTCGATCGTTCGGGGCCGACGCTGAGCGGCGGCGAGGCGCAGCGCATCCGGCTGGCGAGCCAGCTCGGCAGCGAGCTCTCGGGGGTGATGTACGTGCTCGACGAGCCGAGCATCGGCCTGCACCAGCGGGACAACCAGCGCCTCATCGAGACGCTGCGGCGCCTCAGGGATCTGGGCAACACGGTGCTGGTGGTGGAGCACGACGAGGAGACGATCCGGGCCGCCGATTACGTGGTGGATTTCGGCCCCGGGGCGGGGCACCTCGGCGGCCGGGTGATGGCCGCGGGGACGCCCGAGGAGATCGAGCGTCACCCGGAGAGCCTGACGGGCGCGTACCTCGCGGGGCGCGCGCGCATCGAGGTGCCCGAGGCGCGGCGCGCGCCGCGCGGGTGGCTGGAGATCCTGGGCGCGTCCGAGCACAACCTGAGGAGCATCGATGTCCGGTTCCCGCTCGGGGTGCTGCTCGCGGTGACCGGGGTGAGCGGCGCGGGCAAGAGCTCGCTGGTGAACGGCATCCTCCTGCCGGCGCTCGGCCGGGCGCTCCACAACAGCACCGAGCCGGTCGGCGCGCACCGCGCGATCAAGGGGCTCCAGGCGCTCGACAAGGTGATCGCGATCGACCAGAAGCCGATCGGCCGCACCCCGCGCTCGAACCCCGGGACGTACACGAAGGCGTTCGACCAGATCCGCGAGATCTTCGCCGAGCTGCCGGAGTCGCGGACGCGCGGCTATGGTCCGGGGCGGTTCAGCTTCAACGTGAAGGGCGGGCGCTGCGAGGCGTGCAGCGGTGACGGCGTGGTGAAGGTGGAGATGCACTTCCTCGCCGACGTCTACGTCCCGTGCGAGGTGTGCGCCGGCAAGCGGTACAGCGCGCAGACGCTCGCGGTGCGGTACAAGGGCAAGAGCGTCGCCGACATCCTGGACACCAGCATCGAGGACTGCGTGCGGCTCTTCGAGCACCACGTGGCGCTGCGGCGGGTCCTCGACACGCTGGTCGAGGTCGGCCTCGGATACATGAAGATCGGCCAGAGCGCGCCGACGATGAGCGGCGGCGAGGCGCAGCGCGTGAAGCTGAGCCGCGAGCTCGGCAAGAGCCAGACGGGGCGCACGCTCTACGTGCTCGACGAGCCCACGACGGGCCTGCATTTCGAGGACATCCGCAAGCTCCTCGGCGTGCTCCACCGGCTGGTCGAGGCGGGAAACACGGTGGTGGTCATCGAGCACAGCCTCGACGTCATCAAGTGCGCCGACTGGGTGGTCGACCTCGGCCCCGAGGGCGGCGCCGGCGGCGGCCAGGTCATCGCCGAGGGGACGCCGGAGGACGTCGCGAACGTCCCGGCCTCGTACACGGGGCAGTTCCTGCGACCGCTGCTGGCGGCTCGCTAACACCTCGTCACCCAGAGAACCGTCCCTGGCGTGATCAGGGTATCCCAACGTCCCAAAGCTTCTGGAACTCCATTGTCTCCATGATTGGCGACTACAGTGGATTTGTTTGACGTGCTTGCGTCGAAGCTCAAAAAAGCGTAGCCGGGATCGATAGACACCGCGTGTCTCGGGGTGCGAACGCGCCCGACCGTTTACGTCAGCAATCAGCAATCCATTGTAATTCTCATGCCAGCCGGGCTGTCGCACAGGCCCCTGTGCTCGAAGTCCGTTGACGGGAGGGCCCATGCAGATCTCGAAGCACTCTCTGTTTCTCGGCCTAGGACTGTGGGTGGGCGCCGTCTCCGCGGCCGCGTGCTCCGCCAGCGGGTCGTCCGCGGGCCCCCCTGGGCCTGGAAGCACCACCACCGGCGGCGGCTCGGGCGACGGCGGCTCGACGAGCGCCGGCACCAGCGGCACCGGTGACGATATCGGCACCGGTACCGGCGGCGGTGACGCCCCCGGCCCCGAGCTGACGGGCGACCCGAAGACGTGCGCGGAGGCCGCCGCGAACAAGTCCTATATCGGGTGCGATTTCTGGCCCACGGTCACCGCGAACATCGTCTGGTCGATCTTCGACTATGCGGTCGTCGTCGCGAACGCCGGCGACGAGGTGGCCGAGGTCGAGGTGACGCGCGATGGCGCTGCGATGGCGCACGCCGAGGTCCAGCCCAACAGCCTGACCAAGATCTATCTCCCCTGGGTCCCCGAGCTGAAGGGGCCCGACGCCTCCAAGTGCGCCTCGGGTGACTCGATCCTCAGCTCAGTTCGCGTGGACGGCGGCGCCTACCACCTCGTCTCGACCAGGCCGGTCACCGTCTATCAATTCAACGCGCTCGAGTACAAGGGCGCTGGAGGCCCGGAGGGGAAGGACTGGTCCTCCTGTCCTGGCCTCGATCGGTGCCCTAGCGACGGGGCGACCTACGGCTGCTTCTCCTTCACCAACGACGCCTCTCTGCTCCTGCCGAGCACCGCGATGACCGGCAACTACCGCGTCACCGGCCAGCAGGGCTGGAGGCAAGCGGAATCGGGCGCCTACATGGTCATCACGGGCACCCAGGATGGCACGAGCGTCACCGTCAACGTCGCTCAGGGCGGCGCGGTGATCGCGGGCGGCGGCATCCCTGCGACGCCCGGCGGCGGCAACTTCACCGTCGAGCTCGACGAGGGCGACGTCGTCGAGGTCCTCGGACACCCGAACAACGATCTCAGCGGCAGCCTCGTCACCGCGACGAAGCCCGTCCAGGTGCTGACGGGCATGCCGTGCACGCAGGCGCCGGCCGGCTACAAGGCCTGCGACCACATCGAGGAGTCGGTGTTCCCGGCCGAGACCCTGGGCAAGCGGTACTTCGTCACGGTCCCGACCTCGCCCGGCGGCAAGGTCTTCGGCCACATCGTGCGCCTCTATGGCAACGTCGACGGCACGGCGCTGACCTACCCCTCCGGCCGGCCGGACGGCGCGCCGACCTCGATCGACGCCGGCCAGGTCGTCGACCTCAGCGTCGTGAGGAGCGATTTCGAGATCGTGGGAGATCACGAGTTCGCGGTCAGCACGTTCATGCTGGGCGCCGAGATCGTCGACCGCGACACCGACGCTCCCGACCAGAAGGGCGACCCCTCGCAGAGCCACGCCACCGCGGTCGAGCAGTACCGCACCAAGTACATCTTCCTCGCGCCCAGCGACTACGACGAGAGCTACGTCGACATCATCCAGCCCATCGACGCCACGATCACGCTCGACGACGCCGCCGTCGACGTCGCGCCGACCCCGATCGGCAACGGCTCCGGCTTCGGCGTCGCGCGCGTCCGGCTCGGCCCGGGCAACGACGGCGCTCACGTGCTGACCGCCTCGGCCCCCGTCGGCATCCAGGTGATCGGCTACGGCTCCTACACGAGCTACCAGTACCCGGGCGGGCTCAACCTCGTCGCCATCGCGCCGCCGCCGCCCCCGCCCAACTGATCCCGGACGCCCGTCGGTCGCTCCCGCCGGCCCGAGAGGGTCGAGCTGCGACCCGAGATCGCGGCGCGGCGGCGTGGCGGCGCGCCGCCGCGGCGGCCGGTGAGCGCCTCGCGGATTGTCTTCCCCTGCCGCCTGACCTAGCAGCATCGCATGACGGCCAAGCAGCGCGTCACGGCCCGGAGCGCCGCGCTCTTCGTCGTCCTGGCCAGCCTCGCCTTCGCCTCGAGCGGCCCGCTCGCCCGGTATGCGCGCCCGGTCCACCCGCTCTTCATCGCCTTCGGCCGGGTCGCCCTCGCCGCGGTCGCGCTCTCCCTGCTCGACCTGCGCGGGATCGCCCGCTCCGCGGCCGGCCTCTCGCTGCGCCAGCGCGCCGCCGTCCTGACGGCGGGCCTGCTGCTCGCCGTCCACTTCGCGCTCTTCCTCTGGGGGCTCGACCGCACCTCCCTCGCCGCGGCGCTCTCGCTCATCTCGCTCGAGCCGCTCGCCGTCGTGCTCTGCGCGTGGGCGTTCTTCCGTGTCCGCCCCACGCGCTCCGAGCAGGCCGGCGTGCTCCTCGCCACCGCCGGCGCGATCGTCATCGCGAGCGCGTCCGGCGCCGGCGATCACCGGCTCTCGGGCGACCTCATGGTCGTCGGCGCCACCGTCCTCTACGGCCTCTACGTGTCCTTCGCCCGGGCGCTCCGGGACGCCCTGCCGGCGCGCAGCTACGCCGCGCTCGTCTACGCGAGCGCCGCGGTCTTCCTGGCCGCGGCGCTCCCCGCCGCGCCCGGCGCCCTCGAGGGCGTCGCCCCGCCGCCGGCCCACGCCGCCGTCGCCATCGTCGCGCTCGCGCTCGTCCCCACCCTCGTCGGCCACACCGCGGTGCAGGCCGCGGCGCGCCGCATGTCCCCGTCCATCGTCGCGCTCGTGTCCCCCGGCGAGACGCTGGGCGGGATCGTCATCGGCGCCCTGTGGCTCGACGCCCTGCCCACCGCCGCCGAGATCGCCGGCGCCGGGATCATCCTCGCCGGCGCCACCGTCGCCATCTTCGGATCGAGCTCGCCCGCGGCCGGCAGCGCAGGCTGACGCGTCCCTCCGGCGCCGCGGCTCCCGCCCGGGCCGCGGTCGCATGGCCCCGCAGGGCGCACGACAGGGCGCGGAGCGACAGCGCCCGGCAGCTCGCTCCGTGTATCGCAATGCCGCCGGCTGCACGCGACACGCCGGTGTACGCCTGGCCTCCTCCTCCTGGGAAGCCCGAGCGGGGAGCCTTCGCCCCCGGACGGCGGGACCGCATGGTTCGGTGCCATCGATGACACCTCGGGATCCCAGGAATCGGTTTGCCCCCTTCGTGATTCAAGCGACGTCCTCTCCTCGCGGGCGGACGCCGGGCGACATCGCAACCAGTGTGCCACGGACATCTCGTCTGTCGCGATCCGGCTCGACGAGGATGCACCCGTCCCGGCGGAGCGCGGGAAAGGCCGCCTCGGCGTGTCCAGGGGCGCGGGCACCGTCGCGCGATGGCAAACCTTGCCGCGCCTTGGCCCCCCGGGGCTGGCAAGCTTTGCCAGGAGGGCAAAGCTTGCCACGCGCACGCCGGCCCAGGGCGCGAGAGCTGCCGCGGGGCGACCGCTCGGTGCGGCGAGATCGCTGCGCGCGCGGCCCGTTCTTCGTCGGCAGGCCCCTCGCGCGGAGGGGTGGCACACCGGTTGCAATGACGCTCCGCAAGCCCGGCACGCCGGAGCTGACAGTGAAAGGTAGCGAGCAACCCATGAAAACGATCCAGAACATCCTCCTCTGCGCCCCCTTCTTCGGCCTCTTCGCGGTGGCCCTGCCGGGTTGTCCAAGCGAGTCTGCAGGGCAGTCACCAGCGGCGCCGGAAGCGGCGCCGGAAGAGGTCATCTGCGACAAGCTGGCCGAGTGCGGAGACCTGGGCGAGGGCGTGACGGTCGAGCAGTGCGCGGCCGACATCGGGCAATTCCACGGCGAGATCGTACAGGCGGAACCCGCCTGCACGCAGGTCGTGGAGCAGTTCCACGTCATGATGGCCTGCATGGCGCAGCAAGGGTCTTGTGGAGAGGGCGGCGGTGATGCCTCCGAAGACGATGCCTCTGAAGGCAACGATATCCCGGAGGATCACCCGTGCTTTGATGAGAGCGAGAGCTTCGATAAGGCCTACGAGGAGGCTAAGCAGCAGAAGCCCGCAGCAGGTTTGATCTGCGTCCTTCCTGCGGTTGTCTTCGTACGGCTCGCGGCGACTCCCGCGACCGGGGTGGCGTGCACGACGGACGACGAATGTCCAGAAGTCGCATGCGGTACCGGCCTCCCGCTCCACTTTTGCCATCACGGCAGGTGCAAGACGGCAGACGACCTCTGCGAGTGAGCGCGCCGCTCGAGTCGGCCGGGCGGGACGCCCTCCCGCGTGACGAAGACGCCGGACTCCCCGGCCGTGCTCCGCAGCACCTCGATCACCTGGCCCGCGGGCACATCGAGCGGCAAGAGGAGCGTCACGTCGTGCCGCATCGCCGGGAACCGGCTCGGCCTCGCGGCCACCGGCGCCTTGTACGCCGCCGCCACCGCCGCGAGGTCGAGCTCCGCCACCACGCCCCGCTCGTGATCTCCAGCGCGTCGCGCACATCCGGATGCAGCTCCGCCACGTACCCGACGGCCCGGCCGTCGAGCGTGACGCGGGCGCCCTTGCGCGGGTGCGCCCACGGCGGCGATCAGCGCGCTCCCGCGATCGCGCGACAGGGGAACCCCCTCATCCCGCCTTCCTGCTCGACCCCGCCGCGGTGAGAGATCGCTCGCCGCCCGGTGGAAGGGTGCCTGTGCCGCCATGGATACGGCGCCTCCGGCTCCGCCAGGACGGAAATCGCCGGCGCGCGCCGCTCCGGTCGGATTCCTCGCCACGAAGATGCGGATTCGCAGGAGAGCCTCCGGCGCGCGCTTGACGGTCGATGATTCGATAGAACGCTCTCCCCATGTACGGTGAGCTGTTTCGAAACATCCTGTTTCCGCTCTACGAGACCCGTTTGAGGGGCAGGGAGACCCTGAAACACCTGGAGGAGATCGAGCGCTCCCAGTGGCGCTCGGAAGACGAGGTTCGCGACCTCGGCTTCCGGCGGATGCTCGCGGCCCTCCATTTCGCCGAGCAGAACGTCCCGTTCTACAGGGCTCGGTTCGCCGAGCACGGCGTGCGCGTCGCCTCGGTGAAGGCGCCGGAGGACCTCCTGCGGCTCCCCGTCCTCACGCGGGCCGACCTCCGCGCCCACGGGCCGGATCTCCTCGCCGAGGGCTTCGTCGGCCGGCTGTACTCGAGCGGCACGGGAGGCTCCACGGGGGAGCCGGTGCAGTTCCGCTTCGACCACCGCACCTACGAGCGCCGCATCGCGGCCGCCATGCGGTCCGACGGGTGGGCGGGCGCCCGGCTCGGCGACCGCGAGCTTCACCTGTGGAGCACCCAGTTCGGGGAGACGCTCGCGAAGAAGGCCAAGCGCTCCCTGCACGAGGCCGTCCTCCGCAAGAAGATGATCAGCGCCTTCGATCTGTCCGAAGCGCGCTTCGCCGCGCTGCTCGACGAGATCGCGCGGTACCGGCCGCAGCTCATCGTCGGCTACACGAGCGCGCTGTACCAGGCGGCGCGCTACGCGCTCGCGGAGGGGCGCGCGCTCCCCGCCCCGCGCGGCATCGTCACCAGCGCGGAGCGGCTCTTCGCGCACCAGCGCGAGGCGATCGAGCGCGCGTTCGGCGCGCCGGTGTTCGACCGGTACGGCTGCCGGGAGCTCATGCTGATCGCCGCCGAGTGCGAGCGGCACGAGGGCAAGCACATCAACCTCGAGGGCGTGTACGTCGAGCTGCTCCGCGACGGGCGGCACGCCCTCCCGGGCGAGGCGGGCGAGGTCGTCGTGACCGACCTCGCCTGCCGATCGATGCCGCTCATCCGCTACAAGAACCAGGACGTCGCGATCGCCGCCGGCGCGCCGTGCGCGTGCGGCCGCGGGCTGCCGATGCTCGCCTCGGTGGAGGGCCGCGTCCTCGACCTCCTCGTCGGCCCCGACGGACAGCTGCTCGCGGGGGAGCTCTTCCCGCACCTCATCAAGGACCAGCCGACGATCGCCCGCTACCAGGTCTACCAGGACCGGCGGCGCGCGATCACGGTCCGGCTCGTGCCCGGCAAGGGCTTCCAGCCCGAGACCGCGCGGCTCATCGAGCGCACCGTCCGGCAGCACCTCGGCGAGCGCGCGGAGATCTGCGTCCAGATCGTCGACCACATCCCCCTCACGAGCGCCGGCAAGCACCGCGTCACCCTCTCGGAGGTCCCGATCCAGCTGAGCCGGCGACCCGCGGCGTGAGGTGCGCGGGCCGCGAGGAGGAGGTCCGGCAAGCCCGATCGTGCCGGCGCCCGCCGCGTCGCGCGCGCCTCTACGGCGAGCTTTCTACAGAGCTGCTGGAGTCGCCTGGCGGCTTTCGCCCTGCGGCCTGCTCACCGGCGCGCCGCCCGGCGCCCGAGGGCCCGAAGCGCTGGCGGAGCCGCGCGGTCCGGGGTATTGGGCAGAGCAGTACGATGTCCGACGTGCAGAGACCGCTTCCGCCGAAGAAGGACGTCGCGCTGGCCCTCCTCGAGCGAGAGCCGAGCGTGTTCATCCACCTCGACCCGCGCCGGCCCGGTGTCTCCGTCCCCAAGTGGTTCACGGGGCAGCCGCAGCTGATCCTTCAGGTCGGCATGAACATGGCGATCTCCATCCCCGACCTGAAGGTGGACGACGACGGGATCAGCTGCACCCTCTCGTTCAACCGCGCGCCGTTCTGGTGCCGGTTGCCGTGGCACGCGATCTGGGCGCTCGTGAGCGAGGACCAGCGGGGCATGGTGTGGCCCGAGGACATCCCGGCCGATCTCGCCGCGCAGAAGCAGCAGCGCCCCGGCGTGGCCCCGCCGCAGAAGCCCGCCAAGCGACCGCGCCCCCGGCTCGCCGCCGTGGCGCCCCCGAGCGGCGACGACGAGCGGAGCGACGACGCGGCGGACGAGGCGCGCGCGCGCGACAAGGTGCGCCGTCCCGAGCTCGAGCCCGTGGAGCCCGCCGAGCGCCGCGGCGCGAGCGAGCCCTCGGCGCGGGACGCCGGCGCGCCCGTGAGAACGCTCGCGGCGGTGCCCGCGCCGGCCCTCGCGCCGGTGCGCTCCACCGAGGAGAGCGAAGACGATGATTCCGGCAGCTCCGGTGAGCCCGAGCCCAGACAGCGCCAGGGAGCGGGCAAGCCGAAGCGCGAGCTGCCCCCTTATTTGCGGGTCATCAAGTAACGCTACTGCTTGACGGTACGGCCCGGCCAAATCAACTGTGGCCGGCCATGCCTCGACCGTTGAAGCGCGTCATCACGGCGCTCGTGCTCCTCGGCGTCGTCGTCGCCCTCGAGTTCGGCTTCGAGACCCTCATGCCGGACGCCGCCTGGCGGCAGCTCGCCCTGTTCGCGATGGTCAACGTCATCGCGGCGCTCTCGCTCAACGTCATCAACGGCATGGCCGGCCAGTTCTCGATCGGCCACGCCGGCTTCGTCGGCATCGGCGCGTACACCGGGGCCATCGTCTCCGGCAACCTGCACCAGCAGCTCGGCGGCGGCGATCCCCTCTTCGGCAACTCGTTCCTCGTGATGCCCCCGGCGCTCCTCGCGTCCGGGCTCGTCGCGGCCCTCTTCGGCCTCGTGGTCGGCCTGCCGAGCCTCCGGCTGCGCGGCGACTACCTCGCCATCGTGACCCTCGGGTTCGCCGAGATCTTCCGCCTGACGATCGCCACGGCGACGACCGGCGCCGCCGAGCAGGGGACGGTCGGCAGGCTGCTCGGGGCGCTCGGCGGCCCGATCGGCTACGCCGGCCCCGACGACACCGGCGTCCCGCAGTACGGCGGCCCATTCTGGATCTTCGGCGCCGTCGTGCTCGCGACCCTCATCGCCTGGCGGCTGAAGTTCTCCGGCTGGGGCCGCGCGCTGCGCGCGCTCCGCGAGGACGAGATCGCCTCCGCCGCGGTGGGCGTCGACCCGACGCGCTACAAGGTCACCTCGTTCGTCATCTCCGCCGCCGGCGGCGGCATCGCCGGCGGCCTGCTCGCCTCGATGCGCGACGGCAACCCGACGATCCAGCCGGACCAGTTCACGTTCAACTACTCGTTCGACGCCATCACGATGGTGATCCTCGGCGGCTCGGGCAGCGTCACCGGGTCGATCGTGGGCGGCGTGCTGGTGACCTTCACGGTCAAGCTGATCGAGCAGCTCCAGGGCCTCGACAGCGTCCTCGCGCTGAAGGCGGCCTACCCCGCGCTCGATCTGAACGCCCTGAGGATGGTGCTCTATGCGGGCATCCTCATCGGGCTGATGATCCTGCGCCCCGAGGGGCTCTTCGGCGAGCGCGAGCTCTTCGGCCGGCGCGTGGCGCGCGCGAAGCGCCCCCCGGTCGGGCCGGCCGAGCCCGTCCCCGCCACGACCGGCGCCGAGGCGGCCGCCGAGCGCCCTGGCGCCCCGCCGGAGGCGCGGCCGCCCGGCACCGCCCTCGAGCACGAGGTCAAGCCGACCGGGAGGGAGTTCGAGTGAGCCTCGATCTGCAGCGAGTGACCAAGCGGTTCGGCGGCCTGCGGGCCGTCGGCGGCGTCTCGTTCTCCGTGCCGGATCGCTCGATCTTCGGGCTCATCGGCCCGAACGGCGCCGGCAAGACGACGGTGTTCAACCTGATCACCGGCGTCTACAAGCACGACGAGGGCTCGATCCGCTTCGGCGGGACCGACCTCGCGCCGCTCAGGCCGAGCCAGATCGCGCGCCTCGGCATCGCTCGCACGTTCCAGAACATCCGCCTCTTCGGCCAGCTCACGGTGCTCGAGAACGTGCTCGTCGCCTGCGAGAACCTGCGCAGGTCGACGCTCACCTCCGCCCTGCTCCGCTCGCCGTTCTTCTACAAGGACGAGCAGGAGATGACCGAGCGCGCGCTCTCGCTGCTCTCGGTGTTCAAGCTCGAGGAGATGGCCGACGAGATCTCGACGTCGCTCTCCTACGGCAACCAGCGCCGCCTCGAGATCGCCCGGGCGATGATGCTCAAGCCGAAGCTGCTCCTGCTCGACGAGCCGGCGGCGGGCATGAACTACGGCGAGGCCGAGGGGCTCAAGCAGCAGATCCGCTGGCTGCGCGACACGTTCGACATCACGGTCGTGCTTGTCGAGCACAACATGCAGGTCGTGATGGGGGTGTGCGAGGAGATCCACGTCCTCGACCACGGCGAGACCATCTCGCACGGCACCCCGGAGGCGGTGCGCAGGGACCCGAAGGTCCTCGCCGCCTACCTCGGCGAGGAGGTCGAAGACGAGGCCGAGGCCCGCCCCGCGGCCGCTGCGGCGGCAGAGGAGCCCGCATGAAGACTTCGCATCCGACGCGGCAGCCCCCCTCGGTGGCGCCCGGCGAGCGCCTGCTCGTCGTCGAGGATCTCGCGGTCAGCTACGGCGGCATCCGGGCGCTCAAGGGCGTCAGCCTCGAGGTGCGGCGCGGCGAGGTCGTCGCGATGATCGGCGCGAACGGCGCCGGCAAGACGACCACGCTGAAGACGATCCTCCGCCTGTTGCCGATCGCCTCCGGCCGCATCCGCTATGACGGCAAGGACCTCGCGTCCATCTCGACCGAGGAACTCGTCGCCGCCGGCGTCTCGCTCGTCCCCGAGGGGCGCGCGATCTTTTCGAACCTCACCGTCCGCGAGAACCTCGATCTCGGCGCGTGGTGCCATAAAGACGGCCCCACCATGGCAGAGACCGTCGATGACGTGGTGAAGCTCTTCCCCCGCCTCGGCGAGCGCATGCACCAGCACGGCGGCACGCTCTCCGGCGGCGAGCAGCAGATGCTCGCGATCGGCCGCGCCATGATGGCGCGCCCGGCCATGCTGCTCCTCGACGAGCCCTCGCTCGGCATCGCGCCGCGGCTCGTCGCGGACATCTTCGAGTCGATCGCCAAGATCGCGGCGTCAGGAACTACCGTACTCCTCGTCGAGCAAAACACCCGACTCGCCCTCAAGTACTCGACGCGCGCCTACGTGCTCCGTACTGGGCAGATCGCCATGAGCGGCGACTCCAGGGATCTCGCGGCGAACGAAGAGATCCGCGCGGCCTATCTCGGCGGCTGAGCCCCCGCCGGACCCGCGCGGATGGGGCGCGGGTCGCGGAGACGACAGAGGGGAAGCGCTGATGTTTCAAGCGCGTATCAACGCGTCGCGTGATGCGATGAAGCGCGATTGATATCGCGCTTTGTCGCCGATGGAGTATGGTTTCCCTGGGCGCGGCGATGAAGTTCTGGTCTTCGTGGCCGCGGTCAGACCCAGCCGCCAACGGGGGAACCTTATGGAGATTGAGAGCACGACCCGAGTTCTGGTGATCGACGATGACGCCAGCAACTCCCTGCCGCTCGTCCACTTCCTCTCATCCCGGGACTACACGGTGGAGACGTGCTGCGGGCTCGGCCATGCGCGTGACGTGCTTGCCCGCTGGCGTCCTCACGTGATGGTGCTCGTGCCCCGGGAGGAATCGGGGCTCCACAGCGAGATGGAGGCGCTCCGCCGCATGTCGCCGCGCGTGCCCGTCGTGGTGCTCACGCTCGCGGCCGGCCCCGAGCTGATCCTGGACATGGAGGCGTTCGCGCCCACGGTGCCCGCGTGCCCGTCGCGCGGCCTCGCCTACATCGAGTCGGCGGTGGCGGACGCGTCGGCCATGGGCTGAGCGGCGGCTCGCCGCATGGGCCCGCGTTCGGCGCGGGCCGGGGGGGCTGCGCGCTTCCTCTCGGCGCGCTTCAGGCGGGCGGCTCGATGCCGTCCGGCAGCCCGTCGAAGAACTCCTCCACCACGGACGCGAGCCAGGCGCGCACCGGTCCGGTCGCGCACAGGCTCCGCACGAGCGGCCAGAGCGCGGCCGCGAGCGCGTCGAAGTCGAGCGCGGGCGCGATCCCGAGGCGCCCCAGCGCCTCGCCGAGCGGCTCGCGCGCGTGCGCGGCGACGAACGCCGCGATCGCCTCGCTGGTCCGCGTCCGGACCGGCCGGTCCCGGAGCACCTGCGCGGCGACGTCGGCCCCGAGCTCCTCGGCGAGCGCCGAGCTCGTCGCGTCGAGCTGACCGACGAGCGCGCAGATCTCCTGCTCCAGCACCCACGTCGCGACGTGCTTGCGCAGGCCGATGAACTCGGGCGTGTCGCCCCTGGCGACGACGATGTCGTGCACCTGGCGCATCGCCGTGCGCGAGAACCCCTGCAAGAAGCGGCGGATCTCGGGCTCGAGCCGCCGCTCGAAGTCGCCCCGCAGGGTGCCCATCGTCTTGCCGACCCCGCCGAGGCCGAAGGGGGAGATCCGCTTGAGCAGCGCCGGCAGGCCCCACTCGGCGAAGAACGGGTTCACCTTCTCGGAGAACTCCTTCAGCGTGTCGTAGAGCACGTCGCGCATCACCGCGTCGAGCGCCGCGCTCTCGAGCACCTCGCGCACGAGCCGCTCGGGGACGATCTTCGGCTGCTCCAGGATGCGATCGAGCTTGTCGCGCGCCCCCTCCGGCATGAGCTCCTTCGCGCGCCGCCGCTCGGCGCGCGCCGCCTCGACCAGCGCCGCGAGCGCCGCGGCGACCGCGGGCCGGACCGCCCGCCGGAGCGACTCCTCCGCCGCCAGCGCGTCGAGCGCCCGCGCGACCGCCCCCGCATCGATGAGCTCGCCGAGCGGCGTCGCGAGCAGCGCCGCGAAGCCGGCGGGCAGGCGCTCCCGGAAGTCCCGCGCGGCGGCCTCCGAGACGAGCCGCGCCTCGAGGAACGCGATCTGGCGGGCCTTCAGTTCATTAAGTAACGCGCGGCTCATCGGCAACGGATAGCCCCGGGCTCCCGCGGGCGCCAGGCGCAGATGACCCCGGACCCCCGGCGGCGCCGCTCCTGGACAGGCCTCAAAACCCCACAGCACTGTGAATCTGCCCATCAGGTCAGCACCGTACTTATTGAACAAAGCCTCGGGCAGCCCTTACGAAAAACACCTTACTTAAGAGCAGCGGTATCGGGGGATCACCGTACCTGGTGCGTCGCTCGCGTACGCGCGTTCGTGCAGCGAACCTGCGGCCAGTGCCGCGCGCCCGGGCGAAGCGGGATTGTCGGTGATTGTCATTTTCCAGGGGGAAGGACTCGGCCTCAAGTCAACTTTTCGCGTCTCGCGACAGAGAGTTGCAACGAATTACAAGTGCATGACAACTTCGGATTCGGCGGATGGTACGCGTTCGTTACCCGCCAGCATCTGCAGGAGTGGGGACCGGCAAAATCGCCCGATCCCACGGCTGCCCGGCAACCCTGGCGGTAGGTGCTCCCGATGCTCTCGATGTTGCTCTGTGTGCTCTACTTCGGCGTTCTGCTCGGTCTCAGCGCCTACGGCCTGCACCGACTGCACCTCGTGGTCCTCTGTCGCTTCAACCGCGCGAAGATCGTGCACGCGCAGGAGGTCGCGGCCCTGACGGATCGCGATCTCCCGCCGGTGACGATCCAGCTCCCGCTCTTCAACGAGTCGACGGTCGCGGCGCGGCTGCTCGATGCGGTCGCGAGGATGGATTACCCGCGCGACAAGCTCGAGATCCAGGTGCTCGACGACTCGACGGACGAGACGCAGGGCCTCGTGCGCGCGCACGTCGAGCGGCTCCGCGCGCAGGGCATCGACGCGGTGTACCTGCACCGCACGAACCGCGTCGGCTACAAGGCGGGTGCCCTCGACGAGGGCCTCAAGGTCGCGAAGGGCGAGCTCGTCGCGATCTTCGACGCCGACTTCATCCCGCAGCCGGGCTTCGTCCGGTCGATCGTCGGCCACTTCGAGGATCCGACGGTCGGCATGGTCCAGACGCGGTGGGGGCACCTGAACCGCGACGTCTCCATCCTCACGCAGGTGCAGGCGCTCATGCTCGACGGCCACCACCTCGTCGAGAACCGCGCGCGCTTCGGCGCCGGCCTCCTGTTCAACTTCTCCGGCACCGGCGGGATGTGGCGCAAGGACGCCATCCGTGAGGCCGGCGGCTGGCAGCACGACACGCTGACCGAGGACCTCGACCTGTCGTACCGGGCGCAGCTCGCGGGCTACCGCTTCATCTACCGCGAGGATGTCGTCTCGCCGGCGGAGCTCCCCGAGGACATCTCGGCGCTGCGCGCGCAGCAGTACCGCTGGGCGAAGGGGACGGTGCAGACCGCGCGCAAGCTGATGGCGAGGGTGCTCGGCGCGAAGCTCTCGCGGGGGCAGCGGATCGAGGCGTTCTTCCACCTCACGCCGCACTTCGCCTACCCGCTCCTGGTCCTGCTGAGCATCCTCCTCCTGCCGGCGCTCGTCCTGTTCCCCGCCGCCGACACGCTGACGATGGTCGCCATCGACCTACCGCTCTGCACGGCGACGACTGGATCGCTCGCGGCGTTCTACATGCTGGCCGAGACGGCGCAGGGCCGCTCGCGCTGGGGCGCGGTCGTGCGCCTGCCGATGCTCATCGCGCTCGGGACGGGGCTCGCGCCGCACCTGTCGAAGGCCGTGATCGAGGGGATCCGCAGCATGTCGGGCGAGTTCGTGCGGACCCCGAAGCAGGGCGACAACAAGGGCCGGTACAGGGTGCGCACGGACCTGCCGCTGACCGAGGCGGTGCTCGCCGTGCTGTCGTGCGGCGCGGTGGTTGCGTCCGTCCAGACGGGGCACTACTTCGCCACGCCGTTCGCGGTGCTCTTCGCCGTCGGCTATTTCTACGTCGCGGCCATGGTCGCCCAGGAGCAGTTCGCGCGCCGCCGCGACGCGGTCTCGGGCGCGCCGGTCGTCGGCTGGAACGACGCGCGGCCGGGCGATGCGGCCGTGGTCGGCGCCTGGTCCAGGCAGGCGACGAAGGAGCGGCCTCTCGGCGACCTCGCCGCCTGAGCGGTTCGCCGCCAGCCCATGCCGCGCGGCCGCGCCGGAATCCTGCCGGGTTTCCGGCCGCGGCCTCGATGAGGGCCGCGCGGGGCGCTGGTCTCATTGTGGCGGGCTGGCGCCGAGCCCCCGGCGGGCTGGCTCCGGGCACCGCGCCCGCTGGAGGGCTGCACAAAGCGGGCCCGGCGCTCATCGGGCGAAGCCTGCGTAACCCCCTAGACCTCCCCGACGCAGGCTGGCATCCTGCCCCCAGGCCGGTCGGGGGACCGCACGCGGCTTCCTGAACGGTCTTCAGGGGTTGCGGCGTGTCCCCCCCTTCTGCAAGGGCGATGGGGGTCTCATGACGAAAGCCGAAATCGTTCAGGCGGTCTACTCCCGCCTCGGGGGGTTCTCGAAGAAGGAGTCTGCCGATCTGGTGGATCTCGTGTTCGAGACCATGAAGGAAACCCTGGGGCGCGGGGAGAAGATCAAGATCTCTGGATTCGGCAACTTCGTGCTGCGCGACAAGCGCCAGCGGCAGGGGCGCAATCCCCAGACCGGCGACCCGATCCTGATCACGGAGCGGCGGGTCCTGAACTTCAAGGCGAGCCAGATCTTGAAGCAGGCCCTCAACCCGCGCGAGACGGCCTCGGCCGCCGAGGAGTAGACCGCTTGGCGGTGCGCCAGCAGCTTCCGGCGAAGCTGTACTACCGGATCGGCGAGGTGGCCGGCATCGTGGGGGTCGAGCCGCACGTGCTCCGGTACTGGGAGACGGAGTTCCGCTCCATCCGCCCGCAGAAGTCGGCGAAGGGGCAGCGGGTCTACAGCCGGCGCGACGTCGAGACGCTCCTCAAGGTCAAGGAGCTCCTCTATTCGCACCGCTTCACGATCGCGGGGGCGCGTCGCAAGCTGCGCGAGGGCGGCATCGAGCCGCCGCCCGCCGACGCAGGCGCGAGCCATGAGGAGGTGCAGCGGATGCGCACGGCGCTCGTCGAGATCCGCAGCGAGGTGCTCGCGTTGATGGATGAGCTCGAGCGCGTCTGAGCTGCACGGCGTGGCGCCGGGCCTCGCGCTGCGCCTCTCGTTGCCTGCCGGGGCGCGCGATGCGCAGCAGGCGGCGCTGCCCGCGATCGACGTCTCGGCGATCGCGGGGGCGAAGGTGACGCTCCGGCGGGGCGTCGAGGCGGACGGCCTCTCGCTGCGCGCGGTCTGCGCGACGGCCCCGTCGCGGCAGTGGGTGACCGGCCTGGAGGAGCTGGTGCTCGATCGGGCGTCGGGGCTCGTGCGCGGCGGCCTCGGGGTGGCGATCGAGCGGTGGGAAGCGGGGCCGATCCGCGCGCACTTGCAGCGGTTCGAGCAGCCGTTCGAGGCGGCGGGGAGGGCGGGCGAGCGCGCGGTGGCGATCCGCGGGCGGCACGTGCTCGGCTTCGCCGGGAGCGAGCACGACGCGGCGCTCTGCAGCGTGGTCTGTCTGGAGGAGCCGGCGCAGGGGGCAGGCGCCCGGTGCGGCGCGCTGCTCGGCGCGACGGAGGTCGAGGGGGCGTTCACGGCGCCGCCGGAGCCGGGGGTGCTCGTGCGGGCGATCTTCTTCGCCGCGGAGGAGCCGCTTACCGCGACCGCGGCGCTCGGGGTGCTCGCGGCGGCAGGCGTCGCCGTCGTGCTGGCGTGGCGCCCTCGCCCGCGTCCCTAGAGCGGCGGGAATTCGGCAGGATTTCCCGGGATCAGAACGGGATGTCGTCGTCGTTGCCGCCGCCGTAGCCGCCGCCGCCGAAGTCGTCCGGAGGGGGGCCGGCATCCGGCGCCGCCGGTGCCGGGCGACCGGGGCCACCACCACCTCGGTTGTAGCCGCCGCCGGCCGGGCGACCGCCGCCGCCGCCGTAGCCGCCGCCACCGCCGCCGCCGTAGCCGCCGCCGGGATCAGCGCCGAACGCGCCTGCGTCGTCGTTGGCGACGCCGCGACCGCGACCGCCGCCCGTCAGCAGGACGTTGTTCGCGACCACCTCGGTCTTGTAGCGCTTGTTGCCATCCCGGTCGTCGTAGCTCGACGTGCGGAGCGAGCCCTCGATGAAGATCGAGGAGCCTTTGCTGAGGATCTTGCCCAAGGCCTCGGCGCGCTTGCCCCAGATCACGACATTGTGCCAGTCCGTCCGTTCTTTCCGGACCTTGTCGCGGTCCAGGTACGACTCGGTCGTCGCGAGCCGCAGGTTCAAGACGGCCTGCCCTCCCTGGGTGAACCGGAGCTCGGGGTCGGCGCCCAGGTTGCCGAGCAGCATCACGCGATTCAAGCCTTCGGCCATCTTGACTCCTTCCCTAGGAGCGGTTCAGCGCACGTTGCGCTGAACGAACGTCGCCTGTTTCACTCCCCCATGGGCGCTGATGCGTCAAGGGCGCGCGGCGCGCGCAGATTCACGCGGCGCGCCCGCGCGGGGGAGCCGGCGCCGCCTCGGTCCAGACGGCGAGGTGCCCGGGGCCGCTCAGCCGCCCGCCCCGGCCTGCGCGAGGAGATCGGCCAGGAAGATGCGGGCGATCGTGAAGTAGAGGAGGATCCCGAGGACGTCCACGAGGCTCGCGATGAACGGCGTGGAGCTGGTCGCCGGATCGAGGCCAATGCGCCGGAGCAGGAGCGGGAGCATCGCGCCCACCGTGCAGCCCATGAGGACGATCGCCATCAGCGTCGCGCCGATCGTCAGGACGAAGCCGGTGCCGTCGCCCCAGAGCCAGACGCGGAGCATGCCGATGACGGAGAGCATGAGGCCAAGCACGACGGCCTGCCCGAGCTCGCGGACGAGGACGCTCGCCCAGTCACCGACGCGCACATCGCCGACGGCGAGGCCGCGGATGATGAGCGACGACGACTGCGAGCCGGAGTTGCCGCCCGTCGAGATGAGCAGCGGCACGTAGTAAGCGAGCGTCGCGACGGCCTCGAGGTCGTCCTCGTAACGCCGGAGCACCTCGCCGGTCATGAACTCGCCGACGAACAGCACGGCGAGCCAGGGGGCGCGCTTCTGGATGAACGTCCAGAAGCTCGTCTTGAAGTAGCTCTCGTCGATGGGACCCACCGCGCCGAGCCGCTGCATGTCCTCGGACTGCTCCTCGGTGAGGACATCCATCACGTCGTCGACGGTGATGACGCCGAGCAGCTTCCGGTCCGCGGAGAGCACGGGCAGCGCGTTGAAGTCGTACTTCGCCATGGTCCGCGCGACCTCTTCCTGGTCGGTCTCGGGGCTGACGGCGAAGACGTTCTCGGTCATGACGTTCGCGAGCTTCTCGGAGGGCGAGGCGAGCAGCAGATCGCGCAGCGAGACGACGCCGATGAGGTGCCCCCGATCGGAGACGATGTACACGTAGTAGATGGTCTCGGCGTGCTCGCCGACGGCGCGGATCCGCTCGATCACGTCGGCGACCGTGAGGTGGATGCCCACCGACACGTAATCGGTGGTCATGAGGCCGCCGGCGCTGTCCTCGGGCCACTTGGCGAGCTCCTCGACCTCGGCGGCGGCCTCGGGGTCGACCTTCTCCAGCGTGGAGAGCAGCGTGCCGCTGACCTGGTCCGGCAGGGCCTCGATGAGGTCGGTGCGGTCGTCGGCCGCCATCTCGGAGACGATGGGCGCGATGCTCTCGACGCCCATCTGCTCGACCAGGGCCTCCTGGGTCTCGCCGTCGAGGCGCTCGAAGATGGGCGCGGCGTCCTCGGCCTTGAGCGCCATCAGGACCGTCGCCGCCTCGGCGTCGTCCAGCAGGCCGATGAGATCGGCGAGGTCCTCGTCGTGGATCTCGTCCAGGAGGTCGGCGAGCTGCGCCGGATCCTCGGCGAGGAGCTGCCGTACCTCCGGGACCATGGCGACGGCGACGCGCAACATGCTCGGGCACTGACCACAACTCGGCCCCGCTGGGAAGCGGCAAACCCCGGCCGGCGCGGGGGGGGGGCGCGATCAGCGCCAGCCCGCTCCCTTCGACCGAGGTTGAGGCGACCGGGGTTGAGGGGGAGGGAGGCGACCGGGGTTGAGGCGGAGGCGGCCGACCGGGGTTGCGCGGCCGAGGCAATCACGGCTCCGCCAGCCGATCGCCCCCCGACCGACCGACCCGGGTTGAGCAAGGGGAGGGTATGGAAAGGGAGGATGCCGCCTACTGCGTTGGCACTGCGCAATCAAGTTGACGGCGCAGCCCAGCGCGGAGATGGAGACGCTCGAAGCGCGGCGGCGGCATCTCGTTTGCTACGGCGCCCTGCGGCGGGTCCGAGCGGGCCGGCAGGTCGAATTGACAGCGTTCCGGTCGGGTCCTTACCATCGAGCTCCCGTCGAGCCGCGGATCGCCTGCGGAAGTCGGTCGTGGGCCCGTGGACGACGGGCCCTTTCAGTGGCTTGACCGCCGCGCAACTGGATCGGTGGTCGAAAGGAAAGTCCAATGATGACGCGGATTGAGCGTGAGAGGAGGCGCCCGTGGAGGGGCGCGGCGAGGCTCGCCATGGCGGGCCTCCTGGTAGCGGGCACAGGCAGCGCCTTCGGATGTCTGAACCGCCCCATCGCCACGAACGAGCCCCGCACGACGTCGACGATCGTCGAGCGGCTGACCCAGAGCTCGGTCGACAAGATCGACCTCCTCCTGGCCATCGACAACTCGGGCTCGATGGCCGACAAGCAGGACATCCTCGCCACCGCGATCCCCGACCTCGTGCAGGGTCTCGTCAACCCGCGCTGCATCCACAAGAACGGCACGGAGGCCCCCAGGACGGTCTCGTCGCCGAACGAGGACTGCGATCCGGACTTCGCGCGCGAGTTCGAGCCGGTCAAGGACATCCACATCGGCATCATCAGCTCGAGCCTCGGCGGCTACGGCTCGGGCGCTTGCCCGCAGGGTACGAGCATCTCGAACGTGGACATGGCGCACCTCCTCGCGCGCGAGACCGAGGACGACCCCACGAACAACCTCCCGACCTACCTCGACAGGGGCTTCCTGGCCTGGGACCCCGATCAGAAGCGCGGCGCGGGAGAGCCGAACGTGCCCGACGCCGACGACGGCGAGGCGGACATCCAGGGCGACACGAACGCCGACCTCAACGACACGTCGCTCGTCCAGCAGCTCACGGCGATGGTCAAGGGCACGGGGCAGTCCGGCTGCGGTTTCGAGGCGCAGCTCGAGAGCGTGTACCGATTCCTCGTCGACCCGGACCCGTACGAGTCGATCGATATCCTGGAAGACCAGGACAACGTCGCCGTGCCGGTGGGCACGGATCCGGTCGTCATCGAGCAACGCACCCGGTTTCTCCGGCCGAGCTCGCTCCTCGCCATCATCATGCTCAGCGACGAGAACGACTGCTCGATCCGCGCGGAGGGCCGCAACTACCTCGTCGCCGAGACCGGTGGGAACTTCCGCATGTGGCGGCCCCGCGCCGAGTGCGCCACCGACCCGAACGACCCGTGTTGCAGGTCGTGTAGCCAGAAACAAGACGGCTGCGAGATCCAAGAGGCATGCACGGGCACGGACGGCTACCCCGCCCGGCTGAGCAAGGCGGAGGATCCGGTCAACTCCCGCTGCTGGGACCAGAAGCGCCGGTTCGGCTTCGACTTCCTCCACCCGATCGATCGCTACCGGCGCGGCTTCACCGAGGCCCGGGTCAAGAACCGCCAGGGCGATCTCGTCCCGAACCCGATCTTCAGCGATCTGGATCCGACCGACTTGGACTCCTCCGTCCGCGATCCCGGGCTCGTCTTCTTCGCCGGCATCGTCGGTGTGCCGTGGCAGGACATCGCGCGCCAGAACGCGCAGGGCGAGCCGGACCTCATGAACGGCCTCAACGAGAACAACGAGCCGGTCGGCGGGTTCAAGAACGCGACCGAGCTCGGCGCCCCGTTGCTCGACAACGCGTTCAACAGCACCTGGGAGCTCATCCTCGGCGACCCCGCGAACCACGTGCCGCCGAAGGATCCCTTCATGGTCGAGTCGATGACGCCGCGCTCGGGCATGAACCCGATCACCCGCGACGCGATCGTCACGCCGGAGCAGACGGGCTGGAACACCATCAACGGCCGGGAGTACACGATCCCGGCGGACGGCACCGGCGACCTCCAGTACGCGTGCATCTTCGATCTCCCCGAGTCGAAATCCTGCGAGGGGAGCAACCAGAGCTGCGACTGCAGGGTGCTGGGCGGCCAGACGAACGACAACCCGCTGTGCCAGCCGGAGGGCACGAACAATCAAGAGGACCCGGCGCCCAGGACGACGACGCAGATCAAGGCGAAGGCCTACCCGGGCCTCCGCGAGCTGCATCTCATCCGGGAGCTCGGGCCCCAGGGCATCGTCGGCTCGGTGTGCCCGGCCCAGCTCGACAACACCAACCGGGCCGACTACGGCTACCGGCCGGCGATCGGCGCCATCATCGATCGCCTGAAGACCGTGCTCGGCGGCCAGTGCCTGCCGCGCACCTTGACCCCCACCGACGAACAGCAGGTTCCCTGCCTGATCCTCGAGGCGCGCAACTCGCAGGGCCAGTGCACCTGCGACAAGCCGCTGGGGCGCACCGAGGTGACTTCAGATCACCAGCCCGCGAAGGATGAGGTGCTCTCCCTCGACATCGCGAAGGTCTCCGGCTGGGACTGCGTGTGCGAGATCCAGCAGCTCGCGGGCGACGAGGCTCAAGCGTGCAGGACCAACCCCAACGAGAACGTCGAGTCCGGCGGTCAGGCGGTGCACGGGTGGTGCTACGTCGACCCGTCGATCCGGCTCGGCGAGCCGACCATCGTCGCCGACTGCCCGTCGACCGAGCAGCGCAAGATCCGGTTCACGAACGAGGGCGACGCCCAGACGGGGGCCACGCTGTTCATCACCTGCTCCGGCGAGTCCGGCGGGTAGGCTGACGGCCGACTGATCCGCGGCGCGCGGGGCCGATCGCGAGATCGCGCCCCGCGCCGCCTTTTGTGGCCCCGGAGGGGCTCCGGCGAGCCGGCCGGCAGGGCGCTCGCGGGGCCCGTCGGGTTTGTGCTAAGACCGCACTCCGTCGTGGCGGCACGCAAGAAGATCCTGATCATCGAGGACGAGCCTCACATCGTGCTGGGGCTGACGGATGCCCTCGAGTTCGAGGGCTTCTCGGTGGCATCGGCCTCGAAGGGGAAGGACGGCGTGCAGCTCGCGCGGCAGGAGAAGCCGGACGCGATCCTCCTCGACCTCATGCTCCCCGACACCAACGGCTTCAAGGTCTGCGAGGACCTGCGCCGCTGGGACGCGTTCGTGCCGATCATCATGCTGACGGCCCGCGGCCAGGAGATCGACAAGATCCGCGGCCTCGACGCGGGCGCCGACGACTACGTGACCAAGCCGTTCAGCGTGGGCGAGCTCATCGCGCGGCTGCGCGCCCTCTTCCGCCGCGCCGCCCGGCCGGCCGAGGCGCCGGTCGAGGTGTTCACCATCGGCAACGTGCAGGTCAACATGACCGCCCACACGGTCTCGCGTGGCTCGCGCTCGGATCAGCTGTCGTTCTACGAGGTCGAGCTCCTGCGCCTCCTGCACGAGCGCCTGGGCCAGCCGGTCTCGCGCGAGGAGATCCTCCAGAAGATCTGGGGGATCGAGGCCGGGCCGTCGAACCGCACGGTCGACAACTTCATCGTCAAGCTGCGCAAGAAGGTCGAGCGCTCGCCCGACAAGCCGGAGCACATCCTCACGGTCTACGGCTTCGGCTACAAGCTCGCGCCCTGACGCAGCGGCAGCACGTTGCGCAGGTCGCACGGCACCGTCACCGCGGCGTCGGTGATGCGCTTCGGGTCGCGATCCGAGAGGCGCGCGCCCTCGCGGAGCTGCCGCGCCTCGAGGTGCAGCCGGACGAGGCCCAGGCTGCCGGTTTCGCCAGCGTACCCGACCACGTCCCCCGCGTCGAGGCGCGCGCCCGCCACGACGCCGGGGCCAGGGCGATCGAGGTGGCCGTGGAGCACGACGTACCTGCGCACCCGGTCGGCCTCGCGCACGTCGTGCGCCGTGGCGACCGTGATCCCCGACAGCTCGCCGACGAAGACGACCTCGGCCTTCCCCTCCTGGCCCTCGAGCCTCAGCGCCGCCACCCGCTCGCCCCGCGCCGCCGCGATCTCGACCCCGCCGGCCCAGGACGGCGGCTCGGGCCGCGCGGCGCCGATCGCGGCCACGGGGCCCGCTGGAGGCGGCGCGCCCGCCTGGGCTGGAGCGCCCTCGACGAGAAGGAACCCGGGCGGCTGATCCGGCGCGCCGATCGGGAACGCGTACGCGGCGGCGCTCGCCGGACGCTCGGGCCGGCGGGGGATGTGCTCGTAGGCCTGGCCGCGCGCGCCCGCCCCGGCGGGACGCGCCCCGGCGGGGCCGGAGAGCGCCGCCGCGCCGCCTTCGGGGAGCGGCGCGCCCGGCGCGGGCAGCGGGATGCACGCGGCGCCCTCCGGCACGGTGCGGGGACCGCAGAGCGCCGCCGCGCCCGCCGCGCCGCGCGCCGCGGCCGCCGGAGGGACGATCGCGGGCGGCGGCGGCGAGGGGTCGTCGAGACCGCCGAGCGCAAGGACGAGGGCGGACGCCGCCGCGCCGCGCACGAGCGGGGAAGGGGAGACCGCCGCCCTCGTCGGGCGGGCTTGCGGTGAGCCGGACGCGCGCATGCCTCGAACGGTCTACCGTATCGCGCGCGGCTGGCGAGCGCGATACGGCGCCGCCGGGCCGGCGTGGCCGTGCCCGCCGTGGACGGGAATCCGCGGGGAACAGGCCCTTGCTGCCTGCCAGCTTGCGGAGGCGGCGCGCTGTTGATAGCTCCTCTTCGTGCAAAATCGCCAAGCTATCGAGACGACCCTGAACAAGCTGTTCGACGCGGAGCGCACGGCTCGCCGGCTCCACGACGATCTGGCCGCCATGCCCGGCGATGCGTTGCTGGACGTCCTCACCGCCGCGATCGCGAGCGCGACGCGCGAGAACGATGAGGACGAGGCGGCGCTCCGGCTGGTGCGCATCGCGTCGCTGCTCGGCGAGCACGAGGGCCCGCGCGCGCTCGACGCCCTCATCGACGTGCTCGCCTCGGAGCACCCCGAGGCGCGGCAGGCGGCGGGCGAGGAGATCGAGTTGCTCGCCTACGACCGGTTCAAGGAGGTCGCGCAGGCGATCGAGCGGGCGCTCAAGCGATTGCCGCTCGGGTCGTCCGCGCTGCCGGAGCTGCCGTACCTCATCGCCGAGGTGCCGGAGCCGGGCGTGCCGAAGCTGCTCGGTCAGTTCCTTGGCCACCAGGATCCGGACGCGGTGGCGGCGGCGATCGAGACCCTTGTCGAGATCGGCGACCCGGCGCACGCGCCGCTGATCCAGCCGCTGCTCGGCGACAAGCGCACGGTCGAGCTGGCGGACGACGGCGGCGAAGACGCGACGTCGGAGGTCACGATCGGTGAGCTCGCCGAAGAGGCGCTCGGCCTGCTCGCGCCCTACGACGAGGAGGAAGAGGACGGGGTCGCCTGATGATCGGCCCGCCGCTGAGCGCGGCGGACGCCGTGTTGTTCGAGCACGCGGTCGTCCCGCGCTACATCTCGTTCTTCGCCTCGCTGGCGGTGGACATGCTGCTGCCCTCCGAGGCGGCGCGCATCGTCCACCTCGGCTGCCGGAGCGGCTTCCCCGACGCGATCGTGGCCGACAAGCTGCCCGGCGCGACCCTCGTGGGCGTGGACGGGTCCGCCGCCGCGCTCGATCTCGCGCGCGCCAAGGCGGCGCTGTTCTCCGGGATGAACGCGAGCTACGTGCTCGCCGACGCGCTGCCGACGCCGCTGCCGGACGCGAGCTTCACCCACGCGTTCACGCTGCACCCGGTCTGCCGCCCGGATGAGCGGGCGCAGCTCCTCGCCGAGCTGCACCGGGTCCTGGTCCCCGGCGGCCAGGCGCTCATCGCGCTGCCGCTGCGCGGCTCGTTCCCGGAGGTGGCCGACATCGCGCGGGAGTGCGCGCTCAAGCAGGACCTCTCGGAGCTCGGCGCGGCGGTCGACGCCGCCTCCGCCAGCCGCCCGACCCTCGAGACCATCGCCGAGGAGATCGAGGGCGCGGGGTTCGACGAGGTCGAGGTCGACGTCCAGCTCATCGCGGTGTCGTTCGACAGCGGACGCGAGTTCCTCGAGGACCCCATCTCGAGGCTGATGGTGATCCCCGAGGCGACGGCGATGCTCGATCTCGAGCCGCAGATCATCGACTCGATGCTCAAGTACCTGCACCACGCGGTCTCGAAGTACTGGTCCGAGGGCGTGTTCGAGCTGACCGTGAACGTCGGGTGCGCGAGCGCGCGGCGGCCGCTCGGCTGACGATCGACCCGGAGCGCCGAGCCGGGCGATCGAGGCGCCGCCGGCGCTAGCGGTCGTGCCCGCCGCCGCGGAGGCCGAGCTCGTCGAGCCCGGCGAGCGCCGCGAGCGAGACCGGGTGGTACGGGGGCCGCGGCGTGATCGGCTTCTGGACGTCGCCCCCGCGCTCCTCGATGAGCCGCGCGCAGAGCGCGAGGCACCACTTGCCCTGGCACCAGCCGGTGCCGAAGCCCGTGTAGCGCTTGACGGACTCGATGTCCCTGTAGCCGCGCTCCATCGCGGCCTCGAGCTCGTGCAGGGTGACGTCCTCGCAGCGGCAGACGAGCGTCTTCATCGACCTAGTCGCCCTCGTACTCGCAGCGCGCGTCGCAGGTCTCGAAGATGGTGACCCGGCTCAAGGACGGCAGCGACGGCGTGAGGCGGTTCCAGATCCACCGGGCGAGCACCTCGCTCGTCGGGTTCTCCAGCCCGGGGACATCGTTCAGGTAATGGTGATCGAGCAGGTCGTGGAGGGGAGCCCAGGCCTCGTAGAGGTGGCTGTAGTCGATGAACCACCCCGTCTCCTCGTTCACGGGGCCGCGGATCGCGACCTCGACCTTGAAGCTGTGACCGTGGAGGCGCGCGCACTTGTGCCCCTGGGGCACCTTGGGAAGGCGGTGGGCGGCCTCGAAGCGGAACTCATGCACGAGACGGACGTTCATTGGAGCAGCGGTCATGGGGCGGGTGCAGTGAGGCGTCAACGCCCGGCGGCCTCGCGGGGGTCGCGGCGCGAGGTACGGGGTTCCCTCGAGGGGCTCGAGCGGCTATACCCCCGGCCATGCCGCAAAAGCCCGCAGTGAGAGCCAAGAAGAAGCGACGCGACACGAAGCGCCTGGCGAACTGGCGCGCCAAGAAGGAGCTGCAGAGCGCCCAGGGAACGTCGCCGGCCAATCCGGCCGCGCAGCCCAGCAGCTGAGCCGCGAGCACCGGCCCCCGCCGGTGCTCAGCTCGCCGGCTCGTCCTCTTCGTCGTCCGGCTCCGGCCCTGGCCCTGGCGAGGAGGGCTCTTTGCGCCGCGCAGCGCGAACCGTCGCGACCTCGGCCCGGGACGGGTTGATCACGAGAAAGCCGTGGTCCGCGTCGAGGAGCGCGACGTCGCCCGGTGACGCCCAGCGGAACGCGCCCGCCACATCCACGATCGACGGCACGCCGAGCAGCTGGAGCAGCACGAGCGAGCGCGGCCCGGACCGGTCGCTGAGCGCGACGCCGACCGGGTTGGCCCGGGCGGAGATCAGGAGATCGAACACCGTCAGCTGGTCGCCGACGAGGACCGCCTTCGACGGGAGCTCGGCCCGGGCGTCCGGGGTCGCCAGCATCAGGATCGCGTCGCAGAGGTCCTCGATGTCGCGGGCGCGGTCCTGCAAGAACGGGTCGCCGACGATCCCGTTGGCGGCTCGCGCCACCTCGCGGGCGACCGTCCCGAGCGCCTGCGCGACGCTGTGCCCGCCGGCCGCGAGCTCGAAGGCGCGCGCGCGCAGGCGGCCGTCGCCGATCATCAGGAGGTAGGTCGAGAGGAACGCCGCGTCCTGCGCGATCCCCCGCTCCGCCGCGCGGGCGTGGAGGTCGACGAGCGCCTTCTCCGCGATGTCGAAGGCGAGCCGCAGGAGCTTCGGATCGCCGCGATCCCGCTGCGGGCCGAGCGACGAGCTGGCCGGCCGCCGCAGGGCCGCGATCGCGCCGAGCGCGCGACCCGGGACGACGGGCAACCCCGGCAGCGTGACCTTGCGCGTGCCCCCGCCCGTGCGCCGCCGCCGCTCGCGCAGCTCGTCGAGCACCTGCGCGTGGCGCGCGCCGGCCGCGATCGGCGCCGTCAGGGCCATGAGGAGCTCGACGTCCCGCGCCGTGAAGGCGCGATCCCCCGCCCGCTGCACGACGAGGGCGCCGAGCGGACGGCCGCTGCCCAGGATGGGGGCGGCCAGGAAGACCGGGAACCGTTCCTCGTGGAGCTCCGGGAACGCGCGGTAGCGCTCGTGCTCGGTCGCCTGGACGACCGAGATCGGGCGCAGGCACTCGACCGCCATGCCCGTGATGCCCTGCCCGACCGAGAGCCGCACCGTGCCGCGCGCCTCGCGCGGGAAGCCGACGTTGCCGCGCAGCACGAGCTCGTCGCCGTCGCCCTCGAGGAGGTACAGCGACGCCACGTCGGCGCCGAGGATCGCGGCGATCCGCTGCGGCGCCTCGTCGAGGAGGAGCGACAGCGGCATCGGCTTCGCCACGAAGGCCAGGTACTCGATGACGAGATCCAGGCGCTCGTCGCGGCGTACCTGGATCCTGGCGGAGGCGACCGACGGCGGGGCGTCCTCGGCATCCGCCTCGCCGTCGGGCTCCGCGGCGCCGGCCGAGCTGCCGGCCGGGTCGCTCGGCGCCGCGGAGCCCCCGTCGACGTCGAGCGCGTCCTGCGCGCCGGCCATGCGCCTCTCCCGTGTGCCCTCCACGCCGAGCGGCGCCGCGGACGGGCTCGCGATCGCCGCGAGCTCCGTGGGCGGGTGGGTCGCCTTCGGATCATCGGTGCGCGACGACATACGACGATCGCTATCACACACCGTCGCTCGAGCGCACCTCGCACGCATCCGCCCGGACCTCGCCGCGGTTCAGGCCGCGTCGGCGGCGCGCTGAGCGCGCCTTCGGCGTGCCGCCCGCCCGCCTCGGCGCGGCCGGCGGCAGGTCACCGGACGTCAGAGCGTCCGCAGATCGACCGGGCCGTCCAGGGGCGGGCGCTGCATCCACCCCAGCGCCGAGACCCGCGCGCGCGGCGCCGCGGCGGACGCGGCGCGCGCGAGCTGCCCGCCGCCGCCCGCGCCGATCGCGGTGATCGCGCCGCGGATCGGCGCGAGCAGCGCCGGAGCCGCCTCGGCGCTGCTCGCCGCGACGTGGACGACGCGCGCCGCGGGCGGCAGCAGCAGCGACCGCGGCGCCAGATCCACGCCGACCCCGTGCCCTTCGCCCTCCCAGAACGAGCCCACGGCCTCGAGGGTGGCCCGGTACATGGCCACCTCGGCGCGCGCGGCGCCGTCGAGCGGCCCGCGCGGGACGCGCGCGCCCGCCTCTGCGAGCGCCGCGTGCAGGGCGCGCGCGAGCGCCTCCGCGCGCTCGGCCGGGCCCTCCACCAGCACGAAGCGCGGCGACAGGCAGCCGCGCTGATCGAACGGCACGACGTCGTCGGCGATGTCCCGCGCCGCCTCCGCGAGGCGCGCGTCGGGGCCGACCACGGCGAGCCCGAGGCCGGCGCCGTGCCCGCGCACGAGCACGCCGCGGCCGGCCTGGACCCGCAGCGTCGCCACGGTCTGGTCCGAGCCGTAGATGTGCAGCTCGGCGCGCGGCGCATCGCCGGGCGCGCCCTCGCCGGCCGCCCGCGCCCCGGCGTCCCCGAGCGCGACGTCCGTGACCAGCGCGATGGCGCCGCCTTCGCGGCCGAAGCCCTCGTCGGCCTGCAGCGCGCGCACGAGGAGCTCCGCGACGACGGGATCGCGGCGAGACGGGCGCACGAAGACCTCCGGCGCCGTTGCCACCGCGACGGCGATGGCGCGCAGCGGCGCCGTGCAGACGTTGGCGGCGAGGACCACGTGGCAGCGGCGCGCGCGCCCCGAGGTCGCCACGAGCGCGTCGAGCTCGCCGCGGCTCGGCGCGACCTCGAGGTGGCGGCCGAGCGCGAGCTCCACGCCCTCGGGGGAGAGGCCGCTCGTGGAAGGCAGCCGCCGGCGCGCCTCCTCGCCCAGCGGATCGCGCGCGTCCGCGATCCTCGCCGCCGCGGCGATCACGCGCTCGACCCGGCGGCGCCGCGCCGCGCCCTCGTCCATCACGGGCCGCCGCCGAGCATCTGGTCGATCGCGATCGAGCAGCCGCGCGGCGGCGCCCCGGACGCGCGGCCCAGGAGCTCGACGCCCTCGTCGGTGACGCGCACGCGATCGGCGGTCTGGATGGCGACGGCCGAGTCGACGTTCGCGAGATCGACGATCCGCGCGAGCCCGATCTCGCCCGCGGGGAGCGGCGCGAGCGTCCCTGGGTCGACCGCGGTGACCCGCGTCCAGGGCGGCGCGAGGTAGAGCCCCGGCGCGGGGCCCTGTCTGCCGGCGAGCGTCGCCGCGAGGGTGCCCTCGTAGAGCTGGCTGGAGAGCTCCGTCATGCCGTACTCGCCCACGACGTGCGAGAGGGGCACCCCGAGCGACCGCGCGATCGACGCCCGCAGCTCCTCCGCGGGCACCTCGCGCGAGCGGCCCTTGTAGCCGCCGGTCTGCATGACGCGGCTCCCTTCGGGCAGCTGCGTCGCGCCCTCGGGCAGCTGCGCCTCGAGCAGGTGGACGAACGCGAACGAGGTGCCGAGCACGATCGCCGGCTCGCCCGAGGCGCGCGCCTCGCCGCACGCGCGGGCGAACCCCGCGGCGTCCAGCTCGCCGTCGCGCACGTGCCAGCTCGCCGGCCCCGCGAGGCGCGCGGCGAAGCGATCGATCATGAACCCGAGCGACGAGTCCGGGACCTCGTCGAGCGGCGGCGCGAGGACGAGCGCCCGGAGCCGCGCGCCGTCGGGCCACAGGAGGCGCTCCCCCCAGGCGACCGCGGCGAGCTCGTACGTCGCCGTGGTGCGGAACGGGTGCTCGCCGCGGGACGCCGCGCCGAGGGAGGTCCCGCTCGTGCGGAAGACGCGCTCGTCCGCCCCGGATGGGTGAGCCGCGACGCGCGCGAACCGGAAGACGTCGCACGGCACCGCGGGGATCTGCGCCGCGCGCTCCATCGCGTCGACGTCCGCGCCGCGCGCCTTGAAGAGGCGGGCGACCGGCGCGCAATGCGCGGCCTGGTGCCGGGCGAGGGCGATCGCGAGCGCATCGAACGTCTCCGGGAGCGCGGCGTCCGCCCCGCGCTCGCCCTGCTGAGAAGAGGCCGCCGCCGCCCGGCCGGCGCCGGGCGAGCCCGCCCTGTCCGCGAGGAGCGACGCCTCGATGAACGCCCGCGCGCGGCGGTGCAGCGCCTCGCTCTGATCGATCGGTCCCACGGGACCGGGATAGCACGCGCCGGCCGCGTCTAGGCCGAGAGCACGCGCGCCAGCGCGCCGGCCGCGGCCGCCAGCAGCGCCTCGGGGATGGTGAGCGCCGGCGTCAGCGTCAGCGTCTCGCCGCGCACCCCGCCCGTGAGGACCAGGTAGCCCTCGGCCAGCATCCCGCGCATGGCCCTCAGCCCGAGCTCGGCGCTCTCCAGCTCCACGCCGACCATGAGCCCGGCGCCTCGCACGTCGACGACGCCCGCTCCGCGCCGGAGCGCCCCCCGGAGCACGTCCTGGAAGCGCGCGCCCACGTCGCGCGAGCGCGCCGCCAGCTGGTCTGCGTCCAGGGCGTCGAGCGTCGCGAGCGCGGCGCTCGAGGCGAGGGGCGATCCGGAGTGCGTCGAGGTGTGGACCACCTCTCCCTCTCGCGCCCACGCGCGCATGATGGGCTCGGGCGCGACGCACGCGGAGATGGGGAGCCCGCCGCCGAGCCCCTTGCCGAAGCAGAGGATGTCCACGGGCGCCCCGAGCGCTCCCGTGCGCGTCATCGCCCCCGACCGACCGAGGCCGGTCCAGATCTCGTCCGCGATCACGAGCGCCCCGTGCCGGTGCGCCGCGTCGCAGACCGCGCCCAGAAACGCGTCGGGCGGAACGACGCAGCCGCCCCGCCCGAGGATCGGCTCGAGGAGGACCGCGCCGACCTCGCCGCCGCGCAGCGCCGCCTCGACGGCGTCGAGCGAGCGCGCGGCGCCCGCCTCGTCGCGCGGGTACGGCGCGAACGTCACGCGCCGGTTGAGCTGCTCCGCGAAGGGGGCGCGGTAGCTCTCGCGCAGCCCGCACGCCGCGAGCGGGGCGTACCCGAGGCCGTGGTACGCGCCCTCGAAGGCGACGAGCCCCGGCCGCCCGGTCGCGAGCGCCGCCGTCTTGATCGCCGCCGTGATCGCGTCGCTGCCGCTCTGGCCGAGCAGCGCCATGGGCGCGGGCCCGGGGTGCAGCGCCGCGAGGCGCTCCAGCAGGGTGATCTTCACGTCGGCCGAGTACACGTCGCCGAGGGCGAGCGTCAGCCGCGACAGCTGCTCCTCCGCCGCGCGCCGCACCGGCGCCGCCGCGTGGCCGAGCAGCAGCGCGCCGAAGCCCGCGCACAGGTCGACGTAGCGGTTGCCGTCGACGTCGCACACGTTCGCGCCGTGCCCGTGCGACAGCACGATCGTCAGCATATCGGCGCCGCTCTTCTGCGCCCGCGCCTCGCGGCGCCGGCCGAAGGCGGGGCACTCGACGCGCTCGAGCCGCTCGAGGGCGCTCCGCGACCGGGGACCAGGCGGCGGCACCAGGATCTCGGGCAGCGCTGCGCCGCCCTCCGCGCCCGGCGCCGCCGGCAGCGGCAGCGGCAGCGGCAGCTCGCTGTTCGGCATCGTCGTTCCTCCGCCGGGATCTAGCGCGCCCGCGGCCCGGAGCTCAGGCGCAAACCCGATTTCTCCCGCTGTTCTTCGCGTGGTAGAGGCGCTCGTCGGCGCGCTTGATGAGGTCGTTCGCGGTGCGATCGCCCTCCTGCAGCAGCGCCACGCCGACGCTGATCGTCACGCGGATGCTGTCGGCCTGGAAGACGAAGAGGTGCTCCGCGACCTTCTGTCGCAGCGTCTCGCCGAGCGCCGCGGCGCCCTCGATGGACGTCTCGGGCAGGATGATGGCGAACTCCTCGCCGCCGTACCGCGCAAAGACCACATCGCGGCGGATGCGGCTCTGCACGATGCGCGCGACCTCCTTCAACACGAAATCGCCGGCCAGGTGGCCGTGGACATCGTTGATGCGCTTGAAGTGGTCGATGTCGAACAGGAGGATCGCGAGGTCCCGCTCGTGGCGGCGGCCGCGGATGATCTCGCGCTCGAGCGCCTCGTAGAGGTAGCGCTTGTTGTGGATCTGCGTGAGACCATCGATGATGGTCATCCGGTAGATCTCTTCGTGGTATTGCGCCTCCACGTCGGCGCCGGACAGGAATTTGAAGATCGTGGGGCCGATCTTCACCCTGTCTCCGTTCTTCAGCACCACCTCGCGGGAGATCTGCTCATCGTTGCAGTACGTCCCGTTGGTGCTCCCGTCGTCGACGATCATCCAGGCGCTCGGCCGCTGCTCGAAATGGGCGTGCCGCCGTGAGACGGAGTCGCCGTCGAGCACGATGTGGTTGTCCGCCCCCCGGCCGACCCGCGTCGGGTTGTTCTCCAGCACGAACCGCTTGCCGAGCAGCGTGGGCTCCTTCGTGTAGATCACGACCAGGCAGTCGGTCGTGTTCTTGCTGCCGCCGCCCGGTGGGGGCTGGACCACCTGCGTTACACGAGTCTTTTCGTCGAAGTCACTCACGCGCGCTCAGCCCAACCCGTCGTGCGACCTAGCCTCGACATCGTTCGAGCTCTTTCCGAGACGGAACCTACCGGGGCGCGGCTCTGCAGTCGCGATCCAACGGCTCGATATGCCCTAGCTCGCCCAACGTCAAAGCGTACTGACATGCCCCGACTCCCGTCAAGACGGCCATCCGGGCGGAGCCGTCTTCGGTGCTTCCTCCGCCTTCCCGACCCGACAACGGCGCACGTCGCCCTCTGCGCTCCGTCGTACCCTTCCACGCTCTCGGCTTGTTCCCCGCACGCCGTCCGCCCCTCGCCGCCGCTTGCTCTGCACTGCATCGCCTGTGCTCGCTGACGCGCCTTGTGGGGCGTTGTGCGCTTGTATCGCAGTGGACGCGCCGCCCCTGTCTCTCGTGCAGCCCGCGCTGCCGTCGATGCGGCTCTCTCTATGCGTTTCCCGGGCGCGCCGCCACCCATCCGGCGAGCGGTTGAGCCGGCAGGGGAGAGAATGGTTCGCTGGAGCACGATGTGTCTGTTCGGCTGGCATGCCCGCGTTCTGCGGGGATGAGGCTCTGTGAGTTCTGCCTCAAAACCAGGGCGCATCACAACGCTGAACTGAGCGCTGCGCGCGCCGCGACCGCGCTGCGCGCGGGCCTCTTTGCGAGCCGTGCCGGTTGGTTGACTTGGCATACGGGGTGCGTAGGATAGACCTGCGTCGCGGCGGAGACCTTCCCCCCCCAGGTCCGTCGCGACGTTTTTCATTTCAGGCTGCCCCGTGCCCCTCTCCACCCTCGGCGCGGCCGCGTGTTCCTTCCTGGGATGATTCCCGGAACAGCTCGTTCCTCGGCTAGCGATCATGCTCCGTCGCTGCTGGAACGGTTTGCCTCGAAAGGCATCAACGAGCCCAGCCGGAGAAGGCATCGAGAAACCGACCTCGGCAGCAAGTAGAGTATTGACGACCCGAGCGCTGCCGGGCGGGTGCCGGCGCGAGAGCCCGGGCGGCGTCGGTCACGAGGGCGACGGGAGCGTCGCGCGCAGCTCGCCGCCATCGAATACCCAGAGCTCGCCCGGTCGTCCCTGGGTCCAGGCTTCGTTGGCGGTCAGCGGGGTCGTCGCGACCACGGCGACGCGATCCTTCGGGGTCGTGACCGCGGAGAAGTCGACGCGGATGTCGTCGTCCACGAGCGTCGCGATGCCGAACGGGGCTTTGCGGACGATGTAGCAGAGCCGGGTCGCGCAGCGGGCGAAGAGGTGGCGCCCGTCGCCGAGCAGGAAGTTGAACGTGCCGTCCCGGCCGAGCTCGCTGCCCAGCGTCGCGATCGCCTCCCAGAGCTCGCTGGTCCGGCGCGGGTAGGCGGGGAACGCGCTGCGGAGCCCCTCCAGCAGGTAACAGAACGCGTGCTCGCTGTCGGTCGTGCCGATGGGGTTGAAGCGGCCCAGCGCGCGGCGCCGGACGCGGCGCAGCGTGCCGTTGTGCGCGAAGACCCAGTGGCGTCCCCAGAGCTCCCGCACGAACGGGTGCGTGTTGGCGAGCAGGACGTCGCCGCGGGTGCGGCGCCGGATGTGGCCGATCGCGAGCAGCGTCTTGATCGGGGTCTCGCCGAGGAACCGCGCCAGCGGGCTATCGCAGGCGGGGCTCGGGTCGAGGAAGACGCGCGCGGCGCGCCCCTCGAAGAACGCGAGGCCCCACCCGTCGGCGTGAGGCCCGGTGCGGCCGCCCCGGTGCCGGAGGCCGTTGAACGAAAAGACGATGTCGGTGGGGACGTTGCACTCCATCCCGAGGAGCTCGCACATGCTCGCGGCGGGACCATATCACCCCGGGAGGGGTGAGGCGCAGCATCAACGATCGGGCTCGCCCTGAAGCGACGCGCGCGGGATGGAGTGGACGAGATCGATGACCGCCTTCACGGTGTCGACCGGCGTCTCCGGGATGATGCCGTGGCCGAGGTTGAAGATGTGCCCCGCGCGCCCGCCGGCCTCGGCGAGCACCGCCCGCGCGCGGCGCTCGGCGACGGCGCGCGGCGCGCAGAGCAGCAGCGGATCGAGGTTGCCCTGCAGGGCGCGGTCGTGGCCGATGCGCTGCCACGCCTTGTCGAGCGGCGTGCGCCAGTCGACGCCGATCACCGTGCCGCCGGCGTCGCGCTGCGCCTCGAGGAGCGCCCCCGTGTTCGTGCCGAAGTGGATGACCGGGACCCCGGTCGCCTCGAGATCGCGGAGGATGTACCGCACGTGCGGCTGCACGTGCTCGCGGTAGTCGTCGATCGAGAGCGAGCCGACCCACGAGTCGAACAGCTGCACGGCCTGCGCGCCGGCGGCGACCTGGGCGCGCAGCAGGCGGCGGACGACCTCGGAGATCTTGCCCATGAGCGCCGACCACGCCTCGGGATCGCTCCACATCAGCTGCTTCGTGAGCCGGTAATCGCTCGATTTGCCCCCCTCGACGAGGTAGCTCGCCATGGTGAACGGCGCGCCGGCGAAGCCGATGAGCGGCGTCTTGCCGTCCAGCTCCTTGCGGATGAGGCGCACGGCGTCGAGCACGTAGCCGAGGCCCTCCTCGGGCTCGAACACGCGCAGCCGCTCGATGCCGGCCCGGTCGCGCACCGGCTCGTGGATGACCGGCCCCTCGCCCTTCGCGAACTCGAAGGGGGCGCCCATGGGCTCGAGCGGCAGCAGGATGTCGGCGAAGAGGATCGCCGCGTCCATCCCGAGCCGCAGCGGCTGGAGGGTCACCTCGAGGGCGAGCTCGGGCGTCTTGCAGATCTCGAGGAGCGTGTATTTCTTCCTGAGCTCGCGGTACTCGGCCATGTACCGGCCGGCCTGGCGCATGAACCATATGGGCGTCACATCGGTCGGCTCACGCCGGCAGGCGCGCAGGAAGCGATCGTGCATGGAAGGCTCCAGGATGGGTCGAGGGGGCGCCCTCGGGGCGTACCTTCATGTCCGTTCAGCCATCTCCCGGCAATGGGTTTCTGGGAGCGCCGGGCCGTGGCTTTCCGGGAACGCCTGACCCTGTATTTTTGGGAGCGCGGCGGCCGACCGGGGGGGTGGGCGGGCCAAGGGGCGACCCAAGCACCGGGCCTAGCGCCGTGTAGACTAGGAATCTATGGCGCGTCCTTCCAGACCTCCCGGCTTTGACATGACGTACAGGCCCGAGAAGCGCATCGCGTTCGGGCCGCCGATGAAGGAGCGCATCCCGGCGCTGCTCTACCTCGGCTTCGCCCTCACCGTCTCGGCGGTGATCTTCTATGGCCAGAACGCGCCTTCGAGCTCGCGGATCTTCCAGTACGTCGTCGAGGGGGATCGCCATCGGCTCGTGCCCTCGAGCGTGTGCGCCATCATCCTGTGCGTGAGCGCGCTCGCGATGGTGCTGCGCGAGCAGATGCGCGGCGTGATCGTGCACCCGGACGGGATCGAGCTGCGCGAGCTGCTCGGGTTCGGGCTGCCGCGCGTGCGGCGCTTCGCCTGGTCGCAGATCGACCGCATGGCGGTGCCCTCCGCGCAATCGACGGCCGGCGCCGCCGGCGGCGCGGGCGCGGCGAACGGGGGCAAGCTCGCGAGCAACGTCCGGCTGGATCTCTGGGACGGGTCCCGCACGTGGCTGCCGGACGTGGGAGACAGGATCGCGCTGTCGGTGATGCTGGAGCGGGTGGCCCTGGCGCGGGCGATCCCGATCGAGGGGGGGACCGGGCTGATGGACGACCTCGGCAGCCCCCTCCAGGACGACGGCTGACCTGGCCTAGGCCGCGCTCGCGCCGGCCTTCCGCTGCGCGAACTCCTCGCGCACGCCCCTCCGCAGCTCGGGATCGAGCAGGAGATCCGCGCACGTCATCGCCATCGCCTTGGCGGCGATCAGCATCGAGTCCTGGCCGGAAGCGCTCGCGGCCTTGGCGGCGAACGCGTGCTGGTGGCAGGTCGTCTCTCCCTTGCCGCAGATCGCGATCCACGGGTGGATGGCGGGGAGCGCGTGGGACACGTCGCCCATGTCGGTCGAGCCGGTGCCGACGGCGGGGTCCATTTCGACCGGCGAGCGGCCGAGGGCGCGCAGGTGCTCGCCGAAGCGGCGCGCCATTTTCCGGTTGTTGACCATGTTCTTGTAGCCGCCCTGGTCGACGAGGGTGAGCTCCACGCCGCTCGCCATGGCCGCGCCGTGGGCGCAGCGCTCGACGATCCCCCGCACGCGGGCGAGCTCGTCGGTGTCGAGGGCGCGGACCGAGAACTCGGCCACCGCGACCTCCGGGATGATGTTGACCGCCTGGCCGCCGTTCTTGATGAACCCGTGCACCCGGACGCCGTCGCGGAAGTGGACGCGCTGGCCGTCGATCAGCCGGAAGGTGTCGAGGCAGGCCGTGAGCGCGCTGTTCCCGTCCCACGGCGCGAGCGCGGCGTGCGACGGCTTGCCGCGGAACTGGAGCTCGAGCCAGGTGCTGGCCAGCGTGTCGTGGGCGAGCAGGTCGCGGTCGAACGGGTGGAACATCATCGCGGCGTCGACGCCCTCGAAGGCGCCCGCCTCGAGCAGCCGGATCTTGCCGCCGCCCCCCTCCTCGGCGGGCGTCCCGACCAGATCGATGGTGCCGGCCAAGGCGTCCTTCTGCAGGGCCAGCGCGAGGAAGGCGCCGAGCGCCCCCGCGGCGATCAGGTTGTGCCCGCAGGCGTGGCCGATCTCCGGGAGGGCGTCGTACTCGGCGAGGATGGCGAGGTGGGGGCCCTGGCCCTGCCCGATGCGCGCGCGCAGCGAGGTGGGCATGCCGGCGAGCCCGCGCTCGACCTGGATGCCGTTCTTCTCGACGGCCTCGGCGAGCCACGCCGCGGCCTTGTGCTCCTCGAACCGGAGCTCGGGGCTCGCGTGGATGCGCGCGGCGATCTCGCGGAGCTCCGGGGCGAGGTCGTCGATGTCACGCGCGATGCGGCTCGGGTCGAGGCTCATGGGCGGGCGATACTACCCTGGATCCGCGCGCCTCGCCTGGGCCATGGTGGCGCCGGCGGAGGAGCTCCGCCGGCGGCGCCCGTCCGCGACGATGCCGCGCGGTCGGGCGTTCTCGCGGTTCTCATGGAGTCAGGATCCTCGAATGGTCGGACTGCGCTGCGCTTCGCTCCTCCTCGGCTTCGCGGCGATGCTCGCGCCGCCCGCGCTCGCCGCGTGCGACGCCCCGCGCGCGCGTCAGGAGGCCCCGCCGGCGGCCTCGAGCGCGGCGCGTGCGCCGGACCGGGGCGTGGCGGCGCAGGCAGGGCCCGCCCGCGTCGCGGTCGAGGCGCGGGCGATGGGGACGAGCCTGCTGCTCGCCACCCACACGAGCGCGGCGATGGACGAGGCGGCGATCAGGGCCAGGCTGGAAAAGGCGATCGCCGAGATCCGCAGGCTCGAGGGGCTCATGACGACCTGGCGGCCGGAGAGCGAGCTGTCGCGGGTCAACGCGGCGGCCGGGAAGGGCGCCGTGGAGGTGAGCCCGGAGTCGCTCGCCGTGATCGAGAAGAGCCTCTGGATCAGCGAGCGCTCCGGGGGGGTCTTCGACATCACCTTCGAGGCGATGCACGGGCTCTGGAAGTTCGATGAGGACATCGACGACAACGTGCCGCGGAGGGACGATGTCGAGCGGGCGCGGGCGCTCATCGATTACAGACAGATCAAGCTCGATCGCGCGCAGCGCACGGTGATGCTCGGGAAGCCGGGAATGCGGATGAGCCTCGGGGGGATCGCGAAGGGCTACGCCGTCGACGCCGCGGCGCGGGTGCTGCGGGCGGAGGGGCTCTCGTCGTTCTTCGTCCAGGCAGGCGGGGACCTCTACATCGCCGGGAAGAAGCCGGACGGGTCACCATGGCGGGCGGGTGTCCGGGATCCGCGCGGCAAGGACGCGAACGACTACTTCGCGATGATCGAGGTCGAGGACCACGCGTTCTCGACGGCGGGCGACTACGAGCGGAGCTTCATCAAGGAGGCCAGGCGCTACCACCACATCCTCGATCCGCGGACGGGATTCCCGGCGTCCGAGAGCCGGAGCGTCACCATCTGGGCGAAGGACGCGCTGACCGCGGACGCGGTCGACGACGCGGTGTTCATCCTGGGGGCCGAGAAGGGGCTCGCGCTCGTCGAGTCGATCGAGGACTGCGGGGCGGTGATCGTCGACCGGAGCAACAAGGTGTGGGTGTCGAAGCGGCTCGGCGGGAAGGTCGAGGTGCTCCGCCAGCCGACGGATGGGCTGTAGGCGAGGCTGGCGCGGGGGACGCGCTGTGGGGAGGGCGCCTTCGTGCGCGGAGAGGGCTAGTGGCGGGCGTGGGGGTTCCGGCGGGAGAACGAGGGCCTCGGTGGGCCGGCGGAAGGCTTCCGTCGCGCGGGCGGGGGTTGGAACGCGCAGCTGCGGATGTGACCGTATCGCTACTGGGGCGAGCCTTGCTCGCCCTGGCCCGGGGTGACGTCCAAGCGTGCATGGGAGCCCTTCGACAGGTAAGTGCAGGAGAGGCGGCTCAGAAGCAGGATGGGCTGCTGCGCAACATGTGCTTGGTATGGACCGACGCGACCCTCGCGATGCACGCAGCGGAGCGCCTCGATCAACGAGAGCTCGACGGTGCCCGGGCTGAACTCGAGGCGGTGCGGGACGCCATCAAGGCAATTGCAGGTCCCGACGCCCCGCCCTGGTACCCGATTCAATTTCTCATCCTCTGTGCGCGGCTTCTAACCACCACTCCAGGCACGTTGGATCAGGCGGCTGACAGCGCCGCGCAGGCCCTCGACAGGGCCCGCGTTGAGTATCCCGATCTGATTCCGGAATGCGGCCGCCTTCTCGGCGAGCAAGCTCGATGAGGGCCTGTCCGCGCTCGCCGAGACAGAGAAGCATGCCGAAGCAGCCGGCTTCCTTAAGGAGCTGGCCAGGCTCCGCTCCGCCCGCGCGCCCTCGCGGCTCGCGACGTGCGGCGCTTCAGCCCTCGAAGAGCTCGTCCAGCGTGCTGGCAGCGAGGATCCGCTCGGCCCATACCGCGAGCCGCTCACCGGATGCAGCGAGGATCTGCTCCCGCCTCGCCTCGGGCACCTCTCCGAACCGCGTCCGGAGCTGGCGCAGCAGCACGGCACGCTGGCCCTCGTCGAGCCCCGCGCGCCGCCCCTCGTCGAGCCCCGCGCGCCGCCCCTCGTCGAGCCCCGCGCGCCGCCCCTCGTCGAGCCCTGCGCGCCGCCCCTCGTCGAGCGCCGCCTCGCGCTCGCGGGCCTTGATGGCCTCGATCTCGGGGTTGCCCTTGCGCTCCAGCGCGCGGACGACCTCACGCTCGGCCGCCGCGCCGTCGAGCAATGCGCGGACGGGGACCGGACGGACCAGGCACGGATCCTCGATCGTCGCGTCAGGCGTGAGCGGCACGAATCGCCCCTCGGCCGCCGACCATTCGGCGACCTCGTCGCGCTTGACGAAGAGGGCGAAGACGCGGCGCACGCCCCGGGCGAGGAGATCCTCGGCCTTCTCGCGCACGTCCCGCATCGATTGCTCGTTGACGATCTCGAACGAGAGCTCCTCCAGATACCGGCGCCCCGTCGCCGGATCGATCCCCGCCCTGCGGATGGAGAGGTCGGTGGCGAAATCCGAGCCCTCGGCGACGCGGGTGATGAGATCGGCCGCGCCGATGTAGCCGGGCCGAAGGTGCGGCGCGATCAGGAAATCCAGCCGCACCTGCTGCTCGGCGTGCGGCTCCAGCGCCGGCGCCGCGACGACCTTGCGCCCGCGGATCAGCTCGTCGCGCGTCACCTCCGGCGCCACGAGGTGCTCATCCACGGCCGGGAAATGCGCCCGCCGCGTCTCCGCAGGCGGGAGCTTGGCCGCCGCGCCGCCCCGGGCGGCCGGGGCGAGCAGGAGCGCGCCACCGGTCGGCTTCGGATCCATGAAGACAAGACTAGCACGACGGCGGTCCCACGAGCCTCGCCGCCGCGCCAGCGCGCGCCGCGGGGCCGCTCCCGGAGCGCGCGCCGTCACCGCCGTTTGCGGCCGTCACCGCCGCTCGCGGCCGTCACCGCCCCCGGTACACCGGCTTCCGCTTCTCGGCGAACGCGCGCAGCGCCTCGAGCCGATCCTCGCTGCGCAGCGTCTCGTCGTAGTGCACCCGCTCGATCTCGAGGCCGAGATCCAGCGGCACGTCGTAGCCGTCCTCGATCGCCCGGAGCGCCGCCGCCTGCGCGATGGGCGCGCCGCGCGCGATCGGCTCGATCCACGCGATCGCGTCGTCGACCACCGGCGTCCCCTCGGGCGATACCCGGTTCACGAGCCCCCAGGCGAGCGCCTCGGCCGCGGTGAGCTTCCTGCCGAGCAGGATCATCTCCTTCGCCCGCGCCTCGCCGACGACCCGCGGCAGCCGCTGCGTGCCGCCCGCGCCCGGGATGATGCCGAGCGACGTCTCCGGCAACGCGAGCTCGACGTGCGGCGCCGCCACCCGGAGATCGCAGAGCAGCGCGAGCTCCAGCCCCCCGCCGAACGCGACCCCGTTGATCGCCGCGATCACCGGCTTCGGGCTCCGCGCGAGCACCCCGAGCTCCGTACGGTACAGCCCCACCTGCCGGCGGACGTCGTCCGGGCTCATGCCCTGCCGCTCCTTGAGGTCGGCGCCGGCGCAGAACGCCTTGTCCCCGGCGCCCGTGATCACGAGCGCCCGCACCTCCGGATCGTCCACGAGCTCGCGCCCGAGGCGCCCGAAGGCGAGCAGCGCGTCGCGGGAGAGCGCATTGCGGCGATCCGCCCGATCGAGGGTGAGCACCGCGACCGCGCCGCGCCGGTCGAGCTTCACGGGAGAGGCGTCCGACATGGAGCCTCCCTAGCCGACGAGAGCGGCGCGGCAAAGAGGCGCCCTCACTTGGCGTCGGCCGCCTTCTTGGCCTTGGTCCCCGTCGCCTCGAGCTTGCCCAGCCGCGCCCGGATCTCCGCGTTGTCGCGCCGCAGCGCCTCGAGCTCGTCCCGCAGCCGGTCCAGCTCGCGCTTGCCCGCCCCGCCGAGATCGCGGAGCACCTCGCGGATCCGCCGCCGCACCCGGCCGTCGAGATCGCGGTCGAGCTGCCGCTGGAGCGCGCCGCGCGACCGGCCGTCGGCGAGATCCCCCAGCGCGCGCGCGACGTCGACCCGGAGGTACGGATCCGGCTGATCGAGCAGCTCCTCGAGGAGCTCGCGCGTCCGCCGATCGGTCGAGAGCTTCGGCAACGCCAGGATCGCCGCGCGGCGCCCCCGCGTCGGGATGCCGTAGCGCGTGCGGGCCGTCAGGTGCGGCACGGCGCGCTCGTCGCGCAGGTTCGCCAGCCCGTCGATCACGCCGCAGCGGATGACCTCGCCCCAGGAGGGACGGTCGAGCAGGTCGATCAGCGTGTCGAACCCCGCGCTCTGCCGCGTCGCCCCGAGCGCCCGCGCCGCCTCGGCCTGGACCAGGTAGCTCGCGTCGCGCAGGGCGAGCTTGCCGAGGAGCTCCGCCGCCCTGGCCGACCTGAAGCTGCCCAGGGCGCTCGTGACCGCCCGCCTCACCTTCGGGTGCTCCACGCCCGCGTTGCCCTCGATCAGCGCGAACGCCGCGCTCGACTGGAGCGCGCCGAGCGCGCTCGCCGCGGCGGCGCGCACCCCCCAGAACTCGCTCGCGCCGGAGAGCGACTGCCCGAGCGCCCGCGTCGTCGGCGGGTCGTCGCGCCGCGAGAGCGGCTTCGTGGCGAGCATGCGGCCGCGCGCCGTCGGCGCGTGGGCGAGCTGCGCCCGCAGCAGATCGGCCGGCGCGTCGATCTTGACCTCCCCCAGGATCCTGAGGTCCGGATCCACCACGACGAAGCGAGGGCGCCGCGGGAGCGGGATGACGAAGGTGTGCGCCTGCTGGTCCACCCGCCGCACCTCGCGGCGCACGCTCGATCCCTTGCCGTCCGCGAAGCCGAAATCGAGCACCAGGTCGAACGCGAAGACCGGCGGCGTCGAGGCGTCCGGCTGGAGCGCGTGCTCCCGGCTGGGGTGCTGCCCGGCCGCCTGCGTCTGCTTCACGGTGACGGTGCACTGATCGCCCTCGAGCTCGATCTTCACGTCGAGCTCGGGGTGCCCGGCGCGGAAGACCCACTGCTCGAAGAAGCGCTCCAGCGACTTGCCGCTCACGTCCTCGAACGCGCGGGCGAGATCCCGTGTCTCCACGACCCCGCGCGCGTGGCGCGTCAGGTAGGTGCTCACCCCGCGCCAGAAGAGCTCGTCTCCGAGCTCCCGGCGGAGCAGGTGCAGCACGAGCCCGCCCTTCTCGTAGAGGTGTCGATCGAAGACGTCGAGCGGCGCGTCGTAGTCCTGACAGACGATGGGCCGCCGGTAACGCCCGCGCGCCTCGCCCAGGTACGCGTCGAGATCGGCCTTCACGCTGTGATCGTACTCGTCGGCGCCGAGGTGGTGCTCCCGATAGACGTGCTCCATGAAGGTGGCGAATCCCTCGTTGAGCCAGCCGTGCGACCAGTCGCGGCACGTCACGAGATCGCCGAACCACTGGTGCGCGAGCTCGTGCGCGATGAGGTCGTCCGACGAGATGTCGAGCGCCGCCCGCTCGTCGAGCAGGATGTGCTCGTACATCGTGGTGGCGGTCGTGTTCTCCATCCCGCCGAAGATGAAGTCGCTCACCACCACCTGCGCGTAGCGACGGAACGGATACTTGACGCCGAGCTTCTCGCTGAAGTGACGGATCATGTCCGGCGTGCGCGCGAACGTGCGGCGGCCGTCGTCCTCGCGCCCCTTCGGCACGAAGTACGCGAGCGGGATGTCGAGCGCCGCGTCGTCGATGCGGGCGAAATCGCCCGCGACCAGCGTGAACAGGTAGCTCGGGTGGGGCTCGTCCAGCCGGTAGTGGAAGACGCCCGCCTTCTGCGATCGCGCGTCGCTCTCGAGCTCGCCGTTCGACAGGCAGTACCAGCCCGGCGGCACCTCCGCGCGGAGCTCGGTCGTCTGCTTGATATGGGGCTTGTCGATGCAGGGGAAGATGTGGCGCGCGTCCTCGTCCTGGCACTGCGTCCAGACCTGGCGCGGGCGGTCGGGGACGTGCTCGTCCGGCTGGAGGAAATAGATCCCCCGCCGCGGCGTCGCCCGGTACCGGACCAGGATCGACACCTCGGCCTCGTCGAGCGGCACGGCCACGCGGAGCGTCTCGCCGTCGTACGTGTGCTCGGCCGGGTGGAACGCGCCGCTCGCCGCCTTGCCCGCGCCGCGCCGGGGCTTCGTTGCGCGCCCGGCGCCGGCGCTGATCTCGACCGCCTCCAGATCGAAGCCGATCGCGTCGAGCGCGATCTCGCGCGCCGCAGGGTCGACGCGGACCACGTCGAGCCGCGCCGTGCCGCGGATCGAGCGCTCCGCGACGTCGAGCGCGAGATCGAGGGCGATGTGGCGGATCGTGAACGGGCGCGAGCGCTCGTAGACGCGCCTCGTCCCGGCGAGCGCGAACGGGCGGGACGCGAGCGCGAACTCGGACGACGAGAGCGCGGAACCGCAGGCACAGCGCGAATGAAGCCGGTACTCTAGGGACATCTCGGCGGAGTTTCCCCGCGCGGCGCCCGGCGCTGCAAGCAAGAACTCATGCGCCGGAGCGGGCGGCCGGGCGTTTCAGCTCGTCTTGAGGCCGTCGAGCACCTCGAGCGCGAGCTCGTACTTGCCGAGCGGCGGCATCAGGTAGGCCCCCTGCACCCGGTCGCGCACCGAGAAGAGCATCTCGCGGGCGATCTTCACCCCCTCCTTGCGCGCCTCGGGCCCGGCCGGCACCTTGCGCATGCGTTCGCGGATCTCCTCGGGGATCTGCATGCCAGGCACCTCGTTGTGGAGGAACTCGGCGTTCTTGTAGCTCACCAGCGGGAGCACGCCGATCAGCACCGGCATCCCCAGGTGCTCGATGCGCCGCAGCACCTTCTCGAGGAGATCCTGGTGGAAGATCGGCTGCGTCATGATGATGTCGGCCCCCGCGGCGCGCTTGCGCTCCAGGCGCGCGACCTCCTTGTCGAGGTCCGGGGCGCCGGGCTCGAGCCCCGTGGCGAGCAGGAACGACGTCTTGCCGCCCGGGATCGGCTTGCCGGCCGGGTCGAGGCCGCGGTTCATCGTGCTCGCCATGTTGAGCAGCCCGATCGAGTCGAGATCGTAGACGGCCGTCGCCTCCGGGTAGTCGCCGACCTTCGGCGGATCGCCCGTGATGATGACGAGGTTCTTGATGCCGATCGCGTGGGCGCCGAGCAGGTGCGCCATCTGGCCGATGAGGTTCCGGTCGCGGCCGCAGACGTGCAGCATCGGCTCGATGCCGTAGCGCTGCACAAGGAGCGAGCAGAAGGCGAGGTTCGTCATCCGCGCGGTGGCGCGCGGGCCGTCGGCGACGTTCACGACGTCGACGCCGCTGTCGATGAGCATCTTCGCCGCGCTGAGCGCGCTCTCGGGGTTCAGGCCCGGCGCCGGGTTCACCTCGACGGAGACCACGAACTTGCCCGCCGCGATCTTCGCCGCGAGGGGGCTCCGCTCGCCGAGCGGCGTGGGCTCGCTCCCCGTGGGCGCGTCCATCGTGATGTGCGGGCGCGAGGCGACCTCGGGCACGGCGCCGCCCCGGAGCATGCGGGCCGACTTGGCCATCCACTTGACGTGCTCCGGCGTGGTGCCGCAGCAGCCGCCGATCATCACGGCGCCCGCCTGGATCATGCGGCGGGCGAAGACGTCGAAGTACTCGGGCGTCGCCATGTAGAGCAGGCGGCCGTCGACCGTGCGGGGCAAGCCCGCGTTCGGCTGCACGCAGAGCGGGAGCCCCGCGGTCGCCATCCGCTCCGCCATGGCGAGCGACAGCTGCGGGCCGTCGCCGCAGTTGACGCCGAGCAGGTCGACGCCCCAGTCCCGCAGCGTCCGGGCGACGCGCTCCGGCTCGCTGCCGTCGGCCACGACGCCGCTCGTGTCGAACGTCATCGACGCGAGCACCGGGAGCCCCGGCGCGGCGTTCCGCGCCGCCTCGATGGCGAGCTTGATCTCGTCAAGATGGCGAAATGTTTCAAGAACCAGGAGGTCCACGCCCCCCTCGGCGAGCGCGCCGGCCTGCTCGGCGAACGTGCCGGCCGCGGCGGCGAGGTCGTCGCGCGTGGCCACGCCGGGCACGAGCCCGGTCGGGCCGATCGAGCCGGCGACGTAGGCGTCGCCGCCCGCGATCTCGCGGGCGATGCGCGCGCCCGCGAGGTTGAAGTTGCGCACCTCGTTGACGAGCCCGTACCGCTCGAGGCGGAACCTGTTCGCGCCGAAGGTGTTCGTCTCGATGACGTTCGCGCCCGCCGCGAGGTAGTCGGCGTGGACCTTCTTCACGAGATCGGGGCGCGCGACGTTGAGCTGCTCGAAGTTCTGGGTGACGAACACCCCGCGCTCGTAGAGCAGCGAGCCCATCGCGCCGTCGAACACGAGGATCGAGCGCCGGATCGCGTCGAGGAGCGGGGCTTCTGGTCTCGTGCGGGACATGGGGCGCATCGTAGGGTCGGTCCGGCTTCTCAGGAAGGGGGCGCTACGCGGTTGACGTCGCGGTCAGGATCTCGGTAGGCAGATCTCGAGATGAGCACGCCCCGATGGCTTCACGCATTCGCCTTGGCGGTCTCCGCCGCTGCTCCGCTCCTCGCCGCCTCCTCGCCGGCGCACGCCTGGGATCCGGTGGTGCACCGCTCGGACGCGGGCGTGGATCTCTACCTGTGGAGCGCCCGCGTCCTCGGCGCGTCGATCGCCGCCGTCCCCTTCATCCAGTTCGAGCCGACGCCCGATCTGTTCATCAACCTGAAGTTCCCGCTGGCGCTCTCCCTGAACGGCCCGGGGGATGTCGAGGATCCGCTCGACGGCCAGTCGCGCGCGGGGCTCGGCAACCCGACGTTCACGCTCTACTACTCGGACATCAAGCGCAAGCTCACGTGGTACGCGGGCGGCCGCGCCGGGCTGCCGCTCGGCGTGGTCGACGACTACGACTGGCGCTTCGCCACGGGCTACGCGTCGGCGGCGATGGCCTTTTACGATCTGCACCTCTGGGCGGCCGACGCGCTCCCGATCGGCGGGCTCGGCGGCATCGAGTACCGCTTCGGGCGCTCCTTCGTGCTCCGGGCGGGCGGCGACCTCACGTTCTTCGTCCCGCTGCAGGACCGCGGCCGGCGCGGGTTCCTCGACGACTCCGACGATCTCGACGTGGTGTTCCAGGCGAAGATCGAGCCGGAGTTCCAGAGCCGCGCCGGCTTCGGCGGCGGCGTGGCGCTCCAGACCGTGTGGGTCCCGTCCTCGATCTACGACGACCGGGGGCAGGTCTCGCTGCTGCCGTATTTCGTGTACGACAGCCAGAAGAGCTTCTTCATGCGGGCGGGCGCGCTCCTCGCGCTGGACGCGCCGCTCGGGCCCGCGTTCGACCGGGATAGGGTGGCGTCGCTCTATCTGCAGTTCGGTGGGCACATCGACTAGCGCGCCGGGCGGCTCGACAGGGCGAGGGATGAACCGCAGGGGCACAGGTGCCGTGTCGGGCAGGACGGCGCCGCCAGCGCGCTCGCCCGGGCCCCTCGCCGTCATGGAGGCTCGAACATGACCCGTCGCCGCGCCATCCTCTGGGGCGCCGCCGCCGTCGCCGCGGTGGCCGTCGCGCTCCTCACGCTCAAGCTGACCCGGTTTCCGCCGGACACGACGCCCGAGGGCGCCTATCTCCGCATCGCTTACCGCCTCGGCGCCAACGATCTGCGCACGTGCTTCTCGTACCTCGAGGACCGGGCGCAGCACGCGGCCTACACCATCCGGGACTACCGGCAGAAGGCGAGCGAGCGGATCGAGGCGAGCTACCCGGAGCCGGAGCGCACGCGCCTGCTCGAGCAGTACCGCGCGCACGCGACGGCCGAGGACGGGGCGGACGTGTGGGTCGACATCGCCGCGAAGCAGGGCTTCGTCGCGCGCCTCCGGCGCGATCTGTCCGGCGTCGCGAAGGTGGAGGTGACGGGCGAGCGGGCCACGGTCGAGACGGCGCGCGGCACGCGGTACCCGTTCCGGCGGCGGGACAACGGCATCTGGGGGCTCACGCTCTTCACGGCGGACCTCGTGGCCGAGGCCGAGCGGGCCGCGCGGGACTGGGACGTCGTGGAGAAGGCGGCGCTCGACTACGAGCGGGGGCGGTGAGCGGGCCCTACTCGAGCGCTGCGCGTCGACACGGCAGCTGAGCTGCCTCGCGCGGCCTGACGACCGGCACGCGAGGACCGGCGATCCGGGGGCGCGCTGAACCGCATCGCGACGTCGGCGTCGCGCCGGAGGCGTCAAGCCGGCCCGCCGATGTCACGGGACATGTCACGTGACATCCGGGGGGGATGTCACGTGACATCGCCCCGCCGATGTCACGGCGAGGCCGAAACCTCGCGACTGCTCGCCGCGACCACCGAGAGGTCGCGCGAGTTGGATCTGGCGTGGCCCTTGCTGTTCGCCCGGCGTTCGGTCCGGAGTGACTTCAATGAAGAGAATCATCAGCGAAAAACGTCTGTTTGCGATCCTGGCGTCGATAGGGACGCTCGGCGTCGCGCCCGCGGCTCATGCCTTCTCCTGGGAGGACATCCAGCCGAAGAGCGGCGTCAAGGAGGGCAAGTGGGAGGGCCCCGGCGGCTTCGAGCTCAAGTGGAATGCGTCGGATGGAAACATCAACTTCGAGCTCACCTCGCCCAACTCGGGCATCTACTCGGCCAATTACGGCACCAACCCGACCGCCATCGCGAACGGCGGTGTCTGGAACGTGCCCGGCGACGGGAACGGCGTCGTCACCTACGGCACGAACCGCGGCATCAAGCTGGAGGTCCCCATCGGCCCCAACTTCGCGCTCGTCACCGAAGGGAAGATGAACGACAAGTGGGAGTACGTCCCCGAGAAGGCGGAGATCGAGTTCGGGCTCGCCCGCCCGTTCGCGACCAGCTACAAGCCGGACAAATCCGGTGTCCACCAGCAGGGCGATCACTTCGAGACGGAGGCGAAGATCAAGCTCATCCTGGATGGGATACAGTCGGCTGACCCCAACTGGGGGTTCGCGGTGGAGACATCGATCCTCGGGTTCGAGGTCATCAACGAGGAGTACGTCGGGTTCGGCAGGCGCGACCTGCTCGGCAACGGCATGGTGGGTCACCTGGCCGACTTCATGCGCTGGCGTCAGGACTACCTCCTGGACCTGTCCCAGGGCCGGGCGCCGCACATGGGCGACGTCGACGCCGAGCTGCCGGACATGGCGATGTTCCTCGCCTTCATGGACATCGGCGGCGACCCGCTGGCGATCGACCTCGACGATGACGGCGTCGAGACGCTCGGCCTCGACGGGTCGGACTCGGTCCTCTTCGATCACGACGGCGACGGCGTGGCCACGGCCACGGGCTGGGTGGGCCCCGACGACGGCTGGATCGTGCGGGACCGCAACCTCGACGGCCAGATCAACGACGGCAACGAGCTCTTCGGCGTCGACACCGTGAAGCTCGACGGGACGCTGGCGGCCGACGGCCTCGACGCCCTCTCCGATCTGGACACGGTGAGCGACGGGGTCATCGACGCCGCGGACGCGGGCTTCGGCGCGCTGCGTATCTGGCACGACCTGAACTCGAACGGTCAGGCCGAGTTCGGCGAGCTGGCGTCGCTCGCGGAGATGGGGATCACCTCGATCGCACTCTCGGTCTCCGGGAACATCAGCGGCACCAACGGAAACACGTTCTCCGGCACGGCGAAGTATACCCGCGACGACGGGACGACCGGGATCGTCGCCAACCTGATCCCGACGGAAAGCAACTTCTACGCGGAGTTCACGACCCCCGTCACCGTATCCCCCGAGGCCGAGGCGCTCCCGTACATGGGCGGCAGCGGGTTCGCGCGCCCGCTGCGCGAGGCGATGACGGTCGATCCGGTGCTGCTCTCGCTGGTCAGCGAGTTCGCCGCCGAGCCGACGCGAGAGGGCCAAAGACGGAAGGTCGACGACGTCCTGACGCGCTGGGCGCAGGCGGCGCCCGGAGGGTCGCTCTATCACCAGTCGATCGCGACCAACACGCCCATCTGGGTGCACTTCCAGCGCGTGAAGAAGCCGAAGATCGACGCGCAAGGCGGCGGCGCGCTGAGCACGGGCGGCGGAACTTCGATCGGCAAGGGTCAGGTGTATGCGCCGCAGTCCGACTGGGGGGTGACGCCGCTCGTGCCGGGCGCGACGGAGAACCAGACACGCACGGATCTGGCGACGCTGTTCACCTCGGAGGCGGATCGCCTCGGCGTGAGCGGACACGCGCGGTGGCTGAAGGAGGTGCTGGAGCTCAGCGATCACCCGATGGTCATCGAGTACAAGCGTCATCTGGCGCGCCTCACGGTGGTCGAGGTGTTCAGCGGCATCGAGAGCCGCGACTGGGACCAGCTGTCGACCGACGCGAACGGCAAGCGCGTCACGTTCAGCACCATCAACACGTGGGGGTTCGATGCGGCGTACCGCCTGATCCAGGAGCGCGTTTACGGCGCCCTCGCGGTCCAGACGCGCCTGCAGTCGTACCTCGAACTGGTCCCCGACCCCACCGGCCCCGGGAGCCTCGACTTCGCGGCGCTGAACCAGCGCCTCCAGCTCGAGCTCGACAGCGAGTACGAGAGGGTCGATACCCACGACGCGCTCGCCGACCTCGTGGATCTCGTGCGCCACGCGGGACCGGCGCTGATGCGCTTCGGCTGGGATCCGCGCCCGCTCATCGCGGACGCCCTCGACTCCACGCTGGACGCCACCATGGATTATGCGAACGATTGGCTCCCCGTCGGCGGGTGCTTCTGGCAGCCCTCAGCGGCGCTGGATCCGAGCGCGCATTACAATGAAACGTACCTGGGGGCGCTGCAGGAACGGCACTTCCTGTTCCAGCACAGCGGCAACCCCGACCCGTACAACCGGCCCGACTCGTTCCTGGTGAAGCTCAGCCCCGGGGATCTCTGCGGCCAGTTTCGCTGGTTCGACTACCTCTGGGAGGGCCAGCTCGCGAACCCCACGAAGACGACGCCCCTCCGGTTCGATCACCACCGCAACGGACACGACCTCGTGTGGGAGGCCGTGAAAGTGTCCGCCGGCGTGGGCGACGATCTCATCTTCGTCCATCCCACCGACGGCGACCGCATCGACGGCGGCTCCGGCGACGACACCTACGTCGTCGGCGCGAACTACGGCGAGTTCTACCTCGCGGGCTTCGAGCTCAGCACTGACACGCTGCAGTTCGTCGACGGCATCCGCACGGAGGACGTCAAGGTCACGCGCTCGGATCGCAACCTCGTCATCGAGGTGACGAGCGCGCCTCTGGCCACCCGCACGAAGGTCTCCGTCGCGGGATTCTTCAACGAGGACGCCACGAGCGGCTCCGCGCTGGGGAACGTCGCGTTCAGCGACGGCACGTTCTGGAACACCCGCGACCTGCGCGTGAAGGCGCTCGACAACGGCGACGCGGGCGGGGCGATCCTCGGCTACCAGACCGCGGACCTCATCGATGCGCAGGGGGGGAACGACACGGTCTACGGCCTGGAAGGGCAGGATTTTCTGCTCGGCAACGACGGCAACGACACGCTCGACGGCGGCAATCACGGCGACTACCTGTACGGCGGCGCCGGGAACGACACCCTCTCCGGCCAGCGTGGAGATGACGTGCTCGACGACGACGCGGGCGACGATCACTTCATGGGCGGCGATGGCGACGACCTGTTTCTCGTGGGCGGACTGGAGGCAGGAGACGATCTGGTCGACGACACGGCGGGGAGCAACCGGCTCGTGTTCGCCACGGACGTGACGCCCGAGATGATCAGCGCCCGCAACGAAAACGGCACCCTGGTCATCACCGCCGCGGGCAACGGCCAATCGCGGGAGGTCACGGTCCGCTGGCAGTTCGATGCGAGCGACGCGCGGGGCGTGGACGTCGTGCAGATCGGCGAGCCCGCGGTGGCGGCGTGGAACAGGGAGGAGCTCAAGCTGCTGGCCATGTCCGGCACGACGGGCAACGACATCATCTCGGCGTTCGAGTCGGCGGACACCATCTCGGGAGGCGAAGGAAACGACTCGATCTTCGGTCGCGGCGGCGACGACGAGCTGTCGGGCGATGACGGCAAGGATACGCTCGACGGTGGCGACGGCGACGACCGCCTGAACGGCGGCAGCGGCGACGACAACCTCACGGGTCAGAGCGGGAACGACGTGCTCGACGGCGGCGCGGGCGACGATCATTTCACGGGCGGCGCCGGCAACGACACGTTCCTCGTGGGCGGGATGGAGGGAGGCACCGATCTGGTGGACGACTCCGCGGGCAGCAATCGCCTCGTGCTCGGCGCCGACGTGACGCCCGAGATGGTGCGCGTTCGCAACGTCGGCCGAAACATGGTCGTCACGATCGTGGGCAACGGCGTGTCCCGGGAGATCACCGTCCGGTGGCACTTCAACGAGAGCGGCACATCGGGTGTCGACTTCGTGCAGATCGGCGATCCCGCCACCGTCACGTGGAACAGGGAAGACCTGCGGATCCTGGCGCTCACCGGTTCGCCGGGGAACGACAGCCTCGTGGGGTTCGCGACCGCGGACACCGCCTCGGGAGGTCCGGGGGACGACGGGCTCTCGGGTCTCGGAGGCGATGATGTCCTGTCGGGCGATGACGGCAAGGATACGCTCGACGGCGGCGACGGCGACGACCGCCTGAACGGCGGCAGCGGGGACGACAACCTCACGGGTCAGAGCGGGAACGACGTGCTCGACGGCGGCGCGGGCGACGATCATTTCACGGGCGGCGCCGGCAACGACACGTTCGTCGTGGGCGGGATGGAGGGAGGCACCGATCTGGTGGACGACTTCGCGGGCAGCAATCGCCTCGTGCTCGGCGCTGACGTGACGCCCGAGATGGTTCGCGTTCGCAACGTCAACCGGGACCTGATCGTCACGATCCTGGGCAACGGCACGTACCGACAGATCAACGTCCGGTGGCACTTCAATGAGAGCGGCACATCGGGTGTCGACTTCGCGCAGATCGGCGATCCCGCCACGGCGACGTGGAGCAGGGAAGACCTGCGCTACATGGCCCTCGCTGGAACACCGGAGAACGACAGCATCGCGGGGTTCGCATCGGCGGACGTCGTGTCGGGGTTCGCCGGGAACGATACGATCGTGGGAGGCGGCGGCGACGACTCTCTGCGGGGTGACCACGGGGATGACTCTTTGCAGGGTGACGACGGCAACGACACCCTCGAAGGTGGGGACGGGAACGATCGGCTCAACGGTTACCGGGACAACGATCTCCTTGTCGGCGGGGCCGGCGACGACTCGCTGAACGGCGGAGATGGCAGCGACACGTACGTTTACTCCGAAGGGCAGGACATCATCCAGAACTCGGACGTGAACGCCGCCAGCATCGACACCGTGATCTTCGACGATGACCTCGCGCCCGGCGACCTGGTGTTCCGAAAAAACGGGTTCAGCGATCTCCTGGTCAGCGTCCGCGGTCGCCCCGACACGTTGCGTGTCTCCCAGTTCCTGACGGGCAACGCAGCCTCCTCTTTCACGATCGACCTGTTCCAGTTCGGCACCGCCGCCGGCGCGCCGCAGCTGACAGCCGCCGATGTGGCCCACCTGATGCTCTACGGGGACGGGAGCCCCATCGATGGCGACGAGCAATCGAATACCCTCGAAGGGTTCCTCGGGGCGGACACGATCTCCGGCTTCGGCGGCAATGACACGCTGTTCGGAAGGGACGGCGACGACACGCTCAACGGCATGGCGGGCGCCGACGACCTGTACGGCGAGCTCGGCGCCGACACGCTGAACGGCGGGAGCGGCAACGACACGCTCCGCGGCGGCGCCGGGGGCGACAGGTACGTGTTCAACCCCGGCGACGGCGCCGACCTCATCGTCCGGGCCTCGGACGGCGCATCCGCGGATCTCGATCTCCTCGAGATCGGCGGGCCCACGGCGGTGATCGAGGGGGCCACGTTCCGGCGGTTGAATCCGAGGGACATCGAGCTGCGGCTCTCGGCGGGGGACGATCTCGTCGTGACGATCCGCGACTTTCTCGTGAATGACTCCTCCAGCTCCCTCCACCCGATCAACGAGGTCGACGAGGTCCGCTGGTCGGATCACACGCTGTGCACCAAGCAGCGGATCCGGGACGCGCTGGTCGCGAGCCCCTCCGGGACGGCGCTCGCCGCGCGGACCGTGTGCGGCAGCGACATGCAGTGGTAGCGGCGCGCGGCGCCCCGCGCTCGGCCACGCCGAGCCGCGGGGCGCCGTCCCGGTGACGCGCTCCCTCCGGGCCAGATCCCTGCGGGCCGGCCTGCTCCTCGCGCCGGACGAGCCGCTCGGGCCTGCGTTTGACAGGGCGAGCAGGTCGGCTAGACAGGGCGAGAGATGAACCGCGGCGGCGCAGGTGCCGTGCCGGGCGGGACGACGCCGCCGCACGGCGACGTCCGGGAGCGCCTCCTCGGCGGCGGCAGAGAGCGCACGCTCGCGGAACCGAGCCGCGCGGACGCTTCCGCGATCGATCCAGAAGCCAGAGCCGCAGCGCTGCGAGAGCTCGGCGTCGACCCAGGCGCCTGGATGGCGAGCGGGACCGAGGCAGAGGTCTACGGCTTGGCCGACGAGCGCGTCCTCAAGCTCTATGCGGATCCCGGCCGGGTCGGCAAGGTCGAGGTGCTGAGGAGATTCTACGATTCCCTGCGCGGCGAAGGGCTGACCTTCGCGCTTCCGCGGATATACGACGTCACGCCCATTCGAGGGCTGCTGGCCGTCATCGAGCGCCGGATCGAGGGGAAGCCGCTCTCCGAGCTGCTCCCTGATCTCGATGACGAAGCCGCGCTCACGGCGCGAGAGCGCTACATCGACGCTGTCACGGCCCTGGCGGAGATCAAGTCACCTCACGGCGTGTCGCAGTACCTCCTGCTCGACGCGTCCGGGGCGAGCAGCGCGCGGGCGCAGGGCTGGTATGAGTTCGTCTACCGCCTCGCTGAGGTCAAGATCGAGCGGCAGCGGGGGTCACTGGAGGCGGACGTGGTCGATCTCTCCGCCAAGCAGGCCCGGCTCCGCGAGCTCTATCTCGGTCAGAGGTACGACGGCCCGCTGAGCGTCGTGCACGGGGACTTCTTCCCGGGGAATGTGCTGATGAGCGACACCTATAGAGTGACCGGCGTCATCGATTTCGGGAGCTTCACCATGTTCGGTGACCCCTTGTATGATGTCTCCCTCGCGTGCGTGCTCTTCGATATGTACGGACCTGAGAGATCGTCGGTCCGTGACGAGCTGGTTGCTGTCGCGTTGCGCAAGTTCGGCGCGGATGAAGAGGGGAAGCTCTATCGTTACGCGATGGCCTATGCGCTCATGTCATGTGACCTGTACTCCGGCGCGGAGGGGTTGCGCCAGGATGAACACTACAGGTGGGCCGTGGATCTCCTGAACACGGAGTCGTACTGGCAACGCATGGCGTAGCCTCGCGGGGCCGCAGCGTGCGCTGACCGCCGCTCACCCGTTCCGGACCCGCCCCAGCGCCGCGTCCGCGGACGAGCGCCACGAACGTCAAGTGGGCTATCGGCCCCGCCCCCGGCGCCGTCCAGCGCGCGCCCCAGCACGAAGTTCTCCGCAAATTCGGCACCCCGCGCCGGCTGCCGGCTCACCCCGGTGGCCCCTCGGAGACGGCCCCGCGGGGCGTCCAAGGCCTGGCCGGCTCCGCGGGCGCCGCATGCCCGGACCGCCGTGCGGAGGGCCCGCTCCGATCCGCGGGCGTGCGCTCGCGACCCGCCGGAGCATGGCCGCGACCAACGCGTCCCTGGGCAACCCAGGATCCCTTCATCCTTGCATAACGACAAGAACACGTGATGGCGCAAACAAGAATCACATGGACGTCGGGGCGGGGGGTCGCCGTATACAAATGAGTTGAGCGAGGGGGAACTGCTCTGCTCAGGCGGCGAGCGTCTTCTCCATCATGGGCCGACGGCGAGTGCCGGGCAGCCTCACGGCGCTCGCTCGGCGCACGTCGGAGCTCGTCGCTCCCGGTCACCGCAGTGCTCTCGGGTGGTACCGACGCTGGCGTCTTCGTCCGCATCGGTCGTGGTCCGTTCACATACCAGACAATTGCGAGGTTCAGGATGCGAAGAGCTAATTTCGTTGCGTTTGATGAGTTCCTTCCTCTGGGCACCAACTCGGCATCGCCTGTGTTCACCAGCGCGGAGCTCAACTCCAAGCTGGGACACTTCGACCAGCTCGCGATCATGGTCGTGATCGACAACGTCGGCGGGAGCACGATCGGCGGGATCGAGCTCTTCATCGAGCACAGCGCCGACGGCCGCAACTTCCTGGTGGAGAACACCAATTCGACCACCCCGAGCGGTTCAGGCGATATCAGCATCACGACGCTCTCCGCGGGCACCACGAACGTGAAGTATGGGAACCACACCGGGAGCGCTCCGCTCCTCAATTACGTGCGGTTCAGATTGTACTTCACGAACGCGACGACCTCGGCGCATGTGAAGGTGTTCGTCACGCAAAGGGACGACGCCTGAGGGGATGAGCGCCGGCGCGACGACGCACGAAAGGCCGGGCATCGTCGCGCTCCGGCGCACCATTCGGGCAGCGGTAGCGCGGTCGCCCGCAGGAAGGAGCTTTCGGTGGAACGATCCTTTGTGATGGTGTTCGACGATACCCTGAGCGACATGCACGAAGGAGCGGCCGTGCCTGCTGGCGCCGGTTTCATCAGGAAGTACACGAGCCTCGAACACACGGACATGCTGAGCTCCGCGGGCCAGCTCTGCTTTCAGGCGGTCATGCAGAGGATCGGCGGTATCAGGGATCTGCCTCTTGAAATCACGATGGAGCATTCCGCGAACGGCTATGACTGGAAGCCCAAGTACAGCGGGTCGGTGCTCTCGGGGGTGCTGCTTGAGGACGACGAGACAGCGACGTTCGCAGGCGGCGAGTCCTGGCCTGGCCGGTCCAGCCTGCGCTTCGTGCGCCTCCGGATCGACGTCGGCGATGCGTCGGGCGGGTCGGGCGCATTCTCCGTCGCCCTGAAGGTGTACGCGACGGTCCGCAAGCGTGGAGCAGACCTTCTGTCCTGGGACGAGGACGGGGACTTCTTGTCGGAGCGCCTCCCGTTGGCCGATATCCTGTTCGGCGTCCGCGGCGAGGTGCTCGACGAGCTCCGGGAGCTCGTCCTCGGGGCGGGCCACCTCGAGGGCGAGGCGCGGTACGCCGAGGTGATCGGCGGCATGAGCCTGCGGAGCAAGCGAGAGGTGTTCGGGCTCGTGCGCCGCGTGCAGCACATGGACGCGGAGTCCAAGCGGCTTTTGCTCAGCGTCGGACGCGGGGTCGTCAAGCTGCTGTCGGCAGAGCTCGGCGAGGAGGAAGAGGACGCCGGATCGCGAGCGGAGCACGCGCCGACGCCGGACCACGGACCGGCAGCGCAGGACGAGCGAGATGGCAAGCGAGGCGATCTTCAGGCGCCCCCCTGCGCGGCGTGCGAGGGCGGCGGCACGGACCAAGCGCCTGTCGGCGTGGAGGCCGCCGAGGAGCGGCTGTCCTGACACGGTTCAATCAACCTCAAAAATCACCGCCGGAGGAAACGTGAGTGGCGAAGACAGGGCCCGAGAGCTGGGTAGAATCGCGCTGAGGCGCGCTCTAGAGAGACGGCGCACGCTGCCGGGACGGATCACCAGGATTGCATACAAGGATGTCGTGCAGAGCAGCACGGCGATTGCCAAGGCCGTGAGCTATCCGAGCCTGGGAGCGCTGCTCGGCGCCTACGATCAGCTGGCCGTCGAGGTGAGCACGGATCGGGTGGAGGCAGGCGTCGGGCCGGTGTCCTTGCACGTGTACCTCGCTCACTCGGGCGACGGGTACGTGTGGGACAGGAAGCAGCCGGGGCCGCTCACGCACACGGACAACCTGTCGCTCACGTCGAAGACATACCTCGACATCGGCTACAATCTCGGCCTGATACCGAGCATGGGGATCGTGCGGCTCGAGCTGACGCTGCAAGCCAACGGGGGCCCTGTCGGCGCGCGGGTCCGCGTCCACGTCACGGCGAACAATCTGCGCGAGCGGGAGTTCGCGGCCTCCGTCATGCAGACGGAGCAGCAGGCCCCGAGCATCCATGCTTACTCGCGCTGCTATCCGAGCGGCAGCCGCATTTCCGTGGAGGCGGTGAGGGACCTGGTCGGATACTGGGAATACACGAACAAGCGCCGCTCCGACGGTTATTCCGCCATCGTGCCGCCGGACCAGATGGTCTGCTTCAACGCGTACGGCGACTACATCCTCGTCGAACGAGGCAAGGTGGTGTGGAGCTCGCGCGCGTACGAGCAGCAGTTGCCCGGGGCGCAGCACTGGGGCCCCAAGCGCACGGCGGAAGATCCGAAGCCGAATTGGACGATCGAGTACGACGACTGATCACCGTGCCTTCGCGGGGTGCGCCTCGCCGGAGGTGGGGGCAGGAGGAGAGGAGGAAGCGCGGATGACGCTGCCTTACGAGGAGACGTTACGGTGGTTCGAGGGGGAGATCCGCGGCCAGACGGGCGGCGCGGTTGGCGGGGCCGTCGGCGGCTACCCAGGTTCGATCCAGGGGCGCGAGATCGCCATGGGGCTCAACGTGGACCCGTGGATGCCGAAATGGGAGCCGCCGAAGACGGTCTCGGTGAAGGGCGAGGTCGTCGGGTTGATCGGGCTCTCGGCCGAGGACGGTACGCTGCTGGATCCGGTCACCGGCGAGCCGATGGACCAGGCGCGCGCGGAGCAGGCGGTGCGCCTGCTCCTCGGCCACACGATGGATCATCTCCGCGGTGCGGGGACGGTTGCGCTGGACAGGGCGCTGGGGGAGCTGTCGGGAGCTGGAGCGGCCCTTCTCGGTGGAGCGCCGGACGAGCGGCTGGCTGACGCCACCAGGCCGGGGACATCGGATGATCCCAGCTGGTCGATGCGGTTCGAGTTCGATGCTGGCACGAGCCGGACCGACGGGTCGCCGGCGCGGTCGGCGCCGGCGCCGCAGCCTTCGCTTCTGGAGGTGCTCGGCAGCATGTACGGTGGCCATGTGGTATCGGAGCCAGCCGAGCCGCCGTCGATCTTCGATGCGTCCGTCTACGACACAGGCGCGCCAGCGGCGCCTGCGGTGACTGCGCCGGTATCGCCGGCGGGGGCAGCGGGCGCGCTGGCGGGGTCGCCTTTCGTGGCGGCGCCGCCGCCGGGCGGGCCGAGCGCTCCGTCCGGCGGCGTGGTCACCGCGCCGCGGGCCCCGGGGGCGAGCGGCAGCGGCGCGCTCTACAAGTCGCCCGCGGCGCTGCCGCTCGATCCGCTGCGCGAGCTGTGGCCGCCGACGCCCGCGGGCAGCCTCGCCGAGCTGTTCGACGCCGTGACGCCGGGCAGGCCGCAGCTTCCGCGCGGCAGCGCCGGCGCGCCCCGCGGGGTCGGCGATGACCCGAACGATCAGGGGGATCTGGACCGCTGGGCCTTCGACCTGGCCCTGCTCGGCGCCGTCGAGGCCATCCCCGAGCTGCTGCTTGCCACCGCGAAGCAGATGGCCAAGAATGCGCTCTACCTGACCCCGGTCGGCATTCCACTGGCGATCGACGACATCAACGATCTCATTGACGAGCTCGGCGATGCGGTAGACCGGAACGGCGGCGGCGTCCCGGGCATGTTTAACGCCCTCAACGAGAGGTTCAATCCCCTGGCCGGGCTCGTCAGGAACACCGTCGACGCCGTCGAGGCCTACGAGGACAGGGATGCGCGCAAACTCGGCAACAGGATGTTCAAGCTGGGGATCGAGGTCCTCGGCATGGCCGCCGTGCTGCGAGGAGGGGGCAAAGGTGGAAAGGGAAGCGCGGCGGGAGGTGGGCGGCTGGGCCCGGGTGATAATTTCGCCGCGTATGTGAGTGGCTCAGACGGTGTCTTGGCCGAGCTGGGGAAGGACGGATTCCTCGATCTCTACATCAAGGCGGGTCCGGGTACTCCACGTGGAAGTCAGATGTTCAAAGAGGCGTTGGACGCGTTCGGTTCCAATGTCAAGGGTATACGAGGGACGTGGCTTGGAGGCGGGGACCTCGCTAGTAACTTCGATTCCTTTGGTGCTGCGCTCAAGTCGGGGCTCACTCCCGAGCAAGCTGCATTTAAAACATTCACAGGAAAGATGGCATACAGGGCCGGATTCACTCGTGTCAAGATTGTAACAAACAATGCGCGAAAAGTTGTGGTGGAGTTCTACTGATGGATGATGAAGAAATCGTGGAAAATCTCCGTAAAAATCGGGGATTACTATCGGCGGTTGAGCTGGCGGAGCTGCTTGCCAAGCTGACCGGAGTGAATCTGTCGCAGGGCACGATGATTACGTATTTCAAACGGGCGTTCCCGACTGTACCGCTTCGCGTTCTGATAGAGTCGAGTGCATGGGAACGTGTTAGCGACGGTGGTATGAGCGACGAGGAATTCGATCGACTCCTGGGCCCTTGGTTGAGCGCCTGAGTCATCTGTGCCATCGCCGCGGGGCTGAGCCTGTGACGTGGTACAAGATCGAGCATCGTCTTTCGCAGGTACGGGGTATCTTTCGCGCGCTCTGGGAGCACAGCGGGCTGGAGGAGGAGCGCATCTATCTCGGCGGCTACGAGGTCTACTGCAAGCGCAACACGACGGGGCTGGTGCTGGAGCAGCCGACGCTGCACGTGATGGATGGCGCACGGCGGGTGGCCGTGGTCGAGACCAAGACGGTCGACACATCGGGGCCGTTCACCGTGACGCCGAAGACGGGCTAATCGGGCTCTCGGCCGAGGACGGTACGCTGCTGGATCCGGTCACCGGCGAGCCGATGGACCAGGCGCGCGCGGAGCAGGCGGTGCGTCTGCTCCTCGGCCACACGATGGATCATCTCCGCGGTGCGGGGACGGTTGCGCTGGACAGGGCGCTGGGGGAGCTGTCGGGCGCTGGAGCGGCCCTTCTCGGTGGAGCGCCGGACGAGCGGCTGGCTGACGCCGCCAGGCCGGGGACATCGGATGATCCCAGCTGGTCGATGCGGTTCGAGTTCGATGCTGGCACGAGCCGGACCGACGCGGCGCCGGCGCGGTCGGCGCCGGCGCCGCAGCCTTCGCTTCTGGAGGTGCTCGGCAGCATGTACGGTGGCCATGTGGTACCGGAGCCAGCCGAGCCGCCGTCGATCTTCGATGCGTCGGTCTATGGCACAGGTGCGCCTGCGGGGACTGCGCCGGTACCGTCGGCGCCGGCGGGGGCAGCGGGCGCGCTGGCGGGGTCGCCTTTCGTGGCGGCGCCGCCGCCGGGCGGGCCGAGCGCTCCGTCCGGCGGCGTGGTCACCGCGCCGCGGGCCCCGGGGGCGAGCGGCAGCGGCGCACTCTACAACCCGCCCGCGGCGCCGCCGCGTGATCCGCTGCGCGAGCTGTGGCCTCCGACGCCCGCGGGCAGCCTCGCCGAGCTCTTCGACGCCGTGACGCCGGGCAGGCCGCAGCTTCCGCGCGGCAGCGCCGGCGCGCCCCGCGGGGGCGGCGGTGACCCGAACGATCAGGGGGATCTGGACCGCTGGGCCTTCGACCTGGGCCTGCTCGGCGCCGTCGAGGCCATCCCCGAGCTGCTCCTTGCCACCGCGAAGCAGATGGCCAAGAATGCGCTCTACCTGACCCCGGTCGGCATTCCACTGGCGATCGACGACATCAACGATCTCATTGACGAGCTCGGCGAGGCGGTAGACCGGAACGGCGGCGGCGTCCTGGGCACGCTTGACGCCCTCAACGAGAGGTTCAATCCCCTGGCAGGGCTCGTCAGGAATGCCGTCGAAGCCGTCCAGGCCCATGAAGATAAGGATGCTCGCAAGCTCGGTAACAGGATGTTCAAGTTGGGGATCGAGGTCCTCGGCATGGCTGCCCTGCTCCGGGGAAAAGGAGGAGGAGGTAAGATCCGCTTCCGCACCTTTGGGCAGTCCGAACAAAACATATTACGCCGAGCACCAACAAGCTGGCGACGTGTGCCGGCCGAAAAAGGTTCCGGCTGGAAGTTAATCGACGAGAATGGCGTGGAACGAGTGCGGCTCATGCGACCTGATCCACGAAGTAAAGGAGTATGGGGCAGGCTCAAGCTAGGCTATTGGCGAATGCAAGACGAGCTTGGCCGATTTCTCGATGAGAACGGTAACGTGGTGCCGGAAACCGATCCCGACTTTCAGTTCAAAACCCACATCCCATACACAGGCCAATAATGCTAACGCTCTATCTAGAACCGGAGAAATACTTCGAGAAGTTCGACCTGAACGAAAGTCTAGTCTTGCGCTTCGTGTGCGCTCACGAGCACAGGAAGATCGATCTCGTATTCGACTACGCAGGCGACGCAGTGGAATTGATCGGAACTGGGAGATGGAAAAAGGGCGACCCCGTTCCACCGAGAGATATCAGGCGCATTGTGTTTTGCAGCGCCGATTCTTTTACGCACGAAGGTGTGCAGACGCCGGTCACTGTTACAGGATCTGAGTACGCCCTCGCTCGCGGGACCGGTTCGATCGTGCTGGAGGCCGTTTCGTTTGCCAAGGACCGCGACCGGTATAGAATGAGCCTGGGAATGGGACGCTCGGGCTCGCACAGCTTCTCTTTCGAATCGATCCTGGTAGACCAACGGCTGGGACGCGCCAGGCAAGTGGGCGCGCAGCAATGGGTCTACCGCGATGTGCTCACGAACGAGGAGTTTGATTTTCACGAGCCGTTCGATCGCTCGTTCGATATGACGGGTCCGGCGTAAGATCAATCGAAGAGCCCCCGCCGCCACCGGCGTTAAGCTCGAGGGAACCGGGACGACCAACACCACAACGCGTTCTGGTCCCCTCGCCTCCCGGGGCGCCCGACGCCGCTCACGCCCACGTCGAGCCGCGAGGTCGCGTGCGGCCGCGCGGGCGTCGGCCGCGTGAGCCGCTGCGCGAGCTGTGGCCGTCGACGCCCGCGGGCAGCCTCGCCGAGCTGTTCGACGCCGTGACGCCGGGCAGGCCGCAGCGTCCTTGCAGCTCACCCCTTCGCGATCCGCCCGAGCGCCTCGTCCGCCGACAGCAGCACCTGCTCCCACTCGTCCAGCGCGTTCGGCCAGTGCGGCGCGAAGCGCAGCACGCCGTCCGGGATCGCGCAGGCGATCCCGAGGCGGGTGAGCTCGCGGTAGAGCTCCACCACCGAGGCGCCGCCCGGCGGCCTCACCCCGAGCGAGCACGATCGCAACCCCGGATCCGCCGCGCGGAGGCTCTCCCAGCCGCGCTCCCGCAGCGCCTCCTCGAGCGGATCCAGAAAGCGGTTCGCGTGCTCGTGGATCCGCTCGACCCCGATCTGCAGGATCAGATCCACCGCCGCCTCGAGCCCGGCGTAGCCCGCCGCGTTGAGGTTGCCGCCCTCCACGAAGTCGGCGCGCTGCCGGATCGGCCGGTCGTACCGGAGCTTGCCCGGGCCCTGGAAGAGGAAGCTCACGCCGTCCTCGTGGCTCAGCCAGCCCGCCACCGCCGGCCGGAGCGCCGGCAGGCGCTCGCGGCGGATGTAGAGGAAACCCGTGCCCTCCAGCCCCATCAGCCACTTGTGGCCGCCGCACGCGAGGTAGTCGACCCCGGCCGCCTCGACGTCCACCGGCGTCGCGCCGACCGCCTGCACGGCGTCCACGCACAGCTCGGCGCCGTGCGCGCGGCAGAGCGCGCCGATCGCCGCGAGCGGCATCCGGAGCCCCGTCTGGAACTGCACAGCGCTCACCGCGACGAGCCGCGCGCCGCGCCGGAACTCGTCCTCGAGCCGGGCGAGGCCCGAGCCGCTGCCGTCCGCGAAGCCGCCGAGCGGCAGGAACACGATCTCCAGGTCGAAGAGCGCGGCCGCGCGCTGCCACGGGGTCACGTTCGCCGGGAACTCCCCCTCGAAGAGGATCACCCGGTCGCGCGGCCGCCACGGCAGGCACAGGGCGATGTCCGTGAGCCCGCGCGTCGTGCTCTGCACCAGCGCGATGTCGTCAGCCGCCGCGCCGATGAGCCGGCCGAGCTTCTCCCTCAGGCGGAGCCGCTGCGCGTACCACGCCGGGAACGCGGCCGCCCCCTGCGCGGCGTAGTCGTCGAGCAGCGCCATCATCGCGAGGCGCACCGGCCGCGACGGGGGCGAGATCCCCGCGTGGTTCACGTAGACGAGCGGCGCGAGGTGCGGGAACAGGCCGCGGTCGCCGAGCTTCGCGGCGAAGGCCCGAGCGTTATCGATTTCGGCGGTGTGTCGCATCGGCTGGCTTCCCCCGGCGCTCGCCCCGGACCTTGGCGAGATAGCGCGGCGGCGCGCCCTTGCCGGCCGCCGGCGGCACGAGGCAGTGCGGCTTCGTGCCGATGAGATCACCGCGGCCCGCCTTGATCAAGGCCTCCCGCGCCTCGTCGTGGTGCGCCGCGTCCCAGTAGAGCAAGAGCGCCTTCTGGAGCTTCTTCTCGCGCAGGTCCTTCGCCGTGTACACCGGCTCGCGCGTGAGCGGGTCGATCCCCGTGTGGTACATGCACGCGGCCATCGACATCGGCGTCGGGATGAAGTCCTGCACCTGGCGCGGCCGCATCCCGTTCTTCTTCAGGTACACCGCGAGATCGACCATGTCCCGGAGCGTCGAGCCGGGGTGCCCCGAGATGAAGTAGGGCACGAGGAACTGGTTCTTCCCGGCCTCCTCGCTCGCGCACCGGAACTGCTCGGCGAAGCGCTCGTAGCTCTCGATGCCCGGCTTCTTCATCTTGTCGAGCACGTCCTTCTTGCTGTGCTCCGGGGCGACCGAGAGCTGGCCCCCCGTGTGGTGCGCGGCGAGCTCCTCGATGAACTCGGGCGACCGCTCGGCGAGGTCGTAGCGCACGCCGGAGGCGATGAAGACCTTCTTGATCCCCTCCTCCTCGCGCACCGCCTTCATCAGCTTGAGCAGCGGGCCGTGGTCGGTGTTCAGGTTCTCGCAGACCTCCGGGAAGACGCACGAGAGCCGCCGGCACGCGTTCTCGATCGCCTCGTCCTTGCACCGCATCTGGTACATGTTCGCGGTCGGCCCGCCGAGGTCGCTGAGCACGCCGCGGAAGCCGTCCATGCGCCGGAGCGCCCGCACCTCGCGCAGGATGCTGTCCGCCGAGCGCGACTGGATCACCCGGCCCTCGTGCTCCGTGATCGAGCAGAACGTGCACCCGCCGAAGCAGCCGCGCATCGTGACGACCGAGTGCTTCACCGTCTCGTAGGCCGGGATCGGCGCGTCGTACGACCAGTGCGGCACCCGCGTGAACGGCAGGTCGTAGAGCGCGTCCATCTGCCCCGTCTCGAGCGGGAACGCCGGCGGGTTGAAGTACACAGCCTCCGCGCCGTGCGCCTGGAGCAGCGGCCGCGCATTGCCAGGGTTCGTCTCGAACTGGAACGCCCGCGACATCTCGGCGAACGCGCTCCGGTCCGCCACCACCTGCTCGTAGCTCGGGAGGAGCACGGTTTTTCCGTCCGAGACGTAACGTGAGCCCTCGATCGGCTCCCACTCGCCCTTGCGCATGGGGAAGGCGGTGCCCCGGACGTCGCGGATGGACCGGACGGGCTCGCCGCGCCGGAGGCGGTCGGCGACTTCCCAGACGGCCTTCTCGCCCATGCCGAAGATGAGCAGATCGGCCTTGGCGTCGAGCAGGACCGAGCGGCGGACCTGGTCGGACCAGTAGTCGTAGTGGGCGATGCGGCGGAGGGACGCCTCGATGCCGCCGAGGACGATGGGGACGCCGGGGAACGCCTGGCGGCAGAGGTTGGCGTAGACGATCGAGGCCCGGTTGGGGCGGAGGCCCACCTGTCCGCCCGGCGAGTACTGGTCCTCGCTGCGGACCTTCTTCTGGGCGGTGAGCTTGTTCAGCATCGAGTCGAGGTTGCCGGCGGTGACCCCGACCATGAGCCGGGGCACGCCCATCCGCAGCAGGTCGCTCGGGTCCTGGTAGCCGGGCTGGGAGATGACGCCGACGCGGAAGCCGCGCCCCTCGAGGAAGCGGCCGATGATCGCCGCGCCGAACGCGGGGTGGTCGACGTAGGCGTCGCCGTTGACGATCAGGATGTCGAGCGCGTCCCAGCCCCGCGCGCGCATCTCCTCGCGGGTCGTCGGCAGGAACGCGGTGAGGTCGCGAGCGGCGGCGCCGGCGTTGCGGCGGAGCTGGAGGAGGGGCACGGCGCCGTCACCCTACGGGCCGGGAGAGCGGTCGGCAAGGGGGCGGCCGCGGCGGCGCAGGCCGGTCGGCCGGGGAAATTCCGCGGCTCGGGGCGAGCTCCGGGGGCGGGGAGGCGGAAAAGGCGCGGCCGAGGCCGGCGCCCGGGGGGCGGGCCGGCGGGCGCCGCCCGCGTTTTCGCCGGGCAAAACGCGCAAATTGCACGACACCCCGCCAGCAGATCACGAATTCGTGTGGACGGAGCATCGAATCGCCGGGGGCGACAGGAGGGCTGGCTCGCCGGGGGCGGGCCCGGGGCCGCGCGGGAGTCGCTCGGTGCGAGTCGCGCGGCTGCCATAAAAACACTGCAATAACGAGGAGTTACGCGGCGAGGGGGCCGGTTCCCAAACGACTCGGAATGAGGGTTCGTAAAAATTATATGTGGAATCTCAATCCGACGATGCCCTTCGCGCCAAACATCAAAGCTTCGTTGTGCTGCACGAGGTGGGTGTTCCTTTCCTTCGCAGGACGCTCCGCGGGTATGGCGTCGACCCTCACGATCTCGAGGACGTGCTGCACGACATCCTCATCGCGGCCTACCGCGGTCTGGAGGGCTTCGACGCGAGCCGCCTGCTGCGCGCCGCCCTGGGGTTGCGCGACGAGGACGAGGTGGGCGGTAGCCAGCCGGTGCCGTTCAGCATGGTGCTTCCCTATGTGAGCCGCCTGCGGGCGCGGCGGGCGTGGGACCCGCTGTACCGGTGGCTCTTCGGGATCGCGTGGCGGCAGATAACTCACTACCGGCATCGGGCGTTCCGGCGCCGCGAGATCCCGGTGGGCCTGCAGGGCGGCAGCGCGATCTTCGCCGGCGTCGACAGGCGCCCCCGCCTGGAGCAGCGGGTCGAAGCGACGGAGCGGGCCGACGTGATCGACCTGCTGCTCGCGAGCCTCGTCCCGCAGCGGCGCGTCATGCTGGTGATGCACGACATGCTCGAGATCCCGGTCGTGGAGATCGCCCGGGAGCTCCAGATCAACGCGAACACGGCCCAGAACCGCCTCCGGCTGGCCCGGGAGGACTTCCGGGCGGCGGTGAAGCGGCTCGGCCCGGAGCAGCGGAGCGCGCTGCGCCTCGGCGAGACGCCGTTCGCCGCCGAGGCGACGACGCGCCGCCGGCCGGCGCCCCGGCGGCGCGGGTAACGAGCTCCGGGAACGCCGTGGTAGGCTCGGCGCTCATGGCGCAGCTTTCGCGCGCGGACCAGGTGGCGGCGCTCGGGCGCACGATCGCGGCGCTCGACGCTCGGCCGGCGCCGCGCTTCGACGCCTTCGCGGCCCTGTTCCACGGGAAGAGCCTGCGCAAGGGCGAGACGTTCGTGCGGGCGGGCGAGGCGAGCGACTCGGTGGCGCTTGTCAACTCCGGCATCGCGAGGATGTTCTACACGCGGAGAGATGGAAAGGAGTTCAACAAGGCGTTCGTCTCCGCGCCCGACTTCATGTCGGTGCTGGAGGCGCTGATCACCGGCGAGCCCGCCAGGCTGACGATTCAGGCGCTGACCCCGATGCAGCTCTTCGTCGCGCCCTACGCGCGGCTGAGCGAGTTCGGCGAGCGCGACGTCTACTGGGAACGGGTGAGCCGGCGGATCGTCGAGCGGGTGTACCTGAAGAAGGTACGCCGCGAGGCATCGCTGCTGATGGACACGGCCGCCGAGCGCTATCGCGCCTTCGTCGCAGAGCACGGCGCCGTGGCGAGCCGCGTGCCCGACTATCACATCGCCGCTTACCTCGGCATCACGCCCGAGGCCCTGAGTCGCTTGAAGCGCGCGGCGACCAGGCCGGTCGCTTCTTGACCTAGGTCAAGGCGCGACCGCGCCCCCGCGGGTCAGCTTTCGGGCATGACGACGGAACGAACGACGCGAGGCGGCGAGCAGCGAGCAACGGAACCCACGCGCGGCCTTTCGCGCCGCGACGAGCCGCGGGGCGCGGCCCGGAAGGCGGCGCTGCTGGCGGGGCTCGCGGTCCTGCTCGCCGGCTCGGCGCTGGCCGCGTGCGCCGCGGCGCCGCCGAGGCTCCACCCCGTGTTTCCCGAGCGCCCGGCGGCAGTGAAGCCCAGAGGGAGGATCCTGTTCGTCCTCAGCGCTGCGCGAGAGCAGACGCTCGGCGACCGCTCGAAGCGCGCGACAGGCACCTTCCTCGGCGAGTTCTACGAGCCGTACCTGGCCCTCACCGGCGCGGGGCACGAGGTCGTGTTCGCGACCGACGGCGGCGCCGCTCCGGCGATCGACCCGGAGAGCCTCGACGAGAGGTACTGGGAAGACGAAGCGCGGCGCGCGCAAGCGCAACGGTTCGTCGAGCGCGCCCCCCAGATCCGCGCGCCGCTCAGCCTGAAGCGGGCGCGCGCCGCGGCCGACTCGTTCGACGGCATCGTCGTTCCGGGCGGACAGGGCGTGATGGTCGACCTGCTCGACAACGCGGACCTGCACGCGCTGCTCGCTCACTTCGCCGTCAAGGACCAGCCCGTGGGGTTGATCTGTCACGCGCCGGCTGTGTTGACCCGCATGCGGCAGCCGAATCCGCTCAGCCGTCGAACGGTGACGTCGGTCTCGTCGTTCGAGGAGTTCTATATCGAGACCTTCGTGATGGGGGCCGAGGCCCAGGTCCGGGACATCGGCGAGCAGCTCGAGGACCACGGCTATGATCACGAGGCCGCCTTCCCGGGGAGCGCCCATGCGCTGCGCGATTGTAACCTCGTGACCAGCCAGAATCCCTTCTCCACGGACCGGTTCAGCGCGCTGTACCTCGAGGCGCTGGCCGACTATCGACACGGCGCTCGTTGCGCGAGCCGCGGGCGACCGTGAGCCCGTCCCCTCAGGGGTGACTGGAGGGCAGTGGTCCAATTTGAAAATGAAGGCGGGAAGGCAGGAAGAAAATATCAATGTTCTTCCCGTCTTCCCGCCTTCATGGGGACTCTCTCTGGGCAAAGTTGACCACTACCCCGGCGCGCATCCAGCTTTAAGGTGCGCGCTATGCTGGACATCGATCGCCGCACTTTCCTCGTCGGCGCCGCGGCCGCCGGAGCGCTCGCCTCGTTTCCCCGCCTCTCCAGGGGCGCGGGTGGCAAGGCCGTCGATCTCTCGGCGGTGTACGGCAAGATCACCGAGCAGCTGAATCCGTCGATCGAGCGCATCCAGCGCTGGATCCAGCAGCCGTCGATCTCGGCGCAGAACGTCGGCATCACCGAGTGCTGCGAGCTGACCATGGAGCTCCTGCGCGACGCCGGCTTCGGCACGGTCAAGAAGATGAAGACCGACGGGCATCCAGGCATCTTCGCGACGCTCGACGCCGGCGCGAAGCAGACCATGGGCTTCTACTTCATGTACGACGTGCAGCCGGTGGAGGAGAAGGAGTGGTCCTCGCCGCCCTTCGCCGCCAGGCTTGTCGACAAGGCGGGCATCGGCAAGGTCATCGTGGGGCGCGGCGCGGTCAACCAGAAGGGGCCGCAGGGGGCGTTCCTGGCCGCGCTGCACGCGGTGCGCGCCGCCGGCTTGAAGCTGCCGGTCAACCTGGTGGTGGTCGCCGAAGGCGAGGAGGAGCTCGGCTCGCCGCATTTCTCGCAAGTGGTGTGGAACGAAGACGTGATGAGGGCGCTCGAGAGATGCCAGGGCGTGATCATGCCGTCGGCGCAGCAATCGCTGTCCGGCACGGTCAACATGGCTCTGGGCGCGAAGGGCATCGTCTACGTCGAGCTCGGGGCGAGCGGCAAGGCGTGGGGTCGCGGCCCGCGCGAGGCGGAGATCCACTCCAGCATGAAGGTCGTCGTCGACAGCCCGGTCTGGCGGCTTGTGCAGGCGCTCGGCACGCTGGTCTCGGCGGACGGCAACGAACCGAGGATCGACGGCCTCACCGACGCCGTGCGCCCGGTCTCCAAGCAGCAGAAGATCCTGCTCGACGACCTGTCAGCGCGCTGGGACGAGGCCGACTGGAAGAACGCCTTCAAGGTCGACAGGTGGGTGAACGACCTCGAAGAGCGCGCCATGCTCGAGCGCTACGTCTCGCGCCCGTCGGTGAACATCGACGGTCTTTATGCCGGCTACATCGGCGAGGGCTCCCAGACCATCCTGCCGCACCGCGCCTTCGCCAAGATGGATATCCGGCTGGTGCCCGACATGACCGCCAAGGACGTGCTCGCCAAGCTGCGCAAGCACCTCGACAGGCGCGGCTACACGGACATCGTGATCAAGAACCTGGGCAGCTACGACCCGACGAACACCGCGCTCGACGCGCCGCCCATCCAGACCCAGCTCGCCGTCTACAAGGCCGCCGGCCTCGACCCGGTGATCTGGCCGCGCGTCGCCGGCTCCTGGCCCGGCTACCTCTTCACAGGAAAGCCGCTCGAGCGCCCCGCCGGCCACGTCGGCCTCGGCCACGGCTCCGGCGCCCACGCCAAGGACGAATACTTCGTCGTCGAGCCCGCCGCCGGCAAGAAGTACCTCGGCCTCGACGGCGCGACCCGCTCCTTCGTCGACTTCCTCTTCGCTCTCTGAAGCATCCGTCGTCCGCTCCTCCGCACCAGCGAGGAAGCTCAAGGACGAAGCGGCCAGCGCCGGCCGCGCGACCTGCGCTGGCGGCTCCGGCGGGCTTCAGCCCCTCAGTTCCCCTCTCCCATGCACATCCGCAGGCCATCGCGCAGCTTCGCGCGCGTCGTGACGCGGCTCAGGTCGAGCCCGTGCGAGATCATGGTCCGGGCAACCTCGGGCTGAATGCCCGTGATGATGCTCCGGGAGCCCAGGAGCTGCACGGATCGGATGATGCGCACGAGGCGCTCGGCCGTGCCGGGATCGATCGTGTTGACCCCGGTGAGATCGAGGATCGTGGACCTCGACTGGGTATGGACCACCCGCTCGAGGAGGTCCTCCATGATCGTCGCGGCCCGGTCATCGTCGAGCCCACCCACCACCGGGATGGTGAGCACGCCGTCCCACACCTCGAGGATGGGCGTGGAGAGGGTGCGGATGAGCTCTTTTTGCCGCCCGATGAGCGCGAGCTTCTCCGAGAGCTCGACCTCGATCCGCTGGTGGGCGACCTCGAGCTCGGCGGTCCGTGCGCTGACCTTCTCCTCGAGGCTCGCGTAGAGGAGCGCGTTCTCCATCGAGATGGCCACCTGGGCGGCGAGCAGCCTGGTGACCTCCAGCCGGTCCGGCGTGAAGGCTCCGGCGGCCAGATCGTTCTCGAGGTAGATGACGCCCACGAGGCGCCCCTGCCGGAGGATGGGCGCCGCGAGGATCGATCGGGCCTGGGTCCTCGCGATGTACGGGTCGCTCGCGAACTGATCGCTGCTGGCAGCGTCGCTGAGGACGACGCTCTCCGCGGTCCGCGCGACGTAGTGCACGACGCTCGCGGCGACATCCCCGCACGAGTCCAGGGGCACGGGCGAGAACACCTTGATCTCCTGCGCCTCGACGTGACCTTCCGCCTGGACCACGAGCCTGTCGTTGTCCCTGAGGATCACGAGCCCCTTCCTGGCGCCTGCGCCCTCGAGGATGCTCTGCATGAGCTTCTCGAGGAGGGAGGGGAACAGGATCTCGCCCGAGATCGCCTGCGAGGCCTTGATGATGGCGAGCGTGTCGAGCTTCACCTCGCCGTGGTCCACCCCCGCGGCGTGACCGAGGGACGCGCTCTGGACGGCCCCGCCGTGGTCACCCCAGCCCCGCTGGCGCGGCGCCTCCCGCAGGAGCGCCAGCGGGAAGTCCCTCTCGAGGCGCTCCGTCACGCGCGTGGCGCCCCAGCGAGCATAGAGCCGGTGCGCCTCGGTGATGTAGGCGTGCGCGAGGAACTGCCTGCCCTTGTCGCGGTAATGGAGCGCGCAGAGCTCGTTCGCGAGCGCCTCGTCATGGAGGAGCTGCGCCTCCCGCGCGGCGGTGATCGCCTGATCGTAGAGGGCGCTCGCGCCCTCGCGCTGCTCGATCCGCGAGAGCTCGGCTCTCAGGATCAAGCTGCGGTGACGGAAACGCTGCGGGTTGAGCCCTGCCCAGAGATCGAGCTTGCCCGCGAACTCCCCGAGCCTGGCGACGTACGCGGCCCGCTGCTCCGGCGCGGCGGCCAGCGAGGCCCGCGAGAACGCCACGCCGCCATAGAAATAGTAGCAAGGGCTCACGTGCCAGGCGCCGAGCATCACGCCGGCGCCCGGGTCGGTCTCGCCCCAGACCTCTGCCGCCCGCTCGTACGCGCCCTTGAAGACGCCGCCGATGACCGTGAAGATGTTCGTGAAATAGAGGCTCGCGGTGTTGCTGATCCTCCTGGCCTCCGCGATGATGGCGTCGAGATCGACCCGGCGCGCGCGCGGCTCGCCGCCGTCCCCCTCGGCGGACGTGCTGAGCTCTTCGCCGAGATCGGCGGCGGCGGCGACGATCCAGGTGATCGCATTGAACCTGTCGAGCTTGCAGATGTGCTCGCTGTCCTTCGCCTCCTGGACGAGCTCGCGGAGGTGCTTCCCCTGGAGCAGGCTGTTGAGCTGCGAGTTGCATGCATTGTAAAAAGCCCAGATGTACTGGCCTGTCTCGAGGCCGACGTGCATGCCCTTGCGCAACGATGTCTTGTAGGTCGCGTAGCTCTCTTTCCAGTGCTGCACCCACGCGCCCCACATGTTGCACAGCATGGCCTCGGACTTCTTGTCCGGATTGCGCTCGTTGAGGCGGACCGCGGCGCTGCCGAACTCGTAGCCTTTCTCGACGTCGAGCCGGGCGCACAGGAGCGTCCCGAAGTTGACGTACGCGTAGATCGAGTTCCTCGAGATCCCGTGCGTGAGCGAGTTCTGGAGCATCTTCATCACGGTGATGCCGAAGTTGTTCGTCCCCAGCTGGTAGGTGGGCGCGAACATCTCCTGCAGCAGGTCCTGCAGGGCGGCGATCTCGGGATCGGCCAGGGCGGGCAGATCGATGAGGGAGGCGATGGGCCGATCGCCGATCATGGCCATCGTCCGTTCGATCTCGGCGATGAGCGCGCTGTCGTCCGGGTAGGGCGGCAGGTCGATGCCGAACGCTCGCAGGGCGGCGAGCCCCTCGTCCAGCGCGGCGGGCAGATCGTTCTTCAGGATCTGCACGTTGATGGTCAGGCGCCGGACCTCGGTCTTGTGCACCCGCCCCCTCGCCTTGTCGAGGCAGCCCGAGAGCGTGGCGAGCGCGTCGTCGTGCCGCTCGCAGAGCGACTCCAGCACGCCCTTCTTCGTGTGGTAGGCGAACGTCAGCTCGTACTCGGAGGTCCACGCGTCCGCGTGCAGCATGGAGATGCCGTGCTCCAGGTACTTCAGCGACGCGGAGAAGGCGCTCGACTCCTCGGCGCGCGCGGCTGCCCGGAGGTTGAGCCTGGCCGAGGTGAGCCGCTCCTCCGGCGCCTGGATCAGATCGCCGGCGCTGTTCAGGTGATTGACGATATCGAACACGCTCTGCCCCTCGTCGGGGCCGAGCTTGCCGAGGATCAGCCTGCCAATCCGGTAGTGGAACCCCGGCCGGTCCCGCGCGGGGATCAGGGAGTATGCGGCCTCCTGGATCTTGTCGTGCGCGAAGCGGTAGCCCTCGCCGGCGCTCACGATCAGGCCATCGTCGATGGCCCTGGCGAGGCTACCGTAGGTGGCGTCGGGGGCCTCTGCGCTGACGGTGTTCAGGATCTCCAGCTCGAAGCTGTTGCCGATCGCCGCGGCGAGCCGGAGCACCTCTTGCGTGTCCTCGGGCAGACGCCGGATGGTCTGCGCCATCAGGCTCAAGACGTTGTCGGTGTGCTCCAGCTCCTTGATCGTCGAGAGGTCCCAGCGCCACCCCGCCGCGGGATCGAGGACCAGCACCCTGACCTCCACCAGATGCCTCAGGAACTGCTTTACGAAGAACGGGTTGCCGCCGGTCTTCTTCAGCACCGCGCGCGCGAGCGCGTCCGTGCCGCCGGCCCTCAGGCTGTCGAGCAAGAGCTCGTTCAGGTGGGCCAGCCGGAGCGGCTCCAGAACGATGTTCACGACCCCGAGGCGCGCCTGCTGGAGCTCCTCGAGCGCGACGAGGAAGGGGTGGGTCGGGCTCACCTCGTTGTCGCGATAGGCGCCGCAGAAGAAGAGCGACTCCATCTCCTCGTCGGCGAGGAGAGACTTGAGCAGGCTGAGGCTGGCCGAGTCCACCCACTGTAGATCGTCGATGAAGACGGCGAGCGGGTGGGCTGGGCGGGCGAACACCGAGACGAACTTCTTGAAATAGAGGTTCAGACGGTTCTGGGCCTCGACCGGGCCGAGCGCCGGCACGGCCGGCTGCTCGCCGATGAGGTGCCTGAGCGACGGGAGGACATCGCAGATGACCTGCCCGTTGCTCCCGAGGGCATCGAGGAGGGCCTTTCGCCATCTCTGGACGCGCTCCTCGCTCTCGGACAGGAGCTGCTTGACGAGCGCGTCGAACGCATGGACGACGGCGCTGTAGGGCGTGTCGCGATTGTACTGGTCGTACTTGCCGCTGACGTAGTAGCCCCGCTCGCGCGCCAGCGGCTTGAGGATCTCCTGGACGAGGGACGACTTGCCGATCCCCGAGTAGCCCGAGACCAGCACGATCGCGCGCCTGCCCCGGAGCACGTCGTCGAACGACTCGATGAGCCGCCGGACGTCGCCCTCGCGACCGTAGAGCTTCTGGTGGATCTGGAAGAGATCGGTCCTGTCGTGCTGGCCCGGGGTGAAATCCTCGATCGCGCCGCTCTCCTCCCAGCGCCGTCGACACGCCTTCAGATCGTCCCTCAGGCCTTCGGTGCTCTGGTAGCGATCCTCGGCGTTCTTGCCGAGCAGCTTCATCGTGATGGCCGAGAGCGCCGGGGGCACCTTCGGGCTCAGCTCCGAGGGGGGGGTCGGCCTCACGGCGATGTGGGCGTGAATCAGCTCGAGCGGGTCCGCGGCCTCGAACGGCCTTCGCCCGACGAGGATCTCGTAGAACACGACCCCGAGCGAGTACAGGTCGGTGCGGTAGTCGACGCTGCGGTTCATGCGGCCGGTCTGCTCGGGTGAGGTGTACGGGAGCACCTCCGAGAGGACCTCGCGGCCGTAGAGGGCCTCCCTCTCGCGCGTCACGATGGATTCGACGCCGAAGCCGGTGAGCTTGATCTGCCCCCCCTCGCCGAGCAGGATGTTCCGGGGCCTGATGTCGCCGTGGATGAGGCCACGCCGATGGATATCGGCCAGGGCTTCGGCCATGAGGATGGCCCCGCTCAGGAACCCGCCGACGTCGAGATCGCCCCGATCCTTCAGGAGCTCGGACAGCGCGGCAGCCGGGAAATACTCGGTCACGAGCAAGAGCCCGTCCGCGTGCTCCTCGACGCCGTGGATCTTGACAATCCTCTCCGAGTCGATGTGCCTGATAGCGCTGCAGGCGTGCTTGAAGCGCGTGATATCGGCGACCCGCGTGAGATCGGCGTGGAGCATTCTCACCGCCACCTCCCTCCCATCGCCCTCCCGGCGGGCTCGGTACGTGACGGAGGCCGCCGTCTCGCCCGTCTTCGCGGTGATGTGATATCCCCTGATCTGGGCCGTCCCTTGTTCAATCACCGGGCGTCGTGTCATGGTCGATAGAAGGAGAGACCAAAAGATTCGATGATGTCAAGGACGAATCACCACGTAGATTTCAGGCGATTGGCGATCGATCGCGATCCGCTCACCCTCGTAAAAGCGATGAACTATCGATGGCTTATCCGCGCATCGAAGGGTCGGTCTTCAATTCGCGGTCTGCGGGCTCACGGCTGATGGGTATTTGTCAGGCTCATGAGCGGACGCCGACGGCGTCGCGGATGGCCATCGACAGCATGGGCGACAGGAGGCACGCACATCGATGGATGTCCATCCAAGAGATCGAGCGTGACGTCATCGATGGGCTCGAGCGTCAGCGCCCGGGCCGCCACCGCACCGGCAAGGAAGCTCGCTACTCGTACTGGACCGACTCCGCCGCGTTGCTCCGCCCCGCGCTGCGCGCCGGGTAGAGCGACGCCCCGAGCGCCACCGCCGTCGCCCCGAGCGCCGTGAGCAGGCCGTACTCCAGCGGGATGCTGAGCTCGACCTCGAAGCTCGACACCGTGCGCAGCGCCCCGAGCGCCGCCGCCCCCAGCGGGATCCCGAGCAGGACCGCCAGCACGCCGCCCAGCGCGCCCACCAGCGCCCCTTCCATCAGCACCATCCGCCGGACCTGCCCCGCCGTCATCCCGAGCACGCGGTGCAGCGCGAGCTCCCGCCGCCGCGCGTGCAGCGCCAGGACCATCTGGTTTGCCACGCCGATCGCGGCGAGCACCGTCGTGAAGCCGAGGATCATGTCGAAGATCACGAAGTCACGCCCGGTCGCCTTCCGGCGCACCGCCTCGAGCTCGACCCCCGTCTGCATCCGGATGTCGCGCGCGGGCGGCACGTCGGCCAGGAGCTCGCCCCAGGGCGGCGTCGCCGGGCCGCCCCGCGCCGCCGCCGCTCCGGTCACGGGATCGGCGAGCGCCACCGTGTGGCCGATCGCGAGCACGTACGGCGAGATGACCGGGAAGTCGGCCGCCTCGATGACCGCGTAGGTGCGCAGGTTGCGGTACGCGCCGGGCGCGTGGACATAGCCCAGCTCGTCGGTGACGCCGACGATCTCGAACCGCCGCGCGCCGGCGCGGCCGCTCACCTCGAGCTGATCGCCGGGGCCGACGCCGAAGCGGCGGGCCATCATCGTGGAGACGATCGCCTTGCCCGGGCCGAAGCGGCGGGCGAGCGCGATCGACTCGGGGCGGCCGGTGGCCTCGGCGAGCGCGCGGAGCTCGTCGGCCGGGACCGCATGGACGACGTTGGGCCACGGCGTGCGGCTCGAGAAGCGCGCCGCGACGAGGCGCGGCGGCAGGCTCGGCAGGAGACGCTCGGCGTGGCCGAGCGGCTCGTCCGGGTAGAGGAACGCGTAGGGTGCGAGGGCGCGGCCCGCCCAGGCCGAGACCTCCTGCTTGAGCGCCCCCGTGGCGATGTGCAGCGCGAGCAGGAGGGCGAAGACCATCATCACGCCGCCGACGCTCCAGGCGAGCTCGTGGCCGCTGTGCTCGACGCGGCGCCGGAGCAGCAGGCGCTCGGCGGCCCAGCGGCGCGGCGCGAGGCGGACGGCGAGCGCGCCGAGGCGCGCGACGAGGTCCGGGACGAAGACGATGGCCGCGAGGAACGCCGCGCAGACGAGGCCCGCCTCGAGGACGAAGAAGGCGAACAGGGGCACGGACTGCCGGAAGAAGGGGCGGAGCAGGCCGTAGACGAGCACCATGAACGGCAGCGCGAGCAGCATGACGCCGCGCATGCGGCGCCGCTGCTCGGCCCCGCCCTCGAGGAAGCGCGGGCGCAGGGCGCGCGCGATGTCGAGGCGGAGCGCGTCGCGCACCGGGCGGAGCACGCCGAGCAGCGCGGTGAGGGCGCCGGTGCCGCAGACGAGCAGCATCGCGCTCCAGGGCAGGCGGATCGCGTGGAGCGGGATGCGCGCGCGGCCCGTCGTCGTGATGCCCGCCTTCGCGGCGAGGTACGCGAGCGGGATCGACCCGAGCAGGCCGAGCGCCGCGCCGGCCAGGCCGAGCAGCAAGGCCTCGAAGACGAAGACCGCCGCCACCTGCGGGGGCAGCGCGCCGGCGCTGCGCAGGAGGGCGATCTCGCGGCGGCGGCGCTCGACGGCGACGTTGAAGGTGAAGAACACGATGAGGGCGCCGACGAGGAACGCCGAGAGCGAGCCGAGGCGGATCGCCGACCGCATGATCTCGTAGTCCTCGTGCGTCTCCTCCTGGGCGTCGGCCGCGGCGATGAGCGTGCCGTCCGGGCGGAGGCCGCTCAGGGCGACGGTCTGCTCGGTGAAGACGGGGAGATCGGGGTTCGTGACGGCGCTCCGCGCCTCGACGGCGCGCGTGCCCACGTCGAGGATGAGGACGACGTTGACCGTGGCCGTGCCGAGGGCGACGCCGAGCAGGGCGGCCATCGCGCCGAAGCGATCGGCGCGCAGGTTGCGCAGGGCGAGCATCCGGACGAGCGGCTGAAAGAGGGCGCGGAGGAGGAGCATTCAGATGCCGAGCTCTTTCAGCCGGTCGTGGACGGCGGCCGAGGTCACGGCGGGGCCCGCGAGGGCGGCGTCGTGCAGGAGGAGGCCGTCGCGCATGAACACGACGCGGTGGGCGCGGGCGGCGTCCTCGGCGTTGTGCGTGACGAGGAGCATGGCGCTCCCGGCGTCGCGGAGGGCGTCGGCGAGCAGCGCCATGATGCGGCGGCCGGTCGCGATGTTGACGTTGCCGGTCGGCTCGTCGGCGAGCACGAGCGCAGGGCGGCGGACGAGCGCGCGCGCGATGGAGATGAGCTGCATCTCGCCGCCCGACATCTGCGAGGGCAGGTGCTCGGCGCGGGCGCGCATGCCGACGCGGTCGAGCATGCGCGAGGCGGCGTCGTGGTCCGGCGCGGCGCCGTCGATGAGGTACGGCAGGATGATGTTCTCGTAGCCGGTGAGGGTCGGGACGAGGTTGAAGAACTGGTAGACGATGCCGACGCGGCGGCGGCGCAGGAGGGTCCGCCCGTGCTCGTCGAGGGCGGCCATGTCCTCGCCGAGGACGCGGATCTCGCCGCGATCGGGGGACTCGAGGCCCGCGACGCACGAGAGCAGCGTGCTCTTGCCGACGCCGGAAGGGCCCATGATCGCGCACATCTCGCCGGCGTGGATGTCGAGGTCGACGCCCCGGAGCACCTCGATCGGCGTCGCGCCGAGCGCGTGGGACTTGTGGAGGTTGCGGACGCGGAGGACGGGCTGGTCGGAGCTCACGGGAGGATCGCGACCTGTCTACAGCATCTGCGCGCGGCGTTCACCCCGCTTCCGCGCGCGGCCGCGAAGCGCTGTCTCCGTGGCCAGGGGGAGGGTCCGATGGGCCCATGAAGGCGGGAAGGCGGGGAGGAAAGATCAATGATATTCTTAACTTCCCGCCTTCTCGCCTTCATGTGAGCTCGTTCTGGGCAGAGGCGACACGGCCTCGCGTTGCGCCGGTCACAGCCGGATGAGCGACGCGCGCACGTGCTCGATGAGCACCTTGATCTTGGGGATCTCGGAGAGCACCTCCGGGACGCTGAGCCGCACCGGCCTCTCCTGGCCGACGACGTCGGGGAGGACCCGCACGAGCACGTCCGGGCCGAGGCCCGGATCGGGCAGGAGCGCGTCGGGGACCAGGCCGATTCCCAGGCCGGAGATGCAACAGTGGCGGATGAAGTGGATGTCCGTCGCGATGAGGGCCGGCGCGACGGTGAAAGACGCGCCCCGCCGTGTCCGCCAGATCCGCGCGTCCTCGCCGGGGGCTTGCCATGCGAACAGCTCGTGGTGCTTCAGGTCCTCGATCGTGCGGGGGGTGCCGCGCCGCTCCAGGTAGGCGCGGCCGGCGATCAGCCACTCACGGATGCGCAGGACGACGTGCGATATCCAGTGCCCCCGCGGCGCGTCCTCGCCGAAGTGAACCGCGATGTCGACGTCCGTCAGGGCCTCGGCCAGCGGGTCGTTGCTGAAGCGGCAATGAAAGTGGAGCCTCGGATACGCCTTTCGCACGGCGGCGAAGACCGGCGTGAGCGCGTGCGGCGGCAGCCCCACGGGCAGGACGACCCGCAGGGTGCCCGAGGGCGCGTCGCCCACCTCGCGGATCGAGGCCAGGAGCGCGCCGGCCTCCTGCATCATGCCGCGTCCCCGCTTGGCGAGCACTTGCCCGGCCTCGGTCGGCAGGACGCCGTGCCGCACGCTCTCGAGCAGCGCGACGCCGGCGCGCTGCTCGAGCGACGCGACCTGGCGCCGGAGCGTCGTGCGCGACGTGCCGAGCGCGCGCGCGGCGCCGAGGTACGACCCGGCCTCGACGACCGCGATGAAGGCGCGTAGCTCCTCGAGGTCCAACCCTCCTGCCACTGTCCGCATTCTAGCCAGGGGTGACCGTCTTCGGCCATCGACATCCGGCGCGGCTCGCTAGTGTCGTCCCTGGAGGAGCAAAGCCGATGGGACGAGACGCTTCACATGCGCTCACACGGACAGGAACGCTCGCAGCGCTGGCCCTCGTGGCCGCCGCGTCCGCGGGCTGCGGCGGAGGCGAGGAGACGAGCGCGACGCCGGAGACGACATCGATCTACGAGGATCCCCCCGAGCTCCAGCCGGGCGAGGACGGGGCGTACGAGCTCCACTTCGGGCCGAGCGCGGTGGAGATCGGTGGGCGGCGGTTCTGTCTCCGCGCGTACAACGGCATGACGAGCGGGCCCACGATCCGCGTCTCGAAGGGCGAGAACCGAAGAGTGCGCGTGAACCTGGTCAACGACTTCGCGAGGAGCGACTTCCGCGAGATCGCGAGCATGATGGGTCACGGGGGGAGGTCGTGTCACGACTTCAACCTGACGAACCTGCACGCGCACGGCCTGCACGTGCAGCCCAACTTCGCGACGGACGATCCCGCGGACCCGTGCGAGGGCGACGGTTGCGCCCCGGGTGAGCGGTATTTCGGGGATCACGTGCTGCACAAGGTCGGGCCGGGGGAGAGCGCCCGGTACCGCTGGGATATCGACGAGGACGGGATCCATCACGAGGGGACCCAATGGTACCATCCTCATATCCACGGTTCGACGGCCATCCAGGTCATGGATGGCGCCGCCGGGGCGCTCCTCATCGAGGGGGAGCTCGACGAGCTCCCCGGCATCCAAAGGGCCCGAGAGCGGGTCATGGTCATGACGCAGGTGCCCATCGATCACGAGAACACGGTGCCCTTGAAAGAGGGGGAGGACTGCACCGAGCACAGCCTGTCAGTGACCGATTTCCTCGCGGTCGAGACGCTGCGGGCCACGCTGATCAACGGCAAGCTCAGGCCGCGCCTCGTGACGCCGCCCGGGCAGGTGGAGCGCTGGCGCATGGTGTACGCGGGCAGCCCCGACGAGATGGGGATGAAGCTGCACGTCGCGAAGGACGCGGCGTGCTCGGATTTCGACAAGGAGCCCATCGAGACGACGCAGATCGCGCGCGACGGGCTGACGCTCCCGCAGTTCTACAGGAGCGACACGGTATGGGTATCACCGGGGTACCGCGTCGATGTGATGGTGAAGATGCCGGAGCAGGAACAGACGCTCTGTCTGGTCGGCCGCCGGCCGAACGACCTCCTGGGCAGCGTCATCGCGATCGTCGACGTGGCCGCGAGCGCGGGTGAGCCGACCGAGGTGAACCTGCCCAGCGAGGCGGACGTGGCCGCGCTCGCCCCGCCCACCTCGTGGACCGGCATGGTCGACGGGAAGATGACCGAGGTGAGCTGCGATTCGGTCGAGACCGTGCACCAGAAGGTGGTGCTGCTGGTGCCCACGCCGGGATCACAGCCGCCCGATCTCAGCTCGGACGTGGCGCTCAAGACGTGCGATCCGGAAGACCACCCGCACGCGATCGATCCGGACGCGCCTGTGTGCCTCTGTCCGGATCCGAACATCAGCTGCCGCAAGTTCGACGATCGGCGGCTCCGGGGCTACCGGAGCGACCGTGTCATGACGGCCGGCAGCGCGGAGCGGTGGGAGCTCCGCGCGTTCGACGGCCACCCGTTCCACATCCACATCAACCCTTTCCTTGTGTGCCCCAACAAGTCGAACAAGGAGCCCAACTTTCCCCACTGGCGGGACACGATGTGGGTCCAGCTCGAGGACGGACCGCGCGACGTGCTCATGAATCCACGGAAGTTCACGGGTCAGTTCGTGCTGCACTGCCACAAGCTGAACCACGAGGACGAAGGGATGATGGAGCTCGTGGAGATCTGCGATCCCGCCGATCAGGAGTGCCTGTGCCTGGGGACGGACGAGGACGGCGCGTGCATCTCCCAGGCGGGGTGTCTGCCGGACGATCTGCAGTGCCAGTTCGCGAAGAGAGCGACCGACGCGTACCCGGCGCCGCCGGCGCCGGATCTCGAGCTGTGCGGGCCGTGATCGACCGGTGAGCGTCGCCGCTCAGAACACGACCTTGAGGTGCCCGCCCACCGTCGTGAGCACCAGCGTGTACTTCCCGTTGCCGAGGTCGTAGTCCGACTCGGTCACCGTGCGCGGCAGGATGCCCTGCACGCGCACGTCGCCCGAGAGCGATACGCTGTCGCTCACCTTGAGGACGCCGCCGACGTCGCCGATCAGCCGGTGGTTGTCGGGCGAGGCCACGTCGATCGTGCTGTCCGGCGAGGCCGGCGACTGATAGCCGACCGACGCGGTCGCGAGCAGCGCCTCGCTCAGCCGGTACTTGGCGCCGACCTCCAGCCACATCGTGTCGTTCCACCGGCGCGGCAAGGTCACGGTGACGCTATCGGCGATCCCGAGCTTCGGCTGGGCGAGATCCGGTGAGGAGGCCTTGACCACGAACGCCTCGATGTCCGAATAGAGCACGTACGACAGGAGGCCATCGACGCTGAGCTTGTCGCTCACGCGGTAGCCGACGCCCGCGGTGAGCCGCTTGGGGAGCGTGAACGAGAGCTCCGCGTCGCCCTCGACGAGGGGCTTGTAGCGCAGGCCCTGCTCGGCCAGGTCCTGCGTGAAGAACGGGTGGTTCATGTCGATGGCGAACTTGCCCTTGTACCGCATCGCGGCGCTGTGCTGGTACGTCAGGCCGAAGCGCAGGTCCTTGTTCGGGTTGAAGGCGAGCCCGACGTGGAAGGAGGCGCCGTGCGATAACGCCTGCTTGAGCGCGATGGGGCGCGCGAGGACGTCGAGCTCGCGCAGCTCGGACGGCGTCGCCGGGCCGAAGTCGTTGTCCTGCTTGAGGTAGGCGAGGCCGTCGCGGAACTCCTTCAGGCTGGCGAAGTCCTGCACCTTCGAGAGCTCGGCCAGGCCGCCGACGTACGACACGCCGGCGCCGAGCGAGAGCTGGTCGGTCACCCGGAGCCCGGCGGCCACCGTGAGCGAGCTGGCGACGATGAACGCCTGCTGGAGCTGCCAGCGCTGCGCGCCGTTCGGGAAGCTGAGCGCCGCGGCATAAGGGACGTACAGGCCGACGCCCACCGTGAGGCGCTTCGGGAGGACCGGGATCGCCAGGAAGGCGTTGCCCGTCGGCGCGACAGGCGTCGTCGAGACCTCCTCGGCCGTGCCGGTCCTGCCGGGGGCGACGTTCGCCGGATCGAGCGGGAGCTTGAACTGGAGGGTGTCCGGCGTCTGGTACGTGCCGCGCCGCTCGCGCTTGTAGGTGGCGTGGCCGACGATGAGGCCCGCGCCGAGGAGGAGCTCCGGCCGCTCGACGCCCGCGAGGGCAGCCGGGTTCCAGTAGACGGCGGCGGCGTCGGACGTCGTGGGGCCCGAGACGCCGCTCGTCACCCAGGGGGCATCGATGCCCGAGGCGCGCGCGTCGCCTGCTGTCCCGCAGACGAGGCCTGTCGCGAGCGCCAGCGCGGCGAGCGCACGTCCTGGCCATTCACGGGCACGGGCACGGGCGCGGGCGCGGGCGCGGGCGCGGGGCCGCGGGGTGGGCAGAGCTCCTGTCATGACACGGGTCCTCACGGTGGGGGGGCCGATCACTGGATCCGGGTGAGGGTGAGTGAGAGGCGATGGGCGCTCGGCTTGTCGCCGATCTCGATCTCGTAGCGGCGCCCCTCGTCGTCAGCGAAATACAGCGTATCTCCTGGCTTGACCTCCACCTTCTCGTGGAGCGCATCGCCGTCGATCTCCTCGATCGTCGACACCTTCTTCGTGAGCGCGGCGTCGGCGAAGAAGCCCGGGCTCTCGTACGCGTAGTCGCGCACGCGCGCGCCCTCGGCGTCCTTGCGGATGTCGTCGGGCGCGACGAAGTAGAGGTAATCCCGCTGGCCGGCGACGCCGCTCTCGGTGCTCGGCTGGTAGAGGTAGAAGTCCGCGTCGCCGGCGGCGTTGTCGTTGAGCTCGATCGCCATCTCCTTGAGGACCGCCGGATCTTTCGCGAGGTTCTCCTTGATGCTCGCGACGAGATCCTCGGTCTTCACGCCGACCGGGACGTCGCGGAGGGTCACCTCGAGATCGGCCTCCCCCTCGTCGAGCCCGCCGTCGTGCAGCCGCGCCTGGGCCACCTCGAGGAGGATGTCCCAGAAGTAGGACGGCGAGGGCGGCGGCTCCTCGAGGACGATGCTGCTATCGACGCTGATCTCGGTCCATCCGGTGTCGTCGACGCAGACCTTCACCGGCAGGAAGTCGCTCGTGGAGGTGCCCTGGGGCCCGTAGCTTGCGCAGTGGTCCTCGATCTGCGCTGCCCTGAGCTCCCCGGCGCGGGCGAGGATGTGCTCGAACTCCCAGAGCGGCTGCTCCCACACGGGCGAATCGCCGCGCGGCGCGGGCTCCCGGCTCGTGCCGCCCGGCAGGTACGTCGCGCTCTCGGGGATGGCCAGGGTCAGCGCGCCGATGCTGAGGTTTTTGGCCAGGTTGTCGAGCACGAGCCAGTCCGGCTCGCTGAAATCGAACAGGGTGTCTATCTGGCCGGGCGTGCTGTTGACGCTGGCGACGTCGGCCCTCGTCGCGTCGACTCCCTTGTACGGGAGGGCGTTGACGTCGACCCGGACCGTCATCGTGAAGTCGTCGAGGGCCGCCTTCACCCCGGAGGCGGCCTTGATGAAGCCGGGGTGCTTTGCTCCGCCCGGGTCGTCCGGATCGAGCGGCGCCGGGCCGAACTGCTCGGCGAGGCCGGCGAAGTCGGTGACGACGTCGTACAGGGTGACGGGGATGGAGTGGGGCGCGACGGGGTAGATGCCGTCCGGGTGCTCGTCGTTCGTCGGTCCTCTGCGACGCTGGGTGTTCGGGTGGGTGCTGACGAGGTTCTCCAGGACGGCCTGCGCGGTGATCTGGACGGGGATGAGCCGCTCGTTGCCGGCCGCGCCCACGAGGTCCGAGAGGATCTTCGACGTCGGGAGCCCGACGGCGTTGCCGACGCCGAGCAGGCCCTCGAGGCTCGTGCCGCGGAGATCGGCGTTCTCGGGCGTCATGTTCAGGAGACCGACGAGGTTCCGCGACGCGGGCGGGAGCGCGGCGATCTCGGCGGGGGGCATGTACATGACCTTGAGCAGCGCGTTCTCGATGAGGGCCGCGATGTCGAGATCGAGCAGCCATATCCCCTCGAGCGTGGGCCGCGGGATGGCCTTGAGCTCGTCGAGCGTCAGCGTCTTGGCGAAGCCCCTCGCGTCGAACCGAAGGAACTCGAGCGTGAGGGCGCGGCTCTCATTCACGCCGAGCACCGATGGGGGCGGCGGCTGCTCCACGGTGACGGCGTCGACGCAGCCGGGCAGCGAGCAGGCGAGGGCGGCGGCGGCCAGGGGAGCGAGCCGGGAGAGCCGGGCGGGCCGGCGGCGGACGGGGGCGGCGGGGCGGATGCTATCTCGCGCTTCCATGATCAGAGCCTCTCCACGTCGGCGGTGATCTCCACCGGATCGTCGCTGTCGGGCACGTGGAAGCGGACCTCGTAGACGGCGCCCTCGTCGTCCTGCGTGTACAGCGTGGTCTCGCCCGGCGGCAGCCTGTATTTCTCGTGCGCTGTGTCGGCGAGGCCATCGAGCTCCTTCTTCGAGACCTTGCTCGCCTCGCTGAGGTCCGGGCTCGTGAAGAAGCCGGGTCTTTCGTACGTGTAGGCGCGCGGGGCCTCCGAGCTTTGATCCGATGGCCGGAGGTCGTCCTCGGCAACGAAGAACAAGGTGGGCGCGCCGCCCGGCGCGCCGCGGTCGTAGAAGAAGTCGAGCGCGTCGTTGTTGACCCAGTACCTGCCGAGGATGATCTCGGCGATCTCCTTCGCCTGGCTCTGCAGCGTCGGGCGGAGATCGGCGAGGATCTGCTCGCCGGTGAGGCCGATGCCGACGCCGTGGAGCGCGTAGACCGGCTGAGCGCTGCCTTCCGGGATATTGTTGTCGGTGGGGCTGGTCACGCCGTCACCTTGCGGGTCGTGGATGGCGACCTGTCCGACCCCGGTGAGCAGCTCCCAGAGGAATTGAGGATCCGGTATCTGGGGTGGCGGGTCAGAGATCCTGTCCGTGAAGATCGCCCAGCCAGGCGGGTCGCCGGCCTGGCCGATGTCGACGCCTACCCGGCATGTCCCGCTCAGGCGGAAATAACACGCCGTGAACTCGCGTTCGCCGTACGTCAGGAAGGCCGCTTTGGCCACGATGGGCTCGAGCAGGAACGGGGCGTGGGTCCACACGGTGCCAGTGCCGACGGGCGTCGCCGGGAGGTTGCTCTTGCAGGCAGGCACGTCGACGCACGACGGGACGAGGCCGTCGAGCTCGTGTATCGAGATCCGCATGTCCACGGTCGGGTTCGGCGCGATGCCGCTGATCTGAAGCCGCTCCGGGTCGTTGAAGTCGAACCGGAGCGGCGCGTCGCCATCCCGGAGGAACATGTCGCCGCCTCCCCTCGAGAGGTCCATCCCCGTGACCCTGCGCAGGCCGGACTCGGCGACGACGCGCATCCGGAAGTCGGGCAGGAGGACGTCGCTCCTCGTCGTGAACGTGGCGTCGTCAGGGACCAGCACGCCGGGATGAACGCCGGAAGGGCCAAGCTTCTCGTCGAGGGACCCGAGATCGAGCAGGGCCTCGTAGAGCGTGACAGGCATCCTCACACCCTCCGGGCTCGGGATGGCTGGATGCGAGCCGAGCAGCTGCTGCTGGAGCGCCAGGATGAGCTTCGGTATCGGCACGAACGGGTCCGTCCGGTCGATGTCGAGGGCGTCGGCGAGGACACCGGCGAAGTCGAATGCGAACGTGCCGGGGTTCTCCTCGAAGATCTTGTTCAGCCCCTCGAGCGACGTTCCGGTCACGTCGGCGTTGGCGGGCGTCATCGTGAGCAACCGGACGAGCGCGAACTCCGGTGATGCCCGCCACGCCGCCCCGAAGCTCTGGCCGAGCGGGGTGAGGGTGCAGTCGTGGCCGGGGCTCGCGCTGTCGTTCTGCCACGAGGTGCCGCACGCGTTCTGGATCTGCTCGAGCGCGTCCTGGAGCAGGCCTGTGGTGTCGACGTTGAGGATCGTGATCTGCTTGGCGCCGTCCTCGCCGAAGACCTGGAGCGCCTTCTGCTTGTCGAGCTCCAGGACGACCGACGGGACCTCCGCGTCGTCGATGCGCAGGCGGAACCGGTTCGGCTCCTCGATGACGGGGCCGCCGCCGGCGCCGCCCTCGCCACCACCACCCCCGCCGCCTGCGGCCCCGCTGCCGCCGCCTCCGCCGCCGCTGCACGCGGCGAGCGCGGCGAGCGCGGCGGGCAGCAAGAGGGGAACACGGCCGCCGAGCGCGGCGCCGCGTCGGGAGAGAGCGAGCGGGGAGTGCGTCATGAGGGCTCCTCGTCGTGGGACCTTCTCGAGATCCACAGGAAGAGACGCCCGATGCTACCCAACTTCGACGCGCCGGCGCGACAAAGAGATCGCGCCGCGACGACGCGGAGAGCGCGATCCGCGACGACGCAAAGAACGCCGGGACAAGTGTTGGTGTCCCCCGGTGTCCTTTTGTTTTTCCGTCCCTGCCGGCCGCTCCACGTTCGACGCTACGTGCCCTCGCGATCGCTCTGGGCGTCCGTCGCCGCCACGGACGGCTCGTCCGGCGCGACCGCCTGGACGTCCGTCGCCGCCACAGACGGCTCGCCCGGCGCCGCCGCCTGGACGTCCGCTGCCGCCACAAACGGCTCATCCGATGCGGCCGTCTGGGCGCTTGCTGCCACCATGGACGGCTCGTGCGGCGCGTCCGCGGGCGGGGGCCGCATGGACGACGACGGCGCGCCCACGAGCTCGCGCGTCCGGTCGAACAGCGCGCGCAGCTGAGCGAGGCCCGGCTTGCGCTTGCGCGCCGCGATCGCGAGCACCTCCTCGCGGACCGCGGCGTTGATCGGCGTCGCGATGTCGAGCGCCGCGCCGCGCTCGACGACCTCGCCGTTCAGGAAGTCGACAGCGGGCGGGCGGCCGCGCTCGATGGCGGCGAGCATCGACGAGCGCATGCGGCGGTAGCGCGCGCCGACCGCGAGGAGCAGCGCGTGCTTCGCGAACAGGCCCGGCGAGCCCGCCGCGGTGCGCTCGGCGTCCGTGAGCGCGATCCAGTCGAGGTCGATCGTCCCCGCCACCTTCTCGAGGCGCACGCCGATCGCGCGCGAGACCTGCACGGTCTCGGTCATGATCTCCAGCGCGAGGCGGCGGACGAAGCGGTGCCTGAGGAGTGCGCCGAGGCGATCGCCGCCGACGGTGCCGAGCGACGAGATGGCGCAGTTGATGGCGAGCTTCGACCAGCGCGCGCCGGCGAGGTTGTCGGTGACGGTCGTCGCGCCGATCGCCTCGAGGATCCGCGCGAGCTCGTGGAGGCGCGCGTCGCCCGCGCCGTCGAGCCGGCCGAGGACGAAGCCGCCGCTCGAGGTGCGGTCGTACACGCCGGGCTCCACCATCGAGGCGCCCCACGCGACGATGCCCCCGAAGGTGCGCTCCGGGCCGGCGATGCGGGCGACGCGCTCCTCGCAGAGGCCGTTCTGGAGGCAGATCATCGCGCCCGTCGGGGCGAGGTGCGCGACAACGCTGCGCGCCGCCTCCTCGACCTGCGGCGGCTGCGTCGCGAGGAGGACGTAGTCGAAGGGGCGGGTGTCCGGGCCGAGCTCGCGCACCGCGCGGCCGCGGACCGTGCCCGGGCTCGCCTCGCCGCGCACCCGGAAGCCGCCGGCGTTGATGGCGTCCGCGATGAGGGGGTTCGTCGTGAAGGCGGTGACGTCGTGGCCCTGCTCGTAGAGATGCGCGGCGACGATGCCGCCGATCCCTCCGCAGCCGACGACCAGCAGGCGGGGAGCAGAGGAAGCGCGGGCAGCGGACGAGCTCGGCGCAAGCTCGCCGGGTGAATCGATGAAGCTCATGAGAGATCCCTTACCACCGCTGCGGCGCGGGCTCGACGGGCTCGAGGGGAGCGGCATGGGGGGACAGTGGGGTTGGACACACGGGAGAGCGACCGCGGGGAGGTGGCTCCGCAGGAGAGCGATGACGGGGTGCGTCGAACGAGTCGGCTCGTCCCGCGACCACAACGCGTCCTGGTCCATGGCGAGCCGGCTCGTCCCGCGACCACAACGCGTCCTGGTCCATGGCGAGCCGGCTCGCCCCGCGACCACAACGCGTCCTGGTCCATGGCGAGCCGGCTCGTCCCGCGACCACAACGCGTCCTGGTCCATGGCGAGCCGGCTCGTCCCGCGACCACAACGCGTCCTGGTCCATGGCGAGCCGGCTCGCCCGCGACCACAACGCGTCCCGGTCCATGGCGAGCCGGCTGGTGATGGCCCAGATACCACCTCTCCTCACGCATAGTGGCCCATACCCAACAATGTAGTGGCCCAGATATCGATATCTGTTGTGACCGCGTAGTTGGTCCGTAGGCTTGCAAGCAAGAGCTGCCCGCGGGTGTGCAACCACCCCGGGCAGCGTGGTCCGACCCCGAACGAAGCGGAGCCGAACGTCATGCTTGTAGCTGTACCGCCACCCCGCGGGCAAGGCGAAGGTGCGCCCGCGCGCCGCCGCCGATCCATCCCCTGCCTCTCCCTCACCCCGACCCAGCGCAAGCGCCTCCGTGCCGCGCTGCGCAACCTTCGCTCGGCGTACGGCAGTTGGTCATGCGTCGCCGAAGTGATGGGCCTGTCCGTCGTCGCGGTCGAGAGCATCGCGAACGGGCGGGCCCCTGGCTCCCCTGCGACCGCGCAGCGCGCCGCGAAGGCGGCCGGCGTCACCGTGGAGCAGCTGCTCGGCGGGCTCGTCGCAGCTGACCGCTGCCCCACGTGCGGGAGGAGCGGGTGAGGCGCCCGCGGAAGGGGGCGCAGAGCCCGCCTGCCGCACGACATCCCAGGAAGAAGCCGACGATGCAGGCGATCCTTGCAGAGCGCGGCATCGTGCGCGCGACGCTCGCCGGCATCCCGACGCGCGACCGCGCGGACGTGGAGCAAGCGGTGATCATGGGTGCCTGGAGGGCTGTGAAGGGTGGACGCTATCGACCGGACCCCCGGGTCGAACCGCGTGCGGCCATGCGCGCCTGGCTGCATGGAATCGCCTGGCGGCAGGCCGCGAAGTACTTCGCGAGCGCGTGGGTTCGTCACACGGTCCTCCATGCGCAGCCGCTCGGGTTGCTCCGCGAGCCCATGGGACCGAGCCTGGAAGCGCAACTCCAGGCGCGCGAGGTGCTGGCGGCGCTTGCAGAGCTGCCGTCGTGGCAGGTCGAGGCGTTGCTCATCGTCGACGCGCCCGAGACGCTGGCGGAGTACGCCCGGCAGCACGGGCTCAACCCGCACACCGCGGCCAGCCGCCTCCGCATCGCCCGGGAAGCGCTCGCCCTACGGCTGAAGAGGTGGCGCCGATGAGCGACCGAGCCAAGCGGAGACGCGCCCGCAAGAAGCTGCCGAAGCCGCCCACCCCGATCCTGACGGACGTCGTGCTGACCGAGGCCGACTTGAGCGCCGTCGCAGAGGCCGCGCTGGCGCTCCTCCCGTTCCCCGTCCGCCCCTGGAACCGAGAGAAGCTCTGGACCGCCGTGCTCGACGCCCAGATCAACGCGAAGACCCGCGTCGACAGGGAGCTCGTCGCCGAGGCGCGCGGCGCGTTACAGGTGCTCGACGCCATCGAGCGGTTCTTCGTCCGGCGCGACGAGTAGGCGCGCGTCCGGCGAGGCGCTGCGCGAGATCGACGTCATGGCAACGGCGGCGGAGGACGGCGGGTAGCCTGCCAGCTAGCGATTCATTCAGTGGCAAAAGCGCAGCCGTATGCGCGGGTAGTCAGCCCGGCCCGCTAGGGCCATCGGCGCCCTCGCCGTCTTCGACGCGAGCCAACGTTCACTTGTTCTTCTCGGCCAGCTTCCTGGTATCGTCCACCTGAGTCCCGGCAAGCAGGCGCTCTTGCCGCTTTAGCTCGAATTGCCCAAGTAGCTTCATCTGCACCGCACCAACAACCTGCCAACACTCCCGTACCGTGATACACGAGAAGCAGAAGAGCGCCGCGCGGCCAGCCATCCTGAGCCACCACGGAAGCCACGTCACCAGCTGGTTGTTGAAGATACCAGCCGCAGCTAGCGCCCATGCCGTTGTGCACGCCAATATTACCAGCACTGCGGCTTGATACTGGAACACCCATATCCTGAATAGGGTCGCTCTGCCGTCATCGCCAGCGCCGACACGCTGTAGCTCAGGGGTCTGCAACAGAGCGCTCGCGTTCCCAGACCAAGCAACCGCGAGTCCTACCAGGATTGCGGTAAATGGCACACTAGCCGGCACAGCTATATCAGAAAGTTTGCCGGTTGTTGCGTAGGCCAGTGCGGCACCGGCCACGACGTGGATGACAAGCCAACGATCGATAAACGAAGCGGCTCCAGCCCTCCAGAACCACGGCCAAAAACCGTTTCGGGCTTGCAGCTCCGCATGGCGCTGCTGGATGCGCAGCTCGCGCGATAGCCTACTATCGCTCGTCATTGCCTCTGCCAACCTTGACGATTATATGTTCCTGCTCAGCAGCCGCCTTGACCTGCTTCAAGGAAGCCCCGCCTGACTTGACGTTCTGATACACCATTCTCGCGATGCCCAGGATGGTTCTACCATTCTCGATCGCATTGTCAATGCGCTGGCCCAATGAAATGTGCTCGTCAGACATGGCATGCCGGACAGCCTTGGACTTTGGACCATCTTTAATTGTGGCCTGGGCGTCCCGGCCGGTGGCAGCGGCTTCACTTACTGCCGTCTCCATGGTCGCGCTCGGCACCATCTCGCCCTTCCACTTGATCTCGGCTTCGCGGCCGCCCATATCTTCCAGAGACTCCGCAACGCTCCTATAGAATTTGGGCGCATCCCACGGATTGGGCCGACGAGTGGTAACCGACAGGTTGGTGACCCTGTAGGCTGAGCGCAGCTTGTTCAGAAACGAACCGGGCTCTTTGAGCGGAGCCACTTCAAATTCTGCACCGTACAACTTAGCGACATCGGTGTGATTGAACGCGGCAGCCAAACTGTTGCCCAATGCCCTTACGCTAGATGTAATCTGCGACTTGTATCCTATGGCACACACCTGAAAGTGCACGTCGATGAAAACGTGGGTGTTCAGTACGGTTGTATCCTCCCGGTCGTAAAAGCGCCCGGCGGAATCCATATCCGTTATTACGACCTTGGCAGCTCGGCCTAGTCGCTGGTAGTATCCGTCCTTGTCTACGGCAGATGCCTTGGACAGGAACCACCTGTACTCCTCTGTGGGCGACGACGCTGGTTCAGACTCTATTGCCATGCGCAGCAAGTCGCGCCTGTCGATGTCTGCGATGCGACCGAACAGGTCGAGCTGCCCCGAGGGGTGCACTGTTATTCTGTACAGGTAAAAATTCAGATATTCGTCGCTCACCGCTGTGCCTCGCCGCCTTTTACTGAACGTACGCTAGCTGCCAGCCTGGCAGAGTAACAGGTCGCACCGCCGCTCTGGCAAGTGACGAGGGGCGATGGCTGCCGCCAGAGCGGATGCATTCGCCAGTTGCGAGGCCTACTCGGGGGCATCGAACAGGCTCAACTGCATCATGCGCCTCGGCCCTGGCGCGGGCGGCGGCTCTGACGGCGGGGGCTCTGGCTCCGGAGGGGCCGCGACGAGCGCCACGGGAGGCAGCTGCGTGGCGGTGGGCGCCGACGGGCCGGACCCGCCCGAGACGAGGCGGAGCCACCCCCGGCCCCCTGGGAGCTCGCGAGCGGGCGCAGGCTCCTCGCCGGGACGCGCCTGCAACTTGAGTGGCTGCGGGACGGGCGGCGCCGTCTCCTCCTCGGCGAGAGCCGCGGTGACGAGCTCGGCGAGGGTCCACGGGCGTTCGGCCAGGCCCGCTGCGACGGCCGGGGTGGTGCCGAGCGTCCCATGCGCGCGGACCCAGTTGTAGGAGGCGATCCCCAGGCCGATCGCGGCGCGGTGTCCGCGAATCGTCTTCGAGAACGCCAAGCACAGCCGGCGCGTGCGGCCGACCGTGTGGCGCGTCTGGAGATTGAAGCGCTCGATAAAAGATGTCGATATTAGCTCATTTTTTGGCGCACCGAAGATCGGTGTTTTGGTCATGAACGGGTCGCGCGGCGGCTCGTACCGATGATCGGGTGAGCGCTGCGCCCCGCCGCGGTAGTTCTTCACGCATTGGCCGTAGTCCGCCGAGCCGCGGAAGTTTGCGAACATCGCCTCGATGTACGGCTGCCAGCCGTCGCTCGTGACGTGCGGGACGACCGTGAGCCGCGCGCGAAGGTCTTTGACGAACGTTTCGGTGTTCTCGCCGTCGCGCTTGCCGACGTGGTAGGAGATCGCCAGCTTCGTATTCGCGTCCAGCGCGACGTAGAGGTACGCGTCGCCGTGCTCGGCGGCGTCCTTGGCGGTCACGCGGGCCTGCTTTTTCTGCACATAGCTCCACATCTCATCCATCTGGATCACATGCGCCGCCAGGTTGCGCACCTTGCGGCTGTGGAGCCGGATGCAGCCCTCGCCGAGGCGCAGGGCGAAGTCCAGCACGGTCCCACGCGCCACCTCGACCATGCGGGCGGTGGCGCGCAGGGAGTTGCCTTCTACCAGGGCGGACGCGATGCGAACGCGCGTCTCCAGCGGGAGCGGTGCGGGCATGACGGGCCTTGCCTCTCTCCCCGGGCCGGCCCATGCTCGCGGTGCGACGCGCGCTCTGTGGGCCACCACAGGGTGTGTTGCAGCCCCGCTCTCAGGTGCGAACTGAGGGCGGGGCGCTTTGCTAAGTACCCTGGAAAGATAGCACCGAACGCCTATGTTTCTCGGCGTTTCCGTGTGGCTCGGACGCGCGATGTCCTAGCCCGCATGCGCGATTACAGCCTGTTTGACGGATCTTTCTCGCCGTCGGTCGCGAGCGCCAGCGGTCCGCGCGGTGCGCGTGGTAGGGTCGCGCATGCGCGTGCGGCTCATCCTGGAGAACGGCGGCAACGTCATCACCAAGCGCGTGGAACTCCCGGAGGCGCCCGCCGTGGCCACGATCGTCATGGCGGAGCGCGAGCGGCGCGTGGTGAGCGGGAGGTCCACGCCGAGCGCGCGGAGGCGGACGTCTACCTCCGCGAGGACGCGGACGACCCGAAGGTGCAGGTGATCCCAGAGGCGCACCTTGCCCACATCGAGTTCATGAAGCGGTACGGGTGGGACGTGGAGGAGGCCGCGCTGATGGCGTGGCTGCGGGACCGGATCGACCGGCAGGACGACGGCGAGCCGGTCGGCTTGGACTGAGGGTCAAGCGGTCGGCGGGCTGTCTGCCCTAACTAGGGCACCACCGAAGAGGTGGCGCTGCGGCGCGTGACCGACGGAGCGGAACGGCAGGCGAAGCAACTGCCACTAAGCGATCGCGGCGCGCGTCACCTCTGTGACGCACGCTTACGCTTGGTCTTGTATACCTCGTGGTCCCGATCCCACCACACAACGTTGAACACATTGCTGTCTCTGTACCCAAATAAACGTCCCAGCTTGGATATGTCCAACTGGTACCACTGTTCTTGGTCATCGAGACAAAGGTACCGCAGCCTGTCCCTAGAAGGCTCCTCCCATTTGCTCCAGTCTTCCCATCGGTGATTTTGCTCAGAAACCCTGTCGAGCTGGCTCCACGTGAAAGACTCGTATATTTTGAGCCTGCTGATGATATGCAGTATAGCTTCTGACTGCTCTTCATTGAGCCACTTTTTGGGGTGGTCCAGATCAAAGCATCCAACTCGCCACACGATCTTCTGGCTGCGCCACGCGTCGGCCGACGCGTCGAGCATTGGCACAGCTGGATCTGTGTCTATTGTCTGTGGTCGGAAGAACGCCGGCGCAGAGGCAAACTCGTTCTTAAAGGTCGCCAGTTCGCTGTCGATTGCTGCAAGTTCGCTTTCGCATTCGCGCTTAAGCGCCTCATCATCAAGATCAAGGCAGTCATTCACCCCATCGCATCGGCTCTTCAGAAATCCGAGCCACTCGGCGGTAGCGGCAACGTTGGCGAGCTCTGCCTGACGTCCGGTCGACGACGCAAGAAACGACGCAATAGTGGCGCTAATGCGCCTCGCTTTGTCGCGAATCATCAGGCACTAGCCGCGTTCGCGCTGTGCGCGTTCACGCTGCTGTCGCGCAAAAGCTGTGTAATAGTCCACTATCTCCGTCGGGTCGATCGTCTTATCCCCTCGCTCGGTTGGACCAAGGCCCTTGCGGGCGTTGATCCATGGCGGCTCAGAGTGGGTCAACTCGCTGAGTTGCTCAGCGGTCCTATCCCCGTAGTGGGCCAGCACCACGTCGACGGATCGTCTCTCGCTGGCGTCCAGAGCGTCGACGTTCCCCAGTAGATCTCCGGCAGATAGCGTGTATCGGCCACGATGGGAAATATACAGCGACTTGATCACGGGTCCGGCCGCCCACGCCTGGATCTCGTCATCAAAAAGAGTCTTGTCCGCGCGCACCATGTGCCACGCCTGCGCGTAATACACCAACTTCTGCAACTTCATGGCCGTCATCTGGCCGCGCTGTTGGAGGATGTACGCTGCCACATCGTGTGCGGTTGCCATGGTCGTGCTCGCTCGCCGTGCACCTGGTAGGTGCAAGGTGCATCGTGCTTGCCTGCGGTCAGATGTCAACGCCATGCCCAGAGCCGCGCGCAGGATCGGCAAGAGGAAAACGCGTAGCGCGGTTCGCATCATCGGGGTAACTTAAGTCTGGTCGCGCGTTCAGTAAGTGCCTGGAAATGTCCTAGCACTTCGCCCCAGGCGTGAGACTTCTGCGGATTCTGAGAATCCGCGTGTTCCAGGCGCCAGACATGCCCCCGCGGGCACGTGGGATGCATGGAGTCTACGCGAACGCGTACATTGGCACACATAAAACTACGCGCTCGCGTAGACTGTACTGAACGCTTGACGATCCGGCGCCGTTGAGCATGGCTTACAGACGGGCGGGCCCATCTGGGATGCCGCGGCATATGGACCAGGTTCGCCGTCAAGTCCGCCCGGGGCCCGGCGCCTAAATTGAGTGTCACCGACATACCCGATGGTTCGACCAGGGTACGTCGCCGGTTGCGTCGGAAACGTGCGCCGGTCCGAGATCTAGCAAACGCTATCCACGGCCCGCGCTCGCCGGCACGGCGGAGCCGGCTCGACGTGAGCCCGGGCACATGGCCGAGCCAAGTGGCCCAAACGTCGGTTTCGAGTGGCCCAGACCCGGGATTTGCGAGGCTATTCGGGCCACCACCAGCCGGCTCGCCCGCGACCACAACGCGTCCTGGTGCGCGCCGATGCATCTTCGCGGAACTACCTGATTTTTTCGAGCAACGTGAGCCAGTTCACCGGCGCGCGCTCAGCTCGCGCCGGGTCGGCGACGTTGGCCGCGCGAAGGAGCGCGGGGAGCCGGTGGCGGAGCCATGCCTGGTATACCTTCGGCTCGGTCTCGGCGCCCTCGACGAGCAGGACGAGGTTCATCCCTGGACCCCGTGCTCGTACTCCGGGAGGTTGATGAGGCGCGTGAAGCGATCCAGGTGCGAGCGCTCCTCTGCCATCGCCGGGATCGTGTCGGCGTCCAGGACCCGCACGCGACTGCCCTTCCGGGTGACGATCTTCCAGTGGCTCGGCGGGATCTGCTCGATGATATAGGGGTGATGGCTCGTGAGGATGAGCTGGAGGTCCGGCGCCCGGCTCAGGAGGAAGCGTGTCACGGCAGGGAGGCAGTTGACGCCGAGGCTCGACTCCAGCTCGTCGACGAGCACCACCGTGCCGGGGGGAGCGAACGAGAGGTGGACGAGGAAGGAGAGATACCGTTGCATGCCGGAGGACATGTCAGCGAAGGCGATCCATTCGTCGACGCCGGACTCCTTCACCGCCAGAGTGATGAAGCTCATGCCCTCTCTTGTCAATTTGGGGTAGTGGCGTCGATGAACTTTGAGCTCCTCGATCGTGGGAAACGCTTCCTGGAACGCTTCCTCGATCTCGGCGAACGCTTCGGGGAACCACTCCTGGAGAAGCTCCGCCTTGCCATGCAGCGGCAGAGAAAAATCTGCGCCGATGTCGGCGGCGGATTGATAGTTTCGCCTCTGATCCTCGATAGAGCCAAGTCGAAATCCTTCAGGCGGCAACGCCTCGAGGGCCCTAAAGATACAGCGCGAGAACGCCGCGTAGAGCGGCTCCATCGCGGGGTCCTCCTTCAGGATGGCGATCGCGCTCTTCGCCCGATCCAGCTTCGGGATTGGGTGTTTATTCAGAAGAAAGCGCTCAGGCGTGCGATCCACGAGCGACCTCTCTCCCTGGTGAATGCACTCGGCCCGGATGAGCGGAGGCTCCACCGCGTGCAGCGCGCCCTGTTCTTCTGACCCTCGCCCCACGCGCGGCTCCAGCTCGGCCTCCCAGCGGTACGTGAGCCCGTCGTGCTCGAAGCCGATCGCGAAGCTGGCTCCGCGGATCGCATCGACTGCCCCATCCACTTCCTTCTCTCCGAGCGCGACGGCGCGGACCTGCTCGATCGCCCGCACGATCCGCGTCTTCCCCGCCCCGGACACGCCGACCAGCAGGTTGAACGCCTCGAGCGCCATCGGCTCGAGCGTCCAGCCACGCTCAGCGCTCTGAAACTCGAAGGTCAGGACCTTTATACGGCGGCCAGCCTACGCGCCCGCCCCATGTCGGCCAACCGGCCGGCCCTGCCGGGCTCGCCGCGGCTGCGCCCTCTCCCCCTCGCCGCCCTCCCTCAGTCCGCCGGTGCCAGCACCTCGATCGCCTTCGGCTCGATCGTGACCGTGAGCGGCAGCCGCCCGAGCGGCTCGCCGTCCACGTCGAGCAGGAACGCCTGCTCGACGTCGCGGTTCAGGAGCGTGAGCTCGATGCGATCGCACTGGAAGTGGCGGACGTCCGGGTGGCGGATGTGCGCGCCCGTGTACATGCCGGCCGATACGGCCGCGAAGCGGACGAGGGGCGCGCCGCCCAGGTCGATGACGTCGAACACGCCGTCGTCGGCCCGCGCCATCGGCGCGATCTGCATGCCCGCGCCGAAGAACCGGCCGTTGCAGATGCCCACCGTGCGCGTCGTGAGCTCCATCTCGCGCCGCTCCCCGCGCAGCGTCGCCACGCAGCGCACCCGGCCGACGCGGCTGCGGACGAGGCCGCGGAGCGAGGCCATCGAGTACGCGAGCGAGTTGCCGAGCACCCGCGTCGTCTCGCTGACGATCTGATCCACGAGCCCGCTCATCCCCGCGGAGAGCACGTTGACGAAGAACGCCTCGGCTCGCCGGCCGTCGTGCGTCTCGTACGAGAAGCGGCCCACATCCATGGGGCGCGCGGCGCCGCTCGCGATCGCCGTGCAGTAGCGGTCGAGCCGGTGGTTCAGCTTCAGCGTCCTGCAGAGATCGCCGCCCGTGCCCGCGCCGATGATCCCGAGCCGGGTGCCGGCGGCGCCCAGGTCCTTCGCCTGCATGAGGCCGTTCACCACCTCGCTGACGCTGCCGTCCCCGCCGACCGCCACGACCGTCTCGCGCCCGTCGAGCGCGGCCTCGCGCGCGAGGTCGACGGCGTGGCGCGGGCGCTCGGTGCGCACGATGTCGACCTCGCCGAGGATGCGCCGGATGGGCGTCTGCATCCCGTCGAAGAGCTTGCCCGTCTTTCCGCCGCTGGACTGCGGATTCACGATGAGGAGGGGGCGCATGCGGGCCCCGATGCTAGATGCCGCAGGCCGCCCGGCGCGAGGTGTTTTTGTGGAGCTGCGCGCGCGCCCCCCGCCGGCGGGCAACGCCGCGCGCGATCTCCGCCGTGGCGCCCCGCGGGGGCTCGCCCCGGATCACGGCTGCTTCGTGCAACCGCAGCCGCAATCGTCGCTGAAGTAGGTCCAGCCCGGCTCGCAGACGAAGCGCATCCGGGCGCAGTGGTCCGGGCTCTGCCCCACATACTTGAGGAGCGGGCCGTCGGTGCAGCCCTGCTGGCTGCCCGTGCCCGGCGCGCCCCCGGCGCCGACCGGATCGCTGCCCCCTGGGTCGACCTCCGGGTCCTGCGCGCCGACGGCCTCCGCGCCCCTGCCGGTTTCGGCCGGCGGAGGCGTCATGGGCGCGCCGCTCGGGGTGCTCTGGCAGCCTGCGGCGAGCGAGCCGATCGACACGAACACGAACAGCGATGTGGAAGCGATGATTCTATGCGGCATGCAGGAGGCTCCGGTGAACAGGGGAGACCCGCAGGGCGGGCCCTGGCGGCCGCGACGGCGGCAGCCGAGATGAAGTGGCAGATGCCGTGACAGCCTAGAACACCAATCATGTTGAAACCCGGAGAAATTTCACAGGGAGGCGGGGAGGCGGGGAGGAAGAAAAAAAAGAATCTCTTCCTCTCGCCGTCTCTCGCTCCCCGCCTCCCCGCCTCCCTGTGAAATTTCTGCTTTTTTTCGGGGTTTCAACCCGTTTGTCGCTCTAGGTGCAGAGGAGACGCGGCGTCGACTACGCCCTCCCCCCATGGAGCTCCGAGCGGCCCGAGCGGACGGGGTGGGGGAGCGCGGCGTCGCCGCCAGCGCCCGTGTCGTGCGGGGGACGGCCGGCGCTGGCCGGGAGCGCGGTCCCCTGGCACGCCTCCTTCGCGGCCTTGGGCACGTCCGCCCCCGTGTCGCTGGCCTCCTTGGCGCCGGTGCGCTTCCCGTCCGGCGAGCGGTGCTCGATGATGGCGTTGATCTCGGCCCCGAGGAGCACCGCCATCGAGGAGATCCACATCCACATGAGGAGGATGATGACGCCGCCGAGCGCGCCGTAGCTCACCTCGTAGCTGCCGAACCGGCTGACATAGAAGGAGAAGCCCAGGGAGGCGATGGCCCAGATCAGGACCGCCACGACCGACCCGGGCGTGATGAACTTGAACTTCTGCTCGACGTCGGGGAGCACGTAATAGAGCGTCGCCAGGACGGCCATCACGATGAGCGCCGAGACCGGCACGCGCAGCCAGAGGATCGGCGTCGCGAGGGGGCCGAGGTGCGCGGTGACCGCCGGCGTGGCCACCGCGATCGCCGAGGCGACGGTCAGCAGGACGGCGCCGCCGAGCGTGACCAGGAGGGCAATCCCGCGGCGCCTGAAGAACGACCGGCTGTCCTCGACCCCGTAGGCGGAGTTGAGCGCGTCCATGAGCGCGATCACGCCGCCCGAGGCCGCCCAGACCGCGCCGAGCGCGCCGACCGTCAGGAGCGCCGGGCTCTGCCCCTCGGTGAGCGCCTGGAGGCGCTCGCCCAGGATGCTGGCCACGGCGGGCGGGGCCATCTGGTAGAACTCGCGCATCAGCCGCGTGGACTCGGCGGGGTCGATGACCAGACCGGCGAGGGCGACAGCGAAGAGCAGGAACGGGAAGATCGAGAGAACGCCGAAGAAGGTCAGCGCAGCAGCGACGGTGTCGATCTTGTCCTTGACCCATTCCTGCTTGAGATCGTTCAGAAAATCCTTCCAGGGGATCTCTTTTCCGGGCAGGTACATGACGGACCTTCACTGCAGGGGCGCACGACGCGCCGTTGCGTTCTTCCTGGGCAGCATACGCCGGGGTGGCCGCCCGTGAGAGAGCAACGCGAGTGCCAGGCCGGGCGTGGGGGCAGGGGGACGGGGCAGGGGGACGGGGCAGGGGAGCTGCCGGCCCGCCCGCGCCCTCGCCCGGGAATACCGCCCGCGCCGGGCGCTTGCCGGCTCCTCCTCCAGGCGTGGCGCGAATTGCCACACGCGGCACAAAGGCCACATCACGGCGCGTGCGGCCTGGCGCCCCGCACGGCGCGCGTGCGGTCGCGACGCTCAGGCGGGCGATCTAGCGCATCGCCTTGCCGATGAACTCGTGCAGCTCCGGATCCATCCCGTGCTGGTCCCTCATCGCCGGCTCCTGCTGGCGCATCCGGTTGAGCGATCTCTCGATCTCGGGGTTCTTCCCTGTGAACGCGTCGATGAGAACCCGCATGCGCTTCACGATCTGCTGCACCGGCTCGCTCTTCGGCTCGGAGCCCTTCTGCATCTCCGCGCGCATGTCATCGTAGATCGTCTTCCACGCGCTCTCCGCCTCGCGCATCTTCTCCGGGCCGATCGCCTCCGCGCGCTGCTTGAGCTCCGCGAGCTGCTCTGGAGTGTAGTACTTCTCGATCATGGTCATCACCTCGATGGTTTGAAGGAGCTGCTCCACAGAGACGTCCTCTCCCGCGCGCAGCACGTGCGCCAGCCCCTCGAGCCGCGCGCAGAGCTTCTGCTCCAGCGCGATCTGCTCGCGCAGCCGCGACAGGTGCAGCTCGATGGTCTGCAGCGGTGAGAAGCCCGGCTTGTCCAGACACGCGGTGATCTGCTCCAGGCTGAAGCCGAGCTCGCGCAACGACTTGATCTGCTGGAGCCGGGCGACGTCGCCCGCCGAGTACATCCGGTGCCCCGACGCCGTGCGATGCGACGGGGAGAGCAGGCCGATCTCCTCGTAGTAGTGGAGCGTGCGGACGGAGAGGCCGGTCTGCCTGGCGAGATCGCCGACTTTCAACGGTGCTGAACGCATGGTGCTTCCCCTGTTTCCAGGGCGGGGGAGGACGTCCATGCCCCGGAGGCTAGGTCCTCACGTAGCGTGAGGATCAAGGCCCGGCCTCAACTTTTTGTCGCCCGAGCCGCGTGGCGCGCCGAGCCAGAACGAAAACGGTACACGACGTTCGCCCGTCGCGCTGCGTCAGGCCCAGGGGCCCTCGCCGGCGCGCTCATGGCGTCAGGCGTTCGCCGTTCTCGTCGATCACGAGCACCTTGCCGGTGACGTCGCTGCCGTCCAGCCTCGCGATCGAGGAGACCACGCGCTCTGTCGGGATCTGGCCCGGAAAGCTGGCCGGCGCGATCGCGTTGGCGCGCACGCCGAACGCCGAGAACTCGTCCGCCATGTGGCATGTGATGTAGTTGAGCGCCGCCTTGGAGGCGCTGTACATGCTCTGATCACTCCCGCCGTAGATGTGCACGCCAGAGGTGCTGGAGACGTTGACGACGTTGCGCGAGCGGGCGGCGTTCTCGTCGCGCCGATCGCGCCAGAAGCGCTCGGCCACGAGGGCCGCCAGGCGGACGGGGACCATCACGTTGAGCTCGAGCTGGGCGCGGAGCCGCTCTTTGAGGCGCTCTGCCTCGAGGAGCGGCCCCCAGAACGTCACGTCGGCGGCCGCGTTCACGAGCAGGTCGATCCTGCCGAAGCGGGCGAGCGCCAGCTCGACCACGCGGGCCGGCGCGCCGTCCTCCGAGAGATCCGCCTGGATCGCGAACACCGCGTCGCCGTTCTCCGGGACGCTCGCCGCCGGGCGCAGCGGGTCTCGCAGCCACTCGAGCTGAGACGGCACGTCCGGGTGCCTCGACCTGTAGACCGCCGCGATGTCGAAGCGGGCCGCGAGGCCGCGACAGAACGCCGACCCGAGCCTGCCGCCCGCGCCGGTGAGGAGACAGACTCGCTTCAACGGACCGGCCATGGCTCGATGCTCCGCGCGCCATGGCGCAGGACGGCGCGCTCCGCGGGGACGTGGATCCAGAGGATGACGCTGTTTCTCGGGCTCTTCTTGTTGCGCAGGAACGCGTGATAGGAGTACGGCGTGCACGCAAAGCAGAGGAGCGCGTTGTTGCTGGGCGGGACGGCCGCAGCCGGGCTCGATACGGGGCTCCGCGCGCTCGAGTAGAGGCCTGTCTCGCCGCCGTCGCCCGGAGACCACGGATCGTTCGCGAGGTAGAACAGCAGCGCGGCGGCGCGCACCGTCTCGCGAGGCAGGCCCGCGTGCCCGGCCGCGGCGCCATGCTGGTAATCGCAGAGCGCAGGGTCCGAGACGTTCACCCCGTCGGCCCGAGGGCGGTCGACGAACCAGCCGGGGTTCAGGTCGTTGTGGACCCATCCGTCGCCGCTGCCGACCGGGTGATGGTGGAGCGCGGCGTCCATGTCGAGCGTGGCCTCGACGTCCCAGAGCGCAGCGACCATGTCGTGCCACGCCCGGGAGACGAAGAGCGCGAGCGGGCCTGTCACGCTCGGTAACAGAGCCTTCACGTAAGCTCCATAGCCGGGCACGGTCCGCGCGAACCGCCCGTCGCCCGGCGTGTCCGAGAGCCCGGCGCGGAGCTCTGCGCGGAACGCCTCCTCGACGTCTCGGTAGACGTCCGGCGCGAGCACGTCCTCCCCGACAATGTGCGGGAAGGGATAGACGCGCTGGCGGAAGGTACGACCGCTGAGGATCTGCTCGAGGGGCGTCACGCGACCGACACCGACGTTACCATGCGGGGCGCGGAGCGTCGACACAGGAGGAGCCGGCGCGGGCCGCCGCGCTCGTGTACCATCGAGGCATGCGCGCGGTCCTCCGCAGCCTCACGGATCTCCTCGAGCGGGCGGAGATCATCGACCCTGAGACCTCGGTCCGCGGCCACATCGGCGACCAGCCGGTCACGTTCGAGATCAAGACAAAGAGCGTCGGGAGCATGACGCTCAAGTGGACAGAGGCTCACGTCCCCATCCACGCGGGGCTCGATCTGCTCCTCTCCGTCCGGCCCAGCACGCGCCGTGACGAGCGCGAGGTCGCGCGGGGGGTCGCCGTGGATCACCGGCTCGGTGAGCCGGCGTTCGACGCCGCCTTCATCGTCGAGGGCGCGCCGGAGCGACTGGTGCGCGAGATCGTGGACGAGGAGGTGCGGCGGGGTCTGCTCGCGCTCGGGCCGGATCACGTGTTCACGGGCCCCGGCGCGTTGACCATCCAGATGCCCGACTGGGTCGACGAGGCCGAGCGCGCCGCCCTCCTGGTGCGGACAGCGGCGCGGCTCGGCGCCTCCTGCGCGGAGATCGCGCGACGGCAGCTCGCCCATGTGGGCCGGGTGGACACCTCGGGTTACCGGGGAGAGGTCGCGCCGGGTACACGCGCGCGGGATCGGGAGGAGCTCGACGCGCTCCAGCGAACGATGGAGAGGCGCGACGAAGCGCGGCGGAGGGCGGCGCGCCGCCTCGCCGTGACCGTCATCGGCGCGGTCATCGCCGTCCTGACGCTCGTGATCGTCGCCGCGATCGCGTCGCGGTGAACGGCTGGGCCCAGGTCCCGGGCTCAGTCAAGGTCCTGGATCTTGTCCGAGTAGAGCGGCATCGTGCGCATTCGCGAGATGATCGCGTCCGTGAGCTTGGCCTCGCGGTATCCCTGCACGAGCGACATGTCGGCCTGATAGAGGTTCGAGCCGCTGAGGTCCGCGCCGGACACGTTCGCCTTCGACAGCAGGGCCTCGAACAGGTCGGCCCCGACCATGTTGGCGCGGCGCAGGTCGGCGCGGATGAACCGCGATTGCCTCGCGCGCACGTGGTAGAAGCGCGCGTCCTGGAGGTCGCAGTCGCTGAAGTCCGAGAGCTTCGCCTGCGCGTCGGTGAAGTCACACCCGACAAGGGAAATGCCCCGCAGACAGGCCTCCTCGATCTGGGCAGCGCGAAAGTCGCAGTCCTCAAGGAACGTGTCCTCCACCACGCGGAGGCTCCTGCCGTGGATGCTCGCGAAGATCGTGTTCCGGCCGCGGCACTTGAACAGGGTGGCGCCGGCGAGGTCGGCGCCGGTGAAATCGGCCCGGTCGAGCCCACACTTCATGAACACCGCGTCGACCAAGGTCGCCCCGGCGAAGCTGGCCCCGGTCAGATCGAGGTTGTCGAGCAGCAGGCCCTCCCCGCGGATCCGGCGGAACGAGCACCGGTCCAGCGTGCTCTCGTTGAGGGTCGCCCGCTCGAGGTTCGCCCCGTCCAGGCACACCTGCGAGAGCCGCGCGTCGATGAGCTGCGCGTCCACGGCGCGACAGCCGGACAGGCTCGTTCGCTCGCACACCGCCTTCGAGAGGTTGGCCCCCTCGAGGTTGGCCCCGTCGAGGCGCGCGTCGCCCAGCGCGGCGCGCACGAGCACGGCCCGCTTGAGGTTCGCCCCGGCGAGGTTGGCGCGCGACAGGTCGCAGCGCTCCATGAGCGCTTCCTCGAGGTTCGCCCCGGGCAGCTCGATGCCGGAGAGATCGGCGCCCGTCAGATCGCGGCCGGCGAGGCTCTCGCCGCGCGCGTGGGCGGCAAGGAGCTCCTCCCGCAGGCGGAGGCTGTCCTCGGCGCTCCGCGGATCGGGCTCTGCGCGGTCCTGCGCGCCCATCCGGTACGCCTCGAGCTGCGCTCTGTCCTGCTCGTGGACCATCTCGACGAAGCTCGGGTCATCGAGGTACTCGTCGATCTCGCTCGCGTCGAAGCCGGCGGCGCGGCTGTCCGCGGCGAGCTGTTGCATGCGCGCGATGTGCTTCTCGGCGGAACGCTGGGGAGGCCCGCCTTTCCAGGGACCGTGCCACTCCTTCTTGATCTCGTCGAAGTCGATGCCGTTCTCGGCGCAGTCCCGCGCGAGCTCCTCCTCGACGCGGGCCATGGACTCCTCGGCGAGCCGGCGCCTCTCCAGGAGCTCCTCCTCGATCTTCTTCGCCCGCGCCAGCACCTCGTCGAGAGAGGCTGTCGTGTCGATGGGGTCCTCGGGGACGGGGCCGTGCTCGTCCGGGTCGAGCCCCTGGGCGACGAGCAGCGCGCGCGCGGTCTCCACCTGGCGCTCGCCCCGTTTCATCATGTTCCTGTAGGCGAGCTGCTCGTGGGCGACGAGATCCGCCATCTCGTCGTACGGCGACGGCGGGCGCTTCATGTCGCCGCGCAGATCCGGCATGAGCGGCCTGTCGTCGAGCGACGCGAGCGCGCCGTGCTCCTTGCTGAGGCGCTGCTCGATCTCCCGCTCGTAGTGATCCATCGGCTTCGGCCGGCCCAGGTCCTCGCACGCGAGGCAGAGGAGCGACACGTCCGAGGCGTCGTCCTCCCGGACGGGCGAGACGCCGTGGAACACAAGGATCCCGTGCGAAGCGCTCGGGAAGAGCCAGATCGTGTCGAGCTTCATGGAGAGCTCGGTCTGGACCTCCTCGCCGCTCCGCCGCGTCCGCCGCATGAAGCAGCGGAGCTGGACCCCGGGGAGCTTGCACCGCAGCTCGGGTCGTTCGGGGTGGAGGTTCCTGAGGACGATCTCCTCGTCCCCGCGGAAGAAGCCCTGGATCTGCTGGTCTCTCGGGGCGACATTGAAGAAGCCCCAGTCGATGTTCCGGGCGAGCCCTGGATAGTAGTGGTCGAGCCACTCCTTGTCGTACGTGCCGGCCTTGTCCATGCGCTGAGGCCAGGTGATGTCGTAGGGGCCGACGCCGGCCGGCTCGGGCGTCTGCCGCATCGACGTGATGAGGTGCTTCGGATCCTCGATGTTGGGCAGCGGCGAGCCTTCCCTGGGCCTGTATCCCCTGCCGATCGGGTTCGGCTTGAAGCCCTCGCCCCCGAAGGCGTTCTCCCAGCGGAGGCTCTTGACCACGAAGGGCTCGGGCTCCGTGGGGACACCGGATTTCCAGGCCCGATCGCCGACGATGGCGATCTCCTTCATGAGCTTGCCGTCGAGCTCCATCGCCGCGCGCACGACGCGGTGTGGCTTGCCCTGCGGCGCGTACGCGTCCGCGCGCAGCAGGATCTCGCCGTTTTGCTTGGGCATGGACTCGTCGATCGCGGTCTCACGCAGCTCTTTGCCGACGAGGAGCCACAGGCTCGACTCGGACATGGGATAACGGGGCTCGGCGAACGGGAAGAGGATGAGGCCCGTGACGCAAAGCCGGTATTGGTTGTTGTGATCGAAGGGCCGCGAGAGGACGCCGATCTGGTTGGGTTTCACGACACGCACGACGACATCTCCTTGGCTAGCCTTTGAATCGCGTGGAGTTCCTCAGGGGCCACCCGGGCCAGGGCCCGGCGTGCCCGGTCCCGGTCCCGGCGTGCCAGGCCCTGGTCCCGGCGAACCCGGCCCCGGCTTGGCGTGTCGGGGCACGTACCCGGCCCCGGGCCCTGGTCCCGGCGCGCCCGGCCCCGGTCCCGGCGAACCCGGCCCGGGCTTGGCGTGTCGGGGCACGTACTCGGGTTTGGCGTGTCGGGGCACGTACCCGGCCCCGGGCCCTGGTCCCGGAGCGCCCGGCCCTGGTCCCGGAGCGCCCGGCCCTGGTCCCGGAGCGCCCGGCCCTGGTCCCGGAGCGCCCGGCCCTGGTCCCGGAGCGCCCGGCCCCGGTCCCGGAGCGCCTGGCCCTGGTCCCGGAGCGCCTGGCCCTGGTCCCGGAGCGCCTGGCCCTGGTCCCGGAGCGCCTGGCCCTGGTCCCGGAGCGCCGCCAATCTGCGTCAACCCCGCCTTCTTGGCCCTCGCTGCAGCCGCGCGCGCCGCGAGTACCCCGTACACCGTCTCATTGGCGATCGCCTTCGCGTCGATGGCCTTGAGATCCAGCTTGATGCCATACGCGGCCACATGCATGAACTGGAATCGAAGCCAGTTGATCGTGACGGCCAGCGAGAGCGCACCCACGCTCAGCTTCAAGAAATACGCCAGCGTGTGCTGGCCGCCGATCCCCTCGTGCCAGAAGTCCACCGTCATCTGGCCGCCCGGCGCGAGGAGCTTCACCCCGGAGAGCCCCTTCACCGTGCCCGCCGCGGGCGTCATCATCGTGAGCGACGCCGGCGCGCTCAGCGTGTAGGCCGCGGGCGTCGACACGCCGATGAAGCCGGAGACGGTCTGCGTCAGCGAGCCCCCGATCGACTCCTGCGTGGAGCCCACGATGTCCTGCGTTCGCCCGCCATCGAGGGTCTCGATCACATCGCCGTTCACCGTCCGCGTCTCGCCGCCGGTGATCGCCTGCCGGAGGCCCCCGTCGACCGTCTGGGTCGCGCCGGACGAGATGGTCTGGGTCATCCCGGCGCCGATCGTCTCGGTGAACGCGCCGGCGACATGCGTGCTCTGGCCCGCGCCGTACTCCTCGACCACGTCGCCGGCGACGTCCTCGGTCTGGGCGCCGCCCACCGTGATGTCGCGCTTCCCGCCCGCGTGGTGCAGCCCGTCCCCCTCGGTCGACACAACGATGTTGTGATCGCCGAGCCCCCCGTGGGCCCCGAGGTGGAGGAACGAGCTCTGCTGCGGAGTCGAGAGATCGATGTACTGACTCCCCTCGATATCCTCCACCTCCAGCCGGGTCAGCCCCCCCGTCTGGACCACGTTCCGGGTGCGGTTGGCGGACGTCACCGGGCTCGGCGTCGTCGGCGTGGGCGCCGCCCCCACGAGGAACGGCCGATCCGGGTCGCCGTGGACGAACGCCACGAGCACCTCGGTACCCTTGCGGAGCGGGAAGTGGTGCCCTTCGGGCGAGCCGCCGTGGGGCTGCATCATCCGCAGCCACGCCGACGCGGCCCCCGCGGGGCTCTTCGCCTCGTCGAACAGGAAGCGGACGCGGTAGCGCCCATGGCCGTCGATCTGGGCGTAAGGGCTCTCGGCCTCTCCGTCCACCACCGCGCTCTCCACGCCCCGCACCTCGGGCCAGGCGGTGCGCCGCTCGGGCCGATACTGCACCTCGGCCGGGAGCGCCTCCACGGAGATGCGGTAACCCTCCTCCGCGGGCGGCAGCCCCAGGTACCGGACGAGCGCGGGATCCTCCCGGATCAGCGTGCTCCGGTGCACCACGCGGCAGAGCTGGTACCGCTGGTTCAGCTCGCCGCGGGGGTGCTCGTCGAGCTGGAAGCGGAGCCCCGCGTGAAGCCCGCCCACACGACCGCTCCCGTGGAACCGGATCTGGGCCGCCCGGAGCGCCTCGGCGCGGACCGAGGCGAGGCGGTCGGCCTCGCGCTGATCCGGGAGGTTGTCCTCGAACCGGACGAGCTCCTCGAAGCCGAGGGCCGCGTCCGGCCTGGCCGCGCCGATGCGGAGCGCCGGTCTCAGATAGTCGTGGTCCCCGAGCCGGACGCTCGCCGACACGCCCGCGTGCACGCGGCGCCACGTCGCGAGGCACTCGCCCGCCGACACGTCGGCGAGCCCGCTCGGCGAATACCGCACGAGCGCCGAGGGCGCGTCGTCGTGCCGGCTCCTGTCGTCGCAGACGACGAGCTTCGCGCCGCCCTCCTCCTGCAGGAAATAATAATAGATGCCCTCGCGCTCCATCCACCGGTGCAAGAAATCGAGATCGCTCTCCTTGTACTGGCAGACGTGCCGGCGGCTCTCGTAGGCCCCGCTGAGCCGGAGCTCGAACGCCGACAGGCCGCCGTCACGGAGGACCTGCTCGATGATCTCGGGCACCGACCTGTCCACGAAGACGCGGCTGTGACGCCCGATCGACAGGGCGTGAAGCTCGGGGGCCAGCGTCAGGCGATAGACCCTCCGGCCCTGCGTGGCGAGCAGGAGCTCGATCTCGAACACGACGCCGTGAAACCGCATGTCGCCGGCCGACAGCGTCCCAGGCTTTCCGAGCGCGTCCTCCATCTCGCCCGGCTCGGCCTCGAGATCCCCGAGCACCCGCAGCGTGTACGGCTGGCCGAGCTGCTCCTCGCACGAGAACGCGAGGACGCGTAGAGGCCCTCCCGGGAGGCTGTCGCAAGCGAAGCGGTACGTCTCGTTCACGTTCCGGGCCCCGATCAGAGAAAGGTGATGAACCCGAACGCGAAGGTGGCCCCGAAGGTGACCCGCGTCACCACGCCGGCCTTCTTCGACACGCCGCGGTTCTGGAGGACCACGCCGGCCAGCTCGTATTTCATCCGCACCGCGTCCCGCCGCATGCCGACCGCCGTGGCCGAGATGCCGCAGACGTTGACGTGAACGAGGTTCGGTCGGAAGAGGAAATTGTAAATCCTGATGTCCTTCGAGGCGATCCCCAGGAAGTAGCTGTCGACGTTCGTCTGGCCGCCGGCGGCGTTCATGAGCCACGTGTTGGCCATCATGTTCATGGGGCCATCCGTCTTGAGGGTGATGGCCCCGTCCGCCTTGACGGTGTACGTCCCGGTGCTGACGATCGTGGTGCTCCCGGTGACCGTCTGATCCTGCGAGCCGCTGATCGACTCCGTCGTCGAACCCACGATGGTCTGCGTGCGAGAGCCGTTGATCGTCTCCGCCGCCCCGCCGGAGACGGAGCGCTCCTCACCGCCGTCGATCGACTGCTGGAACCCGCCGGCGATCGTCCGCGTCAGCCCGGCGTGGAGGGTCTGTCGCGCGCCGGCGTCGATCGTCTCGTTCAGCGCGCCCGCGACGTGGGTGGTCTGGTTCGCGTGGTAGGTCTCGGTCAGGCTCCCTTGCACGTCCTCGTTCTGGGCGCCGCCGATCGTTATATCGCGGTTCGTCCCCGTCCGGATCAGCCCGTCGCCCGACGTGGAGAGGACGACGTTGTGGTCCCCCAGCCCGGCGTGGGCCCCGACGTGCACGAAGGTCGACCCGGGGGGCGTCGAGACATCGATGTACTGCTGCCCCTCGCGGTCCTCGACCTCGAGGCGGCTCCGGCCGCCGGTCTGCACCACGTTCTGCGTGCCGTTGGCGCGCGTGACCGGCGACGGCGTGAGGGCGTTCGGGACCGCGCCCGCGATCACGGGCCGATCCGGATCTCCCCCGACGAACGCGATGAGCACCTCCGTCCCCTTGCGCAGCGGCAGGTGGTACCCCTCCCGCGCGCCGCCGTGCGGCTGGATCATCCGGAGCCGCGCGGAGGCGCGCCCGGCCGGCGACGGGCTCTCATCCATCATGAGCTTGACCAGGTAGCGGCCGTGCTCGTCGAGCTGCGCATGGTCGCTGTCCGCCGGCCCGTCGATGACGCCCAGCTCCAGCCCGCCGGCGAGCGGCCACGGCGTGCGCCGCGGCGGCCGGAACTGCACGTCCGACGCGATCGCCTCCACCTCGGTCCACACGGTCTCGCCCTCCAGCGCCGCGGCCTCCTCGGGGCGGAAGAAGGGCACGATGCGGCCCTGGCGCTCGTTGATCTGGCCGACGCGCACGACGCGGACCGCGAGGTACTCCCTGTTGAGCTCGCCGGCTGGGTGGCGGTCGAGGGTGAACGTGAAGCCCGCGTGAACGAAGAGCTCCCGCCCCACCGCGAGGCACCGCCTTCGCCGGCTCTTCTCCAGCTCGGCGCGCAGCCCGGCGAGCCGCTCGGCGCCGCGCTGATCCGCCTCGTTCTCGGCCCAGAGCTGCACGCTCGCGGACAGCTCCGGCGAGACGCCCGTCGCCGCGCGGATCGTCGCGGCGGGGGTGAGGTAGTTGTGATCGGCCTCGACGATCTCTTTCGGCGACGCCCTCAGCGCGGCGTGAAAGACGCTGAAGTGGTCCCCCGACGACGCGTCGGCCGACGTCACCGGATGGTACGCGACCGGCTCGGCGCGCCCCGGCGCGTGGTGCCGGGGGGCGTCACAGAACGTGAGCTTGCTGCCCCCGTCGCCGTGGTCGAAGAAATAGGTGATGCCCTCGCGCTCCAGCCATCGCTGGAGGAAGTCGAGGTCGCTCTCCTGGTACTGGCAGACGTGCTCCCGCTTCGCGTAGGTGCCGGTGAGCCGCAGCGCGAATGAGCCCGCCGCGATGCCGGCCTGCGCGAGCACGCGCTCGAGGATCTCCGGGAAAGACTGGTCGACGAACACCCGGTTGTGCGAGGAGCGCCGCAGGAACCAGAGCGCCGGCACCATGCGGAGCCGCAGCATCGGGCTCGGCTCGCCCTCCAGGAGCTCGATCTCGGCCACGTGCCCCGCTACCTGCACCGCGCCGTCGCCGGATCCGAGCACCAGCGCGGCGGGCTGGCCCAGCACGCGCTCGGGGCTCACGTCGGCGTCGCCGCTGTCCAGCGTGAAGCAGATCTCGTAGTCGAAGCAGCGCCCCAGCTCCTCCTCGCTGCGGAAACCCAGCACGCGCGGGCTGCCGGAGATCGCGTCACATCGCAACGTGAAGGGACCCATCCGTCACCTCGATGGTCAGCCGCCCCATAGATGAAACGCGCCGCCCTGCTGGGAGAACGCATGAGCGGTGGCGCCTACCCCGTCGGTCCCGAGGTAGACGAACGCCGCCTGTTTCGCGGTGGTCCCCAGGGTCTGCTTGACGCCGAAGAAATCGGCCTTGACCCCGACCAGCTCGACATACAGCCCCATGGCGTCGACCCGGTGGCCGCAGATGACGAGTTGGTTGGGTGCCAGGGTGGTGTAGTCCTTCCCGAACATGACGAAGTCGTTGTCGAGGCGCCGCTGGCCCCCCGGCGCGAGCAGGTTGAAGCCGCCGTTCGCGATGAGGGTCACGTTCGCGGGCGTCCCGACCTCGAACCCGCCGCCCGCGATCACGGTGTGGCCGCCGGAGCTCGTGATCGTGGAGCCGCCCGCGATGGCCTGCGTGAGATCGCCGGCGATCGTCTCCACCGAGGAGCCCGAGATCGCCTGGGTGCGCCCGCCGCTCAGCGCCTCTGTCTGGCCGCCGGTGACCGTGCGCGTCTCCCCGCCCGAGATGGTGATCGTGGCGCCGCCGTCGATGGCCTGCTCCGACCCGGCGTGGATGATCTGCGCGGCGCCGCCGTCGACGGTCTCGGTGAGGGCGCCGTCGACCGCCCTCGTCTGATCGGCGTGATAGCTCTCGATCACGTCGCCGGCCACGGACTCGGTCTGCTTGCCGCCGACGCGGATGTCGCGGTCTCCACCCGTGTGCATCGAGGCATCGCCGCTCGTGGACAGGACATAGTTGTGCGTCCCCTTGCCGGCGTGCGCCCCCAGGTGGAAGAAGGTGCTCTCCGGGGGTGTGGAGAGTTCGATGTACTCCGAGCCCTGCTGGTCCTCGATCTCCACCCGGGAGAGCCCGCCTGTCTGCACCACGTTCTGCGTCCGGTTCGCCGTGGTGACGGGGCTCGGCGTCATCGCGTCCGGCACCACGCCGACGATCACAGGCTGATCGGGATCGCCCCTCAGAAAGCCCACCTGCACCTCGGTCCCCTTGCGCAGGGGCAGGTGCATGCCCTCGGGGTTGCCCGCGTGGGGCTGGAGCATCCGCAGGTACGTGGACGCCGCGCCGTCGGGCAGCCCGCTCTCGTCCAGGAGGAGGCGCACGCGGTAGCGGCCGTGCTCGTCGATCTGGGCGTACTCCGATTCGCCCTCTCCGTCGATCCGCGCGCGCACCGTCCCCGCGATCCGGGGCCAGCGCGTCATCGAGGGGACGAGGTGGTGGCGGCTCGCCTCCACCGCGCGAAGCTCGCAGTGGTAGAGCTCCGCGCCCTCCTCGAGGGCGGCCTCGACCTCTGCGCCGCGCTCGCTGCCGTCGCCGGCGAGGCCCGGCTCCCGGCCTCGATGGCGAATCTCGGTCACGAGGTAGGCCTGGTTGAGCGCGCGCTGCGGGTGCTCCACGAGATCGAACGTGAAGCCGGGCATGAGCCCGATCACGGACCCCTGCGCATGGCAGGTGGTGCGCCCGGCGAGGTGCTCGAGCGCCCGCAGGGTCGCGAAGCGCTGCGCCTCGTGGGGCTGCTCTTCGTTGACCTTGAAGAGGCGCACCTCGCCGCCCGCACCCTCCGGCACCACGTCGGCGGACCCCTTGACCGAGAGGTGCGGGTGCAACGGATGATACTCCGCGACAGTCACCTTCCGGGGCACCACCTCGTGGCGCCACCGGAAGCTGCGGAGGGCCTGTCCCGCCGTGACATCGCCCGCGTGCTGCGGCACGAACCGCACGGGCCCGCTCCGCGCGTCGGCGTGGCTCGCCGTGCTGTCGGTGATGATCAGCCGCTCGCGCTCGTCTCCCTGCTCGAAGAAATAATAAGCGCCGACGCGCTCGAGCCACCGGGTCAGGAAGAGCAGGCGGCTCTCGCGGAGCTGGCACACGTGGCGCAGCGGCAAATATTTGCCGACGAGGCGCAGCTCGTAGTCGTCCGATGTGAGCCCGCCGCCCTCGAGCATCTCCGATAGGATGTCGGGGAGCGCCTTGTCGACGAACACACGGCTGTGCTCGCCCAGCGAGAGCCGCCACAGCCGGGGCACGAGGTGCAGGCGGAAGAGGGAATGCCGCTCCAGGTCCTCGACCAGCTCCAGCGCGGCCACCGTGCCTGAATACGCCTTATGCACGACGCCGGTGAGCCCGTCGCGGAGGAGGAGCTGCGCAGCCTGTCCGATGGAGGCGTCGAGGTCGAGCCCCAGCCCCTCGGCGAGGGGGAGCGAGAACAGGATTCGAAACCGATAAAGCCGGCTGAGCGCCTCCTCGCCCTCGAGCGAGACCACGCTCGTGCCCGGGGGAAGGAAGCTCGCGGAGATGTGGTAGAGGCGGGGCATCGGACGATCTCGCGGCGGAGGTGACCCGCAGCTAAGGCGCGAGCAAGAGGACCTTCACCTGGCTCGGCACCGCCCGTATCCCGGGGCAGTTCGTGCTGTTCTGGATGCCGATGCTCGTCAGCCGCGTCGCGGGCAGGCCGCCGACGAGCACGGTGAACGCCGCGGTCACATGCCGATCCGGCGCCATCACCGTCCCCGATGCGACGCCCCTGCCGACGCCGGGGTTGTCCCCGTTCGACATGGCGGTCGCGCTCGACATGTTGTGCGCCGGCGCATACATGAAAAGCACGTTGTAGACCGCCGGCGACGCCGTCGGCCCGGCGCCGAAATTGGGGTACGGGATGGGCACCGGCGCGGGCGCCGGGGGCGCCGGCGTCAAGCACACGTCCGGAAAGCCGATGTCGATCCCCATCATCTGCGTGTTGGCGAACATGGCATCTCTTATCCGACGTGGACCTGGCCGGCATCGATCTTGACCAGCTGATCCGCGGTCGTCACCGCGTTCTGGCCGTGCAGGTGGTAGAGCTCTTCCGCCCGGCGATCCATGTTCTTCGCCTCGACGCGATCGAGCTCGTCCGTCCTTCGGAAGAAGGTCTTCGTCCGCTGGTAGATGCGGCCCGCGATCGTGTCGAACGCCTCGGCCACGAGGCGCACCTTCCTCGTCCGGGCGGCGATCGAGTGCCCGACCAGGTCGAGCAGCGAGAAGGCCACGCGCACCTCTCCGGCGTCGGCGGTCACGGCGCCGGCGCGGACGTGGAGATCCTGCGGCGACACCAGATCGACCCCCTCCTGGGCGAGGATCCGCAGCCTGCCGTTCAGCACGCTCAGCGACACGTCCTCATGAAACACCATCTTTGTTCCACCCGTATGGAGCCGGCGTAGCACGGCGAGGACATACGCCTCGTCGCCCGAGGATACGACGAGCACCCGGTCGCCGGGGGCCGGGGAGACCAGGCAGCTCGGGGCGATCTCGGCCTCCCTCTCTCCGCTCGGCGCCGTCACGCGGGCGCTCCGCCCGGAGCGCGATTTGACGTGACCGAGCTCCATGACCGCCTCCGGGGCAGGCGCCACCGTGGCGCGAGGAGGCGGGGAGGCGGCGGTCGGTCTCGGGAAACTCTCGATCTTCGGTGCGGCGTTGGCCATGGGGATGCCCTCGGGATCAGTAGGGAGGAGTGAAGTTTTCTGCCTGGGCGCGCGCGCTGTCGGTGCCGAGGGCAACGGCTCGCCCCGGGATGGTGGCGCGGGTGTCGCGGACGCCGTGCAGGAGGGTCCGGTGAAGGCTCGCGTGGGTGAGGTTCGCCCCTTCGAGATCGGCGCCGGAGAGGTCGGCGTGGGTCAGGTCGGCGCCGACGAAGGAGGCGTCGCGCGCGCTCGCGCCCCGGAGCGCCGCCTCGCGCAGCCGGGCCCCGGACAGATCCGCGCGCGAGAGATTGGCCCGATCCAGGAGGGCCTGCTCGAGCCCCGTCTTGCGCAACGTGGCGCCCTGGAGATTGGCCTCGATGAAGAGGGCGCGGCTGCAGCTCGCCTCGTCGAGGGTCGCCCCGGCCAGGCTCGCGCCCTTGAAGTTGGCCTGGGCGAGGTTCGCCTTCTCGAGCCTCGCGTGCGAGAGATCCGACTCCTGGAGCTGGCAGAGCTCGAAGACGACGCCGGCCAGTCCCATTCCGCGGAAGCAACACTTGTTGAGCACGGCCATCTCGAATCGAGCGTCGTCGATGCGCATGGCGCGGAAATCGACGCCGGAGATCGACGTCCGCTTGAGGACCGCGCCTCTCAGGTCGACTCCATCCATCCCGGTCTCGAAGAAGATCGCCTGATCGAGGACCACCTGCGCGAAGGTGGCGCCCGACAGATCGCTCTTGATCACCATCAACATCACGGGGGTCGTCCCGTCGAACCGGGCCTCGCGGATCCGGCACTCGGTGAACTTGGCGAGCCGGAGCGTGGCCCCGGTGAAGACCGCGCCGGTGAGATCGCACTTGTGAAAGGCCGTATGATGGCAGAGGGCGCCGGTCAGGTCGGCGCCGCTCAGATTGCATTCGATGAAGACGGTCTCCTTCAGCCGAGCACCAGAGAGGCGCGCCCCCGAAAAATCACACTTCGAGAAGAACCCGCCCCCGAGGTCGGCGCCGGAATGGTCTCGGCCGGCGAGACAGAGGCCATCGCAGATCTCACCGGACTGGACGAGCGCCGACAGATCCAGGGTATTCACTGCCACAGCTTCTGCTGTGGCGCAGCGCGCGTGTCAACCCGCGCCGCGGGCGGGGGCGATGGAGTTTTCGCGACATTCGGGTATTTTTCCGTGAACGCGTCAATGAGCTCCCGCGCGCGCTTCACGATCTGCTGCACCGGCCCGCTCTTCGGATCGGAGCCCTTTGGCATCTCCGCAGGTCACCGCATGCGGAGCGTGTACCTCTCGACCGACCGGTACTGAGGCGGCCACTCCAGGTCAAACCCCTGCTCCGCGGCGGCGTGCCTTGTCCAGTACGGGTCGTAGAGGTGCGCCCGCGCGAGCGCGCACAGGTCGGCTCTGCCGGCCGCGATGATGCTGTTCACGTCCGCGTAGCTCTGGATGTTGCCCACCGCGATCGTCGGCACCTTCGCCGAGAGCCGCACGAGCTCCGAGAGCGGCGTCTGGAACAGACGGCCGTACTCCGGCTTTCCGGAGGGGTCCGTCTGCCCCGCCGACACATGGAGGATGTCGGCGCCGTGCTCCCGCAGCATCGTCGCGAGCGCCAGGAGATCGTCCGTCGTGAGCCCGCCCGGCGCCCAGTCGGTCGCCGAGATGCGGACGCTCATCGGCTTGTCCGCCGGCCACGCCGCCCGCACCGCGTCGAACACCTCGAGCGGATAGCGCATCCGGCGCTCGATCGGCCCGCCGTAGGCGTCGTCGCGCCGGTTCGTGAGCGGCGAGATGAAGCTCGCCAGCAGGTAGCCGTGCGCGCAGTGCAGCTCGATGAGGTCGAACCCGGCCTCGTCCGCCCTCCTCGCCGCCTGCACGAAGTCCGAGATCACCTGATCCATGTCCCCGCGATCCATCGCCTTCGGGACCTGGCTCTCCGGGAGGTACGGGATGGCGGAGGCGCTGAGGAGCGGCCACTCGCCGCGCTCGAGCGGCTCGTCCATGCCCTCCCACATCCGCTTCGTCGCGCCCTTGCGCCCGGCGTGGGCCAGCTGGACGCCGATTTTCGCCCGGGAGCGCGCGTGGACGAAATCGACAACGCGCCGCCACCCCTCGGCGTGGTCGGGGCGGTAGAGCCCCGCGCAGCCCGGCGTGATGCGCCCCTCGGCGCTCACGTCGGTCATCTCGGTGATCACGAGCCCCGCCCCGCCGAGCGCCCGGCTGCCCAGGTGCACGAGGTGCCAGTCGTCGATCCGCCCGTCCTCCGCCGAGTACTGGCACATCGGCGACACGACGACCCGGTTCTCCAGCACGAGCGACCGCAGCCGGAACGGCGTGAACATCGGCGGCGGCGGGCCGCCTCCGTGGACGGCGGCGACGCGCGCCCCCGACTGCGCCTCCGCCTTGCTCGCGACGTGCGCGTCCACCTCGCGCACGAACGCCGGATCGCGCGCCTTCAGCCCCTCGTGCGTCACCCGCAGGCTCCGCGTCAGCAGGCTGAACATGAACTCCACAGGATCGAGCGCCATGTAGCGCTCGGTGTTCTCGAACCACAGGAGGCTCACCTGCGCGGCCCGCTGGAACGCGAGCACCTTGGGCTTGCGCTCCGCCTCGTAGGCGGCGAGCGCCTCCGGCACGCCCGGGCTCCGCCCCAGGCTCTCGGCGAGCGCGATGGCGTCCTCGAGCGCGAGCTTCGTCCCCGAGCCGATCGAGAAGTGCGCCGTGTGCGCGGCGTCCCCGAGCAGCACCACGTTGCCCGCGCTCCAGCGCTCGTTGTGCACCGTGGGGAAGCTCCGCCACACGCTCCTGTTCTTGAGCAGCCGGTGCCCCCGGAGCTTGCCTTCGAAGAGCTCCTCGAAGTACGCGATCGTCTCGTCCTCGCTCGCGCGGTCGAGGCCCGCCCGGCGGAAGGTCTCCTCGCGGCACTCGACGATGAACGTGGAACGGTCCGGCTCGTAGCGGTAGGCGTGCACCCGGAAGAGGCCGTGTCGGTTCTCCTCGAAATAGAAGGTGAAGGCGTCGAACGGAAACGTCGTGCCGAGCCAGACGAAGCGGTTCGGGCGGACGTCGATGCGCGGCCCGAACCGGTCGGCGAAGCGCTCGCGGATGCGGCTGTTCACCCCGTCGGCGGCGACCACGAGATCGCTCCCGGCGAGGGCCTCGGCCGCGTCCGTCACCTCCTCCTCGAAGCGCAGGACGACGCCGAGCTCCCGCGCCCGGTCCTGGAGGATCGCGAGCAGCTTCCGGCGCGACAGGCCGCTGAAGCCGTGCCCCGTCGAGACAAGGAGGCGCCCGCCGATGTGCGCGTGGAGCTCGTTCCAGTGGGCGAGGCTGCGCCGGATCGCGTCGTAGCTCGGGCGGTCGGCGCCTTCGAGGCCGTCGAGCGTCGCGTCCGAGAACACGACCCCGAAGCCGAAGGTGTCGTCGGGCCGGTTCCGCTCGACGACGACCACCTCGCGCCGCGGGTCGCGCTGCTTCGCGAGCAGCGCGAAGTAGAGGCCCGCCGGCCCGCCGCCCACGCACGTGATCCTCATCGGCCTGCCCCTCCGCTCCGGCGCCTCTGCACGCGCCGGAGCCTACACGAGAACGCCCGGGGTGCAGCGCCGCTCCGGCGGACTATAACGGTGGACATGAGCGAACAGCGAAACTTCCCGGACTGGCAAGAGCTGTATCGAAGCACCCCGGCAGAGAGCCTGCCCTGGTACCACGCGAGCCTGGATCCCGATCTCGGTCAGGCGCTCGAGCGCTGGCAGGTCGCCCGGGGGCGGGCGCTCGATCTCGGCACGGGCCCGGCCACGCAGGCGTTCGCGCTGGCCGAGCGCGGGTTCGACGTCACCGGCACCGACCTCTCGCACGCCGCCATCGAGCAGGCGGCGGCGCAGGCGGCGCAGCGAGGCGCCGCCGTGCGTTTCGTGCAGGACGATATCCTGGACAGCCGGCTCGACGAGCGGTTCGATGTCGTCTTCGATCGCGGCTGTTTCCATTGCCTCCCGCCGGACCGGAGGGCCGATTACGTGCGCGCGCTGAAGCGGCTCGTCGCGCCCGGAGGGCTCTTCTTCCTCAAGTGCTTCAGCGTGCTGGAGCCGCGGGAACAGGGGCCGTACCGGTTCTCTCCCGAGGAGATCCGCGAGATCTTCGGGGCTGATTTCGAGGTCCTCTCCAGCGTCGAGACCGTCTACCAGGGGACGCTGGACCCGCTCCCGCGCGCGCTGTTCTCCGTGCTCCGGCCGCGGTGACTGAGGGCGCGCGCCGTACCCGGCCGCGCCGGCCGTGGCCTACTCGTTCTCGCACTCCTTGACGTGAAACAAGGCGGAGACGAGCAACGCGGGATGGCCGTCGAGGGCCCGCCGCAGCTGGCAATCGCCCGTCGAGAAGTCCACCTCGTGCGGGTCGTCGCCGACCGTCGCCACGACGGGGCAAAATCCATCGTAGAAATCCTCTCTTATGTCCATCGTGACATTCGGTAGAGGCTCGCCGCCGTCATCTTCGCGCTTGACGTCCAATGAAATTCCGCTGATCGGCGGGTTGTCGTCGCGCGCGCGGTCCAGGGCCATCGACAGCGCGGAGTTTCTCAGGGTGCACCACGTCGACCACCTCTCCCCTGTTTTTACGAACCTCCGCCCCTCATCGCCAGTATCGTAACCCAGGGTTTCACCGTCGAGGGCGACGACCGCCTTCCCTGCGATGTCCGGATGATTTGCGCATGCCATGACCGGTAGCGACAGCACCGCCAAGAGGGTGAGCCACGTGCTCAACAGGGTCGTCTCCATCATCCGCCGCATGGGCTGCCCTAGATCTCGGGAAAGGAGCACACAACGTGCGGCTCGCGTCGCTCCAGGGTGCCGAGCACGGCCGGAGCGCCGGGGGAGCAGGCGCCTGGCTCTGCTTCCACGAGCGTGGCGCGCATCGCGCTGAGCGGGAGGGGCGAGCTGACGTCCGCGCAGGACTCCTCCCCGAGGCCGAGGGAGATCGCCGCGTTCACGCGGTCGCTGCATGCGCTGTCCCCATACAAGCCGACGTCGGCGACGCACCTGCCTCCCGCCGGGGGACCACACTCGCACGGAGCGCAGGCGCGGTCGTCGATCAGTTCCTCGAAGAACTCGTGTCGTGTCAGGCCATTCCTGCAGCTCTCCTCCCTGCTGGACTCCATGCAGGGGATGAACCCCGGCGGGTCCTGCGCCGTATTGCCGGCGCACACCCGGACGAAACTCGCAGGAACAGGCGGCGGCTGGGGCGTCGCCGAGGGGGTGCACGGCGAGAGTGTCGGCGGCTCGTAGACGATGGACGCGACATCGTCCGGCTGGACGGGCGACGGGAGCGCAGCGCATGTCCCATCCCATCCCGCGCCGGCATCGAGCGCGATCGATGGGCCTCCGCCTGGGCAGATCATCCCGCTCGTCATGACCTTGGAGGGCAGCACGCACGCCGCCGGGCCGCATTCGCACGCATCGCACGTGTCCGGCAGCCCTTCAGGTGTTTCAGGCATCCAGCCTTCCCACTTCGGCGGCTGGCCGTCGATGCAAGGAGGCGCTTCGTCCTCGGCACCTACCCACATCCACAGCACCGGACCCGAATCGGCCGGCGGCGCGAGCAGCGGTACATACCACTCGTTTTCGCACGCGAGCAGCGCCGTCGCGGAGAGAACCAGCAACATCGGTTGTCGCATCAGGAAGGCCTCCGTGCCGGCTTCACCGTGCTCGCGCGCTCATGGCCCACAGGGACGTCGCCAACGCTCACCATCGAACGCGAACCTCCGCGCCGTGCGTTGCCACGCGAATCTGCGTGTCGTTCGGCAACCAGACGTACACGAGGGTGGCCACGCACGCTGCCGCCCCAACGATCAGCGAGCTGGTACCCAGGAGACTCATCAGCTTCCCGCTGGCGGCAGTATCAATGATCTCGTTGTAGTCGGGTTGAAATGCGGGGTCGAGCTTGCTCATCGTCTGGGCGTGATACCCAGCCGCCGTCGACTCCTGCTCATACCCCTGCGCGCTCTGCAGGAACACGGCGCCCGTGACCAGCAACCCAGCGGAGGCCATCGCGCCCGTCGCGACGATCCGGAAGTCCGCCCCCGGCCGGGCTGCCCCCTGATGCGGCGCTTTCGGCGCCGCCGGCCCTGGAGCCCGAGGCCCCGGAGCCCCCTTCGGCGCCTGCGCGCGGTCCTCCGGCGCCGGCTTGTCGAACGTGAGCGGCACCGGCTTCGACTCGCCCGCCTCCACCTTCACGCTCGTGCGCGCGACCTGCCCATCCTCCCCGACGGCTGTCACCTCGTGCTGGCCGGGCGCCACGTAGACGCGGCGACCGTCCTTCACCCCGCGGCCGTTCACGAGCATGCCCACGACGCCGGGCGGCGGCACGAGGACCACCTCGCCCACCCGCCGCCGGGCACGGGCGAGGTCGGCGTGACGCTGCTCGTACAGGCTCCGCTGCTGCTTCGTGCGCGGGGCCGGCATCTGGTCGACGCACTGCGACAGCTCCACCATGGCGTCCGCCCAGCGGCCCATCCGCGCGTCGAGCTGCCCCAGGGTGCACATCGCGACGTTCGACCGCTCGATCTCGTAGACCTCGGCCCACAGCTCCCGGGCCCGCGCGATATCGAGGCGAGCCACTGCCGCGTCGGCCTCACGGATGAGCTCTTTGACGGGCCGGGAGCGTTCGCGAGGCCGCTCGGGAGGGTCCGCCGCGTGCGCGTAAGCGGTCGCGAGCAGCCCAAGGAACAGCGCCACCCACGACAGAACATAAGTTGCAGATCGAGGACCGCGCATACGCCACCCTGGTCATGCGAGCACACCCGACACACGCGGAATCGTGCCACGGCGCCGTAACGGTTCCTGTCTATACATTATCCGGGCGTGCTCGGATAGCTTCATCGAACGCCCGCGACCCAGACAGTCGCCGGGGTTGCATTGCGCCTTCGCGACCAAATTCTCACACAATCCGCAGGGGCGGAGACAACGTGTTCCGGCGGCGTCACCGCTTGCCCCAGGCCGGCGAGGGGGATTCCCCAGGGGACCTGATGCCCCTGCAGACGAAGACGGTCAGGCGGGAGGTCAACCGTCCGACGAGGCCGCGGAAGCAAACAAGGGATGAAAAGCAGACGAGCGCGGCTCAGCGGGCGTCGCCGGCCGAAGTCTGGTCACCCCGCGGCAAGTGCGCGCTCGACGGGGAGCTTTGCCCCGACGTCACGTCCCGAACCCATGCCAAGAGATCTGGATACCTACGATATTTTCCGTTCCGTGCCACCTCTTCTCCATCCTTGAGGAGAACCAGCATCGGGAAGGTCGTGATTTCAAACCTCTCGATCAGCTCCCGGTGCCGATCGGCGGTCAACCTCCCCACCCGGATCTCGCCTCGATGATCACGCGCGAGCTTCTGCAGCTCGGGCGCCATGATTTTGCAAGGACCGCACCAGTGGGTCATGAAATCCACCAGAACAAGCCCGCGGCTGGTTTCAGCGTCGAAGTTCGACTGAGTGAGGATCGAGACGTGATGTTCCTCCCTCGCGTCGCGGGGTTCTGCGCCCGTCAGGCCACGAACACACTCCAGCAGACCCTCGAAATAGTACCTCCTTAAATAGATCGCCGGCAAGAGCTCCTCCGGCGTCCCTCTCTGCAGCAGACCGTAATATTTCCCGTCCGCGGACTGCTTCTGCGGGTTCCCCATCATGAGCTTGAACACCTGCATCCTGGACATCACCTCGCGATCGCCGTCAGCGCAACGATCGCGTGGATTGCCGGGAGCATCGGAGGGGGAATGAGCGTAAATCTCGGCCTCGAGCAGATCCAGCCGGTGCAGCTCCTCTTCAAGCTGCATCTCTCCAACCACCTCGACGCTCGCCGCGGGATCGGGCTGCCCGTGCCGAGATCGCGCGCCGGTAGAGGCGCAGCCCACCACCGACATGAGCAAGAGCGCGAATGTCGCTGCTTTCATCATGTCCAGCGTACACTGCCTCTCGCCCGGCACCCAGAGGAAAGACCTGGCGGCTCTTGACGGCGGGACAGGCGGTCGCCGGCCGAGAGCGACATCGGATAACGAGCGCCTTGCAACGAGCAACGCGACAGCGCGAACGATTCTTCTGATGATGGGATTCGATGCCAGACGGAATTCAGGTCAGAACTTCCCGATGACGTGGGTCGGACCGCCCAGCGCGTGCACTGTTGCGCACCAGCCTGCGCGGGGCGCGTGCTTGTCGACCCCCTGGCTCCGGCTGCCTGTCCACGCCCGCGTCGTGGCGCGGCCGCGCGCGCTGTTCTCCGCGCTCCGGCCGCGGTGAGCAGGCTCGTGCCCGCCAGCCAGATGCACGCTTCGTACGCGGTGGCACCCTGATTGCATCAACCGTGCTTGCATCAAAACGGCAAGGTCAGGTGCAGCCATGGCGCAAGAGGTCCCCAAGCCGCCCGAGAAGAGACGGCCAAAGCACGTACGCAGCCCCCTGAGAGACGCTGTGCCGAGCCGTCCCAGGGGGGCGCCTGCGCACGATCATCGAGAGCAGCTGTCGAGGGCCGAGAAGGACCGCTCGCCCGCGCCGCCCGGCGAGAGGTCGACCCACGTGTCGCACGACGCGCCTCAGCGTGAGCACGGATCGCGCGGTGCGGACGACCGGACCGAGGGGCGACGCCGGAGGAGCGCCGAGCAGGCGCACGATCCTCGTGAGCTCGCTCAGCAGCTTCGCGTCGATAGCCTCCGCGCCTCGACGATGGCCGGCTCCGGTCACCCGACCTCCAGCCTGTCGGCGGCCGATCTCATGGCGGTGCTCCTCTACGACTACCTCCGCTGGGACCTGAGCCATCCGGAGAACCCGAACAACGATCACGTGATCTTTTCGAAGGGTCACGCCTCCCCTCTGCTCTACGCGATGCTCAAGGCGGCGGGCGTCCTCTCCGACGCGGAGCTCCTGTCCTACCGGCGCTTCGGGAGCCGGCTGGAAGGGCACCCGGTGCCGACGATCCCCTGGGTCGACGTGGCTACCGGCTCCCTGGGTCAGGGGCTCCCCTTCGGCGTCGGGATGGCGCTCTCCGGGAAGTATCTCGAGAAGATCCCCTACCGCGTCTGGGTGTTGCTCGGCGACAGCGAGATGTCCGAGGGATCCATCTGGGAGGCCTTCGACCACGCGCGCCACTATCAGCTCGGCAACATCATTGCCATCCTCGACATGAACCGTCTGGGGCAACGCGGACCGACCCCCCTCGGCTGGAACTCCGCGGCCTATGCGGCGCGTGCCCGCGCGTTCGGCTGGCGTGCCCTGGAGATCGACGGCCACGATCCCTCCGCCATCTCGGGCGCCTATGCCGAAGCCCTCGGCGCGCTGGATGCCCCCGCGCTGATCGTCGCGCGCACGGTGAAGGGAAAAGGCGTGTCCCTCGTCGAGGACAAGGACGGCTGGCACGGGAAGGCGCTCGACGAGGCGCAGTGCGCGAAGGCGATCGAAGAGCTGGGAGGGATGCGCGACATCGTGGTCGAGCCCCAGGCGCCGGCGCCGGGTCAGCCTGCTCCGCGGCCCACCACCGAGCCGCTGAGGCTCCCCACCTACGAGCGCTCCACGGGCGTCGCGACGCGGAAGGCCTACGGCGACGCGCTCAAGGCGCTCGGCGCTGCGCGCGCGGACATCGTCGCCGTGGACGGCGAGGTCAACAACTCGACCTTCGCCGAGGAGTTCGCGAAGGCTCACCCCGACCGCTACTTCGAGATGTTCATCAGCGAACAGCAGATGGTGGCCGCCGCCGTGGGGATGAGCGTCCGGCGCTGGTCGCCCTTCGCGTCGACGTTCGCGGCCTTCCTCACGCGCGCCTACGATTTCATCCGGATGGCCGCGGTGTCGAGGGCCGATATCCGCCTCTGCGGCTCGCACGCCGGCGTGTCCATCGGCGAGGACGGTCCGTCGCAGATGGGGCTCGAGGATCTGGCCATGATGCGCGCCGTCCACGGGAGCACCGTGCTCTATCCGTGCTGCGCCCATCAGACCGCGCGGCTCGTCGCTGCCATGGCCGGCCAGAAGGGCATCGTCTATCTCCGAACGACGCGCGAGAAGACGCCTGTCCTGTACGATTCGACCGAAGCGTTTCCCATCGGGGGGAGCAAGGTGCTGCGCGAGGCGCCCCACGATCACGTGACGATCATCGCCGCCGGCATCACCGTCCACGAAGCGTTGAAGGCCCACGCAGCGCTCGAGGCGAGCGGGCTCTCCGCTCGAGTCGTCGACGCCTATTGCGTCAAGCCGATCGACGCCGCCGGCATCCGCGCGGCGGTGCAGGCGACGGCTGGAAACGCCATCGTCGTGGAGGATCACTGGGCCGAGGGCGGCCTGGGCGACGCCGTGCTCGAGAGCCTGGCGGGCGAGGAGCCTGTCGTCGCGCGCGTCGTCCACCTCGCCGTGAGGGAGATGCCCGGCTCGGGCAGCCCAGCCGAGCTCCTGCACGCGGCGGGGATCGATGCCTCCGCCATCGCCGGCGCAGCGAGGCGCCTCCTCTCCAACGCAGCAGGCGCCGCGGGGGGTGGGGTCATTTGAACATGAAGGCGGGAAGGCGGGCATCGAGCTCGGCGAGGCCGTCTCGAGCGCGGTCCTCCCGGCTTTCGCGCTATAGTCTCCGCCGTGACGCGCGAGGCTTCCCTGGATCAGGCGCCGGCGGGCGGGATCGTCCTCCGGTGGCTCGTCGGATTGCGCTGGGCGGTGTTCGCGCTGCTCGCGGCCACCCTGATCGTCGACGAGGCGCTGTTCGGCTACCACGTCCGGTACGGCATCGCCGTGCCCATCCTCGTGCTGGCCGGCGGGCTCAACCTCGCCCTCGCCCGGCGGGTGCGGTCCGAGAAGGGCGCGCAGAGCGGGCTCGTCGCCTTCGTCGTGGCCCTCGACCTCGTCGCGATCGCGGGGGTCCTCGCCGCGTCGGGCGGCGCGGGCAACCCGTTCAGCGCCCTCTTCTTCGTGCACGTCGCGCTCGCCGCGGCGCTCCTGCCGCCTCGGACGACCTTCGCGCTCGCGGCGCTCGCGGCGTGCCTGTTCGCGGCGCTCTTCGCGCTCCCCGCCGGCGCGTGCTGCCCGAGCCACCCGGAGCACGGCGCCTTCTCGGCCCACCTCTACGGGATGCTCCTCGCGTTCGTCCTGAGCTCGTCGCTCGTCGCCTACGTGCTCCTCAAGGTCCGCCGCGCGCTCGACGAGAGCGCGGCCGAGAACGCGGCGCTCCGCCGGCGCGCGGAGGAGGCCTCGCGCTTCCAGGCCCTCGGCGCGCTCGCCGCCGGCACCGCGCACGAGCTCGGCACCCCGCTCGGGACGATCGCGGTGCTCGCCGGGGAGAGCCTCCACGACCCGGAGGCGACCGACGCCGCGCGGCGCCGCGCCCGGACGATCGCGGAGCAGGTCGAGCGCTGCCGCGTCGTGATCGCGCGCATGCGGGCGGACGTCCGGGCGGACGAGCTGCGCGCCGGGGTCGAGGTCGGCGCGGCGGCCCTGCGCGGCGTGCAGGCGTGGCGGGCGGCGCACCCCGGCGTCGCCGTCGAGGTGCGCGGCGACCTCGCGCCGCGGCGCACGGTGCCGCTCGACGCGGCCGACATCGAGGCGGCGCTGTTCGCCCTGCTCGACAACGCGCTGGAGGCGCTCGGGCCGGCCTCCGCGGCCGCGGGGCCGATCGTTGTCACCGTCGGGGACGAGGGCGGCGCGCCGGTGATCAGCGTCGAGGACGGGGGCGCGGGCGTCCCGGCGGGCCTGGAGGGGCGGCTCGGCGAGCCGTTCGTGACGACCAAGGCGCCCGGCGAGGGGATGGGCCTCGGGCTCTACCTCGTGCGGACGCTCATCGAGCAGGTCGGCGGGCGCCTCACGGTGTCGGCGAGGCAGCCGGCCGGCACGCGCGTCGCCCTGCGCCTCGCGCCGGTGGACCCGTGAGCACGGAGCCCGCCGGCGAGCCGACGCTGCTCATCGTCGACGACGACGCGACCTTCCGGTCGGCGCTCGGGCAGGCGCTCGTCAAGCACGGGTTCGCGGTGTTCCTCGCCGGCAGCGCGGAGGAGGCCGCGGCGATGGCGCGCGAACACGTGTTCGAGTACGCGCTCGTCGACGTCCGGATGCCCGGGCAGAGCGGGATCGACCTCGTGGGGACGCTGCGGAGCATGGATGACGGCATCCGCATCGTGGTGTTCACGGGGTACGGCACGATCGCGAACGCGGTGGCGGCGATCCGGGCGGGCGCCGTGGATTACCTGACCAAGCCGGTGGACGCGGCCCGGTGCGCGCGGTCGCTGCTCGGCTTCGCCCCGACCGCGAACGGCGACGAGGGCCTGCCGTCGCTCGAGCGCGTGGAGTGGGAGTACCTCCAGCGTGTGCTCGCCGACAGCGAGGGGAACATCTCGGAGGCGGCGCGCAAGCTCAGGATGCACAGGCGCTCGCTCCAGCGGAAGCTCTCGCGGTTGCCGCCGCGATCGTGAGGGCAGAAACCGCGGGCGATCGCGGCGGGGGCTGTTCCTCTCGGCCGGGCGGGCGCTATGAACAGGCGATGCCCTACAAGCCCATCGAGTCCTACGGCATCATCGGCGACATGCACTCTGTTGCGCTGGTCGGGATGGATGGCTCCATCGACTGGTGCTGCCTGCCCCACTTCGACTCGCCGAGCGTGTTCGCGGCCATCCTGGACGACAAGCAGGGGGGCAGCTTCGCGCTCGCGGCGGCGCACGCCACGTCGCGCAAGCAGATGTACATGCCCGACACCAACGTGCTCCTCACGCGCTTCCTCGACGTGGACGGGGTCGGCGAGGTCTGCGATTTCATGCCGATCCACCGGGACACGTACGGCGACTACCGCCGCGGGATGCACCAGATCGTCCGCGTGGCGCGGGCCGTCCGCGGCGCGGTGCGCTTCCGGCTCGCCTGCCGCCCCGCGATGGACTTCGCCCGCCGCCCCCACCGCCTCCTCCTCGACGATCCGCGCGGCGCCGTCTTCGACTCGGATGGGCTCGACCTCGCGCTGATCAGCCCGGTTCCCCTGTCGAGCGACGGCGCCGGCGGGGTGACCGCCGACTTCGTGCTGCAGCCCGGCGAGTCGGCCACGTTCGCGCTGCGCCAGGTCGAGGACTGGACGGCGAGCGACGGCCTGCTCGCCATGCCGATCAACGGCGAGGACGCCCTCCGGCGCACGGTCGACTTCTGGCGGAAGTGGCTCGGCAAGTCGCGCTACAAGGGACGCTGGCGCGAGATGGTCGACCGGTCGGCCCTCGTCCTCAAGCTGCTCACGTTCGAGCCGACAGGCGCGATCGTCGCCGCGGCGACCACCAGCCTGCCCGAGGAGATCGGCGGGGTCCGCAACTGGGACTACCGCTATGTCTGGGTGCGCGACGCCGCGTTCACCCTCTACGCCTTTCTCCGGCTCGGCTACACCGAGGAGGCCGCGCGCTTCATGGAGTTTCTGAGCGCCCGCGTCTCCGAGGAGGACGGCCCCACCGGGCCGCTCCAGCTCATGTACAGCATCGAGGGGCGCCACGAGCTGCCCGAGGTCGCGCTGACCCACCTCGACGGCTACCGCGGGTCGCGGCCGGTCCGGGTCGGCAACGGGGCGACAGCGCAGCTCCAGCTCGACATCTACGGCGAGCTCATCGACTCGGTGTACCTGTTCGACAAGTACGGGTCGCCCATCTCCTACGACTTCTGGCGTGAGCTCCAGCGCATGTCGACCTGGGTGTGTCAGAACTGGGAGCAGACGGACGAGAGCATCTGGGAGGTGCGCGGCGGCAGGCGGCAGTTCGTCTACTCGAAGCTCCAGTGCTGGGTCGCCCTCGACCGGACCCTGCGGCTCGCCGACAAGCGCTCGCTGCCGCTCGATCGCCCGCGCATCGCGCGCACGCGCGACGCCATCTACGAGGCGATCATGACGCACGGCTGGGACGCGGAGCGGAGGACGTTCGTGCAGTCGTTCGGCTCGAAGGCGCTCGACGCGAGCAACCTGCTCATGTCGCTCATGCGCTTCATCTCTCCCACCGATCCGCGCATCCTCGGCACGATCGACCGCACGCTCGCGGAGCTCGCGAGCGACACGCTCGTTCACCGCTACGAGCTCGGCAAGGGCGCCGGCGACGGCCTGACCGGCAAGGAGGGCACGTTCAGCATCTGCACCTTCTGGCTCGTCGAGGCGCTGGCGCGCGCCGGCCGCCTCGACGAGGCGCGCTTCATCTTCGAGAAGATGCTCACGTACGCCAACCACCTCGGGCTGTACTCCGAGGAGATCGGGCCGAGCGGAGAGCTCCTCGGCAACTTCCCGCAGGCGTTCACCCACCTCGGGCTGGTCAGCGCGGCGTTCTACCTGGATCGCGCGCTCGGTCAGGGTGGCTGAAGGGGTCGGGGTCTCGCGCGCTCCCCACCGGCGAGCGGTGGAGCGGCTCCTGCGCGAGCGGTGGAGGGGAGAGAGCAGCTACCGGCAGCCTGGGATATCCAACCCCAGGCTGCCGGCGCTCGGGAGCCCAGTGAATGAGGAGGGCCGGAGCGGCGCCGCGGGATCCAGAGAGGCGGAGCCTCGGGCGCCGGCCGGCGCGGTGCGGTCAGAGCGAGGTCAGATGCCGAAGCCGCCGAGTCCGCCGAAGCCGCCGCAGAGGCCGCCGAAGCCGAAGCCGCAGCTCGGGATGAAGCTGGTGATCGACGTCGTGACCGCCGTCAGGCCGCCGAAGCCGCAGCCGCCGCCGCAGAAGCCGCCGCCGAAGCCGCAGCCGCCGCCGAAGCCGAAGCCGCCGCAGCGCGCGCCGTCACGCTGCCCGGTCTCCTGCCCCACCATGCCGCCCGTCTGCCCGACGCCCTCCTGTCCGATCTGCGCCGGCGCGCCGGGGCCGAGCTGCCCGATCTGCGTCTGCGCGCCGGGGCCGAGCTGCCCGACCTGCGCCTGCGAGAGGTCCGACGCCTGGCCCACCGCGCCCTGGCTGATCTGCGCCGGGCCTTGCGAGTAGCCGCCCTTGCCCGGGGGGAGGCCCTTGCTCGGCAGGCCACCCTTCGTCGGGAACTCACCCTTGCTGGGCAGGAGCTCGCCCTTGCTGGGGCCCTTGCCGGGGAGCATCGGGCCAACCTTCGAGGGCAGACCCTTGCTCGGGGGCAGACCGAGCTTGCTGGGCCCCATCTGGCCGACCTGCGACTGCGATTGCGACGCGTACCCGCCGCGCTCGGCCTCTTCCAGCGCCTCGCTCGTGGTGTCGACGCTCTCCTCATCCAGGTCGAACTCCTCATCGGCGCCGACCGCGCACCCGGCCCCGAGCGCCAGCACCATCGCGAAACCCATCATCTTGCCGTGAATCGAGATCATTGGTCCTCCCCGGTGTCCCTGTTGAGCCTCGCGGCCCCGAACACCTTGACTCACCCCAGAGCAGGCTGTGTGCCTCGCGCCTCTGTGCAGAGGCTGCCGCTTCGAAATCGCGTGAATTCGCGGATGGCGTTCGCGAATTAGGCGCTCCTCGGATCTGCGCGCCCTTTGTATTTCTCCACGATTCGATCTCGGTGGGACCGGTCGAGGCGCGCCGCGCACCGCGATTGCGCGGCGTGACGCGGTCGCGCGCAGCGGTCGCGGCGAGCGCAGGTGTTCTCAAAATAGGTGGAACCTCCCGCCGTACCCAGAGAAGCCACGGGCTCCGCGCAGCGCCGACGCGATCGATCGCGCCGTCCGAGGGAGACGTGCGCGCTGCGCCCTGCCTGCTCAGCGCCGGGCGTTCCGACACGTTTGTGCATCCGTTCGCACGTGAGAGCGGAAGCCTCGACTCCGGTCGGAACCGTCCGCCGTCGTCACCCTCGTTCCCTCCGCGACATCATTGCACCGGCGTCGCGGCGCCCTCGGTTCGCGTCGTTGCGCGCTTCCGTTCGCGCACCCGCGCTTCCGGCCCGGTCGCGTGTCCGCGGCAGCCCGCACAGGGCGCAGGGAGGACGTAACCTCCCGGGCAGCAGGCGGTGAACGGCGTCAATGCGTCAAGGGCGGCTCAGGCGAACCGCGGATAGACCGCCTCCTCGAACAGCGCCTTCACCTGGTCGAGCGGGGCCTCGGCCACGAAATCCTCGTAGTCCTCGCGCACCGGCACCTTGTATCCGGCTCTCCACGGCGGGGCCGCGTTGAGCCACGCCGTGTGGAGGGTGAGCCCCGGCCGGAAGGCCGGGTGCCCCAGCTTGCAGAGCGGTCCTCGCGCCAGGTTCGTCGCGTCGAAGATCCAGACCTCCGCGCGCTGCGGCGTCGTGACGAGCGCGACCACGTACCCGTCCGTATCCGCCCCGCTGCCGCCGCGCCGCGGCACGAACTGCAGCGAGCTGAGCCAGCACCCCACGGCGCGCTGCGGGAACTCGTAGCGATCCTCGATCCGCATCGCGCGGTGGTTGAACCGGAACAGGCTGTCGGGGTGCCCGCCTTCCGCGCGCATCCGCCGGAGCGTCGCCATCGGCAGCGACCTGTGCGGGTGCGCCGCGTAGAGCCGGTCGATGAACTCGGTCGAGAGCTCGTCCCAGATCCCGCAGCCGCGCCAGTAGACGTTCTCGATGCGATCGGGCGGCATCCACGACGGGCCCGCCTCCCGGTACGCGTAGAGGCCGACGCCGAGCGCCCGCGCAGGATCGGCGAACACCGCCTGATCCACGACGCGCTCGGCCGCCGCGTCCAGGGTGTACCGGCCGATGCGGTTCACGTCCGCCTGCCCGGGCGGGGACAGCCCGCGGAGCCGCGGCGGCGCCGGTGTCCTGTCGGCCGCGTGCCGGTCGTAGGGCCGGAGCCACTCGGCGTGGTCGGTGGCGCAGTTGTGCGCCGCGTGCACGGTGATGCGGTCGCCCGCGTCCTCGTAGTCGACGAGGAAATGGAGCGTCTCCAGCGGGACGACGACCTTCTTCACGACGACGGACCCGCCGCCCGGCCGGAGCGCGTCCCGCCGGACCAGGTAGAACGTCGTGCTCGGCTCGTGGGGCATCGTGAGCAGCGACCGGAGGAGGCGATCGACCCCGGGGCCCTCCCCGGGGCTCTGACAGGCCACGCTCTCCAGCCCGATCCGGAAGGCCGTGTCCGCCAGCACGACCCAGCGCCGCGTCAGCCCGAGCTGGTGCACGCTCTGCTCGATGCGCACCGGCGCGCCGCCCGGCAGGACGAGCGCGTGCCGCTCCGGCTCGTTGTGGCCGTCCCACCGCAGGAGGTGCACGAAGTCGCCCGCCGCCTCGTCGAGCGGGACCCCGCCGAAGCGCGCCGCCTGCCGCGCGAGGAGGTCGCCCGGGCCGGGCGGCGCGCTCGGGCGGAAGCGCGCGGGCAGGAGCTCGAGCGCGCGCTTCGCGAAGAGCTCGAGCCGATCCGCGCTCGGCCGGAGCAGCTGCTGCTCGATCATCGACGCGGCCGCCGACGCGAGCCGATCCCAGGAGCGCGGCAGCGCGGCGAGCTCGTCGAGCCGCGGCAGCGACGCGGCGAACAGGTGGAGGAGCGAGCGGCCGTAGTTGACGGTGAGGAGCTCACCCCGCTCCGCGTCGAAGCACGGATGCGCGGTCGCCAGCGTCATCGGAAAGGGGTGGTCGACGGGCGCCGCCGGGTACCACGTGCTGTTGCGCCCGACCGGCGTGACGAGCTCGAGCGTCGCCGGGTCGATCTCGTAGGGTCTCCCCGTGTCGCCCGTGACGAGGAGGCGCGCGGGCGCGCGGGGCGCGTGCATCGGCACGAACGCGTGATTGAGGTGGTTCCGCAGGCCGAGGTGGGGCGAGAAGCGGAGCAGCCCCGCGTCGCGGAAGCCGAGCGCCTCGAAGCGCGTGCCGGGGCGCGAGGCGGCGTCCGCGTCATGGCAGGGGGGTCGCGCAATCCTCGACGTCAGCCGGACCGCGTTGCCGCCGCCGAAGTCGAGCCGATAGATCATCCCATTCCCATTGAGGATCGGCGCGCCGTCCGCCCTGGGCAGTCCGCCGTCCACCGAGCCGACCGGACCGATCGCGAACACATGGCCCGTGAGGTCCCTGGGCACGCCGCCCGAGAGCGATGATTCAAGGACCGTGAGCTCGACCCTCGTGAGCTCTTTCGTGCTCGCTGCCATCAATGCATCGGGGACACGCTGGCGCATGACGACCTCGGTCACACCAAGCTACGCCAATCCGCGGCCGGTGGGGGTGCCGCGCTGCGCTGCGCATCCTCGAATGCGTGCTCCTCGCGCCGAGTCCCGCCTGGGACGGACGCGCACCTGCGCTGGAGTCCGTCCAGGCGCTGCGTGCGCCTCTGCATTGCGCGGCGTATCGGCGCAGAGGCCCTGATTTCCATGCGCCGGCGCCGTCTCGGCGGCTTGCGAAGGTGCTTGTCGGCCCCATCTGTACCCGGGATCAGGAGGCATATGTTTGATCAGGGGCTGACAGTCCTGCGCATCCGAGGAATCCCGATCCGGCTGCACATCTCCTTGCTGATTTTCCTGCCGTTCGTCGCGTATGTGGCGGCGTCGCAGTTCTCTTTCATCGCGGCGTCGCTCGAGATCCCGCGCGAGGCGCTGCGCCTGCCGCCGCTCGCCTGGGGGGCGATCCTGGCGGTCGGTCTGTTCGTCGCCGTGCTGGCGCACGAGCTGGCCCACTCGCTCGTCGCGCTCAAGAACGGGATCCGGGTGCGCTCGATCACGCTGATGATGCTGGGCGGCGTCTCGCTGATGGAGCGCGACGATCCCGAGCACGAGGCGTGGATGGCGTTCGCCGGGCCGCTGATGAGCTTCGTTATCGCGCTCGGCAGCTACGGCGCCTATCGCCTGCTCCCTGCGCCGGCGGAGGTCAGCGTGGCGCTCCTGGCCTTCGCGATCATGAACGCGATCCTCGGCGCGTTCAACCTGCTGCCGGCGTTCCCGATGGATGGCGGCCGGGTGCTGAGGGGGCTGCTCCTCCGCCGCATCGGGCGGGCGCGCGCGACGCGCGTCGCGACCACGATCGGCAAGATGATGGCGGTGGTCTTCGGGCTCTTCGGCCTGCTCTCGTGGAACGTCATCCTGGTGCTCATCGCCGTGTTCGTCTACATGGGCGCCTCGGCCGAGCAGGTGCGCTCGAGCACGCACGATCTCCTCCGCGGCATTCCGGTCCTGCGTTTGATGACCGATCGGCTCGGCGACGCGTATGCGGACGAGAGCCCTCGCGCGGTGGCCGAGCGGCTCCTGCGCCACAACCTGGTCGGCGCGCGGGTCATCGACGATCCCCGGGAAGGCGAGGGGCGCCGGGAGATCGGCGTCGTCACGGTCTGGGATCTCGCGCAAAAGCTCGGGCGCGGCGTCGCGCCGGAGACGGTCGGCGCCGTGATGTCCGTCAATGTGCCGAGGGCGCGCGCCGGCGACGACGCGTCCCGCTCGTTCGACGCGCTGGCGAGCGGCGAGGCGAGCGCGGTCGCGGTGCTCGACGAGGGGGAGCACGTGATCGGCCTCGTGACGTCGGCGGAGATCCAGCGCGCGCTCGCGCTCGCCGGCGCGCTCGGCGCGCCCCGCTGATCGCCGGTCGCCGGAGGTGCCGAGTCGCGCTGGCACTCGCGTTGCTGAGCTGCGGTCCGAGGAGCAATGACGTGAAGCAGAGCAACAACGTGACTTCGCCCGTGCGAAGGCGGCCCAGGTGTCTCGCGATGATGAGGTCCGCGCTCGCGCCGCTCGCGCTCGCGGCCGGCGCCTCGCTGCTCATGGGATGTCTGGGCACGGTCGCGACCGAGGGGTTTGTCGTGTCCGGCTACCCGGCGGCGCGCGCCGAGATCGTCCCGGTGGAGATCGCGGCCCATCCGCGCGTCTTTTTCCGAGGCACCTATGCGTATCTGGTCGATGGCCAGTGGTATTACCCGACGAACCAGGGCTGGGTCATCTTCGAGAGGGAGCCGCCGGAGCTCAGGCGTTACCGGCAGACGTTCCGGGCGTCGCCGCGGTATGTGCCGGAGCGTGAGCTGAGCTATCCGCGCGAGCGGGGGCGCCGTTTCTACACGCCGCGTTGAGGGTGGTGCAGCTGTGAAAGGACGGGTTCGAGGATGAATCAGGAGAAGAGCGTCTATCCCTTCTGCGGGCTCGCGCTGTCGAGCTTTCTGGCCCTGGGGTGCGTCTTCGACGTGAGGGACGATGTTCGGCCCCGGCCACGGCCGGACGTGGGGAGCCTGACGGTGCAGTGGACGGTGAGCCGCCAGAGCGAGGCGCGGGCCTGCGATCGGCATAGCCGTGGTGGCGCCGATTTCGAGCTGATCATCTACCGTGGCAGCCGCGAGGTGGCGAGGGAGTATGCGCGCTGCGAGGACTTCATCCTGACGGTGGATCTTCCGCCCGACGACTACAAGGCTTATGCGACGCTCGTGGCGCGGGGCGACGACCGCCCTGTCACCACGACGCTGCCGCTGGAGGAGATCGACATCGTGAGGGGCGCTGACCTCAACATCGACGTCGACTTCCCGTCGACATCGTTCCTCAGATGACGGCCAGCTCTCCACGAGCCCCGTATCGCTCAGGCCCGTCCCCGGCCGAGCGAACACGGAGGCGACGCCATCCGCCTCGATATCTCAGACCGTAGGCCCGAGGAGCCTGGAGCTAACCCGCCCTCGGGATCGTGAGCCGCACCCGCGTCTCCCCCCGCGGCCCGTCCTCGATGACGAGCCCGTAGCTCGTGTGCGCCGCGATCGCGTGCGCCGCGATGAGCGGCACCGCCGGCGGCCTTCCCTGCGCGACCGCCTCGAAGTCGCGGCTCAGCACCACGCTCCGCGCCGCCGCCGGCAGCGGCGGCCCCGCGTCGTCGAACGTGATCTCGACCCCGCCCGGCCCCTCGACGAGGGTGACGACCACCTCGCTGCCCGGCGGGGACGCGCTGATGGCGTGATCGAGCAGCGCGTGCAGCAGCACCGTGAGCGCGCCCTGCGGCACCACCTCCTGCGCCGTCTCCGGCGCCTCGACCACCACGCGCACGTCGTGGCGGGCCGCGCGCGCGAGATCGTCCTTCACCACGTCGCGCAGCACGTCGGCGACGTCGCAGTGGCGCGGGAACTCGTGGAGCGGGCACGAGCCCAACCTGGCGAGATCACTCACGATTTCCGATGCCGCCGTCACGTGGCGCCCCACCGAGGACGCCGTCTCTCCGGCGTCGCCGCCGTGCGACCGGAGCGGCGCGATGTCCCGCCCGATCGCCGACAGGATGCCGCGCAGCTGGGTCCCGAGCACCCGCACCGCGGCCACGAGCACCGCGAGGCTGTCGCCGCTCGGCGGCAGGTGCGACACCGGATCGCTGCCGCTCAGCCGCGACACGGCGCCGGCCAGCGACCCGCGCTCGCGCTCGCCCTCGACCCGCGAGAAGACCGCGGCGAGCTCGCGCGCGTAGGCCTCGCCCTGCGCCTGCGCCGCGGCCAGCTCCTTCTTCAGGCTCTCGAGCTCGAGGCGCTGGAGGTCGACCTCGGCGGGCAAGGTCAGCGTCTGCATCAGCCCGTCGAGCTCCATCCGGCCGCCGTAGCGCAGCGCCATCCGCGACAGCCACACCCGCTCGGTCTCGCAGTTCACGGGCGTCTCCGGCCCGAGGTTGACCCGCACGCTCACCTCGGTGCCGACGCGCTGGATGCTCACCTCGGGCGCCCCGGTCTGGCTCGTGGGATCGCCGCCCTGGGCGATGAGCACCTGGAGCATCCGCCGGAGCTCGGTCTCGTCGCCGAACACCGTCGTCCCTTCGCCCATCTCGATCTGCACGCGCGCCTCGGGCGCGACCTCCCAGAGCAGGGCGGTCAGGTCGACGCGGCCGCGCCGCCCGCGGGGCATGGGCCGGCCGTGGAGCGAGGCGAGCATGGTCACGGCCTCGTCGAGCCGGTTGAGCGTGCTCTCCACGCCGCCCGCGCTGTCGTCCGGCGATGGAGTCGGTGGCGGCGAGGTCTCGGTCGCGATCATCCCCACGCCCTGGCGGAGCTTCTGGGCGGCGCTGCGCGCCTCCTGGGCCAGCAGCCACGTCAGCTCGGGTCGGGTCAATCTGTCGCTGGTCACCCTGTTTTTCCCTCTATCCGCCACGCCTCCGCGGAATCGCGCGACATGATGCCAGACGTGGCGGTGCCCTGCTACGCTCATTGCCGCTCACCTCGTTCGATGCGGACTCGCTCTTCTTCCTCCTTGACGCGTCTTGCTCTCCTCTGTGGCGCCGCGACGACGGCGCTGGCGGGCGCTGCCTGCGGCTCGAGCGCTCCGAGCCCCTTCCCGTCGGCGGGCGGCGGCGGCGGGGCCGGCGGCGAGGGCGGCGCGGGCGGCGCAGGAGGCGAGCTGGCTCCTGCGGACCCGACGCTCGGCGGTCCGTGCGTCGACGACGACCAGTGCGAGGACGGATTTCCCTGCACCTTCGACGCCTGTGACACCTCCGCAGGCCGGTGCCGCTTCACGCCGGACGACAGCGCGTGCCAGAACGACGTCCACTGCGACGGCGTCGAGCGCTGCAACCCGCGCCTCGGCTGCTTGCCCGGCGAGCCCGTCGCATGCGGCGACGGGAGCACCTGCACGATCGACGCCTGCGATGAGCCGACCAGGGCATGCTCGAGCGCGCCGCGCGACGCCGACCTCGACGGCGATCCCGACGCGCACTGCGGCGGGGGCGACTGCGACGACGCCGATCCGGCGGTGTCCTCGTCGCAGCCCGAGGTCTGCGGGAACGACCGGGACGACGACTGCGACGGGCGCGCCGACGAGGACGACTGCGTGTCGCCGGAGCACGACACGTGCGCCGACGCGCTGGAGATCTCGGTGCCGGGCTCGTACGCGATGACGACCGCGGGCGCTGGCTTCCATTACGCGAGCTCGTGCGGCCTGCCCCGTCCGATGAGCACGCGCGACGTCGTGGCCGCGGTGCTCCTGCCGCCGGGGCCGCCGGTCGACGTGCAGGTGACCGCGCGGACGGAGGGCACCGACGTCGCCGTGACGCTCGCCGGCCAGTGCGGCGACGCCGCGACGGAGCTCGCGTGCGGGCGCCCGTTCCCCGGCGCGGACGGCGGCAAGCTCGCGAAGCTCCGGGGCCGCGGCCTCGGCGATCCGGAGCGGGCGACCGCGCTGCCGGTCTACGTGACGACCGCGGAGGGCGCGCCGGTCGTCCTCGACGTCGCCTTCCTGCCGCCCTCGCCGGCGCCCGAGAACGAGACGTGCGGCACCGCGGCGCTCCTCGAGCCGGGCGAGCCGGTCCTGGCGACGATCCTCGACGCCGCCCGGGATCTCGGGACCGCGTGCGAGACCGACCTCGGGGAGCTCGTCTACACGTTCGAGCTCACGGAGCCCCGGGACGTCGACCTCTACGCGATCTCGACCGACGGCGACGGCGAGCCCTCGCTCTCGCTGCGGTCCGCGGCGTGCGCGCTGCCCGAGGACGAGCTCACCTGCCAGACGGCGGCGGCGCCGCACCTCTTCCGGCGCGCGCTGCCCGCGGGGGTCTACGCCGTCGCGGTCTCCGCGACGGCCCCCACCTCGGCGCTCGTCACGCTGGAGCTCGCGCCGCCGACCGAGCCGCCGCCGGACGAGGCCTGCGCGGAGGCGGCCGTGCTCGCGCCGAACCGGACGGTCTCGGTCTCGCTGCTCGGCCACCAGGACGACGTCGACCTCGGCTGCGGCCCGTCGGCCGTCGACGCCGTGTACGCGCTCGAGCTGCCGGTCGCGTCCGACGTGCTCCTTGTCGAGCGGCTGTCGGCCGGCGACACCGGCTCGATCGCCCTGTCCGCGCCGGCGTGCGGCGGCGCGGACGACCGGCTCGCGTGCGGCGAGGGCGACGTCAGCCCGCTCCGGAGCGCGCGGCGCGGCGTCGCTCCGGGCTCGTACCGCGTCGTGGCGGAGGCGCAGCTCGGCCAGCCCGTGAGCGTGACGGCCTTCGTCCGGCCGGCGGCGCCGCCCACCCTGGTCCCCTTCTCCGACGCCTGCGAGGGCGCGCTGGAGATCCCGGAGACGGGCGGCTTCTTCCAGGGCAACACGACCAACGCCGCCGCGGACTTCGACGCGGGCTGCGACCGCGCCGGCACCGACGATCGCGGCGCCCGGGACCAGCTCCTGCAGCTCACGCTCACCGCGCGCAGGCGGGTCGTGCTCGACATGGCCGGCTCGGCCTACGAGACGCTGCTCTCGGTCCGCCGCGGCCCGGGCTGTCCCGGCACCGAAATGCCGCTTTCCTGCACCATCGGTACGGACCCCCAGCGCAGCTTCCTCGATCTCGTGCTCGATCCGGGCGTCTATTACCTCCAGATCGACGGCCACGCGCTGGCGCATGGCCTGTGGTTCCTCGACGTGAGGGTCGTCGACGCCGTCGACGAGGTCGAGCCCTGACCCGCGGCCCTTTGCAAGCTCCCCCTCACCCTTGCTAACGTCGCCCCGATGTTCGGCCGCATCTCCGCGATCGCCCTCAACACCTACCGGGAATCGCTTCGTGCGCGCATCCTCATCGGCCTTGCGGGCGTCGCCTTCGCGGTCGCTTTCTACTCGATCATCGTGGGCGCCTACACGCTCCGCAACGGGGCGCGCGTCGTCAGCGACCTCGGCGTCGCGTCGATCTCGCTGTTCAGCATCGCGGTCGCGGTCATCATCGGCGCGACGTCGCTGTACCGCGAGCTCGAGCAGAAGACGATCTTCCCGATCCTGGCGCGCCCGGTCCGTCGCGGCGAGTACCTCGTCGGCAAGTACCTCGGCACGTTGCTCACGCTCGCGGTGTTCATCCTGGCCGACACCGGGCTGGTGCTGCTGATCAGCGCCGTCCTTGCCGGTCGTCCGCTTGCGCTCGTCGCGGGCGCCGGGGCCGCCTCGCTCGCGGTGCTCGGCCTCGCGGCGTGGCGTTCTCCGCGGGCGCGCACGTACGGGTTCATCCCGTGGTCGGCGGTCTTCCTCGTCCTCGGCGTGCTCCTCTCGGCCGGCGTCCCCACGGAGCGGCGGGTCGTCCTCGCCGGCAGCGCGCTCGCGTTCCTCGAAATCGGCATCGTCGCGGCCGTGGCCACGCTGTTCTCGTCGTTCTCGACGCCGTTCCTGTCCTCGTTGCTCACGCTGGGCGTCTTCCTCGTGGGGCGCAACGCCGACTCGCTCGCCCGGCTGCCGGTGAAGTACTTCGGCCCTCAGATCAGCGCTGCGGGGCGCGCCCTCTCCAGGGTCGTGCCCAACCTGCAGATCTACGTGCCGCCCCGCCCGCTGCTCGCGGGCGAGGTCGTCGACGCGAACCTCCTCGTGTACCTCGGCTGGGCGGCGATCACGTGCGCCGGCTGGGTGCTCGGCCTCCTTTCGGTGGCGGCGTTCGTCTTCAAGAAGCGCGACTTTCTGTGAAGCTCTCGGTCGTGCTCGGCGTCGCGCGCGGCCTCGCTGTCGCCGGCTTCCTCCTCGGCGCGGCGTCGCTGCGCGTGGTGGTCGCGGGCGAGGGGGAGATCGCCGAGAGCACGGCCGCCCTGCGCGCCGGCGATCCGCACGCGGCGGCGCTCCACGCCCGGCGGGCGGCGGGCTGGTACGCCCCCGGCGCCCCGCACGTCCGCGTGGCCTACGAGCGGCTGATCGCGCTCGCGACGGCGGCGGAGGGCCTCGGCCAGGCCGACACGGCGCTCTTCGCCTGGCGCGCGGTGCGCACGGCCGCCCTGGAGACGCGGTGGCTCACGACGCCGCACGCGGAGGACCTGGAGCAGGCCAACGCGGCGATCGCCCGGCTCTCGGCGGCCGCGCCGCGCCCGCCGGGCACCCGGACCGAGCCTGCGACCGCGATCGCGCGGGAGCACATGGCGGCGCTCGCGCGCGACGACGCGCCGCGGGTCGGCTGGGTCGTCGCGCTCGTGGCGGCCTTCGTGGCGTGGGTCGCGGGCGCCATCTGGGTGGTGCGGCGCGCGGTCACCGTGACGGGCCAGTGGGTGTGGCCGCGGGCCGCGCCGGGGCTCGCGGTGTGCGCGGCCGGGATCGCGGTCTGGCTGCTGGCGATCTGGCAAGCCTAAAGCCGCGATGCGCAATACATCGATGCTCAGGGAGCAGCGTTTGCAGCGCTCCGTTCCGAGGAGGTGACCAAGAACCGCACCGGACTGGCGATTCACGCGCGGGGGGAATACCGTCGCTCGGGCCACGTCACACGGGCCGAGCGCGCGGCCCCCTGGGTGCCTCGGCTCGTGGACGCGACCCCCGTCTTGCACCGCACGGTGTCATCTCGAGAGGCAGGATGATGAACAAGCTCGCTCGCATCGCATCAACGCTCGCCGCGCTCGCCGCCCTCACGGCGGTCGCCGCCCCGGCCGCCGCCGCTGCCGAGGAGACCACCGCGGCGGCTGCCAAGGCGCTGCGTCATGGCCGGGGCAAGGGCGCGCCCCAGTTCCCGCAGGACGCTGCCAGGTTCAGCAAGCGGGTCGACGAGAAGATCGCGAAGCAGCGCGCGAAGGTCGAGGCGAAGATGGAGAAGCGCGGCGTCCCGGCCGCGCGCCGCGCCGACGTCCGGAAGGCGCTCGACGAGGTCCAAGCCGAGGTGCGCGCGGCCGTGGACAAGGCCGCCAGGGACGGCGTGATCACCCAGGAAGAGGCGAAGCAGGTCCGGAAGCTGGCGCGAGAGGCGCGCAAGGCGATCGGGCGGCAGCTCGGGCTGGAGAAGAAGCCGAAGCGCGAGAAGGGCACGAAGCGGCCCGCCGGGGTCCAGATCCTGTAGCGCCACCGAGGGCGGGAGACCTGGACGTCGGCCGGCGGCGTGCCGTCACCGGATCAGACCGCGGCGCGCGGCCGGGCCAGCGTGTCCCAGGCGGCCATGGCGCAGTCGACGATCGCCTCCAGGGCCTCGCGCGAGGCGCCGTCGCGGGCCTGGATGGAGAGGCCCTGGAGCACCGTGGTGTAGAAGGCGGCGAGCGCCGCCGTGTCGGTGCCCGGCGGCAGGTCGCCCTCGCAGACGCCGCGATCCAGCCTCCTGCGGAGCTCGTCGAGCGCGCCCCGCCGGCACGCGGCGAGGTGGCCGCGCACGCCCTCGCTCTCCGGCGTGCCGAGCGTCGCGGCGAGCACGATCATGCAGCCGCTCGGCTTCTCCGGGTGCGCGTACGCCTCCACGTTGCTGCGCAGCATCGCCTCGACCGCCCTGCGCGCCGTCGGCTCCTCGCGGAGCGCGCGGCCCGCCGCCGCGCCCTCGACCTCGTTGTAGAGCGCCACCGCCTCGCGAAACAGCGCCTCCTTGCAGCCGAACGCAGCGTAAAGGCTCGGCGAGTTGATGCCCATCGCGGCCGTGAGATCGCTGAGCGACGTGCCCTCGTAGCCCCGCTCCCAGAACACCTCCATCGCCCGCCGCAAGGCGGCGGCCCGGTCGAACCCGCGCGGGCGCCCCCGTCCGGCCATCACGCGGACCTTTCTGTGCCGATCGGTAAAAAAATCGGTTGACCCCCGCTCACCCGACGGAGTATATGTTGTGTGCTGATCGACACAGAAATGAGGTAGACATGCTTGAGCTTGCTGGCAAGGTGGCGCTTGTGACCGGAGGCAGCCGCGGGATTGGCGCGGCGATCGTCAAGCGGCTGGCGCGGGACGGGGCGGATGTGGCGTTGACGTACGTGAGCGCTGCGGACGGAGGGCGCGGGGCACTCGCCGCGGTCGATGCGGCGGGTCGCCGGGGGCTGGCGATCGCGGCGGACAGCGCGGATCCGGCGCAGGTCGCCCGCGCCGTCGAGCGGACGGTGGCCGAGCTCGGGCGGCTCGACATCCTCGTCAACAACGCTGGCATCGCGCTCATGGGGCCGCTCGAGGCCGTGACGCTCGAGCAGGTGGACCGGACGCTGGCGATCCATGTGCGGGCGGTCTTCGTCGCCTCCCAGGCTGCGGCGCGGACGATGGGGGCGGGCGGGCGGATCATCAGCATCGGCAGCTGCCTTGCCGATCGGGTGCCGGGGCCGGGCACCACCCTGTATTCGATGAGCAAGGCGGCGCTGGTGGGCCTCACCAAGGGCCTCGCCCGCGATCTCGGGCCGCGCGGCATCACCGCCAACCTCGTCCAGCCGGGCCCGATCGACACGGACATGAACCCGGCCGACGGCCCAGGCGCAGACCAGCAGCGGAGCCTGCTCGCCATCGGCCAATACGGCACCGCGGACGATATCGCTGCCACGGTCGCTCACCTCGCCGGGGAGAGCGGGCGCTTCATCACGGGCGCGACGATCGCCGTCGACGGCGGCTTCGCCGCCTGAGATCGCCGTGGCCTGGGCTCTGCTCATCGGAGCCGGTCTTTTGGAGATCGTGTGGGCCACCGCGCTGAAGTACACGGACGGCTTCACGCGGCTGTGGCCCAGCGTGCTCGGCGTCGCCGGCGCCGCGCTGAGCTTCTTCCTGCTGTCGATCTCGCTGAAGACCCTGCCGATGGGGACCGCCTATGCGGTGTGGGTCGGCGTCGGTGCGCTCGGGGTGGCGCTCGCGGGGATCGTCGCGCTCGGCGAGAGCGCGTCGCCGCTCCGGCTGGTGTTCCTTGCGGTGATCCTGGCCGGGATCATCGGACTGAAGCTCGTCGATGGGTGACGCGCCTCTGGGCTCGCCACCGGACGAGCCGCTGCCCCGGCGGCCGAGGAGCAAGCTCACCGATCGGAGGGCGCGTTGCCCGACGCGACCAGCGCTACGAGCCTATCCCCCGATGATAATGCTCGGGGATGGCTCCAATGAATGCAGCATCCTGGTGACGGACCTGCTGGAATGCAGCGCTCCCCGGCGCATCATTCATCTGTGTCTCCTCCGAATCTCTCTGCAGCCCCTACCGGTCGAGATTCGCAGGTGTCCAGCGCGGCGTCTCCTCGCACCGCCAGACCGCCGCGCTCGCCCCCGCGGGGGGCGAGCGGCGCCGCGCGGGCGCCGCGCGGCCGCTAGGAAGCCGCGCGCGGCGCCTCGCCGAGCAGCTCGAGCCTCGCCAGGCTCGCGCAGGTCTCCGACAGGGCGCGCATCAGCCGCAGGCGGTTGTCCCGCACAGCCGGGTCGTCGGTCATCACGAATACGTCGATGAAGTACTGGTGCAGCAGCGGCGCGAAGTCCGCCACCGCCTTGAACGCAGCGTCGTACGCGCCGCTCTGGACGTCCGACGCGATCTGCTCGCGCAGCTTGAGATAGCCCGCGAAGAGCGCCGTCTCGCTCGAGTGCACGTCCTCGCCGAACGGCGCGACCGGCTCGCCGGGCGGCGCCTTGTCGGCGATGTTGGTCGCCCGCTTGAACACCTCGCCGACCCGGGCGCGGGTCTCCGGGCTGAGCGCGTCGATCGCGCGCACGCGCGCCCGGAGATCGAGCGGGCGATCCGCGGCGACGCGGAGACACGCGAGGACCGCGTCCTGCGGGAGCCGATCGGAGAGCAGGCCCCGCAGCCGCTCGGCGAAGAACTCGCCGAGGCGCGCCGCGAGCTCCTCGCGCGCGACGTCGAGCTTCACGCCGGCGTAGCCGTCGTACGCGGCGCTGAACGCGGCGCCGAGGCGCAGATCGAGGTCGCGATCCAGGAGCGTGCGCAGCACGCCGAGGCAGGCGCGGCGCAGCCCGTACGGGTCGGCCGTGCTCGTGGGGATGAGCCCGACCGCGAAGCAGCCGACGAGCGTGTCGAGCCGATCGGCGATCGCGACCAGCGCGCCGGCGTGCGTCGGCGCGGTCGCGTCCGCGGCGCCCTTCGGCAGGTAGTGGTCGCGGATGACGTCGGCGACGTCGGGGCTGACCCCCTGGGCCAGCGCGTAGGCGCGGCCCATCTCGCCCTGGAGCTCGGGGAACTCGCCCACCATCAGCGCGACGAGATCGCACTTCGCGAGGTGCGCGCCCGAGGCGGCCGCCATGAGCGTCGGCTCGGGCAGCATCAGCAGCAGGCCGAGCTCGCGGGCGAGCCGCTCGACGCGCTCGGCCTTCGCGAGCACGCTGCCGAGCCGCTTCTGGAACACGATCCCGCCGAGCTTCTCGCGGCGGCTCGCGAGCGGGAGCTTGACGTCCTCCCGGTAGAAGAACTGCGCGTCCGAGAGGCGCGCGCGCATCGTCTTGTCGTTGCCGCTCTTGATCTTCTCGGGCGCCTCCGCGGTGTTGACGACCGCCAGGTACCTCGGGAGCAGCGCGCCCGTCTTCGCGTCGCGGACGCCGAAGTAGCGCTGGTGCCCGCGCGCGACCTCGAGGATCACCCGCTCCGGCAGCTCGAGGAACCGCTCCTCGAAGCTGCCGACGATGACGTGCGGCTCCTCCACGAGGGACAGGTTCTCGCCGATGAGGAAGTCGTCGTCGATCAGCACCCCGCCGGCGTCCCGCGCCGCGGCGAGCAGGCGCTCGCGCATCAGGCGCGCGCGCTCGCCGGGGTCGACGAGCACGTGCGCCGCGCGCATCGCCTCGACGTAGTCGCTGGCCGAGCCGAGCGCGATCTCGCCCGGAGCGAGGAAGCGGTGGCCGCGGCTCGTGCGCCCGCTGCGGACGCCGGCGATCTCGACGGGGATGACCTCGGCGCCGGAGAGCGCGACAAGCCACTGGATGGGGCGGCCGAACGCGAACTCACCCTTCCCCCAGCGCATCGACTTGCGGAAGGGAATCGCCGCGATGAGCGACGTCAGGACCTCCGGGAGGAGCTCGGCCGCGGGCCTGCCGGCCTCGCGCCGCGTGCCCGCGAGGTACTCGCCCTTCGGCCCCTGGACGCGGCGCAGATCGGCGACCGCGCAGCCGAGCTTCTGCGCGAACGCCTCGGCCGCCTTCGTGGGGGCGCCGTCCTTGAAGGCCGCCTTGACCGGCGGGCCGGTGACCTCCTCCTCGAGGTCGGGCTGGCGCGCCGCGATCCCGGAGACGAGCAGCGCGAGCCGCCGCGGGGTGCCGAGCGCGCGCATCGCGCCGTGGCGGAGCCGGAGCTCTGCGAGGCGCTTCGTCGCGAGATCCGGGAGCGCGCGGAGCGCGGCCTCGACAAAGGACGAGGGGAGCTCCTCGACGCCGATTTCGAGCAGGAGATCGCTCGCTTCGTTGGACATGGGACCGCGGACGCTACCCCAGAACCGCCCGTCCGGCGAGGCGGTCGAGCGATCGGGCGGCGCTGCGCGCGCCCGGCTGGTCTGGTCTGGCCGCGCGAGCCGAGTCGCCTGGCCGCGCGGCCCGCCTGCCCCGATCGCGCCGAGCGCGGCTCACCCTGACTTGCGCGGCTCAGCGGTCCTGAGCTGCGCGCCGGAGAGCGCGTGCGAGCACCTTCTTGAAGGCGGTCACCTCTCCTCCGTTCGGCTTGTTCTTGCGGCCGTACCAGGTCGCCGCGCCGACGCGCACGACGCACTGGGCTGCCCGCGTGTACCGCCGGGTCGCCTTCGCGACCTCCCGATCGTCCGGCGCAGACGCGGACGCGACGGCCGCGCCGAGGTCGTTCAGCGCCTTGTCGAGCGGGAGGCAGCCCTCCGGCGCGCGCGGCAGCTCGAGGGGGGGCGGGGCGTGACAGCAGCGGGCTCGCAGGGCGGCGAGGGTCGCCATGTCGTGCCAGCCGAGCACGGCCCATTCCTTTGTCGCGTCCGACGCGCCCTTGGCCCCGGCGAGGTGGCCCTTGAGCGCCGCGACGCCCTTCATCGGGTCGACCTCGGTGCAGAGGAACGACAGCTGGCCCGCGATCGCGGCGTCGACGCTTTTGCGCGGAAAGAGCGGCATCGCGCAGACGGCGAAGTCCGCCGTGTCTGCAGCGTCCGGCGCTGCGCTCGCCGCGCCGGCGTCCACCGGCTCCGACGCGGCCGCGTCGCCCAGGGACGCGTCGCCCGCGCCCTCGGCGGCGGGTGCGCTCGGCGCGGCGGGGGCGGCGCAGGCGGCAGGAGCGGCGTCCGTTCCGGCAGCCACGGCCGGAACGGACGGCTGCGGCGGCGCGGCATCGCGGTGGCGCAGCCAGGACCAGGCCGCCGCGACGGCGCCCGCGAAGGCCACGGCGCACAGGGCCAGCGTGGCCACCCGCCGCGCCGCGGAGGGCGTCTTGCGGCGTGCGCCTGGATGGGGCGCCGGGGCGCGCGGCGCATCGAGCACGCCGACGTGCGCACCGGCGCCGTCGGTCGTCAGCACGGACGGATCCGGCGGCAACTCGTCGTCCACGAGCGCGCGCCGATCGCGGACAGGCTGCAGGTTCTCCGGTTCGTCTCCGTCGGCGAACGGCGCCGGTGCGGGCGAGAGAGGCGGTTGTTTCGCGTGCGCGGGCGAGAGAGGCGGCTGCTCTGTCAGTGCTTGTGCAAGGGGCGGCTGCGCCGTCGCTGCGGGCGGGAAGGGCGGCTGTTCCGCGCGCGCGGGCGGGAAGGGCGGCTGCTCCGCGTGCGCGGGCGGGAAGGGCGGCTGCTCCGGCGGTATCGGAAGGGCCGGCGGTGCGGCCGGAACAGCCGCCTCGGGCGGGCGGATGGAGGCGTCCGCCCCCGGGGCGCCGGCGTGCCCCGGCGATGCGGCAGGCGAGGCCGCAGGCGCCTTCGAGGCGCGACCTGGCGCCTCGGGAACCGGGGTGATCGGCGTGCCGACCGTCGACCGGAGACCCAGCGTCGCGAGTCCGTGGAGCGGCACCGGCGTTCGGCGCCCCGTGGAGCTCGCGCTGGTAGGCGGCAGCGAGCTCCTGCGATGCGGCGGCTGTGAGCTGGAGCTCCCGCGCGGCGGCGAGCTCCCACGCGGCGGCTGCGAGCTGGAGCTCCCGCGCGGCGGAGAGCTCTCGCGCGGCGGCGAGCTCCCACGCGGCGGCTGCGAGCTCGACGCGCCCCGCATGCCGCTGCTCGACGGGCGCGGCGCCGGCACGGTCCTCGCTGGCTCCACGACCGCGTGCTCATCGAGCGGCGGCAGCTCGCCCAGGCCGTCGCTCGGCCGCGCCGCCTCCAGCGCGCGACGGAGCGCTGCCACCTCGACGATCCGCTGCTCCGCGTCGCGCGCGAGCGCCTGCTCGAGGACGCGCCACAGCGCGTCGCCCGCTGCGCCCGGCAGCGTCACCCGCGGTGCGGCGCCGGCCCTCTGCTTGCGGCGGAGCTCCAGGTCGCTCTCGGCAGGGAAGGGGAGCGTCCCCGAGAGCGCCACGTACAGGGTGACCGCGAGCGCCCACGTGTCGTCCCGGCGTGACGGCCCCTCTCCCGCGGCGCGCTCCGGCGAGCGGTAGCTCACGAAGGCCGGCGTCTCGAGCGGATCGGAGAGCCACCCCCGCGACGCGCACCGCTCGTCCTCCATGATCACGCACGCGGCCGACAGGCGGCCGTGCACGGTCCCCCGCGCGTGCAGGCTCTCGACGCGCTTCGCCAGGCGGACGACCCAGCCCACCGCGTCCCTGTCCGGCAAAGGACCGGCACGTGCGATCCGCGCAGCGAGCGTCTCCATACGAGCGCGGCAGCCTAGTGCGGCGAAACGCCGCTGACCACATTGTGGCTGTCCGCGCGGCGCGCCGGAGCGCCGATCGCCGGTCGTTGACCCGGCAGCGCCCCGACAGCGCCGCCGTCAGCCTTCGATCACGTCGGCCATCGTGTACCGGCCGGGCGGCTTGCCGCGCAGGTGCCACGCCGCGCGCAGCGCGCCGCGCGCGAAGAGGTCGCGGCTCGTGGCGCGGTGAGTGAGCTCGATGCGCTCGCCGGGGCCGAGCAGATGGACCGTGTGGTCGCCGATGACGTCTCCGCCGCGCACGGCGAAGATCCCGAGCTCGTTCGCCTTCCGGGGGCCGACGTTGCCCTCGCGGCCGTGCACGTCGGCGAGCGCCGTGGCCGCCTCGCCGGCCCCGCCGCGGGCCGCGCGCACCGCGTCGGCGAGCCGCACGGCCGTGCCGCTCGGGGCGTCCACCTTGGCGCGATGGTGCACCTCGACGATCTCGACGTCGTAGCCGGGCCCGAGCCGGCGCGCCGCGCTCGCCGCGATCTCCGCGAGCACGTGGATGCCGATGCTCGTGTTCGGCGACCAGAGGACCGGGACGTGCTGCGCCGTCTCGTCGAGGAGCCGCTCGCACGTGCTATCGAGCCGCGTCGTGCCGCTGACCACGGCGACCTTGGCCCGCATCGCGAGGTGCAGGAGCCGGGGGAGCGCCTCGGGCCGCGAGAAGTCGATGACCACGTCCGCGCCGAGCAGCCCGGCGCTGGTGTCGTCGCTCATCGCGACGCCGATGTTGCCCGTCCCCGCGAGCTCGCCGACGTCGCGGCCGATGCCGGAGGAGCCGCGCGACACGATCGCGCCCACGATCTGCGCGCGCTCGTTCGCGGCGAGCCGGACGAGCGCCTGCCCCATCTTGCCGCTCGCGCCGTGGACAGCGACCTTCAGCAAGCGGGCCTCTTCTTCCCGGGCAGCCTCCATCAGCGCGCCCATCGTTACGCCTCGGTGATCGCCGTTCGATTTCACGCCGCCTCGCGCCTCGCCTCGATCCGCTTCATCGCGTCGATGATCTGCTGCCGTGTCGCCTCGCCGGCCGGCGAGAGGGGCATCCGGACGGCGGGGCTCATGCGGCCCAGGGCGGCCAGCGCGGCCTTGGCCGGGGAGGGGTTCGGCTCGAGGAACATGAGCCCGTGCAGCTCCAGCAGCGCGAGGTGGGCCGCCCGCGCGCCCGCGAGGTCGCCGGCCATGAACCGCCGGGGCACCGCGCTCGTCTCGCGCGGCAGCACGTTCGACGTGACGCTGATGACGCCCTGCGCGCCGAGCGCCATCATCGCGAGCGTCAGCGCGTCGTCGCCGCACAGGACCGTGAGCCGGTCGCCGAGGCGCCGCACGAGCTCCTGGCAGCGGAGCACGTTGCCCGTGGCGTCCTTGATGGCGACGACGTTCGGCGCGGCGGCGCAGATGCGCTCGGTCGCCTCGGCGGAGAGATCGACCCCCGTTCGCCCCGGGATGTTGTAGAGCACGATCGGCCCCGAGACGGCCCTGGCCACGGCCAGCACGTGCTCGCGGAGCCCGTCCTGCGAGGGCTTGCTGTAGTACGGCATCACGATCATCACGGCCCCAGCGCCCGCGGTGAGCGCGGCGCGCGAGGCCTCGATCGTCTTCTTCGTCGAGAACGAGCCCGTCCCCGCGATCACCGGCACGCGGCCGCGCGCCGCCTCGACGACGCGCCGGATGACCGCGGTCGTCTCCGCTTCGCTCAGGGTCGGCGACTCGCCCGTGGTCCCGCACGGCACGAGCCCGCTGACGCCGCCCGCGATCTGCGCCTCGACGAGCGCATCCAGCGCTTCGAAGTCGACGGCTTCGCCATCGGGCGTGAAGGGCGTGACGAGGGCGGTGAACGTTCCCGATAAGGGGAGCTGCGTCATCAGACGACCATGATCGCCACCCGGGGGGCGCGTCAACAGGAGAGGACAGGTCCTCCGCGCGCTCCACGCTCTCCGCGGGTTCCTGCCCGGCGCGGCGCCGATCGGACGCGACCGTGGACGCAATGCGGCGCCGGTCGGCGGAAGCTCGGAGCGGACGGCGTCGCGCGGGCCGGACGCCGCGAGCGGGGGATCTGCTAGCCTGCTTGGCGTGGCGCCTCGCTCCTTCGGGCGGTATGTCCGAGCGCGTCAGGTCCCGGAGAGGCACCGGCCATGGATCTCGCCCAGTACATCAAGAGCATCTCCAGCGCGGCCAATACCATCCTGGAAGGGATGGCGGTCACGTTCTCCCATCTGTTCCGGGAGCCCATCACCGTCCAGTATCCCGACAAGACGGATCGGCCCGTGAGCGAGATGCTCCCGCCGCGGTACCGAGGCTTCCTCGAGGTGCAGATGGACATCTGCACCGGCTGCAAGCGCTGCGAGCGCGCGTGCCCCATCGAGTGCATCGCGATCGACCTGGAGAAGGACCCGGCGACGAAGAAGCAGGCGATGAGCCGCTTCGACATCGACATGGGCAAGTGCATGTACTGCGGCCTCTGCGTCGAGGCGTGCAAGAACGAGTCGACCGGCGCGATCCGCCATACCCGCGAGTTCGAGGGGGCGGCGCCGACGCTCGACCACCTCACCTTCCGCTTCATCCCCGAGGGGCTGGTCCCGCTGTACAAGGCGCCGAAGGATCTCGGCGAGGTGCCTGTCGGCGAGTACGGGCCTCACGCCCGCGAGGCCCGCGAGCGCGCCATGCGCGACAACCCCGCCGCGCTGGAGGAGCTGCGCGCCATCTGGCGCCGGGAGCACGCCCGGAAGAAGGGCGCCGAGGACCCGGAGGCCGCGGGCGCGGAAGCCGCGGGCGGGGAGGCCGGAGCGGGCGCCTGAGCGAGGGCGTCGCGCATCGCGGCGGCGTCGCCCTTGAAGGGCGATGGGCAGCGGTCTAACGTCGCTGCCCTCACCACATGCCCTCCCTGAGTGCACTCGTCTTCCTCGGGCTTGCGGCGCTGACGCTCGGCTCCGCCGGGTTCGTGGCGTTCTCCAGGAACATCATCCACTCCGCGCTGGCCCTGCTCGGCACGTTCCTCGGCATTGCGGGGCTCTACGTCACGCTGTCGGCCGATTTCCTCGCGGCGACGCAGGTGCTCGTCTATGTCGGCGGCACGCTCGTCCTGATCCTCTTCGCCGTGATGCTCACGAGCCGCATCGCGGAGATGAAGGTCTCGAACCCGCGCGGCGGGCCCGCCGTGGCGTTCGTCCTGGTCACGGCGGTGCTCCTGGTGCTCGGCCGGGTGGCGACCCAGACCCCCTGGCCCGCCGAGGCCAAGCCGGCGATGCCGTCCACCGCCAAGCTCGGGCATGCGTTCCTCGGCGAGTACCTCCTCCCCTTCGAGCTCGGCTCGATCATCCTGCTCGGCGCCATGATCGGCGCGGTCGTGCTCGCGCGCCGCGCCGTCCGGCGCGGCTGGGAGAGGGAGTGAGCGATGGAGGAGATCGGGCTCATCCATTACCTCAGCGTCGCCGCGGCGCTCTTCGGCCTCGGGCTGTTCACCGTCATGACGCGGAAGAACGCGGTGGGCATCCTCCTCGGGGTCGAGCTCATCCTCAACGCCGCCGCGCTCAACTTCGTCGCGTTCGAGCACTTCGTCGCGGGCGGTGTGTCTGGCCAGGTGTTCACGGTCTTCATCATCGTCCTCGCGGCGAGCGAGGCGGCGATCGCGCTGGCCATCGTGCTCCAGGTCTACCGCAACCACCGCAGCATCATGGCCGACCAGCTGACATCCCTGAAGAACTGACGCGAGCGCGGTCATCCGTGCGGAAGCGCGCGAGGCGCGCGACGGGCGAGACGAGCGCGGCGGGCGCGGCGCCGGGACCGGCGCGCACCGCGTCGCACGCCGTGCGTTGCGCGTCACGCGTCCGCCAAACCGCACCGCCGCCGAATCGCACCGCCGCCGACAGCGCCGCCGACAGCGCCCAGCCGATGCGCTTGACCCGCCCGCGTTTTGCCGCTCTACGTGGAGCTTAATCCCACCGACAAGCAGGAAAAACCTGACCTTGCTAAGCCCCTGTGGGCGACCCACGTTCGAACCATGCAGAACCTATCCAAGTCGGAGCTGGTGGGGTTCGTGGAGCTCGAGGTCGGCTCGCTTGCTGTGCAGGTGCCGATCCGCGCTGCAGAGGCGGCGATGGAGCTCCCCCTCGCATCGTTCGAGGCCGAAGGAGACAACTGCGCCATCCTCGTGCGCGGCGATACGTCCTCCAAGGCGGTTGAGGTCGCGCTGCGGCATGCGGCGCAGGAGGCGGTCAGGCACCTCTCGAAGAAGCTGCTCAATTAGGGCGGCACGGTGCCCTGCGTCCCGCGGCGGGCTGCGGGACGTCGCTCCCGGGCAGCGCAGCCCTCCGGGGCGTGGATTCTTGCTCAGGAACGGCGCGGGCACGTTCCTGCTGGTCATCCAGCGCGCAGCAAGCTAGGAGCGGGCTCATGGTCGAGCCCACCTGGTTTGCGAAGCGCTGATGGATGCCCCGCCCACGTCGAGAGTCGCGGGAAGCGGGCGTGAGCGCTGGGAGCGCGCCCGGCAGATCGCGCTGCCGGTTCTTCTGCTCGGGGCCGTCGCCTTCTTTGCCAGCTTCGTCCATCGCTTCTATCCCATTCAGCACTGGCTCTTCTGGCGGTACGCCGGCTACTGGCTCCTCTGCGGGCTGTGGACGGCCGCCTGCGTCTCTGCGGGCCACCTGACGCTCAAGCTGGTTGTCGGCCGCTCCCTGCCGATCGTGGAGCAGCTCGCCACGAGCTTCGCCATCGGCGTCTTCGAGTTCGCCTTCCTCATGAGCGTGGCCGGGCTCCTCAGGCTCTACGGTCCTGTGCTCTTCGTGGCCCTGCCCCTCGCGATGCTGGGCGCGGGGCTCGCGCCCCTCCGGGGATATCTGACGCGGGCCATCCGCCACGTCCGCCGCGAGCAGCGGAGGGCGCCGCCTGCGCCGGCCTGGACCTACGGGGTGCTCGCGCTCGGGCTGCTCGCCGTGGGCATGGTGTACTTCGTCATCCTCACGCCCGACAACGTCCAGTTCGACTCGCGGTGGAAGCACCTGGCGCTGGCCGAGGAGTACGCCGTCACGGGGGGCATTCGCCGGTTCGCCGAGGGCTGGACGGTCGAGACCTATCCACACTTCGCGACGTTCATCTACTCGTGGGCTTTCCTCCTGCCGCGCGGGCTCCTGTTCGACAAGGTCGAGCTCGCCGCGCATATGGAGTTCGTGGGGTTCCTCTGGACCCTCGTCGCCATCCCGGCCGCCGTGCGGCTGATGATCCCCCGCGGGCTCGGGCCGTACGCGCTCCGGCTCTCGTGGACGGCGCGCTTCCTCTTCCCCGGCATCTTCCTGTACGACTCCAGCCTGAGCGTCGGCGGCGATCACATCGCCTCCATCTTCGCGCTCCCGGCGTTCACCCTGATGATCCGCGCCTACCGGGATCTCTCGCCGCGCTTCATCGCGCTGATGATGATGATGATCTCCGGCGCCGGGCTCACCAAGTATACCGGCGCGGTCATCCTGGTCCCCTTCCCGGCGCTCCTCCTCGGCGCGCGCACGCTCGTCCTCGCCTATCGCTCGCTCCGCGGCCAGGTCGCGCCCGCGATCCGCAAGAACTGGTACATCGGCCCGCTCGTCGCGGTCGCCGCCGGCCTGGTCTTCACCTCCACGCACTGGGCGAAGAACTGGGTCTATTACGCGGATCCGCTCTATCCCACGCTGTACAAGAGCCTCCCCCTGCGCCCGTGGACGCCGGACGCGGCCAACATCTTCGAGTGGGGCTACAAGGACTACCAGTTCTGGCGGCCACAGCGGAACATGGACGGGGTGCTGAGGACGCTCAAGGCGCTCGTCGACTTCTCCTTTATCCCGAACGATTACGCAAAGTTCCACGGCAGGGTCCCCACCTTCGGGTCGGTGTACACGCTGCTGCTCCTCTGCCTGCCATTCCTCAAGGGGACGAAGCGCGTCTGGGCGCTCGTCGGCTACGTGCAGGTCGGCCTCCTCTGCTGGTACTGGACGCACCACCAGGACAGGTATCTCCAGGCGATCGTCCCGCAGATGGCGGCCGCGACCGCGGCGATGATCGCGCTCGTCTGGCGCGCGGCGGGGGAGAACCGGTTCGCCGTCCTCGCGACGAGGACGAGCCTCGGCACGCTGGTGGGGCTGCAGGTCGTCTGGGCGGGCGATGTGTACTTCATCCCCGGCCATGCGATGGTGAAGTCGCCGATCAAGGCCGTGGTGGATCTCCTCTCCCAGGGGTACGCAAAGCGCTACACGCAACGATTCAACATCTACCCGACGTTTCAGTCCATCTCCCGGGCGCTCCCCGAAGGCGCGCGCGTGCTGCTGCACGACAACCACAACCACCTCGGGATCGGCGCCGAGACGCTGTCGGACTGGAACGGCTGGCAGTACGGCATCAGCTATGGCCGGCTGCGCACGCCCCGCGAGGTCTGGGACCTCCTGAAGGGCATGGGGGTGACCCACGTGGCCTGGGATACCCACGTCAGCAAGGGGTGGGACACGGTCGCGGGAGATCTCATGTTCTTCGACTTCGCGCTCAAGCGCACCGTGAAGCACGCGAAGTACGGCGGGATGACGCTTGCCGAGATGGGTCCGCCCCCCGACCCGCAAGCCCCGTTCCCCACCACCGTGGCCTACCTGGGCTGCGGTAATGCCTACAAGTCAGGGCTCTACGAGCTCGGCGACCTGACGGTGTCGATGTTCGGGCCGAACAACCAGGCGTTCCCGGCGCCCCGGGTGAGCGGTCCCCCAGCCGGCGAGAGCGCCGCGGCGCTGCTGAATCGGGCGGCGTTCGCCGTGGTCGATCCGAAGTGTCACTCGTTGCCCACCTCGGCCAGGCGCGACTTCACGCTCGCCGCCAAGCGGCGCGTGATCCTGGGCGGGAAGGGGAAGCTCGAGCTCTACTTGCGCGAGGACGGTGAGGTGAGCGCACCGGCCACGCCCCCGGCGCCGGAGCCGACCCCCGTGGAGCCAGATCGGACCCCGGACCCCGACGAGGACGAGGACTTCCCCGGCGAGCGCTGATCGCGCCTGCGGCACGAGGCGGCAGCCCTCAGGCCGCCTTGCGCCTCGCCACGCAGAAGATCGACAGCCCGAAGCTCGGCCGGCGGCCGCGCGCGATGAGATCGACCTCCGCGCGGAGGATGGCTTCGAGCGCGGACGAAGCGAGGCCGGATTTCGGTGAAGGCTGCTTCATGCTGGTCTTTCCCGGGCGCAGCTTGCGCGCGGCGCTCCAGACGGCGCGCGAGCCGACGGCGGCGGGGAAGAGCAGCTGGTTGAAGTAGGCGCACGCCTCCACGTGGAAGCCGGAAGGCAGCGCGTCGCGGAAGCTCCTCGCGGTGTATCGGCGGAAATGCTGGAGCGCCCGGTCGTGATCGCTGAACAGCCACGGATACGCGGGCACCGTGGCGACGAAGATCCCGCCGGGGCTCAGGTGATCATGAATCCACGCCAGCGCGGCGCGATCGTCCTCGATATGCTCGATGACATCGAGGGCGCAGATCACGTCATAGCGCCGGTCGAGCTCGAATGGGAGCGACGCGCTGTAAAGCGTCCTCGCCGTGCCAGCCTTCGCGATGGCCTCCTGGCCGAGGGGGCTCACCTCGTCGGCGTCGACGGCCCCGAACTCCGCGAGGACACCCAGGTTCTGGCCGACCCCGGCGCCGACCTCCAGCAGCTCGAGCGGTCGCCTTCCCGGGCCGAACTCGCGCACCAGATGGGCCAGCAGCCGGGCCCTCCCCTTCCTCAACCAGTCGCCGGATTCCTCGGAGTACTGCTGGTATGCCGTCGTTTCCATCCGCTCTTCACTCTGCCTGCGGGGCCGGTTCTTCCTGGCGCGGCGACGCGGCCGGAGGCGGCGACTCCGCTGGTGGTGACGTCGGCTCTTCCTCGGACGGCTCCGGGGGCGGCGTCGGGATCTCGATCGTCAGGTCGTCCACCTTGGCCGGCTCTTTCCGCGGCTTCTTCGGCGGCGGCGGGCGCCGCTTCCGCGGCGGCGGCGCCGTCGCGGCGGCGCTGGCCGAAGGCTGCGCAGTCGGGGCCGCCGACGCGGCGGGCGCCGTGGCGCTGGGCTGGGGCGCCGGCTCCTGCGGCGGCGCGGGCTCCGTCGCGACGGCGGGCGGCGGGGTCTCGTTCTCGGCTGCCGGCGTGCTCTGCGGCAGGCGCTGCGAGCGGAGGACCTGCCATGCGACGACGCCCGCGACAGCGACCAGCACGATCGCTGTCCAGCGAACACGCCGGCGCCGGCGCGAGCCAGGGTCGAACTCCGGAAGCTCGCCCTCATGCGCCAGCCCGCTCACGCTGGATGCCTTCATCCAGTGTTCCGGCGTCTGGCCGGAGGGCACGGCGCGATCCGGCGGGGCAGCGGCAGGCGCGACCGGCTGATCGAGCGAGCGCGGCGCGCGCAGCGAGGCGGGGGGCGCGGCGGCCACGGCCGTGGCTGCCTCGCCGGCGGCTTGCCCGGCGCCGTCGCGAGGCTGCTCCGGCAGCTCGTGGCTCGGCGGCGCCTCGCGCTCGTGCGCCGTTGGATGGGCCTCCTGCGGCGAGAGCGCGCGCGGCGTCTGCGCGGCGAGCGGTGGCTCGGCCGGCGCGCTCGGCGAGAGGGGCACGCCGCTCTCGTGCGCCGGCATCGCGGGCTCGGCCGGCACGTGGGCAGCGGGCTCGGCCGGCGCGTGGGCAGCGGGCTCGGCCGGCGCGTGGGCAGCGGGCTCGGCCGGCGCGTGGGCAGCGGGCTCGGCCGGCGCGTGGGCAGCGGGCTCGGCCGGCGCGTGGGCAGCGGGCTCGGCCGGCGCGTGGGCAGCGGGCTCGGTCGACGCGTGGGCAGCGGGCTCCCCGGAGGCGGGCGTCGCGTCGGCTCGTGGACCGAGCGCCGCGGGTACGGCCGGCGCCATCCAGGGCTCGTCCACGTCGGTGTCGATCGGGTCCTCGTCGAACTCCTCGATGTCGACGTCGAGGAGCGAGGGCGCGCTGTCGGCTGCCTCCCGGGGCGTCTCGCTGCGCGCCAGCGAGCCTGACGGGGCCTCGACACCGTACGCCGTCGCGGGCGACGTGTTGCTCGGCGGCGCGGAGAGCGGCGTGCCTGTGGAGAGCGGCGGCCTCTGCGACGCGCTGTCGCTGCGCCGCGGCGGCGTCAGCGGCCGCTCGCCGGGCCGAGCCGAAAGCGGCGAGCGCTCGCTGAGCGGCGACCGCTCGCCGGGCCGAGCCGAAAGCGGCGAGCGCTCGCTGAGCGGCGACCGCTCGCCGCGGTGGGACGAGGCCGGTGGCTGCTCGCTCACCTGAGCCAGAGGCGACACCTGCGGCCGCTCGGTGAGCCGCGGCGGCACCGGAGGAGGCCGCTCGGTGAGCCGCGGCGGCACCGGAGGAGGCCGCTCGGTGGCCCGCGGCGGCGCCGGAGGAGGCCGCTCGGTGAGCCGCGGCGGCGTCAGCGGCCGCTCGCCGGGCCGAGCCGAAAGCGGCGAGCGCTCGCTGAGCGGAGGTCGCGCGGTGAGCCGCGGCGGCGCCGGAGGTCGCTCGCTGGGCCGCGCGGGGACCCGCGCGCTCGGCCTGACCGACAGCGGAGCAGCCGCCGTGTTCGTGGCATGCTCGCTCGGCCGTCGCTCGGGCGATCGCGTCGAGGCGGCGCCTGTGGGGTCGGCCATCCGGGGAAGCGGCGGCGCCTTGGGGATCGTCGAGCCCGTCGCCGGCCGCGGCGGGGCCGCCGGCGGGCGCGTCGGCAAGGCGCGGGGCGGCATCGGCGGCGGCCGCGGCGAGCTCGGGCTGCTCGCCGTCTCGGTCGACAGCTCGGCGATGCGGGCGAGCGACTCCGCGAGATCGCGCGCGCTGCTGAAGCGCCGTCCCGGCTCGCGGTCGCACGCGCGCGCGAACCACGCGTCGAAGCTCGGCGGCAGCTCCGGGTTCACCCTCGAGGGGACCGGGATCTCGCCGAGCGAGATCTTGATCAGCAGGTCGCCGACCCCCTCGCTGTCGAACGGGAGCTCGCCCGTCACGCACTGGTAGACGATCACGCCGAGCGCCCAGAGGTCGGCGCGGTGGTCGACCTCTTGGAGCCCCTTCACCTGCTCCGGGCTCATGTAGTGCGGCGTGCCCATGAGCGTGCCGACCGTGGTGCGCTGGGCGGCCCGCTTCCCGTGCCCCACCTTGGCGATGCCGAAGTCGAGGATCTTGACGACCTCGTCGTCATCGTTCGCGCAGAGGTAAAAATTCTCCGGCTTGAGGTCGCGGTGCACGATCCCGGCCCCGTGCGCGCGGGTGAGCGCGCGCGCGACCTGCGTCACGATCTTCGATGTCTCCTGGAGAGAGAGGCGGCGCCGGCTCGCGAGCCGATCGAAGAGGTCCTCGCCCTCGAGCAGCTCCATCACGATGAACGGCTGCTCCCCCTCGATGCCGTGATCGAGGATCTGCACGACGTGCGTGCTGCGCAGCTGGGCTGCAGCCGTCGCCTCGCGGCGGAACCGCTCGCGCGCGTCCTCCTGCTTCGCGAGCTCGGGATCGATGAGCTTGACGGCGACCTGGGTGCCGAGCGCCAGGTGCTCAGCGATCCACACCGAGGCTTGCGCGCCCTGCCCCACGGGTCGGATGAGGCGGTAGCGCTCGCTCAGCACCTGACCTGCTGCGGTAGACACGACGGCAAAAGCCTACGTCGAGGGGAACATCCGTGTCGAGTTCCTGCGTGCCACCTCAGATCCCCTGACGAGCGGTTTCCTGCATCAGCTCGCGCCACTCGTCGCGGGTGAGCTCCGGATAAATGTAGTCGCCCTCGAAATTTGTATGGTGCAGGAGCAGCCGGGCCACATTGACGATGCTCCTTGCGACGTCGGCCTGCGCGACGCTCGCCAGCGCCTCGGTCGCCTCGCGCACGGCGGCGTGCTGTTTCAGCGCGACCTGGACCTCTTCGGTGAGCCCGCGGGCCTGGAAATGGGGGAAGATCGCGGCCTCTTCGTAGCGCATGTGCCGCTCCATCGGACCGCGGAGGAACGTGAGCAGGCTCCCGCGCTCGGCGGTCGCCTCGTCCGCGGAGCGCTGCGCCATCGCCATCAGCTTCCTCGCCATCTCGCGGGCGAGCTCCTCCTCCTGGAAGAGCTCGCTCACCATCCGGTCCAGTTCCATGATGTGCGGGCCGTGTAATCCAGATCCCGGGGGAGGTCGAGCGCGGCGCGACCTCGCGCGCGGGGCCGGTCGGCTCAGTCGCGCGCCTCGGCGCGGGCGCGGACGATCGAGGCGAGCCTGCCGACGACGCCGTTGGCGACCATCGTGAGCACCTGCTTCTCCAGCGCCTGTCGCTCGGACGGCCTGCCGCCGAACGAGATGCGCGAGCGGGCGGTGGGGCCGCCGACGACGCGGCCGACGATGGTGCAGCTCACGCGGTGGACGTCGCCCCGCGTGGCCGAGGTGAACTCGACGACGCGCGCGCTCAGCACGACCGAGCGCGCCTTGCCGAAGTCCGCCTTCTTCGCGGCGCTGGAGAGCATGCCGCGCAGCGAGCGCGCCCGCCGGGCCTGGCCTTCGCCTGCGGTCACGTCGACGCTCTTCCACTCGACCTTTGTGTCGCGGGCGAAGGTCGACGCTGGCGAGGCCGTGAGCGTGGTCAGGGCCATCACCGCCGAGAGCACCCATCGTGACGCGCGGCGCATGGGAGCAGGCTAGTGGGCCGCGCGCTCGCCGGCCAAATTCGCGTACGGCTTCACGCCGCGGGGCGGCCGCTCCGCGCAACCCAGCGCGCCGATCGCCGCGCTCGCGCCGCGATCGGGCACGCGCTATGCCGTGGCCTGGAAGCGAGGATCGATGGAGCGGAGCTCGCCGGGGGAAGATCGACGCGATCGACGCGATCGACGAGGACGAGATCGACGCGGGGGGCGCGCGGCGCGCCGGGGCGGATGCATCGCGGCGCTGCTCGCGATCGCCGTCGTTCCCGCGGCGGGCAACGCGCAGGCGCCGCGCCCGGGCGGCGCGAAGGTCGACCCGAGCGCGCCGGCGGCGGGCAGCGCGCCGGCGCGGCGCCCGAGCGGCGCGAAGGTCGACCCGAGCGCGCCGGCGGCGGGCAGCGCGCGCGCGACCGAGAAGCGCTCGCGCATCGCGCCCGCGCTGCGGTGGACCGCCGCGACGCCCGACGAGATGCTCGGCGCCGCGCTGGCCCGGGCGCGGCGGGGCGGCGAGGACGCGCTCGCCGGGCTCGTGATCGCGGCGGCCCTCTCCGATCGCGCGGCGCAGGGCCGCGCGCGGGAAGGCCTCGAGCAGATCGCGGCGTCGCCCTCGGCGCTCGCCGACGAGGCCCGCTGGCTCGCGGCCTCGCTCGCCCCCGAGCCGCCGGCGCCGACGTGGCCCGGCGCGCGCGCCGTCTCGTACGACGCGCCCCCGGACCCTTCGGGGCTCGTGAAGGCGTTCGCCATCCTCGGGCCATTCCAGGACAACTCGGGCGGCGGGCTCGCGCGCCGCGAGGGGCCCGAGGCGGAAGGCCAGCGCTTCTCGGACATGAGCGCCCGCTACGCCTGGGGCGTGTACGACGTCGCGTGGCGCCGGGTGCTGCCCGCCGCGGCGACCGCGCGCGGCGTGCCGCTCGACCTCTACATCCATCCCCGCGCCGAGAGCTGCACCTACCTCGCCTCGCGCGTGACCGTCCCCGCCGCGCTCGATCGCAAGCCGATCCTCGCCCACGTCGCCGCGACCGGCGCCGTCCGGATCGCGTGGGACGGCGCCGACGTGGCCGCGAGCGACGCCGCCCACCAGCGCCTCGTGCTCGACCGCATCGCCGCGCGGATCGAGGCGCCCGCGGGCGATCACCTGCTCGCCCTCAAGGTGTGCACCGGGGCCGTCTCCGACGAGGGGCGCGTCCGCGTGCGCTTCACCGACGAGCAGCGCCGGCCGGTGGCGCTCGCGACCTCGTCGGACCTCACGAGGCTCGCGCTGCCCCCGGCCGCGCCCCCGGGCGTACGCTCGGCGACCGCCGTCGCGACGGCGCTCGACAGGGCGCTCGACGCGGGCGCGGCGCAGCCCCTGGATCAGACCCTCACGTCCGTCGTGGCGCGCACGCTCGGGGGCGCCGACGATCAGCGATCGCCCCGCGCGCCCGGCCTGCTCGACCGCGTGACGCGGGCTCCGGGGATCTCCGCCGACGCGCTCGCCCTGGCGGGGTGGGTGTCCCCGTTCGGCGCGAACCGCAGCGGCTGGCTCGAGGCCGCGCGCGCCCGCGGCCTCGCCGAGAAGGACCGGGCCACCGCCGCCTTCGCGCAGCGCCGGCTCGTCGCGGCGCACCTCGCCTCGGACCGCGTCGACTGGGCGGCCGCCGCGCTGCGCGAGGACCCGCTGCGCTCGGCGCGCGACCCCGAGGCGCGCGTCCTCCGCGGGCTCGTCGAGAAGAAGCTCGGGACGTCGGGGTTCACGCGGGCCGGGCTCGAGGAGCTGCTCGCGGTCCTGCGCGAGCAGAAGGACCGGACGCCGGTCGTCGTCTGGCAGGAGATCGCGGCCGCGGCCCGGCTCGACCCGTCGCTCGAGCTGCAGGCCGCGCGCCGGCTCGCCGAGATCGCGCCCGAGTCGCGGGGCGCGCGCTACGTGCTCGCGTTCGAGCCCGAGGGCGGCGCCGCGCTGGAGCTCTCGGCCGCCGGCGCGCTCGCGCAGCAGACGTCGGCCGAGGACGTCATCCGCATCGGCCGCGCGCTCCACGACGCGGGCCGCGTCGCGTGGGCGCGCGAGGTGCTGTCGTACGCCGCGCAGGTCGCGCCGAACCAGCCCGCCGCGTTCCAGGCGCTCGCCGCGGTCCGGCAGGGCGACGCGAGCGCCGCGGCGGCCGCGCTCGCCCACGGCGCGCTCTCGCGGGCGCGCGATCTCGCGCCCGGCGATCCGTTCCTCAAGGCCGAGCTCGCGCTCCGCCTCGGCGAGGGCGCGGCCGGCGCGCCGGACCGGCGGCGCATGCGTGACGAGCAGCACCTCGTCGCGCCCGGCGTCTTCCTCGCGCGCGGGCGGCAGACCCCGGCGCGGAAGGGCGAGGTGGCCGACCGGCAGCTCCACTGGGTGCGCGTCGTGACGTACCACCCGGACAAGCGCGTCTCGCAGCTCATGCACTACGCGCGCGAGATCGTCATCGAGCCGCGCACCGATCAGGACCTCTACGAGCGCGACATCCCCGCCGAGGCGGAGGATACCGAGCTCCTGTTCGCGCGCGTGCACCGCAAGGACGGCACGGTCTCGCCGCCGGACGAGCAGGGCGCGGGCGGGCAGCGGCCGTTCGTGCGCTGGCCCAAGCTCGAGACCGGCGACGTGGTCGAGGTCGCGGTGCGCGCGTGGACCCCGGGCCCCGTCGGTCGCCGGGGCGACGCGCCGTTCTATTTCATCGACTACGTCGGCTCGACCGACACGCGCCCGATCCTTTACAACGAGGTCGTCGTCGACTCGCCGAAGAGCGATCCCCTGGCGATCGACGTGCTGAACGGCAAGGCGGAGCGGGTGCTCCGGTCCGAGAAGGACGGCCGCCAGGTGACGCGGTTCATCTGGGACGACCCGCCCGAGGTGCCCGAGGAGCCGCTCGCCCCGCACCTCGCCGAGGTGCTGCCGGTCGTCGTCGGCTCCACGTTCCACGGCTGGCACGACTTCCGGGAGTGGTACCGGGGCGCGATCGCCGGCTTCACCGAGCCCGACGATCAGGTCCGCCGGCTCGCCGCCGAGCTCACGAAGGGCAAGACCACGCGCGAGGACAAGCTGCGCGCGCTCTTCGACTTCGTGGCCGACGACATCCGCTACGTGAACTTCGTCTCGGGCGAGTGGTGGCTGCCGAACCGCCCGCAGGAGCTCCTGGCGCGGCGCCAGGGCGACTGCGACGACAAGGCGATGCTGCTCATCACGCTGCTCAAGTCGATCGGCATCGAGGCGACGGAGGTGCTGGTGCAGACGCGGTACACGGGCCAGCCCTCGCTGCTCCGAAGCGAGGTGGCGGCGATCCCGGTGTTCGACCACGGCATCGCGTACCTCCCGGGCACAGGAGGCGCGCCGGGCCTGTGGCTCGACGCGACGAGCCCGCAGAGCCGGCTCGGGCCGCTGCCGGCGATGGATGCGCGCACGCTGGCGCTGTTCGTCGACGATGGGCCGCCGAAGATCGTGGAGACGCCGGCGAGCTCGCCGGCCGATCACGGCGTCGACGCCGCTTGGACCATCGCGCTGCTCCCCTCCGGCGCGGGCGAGCTCGTCGCGAAGGAGCGGCACATCGGCGACGCGGCCTTCGAGCTCCGGTCGAACCTGGCGGAGGCCGACGCGCGCGCGCAGTGGGTCGAGCAGTACCTCGCGTACGGCTGGTTCCCCACCGTCGACGTGAAGCCCAAGGTGGCGTTCCAGGCCGATCTCGCGCACGGGGCGGCGTCCCTCGAGTACGAGGCGCGCTCCGAGGGGCTCGCCCGCCGCGAGGGCGCGGAGCTCGCGGTGCCGCTCTCGGGCACGTCCACGCTGACGTCGCAGCTCGCGCCGCTCGTGAAGCGCACGCTGCCCGTGGTCCTGCCGCCGAGCATCGCGCCGCGGCACCACAACCGGACGATCACGATCGTCGCCCCCGCGGGGTACGCGTTCGCCGAGCTCCCGCCGGGCGGCGACGAGGACGGCGGCGAGTTCGGCCGCGCGACGATCTCGTTCGCGAAGGTGCCGGGCAAGAACGCGGTGGTGGTGAAGGAGCGGGTGATCATCGACCGCTCGACCCTCCCGGTGGACCAGTACGCCGCCTGGCGCAGCTGGCTGCAGCGGGTCGACGGGCTCCTGCACCGGATGGTGAGGCTCGTGCCCGTCGCGCCGGCGGCCAAGCAGGCGCGCTGAGCGCCAGCGGCGCGGGTCGGCGCGCCGCCGGCGAGTTATTTACTAAATAACATTTACTAAAGCGACGAGAGTCACCCGCGACCGCCGGGCGAGGGCAGCCGCGCCCTCTCGGTTGGTACCGTTCTGGCTAGCTGTGTCCTCGACGCACGCGCGCACGCGCGCATGTTCACACGCGAAGACGCTGCCCAGGGGAGGGACTCGCCATGTCGCTCGAAGAGTACCGACGCCCGCGGATGATCGTTCTGAGCCCGCGCTCGACCGCTTACGACGCCGTGAGGGCGATGATGGACAACCACGTCGGCTCGGTCCTGGTCCACGATGGCCAGCGCCTCACCGGCATCGTGACCGATCGTGACATCGCGCTGGAGATCGTGGCAGGCGACCTCGACGCGCGCAGCACGATGCTGCGCGACATCATGTCGGACGAGATCGTGACGGTCGAGGTCGACGCGTCGATCGACGACGCCGTGCGCACCATGCGCGAGCATGCGTGTCGCCGGGTGCCGGTGACCGAGCAAGGGCGGCCCGTCGGCCTCGTGACCCTCGACGACCTGCTCGCCGACGGGGTCATCGACGCCGCGACCGCCGGCTCGATCGTCAGGGCGCAGCTCGAGGTGGCCGCCCGGTTCAAGCCGGAGGGCGCGACGCACCCCGAGGGGACCGCGCGCCCGGAGCGCTCGCACGGCCGCGTTCGGGCCCTCACCCGGCGCAAGGCGCGCGCGGACAGCGCCTATGGCCGTCTGCTCCACGCCGTCGAGCGCCACAGCGGCCTCCAGCAGCGCGACCGCGCCGAGCTCGCGCTCCAGATCGCCCTCGGCTGCCTCTGCCGCCGGGTGACGCCCCAGGAGGCGCGCCACCTCATCGCGCAGCTCCCCTCCAAGCTCCACCCGTCGCTCGAGCCGTTCCTCGACGGGCCCGACAAGCGCATCACGACCGCGACCATCGAGGCCGACCTCGCGCGCGAGCTCCGCATGGACCGCGAGGCCGCCGGCTTCGTGCTGCAGGCGATCTGCGAGGCGGTCGCGGACAGCGTGTCCGCCGGCGAGATCGAGGGGTTCCGCGGTCAGCTCCCGCTCGACATGAAGGACCTGTTCCCGCCGACCCCCCTGCGCCGGGCCGTCTGAGCCGCGTCAGGCCGCCCGATACGACGCCGCGCCGCCTACGCCTGCGGCCAGACCACGCCGCGCGCGCGCAGATCGGCGACGGTGTCCGCGAGCGTCTCGAGCGGGTCGCGGGGCGTCCAGCCGAGCTCGCGCCGCGCCTTCGTCGCGTCGAGGTACCAGAAGTGCTGGCCCATCGCGGCCGACACCGGGTCGATCGGCAGATCGAACGGCAGCCGCTTCCGCGCCCGCTCGATGAGGTGCGCGCCCGCCTTGGCGAGCGCGATGCTCCGCGGCAGCCGCAGGGCAGGGGCCGGGACGCCCGAGATGCGCGAGAGGCGGCGGAAGAAGACGTCCAGGCTCATGTTGGCGGCGCCGAGCAGGTAGCGCTCGCCCGGGCGGCCCTTCTCCATCGCCAGCGCCATGCCCTGCGCCGCGTCGCGGGCGTCGACGAAGGAGAGGCCGCCCGCGGGGGTGAAGGGGAGCCGGCGCTCGAGGAAGCTCACGACGTCCCCCGTCGACGCGCCGTGGACGTCGCCCGGGCCGAGCAGGATGCTCGGGTTGATGGCGACGACCTCGAACCCGGGCCCGTTGCGATCGAAGGCCGCGCGCTCGGCGTACAGCTTCGAGCGGTAGTAGGGCCAGCCGGCGATGAGCTCGATCGGCGGCTCGGCCGTCTCGTCGCGGACGTCGTTCGGATCCGTGCTCACCGCGACGACGCCGCTCGTGCTCGCGATCACCGCGCGCTTCACCCCCGCGTCGCGGCAGGCGTCGAGGGTGATCTTGGTCCCCTCGACGTGGGTCCGGTAGAGCATCTCGGCGTCCTCGCGGCGCCGCGAGACGCGCCCGGCGCAGTGGAAGAGCCCCTCGCAGCCCTCGGCGGCGCCGCGGACCGACGCCGCGTCGAGGATGTCTCCGCGGCGGAGCGACACGCCTTGCTCGGCGAGCGCGGGCGCCTCCGCCCGGCAGAGCGCCACGACGTCGTGGCCCGCCCCGCGCAGCGCCGAGACGAGGTGCGAGCCCAGGAAACCGGTCGCGCCGGTGACGAGGTAGCGGCTCATGCGAGGTCGAAAACCTTCTGGAAGGTCTGGAGGAGGGAGATGTCGTTCGATTTCACGAGGCCCGTCATGAACTCCATCGGGCTCGGTGTGTAGGCCTCGCGGACGATCTTGGTGAAGATCTCCGGCGTTGTTTTGAGGACGCAGTCGGCCTGCTGGCTCGGCTTGCCGATCCGCGCCTCGCAGCTGGCCGGCTCGATCCGCAGCGTCCACTTCGCCTCCTCCTCCGCCCCGAGCGTGACGTAGTAGGTGATCGGCTGGGTGACCCGCCCGGCCACGTACTTCGCCTCGAGCTCGCGGAACAGGACCGTGAGCGGGTGCTCCTTCGTGGTGGCGGCCTGGTCGATGTTCTCGACCCGGCGCAGGTCGAGCGCGCCGCCGTCCCTGAGCTTGATCACGGCGAGCTGCGTGAGCTCCGCGACCCTGCGGCAGGCCACCGCGTACTTCATCCCGGCGGTGAGCCGCCGGAGGTCGCCGATCTCGAGCGGCGGCCCGATGCGCGCGACGAGGTCGCGGCGGATCGGGACGCTGCGCCCCTTGGGGAGCGCCTCGAAGGTGCCGCCCAGGTAGAGGGGCAGGATGTCGACGTTGTGCGTGAGCGCGAGGTGCCCGATCGCCGGCTTGAACTCCAGGATGCTGCCGTCGGAGCTGCGCGTGCCCTCGGGGAAGAGCAGCACGGTCCGCCCGCGGTCGAGGATCTCGCCGGTCTGGCGCAGCGCCGTGCGGAGGCCGCCTTTGCGGTCGAAGGGCGCCAGGTTCGTGAGGTTCTCGAAGTAGGCGCGCCGCCAGCGGTTGCCCTCGAAGAAGTAGTCCTGGGCGGCGAGCGAGACGATGCCATCGCCGTAGCTGCCCAGCGCGAACTTCACGAGCCCCATGTCGAGGTGGCTCGCGTGGTTCGAGATGACGATCGTGTTGCGGTTGTGCGGGATGAACGCGCGCCCGTAGACCTTCGGGCGCATGAGGTTCCCGTAGAAGCCGGACTGGACCTTGTTCATCCAGTGCTTGGCGAAGTCGGCCACGGGGCGGGGGATGTGGATGGGCTCCTCGCCCGGCTTGTGCGCGTTCGGCTCCGCGAGCGCGGCGCCGGCGTCGTGCGCGAGCGCCCCCGCGCCCGCCTCGGACGCCGTGGCGGCCTCGGCGGCGAGGTGCGCGACGATCGCCTTCACCTCGGAGCGCTTCACCTGGCCGGACGCGGTGCGCGGCAGCTCGGCGTCGTGGAGGTGCAGGGCCATGGGGTGGCACGGCTTGGGCAGCGCCTGGATCGCCGTGCGGAGCGCATCGAGCGCGCGCTCGTGCTGCGCTGCCCACGCGAGCGCCTCGCCGCCGCCGTCCTTCGCGCTCGGCGCCGTGGGGACGGCGAGGCAGGCGACCTGCTCGCCGCCGCGGCCGTTGTCGATCCCGACGATCGCGAGCTCCTTGATGTGCTTGACCTTGCCGAGCAGGCGCTCGACGTCGGCCGGGTACACGTTCTCGCCCTTCGCCGCGGTGATCACCTCGCTCTGCCGGCCGACGAGGACGAGCCGCCCTTGCTTGTCGAGCTTGCCGAGATCGCCCGTGTGCAGCCACCCGTCCGCGTCGAGCGCGGTCTGGGTCGCGCCGGGGTCGTCGGCGTAGCCCTTCATGACGTTGGGGCCGCGCGCGAGCACCTCGCCGACGCCGTTCGCGTCCGGGTTCGCGATCTTGATCTGCACGCCGGGGATCGGCTTGCCCACGTTCCCCGGGCTCACCGTCGGCGACGGCTTGGCGACGGTCAGGAGCGGCGCCGCCTCGGTCAGGCCGTAGCCCTCGGCGAGCGGCAGGCCGAGCCCCTTGAACACGGCGGCCGTGTCCCTGGGGAGCGCCGCGCCGCCGGAGATGAGGAACCGGACGTTGCCGCCGAGCGCCTCGTGGACGTTGCCGAAGAAGAGCCGCCCCATGTTCAGCCCGAAGCGCTTGCCGAGCATGCGGTTCAGCTCCATGGCCCAGCTGAACGCGGCGGCCGCGGCGGGCCCCTGCTCCTTCGCCCGGGCGACGATCTGGCGCTCCAGCATCTGCCAGAGCGCCGGCACGCCGACCATCGCCGTGATGCGGGCCCTCTTCAGCCCGTCGCTCACCCCGTCGGCCGAGACCTCGTCGAGGTAGATGATCCGCGCGCCCTGCGACAGCGGCAGGAGCAGGCCGCAGGTGACCTCGAAGGTCTGGTGGAGCGGCAGCACGCTGAGCACGCGGTCGCTCGCCCTGAGCGGGAACAGCGGGGCGAGGGAGGCGAGGAGCGCCGTGAAGTTGCCGTGCGTGAGCAGCACGCCCTTCGGCTCCCCGGTCGTGCCGCTCGTGTAGACCATGCTCGCGACGTCGTCGCTGCCCACGCGCACGTCCGGGGGCGCGAGCCCCTCGCCGGACGCCGGTCCCAGGCCGGCCACGCGGCCCTCGGCGAAGCCGACCAGGTCGAAGGCGTACAGGTTCGGCAGCGCCGCGCGCACCTCGGCGCCGAGCTTCTCCTCGACGTCGCTGTCCCAGAGGACGACCTTCGCCGTCGACGAGCGGACGATGGCCGCGAACGCGCTCGCGTCGAGCCCCGGGTCGACCGGGACGGCGACGGCGCCTGCGCGGAGGATGCCGAAGTAGGCGACGGGCCACGACGGCTGGTTCGCGCCGGAGAGCGCCACGCGATCGCCGCGGCGGACGCCGAGCGCGGCGAGGCGCGCGGCCGTCTGGCAGGCCGCGTCGCGGAGCTCGCGGTAGCTCGTGCGCGAGAGCCCGTCCTGCTCGATCCGCTGCAGCGAGAGCGCATGATCGAAGCGCTCGGCGACCTCGTCGAGCAGGTCGACCAGGCTGTCGTAGGGCCGGAGCGCCTTGATCTCCCGGCGGAGCATGTTCTCCATGAGCGGGAAGGCCCACTTCTCCAGGCCGGGCAGGTGGACGTTCCAGATGTAGTCGCGCCAGTCGATCTTCTCGGGCGCCCAGACGAAGCGCGCCCGCTCCTCGGGCGGCATGCGGGCCATCGCCGCGCGCGTGTTGGCGCAGGAGTAGACCCAGTCCGCCTCCGCGACGAACGGCATGAAGACCTCGAGGAGGGCCGCCGTCTTCTGCTCGGCCCTGGCGGCGTTCTCCAGCGCGGCGGTGGCCGGCTTGAGGAGGGCGGCGGCGGGGCCGACGCTCGCCGTCTTGAGCAGGCTCCCCAGGCCGCGGAGCGCGCCCTCGATGGCGCGCGCGCCGTGCGCGTTGTACTGCTGCCGGCTCAGCCCGCGCGGCTCGAAGCGGGAGGACACGATGTCGAAGAGCGAGGTCTTCTTCCCCTCGAAGACCTGCCGCCGCTTGTAGAGCCCGGCGAGCTCCAGGTAGCGGTCCACGCGGCAGCCGTTCGTGTCGGTCGTCCCGTACTGGTACACGGCGGCCGCGCGGCCCTCGATGAGCTCGCAGAGCGAGGCGATCATGCCGCTCGCGGTCATGTCGACCGGGATGAGGTCGAGCCGCACGTCGTGGTCGCCGGGGAACTGCACCTGCCCCTTCGAGGCGAGGTAGAGGTAGGGCGCCGAGGTGTTGATCCCCTCGTTCCAGCCGCAGAACGGGAACTCGACGGCGGTCTCGACGACGGCGGGGCGGACGATGGTGAAGGGGAGCCCGGAGCTCGCGAGGACCTGCTCGCCGATGCTCTTCGTGTAGGTGTAGATGTTGGTCCACCCCCAGAAGAGCGCGCGCTCCTTGCCGGCCTCGACGAGCCGGTCCTTGATGAACTTGCGCTTCACCCTGGCGAGCTCGTTGTCGAGCGCGCTGCCGCGGCCCGGCTCGCCGCGCGCAGCCAGGTTGGCCTTGGCCTCGTCGAGGAAGGCGCTCTGCCGGAAGGCGTCCTCGCAACGCTGGCGCGCCTGCTTCACGAGGTCGAGGCACTCGCTGATCTCGCGCTGCGGGTCCCAGTGCGATCGATCGAGCGTGCGCTTCGGACAGGCGGCGCCGAACCACGTCTCGCCTGCGGCGCGGGGGAACGGGATCTCGGCCGGGTGGTTCTCCTCGATGAGCCCGGAGCGGTACCCTGCGACGAAGCAGGTGCTCGTGTGCATCACCTTGGCCCCGAGGGTCCGCGCGAGCTCGACGATGTTGCTGATGCCGAACGCGTTGACCTCGAGCGCCTCGTCGAGCGGGGGGTTGAAGTCGACGACCCCGGCCACGTTCACGACCGCGGCGATCTTGCCCGTGAGCTCCCCGACGCGGGCGTCGAGCCCGAGCAGCGGCAGGCCGACGTTGCCGTTCATCGGGGTGATCTTCTGCCGCAGGTACTCCTCGAAGGCGGGCCCCGGGTGCTGCTCGCGGATCGGGTCGAACACCGGCGAGGTCGCGATCTGCGACCAGAAGCGCTCTTCCGGCGACTGGTTCTCCTTGGATCGGACGAGCAGGTAGATGTGGTCGATCTCCGGGAACCTGGCGAGCAGCATGGCCAGCCAGACCTTGCCGAGGAACCCGGTGCCTCCGACCACCACGAGCCGCTTGCCGGCGAACACCTGAGACGGCACCAGCGGCGGGACCGCCGCGGTTTCCTCGCCCTTGGCTCCACCCGGCTCCGCCCCTCGGGCGCCGGCTCCGTTCGTAACACCCATATGGCTCATCGAGACTCCAGGAAGGCCGCTCAATTCGCGCCTGGGCCGGAACGCGTCAAGGGTGAGGTGCCGCGAACCGGGGTTCGCGCCCTTCAGGCACGGGGTTTGCTCGCACGTTTGCTCGCAGAATCGGGGTCGTTGCGGAGGATCCGACGACGTGTTCCGGCGATCGCATTCGCGCGTGGCCGGCGGGCGACGTGGCAGATCGGGCGTGTTCGGCGGAATGACTTGTCGGCGCGGGGGACGCGACCCAAGCAGTGCGGCCGATGATCTTCGGGGCGCATGAGTCCGTGGCCGGCGGCCTTTACCGCGCGATCGCGCTGGCGGGGGAGGACCGCTGCGAGGCGCTGCAAATCTTCACCAAGGTCTCGGGCCAGTGGCGGGAGCCCGCGCTGAGCGCGGATCAGATCGCCGCGTTTCGCGCCGCGCGCGCGGCGTGGGCCGGCGCGGGCCCCACGCTCGCCCACGCGAGTTACCTCATCAACCTGTGCTCCGACGACGCCTCGATCCTGGAGCGCTCGCGGGAAGCGCTGTTCCAGGAGCTCGCGCGGTGCGACGCGCTCGGGATCGACTTCGTGGTGTTCCATCCGGGCGCGCACCGCGGCCTCGGCGAGGAGGCCGGCCTCGACCGCATCGGCGAGAGCCTCGCGATCGTGCTCTCGCGGGGGAAGGGGCTCCGCGCGCGGCTGTGCATCGAGAACATGGCCGGGCAGGGGTCGACGCTCGGCGACCGCATCGATCAGATCGCCGCGATGATCGAGCGCGCCGGGCCGGAGGGGGCGCGGCTCGGGGTCTGCATCGACACGCAGCACGCCTTCGCGGCGGGGCACGATCTCCGGAGCGAGGCCGGCTACGAGCGGTTCTTCGGCGACTTCGACCGGCTGCTCGGCATGGATCGGCTGCGGTGCATGCACGTGAACGACTCGAAGGCGGCGCTCGGCCAGCGGCTCGATCGGCACGAGCGCATCGGCGACGGGGAGATGGGGCTCGTGCCGTTCTGGCGCCTCGCGAACGACGCGCGGCTCGCGCGCGTGCCGGCGGTGGTCGAGCTGCCGCCGCTCTCCAAGGAGCGGCGCGGCTACACGGAGGAGATCGCGCGGCTGCGCGGCCTCAGGGGCGCGCCGGAGCCGGCGGGGGCGTCGCCGCTCCCCGTCGATGCCCGGCCGCCGAGGAAGGGAAAGCCGCGCGCCTCGCGAGGCTGACGCCCGCGCGAGAGCGGAGCGCCTCGGGGCGATCGTGGCCCTGCGACATGGCTCGTATGCGCCGCGCTGCTCGGCGCGCTCACATCGTCCGGTGCGGCACCCGGACGTCCTTCTCGTCTGCAACGCGGATCGCCGTCTCGTATCCCGCGTCGGCGTGCCGGATGATCCCCATCCCCGGATCGATGGTGAGCACCCGCTCGAGCCTCCGCCGGGCGGCCTCGGTGCCGTCGGCGACGATCACCATCCCGGCGTGCAGCGAGTTGCCGATCCCGACGCCGCCGCCGTGGTGGAAGCTGACCCACGACGCGCCGCCGGCCGTGTTCGCGAGCGCATTGAGGATCGCCCAGTCGGCGATCGCGTCCGAGCCGTCCTTCATCGCCTCGGTCTCGCGGAACGGGGACGCGACCGACCCGCAGTCGAGGTGGTCGCGCCCGATCACGAGCGGCGCCTTCACCCGGCCGGTGCGCACGAGCTCGTTGAACGCGAGCCCGACCTTCGCGCGGTCGCCGTAGCCGAGCCAGCAGATCCGGGACGGGAGCCCCTGGAACGCGATCTTCTGCTCCGCGAGCTCGATCCAGCGCCGGAGGTCGGGATCGCCCGGGACCGCCTCGAGCACCGCGCGGTCGGTGGCGAGGATGTCCTCGGGATCGCCCGACAGCGCGACCCACCGGAACGGGCCCTTGCCCTGGCAGAACAGCTCGCGCACGTACGCCGGCACGAAGCCGGGGATCGCGAACGCGTCCTGGCAGCCCGCCTCCATCGCGCAGGTCCGGATGTTGTTGCCGTAGTCGAAGACCTCGGCCCCGCGCTGCTGCATCGCGAGCATCGCCTCGACCTCGATCCGCATCCCCGCCTTCGCGCGCGCGACGTACGCCGAGGGGTCGCGGGCGCGCAGCTCCGCCGCCTGCTCCAGCGTGAGCCCCGGCGGGACGTAGCCGACGAGCGGATCGTGCGCCGCGGTCTGCTCGGTGACGAGGTCCGGCGTGACGCCGCGGCGGACGAGCTCCGGGTAGACGTCGGCGGCGTTGCCGCAGAGGGCGATCGAGCGCGGCGTCCCGCGTCGGACGCTCTCGAGGACGGCCTCGAGGGCGCGATCGAGGTCGTCGATGCGCTCGTCGACGTAGCGGGTGCGGAGCCGCTTCTCGATGCGCGCCGGGTCGATCTCGACGCCGAGGCAGGCGATGCCCGCCATGGTCGCGGCGAGCGGCTGCGCGCCGCCCATGCCGCCGAGCCCCGCGGTGAGCACCCAGCGGCCGCCGCCCGGGGCGCGCGCCGCGTGCGCCTTGCGCGCGGCGACGAACGTCTCGTAGGTGCCCTGCACGATGCCCTGCGAGCCGATGTAGATCCAGGAGCCCGCGGTCATCTGCCCGTACATGGTCAGGCCGAGCGCCTCGAGCCGCCGGAACTCGTCCCACGTCGCCCACCGGCCCACGAGGTTCGAGTTCGCGAGGAGCACGCGGGGCGCGTCCGGGTGCGTGCGGAAGCGGCCCACCGCCTTGCCCGACTGCACGAGGAGCGTCTCGTCGTCCTCGAGCTCCCGGAGCTCGCGGACGATCACGTCGAACGCCTCCCACGATCGCGCGGCCTTCCCGGTACCGCCGTAGACCACGAGGTCGTCTGGCCGCTCCGCGACCTCCGGATCCAGGTTGTTGTGGATCATCCGGAGCGCCGCCTCCTGGATCCACCCCTTGCAGCTCCGCTCGCTCCCGCGCGGCGCGCGCACCCCCCGGGCCCCCTGCGCTCCCGTCGTCATGCTGTCGTGTACTCCAGCCGGCGCGGCTCGACCAGGCGGCGCGGCGTCCGTCGCGGCGCGCGATGCTGTGCGCCACCGCGTGACGTAAGCCTGCTCCGCGCGCCCGACGTCTCTCCAGGACGGCCGGCTTCGTCCGAACCGGAGTATGCTCGCCCGCGGCGCGAGCAGCGCCCGACTCCGGGAGAATCCATGATCTCGACGATCCGTTCGGCCCTTGCGCGTTGTCCGGTCCGGGCCCTTCCGCTCGCAGCCCTGGCGCTCTCCTTCGCGACGACGGGGTGCGACAAGGTCGGGTGCTTCGAGTGGACCGAGCTCGAGGGGGAGTGCCCCTCTCAGGAGGAAGCGCTCGACTACTTCGGCGGCTCCACCTGCGGCGGCGAGGTCCAGTCGGTCGACAGCGAGCCCGAGTTCGACGGCGACTACTGCTGTTACGACATCACCAAGCGAGCCGACGGCGAGTACGACACCTGCGCGTTCTAGGGCTCGTCCAGCGCGTTCCTGTCGAGCTCCTCGAGCGCGGCGAGATCCCGCGCGGCCAGCTCCTCCACGCCGCCGGCAGCCTCGCGCGGGTAGGCCAGCGCGATCTCGCCGTCGTGCAGGTAGAGGTGCTGGCCGTCGATGCACCCGTGCGCGCCCCCCGCCCCGTGGAGCGCCGCGATGGCCTCGCCGAGGCGCGCCCGCTGGCCCCTGGTCAGGGCGCGGCCCTCGTCGGCGAGCGCGCGGCCCTGGGGCGGCGCCACCCAGACCTCGCCGGCGGCGAGGTCGACCCGCAGGACGGACGGCAGGGCCGGGTGGCCGGCGCGCGCGAACGCCCGGGCCCGGGCGAGGGTCGCGTCGTCGAGCTGCAGCACGAGCACGTCGCGATCGAGCCAGGCGTCGCGCCATCGCCCCTCCGTGTCCCGGCCGTCGCCGACCTCGAGCGTCGCCGCGAGCCGCGTCGTCGCGGAGGGCGGCGCCTCGCTCGACCGAGGCCGGGCGCTCGCGCGCGACCGCCGCGGCCGCGGGCTCTCCGGCCAGGGGAGCGCGGTGATCGCGCGCCGCGCCTCGAACGCGTCGGCCGGGCGCGCGGCGGGGTCCTCCGCGAGCAGCGCCGCCACGATGGCGTCGTGGGCCGCCGTGAGATCCGGGTGGATCTCGCTCGGCGCCGGATCGAGGTGCCCGCCCACGGCGGGCGCGGGCGGCTCTCCGGTGAGCAGCTCGGCGAGCACCGCGCCGGCGCCGTACAGGTCGCTCGCCAGCGTCGCCGGTCGCCCCATCCGCTGCTCCGGCGACATGTACGCGAACGTCCCGATCGCGCCGGCCGTCGCGGTGGTCGAGAGATCGCCGAGGTGCGCCGCCCCGAAGTCCGCGAGGTGCGCCGTCCCGATCTCGTCGAAGAGCACGTTGCTCGGCTTCACGTCGCGGTGAAGGATGCCGAGCCGGTGCGCCTCGCCGAGCGCCGACAGGAGCGCGCAGGCGATCTCGACGGCGCGCGCGGGCGCGACCGGCTCCCCCCGGAGCCGCTCGATCAGGGAGCCGCCGGCCATCCAGGCGAGCACCATCGCGGGCCCCTCGGGGTGATAGGCGCGGAGCGCGACGACGTTCGGGTGCCGGAGCTGGGCGAGGGCCCGCGCCTCGCGCTCGAACCGGAGCAGCGCGTCGCGGCCCGCTCCGAACGCCGCGCCCGCGAAGATCTTCACGGCGACGCGCTCCGCCGTGATCCGGTCGCGCGCCTCCACCACGCGCGCGTGATGCGTGGCCGTGACGTCGCGCAGGGTCTCGTAGCGCCCGAAGAGGAGCGGCCCGGCGGGCGCGGCGCCCGCAGGAGAGGGCGCCGCCGCGGGGCCGCCGGGAACGACGGCCGGCGACGAGAGCGCCTCCTGGCCGCGCGGGTCGAGCCGGGAGAGCTCGTCGCGCACGGTCTGCGCGGCGTCCTCGAGCCCGAGGTCGCCCAGGCAGCGGCAGAGCAGCGGCAGCGCGCGGGCGCGCTCCGCGGAGGTGGGCGGCAGATGCTGCAGCGCCCGCACCGCGGCCTCGGTGCGGCCGTGGCGCGCGAGGAGCTCGCCGAGCGCGAGCCACGCCGCCGCGTCGCCCGGGCGGCGGCGGAGCGCGGCCTCGAGCACGCGCGCGCCATCCGCGGGGCGGCCGGCGAGCTCGAAGCTCTCGGCGGCGCGGCGCGCGTCCTGGGCCGCGGTGAACGCCTCCGCTGCCGCGGCGTGGGCGCCGAGCGCCGCGAACAGCGCGCCGGCGTGGCGGGGGAACCCGCGCGCCGCGAGGTCGGCGGCGACGCGCAGCGCGGCGTCCCGGGGCGCCGTGATCGAGAGCTCGTCGAGCGCCTCGCGCGCGAGCGCGTCGTCGCCGCCGAGCGCGGCCATCAGCGCGGCGCGGGCCGGGTCCTCGGCGGCGAGCGCCTCCCTGGCCGCGCCGGCGAAATCGCAGACCCGCTCGAGCAGCTCCGACGCGCCCGCGCGATCGCCGGCCGCCACGAGGAGCGCGGCGCCGCGCTCGCGCTGCCCGATCGCGGCGAGCTCGTCCGCGCGCCGTCGCAGGTCCTCGTACGCCACCCCGAGGTCGGCCGTCCAACCGTCAGTGCGCGGCGATGCGCGCGCGGCCGTTCACGGAGAGGTCGAAGCGCACCTCGCCGAGATCGATCCCCGAGGCGCTGAACGGCACCTGCCGCGTGCGGTGCACGGCGAGCGTCGCGCTCGCGGGCAGGGGGCCGAGCGTCGACGGATCCAGCAAGGAGCCCGGGATCACGCCCCTCCCCGTGTCCTTGAACGCGCACCGCACGGTCGCGCCGTGAGCCGAGGTCACGTCGATGTAGATGACGTCGCGCGTCTGGCCGGCTTCACCGCCCTCGTCCGCGCGCCACTGCACAATCGCGCCGACCCCGGCGTCGAGCTCGACCAAGTCGGCCAGATCGGCGTCGCCCACCCGCACGTCCTCGGGACCGGCGGGGGCGTCCGCCTCGAAGGCGAACCGGTCGAGCTGCCCCGACCCCGAGCTCTCGAAGACGTACCGCGCCGGTGCCGGCAGATCGCTTGTGGCGTCGCGCGACGTGTAGAACACGCCGAAGACCAGGGCGCCCACGTCGGGGAATGCGCGGGCGGCGAGCGGCATTTTGGTGCTGTCGGTCCGCATCGTCACGTCGCCCGCGTCGAGGAGCTCGATCGGGCTGAGGGAGCTGAAGCTGCTCGCCGCGTCATCCTCGGCGGCGGGCGAGAGGACCATGCAGCTGCCGGCGGCCGGGAGGACGAACGCCTGGCCGACCGCCCCCTCGGCGAGCTCGGGATCCATCGCGGAAGAGAGGCGCATGAACTTCGCCAGGACGTTGGTGACCGACGAGGCGCTCTCGTCGGCCGCGACCGGCAGCGCCGCGTCGTCGAGCTCGCTGGGGGCGGTAGCGGCGTCCCGGCTCAGGTTGATCGCGCGCTCGACGCGCACGACCCCCTGGGTGACCACCCCGTTGACGTCGGCCGCGTCGCCCGCGACAGGCGCCGAACAGCCGACGAGAGCCGCAACGGCGAGGAGGCATGAGGTGGAGAGGGCGCCGTAGGGACGCATAGATCCAAGTCTAAGGCCGGTCCTCCGGCCGGGCAAGCGCCTGCGCTGGCCACAGAAAATGCGCGAAATCCGCTTCTTTACGGCCAGGTCAGAAGGTGACCGTGAGGCCGCCGCCCGGGGCGACGGTGCCCTGATCGAGGGCGACCGGAGCCCCGCCAATCCGGCCCGTGGCGTGATGGTACGTCGCTGTGGCCTCCAGGGCGACATGTACGTGTCGGAACCCGGCGCGCACGCCCAGCACGAACCCGACCCGGAGGTGCTGGCCCGATGCGTCGACGAGGGGCCCCTGGGTCGCCGAGCCGGCGGGCAGCCGCACCTCGCCACCCAGGAGCTCGAGCCCGAGCCGCGGACCGAGCCAGAGCGCAAAGAGATCCGCGTCCGACCGGAAGCCGAGCAGGAGCGGGACGTCGAGCCCCGCGCCGTAGACGTCGCTCCCCGCGGCTTTCGAGCCCGCGCTCGGGCCTGGAGCGCCCGCGAAGAGCGCCGAGGCGCCGAGCCCGAGCGACAGGGACGCCTCGCCGAGCGGGAACTCATGGCGCCCGTCGAGCCGGAGGGCGCGCCCCGTGTACGTCAGCCCGGCTTCGTTCCCGCCGTCGATCCCGACGCGGGCGATGGCCCAGGGCGCGACGCCCGGCGACACCGTGATCTCGGAGAGCTTCCGCCGCGCGGCGCCCTCCGTCGCGGCCGGGTCGCCGGCGCTCGCGCCTGCCTCCGGCGGAGCGGCCGTCGCTCCGGCGACGATCAGGTCGCCCGATAGGCCCGCGCCGAAGCTCACGTTGCCCGGACGGAGGACGTGGGCCGGATGGAGCAGCGGACCGCTGCCATGACAGCCCGCGCAGGCGCCTGCGAGGAGCGCTGCGACCCAGCGCCGGATCACGGTGTGACCCGGGCGCGGCATTGAACCGACGGTGCCGGCGGAGACATGGGGAGCGCGGCCCGAGAGGCGACGCGAGGGGGCTCGAAAAGCTGCTCTACTTGCGGAAGCGCGAGGGGTAGTCGTTGGCGGCGGCCCGCTTCTGCAGCTCGGCATCGTCCGGGTGCAGCTTGATGGCGCGCGCGATGAGCGCTTCCTCGGTCTCCACGATTTGCGGATTGGGCAGGCAGCACTCGACCGGGCACACGGCCTGGCACGCTTCGTGGTCGTAGAAGCCGACGCACTCCGTGCAGAGCTCCGGATCGATCACGTAGATCTCATCGCCCTCGCTGATGGCTTCGTTCGGGCATTCCGGCTCGCAGGCGCCGCAGTTGATGCAGTCTTCGGTGATGTAAGTCGCCATGGCCTTCGCTTCATTCTCCGGGTCAACCCCGGTCCGCTCGTTTCTAGAGGCCTGACCGCACGGTGTCAATTCGGGCGGAAGTGGGCGCAGGTTCCGCGCGGCGACGCCGGCGCACGCTTGCGCGCGGGCGCCCCTGCCGGTACTAAGCGGCCCTCCTCGATGCTTCGCCTCACCGGGCCCGCCCTCCTGCTCGTCGTCCTCGGCGCCTTCTCGCTGCTCGCCGGATGCGGCCCGCAGATCGGCGATGCGTGCATCACGTCGCTCGATTGCGCGCAGCAAGAGCAGCTGCTCTTCTGCGATGGCACGCAGCCCGGCGGCTACTGCACGGTCTTCAACTGCGAGCCGGACAGCTGCTACGGCAGCAGCGTCTGCGTCGCGTTCAACCCGGTGCTGGATCAGGCGTGCGGCGAGCTCGAGAACGTCCGCTGGCCGCGCTTCGAGCGGACGTTCTGCATGGCCACCTGCGACGACGACGACGACTGCCGCAGCGGCTACTCGTGCGTCGCGCTGGGCGATATCCGGGGCGCCGCGGCGATACCGCCGGGCGAGCGCAACGCCGCGATCGTCGACTCCGAGCCGGAGAGCTCGAAGGCATGCCTGCCGGATCCGTCCTCTACCCCGAGCGCGCCCGGCGAGCCGTCGGGCGATGTCGAGAGCGGGCCCGGTGTCTGCGGGGCCGCTCCTGAGCAGCCCGCGTGGACTCCGTACACGCCGGAGGGCGAGGGCGGCTCGGGGGGCGAGGGCGGTGCTGGCGGCTCGGAGGGCGAGGGCGGTGCTGGCGGCTCGGGGGGCGAGGGCGGTGCTGGCGGCTCGGGGGGCGAGGGCGGTGCTGGCGGCTCGGGGGGCGAGGGCGGCGGCTGAGCGCGGCGCGGTGCGGTCCGGCGTCGCGCGTCGACCGTGCTAGCGTGGGCCGCGTGTTCGGATCGGCTCCCGCGAAGAGGACGTTCGAGGCTGCGCTGCGCGACGTCGCCTCGCAGAAGCCCGCTGTGCGCGTGGAGGCGGTGAGCGACCTCGTCCCCTATGCCGCCAAGGCGCGGGAGCAGGTCCTGCGCGCGATCGAGGGCGCGCTGCGCGCCGATGGGCACGCGGCGGTGCGCGCGGCAGCGGCCATCGCCCTCGCCGACACGAAGGCCGTCGAGGCGCTGCCCGCGCTGCTCCTCGCCGTCGAGGACGTGGATCCCAACGTCCGGCAGATGGCGATCACGGCGCTCGGCGAGATCGGCGACGCGCGCGCCACGGGGCGGCTCCGGCGCGCCCTCTCGGACGAGCGGCCCGAGGTCCGCTTCCAGGCGGTGATCGCGTTCCCCCGTGTCTGCGCCGAGCCGGCCGATGCGCTCGAGGCCGTCATGCAGGCCTCGCACGACGACGATCCGCTCGTCTGCCACATCGCCCTGCGGATGTTCGAGGAGCTGGGGGAGCTCAACGGCGAGCTCCCTCCGTCGAGCCTGGCGCGGGCGAGCGCGCTGCTCGGCCACGCGTCGCCGCTCGTCCGGGCAGCGGCGGCGGTCGTCACCGCGCGCTTCGGCGATCCGGCGGGCCACGCGGTGCTCGTCGAGGTCGTGGGTGGCAAGCTCCGCGGGGTCGACCACGAGGACGAGGCCGCCGCGATCGAGCTCTGCGGCGAGCTCGGCCTCTCCGCTTCCCGGAGCGCGCTCGAGCGGCGCGTCTTCGGGCTGAGGCTCGGCCTCGGTCGGGACCCGCTGCGCTGGCACGCGCGCGTCGCGCTCGCGCGGATGGGCCACGAGCGCGCGATCCGCGAGATCTTGAGCGAGCTCGGCGCGTGGGACCGCCACCGGCGCACGCTCGCCGTCGCCGCCGCCGGTCGCGCTCGCCTCGCGACCGCCCGCGCGGCGATCGCGGCGATGCGGGGCGACGAGCGGAAGGCCGATCAGGGGGCCGTCGAGGAGGCGCTCGCCGCCATCGCTTCCGAGGTGGAGGCATGAACGACGAAGCCCAGTTCAGCGAGGCCGACCTCGCCCCGAGCCCCGAGGAGCGCGCCGCGTCGCGCCGCTTCTTGATCGATCGCGCGGCCGCGAGCGTGGCCGCGCTCGCGGCGGGGGCCTGGGCCGGCGGCCTCGTGGCGCTGGGCGCCTGCGCCGCCCCGTTCGTCTTCCGGCTCACCCCGACCCCCTTCTCCGGCGACGCGATGAGCGCGGCCTTCGCCCGCTTCGATCAGCTCGCGCTCGGCGCCGCGGTGATCCTCCTCGGCGCGGAGGTGGCGCGCACCTGGGCGGCTGGCCGTCAGGGCGCGCGCCGCGCGGCCCGCGTGCGCCGGGTCATCGCCATGGTGATGGCCGGGTGCGCCGCGTACGTCGGCCTGGCGCTCACCCCCCGCATCGCGGCGCTCCACCGCGAGGGCGCCCGGCGCGGCGAGGGGGAGCTCGGCATGGAGCTCGAGCGCGCCCACCGCCGCGCCGAGCTCGTGGGCCGGTCGGAGGTGTTCCTCGGCGCGAGCCTGGTCGTGCTGCACGTCTTCACGCTCGGCGCGCGCCGCCCCGAGCAGGAGGACGACGACGAGGACGCGGCCGCTCCGCTGCCGCCCGGCCCGCGGTGAAAACATAGACGCACCCGACCTGCGCCGTCGCCGCGGGCGCTGGTGCGAGGGTGCCGATCCGACGACCGCAGCACGAGGCGCCGCCGCGCGTCGCGCCCACGACAGGGAGAACCCAGATGCCGCGTGACAACAAGCTCTATAGCGGCTTCGTCAACCACGATTACATCCTCACCTTCTCGATCGCCGACGAGGCGAACCGGGCCCGCCTCGTCGCGCTGTGCGCCGGACCGTGGCAGGGCGACGAGGTCACGCCCAGCACCTGGGAGGTGTCCAACACGCTGAGCCCGGATCAGATGGAGCGCGCCATCCTCGATCTGATGGGCGACGCCGACCGCGCCGCCTATTACTACCTCTCCGACAGCAAGCGGATGTTCCGCGTCCTCCTCGGCTGAGCGCGGCGCGAGGCGCGTGAGCCGCTTCGCTCCGGCGGGCGACCGGGGTGGGCGGGCTCGCGCCGGCGAGCCGAAGGGGCCGCGATCGCCGCCATTTCGCGGTATGGTCCGGTCATGAGCGAGCTGGAAGCCACGCCGCCCGGCGCCTCGACCCGGCCCGCCGACGCGCCGCCGCCCCGCGCGGGGGAGGGGGACGACGAGGGCTTGCTCAGCGTCCTTCGCGACGACGGATCGCTGGATCCGGCGACCGATCCCGGCCTGACCGACGCGCTGCTGCTGCGCACTTACCGCGAGATCAAGCGCCTCAGGCTGCTCGACGCGCGCATGCTCCTGCTCCAGCGGCAGGGGCGGGTCGGCTTCTACGGCGCGTGCACCGGCCAGGAGGCGACGCCGATCGCCACCGCGCTCGCGCTCGATCCGACGGACTGGATCTTCCCCGCGCTGCGCGAGAGCGTGATGATGCTGGTGCGCGGCTTCCCGCTCCGCACGTACGTGGCCCAGATCTTCGGCAACTCGGGCGACCTCCTCAAGGGGCGCCAGATGCCGTCTCACATGAGCGGCCGGCAGGTGAACCAGGTGTCCTGGTCGAGCTGCATCGGCCCGCAGATCCCGCAGGCGGTCGGCGCCGCGTGGGCCGCGAAGCTGCGGCGCGACAGCACGGTGGTGGTGGGGTTCATGGGCGACGGCGCGACGAGCGAGCCCGACTTCCACAGCGCGATGAACTTCGCCGGGGTCTTCAAGGCGCCCTGCGTGATGATCTGCCAGAACAACCACTGGGCGATCAGCGTGCCGACCGACCGGCAGACGGCCTCCAGGACGATCGCCATCAAGGGGCGGGCCTACGGCGTCCCGTCGGTGCGGGTCGACGGCAACGACGTCATCGCCGTCTACCGCGCCGTCTCCGAGGCGGTCGCGCGGGCCCGGGCCGGCGGCGGCCCCAGCTTCATCGAGGCGCTCACCTACCGCGTCGGCGCGCACTCCTCGAGCGACGACCCGAGCCGGTACCGGTCGCAGGAGGAGGTCGATCGCTGGACGCAGCGCGACCCGCTGCTGCGCCTCGGGCGTCACCTCGCCGTCCGCGGTCTCCTCGACGACGCCGCGGAGGCCTCCCTCGAGGCGGAGCTCAACGCCGAGATCGCCGCCGCCGTCGCGGAGGTCGAGGCGATGGACCCGCCCGCCCGCGAGACCCTGTTCGAGGACGTCTACGCGGAGCTGCCCTGGCACCTGCGCGATCAGCGCGCGGAGCTCCTGCGCTCCCCGAAAGCGCCCGCGCACGGCGGCGGACGCTGACCACGGGAGGGATTTCCCCTCGGTGCGAGGTCGTGTAAGCCCCGGGCACCCAGGGTACGGCTCGCGGGCGCGGCCTCAGGGCTGGTCAGCGAGGGGCTTGCCTGACGGACCCCGGCGCCCCTAATCCCAGTCTCCGAAGCGCACAACAAGGACAAGGATGAAGACCTACGACGCAATCGTGATCGGAGCCGGCCCCGGCGGTTACCCCTGCGCCATCCGGCTGGCTCAGCTCAAGCAGAAGACGCTCTGCATCGAGAAGGAGCAGCCCGGCGGCGTCTGCCTCAACTGGGGCTGTATCCCCTCCAAGGCGCTCATCTCCGCCGCCCACCTCTACGAGAAGTCGCAGGCCGGCGCCGCGATGGGGATCAAGGTCAGCGGCGTCGAGCTCGACGCCAACCAGATGCAGGACTGGAAGGAAGGCATCGTCAAGAAGCTCACCGGCGGCGTCAGGTCGCTGCTCAAGGGCAACGGCGCCGACCTGCTCACCGGCACCGCCACGATCGTCGGGCCGAAGCGCGTGGACGTGACCTTGCCGGACGGCTCGGTGGAGCAGATCGAGGCGACCAAGGGGATCGTCATCGCGACCGGCTCGACCACCATCGAGATCCCGACGTTCAAGTTCGACGGCGACGCGATCATCGGCGCGAAGGAGGCGGTGAGCCTGCGCCGCATCCCGAAGCGGCTGCTCGTGATCGGCGGCGGCGTCATCGGCCTCGAGCTCGGCATGGTCTACCAGGCGTTCGGCTCCCAGCTCACCGTGGTCGAGGCGCTGCCGGAGCTGCTCACGGGCGTCGACCCCGACTGCACAAAGCTCGTCGAGCGCAAGATCCTGAAGCGCGGCGGCACGATCCACAAGAACGCCAAGGCGGTCGGGTACGAGAAGCAGAAGGACGGCTCGGTCGGGGTGAAGATCCAGATCGAGGGCAAGGAGCAGACGATCGTCGTCGACACGGTGCTGGTCGCCGTCGGCATGCGGCCGAGCTCGAAGGGGCTCGGCCTCGAGAAGGTCGGCGTGACGGTCGATCAGCGCGGGTTCATCCCGACGGACAAGACGTGCCGCACCAACGTGCCGTCGATCTACGCCGTGGGCGACGTCAGCGGACCGCCCCTGCTCGCGCACAAGGCGACGAAGGAGGGCGAGATCGTCGCCGAGGTCATCGCGGGGCACAAGGCCGCGAAGGACTGGGTCGCGATCCCGGGCGCGATCTTCACCGATCCGGAGATCGCGACGGTGGGGCTCACCGAGGCGGAGGCGAAGGCGAAGGGCCTCGAGGTCGTCGTCGGCAAGTTCCCGTTCTCGGTGCTCGGCAAGGCCATGGCCATGAACGAGACCGAGGGGTTCGCGAAGATCGTCGCCGACAAGAAGACGAAGCAGGTGCTCGGCGTCCACATCGTCGGACCGGAGGCCAGCACGATGATCAGCGAGGCGTCCCTCTCGCTCGAGATGGCGGCCTTCCTCGAGGACATCTCGCTCACGATCCACCCCCACCCGACCCTCGGCGAGTCGCTGATGGAAGCCGCCGCCCACGCCATGGGCGCGGCGATCCACATCGCGAACCGCTGAGCGCGTCGCCGCGTCAATCGCGCATGTAGTGGCACGTGTACCCGCCCGGGGACTTCTCCAGGTACTTCTGGTGGTACTCCTCGGCGCGGGTGAACGGTCCGGCCTCCACGATCTCGGTGACGATCGGCGCGCGCCATTTGCCGCCCTGCCCCACGCGCGCCTTCACCTCCTCGGCGATGCGGCGCTGCTCGGGCGTCGTGACGAAGATGGCCGAGCGGTACTGCGTGCCGACATCGTTGCCCTGGCGGTTCTGCGTCGTCGGATCGTGCATGCGGAAGAACCATTTCTCGAGCAGCTCGTCATACGACAGCTTCGCTGGATCGAAGACGATGCGCACCGCCTCGGCGTGGCCCGTCACCCCGGTCTTCACGTCTTCATAGGTCGGCTCCTTCGTCCGGCCGCCGGCATAACCGACCTCCGTCTCGAGGACGCCGGGGATCTGCCGGAGGAGCTCCTCCATCCCCCAGAAGCAGCCGCCCGCCAGGACGGCCGTCTCCAGCGTCGTCTTGCAGCCGGCCGCCTCTCCAGGCGCCGGGAGCGCGCAGGCGTTCGCGCCGGCCTGCTCCGCCGGCGCGCCGCTCCGCCCCTCGAACAGGGCACGGTAGGCGCCGTAGCCCTCGGCCTCGAGGCGATCCAGCGGGATGAACCGGAGGGACGCAGAGTTGATGCAGTAACGCAGCCCGCTCGGCCGAGGCCCGTCCTCGAAGACATGCCCGAGGTGCGAGTTGCCGGCCTTGGAGCGCACCTCCGTTCGGACCATCCCATGGGCCCTGTCGGAGCGCTCCACGACCCGCTCCGGCTCGATGGGGCGGGTGAAGCTCGGCCAGCCGGTGCCCGACTCGAACTTGTCGACCGATGAAAAGAGCGGCTCGCCGCTCGCGACATCCACGTAGAGGCCCGCCTCGTGGCTGTTCCAGAAGGCGTTGCGGAACGGCGGCTCGGTCGCGTCGTGCTGGGTGACCTCGTACGCGAGCGGCGTGAGCCGCTTGCGCAGCTCCTCATCCGACGGTTTGCGATAGCTTCTGTCCGACATCGTCACAGCCTCCTTGGATACCAGGGCAGTCTTGCTCGCATGCCCCGCAGCGCCCGTGCGCCAGCACGCGATCAGGGCGGCGGACGCGACGAGCAAGAGCGCGAAGAGCAGACGAGCAGCGCGGAGCCAATTCATCATCCACCTGGCCGGTCGAGGGTAGCGCATCCACCCCTCCTACGCCGCGCGGGGCCGCCGGTTTCGCGGGCGCGGCGCGCATGCCGCCTGGCGCGGCGCCCGCCTAGCGCGGCGCCGGCCTCGACATCACGGGCCGCCGCGCTCGAGCGAGGCGGCCCCCTCGGCGGCGCGCCGCTCGAAGCAGTCGTCGGGGATCTCGCGCGCGCGGCGGACGAGCCGGGTCGCCCCGATGAACGCCGAGGTCACCGGATCGTGGTAGCCGCTCGCCCCGTGCAGGCCCGGGACCGCGCGCTGGTAGTGGCGCGCGACCCGCTCCATCAGCGCCTCGCGGACGTACTTGCCCACCATCGACGCCATCGCGACGCAAAGATCCGAGGCGTCGCTGTCGCGGACGAACGCGATCTCGCCGAGGCCGGGAAAGTGGTAGGCGCTGCGGGCGCGGCCCTCCTCGAGCACGAGGTGCAGCCTCCCGGCGAGCGGGCCGAACGCGGACCCGTATTTGCCGAAGCCGCCGACCTTGCCGCACACCGCGAAGACCTCCGCGCCGGCGAGGCCGCCGAGCTCGAGGATGAGGCGCTCCATCGCGTGGAGATCGAGCACGAACCGGTTCTTCCCGGCGCGCACCCCGTCGTTCATCCGCTTCACGCAGAGCAGCATCGAGCGCACGGCGACGATCTCGACCCCCTTCTCCGCGAGCTTGTCGAGGTCGCGGCAGACCGTGCGCAGCAGCTTGTCCGGCGCGGTGAACGCCTCGCCCTCCGCCGACCAGCACTGCGCCTCGACGTGGCCCGGGCAGAGCGCGCGCAGCGCGGCGCGGTCGTCGAGCGAGACGGCGTGGAGCAGCTCGTCGACCGACGACGGGTCGCCGGCCGTCGCCGTGCGGCCGCAGCCGCGCGCGACGAGCGCGCGGGCCCACGCCTCGCCGAGCGAGACGTCCCCGTGCGCGACGAGCTGCTTCGAGTCGCCGAGCCGCTGCGCGAGGGCGCCGCGGGGCGCGCTGCCGGCGGTCTGCCAGCCGGCCTCGGTGACGCGCGAGAGGACGGCCGTCACCACCATCGGACCGAGCCGCGGGCCGAGGCCGTTCTCATCGACGCCGATGCGGTAGCGGACAGAGGGCTCGGCGGACGCCATGCACGGCCCCTCTGCCACACGACGGCGCGCGCGTCACGGCGCGAGGCGACCCGCCAGCGTTATCATCCCGCGCGCGGATCCGATCGAGGTCGACAAGCGCGCCCCCTCACGCCCCCTTACGTTCTCTGCCCCGAGTTTTTCACCGGCTCCCCGCATGCGCCGCACTATATTTCTCGCCCATGCGCATCCTCCCCGTGCCCTGCCTCAGCGACAACTACGCATACCTCGTGGCCGCGGACGGGCGGCGCGAGGCGATCGTCATCGACCCGTCGGAGGCCGAGCCGATCGTCGCGGCGCTCGACCGCGAGCAGCTCCGCCTGGTCGCCATCGTCAACACGCACCACCACCACGATCACGTCGGCGGCAACGAGGCGCTCCGCCAGCGCTACGGCGACCTCCCCGTCTACGCGCACGCGAGCGACGTCGGGCGCGTGCCCGCGCAGACGGAGCACGTCGAGGAGGGCAAGCCGGTCGAGATCGCCGGCCTCACGCTCCGGCCGCTGCACGTCCCCGGCCACACGCTCGGCGCCGTCTCCTATTGCGTCGAGGACGTCGTGTTCACCGGCGACACGCTCTTCATCGGCGGCTGCGGCCGCATGTTCGAGGGCACACCCGAGGTGATGCACGCCTCGCTCTCCAAGCTCGCCGCCCTCCCGGTGCACATGCGCGTCTTCTGCGGTCACGAGTACACCGTGAACAACCTCCGTTTCGCCGAGACGGTCGAGCCCGAGAACGAGGCCATCCGCAAGAAGCTCGCGGCCGCCCGCGCGGCGCGCGAGCGCGGCGAGCCCACGGTCGGGAGCACCATCGCCGAGGAGCTCGCGACGAACCCGTTCCTGCGCTGCAGCGAGCGGTCCGTCCAGGCCCGCTTCCCGGGGCCCACGCTGCCCGACGTGTTCGCCGCCGTGCGGCGCGCGAAGGACGATTACCGCTGACTGACGACGTCGCGCGCGGCCGCATTCCGCTCGCGCCCGCGGCCTGATTTCTATACGACTAGGCCCATGGACTCCCGCGCTCCCATCTTCGGGTTCAACGACGCGCGCGACGAGATCGTGCGTACCGTGGTCGATCGGGTCCTCGGCGCCACGAGGGATCCGCTGCTCGCCATGAACGAGGCGGCGTACCAGGAGGCGAAGCGGCTCGAGGGGTCCCGGAAGCCGCAGGACGTCCGCGAGCTCACCGAGTGGCAGCGGCTCGCCCGCTCGCTCGGCCGCATGCACGAGGCGGAGCGCCGCCGTCGCCTGCGGGAGCTCGCCGAGGAGTACGCGTGGGACATCGCGGGGAACTTCGACCCGCGCGTCTACCAGCTGTCCTCGCGGCTCCTGCCGCCGGTCGTGAGCGCCCTGCTCGCGCCGCGGAAGCTCGTGACCGTGGTCCGTGACCCGCGCAAGCTCATCAGCCTGGAGCTGCTCGCCGACCGGGTGCTCGTGCAGGGCCCGCTCGCGAAGCTCCGGTCGCTCGTGCAGCGCGGCACCGCGGTCTACGTCCCGACGCACATGTCGAACATGGACTCGATCATGTTTGGCTACGCCCTCGAGCGCGCCGGCCTGCCGCCCGCCACCTACGGCGCCGGAAAGAACCTGTTCACGAACCCGGTCCTCTCGTTCTTCATGCACAACCTCGGCGCCTACCGCGTGGATCGGCGCATCCGGCACAACCTCTACAAGGACGTGCTGAAGACGTACTCGGGCGTGCTCCTGGAGCGCGGCTACCACTCGCTGTTCTTCCCCGGGGGCACGCGGTCGCGCTCGGGCGGCGTGGAGCGGAGGCTCAAGCTGGGCCTTGTCGGCAGCGCCTTCGAGGCCTACACGCGGACGCTGCTCAGCGGCCGCGAGCGCCGCGTCTTCTTCGTCCCGGCCACGATCAACTACCTCATCACGCTCGAGGCCGAGACGCTCATCGCCGATTTCCTCTCCGAGGCCGGCAAGGGCCGCTTCATCATCGAGGACGATGAGTCGAGCCGGATCGGCCGGATCGCCTCGTTCCTCCGCAAGCTCCTCGCGATGAACGCCGCGGTGGTCATCCGCTTCTCGGAGCCGCTCGATCCGTTCGGCAACCGGGTCGACGAGCTCGGCCGCTCGTTCGACGCGCGCGGCCGCGAGGTCGACCCGGCGAGCTACGTGAAGAACCAGGACGGCGCCGCGGTCATCGACGCGGCGCGCGACGTCCAGTACGCCCGCGAGCTCGGCGAGGAGATCTGCCGGGCGTACGCGCGCGACACGGTCGTCATGGCGACGCACGTCGTCGCGGCGGCGAGCTTCGCCCGGCTCCGCAGCCACGCGCCGGCCGCGGATCTCTTCACGGTGCTCCGCCAGCGCGACGTGCTCACCGTGCCGCGCGACGACCTCGCGGCCGACGTGATGGCCCTGTGCGAGCGCCTGCGCGCGCTCGAGCAGAAGGGGTGCATCGTGCTGGGCGAGGACGTCCGGCTCGGCTCGGGCGGGGACATCGTCGAGCGCGCGCTGCGCGCCTTCGCGGGCTACCACTCGTCGCCGGTGCTCGACTCGCGGCCCGACGGCATCGCCATCTGCGACACCAACCTGCTCTTTTATTACCAGAATCGCCTCGCCGCCCACGGGGTGGCGTGGGACGTGATCGCGCCGCCCGGCGTCCCTTCCGGCCTGCAGGTCCAGCCGCCGCTCCCGCCGCTCGCGCCCTCCGCGATGCCGCCGCCGCTCGACGATCGCGGCGCGGCCTCGTCGCGCGGCGGCGCCGCGGGCGCGCGCGCGGGCTCGATGAACGGCGCCGGGGGTGGCCGGTGAGCGCGCGTCCGGCGCCTTCGGTCGGGGTCATCGGCGGCGGCTTCTGGGGCGTGGCGCTGGCGCTCGCGGCGAGCCGCACCGGGGCCGAGGTCCTCCTGTTCACCCGCCGCGAGCACCCGCAGATCAACGACGGTCCGCGGATCGTGCGGGACCACGCGGAGGTCGCCCGGGCGCGGCTGCTCGTCATCGCGGTGCCGTCGAACGCGGCCCGGACGGCGCTGCGCGCGCTCGGCGATCACATGGACGGCTCGCACCTCGTGATCCACGGCGTGCGCGGCCTCGAGGGCGAGGCGCTGAAGACCGTCTCGGACCTGGTGCGCGAGGAGACCCCGGCGCGCCGGGTGGGCGCGCTGGGCGGCCCGATCCAGGAGGACGAGCTGCGGGAGGGCCGCCCCTCGGCGATGGTGTGCGGCTCGCGGTTCCCCGAGGTGCACGCGGCGGTGACCGCGGCGTTCCAGTCCGACGCGCTCCGTGTCTACACGACGCCGGATCTGCAGGGCCTGGAGTGGGCGTCGGCGCTGGTCGGCTGCCTCGCGGTCGGCGTCGGCTTCGCCGAGCAGGCGGGCGCCGGGCCCGGGCTGCTCGCCGCGCTCATCTCGAGGGCGGTCGACGGCGCGGCGCGCATCGCCGCCGCGGCCGGCGCCGAGGAGCGGACGATGCTGGGGCTCGGCGGCTACGGCGACCTGCTCGCCTCGATCCGGCTCGAGAGCCGCCCCGAGGTGATCCTCGGCAAGGCCCTCGCGCGCGGGCGGACGCTCGACGAGGCGGTCGCGGAGGCCAGGCTGCGCGTGGAGGCGATCCCGCTGATCCCGCGCGTCGTGGCGTTCGCGAGGGCGCGGAAGGTGGACGGCGGGGTGTTCGAGGCGCTCGAGACGATCCTGCAGGGCGGGGCGCCGAGGACGGTGCTCGACCGGATGTTCGCGGCGTGAGCGGCGGGCGCTGCGCGCCTCTCCCGTCGTCACCGCCGCGCTCGTGGTCCTCGAGAGGGCGGATATCTGGAGGAGGTGCCCTGTTCCTGTCGTGGCTTGAGGACAGCCGCCCCGTCAGCCGCCGTCGCGCTTGACCGCCCCGTCCGACTCCGGCGTTGCCGGGACGTCGACGCTGTCGCAACAGCGGAATCCCGTGGAGTAGTCGTGATAGGCAGGCTCGTGGGCGATCGTGGTGAAGTAGCACCCGGGGCCGAGCTCGCTGGTCGTGCTGAAGAAGCCGCCCATGAACACACCGCTGCCCTCGTGCCAGGGCTGATCGCGGCGCGCCACGCCCTCGGTCTGCATGCGCATCACGAGCTCGTGATCGACCATGTCGCTGACCCACTCGTGCAGGTTCCCGACCATGTCGTGGACGCCGAGCTCGCTGGCGCAGCCGGCGTGATCGCCGCTCCGCGCCAGGAAGCCCGGCTTCTGGTCGAGCTCGGGGCTGTTGAAGTGCCGCTCGTAGCTCCACCCGCCCGGCGGGTGGTCGCCGAAGAGCTCTCTCAGGAGGTGGCGTTTGCCGGTGTTGCACCGTTCGCGCTCGCCGTGAGGGCCGTAGGGGTAGCGGTGGACGCCGTTGCCGCGGCAGGCGCGCTGCCACTCACGCCGCGTGCAGAGGCGCTTGCCGGCGGCGGCGCACGCGGCGGTGGCCTCGACGCGGCTGATGTACGCCTGCGGAAAGACGCCGGCCTCGCTGCGGGCGACGTAGCGGACGCCCGCCTCGGGCCGCTTGAAATGCGGGTGGACGGCGAGCTCCCCGCCGGCGTCGGTGACCAGGTGCGCCTCGTACCGGTCGATGCAGAAGCCGCCGACGAGGGCCATGTCGGCCGGGCAAGGCCCGAGCGCCAGCGTGAGCCCGAGCGGTCGCGGAGGGAAGACCGCGGGCGCGGCGCCGGCCGGGCCGGGCGGATGCGCCTCGGCCGGGGCGGCGCTCGCGCTGCCGGCGACCGGCGGGGGCTCGGGGGCTGCGCCGCCCAGGATGGCCGCGCCGGCGTGCGCGCTGCCGGCAGGCGCCGGCGCGGCGGGAGCCGGAGCCGCCGCGGGCGCGGAAGGCGCGGCAAGTGCCGTCCCCTCGGCGACGCGCGCCACGTGCACCTGGCCGGGAGCGTCTATCTTCGTCGCCGGGCTGCCGCCGCCCTCGCCCGGCCCGGTGCACGCGGTGAGCCATGCCAGGGCGGCGAGCAAGCCTGGATTCGCGCGTCGTGACCGAGAGCGCCGGGGGAGCGAGGACCTCGTCGACAGGAAGGCCCGGAGGCGAGAGAGGCGATCCCGGAGGCGATCGCGGCGCGGCACGGACGGCACGAGGCGGAGTGTACACGCGCCCGGCGCGCTGCTGCGCGGGATCGCGGTGCGCTCATCGCCTCGCCCCGCCCGAACCCCCGACGGCCGCGCCGCCGCGCCCCTCAGGGCGGCCCCGGCGACAAGGCCCCGAGATCCGCGCCGCCGCGCTTCTCGCCGAGCAGATCCCGCGACGGCACCTCGCGCGCGTCGCCCTGCCCGAGCAGCATCTTCGACGACCGCTTCGGCCTGAAATCCGGGCGGCTCGGGTTGAGCTTCCACCAGCTCCCCTCCACGATCACCCACGGCTCCTCGCCTGCGCGCACCACCTCCGCCGCGAGCCGCGCGCGCGTGATGCCCGTGATCGCCCGCGTCTCCGGCAGCGCTGCCGCCAGGCGCTTCAGCCCGTTCGGCATCCCGCCGTAGCTCACCTGGGTCACCACGTTGTGGCCCGCGTCGAACCGGTAGATGCTCGTGCTCAGCACCTCGATCGAGGGCGAGTCGTCGCTGACGAAGATGTTGTTCCGCAGCCGGCAACCCCAGCTCCCGTTGCCGCACTGGAGCGCGGGCCGGCCCCTGCTGTTCATGACCACGGTGTTGTTGCGGATCAGGTTGTTGCGGCAGCCCCAGAGCGGCAGCGCGTCGGGGCCGCTCACCTGCTCCGGAGAGCGCGGGCCCGGCTCCACATAGGCCTGGTCGAACGGGTTCCCGTTGTCCCACTGCGCGATCCCGCTGCCGAGGTTGCCATAGATGAGGTTGTTCTGGATGACGGAGTCCGACGCCCCGGCGAGGTTGATCGCCCCGCCGCCCAGGCGCCCGTTGCCGTTGATGACGTTCTGCTCGATGATGAAGTTCACGCCCCGGCCGTCCGGAAATCCGTGCTCGCCGAACCGGTCCGTCGCGAGCTTCATCAGCCCCGCGGCCCAGGCGCGGGTCGGCTCCCTGCGCGGATAGCCCCGGAACGATGGGTGCTCCAGCACCGCGTCGAGCGAGGCCTCCGGATCGAGGTTCGCCTGGAACCCGCTCGCGCTGTTGCCGAAGAACACGTTGCGACGCACCACGTAGTTGTCCGAGCCGTCGGACACGTAGGCGCCGTGCTCGGCGGCAGAGAAGGCGAACAGGTTGTCCTGCAGGAGGACGGTGTGGCTGTCGGTGGAGTGAAACCCCCATGTCCGATGGTGATGCGAGAAGTTGCCGACGAGCGCGATGTGGTGCGCCAGCCTGCCGGTCTCGCCGAACGCGCCGTCGACCATGATCCCCGCCTTCGGCGTGCCCGCGCTCTGCCTGCCGGGCCCGCTGCTGCCGGCGAGGCGGAAGCCCTCGATCACCACGTGGTGCGCCCTCTTCAGGTAGATCATCCAGTTCGGGTCGGCGGCGCATCCCCGGTGGATCACGACCTCGCCCGGGCGCCCCATCGCCTTGAAATGGATGTAGCGCCCCTGACCGGCGCTCGGCTTGTCGCCGAGCGAAAACCCCGCGTATGCGCCGGGCAACACCGCGATGAGGTCGCCGCCCCGGGCCGCGTCCGCGGCGTCCTGGAGCGTGGCGAACGCGCGCGTGACCGGGAGATCCTGCGGCTCGGCCGCGGCGTCGCGCGCGTTCAGATCGAGCGAGGCGACGCGGATCGCGGCGGGGGCCGGCGCGCCGACGACGAGGACGCGCTCGTAGCGTCTCTGCAGCTTCAGCGTCTGGCTCACCCACTCGTCGGAGTCCTGCGTCTTCACGAACGGCTCTACAGCCGCGGGCAACGGCGGCTCCGGCGGCGCGGCGGCCTCGGCCGGCGCGGGCTGCTTCTTCTGCGGCGCCGGCGGCCGCGCCGGCCCCTCGGGCGGCGGCCCCGCGACCTGGATCGTGGCGCTGCAGGCGAGGGCGGCGGCCGCGACGAGCGCGCCGACGATGCGCGCGCACCCACGGGCCAGCTGGATGACGCTTGTCGTTCCTCTCATCTCGACGCTCCGGGGAAGGCCGCGCCCGCCGCGGCGCGCGGGCTGAGGCGGCGCCGCGCTCTGTTTACTCCGAAGCGCGCGGCTCAGCTAGACGTGCTCGCGTAGCGTCGAGGGCTCGCGTAGCGTCGAGGGCTCGCGTCCGGCGCCGCGGCGCGCTCCGCTCGGGGCGCAGCGCGCCGCGCGAGGTGCGACATCGCCTTCCAGCGGCGGCCGTCATGACCCGGGCCCGTGGCCGTTCGCTTCCTTCGCTGCCGTTCCTTTGGTACGAAGAGCTCATGAAAGCGCTCCCCTCGCTCGTGAGTGTCGCTCTCGCTGGCGCCACCCTCCTCACGCTCGCGCCCGAAGCGCAGGCGAACATCAAGAATCCGAACGATCACCCCGATTACGTGGCCGAGCTCGAGCCGCACGGGAACTTCGTCTTCATGCACCGCGACTACGGTCTGCGGCGCGGGTACAACAGGTACTACGACAACTTCGGCGATCCCGAGTTCGGCCTCGGCTTCAGGGCCACCATCGAGCTCGCCGATCCGGCTTTCATCCCGAGGCTCAACAACACTGTCGGCATCTCGTTCGGCCTGGATTTCACCAACTGCACGTACTGCCGCCAGGACTTCACCATCTGGAGTCCGGTCACCATGCAGTGGAACTTCTTCTTCAACGATAAGTGGAGCGCGTTCGCCGATCTCGGCGCTGTCATCCGGACCGATGGGTTCTACAACGAGGTGTGGCTCGACTTCGTCACCATGGTCGGCGGCCGGTACCACTTCAACGACAACCTCGCGCTGACCATGCGGATCGGCTATCCTTTCTTCAGCGTTGGCGCGTCGTTCTTCGTCGGCTGAGCTGCTCTGCGCCGGTCCTCCGGCGGGCTGAGCCGCCCCGGCGCTGTCCTGCTGCCCGCGGGGATCGGGGGGCGGAGCGCCCGGCCTCCGCCGTGGGCGGCGAGATCTTGCCGGGGTAGGCGTACGGGGTGGACATCGGGCACGTGCGGATGGGGCCCACCCTGGTTAGACTAGCCGGAGATGGTCGGCTGGTATTTCGTAGGCATCCTCGGGCTCGCCCTGCTCATGGTGGTCCACGAGGGAGGGCATTATTTCGCCGCGCGCGCCTACGGGATGCGCGTCCTGAAGTTCTCGATCGGCTTCGGCCCCACCTTCTTCAAGGTTGTCCCGAAGGACGGGTACTTCTGGTTCACGACCGCCGCGGACAAGGTCCGCGTGCGGCTCTGGCGTCACGACCCGGTGAAGCACGGCCCCACCGTGTTCCAGGTCGCGATGATCCCCTTCCTCGCGTACGTGCAGATCGCGGGGATGAACCCGCTCGAGGAGATCGACCCCGAGGACAAGGGCAGCTACGCGAACGCGAGCCTCATGGGCCGGATCGCCGCGATCTTCGCCGGTCCGCTCGCCAACTACCTGTTCGCGTCGGTGCTCTTCTTCGCGAGCCTGATGACGGGCGGCAAGCCCTACCGCCTGACAGACATCGGCGTCGTCGCCGGGATGCCGGCGGCGGCGGCCAACCTCAAGGACGGCGACCGCATCGTCGAGATCGACGGGACCCCGGTCCAGGACTGGGAGAAGATGGCGGAGATCATCTCCCACAGCCCCGGCCGGCCGCTCGACGTCGTCGTGGAGCGCGCCGGCGAGCGCGTCCAGGCCACGGTCACCCCGACGAACGAGAACGGCTCGGGCAAGATCGGCGTGATGGCCATCGGGCCGATCCGGTCGACTCCGGTGACCGCGAAGGAGGCCGCGGTGCTCGCCGTGACGAAGCCGCCGAAGGTCGTGCAGAGCCTGGTCGTCGGGCTCGGCCAGTATCTGACGGGCAAGGTCGAGGGTGAGCTCGGTGGCCCGAAGCGGATGATCGAGGAGACGGCGTACGCGGCCAAGCGCGGCTGGGCCGAGGGGCTCGAGTTCCTCGGCCTGCTCTCGGCCTACCTCGGCGCGTTCAACCTGATCCCGTTCCCGGCCCTGGACGGCGGCCGCCTGATGTTCCTGTTCTACGAGGCCGCCACGCGGCGCCGGCCGAACGCCCGCATCGAGGCGCACATCCATCTGGTCGGCGTGTTCATGCTGATCGGGCTGATGCTCTACGTCACGGCGAACGATTTCGGCCTCGGGTCGAAGTAGCGTCGAGCCGCGTTTCCCCGTGGCATCGAGGCTGCCCGCGCGGGTTCGGGCGTCGGCCGGGCGCCTCGCCCGCGCGGCGGCGTGCCTCTCGCTCCTCTCGCTGGCCGGCGGGACGGGCGCCGCGCTGGCTGCGCCGCCCGGCTCGGGCGCGTGGTCCGACGAGGAAGAGCAGGCCGTCTTCGACGTCCCCGCGCCTCCGACGCTCCCTGGGCTCACGCTGCGCGACCCGACCTTCACCTTCGAGTACACGGCGGCCGTGATCGAGCTCGAGGCGACGAGCCGGGCGGGCGGCAGGAACGCTTACGCCTGGTACTCGCACGGCGAGATGGAAGTGCCGCTCGTTCCCCGCAAGTGGTTCGTCGGCGCGGTGCATGACAGCGCCGCCGCGAGCGTCCCCGGGGTCGAGCGGTCGATCCTGCTCGGGAGCCCTGAGCTCTACGGGCGGGGCGTCTGGTCGAGCGTGCGCGGGCTCGCGTCCGGGGGAGGCTTCGGCATCGTGCTCCCAGTCCCGCGCGACGTCTCGCCCGCCGAGGCCGAGGTGCTGCGGACGGCGCGCGTGGTGCGGCCGTGGGACGAGACGCGCTTCCGGGAGCTCACGCTGACGTTCCGCCCCTGGTTCGACATGCGGCACATCACCGGCCCGTTCATCTTCCAGCTCAGGCAGGGCATCGACTGGTCGCTGGTCGTGCGCGGCCTGAGGTCCGGTGAGCGCCGCACCGACGTCACGGCGCACACCGCGTTCTACTTCGGCTATCGGCTCGCGCGGCCGGTCGGGGTGGGCCTGGAGCTGTGGGAGGTCTACCAGCTGACGCAGGACCTGCCGGACGACAAGCGCGCGACGTTCGCGATCTCGCCGAGCATCCGCTTCATCCTGGCGAACGTGCAGCCGGCGCTGAGCGTGCTCCTGCCGGTCGCGACCCCGCTGCGCGGCGACGTCGCCTCGTACTACGCCGCGCGGCTCAGCGTCGGGTTCACCTTCCCGACGGCTGCGCCATCGGCGCCCCGGTGAGCGCGGGGCGGGCGCACCCTCGCGCGGGGGCGCGCCCGCCGCGCGCTCCCGCCGGCGAAGGCGCGGGGATCTCGTTCGAGTGCGTGCATCCAGCGCGGGTGCTGGGTACCCTGGCCGCGTGGTCACTGCAGCATGGCTCCGGCGCGGTCTGGTTGTCGCGGCGCTCCTCGGGTCGACCGGCTGCTCGACCCAGCTCGTCAACCTGAACGAGGGGCCCCGCGAGTACGTCGCGACGGACTACGAGAACGTGCTGCGCACGTGGACGCGCACGGAGCACCTGTTCGCGCTCTCGGAGCTCGACAACTTCCTCACCGCCACCGCGACCTTCGAGTCGTGGGACTTCCGCTGGGCCTACGTGGCCCGCTACGCGCAGGATTACCGGCTCACGATCGAGCAGCGGCAGAAGCTGCTCGAGAAGACGCTGGAGGAGACGCGCCAGCGCCACCAGTTCTTCGTCGCGATCTTCGGGGGCGAGCGCAAGTACAACGACCTCTCGACGCCGAACAGCGCGTGGATCGTCCGGCTGATCGACGACACGGGGAACGAGACGGCGCCCGAGGAGATCGTCGCGATCACGAAGCCGAACGCGCTCGAGCGGACCTACTTCCCGTACAACACGGTGTGGCGGCAGGCGTTCCGCATCCGCTTCCCGCGCGCGACCGCGGAGGGCAGGCCGACGATCTCGCCGAGCGCGAGGTGGTTCGGTCTCCGCTTCGCCGGAGCGCAGGGCAACAGCGAGCTCGTCTGGCAGGTCAACGAGGAGCCCGCCGAGGCCGTCGAGCTGGAGCAGGACGCCGCGCGCGCACGGCCGCTGCGTCCGGTGAGAGGCCGAGGCCGACTCTAGGCGCGGCTCGGGCGCGGTCTAGGCGCGGCTCGGGCGCGGCTCGCGGCCTCGGGCAGCTGTGCCCACGTCACGGGGCGCGCGGGCGTGCCGCCAGCGACGCGGCCGGCCTGCCACCCGTGCACGGCGTGGTTCTCCTGCCGTTTCAGCTGCCCTGGGCGTTCAGCGAGATGGACTGCGCGAGGATGGAGAGCAGCTCCGGCGTGCTCTCGAACAGCTCGCGCAGCACGGGGTGGTCGGCGATGAGCACGAGCGCGCCGCATCCGGCCGCGCGCGCGATCGTCGGCGCTGGCTGGCCTCCGAGCAGCTCGGCGGCGAACAGGAGCTCACCGGGCCTCGTGGTGCCGGCGATCTCCTGCGATCGCTCCGCGACCAGCTCCAGCGCGCCGGCGCCGACGATCACGAGCCCGGGTATGGGATTGCCGGCGTGGATCAGCTGCTCGCCGGGCTCCAGGCTGCGCAGGCGGAGCCGGTCGAGGACCCGGCGCAGCAGCGTCTCCTCGAGCTCGCCGAGCGGCCCCATCGTGGCGCCGGCGAGCGACTGGAGCCGGTCTGCGACGGTGCGCAGCTCGTCGACGACCCAGGGGCAGGTGCGGAGCGCGTTGTCGATGGTCGCCTGGTCCCAGATCGCCACCCGCGCGCCGCCCGCGCCGGCGACCACGCGCAGCGGAATGCCTTCCTCGAGCGTGCCGCGGGACGGCACGAGCGCCCTGATGGCGGCGCGCTCGGCGGGCGTATCGACGATGTTCGCGCACACGGCGGCGCTGCCGCTGAGCACCAGCGCTGCGCCGTAGACGGCGAGCTCCTCGTCGGACGCGAGGTCTTCCACGTGCGCTGCGAGCGCGAGCTCGTCGTGCGTCTCCTCGGGTAGATCGGCGAACGCCTCGATCTGCTCGAGGTCACGGCCGGTGAGGGCTGCGGCGCCGGCGGCGGCCGGCGCGGCGCTGGCCGCGTCCGGCTGCGGCAGAGCCGGCGCGATCTCCGGGTCGATGTCGAGGGCCGCGATCGTTCCTGCGTCCGGAGGCGCGCCGTGCGGTGCGTCGAGCGCCACCCCGGCGAGGTCGACGGCCTCGCCTGCGTCCGCTCGGGGCCGCTCCATCGCCACCTCCTCGGGCCGCGCCGCGTCGGTCGCGAGGGGGGCGTCGACCGCCGCCGTCGCGCGCGCGTCGGCAGCGAGCGCCGGCAGCGGCTCGCCAGCGGCCGCCTGGGCCGCGGGCTCCTCCTCGAGCGCGATGTCCGCGTCGTCGAGCAGCTCTTCTTCCGCCTCGGGCTCGGCGGTCGCCGCATCGAGATCGAGCGGGCGCTGCGCCGGGTCCGCGGCGCCGCCGGAGGTGGGCTCGCCGAGAGGCAGGCCGGCCTTCGCCAGCAGGTCGCTGTCCTGCCCCGCTGCCTGCGGCGCGGGGAATGGGCTGTCGAGCCGCGACGACGTCGGAGCGTCGAGATCGTGGTCGGAGAGCTCGATGATGACGGTCCCGTCGGGCGTCGAGGCTGGGAGCGGCGCTTCCGTGCTCGCAGGAGGCTCGATCTTCCCGGCAGGGATCGCGGGCGCGCCGGCGTCCTTGGAGGGAACGTCGTCGGCGGAGGCTCCGAGGTGTCCGGGCGGCTCGCTTCCCGTGGGCGTCGCTGAGCGGGGGCGTGGCGCTGCGGGTGCCGGAGGCGCGGGAGGTCGCGCGGAGTTCGGTTTCCGCTTGAGCGTCAGATCGAGCGGTGCTGCCGAGGTGATGACCTCCTCCTCCTCGTCTTCGGCCTGCGGCGTCGAGGGAGGCCGGCGAGCCACGAGGTACGTGTCGCCGCTCGGCGTGATGGTTTCCTGGGGAGGCCGAGGTGGCGCGGCTATCTCCGCGTCGTCGGACCACGGATCGAGGATCGGCTCCCGGGGTTTCCTTCTCGAGCCAGTCGTTGCGTGCGCCGGAGCGGCCGTGTCTGCGCGGGCCGGGGCGGGCGTCGGGACCTGATCCTCGACGAGGATCTCGCCGACGACGTCGTCGTCCGGCGCGTGCTGCTCGGTGGGCGCTGCCGGGCTCGGGACATGTGGCGATGTCGAGGGCGGCAGCGGCAACGAAGCGGTGGAGGCCGGAGGCGCGGCGGGAGGCGGTGCGGCCAGCGGCGGCGCGGACGGCGGCTGCGCCACGGGCGCCGGAGGCGGCGGCGGCGCAACGGATGCCGGCGCAGACGGCGACTGCGCCACCGGCGGCGGAAGTGGCGCCGCAGGCGGCACCGGCGCGGCGGAGGTCAGCGTGGGTGACGGCGGTGGCACCGACGGAAGCAGCGTCGGCGAGTGCGGCGGCGAGGTGGGCGGCGGAAGCGGCGGCGCAGCGGAAGCGGTGGTCGCGAGCGGAGGCGGCGCCGGCGGAGGCAGCGTCGGCGGGTGCGGCGGCGCGGCGAACGGCGGAAGCGGCGCAGCGGAAGCGGTGGTCGCGAGCGGAGGCGGCGCCGGCGGAGGCAGCGTCGGCGGGTGCGGCGGAAGCGGCGGCGCAGCGGAAGCGGTGGTCGCGAGCGGAGGCGGCGCCGGCGGAGGCAGCGTCGGCGGGTGCGGCGGCGCGGCGAACGGCGGAAGCGGCGCAGCGGAAGCGGTGGTCGCGAGCGGAGGCGGCGCCGGCGGAGGCAGCGTCGGCGGGTGCGGCGGAAGCGGCGGCGCAGCGGAAGCGGTGGTCGCGAGCGGAGGCGGCGCCGGCGGAGGCAGCGTCGGCGGGTGCGGCGGTGCGGCGGGCGGCGGCAGCGCAGCCGGCGGAGGCAGCGGCGGCGCGACCGACTGCGGCGACGCTGGCGGGGCCAGCACCTGCGGGTGCAGAGACGCAGCGGGTGGAGGCAGCGGTTGCGGGCGCGGGAGCGGCGCGGGCGGAGGCTGCGCGCGCGGGGGCGCGAACGACGGTGGGTGCGGCGCCGGTGGAAGCCCGACGGGCGGCGCCGGTGGAAGCCCGACGGGCGGCGCTGGTGGAAGCCCGACGGGCGGTGCCGGTGGAAGCCCGACGGGCGGCGCCGGTGGCGGCCCGAAGGATGGCGGGTGCGGCGGTGCCGGCGGCGGCCCGAAGGATGGCGGGTGCGGCGGTGTCGACGCGGGCGCGGCGCTTCCTGGCGCTGGCGGCGAATGCGGCTCCGCGATGAACCTCGGCGGTGGTGGCGCGGCGAGGGCTGCTGCCGGAAGCGCGGAGAACGTTGGCGGAGGCAGCGGCGCCGCGGGCGGCGGCTCGCTCGTGGCGCGTGCCCCGGCGCGGCGCGGGGGCGGCGGGGACCCCATCGTGGTGTCGGACCGGCCGTGCTCCGGCAACGAAGCCAGGGCGGCCGGCCGCTCCGGCAGCACCGGTGCCGGGGAAGGGCGAGGGGGGGCCGACGATGGCCGCGGGGATGCTCCTCGCGGTACGGCCGGCGGCGGTACCGGGGCGGGCGGCTGCGCGCTCTGCGTCTTGGCCTGCGTCGCGATCGAATGCGGATCCGTGGTGATCTGCGGCCTGAACGACGGAGCCCCTGGCGGTGGAGGCAGCGGCGCGATGGCGTTCGCCACCGGCGCGACAGGTAGCGGAGGTGCCGGCGGTGGTTGACTCCGATAAAGGGCGCCGGCCTGGACGTTGGGCGCCGGCGGCGGTGTGGAGGGTGCGACCCGCGTCGGCGGCTGCGGGTACGGCGCGGCGGGCGGCTGCGGGTACGGCGCAGCGGGCGGCTGCGGGTACGGCGCAGCGGGCGGCTGCGCGTACGGCGCAGGCTGCGGGAAAGCACCGCCCGTCGGCTGCTGCGCCGGCCGATGCGCCATCGGCGGCGGGGGAGGCGGGGGCTGCGACGCGCTTCCCTGCGAATGCCCGGCAGGCGCGGGGGGAAACGGCGCGATCGGTCGGCCCGCGGCGGCCGGCCCTTCCTTCGCGCCCGGAGGAAGCTTCGGCGCCGGCCGTGACGGCGCCGGCAGGCGCTCCGCTTCGGCGGCCAGCTCCGGCTCCGAGAGCGGCTCGAACAGATCGATCTCGATCGAGGGCATCGACGCGCGCAGCTCTGCGCCGAGCGAGAGGCGGCGGCGCCAGGTCTGCTCGTCGGACGGAGGAGCTTCGTCAGCTTCCTCATCGGAAGGGGACGGCTCGTCGTCGTCCTCGCCGGTGATCGTCTCCAGGAGATCGGGATCGCTCGGCTGCCCGACCTCCGAGGCCATCACCTCCTCGAGCGCCGTCGCGCACAGCCCGAGCTCCGAGGCGCGGAACGGCTGCGCGGCCGCCCCGGCCGCGTCGGCCGCGCGTCGCAGCCACACGATGGCGTCGCGCCGCTCGCCGCGCGCCCACAGCGCGCTGGCCGTGGAGATCCCCCACACGACATCTTCATCGTCATTCGGGTGCGGTTCGGGGAGGGCGACCACGCGGTTCGCCATGAGCAACACCACCTATCACAGGCCCCACTGCGGCCGTTTACCCATGATACCGAGCGAGCCGACGTCCCGGTTCGAACGTCGCGCGAGCCCCACGGCGCGGAAAGCCGCGCCACCAAGAGCTTAGCCGCGCTCGATACGGCTCGTACAAATTACGATACTGATGTCGCTTTCGGTCCTCTCGTCGCCGTGCGCGGCCGCCGGCCCCCAGGGCGCTGGCGCGTACCCGCGGGGCCGGCGCGACGCTTCGTGGACTTGAGGCGAGCGCCGCGCTCCCGTAGGGGCAGTCGGCCAGATTGCCGGCAGGATCCGCGCCGCGTACGGCATCTGAGCGCGCGGCGTCTGTGCCCCGCTCAGCGCCGCACGCTCAGCGCCGCACGCTCAGGTGGACCGCCGCCCGCCCATGCGTCGCGGCGGGCAGCTCAGGACCGCTGCGCGACGGCGCATCTCCTCGACGCCGTCCCGCGACGCCGCCTCTCCGGGCATGCGCCTCGCAAGCCAGCCGATGAGCGTCAGCCCCGCTGCGCGGGCGTCTGCGGGCATCGTTCCTTCTTTCAGGAGGCTCGCGATCTGGGCGATCAGACGCGTGCGCGTTTCCTCAGGCGCCATCCTGCGTGCTCCATGAAGCATTCGAACGGGAAAGTCAAAAGAACCGCCACGCTGTCGCGCGGCCTCGGCGGCGGAAAGGCCGGCGATGTGCTCTCCTCAACATCCGATCTGGACCGCGCGCGCAGGTCGACGGCGTGCCAACACGCATTACGAAACGGCGTCAAGAAAAATTGCACAAGGGTCAGATCGGCGCGATCAGCACCTCGCGATCCTTGGCGCCGTTCGCCGGTCCGACGAGCCCGCGCTTCTCCATGGCCTCGACCAGCTTGGCCGCGCGGTTGTAGCCGACGCCGAGCTTGCGCTGCAGCCAGGAGGTCGAGCAGCGCCGGGTATCGGCCACGATCCGCACCGCGGCGTCGTACATGGGATCGGCCTCCGCGTCGGCGGTGTCGGGCTCCTCGCCCTCGTCGTCCCGGGGCCGGAGGATCGCCTCGTCGTAGACCGGCTCGCCCTGGAGCCGGAGGAAGTCGGTGATCTTCTGGACCTCCTCCTCGGAGCAGAACGGGCACTGGACGCGGCGCGTGTCGTTCGAGCCGTTCATCTTGATCAGCATGTCGCCGCGGCCGAGCAGGTGCTCGGCGCCCTGCTCGTCGAGGATCGTGCGGCTGTCCACCTTCTGCGCGACCCGGAAGGCGATGCGCGTGGGGAAGTTCGCCTTGATCATGCCGGTGATCACGTCGACGCTCGGCCGCTGCGTCGCCAGGATCACGTGCATGCCGGCGGCGCGCGCCTTCTGCGCGAGCCGGGCCACGCTCGCCTCCACGTCCTTGCCCTGCTGCATCATCAGATCGGCGAACTCGTCGACCACGATCACGATGAACGGGATCTTCTCCGGCAGCGCCGCGTCCGACCCGTCCTTCGCGGCGTCGATCTCCACCTCGAGCCCGTCTGCGCCGATCGCGCTCACCTTGGCCGGGGGCCTCGGCGGGCGCGCCTCGCCGCGCTGCACGCGCTCGACCCAGGCGTTGTAGGTCGTGATGTTCTTCGTCCCCGCGTTCGCGAAGAGCTGGTACCGGCGCTCCATCTCGTCGACGGCCCACTTGAGCGCGTTCGCCGCCTGCTTCATGTCCGTCACGACCGGCAGGAGCAGGTGCGGGATGCGGTCGAAGGGCGCGAGCTCGACGACCTTGGGATCGATCATCAGGAGCCGGAGCTCGTCCGGCGTCTTGCGGAAGAGCAGGCTCACCAGCATCACGTTGAGCCCGACGCTCTTGCCCGCGCCGGTCGCGCCCGCGACGATGACGTGCGGCATCGACGCGAGGTCGGCGAAGTACGGCGTCCCGATGATGTCGCGGCCGAGCACGCACGGCAGCGGCGCCTTCATCTCGAGGAAGCGGCGATCCTCGACGAGCTCGCGCAGGTTGACGGGCTGGCGGTGCTCGTTCGGGATCTCGAAGCCGATCCGGTTCTTCCCTGGGATGGGGGCGACGATGCGGACCTTGCGCGAGAGGCCGAGCGCGAGGTCGTCCGCGAGGCCTGCCACCTTCGAGACCTTGGTGCCGGCGGCTGGCGAGACCTCGAACGTCGTGACGGTCGGCCCGGGGTGGATCTCCTCGACCTTCCCGCTGACGCCGTAGTCGGCGAGCGTCTTCTCGAGGAGCTGCGCGGTCGCCTTGAGCTGATCCGCGTCGAGCTGGATGCGTCCGCCCGCGGCCGCCTCGAGCATGTCCGTGATCGGCAGGCGGAAGCCCGCCCCGGCGGCCGGGACGACCTTCACCACGGCCGGCTTCTCGCTCACGAGCTCGCGGCTCGTATCGACGATGGTCGGGGCGCGCGGCGCGGCGCCGTGCGGTCGCTCCGGCCCGCCGGCGGGCGGCAGCTCGCGGTGCGCGGGCCTGGCGTCCGGCTCGCGCGCGGGCAGCTCGCGGTGCACGGCCCGGGCGTCCGGCTCGCGCGGCTCGCGCGGGGGCAGGTCGCGGTGCGCGGGCCTGGCGTCCGGCTCGCGCATCGACACCTCGCGCGGCCCGCGCACGGGCAGGATGGGCGACGGGGTGGGCACGTCGAGCGCTTCCGGCTCAGCGAACGCGGTCGAGGTCTCCTCGTCGGCCAGATCGAGCGCCGCGCGATCCTCCGCGTCGTCCTCGTCCAGGTGCGCATCCCCCTCGAAGAGGTGAGCCTCGCCTCCGAAAGGCGACTCGTCGCCGTCCTCCGGGAACGCGGCGCCGCGCGGCTCTCTCGGGGGCGCGGCGCGACGCCGCGCAGCCCCACGCTGCGCACCCTCGCGCGCCTCGGCGCCGCGCCGTGCGCCCTCGCGCGGCTCGGCGCTGCGCATCACCACCTGGCGCGGCTCGTCGTCCGGCTCGGCTACCTCGTGCGGCTCGTCGACCTGCTCCGCTGCCTCGCGCGGCTCGGCGCCGCGCAGCACCACCTCGCGCGGCTCGGCGCCGCGCAGCACCACCTCGTGCGCCTCGCCGCCGTGGATCACCACCTCGTGCGGCTCGGCGCTGTGAGGCACCACCTCGCTCGCCTCGGCGTCCTGCTGCGCCGCCTCGCGCGGCTCCTTGGCCTGCGCCTTCCGCCCGCGTCGCGGCTTCGGCGGGGCCGCCGGCTCCTCGGGGGCGGCGCTCGTCGGCGCGCTCTTCCAGAGGTCGAGCGCCGGCGCCTCGACCTGGGCCGGCTCGACGGGCGTGGTCCTCGCGGCGGGATCCGAGAGCGGCTCGTCGGCGTCGTCGGCCAGCGCGGCGATGATCGCGTCGGGGCTCGAGTTGCGCGCGATGATCGGCGGCGCTTCCTTCGCCGAGGCGCCCTCCCGCCGCTCCAGGTCGCGCGCCGCGGCCCACGCCCCGAAGAGCGCGCGCGCCCAGCCGGCGACGCGCACGGCGATCGCCACCGCGAGCTGCTCGGCCCGGTGCGCCAGCTCGATGAACGAGAACGTCGCCCGGCCCATCAGGATGAGCGCGACGACGGTGAGCCCGATGATGTACGACCCGATGTTCGAGAAGAGCGCGCGCAGCACCTCCCCGAACAGCTCGCCCACGGCCCCGCCGAGCGGCATCGCGCCGAACGCGACCGCCTGCGGGAACGCGACGTGCGCGAGCGCCGCGAGCACGATGACCACCACGATGTCGCCGCTCAGCCGGAACAGGCTGGCGATCGAGCGCTTCGCCCCGAGCAGCGGCATCGCGAGCAGCGCGAGCTCCAGCGGGACGAACCACGCGATGACCCCGACCGTCTCGACCGACGCCCCCGCGAGCGCCGCGCCCACCGGCCCCACCCAGTCGTCGCCCGAGATCTCCGGGCGCAGCGGATCCGCACGAAATGAGGCGAGCGCCAGCGCGCTGTACAAGGCGGACACCAGGAGGACCAGCGCCGCCGCATCGCGGGCATAGCTGTGCCCCGGCGGCGCCGCAGGACCCGCGACCCCCGCCGGGCTGGTCCGTGCGGCGCCACGCGCCCCGGAGCGCAAGGGCTCGCCAAGGCCGGCGACGGGCTGGGCACGGCGAGGAGCGAACAAAGGGACGTTCATGCCTACCTAAACCTACCTTGCTCACATATGCGCACTCCACCCCGGGGGCAAGAAGTCTGGGAGGCCTGTCAGGCAGGGGAGGACGCCGCCGCGCTGGAGTTCTGGCCGCATTTCGCGCAAACTTTGTTCGACCTCCCTTCTTCCCGGCCTTGAAATTCTTTCAAACAGAGCGCTGCGGGCGGTACCATCCCGACCTTCCTGGGACGTGCATGGAAACTGTCGAACGAGCAGGGCGGCGCGTCGGCGCTGCGGGCCTTCTTTTGCTGTGCCTCGCGACCGCTGGCGTGGGGCTCGCGACCAGCGGGTGCCGCGTCAACGAGAACGACATCCACCGGTGGGAGTCCACGGCGCACGGGCCGGACAAGCTCAGGGCGGTGCTGTTTCACGACAAGTACGACAACTCGCTCCGCATCGAGGCGGCCACGTCGCTCATCCGCATGAAGCCGCGGCAGGGCCGGCGCGTGGGCATCGGCATCATGGTCGAGACCCTCGCGACCATGGCGCCGGAGGCCCGGCAGTCCATCGTGGCCGCGCTCGTGCCGTCGATCATCGCCGAGCTGAGGAAGCCGCCGCCCGTCGCGCAGCCGGGGCAGCCGCTCCCGCCGGACACGTCGTTCCCCTACAAGGACGCCGCGTACGCGATGCTCACGTCGGATCGGACCGTGATCATCGCGGACGAGGCGCTGAAGGAGGGGCTCAAGGCCGCGCTCATCGACTGGGCGATGGCGGACTTCGAGCACCGGCTCGAGGACCGCTCGCAGGCGTACGGGATGGAGCAGCTCCTGCGCTTCATCGGCCCGCCCGCGGTGGCCGGGCTGCCGAAGCTCATGACCCGCGAGGCGAAGCGGCTCGACCAGATGGCGTCGCTCGTGGCCGAGTACGGCGACCCGCCGACGAAGGAAGCCGCCTCGGCGAACCTCGTCTCCATCGCGAAGTTCGTCACCTCCAGCGAGTGGGTCGACGTGAAGAAGCCCGAGCTCCAGGCGGCGAACGCCGCGTCGAAGCTCGAGCCCACCGAGAAGCAGTTCGAGGCGCAGCTCGCGCAGTACCAGGAGGAGGAGCTCTTCCGGGTCTTCGGCTCGATGAAGAAGCTCGGCGGCAGGCCGTCGGTCGACTTCCTCCTCGGGTTCGCGGCCAACAGGGAGCAGCCCGAGAAGCGCCGCCAGGCCGCCCTCGCCGCGCTCGAAGGCCGGCTCGACCGCAACAACCCGAGCGACATCCAGCGCATCCTCGAGATCGCCACCGCGGACGCGCCCGATGTGGTGCTCGACCAGGCCTTCCGCCGCGTCGGCGAGATGCCGCGCGAGCTCGTCGTCGAGAAGCTCTACGGCCTGTTCAAGACCGACAAGTGGAAGATCCGCCGCGCCGCCGCCGCGACCATCCTGAAGATGTCGACGGTGAAGCACATCGACGAGTTCATGAGCAGGCTCCCCGACAGCAAGGGGTTCGCCATGCCCGAGGCGCTCACGTACGGCGCGGCGTTCGGCGATCTGAAGGAGGGCTCGCCCGTCGAGGCCCTGAAGAGCCACTTCGCCGCGGGCTCGGGGCCGGCGCGCACGAGCGCGATCGCCTACTACTTCACCTTCGGCACGACCGCCGATCTCCCAGCGGTCAAGGCGCTCGAGGGCGACACCACGCGCGCGCCGGTCTGCGAGGCCGATCCGGACTGCAAGTGGGCGTGCGAGGTGTCGAAAGAGGGGTCGAACGAGCGTGAGCTCAGGGAAGTGAAGACCGTCGGCGAGTTCGTTCAGTACTGCATCCAGCCGGCCATGCAGGAGAGGAAGCCGGAGATCGAGAAGGGCGAGAAGAAGTGACGCGAGCGCCGGCGCAGCACGCGGGATCTTCGGGCGATCCCGCCGCGATGCCAGCGCGGCCCTTCGCGCCGGGCCCGCAGCGCTTCGCCCTCGCCGCGAAGGGCGGTCGGGGCGCAGGTTTCACGGCGGGCTGCGCGGGCTCTCAGCGGATCTCGCGCGGGCATGTTTGCGGTCGCAGCGCGCTTTCGGCGCGGTCCAGAGCCATCAGGTGCTTGCAGGGAAGAGGCCGGGAGGAGGCTTCCCAGCGCAATTCATCCTCCGATATCGTTGGGTAGAGATGAGCGCGGATCCGAACAAGAAAAGCGCACGGACGTTCCAGTGTCGCGATGTCCTTTGGGAGACGTTCGAGCAGATGGCGCGCGAGCTCGAGTGCTCCATCGACTACCTCATCAACGAGTCGATGAAGCAGTACGCGCGGCAGCGAAGCTACAGCCCGCGCACGCCTTTTCCGCCGCCCGCGAGGGTCGACGCGGCGCCCGGCTCTGGACACCAGGCGGTCCCGCACGCTCATCAGCCCAGCGCGGTGCCTCCGGCCGCGACGCCCCCGCCGCCCGGGCTGATGACGCCCGGCTCGCCGCCGCCCTACGGACCGGGCGGGCCTTCGATGGTCGCCCTGCAGCAGCAGCCGACGCCCGTGGGGGCGGCCTACGGTGCCCCGGCCATCGCGCCTGCCTATGGCGCGCCGTCGCCGCCGTACGGCGTGCCCCCCGTGGGGCCGGGGCCGACGCCGGTGCCGGCGCTGACGCCGCCGCCACCGCCGCCGGTCCGGCCGGGCGCGCCGCCGCCACCGCCGCCGCCGCCCGGCAGCAGCAATGCCGGTGGGAAGCGGCCCAGCCTGCCCGTTCCGCCGCCCATCCCGGGCCGCGTCGGCGGCCCGCCGCCGCCGCCGACCAGCGTGACCCGTCTCGGCGCGCCGCCGCCGCTCCCGTCGCAGGCCACGAACCCCGGCGGGCGCCAGAGCATGCCCGGCGGCTCGGTGAGCCGCTCGGGGCCGCCGCCGCCGCCGCTGAGCAGCGCCGCCGGGTACGCCTCGCCCATGGGACCGCCGATGGCGCCGCCGCCGTACGGCGTTCCGCCGCAGGCGGCGAGCAGCATGCCGGGCCCGCCGCCGATGGCCATGGGGATGCCGAACCAGATCCCCGCTGGCCCGGCGCTCGCCGCGTTCTACGCGGGGCAGCGGTTCGTGGTGAACAAGGACCGGTTCATCATCGGGCGCGGCAAGCAGTCGAGCGATCTGACGATCAAGGACCCGAACGTGTCGCGCCAGCACGCCATGGTCGAGTTCCTGAACGGCCAGTACTACATGGTCGACATGGGCTCGACGAACGGCGTCGAGTACAACGGCCAGCGCATCGCCCGGAAGGCCATCGTCGAGGGCGACCTCTTCCGGATCTGCGATCACGAAGTGCGCTTCTCCTACCGCTGACCGCGGCAGGCCCGTCGTCTCCGCCGGATCTCGCGAGATGGTGAAGCGTGGAGGCGCCGCGGCGGGCTTGCGGGAGCTGCGCCGCGGCACGCTGCGGCGCGAGCGCCGCGGCGCGCTGCGGGTCGGTGCGACGGGGGTCGTCCTCGGCGCGGCGATCTGGGGCGGAGCGGTCCTCGCTTCGCAGCTGCCGCCGTGGGTCCCGGCGGGCGACGCCCCGCTCCCGGCCTGGGTCAAGAGCGCGCGCGTGCTCAAGCGCGATCAGCCGCTGTTCGACGCGCCGGGCGGGAGCCCGCGCCGGCGCGGCTCCGTCGATCGCAACGTGCAGCTGCCCCTCTTCGCGGCCCGGCGCGGCGACGGCTGCCTCGGACGCTGGCTCGAGGTGGGCGCCGCGGCCTGGGTCTGCGACGACGCCGTCGAGCTCTCCGCCGCAGGCCCGATCAGCCCGCTCGTGCGCACGTGGCGCGAGATGCCGGACGGGCTCCCGTACCGCTACTACTTCGTCGGCCCCGATGGGTCCTTCGGCTACCGCCGCGCCGACGCGGCCGACATCGACGCGCCGGACGCGCAGCTCGAGCCTGGCTTCGCGGTGGCGATCGTCGAGGAGCGAGCCCTCGGCGGGGCGCGGTACGGCCGCACGAACAGCGGCTTCTGGGTGCCGATGCGCGATCTCGGCCCGGTGCGCGCCTTCGCCTTCCACGGGGTGGACGTCCCTCCGGACGCCGCGCAGATCGCGATCGCGTGGGTCGTGTCCGAGAGGGCTCCGCTCTTCACGCGGACCGGGGCGGGCTTCACGCGGACCGAGGAGAGCAAGGCGCGGTTCGACGTCGTCTCCTATCTCGAGGAGGCGCAGGGCGCCTCGGGCAAGCTCGCGCGCATCGCGGACGGCGACGCGGCGGCGTGGATCTCGATCCGCGATCTCCGGCGCCCGTCGGTGGCGCCGCCGCCGCCCGAGGTCGACGCCGATGCGGGCGAGCGCTGGATCGACGTCGAGCGCTCGACGCAGACGCTCGTGGCCTACGAGGGGCGTCGCCCTGTGTTCGCGACGCTCGTCTCGACCGGCAAGGGCGCGCCCGGGTCGTCGCGCGCCACGCCCGCCGGCACGTACCGGATCTGGGCCAAGCTGCTCACCTCGGACATGGACAACCTCGAGGACGAGGACGCCGATCGCTATTACCGGATGGAGGACGTCCCCTACGTGCAGTACTTCTCGAAGGGGGTCGGGCTGCACGGCGCGTTCTGGCATCGCTCGTTCGGCCAGGTGCGGAGCCACGGCTGCGTGAACCTGGCCCCGCTCGACGCGCAGCGGCTGTTCTGGTGGACGTCGCCCCGGCTCCCCGCCGGCTGGACGGCCGTCCTCCCCACGGCGCACGAGCCGGGCACCGTGGTGCGCGTGCGATAGCGGCCGGCCGCGACCGCGGCGCGCGCGAGACGGGTCACGCAAAGCCGCAGCGCACGCGAGACGGGTCACGCAAAGCCGCAGCGCACGCGAGACGGGTCACGCAAAGCCGCGGCGGGGCAGATCCGTGAGGCGCTCGCTGCCATGCACGGCCTGGCAGCGAGCGCGATGGGTCTGTGCGCGGGCGGGAACGCGCGCGCTGGCGAGGCTCCATCGAAGGAGCGCTCGGCCGGCGCAGCAGGAAGGGGCAGGAAAGGAGCAGCGGAGCCGGACCCAGGGGGCCGCGGCCAGCGCTGGCTCAGGGGGCGATCTTGCCCTGGAGGAAGAAGGCGATGACCCAGGAGAGGAGCACGAGCGACTCGATGAGCGCCAGGCCGAGGATCATCGGGGTCTGGATCCGGGCCGCAGCGCCCGGGTTCCGGGAGATGCCCTCCAGGGCGGCGGCAGCGGCACGCCCCTGGCCCATGGTGCCGCCGAGGGCAGCGATGCCGATCGCGAATCCGGCAGCGACGGCGAGCCACGAGTTCGCGTCGTACTTGTTCGACGCCGCGCCATCCTGCGCCAGCGCCATAGCGGGAACCAGTACCAGCGCAGTGCCGACAACGGCGGACAGCGACAGCTTGCTCTTCAGCGACATCCGAATCTGCTCCTTTCAAGCCACACAGCCCGCGCGGGGCTGCATGCGTAACATCTGCGTGGGTCGGGGGCCGCGCGGGCGGTACCCCCTCGAGAACCGGGGATCGCTCCCGGGACCTCTTCGACTGCTCGGTAGGGGATGCGCTCGCGCGATCCACCTACCGCTCTGGGGCAACCCATCGACAGCGGGGCCCCTCTAATCCGATTTTCGAGGGCTGGCTAGCCTTCTCTTCATCCTCCAGCGCCGTTCTCCGCGGCGCCGGGTGATCCCTGACCGAGCGGTCAGGCGCAGCGATCAGTGATGGTCCGCCTTCTCCGTCGCGAGCCCGATGTAGATGCAACTCAGCAGACAGAACACAAGCGTCTGCACGACGATGACGATGATCGCCAGGAACATGAGCGGCACCGGGACGAACAGCGCGATGAGCCCGAGGAAGATGCTCGCCACGAGGTGGTCGACCCCGATGTTGAGCATGAGCCGGATCGAGAGCGTGACCGGGCGGACGCAGGTGGAGATGACCTCGATGGGGAAGATGAGCGGCGCCAGGTACCACTTCGGCCCGGCGAGGTGGGCGATGTAGCCCCAGCCGTTCTCCTTCAGCCCGTAGTAGTTGAAGAGGACGAACACCACGACCGCGCACCCGATCGTGACGTTCAGGTTCGAGGTCGGCGGGTTCACCCCCGGGATGAGCGCCGACGCGTTCGAGAAGAAGATGAACGCGGCCGAGCCCCCGATGAGCGGGAAGTACCGCTTCGCGTTCTCGGGCCCCATCACATCCCGAGCCATCCCGTAGAAGTAGCCGAAGAACGCCTCGAAGAACGTGCGCAGCGTGAGCTTGTCCTCGGGGACCACGGACTCGTTCAGGCGCCGGTACTGTCCGCGCACCTCGCTGGCGAGCAGCACGAACAGCACCATGATCAGGAGGCTCATGAAGATCGGCTCGGTCCCGCGGTAGTCCACCGTGTGGTGACCGATGAACGTCTTGCCGATGTTGCGAGCGTTCTCCCGGAGTCCGGGGAGCTGCGCCAGGAGGTACGTGAGGAACCCTGTGTGCTCAGGCATGGCTTTCGTCGTCGATGCGCCGCGCTGGCAGCCGCGCGGCTGTGCCGGCACGGCCGCGCGCGCCGGCGCGCCTTGGGGGAGTCCGCCCTCGGTCGAGGGGGCCTCGCCTCTACCACAACTCCTTTACGGTGGGCACCCTGGAGCGCGTCGAGTCGCCGCCGCATCGCGCGCGGGTCGCTCGCGGCGGCGCCGGTCGCCGCGGGGGCTCAGCCGCGAGCGCCCGGCGGGGCCCCGTCTGCCGGGGGCTTCGGCCCGAACAGGGTCCCGAGGCTGATGCCGACCACGAGCGAGGCGTAGCCGACCATCAGGGCGACCCCCGAGACGAGATCGCTCTTCAGGATGAGCCAGACGCCGCCCATCAGCCCGGTGAGCTTCACCATCGCGATCAACGTCCACGATACGGTGTGGCCCCTGCGCGAGAGGAACGCGTCGACGATGCGTGCGAAGACGTACAGGTTCGCCGTGGCGATGGCGCCCCCGATGCCGACGCCGAGCGCCGCGCGCGCGCCGTACGCGAGCAGCGCGGCCACGGACAGGACCGCGGCGGTGCCGGCGACCCAGCGGAGCACGGCCCGCATCGTCGCGTCCCCGAGGCCGGGCGGGCCGTCCGCGTCGGGCTCCTCGTGCGGCGGCTCGCCGTCGCGCGTCTCGGGTCTTCGCTCAGCGTTCATCGTGCTCCTTCGCGGGCGGCCGCTCGTCGGGGTAGGGGACGACATCGCTCGAGTCCGTCCGGCGGTCGTCGTCCGCGCGCTCGTCCTGTCGCGCCTTGCGGTCGTCGAACATTGGCGCGGGGTTCCCTTGCTCGCGCTCCTCCCTCGCAGCCGCGATCTGCATCTCCTTCCACGCCCGGTGGACCGCCTTGCAGGCGGCGCCGAGGCCGAAGAAGAACCAGAGCACCGAGAGGAACGGATCCGTCCCGAGCTTCGCGTCGAGCCAGCGGCCGACGAACAGGCCGAGCATGATGCAAAGCACCACCTCGAGACCGACGGTCCCGTAGCTTCCGACGGCCTTCCAATCCTGCTTCATCAAGGGATCCGATCACCCGGTGGGTACCTGGGTGCCTCCGGTCGCGATTACAAGCGGTCCCGGACGGGGTCAACCGCCGTCGGGCGCCTCCGCCGGAGGCGCACCGCCTACCGCCGCGCGACCAGCGCCTCGAGCGCGGATCGCATCGCCTGCGCGGCCCTGCCGCGGTGGCTCACGCGGTTCTTCTCGGCCTCGTCGAGCTCGGCCATCGTCCGTCCGTACGCTTCCACGACGAACAGCGGGTCGTAGCCGAAGCCGCCCGTACCCCTGGGCTCTCTGCCGATCCATCCCTCGCAGCGCCCTTCGGTCACGACGGGTTGCTCCTTGGAGCGCGGATCGAGCAGCACCATCACGCAACGGAAGCGCGCTCGACGGGCGTCGTCCGCCACGTGCGCGAGCGCCGAGAGCAGCGCCTCGTTGTTCTCCGCGTCGGTCGCGCTCTCCCCCGCGAAGCGGGCGGACCGCACGCCCGGCCGGCCGCCGAGCGCGTCCACCTCGAGCCCCGAGTCCTCGGCGAGCGTCACCATCTGCGATCGGAGCACGCCGGCGCGCACCTTGAGGAGCGCGTTGTCCAGGAACGTCGCGCCGTCCTCGACCACCGGCGGCGCGTCCGGCAGCACCTCCGCCAGCGAGAGCACCTCGATCGGGAGATCGGCGAGCAGCGATCGCAGCTCCGCGAGCTTCCCCCGGTTCGAGGTCGCGGCGAGCAGACGCAGCCGCTCCCGGCTCACGCGATCCTCCAGTGGTCCGTCAGAAATAGCGCGGAGAGATCGACGCCGGCGTCGCTCAGCGCGCGGTGCTGCGCGCTCGCGAGCGACGCCACGCCCGCGAGCGCGAGGTCGATCATGCTGTCGAGCTCCGTCCGGGGGATGGCCTCGTCCTCGGCCGTCGCCTGGACCTCGACGACGGAGCCGACCGTCGTCGCCACGACGTTCATGTCGACGCGCGCCGCGCTGTCCTCGGTGTACACGAGATCGAGGGCGAGCCCGCCCGGAAGGTGGCCCACGCTGATCGCCGCCACCTGATCGCGGAGCACCGGCCCCTCGAGCGACCCGGCCGCGCGCATCCGGTCGAGCGCCAGCGCGAGCGCCACGAACCCGGCGGTGATCGACGCGGTCCGCGTGCCCCCGTCCGCCTCGAGGATGTCGCAGTCGATCGCGATCGTCTGCTCGCCGAGCTGCTTCAGATCGATCGCCGCCCGGAGCGCGCGCCCGATGAGCCGCTGGATCTCCTGCGTGCGCCCGCTCGGGGCCTTGCCCCGCCCGTCGCGCGGCTCCCTGCGGACCGGGCTCGATCGCGGGTGCATCTGGTACTCGGCCGTGAGCCAGCCCTTGCCCTTGCCCATCATCCAGGCGGGCACCGTGGGCTCGACCGACGCCGTACAGAGCACGACCGTCCTCCCGGCGCGGTAGAGGACGGAGCCCTCGGCGTTGCGGTGGAACCCGAGGATCATCTCCACGGGGCGGTGGGCGTCGAGGGCGCGGCCGTCAGGGCGATTCACGAGGGCCGCCTTAGCACAACTCGGGCGACGCACGGGCTCGCCTCGCGGCGGCGCGCGAGGCGCCCTGCGGCCCGGCGGCGCTACATCCCGAACCAGGGGCCCGGGTCGATCACCTCGGCGCCGCGCCTCAGCTCGAAGTAGAGCTTCGCGCCGTCCGGCCCGCTCGCGACCGTGCCCACCCGCGCCCCGCCCGGGAGCTGATCGCCGGCGCGCACGTCCGCGGCGCCGAGGCTCGCGTACACCGAGTAGTGCCGCTCGCCGTGATCGACGATCACGGTGAGCCCGTAGTCCGCGTAGGTGTCGGCGAAGGCCACCCGCCCCGCGGCCACGCTGCGGACCGGCGCGCCGTCCAGCGCGGTGAGCTCGACGCCGGGCCCGCCGGCGCCGCGGCGCGACACCTTGCGCACCTCCGCTCGGCCGGCGATCGGGAAGGGGAGCCGACCCAGGAGCGAGCGGAAGCCGGCGCGGCGATCGAGCTCGGCGGGCCCGGTGTCCGCGCCGTAGATCGCGAGGTAGTCGGGGCGCACGCTCGTCTCGAACGCGCGCCCGAACGCGGCGCGGCGCTCCTCCTCCTGGGCCAGCGCGACCCGCGCGCGGTTCATCGCCTCGCGGTGCACCTCGAGGGGCGCGCGCTCCGCGCCGAGGTGCGTGAGCCGGTCCGCGAGCTCGGCGCTGCGCCGGGTCAGGTCGGCCTCGCGGGCGAGATCGCGCTCCAAGGCGAGCCGGGTGCGCTCCACGCGGGCGGCGTGGTCGACAAGCGCGTCGAACCCGCCGCCCACCGGGAGGAAGCCGGCGCGGATGTGGCGGTAGTACGCGCGGCCGCGCGCGACCATCCGGCGGCGGGTGAGCTCGAGCGCGGGGCCGATGGAGTCGAGCTCCGCGCGCAGCGCCTTCTCCTCGGCGTCGAGCTTCGCGAGCAGCCGGTCGAGATCGTTCTCCGCCAGCGCCGAGCTCGGGCGCGCCGCCGGCGCCGCGGCCCGCGTCGCCACGGAGGGCGGGGGAGCCGCCGGGGCATAGGCCGCCGGGACCTCGGCGCCGCTGGTCGCCGCGCCGGTCAGGAGCGCCAGCGCGATCGGCGCGAGCCGGGCGCGGCGCCTCACACGGCCACCATCTTGCGCAGCGTGAGCACCGCGGTCGCGGCGCCGAGCGTGGCGCCGAGGGCGACCATCCCGAGCGCGACCGGCCAGGGCAGGAACGACGGCGAGACGCCGAGCAGGTTGGCGAGCTCGTGATCGAAGCGGCCCCGCACCATCATGAACAGCGCGCCCAGCATCAGCAGCGCGCCGGCCGCGCCGGCCGCGCCCTGCGTCGCGCCCTCGACGATGAACGGCCGGCGCACGAAGCCGTCGGTCGCGCCGACGAGCTTCAGCACCTCGACCTCGATCTTCCGGCGGTGCAGGAGGAGGCGCATCGTCGAGCCGATGACGCTGACGACGGCGCAGAGGACGATCGCCGCGAGGCAGGTGCTCGCGGCCACGCCGCCGCCGAGGAGCGACGAGAGCCGCTCCGTCCAGCGCTGGTAGGTCTCCACCGTGTCCACGGCCGGCAGGGCGCGCAGCTTCACGGTCATCGACGCGAGCGCCTCGTCGGAGATCTCCTCGGTGAAGCCGACCTCGAGGGACGCGGGGAACGCGCTCAGGGGCAGCGCGGCGAGGGCCTTGTCGCCGTCGTCGTGCACCACCTCGCGGCGCGCCTCGGCGCTCGTCACGAGCCGGACCTTCTTGACCCCCTCCGTGCCCTCGAGCGCGCGGGTGAGCTCCGCGGTCTCCGCCTCGGTCGCGCTGTCGAGCAGGTAGATCGTGGCGCGGCCCGCGCGCGACCAGCGATCGCGCACGGCCATGAGGTTCGTGACCACGAGGAGGGCCGACGCGAGGCAGACGAATGCAACCGCGAGCGAGAAGATCGACAGCGCCTGCAGGCGCCAGTCGCTCCTCCCGGCCCGCCAGGTGCGAAGCCATCTCCGCCGATCGTCACGCTCGCTGGTCTGCATCCCGTTCCCTTATCCCCGTCGCATGAGGTGGAGCGCTCGGCGCTATGCTGCGCCGCGCACGCCGCTGTCCATCTCGTCCTCGTCGTCGCCGTCGACGAGCTCGCCGCCGGACCCGAGGCCGTGCGGCACGTCCGTCGCCTTCCCGTCGTCGAGCACCACGACGCGCCGCGGGCGCACGTCGAGCAGCGTTCGGTCGTGCGTCGCGAACAGGACCGTCGTGCCGATCTCGTGGATGTCCTCGAACAGCCCGAGCAGATCGATCGCGAGCTGCGGGTCGAGGTTGCCCGTGGGCTCGTCCGCGAGGATCAGCGCCGGCTCCCCGACGATCGCCCGCGCGATCGAGACGCGCTGCTGCTCGCCGCCGCTCAGCACCTGCGCCCGGTCACCGCCGCGCCCCGACAGACCGACACGCTCGAGCGCCTCGCCTACCCGGGTCCGGAGCAGGCGCGACGGGAGGCCGAGCACCTCGAGCGCGATCGCCACGTTGTCGAAAACCGTCCAGCTCGGGACCAGCTTGAAATCCTGGAACACGAAGCCGATGTTGCGCCGGAGCGCGGGGATCGACGCGTCGGTCAGGCGCGCGATGTCCCGGCCGAGGAACAGGATCCGGCCGTCGTCGACGCGCTCGGTGCGGTGCACGAGCCGGAGGAGCGTGCTCTTGCCCGAGCCGCTCGGGCCGGTGATGAACACGAACTCGCCTCGCTCGATCGACAGCGACATCCCGCGGAGCACCGGCTGATCCGCGCGGTAGGACTTATATACGTCCTCGAAGACGAGGATTGGCCGTCGCGCGGCGGACGCGTCGTAGCGGTGACCGGGCCGGAGCGCCGGACGAAATGAGCCTTGCGGAGGGGGCGCCGCCATCGGACCCTTCACCTATCAGCCTGCTCGGACACGGAAAACTTTTCGGCCGACGCCCGGGCGAGCGTCCTCTCCGGGTCGTCTTTTTCGGCCTCCCGCTGGCCGCGCTGCTGCTCCACGGCGACGGCCACGAGATCGTCCTCGCCGCGATCAGCCGCGCCGACGCGGTGGGGCTCCGCCGCGCCCGACGGGTCTTCGGCGCGCGCCTCCTCCTGCGCCCCGACGTCGAGGGCCCCGAGCTCGGGTCGCGTGTCGAGGCGCTCGCGCCCGACCTCCTCGTCAGCTGGTTCTGGACCACGCGCCTGCCGATGTCGCTCGTGACGGCGGCGCGGCTCGGCGGCATCGGCGTGCACCCCTCGCTGCTCCCGCGCCATCGCGGGCCGGATCCGACCTTCTGGGCGATCGCCTCGGGTGACGCCGAGAGCGGCGTCACGGCGCACCGGCTCGAGGCGGAGTACGACACAGGCGACATCCTGGAGCAGGAGAGGCTCCTCATCGATCCGGCGTGGACCGCGTGGCAGCTCGCCCGCGCCCTGGACCGGCCGAGCCTGCGCGTCCTGCGACGCACGGTCGCCCGGTTCGCGCGCGGCGAGGAGGTGGCGGGGTTCGCCCAGGATCCGGCGCTCGCGACGGAGGCGCCCGCGCCGGACGACGAGGCGTGCGCGATCTGCTGGTCCTGGCCGACGGAGCGCGTGCTGCGGCACATCCGCGCCCTCGCCCCGGCGCCGGGGGCGTGGACCGAGATCGAGGGCGCCTGCGTCATCGTCCTGCGGGCCGCGCCGGCGCCGAGGTTCCCCGAGGCGCTCGCGCCGGGCGAGGCGGTAGCTGAGGGCGGGGTGGTCCTCGTGCGCACCGGCGACACGGCCGTCGCGCTGCTGGAGGGGGAGATCGATGGCGAGCCGGCGTCGGCGGGCGAGCTTGCGGCGCTCGTTTCGTCGGGCGCTTCGGGGGCGCCGAGCGGGTGACCGCCGGCCGGGGCGCGCTCGGCGGGCGGCCGTGGCACCGGCGGGGTCGCCTGGCCGGCGCGCGGGCCATCGAATCCTGAACCTACGCGCGCGCGACCGCGTAGGATGCGCCCCTCGGAGGATTCATGTCGGAACCCGCGCAGCTTGCGAAAAGCGCCCGCGAACTGCTTGCATCGGCGCTCAATGCGCTCCAGTCGAACGGGGGAGTGTCGCCGGAAATCGAGGCGCTCGCCGAGCCGATTGCGCAGGCGATGGGCATCATGCACCGCGTCGAGCGCTCCGGGGGGCAGACCCTCGACGGCAGCGAGATCGCGTTAGGCCATGTGCGCGACGTCCTGAACCGCCTGCAGAGGATCACGGTGGCGGATCCGGTGGTCGACGTGTTGATGGAGCACGTCGCCTCCTCGCTGAGCAAGGTGCACGCGCTGAGCAGAGCGCAGGCCGCCGGCGCGCCAGCGCCAGCGCCGGCTCCGGTGGCCGCCCCTGCGCCCGTCGCGGTGGCACCGCCGCCTGTCGCGGTGGCCGCCCCTGCGCCCGTCGCGGTGGTTCCGCCGCCTGTCGCGGTGGCCGCCCCTGCGCCGCCCATCGCGGTGGCACCGCCGCCCGTCGCGGTGGCCGCTCCTGTGCCCCTCCAGCAGACGCTGCCCTCGCCGCAGCCGTCACGGCATGCGCCGGCGCCCGCCCCGCCCGCTCACCCCGCCGCCTCCCGCCCGGCTGCGGACGCGCGCCGAGCACCGCCACCCCAGGCCACGCAGCCGTCCGTCGACAACCGCACGCCCGCCGCCGTCGTCGACGTCGAGCTCGGCGCTTTGACCCCGTCGAATTTTTACAAGGGCCTCGCTGGCAACGACGTCATCGAGCACGGGGGCATCTTCGTTGCGACCTACAAGATCCCGCCGACCGGCTCCGTCGTGAGCCTGCGTGTCCGCCTGCCGGGCGACTACGAGTTCACCGCGCTGGCGACGGTCCGGTGGACGCGCGAGGCCGGCGGCTCGAAGGACTCGGCCGAGCCGGGCTTCGGCGCCCGGATCACGCAGATCTCGGCGGAGGGCCGCCAGCTCGTCTCCCGGTTCACGCGCAACAGGGAGCCGCTCTTCTACGACGACCTCTGACGCCGCAACGTCACCTCGATCCTGGTGAACCGTTTTACCGCGCGCCCCGGCTCGCGAGCGAGCCGGCCGCTCCACCGCGTAGCCTCCGTCCTCTCCGCCGTCGCCCTTGCGGCGCTGCTGCTCCTCGCGCCGCGTCCCGCCCGGGCGACAGGCGACCCCGATCTCGCGTTCTGGACCTTCGAGACCGCGCATTTCCGCGTGCACCATCCGCAGGGCCTCGAGCCCATCGCGGCGCGCATCGCCTCGCTCGCCGAGACGATCTACGGGCGCGTCGAGCACACGCTCGGCTACGCCCCGCAGGGCCGCACCGAGATCGTGATCACCGACGACTCGGAGATCGCGAACGGATCGGCCGGCACGCTCCCCTACAACGCGATCCACCTCCTCGTGTCGGGGCCCGAGGACATGTCGACGCTCGGCGACTACGACGACTGGTACCTCGACCTGCTCACGCACGAGTTCACGCACATCGCGCACCTCGACAACACCTCCGGGATCCCCGCGATCCTGAACGCGATCGTGGGCAAGTCGTTCTCGCCGAACCAGGTGCAACCGCGGTGGATCATCGAGGGGCTCGCCGTCGTGAGCGAGAGCAACCACACGAGCGGCGGCCGGATGCGCTCGACCACGTTCGACATGTACCTGCGCGCCGACGTGCTCGAGGACAACATCGCGGGGCTCGATCAGATCTCGAGCTCCCCGTTCCGCTGGCCGCAGGGCACCCTCTGGTACCTCTACGGATCGAGGTTCCTGGGCTGGATCATCGACGTCTACGGGCCCAACACGATGCGCGCCGTCTCCGCCGACTACGGCGCGTCGCTCATCCCGTGGGGGCTCAACCGCGCCATCCGCCGCGTGACCGGCAAGACCTACGTCGAGCTCTACGAGGGCTGGAAGGACCACCTCCGCGGGCTCTACCGGGAGCAGATGGCGGCCGTCGAGGCGCGCGGTCTCCGCGAAGGCACGCGGCTCACCCATCACGGCCGCACCGTCTATTACCCGCGGTTCGTTCCGCCCGTCGCGCGCCGGACCGCGGCGGACGAGATCGTCTACTTCCGCGACGACGGCCGCGCCCGCCCCGGCATCTACCGCCTCTCGCTCGCCGCGCCTGCGCCCGGGGCCGAGCGCCAGGAGGCGCTGGTCGCGCGCACCAACGCGGCCTCGCGACCGGCGTTCACGCCGGCCGGTGACCTGATCTTCACGGCCCTCATGCCGTGGCGCAATCAGTACTATCGACACAACCTGGTCTTCCTTCCGCGCGGCGAGGAGGCGCCCGACGGCGACGAGCCCGCGCGGCGCCGGCTGACGCGCGGCCTCCGATCCTCGGCCCCCGACGTGAGCCCTACCGGAGATCTCGTCGCCTTCTCGCTCAACAGCAAGGGCACCCGCTACCTGGAGATCGCGCGGCTCTCCCGGGACGGCACCCTCTCGGAGCGGCGCGATCTCGTGCCGAGCGCCCGCTTCGAGCAGGCCTACTCCCCGTCGTTCTCTCCCGACGGCAAGCGCCTCGCCTACAGCGTCTGGACCGCCGGCGGCTACCGCGACATCCGCGTGGTGGACGTCGCCACCGGCAGCTACCGCCAGGTGACGCGCGATCGCGCCACCGAGATGAGCCCGGTCTGGTCGCCCGACGGCGAGACGCTCTATTTCACCTCCGACCGCACCGGCATCCAGAACGTCTACGCCTACGCGCTCTCGGCCGGCACGCTGCGGCAGGTCACAAACGTCAGACTCGGGGCCTTTCATCCGGCGATCAGCCCCGATGGAAAGACGCTTGTCTATGTCGGATATACCTCCCGCGGCCACGACCTCTTCGTCATGCCGCTCGACCCGGCGCGCTTCCTCCCGGCGCCGCCGCCCCCGACCGACCGCCCCGATCCCGCGACCGAGCCCTCGGCGGTGCGGCTCGAGCGCTCCCCCTACAGCCCGTTTCCGACGCTCGCGCCGCGCGCGATCACGCTCGACTACGCGCCCGGGAGCTATGGATCGAACGCGCTGACCGTGAGCGTGACCGGCTCCGACATCGTCGGTCGCCACGGGGTCTTCGGCGAGCTCACCGTGCAGCCGGACGCGCCGGCCCCGACCGTCCTCTTCGGGTACACTTACGGGCGATTGCCCGTCGATCTCGGCGTCCGCGCGTACTACGCCATGTCGCCGCGCAGCGGCTACCGCATCAACGGCCGCAACGTCACCTACGACGAGCGATCGATCGGGATCGTCTCGGGCGTCAGCTACCCGATCCGCGGCGAGTTCTCGCGGCAGAGCCTGAGCGCATCGTTCAGCAGCGTCGCCTTCAAGGGGCAGCTCCCCATCGGCAACGAGCTTGACCCGTACGCGCCCCGGACCGTCCTCCCGCCGCAGGGCACGCTGAACCTCGCGCACATCGGCTATGGGTTCTCGAACGCCGAGGGCTCGATCGACGCTGCCGGCGCGCCGCGCGGGCTCTCGCTCAACGCTGGCCTCGATTACGCCGGCCCGGAGACGGCCAGCAGCTATACGACCTACGCGTTCTCGACGGCCCTCAGCGCGTACGTCGCGATGCCCTGGTCAGGCGACCACACCCTCGCATTCCGCATCGCCGGGGCGGTCTCTGGCGGCAACTTCCCGCGCGGCGCCACCTACGCGGTCGGCGGGTACGATCTCGAGAACCTCACGCTCGTCGACACCCTGCTCACCGGGGTCACGAATAGCTCGTTCACGCTCCGCGGCTATGCGCCGGGCGTGATGGCGGGTCGCTCGTACTTCTCGCAGACGTTCGAGTACCGCGTGCCCCTCCTGCAGCCCGATCGCGGCCTCTCGACGCTGCCGCTCTACCTGCGCCGCATCGACGCGAGCCTCTTCCTCGACCACGGCGGCGCATTCAACCGCTTCGAGACGGATGACCTCGCGCTCTTCACGCAGAAGAGCCTGCTCTACTCGCCCCAGCTGCACACCTCGATCGGCGGCGAGGTGTGGCTGAGCCTGACGCTCGGGTACGTCCTCTCTTCGCAGCTGCGCTTCGGGTACGCGTACGGCCTGAGCCCGCTCGCGATCCCCGGTGGCCAGCTCTACTTCGTCGCGACGAACTCGTTCTGAGCGCCGCGCGCCGGCCGGAAACTTTGCCGGTGCCGACCCCTTCGCCCACGGTGCTCGGCCATGCGCCGCTTCCTCCTCGCCCTGAGCCTCGTCCACCTCGCCGGCTGCGGCATCGTCCCGAGCAGCTCCCAGCGCCTCACCGAGGCGGCGCTCGAGATGAACACGGCGGCCCGGTTCGGCCGCATGGATGTCGCGCTCGAGCGCGTCGGGTCGAAGGCGCGCCAGGACTTCATGAGCCGCCACGCCGACTGGGGCACGCGCCTCCGGGTCGTCGACGTGGAGTTCGGCGGCTTCGAGATGACCCAGCGCGACGAGGCCGAGGTCTACCTCGATGTCCTCTGGCTGCGGAACGACGAGGCCACGGTCCGCACCACCCGGGTCGCGCAGCGCTGGCGCGACGAGCGAGGCCACTGGGAGCTGGTCGGCGAGGAGCGACGAGACGGCGACACCGGGCTGCTCGGCGAGCCCCCGCCGAAGGAGAAGGCAGCCGGCGAGGCGGCGAGCGACCCGGGCCGGCAACCCGGCCTGAGCCTTCACACGCGTGTCATTCGTGATGAGTGAGCGCCGCCGCTGGACCGGGCGACTCTAGGCCGCGCGCAGGGTCAGCGCGGCGCGGGCGGGACGTCGGGGATCGCTCGGGCCGCTCCGCAGCGGCGGCCCCGCGTGTGGCCGGCGAACCGGCCATGCACCCGTCAGGAAGCCGGGGAAGGGCTCGCGGGAGCGGCGGCGCCCTTGGAGGCGCGGGGCTTCTTCGCCTTGCCGGCGACCTCGGTCGTGGCCCGCGACAGCTTGCTGCGCTTGGCGCGCTGCTTCTTGGCCGTCTGCGCCTTGCGGCGCTTCATCTTCATCGACTGGCGGCGATCGCGCTTGCCCATCTGCTTCAATCTCCTCACGGTCGGGGCGCGGGCGCGGCATCGTGACGACAGCTCGCCAGGCGAGCCCCATCCTGCACCGGTGGATGGCCTACCGCGGGGCCCCTCAAAGGGAGCGGGACTCTGCCCAAGAGCGAATGGAAGCGCAAGGGGCAATGCGCTCGGAAACGCAGTTCTTGCGCTAGACGAGTGTGCAGTACGGCGCTCTGTCAGGCCGTCCGTTTGCAAGCCCTAGTTCGCAGGGCTCAGGGGCTGCGGGCGTCACATCGGGCGCGGGATTCGCGCGGCTCCCGGCGCATCCGGCAGCGCTCAGCCGCCGACCGCGCCGTCCAGCGCGACCTCGCGGCCGCGCACCTCGAGGCGGTACCGGGAGTTCACGGTCTCTATGTAGAAGACTTCGCGCCCGGCGAGACGCAACACGCGCTTGACCGGCGTCGTCACGTATTCATGCATTCCGTCGGAGAACTCGATGACGATGACCGAGCCTTTCCGTGGTGCACGGACGAGCCGGCCAACGACTGCGCGCGATCCCCGGCCGAGCTTGCGGAGCACAACCTGCACAACAGAGATGCTAGCACGCAGATCTCGGCCGAGCACAAGCTGCACAAGCAGCACCTCTCGCAACTAGGTCCCACCCTGGCCCAGGGTGTCCGGCTGCATCGGAGCGGCCCGGACCTTCGCACCGCGGACGGCGAGCAGGTGGTGGGGGGCCGGCCCTGGGCGGAAAAGTTCTATAAATCGATCGTCCTCGCGGGCGTACAACGGTCCTGCAGACCCTGCCGGCCGTCGAGCAGGCACATCGACCGCGCGTCCTCATCGCCGGATCGCGATCAGGGCGGAATCCTGGCGAACGATCTCAGCTTCGAGGCAGGGTCGCGCCGCCTACGGGGTGGTCTGCCTGACATCCAGCCCGGTCGGGCCGTGCTGGTGGTCGAGGCGCCTCGGTCCGGGCGCTCTTCGCTGTGCCCGTCCGCTGCTGCGCCGCGTAGCGCGCCAGGTCGGCCTGGCGCACCGCGGCTCAGCGACTCGTCCAGGTGTCCGCGTCATCGCCGGTGGGCGGTCGAGCTGGTCCGGTTGCTCGGATCGGTCACGCCGGGCGCGCCCTTGTCCGCGAAGTAGGTGCGGAGCATGTCGCACGCGACGTTGGTCGCTTTCACTCGCCATTTCGGGGCGTTGGCGACCATCACGGAGATCGCGACCTCCGGTTTGCGGCTCGGGGCGAAGCCGACAAACCAGGTGTAGAAGGGCCCCTCGGGCGCCGGCTTTGTGAGCGTCCCGGTCTTGCCGGCGACGCGGATATCCGGGAGGTAGGCGCGACCGTTGCGATCGTGGAACGAACGGTAGCTCGTGCCGTTATCCACCGTCGCTTCCATCATCGCGGTCACCGCGCTCGCCGTGCTCTCGTCCATCACCCGCTTGAGCACCTGCCGCTCGCTCGCGCCCTGGTAGATCTCGCCGATTTCGTCCTTCACGCTCGACACGACGTGGAGCCGGATCATCTCGCCGCCGTTGGCGACGGTGGTCGCCAGGTTCGCCCCCTGGAACGGCGACAGCGTCGTGTTCCAGAAGCCGGCCGCGGTGCGCGCGAAGCCGAGCTCGTCTTCCGGCAGCGAGATCGTGCTCGCCGCGATCTTGACGTCGAACGGCGTGTCCTGCCCCCATCCGAGCTTCGCGGCCACGGCGCCGAGCTTCTCGTGGTCGAGGTTCTTGGCGGCGAGCCGCGCGAACACCGTGTTGATGCTCCGGCCCATCGCCTGCGTGAGCGTCGCGCAGTACTTGTCGCGTCGTTTGTTGTCGATCATATCGGCCGGCCGGATCGAGTGCTCGCCGCCCGAATAACACTGCTTCGTGCTCGGGCTCAGGCCGGCCTCCATGAGGGCGGTGCCGGTCACGACCTTGAAGATGCTCGCCGACGGCGCGGTGGCCTCGGCGGCGACGTCGTGCAGCGCGCCTTCGTGCACGTAGCTCGCCCAGACGAGCACCTTCCCGGTGCGAATATCGGTCATCACGACCGCGCCCTCCGGGACCTGGCCTGCCCGCAGGAAGCCGATCGCCGCGCGCTGGTACATCGGGTCGAGGGTCAGCTCCGCGACGCGGCCGGTGTGCGCCGGCGCCGTCGGCGGGCTCCTCCGGTCGTCGATGCGCGTGAGGTCAAGGTCCGTGAGCGGCGGCGGCGTCACGGTCCGTGTGATCTTCGGCGCGCCGGCGATCGTCTTCTTGGCGAGCAGCCCTCCGAGCTCTACGTCGTGCTCGCGCAGCATGGGGAGGGTCACGGCCACGAGCCCCACGGCTGCACCGACGGCGATCCACTGACGCATCTCGCGCATGGCCCGACGGGTACCCTGCCGGGGTGTCGTGGGCCAAAATTGAGGCGCGCGATCCAGACGGCGGGCGTCGCGCATCGCGAGGTGTGCGCTGCAGGGGCCCTGCCGGCGCGCTTCGTTGGAGGGCAAACGATCGAGGGCGCGGCCGGGACGTCGGCCACGGCGGGGAGGGCGGCGCCCGGGAGGCTAGAAGGACAGGCCGAGCCGGGCGCTGACCTCGTGCAGCGCGTGCGCCTCGGGATCGGGTTCGCTCAGGGTGTTGCCCGGCACCCGGAGGAGGTTCTCGTTCGAGCCGCTACCCGGCGTCAGGTAGGCGTTGTAATTCACGCCGAGCCGCACGTTTTTCGTGTGCCAGTAGTTGGCGGCGAGGCCGATCTGCATGACCTTGAGGTCGGTGCCCGGCCCATCTTCGGCGCCCGGCGTCTTTGCGTCATACACGCCGCCATTTTCGCGGGACGCGCCGTCGTACGTCGCGTTGATCCCGGCGAGGTGCGCCGCGACCTCGAGCCCCGCCTTCGGCTTCTCGAGCTCCTTCGACAGGTCGACCTTCGTGGGACGCGGGCTGAACCCAGGATCGCCGTTGACGAAGGCGTCGCCCACCGGCCACGCCGAGAGCTGCACGTACCAGCCGAGCCCCTTCACCTGCCCGAGCCGCTCGGTGTTGGTGAGCTGATAACCTTCCACGGCCTCGCGCGTGTTGTTCGCGACGTAGTACGCCTCGGCCCGGAGCTCGGCCATCTTGATGGGCAGCCGGAGCTCGCCGCCGATCGCGTTCTGCGCACCCGACGGGATGACGTGGATCGGCCGCTTCAGGGAGTCCGTGTAGCCGCCGCCCCACAGGGTGTAGCCCTGCCCCGTCCTGATGGGCGAGTAGTCGTAGCTCACGAACTCCTGGTCGCGCTCCCCGTGGCGCGCGCTGATGCCGATCTGCGCCTTGGCGAGCAGCGCCTTCTTGTCGCCGCCGAACGGGCGAGCGAACACGCGGGCGACGAAATCGGGCGGGGCGTCGACGCCCGGCCGGTTCTGCCCGTCGCCGCTGAGCACGCTGACGCCGTAGACGAGCGTCCTGTCAGCGACGTCGCCCCAGATCGTCAGGCCGATGTCCTTGCCCTCGGGGTACACGAAGCTCCGGATCGCGATGTTGCGCTCCAGGAACGTCGAGCTGTTGTCGCTCGTCTGGTTATCCATCGAGAAGAACGTCGTGTACTGCCCGAACATGAAGTTCAGCGCGGGCATGACTGAGTAGTTGATCCAGACGTCGGCGAGCACGGCGTTCGAGGTCGTGCTCTCGATCGCGGCGAAACGCGCGCTCTCGGCCGTCGGCGCCTGGCCGGCCGACGACGCGGAGTTCTGCGTCCTGCCGTTGGTGTTCCCGAGCCCCTGACCGCCGAAATCCACGTCGATGTCAAAGGACCACTTCTTCAGGAACTCGCCGGCCAGCTCCAGCCGCGCGCGGCGGACGAAGAAGCGCGGCTTGAGCGCGCCCCCGCCGCCCGTTGCCGTCACGTCCGACACGCCGCTGCCGAAGCTGCTGTAGAAGTCGAGGTTCATCCTCCCCTTCGGGTACAGCCGGAAGGTGTCGTTGGCGTCCCGCAGGAAGAAGCCGCCGTGCCAGCCGGCCAGCGGCTGCTGCTCCTTCACGACCGCGGCCTCGGCGGTCGGCGCGAACACCTGCGCCGGCGGCGGCGGCACGGCGGCGGCCGCCGCTGCTCCAGGAGGAGGCGGCGGCGGAAGCTGCTCTGCCGGTGGCGGTACCGGATCCGGCGGCGGCGCTGGCGCTGGGGCCGCAGCGGGCGGCGGCACGGCCCCGGCGGGCGGCACCGCGCCAGCGGGCGGTGCCGGGGCTGCGGCGGCCGGGGTCGGCGCTGGAGCCGGTTGCGCTGGGCCCCGGGGCCCAGGCTGTGCTAGCGCCGAAAGGCCCGACAGCGTAACAGTCATGCCCAGCAGCGCCGATGTAGCTAACCTCATGCAGTTCTCCCTGTGCGGGGCTCGCCCGCGCGCCCGATACCACACGCATTTCATCGCGAGATTATGACCAGAACGTTACGATTCTGCGTAGGTCACAGGGCGAGCGGGCAGGACAGTCGCGTGAGAGGTGGGTGTAGTCAAGGGCCCGTTCATGGGAGGACGGCACGTACCGGCGGCGGAGCGCCGGGGCAAAGGCGGGGAAGGATCACGCGATGACGACCAGCGTGCGGATCACGGCGGATGTCGAGGTGCTCGACAACAGCACCTTGGTGGCCCTCGCCGGGCCAGGGAACGAGAATCTCAAGCTCATCGCGCGCACTCTTGGCATCGAGTCGGGCGTTCGAGGCAACACGATCCGGCTCGCCGGGGACGCGGACAAGGTCGCGCTCGCCGAGCGGTGCCTGGCGGAGGCCGCGCAGATGTTGAGGAGCGGCGTGGTCCTCGACCCGCAGGACTACGTCCGCGGGGTGCAGGCGCTCCGGGACGACCCGGGGATGACCCTGCGCGATCTGTTCGAGGACGTCGTCCTCATCTCGGCGCGCCGCCGGCCGATCTCGGCGAAGGGGCTGGCGCAGAAGCGCTATATCCAGGCGATCCGATCGAACGACATGACGTTCGGGATCGGGCCGGCGGGGACGGGCAAGACGTACCTCGCGATGGCCATGGCGGTCCACGCGCTGCTCGAGCGCCGCGTCAAGCGGATCATCCTGACCCGTCCGGCCGTCGAGGCGGGAGAGCGGCTCGGCTTCCTGCCCGGTGATCTCGCCGAGAAGGTGAATCCCTACCTGCGCCCGCTCTACGATGCGCTCCACGACATGATGGACGCGGACAAGGCGCAAGGCCTCGTGACGCGCGGTCAGATCGAGGTCGCCCCGCTCGCCTTCATGCGCGGCCGCACGCTCAACGATTGCTTCGTCATCCTCGACGAGGCGCAGAACGCGACGAGCGACCAGATGCGCATGTTCCTCACGCGCCTCGGCTACGCCTCGCGCGCCGTGGTGACCGGCGACGTCACGCAGGTCGATCTCCCGCACGGCGCGCGCAGCGGCCTCGCCGAGGCGCGCGAGCTGCTCGCGGGGATCGAGGGGATCGCGATCTGCTCGTTCACCGAGGTCGACGTCGTGCGCCACCCGCTCGTGCAGCGGATCATCGTGGCGTACGAGCAGCGGGACGCCGAGGTGGCCCGCCAGCGCGAGGAACGACGGAGCGAGGCGGGTCGCGGCCGCGGCGGCGCCGCCGGCGAGGCCGGGGCTGCACCGCAGGGCCGAGCGGCGGGCGAGTCGGGCGGAGCCGGCGAAGCGCGCTGACGGCGATGCCGCTGGACGAGACGCCGGCGCCGGCGTTCTTGTCCAGCGGAGCTGATCATTTCTTCTTCAGCTCCACGGGGGATTCGCGCACGAGCATGGCGTCGGGTCCGGTCACCCGGAGCCGGCCGTCGATGACGTTCTCCTTCAGCTCGCCGACGAGGATGCCGGTCATCGCGTTCGGCGCGCGCGGGTCTTCGGGGAAGACCGAGGCGCGGACCATGCCGTCCTCGACCTTTCCGACGATCGTCGCGTCGCCGAGCGCGCCCTTCGCGGTGCCCTTCAGCTCACCGCTCGGCTCGATGGTGAGCGTCACCGTTCCTGGGCCGGTGGCCAGCTTGCCGTCGTCCTTCTGGCGCACGGCGTCCTTGACCTTGGGGGGCAGCACGACGCTGCCTTTCTTGGCGTCGTAGCGCCCTTCCCAGGTCCCCTGCCATGCGGGCGCGCCCTTGGGATCGCCCGCGTCTCCCGGCGCGCCTGCGCTCGGCAGCTCCGCGGCGGCCGAGCTGGCCGCGGGCGGCGCGGCCGCCGCGCTCGGCTGGGGTGGCGGGGGCGCTGGTCGCTCCGGTTCGCCCGGGCGCGGCGGGCTTTCCTCGCAGGCCGCGAGGAGGGCGATGGCGAAGGACAGGAGGAGCGCGGGGGCACCGCTGCGCGTCCGGCGGGCTCGTGTTCCGGTGGCGTTCACGCGGACGCTTTTATTACGTGCTGGGCCGGCCGTCCCGTCGATTTGACGGGCCCGCGTCGTCGAGGCGTGGCGCCTCCGGATCAGGAGGCCGTGCGGAACGCCAGGGTCCAGTGCCGGTCGCTCGTCATCTGCGCGCATTCGGGGGGAATCCCGAGCGAGCGCAGGATTTCCCGGACCTCCACGAGCGAGAGCGCGGCGCGCAGCGATGCGTCGAAGAGGGCTCGCTGGTACGCCGTATCGTTCGCTGCATACGTACCGACGAGGGCCGCCACCGACGCCTCGTCGTCCGGACGGACCAGATCTCGCACGAACAGGACCCCGCCGGGTCGGAGGACGCGGAGCATCTCGCGCATGACCCGCATCGGCTCCGGGATATGATGGACGATGCTGTTCGAAAGGACGGCTGAAAACGTCTCGTCCGGTTCGGGCAGCGCCGTGGCGTCCTCGAGGGCGAGCGCGATCGCGCCGGTGAGCCCGGCCTGCTCGACGTGGCGGCGTCCGAGATCGAGCATCGAGGCGGAGAGATCGATCGCCTTGATCCGCGCTGTCGGCATGCGCTTGCAAAGCTCGATGGGCAACAGGCACGTCCCTGTGCCGACGTCGAGGGCGTATGCGAGATCGGGGGCGTGGGAGAGGAGAGCGTCGCAGAACGCCGTGTTCACGGCGGCGTGGTCCATGCTGTCGTAGGCCCGCGCGTCCTCGTCGGTATCCATCACCTCGGGTTCGAGCACGCGTACCAGCGACATGCGCGCATCGTTCTCCGCGGCGGACGCGCATGTCAACGGATTGTCGGCGGCTGGTCAATCTCGTCCGACCGCCGGGCCGGCGTCGACCGGGGCCGGCGTGGATCCTGGGTCGGCGTAGATATGGACAGGAAGGCGTTTGAAGAAGTCGAGGCGGAGCGGGCCGGCTCCCCGCCGTCCCTCCTCCTCCCCCATTGGGGCGGGCGCCAATGTCGTAGAAGACGTGCACCCCGGGGCGCGACCCGCGCGCCGCGCTCGCGAGCACCGGGCCGAAGGCTGAGCTCTCTCGGGAGAGCTCGAGCGGAGAGGCCGAGCACGGCGATGCGCTCTCCTCGGCGCTCTCCTATGTAACGAGAGGTCTGCCGACCGGCCGCGCGTACACGCACCGGTCTGCCGGGCGCGACGGGCTCCAGGTGGCCACCCCACGCCGCCCGGGGGCCGAAGCTGCGGGGGTTAATGTCGAGATCGGTGCTGCGCGAGAGAGCGTGCCTCGGATCGGGGCGGCGCCGACGTGGAGTCGCCAATCCGAAGAGCTCGGCGGGTTGGCTGTCGATCGGGACGCGGCCGAGCACGGGGCCAGCGCTATCTCGCGGAGATGAGCGGATGTCGCGCGAAGAGCAGCGGCTCGCGGCGCGCTGTTGGCGACTTGCTCCGGCGCAGCGGGGCTCGAAGCGGGCGCGCGAGCATAGACGCCGAGGTCGCGCCGCGGGCGGACAGGAAAGGTGGTCTCGGCGAGAGCACGTGGCCCCGGGGACCGTGAGGCGAGGCGCTCACGGGTCGACCGTGGTTCCTCCCCCTCCGGCGCTCATAGCGAAGCTCCCCCGCCGCGCCCCTCCCGCGGGCGGCATCGTATCACGCCCCTGCATAGGTCAGTCGTGCGCCCAGGGCGTGCAATGTAGCCAGGCGCTGGCCGCCTGTGTGTGGTCGCCAGGCGCTCGCACCCGGCTCGGGGCGCTTCAATGATTGGGGTGGGCAGGCCCGGGCCGGGGTCGATGCGCCTCGCCGTTGTGCGCGTGCCCGCATTGCCGCCCGTGACGGGCCTGATCAAGGGAGCGGGGTTGCTTGGTTCTCATACAGTGCTTACCTGACCTGCCGCGAGCACCCGAGACACGCAATGCCGCGGTGCATCGTGAGCGGGGCTGAGGGAATTCGCGGGGCCCGGGCCGTCCTGCGCGGGGGAGGGGTCTCGGCTATCAATCGACGCGCGTGGGGCGCTTCATCGCTCGGCTCGTGTCGAGCAAAGCAGCCCAGCCGTTCGTGGCCGTCCAATGAGCTCTCCGATTGAGCCCGCCCGCAGCGCCTATTGAAAGAAAAGACGGCCGGCTATCCTCAATTCGCTTGACCAGGCAAGTGGCAACGGCATAGTCGTATCCAACCGCCGAGCTGGATTCGGCGACGAGGGAGAGCACATGGCGACCGATGCCTTTTCACAGCAGATTGTAAACCTCGTGCGGAAAATGCCGGACGAGGCGATCCTCGCGCTCGTCAAGAATCAGCTGGGCGCCGTGACGGGGGGAGCGCCGTTGGTTCCGGCTGCGGCTCCGGCGCCGCGTCGCAGCCGTTCGCGCGCCCGCCCTGGAGCGGTCCAGTCCAAACCGTCTTCCGTCGCGGCCAAGCGTGGTGCCGCGCCGAAGCGCCGGCCTGGCCGCCCGCGCAAGTCGCCGGCCGCCTCGGCGGAGCGTCAGGAGACGCTTGACGCGGTCGAGCGCGTCGTCAAGGCGAGCTCGGGCGTCAGCGCGAGCGAGGTGGCGAAGCAGGCGGGTATCCCGCAGACGCGCGCCGCCGCAGCGCTGAAGGAGCTCAAGCTGGAGAAGCGGATCTTCCAGGGGGGCGACCGTCGCTTCGCCCGCTATGCAGGCGACGCGAAGACCGCCGAGCAGGCGAGCGCGAACGCGCGCAAGACCGCGGCGGGACCTGCGCCTGTGAAGAAGCCGAGCGCCAAGGGACGCAAGCGCGTCGCTCAGGCGGCCGCTCCAGCGAAGTAGGTCTGGAGACCACTGCACACGCAGGGGTCAGATGGGATGGAGGCTTTGCTGACGCGCTGCGTTCAGAATGGCTATCCCGTTCGAGACGGAGCTCAGGGCGGGCTCCAGGTGAGCCCGCTGTCCTCGGAGGCCGTGACGTACCATCCGCGACGCGATGTCCCGGTGACGTCTGCCTGGAGGAGCATCAAGAGTCGATTTCCGAAGGAGAGGAGCGCTCCAAGCTCGATACGGCCGCGCTCGCCCGTGTCTTCGCCGATTATCCTGGGGACGTCGTAGATCTTACCTCCTTCCGGCGATTGCGCGATATGGAGCCCCCATCGCGTTGCGGCGCGGGACGTCAGCACCGCCACGACCCCCTCGCGTGTGGGCGCCAGAGCGACAGACCGTTCGTGCGGACCCATCCAGGGGCGAAAAGGCGGCTTCTCGGCGAGGACGCAGGTCCCTTCGAGGGTGCACGTCACGAGCGTGTGCTCTCCGGTTGTGGGTGCGATGACCTCGACCATGATCCGATCGGCTGCACAGCCGACCGCGGCTCCGGGTGCGGCTTTCGCCGGGAGCTTCAGCACGGCTGTCTGCGTCGCCGAGATGGCGACCACGGCGGTCTTGCCTTCCGGCTGAGGCACGAGCTGGATCGACCACCCGGCGAAGTCGCACGCGGGTATCGCGGAGAGCGCGGCCGTAGCCGCTGGGCTCATCGCGAGTCCCTCGATGATCCGGGGCGCGTCGAGCGGCCTCCCCGGTTCGGGGACGGGTCGCGCGAGGAGGCTGCGCCCGCGCACCGACAGGATCGCCGGCGGGCGGCCATACGGCACGGGCAGCGCTTGTTCCTGCGCGGGGAGCTGGACCGGCGGCACCGGCGCGGCTCCGGGCGGCCCCGCATAGACGAGGGTCGCGCGCCGGGGCTTCGGCTCGACGAGCAGCACGGCGCTCTCGGCCGACAGGACCGCAGGTACGGAGCTCACCAGCGGCCGCGCTTCGCGGCCCATCTCGGGCAGCGCGACCGGCGCGGGCGCCGAGAGCTCGTTCGCCTCGAACGGCGCGAAGAAGAGGCTTGGCGGGTCCACCGCGGGCGGCGTCCCTGCAGCGCCGCGCGCGCCCTTCGGGGGAACCTGGCCGCGCGGGCCGGCGGTGAGCACGGTGGCGCCGTCGGCGCCGACCGACCAGGTGGACCACCCCTCACGGAGGCGCCGCAGAGAGCGCCAGGTCCTGCCTGCGTTCTCGGTCACGAGCGCGATCGCCTCGTTCTCGACTTCTCCTGTCACCACCGCACGCTTGTCGTCCAGCACGAACACCCGTCGCCATCGGGTCGAGGACGGCGCGAGCGCCGAGTCGATGCCACGTGCCTGGCCAATGGCGGTGGTCAGCTCATCCGCGGACGCCGCGCCCGGGGGCGGCTGGACGTTGATGGGCTCTGCTCTTTCTTTTTTCCTGCACCCGATCGCCAGGAGGGCGGTCAGGGCGGCAAGGGCGGTCGCGGCGGCGCGGCGCCGCGCCGCCGCGCTCACTCCGGGGTCGAGCATCGGCACTCTCTTCGCTGGTGTCGCCTTGGATTCCTGCGCTGCATCGCCGGGCTGCCGTCGACTCGCGCGCTCGCTCGTGCCGCGCGCGAGCGGCCCAGCCGGAGCGCGGGCCACCGCTCCGCGGCGGGACGCGCGCGGGGCGCACGCCTGGATTCTCCGCCGCATCGCCCCGAGCACCGCGTCCGCCTCGCGGCCGCTCTACCGTCGGCCGCACGCCGTGCGGCCAGCACTAATCAGCCTGCTCCGGATCCATGCAGCACCGGAAGCCGGTCGAGTAGTCGTGGTAGCCGAAGGAGTGCGCGGTTGTCGAGTACTTGCACCCCTCGCCGTTGCGCGTCGTGTCCATGAAATAGCCGCCACGGAAGGTGCCGCGCGGATCATCGACCCACTCGTGGAGGTTGCCGACCATGTCGAACACCCCGTAGCCGTTGGTGCACCCCGCGCGCTCGCCCGTCGGGAGCAACGCGTGGGACAGCTGGTTGATGAGCGGGTTGTTCATCGCCGTCGTCCAGAGCTCCTCGGACTTGATATCGAGCAGCGCCGCGATCTCGGCGACCGGGTGCACCGGTCGCTCGTCGTCGTTGCAGACCCCCAGCTGCCGGCTCGTACCGTAGGGGAAGATCGTGTCCTCGGGGCCTCGGCAGGCGCTCACCCACTCGTCCGATGTGCACAGGCGCTTGCTCGACGCCGCGCACGCCCGCTTCGCCTGCATCCCGCTGATGTAGCCCTGCGGGATGACGCCCGGCCAGGACACGGCGCGGACGCGGCGCTCGCTGCCATCGATCGGATCGAAGGGCGACCAGGGGCGCTCGCCGCTGGGCGTCAGCTCGACCAGAGAGCTCTCCCAGCGGTCGACGCACACGCGATCTTCGACGAGGGCCATCTCGGCCGGACAGCGCGCGCTGTCCGTCGACGAGGACACCTGGGCGGCGCCGGCCTCGGGATCCATCACGGACGCGATCGCGGCGCTGTCCTTGACGGTAGCGAGCGTGCTCCCCTTCGCCTTGATGGGCCGCTCCGTGAGGACGGCGGCGGTTCCTTCGAGCGGCGCTCGCGCCACCACGCGCGGCGTGATCTGCTCCGCTGTCGTCGACCCCGGCGCGCAGCCGGCCGACGCGACGACCAGAAGAAGCAGGGCACCGCTGCGGTATGGACGCGCCCCCGACGAACGCGGAAGGGAAGTTGCCACACGCGGGCGGGAGAGGTCCTTGGCCACGACGGAGCCGAGGATCCCTTCCCGCCATCTTTTTTGCAACCGAATACCGCCCTCAGGGGTCCCCCGAAGGCGCGTACAGGAGAGGGGGCGTACGCCGGGGTGCTAAGGTGGGCGCGAGCTCGGGAGAGGCCCAGAGTTCAGCTGGTGCACGTTGGATGTCGCAGGAAAAGAACCGCGAGAGCAAAGCGGGCCGGGGCCATGTCCTGGCCTCGCCTCCGCGACGGTGACCTGTTCACTCCACGCTGATGACCTCGACGAGGCACCCGTCGTACGCCTGCTGGCAGGTGACGTCGAGGTTGTCGTTCATGCACTCCACGAGCTCCGTATAGCCGGCCTCGCTGATGGGGTTCAGCTGGGCGGCGCACTTCGCCGTGTCGAACGGGTCGGTGCCGCAGGAGCTGGCGATAAGGTCGCAGTCGCCGACGGACTGGCCGGTGCAGGCATTATCGTACATGCGCTCGACGCACGCGTTGACCGGCGGGTCGTCGCACGCGCGCTCCACGCCGATGTCGCTCAGGCAGTCCAGGAGGTCCTCGACGTGGCTCTCGGCGTAGATGGTGAAGGCGCGCTTGCAGACCGCGTAGCCGAAGGGGACCTGGTCGCCGGTGTCGCCGCACTGGCTCGTCGCCCCCTGGGCGGGCGCGATGTTCAGCTCATCGCAGTCGGCGACAGCGACTGCGGCGTCCTCGGCCTCGATGCACGCCCCGCTGCCTCCCTGGCCGCCTTCTCCTCCGTCGCCGCCATCGCCGCCGTCGCCGCCTTCTCCTCCGTCGCCGCCGTCGCCGCCCTGGCCGCCTTCTCCTCCGTCACCTCCGCCGGTGGAGGAGCTGGTGCTGACGCCGGAGCCGGTCGTCTGGTCCACGTCGTTGTCGGTGTCCTCCGTGGCCACGACGCAGCCGCCGTAGAGGGCGGGCAAGATCAGGGTAAGCGCGAGGAAAGAATGGCGATGACGAGCAAGCATGGTCACGTTGCCTCCTACAATGTCAGGGAAGAGCCCCCCGGCCTGGTACGTTCGACTGAGCCTGGTGCTCTCCTATTCCCCTCGCAATCCTGTTCTTCGCCCTGGTCGAGCTGCAGGACGTCGATACGTCGCGGACCCGCCCGGTCCTCGCCGGCTCATGCCGCCGGGGACGGCTTGTTTCATCAGTGTTTCTTCCATGTCAAGAACAAGTTTCGAGACCGTGAGCGACCGCGCCCGCTCCAGGCGGCCGGCCGGGCACGAGGGCGGCGACTGGGCGACGGACGACTGGGCGACGCGCGACGGCGCCCCCGGACGTCCGTTCAGGAAGATCTGAAAAATTGCTCAGGTCGCTCGGGCGTGAGAAACAAATTGAAAGGACGCGGAAGGATCGCGCTTGCGTGCAGAGCTTCCCGTTGGTAATCACCGCGCTCCGTTTTCCCGGGCGATCGGGTGTCCTCCCGGTCTCCCAGTAGAAGAGCCGTAACGGCGCTTCGATCTCAGCTCCGCCCCTTCGGCCGCCGTGGGAACCCCCCCGGTGACGCGAAGGGGGATCACGTCGATGGACGTCGGGTTGAGACCGGAGGCGTACGACGGTGCAACCGGTTCGAAGAGAACCGAAACCCGGTACGGAGTAACTCCGCCCGCCGGTGTCGCGAGGTGTCTCGAATGGTAAGCAAAGCCAGTGCGATGTTTTCGCGGATCGCCCCGCGCAAGGCACGCATGATCGCCGATCTCGTCCGGGGTCGCGACGCGGACGAGGCGATCCAGCTGCTCTCGTTCACGCAGAAGAGCGGCGCCCCCGTCTTGCGGAAGATCATCGAGAGCGCGGTCGCGAACGCCCAGCAGGCGGGCGCCGACATCGATGCGCTCTTCATCAGCAAGGCCACCGTCGACAAGGGGCCCAACAAGTTTAACCGCCGCTGGCGGCCGCGCGCGATGGGCCGTGCGACCCGAATCACCAAGGGCGTGTCGCACATCGTCATCGAAGTCGACGAGAGAAAGTAAGTAGAGGACCTGCCGATATGGGACAAAAGACCCATCCGTATGGCTTCCGCGTCGGTGTCATCAAGACGTGGAGCAGCAAGTGGTACGAGGATGGCGCCGCGTATCAGAAGTGGCTCCACCAGGACATCCGCATCAAGCGCGCGATCAAGCAGTACCTCTACAACGCGAACATCGCCGGCGTGGAGATCGAGCGCGCCGCGAACCGCGCGAAGGTGATCGTCTTCACCGCCCGCCCCGGCATGGTGATCGGCAAGGGCGGCAAGGGGATCGAGACGCTGAAGAGCGGCAACATCGGCACCGCGTCGAAGGGCGAGACCCTCTTCCCCGGCGTGTCCTCGTTCACGGACAACGAGGTGTTCATCGACGTGCAGGAGGTCCGGAAGGCCGAGACCAACGCGCAGCTCGTCGCCGAGAACATCGCGACGCAGCTCGAGCGCCGGATCGCGTTCCGCCGGGCGATGAAGAAGGCGGTGGCCACCGCGATGAAGTTCGGCGCGAAGGGCATCCGCGTGCGCTGCGCCGGCAGGCTCGGCGGCAGCGAGATGAGCCGCGTCGAGACCTACCGCGAGGGTCGGGTGCCGCTGCACACGCTCCGTGCCGACATCGAGTTCGGCCTGGCCGAGGCGAAGACGAAGGTCGGCATCATCGGCGTGAAGGTCTGGATGTTCAAGGGCGAGGTCCTGCAGCGTAAGGCGCGCCGGATCCAGTAGAGGGATTGCAGAATGCTGTCTCCGAAGCGAACCAAGTTCCGCAAGATGCAGAAGGGGAACAACCGCGGCCTCGCCATGACGGGCAGCGACGTCTCCTTCGGCGACTTCGCGCTCCAGTGCGTCGAGCCTGCCCGCGTCACCTCGCGGCAGATCGAGGCGGCTCGTATGGCGATCCAGCGGCACGTGAAGCGCGCGGGCAAGCTCTGGATCCGCATCTTCCCGGACCGTCCGGTGACGAAGAAGCCGCTCGAGGTCCGCATGGGCGGGGGCAAGGGCGCGCCCGAGGAGTGGTGCGCCGTCGTGAAGCCGGGCCGCGTGATGTACGAGATCAGCGGCGTGACCGAGGAGATTGCGAAGGAGGCGTTCCGCCTCGCGTCGCACAAGCTCCCGATGCAATGCAAGTTCCTCGTCCGCGGGCTGACGTGAGGTAGGCGATGAAGGCGAAGGATTTGCGTGAACGCACCACCGAGCACCTGCGCGAGCTCGAGAAGTCGCTGGCGGCGGGCCTGTTCGAGGCGCGGTTCAAGAATTTTACGAATCGGCTGAACGACACGGCGACGATCCGCAAGGCGAAGCGGGATCTCGCGCGGGTGAAGACGATCCTCACGCAGCGCACGCGTGCCGAGGAGAAGGCGTAGCCATGGCGAAGAAGAAGGCAGAGAACCAGCAGCCGGTCGCTGCGGCGCCCGAGCTGGTAGCCGCGGCGCCTGCGCAGGCCGAGACCGAGGCGAAGGCGCACGGCTTCCGGCGCAAGCTGGTCGGCAAGGTGACCAGCGACAAGATGAACAAGACGGTCATCGTCGAGGTCATCCGGAACGCGCTCGACCCTGTGTACAAGAAGTACGTCCGTCAGCGGGAGCGCTACAAGGCGCACGACGAGACGAACCAGTACAAGGTGGGCGATCGCGTCGAGATCACGGAGCACAGGCCGATCTCCCGCGACAAGCGGTGGCTCGTGACCAAGCTCGTTGCCCGGCCGGTGGAGGAGTAACGCCATGATCCAGGTGTCGACGCATCTCGAGGTCGCGGACAACTCCGGCGCCCGAATCGTGAAGTGCATCAAGGTGCTCGGCGGCTCGCGCCGCAAGTACGCCGCCCTCGGCGACGTCATCGTCGTCTCGATCAAGGAGGCGTTGCCGGGGACCAAGGTGAAGAAGGGGGACACGGCGCGCGCCGTCGTCGTCCGCACCGCCCGGGAGTACCTCCGCTCGGACGGCAGCTACATCAAGTTTGATGGGAACAGCGCGGTCCTCATCAACAAGGAGAAGGAGCCGATCGGTACCCGCATCTTCGGGCCGGTCGCTCGCGAGCTGCGCGCGAAGAAGTTCATGAAGATCATCTCGCTCGCGCCGGAGGTCCTCTGATGAAGCGCCTCAGGGTCGGTGACCTCGTGCAGGTCATCAGCGGCAAGGAGCAGGGGAAGCAGGGCCGCATCACCAAGATCCTCGCCGACGAGGAGCGCGTGGTGGTGGAGGGCCTGAACACGGTGACCCGCCATCAGCGGCCCACGCCGCGCAACCAGGAGGGCGGGAAGATCACCAAGGAGGCGCCGATTCACGCCTCGAATGTCATGCCGGTCGATCCGGCGACGGGCAAGCCGACGCGTGTGAAGGTCCGCGTCGGTGAGGACGGCAAGAAGACGCGCGTCGGCAAGAGCGGCAGCGCGATCGGTGTGGGCTAGCCATGGCGGACAAGAAGGACAAGGACAAGGCGGCCAAGGACGGCGGCAAGGGCAAGGATAAGCCCAAGCAGCCGCAGCAGGCCAAGCCGCAGGCGCCCGCCAAGAGCAAGGAAGCCAGGGGCGCCAAGGGCAAAGGCGCGGAGGCCGAGGCCTCTGAGCCGGCCGAGGTGCGCCCGCGCGACCCGAACTACATTCCGCGGCTGCGCGCGCACTACCAGAAGAACGCGACGGCCGCGCTCACGAAGCGGTTCGGCTACAAGAACCCGATGATGGTGCCCCGCCTGCAGAAGGTGGTGCTCAACATGGGGCTCGGCGCCGCGGTGCAGAACCCGAAGATCATCGACTCGGCGGTCGAGGACATGCGGGCGATCTCCGGCCAAAAGCCGGTGGTGACCCGTGCCCGTAAGTCGATCGCGACCTTCAAGCTGCGCGAGAACCTGCCCATCGGGGTGATGGTGACCCTGCGCGCCGAGCGGATGTGGGAGTTCGTGGATCGCCTGATCGCGTTCTCCCTGCCGCGCGTCCGCGACTTCAAGGGCGTCAGCCCGAAGGGGTTCGACGGCAAGGGCAACTTCACGATGGGCCTGCGCGAGCAGATCATCTTCCCCGAGATCGACTACGACAAGATCGATGTCGTGAAGGGGCTCAACATCTCGTTCGTGACCACGGCGAAGACGGACGAAGAAGGACGCGCGCTCCTCACCGAGCTTGGCATCCCGTTCCGGCATTGAGGGATTTTCGATGGCCCGTGCAAAAGAGTTTGCGAAGCTGAACCGTCCGCCGAAGTTTTCTACGCGGCAAAAGAACCGTTGCAAGGTGTGCGGGCGCTCGCGCGCTTACTACCGCGACTTCGAGCTCTGCCGTATCTGCCTTCGGCTGTTCGCGCTCCGTGGTGAGCTCCCTGGTGTGATCAAGGCCAGCTGGTGATTCTATGATGACCGATCCCATCGCCGACATGCTGACCCGCATTCGCAACGCGGCGCTCGCGCGGCACGACCGGACCGAAGTCCCCGCGAGCCGCATCAAGGCTGCGGTTGCGGAGATCCTCAAGTCCGAGGGCTTCATCGCCGACGTGCGCGAGACCGAGGGCGAGGGTCCCAAGAAGCTGACGATCGTGCTCAAGTACGGGCGCGACCGCCAGAGCGCGATCGACGGCGTGCGCCGCGTCTCCCGCCCCGGGCGCCGCGTGTACGTGCGCCACGACAGGATCCCGCGCGTGTTCAGCGGGCTCGGGATCTCGATCCTGAGCACGTCCCGCGGGCTCATGAGCGACAGGGATGCGCGCCGCCTGAAGATGGGCGGCGAGCTGCTCTGCGAGGTGTGGTGATGGAAGCTCAGGCGAACGCAGCCCAGCCCGCGAAGGGCAACGCGAACGGTGACAGCCGGCTCGCGACGAAGACGTCGCGCGTTGGCAAGCGTCCGATCGATCTGCCGAAGGGGGTCACCGCGACCGTCAGCGGCCGGAAGATCGACGTCAAGGGCCCGAAGGGGCAGCTCTCCCGCGCGTTCACCGACAAGGTGGACATCAAGCTCGACGGGGGCAAGCTGCTCGTGAGCTCGGAGGCGCCTGGACGCGACGGATCGCGCCTCCAGGGGCTCACGCGGGCGCTCGTGGCCGCGATGGTGAAGGGCGTCGCCGAGGGGTACGAGCGGACGCTCGAGCTCAAGGGGACCGGCTATCGCGTCGAGCTCAAGGGCACGACGCTGAACTTCGCCCTCGGCTTCTCGCATCCGGTGACCTTCGCGGTGCCGACGGGCCTCACCGCGGCGATCCCGGCGGACTCGAAGGGCACGGTCCTCGTCCTGACGGGTGCGGACAAGGAGCTCATCGGGCAGACGGCCGCTACGATTCGCGGCTTCAGGCCGCCGGAGCCGTACGGCGGCAAGGGCGTGCGTTACCGCGGCGAGCGCGTGCGGGAGAAGGCTGGCAAGGCCGGCAAGGGCGGCAAGAAGTAAAGGCGAGCGGCGGCGGGTACGCCGCTGCACCGAGGGACGAGACGGTCATGGGCATGAAAATCGTCGGTCGGGAGCGCCGGAAGCTCCGCATCCGCAAGAAGGTCGAGGGGACGCCGGAGCGCCCGCGCCTCAGCGTCTTCCGCAGCTCGAAGCACATCTACGCGCAGGTCATCGACGACGTGAGCGGCAAGACCCTCGCCCACGCTTCGACGCTGTCGAAGGATCTGAAGGGCTCCCTCGACGAGGACAACAAGGTCGAGGCGGCGAAGAAGGTCGGGGCGCTGATCGCGAAGATCTGCAAAGAGAAGCAGATCGGCAAGGTGGTCTTCGACCGCAACGGCTATCTGTATCACGGGCGCGTGAGCGCCCTCGCCCAGGCAGCCCGCGAGGCAGGTCTCGATTTCTGACTCCCACAGCCGCTGCCCTGATGGTGAAGGGCGGCGGGCGCGGTCAACTGCCGCGGCGGAGAACGTGATAGAGGACGGGTTATGGCGTTCGATCATGTCGACGAAGAGAAGCTGAAAGAGCGAGTCATCCACATCAACCGCGTCGCCAAGGTCGTCAAGGGCGGCCGGCGTTTCAGCTTCTCGGCGCTGGTCGTGGTGGGCGACGAGGCGGGGCACGTGGGCGTCGGCCTGGGCAAGGCCAACGAGGTGCCGGAGGCCATCCGCAAGGGGAACGATCAGGCTCGCAAGAACCTGTTCCGCATCCCGCTGGACGGTGTGACGATCCCGCACGACTCGTTTGGTCACGTCGGGGCGGGCAAGGTCCTGCTGAAGCCGGCCAGCCCTGGGACGGGCGTCATCGCCGGCGGCGCGGTTCGCGCTGTTGTCGAGTCGGCCGGGATCCACGACGTGCTGTCGAAGTCGCTCGGCACGAGCAACCCGCACAACGTCGTGCACGCGACCGTCGCGGCGCTCCGCGGGCTGAAGAGCCCGGAGAGCGTCGCCGGGAAGCGGTCGATGCAGCTCGACTCGCTCGACTACCAGCGTCGCGGCGGTACGAACACCGCGGGTCGCCGACGCGTGAGCGTGGCGCCCCCCGGGCCGGGCGGCGCACCGCAGCCGCAGGCGCAGGGCGGTGGTGGCGAAGGAGGCTCGCAGTGAAGCTCCGCGTACGCCAGAAGGCCAGCAACATCGGCCAGGTCGAGCACACCCGCAAGGTCATCAAGGGCCTCGGCCTGCGCGGGCCGGGGTCCGAGGTGGTCGTCGCGAACACGCCCTCGTTCCGTGGCATGGTGAAGAAGATCCTCCACCTCGTCGAGGTGGAGGAGGTCGCCGACGAGGCAGCCTCCCCGAAGTCCTGAGAAGCGAGATCGTCATTCCAGCGGAGTTGCCGCGTACGGAAGTGTGAAACATGGACATCCTTTCTAAGCTCCAAGCCCCTGAAGGCGCCGTAACCAAGAGGCTCCGCGTTGGCCGCGGCGTGGGGTCGGGCGTCGGCAAGACGTCTGGCCGCGGACAAAAAGGGCAGAAGGCTCGGGCGGGCGGCAACATCAACAAGAAGCACTTCCAGGGTGGACAGACGCCGATCCAGCGTCGCCTCCCGAAGCGTGGCTTCCGGAATCCGCTCGCGGACATTGTGGTCAACGTCAACGTCGGCGCTCTCGAGGTGTTCGACGACGGCGTTCAGGTCGATCTGGTCGCGCTCCATGCGACCCGCCTCGTGCAGGGTCGGTTCGACGTCCTGAAGATCCTCGGCAGCGGTGAGCTCACGAAGAAGCTCACGGTGATCGCGCATCGCTTCTCCAAGGGAGCGATCGAGAAGATCGAGAAGGCGGGGGGCAAGGCGGTCGTGCTCGCGTCGCCCGCGTCCCAGGACAACGCGACGGACTCCTCGTCCTCGTAGCCAGCGCGCAGGCGCACCCCTCAAGCCGGAGTCCAGGATCGCCTATGGCCAGCCTCGCGGGAATCACCAACTTCCACAAGATCCCGGAGCTCCGGCGACGCGTGATCTTCACGCTGGTGATGCTCGCGGTCTACCGGGTCGGCGTCTTCGTGACGACCCCGGGTGTGGACCGGAACGCGATGCGACAGTACGTCGCGAAGCAGTCCGGCGGGCTCGTCGGCTTCCTGAATATGTTCTCCGGCGGAGCCCTGGAGAACCTGTCGATCTTCGCGCTTGGGATCATGCCGTACATCTCGGCATCGATCATCATGCAGCTCATGGGCATGGTGTACAAGCCCATCGACGAGCTGCGGAAAGAGGGCGAGCAGGGGCGTCGCCGGCTCGATCAGTACACGCGTTACGGCACGGTCGCCCTCTCGCTGTTCCAGTCCTTCTCGATCGCGAAGATGCTGGAAGGCCTGTCGAGCAGCGAGACGGGCGCCGGCATCGTGAACCACCCTGGCATCGGCTTCCAGCTGATGACGGTCATCACGCTGACGACCGGGACCGCGTTCCTGATGTGGATCGGCGAGCAGATCACCGAGCGCGGCGTCTCGAACGGCGTCTCGCTCCTGATCTTCGCGAGCATCATCACCAGCATCCCCGGGGAGATCGGCAACTACTTCGCGCAGAACGCCGGCGATCTCCAGCCGCTGTCGATGGCCGCGATCGCCGCGTTCATCGTGCTCGTCATCGGGGTCATCGCGTTCTTCGAGAACGGCAGGCGTCAGATCCCGATCGTGTACTCGCGGCGCCAGGTCGGCCGCCGCGTCTATGGCGGGCAGACGGCCCACCTGCCGCTCAAGGTGAACACCGCGGGTACCATCCCCCCCATCTTCGCGTCGTCGCTGCTGATGTTCCCGCAGACGCTCGCGAACATGAACGTGCCCGGAGCCGAGCAGATCCAGGCGATCATCAACCGGGGGGACTGGGTCTTCAACACCGGTTACGCGCTGCTCATCATCTTCTTCTGCTTCTTCTACACGAACGTGACGTTCCAGCCGGTGGACGTCGCCGAGAACCTGAAGAAGCAGCAGGCAAACATCCCCGGGATCCGGCCAGGCAAGCAGACGGCGGACTACATCCACCGGGTGATCCAGCGGATCACCGTGGGCGGCGCGCTCTACGTCGCCGCGGTGTGCGTGGTTCCCTCGATCGTCGGCAACCTGCTGCGTATCCCCTTCGGCTTCGGCGGCACGTCGCTCATGATCGTCGTGGGCGTCGCGCTCGACACGGTGAACCAGCTGGAGGCGCACCTGATCACGCGGAGCTACGAGGGGCTGACGGGCCCCGGTGCCACCCGTATCCGGGGCCGCAGGCTCCCGGAAGCGTGATGGAGGGCAAATGATCTTGGTTCTGGTGGGGCCTCCTGGAGCTGGGAAGGGTACGCAGGCGAAGCTGCTGTGCGCACGCTTCGGTATCCCGCAGATCTCGACCGGCGACATGCTGCGTGAGGCGAAGCGGGTGGGTACGCTGGAGAAGCGTTACCTGGACATCATGGACTCTGGCGGGCTCCTGCCAGATGAGGCCGTCATCGGCCTCATCGCTCAGCGGACGGCCGAGCCCGACTGCGGTGCCGGTTTCCTTCTGGACGGATTTCCCAGGACTGTGCCCCAGGCGAACGCGCTCGACGAGCTCCTCGCCAGTCAGGGCGGCAGGCGGATTGACGCGGTGCTCCAGCTGGACGTTCCGCGCCCTCTGCTGGAGGAACGGTTGATCCATCGCCGGACTGACAAACGCAGTGGACAGATATATCATCTCGTTTATAATCCGCCGCCCCCCGGTGCGGAGCTAGAGCATCGGGCCGATGATCGGCCCGAGGCTGTTACCAAGCGTCTCGATGCCTACGAGGCGATGACGGCTGCCCTGCTTCCGTTCTACGAACAGAAGCAGCTGCTGCGTCGCGTCGATGGGGTCGGGAAGCCAGACGAAGTTACGCACAGGGTACTGTCGGCCATCGGCCGATCGGGCTCGGGTGGAGAATGAGGCGTACTAAACAGACCAGACCGCCGAAAGAACCGAAGGGCGACAAGCTCGAGTTCGACGGCGTGGTTCAAGAAGCCCTGCCGAACGCCATGTTTCGCGTGAAGGCGGACAATGGCCTGGGCGTCCTCGCGACCATCAGCGGCCGGATGCGGCAGTATTACATCAAGATTCTGCCGGGCGACCGCGTGACCGTCGAGGTCTCGCCGTACGACCCGAGCCGGGGCCGGATCACATACCGGCATAAATAACGTATTCTGAGGAATCTGGAGGCTCCCCGTGAAGGTGCGCCCGAGCGTCAAGAAGATCTGCGACAAGTGCAAGGTGGTGCGGCGGCGTGGTGTCGTTCGGATCATCTGCGAGAACCCCCGCCACAAGCAGCGCCAGGGGAACTAGCTCTTTCGGCGGAAGCCCGCCCCCGTTTCGGTTTGGAGTAACCATGGCTCGTATCGCTGGTGTCGATCTCCCGCGTCGGAAGCATGTCGCCTACGCCCTGCCGTACCTCTACGGCATCGGGCGGACTCTCTCGTTGCGAATCTGCGAGAGGACCAACATCCCGCAGGACAAGCGGGTCGAGGAGCTCAGCGACGCTGAGGTGAAGGCGATCCGCGACCTCTTGGACGCCGAGTACAAGGTCGAGGGCGACCTGCGGCGCGAGGTGCAGCTCAACATCAAGCGGCTCATGGACCTCGGCTGCTACCGCGGGCTTCGCCACCGGCGCGGCCTCCCGGCGAACGGGCAGAGGACGCACACGAACGCGCGCACCCGGAAGGGTCCGCGCAAGGGCATGTTGCAGCGGCGTCCGGCCGCGGCCAAGTGACGAGCGGGGATTAGGACGCCATGGCGCAAGCGAAGACGGCTGCCACCAACACCAAGACCAAGCAGAAGAAGAAGGTCAGGAAGAATGTTTCCGCGGGCATCGCGCACATTCAGTCGACCTTCAACAACACGGTCGTGACGATCACGGACATCAACGGCAACGCGATCGCGTGGTCGTCCGCTGGCGCTCGCGGCTTCAAGGGATCGCGCAAGTCGACGCCGTTCGCCGCGCAGCTGGCGGCGGAAGAGGCCGCGCGGCGGGCGCAGGAGCACGGGATGCGCTCGGTCGCCGTGTTCGTGAAGGGCCCGGGGGCCGGGCGCGAGAGCGCGCTCCGCGCGCTTCAGACCGCTGGCTTCAAGGTGACGCTGATCCGCGACGTCACGCCGATCCCCCACAACGGTTGCCGGCCGCCGAAGCGGCGCAGGGTTTGAGGTAATTCACGATGGCTCGCTACATTGGTCCGGTCTGCAAGCTCTGCCGCCGCGAGGGGATGAAGCTCTACCTCAAGGGAGAGCGGTGCTATTCCGAGAAGTGCGCGTACACGCGGCGCCCGTATCCGCCCGGCCAGCACGGCCAGGGGCGCATCAAGCTGAGCGAGTACGCGGTGCGCCTGCGCGAGAAGCAAAAGGTGCGACGCATCTACGGCGTGCTCGAGCGGCAGTTCAGCGGGTATTTCCAGGAGGCCAACCGGCGCAAGGGCCGGACGGGCGAGGAGATGCTCGCGCTGCTGGAGCGGCGCCTTGACAACGTGGTGCACCGGATGGGCTTCGGCTCGTCTCGCGCCGAAGCGCGTCAGCTCGTCCGGCACGGGCACGTTCATGTGAACGGCAAGCGGCTGGACATCCCGAGCTACGTGGTGCGGGCCGGTGATCGGATCGACCTCACTGAGGGGGCGCGCAAGTTCAAGAGCGTCCTCGCGTCCGTCGGCGGCGCGGACAAGCGCCCGGTCGCGAGCTGGATCGAGGTGGATCGCGCGGCGTTCACCGGAGCGGTCAAGGGCGCTCCGATCCGCGAGGACCTCAACGAGCCCGAGATTCGCGAGCAGCTCGTCGTCGAGTACTACTCGCGCTGATCGCGAGGGCGGCGCGGGGGAGGGCAGCGTCACGAGCGCACCTTGCAGGGTGCAGTCGTTCGCTGCGGGCTCGCCTCCGCGTCGCTGTCCTGCGCGCAGACGCGCAGGCGAATGGAGCCAAGAATGCGGGCAGGAGGCGGCGCCGTCCGGTCGAGTGCGGCCGCGGCGTGAGACCTCCGCGCAAACCTCATGAAGGAAGGAGATCGCCATGACGATGAACAGCCCGAACCTCACGATGATCGCCCGTAACTGGCGCGATCTGATCCGGCCCAAGGGCATCTCGATCGACGCGGACAGCGGGACCCAGTTCTACGCCAAGTTCACGTGTGAGCCCCTGGAGCGCGGCTTCGGGATCACGATCGGGAACTCGCTGCGCCGCGTGCTGCTCTCCTCCCTCCAGGGGGCGGCTGCGACGGCCATCCGCATCGACGGCGCGCTGCACGAGTTCACCACCGTGCCGGACGTGGTCGAGGACGTCAGCGACATCATCCTCAACGTGAAGGAGGTCGTCTTCAAGGCGGCGACCCCGAAGACGTACTCGGTGCGGATCGATCGCGAGGGGCCCGGGCCCGTGTACGCGCGCGACATCCAGCTGGTGGATGGGCTGTCGGTGCTCAACCCCGACCACCTCGTCGCCGTGCTCGACAAGAAGGGCCCGCTCTCGATGGAGCTCACGGTGAACGTGGGCCGCGGCTACGTGCCCGCCGAGCGGAACAAGACGCCGACCATGCCCATCGGGACGATCCCGATCGACGCGCTGTTCTCGCCCATCCGCAAGGTGAACTACACCGTGCAGAACGCCCGCGTCGGGCAGGTGACCGACTACGACAAGCTCACGCTCGAGGTCTGGACCAACGGCTCCGTGTCGCCGGCGGATGCGGTCGCCTTCGCCGCGAAGATCCTCAAGGAGCAGCTCTCCATCTGGGTCAACTTCGAGGAGAGCGAGGAGACGAGCTACCAGGCGGTGATGAGCGACGACGAGCCGCTGAACGAGAACCTGTTCCGCTCCGTCGAGGAGCTCGAGCTCAGCGTCCGCTCCGCGAACTGCTTGCAGAACGCGAACATCACGCTCATCGGCGAGCTGGTGCAGCGCACCGAGCAGGACATGCTCAAGACCAAGAACTTCGGCCGCAAGTCGCTGAAGGAAATCAAAGAGATCCTCGCGAACATGGGGCTCTCGCTCGGGATGAAGATCGACAACTGGCCGCAGCTCCTCGAGCGCTGGAAGGCGCAGCAGGCGCAGGCGTGAGTCGGTACTGAGGGAACGTCATGCGTCACAAGAAAGCTGGCAGGCAGTTTGGTCGGGATACCTCCAGCCGCAGGGCGATGCTTCGCAACCTGACGGCGAACCTGATCACCCACGAGCGGATCGAGACGACCGACGCCAAGGCGAAGGAGCTGCGGCGCGTGGCCGAGCGGCTCATCACCAAGGCGACGCGGCTCGGCAAGGTCGCGTATACCGCGCACGCGGAGCTCAGCCCCGGTGACAGAGCGCGCCGGCTTCACGCCGAGCGGCTCGTGGGCAGCTACATCCCTCGGTGGGGGGTCGAGACCGATGGCAAGAAGGTCGATATCATCGCGAAGGTGATGATCGATCTCTCGAAGCGCTTCGAGGGGCGTCCGGGTGGCTACACGCGGATCATCAAGCTCGGGCCGCGTCGCGGCGATAACGCGCCGATGTGCCTCATCGAGTTCATCGACGCACCTCCGGTGGAGGACGACGCACCCGCGCAGGCGGCCGAGCCGGTCGCCGCAGCGGAGCCGGCTACCCCGGCGACGACCGCCGGCTGAGCCGGATGCAGGCTGGCGCCCGGTAGCGCCGGCGCAGTAGCAGAGAGCACGCCGGGAGAGCCATGAGCTCCCCGGCGTCTCTGCGTTGTGAGCCGATGCGCGATCGCGCGCCGGCCCCTCGATGTCGCGAGCTCGCCCGGAGTAGTCCAGGGGAGGCCCAGCGACTGCACCAGTACTTTAAAAATTCTTGCGCTGGTGTAAAATTGGGCGCGTACCGTGGCTCAGCGGTCGAGCGCTCCGGTTTCAGGTGCGTCGTCGTTTCGCGGTTCGGCCGGCTCGATCTGTTCGACCGGAAGGGCAGGGGTTGCCTCCGAGGCGGCGGCAGACGGCGCCGGGGCAGCCGGCAGCGCCGGATCCGACGACGCCGGGGCATGCCGAGGTGGGGCGCCGTCCTGCCTCGGGGACAACGCCGGCTCGGACGACGCCGGGGCATGCCGAGGTGGGGCGCCGTCCTGCCCCGGGGACAGCGCCGGCTCGGCAGGCGCCGGCGGTTGCGGAGGAGCGGCGCAGGCCGGCTCGCGAGACGGCTCCGGGCCGGGAGACGCCGGCGGTTGCGGCGGAGCGGAGCTGGGCTGCTGTCGAGACGGCCCCGGATCGCTCCGGCGTCGGGCAAGGAAGAACATCGCGAGCAGGGCGACGAACCCCACCGCTCCCGCGGCGATGTAGCGGTTCTTCTGGCTCTTCCGCTCGGCGACCTTGTCCCCGAGCGACGCGAGCGCCGCCCTCGCCCCGGCGTGGCCCGGGTCGAGCTCGAGCGCGCGCTCGAGCACGAACTTGTCCGGCGTGCCGCGATCGATGAGGAGCACGCCCTCGTGGTAGGCGATCTCGGCCTCGATCTTCCCCGCGCGCTCGCCGGTCGGGTCGAGGCGCAGCGCCTTGCGGAGCATCGCGAGCGCGTCGTCGCGTCGGTCGGCCGGCAGCGACTTCGCCCGCTCGACGTAGGCCCCCACCATCTCCTTGCGGCGCTCGAAGAGCGGCGCGCGGGCGAGGACCCGGTCGAACGCGTCGGTCGCTTCGGCGAGCTTGCTCGCGCTCGCCGCGGCGACGCCCTCGTCCATCAGGTTGTACACCTCGGCGAGGCGAGCGCGATCGTACGTCGCGAAGAGCTCGCGCGCGATCCGGTCCCACGACCACTCGCGCGGCGGCTTGTCGCCCGTGAGGTTCAGGTAGGCGTCGCGGAGCTGCCAGACGCCGGGCTCGCCGATCGCAGAGATGGCCTCGCGCGCAGCGTCGCGCAGCCGCGCGCGGTCGCTGTTGCAGAAGCTCAGGATCACGCGCATGGCGTCCACGTCCCGGACGCGGCCGTATGCGCGGAGGACGTCGGCGAGGATCTGCGTGTCGTTCGACGCGATCGCCTCGCCGGGGATCGCCCGGCCGAGCAGATCGAGCTGCTTGTTGGCCCATCGCTGGACGATCTTGGCGTCGTGCTGGCGCGCCTCGATCAGCGCGGGGACCGCCTTGTCGCGCAGCTTGGCGATCTGCCGCTGGAGATCGATGCGGAGCAGCTCGCCGAAATAGGCGTGCAGCGCGATGAGCTCGCGGATCGCCGGCGTCGTGCCCGCAGCGACGAGCATCCGCTCCATCGCGAGCAGCTTCACGACATCGCGCCACGCGCTGTCGCGCGGCCGAGGCACGGCGAGCATGAAGTCCACCCAGTCGCCCTCGGCCTCGTCCTTCTCGTCGCCGGCGCCCTTCTTCGCGCCCTGGTCGGCCTTGGCGTCCTTCTTGGCGTCGCCGCTGCCCTTCTTCGCGCCCTTGGCGTCCTTCTTGGCGTCGCCCCCGCTCTTCTTCGCGCCCTTGGGGTCCTTCGCGTCCGCGCCCTTCTTCTTGTCGTCGCGCGCGTCATCGCCCTTGTCGCCCTTCAGCGCCTTGCGCCCTTCTCTGCGCGCCTCCGCGAGCACGCGGGGCGCCGCGTCGCGATCGATCGAGCCGCGGATGTCCTGCACGCGGAGGCGAACCGCATCGACGATGCCGGAGATCGGCTCGTCGAGGGACGCGCGGGCGCTCTCCCGTGAGCGGGCGTCCTGCGACGTGATCTGGTCGAGCACGCGATCGAGCTCGCGGACCGCGGTGATGTCGGGCTCCGGACGGGCGATCGGGGCGAGTCGCGGGAGCTCCGGGAGCGCCGACGAGGCCGGCGCGGCGGCGCCAGCGTCGCGCTGCGCGGCGGCGTGCGCCAGGGGCGGCGCGAGCGGCGCGGCCGCGATCAGGCTGAGCAGGACGAGCCACGCGCACGCCGGGCTGCCTCGCCGCGACGGCCGCGCGCCTGCGCTCCTCGGATCCGACGAGCTGCGTGCCAAGCGCATCAATCCGTGATGCGAAAGTCGAAGAAGTCGCCCGAGAAGCCGCGCCACCGGACGTCGACGCGCTCGACGCGCGCCGCGCTCGGGCCGCGGTTCGCCCACGCGATGAGCTCCTTGAGCTCGTCCTCCTCTCCCTCGGCGAGCACCTCTACGCTGCCATCGGAGCGGTTTTTCACCCAGCCGGTGAGGCCGAGCCGCTTGGCCTCGCGCTGCGTGGAAGCACGAAAAAAGACGCCCTGGACGCGACCGCGGACGAACAGCTGAACCTGTTTGAGCCCCATGGAACCAGCTTGACTTAGCCGCGCACTCCAGGGGAGGCAACTTCGGGCAGCGCCGGGGTGCCACAGGCAGTTCGCCCCCGCCGTTCCGCGCGCGCGGCGCCGTCGACCCCGCGTCCGTGGTTCCCGGCGCGCATTGACAGAGCAAACGCGCTTGATAGAGTCGCCGCCCGATCGGCAAGCGCAGCCCGCCGATCGAGCGACATGAACGTGAGGGGCGCCGGTTACGAGGCGAGCCCTCTTCCCCCTGGCGACCCGCCGACATCGACGACATGCTCGGCCCCGCCTCGGGCTCGACCCGCTAGACCCCCCCAAACAGAAACCATCGACCGACGGCCTCCACGCCCTTGACAGGGCGCGCGCTGTCGCATCCTGGAGCTTTCCGACTCATGCACCTCAGGGAACTGAAGCAGAAACCGATGGCCGAGCTCGTCCAGATGGCGAAGGGGCTCAACATCGAGGGCGCTGCCGGGCTGCGCAAGCAGGAGGTCATCTTCGCGCTCCTGCAGGCCCACGCGGCGCAGGACCAGCCGGTCTACGGTGAGGGCGTGCTCGAATGCCTGCCCGACGGCTTCGGGTTCCTCCGGGCGCCGGACTACAACTACCTGCCGGGCCCGGACGACATCTACGTCTCGCCGTCCCAGATCCGGCGCTTCAACCTCCGCACCGGCGACAGCGTCAGCGGCTCGATCCGGCCGCCCAAGGAGCGCGAGGCGTACTTCGCGCTGCTCAAGGTCGACAAGATCAACGGCGAGCCCCCCGAGGTCGCCCGCGACAAGATCCTGTTCGACAACCTGACGCCGCTCTACCCGCAGCAGAAGTTCAACATCGAGAACGGGACGAAGAGCTTCTCGACGCGCATCATCGACATGCTCTGCCCGATCGGCAAAGGGCAGCGCTGCCTCATCGTCTCGCCGCCCCGCGCCGGCAAGACGGTGCTGCTCCAGCAGATCGCCAACGCGATCTCGGCGAACCACCCGGACACGACCCTGATCGTGCTGCTCATCGACGAGCGCCCGGAAGAGGTGACCGACATGCAGCGCACCGTGAAGGGCGAGGTGATCAGCTCGACCTTCGACGAGCCGGCGACGCGGCACGTGCAGGTGGCCGAGATGGTGATCGAGAAGGCGAAGCGCCTCGTCGAGCACAAGCACGACGTCGTGATCCTGCTCGACTCGATCACCCGCCTGGCGCGCGCCTACAACACGGTCGTCCCGCCGAGCGGCAAGATCCTGTCCGGCGGCGTCGACTCGAACGCGCTGCACAAGCCGAAGCGGTTCTTCGGCGCCGCGCGCAACGTCGAGGAAGGCGGGTCGCTGACCATCGTCGCCACCGCGCTCGTCGACACAGGCTCGCGCATGGACGAGGTCATCTTCGAGGAGTTCAAGGGGACCGGTAACAGCGAGATCCACCTCGATCGCAAGCTGATGGAGAAGCGGATCTTCCCCTGCCTCGACATCAACAAGAGCGCGACCCGCAAGGAAGAGCTGCTGCTGCCGGAGTGGATCCTCCAGCGCGTGTGGCTGCTCCGCCAGCTGCTGCACCCCCTCAACGTCATCGACTCGATGGAATTCCTCCTGGACAAGGTGAGCCGCACCGAAACCAATCAGGAATTCCTCGAGAGCATGAACCAGTAGCGGTTCGTCCTAGGGGCGCTCCCGGCCGTCGTAGGGGGCGCTCTCTGCGGGACGAACGGGTCGCGCAGGGGACCGCGCGCGCTTCTGCGGACGAAGTCGTGTTAGCGTCTCCTGGTGACCGCGAAGGCGGAACAACGCACGAAAGCGCTTCAGGCTCGGATTCAAGAGCTCGAGGCGCGCCTTGCCCAAAGTGACAAGACCGTGCAGGCGCTCCGGGATGTCGGGCTCGCGCTCGGCAGCACCCTGGATCTCGACCAGCTGCTCGCGCTCATCCTGAACAAGATCACGGAGCTGCTCGACGCGGACCGGGCGACCCTCTACCTGCTCGACGAGCAGCGCCAGCGGCTGTTCTCGCGGATCGTCATCGGCGAGGAGGCGCGCGCGATCGAGCTGCCCGTCGGCGCCGGGATCGCCGGCCACGTCGCCAAGATCGGGCGCACTGTCCGCGTGAAGGACGCCTACCGGGACCGCAGGTTCCAGCGCGACTGGGACGAGGTGACGGGGTACCGCACCCGCTCGATCCTCGCCGCGCCGATGAAGAACCACGTCGGCCGGACCATCGGGGTCATCCAGGTCCTGAACAAGCACGGGGAAGGGGAGTTCTCGGTCCACGACGAGGAGCTCCTGAGCGCGCTGGCGACGCAGGCGGCCGTCTCGATCGACAATTCGCGGCTGTTCCTCTCGGTGATCCAGAAGAACACGCAGCTCGTGGAGACGAAGGAGCAGCTCGAGCACCGCGTGAGCGACCTCAAGCTGCTCTTCGAGCTCGAGAGCGCGATGGGCCGCGCGACCACGATGGAGGACCTCGCGCGCGCGGTCATCACGGAGGCCGGCAGGGCGTGCGAGGCGCGCGCGGGGGGCATGCTCGTCGACGAGATCGAGGGCGGCCTGGCCCTGTATTTCTTCGACTTCACCGCGTTCGAGGACGGCGGCCCGCCGCCCCTCTCGTCCGCGCCGGACGAGGAGCCGGAGGGCGTCGTGGGCGCGGCTCCCCGGCGGCCGGCGGTGAAGCGCATCGCCATGCGCCGCGGCGAGGGGGTGGTCGGGCACGCCATGGTGCACAACGAGGCCGTGTTCTTCTCGAGCGAAGGCGCGGGCGACGCGCTGGGCGACACGCCGGTCTCGCCCCGGCTCGCCCAGCTGCTCGGGGCGGACCTGCGAACGGCGATCGCCGTGCCGCTCGAGGGCGAGGACGCGGTGCCGATCGGCGCGATGGCGCTCTACAACTCCAGGAAACCCCACGGCTTCTCGAAGGACGATCGCGCGCTCTTGCGGCTCGTGTCGGCGAACGCGTCGACCGCGCTGCGGCTGTTCCGGTCGCGCCTCGAGCGGGAGCAGAGCGAGCGGCTCACCACGATCGGGCGCCTGCTCTCGGGGGTGATGCACGACGTGCGCACGCCGCTCACGGTGATCAGCGGCTACGTCCAGCTCATGGCCAGCGCCCCCGACGCGGCGACGAGGGAAGATCACGCGCGGCTGATCCTGAAGCAGTTCGACGTGATCAGCGCGATGCAGCGCGAGGTGCTGGAGTTCGCGCGCGGCGAGCGGAGCATCCTCGTGCGCAAGGTCTACCTGACCAAGTTCTTCGGCGACATCGAGAAGCAGCTGGAACACGAGCTCGCCGGCACCGGCGTGAGGCTCTCCCTGGAGCTCGAGGACCGAGGGACGGCGCGGTTCGACGAGGCGAAGATGACGCGGCTCCTGCACAACCTGGTCCGCAACGCGGTCGAGGCGATGCGGCCAGGCGGGGGCACGGTGACCCTCCGCGCCTACCGCGACGGGGGCGACCTCGCGATCAGCGTCGCCGACACAGGCAAGGGGATCCCCAAGGAGGTCCAGGGCCGGCTCTTCCAGTCGTTCGTCACATCGGGCAAGCGCGGCGGTACCGGGCTCGGGCTCGCGATCGTGAAGAAGATCGTCGACGAGCACGCGGGGACCATCGCGGTCGCGTCGTCCGACAAGGGCGCGAAGTTCACGATCCGCCTGCCCCAGGAGAGCGCGCCGTCGCGGTCCTCGGCCGCGGCGGAGGGGCAGACCCAGCTGGCCTCGAGGGGCGGCAGCCCGGCGCCCAAGCAGGGCGGCAGCCCGGCGCCCAAGCAGGGCGGCAGCCCGGCGCCCAAGCAGGGCGTGGAGGCCGCGCCGGTCGTCCACGAGGGCATCCCCCGCCGCAGGCCGACGGGCTCATCAGCACCCGCGAACGAGCGAGGCCGACGCTCGTCCAGCAACGGCTCGGACGCCTGACGCGCCCCCGCCGCTTGCGCGAGGCGCATCCCATGGAGAGACTCGAACGGTGTCCCAGCTCCGCCTGAAGCTCCTCGAGCCGCACCGGACGTCGCTCGAGAAGTGCGTCTACTGCCCCAAGCTCTCCCGCGCCGCCTGCCCCGTGTCGAACGTCGAGGCGAACGAGACGGTCACGCCGTGGGGCAAGATGTCGATGGCGTACTTCGCCGCGCGCGGCGATGTGCCGCTCGACGCGCCCCACGCGGAGCCGGCCTGGGCGTGCTCCGCCTGCTACGCGTGCCGCGAGCGCTGCGATCACAAGAACGAGGTGGCCACCGTGCTGACCGACGCGCGCGCGGAGCTCTTCGCGCGCGGCCTCGCGCCGGAGGGGGCCAGGCGCGTCGCGGAGCGCTTCCTGGCCCGCGAGGCCGGTCGCGCCGGCGAGGCCGACGCGCGCTCCAGGGCGGCCGCGGTCGCGCCGGCCGCGGTCCACGTGCTGCTCGGCTGTGGCTACGAGCGGCACGCGCCGGACGTCGCCCGCGAGGCGCTCGAAGCGACCGAAGCGCTGACCGGCGCCCCGGTCCGCCCGGTGCGCGCCTGCTGCGGGTTGCCGCTCCTGTACGCCGGCGACCGGCCGGGCTTCGAGGCCGCCGCGCGGCGGCTCGCCGCCGAGGTCGCGCCGGGAGAGCGCTTCGTCGCGGTCGACCCCGGGTGCGCGCGCGCCGTGCGCGTCGACTACCCGCGCGTGGGCGTGAGCACGAAGATCCCGGAGCTGTTCGTCGATCTCGCGCTGGCGTCGCTCGATCGGCTGCAGCGGTCGACGTCGGAGCGGCGGGTGCGCTACCACGACCCCTGCCAGCTCGGGCGCGGCCTCGATCGCTACGACGCGCCCCGGGAGATCCTCGCCCGCATCACGGGGCGGCCGCCCGAGGAGTTCATCCACCGCCGAGAGCACGCCGACTGCAGCGGCGGCGGCGGCCTCGTGCCCGCCACGCGCCCCGCCTCGTCCGCCGCCATCGCCGACGGCAGGATCGCGGAGCACCGCGCGCTCGGCGGCGGGCTGCTCGTGACCCACTGCGCGCAGAGCCTCCGGCGGTTCAGGACCCGGGGCGAGCCGGCGGAAGACCTCGCGAGCCTGGTCGCGCGGGCCGTCGCGCCGCGATGACCGCGCCAGCGCCTGCCGTGGACGAGGCGCGCGGCGGCGCCGCAGGCCAGAAGGGGCCGGCGCCCCACAAGCGGCGCACCGTCGCGGGGAGGCTCCTCGCGAGCTACCTCGTGGTGCTCGCCGCCTTCGCGCTGACCGTCGGCTGGAGCGTCCAGGCGCTGCGGGCGGCGTCGCGCGACGCCGAGCTGCTGCGCGCCGGGTACGTCCCGCTGCTGCTCCGAATCGGCGAGGTCCTGGCCGAGCAGAACGTCTTCAACGCCCAGCTCAACCACATCACCGCCGCCAAGAACCCCGGCGACGTGCGCGAGTGGATCGAGACCGCCCGGCGGACCCGGCCGCTCGCCTTCTCGATCGTCAAGGACGCCGCCAGGGCGCTCGCCGCCGACGAGAAGGCGGCCGGCGGAGACGCCGGCGTCGGGCAGGCGGGCGCCTCGTCGGGCGTGCGCCGGTTCAGCGACGAGATCGCGGTCGAGGTGACGGCGATCGAGCGGCTCGTGGGCGCCAGCCCGGAGCGGTTCTCGCAGCTGTTCCAGGCGCTCGCCGTCGGCAACCGCGAGCTCGCCGAGCGCACGCGGGACGAGCTGGTCAAGCGCGAGGTCGAGGGCGCGCAGCGGCTGCGGGCCATCAAGAGCCGCGTCGATGAGCAGATGGAGAGCCTCACCGTCGAGGCGAAGCGGCGGGAGGAGCGCTCGATGCACCTGCTCCTCGGGCTGGGCGTGCTGACGCTGCTCGTCGGCGCGGTGATGTCGCTGTACGCGCGGCGCGTGCTGGCCCCGCTCACCGCGGTCACCGAGCGGGCGAACGCGGTCGCGCGCGGCGACCTTACCCCGAAGCAAGCGCTCGCGACGAACGACGAGATCGGCGAGCTCGCGACGACGTTCGAGGGCATGGTCGCCGCGATCCGCCGCGCGCGCGCCGAGCTCGTGAACGCCGAGCGGCTGGCGGCGATCGGGAAGATGGCGGCGCACGTCACGCACGAGATCAGGAACCCGCTGTCGTCGATCGGGCTGAACCTCGAGCTGCTCGAGGAGGAGGTGGCGCGCGCCTCCGCCGCGGGGACGCCCGACGCGGAGCTCAGGCCCGTGATGAAGGAGTCAGCGCAGCTCGTCGCCGCCATCCGGGCCGAGGTGGACCGCCTGTCGCGCATCGCGGAGCAGTACCTCAGCGTCGCCCGCCGTCCTCGCCCGCGGCTTGTGCCGGAGCGGGTGGACGATCTGGTGCAGGAGCTCGTGGCGTTCGTGCGGCCCGAGCTCGACCGCGCCGGCATCGCGGTCCGCGTCGAGGTGGAGGAGGAGGGGCCCGAGATCCTCCTCGACGAGTCGCAGCTCCGGCAGGCGCTCCTGAACCTGCTCCGCAACGCGCGCGAGGCGATGCCCAAGGGCGGCGAGATCGTGGTGAGCGTCAGCTTCTCGAGCGGCGCCGCGACCATCGCGGTCGACGACATGGGCCCCGGCGTGCCGGAGGAGCTGCGAGCGTCCATCTTCGACCCTTTCTTCACGACCAAGCAGCGCGGGACGGGGCTCGGGCTCGCGGTGACGCGGGACATCATCGAGGCGCACGGCGGCACGATCTCGTGCGAGCCGCGCGAGGCGGGGGGCACGCGGTTCCGGATCGTCCTGCCCGCCGGCGGCGCACCGGCCCAGGGCCGCGCCGCGGACGCGCACGCGTTGCTCTGAGCCGCTCCGGCCGCGGCGCGCCCGCACGGCGGCGCCGGGCAGGCCCGACGCCGAGCCCCGGCGCGCCGGCTATTTCGGCATGTTCAGGTACTCGAGGGCCATCCCCATGAGGAGGAAGCCCACGACCGCAAACACGAGCGCCGCCAGCACGTAGACGATGGTCCGAAACGTCCGCGCCGGCGGGGTTGCGGCCGGTCGCTGCTCGATCGACACCGGCTCGCCGGGGGCAGGGAGCCCCGAGCCCAGGGTCGGCCGCATGGGTTTGTAGACGAGCGTCGGACCCTGGCTGGTCGACCCGGCCGAGCTGTCCTCGGAGAAATCCGGGAGCGTCCGCGGCGACACGGGGGGAGATACGATCGGGGGCAGGAGCTCTCCGGCCGCGTTGTTCAGCACCATGGTGCCGTTCGGACCGGTCCATTGCATGGATGGAACCACCGGCTGCCCGGTGGCCGCGTAAGACGGGCGCTGGACCTCGCCGTGCGGGAGCGCCGGCTCGCCGACGGGGTGGTGGGCCGCGAGAGCAGGCTCGCTGGGCTGGCGCGCGACGGCCTCGAGCGGCGCCTGCGCCCCTGGGTCGGTGGCCGTGCGGATCAAGATGGAGTCGGCCGGCGGCACCGGGAGCTTGATCGCGCCGGAGGACGGGGGTTTGTAGGTCGGGTGCGGGGGCGGGAGGGGCGTGCCGAGCGCATGGCCCGATGCGTTGCTGCTGGGCACCCTGGAGCTGCGCGGGCTGATGGCCGGCTGGCTGGCGCGCTTCGCCGGCCTCAGCTCCCGCCACGCGGTGAGCCCCTCGATCGCGCTCTGGAACCGGTCCGCCGGCTCCCGCGCCAGCCCCTTGGCGAGGAACGCCTCGAGCCGCGGATCGACCGGCCCGTCCATCGCCTCGGCGAGCCTCCGCGGGTCGGCCTTCTGCTTCATCTCGACCATGATGAGGAGGTTGCGCGCCTGGTACGGCAGCTGACCGCTCATCGACTGGAAGATCATCGTGGCGCAGGCGTAGATGTCCGCGCGGTGGTCGACCGTCTTCGCCTTGCCGATCTGCTCGGGCGGCATGAACGAGAACGTGCCGAGGCTCTGCCCCATCTCGGTGAGGGTCTCTCCTCCCATCTCCCTCGGCAGCTTGGAGATGCCGAAGTCGAGGATCTTGACCCGCGTGGACCCGTCGGGTCGCGCCTCGAGGTACACGTTCGACGGCTTCAGATCGCGGTGGATGATCCCGGCGCGGTGGGCGTCGGCGAGGCCCATCCAGACCTGCTCGATGATCGGGTGCAGCTCCTCGAACCTGATCGGTCCCGTCCGCTTCAGCCGCTCGATCAGCGACTCGCCTTCGAGCAGCTCGAAGACGAGCACGATGCCGTGCTCGGGGTCCTCCTCGACGTCGAGGATCTCGGTGACGTGGTCGCTGTTGATGGAGCCCGCGGCGCGCGCCTCGCGCCGGAACCGCTCGGCGGCGGACGACTTGGCCTTGGAGTCGGCGCGCAGGAGCTTGATCGCCACCTGGCGGCCGGTGCGGATGTTCTCCGCGGCGAACACCTCACCCATCCCGCCACGGCCGAGCTGGCGGATGATGCGGTACCGGTTCGCGACAACGGTTCCAGCTTCGAGCTCCAAAAGCGCCTCACCACAGATTATCCTCCGCGCCGATGCGGGGGATCAAATTCTCCGGCGCGAACGAGGTGAGTCGAGCATGGGCGATGGGCCGCCGGCCGCAGGCCGACGTCGCCGTGCCCTGGCCGAGGACGGGGGAAGAGCCGCAGGATCGAGCTCTTCCGCGGGCTCTCGGCCCGTTCGCTGATGAGCCAGCGCTCCCCCCCTCACGCGCGGTGCGTCGCGCCGGCCGCAGGGGCATGACCGTGCCCCTGCGCCGCCGCGGATCTCACTCGTCTTCCTGCTGCCGGAGCTTCGCCATGACGTTCAGGTCCTCGAGCGTCGAGGTGTCGCCGGTCAGCTCCCGGCCGGCGGCGACGTCCTTCAGCAGCCGGCGCATGATCTTGCCGCTGCGGGTCTTCGGCAGCGCGTCCGCGAAGCGGATGGTGTCGGGGCGCGCGAACTTGCCGATCTCCTTGGCGACGTGCTCGGCGAGCTTCGCCTGGAGCTCCGGTCCGGCCGTGGCCCCCGGCCGGAGCGAGACGAACACCACGAGCGCCTGCCCCTTGAGCTCGTCCGGTCGACCGACCGCGGCCGCCTCGGCGACGGCGGGATGAGAGACGAGCGCGCTCTCGATCTCGGCCGTCCCGATGCGGTGGCCGGCCACGTTCAGCACGTCGTCGATGCGGCCGACGACCCAGAAATAGCCGTCGTCGTCGCGGCGAGCGCCGTCGCCGGTGAAGTAGCAGCCCTCGACGTCGCTGAAGTACTGCTTGCGGAAGCGCTCATCGTCGCCCCACACCGTGCGCAGGATCGACGGCCACGCCTGCTTCAGGACGAGCAGCCCGCCCTCGCCCGGGGCGACCGGCTTGCCGTCCTTCGTGACGACCTCGGCCACGACGCCGAACATCGGTAGCCCGGTCGACCCCGGCTTCGCGGGCGCCGCGCCGGGCAGCGTGGTCATCATGATCGCCCCCGTCTCCGTCTGCCACCAGGTGTCCACGATGGGGCAGCGGCCGCCGCCGATGGTCCGGTGGTACCAGACCCACGCCTCGGGGTTGATCGGCTCGCCGACCGAGCCGAGGAGCCTGAGGCTCGACAGATCGCTCTTCGCGGGCCACTCGTCGCCCTGCCGCATGAAGGCGCGGATAGCCGTGGGGGCGGTGTAGAGGATGGTCACCCCGTGCTTCTCGATGAGCCGCCAGAAGCGGCCCCAGTCGGGGAAATTCGGCGCGCCCTCGTACATGAGGCACGTCGCGCCGTTCGAGAGCGGGCCGTAGACGATGTAGCTGTGGCCTGTCACCCAGCCGACGTCGGCGGTGCACCAGTAGACGTCGTCGTCGCGCAGATCGAAGACGTACTTCGTGGTGACGTGCACGCCGACCAGGTAGCCGGCGGTCGTGTGGAGCACCCCCTTGGGTTTCCCGGTCGATCCGCTCGTGTAGAGGATGAACAGCGGGTGCTCGGCGTCGACGATGGTGGGCTCGCAGGAGGGCGCGGCCTGGGCGAGCAGGTCGTGCCAGAAGACGTCGCGGCCCTCGGTCATCTGCACCTCGCAGCGCTCGCTGCCGAGGTGCTGGTACACGACGACGCGCGTCGCGCTCTTCGCCTGCGGCTGCGCGAGCGCCTTGTCGACGGTCGCCTTCAGCGGCACGACCTGCCCGCGCCGGTACGCGCCGTCCTGCGTGATGACGAGCTTGGCCTGGCAGTCGTGGATGCGGTCGCGGAGCGCGTCCGCGGCGAAGCCGCCGAAGACCACCGTGTGCACCGCGCCGAGGCGCGCGCAGGCGAGCATCGCGACGGCGACCTCGGGGACCATGCCCATGTAGATCGCGACCCGGTCCCCCTTCTCGATGCCCAGCCGTTTGAGCGCGTTCGCGAGCAGCAGCGTCTCGCGGTGGAGCTGGGCGTAGGTCAGCGTGCGCGTGGCGCCGTGCTCGCCCTCCCAGATGATCGCGGCCTTGTTCTTGGTGGCGGTCGTCAGGTGGCGATCGAGGCAGCTCTCGGTGATGTTGAGGGTCGCGCCGAGGAACCACTTGGCGTGCAGCAGCGACCCGTCGCTGGTCTCGGTCCACGGCGTGCGGAACACGAGGTCGCTCGCCTCCCGGCGCCAGAACGCGTCCGGCTGCTCGATGCTCTCGCGGTAGAGCGCCTCGTAGGTCTCCTGCGCGCCGACGCGCGCACGGCGCGAGAACTCGGCCGGCGGCTCGAACCGGCGCGTCTCCTTCAGCAACGACGTGATGGCATCCTGCGACATGGTCACCTCTTGAGGGGACGGCGAAGGCCGATCCCCGACCCATGTTGAAGAGGACGGCGAAGGCCGATCCCCGACCCATGTTGAGGGGACGGCGAAGGCCGATCCCCGACCCCCGCTGGAGAGGACGGCGAACCGCCTCCGACTCACCGCGAGGGGGTGCGAGAATACATCCGCCAAGCGACAGAACAAGGATGGAACGGCCAACCGCCCGGGCTCGGCCCGGCCCGATCACCAGAACGCGTAGCCGGCGTGCAGGCTGCCGCCCAGCTGCAGCAGCAAGGCCGAGTAGAGCGGGATGTCGTCGTCGCCGTCCTTGTAGCTGATGCCCCGCGACGACTGGAAGTAGCTGTCCAGCGAGAATCCGAGCAGCACGCCGCCGAGGTCCAGCTCGACGCCGACCTCGGAGAACACGAATGCGTTCACCCCTGCAGCGGGCTGGCACCGGCCCTCGCAGATGTCCCCCGCGGGTGTCTTGATGCTGTCGAAGCTCACGTCGTCGTAGGTGAGACCGCCCCCGATCGAGCCCACGAACCGCCAGGTCTGCCCCGGGGTCATCAGGCGGACGTTCAGCCCGATGCGCGTCGAGCCGAGCGTGTAGCTCGCGTTCTGGTAGCCGGGGTGGTTCGACCCGGTCGCGATGTTCGCGTACTGGAACATCACGTCGAACGCCGCGGGCGTGTTCACGCGGTAACCCACCCGGATCGAGCCGGCGCCGCCGCTGTTCGCCTCCGGCATCGGGAACGCGCGCGGATGACCGATCGGCCAGAGCAGCGACGCCGCGCCGATCACGTAATACCCCTGCGGCGCGAACGAGAGGGGCACCGGCCGCGGCGGGGGCGGGGGCGGCGGCGGCGTGAACGGCTGCGGCGTCGCGGTCACGGGCGTCTTGTCCGGGGCCAGCGTCAGCTTCACCTTCTTGTCGCGCTCGCCGCTCACCACGGTGACGCTCTGATCGGCGCTCGCATGGCCCTTGGCCCGCGCGCCGATGCGGTGCACCCCCGGCCCGAGCTCCACGACCCGCGTCCCCGTGGACGAGGGCGGTTGCTCCTCGCCGTCGATGATCAGCGTGGCGTCCGGCGGGCTGAGCTCGATCGTGAGATGGGCGAGCAGCGCGCGCATCTCCTCGATGGCGCTGCGCGCCGTCCGCTCGTCGCCCTCGTCCATCGTGTCGCGGTGCTGCGCGAGCGCGCGCTCGAGCGCGGCGATGGCCCTCGGGTAGTTGAAGATGGCCTTCTCGGCGAGCGCGATGTTGAAGAGCGGGCTGGCCTTCGGCTTCTCCTTGTAGGCCGCCTCGAACTCGGCGATCGCCGCCCGGTAGTTCCGGTCCTGGAACAGCTTGATGCCGTTCTCCATGTGCTGCCGGTACGGCTCGACCTGCGCGAGCGCCGGCGAGAGCTGCGCCGCCAGGCCGAGGATCGCCGCGCAGAGCGCGAGCGGGAGTCGTCCGTGCGATCTGCCCAAGCCCGCCTCAGTCGACCTTGAGCTGCAAACCAGCCGCGACCCCCGCGGGCTTCGACGTCGCGACGTCCGGCGCGACCTGACCCGGCGCGGCGGCCTTTGCGCCGGTGCCGGTGGTCCTGGGACGCGCCGCGAAGGGGAGCGTCGCCGTCTTCTTCGCGCTAGGCGCGGCCTTGGGCGCGGGGGCGGGCGCGGTCGGCGCTGGCGCCGCGGCCGCGGTGGGCGCTGGCGCCGCGGCCGCGGTGGGCGCCGGCGTCACGGCCGCCGGCAGCGGGTGGAGCAGGACCTCGATCGGGGCCCTGCCGGCCTGGAGCGTCACCTCCTTGTCCACGGGCATGTATCCGGAGGCCTCGATCCGCACCCGCTTCGTCTCGCCCGTGCGACCGCGCAGCGTGCGATCGGCCAGCGCCACGCCGTCGACGGTGAAGCGCGCGCCTTCGGCGTTCGTCCGGAGCTCGACGGAGACCTGGGTAGGCGGCGCCGGCGCGGCAGCCTCCGTGCGCGCCGCCGGCGAGCGGCGCGCGTGATGGACCGCGCCGGCGAGCCCGCCGACCAGCGAGACCAGCGCCACCGCGGCGAGCGCGAGCCGCCGCGGCCCGCGCGCGCCCGTGCGCCCGTTGCTCGACCAGCCCACCTTCGAGCCGCTGCCGTGCACCTCGAGCGTCGGATCCAGCGCGATGTTCGGGTCGCCCGGCGTGTGCTTCATCGGTGTCTGCCCGGGCACGCCAGGAGCGCTCGTCGTGTGCGCCCCGAGCTCGTCGCTCGAGCTGCGCCGCGACCCGAGGAGCCCGCCGGCCCCCGCGACCAGCGCGTCCAGGAAATCCCGCGCGGACGAGAACCTCGCGTCCCTGTCCCGCGTGAGCGCCCTCGCGATGACGCGCGCGATCGGCTCGGGGACGGCCGGGTTGCTCATCCGCACATCCTGGGCGTCCTTCATGCAGATGTTGACGATGACCTGCTCGTACGAGCTGCCGCTGTGCGGCGGGTGCCCGGTGAGACACTCGTAGAGGATCGCGCCGACCGCCCAGAGATCGGTCCTGCCGTCCACGTCGGGCAACGCCTGCGCCTGCTCGGGCGACATGTAGAACGGCGTGCCGAGCACCGTACCCTGCCGGGTCAACGTGTGGGCCGGCACGCCGTCGGTGCGGCGCACCTTCGAGATGCCGAAATCCAGGATCTTGGCGAAGTTCGGGTCGTCGTCGCGGTCGACAAGGAAGATGTTGTCCGGCTTGAGATCGCGGTGGACGATGCCCGCCTCGTGCGCCCGGTGGAGGCCGCGGAGGATCTGCGCGGTCACGTGGAGCGCCTGGCCGAGCTCGATCCTGCCGCAGCGCCGGATGCGGTGGCCGAGGTCCTCGCCGCGGAGCAGCTCCATGACGAGGAACGGGACGTCGTCGGCGAAGCCGGAGTCGAAGATCTCGACGATGTGCGCGCTCTCGACGGCGCTCGCCGCCTGCGCCTCGCGGTGGAACCGGGCGACGGCGTCCTTGTTCTGCGCGAGCTCGGCGTCGACGAACTTCATCGCGACGCGCTTGCCGATGGCGGTGTTGAGCGCCTCGTAGACCATGCCCATCCCGCCACGCCCGATCGTCCGTACGATTTCGTACTTCTGGACCCGCTTTCCGACGAGCGCGCCCTCGACCGGCTGAGTCGCTGCGGCAGTGGTGTCGGTGCTGCTAGGCATGGCGGTTGCGACTCGTGAGGATGGGCGAAGGGGCGGGCGAAGCCCATGAGGCCCTATGGACGAACCGTATCAAAGAAAGCTGCGCCCCGCCCCAGCGCGGCAGCTTATCACCTACCCCATCCAGGGTGCACCTTCGCCAGCAGGGGCGGCCAGGGGTGCGCCCGGCGACGGGCGCCGTCGCACATCGGAACCCTCGCCCTTCAGCGCGGCATGGCAGGTGCGTCCGCGCTCGGCGCCTCGCCGAGGCGCGGATCGAGCTTGCCCTGCTTCTCCAGGGCCGAGAGCTCGCTGAAGCCGCCGACGCTGACGCCGTTGATGAAGATCTGGGGAACCGTCCGCTGCCCGGAGGCCTTGACCAGCCAGGCGCGGAGGTCGTCGCGATCCTCCACGTTGATCTGCGTGAAGCTCACCTGCTTCTGGGTCAGCAGGCGCTTCGCCATCGTGCAGTATCCGCAGTAGTCGGTGACGTAGAGGGTGACTTCGGCTGCTTGCATGGGCATCTCGTCCTCTTTCCTTTCTCGGAGCGGCCAAAGATGCAAGCGCACAGGGCTCCACCTTGCGGTAGGCTGCGCGCATGGCCGAGAAAGAGGGGACGATTCACCTCGATCGCTATACCAGCGACGCGAAGCAGGTCGTCGCCGGCGCTCAGCAGATCGCGGACGAGCGCCAGCACGCCGAGGTCACGCCGCTGCACCTGCTGATGAGGTTGCTGGAGCGTGACCGGGGGGTATCCGAGGTGTTTCGGCGGGCCGGAGCCGACCCGAACGAGGTGCTCCAGCTCGCCGAGAACGCGCTGAAGAAGCAATCCAAGGCGGGCAGCGGGGTGGCGTACGTGAGCCCGCGGCTGCTCGACCTCCTCGGGCGCGCCGAGCGGGAAGCGACCCGGGACAAGTCGGCGAATGTGGGCATCGAGCACCTGCTCCACGCGCTCGCGCAGGAGATCCGCGGGCCTGCGGGGGAGATCCTCTCCTCGTTCGGCGTCGGCCCCGGCGCGTTCCGGCCGCACCTCGGGGCGCTGGAGGCGGCCTCGCGGGAGCCCTCGCCCTCACCGTCCGGCGCGTCCGAGCCCGGGCAGCCCGCGCCCTACACCCGGGACCTCGTCGCCGACGCCCGCGAAGGGCGGTTCGATCCGGTCATCGGGCGCGACGTCGAGGCGCGCCGCCTGCTGCAGATCCTCGAGCGACGGTTCAAGAACCACCCGCTCATCGTCGGTGAGCCGGGCGTGGGCAAGACCGCGATCATCCGGGGCCTGGCCGACCGGATCGCCCACGGCGACGTGCCCACGAACCTGGCGGGGGCCCACCTCTACGAGCTCGACACCGGCGCGCTCGTCGCCGGGGCGAAGCTCCGCGGTGAGATCGAGCAGCGCCTCAAGGTCCTTGTCGACCGCCTGCGCGGCGAGCAGGACGCCGAGAGCATCCTCGTGGTCGAGGACCTCGACGCGCTCTTCGGGCAAGGGGTGCAGGGCGCCGGCGTCGGAGAGCTCCTGAAGCCGCTCCTCTCGCGCGGGGAGATCCGGATCATCGCCACCACGACGCCGGAGGGCGTGCGCAAGATCAACGAGCGCGACCCCGGGATCATCCGGCGGTTCTCGACGATCACGCTGGAGGCGCCGAGCATCGACCAGGCGACCGAGATCCTGCGCGGGATCGCGACGAAGTACGAGGCCCACCACCGCGTCCGCGTGGGGGAGAGCGCCATCGCCTCGGCGGTCGCGCTGGCCAAGCGGTACCTCTCGGACCGCGCGCTCCCCGACACCGCCGTGGACCTGCTCGACGAGACGTCCGCCCGAAAGCGGGTGGAGGTCGACGGGGTGCCGGCCGAGGTCGATTCGCTGACCCGGCGCGTCGACGCGCTCCGCGCCCAGATCGCCGCGCTCGCGGACGACGACGACAAGCTCAGCACCCAGACCCGCGCGCGGCTGGAGGCGGAGCTCGCGGAGATCGAGCCGAAGGCGTCGTTGATGCGCAGCCGCAATGCGTCGCGCCGCGGCGTCATCGCCGCGTGCCAGGCCATCCGCCGGGAGCTCGTCGCCGCGACGGACGCGTTGAAGGCCGCCCAGCGCGACAAGGCGTTCGCCAGGATCGGTGAGCTCGAGCACGTCACCATCCCGGAGATCAAGCGGCGGCTCCAGGCCGCCGAGGAGGCCGCGCAGCGGGAGGGGGTCGCGCCGACCTCGAACGTCGTCAGCGAGTCGGACGTGGCGGCGACGCTCAACGACTGGACCGGCATCCCGGTGGCCAAGATGCTCGAGGGCGAGGCCGAGAAGCTCCTCAAGATGGAGGAGCGCCTCGCGCAGCGGGTGGTGGGCCAGGACGAGGCGGTGCGCGCCATCGCGAAGGCGGTGCGCCGCGGGCGCGTGGGTCTGCGCGATCCGGGCAAGCCGATCGGCTCGTTCCTGTTCCTCGGACCGAGCGGCGTCGGCAAGACGGAGCTCGCGAAGGCGCTCGCCGAGTTCCTGTTCGACGACGAGCAGGCGCTGACGCGCATGGACATGAGCGAGTTCATGGAGCGCCACATGGCCCAGCGCCTGATCGGGGCGCCCCCGGGCTACGCGGACAGCGAGCAGGGCGGCTTCCTCACCGAGGCCGCCCGACGCCGGCCGTACAGCGTGCTGCTGTTCGACGAGGTCGAGAAGGCGCACGCGGACGTGTTCAACCTGCTGCTCCAGATCCTCGACGACGGTCGGTTGACGGACGGCCGCGGGCGGCTCGCCGACTTCTCGAACACGGTCGTCATCATGACCTCGAACATCGGGTCGAAGCGCGTGCTCGAGACCGACGCCAAGCTCTGGACCACGGAGGACGGCCGCGAGGCGATCCGCGACGTCCTGCTCGAGGAGCTGCGCGGGTTCTTCCGCCCGGAGTTCCTGAACCGGATCGACGACATCGTCGTCTTCAAGGCGCTCAGCAAGGAGGATCTCCGGGGCATCGTGGACATCCAGCTCCGCCGCCTGGAGCAGCTGCTCACGGACAAGGAGATCCGCCTCGCCCTCACGGACGCCGCGAAGGCGCGGCTCGTCGACCTCGGCTACGAGCCCAGCCTCGGCGCGCGCCCGCTGAAGCGGGCGATCCTGCGCGAGCTCCAGAACCCGCTCGCCGAGACGATCCTGGCCGGCGGATACCAGCCCGGCCAGACGATGCAGGTCGACGTGATCGACGAGAAGTTCGTCTTCACCAAGGCGTGAGGGAGTGCACCAGGGAGCGAGGCGAGCGCGACCGTGACCGGGCGCGCGATCCGGGCCGCGCGGGAGCCGCGATCTTGCCGGGCTCCGCCACCGCGAAGGCGCGGGGCTGACCCTCCGGGCGAAGATCCTGGCCGGCGGCGCTGCGAACCTCTTGCCAAGCCGAAGAAGGTCCGTATACTGCCGCTCCCTTGCTCACCGGGCCCTCAGATTGAGGGTCATTGCGTGGCGTAACGTGAGGGATCGCGGTCCCCAGGTTGAGGAAGACGCACCATGTACGCGGTCATCAAGACGGGCGGCAAGCAGTATCGGGTCGCCGAAGGTCAGAAGCTCCGGGTCGAGAAGCTTGCCGGCAATGCCGGCGACAAGGTCACCTTCAGCGAGGTGCTCCTTGTCGGCGGTGACGCCCCCAAGATTGGCAAGCCCCTCGTGAGCGGCGCCTCCGTCGCTGCCGAGATCACTGGGCAGGACCGCGGCAAGAAGATCGTGGTCTTCAAGTTCAAGCGCCGGAAGAACTACCGCCGCAAGAACGGCCATCGTCAGCCGTACACCGAGCTCAAGATCACCGGCATCACGGCCTAGCAGGAGAAGTAGACATGGCTCACAAAAAGGGCGGCGGCTCCTCCAGGAACGGCCGCGACTCGAAGGCGCAGCGCCGCGGGGTGAAGGTGTATGCCGGAGCGCCGGTGCGCGCTGGCAACATCCTGGTCCGGCAGGTCGGCTCCTCGATCCACGCTGGCCAGAACGTCGGCACAGGCCGCGACTTCACGCTCTTCGCCCTCGTCGATGGCGTCGTGAAGTACGAATGGAAGTCCAACACCAAGAAGAAGGTGTCGGTCTACCCGGCTTCCTGAACTCTCTTCCCGGGGATGGCCTCTTGATCCGTCCCCTCGCGTCCCGCCTGTCGCGCTCCGCGCGCTCACGATCCATTCAAGCGCGGTGACGATCTACAAGCTCCTCGCCGTCGACGTTGACGGGACCCTGGTCCGTCGCGATGGCTCCATCCACGAGGAAGATTTCCTCGCCATCCAGCGGCTCCAGAGCGCGGGCATCCCGGTCTCGATCGCGACCGGGCGCCTGTACTCGGGGACGCGCGAGGTCGCGCGGCGGATCGGCGTGGTCGGCCCCATCGCGTGCGTCGACGGCAGCCACATCGTGCACACCGAGGGCGACGCGCACCTGTACTCGCGCACGATCTCGGGCGCCGAGGCGGCCCTCCTGCGCTCGATCACCGAGCGGCACGCGACGGCTTCGTTCCTCTTCGCGCAGGATAGCATCGTCCACGACGCGACCGGCACGCCGCACCTCCACTACGTCCGAGGCTGGTCGAACGCGATCGCCGAGGTCGAGCGCGTCTCGTCGCACCCGTACTGGGAGCACGAGCATGGGCTGCTCGCGCTGGTGGCGATCGGGACCGAGCTGCAGGTCAGGGCCGCCGTCGAGGAGGTCCGCTCCGAGCTGGGTGACTCAGCCTTCGTCGTCTCGTTCCCGCTCCTGCACGACGGTCACACGAGCGTCTTCGCCATGTTGGTCCGCGCGGCGGGGCCGACGAAGGGGACGGCGATCGCGTGGCTCGCGGAGCACTATGGCTGCGCGACATCGGACGTGGTCGTCGTCGGCGACTGGCTCAACGACCTGCCGATGTTCGAGGTCGCGGGGCGGTCGTTCGCCATGGGACAGGCGCCCGAGGATGTGAAGCGGGCGGCGACAGACCGCCTGGAAGCCGACGGCCTGCGGGGCGGCGGCATCGCCGAAGCCATCCGCCGCGCCTTCGGTCGCTGAGCGCACGAGGACGGCGAGCGCCGGCGGGAAGCGGAGGAGCGCCGCGCAAGCGCTCCCCCGCGCGCGCCTTTGCGTGTCAGCTCTTGCGCTGCGCCGGCTGGGCCGCAGCGGAGAGCTGCTGCTGCTGCTGCTGCAGGTACTGCGCGACGGCGCGCGAGCGCTCGATGGCGAACTGCTTGACCTCCTTGTTCGGAGAGCCTGCGAGCGCGTTCAGCAGCTTGGTCACCTTCTCGAGCTGGCGCGACTGGAACAGCGCCTCGAAGTAGTTGTTGGCCAGGCGCACGTCGCGGCTCATCTTCGCCTCGTGCGGCTGGAGCAGGCGGACCACCGCCTCGAGGTCGTTCTTCTGCCCGTACAGCGCCGACAGGCAGAGCAGCGCCAGCGGGCTGTCCGGGTTCTGCGCGACCGCCTTCTTGGCGTACTCGACCGCCTTGTCGCGCGTCTCCTCGTTGCTCGCGTAGAAGCCCTGGATCGCGATGTACGGCGCGGCCGTCTTCTTGTCGGCCGAGAACTTCTCGATCTCGTCGACCGCGCTCGCCTCGTCGCCGCGCTGCTTCAGGTACTGGAAGAGGTAGGCCCACGCGTCGATGCAGTCGACGTCGATCGCGATCGACTTCTCGATGTACTCGCGCTCCTTCGCGTCGTCCTTGCGCGCCTGGTAGAGCTTCGCGAGGTGCAGCGAGGGGTAGGGGTTGTCCTTGAGCAGGTTCTGCGCGCCCTTCAGCGTCCCCTCGGCCTTGTCGTGCTTGTCCTGCGAGAGCTGCGCGATGCCGAGCGCGAGCCAGTCGTCGCCCGTGCCTCCCTTCGCGACCACCTTCGAGAGCACCTGCTCGGCGCGCTGCACCCGGTTGTGCTTCAGGAGCTCCTGCGCGTAGATGCGCCCGCGGTTCAGGTCGTCAGGCTGCTCGGTCCAGTGCTTCTCGAGGCCGGCGAGCAGGTCCTCCAGGCCGATCGCGATCGGTCGTCCCTGATCGTCCTGCACCTGCACCGCCGGCCCGTTGAAGCCGAGGAGCTGCCACATCTGATCGAGGGTCACCGCCGTGGGACCCTTCTCGATCATGCCCTTCAGCTCATCGGTCGGCTTGTTCACCGGGATGACGATGAGCGCGTTCCCCGGCACGCCGTTCGGGAACGCGCTCACGGGCGCGACGATCGCTGCCCCGCCGGTGATGTTGAGCCCAGCCGCCTGCTGCTGTCCGTTGGTCGTCATCGTCGATGCTCCGAGATCTCTCCCCCACGCGCGCCGAGGCGCAGGAATCACCCAGCCTCGCCCCGGTACCCTGCGCGCCGAAATGATGGGGGCCGTAGTTCGTGTAGAAGGGGCGCGAACGCTAGCAGGGAGGGCCCAGCCGGGCAACGGGGGAGCTCGCAGGGCGCGGCCCCTCGCCGCGTTGGGTCCGCTCATGCTTTTACCCGCGTTTTCACCCGCGTTTTCACCCGTGATTCCAGTGAATTTTACCGCGCTTGCCGCGCTCCGAACCAGCCGCGCTGCGGCTTGCGTCGCCGCCGCTGTCGCGGTGCCGCGCGGCTCGCGGTCGCTCGTGTGATCGCGGTCCTGCTCGCTGTCGCTGTCGCCGTCACGGACGCCCATGTCGCTCGCCCTCTCCCTCTCCGCGCGCCGTCCTAGTCGAGTCGCGGGCCGGCGGCGAGGGCCGGCTTGAGCGCGCACGCCGGGCCGGAGCGCTCCGGCGCCGCGCTGCGCAGCCGCTCCGCGAGGTGAGTGCGGCGCTCCTCCTTTCGGGTCTCCGCCAGCGCCAGCGACACAGCCCGCGGATCCGCGACGAGCACCACGAGCCGCTTGCCGCGGGTCACCGCCGTGTAGATGAGGTTCCGCGAGAGCATGACGAAATGCTGGGTGAGGATCGGCACGATCACCGCCGGGTACTCGCTCCCCTGGCTCTTGTGGATGCTCGTCGCGTAGGCGAGCGTCAGCTCGTCGAGCTCCGCTTCCTCGTAGCCGACCTCGCGATCGTCGAAGCGCACCAGGAGCTTCCGCTCCTCGGCGTTCACGTCCGTGATGAACCCGACATCGCCGTTGTAGACCTCGCGGTCGTAGTCGTTGCGGAGCTGCATCACCTTGTCGCCGAGCCGCAACGTCCGCGCGCCACGCGTGACGCTCGGGCCCTCGGGGTTCAGCGCCGCCTGCATCCGCGCGTTCAGGGCGATCGCCCCGGCCTCGCCCTTGTGCATCGGCGTCAGCACCTGCACGTCCCGCCGCGGGTCCAGCCCGAACCCCTTGGCGATGCGCTCCGTCACGAGGTGGAGGATCAGCTCCGCCGCCGCCTCGGCTTCGGTCCGCTCGATCACATAGAACTCGCCGCCGGGCCCGCGCGCGCCCTCCGGGGGCAGGCCGTCGTGGATCCGGTGCGCGTTCTGGACGATGAGGCTGCCCTCGGCCTGCCGGAAGATCTGCGTGAGCCGCACCGTCGGCACCTCACCCGAGGCGATCACGTCCCGCAGCACCGCGCCGGGCCCGACCGACGGCAGCTGATCGACGTCGCCCACCAGCACGAGCCGCGCCGCGTCGGACGTGGCCTGGAGGAGCGCGTCGGCGAGCGCCAGATCGAGCATCGACGCCTCGTCGACCACGATCGCCCCCGCCTCGATCGGGCGGCCTCGCTGGCGCCCGAACTTGCGCTGCTTCGGATCGAACTCCAGGAGGCGGTGGAGCGTGACCGCCTCGCGACCGGTCGCCTCGCTCATCCGCTTGGCGGCGCGGCCCGTCGGCGCGGCGAGGCGCACCGGGAGCCGGGCGCGATCGAAGAGCGCCAGGATGGCCCGGACGATGGTCGTCTTGCCGACGCCCGGGCCGCCCGTGATGACCAGCACCTTGTTCCGCGCCGCCTGCTCCACGGCGTCCCGCTGCGCGGGCGCCAGCGAGACCTTCGTCTTCGCCTCGAACGCGGTGATCGCCCCGTCGATGCCCTCCGCGAGGCGCGCGTCGCCCGCCGCGTCGTCCTCGTCGTCCCCCAGCAGCGAGCGCATCCGCCGCGCGAGCCGCACCTCGGCCTCGTGGAGGTCCTTCGGGTAGACGGCCACCTCGCCGGTCGACAGCGTCTCGAGCCGCACGTGGCCGCTCGCCGCGAGCGCGTCGATCGCGCTGTCGGCCTCGGCGGCGTCGCGCTCGAGCATCGCCGCGGCGAGCTCCGCGAGGTCCGGCCGCTCCGCGAGCGTGTGCCCGCGCGTCGACAGATCGACCAGCGTCTGCAGCACGCCCGCCTGCGCCCGCTCCGGCGAGTCGGCCCGGATGCCGATCGAGCGCGCGATCCGGTCGGCGGTCTTGAAGCCGATGCCCCACACGTCGAGCGCGAGCCGGTACGGGGAGCGGGAGACGATGTCGATCGCGTGGGGGCCGAACCGCCTGTAGATGCGGCTCGCCAGCGCCGGGGAGGCGCCGTGCGCCTGGAGGAAGATCATGATGGCCCCGATCGCCCGCTGCGCCGCCCACGCCTTCGCGACCGCCTGCGCCCTCCGCTGGCCGAGCCCGGGGACCTCGGCGAGCCGCTCCGGCGAGCGGTCGAGGATCTCCAGCGTCTCGGTGCCGAACGCCTCCACGATCCGCTTCGCGTAGGCGGGGCCGATGCCCTGCACCATGCCGGACCCGAGGTAGCGCTCGAGCCCATCGAGCGTGGCGGGGGCGATCGGCAGCAGGGTCTCGACCTTGAGCTGCTCGCCGTGCTTCGGATCGCGCTCGTACCGCCCCGTCGCCCGCACGCGCGTGCCAGGGCCGACCTGCGGGAACACCCCGACCCAGACCTCCGGCGCGGCGCCGGCGGTGACCTCCACCCGCAGCACCCGGAAGCCGCTCGACTCGCTCTCGTAGGTGACGCGGACGACCTCGCCCTCGACCGTCGCGGACCCGTCGCCCGCCACCTCCCTGGCCGAGAAGAGCCTCTGCTGGCCCCCGCCGCCCGGCGGGCGCTCGCCGCCCAGCTGGCGCTCGCCGGGCCCGCCTGGTCGCTCGCCGCGGTCGTGCGGGCGCGGCGCGTCGTCCGGCGGCGGCGCGGCTGCCCCCCGGGCTGCCCGATCGGGGCCGCCGCTCCGCTGGGACCGTTGCACGAGGGCAGCATGTAGCCGCCGGCCCGCCGGCGGCAACGCCCTCGTGCGCGGCGGCGCGTGATAGTCCTCGCGGGTGCCGGAGCTCCCGGAGGTCGAGCACGCCGCTGCCTCGCTGCGCCGCTTCCTGGCGGGCGACCGGATCGCGTCCGCCGAGGGCGACACGACCCGCGTGTTCCGCCGATCGAGCCGCGACGCATTCGAGCGCGAGCTCCCGGGCCGCGCGCTCGAGCGCCTCACGCGCTTCGGCAAGTACCTCGTGCTGGAGCTCGATGCCGGCGTGGTGCTGCTCAGCCATCTCGGCATGTCCGGCAAGTGGGTGCGCCGCTCGCCGGGAGAGCCCGCGCCCGGCCACAGCCGCGCCCGGCTGCAGCTCGCCTCGGGGAGCGTGCTCCATTACAACGATCCGCGGCTCCTCGGCCGCCTCGCGGTCCTGCGCGGCGTCTCGCCGGGCGAGATCCCCGAGATCGCCGCGCTCGGCCCCGATCCGCTGCGCGACGGGATCGATGTGGACGCCCTGATGACGCGGGTGCGGGCGAGCGCGCGCGCCGTGAAGGCGATCCTCATGGACCAGGCGGTGATCGCCGGCCTCGGCAACATCCAGGCGACCGAGGCGCTCTTCCGGGCAGGCGTGCACCCGGCGCGGCCGGGCCGATCCCTCTCGCGCGAGGAGGTGGCCGCGATCGGCGCGGGCGCCCTGGCCTCGATAGCGCACACGCTCGGGGCGATCGGCGCGGGGGAGATCGCCTACCTGTCCGAGTCCGGCGCGGCGCCGAACCCGTTCCTCGTCTACGCGCGCGCCGGCGCGCCATGTCCCCGCTGCGGCGTGGCGCTGGAGACACGCGCGATCGGTGGCCGCTCCAGCGTCTTCTGCCCGCGGTGCCAGCCGGAGCGCGGCCGCGCGCGGGCGCGAGCAGGGCTGCGCAGGGCACCGCGGCGCTGAACACACGTCGCGCGAAGGGCGCTGCGCGCCGCGCGGCGCGGTTGGCGTGACTTCTTCGTGCCGGTATAGTGGCCCCGCGATGGGCCGCAGCAGCATGGTTTCCGTCCTCTGCGCCCTCGTTCTCGCGGGCTGCGCCGGGAGGGCGCCGGAGGCGGCGCGGTCCAAGGACAGCCTGCTGCGCGTGGTCGCCGCGGCCTCCGCGGAGCCGCGCTCCGGCGCGTCGGCGCCGGCGCCCGGGACATCGGCGGAGGAGGCCGCGCCCGCGCACGATGACGAGGTGGACGACGACGGCGGGGAGATCGACGACGGCCTGGACCTGGCGGCGGAGCCGGGCACCGGCGCTCGTGCGCACTCGCCGCTCGCGGCGATGACCGAGGCCCAGATCGAGGAGCTGCTCTCGAAGGACCCGGCGGCGCTGGGGCCGATGTCGGTGGGCGCCACCAACGCGGGAGCGCTGTTCAACGGCATCCGGATGCCCGAGAGCGACAGGTGGGAGCTCGTCGACCCGGGCCACGCCTGGGGGACGCGCGAGACGATCGACGCGCTCGACCGGACGATCGGGGAGGTGCACCGACAGTTCCCGGGGAGCCCGAAGCTCTACATCGGGCACATCAGCGACCGGGACGGCGGCCACCTCTCGCCGCACAAGAGCCACCAGGCCGGGCGCGACGTCGACATCAGCTATTTCCTCGACGCGCGGCACCGCTGGTACCAGCGGGCCACGGCGGCGAACCTCGATCGAGAGCGCACCTGGGCCTTCGTCCGGGCGTTAGTCACCGAGTCCGACGTGGAGCTCATCCTCATCGACACAAGCGTGCAGCGGCTGCTCAAGGAGCACGCGCTGAAGATCGGCGAGGACAAGGGCTGGCTCGACGACGTCTTCCAGTACGGGTCGAGGAAGCCGCGCCCGCTCATCCGTCATGCCCGCGGGCACGCGAACCACATCCACATCCGGTTCTACAGCCCGATCGCGCAGGAGTCGGCGGTGCGCGCGTATCCGTTGCTCGTGAAGCGCGGGGTGATCAAGCCGACGGCGTACTACGTGCGCCACACCGCGAAGAAGGGGCAGACGCTGGGCTCGCTGGCCCGGAAGTACGGCACCACCGTGGAGGCGATCAAGCGGGCCAACGGCCTGCGATCCACGGCGATCCAGGCGCGGCGCGTCTACAACATCCCGCGGCCGTCGAGCGGCCCCGCCGCCCCGCCGAAGCACGTCGTCGTGCCGCCGCGCCGGCTGCCCCCGCCGAGGGCGGCGGAGGCGGCTCCGCCGGTGCGCCACGAGGAAGTCGGGCCCGCGCTGGGCGGCTGATCGGCGGACGGCGCGCTCCGCCGGTGCCGGCCCGCCGGCGGCGCGATGTGCCCGCGGGCGCCGTCGCCACCGCCACCGTCTTCGTCAGTGCTTCACGTCGACGACGAGCCGCGCCGGCTTGGTCAGCTCGAGGACGCGGTACTTGTTCGGCGACGAGACCCCGAGCACCCACGTCACCTCGGCCTCGAAGTCGCACGTCCGCTCGAGCTCCAGGGCCACGCCGAGCGCGAGCTTCCTCTCGCGGAACGGGATCGTGGCCTTTCCCGCGTCCGTATGCGCCGCGGCGGGGGTCATGCGCACGGCGAGCCATCCGTCGCCGGCGATCTCGGTCGCCTCGCCCGAGCCGCACTGCCGCACCGGCTTGTCGATGTAGTCGATGTGGTAGCCCGGCACCGTGTCCCCCTCGAACTCGAACACGACGCGGTCGTAGTGCTCGTGCCGGGCCGCGCGCACGTCGCGCAGGATCGCGACCTTCGCGCCGGCGCGCGGCTTGTCGGTGGCGCCCGCGGTGCCTTCGAATGTGTCGGTGCTCGTGGGATCCGCCTCCTTCGGAGGCCGCGGCGTGGGCGGCTCGTTGTCCGCCGCCGGCCCTTCGGGGGCGCGCGTGTCGATCGGCGTGACGTGCGGGATAGGCTGAGCAGGCTCGCTGCCGGCGCCGCCGCGGCAGCCCGCGGCGAGCGACAAGGTTGCGGCTGCGAGCAGAAGGTCGGCGGTCCTCATGTGGTGCTTCCATGGCGCCACGGCCGCCGAGCGTCCACCGCGACGACACGGGGCACCGCGAGGGACGGACTCCGCCAGCGCCTCCAGCGCCTCAGGGCAGCACGAGCTTGATCGAGAACACGTAGTCGACGTTGACGGGCCGGCCCTGGTAGGTGACCGGCTTGTAGCGGCTCGCCGCGAGCGCCTCGAGGACCGCCTCGTTCATGTGGGGCACGCCCTTGACGATCCGGCAGCCGGTGAGGCTGCCGGCCGTCGTCACAACACACTTCGCGAGGACGGTCCCCTCGACCCGCGCCTGCCGCGCCTGCCGCGTGTAGACCACCGCCGGCGCGGTGATCGGCGCGGGGCGCGTCATCCCCTGCTGAAAACGCAGGATCTCGGGGGCGGCCGGCGCCGGCGCAGCTGGCACCGCGGCGGGCGCGGCCGCCGGAGGCTCCGGCAGGGTGGCCGCGGTCGGCAGGGCGACGCTGGGCTCGGCTGCGCTCGGCGGCTCGGTGCTCGGTGGCTCGGCGCTCGACGGCTCGGCCGGCCGGGCCGGCTCCGGAGGCGCGCTCGCCGCGGCCTGCAGGCTCGGCGCCGGGGCCGCCGCCGCCCCGGCGGCGAGCGCCTCGAGCTCCGCCGAGGCGGTCTCGTCCTCGGGACGGACGGCGAGCACGGTCGACTTGTAGCCGGGCTTGGTCAGCGTGAGCCGGTACTCGGCCGTGGTCCCGGCGCCCTGCAGCACGAGCCGGCACGGGGTCGCCAGGCAGACCTCCGTCCCGCGGTCGGACACGCGGGCGCCGGGCGGGGCGCTCTCGATCCTCACGATCCTGAACTCGGCCGCCGCGCTGGGCTCTCTGCCCGGCGCCTCGGCGAGCACGGCGAGCGGCACGGGGGCGGGCTGGACGGCGGCAGGGGCGCTCGCGGCGTCCGGCGCGCGGCCGCGCACGTGCCCGGTGAGCGCCAGCACGATGCCCCCGCCGAGGAGCGCCGCGACGAGCGCCACGAAGTAGACGGACACCGGCGGCTGACGAGGAGGGCCGATGGACCCGCTGAAGGTCGGGGGCGCCTGCGGAGGCGAGAGCGAGTCGCTCTGCACCGAGCGAGGCAGCGCGGCGGGCTCGCTCGGCGCCGCGCGAGGCGGCGCGCCCGGCTCGTTCGGCGAGGGAGAGAGCGCCGAGATGCGCGGCCCCGAGATCGACGGCGCCGAGGGCAGCGCGCCGCCGGGCTGCGAGGCGGGCAGGCGATCGGGCACCGAGGCCCGCGTGAGGTCGATCGGCTCGCCCGCCGCGCTCTTCAGCGCGGTGAGACACTCCTTCATCGACTGGAAGCGCCTGTCCGGGTTCTTCTCGAGACACCGCATCACGAGCGCTTCCATCGCCGGCGACACGACCGCGGCCTGAGCGCGCCCGGCGAGCGGCGGCGGCGGCTCGCTGACGTGGGCCATGAGGGTCGCCGTGGGCACCTTCTTGTCGAACGGCACCTTGCCGCAGACCATCTCGTAGAGCAGGACGCCGAGCGCGTAGATGTCCGCGCGCGACGAGAGCTCGTGGCCCATCGCCTGCTCCGGCGCGGTGTACTTGGGAGAGCCGATGAACAGGCCCTTCTGGGTCAGATCGTCCTGCTGCTGCCCCGAGACGTCCTTGACCAGGCCGAAGTCGAGCACCTTCACGAAGTCCTTCTCGTCTCCCTGGTCGACGAGGAGCACATTGCTCGGCTTGAGATCGCGGTGCACGAGGCCGAGGCCGTGCGCCTCGGCGAGCGCGCGGCAGATCTGCCGCGCGATGCGGCTCGCGCGGGCCTCGGGGAGCGCGCCCTCATCGTGGAGCACCCGGTGCAGCGTGCGCCCGGCGATGTACTCCATCGCGATGAAGTAAATGCCGCGTGGTTCGTCCCGGCCGTAATCAAAGACGGTGACCGAGTTCGGGTGGGTGAGCCTCGCCGCGGTGGCGGCCTCGCGTGAAAAGCGCCGAAAGAACTCCGGATCTTGCTCGCGGCGCTCGTCGGGAACGAGGAGCTTGAGGGCGCAGATCCGTCCCAGCGCCGATTGCTCGGCCCTGTAGACCTTGCCCATACCCCCGCGCGCGATGAGCGAGACGATGCGATATCGATCGGCGATCGTGGCGCCGATGAGCGGGTCTTGACCGCTGCTCCTGGTCGCACCCATGCCGTTCATCATACGCACGAGGGCGGGGGCGCGGCTACCCCAACTCCCGTGTCCTGCCGATTGCGCGGCTCGGGATCCCCCCGCGCATCCCGTCCCGTCCGGCGGCGCGGAGCGACCGAGTCTGGTGCGCTGTCAGCTGCTCCACTAGATCGCCTCTTCACGCTTCAGCTCCGGCGGGCGCGGCGCGGTTAAGCGGAGAGCAACGGAACATGACGACTCTGTTTCGCGGCGACTCCATGCCTGTTCCGCGCCTCACCGAGGTGTTCTCCGCACGCACCCGCGGCCCGGACGTCGGCGCCTGCCCCTCAAGGGGGTGTGCTCCACGAGCGCGGGGGGCGAGCCGGCGCACCGGGAGGGGCGGGGCCGGGCCCGCAATCTGGAATTTATTCAACGCCCTGGGCGCGATCTCGCCGCTGAAAATCGCGTTGCGGGTCAGGAACCTGGGGCCGGGGGCGCTGTCGATCCCGGGCGTGGACGCGGTGCTCCGCGGCGCACGCAGAGAGCGGTGAAGCTCGCCGCGCGTGCGCCGGGGATCTCCAGGGCGCGGGCTCTCGCGGGCTCGCTGCATTCAGACCGCTCGCTGCGCGGTTCACGCCGCGCGCGGGAGCAGGGAAAGGGCTGGCCTCAGATGGATACGTTCAAGTTGGCTCCGAGCATGGCATCGCCGAATCCGTTTCTCGGCAACCTGCCCTTCAGCGCGTCTCCGGCCTGCGATCCCGAGGTGCCCGAGGACGCGCCGGAGGGCTCGTATACGTACGCGCTGGTCAAGACCGCGCCCGAGGTGCCCGCCGCGGAGTGCGAGACCGAGGCGCTGTCCGTCGAGGTGCTCATCCGGTGGGGGAGCAACCTGCTCCACGTGGCGCACCTGACCCCGCCGCGTTCCTTCTATGTGGGCGAGCAGGACGGCGCAGAGGGCGCGTGCGACTTCTTCGTCCCGGCGGAGCGGCTGGGCGCGGCGAGGGCGCCGCTCGTGCTCGTCGGCGACGACGGCGAGGTGAGCGCCGTGATCCCGCCGGGCACGTCGGGGATGGTCGAGATCGGGAGCTGCAAGATGACGGTCGCGCAGGCGATCGCGACGGGCCGCGCTGCGCCGTGCGCCGCGCTCGACGGGGCGCGGCGGATCGCGCTGCCGCTCGGCGCGCGCGCGAGGCTCGATCTCGGCGGCTTCGGCTTCGAGGTCGCCGTGGGCAGGGCAGGCCGCCGCGTCGCGGGCAAGGCGAGCCTCGACCGCAGGAGCTTGCCGTTCACCGCGCTCTCGACGCTGCTCCACGTCGGCCTGCTCGGGGCCATGGCCGCGTTCATGCCCCCGCTCGCCATGGCCGACGACGGCGGCGTGAGCGCCGAGCAGGCGTACCTGATGGCGCAGGCGCTCGCGTCGACCGCCGAGCGGGAGCAGCCCGAGGCCAACGACGGCACCGAGGCGACCCGCCCGAACGAGCGGGAAGGCGGCACCGGCGCGGCCGCGATCGGCGAGTCGGGCAAGGCCGGCAGCGCGACGAGCCGGAAGACGGGCGGGCGCTTCGACATCGAGGGACCGAAGGACAACGCCGACGTGCGGATCTCGCGGGCGCAGGCGCTCGACGACGCGGCGCGCTTCGGCGCGATCGGCCTGCTCCAGGCGGGCCTCGGCGGCGATCCGAACGCGCTGTCGGCGCCCTGGGGCGGCGTCGACACGCTTGGCAACGGGGCGAAGAGCGTGATCGGCAACATGTGGGGCGAGACGATCGACGAGTCGGGCGGCGTGGGCGGCCTCGGGCTGACCGGCGTCGGCGAGGGCGGCGACGGGCGCTTCACGGGCATCGGGATGGGGCCCCTCGGCACCATCGGCCACGGCAACGGCCTCGGCGACGGGCCGGGCTTCGGCCCGGGCAACGGCACCTCGCGCTTCGTCAACGGCCCTGGCCACAAGGTGAGCGCGCCGCGCATGCGGGTCGGGTCGCCCTCGGTGTCGGGCCGGATCCCGCCCGAGGTCATCCAGCGCATCGTGCGGCAGAACTTCGGCCGCTTCCGGCTCTGCTACGAGAACGGGCTGCGCAACAGCCCGAACCTCACCGGGCGCGTGTCGGTCGGCTTCTCGATCGGCCGCGACGGAGCGGTCTCGAGCGTGCAGAACGGCGGCTCCGATCTGCCGGACGCCGGCGTGGTCTCCTGCGTGGTGCGGTCGTTCTACGGGCTGTCGTTCCCGCCGCCGGACGCGGGCATCGTGACCGTGACCTATCCTATCCTCTTCAGCCCCTCCGGCAGCTGATTCGCCCCTTCCAGCGGCTGACCGGGGTATCGCCCCGACGCGCGGCGTGCCCTGTCTTCCGGGCGTGATCGCCGAGGACGCCGCTCCGGCCGGTCCCCCCCCGGGGCCCTCTCTACCCTCCGCCGCCCGCGGCGGCCTGGCCGACGGCGCGCTCCGCCTCCGCGATCTCCTGCGCTCGCTGCTGGATCATCACCCCTTGCGGGGGCCCCTGGAAGCGGCGGCGCTCCAGCGCGAACCAGACGACGGCGGTCACCGCGAAGACGATGAGCATGATGACAAGGGCCTTGTCGTTCGGCGGCTGGACGCTCACCACGATCAGCATCAGGCACGCGAGCACGCTGATGATGGCGAGCGGCCGGTACAGCGGGCCGAGGTCCCACGGGCCCATCTTCACCCAGGTGCGGCCGTAGGCGCGCACGCCCATCATCGTGGGCATGACGTAGGAGATGTAGAGGAAGATCACGCAGACGGCCGTGATCGTCGAGTAGACCGGCGTGTATGCGGTGAAGCCGATCGTCAGCGCGCTGACGACCCAGATCGCGGTCGCGGGCGTGCGGAACCTCGGGCTCACCTTGCGCAGCTGCTCCGAGAGCGGCAGCCCCCCGTCGCGCGCGAACGCGAAGGTCATGCGCGAGGCGGACGTCACCGTCGCCAGCCCGCAGAGGTACTGGGCGATCGAGATGCCGGCGTAGAGCGCGATCCGGATCTGCTCCGGGAGGACGCTCTCCATGACCCAGAAGAACACGCCGCCGCCCTTCGACGCCGCCTCGTCCATGTCGGGCATCGCGAGCACGATGGCGCTCAGCATGAGCCACCCGAAGACGCCGGAGACGAGCACCGCCCGGACGATGCCCCGCGGGACGGTCTCCGCCGCGCCGATCGTCTCCTCCGACGTGTGCGCCGACGCGTCGTATCCGGTGATCGTGTACGCGGGCAGGAGGAAGCTCAGGAGAAACAGCGTCGTCATGCCGCCCGTCTCGGGCCACACGTCGCCCCCCTTCGGGCCGCTGTAGTTCGTGAACGTGACGAGCCGCCCGAGGTCGATCTGCGGCGCGTAGAAGAGCATCGCGATCGTGAGGAGCACCGAGACGGCGAGGATGAGATACCCGCTGAAGTCGGTGAGCAGGGTGGTGACGCGGATCCCGAGGTGATTGAAGAGCGCCTGTGTCCCGGTGATGAGCGTGACCCCGACGATCTGCGCCATCATGGCCCGATCCGGGGGCATCGTGGCGAGATCCACGCCGAACATGGGGCCGAGCGAGCTCATGATGAACAGGTAGGCGCCGACGTTGATCGCCGCGAGGACGGTGACGAGGCCGATCAGGTTGAACCACGCGGTCGCCCAGCCGAAGCCCCGGCCCCCGAGGATCGAGGCCCAGTGGTACAGGCCGCCCGCGGTCGGGAACGCCGACGCGACCTGGCCCATCGTGAGCGCGATGCACAGCGTGAGCGCGCTGCAGACCGGCCACCCGATGCCGATACCGGCGCCGCCGATGCTGCAAAAGCCCATCTGGAACGAGGTGATTCCGCCCGCGATGATGCAGATGATCGAGAACGAGATCGCGAAATTGGAGAAACCCCCCATCCGGCGCAGGAGCTCCTGCGCATAGCCCATGCTGTGGAGCGTCTTCACGTCCTCGGCGATCACGCCCTCCACACCGCCCGGCTTGTCGCCGGAGCGCGGCCCGACGTCCCCCTTCGTCTCACGGTTCATGAGCGGTCCCCTTCCTCAGTGCTTGCGCTCGGGACCGACGGTGCCCGTCGGGCCTCGTCAGGATCGGCGCGTCTCGCCGATGAGCGCCCCTCTCGGGGATCTCGCCCGCGCGCAGAGAGCCTACATGGGAGCACGTGGGACTGCCTAGGGCGCGCGCCGCCCCCGGCGCCGGCGTCCCCCGCTGCTACCCTCGCCGCCGATGGCCGGAACGACGACCTGCCCGCTCTCGCGCCGGCGCGCGCTGCTCGGCCTCGCCGCGCTCGCCGCGCCCTCGTGCCGGCGCAAGAGCTCGCCGCCCCCGCCGGAGCCCGCGGCGGCGGAAGCGGCCCCCTCCCGCTGGAAGGAGCTCGCCTTCGAGCCGGCCTCCGAGGGCGACGGCCCGCAGCGCGCGCTGCTCCTCGCGCCCGAGGCCGCGGCGCCGCTGCCGCTGCTCGTCGCGCTGCACGGGCGCGGGGAGGCGGTGCGAGGCCCCGAGGCCGGCGCGCGCGGATGGCGCGACGACTACGGCCTCGACGCGACCCTCGAGCAGATCCTCTCGCCGCCGCTCACGCCGGACGACCTCGGGCAGATGGTCACGCGCGAGCGGCTCGCGCAGCTCAACGCCTCGCTCGGCGAGCACCCCTACCGCGGGCTGTGCATCGCCACGCCGTTCACGCCCGACCTCCGCGACCGCTCCGCCGAGGGGGCCGCGGCCTTCGGGCGGTTCGTCGTCGAGCGGCTCCTGCCGCGGGCGCGCGCCGAGGGCGGCTGCCAGGCGACGCGCGAGGCGACGGGGATCGACGGCGTGAGCCTCGGCGGCCGCCTCGCGCTGCTCGTCGGCCTGTCGCACCCCGAGGTCTTCGGCGCGGTCGGCGCCCTCCAGCCGGCCGTGCGGGCGAGCGAGGCGGAGATGTTCTCCGCGCTCGCGCGCCGGGCCCTCACGCGCCGCGCGGTCGCGCTGCGGCTCGTGTCGAGCGAGGCCGATCCCTTCCTGCCCGCCATCCAGGCGATCAGCGATCGGCTGCGGCAGGACGGCATCGGCCACGAGCTGCGCATTGTGCCCGGACCGCACGACTATGCCTGGAATCGTGGGCCCGGCGGCGTGGAAATGGTGCTCTGGCACGAGCGCGTCCAGCGCGGGTTGCGCGCGCCGTGATCGTGGCGGTCGGGGCGTCACAAGCCCCTGACCCAGGCCGCCGAACCGTGTTACTTCCTCGGCAACGACGTGGCCGACCCGACACGCATCGCCCGCGCCGACAGCGCGACCGACCCGCCCTCCGTGCGCGAGTGGCTGAAGCCGCTCGAGAGCGCCGGCCAGCGCCGTAGCACGAGCGCGAAGCGCGTCGGCGGCAAGGCGGCCTCGCTCGGTCGCCTGCTGCGCGACGGCTTCCCGGTGCCGCGCGGCTGGGTGCTCGACGCGCGGTGCTTCACGGAGCTCGTCGACCGGCAGCTGCCGCGGGGGCACGACCTCGTCACCCTGATCCGGCTCTCGGGCACGAAGGTGGGCGTCGACAGGGCGGCGCGGGCGCGCGACCGCATCCTGAGCGAGCCGCTGCCCGAGACGCTCTCGGCCGCGCTGGGGGCGCTCTGGCAGGCCATCGCGCCGGAGGCGCCGTGGGGCCTCGCGGTGCGGTCCAGCGCCACGTGCGAGGACAGCGACGAGACGTCGATGGCGGGGCTCGCGACGTCGGTGCTCGGCGTGCGCGGCGACGCCGAGCTCGACGCCGCGATCCGGCAGGTCTGGGCGAGCGCCTTCTTGCCGCGCGCGCTCGCCTACCTCGCGCACGCCGGCGTCCGCGACGCCGCGATGGCGGTCGTGCTGCAGGTGATGGTGCGCGCCGAGGCCGCGGGCGTGCTCTTCACCGCGCCCCCGCCCGGGCTCGAGGGCGAGCACTGGCGCGCCGGCGAGCGGCTCGTGAACGCCACGCTCGGGCTCGGCGCGCCGGTCGTCGACGGGGCCGTGGCGGCCGACACCCTCCGGGTCGCGCGCGACGGCGGCAGGGTCGTCGCGTCGGCGGTGGCGCAGAAGCGGCGCGCGCTCGTCGTGGGGGCGACGGGGCTCGAGGAGGTCCCGGTGCCCGCGGCGCGCGCCGAGCAGCCCGCGCTCGGCGAGGCCGCGCTGCGGCAGCTCGTCGAGCTCGCCGAGCGGCTCGAGCAGGGCGGCAAGGGCCCGTTCGACGTGGAGTTCGCGGTCGAGGGGGAGGACCCCGGCCGCCCGCCCGCGGACGGCTCGCCTTTGCCGGCGGAGGGCTCTTCCTCGCCGGAGGCGCCCTCGGCGGAGGGCTCTTCCTCGCCGGAGGCGCCCTCGCCGGAGGCGGGGCGGGTGTGGCTGCTCCAGGTGCGCCCGGTGAGCGGCGGCGGCTTCCCCGAGGGGGGCGGCGCCGACACGATCTGGTCGCGCGCGAACGTGGGCGAGGCGCTCCCCGGGGCGGCGACGCCGCTCACCTGGTCGGTGGCGCGCGCGTTCTCCGACCGGGGCTTCCGCGAGGCGTTCGCCGCGCTCGGCTGCCGCGTGCCGCGCGGCGCGCGCCTCGTCGCCAACGTGTACGGGCGCTTCTACCTCAACCTGACCGCCTTCATGCAGATCGCGGCGCAGGTCCCGGGGCTCTCGCCGCGGGCGCTGCTCGGCATGAGCGGCGGGGCGAGCGAGCAGCTCATCGCGCGGCTCGCCCAGCAGAGCGCGGGCGTCTCGCGGCGCCGCTTCTATGCGCGGCTGCCGCTCACCGGGCCGCGGCTCCTCCTCCGGCACGCGCGGCTCGAGCGCGAGGTCTCGGCCTACGAGGGCGAGGCGCTCTGGGCGCAGCGCGCCCTCTCCGAGCTCGACATGACGCTCCTGCCGGACGACGCCATCGGCACCACGCTGCGCAGCGTCTTCCTGCTGCTCGAGCGGACCGGCACGCTGATGCTGCACTGCGCGTCGGCGTCGCTCGCGAGCCACCTCGCGCTGTGCAGGGCGCTGGAGCGGGTCGCGGGCCGCCGCGCCTCCGCGCGCTCGGCCTCCGGCGAGGCGCCCTTCGACGATCCGGCCGGGCGCGCCGAGACCAACGTCGAGCACCTGGCGCAGGTGCTCGCGGGCGGCGTGCGCGAGCTCGACAGCGCGGGGCCGGGCATCGAGCTCGCCCGGGTGGCGGAGCTCGTCGTGCTGGATCGGGCGTCGCGCGAGCGGCTGCTCGCCGGCGAGGTGAGGGGGCCGCGCGATCTGCCCGAGGGGCCGGCGCGCGACGCGCTCGCGCGGTTCCTCGACGCGCACGGCGACCGCGCCGTGCGCGAGGCGGAGCTCGCGACGCCCCGCTGGCGGGAGGACCCGGCGCCGGTCATCGCGATGCTCACCGCGTCGCTGCGCGGGGCGCCCGGCGATCCGGAGCGCGCGCTGGCGCGTGCCCGCGCGCTCGCCGACCGCGAGATGGCGATGCTCGAGACGCGCATCTCGCGGGTGGAGCTCGCGCTGCTGCGCGCGCTGGTCGGCCGCGCGCAGCGCTACGTGCGCCTGCGGGAGCGCATGCGCACGTGGGTGACCCGCGTGCTCGGCATGCTGCGGAAGGTCGCGCTCGACATCGACCGGCGGCTCCGGCGCATCGAGCCCTCGCTGCTCCCCGGGAGCGTCTTCTTCTGCACCTACGAGGAGCTCGTGACCGCGCTCTCCAGCGGCCGGGCCGACGTGGGCCACGTCGTGCGGCTGCGCCGCGCCGAGCACCTGCGCGACGCCGCCCGCCCCGATCCTCCGGCCACGTTCATCGGCCGGCCGCCGCCGGTCGTGCTGCCGCCTGCGTCGGGGGTCCGTCTCCTCGGGCTGCCGGCGAGCCCTGGCGTCGTCGAGGGCCGGGCGCGCGTGCTCGAGCCGGGGGCGCCCGCGCTCGACGCGGTGGAGCCGGGCGAGGTGCTGGTCGCGCGTACGACCGACGTCGGCCTCTCGCCGCTGTTCCTCGTGGCAGCCGCGGTCGTGACCGAGCTCGGCGGCCCCATGTCGCACGCCTCGATCGTGGCGCGCGAGTACGGCATCCCTGCGGTGGTGAACGTGCCCGGCGTGACGCTGGTGATCAAGACGGGCGACCGGCTGCGGGTCGACGGCGATCGCGGCGTGGTCGAGCGCCTGGACGAGCGCGCCGCGCCGCCGTCGACGAACGGCGCTGCCGGGGGCGCGCTGGGCGACGGCGCGCCGCTGCTCGTTGCGCGGCCCGGATGACCGCGGCGCGCTTCCGGGTCGGCCCGTCCGACGGCCCCACGGTGGCGGACGTCCTCGAGCGCATGGGCGGCGCCTCCCGGGGTTTCGCGGGCGCGGCGGCGGAGGGGCGCGCCTTTTTGAACGCGCGGCGCGCGCGGCCTGATGACGCGGTGGTCCCCGGCGACGAGCTCGCCGTGTGGCCGGCGCGGCGCGACGCGCCGGGGGCGCCGCCGGTGGAGGTGCTGGCGCGCTGGGGGGAGATCCTTGTCGTGTCGAAGCCGGCGGCGTTGCCGACGGCGCCGGAGCGCCGGGGCACGCGGTCCTTGATCACGGAGGTCGCCGAGCTGCTCGGCCTGCGCGCGCCGCCGCACGCGGCCTCGCGGCTCGACGTCGGCGTGAGCGGCGCGGTGCTGTGCGCGACGGGCCCGCGGGGCCAGCGGCACCTCGCGGCGATGCGCGAGGCGGGGCGCATCGCGCGGGTGTACGTCGGCGTGGCCGGGGGTCGAGTCGAGGGGGCGGGCACGTGGGACGCGCCCATCGGCGCGGCGCGGTCGCGTGGCGGGCGCAGCCTGCCTGCGGTGGGCGGCGCCGGCGCGAAGCCCGCGGCGACGCGTTACCGCGCGGTCGCCTCGGCCGGCGGCGGTGCGGCGGCGGCCACGCTGCTCCGCCTGGATCCCGTGACGGGCCGCATGCACCAGCTCCGGGTGCATGCGGCGCATGCGGGGGCGCCGCTCCTGGGCGACCGCGACCATGGCGGCGCGCGATCTTTGACCACGGCGCGGGGCCGTGTGCTCCCCCTCTCGCGCATTGCGCTGCACGCCTTGCGCGTCACGGTGCCGGACGAGGCCGGCGAGGAGCGCACGGCGCTTTCGCCGGTCCCCGACGAGCTCCGGGATCTCTGGGGGGCGCTCGACGGCGACGGCTCCGCGTGGGAAGAGGTGCTGACTGCGACGCCCGAGGCGGCTTTGCCGCCGGGGGCTCCTTCCGGTGCCCGATGACCTCGCCTCGCCCTCTCGCCCGCGCCGCCCTGGCGCTCCTTGCCGGCCTTGCGCTTGCTGCTGCCGGCGTGATTGCCGTGGCCGAGCCCAAGGCGCCGCCGCCCCGCGCCGGGTATGCGCCGGACCCTGCCGTGCGGCCCAGCGCGAAGCAGTGGGTCTTCGAGGTGCAGTACGCGAAGGGCAGGAGCTCGGTCTCTCGTGTGCGCTCGGTGACGCTCGACCGGCCTGCGGCGACGGCGCGCGTGATGGGCCGGTTTGCGATCGAGCTTCACGTCGGTCAGGAGCTGCTCGATCGGGTCCGCTTCGACGTGCCGCTCACGGGCGATGCGCCCGAGCGTCCGACGAGCGTCCTGCTGCACCGGCCGACGTTCGACCAGGGGGTGACGGCGCGGCTCCGCGTGCAGATGGCGGACAACCCGCGCGCGAGCTGGGCCAAGCTGGTGGACCGGAAGACGGGGGTGGAGGAGCGTTTCCTCTGGCCGCCGGGGCCTGACGGCCGGCTTGTGTCGCTGAGCGCGCAGCATCCGGTGGCGGTCGACGGGGGGCTGCAGGCGGATGCGGGCGGGTTGCCTGCGGACGCGGGGGGCTCTGCGGACGCTGGCAGGTTGCCGGCGGACGCGGGGTGGCCGGATGGAGGGTGGCCGCCGGTGGATGCGGGTCCGCCGGATGGAGGGTGGCCGCCGGTGGATGCGGGGCGCCCGGATGGAGGCTGGCCGCCGGTGGATGCGGGGCGCCCGGATGGAGGCTGGCCGCCGGTGGATGCGGGGTTGCCGGACGCGGGCTGGCCGCCGGTGGACGCCGGGCGACCGCCGGATGCCGGGCAGCCGCCGGACCCGTTCAGGCCTCGGCGGAAGTAACTGGGGTCGCGGCATCGACGGCGCGCCGGCCGGTTCGCGCGGTCGGCGGCGTGTCGCGCCGGGGTGCCGCCGCGAGCCTCCCTCCTCCCGGGGCGGCGGGGACCGTCGCTGGCCTGTGCAGCAAGGTTTTCCCTCCGGGCCGCGGCTGCGGTAGCTTGGCGGGCATGCAGGACCGCTCGCTTGCTGTCATCGCGTCGCTTGCTCTCGCTGTCGTCGTCTCTGCGGCGCCGGTCGCCGCCCAGCAGTCGCCTGAGGCGCCGGAGGCTGCGCCTGGCGCTTCCTCGCCGCCGCGCAAGGATCCGAGCGGGCGCGGCGGTGTCAGCCCGTACGCGGAGCAGATCCTGAAGGGTCAGGCCTCGTTCGTGGCGCGCGACATCCCCGGCGCGATCACAGGGTTCCAGGAGGCGATCAAGCTGGACCCCTCGAAGATGCTCGGCTTTTACCGCCTCGGCGAGGCGATGCTCGAGTCGGGCAATGCGGCGGAGGCCGAGGCGGCCTGGACGACGGCGCTCGGCAAGAAGGGTCCGGACGAGCTTCAGGCCAAGGTGCTCTTCTGCCTCGCGGATCTTCGCGAGCGTCAGAAGAGCTGGCAGGCCGCGAGGGAGGCGTGGGGGGCTTACGGCGCGTTCCTGACCAGCAATCCCAAGGCGGCCGGCTATCCGGCGACGGCGACCGAGCGGCAGAAGCAGATCGACCGGCGGGTGAAGGACGAGAAGGACTACGTCGCGGTCAAGGAGCGCATCGTCCAGCGCGAGGCCGAGCGCCAGAAAGAGGCGGAAGAGAACGCCAAGAAGGACACGCGGAACCGGTAGCGCGCCCTCGGCTGCGCGCGGCGGGCGCCGCGCGTCGCGCGCGCGTTGGTTGGAGTGCGCCTCCGCCGGGGCAGGCGCGGCGCGCGCGAGCCTGCCGAGCTCGTGGCTCGCTGGCCCGTTCGCGCGACAGATCACGACGTCGCTTCGAGCGCTCGGCGGACCGTGGCCGCGCCTGCTCATGCCGTTCGCGCTGCTCGCCGCGCTCTACAGCCCGCTTCGCCGCGGCCTTGACGAGGTCGCCTGGCAAATCACCGCGCGCGGCGACATCGAGCGCGCGATCCAGAGTCTGCCGAACCGGGTGGTTCAGGCGCGCGTCGCTCAGGGCCCCGCGAGCGCTTTGACGGTAGTGCCGTCGTGGCACCCATTGCAGCTTCCGGAGTCGACCGCCGCCGCTTTGACCAGCATGGCGCCACCGCGCGAGATCGTCGCCTCGAGCGGGGGGATGAGCGCCTCGGTGGTCCAGAAGTTGCCGCTGCTGGTTGGGGAGAGCTCGACGCGATTACCCAGCGAGTCCTGAATGATGACGACAGCGCCCGCGCCGCCGGCGATCGTGCCTGCGGCGCCAAAGTGCGGGGCAGGATCGAAGTCTCCCACCAGGGGCGGGGCGTGACAGGAGAGACAATCCGCTCCCGGACGCATGTCGGGGCCGGTCTCTCGCTGGGGCCGGATCCAGCCGAGCGCTCGCGCATTCGCACCGGGGCTCCTGTGACAGGTGTTGCAGTTCGCGGAAGGCGCGTCGACGGGCATGTGGATGGTCGCGGCCTGCGAGTCGATCGAGGCACGCAATGGGGCAGAAACCGGCTCATCGGTGTAGAAATTCCCCGCGTCGTCGGTGACGAGCTCGAGCGATCTCCCGCTCGCGTCGACAACCGCAATGGTAACGCCGCTGACGCCCTCCGAGCGTGCGGAGACCGAGGTCCGGGTGACGGTGCCCGCCACGGACAGCGTCGGCTCGGCAGAGCCACCTATGGAATGGCAGGAGAGGCAGGGATCGCCCGGCCGATGGGACGCAGAGCCGGGGATCGAGGCGACCTCGCCGCATCCGAAGAGACAGAGCGCCAGCGACCAGAGCGCCTTCACGCGGGCCCCGCAAAGCCGTGAAGAATGCCGCTGTCGAGCCAGGTTCGTACGCATCGAAAGGCCGCGGCGACGGGGGCCGGGGTTGCCGCGAATGCCTCGCAGACGAACGAGAACGCCGCACCTTCGCGCGCTCGACGCAGCGCTTCGGCTTCCTCCTCGGGCAGGGCGCGGAGACGGCATTGCAAGCCAGCGCGCCAGACGAGGATATCGACGACGTCGCGCGCTTCATTGCATGCCATGTGTGGTCCTTCGCCTTTGGACCACGCTGCGCGGGCCGCGCTGCCGAGCGAGACCACGTCGAAGGCCTGACCGAGGACGAGCACGGAATCGGGTAGCGGGACCTTCCTCGGCTCCGCTTTGTGCACGCCGTCGGCGGCCAGGAACACCCACAAACAGGCCCACTCGAGCGCGGCGAGCTCCGACGCGACAGGCTCGCCGGAGGACAATAGGAGCGACGGAAAGTCCGCGCCGACCTGCTCGAGCGCGGCGCTCGTCGAGCGGTGTGCCTGCACGTAAGACGACGCGTGCCGGGCGAAGCCCGCCGCGCCGAGATGGCTGCGGGCGACGGGGAAGAGCTCCTCGAGGGCGGCGATCTGACGCGTCACGAACATCCGCCGGTGGTTCTCCATCCCGTCGCGCGGGCTGATGGCCCCGGCGCTTCGAAAGGCCGCGACTTCGGCGGCGCCGATCGTGCCCGAGAGCACCGCCCGAGCGAACACGGTGACGTCGTCGGGAGCTGCGCTCACGATGCCCTCGCGATCGAGCGGGCCTGCGCGACCTCGGCGAGGAGGACGTCGAGGGGAGGAACTTCGGCGTCCCGCTCGACGATGGTCGTGACCGGCCCGAAGCGGCGGACCGCGCGCTCGTAGAGGCGCCAGACCTCGTCGGCGACGGGCGAGCCGTGGTCATCGAGCAAGCCCGCGCCGAGCTCGCTGTGACCGGCCAAGTGGATCTGCACGACGCGCTTCTCCGGCAGTCCTTCGATCAGATCCTCCGGGTGTCCGCCGAGGTTCACGGAGGAGACGTAGGCATTGTTGAGGTCGAGAAGCATGAGGCAATCGGTCCGCGAGAAGAGCTCGAGCCACACGTCGAGCTCCGCCATTTCGTTGGACGCGAATTCGACATAGGCCGAGATGTTCTCCAGCGCGATGCGTCGCCCGAGAGCGTCTTGGATCCGGCAGATACGCGCCGCGACACGCTCGAGCGTCTCGACCGTGCGCGGCACGGGCCACAGATCGTGGCCGTGCCGGCCACCGAGGCGAGAGAAACAGAGATGATCGGAGACGAGATCGGCCTCGATTTCATCCGCCAGATCCCTGATCCCGAGCACGTGGCCCATGTCGATCGGATCGAACCCGGCCACGTCCATCCCGACGGCGTGCACGAGGACCGACGCGTCGCGCCTCACTCGATCGAGCGCGGCTCGCGGCCGGCCGCCCCGGCCCACGAAGTTCTCCGCGATGATCTCCACGCAATCGACCTCGATGCCTCCAGCCAGGGCGTCTCCGAAGTGCTTCGGCCGAAGGCCGAGGCCGAACCCCGGCCGGCGGCCAGGATCGAGGTGGCGGCTCGCGTCGGTCCGGGGCGGCTCGCGCGAATCGGAGGGATCGAGGTGGTGAAGAGACACCTCACGACTCCTCGATGACGGAGCCTCCCTTCTCTGCGCATTCCTCCTCGATCACCTCGAGATACCCTTGCCCCTTGCACTCGTTGAGGCCGGCGCAGTCGTTGGTCGCGCCCTTGCAATCGCTCTGGCCCTTGCACTCGTTGATACCCTCGCACTTCACGAGCGCCTGCTCGGCTTCGCCGGTGTCCTCACCGCAGGCCGCCGTTCCCAAGAGCGCAACGACCCCTGCCGCGATCGCCGCTCCTCGCATCGGAATGTTCATGGTTTTTCTCCAGGTTTGGTTAAGGTTGCGTGGTTTCTCGGAGCGCATCTCATGGTGAGATGCGCCCCAGGTACGACGCCTCCGCAGATCGGTATCGCTCAGCGGACGCTCAGCCAGCGCTTTCCGGCGATGCGTCCCGCGACCGCGACGATCAGAACGGGCGCGACGTGCGAGACGAGGAGGTGGTCGACCTCCGCGTGACCGCAGCGAAAGGCGATCGTGGCCGCCGACCAGAGCCCCGCGAGGACGCCGATGAGGAGACCAGTTCGTGCGGGCTCAATCGGGTCGGAGCCGGTGCGCGCGCGCGCCACGGCGAGCGCGAGGGCGACGCCGAGACCGAGCGTCATCGCGGAGCACGCCCCGTGAACGGCGGGCGGACGCGACGCGAACGGGTCCGAGAGCCACAACGCGGACGCGACGACGCCAAGCGCCGCCGCGACCGCTGCGACCCAAGCGCACCGAACGGCCCCCGAAACGGGACGGTGACCTGCCAGCGCGAGGGTCGTCGCGGCGGCCGACACGAGGGCGAGCCAACCGGCTCCAAGCCACCAGGCGACGTCATGCGAATGCGGTCCACGGCCCGTGAGCGCGACCGCCGCGAGAAGCGCACCCGAGCCGCCGAGGACAAAGAGCGTCCTTCTTTCGAGCGCGGGCCGCGACGGGCTGGGCTCGGCCTCGACGGAAGAGAGGACGCGCGCGCGCAAAGCCGCGTCTCGTGTGGAGGGGCTCATCGTCCTCCCTCCGGCTTGTCCTCGCGAAGCGCAACCCGAAGCTGATCGTAGGCTCGTTGCGCCCGGAGCTTGACCGCCGCGAGCGAGACCCCGAGCGTCGCGGCAGCTTCGGCTCCCGTGAGGCCGTCCTCACGGATCAGAAGAAACGCCTCGCGCTGAAGCGGAGGCAGCGAAGCCAGCGTAGCGTCCATGGTCTCGCCGAGTTGGCGCGCCATCAGGATCGCCTCCGCGTCCGCCTCCAGACCGGGCTTGGGTACCAGCCAAGACAAGGGCCGTCGCCGCTCCAATTTTCGTGCATCGAGAAACAGCCGGCGCGCGATCGAGAAGGCCCACGGCTCGACGTCGGATCCTCGACGGAAGCTCGCCCGCGCGCGATGCATGCGCAAAAAGGTCTGCTGCAGCAGGTCTTCGGCCGCGGTGGGGTCGCGTTCCAGGCGCGAAAGGTAGCGAAGCAAGCGCCCCGCCAGCGCGTCATAGACCACGGGGAACACGGCGGCGTCCCCGTCGGCGTAGCGGTCCATGGCAGCGCTGGCCGCCGACCGTTCCGGCCGCTCGTCAACGTCCATGCCGTCGGCGAAGGCGGCAAGGGCCGGGTTGGAGAGAAAGGCCGAGAGGAGCACCGCGGACCAGTACGACGAGCCCGCGCGCGAGTATCGGCCTCCTCGTCGGAGGTGCTGAACGCCGCGTCGCAGAAACCATCCCGCTCGGTACGACGACGGCGGCCGCTGGTTTCGAAGAAACTCGCGGGCCGGGCAGCCGCCGGATCCGTTCAGGCCCCGGCGCAAGTAGCTCGCCGCGGCGACCCCGTTGTGCGGGTGGCGGCTCTCCGTTGCGTGCGCGAGGGCCTCGATGGGGTGCTTGAGGGGTCCCAGCGCGCGCGCGAAGGTCTCCGTCGCCGGCACGGAGGCCTCCGGGCGCGCGACGGAAGCCCTGATTGGTGTGCTGGGCTACTCCAGATCGGTCTCGTCGGTCTCGTCGAGCGGCTCGCCCGGCTTGGACGACGCGGCGGCGGGCTTCCGCTGGGGCGCCTTGCGGTTCGCGAGGCCGACGCGGATGAGGTAGCCCCGCTTCTTGACGACCGCGCGCGCCGTGGTCGACCCCTCGTCGAACCCGCCGCGCAGCTTGGAGAGCGCCTCGCGCCGGCGCACGGTCTCCGGGAGCTCGGTTTGCTCGGGAAGAGGGGATGTCGGGCCGAGCGCCACGTCGACAAGGCCTCTGAGGCGCTTGCGCTCGTCCTTGTCGAGGCCGCGGGTCGCGACGAAAGCGACTGCCTTCTTGTCGCTCTGCTTCAAGAGAAAGGGGCTCGATGGAGACATGGAACGCGTCGAGCTCATCATGGAGCAGGGGGCGGAGTTCGATCAGAAGAAGTAGTTGGTCAAAGATGGCTACCTCTTCGATTTGAACGAGGGTAAGACGGTTGCCCTCGATGGTTTTGACAAAATCATCATGGTGATCAGGTTATGAGCGAGTCAGGGCCTCACTTCTTCGCCTGGTGCGACGAGGCAGAACGGCTCGACGCCTTCGCGGTACTCTCGGCGCTCGTCCCCCCGGGAGAGCTCATCGGCTTGATGATGAGCGCGAGCATATCGTGCGATACGCACTCGATCGACGAGGTTCTCTCCATGGTCCGCGCCCACTTCGGAGGATTGAATAGCGCCCACGTGCTGTCCGGCGTGAGTCTGAACGACTCCGAGCGCGATATCTGCTGTGGCATTGCCCGTTTCACGTGCGCCGCCTCCCGAGCGGCGGCGTGGTGCTGGCAACCCACCCGTGCCGCACGCTCTGGCCGCTCGGGTCCGACGCGCTCTTCGTGCTCGGCCTGATGTCCTGACGCAGGTCGCGCCTTGAGCCGCGAGCGAGTCGTCCTCCGACATCAGCTCTTCGCCACCCCCGCGCGCGCCCGGCGCTCTCGCTACCCCCGGCGCCGGCCGTCGCCCTCGATGGGTTGGGCCCCCGCCTCGGTCCACCGGTAGAACCCCTCTCCCGTCTTCTTCCCGAGCTTCCCCGCCCGCACCATCTGCCGCAGGATCACCGGCGGCCGGAACTGCTCGCCCACCTCGCGGTGCAGGTGCTCCAGGATCGCGAGCCGCACGTCCAGCCCCACGAGGTCCGTCAGCTTCAGCGGCCCCATCGGGTGCCGGTACCCGAGCTCCATCGCGCGATCGATGTCGACCGCCGACGCCACCCCGGACTCGAGCATCCGCATCGCCTCCGCGCCGAGCGCCACGCCCAGCCGGCTCGTCGCGAAGCCGGGCGTGTCGCTCACCACGATCGGCGTCTTGGCCAGGCGCCTCGCCACCGACAGCGCCGCCGTCACCGTCGCCTCGTCGGTCTCCAGCCCCCGCACCACCTCGAGCAGCTCCATCACCGGCGGCGGGTTGAAGAAGTGCAGGCCGACCGTGCGCGCGCCCGCCCCGAGCCGGCGGCCGAGCTCCGTGATGCTCAGGCTCGACGTGTTCGAGCCGAGCAGCGCCCCCTCCGGCGCCGCCGCCTTCGCCCGGCCGAGCACCTCCACCTTGAGGTCCATCCGCTCGGGCACCGCCTCGATCACGAGATCGGCGTCCGCCGCCGCGCGCGCGAGATCCGGCGACGCGACCAGCATCCCGATCATCTCGCTGCGCGCCTCGTTGAGCATCTTGCCCTTCTGCACGAGGCGATCGGTCGCGCGCTTGATGTCCTCGATCGCCGCGCCGATGCGCGCGGCGTCCACGTCGTGGAGGCGCGTCACGTAGCCGGCGATCGCCGTGACCTGCGCGATCCCCTGGCCCATCGTGCCCGCGCCGAGCACGAGCACCGTGCGCATCCGCGCGGCGGCGGTGTCCACCACCGGCTCGCTCACTTCGGCGGAGCCGGCGGCGGCGCCTTCGCGGCGTCCTTCTGCCGCGCATCCATGCGCTTGCGCACGGCGTCCACCTCCTGGGGCGTCAGCTTGCGCAGGTTCGCCGGCCCCGGCGCGGCGGGGGCCGCGGCGCCGCCTTCCCTCGCGCGCTCGGCCGCCGCGCGCATCGTCTCCGCGGCCGGCCCCGACGCGGGCCCGGTCGGCGCGACCGGGCGCGCTCCCGCGGGGCGCGCGTCGGCTCCAGGAGCCGGGCGCGCATCGGCCCCGGGCGCCGGGTGCGCGCCCGCCGCGGTCGCCGGGCGCGCGTTGGCCCCGGGCGCCGGGCGCGCGCCCATCGTGGCCGCCGGGCGGGCATCCGCCGGCGCCGGGCGCGCGTCAGCCGGCGCCGGGCGCGCGCCGGCCGGTGCGGCCTGATCCGCGGCGCTGCCGTCGCTGCTCATCACGAGGAACGTGACGCCCGCCACCGCGAAGAGCGCGAGCCCCAGCGCGGGGAGCCAGCTCGGGGTGGGCGGCTCGTCGGCCGGCAGCGCGCGGGCGGGCTCCCCGTCGAAGCCGTGGTGGTCGCTCACGTCGTGCGCCGCGGCCGCGTGAGCCTCTTGATGGGCCGTGCTCATGCGCCGACAGTTGCCGCACTTCGCAAGCGGCGTCGAGGGGCTTCCACGCGCCGCTGGCCAGAGCCGTCGGGCGCGCTCAGCCCGCGAACCTCCGGTGGCTGTCGAGCGCCGCGCGCTGGTCCTCGAGATCGTCGCCGTAAACGGCCTCGAGCACCTCGGCCGCGAGGCGGTGCTGCCGCTCCGCCGCCGCCTTCGGCTGCATCCCGTACGCCGCGTCGCGGATCAGCACCGTGCAGAACTCGAAGCGGTGCTCCCCCATCCGCGACCAGATCCGCTGCGCCTCGCCGAAGCGCAGGTGATCCACGAGCGCCGAGGCGTCGGGGATCATCCGGGCGAGCACGCGCGTGTCGAACTCGCGCCCCAGCACCGCGGCGGAGATGACCGTCTGCCGCGTCCGCGGCTCCAGCCGCTCGAGCCGGGCGACGAGCAGGCTGTTCACCGTCCGCGGCGGCATGAACCGGCTCGATCGCGCGGCCTCGTGGGTCGACCCGTAGCGGCCGTCCTCCAGCCAGTACGCGAGGATCTCCTGCGCGAAGAACGGGTTGCCGCCCGCGGTCTGGCCGAGCAGCGACTCGAGCATCGTGGGGATCGGGCCGCCGAAGAACGGCTCCGCGAGCGCGAGCAGCCGCTCCTGCGGCAGCGGCGCGAGCTCGATGACCTGCGACGGGATGCCGGCGTCGAGCGGGATGCGGACGTCCCCCCCCTCGCTCGCGGGCCGCGCCGAGCAGATCACCGCGAGCGGCAGATCCCGGCAGGCGGCCGTGATCGCGCGCACCGCCTCGAGCGAGGTCGGATCCGCCCACTGCGCGTCGTCGAGGTGCACCACCACCGGCTGCAGCGAGCTCTCGGCGACGAGCAGCGCGGAGAGCGCCGCGAGGGCCTCGTCGCGCCGCCCGGCCTCGGCCTCCGGCGTCGCCGGCTCCTCGCTCCGCAGCCTGAGCAGCCGCGCGAGCGCCTCGCGCGACCTGTCGATCCCCTGCCGCACCTCGGTCCAGCCCTCGGGCAGCCGCTCCAGGAGGAGCTGGAGCGCGAGGTCGAGCCCCGCCTGCTTCGCGCGCTGGCCGATCTCCGACGAGATGCCGAGGTACTCCTTGAGCGCGAACTCGAACGCGTAGAGCGGGGCCTTCAGCGTCTGGTCGCAGCGGGCCTCGATCCACAGGAGCGGGCGCATGTCCATGAGCTGCGAGCGCTGGTGGCGGTAGCTGTGCACGAGGTAGCTCTTGCCGATGCCGGCCTCGCCGAGGATGTACACGACCCCGGCGGAGCGCCCGGCGAAGGTGGGCTCGAGCGCGCGCGTGAGCCGATCGAGCTCGGCCTCGCGGCCGATCGGGCCGAGATCGTAGAACTCCTCCTGCACGGCGATGCGCCGCCGCTCGAGCGAGTAGACGAGGATCGGCAGGTCGAACCCGTCGAACCGGAAGATGTTCTCGGTCGACCACTGGTGGCTCGCCTCGCCCGCGAGGAACGCGCGCTCGTCCGCCCAGATCGACGACGGCGCGCCCTTGCGCGCGATCTGCGCGGCGAGGTGGACGGCGCGGCCGAGGCAGGCGAACTCGCGGCGGCCCCCGGCGCCGAAGAAGCCGACCAGGCAGCGCGCGCGGGTGATGCCCACCGCGAGGCGGGGCACGCCGAGGCCGTTGCTCTTCAGCTCGAGCGCGAAGTCGAGGGCGCGATCGTGATCGCTCTCGTGCGCGACGGGCACGCCGAAGTAGAACAGCGCGCCGAAGCCGCGCTCCGTCACCTTCATGCCGGCGAACGTGGCGCCGTACATCGCCGCGATCTCGTGCAGCTGTTGAATGAGCTCCGTCGGGCTCGCCACCCGATCGAGCGAGAGCGAGACCGTCGTCACCTCGCGGATCTCGCCCTGCGGGGCGAGATCTCCCGCGCCCGGCGGCAGGAACGCCTCGGCGTCCGCGTCGGTCGGGGGCAGCGAGTCCGTCAGCGAGGGGGGCTCGGTCAGGAGATCCGCCTCGTCGAGCTCCGCCACGCTCTCTCGGGGCGAGGGGAGCCGCTCGCGGAAGCTGCGATCGAGGTGGAGCTCGCTGTCGTCCACCCCGCGATCGGTCGCCTGGCAGGCCTCGACCGCGGGGCCGTAGATCAGGAAGTAAGCGCGATCCTGGGCGATCCGCACGATCGTCCAGTGGACCGAGCCCCACGCGAGCCCGATCCTGAACGGCATCTGCGCGCCGCCGGCGCCGAGCGCGCGCCGCGCGGCGAGCTCCAGGAGGTTGCGCCGCATCGCGAGGGCCGCGCTGCGCGCGTGCCGGGTGACGTTCCGCCCCGCCCGATCGGGGAAGAGCGCGGTGAACCCGCCGCCGGGCGAGAACGCCGCGACGAACCCGCCCGACTGGTGCACGGCCTCGAAGAGCGGATCGAAGAGCGCGCGCAGCGCGTCCGGATCGATCGCCTGACGCGCGATCATCTGCTCGGCGAGCTCCACGACGGCCGGGAGCGATACATGCAGGACGGCCGCGTCAACGGCTCCCGCGTATTGCCCTTCGGCGTCGTGTTCGAGGATGAAGTCCGGGACGAGCGGATTCATGTCGAAACTGTATCGGGGATCTCCTCGCGACACGAGCGCGGCGGGGATCCTTTCGATCCCCGGGCGAGCGCGCCCGGGCGTGCGCCGAAAAGGCTGTTCAGGCGATGCGTCGGGAGGGGTGTTCAGACAAGGGGGCAGCGCGTGGGCGGGGGCCACTCCCGTCAGAACGGCGGGCCCGTCAGGTCGTCGACCGGCACCAGGCGGGAGGTGAAGAAGACGCGCACCGTGCCGAGCTCGACGCGCGCGCCCTCGAGCGTGAAGGGCACCTTGCGGGTCTCTCCCGCGAGGCGAAGGGTCAGCTCGCCGCGCACGGCGCCCGGCGCGTCGGCCGGGGACGGCGAGGCGCCGTCCCCGGCCGACGCGCGCGCGATCTCGACGATGTAGCTCCCCTTGGGGAGGCTCCGCAGCGCGAGCGACTCCGAGCGCGTGCTCGTCGCGTCGCGCGAGCGTACACCCAGAGGCCCGAGGGTGGAGCCCATCCAGGAGAGGCGCCGCCCCTGCGCGTCGATGAGCGCGAGGTCGAGATCGGCGCCGCCGGTCCACTCGGCGCTGAGCCGCACGTCGCCGGGCAGGTCCGCGGACGGCGGCGCGTCCGGCCGCGCGAGCCGGCTGTCGACCATCGCCCGGACGTCCGAGGTCAGGTCGAGGCGGAGCTGGCCCGCGAGCTCGCTCATGCCGCCCTCGCCCGCGCACCGGACCGCGGCGGCGACGAGCTTCGCGTCGGCGGGCGCGAGGTCGGCGAGCGAAACCCGGTGCTGGCACGCGTACGCGGGCCGGCCCGCCGCGTCCCAGAGCTCGGCGAGGCGCGTCTGGATCGCCCGGTCGCCGGGGCGCACGTCGGCGAGGCCCCCGAGGATGCGCACCGCGCGATCGCGATCGCCCTGGCGGGCCGCGAGGTCGGCGCGGGCGATGAGCGCGTCGGGGTCGAGCGCGTCGCGCCCGCTCCAGCGCGCGGTCAGCTCCTGGGCCTCGCCGAGCCGGCCGGTCGTGGCGTAGAGCGCGTAGAGGCCCGCTGTCCTGTCGCGGCTGTCCGGGGCCGCGGCGAGCGTCGCCTCGGCCTCCGCCGTCTTCGCGGCGCTCCCGGGCGCGAGCGTGTTCGTCGCGTCGAAGCTCACCTTGCGATCGAACACCCGGCGCATCGGGACCATCCGCCGCGGCCGCGGGCGCGACCATTCCTCGACGTCGTCGCGCGAGGCCTTCCGGGCGCGGTCGTCAGGCTGGGGCTCCGCCGCCGGCGGCGCCGTGGGGGCGGCGGTCGTCGGCGCCGGCGCCGGCGGGTTGCCGTCGAACGGGGCCGAGAGGGGGTCGAACGGGTTCGCGGGCATGTCGGGAAGGGGGCTGGGGGGCCGCGACGGTGGGGCGGCGCCAGCCGACCTGCGAGCCGGCGCTGGGTTCGCCTGCGCCCAGCCGCGGCCGCCGCCGCCGAGGCCGCTGCCCGACAGGCCGAGGTCCCCCGCAGGCCCGGCCCCTTTCCTCTCCTCCGCAGCGCTCTCGTCCGCCGCGTCGTCGGGCGGCTCCCCCTCGGCGCTCGCGCTCACGCCCTGGGCCTGCTCCTCGCCCGTGAAGGCGGAGGCGATGCCGTCCCGCTCGAGGCCGAACGCCTTGAACATCGCCTCGCTCTCCAGGACGAGCAGCGACGTGAACCGGCTCGCCACGGAGAAGCGCCGCGACAGCTCGATGATCGCGGGCTTCTGCGCGTCGCCGCCGGTCTCCTCGAGCTCCGCGATCTTCGCCGCGGCGTAGAGGCGCGGGACGAAGGCGTTGCCCGCGCTCGTGCCGGCGACGATGCTCACGGGGTAGGTCTGCTCGAAGCGCTCGCCCGAGACGCGGCCCCGGAGGCGGATCGCGCCGGTGACGTCGGCGCCGGAGCTCATCCGGGCCACGACGAACGCCTCGCCGCCGGCGCGGATCGGGTCGAGCCGCGCCGGCGTGACCTGGGTGAGGCCGGGCGGCAGCTCGAGCTCCGGATCGCGCAGCGCGAGGCCGTAGGCGGCGCCGAGGACCGACTGCGCCGCGCTCGCGACCTTCTGGCCGGGCACGTAGGGGACCATCACCCCGCCGCCGCCCCGCGCGAGCGCCCTGAGCGACGTCGTGTCCGCGTCGCTCCCGAGCGCGACCGCGATCACGGCGGCGCCGTCCGCGGGGACGGCGCCGCGCACCGCGGCCTCGATGTGGAGGGGGCGCGTCGGGCCGACCGAGGGCGTGCCGTCGCCGAGGTAGAGGATCCGGAGCTCCTTGCCGTCGAGCGGGCCGGCGGCGGCGCGCGCGGCGATCATCGCCGCGGCGAGATCGCTGCCGCCGTCGGGCTCGATGCCGCCGAGGAAGCGCTCGACCTCGCCCGCCGACGCGGCGCCGGGGGCCATGGGCCGCGCGGCGCCGCCCTGGCCGCCCTCGCCGAGGGAGCGGCAGAGCGTGTCGCACGCGATGACGACGACCTCGTCGCGCCGGTCCATCTCGCGGACGATCGACGAGGCGAGCCGCGTCGCGCGGGCGAAGCGCTCGCCGACCATGGACCGGCTCGAGTCGACGACGATCGCGTGGCGCCGCGAGGTCGACTCCTCCCAGCGGGGGAGCCGGGGGCGGATCGCGATCGCGACGTAGGGCGACGTATCGCTGGCGATGGCCCGCACCGCGGCGAGCGACGCCTCGTGCTCCGCGCCGTCGCCCTTCGTCGCGCCGGCGTTCTTCGGCGCGCCCGCGGCGCGGAGCGCGGGCGGCTGCGGCGCCGCGGCGGGAGGCGTCCGGTAGGCCCACGCGGTGACCGGCCGATCGCGATCGGGGAGCGCGTACTCGACCGTGAGATCGCCGGCCGGCGTGAACCCCTGGGCGTGCAGCGTGCGCCGGTCGGCCGCGCCCTCCGCGGGCGCGGCGGCGAGCTCGTAGCCGCGCGTCTCGACGCCGAACGCCCGGTCGTGGCCGAGCACCTGGAGGTCGAGCGAGAAGTCGCCGATGTTCGTCGTGCCGCTCTGGTCGTGCGCGAGCGGGTAGGTGAAGCGCCGGACGCCGCCCGACTGCTCGACGAGCTGCGTGTAGGTGAGCACGACGCGGCGCGAGCCGCGCTTCGGGATGGGGAAGATGCGGAGCTCGAACCGGCCGCCGCGCTGCCACTCGAGCAGCGCGGGGTCGCGCCACGGGCCCGGGACCCAGATGATCTCCTCGCGCGGCTTGGGCGCCTTGGGGGCGGCGTTCTGGATGACGCCGCGCCAGATCGCGGCCCCGCGGTCGCGGTCGACGAACGCGCCCTCGATGAGCTTGCCGTCCACCTCGAGCGCGAGCCGCTCGATCTGGGCGCCCGGCGGGAGCGGGAAGCGGAAGATGCCCTCGAGCTCCTCGTCGGTGTCGTTGGCGAAGGTCTCGTCGATCTCGGTCCGGGCGACGACGTCGACGATCCGCACCTTGACCGCGTGCTTCGCGAGCCGCACGGCCCGCTCTTTTTCCTGCGTCGCGCCCGGCTTGCGCGCCCTGAGCTCGCCGAGGCCGCGGAGCGCCGGGGCGTCGGCCTCCTCGGCGGAGCGGTCGCTCCACGAGAGCGTGTCGGCGATCGACGTCGCGATCGCGACCTCCGGCGCGGCGCCCTTCGCGAGCGTCGCCTCCTCGCCGGCGCGCACCTCGACGGGCTCGCCCTGCTCGCCGGTGACGCGCACGGCGCCGCGCGCGACCTCGACCGAGGCGCGCTCGGCGCTCGCGGTGACCGCGAGCTTCGTCCCGAGCACCTCGATCTCGCCGTGCGGCACCTCGATGCGCGCGGGCGGCGCTCCGGGGGCCGGGACGACGTCGAGGACGACGGCGCCGGCTTCGACCCGCGCGCGGCGGGCGTCGCCGGCGACCCACACGCGCGAGCCGCGGTCGATGGCGAGCGCGGAGCCGTCCGCGAGCGCGAGGTGCGCGCGCGTCCGCGTGTCGGTGCGCAGGATCGCGCCCTCCGGGAGCGCCGCGCCCGCGGCGAGCGGCGCGCAGGCGCCCGCGGCGTCGCACGCCTCGAGGCCGCCCGACTTGTCGGCCGACGCGCGCGAGACCGAGGCGACCTTGCCCGACCACGGCGCGCCCGCGGTCACGGCGACGGCCGGCGTCTCCTTGCCGCCGCGCAGCAGGACGACCCCGGCCGTCATCGCCGCCGCGGCGGCCAGGGCGGCGGCGGCGATGGCCGAGCGCCGCCCGAAGACGGCGCCTCGCGCGCGGCGCGGCGCCGGCGCGGCCCGCTCCGGGCTGGAGGGGCGCGCTCCGCCGGCGGGCGAGCTGCCCGTGCGCGCGTCGGTCATGTCGGCGGTGCGCGCGTCGGTCACGTCGGCGGCGCGCGCGTCGGTCATGACGGCGGTGCGCGCGTCGGGCGGGGCATCGCCGGTGCGCGCATCGATCGGGGCATCGCCGGTGCGCGCCTCCCCGGCGTCTGGATCGGCCGCGGAGTCGCCGGTGCGCGCGTCGGTCATGTCGCCGGTGCGCGCGTCTGCCAGCGCCTCCCCCGCGCGCAGCTCGCCCGTGCGCGCCTCACCGGTGCGCGCCTCGGGCACCGCCTTGAGGACGGCGCCGCTCGACGCGCCCTCCGAGGGCCGCGCCGCCTCGATCCGCCGGAGCAGCGCCTCGGCGAAGTCGCTCGCCGGCCGGAAGTCCGCGCCCGCCGCGGCCGCGAGCTCCGCGGCTCGCGTCGCGTCGTGGCGCAGGTCGCGGCACGCGTCGCAGCCGGCGATGTGTTCGTACAGCGCCGGTCGCGCCGTCCCGTCGAGCACCTCCGCGAGCTGCTCCTCGACCTCGCCGCACAGCCCAGCCGAATCCGTTCCTGTCGCGCTCATCGCCCTCACTCCTCGCCCAGATCGGCCCTGAGCCGCACCAGCGCGCGGCTGACCCGCTTTCGCGCCGCCGCCTCGTCGATCCCGCACGCGCTGGCCACCTCCTTGAAGGAGAGCCCCGCGTCGAACCGCAGCACCACCGCCTCGCGCTCGCTCGGCTTGAGCCGCGAGAGCGCGGCGCGGGCGCGCTCGGCCCGCTCGCGCTCCAGCGCGAGCTCGCTCGCATCCGGCCGCGGCCGCGTGTCGTGCACGAGCCGCAGCCGCGCCTCGCGCCGCGCCCTGAGCTCCGTGTGCCGCCCGCAGATGCGCCGCGCGATCCCGAAGAGCCAGGCCCGCACGCTCCCCTCGGCGCGGTACTGGGGGAAGGCATCGAACGCCGCGAGCAGCGTCTCCTGCACAAGCTCCTCGCTCTCGGCCTGCGACCCGGTGAACGCCATGCACAGCCGGCCCAGCGGCATGGCGTAGGCCCTCGCACACCGCGACAGCGCTTCCCGGAAGTCGCCTGCCCCGATCAGCTCCTCGATCGCCCGAGCCTCGTCCGCCCGCGCGTCGCCCTCGGTCCGCGTGTCGACCTCGGTCCGCGTGTCGACTTCGGTCCGCGTGTCGACCTCGGTCCGCGTGTCGACCTCGGTCCGCGTGTCGACCTCGGTCCGCGTGTCGACCCCCGCCCCCACGAGCGCTAACCCAGCTGCCATCGCTGCCTCATCGCCGGCCATGTGCCCCCGTCCCCCGCGTTCGTGACCGGATTTTTTCGCCCCCGCCCCCGGCGGGCTCCGGTGCCCGATCCCACCGTACAGGGCGGTCCGGCCTTTGCCTTTTGCAATACGATCCCAGCCGCAGCAGAATCGGCAGGTCGCCTCAGGAGCCGCGCTTATGAATGAGACAAGCCCGTCTGTTTTCGCGAAGGCCACCGCGCCCGGGGGGGCCGGGCCGAGCGCTCCCGTTGACACGCCGCCTGTGAAGCGATGGAGACGGTCGCTGGCGTTCGCCCTCGCCGCGTCGCTCGCCGGCGCGCTCGCCTCGCCCGCGGCGCTCGCGCAGGGCGCGCCGGACGAGGAGCCAGCTCAGGAGGAGGCAGAGGACGAGGCGCCGCCGCCGGCCCAGAAGGCGCGCAAGCGGGGGGTGCTCCCGGCCCGCGCCGACGTGGGCGTGAAGGAGAGGAAGGCGGCCCCGGCGGATCCGAAGCGGGGCCCGGCCGAGAAGGACAACGACCGGGACAAGGCGGAGCCGCCGGTCGAGGAGCGCGCCGCGCGCGGCGTGGCGATCGTCGAGCGGGGCGGGCAGGTCCTCGGCCTCGGCGCGGTGCTCGCCGGCGACGGGCGCATCCTGACGGCGCTCTCGCCGCTCGGCGCGGGCAACGACCTCACGGCGCGCCTCGCCGACGGGACCACCGTCCGGGTGAAGCTCGGCCACCACGACCGCGTGTGGGATCTCGCGCTGCTCGTGCCGCAGACCGGCAGGTGGACCGAGGGGCTCACCGCCTCGTCGCGCGATCCGGTGCGGCCGGACGCGCAGATCCGCTCGTTCTCGGCGGCGCGCGGCAAGGTCGCGGCCGTCCCGATGGTGCTGCGATCGCGCCGGACGCTCCTCGGCGGCGACGACCGGCAGCTCGACGACGCGATCGAGCTCGGGTCGCGCATCTCGCCGCTCGATCTGGGCGCGCCGATCCTCGACGAGGACGGCCGCGTGGTCGCGGTCCTCGGCCGCGGCTGCGCTCCGAACGAGGGCAAGCCCTGCACGCCGGTCGCCTTCGGCGCGCCGATCAGCGCGATCCGGGGGTTCCTCCGCGCCGTGCCGCAGGCGGCGGTGCAGCCCGCGGGGTGGCTCGGGATCCAGGGGATCAGCGAGGCCGCGCCGGTGGCCAAGGGGGTCCGGGTCACGGTGGTCCACCCCGGGAGCCCGGCGGACGAGGCCCGCCTGAAGGGCGGCGATCGCGCGACGAGCGACATGATCCTCGCGGTCGGCGGCGTGCCCGTCACGAGCCCCGAGGCGCTCGCCGACGCGATCCGCACGCACGCGATCGGCGAGAAGGTCCCTCTGACCTTGCTCAGCGGCGGGAAGTACCGGCAGGTCACGGTGCTGCTCCGCGCCGCCCCGGACCCGAAGGCAGCCGCGACCAAGAAGCCCGAGGTCGAGCTGCCGCCGCCGAGCTCGAGCGGCCGAGCCACGGAAGAGTACCGCAAGTAAGCGAAAAATGATGTGGGCCCCGGCCGGGATTCTATAAGCTCGGCGCTCGGGTGCGATCCGGTTGACACTGCGTCAACCGAACCTCCAGGATCGGGCTTGAGCGGCTCGATCGGGGCGCTCGCGGTTCTCATTCGGCCCCGCGCCTCGCGCGGGGCCTTCGATCGGGTGATCCGTGTCCCAAACGTTTCGAATCGAAGTGGCCGGCGAGACGAACGTCGGGCGCAAGCGCAACCACAACGAGGACAACTTCGGCATCATGGTGGAGTACGGCCTCTTCATGGTTGCCGATGGGATGGGGGGGCATGCATCGGGCGAGGTCGCGTCGAAGATGGCTGTCGAGGCGATGCAGGACTTCTTCGCCCAGACGCAGGACGACCCGGAGCGGACCTGGCCCTACAAGATGGACCGGTCCAAGGGCTATGAAGAGAACCGCCTGATCACGGGGATCAAGCTCGCCAACCTGCGTATCTACGAGACGGCGCAGCGCGAGGCGAAGAAGCGGGGAATGGGGACGACGTTCGTCGGCATCTTCACGGCGAACGACGGCGTCTACGTCGCCCACGTCGGCGACAGCCGGGTCTACCGCTTCCGCGAGGGTCGGCTCGAGATGCTCACCGAGGACCACTCGCTGCTCAACGACTACATCAAGATGAAGCGGCTCACGCCGGAGGAGATCGCGAACTTCCCGCACAAGAACGTGATTGTGCGCGCGCTCGGCATGAAGGACACGGTCAAGGTCGACACCCGCTTCGAGGTGCCGCAGCTGAACGACACCTACATCCTCTGCTCCGACGGCCTCTCCGGCCCGGTGAGCGACGCCGAGATGGCCCACATCCTGAGCGAGCACCAGGACATCCAGGTCGCGACCGCGAAGCTGATCGAGCGCGCGAACGAGAACGGCGGCCCCGACAACGTCACCTGCGTCCTCGTCCGCTGGACCCAGTGAGCGGCGGGCACCCGCTGCGGATACGGGCCCACCTCGACGTTTTCGGTGCTCGGCGTACTGGAGTACGCCTCCGCGCCGAAAACGCCGATCTGGGCCCGTCTCCTGTGCGGGTGACCGCCGCTCGGCAAACGGCGGTCCGGGGGAGCGCCGCTCAGGGAAGAGCGGCGCTCAGGGGAGGGCGCCGCCGCTCCAGGGGACGAGGACTAGGAAGACGAAGGCGATGAGGCCAAGCATGAACAGGCTCGTCATCAGGTAGGTCGAGCGCGGCGAACGCGCGGTGCTCCAGCCGTCGCCGTAGAACTTGCCGCGTGAGCGCGTGCGGATCCGCCGCTGCACACCGCGGAGCAAGCCCGGCGGCGCCGCAGGAGGCGCGCGCATGGCGCCGCGGACCAGCTCGCGTAGGTCGATCTCGTCGACCAGCGGAAGATCGCCGTCGTCGGGTAGATCAGCGTCGTCGGGTAGATCAGCGTCGTCGGGCAGGTCGCGCGGGGGCGCGGCGCGCGACGCCTCCGCGGGGGGCGGCGTGGGACGGCTGCCGCTCTCCACGCCCGAAGCGGCCGGCTCCTCGGCTTGCCCCGTACGCCTGGGGTCGTCCGCTCCGCTCATTTCCCGCCTCTCACCTTCTCACCCATCACCTTCTCGACCAGCGCGCGGAGCTGCCCGCGCGCGCGATGGATCCGGCTCTTCACAGTCCCATCCGGTAAACCCGTCACCGAGGCGATCTCTTCGTAGGACATGTCCTCGACGTCGCGAAGGATGAGCGCCTCCCGGAACTCGGGATCGAGCTGGCCGATGGCGTGCTTCACGACCGCCTCGAGCTGCATCCCCTCGACGAGCTCGTCGGGGCGGCTCACATCGCCGACGCTCACGCCCTTCGCGGCGGACAGCGGCACCCGCTCGGCCATGGCGTCAACGTCGTCCTGGGCGTCGGCGTGCCGCCGCGAGAGGTACTTCGTCCGGTTCTTACAGAGGTTCACGGCGATGCGGTAAATCCAGGTCGAGAGCTTCGATTCGCCGCGGAACTGGTCGATCGCCTTGAAGACCTGCACGAAGACTTCCTGCGACAGGTCCTCGGCCTCGTCGCGCCGGCCGAGCATGCGGTAGACGAGCGCGAACACGCGGCGCTCGTACATGATCACGAGCTCGTTGAACGCGCTCTCATCGCGCGCGACGAGCCGCGCGATGAACTGGGCCTCGTTCACCTCGATGGGCGCCGCGGGCTCGCGCTCGGGATCCACACCCACAGGAATCGGGGCGCCGCGAGCCGCGCCTGCACGGATCGGGACGCCGCGAGCGGCACCTGCACGGATCGGGGCGCCGCGGTCCGCATCTGCACGGATCGGGGCGCTGCGGTCCGCATCTGCACGGGTCGAGGCGCCGCGGTCCGCATCTGCACGGGTCGAGGCGCCGCGTACGCGGTCCGCATCTGCATGGGGCGGGGATCCGCGCACACGGTCCCCTTCATCGCTCGCCACGCCGTCCGGTCCTCCAGGATCCAGGGTCTCGCCCCCGCCCCGCGGCAGGCGCAGAGCCCTCGGTGAGACCACGGTAAACAACCCCGGCTCGACCGCGCCAGACAATAGCGAGCAGGCAGCGGCGCCCGACGCGCCAGCGACGACGTGCGGCCGCGCCGGAGGCGCTCCCGTGCGCTCGATGGAGATCGCCCATCACGATCCCCCCTCAGAGAGCGCGGGCGCTCGATTGGTTCCGGCGCGTGGATTCGAACCACGATTAGGGGATTCAAAGTCCCCCGTCCTGCCCTTGAACGACGCCGGAGTGCCGCGGATCGGAGCCGACCGCCGCGCGGCGCGCACCTTAGCGCGAGTCGCGCAGGATGGCACCCGTCCCGACCGACGAGCCGGGTGCGCGGCCCGGACGGCCGCCGCCACGCGCGGTGTCCGCCTCGGACCGACCTCGCCGCAGGCGGAACTGCCCGCGCTCACGGCGACCCACGGGCGCCGGCTTCGCGCCGGCCGAAGGAGCCTTCGCCGTCCCCTGCGGCGGCAGCGCTGGCGCATCGGCGCCCCCTTCCGGGGTTGCGCGGGCGCCCTCGGGCACCGGGGTTGGCCCGGGCGCCGCGACAAAAGAAGAGGCCGCGGCGCGGGCCGCACCGGCGAGCTCCGGGGCAGGCAGGATGGCCTGGGCGGCGGCGGCCGCTGCGACGCCCTGGGCGACGCCGAGGCGCGCCGCCGGCGCGACCGCGGCCCCCGGGGACGCGGTCGCAGGGGCGAGCGCGCTCAGCACCGAGAGGCCCAGCACGAGCACGCTCGCCGCGCTGCCCGCAGCGAGCGAGACCGCGCTGCGAGAGGCGCGGGCGCGCCGCGCGAGCCGCGACCAGGTGCCCGACGCGCGCCCGCGCGGCGCCGGATCCGCGTCACGCCCGCCGCGCGCCGGGCCGGACCCGAGCTGCGCGGCGCCGGGCACCGGAGCCCCGGCGCTCGGGAGCGTGTCGGGCGGAAACGAGGGGACCGCCGGGAAACACGAGGGAATCTCGAGGGAAATCGGCGGCGGAGGGGTCTCGTGCCGCGCCGCCACCTCGGCCAGCGGGAACGGGCCGAGGGGGAAGGCGTCCGCGCGCTCGTCGCGAGGCCTCGCGGGGCCGCCCCGGGGGTGGCGCGGCGCGACGGACCGGAGATCGCCGGGGGTCAACGCGAAGCTGAGCGGACCGGTGGACTCGGGCCCCTCGCTCGCGGCGGAGAGGGCGGGCGCCTCGTCGGGCGGGGGCGGCTGGGAGATGGTCCAGCCGAGCGCCTTCACCTCGCCGGCGGCCGTCCAGCACTCGAGGCCCTCGCGCCACACGCGCGTGCTGTGCGGGAGCTCCCCCACCTCCAGCGCGCGCCACAGCGCGACCGTGGTCATCGCCTCGAGCCAGCCGCCGTGGTCGACACACCAGGGCCTCGACTCCGTCGGCTCCTCCACCACGAGGCTCGGGTGCGAGCTGAACGGCATCGTGGGGGCACTGCAGAGGCTCTGATGCTCCTGTCTGCGCCCCGCCACGCCGCTCGGCGCCGGCACCCCGTCGCAAAGCCCCTCCACCTTGTACGCCGCGCTCGGGCCCATCGCTGTCTCCCTAGCGAGCTGCGGCGATTCACCCGATACTTCCGGGTCCACCTCCGCTGCTCTCGTGCGTCGGTAGCGGATGGTGGGGAGATGGGCCAAGAAAGTGCGGGGTCGGGCCGGGCGCCCGGGCCCGCCGCGTCGGGCCGCGTCGGCTGCGCGGCCCGACGCCTTCCGTCAGAGATCCGTATAGCTGTCCGAGAACATCGCGCGCTGGCCGAGGAAGCCGATCTCGAGCATGCCGCCGACGTCCGTCTCGCCGGTCGAGCGCCGGACCACGCTGAGCGCCGGCATCAGTCGGATGAGCCCGCGGTATTTCGTCCCTTCCGGCGCGCGCGCCAGCGTCACGTAGACCGGGGCGCGCAGGCTGATGCGCACGTCGGCGGGCGCGTCGTCGTTGAGCGCGACCGCGACCCGCGTGCCGAACGCCGCGCGGAACGTGGCGCTCCCCACCTTGTCGACGAGCCCGGCGTGCGCCGCGACGGTGAGCTCCTGGCTCTGCCTCGGCGCGCCGAGCACCTCGCGCTTGCAGCGCGAGGCCGGGGCGAAGGTGGTCGACTGGGTGACCGGATCGAGGCCGCGGACGACGTCGCCCACGGGCTCGCACCACTCGAGCGTGTCGGTCGACGCGGTCCAGCGCGACGCGAACGCGATCTGCCCCTCGATCGTCGGGGCGAGCTTCTTCCCGCCGCCGCCGACGTAGACGGCCGAGGCGCCGACGCTCCAGGGCACGGCGGTGAGCTCGCGCGGCTCGTAGGTCGGCGGCAGGCTCGTGTCGCGCCGCTCGGGGCCCGGGCCGAGGTAGCTGAACCGGGTGCGGCCGACCGCGCCGCCGACGTAGAGGACCAGCGGCGGATACGCCGAGCTGCCCTCGCCCTCGAAGTCAAGGCGCGCGAACGAGGCCGACAGGCGCAGGCTTCCGATCGGCGCCTGGGCCGTCTCGTCGGGGTTCGAGAGGCCGATCAGCGTGGCCAGCCCGTCCTCGGTGGCCACCTCGGCCTCGAGCACGGTGCTCACGTCCCACGCCGTCGGATCGGTCACCTCGCCGAAGCCGGCCAGCACCCCGAAGCCGACCCGCGCGACCGCCGCGCCCCCGGAGGTGCCCGAGACCTCGGCGGGCACGAGGTAGACGAGCTCGCGGCCCGTGCCGGCCGGCGCGATGGGCGCGCCGGCGGCGGGCGAGATGGGCGAGATCGGCGCGCCGGCGGCGGGCGAGACGGGCGAGATCGGCGCGATGGAGCGGCCCGGCTGCGCGGGCGCCGCGGCCGCGCCGGCGTCCGGCGCGGGGGCCGCGGGCGCGCTCGGGGCGGCGGCGGGCGGGACGGGCGGCGTGGGGGCGAGAGGCGCCGTGGGGACGGGCGGCGGCGCAGGCGCCGACGGTGGCGCCACGCCCTGGGCGCGCGCGGGCGCGGCCAGCGAGAGCGAGAGAGACAGCAGCGCTGCGGTGCGCTGGAGCAGCAGGGATGTCCTCATGGCGCCACCGTGAACTTGAACGTGAGGGCCTCGGCGCCGGTCGACGTGTCGTATTCCGCGCGGGTGCTCTGGTTCGTCTTGGGGTCGAAGGCGAAGATCTGGAACTTGCCGCTGCCGTTCCGGATCCTGAAGCGGAATACGTAGTTACCCGGCTCCAGATCGAACTCGGGGAAGACCGTGTTGCGGATCGAGAACGGCCGCACGCCGGCCGGATCCCCGGCGGGAGCGGGATCCTCGAACAGGTAGCCGACGGCGCTGAGGTGGTACTCGTCGCTATGAAGCTTGAGCTTGATCCTCTTCATGAGGAGAGCGATCCTCTCACACGCGTGCGGCACGGTACAGCGGCTAGAGGCCGCGTGACGACCCGCGAACATCACGGGATCGGCTGGTGCTCCTGCAAGGCTCGTCACCGCCGCCCTCGCCGGCGCGGCGGCTTCCTACTTCGCCCAGAGCACCGAGAGATCAAGCTCGACGGCGTCGAACGGCTCGGCGCGAATGCGCGCGGCGTCGCGGTGGACCACCGCGGGCCCCCAGCGACGATCCTGGCCGAGCACGTACACCTCGAGCGTCCGCGCGATCGGGTCGACAAGCCACGCGTGCCGCACGCCCTCACGCGCATAGACGGGCATCTTCTCGTCGCGGTCGACGCCCTCCGTGGATGCGCTCAGGACCTCGCAGATCCAGTCCGGAGCGAGCGAGAAATAAGCCGTTTCGGGCAGCTCTGGCATGCGTTCGCGGCGCCAGCCGGCGAGGTCGGGCACGAGCGCCTCCACCTCGCCCGGCGCGTCCGGGTCGGGGAAGTGCAGCTCGGGCTCGACCAGGATGCGCCAGCCACCAGGGCCACCGCGCCCGCGACCGAACGCGCCAACGAGCTCGGTAGCCAGCTCGGTCTCTGCCTGTGCATGCCGCGGCGCCGGCCGCGGGAACACGTGCAGGGTGCCGCGGACGAGCTCCGCCACCCTGTTCGGCGGCACGGCTTCCAGGTCGGCGTACGTGGCGCGGCGCTGCTTCTCGGCGGGCTGGCCCATGACCGGAGCCTGCCCGGAGGCGCGCGGCGAGGCAAGGCGGTGAGGAGCAGGCCCCCGGCGGCGCGCCGGCCGGGGCGTTCATCGGCGCACGGCCACGACCGCGATCGCCAGGACCAGCGCGAGCGCGTCCAGGTCCGGCGGTGAGATGCGGTCCACCTCGGGACGCGCGTCCGAGGCGACCGCTTTCAATGGGTTACAGGGTCACTCGATGCGCTTCGGGCAGGTCGCCTCGGTGGCTGAGCTTAATCGGTTCATGTGAGGATGATCCTTGATCCACCACCCGGCGTTCCGCGGGCAACCCTCGACGGGCTGTCCCTCGACACCGGCGTCGTGGTGATCTCCGACCGCCGGCCCGGGGCAGATCCCGAGTCAGGCACCCGCTTCGTGGAGGTGCTCACGCCGTCGGGCCGCCGGGTCACGGCCCTCCGCGCCTGACCGAAGGTGCTCGCCGCCCCGTCGAGAGGCCGTGAAGGACGGCGGACGCGAGCGCGCCGTCACCGCCGCACGATGAACATCGCCGCGAAATACCCGTCCGTGCCGTGCACGTGCGGCAGCAGCCGGAACGCGTCCCCGCCGCCCGCGAGCTCCCGCGCGATCTCGGCGTCGAACGGCGCCGGCTCGAGCCGGACGCCGAGGTCGTCCTCGGCCGGGTCCGCGAGCCGCGCCGCCACGGCCTCGCACTCCTCGCGCAGCACGCTGCACACCGCGAACACGAGCCGGCCGCCGTCCCGGGCGCGCGTCGCGGCGCGTCGCGCGATCGCGACCTGGAGATCCGCGAGGCGCGGAAGGTCGTCCGCGTCGCGCCGGAGCGCGATCTCCGGGCGCCGCCGCAGCGTGCCGACCCCGGAGCAGGGGGCGTCGACGAGCACCCGGTCGTAGCCCTCCGGGACGTCGCCCGCGCCCACCGTCCAGTCCACGGCGTAGGTCTCGCGGACGAACGCAGCGGCCCGCTCCAGCCCTCCGCGCGCGGCGGCGCCCTCCGCGCCCTCCGCGCCCTCGCCGGCGCCGGCACCCTCCTCGCCAGCGCCCTCTGCGCCCTCCGAGCTCGCCGGCGGCGCGCTCAGCGTCGCGCGGAGCTGCGAGAGCTTCGCGGGATACAGGTCCGCCGCGTCCACGGCGCCCCCGGGGAGCACCGCGCGCGACAGGATCCACGACTTGTTGCCCCGGCCGGCGCAGGCGTCGAGCACCCGCTCGCCAGGGCGCGCGCCGAGCGCGAGCGCGAGCGCCTGCGCCCCCTCCTCCTGGCCGATCCACGCCGCGCCGAAGCCGGGGAGCCGCCGCACATCGCCCGCGCCCCGCGCGACGATCGCGGTCGGCGAGACGCGCCCCGGCTCGAACGACGCGGCGGGCGCGGCGCCCCGCAGCGCCTCGATCCACGCGTCGCGGTCCTCGCCCGGCGCAAGGCAAAGCCCGGTCGGCGGCGGCACCGGGCCGGCCGACAGGAACGCCTCGGCCGCAGCGCGGCCGAGCGAGCGGCGCAGGGCGCCCCGCAGCCACCCCGGCGCCGAGGCGACCACCGCGCCCGCGAGCGGCGGGCGACCGGCCTCCATCGCCGCAGCGAGCCTGCGCAGCACGGCGTTCGCGAACGCGCCGACGCGCGGCCCGCCGGCCGCCTGGGCGCCGTCCACCGCCTCGGAGACGGCCGCGAACGAGGGGACACGATCGAGGAAGCACAGCGAGTACGCGCCCATCAGCACGTGCGCGCGCACCAGCGGATCCGTCGTCCAGCGGCTCTTCGCGGCGAACTCGGCGATCCGCGCCTCGAGCGCCACCTGCGCGCGCAGGACGCCGTAGACGAGCTCGGTCGCGAGGCCCACGTCCCGCGGATCGAGCGCCGGGGCGCGGCGCAGCTCGGCGTCGAGGGCCGCCGAGGCGAACGCGTCCGAGGCCCACACCCGCGCGAGCACGCGCGCCGCGATCGCGCGCGGCGCGCTCTCCTTCGGGCGCTGCGCGGCGCCGCCGCCGTCACGCCCGTCCCCTTTTGTCCGGTCAGCCAACGAGCTCCTTGAACTGCCCCTGGATCACGTCCCAGCGGCGCTCGACGTCATTCTTGAAGGCGATGCCCATCAGGCCGATGAGCACCACGAGCCCGACAAGGCTCGCGATCTCGCGGACGCGCAGCGGCAGCGGGCGCCGCAGCACGGCCTCGAACGTGAAGAACAGGAGATGACCGCCGTCGAGCACGGGAATGGGCAGCAGGTTGATGAGCCCCAGGTTGATCGAGATGACCGCCATCGCCCAGACGAAATAGCTGACCCCCTTCGCGCCCTCCTCGCCGATGACGTCGTACACCGTGATGGGGCCGCCCAGCGTGGAGATGCTGACCTTGCCCTCCATGATGCGGACGATCCCGACCACGATGAACCGGATGACGTCGTACGTCTCGTCGACGGCGCTCTCCAGGGCGAACCGGAACGCGGACGGGCTCTCGACATAAGGCTCGGCCACCATCGGCGACCAGTTCGACGCGCGCAGGTAGAAGCGCGGGCGATGCTGGCCGTACTCGTCGACCCAGTCCTCGCGCCGGAGCTCGATGGTGCCGCTCTTGCGCTGGCCCGAGCGCTGCCACGTGATGACGTGCGGCCGGTCGGGCGCCGCGAACAGCCGCTCGACGAACGTCGACCAGGCGGTGACCTCGACCCCGTCGACCTCGGCGATGCGATCGCCCGGCCGGAGCTCGGCGTCCCACTCGGCCGAGCCCTCGGGCACCTCGGCGACGTAGAGGTCGGCCGGCTCGATGCCGGTCCGCGCGAACAGGTCGCCGTGGCCGGTCTCCGGGGTCAGCGCGGCGACGCCCGACTCGTAGACGGCGAGCTCGGCCAGCCCGCCGAGCGCGCGCGACACCGGGACCGGGCGCAGGTACGTGACCGGCACCGTGGCGCCGCGGTTGTCCTCGAGCGCGAGCTCCAGGTCGTCGAAGGTCTTCACGGGCGTGCCGCGCACCTCCGTCACCACGTCGAACGTGCGCAGCCCGGCGCGGAACGCCGGCGAGTCGGGCCGCGAGACGCCGACCACGGCGGCTGGGCGGCTCGGCTTGACGCCGATCTCGCCCACCCGGTCGACGATCTCGAGCGGCTTCTGGACGACCTTCTCCTCCGGGACGACCGTGACCTCGACGTGCTCCTTGTCGCGGAACACCTTGAGCCGGAGCTCCTGGTTCGGGCTCTTGGTGACGATGCGGTGGAGCTCGGCGAAGGTGCTGACGCGCTTGCCGTCCACCTCGAGGATGCGATCGCCCGGGAGGAGCCGGCCCTCGGCCGGGTGCCCCGGCAGGACCACGCCGACCGTCGGCGGGACGAAGCGGGTCTCCCCGATGAAGACGGCGAAGTAGAGGAGCACCGGGAAGAGCACGTTCATCGCCGGGCCGGCCATGACGATGATCACGCGCTTCCAGAGCGCCTGGGACTCGAAGGTGCGCTTGCGATCCTCGGGGAGCACGGCCTCCTGCCGGTTCTCCTCGAGCATCTTCACGAAGCCGCCGAGGGGCAGGAGCGCGATGCAGTACTCCGTCTCCCGGCCCCGCAGGCGCAGCACCCGGGGGCCGAAGCCGATCGAGAAGGTGAGGACCTTCACGCCGAAGATCTTCGCGCACACGAAGTGGCCGAGCTCGTGCACGAAAATGAGCACGGAGCAGAGCAGCGCGAAATACAGGAGGTCCACGGCGGCGGTTGTCTTTACGCGAGGCCGGGCGCGGTGACCACTGGCCACTGGGGGCACACCGGGGCGCGGCGCGCTCCGGCGTGGAGGGCCGGCTCAGGGGAGCGACGACCTCGGCGGGTCGCCATCGGCGCCGCTCGCGCCGTTCGCGCGGGCGCGCGCCCGGATGACCCGGTGCCGGGCGCGGCGGAGCTGGACCTCGGCCGCCTCCTCCTCGGTGCGGAAGCGATCCTCGAGCGCCGCGAGGAGCTCGTCCGACCAGGGCTTGCCCTCGGACGCCTCGATGGCCCCGAGGAGCAGGCGCGCCCGCGCGCGCTGCTCGGTCTCGGCCCGGTACCGCTTCCGCTGCATCAACAGCATCGTCACCCACACCGCGAGCGCGACCGCGACCGCGCCGAGCAGCCAGGTGATCGTGCTGACGAGCTGCGCCCCCTCGTCGGCGAGGTGGCCGATGCGCGAGAGCAACGACCCGTCCTGCGTGCCGCCCCGCTGCTGCGCCTCGGTGAGCGCGTCGCTCGCGCCGGCGACCATCTCGCGGCCGATGACCCGCGCCGTGGCGCCCAGCGCGCGCTGGAGCTCGTCGCTGGCGAGCAGCGAGGTCATCCCCGGGCCGAGGTTCTCGGCGATCACCCCCTGGAGCGCCGGGCCGAGCTGCTCCCGCAGCGCCGTCGATAGGGACGGGCCGAGGTCGGCCTCGTCGAGGCTCTCCTTGAGCTGCTTGACGCTCGCCGCCACAAGCGATCCCGCCGCGCGCTGGAGCTCGCGCCGGCGGTCCTCGCTCAGCGCTCCGTCCAGCGCTCCGGCCATCGCGCTCCGCACGGCCCCCCGCATGTACTGCGCGGTGAGCTCGTCGATGCGCGCGGAGCGGTCCTCCTCGCTCAGCGAGGCGAGCGTCCCGTCGATCAGCCCGGCGATGAGCTGCCGCTGCGCCGCCCTCATCTCCGGGCTCGCCATCATCCGCTCGACGCGCCGCTGGGTCTCCGCGTCCTCCAGCTTCCGGAGCCCCTCGTCGATCGCCGCCGGCGTCTGGACCCTGGCCACCTCCTCATCGACCGAGGTGATCCGCGTGGGGAGGGCGCACCCGCCGGCGCCCACCAGCAGGCAGAGCGCGGTCACGAGCCCCACGAGATCTCCGGATCGAGCGCCGCGCACACGCATGAGAGAGGGCTTTGCATCACCGGTGCCCGCGGCCAGGCTCAGCGCGCATGCGCACGAGCCCACAAACACCTGCAATTTCGCCTCGTGGCGAAATGCCACAGAGCACAGAAGTGAGTCATCGCGTGTCCTGGAGGGCCGCGAGCTCCGCGCATCCGTGATATCTCACCGATGGAAATCGGCCGGGCGCCGCGCCTGCGAGCGGACGCCCGCGGCGGAAGGTCTCCTGGCCGATTCTCGCGATGTGCCCCCATACGAACTGCGAGGTCCCATCATGAAGCACACGATTGAGCACGACCTGAGCGACGGCGAGGCGAAGGTGGTCACCGAACGAGCGATCGCGCAATACCGAGAGCGGTACGCGGAGTTCGCGCCCTTCCTCGTGTGGCTCGACGAGAAGCGCGCCGAGCTCGGCTTCTCGGTGAAGGGGGTCAAGCTGAAAGGCAGCATGGAGCTCCGCCCCGGCGCCGTGGACGTCGATCTCGACGTGCCGTTCCTCCTGCGCCCCTTCAAGGGAGTGGCGATCGGCGCCATCGATAAAGAGGTTCGCCACTTCATCGGAGAGGCGCACAAGGAACGGGCTCAGGCGGCCGGCAAAACCGCCTAGCGAGCGGCCTGTTCCGCCGTGGACATGAACGCCGGCTGGCGCTACCTTGCGGTGACAGGTTCGACTCCGCCGGCCGAAGCACGCCCCACGACATGACTCACTCCAGTGCTCGGCCGGCAGGGGCTGTCTCCTCGCCGCGCTCTCTCGATCTCGCCGCCGCGCTCACGGGGTGAGCGCCCTCACGGCCGTCAGCTTGCGCGAGGCGAGCACGCCGTGGATCGCCGTGATGCGGCCGCGCGCGTCGATGTCGCAGCGGAGGACGTACCTCGGAGCGAGCCTGTCCACGCCGGCCCGGCGCTCGAGGACGAGCGCCGGGAGGCCGTTGATGAGGCGGATCTCGTGACGGAGCTCCCGGCCGCCCTCATGCCGCAGCAGGCCGACGAAGAACCGCGCGACCCGGTTCGGACCGACGACGATCCGGCGCGCCGCCTTGTACTCGCCGTTCGCGTCGTTGACGACGCGGACGCCCTCGCTGAGGAGGGCCTCGATGGCGGGGACGTCCTGCGTCGCGAGGGCCTGCAGGAAGCGCATGAGCGCCGCGCCCGACCGCTCGACGAGCTCGGGCGAGGGGCAGCAGCGCTCGCGCTCGTACGGCTCGAGCGCGCGGCGGGCGCGGTGGTGCGTCGTCTTCACGCTGGCCTCCGACAGGGCGAGCGCGTCGGCGGTCTCCTGCACCGAGTAGTCGAAGACGTCGCGGAGCAGGAGCACGGCGCGCTGCTGCGGGGTGAGCGCCTCGAGCGCGATCAGGAAGGCGAAGGACGCGCTCTCGAGGAGATCGTAGCGGCCCTCGGTGCCGTCCTTGCCCGGGATCTCGAACGACGGCGGCTCGGGCTCCGTCTCGATCGGCGAGGGGAGCCACGGGCCGTCGTAGGCGCAGCGCTTGCGGCGCCGGAGGGCGTCGCGGCCGAGGTTGAGCGCGACGCGCGCGAGCCACGGGCGTACAGGCTCGTCCGTGCGCGCGGGCGGGCGCTCCAGCGCGCGGACGAACGTCTCCTGCACGATGTCGTCCGCGTCGGCGGCGCTGCCGGTGAGCCGGTAGGAGAGCGCCCAGAGGAAGCGCTCGTGCTCGCGGTAGCTCGCGGCGACGAAGCTCGGGGGAGGGGCGAGCGCCGCGCCGGGGGCCGAGGAGGCGGAGGAGGCCGTGGAGCTGCTCATGGAGCGCCCGGGTAACCCCGTCACGCCGCGCGGTCGAGCGCCCGGCGCGCGAGCACGGCCGCGGCGGCGTCCCGCGCGCTGCCGAGGCTCGCGTCGGCGAGCATGCCCGTCGGTCCGACCCAGTCGCCCGCGAGAAAGAGCCCGTCGACCTCCCGGACGCGGACGCCGGGGCGCCCCGCGTAGCCGCCCCCCTCGGCGGCGACCACGGCGTTGGAGACGACGAGCGAGGGCAGGAAGCGGCGCTCGACGAGCACGTCGCGGTAGCCCGGCTGCGCGCGCTCGAGGAGGTCCTGGAGCTCGCGTTCGGCGTCGCCGCCGGCGAGCTCGGGGCTGTACTGGGCGGCGTGGAAGACGGCGCCGCCCTCGGGGGCGAGGCGCGCGACCCCGGAGTGGAGCGACAGGTAGAGGGGGCGGTCGATGCCCATCACGAAGCGGAAGCGCGGGCGAGGCAGCCGGGACAGCGCGACGTCGAGGCACGCGGCGCGGACCGGGGCGGCGCGCTCGGCGTGCGCGGCGAGCTCCGGGACGTCGGGCGCGAGCGCGGCGGCGGCGCGCGGGCTCGCGGCGAGCAGCACGGCGCCGGCGCCGAGGCGGTCGCCGTTCGCGAGCTCCACGAAGGAGACGGCGCCGCCCTCGGCGGCGACGCGCGTCGCCCGCGCGCCGGTGAGGATCTCGACGCCGGCCGCCTCCGCGGCGCCGCGCAGGCCGTCGACGAGCGTCTGCCAGCCGCCGTCGAGGTAGAGCACGCCCTGGCTCAGGGCGAGCTGCACCTGGGCGAGCGCGGCGCCGGCGCTCTGGCGATCGGCGTCGGCGCAGTAGGTCGTCAGCCGGACGAGCATGCCGACGAAGCGGCGCACCTCGGGCGTCCGGAAGGCGTCGCGGAGCCAGGCCGAGACAGAGACCGCCGCGAGCGGCGCGGGGCTCAGCGCGGCGAGGCCGCCGAGGACGCGGCCCATCTCGAGCTTCGCGGCGAGGCCGAAGAGGCCCGTCGTGAGGAGCGACAGGGCGCCGGACGGCAGGGTGTGGAAGGCGCCGCGGTCGAACGCGAACGCGCCCGACGCGGGCGGCGGCGCGCCCGTGTACCGGACCCCGAGCTCGCGGAGCACCTCCTGCGCCGCGCCGCCGCGGTAGAGCGCGTGGGCGCCGAGGTTCAGCGAGAAGCCGTGGCTCTCCTGCGTGACCGCGCGGCCGCCCGGCGCGTGCGCCTTCTCGACGAGGGCGACGGACCGACCCGCCCGTCCCAGGTACGCCGCCGCCGCGAGGCCCGCGAGCCCGCCGCCGACCACCACCACGTCTTTTGTAGTTTTCATCACGATTTCCCTTTCCTGGCGGTACCACGATCGGGGGCCCGGAAAGGTTACGCGCGCCCTGTCGATTTCCGGGGCGGGCCCGGAGGGCCGGAGGCGCCGGCGGGTGGAGGGGGTCGGCGGCGGGTGGAGGGGGTCGGCGGCGGGTCCGCGCGAGCGGTCTGGCCGGTGGCCTGTGCGGCGCGGGCGAGGGCGGGCCGGGGCTCAGGTGGCGCGGACGAGGGGCGTGTCGACGAGGTGCTCGGACAGGAACCACACCTGCATCTCGTTCGTGCGGAGGACGTCGCTCATGAGCAGGTCGGCGGTGCCGTCGTCGCGGTTCTCGGTCGTGATCCTCACCGCCTCGCGCGTCTCCGCGAGGATCACCTCGTGCGCGTCGAGGAGGCGCGACAGCTGGGCGGGCACCTGCTCGCGGCCGCTGGGCGGCCGCTCGACCTTCGTCATCTCCGCGACGTCGTGCGCCATGGCGACGGCGACGCCGCCCAGGGTCTGCACGCGCTCGCCGAGCAGGTCGATGAGCGCGGTCTGCTCCTTGAAATGCTTGTCGAAGAGCAGGTGCAGCGGGTAGAAGGTCGGCCCGGATACCTGCCAGTGGTGCTTCTTGTAGAGATCGCGGAGGACGAGGGTGTCGGCCAGGATCTGATTGAGCACCTGGATGCTCGGCGCGCGTTTCTTCGCGTCGAGCGATAGCGGATACTCCACGATCGTCCCGAAAGGCTGGATCTCTCTGCTCCGCTGGCGCAGGAGCGGCTGGGCCTCCAGCGCCCGCGTTTCTCCGTCCTTGCCACGTTGTTGCTGCTGCTGGCGCTTCGATGTCATGGTCCCCTCCACGTCGCTCGGTTCATCGGATATCTAAAGCGGTTGCCCGCTCCGTCCAAGGGCGGAGGCCCGGAGTCGCCTCCGCGCGGGGCGGCCCGGCCAGACGCGGCGCGCCGCGCCGCATCGGCCGCTCGCATCCGGCCGGGATCTCGTGCAAAGTCGAGCGCAGCATGAAACGGCTCCTGCTCACCAGCGCGCTCCCCTACGCCAACGGGCACATCCATATCGGCCACCTCGTCGAGTACACGCAGACCGACATCCTCGCGCGCTACTGGCGCATGATCGGGCGGAGGTGCATCTACCTGTGCGCCGACGACACCCACGGCACGGCCATCATGATCCGCGCGAGGCAGGAGGGGCGGAGCGAGGCCGACGTCATCGCCGACATGAGCGCGGCGCACCAGCGCGATTTCGCGGCGTTCCAGATCCGGTTCGACCATTACGGCAGCACGAACTCGCCGGCGAACCGGGCGCTGTGCGAGCAGATCTGGGCGTCGCTGCGCGAGCGCGGCATGGTGACCACGAAGGACGTCACGCAGCTCTTCGACCCGAAGGAGGGCATGTTCCTGGCGGATCGCTTCGTCAAGGGCACCTGCCCGAAGTGCGGGGCCGCGGACCAGTACGGCGACAGCTGCGACCGGTGCGGCTCGACCTACGCCGCCACGGATCTCGTCGAGCCGAGGAGCGCGCTCACGGGCGCGCGGCCGGAGGTGCGCAGCGCGCAGCACCTCATGGTGGTCATCGAGCCGGAGCGGCCGTTCCTCTCGACCTGGACGCAGGGCGAGGGGCGGATGCCGAAGGAGATCGCGAACTACCTCGCCGGCCACTTCCTGTCGGAGCCCCTGCGCGACTGGGACGTATCGCGCCCTGCGCCGTACTTCGGGTTCGAGATCCCCGACGCGCCAGGGAACTACTGGTATGTCTGGTTCGACGCGCCGATCGGGTACATGGCCGCAAGCAAGGAGTGGTGCGACCGGGAAGGCGAGGCGTTCGACGACTGGTGGCGATCCGAGGAGACCGAGATCGTCCACGTCATCGGGAAGGATATCGTCTATTTCCACACGCTCTTCTGGCCGGCGATGCTCAGGGCCGCGCGCTTCTCGCTGCCGTCTCGCGTGCAGGTGCACGGGTTCCTGACGGTCAACGGAGAGAAGATGTCGAAGAGCAAAGGCACGTTCGTGCTGGCCTCGACGTACCTGAAGCACCTCGACCCGGCGTACCTGCGTTATTACTACGCGAGCAAGCTGAGCTCGAAGGTCGACGACATCGACCTGAACCTGGAAGAGCTCGTGAACAAGGTGAACGCCGAGCTCGTGAACAAGGTCGTGAACCTGGCGAGCCGATCCTCGCGCTTCGTGGCCCAGACGGGCCTGTCGGCGGCCTATCCGGACGACGGGGGGCTGTTCGCGGCGGCCGCGGCGGAGGCGGACGCGATCGGGGCGGCGTACGCGGCGTTCGACTACGCGAGGGCGACGAGGATCATCGTGTCGCTGGCGGATCGGGCGAACGAGTATGTCGACCGGATGCAGCCGTGGGCGCTGGCGAAGCAGCCGGAGAAGAAGGCCGAGGTGCAGGCCGTGTGCACCGTGGCGCTCAACCTGTTCCGGCAGATCGTGATCTACCTGGCGCCGGTGGTGCCGAAGCTGGCCGACGGTGTCGCGCGGCTGCTCGGGTGCCCGATGGACCGGTGGGAGCTCGCGAAGACGCCGCTTGTGGGGACGCCGGTGGCCGCGTATGAGCACCTCATGAAGCGGGTCGATCCGGCTGCAGTGGAGAAGATGATCACGGAGAGCCGCCCGGCCGAGGAGGCGGCGGCGGGCGGGGCGGCGGGAGCGCCGGCAGCGGCGGAGGCGCCGGCAGCGGCGGGGGCGCCGGAGGCGCCGGCAGCGGCGGGGGCGCCGGCCGCGGGCCAGGCGGCGGGCGAGGGCGCGGCCGCCGAGGACGACGGCGCGGCGCTCGCCAAGGAGCCGCTCGCGCCGGAGTGCACGATCGACGACTTCACCAAGGTCGACCTGCGCGTGGCGCGCATCGTCGCGGCGGAGCACGTGCCCGAGGCGAAGAAGCTGCTCAAGCTGACCGTCTCGCTCGGCGGCGAGGCGCGGCGAACGGTGTTTGCCGGGATCAAGGCGCACTACAAGCCGGAGGACCTGGTCGGGCGGCTCGTCATCGTGTGCGCCAACCTGGCGCCGCGGAAGATGAAGTTCGGCCTCAGCGAGGGGATGGTGCTGGCGGCGGGGGACGAGACGGTGCACCTCCTCTCGCCCGACTCGGGGGCGAAGCCGGGGATGCGGGTCCACTGAGGCGAGGCGGCGAGGGCGCGACAGCCCCTCTCCGATAAGGCCCTGCCGAGGGGGCGCCCGGCGCGGCGCCGGGCCGCCGTGCCCAGGTCGTGGGCACGCCGGTGTCCACGGCGTGGATACGTCGCGCGGCCGCGGCGTTCGGCGCTATGGTCGGGGCCTCCCGACCGCCGAGGCCCCCGTGAGACCCCTTGTCGCCCTCGCGTACTACCCGCTCTGGGCCGTGGCCGTGACCGTCGCGGTCACCGCGCTGCGCCTCGGGCGCAACGTGGGCCGCGGCCTCGTCGCCCTCTGCTTCTTCCTCGCCTTCTGGGTCACAGGGCTCATCCTGCTCGAGACCGAGGGCACGGTCGCCCTCGCCGAGCACGTCCTCCCGAGCGGGATCATCGTCGCCGCGGGCCTCGCCCACGCCTACGCCGACGTCGCCGGCGCCTCGCGCCGCCCCGTCGTCGCGGCCTACGCCGTGAGCGCCGCGGTGGCGCTGCTCGGGGCCGTCTCCCCGCGCCTGCTCTACGGCCCTGCCGCGCGCTCGCCGGGCCCGCTGTTCCTCCCGCTCGCCGTCGTCATGGGCCTCGCCGCGGTCGCGGTCGGCGCGCGGCTCGGGCGCGCGGCGCTCGCGGCCCGGGGGCTCCAGCAGCGGCGCATCGCCGCGCTCTTCTTCGGCAGCGTGCTCGCGACGCTCGGGGGCGGCTTCCTCGTGGTGCTGCGCGTGCATGGGCTCGGGGACGTGCTCCTCGGCGCGCCGGTCCTCCTCCTCGCCATCCTGCTCGTGGCCTACGCGGTGCTCATCGGCGAGCTGGGGCGCTCCCGCCGCGTCTTCGCGCAGGGGCTCGCCTACGCCGGCCTCACGGCGTTCCTCTCGTCGCTCGGGCTCGTCGTCTTCTTCAAGATCCTGCCCGCGCTCGCGCCCGGCGGCGGCGCGTCGCTCGCCTGGCTCGTCTTCGTCACCTTCCTCGCCGCGCTCCCGTCCGACCCGCTGCGCTTGCTCGTCGTGGAGCACCTCGGGCGCCGGATGTTCAAGAGGCCGATCGGCGTCCGCGATCTCGCCGAGGAGATCGAGCGCGTCGAGGTGCGCGCCGACCAGGCCGAGCGGCTCGCCGAGCTCGGCCGGCTCGCGAGCGCGGTGGCGCACGAGATCCGCAATCCGCTCGGGGTCATCGCCGCCCAGACGAAGCTGCTCGAGCGGCAGGGCGCGAAGCCCGAGACCGTGGCCTCGCTGCGCGGCCAGGTCGACCGGGCGAAGCGGTTCCTCGACGACCTGCTCCGCTACAGCCGTCCGCGGCCGCTCGAGGTGAGCGAGGTCGACGCGCTCTCCACGCTGCGGCTCGCGGCGAGCCACGTCCGGCAGATCGTCGGCGAGGGCGCGCCGCCCATCGAGATCGCGCCCGAGGCGGGCGGGCCGATCTTCGTCGAGGCCGACCGCGGGGCCTTCCTCGATGTCGCGACGGCGCTGCTGCAGAACGCGGCCATCGCGCTCGAAGGGAGCGCCGAGGGGCGGATCCGGGTGGTCGTCACGCGCGGCGAGGGCGGCTTCGTGGTCGTGCGCGTGGAGGACAACGGCCCGGGGGTGCCGGCCGAGATCGAGGCGATGCTGTTCCAGCCGTTCGTGACGGGGCGGGGGCGAGACGCGAAGCACCCGGGCACGGGTCTCGGCCTGGCCGTCGCGGCGCGCTGGCTGGAGCGGCACGGGGGCACGCTGCGCCACGAGCGCGCCGCCCTGGGAGGCGGAGGCGGCGCGCGCTTCGAGGCGCGGTGGCCCGAGAGGGCGGCGGAGGCGGCGGGGTGAGGTGAGGCCGCGTCGCTCGGGTTCGTCCCCGGGTGGGCGCGAGAGAGAGGTCTGACCGGGCAGCCCGGCCCCCGGCCAGCCCGGCCAGGTGGCGCGCCGGGCTGTCCGCGCGCCAGGATCCGGGTTGCCCCAAACCGTCTCGGCGATTACTTTGCGAGTCGTTTGTTCTCGTGAGGAATCTTGGTCAAGGCGCTAGCTCCGTCCGCGTTCTCTGACTTCGTCCTGCTCCTTCTCTCAGCAGCGCCCAAGCTCGGTCTGCCGATCGACGCGGTCCTGCGAAACTCCGGGCTCCCGCCGGGGGCGCTCCGCCAGCGCGGGCTGCCGATCTCCCTCCGCGCGGCGCGGCAGATCTGGTCCTCCGCCGAGGAGGTGAGCGGCGATCCGCTGATCGGGCTGCACGCCGCGGAGCAGCTCGACGTCGGCTCGCTCGACCTCGTGGATTATCTGACACGGAGCAGCAGCAGCTTCGGCGAAGCGCTGGAGCGCTTCATCCGCTTTGCGCCGCTGTTCGCCAATGCGGGCGTCCTGGGCTTGCAGGTGACCGGTCGCCGCGCGCATTTCCGCCATTTCTCGCCGGATGGCGTGCCTGCCGTCGCGGATCTCCTCTCCAGCTTGATGGTGCTCCGGGCGCGGACGTTCTCCGGTGAGCACATCCGCCCGCTGGCCGTGCGCTTCCGGCACCGCCGCGAGCATGCCGCCGGCGAATACGAGCGGATCTTCGACGCACGGGTCGAGTTCGAGGGCCCCTGCGACGAGCTGGTCTTCGATCGGGATCTCCTGGAGCTGCCCTTCCATTCCGCCGAGCCGCGCCTCTGTGAGATCCTCGAGGATTGCGCGGAGGCACGGCTCCGTGCGAGCAGCAAGGTCGGCGAGACGCCGGCGGTCGCCGCCGCTCCGTCGAGCTTCGCGAACGACGTCCGACAGGCCCTCCAGATCTGCGTCGTCGCGGGCAACCCCAACATCGATCGCGTCGCCGAGCACCTCGGCGTGAGCTCGCGGACCGTCCAGCGGCTCTTGCGAGAGCAGGGCACGTCGCATCGCGCTCTCTTGATGGAAGTGCGAACCGAGCTCGCGAACCACTATCTGGCCTCGTCCAGCCCCACGAGACGCACGCTCGCCGCCGGGCTCGGCTACGCGAGCGCGCGCTCGGTGTCCCGCGCGCTGCGCCGCCGGTGAGCCGGAGCGCACCGGCGGCCCTGAGAGAAAGGGGCTCTACGCGCGCGCGCGGGACATGACCGATCGAAGGCGCGGCGCGCCGGGGCCGTCGCGCAGCGTCACGGATACCATTGAATCCGGAGCTGCCTGTTGCTGGTCGTGTTCACCTGATAGACGACATCGTTCGCGGTGCCCGGGAACGGGATGACGGTCTCGGTGGACCAGCTGTTTGCCGGGGCGTTCTGGGGCGCTCCGCCGTTGGCCGACACGCTGACGCCGTTCAACGGGACGCCGTCCGCCGGGCTCATCTGCAGCTTCAGGGCCGCCGGCGTCCAGGTGGTCGGGAGGCTCGCCCGATCGATCTGGAAGCAAGCTGACCCGTTGATCGAGGTGACGATCGCCGTGCTCATCGCCCCGAGGCTCTGGCAGACGGGCGTGGACGGCGTGGGGTCCTTGTAGAAGCCGAACGTGTGCTGCCGCGTGAACATCGGCACGGTGGCGCTGCCGGCGTGGTCCGCGAACACCGTGACGTCGTGGCTCCCCGTCTCGGTGAACTGGCCGACCTTCAGCGAGTAAACGCCGTCGTTGGCCGTCGTGTCACCGTGCGCGGCGGCGCCGTCGTCATGGAACGACAGGGCCGTGACCGCGCCGCTCGGACCGGTCATCTCCGCGCTGACCGCGGCGCCCACCACCGGGCTGCCCAGGTGGCTCACCTCGGCCTCCACGATGAGCGGCGCCGCCCCGACGTTCAGCGTGCTCGGCGTGACGTCGAGCGTGATCGTATCGGCCAGGGTCGACACCGCGGAGTAGAGGTAGAGGGGCTGATCCGAGCTGTTGACCGCGCAGAACTGCCAGAACCCCTCCTCGTAGGACTCGGTCAGGTTCAGGGAGAAGCGCTTGAAGCTCTCGGCCGAGAAGAAGGTCATGTCGGAGCCCGACGCGGCGAAGTTCGTCTCGGTGATCGTGGGCGTCGGGTGCCCCGACGGGGGCTGCAAGTACACGTCCGGCGCGGCCGCGCCGACGAAGATCATCGTGAAATCCACGATCTGAGCCGCCGAGACCAGCGTGTCTGCGCACGACGTCGACTGCGGCGGGACTTGCGTCAGCACCTGATCGATCATGCCGCCGTCACGACAATCGTTCGCCATGCGGTTGAACGCGCCGATCAGCTCCAGCTGGTCGATCGCGGTGTCGCTGTCGGCGCGCAGGTAGACGCCGGGCGAGAACCCGTAGTTGGCTGCGATGTCGCTCATCATCGCCTCGTCCGCACCCGACCCGAGCGCGATCGAGTGGACCTCGTCCACGCGGTTGAAGTAGGCGCTGTAGAAGTCGCTCGGGGCCGGCGGCGTGTTGTGCTGCCCGTCGGACAGCAGGATGACGCACTCGCGCGCGCTCTTGGTCGGGCTCTCGGCGACCAGCATGTCGAGCGCCTCCTCCAGGCCGGACCCGATCGAGGTCCCCCCGCTCGCGACGAGCGCGTCGACCGCCGTATTCAGGCCGGACGCCGGGAGCGCCGTCATGGGGTACGTGATCGACGAGGTGTCGGCGTAGCTCGCCACGCCGAGCAGCTCGGTGAACGACTGCGACGCGGGCACGTTGCTCGAGACGAGCGTGTTCCAGTAGATCTTGGCCGCCTTCTTCGCGAGCTCGATGCGGTCGCCGGACATGCTGCCGGACCGGTCGATGATCACCACATGGTTCGTGTCGAGCGGGGCGACCTGGGCCCGCGCCATGGACACCCCCGCCATGCTCGCGAGGAGGCCGCCGGCGACGCCTGCGAAGATTCTGAATGACGTTCTCATTGTATCCAATCCTTCTGTACTCTTGATCAAAATCAAAGGTTGAGCGCGCCGGCGATCACGGTCTCCGGAACACCACCTCGAGCCTGGGGCGCCGCGAGGCGTTCGCGTAGTCGCTCGACGTGAACGAGACCTCCCGGTACCTCGTCACCTCGTTCTCGAGCCGCATCAGGAAGCCGTGGTTGCTCGCGGGCGCGCTCAGCATGTCCCGCACGAGCGCGGTCACATCCACGTTCTCGTAGTCCTGACCGAGCGACGTGCTCTGCGGCAGGAGCTTCTGGTGCAGCGTCGTGGTCGTGGGCTGGCTCGACCAGGTGACGGTGCTCTCCTGCCACGGCGAGGTGACGCGCTGGAGCAGGAAGGCGTTGGAGCCGCCGTGCGTCGAGTGCCCCGGGAGCAGGCCGTTCCAGGTGCCCTGGCCGTAGATGCGCGCGTCGGGATCGGCGTAGAGGGTGAGGCGCGCCCGCTCGATCGTGGAGCCCGCCGGGATGGGCGACAGATCGAAGCTGAACAGGCTCCGGTTCACGTAATCGACGCCGTTGGAGGTCCACTCCCCCGCGGTCATGTTCGGGGAGCTCCCGTTGTTGTTCCCGACGCCCGCGCTCAGGCTGGTGATGGTCGCGTCGATGCCGGCGCTGCCGGGCTGCAGCGTCAGCCGCTCCGGCTCGCTCTCGCACTGGCCGCTCTCGGTGAACACGCCGCTCACCGCGTCGCACTGCGCCTCGTAGGTCGGCGTGTGGCACGTGCCGTCGGGCTCTGTGCAGGAGCCGATGGGCTCGGCCCCGCAGGCGTCGATCTCGGCGCAGCTGTGACCGCTCACGAAGTAGCCGCCGGCCTCGCGGCAGCTCGCGCTGGAGCTGATGCCGCCCGTGCCGAGGTCGGTGCAGGCCAGGGACCGGCAGCACGCGCCCTTCGTCTCCGGCTTGCAGCTCGACGAGCAGCCGTCGCCGTTCTGCGCGTTGCCGTCGTCGCACTGCTCGGACGCCTGCTGCACGCCGTCGCCGCAGCAGCGCCCGACGGTCACGCCCGCGTTCTTCACGACGGAGCACTGGATGACGTCGTCCTCGGGGCCCTGGCATGTCCCGCTCACGCAGGTCTGCCCCGGCCCCGTCGTGCAATCCGCGTCGTCGATGCACGTGCAAGGCACGGTGTCCTCGGAGTGGTCGTCGAAGCAGGCCTCCACCTCGGCGAGCCACGCCTCGGCGAGGGCGCTCCGGTGCACGAGGTTCGACGCCTCGAGTCCGTCGCTCGGGTTGTACAGCAGCGCTGCCGGGTCGAACGTGGGCGTCGGGTTGTTGATGACCGCGCCGCTGAAGTCGCCCAGCCGCAGCAGGTTGGAGATGGCGGAGCGATGCGTGTCGAGGCAGCCCCAGTGCATGAGCAGGTACAGGTGCGCCTCCTGGCACGGGAAATTGAGGTTGCCGCGCAAGCCGCTCACCAGTCCGACGTAGGAGCAGGTCCCGGTCACGAACGCCTCGGCGAGCGCGTCCTTGTCCTGCAGCCACTCCATCATGGGCCGACCGTCGATGCAGAGGTTCTCCATCGTGGACACCTGCTCTCCCAGGTGGAAGCCGAAGTCGATGACCTCCTGCACGCTGCCCGTGATGTCGCCCGTGGTGGGGGGCAGCGGGTCCTCGGGGTAGAGCGGCAGCTCGTCCTTGCACCACGAAAGGAAGTCGCCTGTCTCCGACGTGACCGTCGCATAGCGGGTCACCTCGTCCGGCTGGTAGTTCGTCACCTGGCCGAGCGACGTGCTGTCCCACTGGTACGTGGCCTCGAGCCCGGGCTGGAACCTGGCCTTCTCGACCGAGCCGATGTCCCAGGAGCGGCGCCAGTCCCAGAGCGTGAACTTCTTCGGCTTCTTGAACAGCTTCACCTCGAGGCCGACGTGAATGCCGGCGTTGAGCGCGGCGATCAGCTCGATCTCGCTCATGCCGTAGGTGGCGATCGCGTGGGCGGGCGCCTCCTGGTTCTTCATCCCCCAGATCACCTGCTCGGCGTACTGGGCGCCGGCCTGCGGCGCGCACGCGCCGTCGGGCGTGCAGACCTGACCGTAGCCGCAGGCGGTGTCCGCGGTGGCAGCGTTGTAGTTGCAGCGGCGGGTGCACGCCCCCTCGACGCACGTGCGGCCTGGCTCGCTCGCGCAGGTCGGGTTCGGGTTCGCGCTGCACAGGCACTCGACCGGCGCGCCGCCGACGGCGCACAGCTTCTTCACCGTGTCGCAGGTCTCGCCGCTCCCGCAGTCGGCGTCCGACGCGCAGCCGCACGCGGACTGGAAGCCGGCGTGGAGCGGATGGCACCCGGGGCCCCGCCACTCGACGACATCGCTCCGGGTCTCGGTCACGCAGCGGTACGCGCCGAAGGTGCCGGGGCACTCGGCCTCCGTGAGGTCGTACTCGACGGCTCCCGCGACGGACGCGTCGCAGTCGCTGCCGATCTTGCGGACCGTCGACGGCAACGTATCGCTCACGTAGATGTCGCCGGAGGGCAGCACGGCGACGCCCCCGGGCAGCTCGAAGATGGCGTCCTCGGCCAGGCCGTCGAGCCACACGGTGCCAGGCGCGCCGGCGATCGTGGCGGTGGCGCCGAGCGCCGGATCGAAGCGCCGGATGCGACCGGGCCTGTTGCCTTCGCCGATGAACACGCTGCCGGAGCCGTCGGTCGCGAGCGCCTGCGGGGAGGTGAGCCGAGCGGCCGTCCCCACGCCGTCCGCGGAGCCCGCGGTGCCGTTGCCGGCCACGGTGGTGACCGTCGCGGTCGCGATCTCGACCCGGCGCAGCGCGTGGTTGAACGCGTCGGCGATGTACAGGTTGCCGCGCCCATCGGCGACGATGCCGGCCGGCTCGGCGAACCGGGCGGCCGATCCCACGCCGTCGACGTTTCCGGACGACGAGGGCTGGCCGGCGACGACGGTGGCGGCGCTCGTCGCCAGATCGATGCGGAGCAGCGTGCGGGCCCCGCTGTCGGTGACGTACAGGCCGCCTCCGTCCACGGCCACGTCGCGAGGCGTGCCGAGCACCGTGCGGGTGGCCACCGTCGTGACCTGGCCGCTGCTCAGCGTGAGCTTGCGGACCGTGCGGCCGCCGCGATCCGCGAGGTAGAGCGCGCCGTTATGGAGCGTGATGCCCGAGATCGTGTTGAACCGCGCGGCGGTGCCCACGCCGTCGGTGGAGCCCGAGGCGGTCGACCCCGCGATCGTCGTCACCGCGCCGCTCGCCAGATCGATGCGGCGAACGGCCGTCCGGTCCGCGACGTAGAGCAGGCGCGCGGCCGGATCGTAGGCCAGGTCGCCGGCCTGGAGGAACCGGGCCTGCGTGTACGTGTCGTTCACGAGGCTGCGCAGCCCGGCCTGGCCGAAGGGCGAGGACGCCACGGGGAGGCAGCAGACGCCATGCTTCTGGCAGCCCGAGATGTCGCGGAGATCGTCGCTGCGCACGTTCGTCGTGCAGGTGCCGTCGCTGTCGCACTCGTCACAGGTCTTGTTCGCGTTCCACTGGGCGGTGAAGCCTTGCTGGAAGGCGCTCTTGAGCTGCTTGGCCGTCTTCTCCTTCAGGAAGGTCGAGAACAGCGCGTACGAGAGCTTGCCCGGGTCGCACAGCTCCTGGGTGATCCCCGTCCAGTCGTCGATGCAGGCGCGGCCGCCCGCGACGAAGGAGATGCAGCAGGAGTTGTTTGTGTCGAGCGGGGTGCAGCCGAGGTTGAGCCCGGACTCCTCGACGAGCCGGTTCGAGCAGTAGGTCTGATCTTTGTAGTTGAAGACCGGCTTGCACTCGAGGGCCTCGTCGGGGTTGCTGTTCACCAGCGCCTGCTCGAGCGCGGTGTTGAGGTCGACCACGCCGCCGGAGCCGCTCGGCTTGAGATCCACGGAGAAGCCGATGCTCGCCTCCACGCCGATCTTCAGCCGCTTGCCGAGCGGCACGCCGAGGAAGAGCTTCGCGCCCACCTCCGGCCTCACCGAGACCTCCGTCCCCGCCTCGGCCGTCACGTCCGGCGCCTGGAACGGGTGCATGTTGCGATCGAAATCGACGTTCTCGATCTTGTGATGCGTGTGCTTGTTGAGCGCCTCCTGCAGGCGCTTCCGCATGAAATAGGCCTCGTCGTACCATTTCACCCCGGCGCCGAGCCGGAAGTACGGGATGAGGAACGCGCCGGGGACCGGGGGAAGGGGGATCTTCGTCAGCTCCTTCTCGATCGGCTTCATCTGCAGATCCAGGTTGAGCGCCGCGGCCATGACGGCGGCGGAGCGCCCCTCCCAGTCCTCGACCGCCTCCGCCGCGCTCCGGGGCCAGGTGGCCGGGGTCGGAGCGCCGCTCGGCGTGTAGTCCGCCGTGTAGGAGAACGGCATGTAGGTCCCGATGAGGAACTCCTGCGGAGACACCCGGCCGTCGCTGTCGGTGTCGAGCGATCCGGTCTGGTCCTCGTCCGCGAGATAGAAGACGCCGAGCTTCTTCGCGGCGGCGAGGCTGACGCCGCCGCCGCCGGAGTGGCCGAGCGCCTCGATGCCGAGGGGCGCCTCGCGGTCGAACCACTTGTACCCGTCGAGCTGCATGTCGAACTCCATCCCCGGGAGGATGCTCAGCGTCTCGCCGAACGCCGTCACGGCGAAGCCGCCGGTGCGCATCTGGGCGCGTCGCTCCTCGCTCAGGTTGTGCGACGTGTAGCGGCCGCCGATGCCCCACCTGCTGTCGCCGCTCTCGACCAGCGTGGCGTACGCGCCGTGTCCGGCCCAGGGGATGCACATGTGCAGATCAGGCCGCTGCTCGGAGTAGCTGCCGAGGTGGTATCCCTCGGTGTACAGGTCGATGTAACACTGGATCTTCGCGAGCAGCTCCGTGGCGTTCGAGAGCTCGCCGCCGAACTGCTCCAGGAAATTCGCGAAGCGCCCGTCGGCGATCTCGCCGGCGATCTTGTCGAGCCACTTGACCGTGCTGAGGGCCCATTTGGCCTTGCCCGCTTCGCTCTGCTGGATGTCGTTGGCGAGCCAGACGAGCACCCCGGTGCTGCAGTCGTTCGCCGGCGTCGTGACCGGGTCGCAGAAGTCGAGGCACGCCTCGTAGGTCGTCTTGTCCTGCTGGATGACCTCCAGGCACTCGGCGGCCACGCGCTGGGTGCAGATGCACTTGCCCTTGTCCGCGTCCTCGATCGTCTCCGTCTCGAATTTGTTGATCGCCTCGGACGTCTTGTTGACGATCGACGAGAGCAGCTGCATCGACTGCAGGACGTGGAAGTTCGTGGTGACGTTCTGCAGGTCGGCGCCCTTCGGATTGGGGTTCTCCGGCATCTTGCCGAGCTGGTTCGGGTCGCACGCCTTGACCTTGAACTCGACGCCGGAGCCGCCGCCCGCCCCGCTCGCGCCGGTGGAGGCGCTGCTCGACGCGCTGCCGGAGCCGGCGCTGCTCGACGCGCTCCCGGCGCCCGAGCCGGTCTCGAACTCCTGAAAGACCGGGTCCGGCCGATCGGGCTGCTGGGACCACTTCGGCCAGCTCGGGGCGCCGTTCTGGCAGCCCAGGTCGTCGGCTGCGCAGAGCGCTTGCTGCGCGTTTCCAATGGGCTCGCCCGGGTCGTCCGCGCCGCCCTCGCAGGCGGCGGCGACGATGCCCAGGCAGAAGAGGAGCGGGAGGCGCCCCGCGCGGCTGGAGACCGCGAGGGCGTCTTGTAATTGAATGAGCTGACGTATCAGCACGGACCTACGAGCTGTCATTGAATCATCCCCGACGGCCTGGTTGGCCGAGATGAGCGGACGTGACGCGGTCGTCCGCCGGGCGCGCTCGCGGAGCGGCTGGCGGTCTCCCGTGATGGCCTGGACTACCTGCCTTCGGGCCGGCCGCGAAGGCGACAAAGCGCGCCAGGGGGTGACAAAACCCGCCAGGCGCCGCGCGCCGGCGCGATCCGCGGCGACGCGGGATCAGCGCATCGGGCCTGCCACGGCGGCCGTTATGCGCCCGCCGGCGGCGCGGGCGGCTCCCCGGCCCCCCGCTGCCTCTCGCCGCCGCTCCGTCCCGCCGGCGGCGAGGCGCCGCCCTCGGCCACGGCGCCGGGGGTCAGCCCCGTCCACCGCTTGAACGCGCGGTGGAAGGCGCTGGGGCTCGAATAGCCGAGCTCATGAGACACCGCCTTGAGCTGGGCAGCCCCCAGGGCTTGCCGCGCCCGCTCCAGCCGCAGCTGCTGCAAGAGCTCCCGGTGGCTGACGTGCGCCGCGGCCAGCCGGCGCTGCAACGTCCGCGCGCTCATCCCGAAGCTCTCGCCGATGCGCGTCAGGCTGGTGTCGCCCGCGTCGAGCGCCAGCGCCAGCGCGTGCCGGAAGGCAGGGACAAAATCCTCATCCTGCGCGACTTCCCCGCAGACACCGAGTCGAGAGAGCGCTTCCTCCGCCTGCGCAACAAGGATGCACCTGAGCTGCGGGTCCTGGCTGGCGATCGGCGCCCGGGCGATGTCGCGATCGAAGACGATCTCGTCGAAGCGGCCCCCGAACTGCACCGGGACGCCGAGGACCTCTTCATACCTGCTGGCCGCGGCGAGGGGAGCGTGCGCGAACTGGACCCGGCGCGGCGCGTGGGCCGGCCCGAACAGCGCCTGGGAACGCGCGACGACCAGCCCGAGCAGCAGCTCCGCCAGCGAGGGGACGCCGCCGGGCGCATCGTGACAGAACCGGAAGCTCTGCCCGTCGGATTCGGTCCAGACGCGCCCGGCATCCGCGAGCAGCGGCAGATAACGTGTCAGGTGCGAGAACGCTTCTGCGCCGGTCGTGCTGGCCATCGCGAGGTAATCGAGGAGGTCGAGGCTCCCCAGCGGGAGCTGCCGGGCAGCGCGGAGGCCCAGGAGAGGACCCGCCGTCCGGGGGTCCGTGAGCCCGCTCCACACGCGGCGGACCATGGCGATGGACACGCGAGCGCCCCGCTTCTCCAGAAAGCCGCTGGGGAGGGCCATCACGCGCCGAACGTCCTCGGCCTCGAGCCCGTCTCGCGCTGCCGCTGTCACCAAGGCCCGCAATAACTCCGTCGATCCCGAACCTTGAGCCGGCACGATGGTGCATTATGCGAGCGTGTCGCAAAATGTAAATCTGTCGCGCGATCGATCCGGCGATACATCAGCTAATTTGGCGCCCTGAGAGCCTGGGACACCCACAACCGAACCCCCCGGGCAGCGCCACCGATGACCTGCCTCGACCATTGCCTGACACGTGCTCGATCGCCTCGACCTGACCCGACGCCCGACCGGCGTCGCCGGCGCCGCGCGCGCCCCCTCGCGACCGCGGCCCTGGCCGCCTTCGCGCTCATGGCGTCCGGGTGCGACTCCGGACTGACCCCGCCGGCCAGCGGGCAAGACCCCATGGGCGATCTCGCGCGTCCTGCCGTCTGGAGCGGCCTCTCCGCCGGCGCCGCCGCGTCGACCCCTGTCCCCGCCCCGGCCGCGCTCGGCTCACCCCCGGTGAGCGGGTTCGCGGACCTGCACTTCCACATGATGTCGGAGGAGGCGTTCGGGGGCGGATGGCTGCACGGCAAGCACGACGGCGCAGGCGCCCTCGACGATTGCGACGGCGGCATTCCAGGGAGCGATCACGCCCGCGTGCGACAGGACGTCAGCGCGCTATTGGACCGGTGCCCTCAGTCGGCGATGCTGGATCTTGCGAGCAGCGGCGCGCTGTCGGCGCTGCTGGGCCTGGGCGGCGGCGTCGCCGGCTCGGAGGCGATGGGCAAGGCCGAAGGGACGGAGGGCGACACAGGGCTTCACCTCCAGCGAAAGCGCCTCTCCGAGGGGTGGCCGCGCTGGGACACCATCGCTCACCAGCAGGGTCATGTGAGCTGGCTGCGCGCAGCCCACGACCGCGGGCTGAGCCTCATTGTCATGTCGGCGGTGAGCTTCGACTGGCTCTGCTCGCTCGTGCCGGAGCAGAACCGCACGCGGGCGTGCGACGAGATGGCCGACGTCGACCTCCAGCTCCAGATGACCCACGCGCTCGTCGCGCGAAACGCCGGCTGGATGGACGTCGCGCTCTCGCCGGCGCACGCCCGGCAGATCATCGGGGCGGGCAAGCTGGCGGTGGTGCTGTCCATCGAGGCAAGCCACCTGTTCGGCCGCGACGTCGACGCGGCGAAGATGCGCGCGCAGCTCGACAGGTACCACGCCCTGGGGGTCCGGACGCTCCAGCCGGTGCACCAGGTCGACAACGCCTTCGGCGGGGCGGCGCTGCACAACCCGATCTTCCAGTTCGCGCAGTACACCGAGAGCTGCTTCATCGACACCGACTGCGACGCCACCCTCGCGGGGCTGACGCTGGGCATGGACGTCGACGCGAGCTGCCGCAACATGCGCGGGCTGACGCCGCTCGGCGACGCGCTCGTCGGCGAGATGATGGACCGGGGAATGATGATCGACGTCGCGCACCTGGCGGAGCGGGGCGTGGATCGGGTGTTCCAGCTGGCGCAGGCGCGCGACTATTACCCGATCTATATCTCCCACGGTCACTTCCGGGAGATCATGGGCCCGGAGGTGGCGGAGAAGGAGAAGTCCACGCCGGCGCGGGTGATCCGAATGCTCCGGCAGACCGGCGGCATCTTCGGCCTGCGCACCGCGCACGACGAGACCCGGCAGTACACCCGCAGCTCGGTCGAGAACAGCTGTCAGGGCTCCTCGCGCTCCTTCGCTCAGGCCTACGAGTACGGGCGGCTCGGCCTGAAGGTCCCCATGGCCTTCGGGGCCGATCTCAACGGCTTCATCCAGCAGACCCGGCCGCGCTTCGGCGAGGACGGCGCCTGCTCGGCGGCGTTCCAGGCCGAGGCCGATTGCCAGGCCTGGGACCAGCGCGAGCAGGGGCCCGGCCCCCTGGGAACGGAGTTCGACGAGAAGGGCCTCGCCCACGAGGGGATGCTGCCCGACCTCGTGGCCGACCTGGATCGCCTGGGCGTGGATACGACCGGCCTGCGGTCGTCGACCGAGTCCTTTCTCCGCATGTGGGAGCGCGCGCAAGGGCCGCGGGCCGGGATGGCCGATCCCGCCACCGATCTCGACGAGAGCGGCGTCGCCCCCTTCGCGACGTCGGAGGAGCGGGAGCTCGCCTACCCAAGGAAGTGCGGCGCGGCCTACTGCCCGGGGTTCCAGGCGCTGGGAGGGAGCTGCCGGTTCGATGAGGAGTGCGAGAGCGGCCAGTGCACGGCCGTCGCCTGCAATGCGATCCCGGGGCGCTGCGTCTGCAACGACGACGCCGATTGCGGCAGCGGCCTCCGCTGCGCGCGGAAGACGCCTGGCATCGGGGGCGACAACGCCTGCGAGCCGAAGAAGGCCGATCATCAGATGTGCACGCGCGACGGCGAGTGCGCGTCCGGCCGCTGCGGGGGGCTGATCGCCGGCGCGGGCTGGTGTTACACGCCCGGATCCAGGACCATCGGCCAGGGGTGCCGGGTGAACGAGGAGTGCCACAGCGACCGCTGCGGCGATCTCACCCAGACGTGCCTCTGCCGCTCCGACGCGCACTGCGCCGCGAGCCAGTTCTGTGGCTGGGGCACCAACGAGGGCGAGTGCGTCAACAAGCGCAGCCGAGGCGCGGCGTGCACCAAGGACAACCAGTGCGCCTCCGGGAACTGCAGGTTTCTCTTCTGCCGCTGACCGCTGCGGCTGCACATTTCCGGGGCCACGGCACCCTGGCGCATTCTGTACATCGCCTGTCGCGAAGTGGAACTCGAGCCCTCGCGAGCGCGTGTTACACGCTCGTCGTAGCACCGTTTCGGCCTGACTGGCCACGACCCATTCCAGGAGATCCAGATGAAGAAGAAGCTCGCACTTGCCCTGTCCATGCTGATCGCGACACTCTCCGCCGCTTGCGGCTCGGGTGACGCCACGGAGACGGAGAGCGACGCGCCCGCGCCGCAGGCCGAGGCGTCGGCGGCCGTCACGCCGGCCCTGCTGCTGCGGACCGTGGAGAACATCGGCGCCGAGCTGGAGGCGCGGCTGGCCTCGGGGACGCTCTCGGCCGAATGGGCCGAGGCCTGGTCCAAGGCGCAGGCCATGCGGCAGCAGAGCCAGGTCCAGACCTTGATCGAGCTCCTCCGGGAGGGGGCCACTTCCGGAGACCTGCTCGCGGCCGGGTCGGACGCGATCGAGCTCTACCTCCAGTCCTACGATGCCGTCCTGCTCGAGATGGAGCGGCAGCACGCCGAGGGAACCCTCGACGCCCGGCTCACGGAGCTGCGCTCGAGCTGGCTCTCGGTCGCGGAGCGGGTCTCCGAGTCCGGCGACTCGTCTCAGAGGGCGTCGACGTACTGCTGTCGCGCCAGCGTCTCCTTCTCGGACAACTGGTCGTGCCACCAGTTCAACACGATCGGGATCTGGGCGGCCGCGAAGTGCTCGGCGTTCTTCGCCGGGGTGCCGGTCGTCGACGGCATCCGCCTGTCGAAGCAGTCCTGCTCCGACGTCCCGGAGTGCCAGTAACCGATCCCGGCGGCGCGGCGCGCCGGGCATTCGAGCCCGGCTCGCCGTGAGCCCGGAGCCTGCGTGACATGAGCCCACGCCTCCTCGCTCTCGCCTGCGCGGCCCTCGGCGGGTTCGCGGGGTGCTCGCACGCCCTGCCCGGAGACCCCGTGGACGAGCAGTCTCTCGCGATCAAGGACGGGAGACCGGCGACCCCCGACGCCCTCTTCGGCGCCGTCGCCGTGCTGGACAGCGAGGATGCCCAGGAGTGCTCGGGCGTCCTCATCTCCCCGAGCTGTGTCGTCACCGCGGCCCACTGTGTCGTGCTGCAGGACGAGATCACCGGGGAGATCCTCGCCGAGCTCGGGCCCGCGAACCTGCGGGTGGCGGCGGGCGCGCTCGACGTGACGGACGCGTCGCCCGAGCAGATCTTCCGTGTTCGCAAGGTCGTCCGACACCAGGACTTCCCGGCGCCTGGCACGATCGACGCGAGGAAGCTCGCCCGGGCGGAGGACATCGCGCTCTTGCTGCTGGAGACCCCGGTGACGACGATGAACCCGGTTCCGCTGGTCCCGCCCGACGCGCTGGACGACCTGCTGGACGAGGGCGCACCGGTCGTGATCGCCGGCTACGGCGCCCGGGGCGAGCCTGGCCAGCCCTCCGGCGCGCTGTACGTCGGCGAGACGCCCTTCCAGGAGCGGAACGCGACCGAGCTCTCGGCCGGCGCTCCCGGGTCGCCGGACAGCTGCTCCGGGGATTCGGGCGGGCCTGCGTGCCTCATGATCGCGGGAGAGGCGCACCTCCTCGGCATCAGCGTCCGCGCGCTCGGCTCGCCCGCCGGCCCCGACTGCGGAGACGGCGGGATCTACACGCTCGTGCCCGCATACGGCCGCTGGATCGAGGAGAACGCCGACGGAGAGGTGCCTGTCGCGGGCGGAGGCGCCACGCCGGCGGCGGGCTTCGACGGAGACCCGCCGGGCGGATGCGCCGTCGGCCGCGCCGGGCGCCCCCTGGACCGCAGGGGCATCGGAGCGCCAGCGTTGATGGCGAGCGCCATCGTGACGTTCCTGCGACGATCCAGGGCGCGCCGGTGCCGGACGGCGATGCCGACCAGCTAGCGCTGGAGGACGCACCTCGGAGGCAGCCCAGGCTGCGGCCGATAGCGATCCTCACGGACAGCCACCCCTGTCGATCGCCTGCCGGCTGGAATCCGCGCGGCGTGAGCCTCGGCTGTTTCCAGGTCCTGGTCCCGAATCTGCGTGATCGCATCGGGATAGGGGCGAAGTGGCTGCTCGACGACGTCTTCCAGGTGGCGATCCACCCTCGTAAGCGGGCTCAGGGGAGGAATAGAGTTCGCGACGAGTTGTTGAAACCGCCGCCGATCCCCGCGCGCCCGTATTGACCAGCCGTGGTGCTCTGCTCCTGGTTCAGGTAGAAGCCAAGCCCCTCCCCGCCGTAGCCGAGGTAGTACCCATAAAACACGGCTGAGTCTCCGGTATACTCTCCTTTACCTGTAGTGACAGCGTAGACGACCAGCTTGATAGGGTTCTGGTTCCAGGTGGTCGGTATGGCGATTCGAGGGAACGTGGTGACGCTGACGATGCGGATGCCCCCCATGACGCCTAGATTCCCGCTGTCTTGCAGCCGATTCGGATCGTAGGCCTGACTCGGCAGCATGAAGCTGACAGGTTGCTGTGGGTTGCATGAGGACATCTCAAAGTTATACGACCCACGGCTGGCGTTGAACTGAAAGTTCGCAGACGGTACGGACATGGTAGTCTCCTCAAGTGACGCGGTGTGGGGCTGCCGGGCGCCAGCTGCCGGCTGGCCGCCCGCCCGCCCAGTGAACTCCGTTGATTTCCTTCGACTTCCGTTGATTCTCCCCGATCTCTGTTGTTTGCAGCGGGCGTGCCATGCGCTCGACTTCCCTCGCGGGCGCCAGGCGTCGCGCGGAGGCGCAGCCGCGAGCCCGTCGAGACCCAGGGACGCGGGCTCGCGTCGAGGCGAGACGGGTGCGCGCGCGCCCGTGGGCGCGAGGCCTGCGTCTCCAGGCGACGCGGCGCTTGCTGCAGAGACGCTACGCTGAGCAGGTGACCGGCGTCCCGCGGTCCTGGGCCCGGCCGTCTCCCCGTCCGGTCCCGGGGGGCGATCCCCCCAGGGCTGCCCGCGCGGCGCCCACGGCGATGGACCTCGTCAGGCCAGCGTGGCGTTCACGGTGATGTCCGCGCGGGTGTCGAAGATCTTCATCGTGACCGTGTCTGTGGTCGCATCGTACGTATAGGCGTTCGAGGCAGAGGCCGACAGGCTCGAGGCATCTGCCACGAAGGGGATCGTGGTTTTGCCTGCTGTCACGCTCGACGGCGCCGCCGTCACCCCGAGCAGCGCGACGTAGTAGTACGGCTCGGGCGGCGTGTACTGGTCGACCTTCCGCGTCACGCGGACGCTGCGGCTGGTCGAGGTCGTCTCCTGCGTGATCGTCGAGAGGCGGTAGGACGAGCCCGTGCTGATCCCGTCGTCCTGATAGAGCGTGTACGACGAGCTCGGCCCTGGAAAGACCGTGATCGTCAAGATATTCTGGGGGAGCTGGCCCACCCATTGCTCGAGCTCGCGCATGGGCAGGATGCCCCCGGCCTGAACGTAGATAGGCACGACGCCGAGGGGGGCATAGTAGGGCGTGGTCCCGGACGTGACGCCGATGTTCGTCCCTCCGGCCACCCTGGCGCCGAGCGCGCCCTCCTCGGGGAAAGGATACCAGTCCGCGCCCAGCGGCAGGTAAATGTTCCGCGTATCACCCTCGTCGATGATCGGCGCGATCAGGAGGAAGTCTCCCAGGAAAAATTGGTCGTCGAGGTGATTGTAGACCTCGACGTCGTCCGGGAAGCTCAGGAACATGGCGCGGCAGATGGGCATGCCCGTCTGCGTGGCTCGGTACATCGCGTCATAGAAGACCTGGTTCAGTCGGTAGCGCAGCTCGACGTACTTGCGGCAATACGACAGGTATGGCTCCCCATAATTGTAAGGCTCCTGGTACCACTTCTCGTAGTGGTCATAGTGATTGCGGTACCAGGGCAGGAAGGCGCCGAGGTTCATCCAGCGCACGAACAGCGCCGGATCCGTCACGTAGCCCTCCTGCGTCGAGCCTGAGCCCGTGGCGAAGCCGCCGATGTCGCAGCCCGAGATGGGCACGCCCGACAGGCCGACGTTGAGCACCTCCGGGACGTTGATCTTCAAGAAGTCCCAGCTCGACGCCGAGTCGCCGGTCCATAGCGCCGCATAACGCTGGATGCCCGCGTATCCGCCGCGCGCGATGATGAAGTTGCGCCGCCCCGGCCGGAGCGAGTTGATGCCATTGAACGTGGCCTTGCACAGGGACAGCGCGTACCCGTTGTGGATGAGCGCGTGCGGCTGATAGGTCTCGCCGTCCGGGCCTACCATCATGAGGTCCAGCGGCAGCGTCTTGATGCTGTCGCAGTCGTCGTGGTCGTTCGTATCATGATCGAGGAGCTGCTCGTAGGGTACGTAGGTGCCAGCCTGCGGTGTGCGATCGTATTCGATAGCCGGGCAGGTCATGTCCTGCCAGATCATCTCGAGGCCAGCAGAGAGGAGGTACTCGTACTGCTGGCCCCACCAGGCCTGCACGTTCGGGTCGCCCAGGTTCGGGTAGAAGCCGCACGAGATGAGCGGCGTGTTCCCCTGGGAGTTCTTCTGCAGGGGCGGGCATGTGAACGGGTTCAGGCCGTAGTTCACCCCGTAGTTCTCCTGGGAGATGAACTGCTGGGAGCTCTGCCCCTGGCCCACGCGTGTATTGAAGATGAAGTAGTTGTTCTCCATGCCCTCGTCGCGGGTCGTGTACCGGAGGCCGCCCGCATCGTAGTCCAGTCCCTTCTCATCGTAGGGGTTGCACGTCACGAGCGCGGTGATGTTCGTGCTGCATTTGAAGCCGTTCTCGGCGAGCTGGGAGAACATATCGGCGACGTCCGGGAACTTCTCGTCGCTGCTCGTGAACGTGCGGTAATTGTTCTGAAAGTCGACGTCGATGTGCAGGCCGTCGATCGGGAATTTCGCGCTCCGGAACGACTCCGCCACCTTCTCGAGCACCTGGCGGCTGTAGTAGCCATAGGCGCCTTGATGATAGCCGAACACGTACCTCGGCACCATGGCCGGCCGCCCCGTGAGTTGGGTGTACTGGTCGACCAAGGACGGGACGCCGTCGCCGAGGAGAAAATAGTAATCCAGGTCGCCGTAGAGGGCCCCGAAGTAATACATTCCCTGCATGCTGAACGAGGGGCACACCGTCGGCACGTCCGCGCCGATGTTGAAGTAGGTCTGCGCCGGGTTATCGAGGAAGATGCCGTAGCTGTACGGCCGCCCCGCGTACGCGCCCGTCGGGTTCGGGTTCACCTCGATGAGCAGCGGGATCGAGTTGTAGAGCGGCTCGCTGGGGTTCAGGGGGCCGCCGCAGCCTTCGGCGGGTGGCGGGGGAATGACCGCGCTGCCCCCGTATTTGAAGTTGTCGTAGTTGAAGAACGTCATCGAAAAACCGTTCTTCTTGAGCGTCGAGCCCGCCTTCTCACCCAACCCTACGTAGACGGCGTTCTCCGGAGCGACCTTGATCGACGCGACGGCCGGCTGCCCGTCCACGTACAGCAGGCCCTTGTTGGCGCCGCTCACCGCCGCGTCGGCGTGGATGAGCTGCCCGTCGCGGTAGATCGCGAGCGAGAAGGGCTGCTTCTGCACCTTCACCTGCATGGCGCCGGTGTCGATCGTCAAGAGCGAGCTGGTATCGCTGACGACCCGCGGCGTCACCGGGCCGAGGTTCCGGTTGACGACGGCGTACGAGGCGCCGCCGTCGTCGTAGCCCGTCGCGGTCGCGTTGAAGCGGACCCGGAGCGCCGTCGGCGACAGGAAATCGAGCAAGAGCGCCCGGTCGTTGCAGTCGCTGAGCAGAAAGCCGGTGCCCGAGCCTGATGGCTTGTAGGATACGACGTCGCCGAAGCCGCTCCAGCCGCACGTGCTGTTCGGCACGAAGGCGTTGACCTGCACGTATTGGTAGTTCATGAGAATGACCCTTCGATGTTTCTTCTGCTTGTCTCGTCGCCGCTGGTGAACGGCGCCTCGCCTCGATTCTCAGCTGCGCGGCGCGCTAGTTCGAGGTCGCGGGTATCTGCACGAACACCTCGTAGATCTTGTCGTTGATCGCGTTGGGTGTCTGCCCCGAGTCGGACTGCACACCCAGATAGAATTTTTGTGGCATCGCCACGATGCCCCCGTAGAGGTATCCGAGGGAGAACGGGATCCCTTTCGGGAGAGCATCGAAATCGATGATGTCCTCCTTGAATGAGTTGAGGCCCGGGAGCCCCGCGGTGCGCGGGATGAACAAGGTCTCGGTGCCCAGGTAAGCCGGCAGCTTGGTGGTGGGCTGGGCGACCTCGGACGTCGTTCCGGTCGTCGGGCTGGTCCACGTGTGCGCGAGCGTGGTGATGGTGTTGATCCAGGGCATTCCATCGCTGAAGTTGGGCACCTTCGGGGGGCCGCCGTGGCCGAAGCGCGAGTTCTCCACGAAATCGTTGATCGTGTCGTCGAAGCGCCACCGGCTGATGCCACCGAAGAAGGTGGTGTAGGTGGTCTGCTTGGACTTGCTGTAGAGCACCACCTTGGCGCACGAATAGGCGCTCATTTTCTGCTCGTAGGCGGTGTCGATGATCGGCGTCTGCGTACCCTGACCCGGGCCCAGGTAGATGGGGAAGGAGTAATTGAGCTGCACCGGGCTCGCGGTGAATACGCCGCCGTAGGCGCCGATCCCCGCCTGTCCGTCCGGCATCACGGTGTAGGTCACGTTGAGGTCGCGCCGCCCGAACTGGTCCGCGTTGGTGAACACCTTCCCCGGCTTCAGGGTGATGGTGTTCTGGCTTGTGTTCGTGGTCACGCTGAACTGGTTGATCGCCTTCAGGTACGTCTGCGAGGCCCCGGGCGCGCCGTTGAGGACATCGGTGTACTTACCCTGGAAGTTGTGGCCCATGACCACATAGAAATTGCCGTCCGCAAGCTTGAGCAGCTCGGCGCCGGTCGACTGCACGAGCGGTGAGCTCACGAACGCGATCGAGTTGCTGAGGAGGTACGGATTGTTGGACGTCACCGCCTGGACGAGATCACCGATGTTCACGGCAGAGAGGAGGGGGAACGTCTGGTATTTTCCGCCGGCGTCCGGTCCGTAGCCGCCTGCGATGTACAGGAGGCCGCTCGAGTAGTCCTGGTAAAAGAGCGGATTCGACGACTTCCATTGCGGCATGATCGCGCTGAACTTGGATGGAAGCTGGGATACATCCATCGAGTGCACCTTGGGGGTGCCATAGACATCCTCGAGCACCCAGATCTTGGTGTTCGCGCTCGCCGCGGGGAAGTCTTCGTCGCCGGTGGAGAATCCGTGGAACCCGTTGGTCCGCCCGGCGATGAAGACCCAGTACTGCTTGAGCCCCTGGGTGTACCGGGCGAACGCGAAGGACTGGAGCTTCGGAGCGCCCGCGAACCTGGGGGTGACGTCCGCGAAGCTCGTGACGAGGAGAGGCGGCTGTGGCGCCGGTGCGGCCTGCACCGACGTCGGCTGGCACTGGTCCGCCGACGAGGGCAGCTGGGAGGCCAGCACCGGCGGGGTGGTGGCCCCGCTTCCAGGATTCGTGGAGGTCTGCGCGGCGCCTCCGCACGCAGAGGAGCACGCGGCGAGCACGAGGGCAGCGGCGGATCTGTCAAAGTTCTTTGAGAGCATCAAGGTGTCCTTTTGTCGAGAGGCCTGGGTGGCAGATACACATCCGGCAGGAGGCGGGTCGCTGCGGCCCGCTCAGCCCGCGGTGCGGTCTGCGAGGCCTTCAGCCTTGCGCGACGGGAGCGGGCGCTCGGGGCTCACCCGGCGATTGTCCGGGTGGACCATCCGCAGGAGGAATGGATCATAGGTGAAGAACGCGTCAAACAGGTTCAAGAACGCGTGCTTCTCCCGGGCCAGCCGGCAGCACACGTCAGGGGACAGATCGGTGGGCGCACCGCCCCGGAGGATCTGAAGGTTGAGATCGGCATCGGGGTTGGCTTCATCGCGGCTCGGCGAGGGCGCCAGGTTCAGGAGCCAGGAGATACGATCCTCCGCGGACGCGTTGGCGCGGCTCCCGTGCCATACATAGTTGTGCAGGAGCAGCGCGTCGCCGGCCCGCATCTCCATCGTGATGGACCGCTCGGGCGCGTCGAACGGATCGACGTACATGCACGCCCGCGTCTCGTCGATGTCGACGAGGGGGATCCAGAGGTGCACAGAGCCCTTGTGGCGCTTGGAAGCCTCGGAGAGGCCGTCCTTGCCGCCGTCGACATCCCGATGGCGCCGGGTGGCATACGATGAGCCTGCGCGCACCACCATGACCTGCTCGTACTCGAGGAACACCTCGTCTCCCACGATGCGCTGCAGGAGCGGCCCCAGCTTCTCGGCCATCGCATGGAGGAGATAGGGGACACGGAGCAGGATCTTCTCCAGGTTGATCTTGTCCCGGTGCGCAGCCCTGCCCTCCCTCCATACGTCGGCGATGAGGGGATCGACGACAGCGCGCAAGGCGCTCACCACGTCGGCAGACAGGACGCCTCGGACCACGGCGAACCCGCAGCGCTCGAAGTGCTCCTTGACCTCGGCCGCGTAAAACGCGTTGTCGACGGCCCGGATCCCCTCCCACACGTCCACCGGCCCGCCTTGGTCGAGTGAGTGGGCGAAGAACCGCTCTGCTCTCTCGGTGCCATCGGCGCGGCACACCACGTATCGGAACGGCTCGCCGGGGGCCAGCTTGCCTGCGTCGACGGTATAGATATCCGGCAGGCTCGGGTGCGGCTCGCACTTGACCGGCGTCCCCCCCTCGGATCTGGCGATCAGGCTCTCGCCGTGCTGCAGATAGATCTCGATGAGTCGCTGGTTACTCAAATTCATGGCAATTCCGGCGAGGGAACCCTCCCTCGCGATGATTGGCACGTCCATCAACGCTCACCGCATGGCGTTGATCCGGTGGCAGAGCTGGAGAAGGCTGCGGGGGCGCAGCGCATCCGTGCGCGCGTCGTGCGTTCGCGGGCGTGGTCGAGCGGGCACCGTGCACCGAGCCCAGCACGCCACGCACGCAATGGAATTGCACGACGTGTGCCACCCATGAAATGAGGCGGGCCGCCGGGATTGCTATGTGTGCGCGAGCGATGGGAGAGAGCGCGGGGGACGACGTCGTCGTGGAGACTTGCTGCTGCTGCCGCCGCCGCCGCGTCCCAACCGGACGCGCTGCGTCCCTCCCGGAGACGGCCGGCGGCCGGTCGCGCCGCTCGCCGTTCATCGCGCGGGGGGTTCATGGCGCCGCCCCGGGTCGCCTTGCCCACGAGCGCCCGGGCGGCGCTAGATCTTACGGCGCTCGCGCTGGCCCGCTGGATCGCTGACGGCGGCCGGGGGCCACGCGCTGGGGGCCATGCCCATCAAGCCGCACGGGCTATCCCAGAGGATCGTCCGCAGCGCTTCATCGCCGAGCGCGCCCCGTTGAGCCAGCAACTCGTCGACCATCCCGGGGCCATGGTCGAGGTGGGGGAAATCGGTTCCGAACACCATCCGCGGAGCGCCGATCTCTGTTACCACCCGGTCGAGCATCGCCTCGGTGGGCTCGAGCGCGATCCAGCACTGCCGCTGGAAATACTCCGAGGGCGGCCGGCGCACCCGACGGCGCACCTCGCCGCGCAGCTGCGCGTATTCGATGTGGTCGAGCCGCCAGAGCCAGTAAGGCAGAAAGCCGCACCCCGCCTCGAGCAGGCCCACCCGCAGCGTCGGGTGGGCCTCGAGGACGCCACCCTCGATGAGCGAGAGCAGCGCCATCATCGCCTCCATCGGGTGCGAGCAGGCATGCTGGCCGAAGCGGGTCTCGAAGCGATCGGCCCCCGCCGCGAAGACGCGCGCGTGCGTGCCTTCGTGGAGGAGGACGGTGAGCTCGTGGTGCTCGCAAGCCGCCCAGAACCGCGCGTGGGCAGGCGCGCTCAGCGTGCGGCCCTGCACCGGGTTGGGCCGGAGCACCACGGAGCGTGCGCCGTCGCGCGCTGCCTGCTCCAGATCGCCCGCCATGGCCTCCGGATCATGGCGTGATAGCAGCGCCGGGCCGAGGAGCCTCTCCGGCGCGCTCGCGCAGAAATCGCGCAGCCATCGATTGTAGGCGCCGGCGTAGGCGCGTGAGCGCTCGGCGTCGATGGCGTCATTGTGGACGAGGTAGGACGCGTACGTCGGGAGCAAGACGGCGACGTCAACGCCGGTCGCGTCCATCTCGGCGAGGTGCCCCCGAGGCGTCCCCGAGGTGGCGAGGAGCTCGCGGCGGCGCTCGGCGACAAGCCCGAGCTCGATGTAAGCCACCTCGGGGACACGCAGGATCGGCTCGCCGGCCACACAGAGGATGGGGGGCGTGGGCAGGAGCGCGTGCTCGCCCAGGCGCTTCATCCGCTCGGCCAGGGGCTCGGGGGGGCCGAAGGGCGCGAGCCGAGGAGCATACGCCCGCATCTGCGCCGGCAGGTACTCCGCCCAGAGGGCAATGGGTTCGGAGACGTGACGGTCCACATCCATGATCCGGAAGCCATCTCGCATGCGCAGCTCCTCGGCGGCTATAGGCGGCTAGACGAACAGAGAAACCGGGTTGAGCTCGCCCTCGTCGCGCGGGCGGGGGAGCCACCCCAGCGCGCACGGTACCTGGTAGAGCCTCCCTGGGCCGAACCGAGGCCAGAAATGGCGCAACCCCGGGACGACCACCTGGACCACGGGCAAGCCGATATCGGGGCGGGTCTTGTCCACGACGACGAGCTCCAGGCCCGCCTCGCCGAGGCGCCTCATGCATTCCTGGATGTCAGCGCGCAGATCGGGGCCGCAGATCCGGGGCAAGCTCTCGGCCGCGACCTGCGGGAGGTCGGGGTTGGCGAAGAGATACGCGCGGGCAGGCATCCGCTCGAGATCCCACGGCGCCCGGCGCGCGCCACCAGGATCGAAGAGCTGGTTGAGCTCGGTGAGCGATCGCTGCACAGCGAGGCGCGGGTCGAGGTGGCAGCCGAACCCGATGGCGAACCGATCCGCCCGGGCCTCGTGGGCGAGCGCCACGCAGGTGGGGATGCCGAGGTCGTGGGTCAGATCGAGCACCCAGACGGCCCAACCGAGACGAGCGTAGTCGGCCTGGAGGGCCTCGAAGTATGGATCCGCGAAGCTATCGAGGTCGACGGCCGGGCGAGCGAGCCGGTTGTACCACCAGACCGCGGCGGCATCGCGCTCTACCAGCTCGAGCAGGGCTTGCAACAGGGCCTCCTCGAGGCAAGTACCGGCCGCCACGCCGTTGCTGCACGGGCCGCAGAACGCAGTGCCGCTCTCGGCCGGGGCCTCGGCGTAGCAGTAGGCCAGCGGGACGTAGCGCCGCTCGCGCTTGCTCAGCGACCAGGCCGGGGTCCAGTCAATGGGGATGCTGGCGTTGAACGGCTCGGGCACCCCCTGGCGCCGATCCGCTGCCTGCGCGTTGAGCCGCTCGCGCGCGCGATACTGCGCCTCGCTGAAGTTCAACAGATCGCCGGGGGCCAGCGCCGCCGCGCCGAGCTCGTCCTTGCTGCCGTGGACGCGCGCCTCGTCCCCCTGGTACACGCCGCTGTAGCGCTCGAGGGCCTCGCAGAGCGCGCTCACCCTGGCCTGGTCCGCGCTGCGCCCCTTGCCGGCGCAGCCCTTGTCGAAGACGTTGGTGCGCGGGACGCCCTCCCGAGGGCAGACCAGGTAACCGGACGCGTACACGGCGCGGAGCTCGGTGTCCCGTCCCGGCATCGGCACGAGGTGCGTCACGGCTCCGGTGATCGGGCTGACGAGGTGCTGATAGCGCTCGTAGGTTCGCCGCGGGGTCTGCCGGCGGTATCCGCCGTCCTCGTAATGCGCCTTCTCCACCGGCCGCAATTCGATCGGGCGCTCGCCGACGGCCGCCATCCGCCCTGGATCTCCGCACGCCGGGCACTGCGGCCTCCGGACGACCGCGTGCGCGGTGATCTGGAACGTGGCCAGATCGAGGGCGAGCACCCGGGCGCCGAGCGCCTGGGTGGAGCTTGTATCCCCCCTCGCGAGCGTGCGGGCGATGGCCGAGGCCCCGAGCCCGCAGGCGGTCCGTACGCTCGCCTCGGTGGCCGCCCTGGGGGGAGGGACGTGCCCCTCGTGCCCCCGGCGCCGGCGCACCAGCTCCTCGACCGGGCGGTTCTGGCGCATCCAGAACGCCAGGCAATCCCAGCAGGGGTCGGCGCCGGGCTCGAAGCCGGGCCCGATGAGCGGCTGGACGCCGGCAGGCTTGATCAGGAACCACGGCGTCCCGTCACGCAGCGCGCGGCGGTTGATCGCGGCAAGCTCGGGCCGCAGGTAGTCGTCGCTCACGACCACCTGCACGGCCGCCTCGCCGTCAATCCGCACGCCCGCCTGTTCGAGCGCCTCGGTCATCCACCCGGCGGGAGCGGCTTCGCCAATGGCCAGAACCGACACGGGGGTGCGGCTCAGGGCCTCGGCGGCCGCCTTGCCGTCGAGACCCACCCCGTGCCAGAACGCTGCGTTCTCGGGGGGAAGCTCTGGCGCTGCGGGGACCAGGTAGCCGCGCGCCGCGAGCCGGCTCAGGGCATACAGGGCCTCGGGCTCGGAGAACCGGCCGCGCGCCGCGCGCAGGATGTCGCCCACGGTGCGCCGGCCGTCAACGAACGCGGCCACCTCGGCGGTGCAGGCGCCGGAGAGGACGAAGCGCTCGCGCTCGCCGATCAGGAATACCGCGCCGGCATCCATGCGCTCGACGCGCAGGGTGGGCTTGAACGCCAGCACCTGGCTCAGCTCCAGAGGCTCCATCGTCGGTCCTGGCCCCGCCCGCTAGCAGCAGCACGTGAAGGGGTACTCTGCTCCCGTGGCGTTGTACACGGCGAGCGCGACGGGCTCGGCGTTCTCGTCGCTCGGCGCCGTGGGCAGGTAGAGCGTGAGCGTGTGCGGTCGAGAAAACGTCCAGTACGACTGGCCCTGAGACGGCGGATCGCTCGACGCGTCAGGCTTGGTCCAGCTGGCCCCGTCGTCGTTCATGATGCAGATGTTCATGTTCCAGGGCAGCTTGTAACCTCGGATGGTCTGCATAGCTGCGGCGGAGTCGATCAGGAGCATCTGCTTGAAGTCCTCGCTGGCCCAGGCCTTGGCGATCGCCGCGAGCAGCACAACCTTGAACGCCTCGAACCCCTGGTCCGTCGGGACGAAGCCGCCGACAGGGGAGTTGCTCTGCGTGCCGACGGCTGGCGCGATGGCGACTGGTTTCTTTCCGATCGGACCGTACTCCGTCCCCCAGTCGTCGCTGAACAGCGACGCGCGCTGTCTGTAATAATCCGCGAGCGCCATGGCCTGCTCGGTCGCTTCCGTGGACGGGGCCGTGAGCGGCAGGTACATCGTCATGCTGTCGAGCAGGTTCTTGGACCAGACCCACTCATCGCCGATCCACTCGAACCGCATCGGGGGGAGCTCGGTGCTTGCGGTGTTGCCGCGCCGATCGAACCGACCTGGAGAGCGCCCGGTGCTCACGATCTGGAGGGTGCATGCGTTCTCCCACATCCCCCAGTCAAAGCCAAAATAATCGAGCAGCGTACGGGTTGGGTTGTTGAGCAGCTTATTTTCGAAATCGGGTTCGGCCCACGCCTTTGCGATCGCGCGCAGGTAGGTCACGCGAAACTCCATCAACTTGTTCGTGCTCATCAAACCGTCTCCTTCGTGATTGTCGGCCTAGATCGCTTGCAGGCCAGGGTGAAGCATGAGCAGCTCGTCGAGCCGCGCTCGTCGCTGCTCGTCGCCGCCGGAGCGCCGGAGCAGCTCCAGCATCGCCAGCGCCTCGACCCTCGGCATGACGAAGCGCCGCGCGAGGAGGGCCGCTCGCTCGAGCGAGGTCCGCACGCCTTCGGCCGCAGGATCCTGCCGCGCCTCGACCATGGCCCGGCGAAGGTGGAGCTCGGGCTCGTAGAAGTGCTCGTCGTTCTCACGACACATCGAGAGACAGCGGTCGATGCACTCGATGGCTGCGGTGAGCTCGCCGCGCGCTGCCTGGGTATCGGCGACCAGCGAGGCGTAGTACGAGAGGCCGAGCTTGCACCCGAGGTCGGAGAGGACGCCCACCATCGCCCGGGGGCGCTGCTCGTCGCCGGTCGCCCAGTCGTGGAGGGCCACCCCGTATCCTTCGTAGGCAGGTAGCCCGTATTTCTCGCTCAGGGCGAGGAGCTCTCCGGCCATGGCGGTGACCGCGCTCCGGTCGCCGGCGAGCTGGTGGACCATGCCCCCGTACATCAAACAGAGGGCGATCGAGGGCACGTGGCCGAGCTCGCGAGCCCACTCGAGGGCGCTCGCGACGAGCGCGAAGGCAGAGGCGGTGTCCCCGGAGAACCAGCGGAGCAGGGCCACAAACGACTTCGCCAGGACCAGCGAGTCCAGCCCGAAGCGCGCCCCGTGGTCCCGGTGCAGCTCGGGATCGTAGCGCTCGACGGCGCGCTCGACGGCGCGGCTCGCGTCCGCGTGGTCGCCATCCATGAACAGGGCGAGGCCGTGGAGCGCCGCGGCGGCAGCGCAGAGCCCCTGGTCGCCGGAGCGCTCGGCGATGGCGACCAGGTCCTCCGCCATTCCGCGCGCGGTCCGGCGGTTGCTGGCCACGTGGTGATAGGTGAACAGGAACCACAGCGTCGGCACCCGGTGCTCGCTGTCCTGCTCGAGTCGTTGCAACAGGCTGGCCGAGCGATCAGCGGTCGCCTTGACCTGCGGATCGGCCCAGCCCAGGGTCGCCATCAGGGCCTGGGTCAAGACGCCGTTCGCGGCCAGCTCCGCCTCGACCCCCTCGGCGCCCGGCAGCGCTTCGGCCCACGCCACAGCATGGGACGCGTGCGCGATGGCCTCGGGATAGGCCGAGCGTTGCAGCGCCTGCTCCGCGGCCCGCTGCGCGTAACCGACCGCCTGCCCTTTCTGCTCCGCCGCCGCGTGATGGTGCGCGAGCAGATCCGGCCGCGTCCGGACCACCTCCGAAAACCGCTCCTCCAGCGTCGCAGCAATCCGCGCGTGAACCCTCCGCCGCGCCCCCGTGGAGAGCGACTCGTAGGCCGCATCCCGCACCAGCGCGTGCTTGAACACCCCCACCGCATCCTTCTGCCGCCGCTTGCGCAGCAGGAGCCCCGCGCTCATCAGCCGCTCCAGGTCGTCCTTCACCGCCGCCGGGCCGAGCGGGCTCGCTGCCGAGAGCACCTCGATGCGGAATTCCCGCCCCAGCGCGGCCGCGAGCTGGGCCGTCTCCTTGGCGCGCTCCAGCCGATCCAGGCGCGCCGTGAGCAGTGCCCGCAGGGTCCCCGGGATCGCTGCCCCCGAGAGCGGTCCCGTGAGCTCGTAGCGATCCTCCCGCCCCACGAGGAGCCCCGAGTCCACCATCATCCGGAGCAGCTCTTCCGCGAAGAGCGGCACCCCGTCCGCGCGGTCCGCCACCTGATCGATCACGGCGGGAGGCAGCGCCTTGTGGCCCACAAGCCCGGTGAGCATCTCCTCCATGTGCGGGCGCTCCAGGCGGCTCAGAGGGAGCAGCAGCACATCGGCCGTCGTGAACGAGGGCGAGAACTCCGGTCGAGCCGTCATGACGACGCACAGAGGGACCGCGGGCGCCTCGCGAACGAGCTGTGCGAGGAGCTCCACCGTGGTGGGGTCGGCCCAGTGCAAATCTTCAGCCAACAGGAGGACGGGCCGCTCGTCGGCCATCGCGAGGAGCAGCGATGCGATCGCCTGGAGCGTCAGCGCCTTCTGCCGCTGCGCCGAGACGTTGAGCGGGGCGTACGGTTCGCCGAGGGGCAGGGAGAAGAGCGGCACGAAGAGCGGCATGGCCTCGGCCAGCGCGAAGCCGTGGCCGGTGAGCTCCCCCCCGAGCCGCGCGATCTTGCTGCCCGCGTCGGGCTCCTGGTCGAGCCCGAGCGCGCGCTCGAGGAGATCGACCACCGGACGGAGGGGGCTGTTTTGCGTGTCGGGCGAGCACCGCGTTTCCAGGAATGTGTGGGCCTCATGCGCTAGCCGATCGCGCAGCGCGCGCGCCAGGCAGCTCTTGCCGATGCCGGGCTCGCCTGTGATGAGGCTCGACTGGCCCGCCCCCTCGCACGCGCGGCGCCACCGCTCCACGAGGAGCCCGATCTCCGGCTCTCGGCCGGAGATCGGCGCCTTCGAGCCGTCGGGGGTCGGCCACCTCGCCGCGTCGCCGTGCTCCTGCCGGAGGCGGAAGGTCTCCACCGGCGCCGCGATTCCCTCGATGGAGCGGACCCCTTCGCTCTCGAGGTCGAAGGCGACGCGCAGCAACGCTTGCGACGCGGCGCTGACCGTCACGGATCCCGGCGGCGCCAGCGAGGCGAGCCGCGCGGCGAGCCGCGGGGTGGCGCCGGTGACGAGGCACGCGCCGTCGAGATCCCCCAGATTCCCATCGACGACCAGGCCGGTGTGGAGGCCGACGCTCACCTCGATCCGGACGCCCTGCGCAGCGATCGGCTCGTCCTCGGTCTGCTCGATCTGCGCGGCGCTGGCCATCGCCAGCGCCGCGCGGGCAGCGCGCTTGGCGTCGTCCTCCGCCGCGCTGGGGTAGCCGAAGTAGACCAGCAGATCGTCGCCGAGCGCCGCGGCCACGTACCCCCCGTGGCGGCGCCCGACGTCCGCGCAGAGGGCGAGCGCCGAGCGCAGGCGGTCGTCCAGCGCCTCGACGTCGAGGGCCTGCGCGGCGTCGGCGCGCGCGCTCAGGCGACAGCAGAGCGCCGTCAGCTGCCGGCGCTCGCCGTCGAACGCGCGCGGAGCGGGCCCCCTCCCTCGGTCGAGCGACGTGGCGACCGTCGCGGTCGAGGACAACGACCGCGTGTCCCCGCCGGACGGGCAGACGCCGGCGCCGAGCATCGCCTCGCGCGACAACCCGCGCAGGTTGCAGGCGTCGAGCGCCTCGAAGAGCCCACGGGCGGTGACATCGCGCGCGTCGACGTCCTTGCGGAGAGCGCGGGCGAGCAGGTCGCCGAGCGGGTGGCGCTCGAGCGCGGCTGGGATCGGGACGGGATCGGGGCCAAGCAGGCGATAGAAGGCCTCGGCCTCGGTGCCGCCGTACACCGGCCTGCCCGTCAGGCACTCGAGGAACACGAGGCCCCACGAGAACAGATCCGCGCGCGGCGAGGGCTCTGCGCCGCGCCACTGCTCCGGCGCCCCGTAGCCGGGCGTGCCCAGCGCGTCGTGGCTGCCGGTCAGGCGCGTGGATCGTTCGACGTCGATCGTGGTGCCGATCCCGAAGTCGAGCACGAGCGCGTTGCGGCGAGCGCCCGTGGGGATCACCATGATGTTGCTGGGCTTGAGGTCGCGGTGGACCACGCCCGCTGCGTGGGCGCAGGCGAGGGCGTCGAGCATCTGGAGCATCAGGTGCCGCGCCTCGGACGGCGCGAGCGCGCCCTCTCTCTCGAGCAGCGCGGCGAGGTTGTCGCCGGGCGCGAAGGCGAACGCGGTGTAGAGGGTCCCATCCTCTATCTGCCCCGCGTCGATGAGCTGGACGATGTTGGGGTGGTGAAGCTGGGCGCAGAGCCGCGTCTCGCGCAGGAAGCGCGTGACCCGCCTGTCGGTCTGCGCGACGCCTCCCTGCTCGGCGAGGCGCAGGATCTTCAAGGCGATCGGCTGCCCGGTGGTGAGCTGGCGGGCCTTGTGCACGACGCCGAAGCCGCCCTCGCCGAGCTTGGCCAGGATCTCGTAACGCCCCTCGAACGTGGTGCCTGGTACGAGTGCTGCACCGTTCGCAACGTAGCGCTGCATGGTCGATCTCATGGTCGCTGGAGGCGCTCGAGGCACTTGGAGCGCGCCGGCACCTGTCCGTCAGGGCTCCTTGTCGGTGTCGAGCACCGCCAGGAGACCCGGATCGACGTCACCCCCGAGCAGATCCAGGACCTCGCGCACCCGCGAGAGCTCGCGGCGCAGCGTCCGATGGTGGTTGCGGTTCTTGAGCAGCGGCTCCTGGCCGAGCAGCGTGAAGGCGTCGTCACGGTTGCCCGTCCGCTGCACCGCCGCGCCCAGGACCATGCCGCGGAACGCGTCGGTCAGCTCGAGCGGGAGCGGGGCGCTGCCGCCCCGGCGTCGCTCGGCCTCGTTCACGAAGCTGAGCGCCGCCCGCCAGAGCAGCTTGATCAGCGCGCTCGGCTCGGCGTCGCTGTCGAAGGTGAGCGCGCGCTCGACGTGGCGCCGCAGGATCAAGAGGTCGCCACCCAGGCCGCTCTGCCCCGCGAGCTGGAGCGCGTAAGCGCGCCGGACGATGTTGTCGAGCTGCCGCAGGTTGCCCGGCCAGGGCGCGGACACAAGGAGCTTCATGGCCTCGGGCTCGAAGCGCGCCGTACCCTTGCCGTCGGCCTCCTGATGGCGCCGGTTCAGCATGTAATCGGCCCAGCGCGGGAGCTCGTCGAGCCGTTCGGCGAGCGGGAGCAGCCGCACCGGCAGGACGTTGATGCGGTAGTACAGGTCCTCGCGGAAGCGGCCGGCGCGCACGGCGGCGCGCAGATCGGCGTTGGTGCCGACGAGGAGGCGCGCGTCGGCGCGGCGCTCCCCCGCCCCGTCATCGCCCAGCATCCGGTAAGTGCGCTCCTCGATGAAGCGCAGGAGGCCCGCCTGGGCCTTGAGCGAGAGCTTGTCGATCTCGTCGAGGAAGAGCGTGCCCTTCGCGGCGCGGGCGATCGCGCCTGGGTTGTCCTTGACCGCTCCGGTGAAGGCGCCTCGCTTCCAGCCGAACAGCTCGGCCATCTGCAGGTCCTCGGGCACGCCGAGGAGGTCCAGCGACTCGAAGGGCTGGCCTCGGCGCTGCGAGTGTTCGTGGCACCAGCGCGCGAGCCTGGATTTCCCGGCGCCGGTCGGGCCGGTGATCAGGATGGTGTCGTCCCGTGGGGCGAAGGCGCGGAGCAGCTCGACGAGAGGCGCGGTGCTCTGGCCGACGACCGGCAGGAACTCGTCCGGGCTCGCCGGATCGTCCGAGCGAAGCGGCAGCGCGCGGGCGGCGATGAAGGCCCCGGCGATGCTGGCGAGGATCGCCAGCTCCTCGTGGCACTCCGCCCAGGGGAGCTCCAGTCCGACGGCCCCCCTGCAGCTCGCCTCGAGCGTGATCATGCCGTCGACGCTGCCGCCGGGCGCGCGCAGCGGGACGACATGGACGTGGGTCGCGTCGCGACCGAGCATCCGCTCGCGCGTCGCGTCGCCGGGCATGCCGGCCGTCTCCGACGGATGACGGAGCTCGATCGCCGCCCCGTCCGGCATCCAGGAGCGAAGCGAAGCGCGCTGGACGTCGATCGAGACCGAACAGCGGTGCTTCTCGATCCAGCTCCAGACGCTGCCGGAGGTGAGATAGCCGGTGCCTTCGATGCGCGCGCCGCTCAGGCGGTCGATGCCGAAGAGGCGCTGGTAGCTGCCCTCGGGACGGAGGTGGACGACGCCGCGCAGGATCCGAGCGCGGCTGGCGAGCGGGCTGTCGGCGAGCGCCTCTTCGACGCAGGCGAACATGGCCTGGAGGACCGCCGTGGCAGCTTCGTCAAAGTACGTGGCCGACACGAGGCGGGGGACGAGCGAGACGAAACTCTCGTCGCGGGACACGGTCACGATAGGGAGCAGGAAAGCAGGAGAACGGGGGCGGGTCCAGGTGGAACGCACAGATTGGCGTCTCCGGCGGACGCAGCGCGTCCGGGAGGGACGCGAGCCCCCACTTGATCGCTTCGAGATCCTCCGCCGGGAGGCCCCCGTCTACTCGCGCCCCGAGCCGGCGGGCAGGGGCGCGCGCGGCTCGTCGAGGTGCGCGACCTGCTGAACCAGCTCCGGCTGACCACGCCCCGGGAGCGCCTCGTCCTCCTCTTGGTTGACGAGGGCGAGCAGGTCAGCCAGGTCGCTCGGATCCTGAAGATGGCCATCGAAACCGCGATCCCGCGGCTTCGCCCCGCCGCGGATCGGGTAGTGTGCCCTCCGTGCCGACGATCTTCACCAAAGGCGACATCCTCCACACCGACGGAGTGCGCGCCTACGCCCACGGTTGCAACTGCGCGGGGACCATGGAGGCGGGGGTCTCCGTCGCCTTCAAGAAGCGGTGGCCGCGGATGCTCGAGGCTTACGCCCAGCGCTGCGCCGAGCGCAGGCCGACGCTCGGGGAGGTCTTCGCGTGGAGCGAGGGCATGGACACGGTCTACTGCCTCGCGATCCAGGAGAGCGAGGCAAAAAAGGCGACCCTGCCGGCCCTTTCGCAATCCCTGAAGACGATGGTGGAGCTCGCCGCGAAAGCGGGGATCGACCGGATCGCGCTGCCGCGCCTCGGGGCCGGGAGCGCCGGGCTCGACGGGCAGCGGGTGAAGCGCGTCCTCGCGGAGAGCGGCGCCCACACGAGCGTCACGCTCCTTGTCTTCGAGCAGTTCGTGCGCGCGCGGACCGCGTAGCCGCAGGCGGCTCGCTTCGCGACTCGTTGCCTCTGCGCGGTGCGCGCCGTGATCGACCGAGGAACGTGGGGCTCAGCGGCGTGGCGCTCCTCCGCTCGCGGCGTGACGCCCGCCGTTCGTCGCAGCGGTAGCGCCGCCCGTCACGACCGGCGCGGGCAGCTCACGGAGACGGCCGCGGGCCCGCCTGGTACCCTGCGAAGCCTCTGTGAGGAGGTTCTGCGCAGATGATCCATGAAACCGTCGATGTCCTCGATCCAGACCTCTACCTCGCGGGCGCGCCGCACGATCGCTTCGAGATCCTCCGCCGGGAGGCCCCCGTCTACTGGCACCCCGAGCCGGCGGGCAGGGGGTTCTGGGCGATCACGCGGCACGCCGACGTCGCCCGCATCTCGCGCGACCCGGCCGCGTTCTGCTCGGGGCGCGGCGTCTTCATCGAGGATTTCCCGCCGGGGGACATGCGCGACAACCCCGATGTCATGATCATGATGGACCCGCCCCGGCACGCCCGCTTCCGGGCGCTGGTCAGCAAGGGGTTCACGCCCCGTGTCATCCAGCGCCTCGAGACGCACGTGCGGGAGCACGTGACGCGGCTCATCGACGAGGCCTGCGCGCGCGGCGGGTGCGACTTCGCCAGCGACATCGCGGGCAAGCTGCCCCTGACCGTGATCCTCGAGATGCTCGGCGTCCCCCGCGAGGATCAGGAGCAGATGCTCGACTGGACGATGCGGTTCTTCGGGGCCAGCGACCCCGACGTCGGCGTCACGCCCGAGGAGCTGAACGCGGTGCTCCACAACATGAACGCCTATGCCCACAGGCTCGCCGAAGAGCGGCGCAGGGCGCCCAAGGACGACATGCTGAGCCTGCTCATGGCCGCCGAGGTGGACGGCGAGACGCTCTCCTACACGGAGTTCGGCGGCTTCTTCAACCTGCTGCTGACGGCAGGCCACGACACCACGAAGAACCTCATTTCCAACGGGATGCTCGCGCTGATCGAGCACCCCGACCAGCGCCGGCGCCTGCTCCAGGATCCCTCGCTCCTCCCGACCGCCATCGAGGAGATGCTGCGCTTCTCGCCGCCGGTCTATTACTTCCGGCGCTCGGCGGTGCGGGACACCGAGCTGGACGGGCAGCGGATCGCGGCCGGGGACAAGGTGGTCCTGTGGTACGTCTCGGCCAACCGCGATGAGGCGGTCTTCAGGGATCCGCAGAAATTCGATGTCGGCCGGACGCCCAACGAGCATCTCTCCTTCGGCATGGGTCCCCACGTGTGCCTGGGCCTCGCGCTCGCGCGCCTGGAGGCGCGGGTCGCCTTCGAGGAGCTCCTGCGCAGGCTCCCAGAGATCGAGCTCGCCGGGCCGGCCGTGCGGCTCCGCTCGAACTGGGTGAGCGGCGTGAAGTCGATGCCGGTCCGGTGCGCGCGCCCTGCCGGGTAGCGCGCGCCGCGCCGGGGCGTCACTGGCTCGCCGTCATCGCGCTGTGCTTGCGGCTGTAGCCGAAGTAGATCGTGAACCCGAGGAGGAGCCAGATGGCGAGACGTAGCCAGTTCTCGGTGGGCAGCGAGAACATGAGGAGGAGACAGATCACGATCCCGAGGATCGGGGTGAGCGGATAGAGCGGCACCCGGAACGGGCGCGGCGTGTCCGGCGCCGCCCGGCGCATGACCAGGACCGCCGCGCAGACGAACAGGAACGCAAGGAGCGTCCCGATATTGACGAGCTCCGCCAGGATCCGCAGCGGGAGGAGCGACGAGAGGGTGGCGACCACGAACCCGGTGACGAGGGTGGACTTCCACGGCGTCCTGAAGACCGGATGCACCGCTCCGAAGAATTTCCTGGGCAGGAGCCCGTCGCGGGCGATGGCGAGCAGCACGCGCGGCTGGCTGTTCATGAGCACGAGCAGAACGGAGGTGATCCCCGCGACCGCCCCGAGGGAGATGATGAACTGCGCCCACGGGAGGCCGACGCGCGCGAAGGCGTCGGAGACCGGCGCGTCGATGCTCAGCTCGGTGTAGGGCACCATGCCCGTCAGGATCGCCGCGACGGCGACGTAGAGCACGGTGCAGATGATGAGCGAGACCACGATGCCGATGGGGAGATCGCGCTGCGGGTGCTTCGCCTCCTCGGCGTGGGTCGAGACCGCATCGAACCCGAGGTAGGCGAAGAAGATGGTCGCGGCGCCGGCGAGCATCCCGAGCGGCTCGCCCCCTTTGCCGAGCTCGCCGAAGATCGTGTGACCGAAGAAGCTGAGCCCCCCGAACCCGAACGGCGCGAACGGCCGCCAGTTGTCCGGGTTGACGTGGAACGCGCCGACGACGATGACGAAGAGCACGACCGCGAGCTTGAGCGCGACGATCCCGGCGTTGAAGGTCGCGCTCTCGCGGATGCCCTTGAGCAGCATCATCGTGACCGCGGCCGTCACGAGGATGGCGGGGAGATCGATGACCGACCCCGTGGACACGAGCTCGCCGAGCGCTGGATCGTAGTCGAACGGCGCGCTCCTGAGCTCTCCTGGCAGCTCGACCCCGAAGATTCCGATGAAGTCCTGGAAATAGTGGGACCACCCGTGCGCCACGGCGGCGGCGCCGACGGCGTACTCGAGGATGAGATCCCACCCGATGATCCACGCCGGCAGCTCGCCGAGCGTCGCGTACGCGTACGTGTAGGCCGAGCCCGCGACCGGCACCATCGCCGCGAACTCCGCGTAACAGAGGGCCGCGAACACGCAGGCCATCCCCGCGACCACGAAGGACAGCATCAGCGAGGGACCTGCCTTGTCGTGCGCGGCCTGACCGGTGAGTACGAAGATGCCTGTCCCGATGATCGCGCCGATCCCGAGGCTCGTGAGCTGCAGCGGCCCGAGGGCGCGGTGGAGGCGGTGCTCCCCCTCCAGCTCCTTTTTCAGGACCGATATCGGTTTGCGGACGAATAGCCGGCTCCCCATGAACTTCGGTGTGCTGGCTCTGCGGCCCGGCCCTCAGCACGTCAAGCCAGAGGCACGTCGACAGAGGCGATGACCTCGGCACGGATATCGCGCGGGCGCAGGGGGTGAGCCGCCGCTCCCTCGACGGCGCGACGGCAGAGCAGCTCGGCAGCTCGCTGGCCGCGCACATCCCCTGGAGCCTGTCATCGCCCGCTCGCCGCGAGCGGACTGTCGCTTTTCCGCGAGCGTGATTTGTGGGCGAGAGGTGCCGGGTGAAGCCGGGGAGAGCGCCGCGCCCAAGACAGGCCTGGCTCAGCGCCCGGGCCACGCGGTACGGTCACCCGTGACCGACACTGTCCTGCTCATCGACGACGATCCGGGCTTCCGCGACGCCTACCGCGAGCTCCTCTCGCTGGACGGGTACGCGGTCGCCGAGGCCGGGGCCGCCCCGAAGGCCCTCGCGGAGCTCCGCCGCACGAGCGCGCGCCTCGTCGTGCTCGACCTGATGCTGCCGCCGTCGGGCCGCCCCGAGGAGGGCGCCGCGCTCGCGGAGAAGATCCTCGCCGAGCGGCCCGCGGCCAAGGTGATCGTCGTCTCCGGCGCGGGCGAGACCCCGCTCGCCCTGCGGCTCGTCGAGCGCGGCGCGTACGACTTCCTGGCCAAGCCGGTCGACCCGGACGTGCTGCTCGCCGTGGTCGCGCGCGCGGCGGCGCGCCTCGCGCTGGAAGACCGGGTGGCGGAGCTGGAGCGCTCGCTCACCGCCCGCGAGGGCGACGCCTCGGCGCTGCTCGGGCAGTCGCCGGCGTTCCTCGAGGCGAAGACGCTGTGCGAGCGCGCGGCGCCGACCGACGTGCCGGTGCTCATCACGGGCGAATCCGGGACGGGCAAGGAGGTGTTCGCCCATTACCTGCACGCGAGGAGCCGGCGGAAGGGCAAGCCGTTCATCGCGGTCAACTGCGGCGCGCTCGCGCCGACCCTGCTGGAGTCGACGCTGTTCGGCCACCGCAAGGGCGCCTTCACGGGCGCGATCAAGGACGCTCCCGGCCTGTTCGTCGAGGCGGACGGAGGGACCCTGTTCCTCGACGAGCTCGGGGACATGGATCCGGCGCTGCAGGTGAAGCTCCTGCGGGTGCTCGAGACGGGCGAGATCCTGCCGGTCGGCGCGGCGCGTCCGGTGACCGTGGACGTCCGCATCGTGTCGGCCACCCACAGGGCGCTGGAGTCGATGGTCGCGAACAAGGCCTTTCGCGACGATCTCTACTGGCGCGTGCGCGGGATAGAGATCGCCTTGCCGCGGCTCGCGGATCGCGTGGGCGACCTGCCGCTGCTCGCGCAGCATTTCCTGAACGTGTCGCGCGCGCTCGTGCCGCGCTCGCCCGTGACGGCGATCTCGCCCGGCGCGATGCGGCGGCTCGAGGCCTGCGACTGGCCCGGCAACCTGCGCGAGCTCCGGCACGAGATGCAGCGCGCGCTCGTGATGGCCGGGGGCAGGGGAGAGATCCTCGAGGAGGACCTCTCGCCGGCGCGGCGAGGTGGCGCGCCCACGGCGGCGGCAGGCGATGAGCCGGCCGAGGGGGCGACGCTGGAAGAGAAGATCGCGGCGCTGGAGCGGCGGGAGATCGCCGCCGCGCTCCGGGCGACCCAGGGGAACAGGAGTCAGGCGGCCGTGCGGCTCGGGCTGTCGCGCCAGGGGCTGCTCAACAAGATGGATCGGTATGGGCTGAAGTGAGCTCGGCCGCTCGTGTGATGGTGAAGGAAAACTTCACTCGACCGAGAACGACATCGGATCTGCAGGCGACCACAAAAACATGAGCCGTACCGAGCTCAGGCCGGCACTGAAGGACCGAGAGCGCGGCTCGTCACGACTGTAGCTGGTTCAATCCGATCGAGGTCGTGGTCCCCGTCGATCGGGGGCCGCCGGTGCAACCCGATCGGCGCGACGCCGGCCGCTCTGCACGCACGATGTCGGTGGTTTGCTCCTCGCGAGGAGCGAGCACCGCGGATGAGCAACTTCAGGAGGAGTCATGACGCTTAGCAGGATGATGCTTGTGGGCTGTCTGTCGCTGGTCGGATCCGCCCTCGCCGGTTGTGGGCTGGGCGCCGCGGATCGCCTCGGCGAGGGGACCGGCAACGTGGTCGTGGGTCAGCCCACGTCCGAGGGCGACGGCTGCACGCTCACCCAGGGCTACTGGAAGAACCACGAGGAGAGCTGGCCGACGTCGAAGCTTACCCTCGGCGGCGTGGAGTACTCCCAGGAGGAGCTGCTCGAGCTCTTCCGGACGCCCCCGAAGGGCGACACGAGCCTGATCCTGGGCCACCAGCTCATCGCCGCGCTGCTCAACGTGGCGAGCGGCGCGAGCGACGCTGCCCTCGACGGGGCGCTCGCCGACGCCGAGGCGTGGATGGCCGCCAACAAGGATGCTGACGGCAAGCTCCCGTACGGCGTGAAGCGCGGCGCCGCGGCCGACGCGGCCGTCTCGCTCTCGGGCAAGCTCGCCGACTTCAACGAGGGCGGCATCGGCCCCGGCCACTGCGACGACGGCCCCGGCAGCGGCTCCGGCGACCCGGGTGGCAGCGACGGCGGCGAGGGGGGCTGCGGCGCCCACGACGGCGGCACGGGCGAGAGCGGCGAGGGCGGCTCCAGTAGCAGCGGCGGCGACCCCGACGGCGGCACGGGCGAGAGCGGCGAGGGCGGCTCCGACGGCAGCGGCGGCGAGGGCGAGCCTGACCCGACGTGCTCGGAGCCCTGCAGCGCCGGGTGTTCCAACGGCTACAGCTGCGTCCTCGGGTGCTGCGTGTTCATCGCCAACTGAACCGCCTCCCGGCAGGCGCACCGCTCGCGGCCCGCGCCTGCCGGCGATCCCCGCGTGACGGCGACGCGGGTCACACCGCTCATCTCCTTCCCGTCACGCCGCCGCCAACGCCCCCTGGAGTTGCTCAGCTCGCCCGAGCCAGCGCCACCGCGTCGGGGCCGGCCGGGAACCGGAGCTGCCCCGATGCGTCGTTCGCGGCGCGCCACACCGCTTCGGCCACGTCGGACTCGCTCGTCACGAGCGCCGGCTGCCCGAAGGAGGCGAAGATGCGCTGCGCGAAAGGTGCGTAGGCGTCGGGAATCAGCCCTTCCATGCGGGCTCCCCCGTTGCTCGTGAAGCGCGTCGTCGGGGCGTAGCCCGGCTCGACGAGCTTCACGCGCACGTCGAAGGCCTCGAGCTCGAACGCAAGCGACGCGCTGAACCCTTCGATGGCCATCTTGCTCGCGGTGTACACGGCGACGAGCGGCATCGGCGCGAGCGTCGCGCTCGAGGTCACGTTCACCACCACGCCCGATCTCCGCGCGCGGAACCCGGGCAGCACGGCTTGCGTCATGGCCATCACGCCGAGGGTGTTGGTCTCGAACACCTCGCGCACCGTGGTCATCGGCGTGGCCTCGAAGGCGCCCATGAGCCCGATACCGGCGTTGTTGACGAGAACGTCGATGGGCCCGCTCGCCTCGAGCGCCGCCGCAATGCTGGCGGGCTTCGTCACGTCGAGCGCCACCACGCGCAGCCGGTCCGACCGCGGCAGCACGTCCTCGCGCGGCGTTCGCATCGTGGCGACCACGTTCCAGCCCTGCGCGTGGAAGTGGCGCGCGGTCTCGAGGCCATAGCCCGAGGAGCAACCAGTGATGAGCACGGTCTTCATATCCATTCCTTTGCCGCGACGAGCGCGGCGTTCATGAGGGGAACATAGCCGCGGGGCGCCGGACTATCTACAATTGAGAGTCCACATTTTGTTTGCTACAGTCCGGACATGAACGACCCTCTCTCGGAGGTCATCGCGCTGCTCCAACCGCGCACCGTGCTCTCGAAGGGCATCAGCGGCGCCGGCCGCTGGGGGGTTCGCTACTCGGACTTCGGCCAGCCGAGCTTCTGCGCGGTGGTGGAGGGCAGCTGTCGTCTCGCTGTCGACGGCGAGCGCGCCCTGACGCTCGAGGCGGGCGACTTCGTGCTCCTGCCGGCGACGCCGGGCTTCACCCTGTCGGGCTTCGAGCCGGTGAGGCCAGAGCGCATCGACCCGAAGGTGGCGCCCGCGCCGACGGGTGAAGTCCGCCACGGCACGCGCGGTGGGCGCCCCGACGTGCGGCTGCTCGGCGGCTACTTCATCTTCGACTCGCCTGACGCGGCGCTGCTCGTGTCGCTGCTGCCGGCGCTGCTGCACGTGCGCGGCGTCGAGCGGCTCTCGGTGCTTGTGCGGCTCGTAGGCGACGAATCGAGCGAGCAGAGATCGGGTCGCGACCTCGTGCTCACGCGGCTCGTGGAGGTGCTGCTCATCGAAGCGCTGCGGTCGACCTCGGCTGAAGACGCGCCTCCGGGGCTCCTGCGCGGGTTGGCCGATCCGCGGCTCGCGCCGGCGATACGGCAGATGCACGGTCAGCTCGCGCGTTCGTGGACGGTGGCCGAGCTCGCGAAGACCGCGGCCCTCTCGCGCTCGACGTTCTTCGAGCGCTTCACCCGCACCGTGGGCCAGCCGCCGATGGAATACCTGCTCGCCTGGCGCATGGCGGTCGCGAGGGATCTGCTCCGCCGCCAGGATCTCGGGATCGCCGAGGTCGCCGAGCGCGTCGGCTACGGCTCGGCGAGCACCTTCAGCACCGCGTTCCGCCGCCACGTGGGCCAGCCTCCGAGCCGCTACGCGCGCGCGGGCTAGCACCACTGTGTCACAGCCGGAGGGACTGGAGCCTGGGGCGCTCGGCGTGTCGACGGTGGCAGCTGGGGCACCGGGGCAACCAGCGGGTCAGCACGTGGGCGATGGCGAGACGACAGGTGGGGAAGGAGTCGCCAAAATGGCGCTCAGGCCGCGAGCGGGAACGGCGCGGGGAAACGCGTCCGTTCGGCCGAGGGGGAAAAATGCCGCGCGCGTTCGGCGACAACGAACGCGTAGCAGCTGAGGGCGACGGTCACATGGTGGTGCCAGCCGGGAAAGCGCCGGCCTTCGAAGTGATCCAGGCCGAGTTCGCCCTTCAACTCCTCGTAGACCTTTTCGGTACGGTAGCGCTCCTTGTAGATGCGCACGATCTCCCTCCGGGACATCCGGGCCGGCAGCGTCGTGAGGGCGAACTTCGTCGGCTGACGTTCGCCGTCGAGCCACTCGATCAGTAGCCAGACCGGCTCGTGCTGCGCGATCGGAATGCCATCGCGGCTCGCTACTCGCACGCGCCGCAGCGCAAAGCGCGACGACAACGTGCGCCCGGTCCCTTCGCGCAAGGCAATCCGCCGAAAGGCCTGGCGGCCGAGGCGTCGCCCCAGCTCGCCCACGCTCACCGGGCTGCATCGCTCGGAGTCGCTTCCGTTGAGCAGCAGGACTTTGGTGGGCGCTTCGATCGCTACGGCATAGTCGAACCCCAGCAGGCGCACGGTCTCCCGGAACCCATGGGCGTTGCCGTAGAGGGCATCGGCGAGCACGATGTCGCCGGGGATCCCTTCGCGCACGGCACGCTCGATCATGCCGAGCGCCAAGTCGACCTTGCTCTTGTACTGCACGGACGTAGGAATGCGGGCTTCGCGCCGTCGGGCTGGGTCCTCGGACCAGCTCCGAGGCAGGTACAGCTCGAAATCGATGGGCACGTGGTGGTAGCGCGTTGCCACGCTCAGGCTGATGCCGATCTGGCAGTTGGTGATCTTGCCGGCGGAGCCGGTGTACTGCCGTTGAACCCCTACCGAGTGCTCGCCCTTCTTACAAAAAATTTGTGTCGTCGATGATCCATGCCGAGACCGGAGCGTGCTCAGCCATCGCCGCGATGGCGTAGCTGGCTGCGTACCGACGCACGGCGTGGTCGTCCCACTGCGCGTTCGAGATGAAATGCTGCAAGCTCTGATGCGCCGCCTGCACGCGCGCCGGGTCGGGGCAGGCTCGGGCAGCGATCGGCTCGATGCTCTTGCGTTCCGCCTCGCCGAGCAGCCCCATCGCATAGATCGCGAACGACTCGCGCCGCAGCGGATGGGCAAGGATGTCCCCGATGTCCGAGAAGTAGGCGTCCAGCCGCCGCTGGGCGGCGGCATCCATCGTGTACTCCACGGCACACCAGGCTGCGTCGCGCCCGCGGGGCGGCAAGAGCCGGTCCGCAGAAAGGCTCCAGACTTCCGAGCAATTCCTGGGCGCAGCATCGGCTCATCCCGCTCGGTCGCGACACAGTGGTGCTAAAACGTCGCGTCGAGCGGGACGTCGCTGCCGACCCCGACGTGGTGCGCGCTCACGCGACGCAGATCCGCGCCCCCCGCAGCCTGAGCGGGGCATGCCCCGTGCTAGACATCGCGGCCATGATAGACAGGTACTCTCTCTGGTTGGCTCATGCTTGCTTCCTCCCATGGGCGGCGCTGGGAGCTGCGGCGTGCAGCGATGACGGCCATGAGCCGGCGAACGCGGAAACCTCCAGCGCCAGCGGCGCGGGGGCGAGCGGCGGCACGGGCGCAGGCCCGGGAGGCACCGGGGGTGGGGGCGACGGCGGCGGCGCCGCGAGCTCCGGGGCCGGCGGCTCCGGGGGCGGCGGGGGCGACGGCGGCGGCGCCGCGAGCGCGGGGGCCGGCGGCTCCGGGGGCGAGGGCAGCCATGGGCTGACATGCCGCGACTCGATCTTTCCGGGGTTCAGCAAGGCCTGCGAGCAGGCCAGCGATTGCGTCGTGCTGGAGCACATCACGAGCTGCTGCGGAGATGTCCTGTTCGTCGGCGTGGACGCGGAGGACAAGGGCGCGTTCGAGTCCGCCGAAGCGGCCTGCGCCGCCAGCTACCCGCTGTGCGACTGCCCCACAGGTCCGCCGGTCGCGGAGGACGGCAAGCCGCTCGACAACCCGAGCGAGGCGGCCGTCGTGGCGCGCTGCAAGGAGGGCTCCTGCACCTCCGAAATCAGATATCTTCCCTAGCCCGGCTCTCGCTCGCGCTTGCAGGGGCACGAGCGCTCCGCCGCGAAGGACGCGTCGTCGGGTCAGGAGCCCGCCGCGCCGGAACCTCCACGCTTCGCCGAGATGGACGCGCCTCGCCGTCGACGCTCGCTGGACAGCGCCGCGCGAAGCGCGATTGGCTGCGTCACACTGGCTCGCGCACACACAATGGCACAGATCGTTTGAGCCATATTGAGCCAACTCGCTGGACGAGCACCGAGGAGAGCATGAATGACGGGGATTCCTGCTTGGTCCGCGGATTGCTCACAGGTCGCACGGAAAACCAATGGTGGACCGTGGCACCCGCGGCCGCCGGTACCGAGCGGTAGCTCGGGAGGAGAGAAGGATGAGCAAGATGTGTAGGGGGTTCGGGTCGCTCGCGGCGGCTGGCGCGCTGTTCGCTGTCGGGCTCAGCGGTTGCGTCTCGCAACCTGGCGATGACGAGGCAGCGCTCGGCTCGATCAGCTTGCCGCTCGCGGCCGAGGCGCCGTCTGGAGCGCGCTATCAGCTTCGTAACGCCACGTTCGAGATCCGGCGCGGCTACTACCGGGACATGGGGACGGGCGTGGGGGCGGGCGGCGCCTCGTCCACAAGCGGCGGCGGGGGTATTCCCAGCGGACCTCTGCTGACGATCCATACGGAGGACGAAGATCCAGACGCCAGCGCCATCCTCGTCGATCTGGAGCAGGGCAGCTACAACGTCACGCTGCTTCCAGGCTGGGAGTTCAAGAAGGTCCAGGGCGGCACGGTGACGGACGTCGAGGCCACGTTGCTGTCGTCGGAGACTGTCTACGTCTACGTCTCGCCGCATTCGACGACCTGGGCTCAGTATCAGTTCGGTATCGGGGACGCCGCCCTGTGGCTCAACGGCAAGCTGAACGTCAGCATCAAGGTCCACGAGGATCCGAGCGAAATCTACGGTGGGAGCGGAGAAGGAGGCGCGGGCGGAGCCGGGGGGTGGGAGACAACCGGAGGCCAGGGCGGAGCCGGGGCGTGGGGTGGAGACGGGGGCGTCGGGCTGGGGCCCGACACGTCGAACGGCGGCTCCGGCGGTTAGTCAAGGAGACCTATCTATGCACTTGAAATCTTTGGCTACAATCGCCCTCTTCGGGTTTCTTCTTTGTGCCTGTGGAGATGGCGGCGGCGGCTCCACGCCCGGAACGGGCGGCGCATCGGCCACGAGCTCGAGCGTCAGCGCGGGGGACGCCGTCAGCAGTTCGATCACCAGCACGACGGAGTATTGCTATAGCGACCCCGACCTGTCCGCCGCTTGCGCGGTCGACCACCCAGAACAGCCGGAAGGCTGGTACTGCGCACCCAATGCGAGTCCGTTTGGGATGGGTCCAGATTGCGTCGACGGTCGGAATGAAAACGAGCTCTGTTGTAGTCTGCCTGGGGCCGGCGGCTCTGGGGGCGGAGGCGGGAGTGGCGGAGGCGGGAGTGGCGGAGGCGGGAGTGGCGGAGGCGGGAGTGGCGGAGGCGGGAGTGGCGGAGGCGGGAGTGGCGGAGGCGGGGGTGCCTGATCGAGGCGCTCTCGGCGGTGGTGCTGACGCGTCGAGCGGATCACCTGACGCGACCTGAGCGACCGCCGGGACCGGGAGGCCGGGCCCGGGTAGTGCAGTCATTTGAACATGAAGGCGGGAAGAAAGCCTGAAGGATCTTCCCGCCTTCCCGCCTTCATGTGGAATCTCTCTGGGCAAATGACCGCACCACCCGGTGCCCGCTGCAGACGTTCGGAACCTATTCGTCCATGGTGCCGTTCATGGCCAGGACGCCGCCGCCCCCGCTCCCCACGAACCCCGAGCCCGGAGGCGACCTCAGTTCTTGCAGCAGAGCGTGCCTGCCGTCGTGTTGCCGGCGCAGCCGCCGAAGTGCCGGCTCGTCGTGCCGCCGTCGTAGCCGCACCGCACCCAGTTACAGCTGTTCCCCTCGGGATCGATCTCGTCGGGCGAGCACACCCGCATCGGCGTGTCGGCGCCGCAGCTCGTGCCGGTGGCCGCAGCGCTGCAATTCCCCGAGCCCGTGCCGGTGTAGTCGAGGTGATCGTCGGTCCAGTAATGGTGCTTCGGCGCCTCGGCGTTCGTCGAGCCGTAGCTGTTCTTGTCGACGAACTCCTCCGCGCTGCACACGTGATGGCCGGCCGCGCACAGGTCGGCGCGGTCCGAGAAGCTCACGCTGCCGGCGCAGCCGAACATCTCGTCGTCCCAGAAGCGCTGCACTCCCGTCACGAGCGCGGGGTCGTCCTTGCACCCGCCCGTGGTCCGCCGGTACGCCGGCTGGCTCGCCATCCAGCTGACCACGCTCTCGTTCGCCCCATCGGGGTCCGGCCCGCCGTTCGCGAACGAGAGGTAGGCGATATCCATCTCGGGGTACACGCAGATCTTCGACTGCATGCCCGTGAGCGCGCCCGAGTGGCACATGCCGGTATACGAGATCCCGCCCGCCGTCACGCGGGGCCCCGAGCTCCAGCCGTAGTTGTACGACGCGTAGTCGAGCGCGTGGGTGTTCGTGATGGCCGGCGAGTTGTCGCGCATGTGCAGGACGGCGTAGCGGGCCCAGTCGAAGATGTTGAACGCGAACCCGCCCGAGCCGGGCGACATGGCCCAGGGATCGACGTCGGGGTGGAGCACCGAGTGCGGCGTGCCCACCGCGTTGTGGCCCCAGACGAAATCGCCGGCGGCGAGGTAGGCGTGCGCAGGCTTGAAGAAATAGGGGTTCCAGTACGCCTTCTGGGCCGCCGTCCCGGTGATGGTGCCGCTCTGCGCGAGGAAGAACGCGTGCGAGGGCAGGTAGGTCGCGCCCATCCCGTTCGGGGTGATGAGCTTCTGCTTCGCGTACTCGACGAACTCCATGCCGGACCAGTGATCGATCACCGCCTGCGCGATGGTGAAGTTCCCGTTCTCGTAGTCGTAGACCCCGATGGGCGCGCTGCAATCGGCCAGGAAGCCCGTGGCGTTGCCGCCGACCCCGATGACGGGCCCCCGCAGGAACTCCTTCAGCACCGTCTGCCGGGTCTGGCTCTTCCAGCTGGGGCCGTAGTCAGGGTGGTTATACAGCTCGTTGCCGCCCCCGCAGGCGATGCCCGAGCGGTGCCCGACGAGCTGCCGCAGCGTGACGTTCTTGCGCGCGGCAGGCTTGATGTACTCCTTGCCCGGCGCGGTGGCCCAGGGCAGCGCCTCGGCGAGCGTGGTGTCCCATTCGAGCGAGGGGTGCTCCTCGATGAGGATCGAGAGCAGGGTCGCGGTCATGCTCTTTGTGTTCGACCCGATGTTGAAGATCATGTCCGTCGTCATCGGGGTGTTCTCGGGGAGCTTGGCGTGGCCGGCCGCGCCGATCGCGACGATGTGCTTGCCCTTCACCACGGCGGCGATCATGCCGGGCGTGACCGCGCCCGCGCTCGGGAAGCCGGCGTACTCGTCGAGCTTCCACGAGATGTCGTCGTGCGTGGCGTTCAGGAGGGGCGGCGGGGAGGGCGCGGCGATGATATCGAGGTGCTCGGTCGACTCGCTGACGCTCTCGGCGGACGCCGCCTGCGTGGGCTCGCTGTCGTTCCCGGGCTCCGCGCACCCGGAGAGCGAGGGGATGACGCCGAGACACGCGATGATGCATCGATTGAGGTTCATTGTTTCTCCCTTGTGACCGATGAATAAAGAGCCCGCGCCGCGGGGGCCGTCTGCCGGCGCGCGGCGGCGCGCCACTCGCCACTCGCCACTCACCACTCGACGTCGACGTCAGAGCAACCGGCAGGCCAGTCCATGAAAGGCCGGCGATCGGGGCAATCTGGGGCGCGGTGTCACGCGGCCATGACACCGCGCTGGCACGCGGCCATGACACCGCGCGGTCGCGCTGGTACACCGCCGTGACAGCGCCCGCTCAGCAGCTCAGCTCAGCTCCCCATGGTCCTTCAGCGGCGGCGGGCGTGAGCGCGACGCGGCGGGTCGTGCGATCGAAGAGCGGCGCGCCGAGATCGGGCAGGCTCGCGCGGGCGGGGGACCTCGGTCGAGCGAGCATCGTTCGGCTCTGCCGAACAATACTATGCCGAAAGTTTCGATTCACAGGACGCGAAATGGCCTTCATGCTGAGCGTGTCACGACGGGGGAGCGCCGGGCAGCGGCGCGGCGGTCCTTCATTGTGTCTTGCTTGATCTGGAGGGTGTGATGAAGCTCGAAAGACTCTTCAACGTGGTGGTCCTCGGTGGGGCGTCGCTCGGCCTCGGGGCGTGTGGGCAGCAGGCCGGCGGTGGGAGCGGCGGCGACGGCGGCGGCGGCGCGCCGGGGGCGGTGAGCGGGACAGGCGGCCATGGCGGCGAGGACACGGCGGGCGGCTCGGGAGCCCAGGGCGGCGGCGGCGCGGGGGCGACGGCGGGCAGCGGCGGCCATGGCGGCGAGGACGCGGCGGGTGGCTCGGGAGCCCAAGGCGGCGGCGGCGCGGGGGCGACGGCGGGCAGCGGCGGCGGCGCGACGAGCGGGACGGGGGGCGGCGGGGGCGGCCCGCAATGCACCGTCCTCGAATTTCCCGGCGAGCCGAGGGATCCTTGCGGCTGCCCGTGCTGCTGGATGAACGGCTGCAACAACGACGAGCCTTGCTGCGCGGGGTTCTGCGCCTCCGGGAACGACGGAGTGGGGTGCTGCGGTGGCTGACGTGGATCGCGCGGCGGTGCGCGCCTCGGCGGCGCGGGTCTGGCGGCGGAGGGCGCGCGCCGAGCTCGAGGCCGCCTCGCGCTTCTCGCGGCTCGGGGACGAGCTCGCGGCCGTGGGCGCCGTGCGCCCGGTCGTCGCGATGGCGCGCGACGCGGCCTCCGACGAGCGGCGCCATGCAGAGCAATGCGCGGCGCTCGTGCGCGAGCTCGGCGGCGAGCCGTGTGCGCTCGGCCCGGCGCCTCCGGCGCGAGAGCTCGGGCCGCGCGGGCTCGGGGCTCGGGAGCGTGTCCTTTACGAGGTCGTCGCGATGTCGTGTATCACCGAGACGCTCAGCGCGGCGCTGCTCGGCGAGCTCGTCTCGCGGGCGGCCGATCCCGTCGTGCGGGAGAACATGAATCGCATCCTGCGTGACGAGATCGACCACGCGCGCCTCGGCTGGGCGCACCTCGCGGCCGAGCGGGAGCGCGGCGTCGGGGACGTGATCGGCGCGTATCTCCCGGCGATGCTCGCGGGCACCGTCGCCGCGGAGGTGCTCTTTTCGGCGGAGGCCGAGGATCCGGCGCAAGATGCGCTGTCGGGCCTCGGCGCGCTTGGACGCGGCGAGAGCAGGCGAATCTTCAGCGAGACGATGCGGCTCGTGGTTCTTCCTGGGCTACGGCGATTCGGCGTGGATACGGCGCGCGGGGAGGCGTGGCTCGCGGAGCATGAGGCCCGCCTTGGACCCACCGTGTGATCGGCGCGCAAGCGCGCTTGGGATCCCTGGGCGGCCCGCTCTTCGGATCGCGGGACTGGAGGGCGGCGCCTCTGGCACCAGCGGAGGCCGGCGCCGTCGCTCGGCTTGACGGGCGCGCCGCGACCAGCGATCCTCGCAGACATGCGATTCGCCGCGTTCGGGTTGATCCTGCTGCTCGCGGGCAACGCGCAGGCCGAGCCGATGGCGCCGGCCGCCCCCATCGACGCCACCCGGCGCGACGTCGGCACCGGTCTCACGGTGGGTGGGCTGGCCGTGGGTGCCGCGGGAGCAGGCCTGTACTTCCTCACCCGGCCGAGCGACGACGATCTCTGCGATTGCTCGTCTCGCGCGTGGGTCTTTCCCACCGTGCTCATGAGCCTCGGAGGCGCCATGGCCGCCACGGGCGTACCGCTCTGGATCACGGGTCAGATCAACATCGATCGCGCAAAGGCGCAGGCTCAGCTCCAGATCGGCCCGCTCGGCGGTGGCGTTCGGCTGCTGTTCTGACGGTCCCATCCTCGGCGCCGCGGAGCTCGCGTTGCGCTGTCCTCTCGCTTGTTCGTGGCGCGGTGACTCGGGATTGCAGCCCACCCTGCTCTCGGTCAATCCGTCCAGTGATGGGTCTCGTCGGGTGCCTCGGCGGCGGATCTTCGGCGAGCAGGGACGAATGCCCACGATGACGGTACGAATCGGAGACGTCGACCCGCGAGCGCATTTCGAGCTTCCGCCCGCCACGTCCTTCCAGGCATCCTGCGCGCCATGAGCGACCGGCAGAAGCCCTTGCTGATGCCGCGGCCGGATCTCGGCCTGCGCGCTCTCCTCCCGTTATGGCGCGAGGCGTCTCACCGCGCGACGCGGTGGAGCGACGCCGTCGCGGGCGCCGCGGCCCTCGGCCCCTCGTTCGCGCTGGCCCTGCTCGCCGCGCACCACGCCGGGCTGCCCCCTGCGGCCGCGCTGACCTGCGCCGTCGTCGGCAGCGCCGTGGTCGCGCTCCTCGGCGGCACGAGGCTCGGCCTCGCCGGGCCGGGCCTCGCGATGGGCTTCGCGCTCGCCGACATCGCCCGCGACTACGGGCCGGCCACCCTCGCGTTCGCGGGCGCGATTTGCGGCCTCTTGCAGCTCCTCCTCGGCATGCTCGGGGTCGGCCGCTTCGCTCGCCTCGTGCCCCTGGGCGTCGTGCACGGCTTCGTGCTGGGCCTCGGCGCGCTGCTCGTCCTCCAGAGCCTGCCCGACGCGCTCGGCCTCGCGACGCCCACCGACCTCGACCCGCTGCGCGTGCTCGACCACATCGGCGCGCACCTCGGCGGCGCGCGCGCTCCGGCGCTCGCGATGGCCGTGTTCGCGGGCGCGGCCACGTGGCTGGGGGCCCGCTACGCGCGGCGCGCCCCTGTCGCGCTGCTCGCGATCGCGGCGTGCGCCGGGCTCACACACCTGACGAAGCTGGATCTCCCCACGCTGTCCGATATGGCCTTCGCGCTGCCGCTCGGTCCGTGGCCCAGCGAGCCCGCGCACGCCATGGCGCAGTTCGGTCGGGCCGCGCTCGTCCTCTTCGCGCTCGCCTCGATGGAGACGCTGCTCTCGGCGAGCGCCGAAGAGGAGCGCGTGCCCGGCGCCCGGCCTGACTTCGATCAGGAGATGATCGGCTACGGGCTCGCGAACATCCTCCTGTCGCTGCTCGGCAGCGTCCCGGCGGCCGGGTCGATCGCGCGCTCGTCCGTGATGCGCGCCGCGGGCGGCCTTCACCGTGCCGCGGCGCTCTTTCATGCCCTCTTCGGCGCGGCGCTCGCCGCGGTCGTCCTGGTGGTCGATCGCCTCGTGCCGCTCGCCGCGCTGGCCGGCGTCGTCATCGCGATCGCCGTGCCGCTGCTCGATCTTCGGCCGCTCGTCGCCGTCTATCGCATCTCGCGCTCCGCGGCGGTGGTGCTCGTGGCGACCGCGCTCGTGATGCTCTTCGGCGGCCTCCTGCGCGGGATCGAGGTCGGGCTCCTGGCGACGCTGGCGCTGGCTTTATGGCGCATCGCTCGTTTCCGCGCCGCGGTTCACCAGGGCAGCGCGGGCGCTCCGCACCAGGTCAACTTCAGCGGCCCCATCACGTTCCTCGTGGTGCTCGAGCTCGAAACGACGCGCCGGCACCTCGCCACGCTCGACCCGACCGCGGGCGTGATCCTCGATATTCGCGGGGTGCACGTGATGGACCTGACCGGCTGCGAGCGCTTCCTCTCGCTCGTGGCCGACCTGGTCCTTCGCGGCGTTCGCGTCGTCGTGCTCGGCGCCTCCCCGGCCTGCCGCGACAAGCTGCTCGCGGCCGATCGCGGGGATCTCCTCGCCGGACGCCTGGCCGTCACGGACCGCGATGTCGATGCGGTCCTCGGGCAAGCGCGCGCGTTCGGGATGCGCGCGCAGGTGGTCGCGAACCTCGAGCGGTTCCGGATCGAGGTGCGCGAGCATTACACGCCGCTCTTCGACCAGCTCGCTGACGGGCAGCACCCGCACACGCTCTTCGTGACGTGCGTCGACAGCAGGATCACGCCTTCGATGCTCACGGGCACGCACCCGGGCGAGCTATTCATCGTGCGTGCCCTCGGCGCGATGGTGTCGCCCCCGAGCGAGTCGACGCGGCCGGGTGAGGGAGCGGCTGTCGAGTATGCGGTCGGCGTGCTGGGCGTGCGCAATATCGTGATCTGCGGGCACTCGTCGTGTGGCGCCGTCAAGGCCGCGAAGAGCGGGCAGGTGCCTGACGAGCTGCCGACGCTCAAGCGCTGGCTCGCGGAGGTCCCGGCGGCGTCGGGCGATCTGTCGGGGCACGCCGACTTGGACGACGCGGCGCGCGCCGTGACCGTGCGCCAGCTCGATAATCTCCGGCAGTTTCCGCTGGTGCGCGAGCGGCTCGCGAGCGGTGAAATCGAGCTTCACGCCTGGTTTTATGACGTCGGTCAGGCCGAGCTCTTCGAATGGGACGAGGCCAAGGGGGCGTTCGCCGTGATGGCGGGTCGTCGGGAGTCGTTCCACTAGATTTTCCGGCGCCTGAAGCGGCTCACGCCGGCATGGCATTGGCCCCGAGCAAGCTCTGGTCGCGTGCCCGCGCCGGACCGGGCCGACCGCCCGGCGGCGCGCCCATTGACCAGGGCCCCCGCCGGTGCGAGCTACCCGGCATGAAGGCACCAACGTACGAGCTGTATTACTGGCCGGGTATTCAGGGTCGAGGCGAGTTCGTGCGCCTCGCGCTCGAGGACGCCGGCGCCCCCTATGCCGACGTCGCCCGTCTGCCCGCGGCGAAGCACGGCGGCGTCGCCGCCATGCAGAAGCTCATGAAGAGCCACGCCCTCGCGCTCGAGCCCTTCGCGCCGCCGTTCCTCCGCGCAGGGGACCTCGTGATCGCGCAGGTGGCCAACATCCTCTTCTACCTCGGCCCGCGCCTCGGCCTCGCGCCCGACGACGAGGCGAGCAGGCTCGGCGCCCATCAGATCCAGCTCACCATCGCCGATCTGGTCGCCGAGGTGCACGACACCCATCACCCCATCTCCGTCGATCTCTATTACGAGGACCAGAAGCCCGAGGCCCTCCGCCGAACCGAGGCGTTCCTCGCCGAGCGCATGCCCAAGTTCCTCGGCTATTTCGAGCGCGTCCTCGACCGCCACGGCGGCCGTCACCTCGTGGGAGGCGCGATGTCCTACGTCGATCTCTCGATGTTCCAGATCATCGAGGGCCTCCGCTACGCGTTCCCGCGCGCCATGGCCGCCTTCGCGCCCAGGATCCCCACGCTCGTCGCGCTGCACGACCGCGTGGCCGAGCGCCCGCGGATCGCGGGCTACCTGGCCTCGGACCGGCGGATCCCGTTCAACGAAGACGGCATCTTCCGGCGCTATCCGGAGCTCGATCTTGATTGACGCCGGCCAGGCTACTTATCGAGCGTCAACAGCCCGAGCTTGTAGGGCAAGCGGCCGTATTCCCCACCAACGCTCGGATCTCTCCCCTGGTAGAGGAACCGCAGGTCGCACGGATCGAGGGTCATTTTCTCGTCGTGCCCGGAGCGGACCAGCTCGCCGTGGCTGATGTCGTCGGTCCAGTCGCCGCCTTCGAACGTCACGTTGGCCGGGCCGGCGAAGGGATTCGTCTTTGTATCCGCCAAGGGGGCCCAGGGGCCATCGAGGCTCTCGGAGGTCCACGACCTGAAGAAGCGAGGGCTGTTGTCGAACGCCTCCACCAGGAGCAGGTACTTGTTCGATCCGTCCACTTTGTAGACGTTGCTGGCTTCGAACAAGAGCCCCGAGCTGGGAGCCGTCATGACGACCTCATAGCCATCGAAGTTCGGGAAGTCGTCGATGCTGACCTTGGAGCGGTAGAGCTTCCCGTCGTCCCGCGAGAAGAAGAGGTGGCAGTTGTCGTCGTCGCAGATGACCCAGAAATCCAGCGCGCCGAGGGTGTTCCCCATCTGGCCTGGCTCGCCTCGGAGCAGCGTTTGGGGACGACTCCAACCGTTCATGTTGTTGATGTCGTCGTTGGTCGAGTACCGGCCGTTCCACTGGTAGATGAGGTACCACTTGTTGTGCGGCTGGAAATAGAAGACCTGGGGGGCGACCGTGCTGCCGGTGGGCCAGCCCGCCATGTAGTGCTGCTCGGCGGCGTTCGCCTGAGGGAAGTCCGTGAAGTTCAGGTACACCGACTGCCACCCGCCGTTGCCCGAAGTGGTGTCGAATACGGTGGCAAACACGTGGTACTTGTCGTCGAAGAACACGACCGTCGGGTCCTTGACGGAGGCGAAGGTGCGGCCAGCAGGCGGCTTGGGGCCGATCACCGGCTGCCCCGCCTTCCACTTGTACGTGGTGGGCAAGTCGCATTTCACCGTCGGGCCGCCTCCGCCACCACCACTACCGGCCGCCGGAGAGCCCCCGCTCCCGGTCGCCGTCATGTCGCCGCCCGTGCCCGTCGCGCTTCCCGTGCTCGTCCCGGGGATCGACCCGCCTGTGCCCGCTCCCCCTGAGCCCGACGTGACGCCTGCGCCCGACGTGACGCCTGCGCTCGTCGTGACGCCGGCGCCACCCGTCCCAGGGGGCTCCTGCCCGTCCGACGTGTCGCCGGCGCAACCGGCGAGCGCGGCGAGCACACAACCGAGGGCCGAGAATCGAAGCATGGTACGGGACGGAGTCAGCGGTCGGCGGGGCAAATCGAGGGGATTGATCATGCTAATCTCCAGAGGAATGCCCAATCGGGCCAGCGAGCTCCTGAGAGCCCGACCGTCAAGGTGAACGCGCATGAGGACGAAGGCCCGGTGCAGAGGCCGGCCTGTCCAGAGCAAGGCGGAAGAATACCCGGAACCCGGAGTGTGAACGTTCACACGGCCGGCGTCAATCAGAAAAGCGGCGCGCGGCTATCCTCGATCCCGAGCGGTGCGCAGCGACGGCCAGCTCCGCGGCGGCTTGAACAGGTACGTCGGCGCGGGCCCGTCCACGATGTGCTCGACCTCGTCCAGGCGGCTGCCAGGGAGCAGCACCCCTCCCAGCGACTCCCGCACGAGCGGTATCCGCGCCGGATCGAAGCCCATCCCCTGCGACGCGATCCCGTCGACCACGCTCGGGTCGAACCCGCCGATCAGGAGCCCTGAGCGCACCGGCGTCGCGCCGAGCGGCCCCTCGCCCTCGCCGGCGACGATGCCGTCCACGATCGTCAGATACCGCCGCTGCGGCTCGCCGCGCAGCGCGCCGCCGCGGTCCGCGAAGAACAGGATGCGGTTGAGATCCAGGATGGTCCGCCAGAGCGTGTTGTTCCCCTCCCAGCTCCCATCGATGACCTTCGGCGGCGCCCCGAGCCGCGGCGCGCGCGCGACGAGCGAGTGATCGCCCGGGAGCGGGAACCGGCTGAGCTTGTTCTCCACCGCCTCGCCCACGCCCTGCGGCCGATCGAACTCGTCGCCGCCCACCGACGGATCGCCCTCGGTGAAGTGCGGGAGCCAGTACTTCTCGTTGGTCAACCCGATCACGCTCTTCAGCGAGAGCGTGACCCCGGTCTTCTTGTGCGTCTTCAGCTTGGGAAGGTTGATGACGACATCCGCGTCGAGCAGCGTCTGGGGAATGCTGTACTCGTGTCGCTGCTCGGTATGGTGCGGCACCGGCGTCGTGTAATGGCTCCGATGGAACCGCAGCGCGCCGGGGCGCGGGGCGCCCGCGCCGGCGAAGAAGCTGTCGCGGCCGAGATCGACCACCCGGTAGCCCCGGGGGTCGCCGGGCAGGCGGCGCCGGAGCAGCAGCCCGAGGTTCCACGAGCGGCCGAGGCGGCGCGCGTCGTCCAGCGCGAACACCGGCGCGACCCGGAAATACCGCAGGTCGATGAAATCGATGTCATGGCCCTGGGCCTTCAGGTGATCGATGACCTCGAAGATGCCGAGTGGGCCGGCCACCTTCTCGATCTCGCACCCCTCGACCGGCGAGTCGACAACGCGCACCCGCCCGCGCGGACCGGCGGCGCGGAGCGCATAGTCGAGCACCGGCCGGAGGAGCGAGCCGTGCGTGCTGGAGGCGGCGAGCCGCTCGCCCGTGATCTTCTGGTGCAGGTTCTTCGACGAGACGAGGTTCGGCTTGATGAGGACGCGGTCGCCCGGCGCAATCAGGTCGCCGAGCGGGTTCCACGCCGGCGTGCCGGCGCGCGCCGCGTCGAGGCCGAGCCGGCGGAAGAGCGCCTCGACCGCCTCGTAGACCGGGCCCGGCGGGCCGTACGGCGCGCGATCGGCGTAGCCGAGGCCCGGCCTCGATACGGTCACCACGCGGTTCATCGTCGGTGCCATCGGGAGCGCCCCGCTCAACCGCCCGCGCCGCTCTGGCCGGACGACAGGATCTCCACCGGCGCGGCGCGCTGGAAGTCGACGTTCAGGCGCGAGACGCTCGCGAGGTGCTTGCCCGTGCGGACGAGCGCGATGTCGTCCGCGAACTCGACCTCGATGCGCATCCGCTCGCCGAGATAACGGCGGAACATGGCGAGCACCTCGTCCAGCACCTGCGGCGAGTACCGCCCGCCCTTGACGACGCGGAACGTGATGGCGTCGCGCTCCTCCTGCACCACCTGGAAGCGCTTGATCGCGTAATCGAACTCCTTCAGGTAATGCGCGAAGAACGTGCCGGGGAGATACCGCCCGTCCGTCCCGCGGATGATGGACTGGACCCGCCCCTCGATGCGGCCCACGCGCGGCGCCCCGCGGCCGCACGGGCACGGCACGGCCGGGTCCATCGCCTCGGCGAGATCGCCGATGCGATAGCGGACGAAAGGCATGCAGAAGTTGTTGAGGTCGGTGATCACCACCTCTCCGATCTCCCCGGGCTCCGCGGGGCGCCCGTCGCGGAGGATCTCGACGAGGTACCCCTCGGCCACCACGTGGTGGCCCTCGTGCGCGTCGCACTCGTACGCGATGCCCGAGAACTCGCGGCTGCCGTACTTGTCGAAGACCTTGCAGCCGAACGCCTCCTCGATGAGCCGGCGGCTCGGCAGCGGCAGCGTCTGCGCGCTCGACATGATCGCGCGCGGCCGGGCCGCGACCTTGCCGGTGCTCTTCACGTAATGCGCCAGGAAATCGAGCGCCTCGGCATAGCCGTCCATGAGCACCGGCTGCACGCCGGCGATCCGCTCGATCATCTTGCCCAGGTTGTCGTCGGACAGCTCGAAGATCGGGATGAACGTCCGGTTCGACAGGATGGCGTCCGCGCGCTCGCGGGCCGCCTGCCACCGGGTCATCCCGATCGTCTGGTGCCACAGCCGCACCGTCGGGTCGCCGAAGCGGTAGCCCGTCCACTCCTGCGCCCGGAGCGTCGCCGCCCAGCGGAACTCGAGCTGCGCCCGGTCGGCGTAGCAGACGAAGGGCTCGCCGGTGGAGCCGCTCGTCGTGATCTTGAGGACCTGCGACTTGTCGTGGTTCTCCGACATGATATCGAAATAGAGGTGCCGCCGGATATCGGCCTTGGTGAGGAACGGCAGCTTGTGCAGGTCCTCCTGGCCGCGGATGTCCTCGGGCCGGAGCTTGAGCTCCTGCATGCGGGCGCGGTAGTAGGGCACGTTGCGGTAGCAGTGGCGGAGCAGCCGCCGCAGCTTCTCGTCCTGGAGCTCGCGGGTCTGCGCCGGCGTGAGCCACTGCGTCTTGCGGAGCGTATCGTAGTAGTGCTCGACGTCGCGCGTGATCATCCAGTGGGTGTGGTTGAACGCGCCGAGATACGCGCGCCACTTCGTCGTGGTGAGCGGATCGCGCTCCGGCGAGCGGTCGACCACCGGGTGGCGGCGGAGGTACTGCGTGGCCACGTCCGCCGGGATCCGGTCCACGCGGTACTCCCAGGCCGCCTTGCCGAGGTCGTAGAACGACTTGACCACGGCGCTGGCCGCCTGCTGGTCGAGGAAGGAGACGCCCTGACGGCGCTGCTCGAAGAGCGTCTCGACCTCCTTGTACGAGTAGCCCTTGGCGTGGGCGGCGACCAGGATGAACGACTGCCAGTAAAAATAGCTGCCCTTGTACGTCAGCAGATCCTGGAACACCTCGCGCGCGCACATCACGAAGCCGCTCTTGTTGTCGTGGAGCGACATCCCGAAGGTGGTGTTCAGCAGCGTGTTGAACCCGCGGCTCAGGTGGTAGCGGCGGTCCATGCGCCGCCCGACGGCGCTCCTCCAGCCCTGGACGACATCGACGCTGTGCTCGTAGAGCTCGCGCCGGAGGCGCAGGAGGTCCTCGGGCTGGTACTGGAGATCGGCGTCGATGATGGCGACGAGCTTGCCGCGCGCGGAGGCCGCGCCGGTGCGCCACGCCGCGGTGATGCCGCGGTTCTGCGGGTGGAAGCACCCCACCACGAGCCCGGGGTGCGCGGCCATGAGCGCGCGGATCGTCGCCTCTGTGCCGTCGGTCGAGCCGTCGTCGACGAGCAGGAGCTCCCCCGTGAGGCCCCCCTCGCGGAAGACGCCGAGGACGCGCTCGGTGAGCTCGGGGATGTTCAGCTCCTCGTTCAGACAGGGCACGATGACGGAGAGCTCGATCGGGGTCTCCGGAGGAAGCTCAGATCGGGTGTCGGACATGGGGTGTTCGCCTATCTTGCCTGGAAGGGGAGCCCGCAGCAGGGCGACGGGCGCTCGGGGCAGCCCGGATGCACGGCGGGCGTCACGGGGGGACGCAGCGGAAGCACGCGCGGATCGGCAGCGCGCCGTGGGGCGCCGCGCGGCGCTCGGTCACGCGGAAGTGGCGCGCGAGGAGGCGGCCGAACTCGTCCGGAGTCCACTTGTGCAGGTGGTACACGTCGCCGCCCCACTGGATGCGGTCGCGCAGGAGGTAGCCGACGGGCGTGCGGCGGACGATGCCCTTCAGCCGCGCGATGAGCGGGTCGTTCGGCACCGTGATCGCGGCCACCCCGCCGGGGCGCAGGAGGCGGGCGATCTCCGCGAGGACGGCGGCGGGATCGACCGTGTGCTCCAGGACCTCGGTGCAGATGATGCGGTCGAAGCTCGCGGCGGGCAGGTCGAGCGCTTCGACCTCGCCCTTGAGGAAGCGGGCGTCGTAGCCAGCGAGGTTCTTGCGGGCGGTGTCGAGGAAGACGTCGGAGACGTCGATCGCCGTGATGCGCGACCGCGGGAACATCCGCAGCACGTGCCCGCCGCCCGAGCCGACCTCGGCGAGATCGAGGCCTGTGCAGTCGCCGAGCATGTCGCGGATGATGGCGAGCCGCTCGCGCTCGATGAGCCGGATCGGCAGCGGGGCGCGCTCGTAGTAGTCGTCGATCGGGTGCTCCCGGGCGAGGCGGTCGTTCAGCGCCTCCACATCGATGTCGCCGGCGGCGTTCGGCATGGCGGCCCTCATAGCACGGGGTCGCCCGAGCCTCACCCGCGCCGCGCGCGGCCGGCCTGAGCAGGGAACACGGCCCCGCGATCCGCCAGGATCTCGGCCGCTCTAGAAGCCGCAGGTCGTGAGGCGGTCTTCGCCGACTGCGAGGGTGACCTCCCAGCCCTCGCCGTTCGACCATCCGTTGGCGTAGCTCTCGCCGTTGCCCTCGGTGTGAAAGTTGTCCTCGGTGTGAAAGGGCATCACGGCGATGCGGAGATCCCCCATGTACCACTCGGCGCACCAGGAGTACGGGCTCTCGTCGCAGCTCGCGGCGTAGTTGTTCGAGTACGACCCCGTGTCCGGGCCAACCCAGGGACCGTCGAGCACGCGCCAGTACTTGGCCCAGCTGCCCGACGGTATGCCGCCGCCGCCGATGTCCGTCCGCGTGATGTAGTTCTCGACGTAGTAGGCGGCGTTCTCGGCGCACAGGGCGCTTGTGCCTTCGTTCGTGGCGATCTGGAACAGGATATGATGGCTCGAGCTCACGGCGCCGAGGCTCGAGAACCAGTCGTGGATCGATGTCGTGCTCACGTCGTCCGCCGGCGTGTCGACGAACGAGAAGACCGAGACGCCGCCCCCTGTTCCGCAGTCCGCCGGCGACACGTACAGCGGGAACGAGAGCCGGCTGCTCCCGCCGAGGTTATCGGAGACCGTCACCTGGACGGCGACGACGCCTGCGCCCGCCGGGGTGAACGTCGCGGTGCTGCCGCTGCCCGCGAGCTCGCCCGCGTCGCTGAGGAGCTCCCACGCAACCGTCACCGCGTCGCCGTCGGCATCCGACGCGGTGACGGCGATCGTGGCGGTCTCGCACTCGGTGATGTACTTGCTCGGGGTGATGTCGATGCCCTCGATCGTCGGCGGGTCGTTCAGGGCGACGATGACGTCGAGCCCGCCGTTGGGCTCCCCGGCGCACTGCGATACGAGCACGATCTCGGACGTCGCCTCGGGGTAGACGTTGGCCGTCGCCTCGGCGGGCGCGCATTCCAGCGAAGGACCGGAGCTGCTCATCGGGGTTGCACAGACGCGGTAGGCGCCGGGCGGCACCACGAACATGCCGTCGGCCGCCGCGTGGACCCGGGTTCGAGGAGGGAGCACGCGGTCGGGGAGCGCCTCCTCTTCCAGCGCGCTCGTGGTCTCGGCGATGGCCGGATCACCGCAGGTGCCGTCCACGGCAACGAGCTTGTAGTGAACCGCGACGACGTCGTGACGCAAGCCTCCGACCGTGAGCGCCGCATGGATGGCCCCCGTCTCCCCGGCGCTCGTCGCCGTGACGTCCTCCGTGCTCGTGTCGCACGCCGGCGCCGCGGTGACGAGCGCGATGACCATCGTTCTGCTCGCGCGAGAGTGGAATAAGCTTCGCATGGTGGTTTTTCTCCCTGGATGATGCTGGGCAACATCATGGCGGGCGCGGCGGTCTCTGCTGATAGCGGATGACCCGGGCGGCCCTATCGCCCCTTGCGCGCCGGGCTCCGCCTGGAGCATCGCGCATGCCGCGCAAGGGCCGACAGGAGGCGTCGGAAATTTGCGGTTCGCCGGCGCCGGAGGCGCTCTGTCGCGCCAGGACGTTTGCGGGTAGTTGCGGCATCCCGCAACCGTTCGCGGGCTCCGGCAGCGGCTTGCGCAGCTCCCGGCTGAGCCCGGTCACCACGCGTTGCGGCAACAGGGAGGGGGGTTTGCGGTCAGGGCTCGACGCGACACCCGACGCTGCACCCGTCGCCCCCTGCCGTGTTGCCGTCGTCGCACGACTCGAGCCCTCCGACGTTGCCGTCGCCGCACACGATCGCGGGATCGATCAGGGTGCGGCGCAGCTTCAGGTCCTCCCGGAGCGCGCTCGCGTGCTCGGTGAACTCGCGCTGATCGTCCCGGGTCGCCTCGCCGGCGCTGGCCGCGCCGATCAGCTGCGCCGCCCGATCGATGGCCGCGAGCGCGGCGGGCTCGTCCCACGCCGCGCTCGCGATGCGGGCGAGCTCGGCGCGGAATCGCTCGTCGAGCGCCGGTATCTCGCGGATCCGGCGCGGGAGCACGGCGACGGACGCCGTCTCGGTGTCGAAGCGCGGGTCGTCCAGGATGCGATCCATGCCATGGGGCATGAACACGAAGCGCCCATCGGCCGGGTTCTTGTAAATGTAATAGTTGTTCGCCCGGTACGCGTAGCCGTCCCAGTGGCCGAGGAGCGCCTCGAGGGCGAAGCTCGTGATGAACCGATCCAGGTCGAGGTGCTCGCTCAGCCTCGCCTCGAGCTGCTCGTCCGGCGTGTCGCGGATGGTGTCGGCGAGCGCGCGGATCGCCGCCGCGCCCTTGTCTTCCCCGCCGTCGAGCTCGGCGGCGTCGAGATCGTCGACAAAGTCGCCGCAGCACGGCCCCTCGTAGAGCGCGCCCTCGTCGTTCACCTCGCCGAAATGGCGCCTCAGGAACCGCTTGTCGAGGGCCTCGGTGACGACGTAGATGCCCTTGTCGACGCCGTTCAGGCTCACCACCGCGTGCGCGGTGCGCGCGGCCGGCACCCCGGCGCGGTCGTGCAGATCCCCGCCGATCTGCTCGCGCAGAAAGGCCGAGTCCTGCTTGGCGTTGTTCAGCAAGAGCTTCTTGAGCCCGTCGAGCTCCGTCTCTTCATCGAACTCGTCGATCTTGATGCTGAAGCTCGGCTTGTCCTCGAGCTCCACGAGCTTGTTGCCCTTCTGCCGGATGCCGACGCCGCGGACGACCTCGCCGTCGTAGCTCAGCGTGCACGGGACGCGAGCATCGAGGTCCGTGGCGAGCTGGTCCAGGTGGGCCCCGTAGACGGTGATCGCGATCGTGTGCAGCTTCGTCCGATCGAAGACCGCCTCCCCGGTCGCCTTGTCGACCGGGCAGCCGGTCTGGCTCGCCACGACGAGGAGGAGGGAGAGGGCGGCGGTGGGAGCGCGCCCCGATCTCAGGGTTCCCGGTTTGGTGTGAAGCATCCCTCGTGATACCGCGTTCCCTCGGCCTCCGCCCGCCTGGACGCGCGCGCCCGCCTCACGGCGCGTCGGCGCCAGCCCCGCGGCCGGGGAGGGGGCGCGCTTGCTTGATGTAGAGCGTCGGCGGCTCGCCCGGGTTCGCGTCGTCATCGAACTTGAAGTCCACTTCCAGCGCGTACCAGCCGGTGTTCCCCGCCGCGGGCCCGTAAGCGGGAGAGAGCCGGGTATGGATGGCGTCGAGCGCCACGCCGAGCTGATGAATCTGCGCCGCCGTGAGGACCGTCTGGCCTTCCGGCATGAGGCTCGACCGGCTCAGGTATGTGACGGGCTGGTTCGGCTGGCTGAAGAAGTAGAGGAACGCCTCGTTCGTCACGCCGGGGGGCGGGGCCACAACCTCCACGTCGCCGCCCGTCTGCACGTTGACGTAGAAGGCGGGCTGGACTCCCGTCGTGTCGAACGGGTTGTTGGTCGCGGCGACGCCGTTCGCCTCCTCGTCCGGGAAGTTGTGGTGCACGAGCAAGGCCATCGCGACGGTCTTGTGATCGATGCCGTAATAGGTGCGCTCATCGAAGGTGCGGAGCTGCCAGGAGCTGGCGTAGGTCTTGCGGATGGCGTCGAGCACGTCCTCCCAGTCGGTCGGATCGCCGGTCTTCGAGTCGTAGCAGCCGGCGCACGGGAACCCGTCGAGATCCTCGCTGTTCGTGCTGCTGCGGAAGCGCATCTTGTGCCCGGGGTACTCCGCCTCGATCTTCGCCTTGAGGAGCTCTTGGAACTCGGCGTCGACGGGCGCGCTCTTCATGGCGTCGCGGAGCGCCTTCAGCTGCTCGTCGCGGGTCGCGGCGTCGGTGTTGAACTTCGGGTCGGCGAGCAGCGCGTCGATCTGGTCGTAGAACCCGTTCTGCTTCATGAACAGGTCGTAGTAGTAGACCGGGATCGCGAAGGCCTTCTGGATCGGGACCTCGGGGATCCTCGCCAGGATCGAGTAGTGGGCCGCCTTGCCGCCGAAGGCGAGGACGGCCTTCTTGATCGCGTCCCGGAGCGGCTCGCCGTCCGGCGGATCGGGGGTCACCTCCTCGATGTCGCGCAGATCCGTGACCGTCAGATCCAGATCGGGGAGCGTGATGGGCTCGGGCCTGTGCGCCTCCCAGAACGCCTCGGCCTCCGCCTCGGTGACCTCGCGGACGCTCCAGGACGACGGCCCCGCGGTGAGCTCGACCAGCTTGCCCTTCAGCGCGAGCAGCTCCGGGTGGCTCATCGCGTTGCGCAGCCCCATGTTGGGCGTGCGCCGGTTCTGGGAGAGCACGTTGACGTGCGAGAGCGGCGTCTGGAACTCCTCCGTGATGATCCCCTGGACGACCGAGATGTCGTTGGGCACCCCGTCGAGGACGGCGATATCCTGATGGGACAGGTACTCCGAGTCGAGATCCGCCGCCTTCGCGAAGTGTAGACGACCCACCGCCGTGCCCAGCGAGAGCGGCTGGTAGTCGATCCCGGCGTAGAGATCGCCGGTGCTGACCACGGGGATGTCCGAGGGGAGCTTCCGCGCCTCGGCCGCCACGGCCTCCGACGTGGGGTGGAAGGCGAGCTTCGATCCGAAGAACGAGGCCCCCTGCACCGCCCTGAACAGGGTGGTGATCATGTCCGCAGACGCGGTGTCGTAGGGGGAGAGCTCGAGCGCCCACACGCCGGGGCCCGCGTAATGCGTCACCGCGCCGAGGACGAAGCGGCGGTCCGGCGTGAAGTACTCGGTCGTGTTGAACTCGAAGAGGGGAGGGACGTAGGGCAGCTCGCCGCCGGAGAGGTGCGACGAGATGAAGGCGTAGTGGACCTCGTAGAGCACGCTGTTCTGGAAATACAGCGCGTTCTGATCGGCCATATCCAGCACCACCTTGACCGACCGCGCGCCGGGCAAGCTGGCGTCGACGGGCGTCGACGCCAGCGCCTCGAAGTCCGTGGCGCACCCCACGCGCTTCAGGAACTCCGTCGACCCGTCGTCGCTCTTGCGTTCGCAGACCTCCCCGGTCGCGCCGACATCGTCGGACGAGCCGCCGCACGCGCCCGGCAGCACCGCGGCGAGCAGGGCGAGCGCGAGGATCGACGAGATGCGATTGCCTTGAACCATGAATCCTCCTGAGACAAGTAAGGTGACCGAGGGGCGGCGCGCGCCGGTAGGCTTGCGTCAGGGCGTCAGGGCGAAGCAGTAGATCCCGCCGTAACCGCCGCCGGATCCGACGCTCGTCGAGCCCTGCGCCGGTCCCCCTGCGTCCACGAGGTTGACGCCCGGGGTGCACCCCGCCGCGTCGTGGGCCGACATCCAGTGGGCCATGTTGAACCCGCCGCCCGGGCCGCCGGGCCCGCCGCCGCCGAAGTCCCTCGGCCACGAGTGTCCGAGGCGCGGCTTCGAGTTCCTGTCCGCCGCCGCGCTCGTCCAGTCGCTGCACGTGGCCGTCGGGCCAAAGAGCCGCCCCTCCTCGTCGCTCCCCGTCATGGTGTCGTGGTTGTCCACCTCGGGCTGGCTCGGATCGGGCTGGTGGTTGGGGACGCCGTCCTCGTTCGGCAGATCGTCGGCGAGCCCGTCGTCGGCCCCGGTGGGGCGCTCGCCGAGCAGCTCCTCTTTGTTGCTGGCGATCAACCGTCCGAGCCGGTCGTACCAGGGCCCCTCGCCGATCCGGTCGATCGCGTCGACCTGGTTGCCGTCCTCCCCTGCCGCGGCGCTCAGGAACGCGCGCCACGTCTTGCCCCCCGCGCCTGGAAGGCTCTTCTCGGCGATCGTCGCGCAGATCTTGTCCGCGCCGCGGAGACCGGCGCCCGGGCCCGTCTCCCCGAAGCGGAGATCGCCCCCGAAGCCGTCCTGGGAGCCCGACAGCTCCCGCATGGCGACGATGCTTGTCACGAAGAAGCTGAATTTCTCGGTCGTCCCGCCGCCGGTCGTCGCGGTGGTGGTGCCGCCGCCGGTGGTCGCCGTGGTGCTGCCGCCGGTGGTCGCCCCGCCGCCGGTCGTCGCGGTGGTGGTGCCGCCGCCGGTGGTCGCCGTGGTGCTGCCGCCGGTGGCCCCGGAGCCGCCGCCGGAGCTCGACGACGTGCTGGTCGTTCCGTCGCTCGAAGCGTCCGTGTCCCCGCCGGAGCAGCCGAGCACGTGCGGGAGCAGCGCCAGGGTGAGAGGGAGCAACACGAGAGGATAAGCGCGTGTCATGGTCTCGTTTCCTTGTCTTGGTAAGCTGGACTGTCGGTCGCGCCGTGATCGGCGAGGCTCATTGGCAGGTGAGATCGCTCTGGCAGGTCTGGCCGTCGGGGCACTGCGAGCTGTCGTTGCACGAGGTGAGCCCCGTGACCTCCACCGGCCGCTCGAGCTGCGATGAGATGACCAGATCGACCCGGCCGGGCGAGATCGTCGTGGAGCCCACGGACTCGCGCGTGGCGATGATCGACGGGAAGCCCGCCACGCCGAGGTCGAGGAGCTGCGTGACGAGCGACGCCGGCAGATCGAGCGAGCCGGTGTCCTCGGCGGTGCACTCGATCTTCCCCTTCGTGCCCCCGTGATGGCTGATATCGAGCGTCACGCGGACCGTGGAGATGCCGGCCTGCCCCGGCGGCGCCCACGCGAGCTGCACGGCCGCGTCGGGCTCGATGCGGATCGTGTCGTTCAGGAGCTCGAGGGGGCTCACGCCCCTGGCCTCCACCGCGAAGGCGTTGAAATAATCGCCGCTCGCCTCGAAGCGGACCGTCTGTCCCTCGCCGGCGGGCGGATAGCCGAGCTTCGTGCCGGCGGGCGGCTGGTAGTTGTTCGCCACGGGCTTCATGACGAAGGCCGCCTCGCCCGACTCGAGGTTCAGGCCGGTCACCGTCACGTCTCCGGCGCTGTGCGCGGCCGGGTAGGCCTGGCACGTGTCGTCCTCCACGCAGACGGCGCTGCCCCCGCAGGGCTCGTTGCAGAACGGGACGCGCGGCGTGAGGAGCCGGCAGCTCCCCTCCTCGGTCGCGAGCTCCCAGACGACCTGAGAGGGCGTGGGCCCGTCGTAGATCTTCCCGAGCACCGACGTGCTGCCGGGCGTCTCCGGCGCGTCGCCTGGCAACAAGCGCACCTGGAAGGCGCCGACGAGGCGCGTGGGGTCGCCGGTCGCTCCGTCCGGCCCCGCGGATCCATCGGGGCCCCCAGCGTCCGGCGGGTTTTCGGTGCCCGTCGTCGAGGTCGAGCAGCCGAGAGACAGCAGGCTCAGGAGCCCGACGAGGACGCCGGCGCACGCTTCGCATCGGGAGGGGAATTTTACAATCCTGCGGACTTTTCGCGACATTTTGATGGCCTGGTGGCGATGTCGCAGGATCGGGGGTCAATCTTTTTTGCGGACGTCGCGCCGGCGCTCACTTGCCGCCGAGCTCGGACAGGCGTGCGCGCAGCCGCGGCGCGTGGACGCTCTCGCCGTGCCGGGCGAGGAAGTCGGCGATGGCCGCGCGCTCGTCGGCCGTCCGCCCGAGCCGGCGCAGGCAATTCACCCGCCCGACCCGGGCCTCCGCCGCGAGGGGGCCGCCGGGGCCGGCGAGGTAGCGTTCGAAGTGGCCGAGCGCCTCGGCCGCCTTGCCCTGGTGGAGCGCGAGCTGGCCGAGCGACACGAGCGCCGCCCGCGCCTCGGGGCTGGACGGGTGCTGCGCGAGCAGGGCGCGGTACGCGGCGCTCGCCTCGGCGTTCTTCCCCTCCCCGAGCCGGGCCTGCGCGCGCAGGAGCAGCGCCTGGGGCCCCTCCGCGCGCGGCCTGGGCGGCTGCGGGGCGCGATCCCGGGCCTCGTCCGCGCCGGTGGCCGCGGGCTCGTTGGCCACCGCGGCCGCGCCCGGCGGCGGCTCGCTCGGGGCCTCGGCCGCGCCGGCGCCCGGCGAGGGCTCTCCCGGCGGCGCGGGCGCGGGGGAGCCCTCCGGGGCGCGCGGTGCGCCGTTCGGATCGAGCGCCTCGCTCCCGCCCGGCGCGGGCGGCGGGGGCGCCTGCGCGGGCCCGTCGACAAGCTCCGCCGCGAGCGCGACAAGGAGGGTCGCCGCGACGGCCACGCCCGCGATCGTCCCCGCGAGCCCTCGCCGCAGCGTCGGTCGCGGCCTCGCCGTGCTCCGGGGCGCGGGCTCCACGTGGGCGCGCGCGAGCACCCGCTCCAGCAGGGCGGCGTCGCTGAGCTCGCGGCCGTCGCCGCGTTCGTCGCCGAGCTTGCCGATCGCAGCCCAGAGCCGCGCCTCGCCGCGGAGCTCGGGGTCCTCCTGCTCGGCGAGGCGGAGGAGCTCCGCGTCCTCCGGGCGGATCGGCTTGCCTCGCGCCTCGGCGGCGAAGATGGCGGGCAGGCGGTCCAGATCGATCTCGGGCTTCTGGGTCCCTGTCATGATGCTCTCTTCCGGCCGACGGCGATGTCCTGGCGCACCTGCTTGCGGAGCGCGCCGATCCCGAGGCGCAGCCTGCTCTTCACCGTGTCGGGGCTGACCTCGGTCATTCCGGCGATCTCCTCGATCGAGTAATCGAGCGCATGGTGCAGGAGGATCACGTCGCGCTGCGCCTCCGGCAGCTCGTCGAGGTACGCGCGCGCCTCGCGCGGGAGGGCCTCGAACGGGGGTTGGTGCGGCGCCTGGGCGACCTCCTCGTCGATCGCGCTCTCCGGCGCGACAGGGGCGCCATCCCGGCGCTGCTGCTTGACGTAGCGAAGGATCGTCCGGACGGCGATGCGCCTGGCCCAGGCCTCGACGGTGGCCTCGCCGCGGTAGGTCGAGGCGCTCTCCAGGATCGCGAGCAGGGCGAGCTGCGCGGCGTCGTCGGCGTCGGCCGAGCTGCGGAGGAACGCCCGCGCGATCCGGCGGACCCGCGGGATCACGCGCGCCATGAGCCAGGCCTGCGCCTGCGGATCGCCCGCGCCGGCGTGGCGCATCCGGTCGAGGTCGAGCGGCTCGGGCACGGCGGGTGACGGGCTGCGAGGGGGGCGGGTCATGGAGCTGGCCAGTCGCGGCTCGGGAAACGGTCCGAGGCTCGCGCGAAGAGCTCGTGTGTGCTCAGCGTCCATCGCCGCGATCTGGTGGGGCGCCCGGGCCGAACCGGGTCAAACTTCTTTCCCTGTCGCGTCACGTGGCGCGGGCGATCATCGCCTGACCACGCCCTCGGCCGCCGGCGGGGCGAGGCCGAGCTCCAGGCCGAGGCCGGTGAGGAACCGCACCGGGTCGGGCTGGAGCGCGAGGTCCGGGTGCACGGAGGCGTCAGGCCGCGTCAGGAGGAAGTCCACGCCCAGCATCGCCTTGAGGCGAAGCCACCCGGTGAGCGGATACCCGAGCTCCGCGACCGGCGCGACGCTGAAGAGCACATCGGTCCGGGGCTCCGGCGGAGGCAGCTGCTGCGGAGCCACATGCGGCCACTGCCAGGGGGGGAAGCCCGGCAGCGGCCCCTGGCCCCGCCGCGGCGGCGGCGGCGGCGGCGGCCGGGCGGGCAGCGTCCGGGTCGGCGGCGCCGCGGTGGGCTGCGCGGAGGGCTTGGGGATGCGCTCGACGACATCGACGCTGGCGCGCGCTCCGAGCTGCAGGTCGAAGCCGAGCGGGAGCCTGAGCCGGAGCTGACCCGTGGCGATCACGGGGTGACGCACGAGCTCGAACGCCGCCCGCTCGTCGCCGAGGGTCGCCGGAGGGATCAGGTCGTAGCCCAGGCCGATCACGGCCTGATCCACCGGCGCCCAGGAGGCGCGGAGCGCGGCGGCGCTCTGCCAGGGCGCCTCGCCGCTGAAGCTCGCGCCGGTGTAGCCGACCTGCACGGCCAGCGCGGGCAGCCGGGGCGCTTCGGGCGGGGCGCCCGGCCGGGCCGCGGGCGCCTGCGGGCGCGGCGCTGTGTCTGCGGGCGCTGCAAGGGGCGCCGCGGGCGCAGGGGCGGCGGCGGGCTCGGGCGGAGCCGCCGGCGTCGCTGCGGCCGCTGCGACGCCCACCTCGACCTCGGTCAGGCCGGCGATGCGCCCCTCGCGGAGCTCCTCGGCGACCGCGCCGGCGATGCTGGCGAGCGACTCGAGGGCCGTCGCTGTCTGCCCGGGCGGGACCGGGATGCGGCGGCCGTAGACCTGATCGCCGCCGCGCTCGACCACGTACAGGGCGAGCTCGCCGCTCGATCCGGCGTCGATCCAGAGCACGCCCCGCGCGTCCCATGCGTCGGCGAGGGCGCGGGCGTCGGGGAGGAGCGTTTGCAGCGTGGACCTCGGCGCGCCGGGACGGATGACCTGGAGGCGGACGCCGAGGGGGCGGATACGGGCCGCGACGAGGGCAATGGCCCGCTGGTCGATGCTGCCGGCGCCGGGGAAGGCCGCGAGGACGAGCACCGGCCCGCGGCCGGCGCGGGGCTCCGCCGCCGCCGCAGGCAGCGCGAGGAGCGCGCATGCGACCGCGCTGGCGGCCGTTCGGGCAGCGCGGAGGGCGAGCGCGAGCGACGCAGCCGGCACGGGCTGCGGAAAATATCATCGTTCCCCCCGGGGCACCATCCCCCTGCCGGGCCGGCCCGAGCAGCGGAGTCGAGACGAGCACAGCAGGGCTGAGGCGCCGGGACAGCCGCCCTGGGGGCCTCAGCGCGTTCCGGCCGACCGAGGGTAGCTCCCGAGCACCTTCACCATCTCGCAGCGGGCGCGCAGCCGCTCGACCGCCTCGGCGACGCGCGGGTCGCTCCGGTGCCCCTCCAGGTCGACGAGAAAGACGTAGTCCCAGTGCTTTTGCCGGCTCGGACGAGACTCGATCCGGGTCAGGTTGATGGTCGCGTCGTCGAAGATGGCGAGCACCCGTCGGAGCGCGCCGGGCTCTTCCTGCACGGAGAAGACGACCGATGTCTTGTCCGCGCCGGTGGGCGGCGCGTCGACCGGGGCGATGACGATGAAGCGGGTCGCGTTCTCGGGGCGGTCGTGGATGCGCTCGCGGAGGAGCGGCAGCCCGTAGAGCTCGCCCGCGCCGCGGTTGCCGACGGCCGCTGCGGCCGGGTCGCCGACGGCCTCGTGCGCCGCCGCGGCGGCGGAGACGGTCTGGATGATCTGCGCGCCGGGGAGGTGCTTCGCGAGCCAGAGGCGGCACTGCGAGAGCGCGTGCGAGTGCCCGTGGACCCGGGTGACGCCGCTCAGCCCCTCCGCCTTGCTGAACAGGCAATACGCGACGTCGAGCACGAGCTCCTGCCGGATCTGGAGGTCGCTCTCGATCAGGGCGTCGGCGGTCAGGGTCACCGAGCCGTCCGTCGAGCTCTCGACGGGGACGACGCCGCAGGCCGCCTCGCCCGCGCGCACCGCGTCGAAGACGCCCTCGATGGTGCCCGTCTCCCGGTAGCGCGCCGCCAGCCCGAAGAGGTGGCGCGCGGCGACCTCGGCGAAGGCGCCCTCGGTCCCTGGAAAGGCCACCTTCATGGGCTCTTCGAGCGCCAGACAGGCGCTCATCACCTCCCGGAAGACGACCCGGATGGCGTCGCGCGGGAAGCGGCCTGCGCCCTTCGCCTGGAGGCGGTCGAGCACGCGCCGCTCGCGCTCTGGGTCGTGAAACTGCGTGGCGTTCGCTGCGCGCTTCGCGTGTGCGACCTCGACGGCCACCTCGGCCCGCTGGGCGAGGAGATCGAGGATCCGATCGTCGATGCTGTCGATGCGCACGCGAAGCTCGCCAAGGGTCGTCATGTACGGTTCACCTCTTACGGGGCCGGCGGCCATCAAAGCGCAGGGGAGGCCGCTGCGCAAGGCTCGCCTCGGCGCCGGGAACGCGCGCGACGGAGGCGCGTGTCGGCGGCGCGCGTCGGGGGCGAAGCGCGTCCGTGCGGGCTCGACGCGTCGAACGGGGAAGCGGAGGGAAGAAGAGAAGACCGCCGAGGATGTGAAGAGAGGAGAGCGCGATAGGGGCGGGCGCGGGAGCGATGGGGGCGGGCGCGGGAGCGATAGGGGCGGGCGCGGGAGCGATAGGGGGCGGGCGCGGGAGCGATGGGGGCGGGCGCGGGAGCGATGGGGGCGGGCGCGGGAGCGATAGGGGCGGGCGCGGGAGCGATAGGGGCGGGCGCGGGAGACGCTATACTTCCGGGGCGGCGAGGGACTCGGCGGCCTTGGCCTTTCGGCGGGAGCGCCGGTTCAGGGTCGTCCGGTGGCGCGATACGAACCTGGCCGCGATCTTGGGCTGATCGCGGAAGGCGTAGCGGCCGCCCTCGCGGATCTCCTTTGCGAGCTCGTCGGCGGCCCAGAAGCAGCGGTTGCGGAGCTCCAGCGCGTGCGCGGCGCTCGCGTCGGAGGCCTCGTTGGCGGCGGCGCCTTCGAGCGCATCGGCGAGCGCCTTGGCCCTGTCGAGGTCCTTCCTCGTGATATCGGTCACGCCGAGCGCGCCCTCGTGGTCGTCCCAGAAGTCGACGAGATCGCGGAGGTCCTGGATGATATCGGCCAGGCCGGAGCCCTCGGCGATGCGCGAGAGCTCGGCCTGGGCGGCGGCGTCGTTCCGGCAGCCCCAGCGGCCGCCGGCCACGAGCTTCGCGTCGAGCGCCTCGGCCTCGTCGCGGAGCCTCCGCTGCGCCGACGTGAGCTTCACGGCGCCGCGCGCCTTCTGCCAGACCTTCTCGAGCGCGCCGAGGCGTCGGGCGAAGCGCGCGAGGAGAGCCACCTTGTCGGCGGTGATCCCGATCTTCGAGAGGCGCGCGTCTTGCGCCTGCGCGAGGCGCGAAAGCGAGGTGAGCTCGCGCTCCGCGACGCTCACCGGCATGTCGGGACCCGTCGCGTAGATCGGGTCCAGCGCGAGGAGCGCCTCCTCGCTGGTGGGATCGTGGGCCGGAGAGGCCGGGCGTTTCGTCCTGGGGGCGGGCGTCTTCCTCGACGACTGGACCTTGGAGGACGTGGGCTTGGATGAGTTCTTCACGGTGCGTCTCTGGGGCATGAGCTCCCTCCTGGTTGAGCGTAACCGGGTGATGGTCGCGAATGGGGAGGCGATGTCAACAACGCTCCGCGTGGGCCAGGCGTCCGAATGCTGCTGCGACGATCGGCGTGCGCAGCTTCCAGGGTTCCAGGAAGAGGCGCCAGGTGCCCATAGAGGAGGGTGGCGCGCTTTCATTGCTTTCGCCAAATGCGCATTGACACGGTGCGTTCTGCCGTGGATACCTGTGCGCCAACCAACAGACATTGCGTCGGGGGATCTCGAATGCGACACGCGAGCTGGCTCGTTCGTCTCGTGGTGTTTTGTGCTGTGATGTTGCTGCTCGGGCGGGGGCACGAGGGCCTCGCGCTGGCCGGGCCTCCGGAGCCGCGGCTCTTGCCCCTGTCGCCGCCGGGCGGCGGGGTGGCGCTCTCGGCGATCCCTTTGCGGCTGCCGAGCGACGGTGTCGGGGGTCTGTTGCTGGGGCCTCGGTTCGATGCGCCGCTTGTCGAGGACGTGGGGGCGCCCCATGGCGAGATGGTGCTCCCCGACAAGGCGCGGGTGGTGGCGTTCGAGGGGGCTGTCCTGGAGATCCCCGAGGGGGCGGTGGACGAGCCGGTGCGGATCACGATCCGGCCGTTGCCCGAGGGCGAGGTGCGGCCGATGGGGCGCGCGATGGTCAACGTCACGCCCGGAGGGAGGGCCTATCGCTTCGGGCCGCACGGCCTCAGGTTCAAGAAGCCGGTGCGGCTGACGCTGCCTTATGACGAGCACGCCATTCCACCGGGGATGACGGCGCAGCACGTGACGGGCTTCTACTTCGATGAGTCGCTCGGCAGCTGGCAGGGCGTCGAGCGGGCCGGCGTGGCCGCGAAGGGCAAGCTGGCGAGCCTGACCGACCACTTCACCGATTTCATCGGTGCGACGCTGGCGATGCCCGACGCGCCGGGGGCGCGCTCGTTCGATCCGAGCAGCATCAAGGGGCTCGCGCTCGGCAGCCCGCTCGCCGGGGTGACGCTCATCGCGCCGCCGGAGGCGAGCTCGAGCGGCTCGGCGCACCTGAGCCACCCGATCGAGGTCCCGCCGGGGCGCAACGGGCTGCAGCCGGCGCTCGCCATTCGCTACGACAGCGAGCACCGCAACGGCTGGCTCGGCGTGGGCTGGGATCTGCGGCTGTCGCGGGTGGAGATCAACACGCGCTTCGGCGTGCCGACGTACGCGACGGGCGAGGAGCGGTATGCGCTCGACGGGAGCGAGCTCGTGCCGGCGGGCGGCGCGTCCGGCGAGCCGGGCGCCTACCGGCAGCGGGTGGAGGGGCGCTTCGCGCGGATCGTGCGCCACGGGACCGGGCCCGACAGCTACTTCTGGGAGGTCACGGACAAGAGCGGGACCACGTATGTTTACGGGCGCAGCGCGACCGCGCGGCTCGACGATCCGGACCCGGGCCGGCCGCGCAACGTGTTCCGCTGGTACCTGGAAGAGGTGCGCGACCCGTTCGGCAACCAGATGTTCTTCCATTACGCGCATCGGGTCGAGCCCGCGGGCCCGGCGCCGCACATCGAGGTGGAGCGACCATCGCGGGGCCCGCGACGGGGGCACCGGACTCTAAAGTAGACAGTCATCTCGCCGGGAAAGCGCCCAAGCAGGTGGCGCCGGGGACGCGGACGCTTGAAGGACAATACGTAAACGACCAAGGTCGAGTGGAACCCTGGAAAGCTCACTATGACGAATATGGACGAATGATTGGGCGGACCGACTACAACGCAGGCAACAAGGCGCAAGGGATTCCGGATACGCATCATCATGTATATGACTGGTCGAAGCCCGGTGCTGCCGGGCAAGAGGTCAAAAGTCATGTCCCTGGAGAGTATAAGGCACAATGACGAATGAATCGTTGACAACAACAAAGCCGCTTGCGTCGATGGGGTATGTGGTGCAGCTAGGGCTCGAGCGAGCATTTGGGGAGGGCGGATATTCAAATTTGATGTTGATGATTCGGTTGCGCGATCCGAAAAGCGACAAAGAGACCGATATTGTGTTTGATGGTGTTGCGCAGCTCAGGTTTAGAGGTGAATCGGTTGCGCTGACGGAATTGGTGCTGCTTATCGCCGAGGATATAAGCGGTCGCGGCTGGGAAGGTCTATCTTACAGGGTGACCGATGCAGAAGAGGAATTTGTCTGCTTCCTGTGCCGTAGCATCGAGGTTAAGGGTCAGGTTTCCTGAATATTGAGTTTACGCACGAGAATCGATGGTTTCGCGTGAGATGGTGGAGAGCGCGCCGCGTCAGCGCGGCGCGCATGCGCCCGTTGGCCCATGGATCGGCCTGGACGATCGCGCGGGCGACCGGGCGTTGTAGCTCAGAAGGGCAACTCATCGTCAACCCCGGGCGCGGAGCACCAGTTGCGAGCTGGGCAAGATCTGGAGTGAGGAAGACCTCGACGGAGAAGGCGAGCCGGCGGTCGGGTTCGAGTACGCGCTCCAGCCGGATCAGTCCGCCGCGGTGCCGGCGTGGGCGAGGACGAGCCACAAGGACGCGGAGCACCCGGGCGATCCGATCGTGACGGTGACGTTCGCGGACGGGCTCGGGCGGGTGATCCAGACCAAGAAGGACCAGGAGCGCGACACGGGTACGGGCACCGAGGTCGGGATGACGGTGAGCGGGGCGGTGCGGTTCGACGCGCTCGGTCGCGTGGTGGAGCAGGGACAGCCGGTGTTCAGCGTGGAGCCGGACACGGCGTTCACGGCGGTGGAGATGGTGCGGAGCACGCACTTTCAGCACGATGTGCTGTCGCGGACGCGGCTTGTCGAGATGCCGGACCCCAAGGCCACCGCGACGGCTGGGTATGCGCGGACGTGGGTCGAGCACGACCTTGTGCAGCTCGACGGGCAGCTGTTGTTCCAGGAGACGGTGATCGACGCGAACGGCAAGTCGCGGAACACCTACCGGGACGTGGGCGGGCGGATCGCGGCGGTCGAGGAGTGGAACACGATCGACGAGGTGGGGCAGCAGATCGTGACGCGGTACGAGCACAACCCGGTGGGCGAGCTGGTGCGGGTGACGGACGCGCGCAACAACGCGACCACGGCGACGTACGACACCGCGGGCCGGATGGTGGAGCTCGTGAGCCCGGACGCGGGGCGCACGGAGTGGCGGTACGACCTGGCCGGGAACCTCCGCGCGAAGCAGACGGCGGAGCTCGCGTTGAGCGGTCAGCTGATCCGGTACGAGTACAACCACAACCGGCTGTGGAAGATCGACTATCCGGTGACGCAGGACGTTGTGTACACGTACGGCGAGGCCGAGGAGGCCGGCGACGCGAACGGCAACCGCGCGGGGCGGATGAAGCAGGAGACGAGCGCGGCGGGGACGCGGAGCTACCGGTATGACCGGTTCGGCCATGTGGCGGAGCTCGTGGCGGAGTTCCCGCGGCTGCGCGAGCCGCACCGGGGGCCGTACCAGGCGACGCTGAAGTACGTGTTCGATTCGCTGGGTCGGATGCAGGAGCTGCACTTCCCCGGTTCGGGCGAGGAGATCGTGCGCTACGGGTACGACCGCGGCGGCGCGGTGGTGTCGGTGGTCGGGGAGAACCAGAAGGTCAATCCGCAGCACCCGAATGAGCCGATGACGACGGAGTACCTGAGGCATATCGGGTACGACGAGTTCGGTCAGCGGGTGCGGGTGGTGGCGGGCAACGGGATCGAGACGAAGTACCGGTACGAGGCGTCGACGCGGCGGCTATCGGAGGTGGACGCGGACCACCGGACGCCGCAGATGCGGCAGATGGGGCGGCCGCCGAGGGCGTTCCAGCGGCTGCGGTACGATTATGACCTGGTGGGCAACGTGCTCGCGCTCGACAACGAGGCGCCGTTCGACGCGTCGCCGGGCGGAGCCGTGATGGTCGCGACGACCGAGCAGCGGTTCGCGTACGACGACCTCTATCAGCTGACCGAGGCGTCGGGGATCTACCAGGAGCGGGGGAACGAGCAGCAGCGGTACACGCTGGAGATGGACTACGACGTCCTCGGGAACGTGAAGAAGAAGGGGCAGGAGGTGGCCCGGTACGTGCCGAAGTGGGGCGCCCCGGGGGAGTGGCAGAAGCAGGAGCCGATCCGGGAGAGGACGTACCGGAACGAGTACCGCTACACCGGTCCGAGGCCGCACGCGGCGAACCAGGTGGACGAGTACGTGGTGGCCGAGACACAGCCGCGGCTGCGGGAGCTGTTCTACGACGCGAACGGCAACCACAAGGAGCGGAAATACCGGGGTAGCCCGCAGCGCACGTTGAGCTGGGACGAAGACGGGCGGCTTGTGTCGGTGAGAGAGAACAACCAGGAGATGTCGCGGGCGCTGTACGACGGCGCCGGGGAGCGACGGGTGCACCTGCACCGGGTGGCCGGCGAGGAGGAGACGGCGTACGTCGACCAGCACCTCGTGGTGCGCAACGGGGTGGTGGCGACCAAGCACCTGTTCGCGGGGGAGACGCGGCTCGCGAGCAAGATCGACGCGGACTGGTTCCAGCGGCCGCCGGTGTTGTACTACCACCCCGACCACCTCGGCAGCACGCAGTACGTCACCGACCAGGACCAGCAGCTGAGCCAGCACGTCGAGTACCTGCCGAGCGGAGAGCTGTGGACCGACCAGACGGACTCGCAGTTCCAGAACCGGCAGCCGTACCTGTTCACCGGCAAGGAGCTCGACCTGTCGACCGGGCTCTACCACTACGGGGCGCGCAGCTACGAGCCGCGGCTCGGGGTGTGGATGAGCCCGGATCCGATCCTCGACCAGTACATGGCCGGCAGGATCAACGGCGGGGTGTACCGGCCCATCAACCTGGGGCTGTACACGTATGCCAGCAACAACCCTGTGGTCCTTATCGATCCGACCGGGCAGTTTGATGATGCGACCCGGAAGTTCCTTGCCACGGCGCTTGCAGCGGCACTGCTCGAACCGACGCCTGTCGGAGAGCTGGTCGTTGCTGGTGCGGTCGTTGTAGGATCCATAGGCTACGCGGGCTACCTGATCTATGATGCTGCCGCCAATGGGAACCCTCCCAAGCCCCCCGAGTCGCTTCCTATTCCCGAGGACACGCCCCAGGATGTCGCGGTGCCATCGCCGCCGCCCGCGGCGGGAGGGGGCGGGGCGAAGGAGCCTCCGAAGCCCTCAACGGCCGTTGCTGCCGAGCCACCGGAGGAGCCGGCAGGCCGGGGAGACCAATTCTTCAAAGGAAAAGTCGATCCGTTCTCATTAAACCCAACGCACGAGCTGACGCATAGCAGGCGAGTGTATGGTAAGCTCAAGGGCGATATTGCGAAGAACGGAATCAGTGAGTCTATAAAATTCGTTGAGCACAACGGAAAGCGATATGTTGTGGATGGACACCACAGATTGCGTATTGCGAAAGAATTGAAAATTCCGGAGGTTCCTGCTGAGCAGGTTGGTTTGCCGTATCGTGGTTATAAAACAACCAGTGACCTTGTGGGGCACTGATTATGGCTGTTTGGCAATGCTCGTTTTTGCTTGTGCCAGACACGGAGCGCGAATGTGACTCTGGGATTCTGGTGGAAAAGTTGGAAAAAGGAAGCTTCTGGGCAAGCGAGGTGCCTGACGAAGAGATTCGGCGAACGGCGGAAAATGTCCTGGGAAAGAGTCCAGCTTGGTCTACAGAGGTGGACATCTGGGGAGACGAGAGCTCGACCTGCCTGAAGATGATCCAAGAGGATGGAAGAGTCGTCGAAATAATATTTCGTGTCGATCTGAGAAACATACAGGAAGCCGACTTGGTACGGCTACTCGATTGTTTTCGCCAGGCGCATGTTATGTTGATCGATGAGGGTGGGCGGCGATGCGAGCCAACGCTCCCGTCCGTTCGCGATGCTCTGGCGGCATCACCGGCTTGGAGTTATGTTCAGGATCCAGGAGCGTTTATCGCGTCGTTGCCGGTGTCAGGAGATTGAGTGTTGCTGGACCGTTCAAACCGCGGAAATCTGAACAGTCCGGCCGACCCCTGAGCGGGTGGCCGGGCTGCCCGGCGGCGCCTACTTCTTCTTGCTCTTCGGCCCCCCGTCGTCTCGCGGAGACGGTGCTCGCCGGCCGGCGTGCTCCTTGGCTTCGCGCAGCCGGTAGCTCTCCCCCTCGATCGCGATAACGTCGGCATGATGGATCACCCGGTCGATGAGCGCGGTGGCGCACGTCGCGTTCTGGAAGACCGTCGGCCAGTCGGCCAGTCGCTAAACGCGAGATTGGTGGTGAGAACAAGGCTCTTCTTTTCATACCGCCGACTCACCACCTGAAAGAGCAGGTCGGCGGTGCGGTTGTCGAAGGCGAGATAGCCGACCTCGTCGAGCACGAGCAGGCTGATCTTCGCGTAGTGCTTCAAGCGACGGTCGAGGGCACGTGAGGACTCCTGTGAGCCCAGATCGAGCAGGAGCTGCGCGGCGGTGACGAAGAGGACCGAGTGGCCCATCAGGACGGCCTGGTGCGCGAGATTCTGGGCGATCATCGTCTTTCCCAGGCCTTGCGGGGCAGCGAGCACGATGTTGCGCGCGGCGGCGAGATAGCCGCCGCCGAGCGCGTGGTCGACGACCTCGCGGTCGATCTTCGTCGGCCAGGCCCAGTCGTAGTCGATCATCGGCTTGAAGCGGCCGAGATGGCTGTCCGAGAAGCGCCGCTCCAGGCGTGCGCCTCACGCGGTCCTTCTCGTCGAGATCGACGACCCGTTCGAGCAGCTGCACCGGGCTCCAGCGCTCTTTCGTTGCCAGGGCGATGAGATCGCCGAGCCCCACGCTGGTGGCGCGGAGCCCGAGGTCGTCAAGACGCTCTGCGAGATCACTCATGAGGCTCCTCCGGGTCCCTGGCGCCGAGCGCGTCATAGCGGCCGAGCGCGTGCGGCGTGATCCGGAGTCCGTGGATTCGCGGATCGTCGGACATGACATGTTCGAGCGGCGGCGGGGCCCCGGCGGCGCGCGTCGCCTGATCGAGCACGTGCGCGACCGACTGGGCCGAGAGCGCGCCGCGCCCGAGCGCGTCGGCGATCGCGCCATCGAGGGTCGGGGTGCTGCGTGAACTCCCCGGCGAAGTGCTTGACCTTTCCGTGGAAGATGCTCTGCAATATAGTTCCAAGGTCAAGAAGCTTCTGATCGACGGAAGGTTCTCCAAATGAGCTAGTTTAGTGCTAAAATCCGAGTCGCCTGCCTGATTGAGTCTGCGGGCCTCAGTAGGTATATGGATTCCATTCACCTGTTCAAAGCATCCGATTTTTCTGAGGCGATGAGGCGTGCGGTAGAGATGGGCAAGGTTCACGAGCAGGAGTATCTCAATGCCGAAGGATGGCGTGTTAGATGGGTTCTCGCCTCCATAATTTTATTGGATTTGATCGGTGATGAGCTGACGGATGGGGCGGAGGTCTACTCAGAACCCGTGGAGATAAACGCAGATGAAGCTGTAGGCTTCGATCATCAATTTTTTCCAGATAAATCTGAGCCAACGCAGACCATGTAAATCGCGCTCCTCGGTAGAATCTTATGCGCGCCGAGCGGCACCCGTTGGGCAGCGCGATCGCATCGTCTGTCCGCCGCTGCGCGTGGCGGGTCGTGCGGTGCTCAACACCGGCAAGGGATTCGGATCGAGCGCGTCATTCTCGCTGCCGGAGGCGCTGCGGCGGGTGGAGCACCGGACGGTGCGGCTGAGCGGCGAGCTTGCGTCGCTCACGTTCAGCGCGGGAGACGAGGAGGAGTGGTGGCACCTGGTTCCAGGCCGACTCAGTAAAGGCAGCGCTGCGGTGCATGGGGCGCTTCATCCAGGAGAACGGTGGAGCCGTCTTCTGATCAGAACGCGTGCTGAGATATGGATACGTCGGAGAAGGCAGTAGCGTTGACAGGTAGCGAGTCCGCGTTGGTGGTCGCGGCGCTGTTCGCACTGGCGGAGTGGCCGTTCACGAACGCGAAGGCGAAAAGCTTGATAGGAACGGACAAGAGTGCAGGTGAGCGCCTGAGCGAAGTGCTGTCGGCGCGATGGATACGGCTTCTTGAGGGCGCTGGATTGTGGAATCGAGGCTCGGCGTGGACCCCTGAATTGATCGCAAGCAGAGCTGCACTACGTCCGGCTCTGACGCTGGACGCAACGGAGATTCCCCTCGCAGCTGCCGCTCTTGAAGCCGTGAATGAGGAATTTTCTGGCGACTGGGATGAGTTCTGTACCGTCGCGCCTGGAGCACTGCAGTGGTATCCGCTAGGGCCGCAAGATGTGCCGGCGCTGGCTGGTCGATTGAAGGCAGTGTTGCCGGGCTGAGTCCGATACAGCGCGCGAGAGCGAAGCTGTCGGGCGCCCCGAGGCCGGTGCGACCGAAGCGGTGAGCGCGCGATGGAATCACCCGAGCAGGGGACGCGGCGCGGCGCTTGCTCGGAGTGTGTTGGAGGTCGCCGTCGCAAGCGACGTGCCGCGAAGTGGGCCCCTCTTGTGTGCGCCCCCGCGCTGTCCGCCGCAAGTTTACAGAGTGTAGACGGCCATCACGACCCGCGGGTTCAGGACGCGATCTCGCCACCGGCTGACGAGATCGCGCCCGGGCTCCGGGTCGTCTCCGCCGCGGCCTGGGCGCGCGGCCTTTCTTCTTCAGCCGCTCCTTGTCGCGCCACGAGTCGGCGTCGATGTCGAGCACGTGGCAGTGCTGGGCGAAGCGATCGATGAGCGCACCGAGGCACGGCGCGTCTCCAAATACCGCGCCCCACTGCTTGTGGGAGAGATTCGTCGTGATCACGACGGCGCGGCTCTCGTGCCTCTTACTGACGATGCGAAACAAGAGGTCCGCCGCGCTCGCGTCGCAGTGCACGTAGCCGAGATCGTCCAAGATCAACAGATCAGGCCCGGTGTATCGGCGCAAGCGCCGCTCGCACGGCAACTTCGGCTCGCTCGTGCCCCCTGGGCGCGAAATCCACGCTCATGGCAGGTGCAGGGCGTCGGCGACTTCGATCACGATCGCCGCGACGACATCGTCTGGCGGCACACGAATGGCCAGGTCGGCATCTGGCTGGTGCACGGCGCGCACTTCTGGGCGACGTGTCCCCGCGCCAGGTCGACAACAGCTGGGTGATCAAGGGTCTGCTCCACGACGCCGGGCGATAAGTCGTCGAGCCGGGCCCCCGGTGGCCCGTGGGCCCCTCTCACAGAGCCGGACGCGCGGGCGCTCTTCGCCGCGCGCTCGGCCGCTCAGCTGCCCTGGTCGGCCGCGTGGGCGCCGCTGGCCAGATCGTCGGTCTCGCCGGGCGCAAACCCCACGAGATCGGGCTCGGCCGAGAGCGCCACGCCGAACCGGTCGAGCACCCCGCGACGCACGCGCCGCGCGAGGTCGAGGAGCTCCGCCGCGGTGGCTCCGCCGCGGTTGACCAGCGCGAGCGTGTGGCGCGTCGAGATGCCCGCGGCGCCGTGGCGCGTCCCCTTGGCGAAGCCGGCGCGCTCGATGAGCCAGGCGGCCGACAGCTTCACCCGGCCGCCGCCCGCCGGATACCGCGGGATCGCCTCGCCGGGCGCGAGCACGCCCGCCGCCTCGATGCGCGCGAGCACGCCCGCCGCCGCGCCCGCATCGAGCGTCGGGTTCATGAAGAACGACCCCGCGCTCCGGCCGTTCTCGTCCCCCGGATCGAGCACCATCGACTTGCCGCGGCGGAGCGCGATCACCGCGCTCCGCACCTCGGGGAGCGGCGGCGCGGCCCCCGCCGCAGGCGCGGCGAGCGCCCGCTGGAGCTCGGGGTAGCGGACCGCCGCGGCGCCGCCGGGGCGCAGCGCGAACGTGACCGCCGTGATGACATACCGCCCGCGCCACGCGCGCTTGAACCGGCTGTCGCGGTACCCGAACCCGCAGTCCGCTCCGGAAAGGACGGCGGCCGCCCCCGTCGCGCGGTCGATCGCCTCCACCTCGGCGATCGTCTCGGCGACCTCCTGGCCGTAAGCGCCCACGTTCTGGATCGGCGTGGCGCCGACGTCCCCAGGGATCCCCGACAGGCACTCGACCCCCGCCCAGCCCTCGGCGACCGCCCGCGCCACGAGGTCGTCCCAGCCCTCGCCCGCCCCCGCGCGCACGAGGAGGCTCGGGCCCCGCCCGCCCTCGCCGCCCTTCGCGCCCACGACCTCGACCCCGCGGACGCGCACGCGCAGCACCAGCGCGTCGACGCCGCGGTCGGCGACCAGCAGGTTCGAGCCGCCGCCCAGCACGAACAGCGGCACGCCGCGGGCCTCGGCGAAGCGGAACGCCTCGACCACCGCGGCGTCGCCCTCGGCCTCGGCGAAGAAGCGCGCCGGGCCGCCCACGCCGAGCGTCGTGAGCGGGGCCAGCGGGACCGACTCGCGGACCTCGAGGCTCAGGGCTTCTTCTCCGGTCCCTGCGGCCGCGCCGCGCCGCGCGCCGCCGGCTTCTGCGCGCCGCTCGCCGGCGGCGCCGGCCGCGTCACCCGGATGCCCGCCATGAAGCCGCTGTCGACCGCCTGCACCCGCTCGACGAACGCCTTGTACTCGTCGGTCGACACCGTCCCCGTCGGCAAGCTCATCGCGAAATCCTCCTCGATCACCGCGCCGTAGCTGCCGTTGCGCGACGCCGCGAGGCCCGCGTGCTCGACCCGTACGCCCTCGGGCGCGCGCAGGACCGCGTAGCCCGCCGGCAGCTCGATCCGGCGGCGCATGTGGTACTGGAGCGCGGTCTCGATCGAGAGCGCGCTCTTGCGCGCCCCGCGCGAGGCGTACGTGGCGCCGAGCGTGCCCGTGAACGCGCGCGGGAACACGAGGTGCACCGGCTCCAGCCCCGGCAGCGTCCACGCCGCGGCGTCCTTGCCCTCCGGCCGCGCGAAGCCGTGGATCGTCACGGCGGCGCGGAGCGCGACCTCCCACGAGCCCTCGGTCGACGAGACCGTGACGTCCTCGACGTCGGCCCACGGGAGCCAGCCGAGCACGACGCCCCGGAGCATCTCGCGCCGCGCCGTGCCGACCACCGTCTCGAACGCCTCCGAGAGCGCCTGCGCCGCCCGGCCGTGCAGCAGAATCGTGAACGATCCCGAGGCGTTACCCTGCGCGTCGACCGTGAGCCGCAGGTCGACCTCGTCGCCGGTCTCGCCGCTCGTCCCGGCCACCGTGACGAGCTCGCCGCTCGGCAGCATGGCGGCGCGGCCGCGCAGCTCGGGGCTGATGCGCCCGGGCGGGAGCGGCGGGCCCTCGACGTCGGCGTCGATCCACACGTCGCCGCCCGGCAGGCGCGCGATGACGAGCGGGTGGCGGAAGCGCCCGGCGTGCGGCGGGAACTCGGCCGACGAGCTGAACGGCTCGGTCTCGGCGATCGCGAGATCGGCGCGCACGCCGAGCTCGCGCAGGGCGCGGTAGACGACCCACGACCGGCTGCCCTGGCCGAGCTCGATCATCGCGCGCGCCGTCGTGCGCTGCGGGCCGCCGCCCATGAGCGCCGCGAAATCCGAGAGCTCGGCGCCGCCGGCGACCTTCACCGCCTTGCCCGCGGCCGCGACGACGCGCTCGAGCAGCGCGGGCGACGGCGCCCGCTCGGGGCCCGCCGCCTCCCGCGCCCACCGGGTCATGTACGGGTCGCGGTCCGAGAGCGCGCGGAGGTTCTCGTCGATCGCCGCGGCCACGTGGCTCCAGGTCTGCGTCCCCAGGCTGACGCCGACGCCCATCTCCATGCGCGGCACGCCGTCCTCGATGCGCCGCGGCGGCTGGTCCTTGATGCGCCAGACGCTGACCCTGGAGGCGCCCTCGACGCGCTCCTCCGCGGCGCCGAGCAGCGGGTGCGACCAGACAGCGAGCGGGAGCGACGACGGGCGGCGGACCTCGATCGCCGCCTCGCGGACGCTCGTGCGCTCGGGGAGCAGATCCCACGTGTCGATGACGAGCTGGCCGCTGTCGCCCGGCAGCGCGTACCCCTCGGTGATCTGCTCGACGTAGTCGCCCTGCTCGAGCTGCGAGAGGTCGCTGTGCTCCTGCGCGGCGTTCGACGCGGCGTCGGGCGCGAGGATGCGGCCGTCGCGCTTGTGGATGCGGCGGCGCAGCAGCCGCGGCATGCCGCGGCCCTCGATGAGCGGGCCGTAGGCGACCGCGCCCTGGGCGACGTCCGTGGTGCCGGAGACGCGCCGGAGGTCGTACGTCACGTAGTGGACGAGCCCGTCGGGCGAGATCGTGAACCGCTCGACGTGACGGAGCACCGCGGTCGCGGCGCCGGGGAGGAACGCCTTCGCCTGGTCCTCCAGCACGAGCTTGCGCCCCTCGACCTCGAGCGGCGGCGCCGGGTCCGGCGTGAGGCCGAGCGCGCGGGAGATGGGGCCGATCCCGGCGGCGGCGTCGCGCGCCGTGATGCGGTCGCGTGCGAGGCGGCCCCGCACCGCGCGGCCGTCGCCGCGGCCGGCGGCGAGGCCGAGCGCCTCCAGCATCACGCGCTCGCCCGGCGGCATGGCGTCGTACACGGCGAGCGCGCCGCGCAGATCCCCGCGGGCGACGCGCTCGCGCAGCTCGACCTCGCGCAGGGCGCCCGGCGCGCGGCGGAGCCGGCGCAGCCGCTGGATCTCGGCGAGGACCGCGGGGCGGTCGCTCGCGCCGAGGAGCGCGCCCAGGCACGCGTTGCTCGAGCGATCGAGCCCGCCGCCGCAGGCGGCCCTGACCGCGTCGACCCCGGCGCGGCCGTGGATGTGGTCGTCGACCGCGGCGAGCAGCGCCGAGCCCGGCGCCGCCGCGGCGAGCCTTGCGTACGCGGCCTCGGCGACGTCGGTGACGCCGGCGCGGCGGGCGGTCACCGCGAGCTCCGCGAGGACCATCCGGTCGGCGCCTGCGACCCCGGGCGCGCTCGGGCCGGCCGGGCCGGGCGCGGCGACCTTCACCCCGAGCTCCCGGAGCGCGTCCATGGTGCCCTCGCCCTGGCCGCCGCGGCGCTCGGCGAGCTCCGCCCGGTAGAGGCGCGCCTCCCACGACGCGGGCCACGCGGCGAGCACGCGCTCGACGGCGGCGCGGGTGCGCTCGACGACCTTGGTCTCGGGCAGATCGCCCACGCGGCGGATGGCGCGCGCGTAGAGCAGATCGTGGCGCGGCGAGCGCGGCGCGGAGGCCGGCGACGAGCGCGGCGCGGAGGCCGGCGAGGGCGCGCTGCCCTGGCCGAGGCGGCCGTCGCCGTCCGGGTCGAGGAGGTGCTCCGCCGCGCGCGCGTCGCCGAGCGCGAGCAGCGCCGCGGCCGCGACGTCGACGCCCGCGGGGCCGAGCCGCTCGCCGGGGGCGCGGCCCGCCGCCGGGGCCGGGACGAGGCTCACCGCGGCGGGCCGCGCCGCGGTCGCGGACGCGGCGGCGCCGGGGCGCGGCGCGCGGGCGCGGAGCGGCAGGCCGTTCTCGCCCCACGCGCTGAGCTCGACGTCGCTGCCGTCGCCCTTCTGCGCCACGCGCACGACGACGCGCAGCGTCCCCGGCTGGGCCTCCACCGTCGCGAGGCGCGTGACCTGCGCGCCGCCCGCCGCGTAGTCGCGCTGGAGGGCGAGCACGCCGCCCACCTCGAGCACGGCGGCGGACGACGAGGCGAGCGCGAGGCTCACGCGCTGGGCGATCGGGTTGTGGAGGTCGACGACCACGGCGCGCGTGCCCTGGAGGGCGCTCACCGCGTCGACGGGGATCGCGCAGGCGTCGGCGCGAACCACGATCGGCGAGGTGGCCCTCGCGAACGGGGCGATCCCCGGGTAGGACCGCGCGAGCGGCGCGCCCGGCGCGGAGCTCACCGGCGAGGGGCGGGCGAGGCTCTGGAGCGGGGTCGGATCGAGCGGGCCTATGAGAGCGGCCTCGCCCGCGCAGCCGCGGCGCGCGCTCCACGTCGCCGCCGCGGCCTCGTCGCCCACGTGGAGGGCGATGCGGTGGAGGGCGGCCGCGAGCGCGCCGCGCACGAACGGCATCTCCGGCGCGCCGCGGCCGGCGACGTCGGCGAACGCCCAGGCGCGCTGGAGGCGGCGGGCGACCTCGGGGAGCGCCTCGCGCGAGCGGAAGGCGATCGCCGAGGCGTCGGCGGCGGGGCCGCTCGCGGTGCCGGCGCCGAAGACGAGCGCGTCCAGCGACGCGATCACGGTGGCGAGCGCGCCCTCGTCGCTCGGCGCGTCGACGGCGCGCTCGATGGCGGCGAGGTACGGCGCCGCCGCGGCGGAGCTCGCGATCTCGGCCTCCAGCGCGGCGCCGAACGCGGCGGGGAGCGGCGCCTCGACGGCCGCAGGCGCCGCGGCCCCCCGCGGCGCGCACGCGGCGGGCGCGGCGCCGGCGAGCGCCAGGGCGAGCGCCAGGGCGGCTTGGCGCGCGACGGAGGCGCACCCGGCTTGGCGCGCGACGGGGGCGCACCCGGCGCGGCGAGGGCTGCGAGGGCTCGCCGCGCGCTGGCCGACGTTCCTGGGGCTGCGGGGCTGGGTGGTCACGATCGGCGTCTCCCGGCGCCGCGCGCGGCGGTGCCTGTCCGCCGTTCCTTACGGGCCTGGGATCGCCGACGCAAACGCGAACTTCGGGGCGGCGGCGCGGTCCGCCCGACCCGCGAGGCCGGCCTCGTGTCCTTGGATTCAGCCCGAGCCGCCCGCCGGGGGCCTCGGCGCGGCGCCTCCGGCGGGGGTGCGCGCCGGCGCGCCGGACGACGCCGCGTCGCTCGCCGAAAGGCGCCTCATGCAGAGCTTGAGGCCCGCGCGGAGGTTCCCCACGGTCGCGATGCCCGACAGGTCGAGCCCGAGGGAGACCATCGTCTGCGCCACGTTGGACCGGATGCCCGTGATGACCCCCTCGGCGCCCAGGAGCCGGATGGCGCGGACGAGCTCGATGAGATAACTCGCTGTCTTCGTGTCGACGAACTCGACACCGGTGAGGTCCAGGATCGCGAAGCGGGCCTGCTTGTCCACGATGGCGGCCAGAAGGTCGTCCATCACGTCGGCGGCCCTCTTGCTGTCGACGACGCCCACCATCGGGAGGGTCAGCACGCTGTCCCAGACCTCGATGATGGGCGTCGACAGGTCGCGGATCACGCTTCGCTGGCGCTCGATGATCTCGATCCGCGACTTCAGCTCGTCTTCCCTGAGCTTCGCCTCCGTGCCGTCGAGCGTGAAGCTGACCGCGCCGTCGGGCTCCCCGCGGGCGTCGCGGATCGGGACGACCCACGTCTCCCAGGCCATCCCGAACGCCTCGACGTGGGTGCGGACGAGCTCGCCCCGGACCGCTCTTCGCATCGGCTCCATGTCCATCGGCGCGGGGGGGTCATCGAACACGTTCATTCCGACGAACTGGCCCGGCTTCAGGCCGAGGGACGGGAGCGTCTTGCCCTCGTGGAAGGTGCAGAATCCATCGCGATCCATCCGGGTCACGGACGTCTCCACGGCGCCGAGGATGGCCCGGAGGATGACGTCGCTCTCCCTCAGCACCTCGACGGCCTTGACCTGCTCCGTGACATCCTGCCCGAAGCAGAGCAGCCGAATCGGCTTGCCGCCGTCGTCGACCACGGGCGCATGCCGCCACTCGCACACGATGGTGCGCCCGTCCTTGCGGGCATGGGTGCAGCGCAGCGGGGCGCTCGCCCGCCCGAGCGAGCGCCGCCAGGCCTCGGCGTCCGGACCGCTCAGGATCGTGTCGGTGAGGCGGCGGCCCACCGCTTCGTCAGCGGTATATCCAAAGAGGCGTTCCGCCTCGCTATTCCACTCGACGACCACGAGATCGTCGAGATCTCCCTCGCACTCGATCACCGCGAAAGGCGCGCTGCGGACAGCGCTCATGTAGCTCGTGGGGAGCCCAGGGGATCCGGGGGCAGTCGCTGTGCTCGTCATCGTTCGTCCTCAAGGTAACGTGGGCCGGCGGCCGATGTCGAGGACGACCGACGAGCGGTCAGCACGGGGGAGAGCGCTGAGCCGAGCGCGTGAGGTGGAATTCAATCGCGTCGACGGGCCCGGGGATCAGGCGTCCTGTTCATCTTCGTGCAGGGAGCTCCCTTCCGCGCGGCGAGGCGCCGGGCGGGATCAGAGCAGCGAGACGACCCCCAAGTACGGTGTAGGTGCTTGCAAGGAAGTGGACTGCCCGGCGCAGGTTCTGCCAGGGGAGGAGTGAGCTCTGAACCTCGCGCTCACCGGACGGCGCCGCGGCCCTCCGCGTCGGGCGCGGTGCCCGCGCGGGCGCCTCGGCTGCGCGGCGCGCGACGGGTGAGCGCGCCGCGCAGCGAGGGCTCCCGGGGCGCTGGCAGACGTCGCCTCCCAATCTGGGTCCGGTCGCGCCCCCCTGCGTCCTGCTTCACATGGCCGGGGGGCGGCGACCTGGGAGATTCTGGGCGGCAGTGAGGCGGACCTGGCTCGACCGTGCTCTGCAGGCGCGAAGGCAGCTGACGCGCCTGTCGCTCCGGCTTCGCCGTCGCTCTGGCGGGCGCAGCTGAACGCCGGTACGTTGGAAGGTCGAAGAACGACCCAGAGAGACAGATGCCATGAAAAAAGGATCGCGGGAAGAAACAAGGAAGCCGCGGAGCGGCGGGAAGCATGCCCCGTCCACCAGCGAACACGATGACTCCGCCGCAGTGACCGCTTACTTGGCTGCGCTGGAGCACCCGCTCAAAGCCGTGGTCGTGGCGGTTCGGAGCGCCATCCTCGGGGTCGACCCGGCGATCAGCGAGGGGATCAAGTGGAACTCCGCGAGTTTTTATTTCCATGGATGGTTCGCCACGGCCAACGTCCGGGCCAAAGACGCGGTCCAGGTGGTGCTGCACCACGGTGCCAGCGTGCGGGCGGAATCCACCCTCAGCGAGTCGATCGATGACACGGCGGGCCTGCTGAAGTGGTTGTCTGCTGACCGGGCGGTCATCACCTTCACCAGCCTCGATGACGTTGAGGCCAGGCGGGGTGCCTTCGTCGCGATCATCCGGCAGTGGGCGGCATACCAGGTGAAGCTCGCCAACCCGGCCTGATCGGCGCTGCCGCTTGTCCGATCATGAAACAGGGCGCTGGTGCCGACGGGCGCTATGCGCGGTGATGGCCGTCTTCGATGCGCTTGCCATCGAACCTCCGGAGTGCCTTGGCCCCAAGCTGATCGATCTTGTCTTCGCCGGCGACCTCGACGCGGAGTTCGCGCCGTAGGCATCGAGTCTTCGCGGCTCTGGGCACGCTCCCGAATCGAGCGGGCGCGAAACTTCGGCTTGCGAGGCCGCGGATGGGCGAAACCGCAGCCGTTGCCGGAAGGCGAACGCCAGCCGCGCGTCCCGTGACATGTCACGGGACATCGCGTGACATGTCACGGGACATCGCGTGACATGTCACGGGACATCCGGCCGGTGCGCCGTGACATTCGCCTGGCACACGGTCACGGTACGCCGGCGCATCGATGGCTTGTGCCGTGACATCGCCGGAGATCGTGCGCCAGCCGCGCCGCGGCACGGCCCTTGCTTGCCCAGGCCAAGGCAGGCCAAGTGCCTTTTCTCGACTAGTGCATCTGACAATATCCATATCATTCGCGTCGAAGAACGGAAGAACGCATGCTGTCCACGCAACGGATCGTGAAGACCTGGATAGGGGCCGTGCTCGCGCTCGTCTCCGCCCCGGCCGCGGCCAGCTCCGGCGGCTCGAGCGCTGTTTGGGGCTATCACCCTCCCACGGGGGAGAGCGCCGAGTATCCCGATTTCTGCAGCCTCGATGCTCCCTACACCGAATCGGCGTTCACGGCAGACGAAGCTGACCTCTTACCCTGCCCCACGACGACAGCGCCGTCGATCTGCAAGGGGCCTTTTTGCCCTGTCGTCGGGGGCAAATGCGCGGGCATCGACACGGAAACCACCGATCTGCACGAGGACAGCAATGATTGCGAAGGTGAAGACTGCTGTCTGCCGGGGTCCGTCGCGGACGGCGTTGTCGATGTCTTGCCCTACCTGATGAGGCCGGTCGAATCGCCGTTCTCCGCCGACGACTGCGTCGACGATAGCCTCACGGTCGACGACAGCCCGGGCATTGCGGAGGCCATCGAGTGCGCAGCGTCGCTGACGACCGACCGGCGCACCGTGGCTTTCCCTGCCGGGCGCTACGTGCTGCGCACCCCGCTGAGACCTCATTACGACAGGCTGACCCTGGAGGGGCCGGAGCTGTCGCCGGACGCCGAACCTGGCGATCCCGGGACCGCGACCCTGGTGGCGATCCCCTGCAACCCGGAGCAGTATCCCGGGGCAATCCAGGTCAGCAGGCCCAACGAGCACCTGCTCGACCCGGTCACTGCGCTCTGGATCCGCAATTTTCAGATCGAGCTCACGGACGGGCCACGAGAGACGGCCAACAGCGGCATCCGGATCAACCACTGCGAGGGCTGCGAGGTGGAGAACGTCATCATGCGGTACGCGCCCCCCTCGACGGAGGTGCCCGCCTGCAAGCCGGCCAACCTGGATGGGATCACCTTCGGCGGGGGATCCGGGGGCGTGATCCGGAACGTGATCGTGGACGGCGTGCCGAAGGGCGGCATCTACCTCTCCTCGGTCCCCGGGCTCCACGCCACGCCCGGCATCGTCGTGGAGAACTGCGAGATCAAGAACATCTCCGGCCCGGTCGGGGCGGCCGGGATCAAGATCATCACCGCCAATGTCATTGTGCGGAACTGCGAGGTCCACCATAGCTTGCTTCATGGCTCCACGTCCTATGGTGGGCACGGTCTGTGGATCGCGGCTCAGGTCCCCGGTGGGCTCAGTACCATCCCCTCGGTGCCCGAGAACGTCGTGATCCAGGACAGCTACTTTCACCACAACGGCGGCTCTGGCGTCATGATGGCGAGCCCCCTCGCGGAGGTTCGGCCGGAGAACATCTCGCTCGAGGGCGTCAGGTCCGCTTACAACGGGAGCTACGGTGTGCATATGCAGGCGGGCACCAACGTGGCGCTCGAGGACCTCTGGTCCTGGGGCAACGGGTACTACGGCGTGTACCTGACATCGCGGACGACCGCGCTGCCCGCGAGCGCGCTCCGGGTCGACAACGTGACGCTGGAGAACCCGGTCGTCTTCAACAACGCGCTACGCCTCTCGCCGGGTTCCCACCCGGGTATCAGGATCGAGGCCAGCGACGTCACGATCGACGGCGGCGAGATCGCGCGGTGCTCCGCAACGCGCGGGGCGCAATCGGCATCCATCCAGCAGAAGTGCTGGAAGTCGGGCCTGACGGGCGAGCAGGTGGTCTTCCACCCGGAGGACAACCTCATCTCGGGCGTGGGCGCGCACGGCACGAGCGCGCCGCAGGTGCTCGTATGCGACTTATGAGTGAGCGACGCCCGTCCGCGCTCGCGTGAAGCCCACGTCGGCTACCCCAGCCCACGTCGGCTACCTCAACCTGGGTCGAGTCGATCCATCGGGCGGTGGCCGGGCGCGTGAGCGCCTCGACACGGAATCACGCCCTCGCGGCGCTTCTCGTCCTCTACGTGTGCGGCCCTCGTTCTTCTGTTCGTGATCGTGGTGATGACCCAACCTTCCACGTTCCGCGTCGAGCGTTCAGCGACCGTGGCTGCGCCTGCCGAGGCGGTGTACGCGCAGGTCGTGGACTTTCACGCCTGGCAGGGGTGGTCGCCGTGGGAGAAACTCGACCCGTCCATGCAGAGGACCTACGGCGGGCCCGCGTCCGGCACCGGCGCGTCGTACGCGGGGTCGGGCAACGAGCAGGCGGGCGAGGGCAAGATGACCATCACGGAGGCAAAGCAGCCGTCGAACGTCACCCTCCGGCTCGAGTTCATCAAGCCGTTCGAGGCGACGAACACCACAACCTTCGGGCCTCGATGCCCTGCTCGCCCAGGGCACCGGCTCGCCCGCTCGCCCGAGCCGCACGCTTCCGGTGCTGGCGCGGCGCCCTCGCGCGCGCCGGACGCGTATCTGGACAGGGTGTCCTCAGGCGCCCAGGTGACGTGGGGGAAGAGGATGGCCCGGCCCGAAAGAGAGCTGAACTACCTCTTGCGATGTGCCGGCCAACCCATCGACAGCACCGAGAAATCGACGCCAGCGTAGGGAATTCCCTTCCGATGGCGGTGAAGCAGCCGTGTGGGCGCTTGCAAGAAAGTGGACCGCGCCGCGCAGGTTCTGCTAGGGGGAGGACTTATGATCATCGCGCTCACCGGACAGAAGGGTGGGATCGGCAAGAGCACCACGGCCGTGAGCCTCGCCGTGGCCGCGCTGGCGAACGGCCGGCGCGTGCTGCTCGTCGACGCCGATCCCCAGGGGACCGTCCGTACGTGGGGCGACGTGGCCGCCGAGGCAGGGCACGAGACCCCGACCGTCATGGCCATGGGCGCCTCGATGCACAAGCCGGGGCAGCTGCCGGACGTCGCCGCCGCGTACGACCTCACGGTGATCGATTGTCCCCCGCGTCACGGTGAGATCGCGCGGTCGGCGCTGATGGTCGCCGACGTGGCCATCTATCCTTGCGGCCCCACGGCCGCGGACGCCTGGGCCCTCACCGCCGCGATCGAGGTGTTCCGCGAGGCCGCGGCGCTGCGGAGCGCGCTCAAGGGCTGCATCCTCATCACGCGCAAGCAGGGCCGCACGGCGCTCGGCAAATCGGCGCGCGCGGTGCTCGAGACCTCGGGCCTGCCGGTGCTCTCCACGGAGCTCGGCTATCGCATTGCCTACCAGGAGTCCCTCGCCTGCGGGCAAGGGGTGACGGGCTACGCGCCGCGCGACGCCGCGGCCAGAGAGATCACCCACCTTCTCGAAGAACTGGAGAAGCTTCATCATGGCGAAAAAGCAAGTCGCGGTCTCGCTAAGAAAGCCGCCGTCGCCTGAAAAGGCCGACGCGTTCGTCGCGGGCAGCACCGACGGCAAACCGGCCCACGACGCCGTGAAGTCGCGGCCCGCCGCAGACAAGCGAGCGTCCGACGACGACAAGCCGGCCGAGGCGAAGCAGGAGCGAGCGCCGGAAGCGCAGCCGGCCGCCGAGCCGCCCGCGGCGCCGCTGCAGGCGAGCGCGGCCGCCGAGCCCCAGGCGCTCGCCACCACCTCGGAGCCGCCGGCCGTCCCGGCGGTGCTCGTCGGGAATGACGGCCGCGCGCGGCGCGCGGTGACCGTCTACCTCCCCGATCCGCTCGCGGACCGGCTGCTGCTCCACTGCATCGAGCAGGACCGCGACGTGAGCAACCTGGTCGGCGAGGCGGTCGAGGTGCACCTCGACAGGCGCCTCGGGCCGGTGTCGGTCTCCGCATCCCCGGCCTCGGACGGCGCAGCCGCCGCGCGAGAGGCGGCGCCGCCGGGCCCGACGTACCGCGCCGAGCCGTATCGCGCCGAGCCGTATCGCGCGGCGGACACGAGCCCGAAAGGGCGCGTCGGCCGGATGGTCCAGGTGGGGCGGGTGCTGATGACCCTGTGGCGACAGCGGCCCCGGGCGAGCTGACCCGAGCGCACGAGCGAGCCTGACAAGACGCCACCGCTCTCGAATCGAACCCCGGCGCGAAATCGCTGCGCGAAACCCCGGCGCGACCGACGCTCCGGCGATGGCCGGACAGCAGCTGGAAGGCGAGCGGAGGAAGAACAAGGATCTTCCTGCCTTGCCGCTCTCCCTCCTCACCTGCGAGCCTCTCTCCGGGCCCCAAAAGGCCATCACGTGTCCTGCCCTTCAATTCCCGGTGCGCAGCCCTCATCAGGCCTCCAAACAAGAGGCGTGCCCGTCTCTCCGCGGGGCGTGGCCAGGCCGCCCGCCCCGCCGAGGCGCCGCGCGATGGATGAAGCGCGCTGCTCCCGCCGCCGAGCGCGCGATGAGCTCCAGCGTCACGGAACCGTTCGCCGCGGCGGCGACTGACCACCAGGACGAGCGATGACCCAGCATGTTCGGGACGAGGGGACGGCCGCGCGCGGGCTCAATCAGAAGGAGGCGCAGGTCACGTCGGACGCCGGCCGCTCCGTTCACGCGATGTTCATGGAGGCGCCGACCGCCATCGCGGTGTTCCGTGGCCCCGACTGGGTGATCGATTTCACGAACCGGCTCGCCCAGCGCCTCTTCCGCGACCGGACCGTCGTGGGCAGGCGCCTCTTCCAGTGCGCCCCGGAGCTCGCCGGCTCCCGGGTGGCCGAGCTGCTCGATCGGGCCTACGGATCGAGCCAGCCCGCCGCCGCGGGCGAGCTCCTCATCCTCCTCGACCGCGGCGCGGGCGACGGGGCGCTGGCCGAGGGGTACTTCAACGTGACGTTTCAGCCCATCCCGGCCGCGGGCGGCGGGGCGGCGAGCGTGGTGCTCTTCGCCGTCGAGGTCACCGATCAGGTGCTCGCGCGCCGCCGCATCGAGCAGCTCGCCGAGCAGCTCGAGCACGAGCGCCACAAGCTGGAGCAGATCATCCAGCAGATGCCCCACGCGGTGTACATCGCTGAGGCCCCCTCGGGGCAGATCGTGATGGGCAACGCCCAGTGCGCCGAGCAGCTGGGGCGCCCCTTCGTCCCCTCGGCGGACATCGCCACATACAACGCGGCCTACCACGGCTTCCACGGAGACGGCCGCCCCTACGCGCCGCACGAGTGGCCGCTCGCGCGCGCGGTCACCGCCGGTGAGCTCGTCCGGGCCGAGCCGGTGGAGATGCTGCGCACCGACGGCGCCCGCGCCATCATCGAGTACAGCGCCGCGCCCATCCGCGACGCCGCGGGGCAGATCGTGGCCGGCGTCGTGGTGGGCGTCGACGCGACGGAGAGGATCCGCGCCCTGCGCGAGGAGCAGCGCCGCAGCGAGCAGCTCAGGGGGCTCGCCGAGGCGTCGCTCGCCGTCAACTCGGCGACGTCGCTCGAGCGGATGCTCGCCGAGATCACCGAGCGGGCGCGCTCCCTCATCGGGGCGCACCAGTCGGCCATCCGCATGACCGACGACCAGGACTGGGCGCAGGCCACCCACGCCGTCAGCCTCTCGGACAAGTACGCCGCGTACCGCAGCGATGACGCGAGGACGAACGGGAACGGCATCGACACGCTGGTCCGCAAGGCCAACAGGCCGCTCCGCATGACGCAGGCCGAGCTCGAGGCGCACCCGGCGTGGCGGGGCTGCGACGGCGAGGGCGCGAGCCACCCGCCGATGCGCGGCTGGCTCGCCGCGCCGCTCATCTGCCGCGACGGCAAGAACCTCGGGCTCATCGAGCTCTCGGACAAGGAAGAGGGCGAGTTCACCGGCGACGACGAGTCGATCCTCGTGCAGCTCGCGCAGCTCGCCAGCGTGGCCATCGAGAACACGCGGCTGCGCGAGGGGTCGCTCGCCGCCGAGAAGCGCTTCCGCTCCATGGTCGAGGCGACCACGGTCGTCGTCTGGCGGACCGATCCGGGCGGCCACGTCGTGGAGGACTCCCCGTCCTGGCGCGGCTTCACCGGGCAGAGCTACGAGGAGTGGGCCGGCTACGGCTGGCTCGACGCCGTCCACCCCGACGACCGCGAGCGCGCGGACGCCGCGTGGCGAGGCGCCGTCGCGTCGAGGAGCCGGTACGAGGTGGAGTACCGGCTGCGCCGGCGCGACGGCTCGTGGGCCCACACCGTCGCGCGCGGCGTCCCCCTGGTGGCGGACGACGGGGCGATCTACGAGTGGGTCGGCTGCAACGTCGACGTGAGCGACATCCGGCGCGCCGAGGAGGCGTTCCGGGTCCAGCACCGGCTCGTGCGCACCATCGCCGAGAACGCGACGCTCGGCCTGCTCATGATGGATGCGCACCAGCGCTGCACCTTCATGAACCCGGCGGCCGAGAAGATCACCGGCTTCCGCTTCGACGAGATCCAGGCGATCGATCGCCCGCTGCACGAGATCGTCCACCATACGCGGCCGGACGGCAGCCGCTATCCCATGGAGGAGTGCCCGATCGACCGGGCGCTGCCGCGCAAGAGCCAGGAGCAGGGAGAGGACGTCTTCGTCCGCCAGGACGGCTCCTTCTACCATGTGGCCTTCACCGCGAGCCCCATCCTCGACGGCGACGTCCCCGTGGGCACGGTCATCGAGCTCCGCGACATCACCGAGCAGAAGCGCGCCGAGGCCGAGCGCGAGCGCCTCATCACCGCGCTGGAGCGGAGCAACAAGGAGCTCGACCAGTTCGCGTATGTGGCCAGCCACGACCTGAAGGCGCCGCTGCGCGGCATCGCGAACCTGACGCAGTGGATCGAGGAAGATCTCGCCGGGACCCTCGGGGGCGCTTCGCGCGAGCACATGACGCTGCTGCGCGGCCGCGTCCGACGCATGGAGGCGCTCATCGACGGGATCCTCGATTACAGCCGCGCCGGCCGGTTGCGGCACGCGCTGGAGCCGGTCGACGTCGGCCAGATCCTCGCGGACGTCGTCGAGCTGATCGCGCCTGCGCCCGAGGCGAGCGTCGAGGTCGCGCCGGGGCTGCCGGTGCTGCGGACCGAGCGGATCCCGCTGCAGCAGGTGTTCATGAACCTCATCAGCAACGCGCTCAAGCACGCGCGGCGCGCCGATGCGCGCGTGCGGGTCGGGCACCGCGACGCGGGCCTGCACCACGAGTTCTTCGTCGAGGACAACGGGCCAGGCATCGCCCCGGAGTTTCACGAGCGCGTCTGGGGCCTCTTCCAGACGCTCGAGGCGCGCGACAAGGTGGAGGGCACAGGGATCGGGCTGTCGGTGGTGAAGAAGATCGTCGAGAGCCGAGGCGGACGCATCTGGATCGACTCCCCCCGAGGCCCGGGCGCCACCTTCCGCTTCACCTGGCAGAAGCGTGATCCGAGCGACTCCTGAGACCCGGTGCTGCCGCGTCCGGCGAGCGCCACTGGCAAGCTCAGCAGAGGTACGGAATCTCCTTGTTGGAGTTGAACCGGGCGAAACGGTGGTCCAAGCTCGAACGATGGACTACTTCGAGGAGCCCGCGCGGGTGCGTGCAGGTCGGAGCGCGCCCAGGCACACCGGCGGCCGCGAAACCTCCGCGGCGATCGCCGTCTTGCCATGATAATTGCCTCGGCGGCCATCGCGCGGAGGTTGACGTTCACGTCCTCCTCGCCAAGGAGATCCTGGAGACAATGAACGTCGAAGAAAAACTCCTCAACATCCTCCTCGTCGAGGATGACGAGGTCGATGTGATGAACGTCCGCCGGGCGTTCAAGCGCAACAACATCTCGAACCCCCTCTGGGTCGCTGGCAACGGCGTCGAGGCGCTCGAGATCCTGCGCAGCGGCGTCATCCCGGTCGAGCGCCGGCTGATCTTGCTCGACCTGAACATGCCGAAGATGAACGGCATCGAGTTCCTGCGCGAGCTGCGGGCCGATCCGGATCTCGTGGCCACGTCGGTCGTCGTGCTGACCACCTCGAACGACGACCGTGACAAGGTGGGTGCCTTCAACCTCAACGTGGCCGGCTATCTCCTCAAGCCCGTCACGTTCCTCAGCTTCGTCGAGCTCATGGCAGCGCTCAACAAGTACTGGAGACTCGTGGAGCTACCTTAGCGAAATTCGCCGGCTTTCTGACCGCCTTCACGGCGGGGCGGAGAGACGGCGAGGCGCGCAGATCGCGATGTGACCTGGCCGAGGCCGGCCACGCGCACGAGATCTCCGTGCAGATCGCGATGTGACCTGGCGGAGGCCGGTTACTTGCTGCGCTTGACGACGCCGAGGGCCCGCTGCGCCGCCTTGACGGCCGCATGCGCCTCCTTGCCGTCCACCCCTGCGAGCGCCGCCATGATCGCGGTCGCGACCTCGCGCCGGCTGTGCGGGTGCACGTCGGCGAGCTTCAGGTAGAGCTGCGCCTTCTCGGCGAGATCGGCGCCGCCGCGCCGCGCCTCGATCCGCTCGAGCAGGCAGCTCGCCACCGCGGCGTCGTCCATCTTCTTCAGCGCGTCGAGCGCCGCCGCCCGCTTCGCGAGCTCCGGCTGCGCCTCGATGAGATCCACGAGCGGCGCGAGCGCCACGGGGCCGAACGCGCGGATCGCGTCCGCCACGATGCCGGGCTTGTACCCCTCGGCGTAGGCCGACAGGAGCTCGCTCAGCCCGCGGACGTCGCCCAGGTAGCCGAGCGCGTACGCGGCGATCTTCGCCTCCCGCTCGTCCTCGCCGCGGCTCGCCAGCCTCCGCACGAAGGTCTCGACCATCTCGACGTCGCCGAGCTGGGCGAGCGCGTAGGCGGCCTCCTCGCGCACGCCGCGGGCGGCGTCCGCGTAGAAGGCGCGGCGGAGCGCCGGGAGCGCGGCGAGGTCGCCCAGCTCGGCGAGCGCCTTGAGCGCCTCGCCCCGCTCCTCCTTGGTCGGCGCCGCGCCGAGCGTCTTCGCGAGCTCCTGCACCCGCTCCATCCGGGCGGCGCGGCGCGCGCGCACCGCGGCGCCGCCCGGCCCGGGCGACTGCGCGACGTCGATCGCGTCCAGCGCGTCGCGGGCGAGCGCCCGCAGGCCGGCGTCCTTGGCGTGCTCCGCGACCTTGCCGAGCATCGCCGCCGCCTCGCCGCGGGCCGGGCCGCCGTGCTGGACGACCGCCTGCAGCACCCGCACCGCGGTCAGCTTCGCCACGCGGCCCGCCTTCACCGTGAGCGCCTTCTCGGCGGCGGCGATCGCCTCGGCCCCGAGCGGCGCGAACGTCCTCGCGATCGTCGGCGTCGCGGTGCCGTCGGCCCAGATCGGGAAGATGCTCTGGACGAGCTCGCTCGCCGGGAGCGACGCGTAGTAGCGCGCGTGGTGGACCGCGGCGACGTAGCGGCTCATCGCGCCCGCGGCCCGGCGCCGCGCCACCTCGTCCGGGGGGAGCGTCTCGTCGGGCCGCGCCACGGCGACGCTCTCGTAGGTCGGCACGCGCTCGATCGCCTCGCCGGCGCGATCGATGTGGGTCGCGCCGGCGAGGCGCACGAGCGCCATCTCGAGCACCTGGTAGAGCTTGATGAAGTCGTCGAGCCGGTCGGCCGGCTCGGGCTTCTGCGGCAGGCTCTGGAGCAGCGCGGCCTGCTTCTCGAGGCGGAGGTCGCGGAGCCGCTCGGCGAGCGGGTCCGTCACGCGCGCGCTGAGCCCGGTCAGGCCCGTGGCGAGCGCCTCGGCGAGCTCCTCGCGGACCTCGCCGAGCGCGATGGCCGCGGGCGAGGCGCCCGCCTCGCGGGCGGCGGCGTTCCACGCCGAGCCCTCCAGCGGCCCGGTCCGCGCCGCGGCCCCCTGCTCGATGACCGGGAGCAGCGAGAGGCCGAGCGGGCCCTCGACGATCGCGGCGAGCGGCCACAGGATGGGCAGGGCCGCGTCGATCCCGACGTCGCCGAGCAGCGCGCGGAGCCGGGCGTCGCGGAGCGAGCCGGCGAGCCGCTCCTCGAGCGCCGGGTCGTCGGGCAGGTGGAGGGCCTCCCCCTTGTCGTCGACCGCCGAGAGCCGCGCGCCGCGCGCGAAGAGCGTGTCGGTGAGCACGGCGACGGGCACGAGGTCGGGCGCGAAGACGTCCTTGCGGTGCTCCTGGAGGGCCGCGAGGGCCGCGCCGACGTCGGGCAGCGCCCGCGCGAGGACGGCCTCGAGGGCGCCTGTGTCGAGCGGGCGCTTGTCGCCGAGATCGGTGAAGTCGAGGCGGAGCGGCGGGTAGCCGGGGTAGGTCGTCGCGCGCGCCCCGGCGAGCACCTCGCCGGCGAAGCTCCGCTTCGGCTCGGTCCGCTTCGCCAGGAAGGCGGGGAGGATCTGCTTTTCGCTGAAGTGCCGGCCGGACTCGAGATCGAGGAAGCGGCTCTCCCGGATGACGAAATCGTCGCTCGTGGTCCGCGTCGAGAAGGCGTACTCGACGAGCGTGAGCCCGTCCGCGGGCTTCCGGTCGGACGCCTTCCACGTCTTGCCGACGAGCTCCTCGACGTGTCGGTCGTCGAGCGGCTCGCCCGCGAGGTGCTTCTCGAGCTTGCGGGCGGTGAGCAGGAGGTCGGCCATCAGGTTCGCGTAGGCGACCGCCGGGAGCGCGCCGCGGCGAGCTCCCGCGGCCTGTCGCCCGCCCGTGGCCTGTGGACCGCTCGCGGCCTGTCCGCGAAGCAGCGCGGCGAGGTCGAGCGTCCGGGCCGAGAGCCGCCGGAGGCGGTTCTCCCGGAGGCCCTCGGCGAGCTTCTCCATCTGCTCGATGCGGTCGGCCCCGATCGCCGCGACGCCGGCCACGCCGAGCTCGCGCACGAGCGTGCTGACCTGCTCGACGCCCGACTTCATCAGGGCCTGCGCGTTCGCGGCGCCCTTCTTCACGCTCTTGCGCGCGTTCTCCCCGCCCGGGGCGCCGGGGGGCGCCGCGTTGCTCACGGCGAACGACTCGGGCGCGCGCGCCCAGGCGACGAGCAGCGCCGCCGCGTGCTTGCAGAACGCGGTGCTGAAGGCCCGCGCCGGGCAGGTGCAGCGCCCCTTGAACGCGGGCGCCGGCGCGTCGCTGTAGACGAGCGTCACCTTGTAGGGCGAGGCCCCCGAGCCCCTGGCGTCGCAGAACAGCTTGTTCTCGTGGCGCGCCAGGTTCAGCAGCTGCCCGCCGTCGTAGAGCAGCGTGCCCTTCTTGAGCTCCCCCGCGTCCTGGATGAACGCCCGGAGCTCGGCGGCCCCGATGCGCTGCACCTCGCCCGGCGCCGCGCTCACGGGGCCTCCGCGGGCGAGCGCGCCGGGCACGGCGCCGGGTGGATCTCATCGTGCGGGAGCAGGGGAGCGGCGGCCGACATCGGCCCGGAAGCCTATCATGGCCAGCGACGCGGGGGCTCCTGGCCGCCGCTGCCGCCCTCGCGGCCGATCGAGACCGCGGCTCACGGGTCCAGGCCCTCTGGCCACGACGTCCTCAGGCCATCAGGTTCAGCGCGCGGCGCTGGCCGCCTGCGCCTCGCCGAGGCGCGGGTAGTCGACGTAGCCGCGCGGGCCGTCGGAGTAGAAGGTCGCGACGTCGGGCGCGTTGAGCGGCGCCCGGCGCGACAGGCGCTCGGGCAGATCGGGGTTGGCCAGGAACGGCACGCCGAAGGAGACGAGCTCCGCCACGCCGGCGCGCAGCGCTTGCTCGGCGGCCTCCAGCGTGTAGCCGCCGTTCACGATGAGCGCGCCGCGGAACCGCTCGCGGAGGAGGGTCGTCACCCGCTCCGGGGCGTCCGGCGGCTCCCCGGAGATCGGCTCCACGACGTGCAGATAGACGAGCTTGCGCGCGGAGAGCTCGGCGGCGACGTGGCCGAAGAGCGCCTTCGGATCGGAGTCGCTCATGTCGTTGTAGTCGCCCGTCGGCGAGACCCGGACGCCGACCCGGTCCGCGCCGAACACGCCGGTCACGGCGTCGGTGATCTCGAGCAGGAACCGCGCCCGGTTCTGGATCGAGCCGCCGTACCGGTCGGTCCTCCGGTTCACGCCGTCGCGGAGGAACTGATCGATGATGTAGCCGTTCGCCGCGTGGATCTCGACTCCGTCGAAGCCGGCGGCCTTGGCCTGGCGCGCCCCGTGCTCGAACAGCGCGACGACGCCGGGGATCTCGTCCGTCTCGAGGGCGCGCGGGGTGCTGTACGGCTGCGGGCCCTCGGCCGTGTGCGCATGGCCCTTGCGGATGGCGATGGCCGAGGACGACACCGGCGCTTGTCGGTCCGGCTGGAACGAGACGTGGGACGCCCGCCCGACATGCCAGAGCTGCAGGAAGATGCGCCCCCCCGCCCGGTGGACCGCGTCCGTCACGAGCCGCCACCCCTCGGCCTGCGCGTCGGTGTGGATGCCCGGCGTGCGGAGGTATCCGATGCCCTGCGGGCTGACCTGCGTGGCTTCGCTGATGATGAGGCCGGCCGAGGCGCGCTGCTCGTAATACCGCGCGTGGAGCTCGGTCGGCACGTGGCCCTCCGCGCGTGAGCGCGTCATCGGCGCCATCACGAGGCGGTTCGGCAGCGACAGGGGACCGAGCGCGTAGGGGCTGAACAGCAGGTCAGATGCGGTGGTCACGATCGATGCTCCTTGTAAAAAGGATGTGGCTTCCGAAAGGGAAGTAGCATCCGTCCGGCGAGCAGCATGGATCTCCGCTACCTTGTGTCAAGGGACTTCCTTTTTGGTAGTGAAGCGGTCATGCTGTGACATGGGGACGAGCAATGAAGCACTCTTGCCAGCACCTCTGCGACAGGTTCCAGGCGGCGATGGCCGTGCTCGCCAAGCCATGGAACGGCCTCATCATCGCGACGCTCGAGGAGGGCGCGCTGCGCTTCGGCGAGATCGGCGAGCGGCTCGACGCGATCAGCGATCGGATGCTCTCCAGCCGGCTGAAGGAGCTCGAGGCGCTCGGGCTCGTGGTGCGGCGCGTCCTGCCGGGCCCCCCCGTCCGCGTGGAGTACGAGCTGACCGACGCCGGGCGGGGATTCGGCGAGGTGGCGCAGGCGATCTCGCGGTGGGGGGAGCTGCTCGAGGAGAGCGCGGCGCGCAGCGGCGGGGCGAAGGGCGGCGCGCGCGCGGCGAGCAGCCAGCGCGCGGCGCGGCACGTGCCGGCGGCGAGGCGCGCGCGGCCGCGGGCCGCGCCGGTACGCAAGGACGCGTGACGGAGATCACGGAGGCGTCCGCCGGATCCAGTGCTCTGCTCAGGGCGAGCCTGATGTCGAGCGCTCGTATCGCGCGGTCGCGCGATGAATGCCTCTGTCGAGCTCCAGGAAGGCCTTGCCGATCGGGGCAAATGGTGATGTGATCCGAGGGCTTCGCACGATCGGAACCCGCCGATGACGCGGAGCGTCAACGCGGTGGCGTCCTCTGGGCGCCGCGGGGGATCCTCGTATGGCCCTGCAGCACCAGCGCCGACCCGCGGGGATGAGGCTCGCGCACCAGTTCTGGTTGTCGCTCGTCGTCCCGATCGCGATGGCGATCCTGCTGTATGGCGTGTTCGCCTCGGCGCACCGCAAACAGGTCCTGCGGGACGAGGCCACGGCGGAGCTCCGCAACTACGCCACCCTGCTTCAGGCGTTCGTCGAGAGCGCGCTGCAGCGCAAGGACATCGCGCTCGTCCGGCGGCGCGCGGAGCACTTCGCGAGCGCCGAGCGCATCCTGGGCGTCGCCGCGTTCACCAGGGAAGGCGAGGCGGTCTTCATCACGGAGGGGGTCAAGCGGGAGGCGGAGCGCCTCGAGGAGCTCGCCTATCGGTCGTTCCGTGAGGGCGGAGACATCGAGGAGCCCGCCCGTCTGGTCGGGCAATCGGTGCTGATCCGCACGGTCTCCATCCAGCCGAGCAGCGCCAATCCGCCCCTGGTGGCCGTCCTGGTGCGCGACCGCCACTACATCGAGGTGCTGGAGGACACGTTGAATCAGGGCCTGGCGGCGACTGGCGTCGTGCTGCTGCTGGTCAGCGCGATCGTGGCCGGGCTCGTGGGGCGCTTCACCGTCGCGCTCCCGGCGAGGGCCATCCTCTCCGGGGCCGAGCGCGTGGCCAGCGGGGATCTCGACGCGGCCGTGCCCGAGAAGGGCGCGGAGGAGCTGTCGCGTCTGGCCCATGCCTTCAACACGATGACGCGGTCGCTGCGGGAAGCCCGGGAGCGCGCCGAGCGCGAGGAGGCGGCGCGGGTGAACGTGGAGCGCAGGTTGCAGCAGGCGCAGGCGCTCGCCGCCGCGGGGCAGGTGGCGACGTCGCTCGGCCACGAGATCGGGTCGCCGCTCAACGTGATCCAGGGCCGCGCGCGCCGCGCGGCCGACCTGCCCGGGTGCCCGGAGCACCTGCGCGCCGAGCTGGAGACGATCGCGCGGCAGTCCGAGCGGATCACGCGTGTCGTCTCCCGCCTCGTCTCCCTCGCTCGGCCGTCGCGGTCGCAGCAGGAGGAGAGCGATCTCCGGCGCGTGATCGACGACGTTGTCGCCTTCCTGGGCCCGGAGTGCAGGAAGCGCGACATCGAGACGAGCGTCCTGTGCCCGCGCGACAGCGGCGCGTGGGCGCGCGTCGCCCTCGACTCCGATCGCCTGTTTCAGGTGGTGTTCAATCTGTGCCTGAACGCCATCGAGGCCCAGGACGGCGGAGGCGAGCTCGTGGTGCGCGTGCTCCACGAGTGCGAGGGCCCGGCGGGCTCTCGCGCCGTGTGCTTCGAGATCGAGGACGCGGGGCCCGGGGTCCGCGCGGAGGACGCGCCCCAGATCTTCGAGCCGTTCTTCACGACGAAGGCGACCCGCGGCGGGAGCGGCCTTGGCCTCGCCATCGTCCAGGGAATCGTCCAGGAGGCGGGCGGATCCGTCGAGGTCGCCTCCTCGCCGACCGGCGGGGCGCTCTTCCGGGTCATCCTACCCACGATCACCTCCGGCTCACCGGAGAGCAGGAAAGCGAGCGCGGGGGCGAGCTCGGCAGTGGGCATGAAGACGAGCCCAGCCGTGGGGTTGAAGGCGAACCCGGAGATGAATCGGGTGGCGAGCACAGGGGGCATAGAGGAAGGACAGAAAGGATGAGCTCGAGGTCACCGAACGTGTTGATTGTCGAGGACGACGATGACCTTGGCCGGTTCGTCGTTGACATCGCAACGGACCACGGCTACCAGGCGACGCACGTCGCCGATGCTCTGTCGGGCCTCCGACTGCTCCCGTCCGGCAAGTTTGAGCTGCTGATCACGGACATCCGCATGCCGGGCATGGACGGCATCGAGCTGATCGCGCGAGCCAAGGAGCACGACCCGTCCCTGGCGATCATCGCCATCACAGCGTTCGGCTCCGTGGAAACGGGGATGCGCGCCCTCCGCGTCGGCGCCTCCGATTACCTCTCGAAACCTTTCCGTTCCGATGAGCTAAGCTCTCGCATGCGGCGCGCGCTCGAGCGCCGCGCTCGCGACATCGAGCACGCTCGTCTCCAGCGACAGGTCGAAGAAGTCCTGCGCCGCGGCAAATCGTGAGAGGTCGGCGCACAAAGGCCTCGTGACGCCGCCCTTCCCCGGCCTCGTCGAGGCCTGAACAGCCCAGGCGGGATCGAGATTTCCAGGCGCGCACTCGTCCTCAGGAAGGTACTCATGCAACCGAACAACATCGCCGCGAGCTCGAAGGACAAGAGCGGAAGCGGCGCGAGCAAGAAGAAGCCGCCGTCCCGCAGGCGCGGCGCCGACGGGACCGACCTGGATGTGCGGGAGATGCAGCTCCAGGCGATCCTGGAGGTGCTCAAGGCGGTGAAGGCGGGCAACTTCTCCGCGCGCGTCGGCATCGGCGAGGTGCCGGGGACGATCGGTCAGATCGCCGACGAGGTGAACGACGTCGTCCAGCAGCTGCAGACCGTCGGCTCGGAGATCACGCGCGTGGCGCGCGAGGTAGGCACCGAGGGCAAGCTCGGGGCGCAGGCCGAGGTGCAGGGCGTCAGCGGCACGTGGAAGGACCTCACGGACAACGTGAACGTCCTCGCGGGCAACCTGACCAACCAGGTGCGCAACATCGCGGTCGTGACGACGGCGGTCGCGAACGGCGACCTGTCGAAGCAGATCACGGTCGAGGCGAAGGGGGAGATCCTCGAGCTGAAGAACACCATCAACAAGATGGTGGAGCAGCTGCGCGCGTTCGCGTCGGAGGTGACGCGCGTGGCGCGCGAGGTAGGCACCGAGGGCAAGCTCGGGGCGCAGGCCGAGGTGCGGGGCGTCAGCGGCACGTGGAAGGACCTCACGGACAACGTGAACGTCCTCGCGGGCAACCTGACCAACCAGGTGCGCAACATCGCGGTCGTGACGACGGCGGTCGCGAACGGCGACCTGTCGAAGCAGATCACGGTCGAGGCGAAGGGGGAGATCCTCGAGCTGAAGAACACCATCAACAAGATGGTGGAGCAGCTGCGCGCGTTCGCGTCGGAGGTGACGCGCGTGGCGCGCGAGGTGGGCACCGAGGGCAAGCTCGGGGCGCAGGCCGAGGTGCGGGGCGTCAGCGGCACGTGGAAGGACCTCACGGACAACGTGAACGTCCTCGCGGGCAACCTGACCAACCAGGTGCGCAACATCGCGGTCGTGACGACGGCGGTCGCGAACGGCGACCTGTCGAAGCAGATCACGGTCGAGGCGAAGGGGGAGATCCTCGAGCTGAAGAACACCATCAACAAGATGGTGGAGCAGCTGCGGACGTTCGCCGCGGAGGTGACGCGCGTCGCGCGCGAGGTCGGCACGGACGGCAAGCTCGGCGGTCAGGCGCAGGTGCCCGGCGTCGCCGGCACGTGGAAGGACCTCACCGACAACGTGAACCAGCTCGCCGGCAACCTGACCAACCAGGTGCGCAACATCGCCCTGGTGACGACGGCCGTCGCCAAGGGCGATCTCTCGCAGAAGATCACCGCCGAGGCGCGGGGCGAGATCCTCGAGCTGAAGGACACCATCAACAAGATGGTGGAGCAGCTGCGCGCGTTCGCGTCGGAGGTGACGCGCGTGGCGCGCGAGGTAGGCACCGAGGGCAAGCTCGGGGCGCAGGCCGAGGTGCGGGGCGTCAGCGGCACGTGGAAGGATCTCACCGACAACGTGAACGTCCTCGCGGGCAACCTGACCAACCAGGTGCGCAACATCGCCCTCGTCACGAAGGCGGTCGCGAGCGGCGACCTGTCCCAGAAGATCGCGGTCGAGGCGAAGGGGGAGATCCTCGAGCTGAAGGACACCATCAACAAGATGGTCGATCAGCTGCGCGCGTTCGCCGCGGAGGTGACGCGCGTGGCGCGCGAGGTCGGCACGGACGGCAAGCTCGGCGGTCAGGCGCAGGTGCCCGGCGTCGCCGGCACGTGGAAGGACCTCACCGACAACGTGAACCAGCTCGCCGGCAACCTGACCAACCAGGTGCGCAACATCGCCCTCGTCACGAAGGCGGTCGCGAGCGGCGACCTGTCCCAGAAGATCACGGTCGAGGCGAAGGGGGAGATCCTCGAGCTGAAGGACACCATCAACAAGATGGTCGATCAGCTGCGCGCGTTCGCCGCGGAGGTGACGCGCGTGGCGCGCGAGGTAGGCACCGAGGGCAAGCTCGGCGGCCAGGCGCAGGTGCCCGGGGTGTCCGGGACCTGGAAGGACCTGACCGAGAACGTCAACGTCATGGCCTCGAACCTCACCTCGCAGGTGCGCGGCATCGCCAAGGTCGTGACCGCGGTCGCGAACGGCGACCTGCGCCAGAAGCTGGCCCTGGAGGCCAAGGGCGAGATCGCGTCGCTGGCCGACACCGTCAACGACATGACCTACACGCTGCGCGTCTTCGCCGAGCAGGTGACGACGGTCGCGCGCGAGGTCGGCATCGAGGGCAAGCTCGGCGGCCAGGCCAAGGTGCCCGGCGCGGCCGGCACGTGGAGGGACCTCACCGACAACGTGAACCAGCTCGCCGGCAACCTCTCCACGCAGGTGCGCGCGATCGCCGAGGTCGCGACCGCCGTGACCAAGGGCGACCTGACGCGGGCGATCTCCGTCGAGGCGCAGGGCGAGGTCCTTCAGCTGAAGGACAACATCAACCAGATGATCTCGAACCTGCGAGACACGACGCGCGCCAACCAGGAGCAGGACTGGCTGAAGACGAACCTGGCGCGCTTCTCCGGGATGATGGCCGGACAGCGGACGATCGAGGCGCTCTCCCGCCTCATCATGTCCGAGGTCACCCCGCTCGTCTCGGCGCAGCACGGGGCCTTCTACGTGCTGGAGTCCGAGGACAAGAACCCGACGCTGAAGCTCACGTCGAGCTACGCATTCCAGAAGCGCAAGGGCATCTCCAACCGGTTCTCGCTGGGCGAGGGGCTCGTCGGGCAGTGCGGCCTCGAGAAGAAGAGCATCGTCGTCACGGATCTGCCGGACGATTACATCCGGGTGAGCTCGGGCCTCGGCGACGCGCCGCCGCGCAACATCTGCGTCCTGCCGGTGCTCTTCGAGGGCGGCCTCAAGGCGGTCATCGAGCTGGCGAGCTTCCAGAACTTCACGCCCATCCACCTCACGTTCCTCGAGCAGCTCACGCAGTCGATCGGCGTCGTGTTCAACATGATCGGCGCCAGCATGAGGACGGAGGAGCTGCTCCAGGAGCTCCAGAGGTCCAACACCGAGCTCGGCTCGCGCTCGCAGGAGCTGGAGGAGAAGGCGTCCGAGCTCGAGATCAAGAACCGCGAGATCGCGCGCGCCAGCGCCTCCCTGGAGGAGAAAGCCAGGGAGCTGTCGCGCACCTCGAAGTACAAGTCCGAGTTCCTCGCGAACATGTCGCACGAGCTGCGGACGCCGCTCAACAGCCTGCTCATCCTCGCCAGGATCCTCGCGGACAACGAGGAGCACACGCTCACGCCGAAGCAGGTCGAGTACGCGAAGACGATCGCCGCCGCGGGGCAGGACCTCCTCCAGCTCATCAACGAGATCCTCGATCTGTCGAAGATCGAGGCCGGCAAGATCGACGTGAAGACCCAGCGGGTGTCGCTGTCCGAGCTCGCGGAGTACGTCGAGCGGAGCTTCCGGCAGATCGCGGAGCAGAAGGAGCTCGAGTTCTGGGTCCGGGTCGCCACCGGCGTGCCCTCGACGATCATGACCGACCTGCAGCGGCTCCAGCAGATCCTGAAGAACCTCCTGTCGAACGCCTTCAAGTTCACGTCGTCCGGGCGGATCTCGCTCGAGATCGAGGTGGCCAGCCGGGGGCTCACGTTCAAGCGGGAGACGCTCATCAAGGCGAAGACCGTCCTGGCGTTCGCCGTCACCGACACGGGCATCGGCATCCCGGCGGAGAAGCAGACGCTCATCTTCGACGCGTTCCAGCAGGCCGACGCCTCCACCAGCCGCACCTACGGCGGCACGGGCCTCGGCCTGACGATCAGCCGGGAGCTGGCCAGCCTGCTCGGCGGCGAGATCTCGCTGAACAGCACGCCCGGGCTCGGCAGCAAATTCACCCTCTACCTGCCGGCGGAGCGGCCGGAGCAGAAGGCCATGAAGCCGGCGCGCGCCGAGCTGCCCGAGCCGATCGCGCCGCTGCTCACGAACGGCTCCTCCTCGGTCGCGCTCACGGGGCGGAACGTGCTCGTCATCGACGATGACGCGCGCAACGTCTTCGCCATCACGAGCCTGCTCGAGAGGCGCGGGGCGCAGGTGCTCCTGGCCGAGAACGCGCGGCACGGCATCGAGCTCCTGCGCGAGGCCGACTCGATCATCGACATCGTGCTCATGGACATCATGATGCCCGAGCTCGACGGTTATGAGGCGACGCGCGAGATCCGGAGCGATCCCCGCTTCAACGAGCTGCCGATCATCGCGGTGACGGCCAAGGCGATGCCGGAGGACAGGCAGAAGTGCCTGGACGCCGGCCTGAACGATTTCGTGGCCAAGCCCGTGGACGAGGGGCGGCTGATGTCGGTCATGCTGCACTGGCTGCGGCCAGATTGAGCCACGGAGCCGCACGGTGTCCTCCGCGCCAGAGACGACCAGCATCCTCCTTGTCGACGACCAGCCCGAGAACCTGGCGGCGCTCAAGGCGATCCTTGTCGACGAGAGCTATCGCCTCGTGACCGCCGCGAGCGGGAAGGACGCGCTCCTCAGGATCCTGTCCGAGGACTTCGCGGTCCTCCTGCTCGACGTGCGGCTGCCCGACATCGACGGCTTCGAGGTGGCCTCGCTGGTGAAGCAGCGGGAGCGGTCGCGCCACACGCCGATCATCTTCCTGACCGCGGCGACGGACGACCTCTCGGCCATCTACAAGGCGTACGCGGTCGGCGGCGTCGACTACCTGCTGAAGCCGCTCGAGCCGGAGGTCGTCCAGGCGAAGGTCGCCGTCTTCGTCGAGCTCCACCGGCGTGGCGAGCAGATCAAGGAGCAGGCGGAGCTCTTGCGCAAGGCCGAGCAGCGGCGGCGCGACGCCGAGGTCGAGGACCTCCGGCGCTCCGCCCAGGCGAGGTACCAGAACCTGGCCGACGCCATCCCGCAGTGCGTCTTCACGGCGACGCTCGACGGCAGCGTCGACTACGTGAGCTCGCGCTGGCTGGAGTACACGGGGCTCGCGTTCGAGGCGCTCCGCGGCTGGGGCTGGCAGGCCGCGGTGCACCCGAACGACCTGAACCAGTTCGTCAGCAAGTGGCGGCGCTGCGTCGAGTCCGGCGAGCCCCTCCAGGGCGAGTGTCGCCTCAGGTCCCGTCAGGGGGTCTACCGGTGGCACCTTTGCCATGCGGTCCCGGAGCGGGATGTCTGGAAGCGCGTGGTCGGCTGGCTCGGCAGCTTCACCGATATCGACGACAGCAAGCGTCACGAGCAGGAGCGCATTCACCTCCTGACGCGCGAGCGGGCGGCCCGCGCGGAGGCCGAGTCCGCGGTGCGCCGCTCGGAGCTGCTCGCGGAGGCGTCGAGCTCGTTCTCGGCGTCGCTCGACGAGGACAGCGTCGCGGCGGCCCTGGTGCGCCTCGCGTCGGAGCGCATCTGCACCTGGTGCGTGCTCGACCTGCGCAGGGAGGGCGGCGCGCGCAGGCTCGCCGCCGCCCACAGGGCGCGCGAGACGGCGCGGTTCGCGGCGCGGTTCGCCCCGCGGGAGCTCCCCCTGACCGAGGAGGGCGTGGGCGCGGTGCTGACGAGCGGCCGCCCCGACCTGCGCGTCGAGTGCGCCCCGCGCGACGTCGCCAGGGCGCTCGACATCGACGATCCGGCCGTGATCCAGGAGATCGGGGCCATGAGCTACCTGTGCGTGCCGCTCGTCACGCGCGGCAACGTGCTCGGCGCGCTCAGCATGGTCTGGGTGGAGCCGGGGGAGCGCTTCGAGCCCCCCGATTTCGCGGTCGCCCTCGACGTCGCCCAGCGCGCGGCGCTCTGCCTCGAGAACGCCCGCCTGCTGCGGCTCACGCGCGAGGCCGTGCAGATCCGCGAGGATTTCGTGGCGGTCGCCTCGCACGAGCTCAGGACGCCGCTCAGCGCGCTGGTCTTGCAGGTCCAGGGCCTCATCCGCGCCCTCGGCCGCGCGGACGGCGGGCTGCCGGCGGAGCAGGTGCTCGCGAAGCTCGCCCAGGCGGAGGGGCAGATCGAGCGGCTCACGCGGCTCATCGACACGCTGCTCGACGTGACGCGCATCAACAGCGGCCAGCTCGAGCTGAGCCTCGAGGACGTGGACCTGTGCGACGTGGCGCGCGATGTGGCGAGCCGCCTCGAAATCGAGCTGGAGCGCGCCGGCTGCTCGCTCGACCTGGACATCCCGGAGGCGGCGGTCGGCCGGTGGGACCGCCTGCGCATCGATCAGGTGATCACCAACCTGCTCATGAACGCCATCAAGTACGGTCGCGGCAAGCCGATCCAGCTGCGGATCTCGGCCGACGGCAAGTCCGCGGTGCTCCAGGTGATGGATCAGGGCATCGGGATCGCCCAGGAGTACATCGCCCGGATCTTCGGCCGCTTCGAGCGGGCGGCGCCTACAAGCTCGTACGGGGGCCTCGGCGTCGGCCTGTACATCGTGGACCAGATCCTCAGGGCCCACGGCGGGAGCATCCAGGTCGAGAGCGCGCCGGGCATGGGGGCGCGGTTCCAGGTGGCGTTGCCGCTCCCGCCCCGCGCGGCTGGATCGTCGGGGCCGCTGGGCGAGCGCCCTGGATCATCGCTGACCGGTCCTGCCGGCTGAGAGGCACTCTCTTGAGGCCACGAGGCGCCCCCGGAGGCAGGGACGCCGTTCGGTTGCACCATGGTTGCAACCGGTGGTTTCAACCATGAAAGGCGGCCCACGGCCATCGCGCGAAAACGGGCGATGCCGGCATCCAGCCCTCGTTGGCCTGCATCGTGCAACATGTTGGTGACAGAGCGCCCGGTGCAACCTCCCGGGGCAGTCCCTCGCCGATCACCCCGGGGACACGAAGGCACGGAGCGAACCCAGACCCGTGCCTTCGTGCCTCCGGGGTGTGTGCGTGCGTCCGCCGTGAGACGGCGGAAGGCGAGTGGATCTCCCGGGTGGACAAGTTCACGTCCGGACGGGCGCTCAGGGCTCGTGATCTCCGCACCGTGACGCTGCGTAAAAGATCGAAACAGTTTATAGGTTGACGAGCCCTCCGCTGAGCGACGTGAACGGTCCGCCACCACATCGGTAGTTCAAGTGAAACTTTCTATCAGCCTAGTTGGCCCCTCGATCAGCACTGGCTCTCTCATGGGCCAGTCACCCTCGCTCGAAGCGGTGGTTCGCGCGGCCGGTACCCGCCGTCGGGTCTCCGCGAGCGCTGCCCGGGGCGCCACGTCGCGAAAGCGCGCCGCCGCCCGGCGGACGGACGAGCGCACCGCCAACGCGATCCGTCGCGCGCGCTGACGCGACCGACGCGGCCGACGCGACCGACGATGTCCAGGGCGCGGCTTCGCTAGCGCGCCTCGGCGTCGAGCAGCGGGCCGAGGTCCTGTCCTCTCATCAGCCGCTCCACCACCTTCACGAGGAGCTTCGGCGTGCAGCCGAAGCAGGGGGTCCCGAGAGCGGCGAGCTTCTGCGCCATCTCGTGGTCGTACGAGGGCTTGCCGCTGTCGGACAGCGCGAGCAGGCAGATCGACTTCACCTTGCTGTCGGCGAGCTGGCGCATCCGGGCCACGAGCTCCTCGGCGTTGCCGCCCTCGAAGAGGTCGGTGATCAGGATGAGCAGCGTCTTCTCGGGGCGCTCGATGAAATTCGCCTGGGCGTAGGCCACGGCGCGGTTGATGTCGGTGCCGCCGCCGAGCTGCGCCGTGAACAGCACGTCGACGGGATCGACGAGCATCGGTGTCACGTCGACGACCTCGGTGTCGAAGAAGAGGAGCCGTGTGCGGAGGACGTCGAGCGACGCGAAGATCGCGGCCATGATGGAGCTGTAGACGACGCTCTCGCCCATCGAGCCCGACTGGTCGACGAGGATGGCGACGTCCCACTCGTGTCTTCGCGTCTGGTTCGCCCAGAAATAGAGCTTGTCGGGGACGATGCGGCGCCGCTCCGCGTCCCATCCTTTGAGGTTCTTGCGGATGGTGCGCTTCCAGTCGAGGTTCCTGAGGACGCGCAGCGGGCTCGTCGTGTTCCGCCGCAGCGCGCCGAGGACGGCGGTGCGGACCTCGGACTCCAGCGCGCGCCGCACCTCCTCGACGACCTCGCGCACGATCTGCCGGGCGGTCTCCCGGGCGGCGTCGGGGATGAGGCCTCTCGCGCTCATGAGGGTGGCGACGAGCTCGACGTTCTTCTCGAGGAAGGGCAGCGTCTCGGGCTCGAAGAGGAGCTGAGTCAGCCCCTTTCTCTCGATGGCGTCCTTCTGGACGAGCGCGACGATGTCGTGGCTGAAGAACTCGCGCACGGCGGACAGCCACTCGGGCACGTACGGCCGCGAGCCGCCGAGGTTCCCGGCGCGCTCGTCGTAGATGAACGAGAGGGCCTTGTCGAGGTCGCCGAGCCGCCGCGGGTCGACGTGGAGGGCGGGCGCCGCGCCGCCGAGCCCGCCGAGCGAGAGGCGCGGGTCGACCCGCTCGGCCTCCGCGCCGAGCGCGAGCCGCCAGCGCAGGAGCGCGTCGCGATCGCTGTCGGTGAGGTCGTCCGGCGCGCCGGCGGGGGCGGGCGGCGGAGGGGCTTTTCCGGGCTTGCGGGCGCTCATCGGGGCGATGTGTCGAGGGGATCGCGCGCTGTCCAGCGGGTCTGTCCGGCGGACGCCCGATAAGCCGTCCAGGGGCGCGCGCAGCGAGCGGCCGCTAGCGCTTTGCGTGCGAGCTGCACAGGGGCAGAATAGGGATCGCAGCTGCCGGGCACAAGGCGATCGATCGCGACGCCGCCGGGGCGCGCGGCCGGATGGGGCGGGGGAAGCCGTCGTGGGCGCCGGCCTGGGGTGGCAGGCCGACGTGCACTACCGGAAGCCGAGCTGCGCCTCGGGGGTGGCTGCGATCCATGGTGCGCACCGGCGGCCCGCGACGAGTATCGCGGGCCGGCGGGTTTCCCTGCCCAGCCGGGCAGGTGGGGCCGCTTCGGTGTGCCGTATCACCTCGGCTTCTCGGGGATCTTCTCCGGGCAGCAGAACAGATGATCTGGCACGAGCAGGGCGCAGCCGTCTTTCCAGGGGTCGTCAGGCGCGTAGTCCGTCCGGTTCTCCGCAGGATAGAAGTACGCCCTGGGCTTTTCTGGATCCGCGCAGGCGCTGTCGCGCTCCGGCGCTGCCTCGCGTCCCTTCGGCGCGCCGGTGCCCTTCGAGCAGGCAGCGAGCGCGGCGCCCGCCACGACGATGATGAGGAGAGTCGCGGCGGGCTCGCGTGCCCAGGGCGCCGAGCGCCTGGGCTGTCGCCGCGGAGAGGGCTGCAGGGGAGAGCTGCCCGTCCTCGGGCCCTCCGCGTGTATGGAGATCAGCGGGTGCATGGGGCCTGTGCGGGTTAGCATCGCACGATGGCCTGCGCGAAGCCAGGAGAGCTCCCGTCGACCCCGCGATCGATCAGCCGCCGGCGCCGCCCCCCGCGCCGGTGATGTCGGTCGACGCGTAGTGCCTCATCTCCTGGATACGCTCGTAGAACGGCTTCACCTTGGCGAAGAACGACGGGAACGACGCCGCCTTGCGAAACCCCTGGAGGTGACCTTCCATCGAGTCCCAGCGGATGCGGACGACGAAGCTCGCCGGCTCCTCGATGCACCGGGAGATCTCGTAGTCGAGGCAATGCTCGGAGCCGCGCAGCTCCGCGGCCGCGTCGCGATAAGCGGACAGGAACGCCTGCTCCTGGTCCGCGGGGATGGTGTAGCGAATGTACTCGATGATCATGGCAGCTTCCTGGGTTGGGGGCCGGGGGCGCTCCGTGCGGCGGCACGAGCCATCCGGAGAGCAGGGATACGCGCCCGTGGGCCTGCCGTCCAATCGACGGTCGGCGCGCCATGGCATAGATGGTATCTATGGGTTGGCGTGCTATCCATCGACCATGCGCCTGCAATCGGTGGACACCCACCTCGTCGTGGCCTTGCACGCTCTGCTCCAGGAGAAGAGCGTCACGCGCGCCGCGCGGCGCGTCGGCGTGACGCAGCCGTCGATGAGCCACGCGCTCTCGCGGCTGCGCGCCCATTTCGGCGATCCGTTGCTCGTCCAGGTCGGCAGACAGATGACATTGAGCGCGCGCGCGCGGGATCTGGCGCCGAGAGCAGCGGAGGCCGTCGAGCGTCTCGAGCAGGTCTTCAGTCCGGTCGAGCGGTTCGACCCGGGGCGCTCGAGGCGCACGTTCCGGCTCGTCGCGACCGACAACCTCGAGCTGCTCGTGCTCCCGCCCTTGACCAGGCTCCTCGCCGCCGAGGCGCCGCACGTCAACCTGCGGTGCCGCAACATCCCGGCGGATTTCGCCGAGCTCCTGCGCCGCGGCGAGCTCGACGCCAAGCTGGGACGGGGCGGGCCGGTGCCCGACGGCTGTCGGTCCACATTGCTCGTAGCCGAGCAGCTCGTCTGCGTGATGCGACGAGGCCACCCGGCGTCCCGGAAGGCGCTCACCGCGGCGCGCTACGCTGCCTGTGAGCACCTGATGATCTCGCCGCACGGGGACGACCACAGCGTCATCGATCGTGAGCTGGCAGCGCGGGGACTGCGCCGGCGGGTGACCCTGACCGTGTCCCATTTCCTTGTCGCGCCCTTCATCCTCTCCGGCTCCGACCTGCTGCTCACCGTCTCCGCGCGGGTCGCCGGGGCGCTGGCCCGGAAGCTCGACCTCGTGGTGCGGCCGTGTCCGGTCGAGATCAAGGGCTACACGCTGACGCTCGTCTGGCCAGAACGCTCCGAGGGCGACGAGGGCCACCGCTGGCTCCGCGCCGCCATCGAGAGGGCCGTCGCGTGCGAGCCGGTCGCGGGCCCGGGCGCGGCCGGGCCGGTCAGGAAGCAGGCGTGCGGCGGGTCGTCGATCTGACGGCCGAGCTTCCGGCCGCCCCCGCGATACGCCGCCATCCGGCCCGTGATGGGGTCGGCCTGCCACGCGGCGTGGGCCCGCGACGACACATGCCGTCGGCGCGGCCCGGGCTTTCCAGGCACCGCTCCGCGGCACGCGCCGTGCTCCTCCGGGCTGGCATGCCGTGCTCTCGATCTGCTGCGCTGATCGCTTTGCTGACGCTGATCTCCGGCTGTGCCGCTCGGCCGCAGCCCGTACCTCCCGTTCCCCTCGAGATCCCGCTCGCGCCGGCCTCGCGCCCGTCCGAGGCCCAGGCGGCGGGGAACGCCGCGTCCGGCGGGGTGGTCCTGGTCTGGGGCAGCGCGCGCGACGGGTCGTCGAGGACCTGGCATGTCGCCGAGGGCGGCGCGGTGATCCGCGAGGAGCCCGGGATCGTCGTGGCGACCCGGCGAGGGGAGTGGCAATGGGAGGTGCGCGCGGAGCAGGTGGCGACCTCGGCCTGCGAGCTCGGGCTCGGGGGGATGCGCGAGCCGGGCGAGGGCACGGCGATGCGCGGGGAGCTCGTGCTCCGCGGGAAGAGCGAGCGGCAGGAGGTGATCACGCCGCCGGACGGGGACGAGAGCAACGAGATCCACCACACGACCGCGCTGGTCGGGAGCGTGGGGCCGTACCTGTTCATCGAGGAGCGGACGTACACCGACCTTTGCGGGGCGCACGGCTTCGAGGGCGTGGCGTTCATGGCGTGGGACGCCGAGAGGGGCGCGGCTGTCGACCTGCTCGCCGAGGTGCCCGGCGTGCCCGCGCTGCAGAGCGCGGCCGAGGTGCTCCTCGACCAGAACGAGGACGACGTGGAGGCCGCGCGGCAAGAGCGGAACGCCCCGGAGCTCGTGCAGATCGCGCCAGCCTACGACGCCCGGGGGTCGCTCCGGTTGACCGCGCAGCTCGCGCGGGCCGCCTGTTACGCCTGCGGCGACGGGGAATGGAGCTCCTACACGCGCTCGGCGGTGGTGCCGATCGCGAGGACGCCGGCGCGCCTCGCGGCGTGGGCGTCCCCGCCGCCCGGCGTGCGGGCGTTCCTGGAGCGGACGCCTGGCGTCAGGCTCGGCGGGTGGTCGCGGTCCGGCCAGGAGGAGTGAGCCGACCGCGGCCGTGTGCCTACGGTCCCCAAACTGCGCTGCGGGCTCGCTCGACGTCGCGACGTCAGTCGACTGCGATCGCGATCGCCGTGTCGTCCGGGTACGTGAAACCCTGCTCGACGGTGAACGGATCGATGGGGGACGAGCACAGGCCGTCCAGGTCAACGGAACGCTCAGGGAATCCGCCGTGCCGAGGCGCCCGCTCTCGGGACCGATGCGGAAGCGCTCGAAGCACTCGTGGTAGCGGTAATCCCCTCCGTCGTTTCGCGCTTTGCCCACGGCGCGGGAGCGCTCACGCGCAGGACGATCGACCTCTTCGCCTGGTGGGCGCGTGCCGCAAAGCCGCCCTCGGGGACGACGATCCCATGCGCGAGCCGTCCGGCCGGCCGTCAGCGGTGGAGGCCGTGCGCGCGGAACATCCGCTCGTAGATGGCGCGAATCACGGGCTCCTTGCGCTTGTTGTAGTCCATCACCACGCTGCTTCCCGCCGAGATCTCGGCCGCGGCCGCGAGCTTCGCGCGGCGGTAGAGATCGAGATCCTCCGGATGATCCGTGAGCCACTTTCGGAACATGCGGTGCCGGATCACCTCCGGGCAGCCGGGGCCGAAGACATGCACGTTGCTGCTCGGCTCGGCGAGCTGGAAACACCGGTGCTCGTGCCACTCCGGCTCGCGGATGACCAGCGTGAATCCGGCGCTCGACAGGGCGGGGACGTACGCGAGCTCGTCCGTGGGATCGGCGACGGTGAGGTCGACGTCGATCGTCGGCTTGGCGGGGAGCCCCTTCACCGAGGTCGAGCCGACGTGCTCGATCGCGAGCGCGGCGTCGCCGAGGGCGGCGCCGATCTTCCGCTCTATCAGGTCGAACAGCCGCGGCCAGCGCTCGTCGTAGTCGACGATGACGATCGGCCGAGGCTCGGGTGGGCCGTTCACCCATGGGTCTCGATCGGGCGCGGGCTCGTGGTGCTTCATGATCTCGTCGGCGGTGGGCACGACGCGAGTATAGTTCCGGTATCGAGGTGAGACTGGAAGCGTCGCGTCAGGGCTTCGCCGCGCCCCGCCATGAACGCCGCGAACGCCTCGGCGTGGTCGGGGTGCCAGCGGGACAGCGCGGGGCGATTCGGGATCAGATCGTCGGCCGCCCACTGGATGCGGCGCGCGTCCAGCTCGCGCGTGACCGCGTAGCCGGCGAAGGCGGACGCTCGGAGAAGAGCGACGCTACGTAGAGCAGCGCCGGCGCGCGACCTTGTGTCGAGTCGGCGCAACGTTGAGCAGAGTCGGCGCGACCTGCCCGGATCCGCGCGCGACATGGCTCGAGAGCCACGCGGTGGAGGACGGTCTCGCGGCGGCGGAGCAGCTCGACATAGCGCTCGCTTTTCCGCTGGATGTGCCCGTGCGGCGAGGGCTCATCGCAGCGCGGCTCGGGCTTCGACCCGTCCGCGAGTGCACGGACCCCCTCGTGTCGAGCCTCGAGGGCGAGGGCCTCTGGATCCGCGAGATGGCGCCGCCGATCGGAGCGCCGCTCTGTGTGGCTCGCTGCGACACGAGCGAGCGGGCGCTCGCGCTGGTCGAGAGAGCACGAGAGGCGGTGGGGCTCGATGTCGTGGCCATCAGCTCCCTGGGCAGGCAGCTCTCGGAAACGCTCCAGTGTGCTGGCTTCCAGACGATCTCATCGCGCGGGCAGTGGTGGTCGGATTCCAACCCTCCTCCCACGTGAGATCTGTGATGGCGTGGCCCAGGTCGGCGACCTCGTGGGCGGGTCGCGTCGCTAGAGCGACAAACGGGTTGAAACCCCGAGAAAAAGCAGGAATTTCACAGGGAGGCGAGGAGGCGGGGAGCGAGAGACGGCGAGAGGGAGAGATTCTTTTTTTTTCTTCCTCCCCGCCTCCCCGCCTCCCTGTGAAAATTCTCCGGGTTTCAACATGATTGGTATTCTAGAGCCCGCCGTCAGAGCAGATCGTCCAAATCGTCCATCGCCTGGGAGAGGTCCTCGCTCATCTCCTTCAGCTTCTCGCGGTCCTTCTCCAGCAGCACGGCCTGCGCGGCGCGGGCCTTGTCCCCGAGCTTGCGCGCCGCGAGCACGTTCTCGAGCAGGTACCGCCGCTCGGTCGCCCCGAGCGCCGCAAACGCGCGCCGCAGGACCGGAAGCGTGTCCTTGAAGCGCTCGGGCGCGATGCCCCCGAGGAAGGCGTCGAGCGCCTCGACCACGGGGCGGCTCTTCACGAGCACGAGCGCGTTCACCTCGAGGAAGCCGGCCAGGAACGACGCCGCCGCCTCGGGCGGGGTCGCGCCTCCGAGCCGCAGGCCGACGATCCGCGCCACCTCGGCGTCGTCGATCGCCTGCGCCAGGTAGAGCAGCCCGCAGGCCATGCCGGACGTCGACGGGTTCACCGCGTCGCTGTCCACGAGCTCTCGCGCCGCGGCGAGCCACGCCGCGCGGTCGACGATCGGCTGCGACAGCGCCACGTCGTGCAGCGTGCGCAGCGCCTCCTTGGCCGCGGCGACCGCCTCGTCGCTGCCCGTGCAGCCGCCGTGCACGCGCAGCACCGCGCGCGCGAACGTCTTCTCGAGCATCGGCGCGATCACCCCGTCGCCGAGCGACGACAGCGACCGCGACGACCCGAACGACGCGAGCCCCGCGAAGGCGCGGCACGCCCTGGCGAGCGACGGCAGATCGCTGTCGCCCGCGGCGAGCTGGTCGCATGCCCTGAGCGCCGCGGCCACCGCGCGGGCGCTGGACGCCAGCACGCCGTTCAAGAGCACGTCAGCGGCCTCGCCGGTCGTGTGGCACGCCGCGAGGTCCTCCTCGAGCAGCCGCGTCGCCACCTGCTCCAGCGTGTCGCCGAGGACGATCTTCTCGACGAGCGCAACGTCGGTGGCCGGCGTCCACTGCGCCTCCCAGGTCTCGCTGAGCTGCCCGAGCAGCTCGTCCGGCGGCGTCTCCTGCGCCGCCTGGCCGCGCCGCCGTCCACGAGCGCCCGCGCCCCCGGCGCGCCGCGCGCCGGCGTAGGCCGCGTAGGGGATCTTCGCGATGCGGAGCCGGTGCAGGAGCACGCTCGTGCCGACCTCCACCTCGTTGGTGAGCGACAGCCGGAACGACTCGGGCGCGTCCGTGGCGGGGAGCCTGCGCTCGCGCACCTCGCGCCAGAACTCCTCCTGGAGCGAGTTCTTCCCGATGCCGCCCCCGACGCGACCCACGTTGCGCCCGATGACCGCCGGCCACAGGAATCCGTCGACGTGCGTGGCGTCGCCGCGGCACATCGTGGCGATCGTCGCCTCGCGCACCTCGTCGAGGCCGGGCTCCGCCTTGCCGCGGAGCTCGGCGAGCGTGACCGCGAGGCGGAAGGCCTCGATGGTGTCGGCGAGCGAGGCCATGAAGCCGCGGAGGCGGAGGTGCTCGGTGAAGTCGATCAGCACCTCGAGGGTGGCGCGCCGGAAGTCGCCGCCCGCGTCGTGCGCGCGCTGGTAGTACTGCGGCGCCCGGTTGCCCGCGCCGTAGCCGAGCTGCTCGGAGAGCCGCGGAAAGCTGAACGGGATCAGCGTCACGGCGCACGGCACCGGCGCCGGCAGCCGCGCCTCCAGCGCGGGATCGACGTCGCGCGCCACGAACGCCGCAGCGTGCGCCGCGCCGAGCACGGCCGCGACCTCGTGCGGGGCGAGGTCAGGCCCCATGCGCTCGAGGATGCACCGCGCCATGTACGCGTCGCGTGCCCGGTGGACAAGCCGGTCTCCGTCGCCGCGCACGAGGTCGGCGTACGCGAGGAGCGCATCGCGGAACGGCCCGGGTTCGTAGCGGGGCGCCTCGAACGAGGCCTCCCAGAACTCCTCGAACGAGCGGAAGCCCCGGGCCCGCGCGCACGCGTCGTAGAGGCTCTCCTGCGCCCCCGCCGCGCCGTCGTCGCCCTCGCCCTCGCCGTCTCCGCCGCGCTCCGCCTCGCTCTCGCGCTCGTGGCCGCCGGGGTCCTCGACGTCGTCGTGGCCGACCGGGGCGCCCTCGAACGGCGCGAGCGTCATGCCGACGGGGACGTCGATGAGCTCGACGCGCACGCCGTGCTCGAAGGCCCATTTCACGGCGACGTACTCGGGCGAGTAGGCGGCGAACGGCCACAGGGACGACGCGGGCGTCCCGTCGGTGCGGTAGCCGAGGATCGCGACGGGCGGGACGGTCTTCGGGTCGACGAGCGCCTCGAGGAGCGGCGTCGCGTCGCTCGGGCCCTCGACGAAGATCGCCTTCGGGCGCACCTCGTCGAGGTAGGCGCGCAGCGTCGCGCTGGAGCGCGGCGAGTGGTGACGCACCGGGAAGAGGTGGACAGCGGCGAGCCGGGCCAGGTCCATCGGGGCTCCTTCAGGGCGCGAGGCGCTTCTTGGCGGCGGCGTAGAACTCCTTCCAGAGCCCGGTGCGCCCCTTGGCGACCGTCTCGCAGTACTCGCGGACCGCCTTGAGGTCCTCGCCGCCCTCCTTGGTCACGGCGCCGAGCAGTGAGCGGGAGAGGTCGTCGGCGGTCACCTTCCCGGTGCCGAAGTGCTGCGCGAGGATGCCGCTGTTGAAGAGCACGCTGATGGCCTCCGCGGTCGACAGGACGGATCCGGGGGCCTTCACCTTGGTCTTGCCGTCCTTCGTGACGCCGGCGCGGAGCTCCTGGAACAGCGTGACGAGCAGCTTCGCCAGCTCGGCCGGCGGCTCCACGCCGACCTGGTAGTCGCCGCGGAGCTCGGCCTCGCGCTTCTGCACGATGCGGATCTCCTGCTCGAGGTCGTCGACGACCGGGACGGTGATGAAGTTGAAGCGGCGCTTGAGGGCGGCGCTCATCTCGTTGACGCCGCGGTCGCGGGTGTTGGCGGTGGCGATGAGGTTGAAGCCGCGCTGGGCGGAGGCCACCTGGTCGAGCTCCGGGACGGCGATCTGCTTCTCGGACAGGATGGAGATCAGCGCGTCCTGGATCTCCGGCGAGGTGCGGGTGATCTCCTCGAAGCGCGCGAACCGCCCGTCGCGCATGGCGCGGAGGATGGGCGAGGGGACGAGCGCCTTCTGCGACGGCCCTTCGGCGAGGAGGAGGGCGTAGTTCCAGCCGTATTTGACGTGCTCCTCGCTGGTGCCCGCGGTCCCCTGGACGACGAGCGCGCTCGTCCCGCTGATGGCCGCCGAGAGGTGCTCGGAGAGCCAGCTCTTCGCGGTGCCCGGCTCGCCGACGAGCATCAGTGCGCGGTCGGAGGCGAGGGTCGCGAGGGCGACCTGCACGAGGGCGCGATCGCCGATGTACTTGGGGGTGATCGCGACGCCGCCGACGGGCTTGTCGCTGCCGAGGATGTAGGTCTCGACGGCCCTCGGCGAGAGGCGCCACCCGGGCGGCCTCGGCGCCGTGTCCTCGGCGGCGAGGGCGGCGAGCTCGTGTTCGTACCTGGTCTCGGCGGGCTGGCGGAGGTCGCTCATGGGCGGGGAGAGGCTACCGCAGAACGGGGCGGGGGGAGAGCGCGGCGAGGAGCGCCAGGGGCGAAGCGCGGGAGCGCCGCGGGCGAGCGCGGGAGCGCCGGACCTGCGGCCGCGAGCTCCGAGCAAGCGCTACAGGCAAGCGCTGGGCACGCTACCCCAGTGACTCCTGGCGACGACGAACCCGTCCGGGCCCGACGTCGAGTGAGAGCCGCACAGGCCGTCGGCGTCGGAGATCACGGAGTCGATGCCGATGCCATACTCCCAGTATTTGACCTCGAGGCTCGAATCGTGGGTCGAGCCGCTCCGCTCCGGAATCGAGGGGACGAGAATGCCGCTCGACTCGAAGAACTCGAAGCCCGCGATGGAAATCGAGAGCGTCACGTTTCGCACCTGGCCGACGCAGGTCGTCCTGCACGTGGGGTAGCCGACGGAGCTCTCTTGCGTGAAACCCGAAGGGCAGCCGGCCGAATAATAGCAGTAGCCGTTGCAGGTGACGGGCAGGGGCCCCGGCAGGTCCACGCACTCGTACTCCCCGGTGCCCTGGAGTGTCTTGCGCTGGGTCTCGAACCCCCCTGACGTCACCGAGGTGCGGCTGCCGAGCTCTCGATAAAAGACGTAGTCGTTCTTGAACGATTCGTCCTGCGTGCAGAGGCCGCCGTTGCAGAGCGCGGCCGCCGCCACCCCCACCTCGGACTCAGGGTCTTCCAGGAGAAAGCGCTCCCCCGCGATCTCGACCGTGTGGTCGGCGCCCCCCAGCTCGCCTATCCATCGCGCCTTCGTCAGGGCGATCTCGTCGGGCGAGCCGATCGACACGCCGGCCACCCGGATGATCCGGCCGTCTTCGTCCCGTTCGACCGTCGTGGCGCCCATCTCCAGCTCTTCGGCCCGCTGGGCGACCCACCCGAGGGCGTCGTGTTCGCTCGCGAAGCGCAGCCCGCCGGCAGCCAAGGGCTGGTCGAGCGGGGTGGCGTCGTCCGCGTCGGTCGACTCGGCGCCGCAGCCCATCATGAACGCCGCGGCGAGCAGCGACGCGGCGCGGTACGTTCGACGAGGATTGTTGGTGAGGAGCCGGTGCATTTTGTCGGTCATGGTGCGATCCTTTGTGGCCCCAGGTGTCTGAGGATACCCATCTTGACGCTGATCCCCCCGGGCCTGACTCGGCGCAGGGCCGTAGGGGTTGAAGCGACTGGGACACCCAGCTGCGCGTCGCGAGACGTCGCCCGGGGATGCCCGCTTGCCCCACGGCCGGCATCTAAACACGCTCCGTGCCACGACGCGCATCGACGGCCGAACCGGGCGAAATGCTCCGCGGACGCGGTGCCGAGAGGCACGAGCGCGGGCCGGCCCTGCGCCAATTGCGCAGCAACCCGCGCAAGCTGGGCGGCGCCTTGCGCAATGCGCAGCGTCCCGGGCCTCGGCGCCGGCCTCCACCGATCCGGGAGGATGACCGCGCCCAGCGTGGGAAATCATCCACCGCGATCTACGCGCCGTCGCCCTTCCTCGTCGGCCGCGGGGGAGCGAACGGACATGCAACCGTCGGCGTCCTCGCGCTTCACGCCCGGGTGACCGTGCGCGACAGCGAGCTCACGACGGCCCACGGCGGCAAGGGCGGCGACGGCGGGCCACCCGAGGACGGCGGCAGAGGCGGGTCTCGGCGGGCTGGCGGAGGTCGCTCATGGGGCGGGGAGAGGCTGCCGCAGAACGGGGCGGGGGAGAACGATGCGGGCCGGTGGCGCGCTGTTAGCCGACGAGGCGCTGGACGCCCTGCGCAAGGACCTGTCGGCGGAGATCAGGGCTGAAGTGCTGGAGCACCCAGCGCTCCGCGTCGGTGATGGACGAGAAGACCTTGACGGGGTGCGGGGGAGGCTTCATCCAGTTGAGCGCGGTCAGGATACCGTTCACCAGGCTGGAATTGCCGATGATACCGGACGCGAGCATGTGCGCGCGCGTCTGGCGTTCGTAGTCGACGTACATCTGCGCGACCGAGCGCCGCTGCATGGCGTTTGGCATTCTGCTGCCGCGCGTGTCGTTGATCAGACCGAACGGGCCCTTGACGATGAGCTGAATTATGCCGCTCATCAGCGCTTCCCAGTCGTCTTGAGTATACTCCTCGCCGGCCCGCATCACGACGAGCGGATAGCGCGAACGATCCAGCTCAATCCCGCAAGCCAAGGCCACCTCCGTCGTGAGGGGCGCTATTCTGCCACGAACCGCGGACGGATTCTACAAGCGGGCGATCCCGCCCGACCCGGCCGACCGTGTATTGTCGCGCACTCCCGTTGATGCCGCCGACCCTCTCATCGAGCATGCTGTTTGATGATGAGACGTTCTTCCCAGCGCAGCTCGTCATCATGGAGGGTGCTCGCTCAGCGCACGCCACGGGGGACGCCAGCCCGAGCGCGAGGACGAGCAGGAACGCCGTGAAGACCGAGCTCGCCCTATCAACCAAGGAACACGTTTTCATTGTGCCAGGACAGCAACGATTTGGATGGCCTATCGACAGCTCGGCTCGGCACGCAAATCTGCTTGCCGTGCATCGCGTAGTAGGTGCGTCCGTTCGAGTAGTCCTCGCGAAGGCGCCGGCTCACCTCGAACCTGTGCTCCGGGGTCACGGTGACATAGCCCTGATCGAACAACCGGTGAATGTCCGTGCGGAGCAGGAGCCCGTTCTCCACCTCATGGCTCCCCTCCTTCGAGTAAGGCCGGATATGAGCGGCTTCGAGGACGGGGAGTGAATGCTCTTCGGTCACCGCGCAGGCCTTCGCGTAGGCATCGGTCACCGAGAGACGGAACGTCCCTTGACCCAGGCGCGGGCGTACGAGCTGCGGCGCGCCGTACCGCTCGGTCTGCTCTCGGGCCTGAAGCACGGCCGCTGCCGGAGGCGCGCTGGCGGCGCCGAGCTGCTTGCGCCGCGACCGGTCCAGGCATGCCTCGAGGATGCGCCGCCCCTCCCCGTGCGTCACGTCATAGGTCTTCCCCTGAACAATGTTTGCTTCCCAGTCTGCCGGCTGCCGGATCCAGAGGCGCTCCTCGAAGAACACCGGCTGCGCGATCATCAGGCAGCCGACGAGCGAGGTGTGCGGATTGCTCCCTCCATCCGCCCTGTACTTGGCGATCCGCGCCAGCATCGTCGCAAAGTCAGGCGCACCGTTACCGGCGCCGAACGCCTCCCACGCAAGTGTTGCGGGGACGATGACGTGGCGCGCGAACCAGCCGAATCCGGCGACGGCATAGTGCGGCTTCTTCAGCTTGAAGAAGAACGGCTCGCCCGGCGCCACGGCAGCGAACTTGCGACCGCCGGACGGCTGCCAGAAGTTGACCTCCTGGAGCTCCGGGCGCGCCACCAGGAAGGAGTACCAGTCGAAATCTGTGTTGCCGACGTAACCTCGCACGCCGTTGCTGCTCCCCCGTGGACACTATCAGATGGGCGCAGCTAGGGCGACGTGCACGAGCGCGCGATCGCCGATGCGCTCGGGGGCCGGGATGTAGCCGGCTGGCGTACCGCTGCCGAGGCTGTAGGCCGCGACGCTCCTCGATGAGAGGCGCCGCCCAGGCGCCGCGAGCACGCGGCCCCCGCGGTCCCGACAGCCGTCACCTGCACGTCGCGCAGGCGCGCCGCTCAGGCGGCCTGTCGCCGCGCCCCCATCTCGTCGAGCGGCGGTATCCCGAACCGCGCGCGCACCTCGCCGAGCGGCAGGTGGACGACGTCCCAGAAGTCCCAGCGATCGCTCAGGTCGACCTTGCAGGCCGCGCCGCGCGCCACCGCGCGCAGCACCTTGCGCGCCTCGAAGAAGCCCACCTCTGGCGCCGCAATGGGCGTGATCTGGATCCCGAGGTGGAACTGCAGGAGCACGAAGATCAGGTAGGAAAACCCGTCGCGCCGGATGAACCCGGCCTGGAAGGAGCCGGCCTGGATCTCGCCCGCCGGATCCGTGTCGTACGCCGCCAGCACGTGGCCGAGATCGTGAAACACCATGCGCTCGGCGATCGCGTCCCTGCTCTCGCCGGGGAACAGGAAGCCGCGCGCGGTGCAATGCTCCCAGAACGCCCGGCCGAACGTGCCCTCGGGCAGGAGCCCGAGCTGCTTGTAACGGAGGGCCCGCGCGCGATCCTCGACGCCCGCGCCGAACAGGGGCCCGATGAGCCTGCGCACACCGGAGAGGCCTGCCTCGTCCATGGCTTCGCGGATGAACGAGCCGAGGAGCCGGCGCCTCACGGCGGCCTGGGCGAGCCGCCTGTGGCCGCGCGCCACGAGGCGGAGCACGCCCACGCCCTGCTCGCGCACGCCGAGCGCTCGGCCGAGAGCCTCCACGGCGTCCACCTTGGCCTCCGTCACCTCGCCGTCCGCCATCGCGGTCACGAGCGCGAGCTGCACCAGGCGCTTGCGCCGGTGCCGATCCGGGATGGCGCGGGCCACCGCCTCGGGCGCGACGCGCGGCAGCGCGCCAACGTCGCCAACGTCGACGCGGGCCCCGTGCAGGGCCGCGATCTCCTCGAGGACCCCGCGCTCCGCGGGCGCGAGCGCGCCGTCGGCCAGGGCCACCTCCCGGAGCGCGCCGAGCGCGGCCGGGATCTCATGAGACTCAAGCACGACGATATCCATGTTGACCTCCTCTTTCCACAAGGGGTTTCACACACCACGCCTCACGCGAGATTCGATGAAAGACACTCACTCTCGCCGGAAGGCGCGGACCGCGGTCAGCATCGCCGCCGAGATCTCCTCCGGCAGCGACCTGGCCGTTTCCATGATCACCCGCACCCGCTCCACGCTCGCCCGGTCGACGAAGCGGCGGCCGAGCGGCGTGAGCGCGAGCGTCTTCGCGCGCCGGTCCTCGGGATCCTCCTCCCGCGCCAGGAGCCCGCGCTGCACAAGGCCATCGGCGAGCCGGCTCCCGGCCGAGGCCGAGAGCCCGAGCGACGTGGCGAGGGCGGTGACGCGCATCGCGCCCTCCTGATCGACGAGGTGCAGCGCGGCCACCTGCGCCACGCTGAAGTCCTCCTCGTGCAACGTCCGCGCGAGCCCCGCGATGATGCGCGAGAACATCATCCGCGCGAACTGCTCGATCGGCGAGCCCAGGACCTTTTGCTTACTCACAATATTATTGATTACGCATTGGTTGCGTATACGCAAGTAATTTTCGGCGTGATCGCGCGCGCGGGTCCGTCCGCCGCGGAGATCGGACGAGGCCGCCGCGCGCCAGGCCACCGGCTCGGCGACGCGCCGCGCGGCCGGTCACCGGCGCGTCACGTGCGCAGGCCGGTCACCTCGGCGCCGGCCCCCGCGCGCCGGCCCCCACGCGCCGGTCACTTCCGCGCGCCGGTCACTTCCGCGCGCCGGTCACTTCCGCGCGCCGGTCACGTGGATCTCGCGGAGGCGCGCCCGCGCCGCCGCGTAATACGGCTCGATCTCCTTCGCCGCCGGCGTCCCCCAGAGGTTCTTCCGCTCCTCCGGGTCGCCCGCCAGGTCGTAGAGCTCGAACCGGGCGCCGCCCGAGATCGTCAGCTTCATGTCGCCGCGGATCAACGACCGCCGCGCGTCGTTGTACGGCCCGGCCGGCATGTCGATCAGCACGTCGCGCGCCGCGGCCTGCTCGCCGGGGGCGAGGAACATGTCGGGCAGGAGCGACGCGCCGGACAGGAAGTCGGTCGCGGGCGCGCCCTCGGCCGGGCCAGGGACCCGCATCACGTCGAGCAGCGTCGGCGCGACGTCGATGAGGCTGCGCCGCGCCGAGACCCGCGACGGCGCCGCGCCCGGCACATGGACGAGCAGCGGCACGCGCACGAGCTCCTCCCACAGCTCGAAGCCGTGGCGGAACATCTTGTGCTCGCCGAACGCCTCGCCGTGATCGCTCGTCACCACGAACGCCGTGCGCCCGCCGAAGGGCGCCGCCGCGATCGCGTCGAGCAGCCGGCCGATGTGCCTGTCCGTGAACGCCACCTCGCCGTCGTAGAGGTCCCGCTGCGACGCCGCGCCGAAGTCGGGCACGTCCTTGTGCCGGAGATAGTCGGCGTGCGGGTCGAGGTAATGGACCCACAGGAAGAAGCGCCCGCCCGTGTTCTCGGGCGACCCGAGCAGCCGCAGCGCCGCGTCGGTCAGCGCGGGGCTCGTCGCCTTGTTGTCGACGTCCCACGGCGCCCCCTCGGGCGGCGCCGCGGACATGTCCACCACGTCAAAGCCGCGATCGAGCCCGCCGAAGCTGCCGAAATAGCGGTGCCCGTGCACGCTCATCGTGCGCACCCCCGCCCCCTTCAGGCGCTCCGCGACGAACGTGTCCTCCTCGCCGAACTTGTTGAAATGACCCCAGTTTCTGTGGGTCTCGCTCCCGTACTTGCCGATGAGCATCGGGCCGATGCTCTTGCCCGTGTACGACGCGAGCGCGTACGCGCGCTCGAACACCGTGGAGCGGGCCGCGAGGGCGTCGAGGTTCGGCGACACGGGCCGCGGGTTGCCCGCATAGCCGAGGTCCCAGCGGAGCGTGTCGATCGTGATGAAGACGACGTTCAGGTCCGCCGGCAGGCGCGCCGCGGGCGCCTCGGCGCGCGCGGCCGCCTTCGGGGCGGGGGCGAGCGCGGCGAGGGCCGCGGCCGTCAGATCGCCGCCGGAGCAGTCGTCGTCGACGCCGTTGTCGAGGATCTCCTCGGCCAGCGGGTGGACGCGCGCGTCGCGGTCGTCGCAGTCGCCGCCGCCGAAGAGCGCGGCCGAGCGGTCGCCGTCGCGGTCGGCGAGGCGGCGCAGGATCGCGAGGCTCTTGCCCCCGACGGGCGCGCCGCGCTCGAGCGCCTGGCCCACCGCGGGCTGCGCGTTGAGCACCGGGGCGGCGCGCGCGGTGAGCGCGAGCGGCAGCAGGGCGACGAGGAGCGCGACGGGGGCGCGCACCGTCCGGACGGCGGCGGGCGCGAGGAAGGCGGCGAGCGCGACAACGAGCAGGAGCGCCGGCGCGCGAAGGTCGAGCTCGGGGCGCTTGAAGACGCCGTAGATGCCGAGGAAGCCGCCCTCGCCGGAGACGCCGCCCGTCGCGACCCCGAGCGCGAACAGGGACGCGGCGATCCCGAGCGCGACGCCGCCCGTCACCGCCGGGTCGACGCAGGCCGGCCGCCCGTCGCTGGCGTTGGCGAGCGTGCGCCGGAGCGGCGGCGTCAGGGCGAGGACGGCGAGGCCCGCGATGAGGCCGAGGCCGAGCGAGCCCGCGGCCACGGCGGTGCCGACGAGCAGCGGGGCGGCCTCGAGCCCGAGCAGCGCGCGGGCGAGGTGCGCGCACAGGGTCATCCAGAGGAAGGCCGCGAGCACAGCGAGCGGCACGAACGCCGCGATGTCGGCGGGCCGGCCGATCGCCCGCACGCGCAGCGAGCCGACGAGCGTGGCCGGCGACGGCGGGTGCGACGGGTCGACAACGACCGCGCCGAGGCCCCCGAGCAGGCCGACGGCGAGCGCGACCGGCGCGAACACCCCGACGTCGGCGAGGTAGGTCGCGAGCTGGAAGGCGGGGTCGTCGCCGGCGCCGGTCAGGGCCCACCCGGCGTCGAGCGACGCGGCCACGACGCCGAAGACGCTGGCGCCGAGGGCGCTCCTGGCGAGCCGTCCTGCCCACGCGCGGGCCAGCGTCGGGACCGCGGGCCCCGGCGAGCTGGGGGGGCGCATCACGCCGGGCTCCGCTTCCGCGCCATGGGGTGAGCGGCGTCGTAGACCTTGAGCAGGTGATCGATCGACACGTGCGTGTACCGCTGCGTGGTGGCGAGCGAGGCGTGCCCGAGCAGCTTCTGGATGGAACGAAGGTCGGCGCCGCCGTCGAGCAGGTGGGTCGCGCAGGTGTGCCGGAGCGCGTGCGGGTGCAGGTCGGCCCGGCCGGCGCCGAGCGCGCCGTAGCGCTGCACGAGGGCCTGGACGCGGCGCACGCCGATGCGCGCGCCGCGGCGGGACAGGAAGAGCGCGCGGGGGTCGCGGGCGCCGGTCGTCGGATCGGCGAGCTCGTCGCGCCGCTCTAGATAGCGCTCGATGGCGGCGAGGGCGTGGGAGCCCAGCGGGACGATCCGCTCCTTGTCGCCCTTGCCGATGACGCGCGCCGAGGCCCTGTCGGCCGGCTGCCGGTCGACGTGGGCGAGATCGAGCCCGCAGAGCTCGGAGACGCGCAGGCCGGCGCCGTAGAGGGTCTCCAGGATGGCGCGGTCGCGGAGCCCTTCGGCCGTCTCGGCGCCGGGGATCTCCATGACCTCGGCGGCGGCGTCGACGTCGAGGAAGGTCGGCAATGGGCGCCGGACCTTGGGCAGGACGAGCTGGGCGGCCGCGTTCCTGTCGATCTCGCCGCGCCGCTCCAGGAACCGGAGCAGGGAGCGGGCGGCGCCCACCTTGCGCGCGATCGAGGCGGGCGCGTGGGTGCGCGCGAGCGAGCCAAGCCAGCTGCGCAGGAGGAGCACGTCGATGTCCTCCACCGCCGTCTCCTCGCTCGCGGCCGTGTCGTCGCGGGCGGCCATGTCGTTGCGCGCGGCCGGAGCCTTGCTGGCGGCTGCGGTCTTGCTGGCAGCTGCGGTCTTGCTGGCGGCCAGCGCCTTGCTGGCGGCCAGCGCCTTGCCCCGCGCCGGCGTGGGGCGGTGATCGGCGTTCGCAGCCGCCTTCTCGCGGGCGAAGCGGGCGAGCTGCTCGAGATCGCGCCGGTAGGCGGCCACGGTGTGGCGCGACGCCCGTCGCTCGGCCGTGAGGTAGGTGAGGAAGCGCGCAATCGCCTGCTCCAGCGTGGTCTCGCCGGATCGATCGCCGCTTCGCCGCGCGTGCATCACCGGTTTGCCCTACCACCAGGACGCGGCGGCAGGCAAAGACTCGCCGGCGGTCGAGCTGGAGCGCCGCGCAGCGGGCGCCTGCCCTGCGGGCGGTCTGCGAGGCAAGCCGCCGGCTCGATGAGGGGGCGGCGGCTGCCCGATCCCGGGGCGGGCGGTGGTCGTGGAGCGCGCCGCGCCGTGGCGATGCACCCGCTCGCCGCGGATCGCGAGGGGTACGGCCCGCCGTGGCGAACACGGTCCGGCTCCCGCTTCCACGGTCCAGCCTGCTCGATGAGCTTCAGTGTCGACTCGTGAATTGAATTACCGATCCTCTCCGGGGGTAGCCTGGTCACCGTCTGCGACGGAGGGCCGCGGATCGCGCTCGTGATCCCGATATGTGTGCCGCTTTCGGTGTGGTACGAGGGCCGGCGCGCCGCCAGCGGCGCGTGGGGCGTGAGGAGCATGAAATGACGAATGCAGTCGTGAGCGAGCCGGCCACCGAGGTCCCGCCGAAGCTCTCCTTTGCTCAGACCATCAGGAGCTTGCCGCGCTCCTTCTGGATGGGCTGCACCATGGAAATGTGGGAACGGCTCGCTTACTACGGCGTGCGCGTGGTCATGCCCATCTACATCGCCCAGGCCGACGAGCCTGGGGGGCTCCACTTCAGCCAGCGGGACAAGGGCACCATATACATGGTCTGGGCCCTCATCCAGTCGCTGCTCCCCATGATCACCGGCGGTTACGCGGACCGGTACGGCTACAAGCGCACGATCTTCATCACGGTCTGGCTGAAGATCATCGGCTATCTGCTGATGGCGACGCAGCGGAGCTTCACCGGCTTTCTGCTCGGCGTGGTCGTCCTCGCGACCGGCACGGCCCTCTTCAAGCCCGGGATCCAGGGCACGCTGGCGCAGTCGATGGACAAGTCGAACTCGTCGGTCGGCTGGGGGCTCTTCTACTGGCTCGTGAACGTGGGCGCGGCGATCGGCCCGCCGCTCGCCGGCTATCTCCACGGCATGGGCTGGCCGTGGGTGTTCTACGGCTGCGCCGCCATCATCTCCCTGAACTTCCTGATGCTGTTCACCTACCGGGAGGTCGACTCCGGCGCCGACAAGACCGCCGATGCGTGGCGGGTCTTCAAGGACACCATCAAGAACATCTGGGACGCGCGGCTCATCACCGTGATCCTGCTGCTCTCGGGGTTCTGGTTGATGATGTACCAGCTCTGGGACCTGATGCCGAACTTCTACACGGACTGGATCAGCAGCACCTCGTTCGTGCAGAACAACCCCTGGCTCCCGTCCTCCTGGCTCGACGTCAAGGATCCGCGCGGGGTCCAGCTGAAGCAGGAGAACGTGCTCAACGTGAACGCGGTGTGCATCGTCCTCCTCCTGGTCCCCTTCTCGTACCTGGTGGCGAGGATGAAGGTGCTCTCGGCGATGACGCTGGGTATCCTCGTCGCCATCGGCGGTATCCTCGTCTCCGGGACCACGTCATCGCTTTATGTCCTCTTCCTGGGCATCCTGCTCTTCTCCATCGGAGAGATGCTGACCGGCCCGAAGAAGAGCGAGTATTTCTCGCTCATCGCGCCCAAGGGGAAGAAGGCGCTCTACCTCGGCTACGTGAACATCCCGGCGGCGATCGGCCCGGCGATCGGCGCGCAGATGGCGGGGATCCTGTATGGCACGCGCGGCGAGAAGGCCACGCTGGCCCTGCGCTATCTCGCCGAGAAGACCGATTTTGCCAAGGGGAAGTCCTGGAATGGCGACGTGGCGTCGCTCCCGGAGCTCCTCGGGGTGTCGCGCCAGGAGGCCTTCCGGAAGCTCCAGGAGGTGCTACAGATCGACGCGACCGAGGCCACGCGCCTGCTCTGGGACACCTATCAACCCTACGAGATCTGGTACTCGTTCGCGGCGGTCGGGGTCGCGTCGCTCGTGGGGATGCTGCTCTTCTCGCGGCGATCGAGGCGGTGGAAGGACCTCGACGTGTAAAGCGCGGGGGCTGCGCCGTCACGGGCGAGACCGACGCCTCGCTCTGGCCGGCAGCCGGTCACCCACGCGGGCTCCGCCGCGGGCTCCGCAGCGCGACGGCCTACTCGCACGCCTCGCCGAGGATGTACCCGTGTTTGCAGATGCAGCGGCACTCGACCTCGAGCTCGGGCTCGTTGCACGCCGGCCGGACCCGCAGGGTCTGCCGCGCCGTCCGGCCCTCCCCGTCCTTCACCTGCACCTCGATCTCGTGGTCCTGATCGAAGATGTCGCGGCTCGACCAGTTGTTCTGGCAGACTCCCACGTTCGCGAACGTCGAGATGTCGGCGTCGACGCTCGCGCCCCAGCCGTCGCCGGTCGGCTTGAGGTTGACCGTCCTCGACTCGGACATCACCCGTCCGGACTCGGTGTCGCGCAGCGAGCCGGAGAGCTGGACGCCGCAGGCGCTCAGGTTCGTCGCGCGGACACCCAGGAAGATCACCCGCCCGCCCTGCGGCGGCATGATGATGTCCACCCCGTCGCCGTCGCTCACCGGGCGCGCCGCGCCGCTCGAGTCGAGCGCGATGACCTCGATCTGGATGGGCGCCCCCTCCTCGCCCAGGTACCCGAGCTTGCACATCCCCTCGACCGGCGGGTCAGGCTCCCCCGGCGGGGGCTCCACGTCGTCGCCGCACGCCGGCGCGACGAGCAGCAGCGCCGCGAGCGCAGCGCTCGTCGCGCCGTGCCAGGCCTGCCAGGCCGTCACCGGTCTCGACGCTCCGGCGCCGGAGGAGGGCCCTCGTCGTCGTCCGGCTCCTCCCGCGGGATGGGCGCGCGCGGCGGGCGCCTCGTCGCGCCGAAGGGGCTCGAGCTGGGGGGCGGCGTCGCGCGCGAGTCGGGCGGCGCGTGCTGGGAGGGCGAGCCGCTGCGCCACAGGCCGCTCGCTTCGGGATCGGCTGGCCCCGGCGATTCGCCGAGCGCCGTGCTCCCCTCGTGCAGCCCCATCTGCGGGAACGGCGTGCGCTCGGCCAGGTAGGCCGCGAGCAGCCGGTCGCGCTCCAGCTCCTCCGTGCTCGGCGGCGGCGGGGGATCCAGCGTCGGCAGCTCGTCGGTCCAGGTGAGGTCCGCGTCCTCCAGGCTCGGGCCTGACCCGGCGCCGCTGGAGAACCTCCGCGATGCGTTCCGCTCGGTCGGGACAGGCTCCGGCGCGTAGCTGGGAGCAGCACGGTCGAGCCCATGGCTGGACGCGCGATCCGGCGCAACCCCGGGGGTACGGTCCAGCGTGTGGCTGGACGCGCGGCCCGGCGCGTTGCTGGGCGCGCGGCCCGGCACATTGCTGGGGGAGCGGCCCGGCGCGTTGCTGGGCGCGCGGCCCGGCGCGTTGCTGGGCGCGCGGCCCGGCGCGTTGCTGGGCGCGCGGCCCGGCACGTTGCTGGGCGCGCGGCCCGGCGCAGGGCTGGGCGCAAGCTCGGGCGCGTAGCTGGGCATGCGCCCGGCCGCGAAGGAGGGGCTCCTCGAGGTCGGCGGCGGCGGCGGCGGCGGGGGATCGATGGTCGGCAGCTCGTCGTCCCAGTCGCAATCCTCCGGATCGACCCGGGAATCCGACCGGTGCGTCGTCGGGCCGAGCCGGAGATCGCCCGGCCTCCGCGACACAGGGAACCCCGCCGGCGGGCCGATCGTCGGCAGCTGGCCCACGCCCGGGTCCCGCGCGGGCGCGTCCTCCCGGCGCTCCGTCCGCCGCGACGGGCGCGTCGGCTCGGGCACCGGCACGGCGTACCTCGTCGACGCGACCTGCCCGAACGGCCGCGAGTCCCGCGGCAGCCGCGGCGGAGGAGGGACCGCCATCGCCGCGCGCGCCGCGGCCGTCGAGGGAGGCGGCTGCGTCGAGATGAGGTTCTCGTCGCGACCCCGCTCGACCGGCGGCGGGCGATCCGCCGACACAAGCTGCCGGGGCTGCACGCTGGTCGGGGACGACGCGGCCTGCGCGGAGCCCGGAAGCGGCCTGCCGAGCCACGCAGCGTCCTTGCGCCCCTGCGACGAGCGCACGCCCTCCTCCGCCGGGCGCACCGCGCGCGGCGCGAGCGTGTCGCCCGGCTCGGTCGGCGGGACCTCATCGCCGAAGTGGACCGGCGCGGCCCCGGTCACGCGCGACTCCACGCCCGCCGCGCCCCTCCCGGAGCGGAAGCCGAACGCCGCGCGGATCGCCCGCTCGTGGTGGGGCTCCACCTCGACGGGACGGACGATGAAGCACGGCTCCGCGCCCGGCGCCCGCAGCGAGAGATCGACGTCGAACGGCGCGGTGAGGAGGTGACCCTGCTCGTCGAACAGGATGCGCACCGGCGGCTGCGCGAAGTACGCCGGCGACGACGGCGTCGCGAGGACGACCCCGAGCTCGCCGGTGCTCAGCTGGACGAACGTCCCCGTCGGGATGATGCCGAGCGCGCCGATGAGCAGCTTGCCGATCGCCCTGTCGGTCGCGCTCTCGGCGCCCGAGAGCATGCGCTGGAGCACGGCGTCGAGCGACGAGCCGCCGCCCGACGACCCATCGAGCACCGGGAACGGCGCCGCCCGGAGCTCCGTGAACTGGCGGGCGGCCGCGAGGATCCGCGCGAGCACCGTGGGGCTGCGCCGGCCGCCGTAGAGCGGGCCCTGCCGGCCGCCCGGCCGGAGCGAGAGCGCCTCGTAGGCGATCACCGTGCGCGTGATCGACGGTGTGTGCAGCTTGCCGAGCGCCGTCAGCATGACCGCCGCGCTCGCGGACAGCCGCTCCTTCTCGTCGTCGCTCAGGCTGCGCTCGAGCAGCGAGCGCGCGGCCGGCTCCTCGTCGCCGGCCGAGCCCGCGAGCGCCCCCGTGAGCCGCAGCCTGCTCACGTCGTAGAGGAGCGCCGCCGTGACGAGGCTCCCGAGCATCCGCCTGTCGCTCGTGAGCTGGCGCGCGATGCCCAGCGCGACGATCGCCGTCGACACGCTGAGGCCCGCCTCGTCCGGGTCGGCGACCTTGCCCGCGGCGACCGAGAGCAGGAGGCGGGCGTCCTCCTCGGCCGCGGCGACGAGCTTCTGCGCGACGCGCTTCACCCGCTGCGGCAGCACCGCCTCGGACGAGCGCAGGGCCGCGTAGAACCCGCGCATCACGAGGATCGCCGCGGCGTAGGTGCGGCTGATGCGGCCGATGCGGGTGCCGTCGCCCTCGATGGCCCCGCCGGGGAACGGGTTCGTGAGCTTGCGGACCCGGACGCCGCGCAGGCTCGACTGGAGCAGCCGCGCGGCGATGCTGCGGTCGCGCTGCGCGTCCGCGAGGAGGCGGGCGAAGGCGGCGAGCTCGGCGCGGCGGACCGTCTTGTCGAGCACGAGCTCCGAGACGTCGCAGGCCTCGAAGAAGCTGCCGAGCTCCAGGGCGACCTCGTACGTCTCGCGCGAGGCGCGGAGCATCTGGCCGTTGATGAAGAGCGTGTTGCCCGCGAACACGAGCGTCGCGGCCTCGCTCCCCGACAGCTCGCAGAACTGGACGATGCTGTCGATCGCGGACGGGACGAGCGACAGCACCGCCTGGTTCGAGTCGCTGTGCAGGAGGCACGCCTTCGCGAGCCGGTAGATCATCTGCACAAGGCCGAGCGCCGCGCGGCGCCGCCCGTCGGCCTTCACGCCCGAGATCGCCGTGTCGCCGGTGATCTCGTGGAGGTTGGCCTTCTCCTCGCTCACGGCTTCCTCCCGCCCCGGGGCGAAGGCGCCGGCTTCGTCGACGGCACCGCGCTGCTCGGCGCCGGCTCGATCGCGGGGCGGGCCGGCGGGCCGAGCGTGAACGGCGCGGGGCCTTGCCGTGCGCTGTACGGTGAGGCGCCGGCGCCGGTGGGCGGGGTGGGGGACCGCGGCGGCGAGGCCGGGCGCGGCATCGAGGGCGGCATCGGGGGCGGCGCGGCGGTCGGGGTGGACGCGGCGGCGGCGGAGGGCGGCGGCGGCCCGCGCCTGCTGAACGGCGCGGAGGTGGGGGGCGCCGAGACGGAGCTTGTCGAGGAGGGCACCGACGAGACCATCGGCGGCCTGTAGGCGGGCCGGCCGGCGTCGCCGCCCACGGAGCCCGGGCGCGGGGTGCTCCACGGCTCGAGCTGGTCCGGCAGGCTGAGCGGTCCGCCCTGGCTCGCGCGCCGGACCGAGACCGGCGAGCGCGAGCGCGCCGCGCGGGATGGCGGCGCGCTCGCCTCGGGGGAGCGCGGCGACGGCAGCGATGCCAGCGGGCGGTCGCTCGGGCGGGTCGGCGCGACGAGGCGCGCGGCGATCGCGACCGCGGCGCGGGCGGCGGCGTCGCGCACCGGCGGGGTGTTCCACCAGCGCGGCTTGGTGGCCTCCTTGACCGCGCGGAGCGCCTCGTAGCTCCGCGCCTGGCAGAGGAAGTGCGCGGCCAGCTCGCGGGTCTGCTCGATCGCTTCGGAGGGGATGAGCTGGCGCTTCTCGAGCAGCTCGATCGCGAGCTTCTCGGCCCGCGCCGGGTTCAGCTGCGCGACGGTCTCGAGCCACTGCCGCCGCTCCGACCCCGGCAGGTCGTGGAACGACGGCGCGACGATCCGCCGCACGAGCGTCGGGCCCGCGGCGAGGACGCCGAGCTTGCCGATGAGGCGCAGGGCCTCGCGGCGCACCGGCGGGGCCGGGTCGTCGAGCAGCTTCTGGAGCTCCTCCCGGACGCGCTCGGCGGCGGAGCCCGGGCCGGTCGCGCCCTCGCTGCCCGCGGCGTCCGGGAGCTCGGCGAGCGCGCTGATGCGCACCTCGACGTGCGGGCTCGCGAAGCCGGCCTCCAGCGCGGCGAGCGCCTCGAGGGTCTTGAGCTGCGCGAGCAGCTGGATGAGCGTCAGGGCGAGGGGGGCCGGGGCGCGCGAGACGAGGTCCCCGAGCTCGGCCTCCCGGCCGGGCGCCCACCGCCGCATGTACGCGAACAGGATCTCGCGCAGGCGCTCGGACTGCATGGCGCCGTGGCACTGGCAGGCCGCGCTGAAGAGCGAGCCGTCATCGAGCGCGTCGAGCGCGTGGGCCAGCCCCTCGACGATCGCCGGGTCGAGCGGCGCCAGGCTCCGGCCCGCGCCGGGCTGCGCCGCGCCCCGGCCCGCGCCGGGCTGCGCCGCGCCCCGGCCCGCGCCGGGCTGCGCCGCGACGCCTGCGGCCGCGGCGCCGGTCGCGGCCGGCTCCTCCGGGTGGGTCGTCGCGAGGTCGTCGAGGATCGCCTTCAGCGCCTCGACCGGGAACATCGCCTGCGCGAGCGCCCTGTCGATCGCGCGCGGCATGAGCTGCGGCAGCGCGGCGCTCCGCCGGCTGTTCGCCGCGCCCGCCCCGCCGCGCTGGACGCCCTCGAGCCGCGTGGAGAACGCGCGCCGGAGCATCGTCTGCACCTCGAACGCGAGCTCGTAGCTGTGCAGGACGATCTGGTCGGCGGTCCACGCGGTCAGCGCCCCGGTCATGCGATCGGCGTCGCCGTGCCGGACGGCGTCGACGTAGCCGTCGACGAACGCCTCCATGTAGCGCTCGGTCCACTGCTCCGACGGCAGCGCGATCTGGGCGCCGAGGGTGCTCCGGGTCAGCGGGTCGACGGCGAGCGCCGAGGCGGCCGCGCCCGTCTCCGCCAGCGCCGCCTCGACGTTCCTCTGCAGCGCCCTGCCCGCGAGCGAGCTCTCGTCCCAGAGGCTCTCGATCTGCGCGAGGGCGCGCGCCCCGACCGCGATCTCGCGGCACTGCTCCTCGAAATCCTCCAGGTCGACGTCGCCCTCGGCGAACTGATCGATCGCCATGTAGGCGATGTGCTCGAAGCGGCGGTCCCAGAGCGCCGTCACCGCGTCGTCGTCCTCGCCGATGCCGAAGCTCTGGTCGCGGAGCAGGATGGCGGCGAAGTCGCGGAGCTCGGCCTCGGTGATGCCGGCCTTGATCTGGATCCTCCGGATGCCGTCGGCGAAGAGCTGGTAGGGGATGCGATCGAACGGCGGCCTGTCCGGCTGCCAGATCGGCTGGCCGCCCGAGGTGAACGCGCTCGGGGTGACCTCCCAGCGGACGCCGAGCGGGTTCTGCGACAGCGTGCGCGTGATCTCGTCGAACGCGAAGTGGATGCCCTTGTTCACATGCGGGTGGTTCCACCCGTACTGGCGGATATTGCTGAGCACCAGCGCGAGCTGCTTCCAGACGCCGACGAGCCGCTGGCAGGTCTGCTCGACGACGGCCGTCGACGGCGGCTCCTGCTCCTCGTCGATGGCGTCGTTGCCGCGGACGAGCACGCGCGGCGCCTTCTTCTCGCGCGAGGGGGTCAGCTGGCCGGCGGCGTTCGCGGCGCTCAGCCGGCGGAGCTCGGTGCGCATCGCGGCGGCGCTCTGGAACCGGCTCCCGCGCTCGAAGGCGAGCGCCTTGTCGACGAACGCCACGATCTCGACCGGCAGGTCGGCGACCTCGGTCGCGATCGACGGCGCGGTCTGCGTCGCCGCGAGGAAATAGGACTCGGACTCGCTCCGGCCGCGGTTGAGCCGCTTGCCCGAGAGCAGGGTGAACAGGCTCGCGCCGACCGACCAGAGATCCGACCGGCCGTCGATGCCGGACACGCCCATCGCCTGCTCGGGCGACATGAACGCCGGCGTGCCGAACGTGAGCCCCGCGCGCGTCGCCTGCCGCTCGGGGTCGCGCATCCGGGCGATGCCGAAATCGAGGACCTTCACGTGGCCGGCGCTCGTGACGAAGATGTTCGCCGGCTTGATGTCGCGGTGGACGATGCCGATCGAGTGGCACTTCTCGAGCAGGTCGAGCACGACGTCGAACACGGGCAGCACCTGCGCGACGGGGAGGGTGCCGCCATGGCCGCTCGCCAGCCGCTGGAGGGTGGTGCCCGTGAGCAGCTCCATGACGAGGAACGGCTCCCCGCGGTCGCTGAGGTCGTCCTCGACCACGGCGACGCGCGCGGGGTGATCGACCCGGTTCGCGATCTTGCCCTCGCGCAGGAAGCGATCGCGCAGCTCGGCATTGCGCGCGAACTCGATGTGGAGGACCTTGACCGCGGCGCGCGAGCCCCGGCGGTGGGTCGCCGCGAACACCGCGCCCATGCCGCCGACGCCGAGCAGGTCGTTGAGCCGCCACTTGGCGTTCAGGGCCGTCCCTATCCGCGCAGCGGCTGTATCTACGAGGTTCGGCTCCTCGGCGTGCGGGTCGAGCGGGGCCATAGACCGGGCGGCGGACAGGGGCCGCGCCGTGCGCGGCAGAGGGCGAGTAAGCCAGGCCGAGCATACATGGTTCCCGGTGCAAGCGCGAACCAGGACACGGTCGTCCGCCCCCACGGAACAAAGGTGGGCGAAGCGTTCGTGAGGTGGCAGCGAGGCTGCGTGCGACTCACGCGTGCAGCCGACAATGGGCGATAGGGGGCCATTCCGGACAACCCCGGACAGCCACCCACGATCACCGCTTCAGCGCACGCTCGGGCGCGGCGCCGGCGTCCGGCTCGGGAGCGCCGGGCCACTCGGGGCAGGTGACGCGGTAGTCGATGTCGGGCATGAGCAGCGCCCATTCCTCGCGCGTGAAGTTGCGCCCGGCGTAGGCGCACGCGCGGGTCATCAGCGGCTCGGCCGCGATCGTGAAGACGCGCGCGGCGCCGTCGTTCGTGGCGGTCACGACGCGGGTGGCATCCGGGCTGAACACCGCGTCCGTCAGCGTGACCCCCCCGGCGCGGAGCGTGATCGGCTCGCCCTGCCCGTCGACGGGGAGCACCCGCGCGATGCCGTCGCTCGAGACGGCCACCACCCGCGCGCTGTCGCTGCTGAACGACACGGTCCGGACCGACGCACCGAGGCCGCTCAGGACGAGCGGCTGGCCCTGGCCGTCGGTGCGGAGCAGCCGCACGACATCGTCGAGCGCCGCGATCGCGATGTGGCTCCCGTCCGGGCTCACCGCCAGCGCGGCGATCGCGCGGTCCTCGTACCCCGACGGGAGGACGCGAGGGACCCCACGGCCGTCCGCCGGCCACACCTTCACGTTGGGCCCCGACGTCGCCACGATGTGCTTGCCGTCCGGGCTGAACGCCGCCTTGAGCAGCCCCGCGCGCTCGTCGCGCAGCTCGACCGGCTCGCCCGGGACCCCGTCCTCGAACACGCGCAGGATGCCGTTCCACGAGGTCGTGACGATCCTGGTGCCGTCCGGGCTGAACGCGACGCCCACCACCCGGTCGTCGTGGGTGCCGAGCGCGACCGGCTGGCCTTTTCCGTCGGTGCGCCACACCCGCGCCGTCTTGTCGGCCGAGCCGGTGACCAGGCGATTGCCGTCGGGGCTGAAATCGACGCTGAGCAGGTGCTCCGCGTGCCCGCGCAGCACGACCGGCTCGCCCGAGCCGTCGGCGCGGAAGATGCGGGCGGTCTTGTCGGTCCCGGCGGTGGCGATCTTGGTGCCGTCGTGGCTGACGGCGATGCCGGTCAGCGGCCCTGTGTGGCCGTGGAGGAGCAGCGGCTCGCCCGGCGCGTCGAGGCACCACACCCGCGCGGTGCCGTCGTCCGAGGCGGTGACGATGCTCCTGCCATCGCGGCTGAAGGCGGCGCTGTTCACGGTCCCCTCGTGGCCCTGGAGGACCGTCGGCGTGCCTTTGCCGTCGGAGCGGAAGATGCTGGCCATCCCGTCGGCCGAGGCCGTGACGACCGACGTGCCGTCGGCGCTGAAGGCGGCGCTTCGCACGGCGCCCTGGTGCCCGCGGAGGACGAGGGGCTCGCGGTGGCCGGGCCGGAGGATGCGCGCCGTCCCGTCGCCCGCCGCGAGGACGATGCGGTCGTCCACGGGGCTGTAGCTCGCGCCCTCGACGCCCAGCCCGTGCCCCTTCAGCGCCGCGGGGGCGCCGTGCCCGTCGGCGCGGACGACGTAGACCGTCCCGCTGATGGCCGTGGCGAGGATCCAGGTGCCGTCGTGGTTGAAGACCGCGCGCCGGATGAGCCGCTCGCCCAGGGGCACGACGAGCGGCGGCTCGTCCCCCATGCCGGGGCGCCACACGTAGATCGCGCCGTTCGTGGTCCCCGCGACAACGCGGCTGCCGTCCGGGCTGAACGCCACGCTGGCCGGCGCGGCGTCCCGGGTGCGGAGCGCGCCGTCCTGGCGGCCGTCGGGGTGCCACAGGCGCACCGTGCCGTCGGTCGATGCGGTGGCCAGGCGGCTCCCGTCGTGGTTGAAGGCGACGGCGACGACCCCCCCGGGGTCGTGCGCGCGCAGCACGACCGGCTCGTCGCGCGCGCCGCGGCGGAAGAGCCGCGCGGCCCCGTCCGCCGAGGCGGTGGCCACGAAGCGGCCGTCGGGGCTGAAGGTCGCGTCGTGGACCGCGCCGCCGTGCCCGCCGAGCACCTCCTGGCGGACGGCGGGGCCCCAGACGGCGTCGCCGAGCGCCTGCACCACGGTGGCGCCCGCGGGGCGGCCGCTCGCCTTGGCGGCGAGGCCTGCCTCCACGGCGAGCAGGCGCGCGCGCGCCTGCAGGCCGTCGGACAGCTCCTTCGCCGACTGGGCCGCGAGGCGGCGGGCGTCCTTCTCGCGCGACTCCTGCTGCGCCCGGAGCAGCGCGTGCTCCTCCTCTCCCATCTGCCAGAGGAGCACGAGGATCAGGCCGCCGAGCAGCGTGACGGCGACGGCGAGCACGGTGAGGAGCCGCCGCATCGACCGCTTCTGGCCCTCGGCCCGCGCGCAGGCGGCGAGGAACGCCCGCTCCTCCGCCGAGATGTCGCACCGCCCGTCGCACCACGACGTGAGCTCCGCGAGCGCCGCCCCGCCCACGAGGAAATCGTCGTTCCGCCCGTTCGAGAGCCAGCGCACGAGCGGCTCCGTGACGCCCCGCTCCGCCTCGCGCGACCCGACCCACGCCCGGTCGAAGACGCGGCGGAAGATGCGGTTGCGCACGTCGAGGGACGGCGCGCCCGCGGCCGTCGCCCGCTCGGCGGAGAGCCCCGACAGCCGCAGCAGCACCTGGACCGGATCGCCGCTGTCCACGGGCACCGGGTGGCCGTCGAGCAGCTGCTTGTACAGGCGGAGGAGCTTCGGCGCGTGCGCGTGGTGGGGCCCGTGCGCCTCCAGGCACCGCTCCGCGTGGCGCAGGGTCGGGTCCTCGGTCCGCCCCGGGTCCAGGAAGCGCCGCTCCACGGCCTCGTCGACGCCGAGGCCGCGCCGCTCTCCGACGAGATCCGCGCAGAGCCGCTGGGTCATGTAGGGGTGCCCCGAGGTCCACGCGAAGATCGCGTCGAGCAGCGCGTCGGGGTCGGGCACGAGCCCCTCCAGGCCCGCGCGGAGCTCCCGCACCTCGGCGCGGGTGAAGTCGTCGAGCCGGATCGAGCGGCCGATGTTGAACGGCGTGCGCGCCGGATCCAAGACGAGCTCCGACGGCGCCGCCACCCCGAGCAGGCAGAACGTCAGCCGGGCGTTGGCCGGGCGCTCGGCGCGCCGGTTCACGCACGCCCGGATGACCGCGAAGAAGTCGTCCCGCGAGAAGGGAAGAGACAGCGTGGCGTCGACCTCGTCGATGAACAGGACGATCTTGGAGGAGATCTCCACGAGCACGACGTCCTCGAGCCAGCGCAGCCAGCAGTGCACCGGCCCGAGGTGCCAGTGCGCATCCCAGAACTCGTCCGGCGGCTCCAGCCCGAGCTGCTCGGCGATCTCCGAGGCGATCCCGAGGTACCAGCCCACCGGCGTGGTGGTGTCGGTGCCGAGCGCCCCGAGATCGACGCTCGCGCACTCCGCCTGCTCGGCGCGGAGCCGCGTCGAGACCCGGAGTCGCAGGCTGGATTTCCCGATCTGCCGGGTCGACAGCACATAGCAGAGCTCTCCGCCCAGCAGCGCCTCGAAGAGCTCCGTGTCCGCGGAGCGCTCGATATAGATCGCGCCGTCGCCTACTGTCCCGCCCGCCTGGAACCGGCGCCCGTGCTCTCCGGCGCTGGCCTTCGCCAGATCGAGGTCGGGAGGCGCCGAGAAGGTCACGATTATGACGGTGCCATGCTGCGCGGGGACCGTCAACGAAACGATATTTCGCGTCGCTCGTGTCCGTGGTGAAACAACAGGGTTCGCAACGGCGCCTTGGACTTCACGAGAGTGTCACGCAGACAGGGGGGCCAGAGCACACGCGTTCGGGCGCTGCCGGAGGCCTCTGTCGGCTGTCGGCGCGCGCGACGCGTGATTCGGCCGTGGCCGTGCGCCCCGGCTCATTCATCGCCGCGCGGCGAGGGCGTATGCGTCCGTTGTGTTGCGTCGCAAAACCCACTTGCCAGGTCCATAAATCGTGGACCCGGCCACTGCCGCCGGTGTAGCGTTCGCGCCGTGCGAGGCGCGTTGAGGGCGGGGGAGCATCGCGTCGTGGCCGCGCTGGTGGCCATGTCGCTGCTGGGGTGCGCATTGCGCTCTGCGGCTCAGCAGAATCCTGCCGATACTACGGCTTTGCCTGATGCGCCTGAAGCACCTGCCGGAGAGACCCAGAATCCACCGCCGCCGCCAGCCGCAGAGGCGGCCCCTCCGTCGACGGCGGTCGCCCGGCCCGGGCTGCCCGATGAGGCCGCGGCCATCTCGGGGTGGTGGTTCAACGCCCCGAGCTAAGGTTGGTTACGATGGACCCGCAGCGATCGACACACCTCAGCTCCGCCCTTCAGGAGTCCGGCCAGGGAGCGCTGAAACACGGAATTGTCTGGCGAATCGCGCGAACGGCGCGAACGGCGGCCCTCGCCGGGGTGGCCGGGGCCGCGCTCCTCGCGCTCCCCGCGGCGGGGTGCATGCAGCTCGACGAGGGGCTCGCGCAGCAGGTCTCGCTCGCGGTGCACGTGAGCGACTGGCGGGAGGAGATCATCTATCAGGTGCTGATAGACCGCTTCGCCGACGGCGACGCGGGTAACAACACCCGGGTCTCGTCGGCGCTCGGCAGGTGGCACGGCGGCGACTGGAAGGGGCTCGAGGACCGGCTGCCCTACCTCGAGGAGCTCGGCGTCACCGCGCTCTGGATCTCGCCGATCGTCAAGAACGTCGAGACCGACGCCGGCTTCGACGCATACCACGGCTACTGGACGCAGGACTTCACCGCGCTGAACCCCCATTTCGGCGACCTCGCGTCGCTGCGCCGGCTCGTCGCGTCGGCCCACGGCCGCGGGATGAAGGTGATCCTCGATATCGTGGCGAACCACGTCGGCCAGCTGTTCTTTTACGACATCAACCAGAACGGCCTCCCCGACGACGCCGTCCACGGCAGCGGCAAGGGCGGGCAGTCGCAGATCGTGCACGTGAGCGAGTACGACCCCGATTTCGACCCCCGCGGCGTCCAGGCGCGGACGTCGCTCGGCGCGTCGGGCCCGGCGCCGATCGTCTTTCGCCACGAGCCCGCGACAAACCACCTCCCGCCGCAGCCCGAGCTCTTCCAGGACCCCGAGGTCTACAACCGCAAGGGCCGCATCCTCGATTTCGACGACGTCGACCAGCTCGTGCACGGCGACTTCCCGGGGGGGCTCAAGGACATCGACACGGCCCGCTGCGACGTGAAGCGGACGATGGTCGACGTGTTCGTTCGATGGGTCGAGCTCACCGACGTCGACGGGTTCCGCATCGACACGCTGAAGCACGTCGAGCACGAGTTCTGGCGCTATTTCACGCAGAACGTCCGGCTGCGGCTGAAGGAGAAGGGCAAGACCCACTTCTTCATGTTCGGCGAGGCCTTCGACGGCAGGGACGATCTCATCGGCAGCTTCACGAGGCACGACGTCCCGGCCCACCCGCACGACGAGGCGCTCGGCGGCGATCTCGATCGCGAGAACGGCGGCGAGGCGGAGGGGGGCTGTCCGGGCGCCGCGCCGATCACGGGGGATATGGTCGACGGCGTCTTCTATTTCTCCCAGTACTACCAGGCCTTCCGCGACGTCTTCCGGGACGCGCAGGGCACGCGGCGGATCGAGCAGCTCTGGGCGGCGCGGGAGGCCAACTACGGCGCGAAGCCGAACGCGAACGGCACGGGCCTGCCGCCGCTGAAGACGCTTGTGAACTTCATCGACAACCACGATGTCCCGCGCTTTCTCTACGACGGCCCGGGCGTCTCGCCCTTCCAGGCCGACCCCGAGGCGGCCCTGAGGAACGCGCTCCTGTTCCTCTTCACCGAGGACGGCATCCCGTGCCTTTACTATGGCACCGAGCAGGGCTTCAGCGGCGGCAACGACCCGGCCAACCGCGAGGATCTCTGGACGAGCGGCTACGACACCCAGCACCCGCTCTTCCGGTGGATCAAGCGGCTCACGGCGCTGCGCAGGGGCTACCGGGCGCTCACGGTCGGCGAGCAGACGGTGCGCTGGTCGACGGAGCGGACGGGCGAAGGGGACGAGGACGCGGGGATCTTCGCCTTCGAGCGGGGCGAGTCCGACGGCGATTACGCGCTCGTCGTGCTGAACACGCACCCAGGGAAGCCGAGCTCCACGAGCTTCGAGGGGGCGGCGATGACGACCGAGCTCCGGCCGGGGACCGTGCTCGTCGACGTGCTCTCGCCCGAGAAAACGACATATAGCGTGGGCGCGAACGGCGCCGTCACCGTCAAGCTGCCGCCGGTGAGCGGAGCGGTGCTCATCCCGGAAGACCAGGTCATCCAGGGTCTTTGACCCCCAGAAGCCCTCCTCCCTCTTCGAGAGTCTTTAGAATATGGCCTCTGTCAAAGTGCGCGGACTCAACAAGCGATTCGGCCAGACCCACGTGCTGCGCGGCGTCTCCGTCGACGTGCCCGACGGCTCGTTCGCCGTCCTCGTCGGCCCGAGCGGCTGCGGCAAGTCGACCTTGCTCAGGCTGCTCGCCGGGCTCGAGGAGGCCGACGACGGCTCGATCGCGCTCGGCGGGCGCGACGTCACGCGGCTGGAGCCGCGCGATCGCGACATCGCCATGGTGTTCCAGTCGTACGCCCTCTACCCGCACCTCACGGTGCGCGAGAACCTCGCGTTCGGCCTGAAGCTCCGGAAGACGCCGCCCGCCGAGATCGAGGCGCGCGTGAAGGAGGCGTCCGAGATGCTCGGCCTCGGCCCGCTCCTCGACCGGCACCCCCGCGCGCTGTCCGGCGGCCAGCGCCAGCGCGTCGCCATGGGCCGGGCCATCGTGCGGCGGGCGCAGCTCTTCCTGTTCGACGAGCCGCTCTCGAACCTCGACGCCGCCCTGCGCGCGCAGGTGCGGGTCGACATCCGCAAGCTGCACGACCGGCTCGGCGCGACGAGCGTCTACGTCACCCACGACCAGGTCGAGGCCATGACGCTCGCCGACGAGATCTTCGTGCTCAACAAGGGCGTCGTCGAGCAGTCGGGGCCGCCGCTCGAGGTGTTCGCCCGGCCGCGCACCCAGTTCGTGGCGAGCTTCCTCGGCAGCCCGGCCATGAACTTCGTCGAGGCGCGCATGGAGAGCCGCGAGGGCCGGTGGGTCGCGGCCCAGGGCGAGCTCGCTGTCGAGGTCGACCCGGCCGAGTTCCCGGGCGCCCTCTCGTCCGGGCGGCGGGTGACGGTCGGCGTGCGCCCGCACGAGGTGGATCTCGCCTCGGGCGAGGGCGGCGCCCCGTTCCAGGTGACGATCGTCGAGGCGCTCGGGGCCGAGTCGTACGCCCACGGCACCGTCGCGGGGGCGCCGTTCGTGGCGCGCCTCGACCCGGCGACGCGCGTGGCGAAGGGGGACACCGTGACGATCGCGCTCCGCCAGGTGCACCTGTTCGATGCGGACTCCGGGCTGACCCTCCGGGAGGCGTGAGTCGACCCATGCCGAGCCGCCGCCGCCGTCGCCCCGCGCTCGCCGCGCTGGCCCTGGTCCTCCTCGTGCCCGCGCTCGCGGTCGCGGCGCCGATCCGGCTCTGGCACGCCTACCGCGACGACGAGGCCAGGGCCCTCGGCGCCATCGTCGCGGCCTTCCAGGGCGAGGAGGTCGAGCTCCTCGCCGTCCCGTTCGACGCCTACGCCTCGAAGCTCCAGGCGGCGATCCCGAGGGGCCAGGGGCCCGACCTGTTCATCGACGCCCACGAGCGGCTCGGCGACTACCACGCCCGCCAGCTCGTCGCGCCCGTGGGCGACGCGCTCGAGGCGGACGGCGAGGCGGTGTTCCAGGGGCCGGCGCTCGCGGCGGTCCGGCTGGGGGGCGAGATCCTCGGCCTGCCGATCAGCCAGAAGTGCATGGCGCTCTACATGAACACCGCGCTCGTCCAGGAGGCCCCGGCCTTCCTCGAGGACATCGCGGCGCTCGCCGGCACCCTGCCGCAGGGCGTGTACCCGCTCGTGTACGAGGCGTCGAACGCCTACGCGCACATGCCGATCCTCGCCGCCTTCGGCGGCGCGATGCTGGACGAGGACGACCAGTTCGGCCTCTTCGGCCCGGGGCCGGAGCGCTCGCTCGAGCTCGTCCGCTCGCTGATCGCGCGGCGGGTCGTCCCGGAGGACGCGGACGGCGCGCTCGTGACCGACCTGTTCAACGCGGGCCGCGCGGCGTTCGTGATCAGCGGGCCGTGGTTCGTGGGCGGCCTCGAGGACGAGGCGAAGCGGAGCTCGCGCGTCGTCCCGCTCCCGAAGGTGCGCGAGACCGGCCGGCCGATGCGGCCGTTCATGACCGTCGAGGCGGTGATGCTCTCGCCCCAGGGCGCGCAGCGCGCCGAGGCGCGGGCGCTCGCGCGCCACCTCGCCGGGACGGCGGCCGCGGCCACGCGGCTCGAGGTCGCGCGCACGCCGCCGGTGCGGAACGACGTGGCGGTCCCGGCCGACGACGCCTTCATCGCGGCCTTCACCGAGCAGGCCAAGGTCGCCATCCCGATGCCGACCTCGCCCGCGATGCGCTCGACCTGGGAGCCGTCCGCGCGCGCGATCCGCAAGGTGCTGCGGGGCGACGCGCCCCCCGACGTCGCGCTCTCCGAGGCGAAGCACCGGTTCGACGACGTGCGCCGGCCGCTGCCCCCGCCCGCCTCGCCGGCGCCGCTCCTCGTCGCGCTCGGCGCGCTCGCGCTCGTCCTCGTGCTCCGGTGGGTCTCCGCCGCGAAGGGCGCCGTCCGCGGCCCCACGCTCCGGCAATCGCTCCCGGCCTACAGGTACGTCGCGCACGCCGTCGTCGCGATCGGCGTGCTCGTGCTCGTGCCGCTCGTCATCGGCGCGGCGACGTCGCTCTTCGCCGGCAGCGGCGAGGGCCTCCGGTACGTCGGCCTCGCCAACTTCATCAGCATCCTCACGGCGCGCGGCGGGCCGCTCTTCTCGAGCGGCTCGTTCTACCTCGTGCTCGCGGTGACCGTGCTCTGGACGGCGGTGAACCTCTTCTTTCACGTCCTCCTCGGCGTCTCGCTGGCGCTGCTCCTGCACCGCCCGACGCTGCGCCTCCGCGCGGTCTACCGGGTGCTCCTCATCGTGCCCTGGGCCGTGCCGAGCTACGTGACCGCGCTGTCCTGGAAGGGCATGTTCCACCGCCAGTTCGGGGCCGTGACCGGCCTCATCGAGGCGGTGAACGCCGCGTTCGGGACGAGCATCGCGCCGATCGCCTGGTTCTCGAGCTTCACGACCGCGTTCACGGCCAACGTGACCACCAACGTCTGGCTCGGCTTCCCGTTCATGATGGTGGTCACGCTCGGCGCGCTCACCGCCGTGCCCGAGGAGGTGCTCGAGGCCGCCGAGGTCGACGGCGCCTCGCGCTGGCAGCGTCTCTGGAAAATAACGCTCCCGCTGATCCGGCCGGTGCTCGCGCCGGCGGTCACGCTGGGCGCGATCTGGACGTTCAACATGTTCAACGTGGTGTTCCTCGTGTCCGGCGGCGATCCGGACGGCACCACGGACATCCTCGTCTCCGAGGCGTACCGGTGGGCGTTCACCCGCGAGGCCCAGTACGGCTATGCCGCGGCGTACTCGGTGCTCATCTTCCTGCTGCTCACCCTCGCCACGCGGGCGTCGGGCTGGCGGCGGCGGACGCCCGGGTCGATCCTCCCGCGGGGCGGCGGGGCGGCGGACGGGTCTACGCCTGCCCCGGTGGCGGCGACGGAGGCCGTATGACGCGCAAGCCTTCTCCGGTCGAGTCGATCGCGGTGCACGTCGCGCTGCTCGCGGCGGTCGCGTTCGCGCTGTACCCGGTGCTCTGGGTCGCCTCGATCGCCTTCTCGGGGGTGCGCCCGCCGGTGCCGGAGGTGCTGCCGATCCCGAACCAGCCGACGCTCGAGCACCTCGAGGCGGTGGTCACGACGTCGCAGAAGGTGGGCGGCGAGCGGATCTGGCTGTTCCCCCGCCAGCTCGCCAACTCGGTCGTCGTGGCGCTCGCGACCGCGGCCGTCGGCGTCACCATCGCGGTCCCGGCGGCGTATGCGCTCGCGCGCTTCCGGTTCGCCGGCAAGGACCGCGGCCTGCGGGCGCTGCTCGCGACGCAGATGTTCCCGACGGTGGCGAGCGCGATCCCGCTGTACCTCCTGCTCGACGCGCTGGGCCTGCTCAACTCGCGGACGGGGCTCGTGCTCTGCTACGCGTCGACGGCGGTGCCGTTCTCGATCTTCCAGCTCCGGGCGGCCTTCGAGGCGATCCCGGTCGACCTGGAGGAGGCGGCGATGGTCGACGGGGCGACGCGCTTCCAGGCCTTCCTCCGGGTGGTGCTCCCGGCGGCGCGGCCGGCGATCGCGGTGACGACGCTGTTCGCGATCATGACGGCGTACAACGAGTTCATCCTCGCGGCGACGCTGCTCTCCAAGGAGGAGATGTTCACGCTGCCGGTGGTGCTGCAGCGGTACATCGGCGAGCACGACGCGCAGTGGGAGCGGTTCGCGGCGGGGGCGCTGCTCGTGTCGCTGCCGGTCATGGGGGCGTTCTACCTGGTGCAGCGGCACCTCGTGGCGGGGCTGACGACGGGCGGCGTGAAGGGGTGAGGGAGGGGTGAGCCTGCCAGCGCGCGACCCGGCCGCGCCCCTGCGGAGCGGTCCGCCGGAGCGGCTGCGCCCCTCGGCGGCGCGACCCGCGCTGCTCGGCGGCGTCGCGGCGCTCGGGGTCGCGCGGCACCCCCCCGCCTACCCCCTGCCGCCCCGGCGCACCCGTCCGCTTGACCCCACCCTCGCGCCCATGGACGCCCGATCGCGACCCCGCTATCTCCAGGAGGCCATGCCCAAGGCCGAGGTTCCCTCGCCAGCCGCCGCGCCGGGGACCCCCCACGCGGAGCCCCGCCCCTCGCAGGGCGGCGAGGCCCGGCCCTCGCTGAGCGGCGACGCGCGCCCGTCGCTCGGCGGCGACGCTCGCCTGTCGTTCGGCGGCGATCTCGACGGCCGCGGCACCTTCCTGCCGGCCCCCGCCGTGCTGCAGCGGCGCCTCGGCCGGCCCTCCTGGGAGAAGGTCTGGCTGCCGCTGCTCGGGCCCCTGCTCGCGCTGCTCGTCATCGTCGCGGTCGCCACGCTCGAGGCCGCGCTCGACTGGAGCGTCCCGAACCCGCCGGCGATCCTCTCGATGGTCATCGTCTTCGCGGCGTTCAGCGGCGGCATGTGGAGCGGCATCGTCTCCGCGCTCGTCTCGTGCGTCTACTTCGCGCTCTACTTCTCCGAGCCCGGCGCGCCGCTCTCGTACCACGAAGACAACCTGCTCCGCGTCATCGTCTTCGCCGTCACCACGCCCGCGATGGCGGTGATGGCGAGCATCGCGAAGCGCCGCGCGGACGCCATGGGCGAGGCCTCGCTCGAGAACGAGCGCGAGCACTCGGCGAGCCTGCGCGCCCTGCTCATGCAGCGCCAGGCGGTCGAGGCCGAGCTCCAGCAGGCCAAGGAGGCCGCCGAGGCGGCGAGCCGCGCGAAGAGCGAGTTCCTCGCCAGCGTGAGCCACGAGATCCGCACCCCGATGAACGGCATCATCGGCATGACGTCGCTCGCGCTCCAGACCGAGCTCAGCCAGGAGCAGCGCGAGTACCTCGAGATGGTCAAGATCTCGGCCGACGCGCTCCTCGCCATCATCAACGACGTCCTCGATTTCTCGAAGATCGAGGCGGGCAAGCTCGAGATCGAGCCCGTCGTCTTCGACCCGAGCGAGATCATCGGCGACGCCGTGAAGACGCTCGCGCTCCGCGCGCACGAGAAGCGGCTCGAGCTCGCCTACGACGTCGGCTCCGACGTGCCCGAGGCGCTCGTCGGCGACCCGCTGCGCCTGCGCCAGGTCCTCGTGAACCTCGTGAGCAACGCGGTGAAGTTCACCGACGCCGGCGAGATCGTCGTCCGCGCCGAGGTCGACTCGCGCGCGCCCGTCACCGCCGAGGAGGACGCCGGCGCGGACCGCCAGAGCGCGCCCAGCCTCTACGCGGGCGAGGCGCTCGGCGACGCCCTGGTGCTCCACGTGCGCGTGATCGACACGGGCATCGGCATCGCCCCCGACAAGCAGCGGCTCGTCTTCGACGCGTTCGCGCAGGCGGACGGCTCGACCACCCGCAAGTACGGCGGCACGGGGCTCGGCCTCACGATCTGCGCTCGCCTTGTCGAGATGATGGGCGGCAAGATCTGGATCGAGAGCGAGGTCGGCAAGGGCAGCGTGTTCCACTTCACGCTCCAGGTCCGCGCGCTCGACGGCGCCGCCCGGTCGCGCCGCCTGCAGATGCCGCGGGATCTGCTCGGCACGCGGGTCCTCATCGCCGACGACAACGCGACCGCGCGGCGCATCCTCGCGGAGACCATCGAGGGCTGGGGGATGAAGCCGGTCGCGGTCGACTCGGGGGCGGCGGCGATCGCGGCGCTCTCCGAGGACTCGGGCGTGTGGGCGCTGCCCTGGGGCAAGCCGGGGGGCAACGCGGTCGGGCCGAGCTCCTCGTTCGGCCTCGCCATCGTCGACGCCCGCATGCCGAAGGTCGACGGCTTCGCCGTGGTCGAGCACTGCCGGCGGCGCGAGATCTTGAAGGGGCGCACCCTCATGATGCTCAGCTCCACGTCGGCGCAGGCGGACGCCGCGCGCTGCCGCGATCTCGGCGTCTTCGCCATGGTCACGAAGCCCGTGAAGACGTCCCACCTCCAGGAGGCCGTGTTCCACGCCCTCGGCGTCCCGACGCGGAGCGCGCTCCGGTCGGCCGACGTGCGCCGCGCCGCGCCCGGGCCGCGCGCCCGCGGCCTGCGCGTCCTCGTGGCCGAGGACAACGCGATCAACCAGAAGCTGATGCGCCGCTGGCTGGAGCGGCAGGGCCACCACGTGCACATCGTCGAGAACGGCCGGCTCGCCGTCGAGAAGATCGCGACCGGCCAGTACGACGTGGCCCTGCTCGACGTGGAGATGCCCGAGATGGACGGCCTCCAGGCCGCGCGGGTCGTCCGCGCGCGCGAGCGGCGCGAGGGCGGGCACATGCCGCTCATCGTCGTGACCGCGTACGCGATGAAGGGCGACCGCGAGCGCTGCCTCCGGGCGGGCTTCGACGGCTACGTGTCGAAGCCGGTGCAGGTCGAGGAGCTCTACGACATGATCGACCGGCTCGCCGCCGGGCCCTCCTCCCTGGAGGTCGAGGACCCGGCGCGCCTGTCGCTCGGCGCGCCGAGCTCGTACTCGCCGGTGCCCTCATCGTCGGTCGACAGCGGGCCGCCGAGCACCCGCTCGGCGGACGAGCGGCCGCAGGGCACGCCCTCCTCGATCGCGAGCCGGCCGATGTTCGACCGCACCCGGGCGCTGGAGCGGACGGGCGGCGACGCCGACCTGCTGCGCGAGCTCGCCGAGGTCTTCCTGGAGGAGTGCCCGCGGTGGATGGCCGACATCGACGAGGCGGTGACCGCCGGCGACGCCCGCAGGCTCCAGCGGGCGGCGCACAGCCTGAAGGGCGGGGTCGACAGCTTCGGCGCGCGGGGCGCGTTCGAGGCCGCCTTCGCGCTGGAGAAGATGGCGCGCGCGAACGAGCTCGGAAGCCTGGCCGAGGCGCAGTTCGCGCTGCGGGCGCAGGTCGATCGCCTGATCCCCGAGCTCGCCGCGTTCGTGCGCGAGGCCTCGCCGGCGGACGCCGCGCCGCCGGCGGACGGTGCAGCATGAGCGGCGCTCCGAGGGCGAGGTGACGCGATGGTGAGGGTGCTCGTGGTGGACGACTCCCCGATGGATCGGCGCCTCTCCGGGAGCCTGCTGAAGAAGCGCGCCGGCATGGAGCCCATGTACGCCGAGAACGGCGTCGAGGCGCTCCAGGCGATCGCGAAGGTGATGCCCGAGATCGTGCTGACCGATCTCCAGATGCCGGAGATGGACGGCCTGGAGCTCGTCGAGGCGATCCGCCGCGAGCACCCGTACCTGCCGGTGATCCTGATGACGGCGCACGGCAGCGAGGAGATCGCGGTGCAGGCGCTCCGGCGCGGCGCCGCGAGCTACGTCGCGAAGCGGAACCTCGCGGCGGAGCTCGTGAACACGGTCGAGAACGTCCTCGCGGTGGCGCGGCTCGATCGGCGCGAGCAGCAGCTCCTCTCGTGCCTGACGGCGACCGAGTCCCAGTTCGAGCTCGACAACGACGTGGCGAAGGTGCCCGCGCTTGTGGGCCACATCGAGCAGAGCCTGGGCCGGATGCGCCTGTGCGACGAGACGGGCCGGATCCAGGTCGCGGTGGCGCTGCGCGAGGCGCTCGTGAACGCGATCGTGCACGGCAACCTCGAGGTCAGCTCGACGCTGCTCGACGAGGATCCGAGCGCCTTCTCGGCGCTCGTCGAGCGGCGCCGGACCGAGAGCCCCTACCGGGACCGGCGCGTCCACGTCATGGCGCGGGAGACGCGGACCGAGGCGACCTACGTGGTGCGCGACGAGGGCCCCGGCTTCGACCCGCGCGACCTGCCCGACCCGACCGACCTCGCCAACCTGGACAAGCCGAGCGGCCGCGGCCTGATGCTGATCCGCACCTTCATGGACGAGGTGCGGCACAACGAGAAGGGCAACGAGATCCACATGGTGATGCGGTGCCGCTCGGGGTCCGACCATGAGCCGAGCGATCCGGGCGGCTGAGGCGCCGGCGTTGTGTCCGCGGGAGAGGCGAGCCGGTGGCCACCGACTCCGACGGTGGGTAACTCCAACTGGCCGCTCGGCTCGGGGTCGTCTTCGGGCGGTGGAGGTCTGAAGGCCTGTGGCAGGCCGTGAGAGATGTGTCGAACCGAGCCACAGGTTGGCCTGTTCGATATCCTCCTGAGCTCAGGGGAGTCACTCCGCTGTTGCTCAGCTCGGTGTGCGGCAGAGCGCTGGCCGCTGGAGATGTGCCCGCTCGGGCATGGTGGTTGCTTCAGTGTAGGGCATGAAAACGTTCACGAGGGTCAGCGTCGTTGCTTTGGTCCTGGGTCTCTCGTTCGGCGCCGGTTGCATTGCCAGCTCCGGGGAGGAGCAAGCGTCTGCACAGCAGCAGCTAGGCGCGGCGCCGGGGGCCGACGGGGTGTGGCTCTCCACGGAGTTCTCTTTCGGGTTCTGCGCGGGCGAGTGCATCACGACGGTGTCCCGAGACGGTGCGGCGCTCGAGTTGAAGGCCTGCACGCGCCAGGGGGACTGCCGCCGCTCGAACTCCGCGACGCTGACGGACAAAGGGTCGCGCCACGTCGCGGAGGCCGAGGGCGCGCTGGGCGGAGTGCCGCTCGACGCGCGCTACGGTTGCCCCGACTGCGCCGACGGCGGCGCGACCCGCGTGAGCCTGCAGCGCGACGACCTTTTGACATCGCACCAGTACGAGTACCCGAACGCACCGGCGCCTCTGGAGAACCTCGACCGTCTGGTCAAGGAGCTCAAGCTGGGACTCGACACCTGTACGCCGGGACCGCTCTTGCAGCTCTCGCAGGCGTGCACGCCAAGGTGAAGCGGCGCCCTCCTGCGCGCCGAGGGTCGATGATCTCGCCGTGGAGAGGGGCCTGACCGGCCTGGACGTCGAGGCCCTCACGTGGCTCGCCCCCTCCACGTGGAGGCCCGCCCGGGGGGAACATCGTCGCCGCGGCGCGCGACGGGGCACCGAAACTCTGGCATTGAATGTGTGCCATGGTCGCCGCTCGCGTCCCCGCACGCATCCCCCCGACGAACGCACCGCTGCGCGCCGTCGCACGGCAGACCTTCAGTCGCGTCGCCGGCGCGCCGCTCATCGGTGGCAACACGGTCGATCTGCTGATCGACGGCCGAGCGAACTTCGACGCCTGGCTTGCCGGGATACGGGCCGCGCGCACCTCGATCCTGCTCGAGAACTACATCTTCGACGACGACGCGCTGGCGCGCGAGCTCCGCGACGCGCTCAGCGAGCGCGCCGCGGCGGGCGTCCACGTCAGCGTGGTCCGCGACTGGTTCGGGTGCCTGGGCGCGTCGACGGACCACTTCTGGACCCAGCTGCGCGCGGCGGGCGGGGAGGTCCGCACCTACAACCCGTTCAGCTTCACCAGCCCGTTCGGCTGGGTGGCGCGCGATCATCGCAAGCTGCTCGTCGTCGACGCCGAGGTCGGCTTCGTCTCCGGCGTCTGCGTCAGCGGCAAATGGCTCGGCGATGCGGCGCGCGGCGTGCCGCCGTGGCGCGACACAGGCATCGCCGTGCGGGGGCCTGCGGTGCGCGCGCTCGCCGATGCCTTCGCCGACAACTGGGCGAGCCTCGGTGAAAGCCTGCCCGCCGATCTGCCTGTCCTCGCAGGGATCCCGCCGGCGGTCGGCCATGTGGACTTGCGCGTTGTGGCGAAGTTGCCGAGCACGACCGGGCTCTACCGGCTCGATCAGCTGGTCGCCGCGCTGGCGCAGAGGACACTCTGGCTGACGGATGCGTACTTCGTCGGCGTCGCGCCATACGTCCAGGCGCTCACGGCAGCGGCACGCGATGGCGTGGACGTGCGCCTGCTCGTCCCCGGCACGAGCGATGTTCCGGCCATCGGCGCGCTGTCGCGGGCCGGCTATCGCCCGCTGCTCGAAGCCGGGGTGCGCGTCTACGAGTGGAATGGCTCGATGCTCCACGCGAAGACCGCGGTGGCCGACGGCCGCTGGGCGCGCGTGGGATCGAGCAACCTCAACGTCGCGAGCTGGCTGGAAAACTGCGAGATCGACGTGACGATCGAGGACGAGGAGTTCGCCGGGCGCATGCAGGCGCAGTACGAGGAAGATCTCCGCGGCGCGACCGAGATCGTCCTCCACGCGCGGCGTCGCGCGCGCCACGACAGAAAGCGCCGCCTGCAGGGAGCCGGGACCGGGCGCTCCGCCGCGGGCGCGTTGCGCCTCGCGAACACCGTGGGCGCGGCGATGACGAACCGCCGTGTCCTCGGCGCGGCCGACGGCGCGATCCTGCTCGGCGGAGCGCTCTTGCTCCTCGGCGGCGCGGCGGTCGCCCTGTGCTTTCCGCGCTTGCTCGCCTGGCCCCTCGCCGTGCTCGCGCTGTGGTCAGCGATCAGCCTGCTCATCAAGTATGTGACCCTCGCTCGCAGGGCCAAGGCTGCTGCTTCATCGCCGCGCGCGCCGTGACGCGGTCGAGCTCGCCAGCATCACTGTTCTGCCTGCTACGCTCCGGCCGGCCCATGCGACACGTGGGCGGTACGGGATGTGCACCCACGCGGACCACGCGACTCACGCGAAACCTGGCTGGTGCGAAACCTGGCGGGGAGTTACCTCGAGCTGGTAGTAGCCTCGAACGGTCCCTCCTCTCCACCGGGGTGTCGTGGGAATGAGCCTCACGCCGCCCGTTGGCTCGATCGGAGAGGGGCCATTGCCTGGAGCGCAGACATGTTGAAGGTGGCGATCATCCTGGGGAGCACGCGGCCGGGCCGCAACGGCGAGGCCGTCGCGAAGTGGGCGCACGGCGTGGCGACGAAGAAGGGCGGCGCCGACTACGAGCTCGTCGATATCAAGGATTTCGACCTGCCGCTGCTCGACGAGCCGGCGCCCCCGTCGATGGGGCAGTACACGAAGCCTCACACAAAGGCGTGGGCGGCAAAAATCGACTCGTTCGACGCCTTCGTGTTCGTCACGCCGGAGTACAACCACGGCACCTCGGGTGCGCTCAAGAACGCGATCGATTACCTGTACAAGGAGTGGAACAACAAGGCGGCTGGCTTCGTGAGCTATGGCAGCGCGGGAGGGGTCCGCGCCGTCGAGCACCTCCGGCTCGTGATGGCCGAGCTTCAGGTCGCGGACGTCCGCGCGCAGGTCACGCTCTCTCTGTTCGACGACTTCGAGAATTTCAGCGTGTTCAAGCCCAACCCCCGCCACGAGGCGTCCGTCGGCAAGCTGCTCGACCAGCTGCTCGCGTGGGCCGGTGCGATGAAGACTCTCCGTAACAAGTGAGCAGCACGCGCTCGCGCAGCCGCGAGACGTCCCCCGCACGCAGCTGGATGCGGCCCATCACCGGGGCATGGTATCCTCCCTGGATGCCTTCCCACCACCTCGCGCAGGTCAACATCGCCTTGCCGCTGGAGCCGCTGGGCTCGGCGCGGCTGGCCGATTTCGTGTCGGCGCTGGCCCCGGTCAACGCGCTGGCCGACGCCGCGCCGGGGTTCGTGTGGCGGCTGGAGACCTACGGCGGCGACGCCACCGCGGTGCGGGCGTTCGGCGACGACCGGATCCTCGTGAACATGTCGGTATGGGAATCGGCAGAGGCCCTGTCCGACTTCGTGTTCCGCAATCCGGAGCACGCCGCCGTGATGCGCCGCCGCCGGGAATGGTTCGTCTCGATGAAAGAGGCCATCTCGGTGCTGTGGTGGATCCCGGCCGGGCACATCCCGACCGTGGCGGAGGCCGAGGAGCGGCTCGATCACCTGCGCCAGCACGGACCGACGCCCCGCGCGTTCACCTTCCGCAATCAGTTCCCCGCGCCGGACGCTCAGGCCGCCCCCGTCCCCGCGGACGGGGCGCTGCGCTGCCCGGCCGGCTGAGCTGTCAGCGCCGGCCGGTGAGGACGGGGGGGCCCGCGCCGCGGGGGCTCACGCCGCGCGCCCCGGCGCGATCCGGAGCAGGTCGAACTCCGCCACGAAGCCCTCGCCCGTCGGGCTGCAAGCGTAGAGGCCGCACTCCACCTCGCGCGCGCCGTCGTCCTCGTGCAGGTGGGCCACGCGGATCTGCGTCCATGCCCCGCCGTCGTCCGAGCTCTCGACGATGTAATCCGGCCCTTCCCGCCGGACGCGCAGCCAGATCTCGCGCCGATCCGAGGGGAACGGCTGGGTCGACCAGTCGCTGTAGCCCGCGTTCGTCACCACCGCGCCCAGCCGGCTCGGGCCGTCCGGCTCGAACTCGACCGACGTCTTCAGCCAGCACGACGCCGCGATCCGCACCATGAGCCCTGCCTGATCGTACTGGTGCGCGGGCCGGAACCGCACATGGCAGGTCATCACGAAGTCGCCGCCTGTGCGGGTGAAGAGGAACGGCCCGTTGTCGGTGCGGAAGCCGTAGTGCGTCCGCTGCCAGTAATCCGTCTTCGCGCCGGGCTCGACCACGAGCACGCTCCGCTCCGGATCCACCGCCCAGCGCGCCGGCGGGTTGCGCCACGTGAGCCGCGGGTCGATTCCGAGCGTGGTAAAGCCCTCTTCCAGAAGCTGCCCTGTCATGACGCCGTCCTCCGCAAGCCGCACCTCGTGCGATCCGCCCGTGCGCGTGCGCGGGCGCGTGCGCGGGCCGGGAGCCTACCACGGGCGGCGCCGCACCTGCGGGCGCCATCGCGCGATCCAGCTGCGCTGCTCGCGCGGCCGCTCACGCCGAGGGCGCGCGCGGGCCGAGCACCGCGTCGTGGAGCTGGTCGAGATCGAAGGGTTTGGCGAGGAACCGCGCGAGCCCGAGGTCCGCGGCGAGCTCCGAGATGTCCACCGCCGCGCTCACGAGCACCACGCACACCCCCGGATCGACCCGTTCACGGATCGCCTTCACGCAATCGCAGGGAGAGAGCCCGGGCATGAAGTAGTCGCACAGCACCACCCGCAGCCGGTCGCGCTCGCGCTCGAGCAACGGGAGCGCCTGGGCACAGTCGGCGACCTGGATGCATTGGAGCCCCCACTCGTTCAGGCTGAGGGCGATGAGCTCCCGGAAATCAGGGTCATCGTCGATCACCAGCACGCGGTTTCGCAGCATGTTCCCTCTGCCAGCTAGCGTCGGAGTTCCAGCGAAAAGACCATGAGTTCACCGGGCCTCCGCTCGATCCAGAAGCTCGCGCCGTGGAGCCGGGCGATCCCCTGGACGAGGTAGAGGCCGATGCCCGTGCTGCGCGGCTCGTCACGCCGCCCCTCGAACGCGACGACGGCGAAGGGCTCCAGCAGCTTCTCGAGGTCCTCCGGGAGATCGTTCCCGCCCCGGACCTCGATCGTGATGAGCACACGCGAGGCGGAGGCGGCGTCGATCGTGATCAGCACCGGCTCGTGCTCCAGCGCGACCGCCACCGCCTGAACGAGCAGGCTCCAGAGGGCCTGCTCGAGGAGCTCGGGATCGCCCAGGAGTTGCGCGTCTCCGCGGGGTACCAGGTGAATCATGTGATCCTTGGCCGCGAGCTCGAGCTCTCCGATCACGCGGCGGGCGAGGTCCTCGAGGTCGATCGCCTCGGGCTTGAAGGGGAGCTCGCCTCCGGACATGCGCGCCGACCACAGGAGATCCTGGACGAGGCGGCCGAGGCGCGTCGTCTGGCGATCGATGATCGCGAGGGCGCGCTCGCGGACGGCGGTGTCGTGCCGGTGGGTGAGCGCGACCTGCGAGAACCCCTTCATGATGGTGAGCGGCGTCTTCAGCTCGTGCGCGGCGACGGCGAGGAACCGGTCGCGATCCTTGTCGCGCTCGGCGATGGCCTTGAAGCTCGTGTTCAGCGTGTGGGCGAGCACGGCGAGCTCGTCGTCGCCCCAATCCCCGAGCGGCTCGTAGACGCCGCGCTCGCGAAAGCGCTGGACAGCGGCCACCATCCGGCGGACGCGCGGCGCGATCGCGCGGCGTACGGCGAGGCCGAAGAGCGACGCCGCCGTGATACCCCCGAGGCCGACGGCCAGGAAAAGGAGGAGGATGAGCCGCCGGTTGTCGTCGTAGGCGCCGTAAGCGACTTCCATGTAGCGCAGGTTGATCTTGTTCAGCTGGACAAGGGCGGCGCTGAGGTCCTCCACGTCGGTGCGCCGCAAGGCGGGCGCGGCCGGCGCCGGACCGACGAGCCCGGTCGTGCGCTCGAGGCTCGTCACGACGGAGGCGATGATGTTCACCGCCTGGCGCTCTTTCTCCAGCAGCTTGAGCTCCCCGGCTCGCTTGAGCGCGGCGCGGAGCTGGCCGGCGTCCGGTAGGGTCGAGGTCGCCGTCAACCAGTCCTGCTGGTACCGATCGATGAAGGATCGGAGCCCCATGATCGGCTTCCGGGCGTCCTCCGAGACGTCCGATGAGGGCCGAGCGAGCAGGGCGTAGAGCGCGTTCGATGACTCGATGCCGGTGCTGATGACGACGAGCGGCGGGAAGATGTAGTGACGCAGATAGGCGGCCTCGGCGGTCAGCCGCTTGAACGCGACGATGGACGTGATGATGCCCAGGGCGGCCAGGAGCAGCTGGCTCAGCACGAGCAGGGAGAGGCGCCTGCCGATGGACATCTTCATCGGATGCGCGTTGCCCCCGCCGCTCGGAGGCGAGCCCGCGTGCTGAGCACGTTGAGACCACCGAGACATCGGCCAGCTCCTCGGTGTCGCCGTGAAAGCAAGGTGGGCACCACGGCAACCGGCAACGTCGAACCGGCCTTCGCGATCGCCCGGCCCCGGTCGCTCGCCGCGTAGTCCATCCATCGACGCCGTACGGCGCAGGGGTCGCTCTCACTGCGGTCGTCCACACCTGTCAGGAGCAATTGCGGGCGGCCGGGCGCGCGTGACAGGCCGGCATCCCCGCCTGACGCCGGTCCCTCGCCTCGCCTCGCTGCGCCCCGTCGCGCCGCTACTGCGGGCGCCCCTGCGCGATCCAGCTCTCGACGAGCTGGATCTCCTCCGGACCGAGCGCGGGCAGCCCGAGCGGCATCCCGCGCACCGCCGGATCCGCGCGGTCGGCCTCCTCCGCTTGCCGCGCCAGGAGCGCGGCGACAAGGCGCGGGACGCCGTCCGGCCCGCGGGAGAAGACGCTCCGCCGCTCGCCTTGATCGTCGACGTAGCCCGCCGCGATCCCCTCGTACGTGGCGATGTTCAGCCCGCGCGGCTTGAACCCGAACCCGCCCGTGTTCCCCGGCCCGCCGTCGCCGAGCGCGTAGTCGGGCTCGGAGTGGCAGTGCCTGCACGTGCCGCGAAATACCCTGCGGTCCACCTCGTCGTAGGTCACCCGCCGCGACAGCGGCGGCAGCCTCGCCGGCGCGCTCGCCGGCGCTCGCGGCGAGAGCTGTGCGGTCACGAGGAAGGCCGCGAGGTCCCGCGCCTCGGCGGGCGACATCGGGACCTGGGGCATCGGCGTGCCCGGCTTGATCGCCCCGGGATCGAGCACCCACGCGACGAGGTCCGCCGGCTCCATCCGGTCGCGCGCGTGCCGCAGATCCGGCGCCAGGGCGACCGCGGCGCGCGTCTCCTTCTCCATCGCCTTCACCGGCGCGACCGCCGTCAGCCCGGCCGCCCCGGTGAAGGCGTGGCAGGTCCCGCACCCCTTGGCCTCGTAGAGCTCGCGCCCCCGGGCCGCGCTCGCGCCCCCGAGCGGCTCGCGCGGCCGCTCGCGGCGATCGCGCGTGAGGTAGGCCGCGATGTCGCTCGCCTGCTCGGGCCCGATCGCGAGCCGCGGCATCGTCGCGTGCAGGCGCGGGCGGAGGTCGTGCGGCGAGAGCAGGAACCCGCGGATCCAGTCGCGCCGGAGCCGGTCGCCGGCGGCGGCGAGCGACGGGACGTCGCGCAGCTGCACGAGGTTCTCGTTCCACCGCTTCATCGCCGCGGCCGGCGCCTGGAACCGCCCCGCCGCGATGTCCTGATGGCACTGGACGCAGTGGGCGTCGCGCGGCGCGGGCGCCTGCCCGGTCCCGTCGTGGCAGCGGTTGCACTGGTACTCGGCGACGAGCCGCTGCCCGCGCCCCGGGTCGCCGGCGGGCGCCGCACTGACGGCGGACGCGGCGCCGGCAGCGGCCGCCGCGACGCCGCCGCCCGCGGAGAGCGGCGCGGCGGGCTCGGGCCCCCGCGCGTCCTCGGAGGTGCACGCGGCGGCGCCCGAGGCGAGCGCGACGAGCGCGGCGAGCAGCGGACGGGCGCGCATCGGCGTCAGCTCTGCGGGCGCGGGTCGATCGCGCGGCTCGTTCTACAGAGGGCCGTGTCCTTCGCCATCGTCTCGCACCGGCCGACCGCCGCGTCGTGCCCCGCGCTGTCCCCGGACAGCGCGCGCAGCCGCGCCAGCGCCGCGTACGCCTCGGGGCTCGCCAGGAGGTCCTTCTCCGCCAGGCCGGCGAGCAGCTGCAGCGCCTCGCCGCGGTGCTCCGGCGCCCTGGCGAGCGCCTCGCCCAGGTCGGTCTGGAGCGCGGGCTCGTTCTTCCGCTGCTCGTTCAGCCGACGCAGCGCGCGGATCGACCAGTCGACGTTCGCCTTGCGCTCCTCGGCCGACGCCCCGCCCCACGTCTCGAGCAGCTCGCGCGGCAGCTCCGCGCGGACCTTCAGCGCTCCGTCCGCGCGCGCGGTGGCCACGGCGAGGACGCGGAAGGCCCGGTTGAGCAGCGGGTCCCTGTCATGGGAGATCCGCCGGATCTCGGGGAACATCCGGATCACGCTCCCCGCGGCCGCCGCGACCCGGCCGTCGCGCAGGGCCTGCTCGGCCTGGGCGACCCCCATCACCCGGTGATCGATCGCGGGCATGATCTCCTCACCACCGCAGGCCGACGCGTCCCCCGAAGGGACGAGGGCGGACGCGATGAGCGCACAAAAAAGCGTGAGTCGAACGGCGGGACCATTCATGGAAGGACCTCCTCGGGCAGGCTGCGTCGGCGCGCCCCGTCGCATGTCGGGCGCCACCGATCGGCTGTGACAACGCCCAGCAAAAAAAAGTTGCTCCTCGATCGCGCCATCTTCTGCGCACATCGGCTCGGTCCGCCGGGTCGATGTGCGCAAAGGTGCGCGCATGAGCTCGATCGCCGGGTTGCCTTGGTGCGCTGCCCGGTGTCCAATGCGGCCTTCCACAAGGAGATCCGGCATGTTGAAGAAGCGGCGCCTCGCGATCGCGGTCCTGCTGGCCCTCGCCAGCGCGCTCCCGGCGTGCACCCGCAGCAAGAGGGCGGACTGCGCGAGCCCCGAGGTGTTCTGCGTGGGCCTCGTCACCGACATGGGCAAGATCGACGACAAGTCGTTCAACCAGTCGGCCTGGGAGGCGATCCAGCGAGCGCAGAAGGAGCTCGGCGCCACGACGCAGTACATCGAGACGACGGATCCGAAGGATTACCCAAAGAACATCGGGACCTTCGCCGAGGAGCAGTACGACGTTGTCATCACGTCGGGCTTCGGGCTCACCGAGGCGACGCACGCCGCGGCCGATCAGTTCAAGGGCGTCAAGTTCATCGGCATCGACCAGTTCCAGGCGACCTCCAAGCCGAACGTCGTGGGCCTGGTCTTCCCGGAGGACCACGGCGGCTTCCTCGTCGGCGCGCTGGCCGCGATGATGACCAAGTCGGGGAAGATCGGCGCCGTGCTCGCCACCGACGCCGTCCCGCCCGTCTATCGCTTCGGCGAGGGCTTCCGCGCCGGGGCGCGCCACGTCAAGCCGGACATCGAGATCAGCGTCGTCTACCACAACGACGTTGGCTTCGATAAGACGTTCACCGATCCCGAGTGGGGGAAGACGACCGCCGTCTCGATGATCGACAAGGGCATCGACATCGTCTTCGGCGGCGGCGGCAAGACGGGCAACGGCGCGCTGCTCGGCGCGGCCACGAAGGGCGTCTATGCCATCGGCGTCGACACAGATCAGTACTACACGGTGCCCGAGGCCCAGAAGGTCCTCCTCTCCAGCGCCGTCAAGCTCATCACCGAGGGCACCTTCGACCTCGTCAAGATGGCCAAGGAAGGCAAGCTGCCGGCCGGGAACTTCGAGGGCAAATCGGGGTACGCGCCGTATCACGATCTCGACAGCAAGGTCCCGGCCGAGGTGAAGGCGAAGATGGAGGAGCTCCGGAGAGGGCTCCTTGACGGGACGCTCAAGACGACGGTGCCGCCCACCAAGGACGCCAAGGGGCAACCGTGATCGCCCCGAGCTGCCGAGGATGCGAGACAAGCTGAACCGGCTGTTCGCGCCGCTGCTCCTGCCGGCCCTCTCGGTGTTCACCGCGATGGTCCTGGGCGGCGTCCTCATCGCCCTGGCCGGGGGCAACCCGCTCGAGGCCTACGCCGGCATGCTCGAGGGCGCGTTCGGGTCGCCGCGGGCGGTGAGCGAGACGCTCGTGTGGGCGACGCCGTACATCCTGGCCGGCCTGTCGGTCTCGCTGGCCTTCCGAGGGGGCCTGTTCAACATCGGGGCCGAGGGGCAGCTCGCGTTCGGGGCGCTGTCCGCCGCCTGGGCCGGCCACTGGCTGCCGCGGCTCGTCGGCGGCGGCCTGCCCGCGGCGCTGCACGTCCCGCTGACGTTGCTCCTCGGCGCGCTGGCCGGCGGGCTGTGGGCCGCGGTGCCCGGGTGGATCAAGGCGCGCGCCGGCGGACACGAGGTGATCAGCACGATCATGCTCAACTACGTCGCCCTCAACGCGGTCAGCTTCCTGCTGAACGGCCCGATGAAGGATCCCACGGCGGCCAACGTGCTGTCCCGCACGCCCCTCATCGACGAGAGCGCGCGCGTCCCCGTGCTCGTCGACGGCTTCCGGCTGCACTGGGGCTTCCCGCTCGCCCTGCTCGCGGCGGCGCTCGTGGGCTGGGTGCTGCAGCGGACGGCGTTCGGCTTCGAGATCCGCACCGCGGGGCAGAGCCCGGACGCCGCGCGCTACGCCGGCGTGCGGGTCGGCCGCACCGTGATCGTGACCATGGCGCTCTCGGGCGGCCTCGCCGGGGTGGCGGGCGCCATCGAGGTGAGCGCGCTGCACCACCGGCACGAGCTCGGGTTCTCGCAGGGCTACGGCTTCGACGCGATCGCCATCGCCCTCCTCGGCAAGGCGCACCCCGGCGGGACGGTGCTCGCCGCCCTCCTGTTCAGCGCGATGCGCAGCGGCGCGACCCGGATGCAGTACCTCACGCAGGTCCCCATCGACGTGATCTCGGTCATCCAGGCGCTGATCCTGCTCTTCGTCGCGGCGGACACCCTGGTCCGCCGCATCTACCGCGTCCGCGCCCGCGGCGAGCGGCTCGTGCTCACGCGCGGGTGGGGCGGCTAGAGGGCGAAGATGGTCTATCGACGCTACGCATTCATCGCGGTGGTCGTCAGCGTGCTGGTCCTCGTCGTGGTGCTCGTCGGCGCGTCGCAGGTGCCGCCCCTGACGATCGTGGCCAGCATGGCGGCCACGACCCTCGCCGTGGCCACGCCGCTCACCCTCGGGGCGCTCTCGGGCGTCTTCTGCGAGCGCTCCGGCGTCGTGAACCTCGGCATCGAGGGGATGATGCTCGCGGCGGCGTTCTCGGGCTGGTTCGGGTCGATCTACGCGAGCGCGGTCCTGGGCATCCCGCCGCTGCCGAGCCTGCTGCTCGGCGTCGTGATCGCGGTCGCGACCGGCGCGCTGCTGGGCCTCTTGCTCGCCGCGCTTGCGGTGACCTTCTCCGTGGACCAGATCCTCGCGGGGACGGTGATCAACTTGCTGGCCGTCGGGCTCACCGGCTTCTTCAACCGACAGCTCTTCTTCGGGCCCGCGAGCGCGTTCGGCGGCCAGGTGCCCCACGCGCCCGGCGTCCTGCCGCGCCTCCACGTCCCGCTCCTCGCGGACCTCCCGGTCGTCGGCCCCGTGTTCGAGCAGCAGCCGATCGCCGTCGCCGCCGTCGTGCTTGTCGGGCTCACGCACCTCGTGCTGTTCCGCACGCGGTGGGGCCTGCGCGCGCGCGCCGTGGGCGAGCACCCGCGCGCCGCCGCCACGGTCGGGATCGACGTGGTCCGCGTGCGCTACGTGAACGTCGTCATCGGCGGCGCGATCGCGGGGCTCGGGGGGGCGTACTTCACCCTGGAGTCGGTCCCGTCCTTCGAGCCGATGATGACGAACGGGCGCGGCTTCATCTCCCTCGCGGCGATGATCTTCGGCGACTGGACGCCGTTCGGCTCGTGGGCCGCGGCGCTCGTCTTCGGCGCGGCGCAGGCGTTCCAGATCAACCTCCAGCTCTTCCGCGACCAGATCCCGCCGTCGTGGTCCTTCCTGCAGCAGTCGTCGGTCGTCGGGCTCGTGCCGTATCTCTTGACGCTCCTCATCCTCACCGGCGTCATCGGCAAGACCACGCCGCCGGCCGCCGACGGCCAGCCCTACGAGCCGGAGGGACGGCGGTGAAGGCCGTCCTCGAGGCCCGGGGGATCACGAAGCGGTTCTCCGGCGTCCTGGCGAACGACCGGGTCGATCTCGACCTCGGCGAGGGCGAGATCCACGCCCTGCTCGGGGAGAACGGGGCCGGCAAATCGACCCTGATGAACATCCTTTACGGGCTGGTGCGCCCGGACGAGGGGGAGCTCCGCCGGAGCGGGCGCCCCGTCTCGCTGCGGTCGCCGAGCGACGCGATCGCGCTCGGGATCGGCATGGTGCACCAGCATTTCATGCTCATCCCGGTGTTCACGGTCGCCGAGAACATCGTGCTCGGCGCCGAGCCGGTGCGCCGCGGCCTGCTCGACCGCGGGAGCGCGAGCGCCGAGGTCCGCGGGCTCTCGGCGCGCTACGGGCTCGACGTCGACCCGGACGCCCGCGTGGAGGACCTCCCGGTCGGCGTGCAGCAGCGCGTGGAGATCCTCAAGGCGCTTTACCGCAAGGCGGAGATCCTGATCCTCGACGAGCCCACGGCCGTGCTCACGCCGCAGGAGGCGGACGAGCTGTTCCGCGTGCTGCGGGGCCTCACGGCGCGGGGGGTCTCGGTCCTGTTCATCACGCACAAGCTCCGGGAGGTGCTCGCGGTCGCGGACCGGGTGACGGTCATGCGCGCGGGCAAGGTGGTGGGCGCCGCGATCCCGGCCGAGACCGACGAGCGCGGCCTGGCGGCGATGATGGTCGGCCGCGAGGTGGTGCTCCAGGTGAGCAAGGCCCCGGCGCGCCCCAAGGCGGTCGTGCTCGAGGTCGAGCGCCTCGGCGTCGCGGGCCGCCGCGGGTCGGGCGGCGACGCGGTCCGCGAGGTGAGCTTCTCGGTGCGCGCCGGCGAGATCCTCGGGATCGCCGGCGTGCAGGGCAACGGCCAGACCGAGCTCGTCGAGGCGGTCACGGGCCTCTCGCCGGCGCGCGACGGGCGCGTGCTCCTCCGCGGCCGCGACGTCACCGGCGCGCTGCCCCGCGCCCTCATCGAGCGCGGCGTCTCGCACGTGCCCGAGGACCGCCAGCGTCACGGGCTCGTGCTCTCGTACTCGGTCGCGGACAACCTCGTGCTCTGCACCTACCACAGGGCCCCGTTCGCCGTGCGCGGCGTGCTCCGCGACGACGCCCGCGAGGAGAACGCGCGGCGGTTGATCAAGACCTATGACATCCGCGCGCCCGGCCCGGGGACGCCTGTCTCGGCGCTCTCGGGCGGCAACCAGCAGAAGGTGATCCTCGCCCGCGAGATGAGCCGCCCCGTGGAGCTGCTCGTGGCCAGCCAGCCGACGCGGGGCGTGGACGTGGGGTCGATCGAGCACATCCACCGCGAGATCGTGGCGGCGCGCGACGCGGGGGCGGCGGTGCTGCTCGTGTCGGCGGAGCTCGACGAGATCCTGGCGCTGTCGGACCGGATCGCGGTCATGTACCGGGGCGGGATCGTGGCGACGCGGGACGCGGGCGCTGTCTCGCGGACCGAGCTCGGGATGCTGATGGCCGGGGTGCTCCCCGGCGAGGCGGCGCCGGCGCCCGTCGCCGGCGAGGAGGCGGCGCCGGCGCCCGGCGTCGGCGAGGAGGCGGCGCCGGCGAGCGCTGCGGGCGGGGTCGAGGAGGCATGAGGGGGCTCGGCGCGCTTGCCGGGGCGGCGCTGCTCGCGGCGGCGGCGGCGGCCTCGTTCGCGCCGCCGTCCGCCGCCGCGGGGGGCGCCGCGCCGACGCTGGAGCAGTACCGGTATTACCGCGCGCTCTCGCTCGACCTGAGGGGGCGGCTCCCGACGCGCGAGGAGCTCGCGGAGATGGAATCGCCGGGCTTCGACCTCGACGCGTGGATCGAGCGCCACCTCGACGGCCCGGGTTACGTCGAGCGGCTCACGCGCCTCTACATGGATGTCCTGCGGCTGGAGCTCGGCCCGGTGGGGCTGTTCGCGCCGCCGGAGACGACGCTCCGCCGGGCCGAGGTGCTCGGCCCGGACGGCGAGCGGCTCTATGTCTATTTCCGCTACAACCAGCGCCGCCTGCTCCCGCTGATCGACGGCGACTTCTGCTTCTCCGAGGCCGAGAGCGGGCTCCGCGGGAGCTTCGCCGGCTTCACGGGGACGCCCAAACCCATCTCCCAGCGGCTGCTCGACGAGCGGACCACGGTCGTGCGCCCGTTCTGGCTTTACCGCGATTACCTCTCGGTCGTGCCGACGCAGCGTTACGGCGCCGGGTGGAAGGACCCTGACAGCGCCTATGTCCCGCTGCCGCAGCTCCTGGTCGAGCCCGACGGCAAGACGCCGACGGTCGAGGTCCGGGTCTGCAAGGAAGAGGCGCAGACCGCCGAGGTCGGCCGCATCTACGCGAGCGACATCCCCCCGTTGCCCAAGGGGGCTCCGCTGCCTCCGGGGCGCGCGCGCCCGCCGGTGCCCGAGGATCGCTATGCCAGGGAGCACCGGGGCGAGCCGATCTCGTGCCGGAGCGCGCTCGCCTTCGCGATGAGCGTCGACTGCGGCTGCGGCATCGGCCTCGAGCACTGCCTGCCGGGCGACAACTCCGGCAGGGATCCGCGCGCCTTCGCGCTGCCGGCCCATGTCCCGCTCGGCATCGAGGCCCCGATCGGCGCCGCGCCGCACACCGCCTCCGGCTGGAACAGGTTCTGGTGGTCGCAGGAGGCGATTCACCTCATGCAGCACGTCTTCCGGGCCGACCGCGACTTCCGGGAGATCCTCACCGGGCGTTACACGTTCATCAACGGGCCGCTCGCGCAGTTCTATCGATCGAGCGCGCCCGCGGCGTGCTGCGGGCTGCACAAGTCCTTTGCGATGCGCGAGGACGAGGCGCCCCTGTTCTTGTCGGGCGCGGTGCCGCCGGTCGTCGCGCCGCACGACGTCTCCGACTGGACATTCATCCCCGATCGCGGGCCGCGCGCGGCCGGGATCGTCACGACGCCTGTGTTCCTCACGAAGTATGCCTCGCGCCGCGCGCGCGCGGCCGCGCTCTACAGCGCGTTCCTGTGCAAGAGCTTCGCGGCCGAGCACGCGGAGCTCCCGCCGTCGAACGAGCCCGATCTCATGGTCCGGCCGGGCTGCTCCAGCTGTCATGCGACGCTGGAGCCGCTCGCGGCGTATTTCACGCGGGTGGAGGAGACGACGTGGACTTATCTCCCCGCCTCCCGGTTCCCGATCGAGAACCCTGTTTGCAAGCTGAACGCGGAGGGCAAGACGGGCCAGGCGTGCCAGCGCTTCTACGACCCTGATTTCTCGAGCCGGGAGCGCGGCGTGCTCCGGGGCGCCTATGCCTCGCCGGAGCACGCCGAGCGCGGCCCGGCCGGCGCCGCGGCCGATCTCACGCGCATGCCCGAGTTCGCGTCGTGCGCCGTCGAGCGCGTCACCGAGTCGTTCCTCGGGCGGCCGCTGCGCGACGAGGACGGGGCCCTGCTCCGCGCGCTGCGCGAGCGGTTCGTGTCGCGCGGCTACCGGATGCGGCCTCTGGTCGAGGCGATCGTCCGCGCGCCGGCCTATGCGCGCGCGAGCAACGTGCGGCCTGCGCTGGAGCGCGGCGGCGCCGAGCGCGGCGGTGCAGCGCGCGTCGGGGGCGCGCGGTGATGCGCGGCCGGGTGAGGGCCTTCGCCCTTGCCGGGATGGCCGCGGTGGCGGGCGCGTGCGCCCCGCCGGAGGCGGTCGCGCCGCGGCCTGCCGCGCCGCTCCGGGAGACGGGGCGCGTCGCGCAGAGCCGTAACCCGAAGCAGGATTTGCGGCTCATCCCGGCCGAGGCGTACCTGAGGACGTATCTCCGGCTCTTCGGCGGCCTGTCGCCGGCCGAGGTCGAGCGCCGCGCGCGGGGGGACGACAAGTCGGCGCTCTTCGACACCTGGGAAGACTACCTCACGGCGCTCGGGCTCCCCGATCACGGCCTGGATCTCCCGCGCGGCGCGCAGACGAACGCGCTCATGATGGCGGCGTTCGAGCGGCTCGGGATCGCGCTCTGCGACCGCGCCCTGGAGCACGACCTCAAGGCGAGCGCGCCGGTCCCGATCGAGCGCCGGCTCATCTTCGCCTTCGACCTCCCCGCGCAGGACCTCGACGCGGCGGCCTTCGCCCCGCGCTTCGACGTGCTGCACCGGACGTTCCTGAGCTACCCGGCGCGCCTCGCGCCGCCGGACCGGGAGGCGAGGTTCTTCGCGCTCTACGAGGGCACGGTCGCGCGGCACCGCGCGAAGGGCGCGCCGAAGTCGCGGTTCTCGCCGGGCGAGGCGGGGTGGGCCGCGGTGTGTTACGGGCTCGTGCGGCACCCGGAGTTTCACCTGTATTGACGTCCGGCTGGCACGAGGGCGCGCCGCGGGGTCTCCTGTCGTCCTAGACATCCGGCAGCGCCCCCGTTCGCTCTGGCATGGCTGGGACGGAAACTCCGCTGGATCGGTAGAGCGCGCAGGGCGCCTGCTCGGCCGGGGTCGTGAGCACGACGCGACGCTCTCGCGAGCGCCGACCTCGACCACCGAGCCGCTCGCGCCCGGCGCCGAGACAGCGCGCGGGGTCGAAGCGGCTCGGGCCGGCTTGCGCACGGGGGGCATTGAGGGGCATGTTGCTCACGAGAGGCATGGACTGGAGCCGGTTCGACGCGCACGGGAAGGACGAGCCCGAAGCCTTCGAGGCCTTCGCCGGCCAGCTCTTCGAGCGCTGGTGCCGGAAGGAGTACGCGGGTGAGCTCCGGGAGGTCCGGATCCCCGACGGGCGGGGGGGCGATGGCGGCGTGGACGCGTACGCCGTGCTGGCGTCCGGGAAGATCGTAGGCCTGCAGGCGAAGTGTTTTTCCGGACGCCTCGATCGAAACCGGATCGATCAGATTCACCACTCCTTTCTGCGGGCACTTAACGTACGCCCGAGCCTCGTGCGCTACTGTGTCGCCATGCCCCGTGCTCTGACCGACGATCGCGGAGGCAAGGAGGAGACAGAACGGGCGCGGTGGGATGACTGGATCGCCAAGGCGACAGCGATTGCGCCGAACGTTGAAGTCGCTCTGTGGGACAGGGCGAAGCTCGAGGCTCTGCTCGGCGAGAACGAAAACGAGGGGCTGCACGCGTACTGGTTCACCGACAGCGTCCTCACACTGAACGATCTGACCCAGCGCTTCGAGGCCGCATGCCGTGGCTGGCTCAACAACGTGCGCTACGATCCGGACCTGCACGCAACCGGCCGGCTGGAGGAAGATCTCGCGCTTCGTCTGGGGGAGCCCGAAGCGCGCGCGAAGATCCTCCGCTATGTGAAGGAGGCAACGACCAAGCTGGAGGCGCTTCGCGAGGACGTGGCTCGCCTGGAGCGGCTGTCGACTTTCCGGCGCGATGTCCCCGACGCGGAGCAGCTCCGCGGGGTAGCCCTCGACGCCTTGGGCCGCATGGTCGATGCGGGTAAAGCGCTGGCACACGCGCTCTGTCACGCCACACCCCTCCCGGAGCCCATGGAGCCGAGCGAGCACGACGAGGAGCACCTCCGGCGGCTCGCCACGGTGCTCCGCGATCTCGAACGCGACCGCTTCCTCCACATCCCGACGCGCGCCATCCGCGAGCACCTGGATCGCTGTGTCGACGAGATAGGGCATCCCTCCTCGTTGCTTCGCGCTGCATGGGCACGCGGGCGCGGAGCGCGGCTCCTCGGCGCCTATGTCGGTGCGCCGGGCGTCGGGAAGACCTATGGCCTCGCGCATGCGGTCGAGCAGCGTCTGAGCCGCGGGATGCCTGCGGTGATCCTCCGCGCCTGGGATTGCCCTGTCGAGGACGGGTGGGACGTGATCCTTCGTAAGGCGCTGGATCAACCGCGCTCCCGGCTCTCCGAGATCCTGAATGCGATGGAAGCAACGGCGACGCGCGCGGATGTGCGACGGGCGCGGAGGTCGGTGCAAACCCCGTATGACGCCGCTGACGTCCAGGGTTCGGCCCAACCGTCCAGCTCCGCGTCGGGCCACGATGACGGGGTGGAGCCCGAGCCGGTCTGCTTTCTGATCGCGATAGATGGTCTGGAGGAGTCGGGGAAGCACCGCCGCTGGGCCGAGCTGCTCGGCGAGCTCTCGACGCACCTCGAGCGCCACCCCCGCGTGCGGGTCGCGGTCACCCTGCGAACGGCCAGCCGCGAGGCGATCCTGGGTCGTCTACGCGTCGACCTCTTCCACGAGATCGCGCTCCCCACGGGCGGCGAGGTCGAGACGCTGCTGCGGGAAACCTGTCGAGCGATGAAGATAGCGCTCCCGGACAGGCGAGTTCGGTGGGCGATCCGGGAGCCCCTGAGCGTGCGGCTCTACTGCGAGCTGCGCCGCCAGGTGCCAGCGCCTCCAGCAGCCTGGGGCTCTCGGCCTCAGGACGTGTCCCTCACGGCGCTGCTCGGCGAGAAGCTCCGGCGCATCGAAGAAGCGCTGCGAGACAGGCGCGGGGGGAGCCGGCGTGTCCCCCTGCGAGAGGCGCTCACGGCGATCGCCGAGGCCCGCATGACGGGCGATGCCATGAGCCGTGACGACGCAGTGGCAGTGATTCGCGCAGCGGTCCCGCCGGCGCAGGAGCTCTCGATCGACGACACCCACTGGCTGCTCGATCAGGCCAAGGAGCACGGTCTCGTGACCGAGTGGGCGGCCGAGTCGGGCGATCTCCGTCCGCCGGTCCAGCATGTCGAGCTGGCGTTCGAGCCCCTCGTCGACCACCTGATCGCCCGCCGAGCATGCGATGCGGCGCAGGACGCGCTGGCACGAGGCGAGGAGCCGCCGCTCCCCGAGGTGCTGCGGGATCGGCGCGACGCCTTGACGCAGACGGCGATCCTGCTCGCGCAGAAGGGTATCAGCCTGATTCGTTCGGGTCTCTGGCGCGATCATCTGCCGCAGGAGGAGATCGAACGCCTGGAGCTGCGGGCTATCGCCGCGGTGGATGACGGCGCGGCCCGCACCTACCACGGATGGGTGCTCGAGCGGCTGCGGGCCAGCATGCCCTCGTGCCGGCGGGTGCTGGTCGAGCTCTGCGTGCCGGTGGCTCGGGACGTGACGCACCCTTTCGGTCCCCGCTTCGTCCATGAGGCGCTCCTGCCCCTCTTGCCGGCGAGGCGTGACCAGTTCTGGTCAGGTCCGCAGCATCTGCCCGGAGACAGCGGGCAGCCGTGGGAGGGGAGCGGCGATCGGGCCTTGGAGGCGCTCACGCTCGCGGAAGACGACCCGGCGGACGGTCCGCCGCTGCTCCTGGCCTGGGCGCTCACGTCGGTGGTCACGGCCTGGCGCAGAAGCCTCCGCGCCGAGCTGGCGCGTTGGGCCTCGAGAGAGCTCGGCGAGCTCATCCGGTGGCTGGATCTGGTGATTCGCACTAATGATCCTCAAATGGCCGAGGACGTCTCGATGGTGGCCTTTGGGGCCGCCTGCCTGACCGGCGCTGATCCGAGCCTGGCGCGGCTCGTCGGGTGGGTCGACCAGCACTGGCTCGCCCCGGACGCCTCACATCGCCGCGAGGATCTTGCGGTGCTTCATGCAGCGCGCGGCATCGTCGAGCGCGCGCGCGCCGTGGGCGTCGTCGTGGATCCTGTCATCCTCGAGCGCGCGCGTCGGTTCTATGCGCCGACCGGGGAAACGCTTCCCATTGACGTCGAGGCCGCACGAGCGGCGAGCGATCATCACGGGGTGGAGCCCGTCTCGACGAGATTCGCCTGGTACGTCGTGCCTCCGGCGATCGATCCGTTCTTCCGGTATCGGGGCACGAGCGATCTTCACATGTGGTCGCCGGCGCAGGCAGCGCGGCTTGACCCGCGCGCCTACGGAATCCTGCGCGCGCATGCGGAGCATGCGGAGCTCCCCGCGCTCTCTCCGCTTCGGTTCGCGTTCGGTGCGCTCGTGGCACACCTGCGCGCGGTGGGTTGGAATGAGGCTGAGTTCTACGGCGACTCGCGTGACGAGGGGTCGGTCGCGACCGTCGGGATGGATGTGGCGATCGCGCGGTACTGCGGCGATGCCAGGGTACGTGCGGAGGTGAGCCCGGTGTGTACGGTGGCCGAGAAGTACATCAGGACCGGCTGCCGTCAGCTGCAAGCGTATCTCGCGGCGCGCGCGCCTGCGGACGTGCTCGGCGGGGCCAACGGGTTGATCGAGCCGCCTGTGGATCCAGTGCTCATCGACCTGCTCGATCCCAATCCGTCGAGCGATGCCGCCCTGCAGTCCTCCGGGGATGAGGAGCCATGGGTGTTCCGGGCGGATGACGGCCTGGTCTCCCCGTGCGCTCTACGCTCCCAGGATCAAGTGGATCGAGCCATTGAGTGGGTGACGACGGCCCCGCCTCCCGCGATCGAGCCGTGGCTTCGCATTCCGAGAGGCGCGGCCCCGCGCCTTGGACGGGACGAAGAAGACGAGTGGATCACCCTCTGGGGAGAAGTTCGCGCACGTGAACGGGAAAGTCAGGCCGACTCCACCCTATGGATCGGATCCGCCGTGACGGCAGGGCGCGACGTCGGGTTGCTGGCGGCTCATGCGCGCTCCGTGGACACATCGACTCTCGTTCGCCTGTGCCAGGATGACGAGTCGGGATGTCATGGTGTCGATCCTGCGGAGGCCATGTGGGCTCCCTGGGCGGAAGAACGCATCGGAACGTACCCGATCCCGGTGAGCGGTCGAACGGTCGAGCTCATGAGCGCCTCCGTTGAGGCCGGCTACAATGGGCCTCGTGGCATCGGGAGGTCCTGCAGGCTCCCGGCCGGATGGCTCCGCGGCCTCCTCGGCCTCGTCGAGGCGAGGCCCGTGGGAGGAGGAGCGAACTGGTGCTTCATGGATCGCGAAGGGCGCGCACAGGCCATTTATTCTCATCATTCCACGGAACAAATCACGTGGCAGAAGGCGCTGGTGGTCAGGCGCCGCGCCCTTGAGCGAGCGCTGGACGCCCGGAGTCAACGCCTCGTCTGGAGCGTCAGGCTGTTCCGTGAGCCCGCCCCCGGGATCATCGACCCTCTCTCGAGGGACGCGCCATCTGCGCTTCGCTACTGGCTCTGGCTCGCGGTCATGAGCGACCCGAGCGTTAGCGACCTGAGGATCGACGTCGTATCCTTGCCCGGTTCAGGCAGCGTTATCGGGGCCGACGAGCCCGAATCTGCAAGCCGAGCAGCCCCGGATCCGCGCAGCACTTCCGAGGCACCGATCGGCCCCGGCGACCCGGAGCTGGCCACACCGCTCTCCAGCGATCTCGATGACGATCAGGCCATCCCCTATTTTCTCTGGGACGATCCCATCCCCGTCGGCGAGGTCCGGCGTCGGCTGAGCAGCGCCTCACCGCCCGAGCGCGACCGGCTGCTCGGTAAGATCCTGCGCGAAGCTCAGGACCCGGACGTCTGGCGCTTCACCACGCCCGAAGAGGTCGCGGCGCGGTTCAGCCAGCTGGCCCGGCATCTCGGGCGACGCAAGCGCTTCTGGGAGTTTCTGCTGAAGCTATGGCACAAGGAGGGTTTACTTGAGCAAGAGCCTGCTTAGCCCGCTGCAGGAGGAGGTGCTCGCGGCCTTCTTCCGTCGCGAAAGGCGGTTCTTCGTGACGGGGGGCGCGGCGCTCGCCGGCTTTCACCTCCATCACCGGCGAACGGCGGATCTGGATCTCTTCACGACCTCGGTGGATCTCGATCATGCAGATGAGGCGCTGCGAGCGGTCGCGCAGGAGATCGGCGGCGCGATCGAGAACAAGGAGACAGCGCCCAGTTTTCGCCGCCGCCTGGTGAAGCGGGGCAAGGACCGGGTCATGGTCGATCTGGTCGTCGATCGCGCCTTCCAGGCCTACCCGGAGAAGCGCCTCTTCGGCGACATCCGGGTCGATCCGCCGGAGGAAATCTTCGCGAACAAGCTCTGCACGCTGCTATCCCGCTCGGAGATCCGCGATCTGGTCGACGTGTATGCGCTGGAGCGTGCCGGCTACAAACTGGAGGACGCGCTGCCGCTCGCCAAGCAAAAGGATGGTGGAGTGACGCCTGCTTCTCTGGCGTGGATCCTCTCGGAGATCGAGATCGGCGATGATGCCTCCATCCCGGGCGATATCCCGGTCCCGGACCTGCGGGCCTTCCTCCAGGATCTCATCTCTCGTCTGGGGCGCTTGGCCTACCCCACGCGGAGCGACGACGCCTGAGGAGCCTGTCGAGCGGCCCGTGGCTGGGGAGGCCGGATGTGCCGGCACCCGCGGTCCGCCGGACGCGGTGGCGTGGCATCAAGCGAAGGGGGACACCAGCGCACCTTCGAGCTCGCCAGCCGCCCGGGGAGCGCTGGGGAACACGCCCAGCAGCCCCGGGAACGCATCCAGCAGCGCCGGGGAGCGTACCCAGCAGCTCCGGGAACGTGTCCAGCAGCGCCGAGGAGCGCGCCCAGAAGCTCCGGGAACGTGTCCAGCAGCGCCGGGGAGCGCGCCCAGCAGCTCCGGGAACGTGTCCAGCAGCGCCGGGGAGCGTGCCCAGCAGCTCCGGGAACGCGTCCAGCAGCGCCGGGGAGCGTGCCCAGCAGCTCCGTGGAGCGTGCCCAGCGACCGCCGGCACGCGCGCCCGAGCCGCTGGCTGGCGTCCGGGATGAGCTGGCAGACGGGCTCGCTCACCTGTCCATCCACGCGGGCTGCTGCCGCAGGTCGCGTGGCGTCGAGCCGGGCGGATGGCGCCGGCGTATGCTCCAAGCGCAAGTCCATGCACGCGCACAAGCTCACTGTCCACGTTCCCAGGTCGCGACGCGTCGAGATCAGCCTTCCGGAGGATGTGCCGGAAGGAGAAGTCGAGGTCATCGTACTGGTCCAGGAGCAGCGAGCGCCGCGTTCGGTGGAAGCTGACGGCAACGAGAAGCTCCTGGCCGCTTGCCGGGCCGTCGATGCGTGGCGCGAGGACAACCCCGATCGCCTTCTCTCGAAGGACCAGCTCGACGCCGCGCTCGCCACGGAGCGTGATGGCTGGGGAGAGCGGTGAGTCGACCCCGATGAGCTCGTTCGTGCAGCGCCGGTGCACGCGCTGGCCGGCGCGTTCGTGGCAGGATCGTGCGGGCGCGGGCGGCGCCAGAAGATATCTTGAGGACCACCCGCGATGCCCCGTCATGACCCCTGCCTCCGCTGTCATGATCTCCCGCGCCGCGCGCTGCTCCAGGCCGCCGCGGGCGCGGCGCTCTCCGGCGTCCTCGGCCTGCCGGCGCGCGCGCTCGCCGCGCAGGGCAAGGCCGCGGAGGACGAGTTCTTCCTCTTCATCCATGCGTCCGGCGGCTGGGACGTGACGCTCTGGGCCGACCCGCGGAACGAGAGCAAGGGGCTCGTGAGCCCGGCGACGACCGACAACACCGACACGGCGCCGCTCCGCCTCTGGGTCGACGCGCCCGCGGCCGGCGGCGCGAGGAGCTTCGCGCACGTCACGCCGAAGGGATCGAGCCTCGCCTTCGGCCCCGGCATCGGCGGCCTCGCCGACCTCCACGACCGGCTGTGCATCATCAACGGGCTGGCGATGAACACCGTGAGCCACCCCGACGGCACCGCCTTCGCGACCACCGGGAGGCACCTGAGCGGCGGCCGCGTCGTGGCCTCGAGCGTCGACGCCATCTGCGCCAGCGCGCTCGGCGCCGGCCAGACCTTCCCCGTCGTCTCCGTGCAGTTCCCCTCGGCGTTCGTCGGCGACCGCCTCGACCGGCGCGCCGCCCCGCTCATGGTCGGGGACGTCGGCGCGATCAGCCGCTCGCTGTCCCGCGCGCGCCAGTACGACACCGACGAGGACCGCGCCGCGGTGACAGCGCTCCTCTCCGAGGAGGCCAGGACCCTCGCCGCGCGATCGAGCTACACCGACGCCTTGAACGGCTTCGCCATCCAGGCGGAAGGGCTGGGTAAGATGCTGAGCGCCGAGCTCCAGGAGGTGTTCTCCAGGGGCAAGCTCATCCAGGCGCACCCGGAGTTCAACCACAGGGCCCGCTTCGCCAGGCAGGCGGCCGTCAACGCCGCGTTCGCGATCGAGGCCATGCGGCGGAACGTGGTCCGCTGCGTGAGCTTCGCGAGCAACGGGTTCGACACGCACACGAGCAACTACCGCCAGCACGCGGCCACGCAGCAGGAGCTCTTCGACCTGATCGCCGCCCTCCTCGGCTCGCTCGACAGGACCCCGCACCCGACCCGGGCCGGCAAGAAGCTCTCGGATCACACTCACCTCCTCGTGACGAGCGACTTCTGCCGCACGCCCCAGCTCAACACCGCGATGGGCCGCGACCACTACCCCAACAACTCGGCGATGGTGATCTCCCCGCGCTTCCGCGGGGGCTTCTCGTTCGGCAAGACCGACCCGGAGCAGCTCCTGCCCGCCCCGGCGAAGGCGTTCCAGCGCGGGCCGAGGCCGATCGCCCCGCCGGACCTGCTCGCCACCTTCCTGTTCGCCTTCGGCATCCCCCCGCGCGAGCACGTGCGCGACGGCGAGGTGGTGCCGGAGCTGCTCCGGCAGCCGTGACGCTCCTGCGCCGAGCGGCGTCCCTCGCCGCGCTCACGCTCGCCGGCTGCGCCTCGCTCGCGCTCACGCTCGCCGGCTGCGCCTCCCAGGCCGCGGCGCCGCGCCCGTCGCTCGTCGTGCGCCCGGTCGTCTGGCCCGCCCCGGGGGGGCTCGGGCCGGTCCGCGCGGTCGCCGACGACGGCGACCGCGTCGTGCTGTTTCACGACGGCGCCGCGGCGGTCTTCGTGAACGGCGCGCTCGACCGGGTGGAGCGCGCGACCCACCGCTGGGTGAGCGCCGCGGCCCTGCCCGCGCCCGACGGCCACGGCACGTGGATCGTCGGCGTCGACGCCGAGGGTCGGCTGCTCAGGCTGCCGGGCCAGGGGGCGTTCGAGCTCGTCTCCGATCGCTATGGCCTCGAGCGCGCCGCGGTCCGGGCCGCGGCCGGCCTCGGCCTCGACGGCGGCGCCGCCTTCGCGCTGGACGGCGAGATCGCGGTCGCGGACGGCGAGAGCGTCACGCGCTACGCGACAGGGCCGCTCGCGGCGTTCGCGGCGGGCGGGGGGCGCGTGGCCTTCGCGCCCGGCAGCGACGGGCTCCTCGCGCTCGACGTGGCCGCGAGGGCGCTGCGATCGTACCCGCTCGCGGCAGACGGCCCCGCGCCGCTCCTCGCCGTGACGGGCGCGGGCGCGCTGCTCGCGGCCACGCCGGCGGCGCTCTACGCCGAGGACGGCGCCGGCGTGCTGCGCCTCCGGCTGCGGGCGAGCGCGGCGCTCCACGGGCTCGCCGTCTCCGGCGATCGCGTGTGGTTCGCCGACGGCGGCGAGCTCGGCGTGCTCGACGAGGCCGGCGCGCGCGCGACCCGCGGCGCGCGCGTCCCGCAGGCCGCAAGGCTCGTCGGCTCGCCGAGCGGCGACGTCTGGCTGCTCGCGTCGGGCGCCCTCCGGCGCTTCGCCGCGGACGACGACGGCGCCGGGCCCGCCTGGGGCGACATCGCGCCCGTGTTCGACCGGGCCTGCGCGCGCTGTCACCTCCCGCGCGGCGAGGGAGGCGTCGACCTCTCCACGCGCGCGGCGTGGGCGTCGCTCCGGGAGGCCATCGCGCATCGGGTCGTCCGCGAGCGGACCATGCCGCCCCCGGGGCACGCGCTCTCCGAGGCCGATCGCGCGCGGATCCGCGATTTCGTCGAGCGCATCGGGCCACCCGCGCGGCCGTGACGCGCCCGCCCGCGCGGCCATGACGCGCCTGCCCGCGCCGCCGCGACGCGCCCGCCCGTACAGCCGTGTCGCGCGCCCGCCCGTACGGCCGTAATGCGCGCCGCCCGCGCGCCGTGACGCGCGCCCGTTCCTGCGCCCGTGACGTGCGCGCCCGGAGACGCGTCGCGCTCGTCTTGCGCTACCCTGGGGCCCCACCGCGAGAGGAGAGCTGCCTGATGATGTCGTTCAGCCCTGATCCACGCATCGCTGAGCAGCAGATGCACGCCATCATCTATTATCTCACGGGGTTCGGGTACATCGACGGCGAGCTCGATCCGACCGAGAAGTCCTTCATCCGCGGCTACATCCAGGAGCTCGTCCAGCAGCGCGCGCGCGACGCCCTCGGCGAGGCCCCGGCGGACCAGGACGTCATCGCGCGGTGGACCACGCACTTCCACGAGGTGTTCTCCGAGATCGATCACCAGATCCAGAGCCACTTCACCGAGAGCGTCTCCGACGGGGAGGACCCCAAGGACTTCGTCCTCGCCAAGGTCAAGCTCCGCTGCTTCGAGCTCCTCGACGGCTTCGACGAGGTCAACCGCGAGGCGCTGCTCGCGACCGTCGACGGGCTCATGCTCGCCGACGGCGTCGTCCACCCGAGCGAGCAGAAGTTCCGCGACGAGCTCTCCGCGCTGCTCTCGACCCCCACCGAGATCGACGACGTGGACATCGAGACCATCGAGCAGGGCGCGGTGGTGATCGATCCGGCCACGCGCAAGCAGGCGCGCGAGGTCGATCACCCGTTCTTCAAGGCGTTCGAGTGGGACTACGCGACCGACGCGGCCACGTTCGCCGAGCAGTCCAAGGTCGATCTCGACCTGATGCGCCGGTTCGAGGAGAAGCTCGCGGAGCAGCGCGCGCGCGGCGCGGGCCGGCTCGACGGCGCGGCGGACCTCGCGGGCTTCGCCGGGCAGGCGCCGTTCCTCGACGGCCACATCTACGTCGCCTCGCCCGACCCCGCGCACGAGGTCGAGCTCCTCGTCATCGGCGATCTGCACGGCTGCTACTCGTGCCTCAAGGCGGCGCTGATGCAGGCGGATTTCTTCGCCAAGCTGCAGGCGCACCGCGATGACCCCGCCCACAACCCGCGGATCCTGCTCGTGTTCCTGGGCGACTACATCGATCGCGGCAGGTTCAGCTACAACGGCATCCTGCGCACGGTGATGCAGCTCTTCCTCGCCGCGCCGGACAACGTCTTCGTGCTGCGCGGCAACCACGAGTACTACGTCGAGCTGAACGGCCGCGTGCTCGCGCCGGTGCGGCCCTCCGAGGCGATGAGCTCGCTCGCGGCCATCGCCCCGAACGAGGTGTTCGCCGCGTACATGCGCCTCTTCGAGGCGCTGCCCAACATGCTCGTCTTCGATCGCATCCTCTTCGTCCACGCGGGGATCCCGCGCGACGACACCCTCGCCGCCCGGTGGACGTCGGTGTCGTCGCTCAACGACCCCGAGATCCGGTTCCAGATGCTCTGGAGCGACCCGAGCGAGGTCGACACCATCCCCGCGGAGCTCCAGAAGTCCACCGCGCGCTTTCCCTTCGGCAAGCGGCAGTTCAAGAGCTTCATGCAGAAGCTCGGCTGCACCACGCTGATCCGCGGCCACGAGCGCATCCCGGAGGGCTTCCGCGTCGTCTACGACGACCCGGACGGCGTGCTCCTCACCCTGTTCTCCGCGGGCGGGAAGACCAACGACGACCTGCCGAAGGCCAGCAACTACCGCGAGGTCACGCCGATGGCCCTCACCATCCGCTACAAGGGTGGAGTCAGCCAGCTCACGCCCTTCGTGATCGAGTACGAGCGGTACAACGACCCCAAGTACAACGCGTTCTTCCGGGAGCAGCTCCCGTCGCTCGACGTCACCGTGTGACGGGCGCGCCGGACCTCGACGACGTCGTCACGGTGTGCCGCGCCGCCTGGCACACCGCCACCTGGCATGCCATCGAGTACGGATGAATACCCTACGATCTGTTGCTTTTTCCTCGGGCGGCCGAGGGCACGCCGATTGCAATGCCTCCGGGACGCATCGGCGCTTATCCCTCGGTCTTGGCTTGCTTACCTCTCTCCTGCTCGCGGCGGGCTGCATCGGCGCGGAGGACGGCGGCGGCTCGGGCGGCGGGGACCCGGGCGGCGGCGGCGGCTCGGTCGCGGGCAGCGGCGGCGGCTCGGTCACGACCAGCACGGCCAGCGGCGAATTGCCGAACCGGTGTGCGCTGCCGCAGGAGACCGGGCCCTGCGACGGGGCGTTCCCGAGCTACTGGCACGACCCCAGCACCGGCGTCTGCGTTCCGTTCACCTATGGTGGTTGCGAGGGCAACGAGAACCGCTTCGAGTCGCTCGAGGCGTGCCAGGAGGCCTGTCAGGACACCGTCCCCGACATGGATATGTGCGAGGCGGCGGGCGATTGCGTCCTCGCTTCGCCGCGCTGCTGCGCCGCGTGCGACCCGGGGGTCGACGCCCAGGCGTTCGTCGCCATCCACCGCGACGCGACAACGGATTTCTGGAATGCCACCATGTGCGTGGACGTGTCGTGCTCGCCGTGCCAGGAGGTCAGCGAGGCCGAGCGCACCTCCCAGTACTTCACCGCCGCGTGCGAGAGCGGGCGCTGCGTCGTCCTCGACGTGCGCGAATCCCCCCTGACGGAGTGCACGCAAGACACCGACTGCGCCCTGCGCGACGGCGTCGGGTGCTGCGAGGAGTGCGGCGGGAAAGGCATCGTCGCCCTCAACCAGAGCGCGGATCTGCGCGCCATCGTCTGCCCCGAGGGCTTCGGCGCGTGCCCTCCCTGCGCGCCCGTGTTTCCGGAAGGAATGACGGCGGTCTGTGTCGAGGGCAGGTGTCAGCCGAGCACGCCCGCGCCGTGAACGCCGGCATTCCCGCCCTGCGCCAACAGGCGCCATCTCGTGAATCGTAGAACCAGCTCTCCCCGGCACCCACCCGCGGCGTCCTCCCGGGCGCGGCGCGTCATGGCCACGCCGAGCTCTCGCCGCTGAACGGATCCAGAAAATGCGTGGGAGACGTGGGAGACGTGGGAGACGTGGGAAAAGCCCGTCGCACGGTCGCCTCGCGTTGACGCTGGACGCCTGCGCCCGATAGGCTTTTCGCTTGAAGAGCTTGTAACTTCTTACATCCTCGAGCTCTTCACGAAGGGAGCTGCCCGTGAACCGAAGCACCCCGAGGATGCTGCTCGTGGCCCTCGCGCTCTCCAGCGCGGCCGCGTGCTCGGGACCGACTGGAGATGGCGGACCGGGCCCGGTCGATGATCCGGGCGCCGAGGTCCAGTGCGCGCCCGGCGTCACCGCGCCCGGCCCGACCCCGCGCCTGACGCGGCTCACGCACGCGCAATACGACAACACGATCCGGGATCTCTTCGGCAAGGACATGAAGGCCTCGGCGTTGTTCCTCGCGGACCCGGCGTTCGAGGGGTTCGACAACAACGCCAAGGGGCTCATCGTCTCCGACCGCCTCGCCCGCGATTACCGGCGCGCCGCGGAGGCCATCGCGGCCGACGCCGTGGTCGACCAGGCCGTGCTCGGCAAGGTCCTGCCGTGCGCGCCGGAGGGCGACGGCGCCGCGTGCGCCCGGCAGCTCATCCAGGCGCTCGGCAAGCGCGTCTACCGGAGGCCGCTCTCGGCGGAGCAGGAGGAGGCGTACGTCGCCGCCTACGCGCGCGGCGATGGCCTCTTCGACTCGGGCACGCCGTTCGAGCAAGGGATCCGCCACGTCATCGAGGCGATGCTCCAGTCGCCGCATTTCCTCTACCGCGTCGAGCTCAGCGAGGAGCTCGACAGCGAGCAGATCATCCCGCTCGACGGCCACGAGGTCGCGACCCGGCTCTCGTACCTGCTCTGGAACAGCCTGCCCGACGACGCGCTCCTCGCGGCGGCGGCGGGCGGCGCGCTGGGCACGCCCGAGGGGATCGAGGCCGAGGCGCGGCGCATGCTCGCCGACTCCAGGGCGGTGAGCGCGCTCTCCGACTTCCACCGCCAGTGGCTCCACATGAGCCGCTACGCGGATCTCTCGAAGGATCCCGCGCTCTACGAGGGCTTCGACGCCAGCGTGTCCTCGGCCATGCTGGCCGAGACGCAGGAGTTCATCCGGCACGTCATCCTCGAAATGGAAGGCGACTACCGGACGCTGATGACCTCGTCGGTCGGGTTCGTGAACGACAAGCTCGCCCCGATCTACGGCGTGGAGGGGTCGTTCACGGGCGAGCTCGTGGAGACGCCGCTCGATCCGGCGGTGCGGGCAGGGCTCCTCACGCAGGCAGGCTTCCTGAGCTCGCACGCGTTCTTCGACAAGAGCTCGCCGATCCACCGCGGCGTGTTCATCCAGCGGCAGCTCCTCTGCGCGGACCTCCGGGACCCGCCGGCGAACATCAACACGGAGCTGCCGCCCCTCCAGGGCGAGATCAGGACGACGCGCGACCAGGTGGAGGTGCACACGTCGCCGGCGTCGTGCAGCTCGTGCCACGACATCATCAACCCGCCGGGCTTCGCGTTCGAGCACTTCGACGCGGTCGGGCGGTACCGCGCCGACGAGGGCGGCGAGCCCATCGACGCGACAGGCACGATGACGGTCGGGGAGACCGAGATGCGCTTCGACGGCGCCATCGATTTCGTGACGCAGCTCGCGGAGAGCCCGGTCGCGCAGCGGTGTTATCTGACGAACTGGTACCGTTACGGCAACGCCCGCCAGCTGTCGCGCGAGGACGCGTGCACGATCGACGAGCTCGACGTGAGGCTCGGCGCGTCCGGGTACAACATCAAGGAGCTGCTCGTCGCGCTCACGCAGACGAAGACGTTCAGGTATCGAGCCGTGGAAGAGGTGGACCAATGAATCGCAGAACGTTCTTGCGAGGCGCGTGCGGGGTGATGCTCGGCCTCCCGTTCCTCGAGTCGCTGCGCCCGCGCGACGCCAAGGCCGATCCGGCGACGACGCCGCGCCGGTTCATCGCCTTCTTCATGTGCAACGGCGTGAACATGGACAGGTTCTTCCCGAGCACGCGGTACGGCGCGCTGACGGCCGCGTCGTTCGGCGCGGACCGGGCGATAGCGCCCCTCGCCGCGTACCGGGACAGGCTCCTGATCCCGCGAGGCATTCACATGGCGCCGCGCGGCTTCGGGTGGGATCCGAGCGCGGGCGACGATCATGCGAAGGGGATGGGCTGCAAGCTCACGGCGCAGCCGCTCGTCCAGGGCAGCCAGTACGCCGCGGGGATCTCGCTCGATCAGTTCATCGCGAACAGGATCAACCCGCCGGGCACGCCCGCGCTCACGCTGATGGTCGGCGCGAAGACGCCGAACGTGCGCGGGCACATCTCGTACAGCGGCAGCGAGCAGCCCGTCAGCGGCGAGAACAACCCGTGGCTCGCCTACAAGGACCTGATCGGCGTGACGGACCTCGACGAGGAGGCGCTCGTGCGGCTCGCCAGGCGGCGCGAGAGCGTGCTCGACCTTGTCGGGGCCGAGTACGAGGGCCTGCTCAAGAAGAAGCTCAGCAAGGCCGATCGCGAGAAGCTCGAGATGCACTTCCAGACGGTGCGCGACCTCGAGGTGGACATGGGTAACGCGGGGGTCATCCCGCGCGAGCTCCCGCCGGAGCGGACGGCGGAGATGGAGGCGATCGACCCGGCCACGGTGTCGTTCGACGCCGAGTTCAAGAAGATCGGCCGGATGCAGATGGACGTCCTCGCGCTGGCGATCGCGACCGGCGCGACGCGGTCGGCGACGCTGCAGTGGGGCTCGGGCGCGCACGGGCCCATCTTCAAGTGGGACGGGATGAGCCACGAGTACAACCACCACAAGCTCTCTCACGGGAACACGAAGGACGACGATTCAGGGAGCGCCGTCGACGGTTACGAGGAGATGATTCACGACATCGATCGCTGGTACATCGGCGAGTATGTCTATCTGCTCGACCGGCTCGCGGGCTACGACGAGGGCGGGGCCACCGTGCTCGACAACAGCGCTGTCGTGTTCATGAACGAGGTCTCCAACGGCAAGGTCCACGACTTCCGCGACCTGCCGTACCTCATCGCGGGGAGCTGCGGCGGCTACTTCAAGATGGGGCAGTACATCAAGGTGACGCGGGAGCCGGACACGCTGCAGGACGAGGACGCGCCTCACAACCAGCTGCTCACGACGCTCGCGAACGCGGTCGGCTGCACCGAGGAGGGCGGGGGTCCGATCACGAACTTCGGCTCGTTCGGCAAGCCCGGCGAGCTCGACGATCTCAAGGCCTGAGCGGCGCATCTGCCGTCCTGGGCAGGGGGCCTCAAGCCGGGCACGGCGCCCGCGTTGCGCCGCGCCCGGGCCGGGTGGCACACCGACTGCACATGGGCTTCGTCTTCAAAAGGAGTGTTGCCTTTTATGACGAAGCAGCCTTCCCGGCGGGCATTTCTTCATACCGTGGGTGCAGGCGTGGCGCTCGGCGCGTGCGCAGGAAGCGCGCAGGTGGGGCAAAACGCCACGTCTCCGGGTGAGGGCTCCCAGGAGCCGCCTCAGGGGCCTGCGCCCGGGGCGCCCGGGGAGAAGGACGTCGAGCTGCCGGCCGGCGGCGTGATGCCGACGAGGCCTCTCGGGCGGACCGGCGTGAACGTCAGCCTCATCGGTCTCGGCGGCTACCACATGGCGATCCCGGAGGACGAGCAGGAGAGCATTCGACTCGTCCGCTTCGCGATCGACCATGGGGTCAACTTCCTCGACAACTGCTGGGACTACCACGACGGCGAGAGCGAGGAGCGGATGGGCAAGGCGCTCCAGGATGGATATCGGCAGAAGGCCTTCCTGATGACCAAGCTCGACGGCCGCGACCGCGCGTCCGCCGAGGCGCAGCTCGAGCAGTCGCTCCGACGGCTGCGCACCGACGTCATCGATCTGGTGCAGATGCACGAGATCATCCGGATGAGCGATCCCGAGCAGATCTACGGGCCGGGCGGCGCGATGGAGGCGCTCGTGGCCGCGAAGAAGGCCGGCAAGATCCGGTTCATCGGCTTCACGGGCCACAAGGACCCGGACATCCACCTCGCCATGTTGAAGATGGCGGAGCGGCAGGGCGTCCCGCTCGACACCGTGCAGATGCCGCTCAACGTCCTGGATCCCCATTACCGCAGCTTCGAGAAGAAGGTCCTCCCGGCGCTGACGCAGCAGGGCATCGGGGTGCTTGGGATGAAGCCGTTCGCCAGCGGGGCGATCGCGAAGACCGGGGTGGTCTCGCCGATGGACTGCCTGCATTATCCCATGAGCCTGCCGACCTCGGTGGTCATCACCGGCTGCGACACCCTGGGTGTCCTCAAGCAGGCGATCCGGGCGGCGTACACGTTCCAGCCGCTCAGCAAGGAGCGCATCTCCGCGATCCTCGCGCGCACCGCCCCGCTCGGGGCGAAGGGCGAGCACGAGCAGTTCAAGACCACGGAGCGGTTCGACGGTACGACGAAGAACCCCCACTGGCTGACGACCGCGAAGATCTGAGCCCGGCCGGCTGAATGGGGCGAGCCGCGGCTGCATCAGAGCCTCGTGCTACCCATGGAGGCCCCATGCATTCTTCTCGGACGCTCATCGGCTGTGCCGTTGCATCGTGGATGTTGCTCTCGACCACGACCGCGCTGGCAGAGGTGGTCCTGGACCAAATCCAGTTTTATGGGCGAACCACCTGGAGAAAAGATTACAAGAGCGCGATATCCGATCTCAACACCATCGACGTCAGCATCGCCGCGATACCGTACGAAGATGTCTCCTTCGTCGAAGCGGAATACGCAGGGGTGACGACCCCGCTCACATTCAACGACTACAATCATCGTTACTACGCAAAGATCGACACGAGCACGGTACCCTACGGCCCTCACACCTTGACGTTCATCGCGTACGACAAGCTCGGACAAGCGCGGACGAAGCAGTATACCGTGCACAAGTACGCGCCGCCCAGAGTCTGGGTGACGAGCCCGCGGCCAAACCGCGCGCTCACCGGGGACACCCGCATCGCTGCGACGTGCGTCGGGGTCCCTCCCTATTCCTGCACGCAGTTCAAGGCGCGCGTCCGGAGCCAGGTGCGCGATGAGGTGCTGGTGGGCGTCCCGTCGTCGGTGCCAGGGAGGATGGACGTGCTGCAATACCTGTCATCGCCGCTTCAGTCGGGCGAGGTGCTCACGGTCAGGCTCGAAGCCATGGACGGCGTGGGACCCGCCTGGAGCGGGACGCCGATCGGCGGGGCGCCCGTCCTCTACGACGGGTCGCTCCCGCGCGCCTACGTCGAGCGGAGCCCGAAGCTCACCGCCGTCCAGCGCACCCCCGGCGCCATCATCGATTTCGACGCGACGCGCGTCCTGTTCATCGATCACGGGCTCCAGGTCGGCGTCGTCGATCGCATGACTCAGCAGGTGACGTGGCTCGCGGAGCTCACGCTCCACCATGAGTGGATGCACAAGCCCGGTCAGGGGGCGCTCACGCCGTCCGGCGTCGTCATGCAAGCTTGGTACGGATACATTTTCATGTGGAAAGACGGCGCGCGGGACCAGACGCGCAGGAAGGGGCGGCTCGACGCGGTCAACGGCGATACGTTTCTGTGGACGGGGGCCGACGACGACGAGACCATCGTGCACACGATATCGACAGGCATCGCGACGAGCTTGGGGCTCGATCCCGGCAGCGCGTCGCAGTTCCAGGCGGACATCGCGGCGTCTGGCGGCATCTACTACAGCACGTATGAAGAGCCGTGGATCCACGGGCCGGGCGAGATCCGCCTCGGGAGCCATCCTGGCTACGTGCAACGGCCGATCACCGACGGGACGAACGTCGCCGGCCGGTGGTGGAATGGACCGGTGAGCTCGAGCTACCTCTACACGGCCGATGGCGAGGAGGTGTTCCTCGGCGACTCCAGGACCGGCGATGCTGCAGGGCTGCTGCTGCACGCAGGGTATGCGGCCTACCTGAAGCGCGACGGGGCCGTCAACCAGGTGTGGCTGCGGACCCCCGCGGGCGACGAGTACCAGCTGAGCGATTTCGCAACGCCGAGCCAGTTCGATCAGCAGGAGTTGCGCGTCGGGCACGACGGCATCAGCGATACCGGCGAGGTCATGTTCCTCAACAACAAGAAGCGTTATATCGGGCGGCCTGGGGCCGCCCCGGAGGAGATCGGCAGCGACCTCGGACACGGGCGCTGGTTCGATGGGGACTGGTACGTGACCCTCGGTGACACGCTGTTCAAGGTGGCGAGCACAGAGGCGCCGGCCTTCCATCTCGCCGCGTCGCCCGGCGAGGCGGCGCCCGTCGACGCCGAGGACGAGGAGCGGTACGATCTCACGCTCACCGCGCTCGCCCCGGGCGAGCCCCTGGATCCATGGACGCGAGCGGGGGACCTCCTCCACAAGCCGGACGCCTCGCCGGCGTCATTTCGCGATCCGCGAGCCGCAACGCACACCGGCACCGGCGCGCCCGACGAGGAGCCGTCGGCCGCCGCCGCGTGCAGCGTCGGTCAGGCAGCCTGCTCGGGCCGCGGTGTCGCCCTCCTCTCCGCGGCGCTCCTTGGCCTCTCCCTCTCGCGGCGCCGTCGCGGGCAGAGGTAGCGGGGCATCCCGGAAGCGCGCGCGGAGGGGGGCCGACGCCGCGCAGCTCACCGTCTTCCGCATGCTCGATCCCTGTGCGGCAGGCGAAATGTCCCCGATCCCTGGCGACGTCGAGGGGGTCGCCCCCCGGCGTCCCGCGCCGCTCCGCCTGCGCAACGGATGGCCGATGAGCCGCGGGCCGAAGGCCCGTCGGATCCATCGGCTTGTTGGACAGCATCGTACATCGAGAAGAGAACCTTGGCTCAAGGTGCGTAGCCCTTGATTCGAAGGCGCAGTTGCAGCGCGGTGATGCTTCTGTCATCGATACGAAACGCATCGTCGACCCGACCACATTCGCTGAAGCTGTGCTTGTCATAGAGGCACAGGGCTGCATGATTGTCAGAGAAGACCCCGAGGTCGATCCAGTGAAGTGACGCCTCCGCTCGTGCCCAGGCAAGAGCCGTCTCCATCAACCGTGTTCCGATGCCTGCTCGCTGAAAACGGCGCTCCACGCCCATGCCCAGCGTAGCGCGATGAAGAGCTGCCCTGTACGTCGCCCCGCGCAGTTCTATATGTGCAACAAGGGCTCCGTCCACCCAGGCACCCCACGTTCGCAGCCAACAGGGATCCGACACTGGCTTGCTCCACCCGTCCGCGCGCTCAGCACGCAGTCTCTCCGCCGTTGGTCCCTCGTCGGCAGTGAAGAAGTGCGACGGTGGCGTCCCACCCTGACCGGACTCGCGCGATTGGCGGATTCGATGGTCCACGTACGTAGCCAAGTCTGGGGACGTCAGCAGCGTGATTCCGGCCTCCATCAGCGCCTTACCTCGCTCGAAAACATGCTGTCCAACGACCTGTGGGTCAGCCGCGCCGCGCCGCGTAGCGGCGTCGGCTGCTGCGCTGGTTGGGCAGCTGCGGAGCCGGATCTCTGGACACGGGGAGGCACGTCAGCACCAATGGCACGTTTGGCGAAGATCGCAGCCGAGGCATCGCTCGGCGAGCGTCGTGAGGTCGGGCACAGCGAATGGAAGACCTCCCTCGCGCGAGAACAGGTCTTCGAAGAGCTGGGCAGGCGGAAAAACGTAGTTGCCAAAGGTGATGCTCACCCATGATCGAGCGGCAGCGATTCCGGCGATCTCCATGTGCCCGGCCTTGTATGGGTAATTGGCGATAGCATACGGCGGAACGTCCACGAGAGCCATGCGCGCTCCGAATTCGAGCGCCGCGTCCTCGGAGTAGCGGTCGGCGGACATCGACACGGGCACCTGGGTACGATGGCATGTGATCGCGACGTAGTAGACGTCGTCGAACTGCGCTTGCGTCATGTCGAACCGCGCCCCGTCTTGAAGCGCTTCGAGCGCAAGCAGAGGCGGTCGCTTCGGTCGGAACTCGCTCCAGATCGTAGCTTGAACGTTGTCATCATTCTCCAGGGAATGGCAGAGCTCCTCCGCTGAGTGGGGACGCAGCCACGATCCCGGATTGCGCCCGCGATCCTTGCCGGCCTTGGGCATCCCGCGCGACACAGTGAACACGAAGGACCCAACGGGCTCGGGGTCCGTCCGCACAAACCGCTCGGGGTTCTTCCCGACGAACTCAGCACTCATTGCGGCTTCGAGAAACGCCGTCATCGCCTCCGCCTTGAAGGCCAAACCCGGATCGAGCGGGACGAGCAGATGAGAATAATGCATGCTCATGGATTGCCTCGCGGTCCTGGGAGCCCTCCGTGAACGAGTCGCCACGTATCCATGGAGGGCGACCAGTACGACGAAGCTGAGGCTCGAAAATGGTCATTCGCAGCCTGCCCAACGCCCTGGGCTTCTGCCGCGCGTGGGTGCGCGCAGTGCACCCACGCGTCGGTCAGCAAGCCCTTGTTGGGCCGCATCGGCATGCATTAGGCCCGACCGCCTTCCAGACGCCGCGCCTGTTGCTCGAACCAGCGGGTGAACCCCTCGACGGCTGCAACGAGCCCGGCCCGCGACACATCCACGCCACGGCCCATGTGCCCGGGTAGCTCGCGAGAGAGGATGCGAACCGAGCCGTCGGGCGGACAGAGGATGAATGCTTTGCACCCGTTGAACTGCTCGCCCCAGTTGGTCAGGAAATTGTGGGCGCTCCAGAACGCCCAGTCCCGGCGGTGCTCCTCGGCCGTTCGAGTATCGGGCACTTCGACGTCTCCATGATGGCCGTACAATAGCCCGTCGAGGAAGTTCCAGGCAGCGATGTCGTCCAGCCCGGCCAGCTTCTCGGACCACAGGCGGTCGAGGTTGGAGGGCAGCCAGCGAAAAGAGAGGTAAGCCGAGTACAGCGCACAGTGCGACTCCCCGAGGTCTCCGAGGGCCACCCCGCGACACCAGACGCACATGCGCCCCCACACCGCGCTCGGGGGCTCCAGGTTGGGCTCCTCGTCCGCTTCGATGGCGAAGTCCAGCCGATCCCCGAACAACATATCGAATCAGCCTCCTGCCGCGCAACGTTCTGCCGGCCCAACGTCGCAATCAGCTGTGCTGCTCGACATATCTTCGCGTTTTCGCATGTAGGCTGCGAACAGTGGCGCCCTATCCCCGTATTCTCGCAGATGAGTCGCGGCGCCCCATGGCAGATCTTCGTATTCCCGAGGATAGGTCGCGATCTTCCGCAGGCTATCTTCGCATCTCCGGAGATAGGCCGCCGCTGCATAACTACGTATCCCCGTTGATGGGCTTCGGACGCATTGCTCGGCCACAAGGATGTGCGGACCACGATGGTCTACACCCACATCGTCGACCGCGGCCCTCTCGGCGTGATCAGTCCTCTCGACCGCTGATCGCCGCTTCCGCGTGGAGCGCCTTGAACTCCGACCCCACCCCCACGTGCCGCCCCCATGCATCGTGGAAAGATAGCGTATCCGAAGGATGCCCCACCTTGTCAAGGAGGCCAGCGCAGGACCGTTCGGTCGCTACACCGGACGAAGGCGCGAGCGGGCCCTCGATGCCCTACCCCTCGGAAGCGAAGGAGTGCCCCTGCAACGACCCGGCCGATCAGCGGCGGGGCTGTTCAGGTTGTCGCGGCTTGCCGAGTTCTCCTCCACGCGGGACGGCGCCCGAAGCCGCGCCCCCATCGAGACGGCGGCCGAGCTGCCAACCGCGACCGAGGCCGCCCTCCTCGAGATGGTGCTCGGCCTGCCCAGCGTCGGTCCGCGCATCCTCGGCACGGCCGCTCTCCCCTCCCTCGGCCGCCTCTCTCCCGCCGCGCTTGCCGAGCGCACCCAGATCGCGCTGTTCGACGCGACCCGGCTCGCCGCCGCCTTCGAGCTCGGCCGCCGCTACCACGCCGCCCGCGCCCGCCGGGGCGCGCTGGACGGGCGCGTCGCGCCGCGCGCGCCGGCTCAGACGCCGCCCGCGCCCGCCGGGGCGCGCTCCTCACCACGGGCGGGGACAGGGCCGCTGGGCGCGCGCGCGACCCGGCGCTCCTCGGTCGGCGCGCCGCCGAGCAGGTCGACCGTGCCGGCGGCGTAAGCGTCCTCGTGCGTCGCGATGAAGCGCCACGTCGTCACGCCGAGCATCGCGGGGAAGACGGCGACGCGCTGCGCTTGGGGGTGGGCGGCGGCGACGCGGGCGACGAGGACCTGCTGCGTCGCGATCCGGCCGCCGACGTGCGCGGCGGCGACGGAACGGTGGCCGAGGACTGCGCTGTGAGCCTCCGCGAGCTGCTCGACGCGTCGGCCTGCACGCAGCCCCGGAAGCCGGCGAACAGCGGAATCCCGGGCATTCGTCTCGTTCAGAAGCCGAAGGTGGGATCCTTCTCGGTAGCGCCCTTGTTGGAGGGCGTGGCCGGGGAGGGCCGCTTGGCGGGCGGGCGCGCCGGCTTGAGGGTGGCCTTCGCGGCGCCGGGTGGGGGGGCCGGGGCGGCCGGGGAGGAGTCGGCGGTGGTCGGGGAGGGGTCCGCGGCGGCCGGGGAGGAGTCCGCGGCGGTCGGGGAGGGGTCCGCGGCGGCCGGGACCGCCGATGCCGAGGCGGTGGGGAGAGCGCTCGCGCTTGGAGGCGGCGGAGCGGGCTCCTCCGCCACAAGGGCGGGCGGTTCGGCGGCCTCCGTGGCGCCCAGCGAGGGCGTCGCCGCCGGCGTGGCGGGCAGGTCCGGAGCAGGCGAGAGGAGCAGGACAACCGCGGCGATCCCCACGCCGACCGTCAGGACGCTGGCGGCCACGGCGAGCAGCGTCCGCGACGACGAGGAGCGGCGGTCCACCTGCGGGGGCAGGGCGCCTCCCACGGCCTCCAGCGTGCCGCCCGCCGTCAGCGTGCCGCCCGGGCCTGGCATGCCGCCCGGGACCCGCATGCGGTCCGCGACCACCGTCCCTCCTCCCGCCACCACCGTGCCGCCGGGGACCACCGCGTCATCGAGGGCCACCGTGCCGCCCGAGCCCGGCGAACCACCCGAGCCCGGCGAACCGCCGTGAGCCGGCGCGCCGCCGGAGCCCGGCGCGCCGCCGTGAGCCGGCACGCTGCCGTGAGCCGGCGCGCTGCCGTGAGCCAGCAGGCCGCCCTGTGCCAGCGCCTCGGCGGAATCCAGCGCGTCGCGCGCTTCCGGGACCGCCGTGCGCTGCACGGCCGAGGCGAACGCACGGGCGAGCTCGTTCGCGTTCTGGAAGCGCTCTGCGGGCTCGCGCTTGAGCGCGCGCTCCAGGAAACGATCCAGCTCGGGCCAGAGCTCGGGCGTGAGCTGCGAGGCGACCGGGATGTCGCCCGTGCAGATCTCCACGAGCACGTCGCCGAGCTCCTCGCCGGGGAAGGGCAGCTGGCCCGTCAGGCATTGAAAAATAATCACGCCGAGCGACCAGAGATCGCTGCGAAAGTCGATCGTCTTGCTCCGGCGCACCTGCTCCGGGCTCATGTAATGCGGCGAGCCGATGAGCGTGCCAGTCTTCGTCGCGTCGGCGGCCACCCCGGTGCCGATCGTCTTGGCGACCCCGAAATCGAGGATCTTGACGATCTCCTCGCCCTGGCGCGCGAGGAAGATGTTCGCCGGCTTGAGATCGCGGTGGATGAGCCCCACCTCGTGCGCGCGGCGGAGGGCCTTGCACACCTGGCTCATGATGCCGAGCGTCTCGGCCGGCGTGAGGCGCCCGCGGCGCCCGAGGTGCGCCGCGAGGTCCTCGCCCTCGAGGAGCTCCATCGCGAGATAGGGCGTGTCGCCCTCGAGCCCATAATCGTAGACGTGGACCACGTGAGGCGTCCGGAGCTGGGCGGACGCCTTCGCCTCGCGCTCGAACCGCGCGCGCGCGACAGGGGAGTCGGCGTGCTGCGGCATCATGAACTTGATCGCGACCTCGACCTCCAGCTGGAGGTGCCGCGCCACCCAGAGCAGGCCCATGGCGCCGCCCGCCAGCGGCCGCTCCAGGCGATACTTCCCACCGACGACGCTCCCCGCTTCAAGCGACAGCATGCGTACGAGCCTTCCGCGTCCGAGTGTCCATGCGTCCGGGCCCCCGGGGTCTAGCAGAGGCGGGGCCCAGTGTCGCGATTCTTACAACGGCTGGCATCTCGCCCCATCATGCCACGGGCGCGGTGACGCGACGAAGACCGAGCGCGAGCGGTCCGCTGTCGCGGTACTAAGCTGCGCGCGGCATGGTGGACGCCTCTCCGATCACCGCGGTCCTCGGCCCGACCAACACCGGCAAGACCCACCGAGCGATCGAGCGCATGCTCGCGCACGACTCGGGCATGATCGGCCTGCCGCTGCGGCTGCTCGCGCGCGAGGTCTACGATCGGGTGACCACCCGGGTCGGCGAGGCCCGCGTCGCGCTCGTGACCGGCGAGGAGAAGCGCGTGCCGAGGCGGCCGGATTACTGGGTGTGCACCGTCGAGGCGATGCCGACCGATCTGGAGGTCGACTTCCTCGCCATCGACGAGATCCAGCTCGCCGCGCACGACCAGCGCGGCCACGTGTTCACCGAGCGGCTGCTCCTCTCGCGCGGGCGGCGCGAGACGTGGTTCCTCGGCGCCGACACGATGCGGCCCCTCATGACCGAGCTCGTGCCCACCGCCAGGGTCGTCCAGCACCCGCGGCTCTCGCGGCTCGCGAGCGCCGGCGCCGGCAAGCTCTCGCGGCTGCCGCCGCGCAGCGCCGTCGTCGCGTTCTCGACCGCCCAGGTCTACGAGATCGCCGAGCGGCTGCGCGCGCATCGAGGCGGCGCCGCGATCGTGCTCGGCGCGCTGTCGCCGCGCACGCGCAACGCGCAGGTCGCGCTGTTCCAGTCGGGCGAGGTCGACTACCTCGTCGCGACCGACGCGATCGGCATGGGGCTCAACCTCGACGTGCGCCACGTGGCGTTCGCGGCGCTGCGCAAGTTCGACGGGCGCGACGTGCGCGACCTCGACCCCGCCGAGCTCGCGCAGATCGCCGGCCGCGCGGGCAGGCACCTCGCGGACGGGACCTTCGGCACGGTCGCGCCGCTGTCGCTCCCCGACGGCGTCGCGGCCGCCATCGAGGCGCACCGCTTCCCGCCGCTGCGGCGGCTGCTCTGGCGCAGCAGCGAGCTCGATCGGAGCTCGATCGACGCGCTCCTCGCGTCGCTCCGGCAGCGGCCGCGCGCCCGCAGCCTGAAGCTCGTCGACGACGCCGAGGACACGGCCGCCCTGACGCGGCTCGCCGGGGACCCGGCGGTTCGAGCCCGCGCGCGCGGCAGCGAGGCGGTGGGGCTGCTCTGGGAGGTCTGCCGCATCCCCGATTTTCGCAAGCTCCTGTTCGAGTCGCACGTCGCGCTCCTCGCCGAGATCTACGGGCAGCTCTCGGGCCCGAGCGCGGCGCTCGACACCGACTGGATGGCCGCGCGGGTGGCCGAGATCGATGACGCGGGCGGCGACATCGACACGCTGATCACGCGGATCGCGTCGATCAGGACGTGGACCTACATCTCGAACCACGGCCGCTGGGTCCGCGACGCGGCGGCGTGGCAGGACCGCACGCGGGCGATCGAGGACCGCCTGAGCGACGCGCTCCACGAGCGGCTCGTGCAGCGCTTCGTCGAGCGGGGCGGCGGCGCGGTGCGGGGCGCGCGGGCGCCGTCGGGCGCGCGCCCCGCGCCGCGCCGGGCCGAGGCGGAGCCGCCGCCGGCGGTGGAGGCGGGGCACCCGTTCGCGCGGATCGCGGCGCTGCGGGCGCTGCTCGCGCCGGGGCCGGCGGCGACGGCGCCCGAGGACGACCGGGCGCGCTGGGTCGAGGCGATCGTGGGGGCGCCGCACGAGCGCTTCTCCGTGGACGCGGGCGGGCGGATCGCCGACGGCGAGCAGCCGCTCGGGCAGCTCGCGCGCGGCCCGACGCTGCTCCTGCCCGACGTGCGGCTCGCGGAGATCGAGGACCTCGGCGCGGGGGCGCGATCGCGCGTCCTCCGGCGGCTCGTGGCGTTCGCGCGCGATCTCGTCGAGGAGCTCCTCGGGCCGCTGCGATCGCCCGAGGTGCGCGCGCTCCCCGGCGCGGCGCGCGGGATCGTCTACCAGCTGGAGCAGGGGCTCGGGACGGCGGCGGCGCGCGACGCGGAGGAGCAGATCGCGGAGCTCGCGCCGGAGGACCTCGCGCTGCTGAAGGCGCGCGGCATCGAGGTGGGCGAGCGCGTGATCTACGTGCAGCAGCTGCTCCGGCGCGGCGCGCTGGAGCGCCGCCTCGCGCTGTGCGCGGCCTGGTTCGGCCGGGGCTGCGTGCCCGCGTGCCCGGCGCCCGGCGCCGTGTCGGTGCCCGTCGCGCGGGGCGTGGATCCCAGGGCGTACGCGGCGATCGGCTACCCGGTGTTCGGGACGCGGGCGCTCCGCGCGGACGTGGCCGAGCGGGTGCACCGCGCGCTCGCGAGCGGCGAGCCGGCGGAGCGGCTCTCGGGCTGGATGGGGTGCCCGGCGCGGGAGGCGCCGCGCGTCGCGGCGTCGCTGCTCGGGTAGCCGCGGAGGCTCACGCCCGGCTCGGATCGTCGATCGGGCTCTCCTGCGCGCGGGGCTCGGCGCCGGCGAGGCCCGCCCACCAGCCGCTCGCGAGGGCGAGCGCGATCCAGCCCTGCAGGTTCGCGCGCAACTGCGCTGCTTCCGCCGCCGTACAGCCCTGCTCGACGGCGGCAAGCGCCTGCCCGAACGGCAGCTCCCGGCAGCGGTCGAGCAGGCGGGCGAACAGCGGATCCACGGACGTCGTGGTCGTGCCGGTGGCGCTCCGGGCGAAGACCCAGGTCCGGGTCGACGGATGGCGACGTATCGCCGCGGGCGCGCCCTCGTCCTGATCGGCCCCCGCGAGCCGCGAGAAGCGGGCGAGGTCCCAGTCCTCCTGGGCCAGCGTGCACGACACAGCGAAGCGCAGCCGCGCTTCGCCCAGCGCCAGCCTGGCGAGCTCCTCCGGCGTCGGTCGCCAGAGCCCCTCGAACGGCGACTCGTAGGCGTGCCGCTCTGCCTCGTCCATGCACCGCGCCTGGCGGACCATGGCGAGCGGAGCCCGGGAGAGCTGGAGCCGCCGGCACCACGCGTCTCCGTGCGGCGGGCGCTCCGGCGGGCGGCGGGGGCCCGCGTCCTCGAGGCGCTCGAGGGCGCGGTGGAGCCGCTCCGCGAACCCGCGGGCTGCCTCGTCGAGGTCGGCGTGGCGGGGCGGGCGCTCGGCGAGGTGCAGCGCGGCCAGGTGATTGAAGTGCCAGCAGCTCATCGCCCGCGACACGCGGGGGAAGCTCGTCTGCAGGGCGGTGAACAGCCGCATCCAGTACTGCCGGTGATAGAGCGCGAGCCGCTCCGCCGGAGCGGGGCCCCCGGGGCCGCTCCTCAGCTGCGCCACGAGCCGCGCGGGATACAGCTCCTGCCGCTCCTCGAAGCGCCCCGTATCCGAGTCGAGCGGCGCGCGAAGGACAGCGGTGAAGTCGCGCTGGATCTCCCGCAGCCAGCCCGGAGGATCTCCGCCTCCCGGGCTCATGAAGACCGCACCTGCCGCGCCTTGTCGAGCTCCGAGAGCGCCACCGACAAGGGCGGGATCTCCGCGTCCCACTCGAGGAGCGTCGGGAACGGGCCGCCCCGGCGCCACGCTTCCTCGTAGAGAGACCACACCTCGTCGCAGACCGGACGATCGTGCGTGTCGTGCCGCAGGCCCGAGGGCAGCACCTGGTGGCCGGCCAGGTGAACCTGCAAGACACGGTGCCAGGGCACGCTGTCGAGGTATTCGCGTGGATCGAATCCGTGATTTTTGCTGGAGACGACTACGTTGTTGATGTCCAGCATGGCCCAGCAACCGGACTCTTCCACCACGCGGCGGTAGAACACCCACTCCGGCACCGTGTCGCGCTCCCAGGCGACGTAGGAAGACAGGTTCTCGATCCCGAAGGGGACGCCGAGGGCCTCCTGGACCTCGAACGCGCGGCCGGCGGCGTAGGGGATCAGCTCTGGATCACAGGGCGCCGGGAGCAGATCGTGGTGCGTCACGCCCTCGAACGCCGTCCAGCAGAGGTGATCGGTGAAATAGGGAATGCGGAGCTCCTGGATCAGATCCCTCAGCCGGGACAGGTGATCCCGGTCGAGGGGGGCTTCGCCCAGCAGGTTCAGGGAGACGCCGTGGGCGACGATCGGGTAGCGCTCGGCGATGCGCCGGAGCCGCTCCCGGGGCAATGGAGAGGCGCCGAGGTAGTTCTCCGCGATGATCTCGAAGAACCCCAGCCGGGGCCGGAGCCGCTCGATCGCCTCGTGGTGCGGCGGGCGCAGCCCGAGGCCGAGCGCCTCGCGCGGGATGGAGGATCGCGCGCCGGGCGCCCGATCGCCGGCGGCGTCTCGCGGCGCGCTCATCGGCCGGCTAGTTGCCCGGGTCGATCGGATCTGCCGTCGGCAGCTGCTCGAAGTTCTCGCCCTCGGGCGTCAGGGTGCGCAGGTAGGCGATCAGCCCGTCCATCTCGGACCGCGAGAGCAGGTGATAGGAGCCGGGCATGTTCGAGTAGGCGGTGCCCTCGGGGGTGGCGCCGTCGATCCCGAACGCGATGATGGACTGCAGGAACAGATCCGAGCGGCGGTCCCAGAAGTCGGCGAGGAAGGCGCTCACGTCCTCGCCGGGCGGCACCTTCACGTGGAACGTGCCCTCCGGGCCGCTGTGGCAGGAGTCGCACGTCGCGGCGTCGAACGCCGCGGGGCCGTCTCGATCCTGGTCCTCGGCGGTCTCCACGCAGCTCCAGCCCGAGCAGCCGTTCACGGCGCGGCAGGAGTGCTCGTAGAGCTCGTTCCATGTCTGATAGACCATGCCGCGACAGCTGTTCGTCCCGGAGCAGGACGCGTGGACCTGGACGATGCCGGGGCGCGCCGTGCCCGCCAGCATGGCGGACTCGGCGCACGCCGCGGAGAACTCGTCGAGCGAGATCTGGCCGTCGCCGTCCGCGTCCATGAGGGCCAGCGCGTCCACCAAATCGGAAGCTGGGTCGGCGCTCCACACCAGCGTCTTGGCCGGCGCGTCGGACCCGTCGCAGTCCGAGTCGATGCCATCGAGGCTCCGCTCCTCGGCGCCGGGGTGGACGGTGTTGTTGAAATCGTCGCAGTCGCCCGCGCGCGGGGTGACGCCGTCCCTGTCGTGGTCGCTGTCCTCGTCGTCCACGGGCGCGCCGCCTGCGCCCGCCGTGTCGGAGCCGCCGGTGCCGGCGGGGGACTCGCCGCCGGAGCCGCCGGTGCCGGCGGAGGGCTCGGCGCCGGGGGGCGAGCCGTCGTCGTCACCGCAGGCCGGTGCGAAGGCGGCGAAGCTGGCGAGCGCCAGCGCAAGCAAGGTGGATCCCGGCGATTGGCTCATGAGGGTCGTCCTGCCTCCGAAGGAATGGGCCGCGCGCGAGGAACGCGCTGCGCGCGTTCGCCGGCTGCCCGATGCAGGACATCTAGGCACGGCCGCCGTGCGCGGAATATGTGGCAAGTTGTCGCACGCCCATCGTCGACAGGGACAGAGCGTGGCCGCATGGCCCGGCGTCGCGCGCGCGTCCGCGCCGCGAGGAGCGTGCGTCACGCTACGGTCGGTCCGCGGGGCTCGCCGCCCGCGCCGGTCCTGCGGCGAGCGTGAGGTAGCCGAGGAGCGCGTCGGAGATCGCCCGCCGGAGCGCGCCGTCCTCGACGCCCGGGGGCGGATCGAGGGCCGCCGCGTGGACGAGCTCCTCGAACATGCGCAGGACCACGTAGGTGGCGAGATCGAGATCCGGCTGGGCGATCTCGGAGCGATGGCGCGACAGCAGCTGCCGGGTGCGGTCGAGGACCGCCCGGCTGGCCTCGCTCAGCGCGCGTTGTTGCTCGAGCGTCGGGAGATCGGCGTGGAGGAGCCGCTGCAGGCGCGGCTCTGTCCGGTGGACCTCGAGGCTCCTCGCGACGAGCCTCTCCGTCGCCTCCCGCAGCGAGAGGGCGCCGGCCGCCGCGTCGACCTGGTCGAGGATTCGCACCATGTGGCGCACGTGGCGCTCGTGGAGCGCGGTGACGAGGGCGTCCTTGTTCGGGAAGTACTGGTAAACCGACCCGACGCTCACCCCCGCGACCCTGGCGACCTCGTTCGTGTTCGCCCCGTCGTAGCCGTGCGCGTCGAAAACGCGAGCTGCGGCCTCGACGATGGTCTCGACGAGGAAGCGTGAGCGCGCCTGGCGAGGCTCTTTGCGCGGCTTCTGCGGGCTCTTCATCGTCGCTCTTCCCAACGCGAGTCACCGTGATCCTGCGGATCGCTAGACTGGCGGCTCATGATCACCTCGAATGCATTCCCGCGCAATCTGCTCCCGCCGGTCCTCCTTCTCGTCGTGGTGGCGTTCATGTGGCTGACGCACGCCCTCCTGCCGCGCGCGTCGGTGCTCCCGGCGCCGTATCGACTGTCAGGCCTCCTGCCGCTCGCGGCCGGCGTCGCCGTGGCGATCGCGGCGCGCGCGCAGTTCGCGCGGGCCGCGACGGAGATCAACACCTTTGCCGAGCCCACGCGGCTCGTGACCGATGGGCTCTTCCGGTGGTCCAGGAATCCGATGTACCTCGGGATGGGCCTCGCCGCCGTGGGCATGTCGATGCTGAGCGGCGCGGCGACGTCTTTCCTGCTCGCGGCCGTCTTCGTCGCGGTCGTGGATCGCTGGTACATCGCGTTCGAGGAGCGGCGAATGCGCGCCCGGTTCGGCGTTGCGTACGAGACCTACGCTCGGTCGACGCGGCGCTGGGTCTGACGGCGCGCGCCGCCGGAGGGGCCGTCCCTCACCGCTCGCGTGGATGCGGGCCCGGATTTGAGTGCAGCAGCCGAGCGAAAGGAAGTAGAAGAGGCTGCGGGGCTCAAGGGGTGAGAGAAGGAAGAGAGGGGCGCTGGATGACAGGCATGCTTCGCGAGGTGCTGCGGCTCGGTTGCGCGGCGACCGTGGTGTTCACGGCGGCGCAGGCGGCCGCCATGCAGCCGGCGCCCGGCGCCGCGCCGCCGGCCGGCGTCTCGCCGCCCGGACCTCCCCCGCCGCCCCCGGAGTGGTCGAGGAGCCTGGCCCCCTACCCGTGGCAGCCCGGGAGCGCTCCCGCGCTCGAGCAGCCCAGGCCGAAGCGCGTCTGGTACGGCTGGCAGCACCTCATCGTGCTCGGCGGGACCCTCGGGCTCGTGCCCCTCGCCGTCGCCACGGAGAACGAGCCGCTCGCCTGGCTGGCCGCCGGCGCCTTCGTGCTCGGCGGTCCGGTCACCCACTGGGCCAACGGCCACCTCGGCAAGGGCTTCGCCAGCCTCGGCCTCAACGCCGGCGGCACGCTCGGCGGCGGCATGGTCGGCCTGCTCATCGGCAGCTCTTCGGACTCCAGCCGCGGGTGGGACGAGATCGCTGGCATGCTCATCGGCAGCAGCCTCGGGCTGCTCACGGCCAACATCATCGACATCGCCGTCCTCCAGCACGAGGAGCCCACGACGACCGAGAGCTACGATTACATCCGCCTCCGCTCGCCGCGACTCCGGCTCGCGCCGCACGTCGGCCTCGCGCCGGACCGTGCCACCTTCGGCCTCGGCGGCGCCTTCTGAGGGGGCAGCGGCGCCGGGCGTGCGCCGCCGGCGCGGCGTCGTGAGCGCCTGCGGGGGAGGCGCGTGGGCCCCGGGCGGCGCTTCGACCTGGCTCGGCCGCGGCGGCGGTGTAGCATCCGCGCGTGTTCATTCCGAGATCAGGTGCACGACGGCTCGCGCTCGCCGCGCTCACCGCGCTCGCCGCATGCGGCGGCGCGGAGCGGCAAGATCCCCAGTTCGCGGATGCTTCCTCGGTCCCGCTTCCCGGCCCGCCCGGCGCCGCCCCGCTCGACGCTTCCGGCGGCGAGCCGGAGGAGCTGCCCGGCGTGAACACGACCGAGCTCGTCCGCCGCGAGCGCCACACGTGGTGGCAGCTCGTCTCGCAGCTCTACGCGCCTTGCTCCGATCAGGCGGTGTCGCTCGCGCAGTGCGTCCGCGAGTCGCGCCCCTGCGCGGCCTGCGTGCCGGCCGCGCAGCTCGTCGCCGACAAGATCCGCGGCGGGGCGAGCGCCGCCGAGGCGCAGGCCGCGTACGGCGTGCGGTTCGGTCCGAACGTGAAGAAGATCGACCTCGCCGACTCACCGTCCCGGGGGCCGGAGCGCGCGCCGGTCCAGATCGTCGTGTGGTCGGACTTCGAGTGCCCCTCCTGCGGCCGCGCGGTCCCGCTCCTCGACGAGGTGTTCGAGCGCCACGCGCCGAACGTCCGGCTGGTCCACAAGGTGTATCCGCTGCGGTCGCACGCGCACGCCGAGCCCGCGGCGCGCGCCGCCATCGCGGCGCACGCGCAGGGCCGCTACTGGCAGATGGAGCGCCTCCTGTTCGAGAACCAGCAGCGGCTCGAGGAGAAGGACCTGCTCGGCTATGCGCAGAAGGTCGGCCTCGACATGGCCCGCTTCCGCGCCGACATGGCCGGCGAGGCCGCCGCCAGGGTGATCGCGCGCGACAAGGCCGAGGCCGACCGCGCCGGGCTCTCGGGGACGCCGTTCATCGTCGTCAATGGGCGGGAGTTCGATCTGGCGCTGTTCAGCCTGCAGGGGGAGCTCGATCGGTGGATCGAGACCGAGCTCGCGATCCTCGGTGGGGGCAGGGGAGCGGCGGCCGCGGCTGCCGGAGCGCCTGGCGCGCCGTGAGCTCCGCCGGCCCCGCCGCCGGCGTCACCTTCTCGATCCCCTTTGCCCGGCACACAGGCCCGTTCAGCTGGGCCGATTCGCCTTCTCGGGCGCCGTCTGGCCGCCGCCCGCGCTCGTCCCCTGTCCGCCGGCCATCTGCGCCGTGGACCCGCCGCCGGCCTTGATTTCTACCGTGCGACCGCGCTGCTGCTGTTGCGGCAGCTTGAGGCAGACCTCGAGGACGCCGTTCTCGAACCTGGCGTCCACGTCGTCGGGCTGCACGCCCTCGGGCAGCGGAATGGAGCGCATGAACGAACCATAGCTGCGCTCGCTGTAGCTCACGCCCTCGCGCTGCTCCTGCTGCTCCTGCCGGCGCTCACCCTCGATGATCAGGGCCTCGTCTTGGAGCGCCACCCGGATGTCATCCTTCGTCACGCCCGGGAGATCGGCCTTCACGACGAGCTGCCCGCCGCGCTCGCCCACCTCGATGCGCGGCGACCAGAGGCCGCCACCGAAGGACGAGAGACCCCGCCCGCCGCCCTGCTCGATCGCACGGGACTGCCTGAACGGCGACAGAATCCCACCGATGCCGAAGTCCTCGAACATGCGATCCATGTCCTCCATCACCCGGCGCATCATCGTGAACGGGCTGAAGATCCCGCCCGCCGCGCCGTACTGCCCCAGCTGACCACCCCCTTGCTGGCGCTGCAGCTCGGTGGACTGACCACCGGCCTCCTGAGACGATGTCTGGCCCGTCGCCTGGCTGCTGGGCTTGCCCTGCTGCGACCTGGCCACAGGAACGTCTTGACCCGTCTGCTGACGCTGCTGTTCCGCCATGGGAACCTCCTTTCAATCAGGAACCATAGCAAATGTAATGCCGCCATCGCCCTCGCGAAAGGGCACGCCGATGCGATGCGCCCCTGCCGTGCGAGGCCACACGGCCACGCACGCGCCGCAGCAAAAAGCCACGAGGAGCCCGTCTGCCGGTGATGCGGTCATCTGCTCAGAGAGATTCCACATGAAGGCAGGAAGGCAGGAAGATCCTTGATCCTTTCTTCCCGCCTTCCCGCCTTCATGTTCAAATCCGGCCACCGCCGCGCCCGGGAGCCCGGCTATCGCCACCGCAGGACGATCTCGACGAAACGGTTGAGGCTGTACGGCTTCTGCAGCACCGGGCGGCTGAGATCGGACTCGCGCAGCCCTGCCTTCCCGTACCCGGTTATGAACACGTACGGGATGCCTCGCTCTCTCAGGATGTCGGCCACGGCATAGACCTTCTCGCCGGCGATGTTGATGTCCAGGCTCGCCCCATCCATCTCCGCCTCGCGGGCCAGGCGGATCGCGTCCCGCATGTTCAACGCCGGGCCGATCACCACGCAGCCGAGATCGGTCAAGACATCTTCCAGCGATGAGGCGATCATGGGCTCGTCCTCGACGATGAGGATACGCAGCCCCTGCAGCTCGTTCGGGCTCTCCGGATCCGGGATCATCCTGCGATCACGCGCTCCAGCGGCAGGTACATCACGCAGCGCACGCCCTCGGGCAGGAAGTCGAGGTGCACTTCCTTGGCGAGCTGGCGCTGCAGGTCTCGTTCGATCAGGCGCGAGCCGAAGCCCCTGCGGCGCGGCGGCCGGACAGGTGGTCCGTTCGTCTCCTGCCATTCCAGGCGGAGCAGCAGCTCGTTCCCCTGTGCGCTCACGTTCCATGTGACCGCCACGCGGCCGGACGGCTGCGACAGCGCCCCGTACTTGGCCGCGTTGGTCGCCAGCTCGTGGAAGGCCATGCCGAGCGTCACCGCCGCCTCCGGCCGGAGGCGCACGTCCTCGCCGGTCACACGGACGCGCTCGGCGTCGCCGCCGGCGTGCGGCGCCAGCTCGGCGCACACGATGTCGCGGAGGCCGGCGCCCTGCCAGGAGGTCTCATTCAGCAGGTTATGGGTCTGGGACAGGGCCAGGAGCCGGGGCAGGAACGCGTCCGTGAACGCCCCGGGCGAGTCCGCCATGCGGAGCGTCTGCACGGCGATCGCCTGCACGATCGCCAGCGTGTTCTTCACCCGATGGTTCAGCTCGTTCAGCAGGAGCCTCTGGCGCTCCTCCGCCTGCTTGCGCTCGCTCACGTCAAGGAAGAAGGCCACCCCCTGGTTGTCCGATCCCTCGAATAGCGCGCCGCCGAGCAGCACCGGGACGCGGCTGCCGTCCTTCCGGAAGAACTCCTTCTCGAAAGGCTGGAACTGACCCGTCAAGTGGATCTCGTCGAGCGCCCGCTGGGTTATCGCATCAAACTCCGGTGGCGTGCTCGCTGACCACTGGATCTTCTCCGAGACCAGCTCCTGCCGGTCGTAGCCGAGCATGGACAGAAACGCGTCGTTCGCGTCGGTGATCCTGCCGTCGAGGTCCCAGAAGGCGATCCCGATGATGTTGGACTCCACAAGGCGCCGGATCCGCGCCTCCCTCTCTCGCAGCGCCTGCTCCGCCCGCTTGCGCTCGCTGTTCTCCTGCTGGACCTGGGTATAGAGGCGAGCGTTCTCGAGCGAGATGGCGGACTGGGAGGCCAGGTGCTCCAGCATCGCGATCCGATCCGCCGTGAAGACGCGCGGGGTCAGGTTGTTCTCCAGATAGAGCACGCCCACGAGCGTGCCCTGCTTCACCATGGCGAGGCAGAGCACCGAGCGGGGGCGCCGCTCGCGCACGTAGGCGTCGTCCGAGAACTGGTTGGGCACGGCGGCGTCGTCCAGGATCACGCTCTCGCGCGTGCGAATCACATAGTGGAAGATGGCGAGCGGGAGATCGGCCGGCGCGATGGGCGCCTGCCGGAGGGCGACCTCGACCCGGTCGCGCCGGGTGACGACCTCGGCCTCGATCTCGTGCTCGGCGCCGCGGGGGCGGATCAGCAGGCCTCGCTCGGCGCCCGCGTGCTCGACCACGATCGTCAGCAGCGTCTCGATGAGCCGGTCGAGGATCAGCTCGCCCGAGACCGCCTGCGAGGCCTTGAGCACGGTGGTGACGTCGAGCTCCGGGTGCGGCGCGTGCGGGGCGTGCGAGGCGTCGAACGGAGGGGCAGGCCCCGAAGCGGCCTGCCTGCGCATCGCCTCCGGCCGGAGCGCGTGCGGAAAGTCCCTCTCGAGGCGACGCATCGGCCGCGCGGCGCCCCAGCGCCCGTAGAGCCTGTGCGCCTCGGCCATGTAGGCACACGCGACGAAGGTCCTGCCCAGATCGAGGTAATGGCGGGCGCAGAGCTCGTTGGCCAGCGCCGCGTCGTGCGGGAATTGACCCTCCAGCGCGGCCGTGATCCCCAGATCGTACAGGGCGCCCGCGTCCTCGCGCTGCTCGCTTCGGGCGAGCTCGGCCTCCAGGATCAAGGCGCGGTGACGGTGGCTCTCCGGGCCGAGGGCTGCCCAGGACTCCACCTTGCGCACGCACTCCCTGAGCCGCGCGAGGTACACCTCCCTGAGCGCAGGGGCGGCGGTCCCGGCGGCCCGCGAGGAGGCCAGGCCGCCGTAGAAATAATAGCAAGGGCTCGCGTGCCACGCGGCGAGCATTCCGAGGCTGCCCGGATCGGTCGAGCCCCAGAGCCCGGCCACCTCCTCGTACGCGCCCTCGAAGACGCCGGCGAGGACCTTGAAGATGTTCAGGAAGTAGAGGGACGCTCGGTTGTCGATGCGCCGGGCCTCCTCGGCGACGGCGTCGATGTCGACCCATGCGCCGCGCGTCCAGTCGCCCCCGGACGGCGCGCCGAGGTGCTCGCAGAGCTGCGCGACCGCCCCGACCATCCACGTGATCGTGTTGAACTTGTCGAGCTTGCAGAGCGGCACGTACAGCCTCGCCTCCTCGATGACGTCGTGGAGGTGCGCCCCGCGAAGCAGGCCGTTCATGCTCGCGTTGCACGCATTGTAGAAGGCCCAGATGTACTGCCCCGTCTCGATGCCGGCGTGGATGCCCTTGCGCAGGGAGGCCTTCGAGCTCTCGTAGGTGTCCATCCAGTGCTGGACCCACGCCCCCCACATGTTGCACAGCATGGACTCGGTCTTCGCGTCCGGGTGGCGCTCGTTCAGGCGGATCGCCGCCCGCCCGAACTCGTAGCCCTTCTCGATGTCGAGCCCGGCGCAGAGGAACGTCCCGAAATTCACGTAGGCGTAGGTCGAGCTCTTCGAGATGCCGTGGCTCAGCGAGCTCTGGAGCGCCTTCATCACCGTGATGCCGAAGTTGTTCGTGCCGAGCTGGTAGGTCGGCGAGAACATCTCCTGAAGGAGGTCCTGGAAGGCGGCGATCTCGGGGTCGTCCAGCGCGGGCAAATCGACGAGAGAGGCGATGGGCCGGTCGCCGATCATCGCGAGGGTCCGATCGAGCTCGGCGGCGAGCGCGCCGTCGTCCGGATAGGGCGGCAGGTGGATGTCGTACGCGCGGAGCGCGACGAGCCCCTCGTCCATGGCGGCAGGCAGATCGTTCTTCAGGATCTCCACCTTCATCTTCAGGCGCCGCACCTCCGTCTTGTGACGGCGCCCCGCCGCCCTGTCGAAGGTGCCCGTGAGGGTCGCGAGCGCGTCGTCGTGCCGCCCGCACAGCGACTCCAGCAACCCCTTCTTCGTGTGATAGACGAACGCCAGATCGTAATCGGAGATCCACGCGTCGTCAGGCAGCATGGCCATGCCGTGCTCCAGGTACTTCAGGGCCGCGGTGAAGGCCGCCGACTCCTCGGCTCGCCCGGCGGCCTTCAGGTTGAGCCTGGCCGACTCGATGCGCTCCTCCGGTGCGTGGATCAGCTCGCCCGCGCTGTTCAGGTGATTGACGACGTCGAACAGGTCGTGCCCCGTGTCGGAGCGCAGCTTGCCGAGCAAGAGCCGCCCGATCCGGTAATGGAACGCCGGCCTGTCGCGCCCCGGGATCAGCGAGTACGCGGCCTCCTGGATCTTGTCGTGCGCGAAGCGCATCTGCTCGTTCGCGCTCACGATCAAGCCCTCGCCGAGGGCGTGGTCGAGGCTCGCGTACGTCTCCTCGGGGGCGCTCTCGCTGACGGTGTTCAGGACGTCCAGCTCGAACGTGTTCCCGATCGCCGAGGCCAGCCGGAGCACCCGCTGCGTCGCCTGCGGCAAGCGCCGGAGGGTCTCCGTCATCAGGCTCAGGACGTTGTCGGTGTACTCCAGCCGCCCGATCTGCTGCAGATCCCAGCCCCAGCCGCTCGCCGGCTCGAAGACCAGCACCTTCGCGTCGTAAAGGTGCCTCATGAACTGCTTCACGAAGAACGGATTGCCTCCGGTCTTCTTCAGGACCGCGCCCGCGAGGGCGCCTCCGTCGCTGATCTGGAGGCTGTCGTTGACGAGCTCGATCAGGTGGGCGAGGGCGAGGGGCTCGAGGACGATGCTCCGCACCCCGAGGCCGCTCCTCTCGAGCTCCTCCAGCGCGACGAGGAAGGGGTGGGTAGGGCTCACCTCGTTGTCGCGGTAAGCGCCGCAGAAGAAGAGCGACTCCACGCTCTCCTTCGCGAGGATGCTCGCGATCAGGCTGAGGCTGGCCGAGTCCACCCATTGCAGATCGTCGAGGAACAGGGCCAGCGGGTGGGCGTGCCGGGCGAACACGGAGACGAAGTTCTGGAAGTAGAGGATGAAGCGATGCTGGGACTCGACCGGGCCGAGCGCGGGGACGGGCGGCTGCTCGCCGATGACGTGCTTCAAGGACGGGAGGACATCGCAGAGGACCTGCCCGTTGCTCCCCAGCGCGTCCAGGATGGCGCCGCGCCACGTCGTGATCCGCTCCTCGCTCTCAGAGAGGAGCTGCTTGATGAGCGCGTCGAACGCCTGGACGATGGCGCTGTACGGCGTGTCGCGGTTGTACTGATCGTACTTCCCGCTGATGTAATAGCCCTTCTCGCGGGCCAGCGGCTTCAGGATCTCCTGCACGAGCGACGACTTGCCGATGCCCGAATAGCCCGAGACGAGGACGATCGTGCGCTTTCCCCGGAGCACGTCGTCGAATGAATCGATGAGCGCCTGGATGTCCCCTTCGCGACCGTAGAGCTTCTGGTGGAGCCGGAAGAGGTCTCTCCTGTCGCGCTGGCCGGGGCTGAACGCCCCCACCTCGCCGCCGCTTCGCCACCGCGACCGGAGCTCTTCCAGATCGGCCCTCAGCCCCTCGGCGCACTGGTAGCGGTCTTCAGCGTTCTTGCTGAGGAGCTTCATCGTGATGGCGGACAGCGCGCCGGGCACCTCCGGGTTGATCTCCGACGGCGGGACGGGCTCCACGGCGATGTGGGCGTGCATCAGCTCGAGCGGGTCCATCGCCTCGAACGGCCTCCGCCCGGTGAGCATCTCGAAGAGCACGACACCGAGCGAGTACAAGTCGGTGCGGTAGTCCACGCCGCGGTTCATGCGGCCTGTCTGCTCGGGCGACACGTAAGGGAGCACCTCCGAGAGGACGCGGTGGGAATAGATCGCCTCCTTCTCGCGCGTCACGAGGGAATCCACCCCGAAGCCGGTGAGCTTCACCTGACCGCCGTCTCCGAGCAGGATGTTCGGAGGCCTCACGTCGCCGTGGACGAGGCCGAGCCGGTGGATGTCGGCCAGGGCTTCGGCCACCGGGATCACGGTGTCGAGCGCCGCGCAGGCGTCGAGCTCGCCTGTCGCCGCCGCGGAGATCGTCGCGGACAGCGGGGCGCCCGGGAAATACTCGGTGAAGAGCATCAGGCCATCCCCGTGCTCCTCGACGGCGTGCACCTTGAGGACCCTCGCCGAGTCGATGCGCTCGATGACGCGGTAGGCGTGCTTGAAGCGCAGGATGTCGCCGATCCGCGTGTAATCGGCGTAGAGCATCTTCACCGCCACCTCGAGCCCGTCGGCGTCGCGGCGCGCCCGGTACGTGGCGGAGCCCGCGCCCTCGCCGGTCTTCGCCGTGATGTGATGCCCTCTGATGTGCGTTGTTCTCGGCTGGATCGGAGCGTGTGTCATCGGGCTGTCCTTGCGCTCGCTGCCCCGGTCCCGCCTGGACAGCTCCGCGCCGGGAGCCTCGCGCTGCAGCCGCTACGGCCCGTCCGCATCGCGCGCGCCCGGGCGCAATGCAGCGAGCACACTGAACGGCAGGTCGATTCCGTACGTGGGACGCGCCCCCCCATAGCGTGCGGTATGAACCGTCCACACGCCCTGTCAACCGGACGCTCGGCGCAGGCGGCGCTGCTGCGGGCGGCGCTCCGCCTCAGCAGGCGCGGCGCGGAGAGGGGGCCCCCTGAGCCACGCCGATCACCCCAGCTGCCTCAGGACAAGCTCCGTCACCCCCGCCGCCAGCAGCAGCAAGAGCCCGCCCACGAAGCAGAACAGCGTGAACCGGTCGTCGCGCCACCGCGGCCGGAGCGGCACGATGTCGCGCTCCGGCAGCACCACCGCCCTCATGGTCGCGTGGATCGGCAGCCCCCCGGGCCGCGGCGCGACCGCCGCGTTCGGCGGCTGCGCCAGCCCCATGTTGATGAACCGCGTCGCCCCCGCGCGGAGCCGGTCCCCCATGCCGGGCAGCGCGCTGCCGATCGCCACCGCGCGGAGCCACGGCGCGCGCTCGAACGCGTTCGCCATCGCGAGCGCCCCGAACAGCTGCCGCAGCCGCGCCATCAGCGCCCGCACCTCGGCCAGGTGCTGGAACGCCCGCATCCGCGCGTCGGGCGGGTCCTCCGAGCTCACCCGCGCCAGGCAGTACGACTCCAGCCGCGCGTTCAGCCCCTCGAGCTCCTGGAGGATCCGCGGGACCGCGTTGTCCGGGCTCGTCTCGAGCGGGAGCGTGAAGCCCCACGGCTCCTCGCGCCCGCGCTCGTGCGTCCACTGGAACACCTCGGCGAAGCCCCAGAGCGTGTCGTAGCGCGACAGCACCACGTAGGCCGGCACGTCGGCGCGCAGCGCGCGGCCGACCTCGATGAGGTACGCGCGCATGCGGTTCGCGTACGCCTCGATCCCCGGCTCGTCGAGCTCGATGAACTCCGCGATGCTCAGGACGAGGAGGATGCCGTCGATCGGCTCGCGCTTCCGCGAGCGGAGCAGCTCGTCGCAGAGCTGCGCGAGCTCGGCCGGCTCCCGCCGCGGGCCGAGCACCGACGCCTCGGGCTCGATGAAGAGCGCCTCCTTCGCCAGCCAGTACGAGCACCGCGCCCCGGGCACGCCGATCGGGAGCGGGGCGCCGCCCGGGGACCAGGTGAGGTTCATCGAGCGGATCACCGTGGAGCGGCCCGAGCCGGGCTCGCCCAGCACGAGGTAGCAGGGGACCGCGTAGATCCCCTGGTCGCTGTCCGGGTTCGCCTGCTGGACCAGCGCGTGGACGCTCGCCAGCTCGTAGACGAAGGAGCCGCTCATCCGACCCTCTGGGCGATCGTCCACGCGATCGCGGCCGCGCCGGCGACGGCGACGAGCGCCGCCAGGGTCCGCCCGACCAGCGCGGACTGCCAGAGCGGCAGGTTGGGGAGGTGCTGGACCGCCACGCCCTCGACGCTCGCCGGCCGGAGCACCCCGCCGCTCCAGTCCCGGTCCGGATCCACGCCGAGGCTCAGCGAGAGGTCGCGGCGGATCCGCAGCAGGTCGTCGGGGTTCTGCCCCGGCAGCGCGTAGCGGCCGCGGAAGCCGAGCCCGAGCACGCAGGCGTAGGTCGCCATCACCACGAGCGGGCCCTTGCGGACGCGCTCCAGCCGCTCGAAGAACTCGACCCCCGCGTTGTTCGTCATCCACCGCGCCGCCTGGAGCGGGCGCTGGGCCCAGACCGGCCGCAGGTCCGGCAGCGACATCCCGAGCTCGTCCGCGAACGCCGCGAGCGCGAACATGCCGTCGTCGACCGAGGCGATCGGCATCTCCCGCGCGAGCTTGGACCCCTTGAGCTCCTCGAGCAGCAGGTTCGCCTGCCGCAGCACGTGATCGGCCGGCGGCCGCCGCGGCGATTGGCGGAGCATGCAGAGCCAGAGGAGCATCTCCTCACCGAAGACGCCGATGGAGGTTTCCACGCGGCCGCGAGCTTACGCCAGGCGCGCACCGACCGTCGACCCGGGCGCGCGTGCGCACCTGCGCTCGCGCCCGGATCGGTGGGGCGAGGGCCCCGTCCAGGCGCGTGTCGGCCCCGTGTCAACGGCGAGGCGCGCCCCGCGGCCCGGCGGCGCCGTGCGCCGCAGGTGCACCGGAGCGTCGACAACCGGGGGGGCGCGCGCCTATGCTCCCGCCGCTTCTCGAGCCCCCTTCGAGAGCTGCCGGGGTCGCGAGGAAGCGGTCCCTTGAGGAGAGGTCATGTCGGAGATCCAGAGCGTCATCGCGCGCGAAGTCATCGATTCGCGCGGCAACCCCACCGTCGAGGCCGAGGTCACCACGCTGAGCGGCACGGGCCGCGCGGCCGTGCCGAGCGGCGCGTCGACCGGCGAGCACGAGGCCGTCGAACTCAGGGACGGCGACAAGAAGCGCTTCCTCGGCAAGGGCGTGCTCACCGCGGTGAAGAACATCGAGACCGTGCTCGGTCCGGCCGTCCTCGGGATGGATGCGCTCGATCAGGCCGAGCTTGATCAGGTGCTCATCCAGGCCGACGGCTCCCCGAACAAGTCGAAGCTCGGCGCCAACGCGATCCTCGCCGTGTCGATGGCCGCCGCCCGCGCCGCCGCGGACACGGTCGACCTACCGCTCTGGCGCTACCTCGGCGGCACCTCGGCGCGCGTCCTGCCGACGCCGCTGATGAACATCCTGAACGGCGGCATGCACGCCGACAACGGCCTCGAGATCCAGGAGTTCATGATCGTCCCCTACGGCGCGCAGTCGTTCGCCGAGGCGCTGCGCACGGGCACCGAGATCTTCCACACCCTGAAGGGGCTGCTCAAGAAGGACGGCATGGTCACGGCCGTCGGCGACGAGGGCGGCTTCGCCCCGCGCCTCCCGTCGAACCGGGCGGCGCTCGAGTACGTCGTGCGCGCCATCGAGGCCGCCGGCTACCGCCCCGGCGAGGACGTCGGCGTCGCGCTCGACTCGGCGCTCAGCGAGTTCTACGACGCGAAGACCGAGCGGTACACCTTCGACAAGCAGCAGAAGACCCGCGAGGAGATCGTCGCCATCTACGACGAGCTCTGCAAGGCGTTCCCGATCGTGTCGATCGAGGACGGCATCGCCGAGAACGACGAGAAGGGCTGGCGGCTGATCACGGAGCGGCTCGGCAAGAAGATCCAGCTCGTCGGCGACGACCTCTTCGTGACGAACCCGGCGCGCCTCGCGAAGGGCATCGAGGACGGCCTCGCGAACGCCATCCTCATCAAGCTGAACCAGATCGGCACGGTCACGGAGACGCTCGACTGCATCCGCCAGGCGGGCGAGGGCGGCTACCGGTCGATCATCTCGCACCGCTCGGGCGAGACCGAGGACACGTTCATCGCCGACCTCGCGGTCGCGACGAACGCGGGCCAGATCAAGACCGGCTCCGCGTCCCGCTCGGATCGCGTCGCGAAGTACAACCAGCTGCTCCGGATCGCGTACGCGCTCGGCGACGGCCAGGTCTTCGCCGGCCGCTCGCCGTTCCGCCGCCCCGCGGCGCAGCGCGCCAGCTAGCTCCACCCGTCAGGGATCCCGCAAGGGATCCCCGGCGCGCGGGCCCAGCGCGCACGTCGGCCCGAAGAGACAGCGCGCCGAGGCGCCGGGAGCGCGCGAGGTCCTCGCGTCTCCTGGCGTCCCCGGGGCGCCTCTCCGGCATGGCCGTCCCCCGCGTCGTCGATGTTGCCGATGCAGAGGACGCAGTACGGGCCCCCGCGGCGGTGCGCCGGGGGGCCCCTATCGCGCTGGGGTTACCAGCGGTCGCGCCCGCCGCCGCCGCCGCCGCCGCGGCCACCTCCTCGGCCGCCGCCGCCTCCACGGCCGCCACCTCCGCCGCCGCCACCGCCACGGAAGCCGCCACCGCCACCGCTACCCCCGCCGCCGGGGCCGCCGGTGCGCTCGCGCGCCTCATTGACCGTCAGCGTGCGGCCGTCGAGGTCCTTGCCGTGCAGCGCGTTGATGGCCGCCTGCGCCTGGGCATCGCCCACCTCCACGAAGCCGAAACCGCGAGACTGCCCGGTCATCCGGTCCGTCATCAACTGAATCGACAGAACCTCGACACCTGCCGCCTCGAACGCGCTGCGAAGGCTGTCTTCCGTCGAATGGAACGCCAGGTTCCCCACATAAAGCCGCTTGCTCATGTCTGCCGCCAATCCCGTTGCACGATCCCCGCTTCCCTCGCAAACGGCCCGGATCGTGCCGCGGGCCGCACGCGAAAACACTCCCCGACGACCAGCCGTCACCCCACGTTCGGAAGAGGCAACCACGTTGCAGCAGGCGGCCGGATCAGAGGTCGAGGACGAACGAGCCTTGAGGCGCTTCGGAAGCTACCGGCCGGCGACGGGGTACGCAAGGTATTCCCCCAGGCTGGCCGCGTCTGGCTGACGATGATCGAGCTCGGGCGCGCGTCCGGGACCGGGCGTGCGCGCCCGAGGACGCGCGCCCGGCGCCGGCGGGGGCGCTCGATGAGGCGGCGTGCGGGCCTCGCGGCCGCGTTTGCGCCCTCGCGAGGCGATCGCCGATGTGTTGTGGACGCACGGTTCCGGGGCCTCTTCGTGCCGTCGTCCGTGCTCGAGGGCTCCGCCGGGGTGCCGGCAGCCGGGCAGGGTGGCCTGCCTTTCCGGCGCTCAACCTGGAGGAGCGGCGCGCGCTGCGACCGGTGCCGGGCGGCCCCGCTCAGGCGGCGCGCGCCGCGGCCACGGCCGCGCGGGGTTGCACGACGCCCCAGCCTTGCCGCTCGAGCGGGATGCCGGGCAGCCCGCGCGCGGTCTTCATCAGGATGCGCCGGCACTGCTGCGGGGAGAGGCGCGGGTTCGCCTCCAGCATCTGCGCCACGACGCTGCTCACGATGGGCGCGGCGAAGCTCGTCCCGTCCACGTGCTTGTAGTGGCCGGAGATCACCTTCTGGTCGCGCAGCTTGGCCGCCGCGAGCTGGCGCACGAGGTACGGCTCGCGCCCGGCGACGGCGTCGAGGTCCGGATCGACGCACGCGTGCTCGACGAGCAGCCCCGGCAGCTCGTCGTCCGGCGCGCCGTCGAGCAGCGACAGGAGCTGCGCCTGCGCCGCGGTCGGCGTCCCGGGCAGGATGGGCGCCGCCAGCCAGATCGCCGGCGCGATGAGCTCCGGCTTCTGCAGCCCGTCGAGGGTGAGCCCGTACGACGAGTGGTAGTGCCACGTCCGGTCCCCGGCGCCCCCGTCGTCGAGCCCCCCGACCGCGATGACGCTCGGCGCGCTGGCCGGCGGGAGGACGCTGTGCGCCGCATCGTGCCCGGCGTTGCCTGCGGCCGCCACGACCACGATGCCGTCCCGGGTCGCGTCGTCGGCCGCGCGTGACAGGCTGCCGGTCAGGTACGACTCCTCGTAATCGCCCCCGCACGAGAGGTTGAGCACGCGGATCCCGTACTGCTCGCGGTGGGCGATCACCCACGCGATGCCCTTGCGGATGTCGTCGTGGACGATGCGGTGCGCGGAGCCGACCTTGACCAGCACGACGTTCGCCTCCCAGGCGAGCCCGCGGAAGCGCCCGTCCGAGAGCGCGCCGTTCCCCGCGGCGACCACCGAGGTCATCATGCCGTGCCACGACGAGACGTCAGGGCGCTCGAGCGCGGAGAGGTCCGCTTCGGGGGCGGAGATGTCGTGGTAGGCGAGGATGCGGCTGCGCGGCGTGACGAGGTCCGGGTGGGCGTAAAAGCCGGCGTCGATGAAGGCGATGGTCACATCCCGGCCCGCGTAGCCGGGCTCCGCGTGGAGCCGGTCCGCGATGGGCAGGATGTGCCGGGGGTCGAGCGACATCGGCGCCATGCTAGAGCAGCGATCGCGTCAAAATCCCGAGAAAATCGGCAGACGGGAAGAGGACCGCGAGGGCCAAGGGACGCAAGGGGAAGAGGGGAAAAGATTTCATCCCTGAGTGCGCGGATGACGCCGGGCAGAGAAGCGAGCTGAACTGGGCTCCTATGGCCTGGACGTGCTTCGCGTCACCGGGGGCGACTGCGCACGTAGCGTCCGGGAGTCACGCCGAGCTCGCGCTTGAAGAGCCGCGTCAGGTGGGCCTGGTCGGAGAAGCCCAGCTCTCGAAGGTACGGGGCGGGAGGCGCGCTCGACGCCTTTTCCCGATGCCTGCGCGCTCAGGAGGCGGTCGTGGCGAGGAGCTCGCTGGTGTTGCTGACGACCGCGGCACGACGGAGCAAGCCCTCCAGCTCGGCGAGGTCGGTGCTCGCGAGGATGCGCTCCCGCACCTCGGCGGGCACCTCCAACCCGCGGGCCTCGAGGACGGCGAGCACGTCGTGTGCCTTGGTCTCGACGCTCCCCTCTTGCCGACCCTTCGCCACGTAGCTGCGCGCGAATTCACTCTGAAACTCGTATCCGCTCTTCATCATCGCCTCCAACGTCCGCCTCGCCGCTGCGTTCAGCGAGGATAGCACCACGTCCGCGTACAGGTCGCGGCGCTCCTGATCGAGCCCGGCTGCCGCCGCCAGGAACGCCACGCCGATCGCCTCCGCCGCCTCACCCTGCCCGTGCGCCATGGCCGAGAGCACGACCACCTCGGGCGCTTCCTTCGCCTGCTCGGCGTCCGTGACGACCGGGACGCCCTCGGGCCCGAGCACCAGCGGCGTCAGCATCCAGCCGGGGTGGCCCGTGTCGATCGGCCGCGAGCACCACCGCGCCATAGCCGCGTCGATCGTCACGACGAGCAGTCGGGTCGGGCAGCGGTGCCGGGCCCTGGACTGGGTGACATACACCGGCCAGACGTAGGGCTTATCCGGGTCCACGCCGAGCTGGACCTCGACGACGATCGCCATCGCGGGCCGCTGCTGCTCGCCGACCAGCAGCACGACGATGACGTCCGCCCTCCGGTCCGACGGCATCACCTCCGTCAGGTCGGAGGACTCGACGCGCGCTTCCGTGAAGGCCGGGACCGGCTGGCCGAGCGCGTCTTGCAGCATCTCGGCGGCCAGCGTCGGCCGGTTCTTGAACAGCTCCACCAGGGCTTCATGGGTTACTGAGGGCATCGAGTCGTCTCTCGGGTGGTTGCAGCCATACTGGATTTCTAACGGCGTGCCAGGCTCATGCAGCGGGGACCGCGGGGCCGGATCAGCCGCCTCCCACCATTAGATTCCGGCCAGCTTCCCGGATTCGTCACGCCGTGTGACCTCGGTGTGCCCGACGCCGGGGCACGGGGCTCCACGAGAGGGTACGAGAGGACTCGAGCCCTCGATGCTCTATGACACCGTTCCGAGGCCTCAGACGCGGCGTCTGCCATGTCTTTCGCGCATGCGGCCCGCAGACTCAGCTCCGGGTTCGATTCCCGGCGCCTCCACCAGAAGACACGGCGAGAGCTGTGGCTTCTGCTATTTGTGTGCCCTGCGTGTGACCTGATAGATTTGACGACGCTGGATTTGGGGTGGCCCGGCGCGAGCGGGGCCACCGGAAGCGGGCGCGGCGGGTGACGCCAGGGTATGGGGCTCCACGGAGCTCCACGGCGGGTACCAGGCGGGCACCCAGTCGATGGGGCCGACCCCGGGTCCGAGTCTGCGACGCGCAGAGCCCATCAGCAGGGGCGAGCGAGCAAGCACAAGCACTACCAATCGCCAGCATCGTTCGGGCTGGCGGAGGCGTGATCGTAGATTCCAGCAAGACCACGGACCCGTTGATATCAATCGTCAGAGCAGAAAAACCAAGCTGCGAAGTCATCGTGCGCGAAGCCGGAAAAAGACGACTGAGCAGCTTGTTTCGATTGCGCAGGCTGCCCCCTGCAAAGTGATCTTCGGTCTTGCTCAATCGGAATGACAAGGGCATGTGGGCCGATATGGCTTCGCAACTGCGAGCTCTATCATTCGCGATACCGTCGTGAGAGCAGACCAGATGCTCCGAGAGACCTCGCCGAGGCGTTCATCAAGCATCATGGGGACCCTCGGGCGCAACATGGCCGCTGGCCATCACCGCATAAGCGCGCTCACGCTCGGATGCAACCAGGCGCTCAAGCAAGCTGAACAGCCGCCGCTGCTCCGGCCGCTGCGCCAGCCGCCGTTCCAGCCGCCGCGCGCGGCCCAGCGCCCGACTCCTGGACGGGCCGGCCCCGCTCCGGCAGGCTCGGGCGCATGAGGTCATTCATCGCGACCATGGTCTACGAGCTTCACCCGGACACCCCCGCGGACGCGCGGAAGCTCCTCCGGGCGCACCTCGTCGGCAGGCGCTGGCAGGACAGGCACGAGGGCGCGGCGATGCCGTCGACCGCGGTCTGGATCCGCCGCTCGGCGGAGGATCACGAGACGACCGACGACCTGCACGCCGCGTGCGCGCGCGACCTCGACGACGCGGCCGCCGCCGTGGCGCGGGCGGGGCGCCCCATCCAGGTGATGCGCGCGTGGATCCAGGTGAGCGGCGCAGGCACGTACGGCCTCGCCCCGATGGCGCGGCCGGCGCGGCCCGCGCCGCCGGCAGACTGAGCGCGCGGCGCCGAAAGCCGCGCCTCACCGCGGCATTTCGGTTACGCTCGGGGAGCTCGAAGGGAGGCGACCATGGCTCGAAGACTGGGTATTGGCACGGTGCTGCTCTCGCTTGTCACGCTCGCGTCCGGCTGCGGGGGGCTCTCGACGGAGGACTCGCAGCAGCGCTGCAATCAGCTGCGCGCCGCGGTGCCGTCCTGCGCCACCGACGAGAGCCATGACGCGTGCGTGAGCTGCTACGAGGAGTGCGGCGACGCCTGCGAGCCGTCGGGGGCCTGCCCGCAGACATTCACCTGCGCAGAATGAGAGGGAGCATCATGAGCAAGAGCAGAGCAGATTCGTGGGTCGTCGCGGTCCTCGTCGCGGGCGCGCTCGGGGGCGCCGTGCTCGGTTGCGGCGGCGGCTACGACCAGGAAGAGGCGAGGGCGGCGTGCGACGCCCTGGTCGGCCAGGTCGCCACGTCCGACCAGGCCGCGTACCACGACTGCATGGACTGTCACCTGGAGTGCGGCGACGACTGCGCCGTGCTCGAGAGCTTCCCCCCGCAGTTCGCCTGCCAGGACTAGTACTCCAGTTGCACTTACTCAGCTGCCGGACAGGCTCTGAGCGCCTCGCGTTGTCTTGTGGTGAGCCGGTCGGGCCTGGCGGTGAAGGTGTAGGCGTCGGGCTCGGCGCGCTGGAGCGCGACAGGGTCGGTGATGTCCGGGCGTCGTTCGGCGTCGTGCAGAGCGTTGGTGACGCGGTTCGGCGGCCAGCCCAACGCGATGGCCAGCTGGTCCACGGTGAGCGCTTCGCCGGCGTGCACGAGCGCGGCGAGCACGGTGCGCGAGTCGTCGATGGCGGCTTCGGTGGGGCCGCCGGCCATGTCCTCGCCGAGGCGCGCGAAGAACTGGCCCATATGGTTCAGACGCGCTCCGGCGGGTGTGCCGGCGCCGTAGATCGCGGCTCCCTGCTCCGCGGCATCGGCCCACATCGCGTTCGTTCGAGAGCTCGTCATCCACGTCCGGAGCCAGACGTCGTCGTCGATGATGTAGCGCTCCCGCCGCCGGGGATCGCGTTCGCGCCGGACCAACGAAAGCCCCTCGAGATAGCCGATGGCCTTGGACACCGACGCGGGGCTGACCCACAGATGCTGAACCAGCTCGGCGGCGGTCAGGGCGCCAGAGTCGGTCGTGACCAGACAGGCGAGCACCCGGGCCGCCATCCGTGGAAGCCCTGTCTGGACCATCAGCGCCGCGAACTGCTCCACGAAGCCGCGCGTTGCGTCCGGGTCGCGGCCGTAGATCTCGACCGCGGCCGGTAGCTCCTGGGTCGGGGCCTGCTTGCGTCGGCGGGCGCGCCGCCCGGTGGCCTGGTGGGCCTGGTCTGCCCGGTAGCCGTCAGGTCCGCCGTTCCGGGCCACCTCTCGGCTGATGGTGGAGGTTGGCCTGCCCAGCTGCCTGGCGATCTCGGCGTACCCGAGCTCTTCGACCAATCCCGCGGCGATGTGCTGGCGGTCCTGGTGGGTCAGCCTGCCTCCCGGCATCCGTGCCTGCCTCCTGTGGCCCAAGGGTCGGTCCAGTGTGCGTTCACGCTCAGCACATTGCAACGACCGATGGGACCGAGGTTGCGTTTGCTCACATGTCATTGCAACGATATCGATATTTATCTGAGAAACAAGCAGTTATGCGGGCCGATGTCGTTGACGTAATGAAAAACGCAACGTAGCGTTCACTCCTATCTGAAGACCTACGGACGAGGGGGTCGACTCGGTGCAGGTCAGGTCTTTGAGCGAAGGGAGCGGGCGGATGAGCGCTGTGGCGAACGGGGGGACGGGCGACGCCCAGGTCGGGGGGCTTGCAGGGCATTGGATCGGTAGGCAGCACACGGTCCCGCTCTCCGTGGCCCTGCACCTCGTCCCGGGCGTCCTGATCGGGGCGGCCTACATGCTTGTGGCGGCCCCCGTCGCGGACGCCCTCGGCTACCCTCCGCTGCTCGGCATCGTGGTCGCCATGTCCTTGGCGCTCGTGCCGGCGGAGCTCGGGCTGCTCCTCTACCTGGGATGGAAGAAAAATGGGCGGCCCTCCCTCGAGGGAGTGGTGCTCTACCGCGGGAGCCCGACGCGGCGGGGCGTCCTCGTCGCGCTCGTGGCCGCGCTCCTCGTCTGGACGTTTGCCGTCGGGGCAAGCCTTGCCCCGCTCGACTTCTGGCTCTTGGAGAGGCTCTTCTTCTGGGTGCCGGAGCGGTACTTCGTCGGCGTCGGGGGGACCGGGGAGTTCCTCGCGGGCCACGCATCCTCCGTGGCGGTCACGACGCTGCTGGTCTCCCTCGTCCTGAGCGGGCTGATCCTGCCTGTGGTCGAGGAGCTCTACTTCCGGGGCTACCTGCTGCCCCGGCTCTCACACCTCGGAAGGTGGGCGCCGGTCCTGAACATGGTCCTCTTCGCCCTCTACCACCTGTGGTCGCCCTGGCAGGTGCTCTCCAGGATCTGCTACTTCCTGCCCACGGTATGGGCCACGTGGCGCAAGGAGGACCTGAGGATATCCCTGTGGGTCCACTGCCTCGCGAACACCGCAAGCCACCTGCTGATGCTCGCGGCGGTCCTCGGGTCGAGCTCGGTCCCCGGCGTCAGTTGACCACGACGCCGCAGTCGATGAACTCGATCGACGTGTCGATCCGGAAATGGGAGTCGGTCACGTGGCGCTCGGCGAAGAAGAAGTCGAGCTGATACTTCTGCCCGATCTCCAGCCCGAGCGTGTCGAGGTCGACGACCTCGGTCTGCTCGACGTGCACGCCCCCGAGGTCGACGACCTTCTGCCCGTTGATGTACGTGAAGACGTCGTCGTCGCCGGCGAACGTGAACCGCTCGCCGCCCTTGTACTCGAAGCCCATGTGCATCTCGAAGGTGAAGTGGTAGTTGTGCTCCAGACCCTCGTTGCCGAACAGCGCATCGTCGATCGGGAAGAACGCCCGGTTGTTGTACGACCACACGCCGTCGTTGTCGGGGTCCTCGAACTGGAGCGTGATGTTCATCGGCATGTTCTCCCCCTCCATGTCGCGGAACCACATGTCGAAGGCCGCCTTGCCGGTCGTGCTCCTGGTGCCCTCGGGCCCGCCGGCGTAGACGGGCTTCTGGTCCTCTCCAAGGGCGTCGGTGACGATCTCGTGGTCGTCGCAGCCGACGCACTTGCCGGAGTCTTGCGGCTCCATGTCCGGGTGATCGACCTTGAAGTCGCGCACGCGGCCGGTGAACCTGCCGTCGCACGACTCGCCCTGTGTCTGATCCCCCTCGCCAGGGCCCCCGCCGCCGCCGCTGCCGGCGCTGGTGCTGGGATTGACCGAGCCGAAGCTTTCATCGAATCCAGTGGTCCCCCCGGGCTCGCCAGATCCCCCCGGGCCGCCGGAGCCGCCCGACGACGTGTTGCCTCCGCTCGGCTCGCCGTCGTTCGTCGCTCCGCACGCACCCAGCAAGCCCACGAACGCAAGTGCCACCAAGCAACCAAGTGTCTTCTTCATTGCCAACCTCGCCTTAAGATGCCGTCCCGATACCCCGGGCTGCAAAATAGCACGAGGGCACGCTGGTTGTGTGCTGACGTAATGCGTCATCCGGTGGAATCTTACGCAGCAGAGGCGCATTTCCATGTGTTGAGGCTGGCATTTTCTGCCATCGCCGCTCGCTGAGCGATCATCGCCAGAGGGCAGCGCGACCAAGGGTCAAAATTGTTTGATCCCATACAGTCGTTCCTTCTCATGGCTCATGGCGACGAGGACCGGTGTTGAACCGGCGCTTGAACCGGCTCGTCGGCGCCCGGGGGGCCGTCGCGGCTGCCAGGGCTCGCTCGGCGCAGGCTGCCGGCGCGGGGCACGGACGACGCCGGTGGACAGCGCACGCTGCACAGCCGAACTCGAAGGACCGGGCTCGACCGCGCATGAACGGCTGTGTCCGGCGCTGCGAGCGCGCTTCGCCCGCAGGGAGCGCCCGCGAGCGTGGGTGCTAGATTGCTTGTTGAACGCGAGACGCGGAATGCGGAAGGAGGAAGCTACGATGAGCGATCAACAGCGAGACGCCGCGAAGCGGACGGCCGCGCAGACCGGGGCGGGCGAGCGCGCCGCGCAGGACGTGCCGGCGGAGGACATCGGGCACGGCCCGGGGCTCGATCCGCCGAGCGCGCCGCCCGACGACGACGCCGACGCCGAGCCCGGCGACGAGGCGTATGCGGACCGGCCCGCCGGCATCTCGCCGTCCGCGCCAAAGGACGGTCGCGAGCCCGTCGGGCAATCCGACTACACCGATGTTTCGGCGATCCAGCGGCCGCCGGCCGACTCCTGAGCTGGCGGCCACAGCCACGCTCGCCTGAGCCCCCCTGCAACCCTCGGCGCGCCGCGGGCCTTCCCGGCAGCAGCGCGATTTCTCCACGATCGTCCTCCGTTCGCGGCGGCGGGCCCGCGTCGCCGCGCCGGCTGCGCCGCCACGAGGGACTCGACATCCGGGCACACTCGGAGTACTCGGGGGGGACCGCTCGTCACGGAAGAGACGCAGGTGCGCAGTGGATCACGAGACGCGGAGCGATATCGAGCCTGGCTCCAGCGCCGCTGACGCGCAGGAGGCCTTTCACGCCGCCGAGGCGAGCCCGCTGCCCGCCCAGTGGATCGAGCCGCCGTCGCGACGGTCGCCCGCCGCCGGCGCGGCGAGCTGTCCAGTCTGCCTCGAGCGCATCGCCGCCGGGGTCGTCCTCTGCCCCGAGTGCGGGGAGCCGACCGACGGGCCGAAGCCCTCGGTGCGGGCCCCCTCGATCCCCGACGCCGCCCCGGACGCGAGCTGGCTCTCCCTGCACTGGCGCCCGCTCGTCACGATCGGCGCCATCCTCGGGCTCATCAGCACCGGCGGGGCGCTGCGCTACCTGGCGCCCCACCGGTTCGCGCCGTCCCGGGCCGCGACGGCGGTCCCTCCTCCGACCCCCGTGTGCGGGGCGCCGTGCTGGAGCGGCGAGTCGTGCCAGCTCGGCCGCTGCGTCTGGCAGCGCCCGAACGACGTCGGCCACCTCGTCGACGCGCCCTCGATCGCCGGGCCCTTCTCGCTGCCCAAGGACGCGTTCGACGCGCTCCCGCTCGACCGTGACCGCTTCGCTGTCGCGCTGTCCTCCGGCCTGGAGGTGCGCAGCTCGCGGACCGGCGAGGCGCTCAGCCTCGTCACCGAGGCGCCCAACGTGCGGCGCCTCCACCGCGTGGGCGAGGTCGTCTACGCGACGTCGCCCTCGCGCATCTACGTGATCGACGCCGCCACGACGCGGCTGCTCAAGACGATCGAGCTCGGCGAGGCCGTGGGCGACATCCAGGTCGGCGCCTCGGGCCGGCGCGCCCTCGCCTCGCTGCCGGAGGCGCACGCGGTGGCGATCCTCGCGACCGAGTACCACGCGGAGATCGAGCGCATCCAGTTCGGCGACGACGCCGTGGGCCCCGTGGCCGTCGACGACAGCGGCACCCGGGCGATCACGACGACGGGCCAGCTCCCGCTGCACGGCCAGCGCGAGCCGGCGTCGGGTGGTGTCGCCTATCCGTTCGACCCGAGCCGGCTCGGCTCGGAGCAGGATCGCGTGCGCACCTCGATGGTGGGCGACCCGGTCGGCGCGCTCATGGCCCCGGACGGCTCGGCGGCCTTCGTCGCCCTCCGGGCCGAGAACACCCTGGTGCCGCTCACCTGGCTCCCGTCGGGCGCGGTGCGGCAGGAGGCGCGCATCACGACGTGCCGCGAGCCGGAGCAGATCGAGCTCGTCCGGATCGACCGGCGCGCCGTCGTGCGGTGCAACGAGGGGCGCGCGCTCCAGATCTTCGACCTGTCGGAGCGCGAGCTGATCCGCGCCGTCACGTTCCCCGGCCGCGCGCTCGACATGGCGATCGCGCCGGACGGGACGCAGGCGGTCGTGGCGCTGAGCGGCGACGGCGGGGGCTCGGTGGCGCTTGTCGATCTGAAGAGCTACGCGGCGAAGGTCCACCCGCTCGGCGGCGAGCCGACGCGCATCCGGCTCGCCCCGGACGGCGGCTCGGCGCTCGTGTTCGGCGATCGCGCCAAGGTCGCGTGGGTGCTGCAATGAGCGAGCGTCGCGTCCCGTGCCCGAGCTGCGGCGCCCGCATCGTCGAGGGCGCGCGCAAGTGCCGCGCCTGCAAGGCGTGGCTCGGCGAGCGTCCCCGCGGGTCGTCCGCCTCGCTCTCCGGCCGCGAGCCGCGCCTGGCGCGGGCCGCGGTGTCGGTGGCGTGCGGCGTCGCGGCCGTGATCATCGCCACCCTGACCAGCCTGAAGTCGCCCGTCGGCGAGGCCCCGCCGCTGACCGCGCTCACGCCGGAGGGCGCCGGCGCGGTCGACGCGTCCGACCAGGCGCCGAACCCCGCGGCGTTCGGCCCGGACAGCCCGGAGCCGGCGCCGCCGCCGCCCCTCGATCCGAAGGGCCGCTGGCGCGCCCGCGAGATCCGGATCGGGGACGTGCACCCGCTCGACGTCGTCTTCAACCCGAGCGGCACGTCGATCTACGTCAGCGCCGACGACGCCTCGCTGCGCGAGTACACGCTCCAGAGCGGCGAGATCGTCCACAAGGCGTCGATGCCAGCGCAGGGAGACCACATCCGGCTCCTGTTCGACCGCTACGTCGCGGTGCTGCGGCACGAGGACGCCGCGCGGATCCCGGTGATGGACACGACCGCGTGGGACCGCGATCCGGTGCTGCTCGACGTCGGCCGGACGCCGGGCGACATCGTGGCGTTGCCGGACGGCAGGACGGTGGTCGCGGCGACGACGGACACGAAGCGCGTGACGAAGTTCGAGCTGCCGACGGGGGTGCGGCTCGCGAACATCACGCTCCCGCACGCGACGGGGCAGCTGTTCCTCGTGCAGGCCGAGGGGCGCCCCTACATCGCGGCGCTCGGCGCGCTGACGCACGCCGGCCGGCCGGCCGGCGCCTGGATCGACCTGTTCGACCCGAGCGAGTCGCCGTTCGGCGCGACGCGGCGGAGCATCGCGGTCGGCCGCGAGCCGCGCGAGGGCGACATCACCCGGGATGGAGGCGCCGTGTTCTTCCCGGATCGGCTGTCCAACACGGCGATCCTGCTGAGCGTCGCCGGGGTGACCGAGACGCGGAAGGCGCCCGTCGGCGTCGGGCCGACAGCGGGCTTCCTGCTCGATGACGACCGGTATGGCATCACGCTCAACGCCGAGGCGCGGACCGCGAGCGTCATCGAGCTCTCGACGATGACGGTGAAGAGCACGCTCCCGCTCGGCGGGGTCCCGCGGACGGGCGTGACGTCGCCCGATCGGAAGACGCTCTTCGTGGCGCTCGGCGGGACCCAGTGGCCGCCGGAAGGCAGCGGCGTGGCGGTCATCGCGGGCGATCCGCCGCGGGTTGTCGCGTCGCTGCCCACCGGCAAGGGCGCGTGCGCGGTGGCGGTCTCGAAGGACGGCGCGCGGGCGGCGGTCGCGTCGTACTGGGACCGGTCGATCACGGTGCTCGAGCAGTAGGCCCGACACATGCTCGGCGCGGCTGTCAGGATCGCGCGTCTCCACATCATGGTCGCGGGCCTCCACCTGTCCGGGGAACATCCTGGCACGGCTCGGCGTCGGGCTGCGGTGATGAGCTCTCCGCCCCTGCGCGCGTGCGCGGTCGTGCTGGCAACGCTCGCCGCCTGCCGTGGCGGCTCGGGGGCTCCGGGCGCCGGGCCGGCGCCGGACGCGGGCGCTGCCGGGCCGTCGCCCTCCGTTGCGTCCACCGCGAGCGCGGCGAGCGCGTCGTCGCTGGACGCGGGGTTGGCGGACGCGGCGGCGCCGGACGCAGCAGCGGCGGACGCGGCGACGGTGGACGCGGCGACGGTGGACGCGGCAGCGGCGGATGCGGCGGCACCGGACGCGGCATCGGCGGCTCCTGGCGCGGGCTGCAAGCTGCGCCGAGGGCCGCTCTCGCTCTCGCTCCGCGGGCCGGCGCTGCTGTGGACCCCGGACGAGGCGGCGCGCGCCGACTTCCGGGTGATCTTCAACCGCGACGGCGTGGCGCAGCACGTCGCGCCGGCGCTCGGCGGGCTCGCCGCGCCGTCGTTCGGGCTCGCCGCGGGGGCCTCGCCGCCCCGGGACGCCGCGCAGGCGCTCGGCGCGCTCGCTGCGCCGGCCTCGCCGCCCCGGGAGGCCGCGCCCGACGCCGGGGCCGCCGGCGGAGAGCCGGCGCGCGCCTCCTGGCCGGCGTGCACGGTGGCCTCGCGGTTCGTGTTCTGCATGGATCACGGCGGCACGATCCGCAGGACCCCGCTCTGGGGAGCGGAGGGGCCGCCCATCGGCGCCGGGCGTCGCGGCACGGAGATCTCCGCCGTCTCGCTGCCCGGCGGGCACACGCTCCTCGCCTTTCTCTCGGATCGGAAGACCACCGAGGGGGTCGTGACCCAGGCCTTCGCGGTGCTGGACGACAGGCCCGCCGTGCCGCTCTCCGAGGAGGGCAGCGGCGCGACCTTCGTCGCGCTGTCGCCGTGGAAGGGCGGGGCGCTCGCGATGTACATCGACGCGCGCTCGGCGCTGACGCCGGTGCACGCCCGCACGCTCGGCCTCACGCCGGAGGGCAAGATCGAGCTCGGGCCGGACGCGGTGCTGTTCGTCGGCGACGCGGGCGAGTCGCGGATGGGCGGCGCGCTCGCGGTCGGCGCCGGGGGTCCGGCGTACGTGCTCCTCCCGGCGGCCAGGGACATGTCGGCGTTCGGCATGGCGGCGATCCGCATCGACGAGGCGCCGCGCGACGACATGCCGGCGGCGTGGTCGCTCTACCCCAACGGGCTGAGCCCTGCGCCCATCGCGGCCACGCGGGGCGTCTCCCCGATCCACGTGGCCCGGGTCCGGCCGATCGCGCGCGAGCCCGGGTCGCGGCACGCGCTCGAGCTCGGCCAGCTCGACGGCGAAGGGCGGTTTCAGCCGCGCTGCCTCGCCGTGGAGGGCAAATCGTTCAACCACGTAGCGATCGAGGCGGATCGCGACGGCTCGCTGTGGATCGCGTACACGACGGGCGCCGGCACCTTCATCGAGCAGCGCGCCCTGGGGCCGTGAGGCCCGCTGCCGCGTTTGAACATGGCAGTCCGCAAGGCCACTGCCCCGCAGGTCGCGCGACGTCCGCCAGGGCCCTTTTCTCCTCGGTCGGCGGCGCGCCGAGGCTGTTGCGCGGTTGGCCCTCCTGGCGTAAGCCAGTCGCGTCGACTCGCGGATCCATCCCTATCATAAATCTTAAGGAGCCGAGATGAAGCTGGATTGCGTGCCCACGGGCATTTTATGGCCGCTCCTGTCGCTGATCGCGCTCGGCGCTGCCGGCTGCGGCGGCGACGGCGGTGGCGACGCCGGCGGTACGGACAGCACCTCGACCGCGGCCGGCGGGGAGGGCGGCGCGGGCGCGGCCGGCGCCGGGGGCGCGAGCGGCGCCACGACGGGCACCGGCGCTGGCCCGAGCAGCTCCGCGACGACCGGCGGCGCCTCGACGAGCAGCGGCGATCCCGGCGCCACGACCACCGCCACCGCCACCACCACGACGGGGACGGGCGGCCCGTCGGTGAGCTGCAACTATCCCGCGGAGACCGCGAACGGCTCCATCACCTTCTACACGCTCGACATGGGCTCGACCGAGGTGAACTGCAGCTACCAGATCACGGGGCGGAACCCGGACGTCGTCGCGCACGTCCCCTTCGGTGGAGGCCAGTACTTCGCCGCCATCAACACCACGGACTACGACAGCGCTGGGATGTGCGGCGCGTGCGTGGAGGTCTCCCGGGACGACGGGCGCAAGGTGCAGGCCATGGTCGTGGACCAGTGCCCGATCGCCACGAACCCGAAGTGCGTGAAGGGCCACATCGATCTCAGCAAGAACGCCTTTCTCCAGATCGGCGAGGAGCGCGAGGGGTATCTCGGGACCACCAACGGCGGCGCCGCCGGGAAGATCTCCTGGCGGTACATCCCGTGCCCGGCGACGGATCCCGTCACCTTCCGACTCAAGGACGCGACAAACCGGTACTGGAACGAGATCGTCGTCGAGGGCCACGCGCACCCGATCGAGAAGGTGGAGGTGGAGATCAACGGCACGTGGCAGACGGCCACGCGACAGTCGTACAATTATTTCCTCGTCGGCGACGGGGACATGGGGCCTGCGCCGTACCATGTCCGCGCCACCGACATCAACGGCTCCACCGTGGAAGCGATGCTCGACCTCAAGGCTGGAGCCCAGCCCGCGAGCGCTCAGCTCCCCGCCTGCGACTGACTGGACGCATCGCCGGGCTCTCCAGGAGATCGCCGTGCAAGACCCTCGCCCCGCCCCGTCGCTGCTCACCGTCGACGACTTCGAGCGCGCAGCGCGCGCGCGCCTGTCCAAGATGGCCTATGACTACTACCGAGCCGGCGCCGACGAGGGCAGGACGCTCCGGGAGAACCGCGCCGCTTTCCGCCGCCTCGAGATTCATTATCGCGTCCTCGTCGACGTGGCCGAGCGGGACATGAGCACGACCCTGCTCGGCACGACGGTGCCGTTCCCCATCCTCGTGGCGCCGACCGCCTATCAGCGCCTCGCGCACCCCGACGGCGAGCTCGCCTCGTCGCGGGCGGCCTCCGATCTCGGCACCATCTTCACGCTCTCCACCCTCTCGACGACGAGCCTCGAGGGGGTCGCGGAGGCGTCTCCGGGGCCGAAGTGGTTCCAGCTCTACGTCCACAAGGACCGAGGCCTCACGCGCGCGCTCGTCGAGCGGGCCGAGTCGGCCGGCTACCGGGCGCTGATGCTCACCGTCGACACACCGCTCCTCGGCCGCCGGATAGCGGACGTGCGCAACGGCTTCGCGCTGCCCGAGGGGCTCGTGATGGCGAACCTCGTCGACGCCGTGGCGGCCGCGCCGGCCGCGGAGCAGGGCTCTCTGCTCGCGGCCTACGTCGCCTCGCGACACGACGCCTCGCTCACGTGGCGCGATGTCGAGTGGCTCGGCTCGATCACGAGGCTCCCTTTCCTGCTCAAGGGCATTGTCCGGCCCGACGACGCGGTCCGCGCGCTCGGCGCCGGCGCGGCCGGCGTCATCGTCTCCAACCACGGCGCGCGGCAGCTCGACGGCGCCCCCGCCACGATCGAGGTCCTCCCGGCCATCGCCGATGCGGTCGCCGGGCGGTGCCTGGTGCTGATGGATGGCGGTGTCCGGTGGGGTACGGACGTGCTGAAGGCGCTCGCGCTCGGCGCCCGCGCGGTGCTGGTCGGGCGGCCAGTCCTGTGGGGACTCGCCGCGCTCGGCGGCGAGGGGGTCGCGCGCGTGCTGGCGGGCCTGCGCGACGAGCTGTCGATCGCCATGGCGCTCGCGGGCTGTCCCACCCTGGCGTCCATCGATCGCGACCTGATCCGCCGAGCTCAGGCTCGATGAGGGAGGCCCGAGTCGCACGAGCGCGGAGTTTTCCAGGGTTGTCGCGGGCAGGCAGGCAGGCCGGCGGCAGGCAGGCCGGTAGGCCGATTGCTGCGCTCCCCGGCATCAAGGCGTCTTCGACGAAAGAAAAGGTGGCGGCCACTCAACCTCACCCGTACACTCGGCGACGGTGAGCGACGCAGTACCTGCCAGGGATGCAAGGGAGCGGTGGCGGGGGCTCTTCAGGCGAGGCGCGGACGCCTCGGGTGGGGTGCCGGATGCCGGGGAAGCGGACCCGACCCTGGGGATTCGCCTCCGGCGCTTCGCCGGGCCGGCGGCTTACCTGGAGCAGCTGTCGTCGCTTCGCATTGCCCACCTGACGGACCAGCATGTCGGCCGGGTGACGTCGGTGCGGGTGCAGCGCGCGGCCGTGGCGCTGACGAACCAGCAGCGGCCGGATCTGGTCGTGCTCACGGGCGACTTCGTGTGTCACAGCCAGCTCTACCTCGATCAGCTGGAAGAGGTGGTGCGCGGCTTCGAGGCGCCGGTGATCGCGGTGCTCGGGAATCACGATCACTGGTCGGGCGCCGACGCGGTGAGGCGCGCGCTCGAGCGGGGCGGCGTCGCGGTGCTCTGCAACGCGAGCACGGTGATCACGCTGGGCCACGAGCGGCTCCAGGTGGTGGGGCTCGACGACGCCTATACCGGCCACGCGTCGCGCGAGAAGGCGGTGAAGGGGATGCGGCGCGACCTGCCGACGCTGGGCCTGTCGCACATCGCCGAGGAGGCGGACGGCCTCTGGCGTCACGGCATCCCGCTTGTGCTCTCGGGTCACACGCACGCGGGCCAGGTGACGGTCGCGCGCCTGCACGAGCTCTCGATCGGCAAGATCGCGGGGCACCGGTACATCCACGGCCTCTACGGCACGCGCCAGCGCGGGGAGCCCGGCCAGGGGGCGGTCTACGTGGGGGCGGGGATCGGCGCGGCGGTGATGCCGCTGCGGCTCGGCGAGCGCGGCCAGCGCGAGGTCGCGATCTTCGAGCTCGGCAGCGAGCCGGGGTCGTTCGACGAGCACCACGCCGAGCAGGCGCCGCACCGCGGGCGCAAGCCGTCGCCGGAGCTCCTGGCGAGCCGGGCGGCGCGCGTGGCGAAGAACCGGGAGCGGCGGGCGCGGGCGCACCGGCACGGCGAGGGGAGCGCCGGGGGAGAGCCCTAGCCCCTCCCGAATCGCGCGTCGCGCGGGAGGTCTCGTCGAGGCGCCGACCCCGGGGCCTATCCAGCGTGCGGACTCGGGGACGAGCCTGGGCGACAACGGAGCTGCTCCGCGTCAGCTCGGGTGCAGCGCGCGGCGCAGCGCCTCCTCGAACGCGCTGCGATCGTGGCGTGGAGGGCGTTTACAGACGCGCCGTGGGCCTCTAGCTTCGCGAGCAGCGAGGTGCCCATGTCCACATCTGCCCAAGGTCCGAAGCCCGACGAAACCCTCACCCCTGTGCGCTGGGGCGTTCTCGGGGTGAGCCACTTCGCGATGCATGTCAGCCTGCCCGGTATGAAGCGGGGGCCCCTGACCCAGCTCGCCGCGCTGGCATCGCGCGACCTCGGCAAGGCACGCGCCGCCGCGCAGTCGTTCGGGATCCCCAGAGCGTACGGCAGCTACGAAGAGCTGCTCGGCGACCCGGAGATCGATGCCATCTACAACCCGCTGCCCAACCACCTGCACGTGGAGTGGACGGCGCGCGCGGCCCGCGCCGGCAAGCACGTCCTGTGCGAAAAGCCCATCGCGCTCAGCGCCAAAGAAGCCGAGACGCTGGTCGCCGTCCAGCGCGAAACGGGCAAGCTGATCACCGAAGCGTTCATGATCCGCAACCACCCGCAGTGGCAGCAGGCCAGGGAGTGGGTGCGAAGCGGCCAGATCGGCGACCTGGTCAGCGTCCAGATGGCGCTCTCGTATTTCAACCGCGACGCCGCCAACATCCGCAACAGGAAGGAAGTCGGGGGCGGCGCGCTTTACGACATCGGCTGCTACGCGGTGAACACGTCGCGCTTCCTGTTCGGGCGCGAGCCCGCGCGGGCGATGGCGCTCATCGCCCGCGATCCCGACTTCGGCACCGATCGCTTGACCTCGGGCCTGCTCGACTACGGCGGCGCGCACATGACGTTCACGTGCAGCACGCAGGCGGTGGCTTACCAGCGCGTGAACGCGTTCGGTGTCAAGGGCCGCATCGAGATCGAGATTCCGGTCAACGCCCCCGCCGACCAGCCGTGCAAGCTCTTCCTCGATGACGGCTCAACGCTGAACTGCAGCTCGGCCAAGGTCACCTCGATCCCCGCCGTCGACCAGTACCACCTGCAGAGCGAGGCGTTCTCGCGCGCCATCCGCACGGGTGGCCCCGTCGAGAATTCGATCGAGGTCGCGGTCGGCAACATGCGGGTCATCGACGCGCTCTACCGTTCCGCCGAGAGCGGGCGCTGGGAGACGATCTAGTACTACAGCCGCGGTTAGGGAGCCCGGGCTCGGGCAAGCGGCCGGGGGCGGCGGCGCCGGTAGCAACAGGCGCGAGCCTGGGCGCGTTTTCGGCGTCGCCACCTCGACCATGCCCAGCGGAACTCGGGCGAATGGGCGGGCAGCGGAAGCACCAGCTCCATCAGGCGACGGACTTCGGGAATGCTCCAGGGCGCCAGCGTCGGCGGACCGTCGCTTTCTTCGGGCGCGGCAGGCTTTTTTCCCCCGACGCGTCAAGCGCCGTCTCCCGCATGGACTTGGCCTTCTTCCCCGGCCCCGGGCGCGCCGCTTTGGGCACGAGCTCGGGGTTCATCGCCGGGGCGTACGGGAAGGCGCCTTCCGCGGGAAGCTTCGCGCGTACGAAAGCCAACCACGCAAGGGCCATCATCCCGAGCGTGATGTACCGATGCCAGCTCGGCCATGAGCGGACCTCGTAGTGGTCGAGGCCGACGTCATCCTTCGCCTCCTCGAAGCACTGCTCGATCGTGTAACGCGTGGAGGCCACGTGCGCGAGCGTTGTCAGCGGCGTGTCGGCTTCGGCGTTGGACAGGTAGTAGGCCACGTCCGACGGCTTCGAAACAGAGCGGCGGGCCAGTAGCCAGACCTCGTCGGCCGGCAAGCGCCGACGGCTGTCGACGACGCGCGCGCGGGCCCAGTCGTACTCGATGGGTCCCTTCTCGCCCTGATGGACGGCAAGGCGATGCCATTGCTGCGGCGACCACTGCGCCGCCACCTTTGCCACGGTGGAGGCGTGTGGCGCGCCCGGTGCAAGACGAGGGCGCGTGCGGAGCGGACCACGAGGGTGTTCGCGTTCGGTAGGGGGTTCCGCGACCTCGGGTCGCTCGGGCCACACCGGCGTGCTCGAGACGACCGCGAGAACATACCGATGGCCCTGCGCGGCGATGCCGTCGCGAAGCACGGGGTCGTCCCCGTAGACTTCATCGCCGGCGACCCACGCCATCGGTACACCTCGCTGCCAGGCGCCATGCAGCATCTGCATCGCCAGCTGCGGCTTGGTCTGGAACGCGACATCCTCCGGAACGTGAGCGTCCTGCCTCCGCTCCGGATCGCTGCACCACGCTTCTGGCAAGTAAAGACGACGATCAAGGATCACATGTCCACGTGGGCCATTGTAGCTGAGGAACACACCGATCTGGCAGTTCTCGATCTTGCCTGCCGTCCCGCTGTATTGCCGCGCCACGCCGACGGACTTGGTGCCTTTCTTGAGGAAGCCCGTTTCGTCCAGTACGCCGATGCCCTGCGGATCGCCGAACTGCTCGATCGTGAAGTCCATCAGGAGATCGCGCGCCGCATCCGCGCTCCAGTCCGCACTGTACAGCAGCCGCTGCACGCGATCGGGCGTCGGGTCCCCGATGGCCTCGGCCAGCTGCCAACCGTTCCGCCGCGCTGCCGGACCCATCAGCGAGCGCACGTACTTGATCGCCTGCTCGCGCGGCTCGCTGCGCGCGAACAGCGCCGCAAATCGCGCGTGAAAGGCCTCAAAATCTGCTGCCAACGCGTCCCACGCGGCCGCTGCTGGCAGCTCGCTTGCCCCCGGATCCATGGCCGGATCCTGGGTCCAACCAGATCGATGTCGAGGTGCGGCTGTAGTACTAGAGCGACAACCGGGTTGAAACCCCGAAAAAAAGCAGGAATTTCACAGGGAGGCGAGGAGGCGGGGAGCGAGAGACGGCGAGAGGGAGAGATTCTTTTTTCTCTTCCTCCCCGCCTCCCCGCCTCCCTGTGAAAATTCTCCGGATTTCAACATGATATTGGTGCTCTAGCGGCGCTCCTCAGCGCCCGGCGCGCCCGGCGTCGTCGAGCTGGGCGCCCGGCATCGTTACGGCCAGGCGCCCGGAAGGGACGCGTGATCGGGCGCGGAGAGCGGCGCGCCGATGTCGCTCACTCCACAGGTGCGCTGTCGCACGCGGCCCGCACATCGACGGACATGCCGCTCGCGGCCGCGATGCAGGCGTTGGAGTAGGTCTGGCCATCGCAGCCGCACACGGGCGCGAGCTCCTTCGTGCAGACCTCGGGCTTGTCCGCGCAGCTGCCGGCCGCGTCCGCGCGCCCGCAGATCGCGTCGGGCGCGTACTTGCAGTAAAGCCCCTCGCCGCACACGCGCAGCCCGCCGAGGGTGAAGCCGCCGCAGCTCTCGCCGAGCCCCACCACCGTGGGACCGCACTCCCCGAGGCTCCTCACCGAGACGCCGGCCGTCGCCGCGACACAGTCGTTGCCGTACGTCCGGCCATCGCAGCCGCAGACCGGATCGTAGTCCTCCCTGCACGCCTCGGGCACGAACTCGCACGTGCCGCTGCGGTCGTAAGCGCCGCAGTTCGCCTCGGGGGCGAAGTCGCAATACAGGCCCTCGGCGCAGCGGATGCCCGCGATGCCGGCGCACATGTCGCCCGGCTGCGCCACGGGCGAGCAGACGTCGGCGCCGCAGGAGAGCCGGAGCTCCACCTCGACGAGCGTCCGCGGCGAGAGGATCTGCACGACATACGCCCCGGTGCCCCGGCTCTCCCACGTCGAGATCGCCTGCCCCCGGGGGCCCCTGGCCCGCCGGACGTGCCTCAGCCTCCCGTCGCGCGTGACCTCGTGGAGCTTGAAGTCGACCGCGGCGTTCCTGCCCCCGGCGATCGACTGCAGCTCGAGCGTGATCGTCCTGCCCGGGTGGCTCGTGAAGTGCGCATGAACCGATCGCTCGCGGTCCACCGTGAAGCGGTTCTCGTGATCGAAATACGCCGGGACGACCGCCACGTCGCTCAGCCTGATCGCACCCTCGACTGTCCCGGTCTCCTCTAGATCCTCGGCCTCGGCATTGTCGTATGATGCCGTGCAGCCAGCGAGCGTTACAGCGAGAACAGCACCCAGAACATCTGCCATCTTCATGATCGTGCAAACTCCTCGTGAAGAGACAGGCCCAGCGCTCCGGGCGTCTCCTCGGAAATGCGAATCGCGTGCGAGCAGGGCGACGCCGAACCGCCGGGCGAGCTGCCTCGGCCTGCTATCCCAGGCAGGCGGTTGCTAGGACCCGGTCAAGGACCCGTCAATCGCCCCTGAGAGAGCGCGCCGACCGGCCCTCGCGCCACGGCTGCCCTGCGTCTCGCGTCTCTCTGCGATGTCGCCGTATCCTCCATGTCGTCGAGCCCACGCCCGACCTGGGGCGGTTGTGCGTCGGTACGTCCGCACTCCAGCGCCTTGACGATCGCTCTCCTTCACTCATCCACGCCGTCAGCTCTCATCGACTCAGCGTCTGGTCGCCTCCCGCGTGGGCCGTTTGCAATCAGCGTTCCCCGCGAGAAGAGATGAGCCCGCTCGTCGCTGAACTTTGCAACGTCACGGCAGCGCGGAGCGCGGCGATCGTCGGCTCCGGACGGGTCGGACGGCGAGGACACCGCGCGTACACCCTGTTCCCACCTCACACGCGAGGATGAGGCGTTCCGCCACACGGGGGTGCTCATCGTACGATTCCTTCCCTTGCTGCGAGGCAGTTTGCTACGCGCGAGACCTGGAGGGGCGCCGCCGAGGCCGTGGTCGTTTTCGGGGTCACAGCGCGTGTGGTGCTGACATAACTGCTCCGGCGATCCGCGGGTGCCGGGGGTGTGGAGCGCAGTGGTGCGCGGTGAGCGAGGAGGAAATCAACGGAAGTAAGCCGGTGGAGAAGGGTGGAGAACGACGCGGGGAGGCGAGGGCGACCGGGAGCGCTCGCGCGCGGGTTGGCGGAGGAGGATGATGACCGGCGGGGCCCCGCGCGCGTTTCCTGGCCGCGCGGTGGTGACGCCCCTTGCTTTCACCGCGTGAGAACGGCTAAGTCTCGGTCTGCTCGATGGTCCGTGCGAACGACAAGACGGCTAGCAACCGCACCCCTCGGGAGCTGAACCGCTCCCTCGTCCTCGACCTCGTGCAGCAGCACGGCCCGATTTCCCGCACGAACCTCGCGCGGCTGAGCGGCCTCACCAAGCCGACGGTCTCGGCCATCATCGAGGAGCTGCTCGAGAGCGGCAGCGTCCGTGATGTCGGGGCCGAGTCGCGCGGCGGGCGCCCGGCGCGGCTCCTCGAGTTCAACGATGACAGCGCGGCGTTCCTCGGTATCGAGATCGGCGTCGAGCAGACGGCCGTGGCCGTGGCCGACGCGCGCGGGCGGATGCGGGCGCGCCTGGAGCAGCCCACCGTCCTGCGCGATCCGCACCGGACGGTCCGCGACGTTGTCGAGCTGTTGCCGAAGGTGCTGCAGCTGAGCGGGGTGCCGCGGAAGCGGCTGCGCGGCGCCTGCGCCATCATGCCCGGGCTCATCGAGCGGCCGAGCGGCATCTGCGTGCTTGCGCCCAACCTGGGCTGGGAGCGGTTCCCCGTGCGCGCGGAGCTCAGCCGCGCGCTCCGCATGCAGGTCTCTGTGTACAACCTGCCTCAGGCGGCGGCGGTGGCGGAGGGGGAGCTCGGCGCCGCGCGGGGGCACGCCTCGTACGTGTGGCTGTACGTCGGGCTCGGCGTGGGCGCGGGCCTCGTCGTCGATGGGCGCCTGTTCTTCGGGATGCAGGGGTACAGCGGCGAGATCGGCCACTGCCGCATCGCCGAGGACGGCCCGCGTTGCGGCTGCGGCCGTCGCGGCTGTCTGGAGACGTTCACCTCGGTCATGGCGCTCCGGCGCGCCTCGGAGGAAGCGTCGGCGCGCTCTCCCCACCTCGCCGCGCTCTCCCGGCCGCACGCGGTCGGCGACATCGCGAGCGCGGCGCTCGCCGGCGACGAGAGCGCCCGCGCGATCTTCCGCGAGGCGGGCGCGCAGCTCGCGCGCGGCATCGGGGTCCTGCTGAACCTGCTCAATCCCCAGCTCATCGTGCTGGGCGGCGAGATGCTCGCCGCGCCCGACATCCTGATCGACGGCCTGCGCGAGGAGCTGCCGCGCCACGCCGTCCGCGCCGGGGAAGTGCCGGTGGTCGCCTCTCCGCTCGGCAGCGAGGCCGGCCTGCTCGGCGCCGTCCTGCTCGCGCGCGAGGGCGCGGTGCGCTCGCTCCGCCTCGTGCCCGACGGCGTGCTCCAGGAAAGCCCGCCGTAGCGCGCCGCTGCGGCGCGTGCGCGCCCGCCCGGGAGAGACCCAGAGGGAGAGAAGAGGAGATATAGAATCTCCCTCTCTCCCTCTGTGCGTCTGTGGTTCTTCTCTTCACTCCGGCGCAAGCGCGGCAGCCGCCGAGATCCGCCACGAGCGCCTGAATCCGAAATGGAACGAGGCGCGCGCCCGTAACCACGTTGGCGCCTCCTGCCCGGCGGATCCGAGTTGGCGAAAACTGTCGTCAGGGCTGGCAGATCTGCGCCGGGTCCGAGTAGGATCCTCGCCCAGTTGGAAGCGACATCACGGCGGATTGGGGCCGTCGGGGTGTTGGCGCCATGGCCTCGTGCCGGAGGACTGGACGCATGGACAGGTTTCTTAAGCATTACATTTTCGCCTCCATATTTCTCATCGTCGTGGCGATTTCTTCCTGCGAGCGGATGAGCCAGCTGGGAGGGAGGTGCGAGTCGACCGCCGATTGTGAATCGGACACCGAGTACGCGCCCGGCACGGAGTGCACGGACAACGAGTGTACCTGCGTCCAGGAGGGCCACACGCTGTGCTGCGGGCCCGAGGACACGTCGCCTGACTGCTTTCTTGCCTGCCGGCCGTGCAGCGAGTGCCAGGAGGGCTGGTTCAGCTGCGCGCCGGGGACGGCCGGGACGGCGTGCGACAACGACGCGAAATGCGCCGGCCCGCCGGACTCCCGCTGCGGCGTCGGGCAGTGCGTGGACAGGGTGTGCCAGGTGGAGATCTACCCGGGCCCGCTGTTCTCCCAGCTGCGCGGCGACTGCGCGCAGCTGGAGTGCACGCAAGAAGGAGAGGTCGTCTCCAGGGCGGATCCAGCCGACGTCTACAACGACGGCAACCTGTGTACCTCGGATGTCTGCTCGGCGGAGAACAGGCCTGTCCACGTGCCTTTCGACAACGGGATCAGCCTCATGGATCTCTACAAGGTCGACCAGATCTGCTACGAGGCGCAGCCGTTCGACTGCATCGTCGAGGACGACCAGTGCGGGCCCCGCCGCATCTGCGTCCCGACCGTGGGCGCGCAGCAGGGCGGGGGCTTCTGCGCGCCGAGCCACTGCATCAACCTGCGGCGCGATCCGGACGAGGCCGACGTCGACTGCGGCGGCATCTGCAGGCGACCCTGCGAGAGCGGGTCGCTCTGCGCCGTCCCGCAGGACTGCATCTCCGGCGTGTGCCTCGGGAGCCCGAGGACCTGCCAGAGCCCGTCGACCTCGGACGGCGTGCGGAACGGCTCCGAGACCGGCGTCGACTGCGGCGGTCCGTGGTCGCCCTGTCCGCCGGGCGAGGGCTGCGCGACCGGCGCGGACTGCGAGGCCGGCGTCTGCTGGGCGGCCGTGTGCGAGGAGCCGACGTGCATCGACGGCCTGCGGAACGGCGGCGAGCTCGGCGTCGACTGCGGCGGTCAGGCGTGCCCGGCGTGCCCGCGCTGACCGTGCTGCGCCCGCGTTGACGCTGCTGCCTCGCGCGGGCATAGGGGGGAGATGCGCAGACTCGCTATCGAAGGAATGACCTGCGGCCACTGCGTCCAGGCGGTCTCGAAGGCGCTCGCGAAGGTCCCCGGCGTCACGCGGGTGAACGAGGTGAGCCTCGAGCGTGGAGAGGCCGTCGTCGAGGGGAGCGCGACGGCCGAAGCCCTGCTCGCGGCCGTGCGCGAGGCCGGCTACGAGGCGCGAGACGCTGGCTGACGTCGCGGTGCTCGGCCGCCTTTGGTAGGGTGGCGGCCACCATGACGCGAGCACAGAGCGAAGAGGGCTTTCCGGAAGGGTTCCTGTGGGGCGCCGCGGCGGCGTCGTACCAGATCGAGGGCGCCGCGCACGAGGACGGCAAGGGGCCGTCCGTGTGGGACATGTTCTGCAGGAAGCCGGACGCGGTGTGGAACGGCCACACCGGCGATGTCGCGTGCGACCACTACCACCGGTATCCGGAGGACGTCGCCCTCATGCGCGACATCGGCCTCCGCGCCTATCGACTCAGCATCTCGTGGCCGCGCGTCCTGCCGGAGGGCACGGGCGCCGTCAACGAGCGCGGGCTCGCGTTCTACGATCGGCTCGTGGACGCGCTGCTCGAGGCGGGCGTCGAGCCGCACGTCACGCTGTTCCACTGGGACTTCCCGCTCGCGCTCTACCACAAGGGCGGCTGGCTGAACCGCGACAGCGCCGAGTGGTTCGCCGAGTACACGAGCGTCGTGGTCAAGAAGCTCGGCGACCGGGTGAAGGACTGGATGACGCTCAACGAGCCGCAGGTGTTCGCCGGCGCCGGCCACTACGAGGGTCGCCACGCGCCCGGCGACCGGCTGCGCTTCGCCGAGGTCCTGCGCGTGTGCCACCACGTCCTGCTCGCGCACGGCAGGTCGGTGCAGGCCATCCGCGCGGCGAGCCCGGGGAAGTGCAACGTCTATTATGCGCCGGTCGCTCAGGTCAAATACCCCGCCAGCCCGTCACCCGAGGATCTGGAGGCCGCGCGCGCGGCCACGTGGGCGGTGAACGCCCGCACCACGTGGACCAACACGTGGTGGATGGATCCCGTGTTCCTCGGCAGGTACCCCGAGGACGGGCTCCGCCTCTTCGCGAAGGAGCTGCCCGAGGTCCGGAGCGGCGACATGGAGATCATCGCGCAGCCGGTCGATTTCTGCGGCGTGAACGTCTACTGGGGAGTCCCCGTGCGCGCCGGGGCGAGCGGCGCCGCCGAGGTCGTGCCGCACCCCGTGGGACATCCGATCACCGCCTTCGAGTGGTCGGTCACCCCGGAGTGCCTCTACTGGGGGCCGAGGTTCTTTTACGAGCGGTACAGGCGCCCCATCGTGATCACCGAGAACGGCCTGTCGACCCGGGACTGGATCTCGCTCGACGGCAAGGTGCACGACCCCCAGCGCATCGACTTCATGGCGCGCCACCTGATCGAGCTCCGCCGGGCGATCGCCGAGGGCGCGGTCGTGAACGGCTATTTCCACTGGTCGATCCTCGACAACTTCGAGTGGGCCCACGGCTACAAGCACCGGTTCGGCCTCGTCTTCGTCGACTATCCGACGGGAAAGCGCGTGCTCAAGGACTCGGCGCACTGGTACCGCGAGGTCATCGCCTCGAACGGCGCGACCCTCGCGGGGTGAGCGGGCGGCGGCTCCCGGTGCCTGCCCGGGAGCCGCCGCAGCGCGAGGGGAGGCCGCGGCCGTGGAGGCGCGGCTCAGGAGGCGATCGGCTCGTCGCCGTCTTCTTCTTCTTCGTCGAGCGGCTCGTCGTCGTCCCCGCTCGCCAGGTCGTACCCGTGCGGATCGAACTCGTCGAACATGGCCTGCAGGCGCTCGGTCAGCGAGTCCCACGTGTCCGGCGGCTCGCCCGCGTGGCGGTCGCGCTCCGCGAGGGCGAACGCGGCGGCGACCGTCGCGGTCAGCGGGCGCGCGTCCTGGAGCACCGCGACCTTCGACGTGTCGCCGCTGCACGCATAGGCCAGCAGATAGGCCCTGTAGATCTCCTCATTCGTCTTGTCGCTCATTCCTCTTCCTTCGTCCTTGTCGTCCGCGCCGCGCGCCGTCCGCTGCCGTGCTCTGGCCTCCTGCTGGGCGCTCGGGACCGGGGGCGCGAGCGTAGCCCATCTCGGCGGCCGTCGGGGAGGGTCCGTGTCCCGCCGGGATCCCGGGCCGCGCGGGCGCAGCGGGATCCGCGCGGGCGCGGCCGGGGTCAGTGGCGCAGCCGGTCGCGCAGCGCGCGCACCGCGCGCTCCAGCCCCGCGTGGTGGTGGAAGCAGCATTGCCCGATGCGCGGCTGGCACTGCGACGAGCGGAGCATCTCCAGGAACACGAGCGCGCGCGCGTCCCCCTCGAGCGCCGCGCGCTCGAAGAGCGCCGGCTTGCGCCGGCAGGGGGCCTCGCGCAGCGCCACGGCGATGCGCAGCGGGACGCTCGCGCGCTCCAGCACCTCGGGGCGGCGGAGCAGCGCGGCCGCGCGCTTTCCGCCCTGCGTGCCGCCGTAGCCGCTCACGATCTCGTAGGCGATGTCGAGGCCATCCTCGCCGAGGCGGCTCTCCAGCGCCTCGAAGATCGCGTCCGCGCGGCCGTCGATCCGGTACGAGCTCTTCACCGCGACGGCGGCCGCGGCCGTCATCACGTCGCGCTGCTCGAAGGCGGAGCGATCCTTCTCGAGCAGCACGAAGAGCGCGCTCTCCGCGTCCTCCCACCGCTTCGCCTGGACCGCCCCCACGAGGCGCTCCCGCTCGGCCGGCAGCTCCGCCCCGTCGAGCGGCCCCGGACCGGCGAGCGCCGCGCCCGCAACCGGCGCCGCCCCGGCGGTCGGCGCCGCCCCGGAGCCGGCCGGCCCGGGGACCGATGCGCTCGCGGCCGGCATCACCGGGGGGGCTGGCGGAGGTGCGCCGAGGGCCGCTGGCACCGCGGCGGCCGGCGCTGCGGCGGTCGGCGCGTGCATCGCGGCGGTCGCTTCCCGGAGCTCCGGCGGGGCGACCGCCGGCGCCGGCGCGCCCGCCGGCAGGCGGCCGAGGAGCACCGCGCCCGCCGCGCCGGCCGCCACCACCGCGGCCATCGCGACGAGCCAGCCCCGGGCGCCCCTCCGCGGCCGCGGCCGTCGCTCCGCCGCCCCGCGCGCCTCGTTCCCGGGCGCAGCGAGGCCCGCGCCCGCGGTCGCGCGCGGCGCGCCGAGCGCCCCGGTCGCGGCGCCGCCGGCTGCAACGCCGCCAGCTGCGGGATCGCCGGCCGCCGCGCCTCCGGTCGCGGTGGCTCGGTCCTGCCGTGCCGGCGGCTCGGGCGGCGTGGCGGGCTGGAGCGCGCGCAGCGGATCGCCGAGCGGCCACGCCCCGCTCGAGAGCGGCTCTTTCCACGGGAGGAGGCCGAGCGCCTCGGACCTCGGCACGGCCGCGTCGAGCGCGGCGAGCAGCGCGCGCGCGGTCGCGGGGCGCTCCGCCGGGTCCTTGCGCAAGAGGCGCATCACGAGCGCCTCGAGCTCGCGCGGCACCGTCGTGCCGGGAGCGCGCAGACGGAGCGGCGGCGGCGCCGTGTTGCACTGCTCCCGGAAGAGCTCGACGGGCACGATCGCGTCGAACGGGTGCTTCCCGGCGAGCATCTCGTAGAGGATGAGCCCGAGCGCGTAGAGATCGGAGCGCTCGTCGACGGCCTCCATGCCCTGCGCCGCCTCCGGCGCCATGTACGCGAGCGTGCCGAAGACGATGCCGCTCAGCGTGATGCGGGCGGGCTCTGGCCGCGCGTCGCCGCTCTGCGCGTCGGTCGTGGAGAAGCGCTCCAGGGGCACCTTCGCCAGCCCGAAATCGATGAGCTTCACGGCGTCGGTGCCGTGCTCGACCAGGACGTTGCGCGGCTTCAGATCGCGGTGGATGACGCCGCGCTCGTGCGCCGCGGCGAGCGCCGCCGCGATCTGCCGCGCGATCTCCGCGGCGCGCGCGGCGGACAGGGGGCCCTTCTTGATGATGCGATCGAGCGTGGTGCCGCGGACGTACTCCAGCACGAGGAACCGGGCGCCGTCGGGGAGGGTCCCGAAGTCGGTCGCCGACGCGATGTTCGGGTGCTGGATGTGCGCGCCGGCGATCGCCTCGCGCTCGAAGCGCGCGGTGAGCTCCGGAGAGCCCTGCGCTGCGGGCAGGAGGAGCTTCACCGCCAGCCATTTGCGCAGGAGCAGGTGCTCGGCCTTGTAGACCGCGCCCATCCCGCCGGTCGCGACGAGCTCCACGATCCGGTACCGGTCCGAGAGGATCGCCCCCACCATCTGGGCCGCCGCGCTCTCCGCGGGCGCGTCGCTCGCGGCGGGGGGCGGATCGCCGGGGGCGGGGGGCGGGGAGGCGCTCACGGGAGGCGTGAACTGTCCGACCTCGCCCGATTTTTGTCAAAGGGGGATCGCCGCCGCGCGCCGCGCCGGCGCGCGCGCAGGAAGGCCCGCTTCCATCGGCGGATCCGTCGATTGCCGCGCGGTCGACGCGCGTCGACCGCGTGAGGACCGCGCGAGGATTCGAGCGCTCGGCCGAGACGGTCGCGCCGGGGCTCGCGTCGCGCGCGCCGCTCCGCGGGGCGGCCGTGGAGCGCCGGCTTGCCTATTGAATTGGCCGCGCGCTCGGGCCAAGGATGCGCCATGGCCGATCCCGTCCACGCCCTTTCCCGCGCTTTCCAGGAGGCGATCACCGCCGTGTTCGGCGCCGAGCACGCCGCCACCGATCCCTCCCTGCGCCGCTCCAGCCACGCCGACTACCAGGCGAACGCCGCCATGGCGCTCGCCAAGCGCCTCGGCAGGCCGCCGCGCGAGGTCGCGGCGGCGATCGTGGGGGCGCTGCAGCTCGGCGGGATCTGCCGGAAGGTCGAGATCGCCGGCCCGGGGTTCGTGAACCTGACGCTCGAGGACGCTTACCTGACGCGCGAGCTCGCCGACACGGCGGGCGGCGGGCGGCTCGGGATCGCGCCCGCGGCGCAGCCCGAGACGGTGATCGTCGATTACTCGGGCCCCAACGCCGCGAAGGAGATGCACGTCGGTCACCTGCGCAGCACGATCATCGGCGACGCCCTCGCGCGCGTGCTCGAGGCGCTCGGCCACCGGGTGATCCGCCAGAACCACCTGGGCGACTGGGGCACGCCGTTCGGCATGCTGATCGAGCACATGCTCGATCTCGGCGAGGCCGCCGCCTCGCAGGAGCTCTCGGTCGGCGATCTCGACGCGTTTTACAGGCAGGCGCGCGCCAAATTCGACGGGGACCCGGCGTTCGCCGAGCGCTCTCGCCGGCGGGTCGTGCGGCTCCAGGGCGGCGACGAGCAGACCCTCGGGCTCTGGCGGCAGCTCGTTCGCGAGTCGACGCGCTACTTCGAGTCGGTCTACCGCCGCCTCGGCGTGACCCTGACCGAGGCCGATTTCGCGGGCGAGAGCTTCTACAACCCGATGCTCGTCGATGTCCTCGCGGAGCTCGGCCAGAAGGGGCTGGCGCGCGAGAGCGAGGGGGCGCTCTGCGTCTTCCCGGCGGGCTTCACGGGCAAGGGCGGCGAGCCGCTGCCGCTCATCGTGCGCAAGCAGGATGGAGGCTACGGCTATGCCACGACGGATCTCGCGGCGATCCGCCACCGCCTCACGACGGCCTCCGCGCAGCGGCTCATCTATGTCGTCGGCGCGCCGCAGAGCCAGCATTTCGCGATGGTCTTCGCGACGGCGCGGGATGCGGGCTGGCTCAGGCCGCCGGCGCGGGCCGAGCACGTGGCCTTCGGGTCGGTGCTCGGGGCCGACAAGAAGATGTTCAAGACGAGGAGCGGCGACACGGTGAAGCTCTCGGATCTGCTCGACGAGGCCGTGGAGCGCGCGACGAAGGTGGTGCGGGAGAAGAACCCGGAGCTCGACGTCGAGGCCGCGGGCGCGGTGGCGCGGGCGGTCGGCGTCGGGGCGGTGAAGTACGCGGATCTCTCGAGCGATCGGATCAAGGACTACGTGTTCGACTGGGATCGCATGCTGGCGTTCGAGGGGAACACGGCGCCTTACCTGATGTATGCGCACGCCCGCATCCGGTCGATCTTCCGGAAGGCGGGCGTGGAGTCGCCGCGCGGTGCCGGGATCGCGCTGGGCGAGCCGGCCGAGCGGGCGCTCGCGCTGGAGCTGTTCCGGTTCGGCGCGGTGCTCGAGGACGTGGCCGCCACGCTCGAGCCGCACCGGCTGTGCGTCTATCTGTTCGAGCTCGCCGGTTCGTTCACGACCTTCTACGAGCGCTGTCCGGTGCTCCGGGCCGAGACCGACGAGGTGCGCCGCTCGCGCCTTGCGCTGTGCGATCTCACGGCGGAGGTGCTCGCGAAGGGCCTCGGCCTGCTCGGGATCGAGGCTCCGGAGCGGATGTAACGCGGCCGACAACGCGGCCGACCGGGGTTGAGGTCGACCCGACCGGAGGTCGACCCGACCGGGGTTGAGGTCGACCCGACCGGAGGTCGACCCGACCGGGGTTGAGGTCGACCCGACCGGGGTTGAGGTCGACCCGACGGGGTTGAGGTCGACCGGTCGACCCGACCGGGGTTGAGCCCGACCGGGGTTGCGCGCGGGCTCGGGCTCGAGGCCGACCTCGTGGCAAAGTGCAGCATGACTGAACGACGGCTCGCTCCCCCCGCTCCCGGCGTCGCCGCCCTGGCGGTGCTCCTTGTCGCGCTCGGGTGCTCGGCGGTCGGGGGCTCGTCTGCGCAGGGCGGCGCGGGCGACGGGCGCACGGGGCCGCCGGGTACCGCCGGCGAGGACGACTCCGGCGGGCTCGACGAGCCTGGTGGGCCCGGGTCGGGCAGCGACGGCGCCGGTCCCGTCACCGACCCCAACGCGGACAGCGACGGAGACGGGTTCACGCCCGCGGGCGGCGATTGCAACGATGTCGATGGAAATGTGAACCCCGGCGCGATCGAGGTCGAGGTCACCGAGCCCGACGCGAGCGGCCAGATCCCCGCGCCGGCGGACGAGGACTGCGACGGCGCGATCGACAACGTCGCACCTCCCTGCGACGACGGCCTCTCGCTCGAGGATTTCGATCCGGCGAACGGGGCCAGGGCGATCGACCTCTGCGCGTTCACCTCCCGCGAGGACGTGCGCTGGGGCGTGCTCTCCGCGAGGTACGTCCGCGGGGACGGCTCGCCCGCGGCGCGGTCGCCCGCCGTCGGCCTCTTCGACGGGTTCGGGCCCAACGTGCGCGTGCAGGGCGGCGCGCGCCTGCTCGCGCTCTCGACGGGGCGCGCCCGCCTGCCCGACCACCCGGACGCCTGCTGGTCCGAGAGCTGCTCGAGCTACGGCGCCGGCGCCGCGCCGCCCGGGTTCCCCCAGGACAACCCCGACTGTCCTCCCTCCGACTTCATCAACGACGACATCGGCCTCGAGGTCGTCCTCCGCGCGCCGCGGAACGCCACCGGCTACGAGTTCCTCTTCAAGTTCTATACGTACGAATATCCGGAGTGGGTCTGCGAGGACTTCAACGACCAATTCGTCGCGCTGGCCACGCCGGCGCCTCCCGGATCGTACAACGGCAATCTCTCGTTCGACGGGGAGGGCAGGCCGGTCAGCGTCAATATCGCGTTCTTCGATGTCTGCGACGGATGCCCGCTCGGCTCGGGCGAGCTCGTGGGGACGGGCTTCAGCCCCCGCCACGACGGCGGCACCCGGTGGCTCAAGACCCGGGCGCCGGTGCGCGGCGGCGAGGAGATCTCGCTCCGGTTCATCCTGTTCGACACCGGCGACGATCGCTTCGACTCCACCGCGCTCATCGACGGATTCCGCTGGATCGCGACCGGCGGCACGGTGAGCCTGGAGACCGCGCCCGCCGTCGATCCCCGCTGAAGCAGGAGGCGCTCCCCCGTCGCATCGGCCTCTTGCTGCGTCGCGAGCGCCGCGGGCCCCGGTCGCCTCGCCGCGCTCCTCGCGCTACCGGCAGGCCCGACACGCCCCGCCGCAGTCCACGTCGAGCTCGCTTCCATTCAGGACCCCGTCGTCGCACGAGGGCTCCTGGCAGACACGCTCCCTGCACACGCCGGACCCGCAGTTCTCCCCGGCGAGGCACCCCTCGCCCGCGGGGCAGAGCGGGCACGAGCGCGTGCCGCAGTCGACGCCGGTCTCGAAGCCGTTCGCCACGCCGTCCACGCACGTCGGGGCCTGGCACGCCCCGAGGCGACAGACGCCCTCCTTGCAGTCGATTCCCGTCTCGCAGGAGGCCCCGAAGCGGCAAGCCCCGCACGAACCGCCGCAGTCGGTGTCGGTCTCGCCTTCATGATCATCCTGGATGCCATTGCTGCAGTGAGGCGGGATACAGGCGTTCTCGGTGCAGGTCCAGCTCTCGGGGCATTCGTTGCAATTCCAGATCATGATGGCACCATCCTCCCCGCACGACAGGAAAAAAGGCGCCGTCAGCCCCAATGCAATGATGCGTCGAAGCATGGTGCTCGCTCTTCTCGTAGTTGATGGCCTGGTAACGACGACAGTACATCATGCACGGCCATCGAGGGCACCGATCTGGCCGTTTGCGCGCGGATTTCTAGCATTCCGGACTGCTGGATCAGATTGCCAAATAATCGACATGAAGAGATTCGCCGGCGGCGCGGAGTCTGGATCCGACGCCCGGAGATGGACATGCGGAGATGGGACGTGCAGAGTAAGGGGAGGGGAGGGGAGCTCATCGGCGCGCAGGGGGCGCCGCACCGGCCGTTCTCTACGGATTCGACAGGAGCCGATCGTCCGGCGGCGCCGGTGGAGCGCGCGGCCGACAGGATCGCTCGGAGCGCCCTGGCTCGGGGGTGATGGGGGAGAGGGGTTCTGCGAGGGCGCCTGGGCTCCCGGCCCAGGCGGCGCTCTCGGGGGTGCGCGCCGCGCTCAGGGGCGGGCGGTGGCGCGGCGCGCCGCGACGAAGGAGCGCACACACAGGGCGACGAAGCCCGCGGACAAGATGGCCATCAGGGACTGGGCGATGACGGCCGGCGGGCGCGCCACGTCGCCGCCGGAGAGCAGCGCCGGCAGCTGCGACAGGCCGCGGATGGAGCCGAGGAAGCCGAGGATGCCGACCAGCGCCGACGCGTGCATGGCGTGCATGCGGTACTTCTCCTGCCTCGCGAGCAGGCCGAGCCCGAGCGCGACAACCCCGAAGCCGGCCGGGATGAGCGCCGTCGGCGCGCTCGTCGCCGCGAAGCCGCCGACGCCGAGCGCTGTGAGCAGCGCTCCGTAGCCTATCGTCAAATTGGACATGCTCGACATGCAGAACCTCCTGGTTCGGAGCCCCCGAGATACCGCGCCCGGCGCGCGCCCGCCACCGCGGCCGTCCGCGCGCCCTCCCTGCGGCCAGGCGTGACCGGCGGCGCGGGCCTGTGCGGGCGGAGCGCGGCGGCGTGGTTAGAATCCGCCCTCATGCTCGGTCTCTCCCGCCTGCGGGACAGCTTTGCCTACACCCCGCGGACGCTCAAGCTCGTCTGGCGCTCGTCGAAGGCGGCCAGCCTCGCGCTCGGCGCGCTCACGCTCGCGGCGGCGGTGCTGCCCCTCGGGGTGGCCTACGTGGGCAAGACGATCATGGACGCGGTGGTCGCCCGCGACGAGCGCGCGACGCTCGTGTGGGTCTCGGTCGAGCTCGGCCTCGTGGCCGCGCTCGCGCTCGCGCAGCGCGGGCTCTCGCTGACGCGGCAGCTGCTCGGCGCCCGGCTCTCGAACGACATCCACGCGCTGATCCTCGAGAAGGCGCTCTCGCTGGAGCTCCGCCATTTCGAGGACTCCGAGTTCTACGACCAGCTCACCCGCGCGCGGCGCGAGGCCTCGTCGCGCCCCGCGTCCATCGTGACCGAGAGCTTCTCCCTCGTGCAGAACCTGATCACGCTCGCGGGGTACGCCGCGATGCTCGTCAGCTTCAGCGGCTTCGCGGTGCTCGCGCTGGTCCTCGCGGCCATCCCGGCCACGGTCGCCGAGGCGCGCTTCTCCGGCGCGGCGTTCCGCCTCCGGAACTGGCGCTCTCCCGAGGCCCGCCGCCTCAATTACCTCGAGTACGTGCTCGCCAACGACGGCCACGCCAAGGAGGTGAAGCTCTTCGGGCTCGGTCCGATGTTCCTCGAGCGGTACAGGGCGCTCGCCGCGTCGTTCTACCGGGAGGACAGCGCCCTCGCGGTCCGCCGCGCCGGGTGGTCCTATGGCCTGTCGCTGCTCGGGACCGCCGCGTTCTACGGCTGCTATGGCGCCATGGCGGTCTCCGCCGCGGCGGGGCGGCTCTCGCTCGGCGAGATGGTCCTTTACGTCGCCGCCTTCCGCCAGGGCCAGCAGGCGTTCCAGGCCGTCCTCGCCGGCGTCGGCGGCATGTACGAGCACAACCTCTACATGTCGAATCTCTTTCAGTATTTGAGCATCCCGACCGACGTGCCGCCCGCGTTGCCGAGCGGCGGCGCGCCCGCGGTGTCGCCCGCGGTGTCGCCCTCTGTGTTGCCCTCTGTGTTGCCCTCTGTGTTGAACGACGGCGCGCTCGAGCGGGGCGTGCGGTTCGAGGGCGTAGGCTACCGGTATGCCGGCCAGTCGCGCTGGGCGCTCCGGGGGATCGATCTCCATATCCCGAGCGGGCAGAGCCTGGCGCTCGTCGGGCACAACGGCGCTGGCAAGACGACGTTCATCAAGCTGCTCACGCGGCTTTACGAGCCCACCGAGGGGCGCATCCTGCTCGACGGCAAGGATCTCCGCGCCTGGGAGCTCGACGCGCTCCGCCGGAGGATCGGTGTCGTGTTTCAGGACTTCAACCAATACCAGCTCACGTTGCGCGAGAACGTGGGGCTCGGCAGCCTCGAGCACCTCGTCGACGAGCCGCGCATCGAGCGCGCGGTCTCCGAGGGCGGCGCGGACGAGGTCGTGACCGCCGTGCCCGGGGGCCTCGACGCGCAGCTCGGGCGCTGGTTCAAGGACGGCGTCGAGCTGAGCGGCGGGCAGTGGCAGAAGATCGCGCTCGCGCGCGCCTTCATGCGCGAGCAGGCCGACATCCTCGTGCTCGACGAGCCGACCGCGGCGCTCGACGCCGAGGCCGAGCACGCGGTCTTCCAGCGGTTCCGGTCGCTGTCCAAGGGGCGGACGACGATCGTCATCTCGCACCGCTTCCCGACCGTGCGCATGGCCGACCGCATCCTCGTCCTCGACGGCGGGCGCATCGTCGAGGAGGGCACCCACGACGAGCTCGTCGCCCGCGGCCAGCGCTATGCGCGCATGTTCGCGCTGCAGGCCGAAGGGTACCTGTAGCGCCCCCGGGTCCTTCTCGCCGGCTCGGGCGAGCTCTGCCTGCTAGGCTCGCGCTCCTATGCGCGACACGCTCCCCAGGGAGGTCGGTCAGGCGATCCACATCCTCCGGAGGCTCCGCGGGCTCAGCATGCAGGAGTTCGCCGAGCGCGCGCAGCTCTCGGCCACGTACCTGCGGCAGGTGGAGCGAGGCGAGCGGGATCTCGGGATCGGCGCGCTCGGCCTCATCGCCCAGGGGCTCCAGTGCGAGCCGCGCCTCCTCCTGCCCGGCGACGGGCGCAGCCCGGTCGCGTCCGTCGTGGCAGAGCTCTTTGACCAGGCCCAGGAGACGCTCCAGAACGCGATCCTCTTTCTGCTCATGGAGCCTGACGATTCGACGAGAAAGCAAGCAATGCTCGCCCTGGCCGGCGAGGATGCCGAGCGCTCTCGCTTGGCGGCTCCGCCCAGGTCGCGCCCGCCGGAGCGGGCCGCTTCCGGGCGTACCCCGTCGTCGAGCCGTCGTTCCGGAAAGTGAGCCCGCCGTCTCGCTCGCTTCGTGATCCTCGATCCGGGCTGGCGACGGCTTCCGCGCGCCGGTGACCTCTGTTACCCTCGCGCCAATCGATGTTCCCCGAGCGGTGTCCGGGGGTGTCATGGACTCGAACCTCGTGCCGGAGGTCCGACGCAGTGAGCAGAATTTCTTGGGTTGATCCAACATCGCAGGTCGCGCTTCGCTCTGCTGTCTCTCCGCGCGGAAGGGTGGAAACCGCTGCGTTCGAGGGGCTCGCGGCGGAGGGCCCATGGTGATCCTGGGCCAGGAGTTCGCGGGGTACACCATCGTCGCCAGCCTGGACTCACCGGCTCCGGCCGAGGCCTATCGCGCGCTCGACGCGGACGGCCGCGAGGTGACGCTTTATGTCCAGGAGGATGTCGGCCTCGACGCGGAGGCGTTCCGCGGCGAGCTCGATCGGCTCCTCTCGCTGCCTCCGGCGATGCACGGCATCGTGCCTGGGATCGCGGGCGGCATGGAGGGCAATGCCGGGTGGATTGCCGCCCAGCCGAGCGACGATCCCTCGGTGGAGGATCTGCTGCCCCGGCTCCGCGCCGTCGTGTACGACATCGGCGTCGACGTCGCGCGGACGCTCGGCGCGGCGCACGTGCTGGGCCTCGCGCACGGGGATGTCGGTCCGCACACGGTGGGGATCACCAGCCAGGGAGCCGCCGTCCTCAGGGCTTTCGGGCTGCACCGGCTGTTCGGGTCGCCCGCGGACCCCGTGGCGGATGCGGCGCGGTACCGGGCGCCGGAGCTCTTCGACGACACGCATGCACGCGCGATCGACCAGCGCACCGACGTCTACGGGCTCGGGATGCTGCTGTACTGCGTGCTCGGGGGCCGGCGCCCCTTCGAGGGGCGCGACGACCTGGAGGTGTGCGCGCTGGACGAGGTGCCGCCGCCGCTCCAGGGCGTGCCGGCCGCGGTGAGCGAGGCGCTGGCCCGAGCGCTCGCGAAGGACCCGGACGCGCGCTTCCAGACCGTCCAGGAGCTCATGACCGCCGTGCGACCGCTGCTCTTCGTCGACCCGGCGCCCCTCGCCGGCGGAGCCCAGGCGCCGCCGCCGGACACCGAACGGAGCGTGCCCGCCCCGGCGTCGCGCAACACGCTGCCCACCGGCACCCTCCCCCCCGAGGCCATGCGGCACCCCGCGGTCCAGATCGCCGCCCCGCGCTGGCGCCGCCGCCTCCTGCGGCTCGGCGGGGCGCTCCTGATCGTCGCGCTGGCGAGCGCCGGCGTCGCGGTGACGCTGAGCTCGTACATCGCCCGCCGCGGGGCGCCGTCCCCGCAGCCGGCCGATCCGTCGGCTCATTCAGGTGATGTGGAGCACGCTTCCGCGCTGGCCCCGCCGGTGCACTGCGATCCCGGCGCTCCCGAGGCGGTGAGCCCTGCCGTCGAGAGGCCAGCCCTCAGGTCCCGCGTGACACACCGCGCCGGGCCCGCGTCCATGGCCGCGACCCCGGCCGTGGAGGTCAACCGCAGCCCCGGGCAGCGGTGGTACGGCGACCAGCTTTTCTGAGGCGAGCCGCAGCCCGGCTGGCAAACGACACCCCGGCGGATTGGGGCCGCCGGGGCGTCCGCGCCGCAGACCTCGTGCCGGAGGCCTGGACGCATGGCCACCCTACTAAATGCATTCCCTCGATCGATCTAGTTTTCTCATGTTGCCGATATTTTTCTCCTCGTTGCCGTCAACGCGGATGCGTCGGCCGCTGGGAGCAACCTCGGACGGTTGAGGACATCGGACGGCAGTCGAGCGCGCAGCTCGCCTCCCGGGTGGGCATGCGGGGGCGCGTGCAGGGAGGCGAGCTCGGGGATGCGCTGCGAGCTCGGGGATGCGCTGCGAGCTCGGGGATGCGCTCGCGCTCGAGCGCATGGCGGGTCGCCGTGCCCGCTCAGCGGAGCTCGCCGCCCGGGAGCGGCTGGAACACGTTCGCCCGGTACCACCTGAGCTCCTCGATCGACTCGCGGATGTCGTCGAGCGCGCGGTGGATCTCGCGCTTCTTGGGCGCGGAGCGCGTCGGGTACCAGCGGCGCACGAGCTCCTTGAGGGTGGACACGTCCACGATGCGGTAGTGCAGGAAGGCGAGGAGATCCGGCATGTAGCGCTGCAGAAAGGCGCGGTCCTTCCAGACGGAGTTGCCGCACAGCACGGCCGTGCCCTTGTCGCAGTGCGCCTCGAGGAACGCGCGCGTCTCGGACTCGGCGTCGCCGACGGAGAGCGTGGCGGTGCGGATGCGCGCGAGGAGCCCCGAGCGCTCGTGGAGATCGCGGACGAAGTCGCTCATCCCCGCGAGGACGTCCTCGGGCTGGTGGATGACGAGGCACGGCCCCTCGGCGACCACGGTCAGGTCGGGCTCCGTGACGATGGTCGCGATCTCCACGATCGCACACGAGCTCTCGTCGAGCCCCGTCATCTCGAGATCGACCCAAACCATGCGCTGCGAGCGGTCCGTCATCGGCGGCGAGCATAGCCGATCCGCGCCGGTTCAGGTCCACCGAGACCCGGCGCGAGCGGGCTGCCCCGGGAACGGGTCGTGTGCTAAGGACGGGCCGGACACCGAGCGCGGGAGGCCTGACATGCGAGACGTTTTCATCGTCGATGCCGTTCGCACGCCGCGGGGGCGCGGCAAGGCAGGCAAGGGAGCGCTCTCCGGCGTGCACCCCCAGGAGCTCCTCGCGCAGGCGCTGAATCGCCTCGCCGAGAAGACAGGGATCCGCAAGGACGACGTGGAGGACGTCGTCGTCGGGTGCGTGACCCAGGCGGGCGAGCAGGGGGCATGCCTCGCGCGCGCCGCCGTCCTCGCGGCCGGCTGGCCGGACGTCGTGACCGGCGTGACCGTCAACCGCTTCTGCGGCTCGGGCGCGCAGGCGGTCAACTTCGCGGCGATGGGGGTCATGTCCGGCCAGCAGGAGGTCGCCGTCGGCGGCGGCGTCGAGAGCATGTCGCGCGTGCCGATGGGCTCGGACGGCGCGCCCCTCGACGGGAACAACCTCGCCCTCCGCAAGAAGCTGGCGATGGTGCCGCAGGGCATCTCGGCGGACCTCATCGCGACGATCGAGGGCTTCTCGCGCGAGGACGTCGATCGCTTCGCGCTGGAGAGCCAGCACAAGGCCGAGCGGGCCGCGCGCGAGGGGCGGTTCGCGAAGAGCCTGTTCACGGTCGTCGATCTCGACGGCAAGCCGCTGCTCGACCGGGACGAGCACCCGCGGGCCGGGGCCACGATGGAGGCGCTCGCGAAGCTCGAGCCGGCGTTCGCCGGCCTCGGGGCGACCCCGATGGGCCCCGGCGGCGAGACCGTGGATGCGCTGGCGCTCGCGCGGTACCCGCAGGTGACGTCGATCCAGCACGTCCACACGGCGGGCAACTCGAGCGGCATCGTGGACGGGGCGGCGGTGGTGCTGCTCGCGTCGGGCGACTACGTGAAGGCGCACGGCCTCAAGCCGCGGGCGCGGCTCCGCGCCGCGGCGACGGCCGGGGCGGAGCCGGTGATCATGCTGACGGCCCCCGCGCCCGCGTCGGAGCGGGCCCTCAGGAAGGCGGGCATGCAGGCGCGCGACATCGATCTCTGGGAGATCAACGAGGCGTTCGCGGCGGTGCCGCTGCAGACGGCGCGCAAGCTCGACATCGACCTCGACCGCGTCAACGTGAACGGCGGCGCGATCGCGCTCGGCCACCCGCTCGGCGCGACCGGGGCCTGCCTGATCGGGACGGCGCTCGACGAGCTCGAGCGCGCCGGCAAGGCGACCGCGCTGATCACGCTGTGCATCGGCGGAGGGATGGGCGTGGCGACCCTCATCGAGCGGGTGTGAGCCGCGCCGGCGCTGCGATGGAGATGCCCGACGAGCACGAGGGCGTCGCCCACGAGCACCCGCACGGGCGCGGCGCTCGGCACGGCGACGGGCACGAGCACGGCCACCCCCGCGCGCCCGGTCACGACCCTGATCACGGTCACGACCACGGCGACCCGCGGCACCACGACCACGACCACCGGGGCACGCCGCTCCGGCGCCTGATCGCGGCCTTCGCGCTCACGACGTCGTTCCTTGTCGTCGAGGCGACGGTCGGGTGGTGGTCGAAGAGCCTCGCCCTCCTGGCCGATGCGGGGCACATGCTCGCCGACGCCGCGGCGCTCGGGCTCGCCATCATCGCGCAGCGCATCGCCGCGCAGGCGCGGACGCGCGCGCGGACGTACGGCTTCCGGCGCGCCGAGGTGCTCGCGGCGTTCGCCAACGGCATCGCCCTGGCGCTGACGGCGATCTGGATCTTCTTCGAGGCGGTCCACCGGTGGCGCGAGCCGCAGGCGGTGCACGCCGAGGCGCTGGCGATCACCGCGGCGCTGGGGCTGCTCGTGAACGTGGTCGCGGCGGTGCTGCTCTCGACCGGCGAGGGCGGGCACAACATCAACACGCGGGCCGCGCTGGCGCACGTGCTGTCGGACGCGCTCGGCTCGGTCGGCGCCATGGCGGCCGGCGTGCTCATCCTCGCCTTCGGCTGGACGCGGGCCGACCCGGCGATCAGCGCGGGCATCGGCGCGCTCGTGCTCTGGGGCGGCTGGCGGCTCGTGCGCGACACGTCCCGCGTGCTGATGGAGGGCAGCCCGATCGAGATCGATCTCGCCCACGTCGAGGACACGATCCGGAGCGTGCCCGGCGTGCTCGACTTCCACGATCTGCACGTCTGGTCGATCTCCGACGGCTTCAACGTGCTCACGGTGCACGTGGTGCTCGCCAAGGGCCACCACGGGACGGACGTGGCCGCGGCCGTGAGCCGGCGGCTGCGCGAGCGGCACGCGCTCACCCACTGCACGATCCAGCCCGAGCCGCTCCAGGAAGAGCGCCTGGTGACGCTCAGGCGGCCGCGCGCCGGGGCGCCGGGCGGCGACGCGCCCCCGGGCGACCGGAGCGGCGGGTGAGCGGGGCGGGCTCGCGCCGGCCCGTCAGAGCCCCCGCAGCAGCGCCTCCGCCACCTCGGCGGGGGACTTCCCTTGCTCGTCGACGGCCACGTTGAGCTCCCGCATCCGCTCCGCGTCGATCTTGCCCTCGAGCCCCCGCAGCGCCTCGATCACCTCCGGGTGCTCCCGCGCGAGCCGGGCGCTCGCGAGGACGACAGCGTCGTAGGGCGGTATCGCCCGCCGGTCGTCCTCGAGCACGCGCAGGTCGAACGACACGATGCGCCCGTCCGTCGAGAACGCGCTGATGACGTCCACCTCGCCCGCCCGCACGGCCTCGTACATGAGCGAGGGATCCATGCTGCGCTGCTTCGCGAACGCGATCCCGTAGCGCTGCTCGACCGTCTTCCACTCGGCGCGCTGGAAGAACTCGTAGTCTGCCCCGATCGACATCGATCGCGCCGCGGGCACGAGATCGCTCAGGGTCCGCGCGCCGAGCCGCTCGGCGAGCTCGCGCCGCATCGCGAGCGCGTAGGTGTTCTCGAAGCCGAGCGCCGCGGCGACCACGATCCCGTGCTCCTCGAGCAGGTACTCCTTCACGCCGCGGAGCACCTCGGCCCGGTCGGTCGGGGCGTCGCTCCGCTTCATGACCGCCACCCAGAGCGTCCCGGAGTAGTCCACGTACGCGTCGATCTGGCCCGTCCTCAGCGCGTCGAACGCCACCATCGACCCGAGCGACTCCACCGCTTCGGTGGGCAGCCCCGTGTCCCGCTCGATCTTCCCCGCGAGGACGCGGCCCAGGATGTACTGCTCGGTGAAGGTCTTCGATCCGATGGCGATCCGCCGCGCGCCGCCCCCGAGCGCCCCCCGCGCGAAGCCGACCGCCGCGATCGCGTAGAGCAGGACGAGCGCGCCGATCGCCGCCGCCACGAGCCCCCGGCGACGCCGGCGGAGGCCGATCTCGAGCGCCCTCACCGTGCCGTCCAGGACGAGCGCCAGCGCCGCCGCCGCCACGCACCCGACGAGCACGTCCGTCGTGTTGCGCGTCTGCAGCCCGCTGAAGATGTAGTTGCCGAGGCTCTCCGCGCCGATGGGCGTCGAGAGCGTCGCGGTCCCCACCGTCCACACCGTGGCCGTCCTGATGCCGGCGACGATCACGGGCATGGCGAGCGGCAGCTCCACGCGGCGGAGCCGCTGGCCCGGCGTCATGCCGACGCCCTCGGCCGCCTCGATCAGGGCCGGATCGACGCTGGAGAGCCCCACCACCGTGTTCTGGAGGACCGGGAACACGCTGTAGAGCACGAGCCCGATGAGCGCCGGCAGGTAGCCGATGCTCGGAGCGCCGATCGCGGCCAGCGCGGGCACCATGAACGCGAGCAGCGCCAGGCTGGGCACGGTCTGGATGACGCTCGCGACGGCGAGCACCGGCTGCTCGAGCCGGCGCGTGCGCGAGATGAGCACGCCGAGCGGCACGCTGACGCCCGTCCCCACGAGGAGCGCGACGAGCGTGAGCTCGAGGTGCGCGAGGAGGCGCCCGGCGAGCAGGGCGAGCTGCTCGTTCACGGCCGGCGCTCCCCCTCCCGGAGCAGCGAATCGATGACCGCCGCCTGCCGCTTCGGCGTCCCGACGAGCTGCGCCACGTACTCGTCCGCGGGGGCGGTCATGAGCTCCCGCGGCGTCCCCACCTGCGCGAGCCGCCCGCCCTGCATCACGGCGATGCGGTCGCCGAGCAGGAGGGCCTCGACGAGGTCGTGGGTCACGAAGATCGCGGTCAGGCCGAGCCGCCGCCGGATCGCCAGGAACGACTGCTGGAGCCGGTCGCGCGTCAGCGGATCGAGCGCCCCGAACGGCTCGTCGAGGAGCATCACCCTGGGCTCGGCGGCGAGCGCCCGCGCGACCCCGACCCGCTGCTGCTGGCCGCCCGAGAGCTGCTCGGGGCGGCGATCGCGCACGGCCGCCGGATCGAGCTCGCAGAGCTCGAGGAGCGCGTCGACGCGCGCCCGGATGCGCGCCGCGTCCCAGCCGAGCAGCGACGGCGTGACGCCGATGTTCTCCGCCACGGTGAGGTGCGGAAACAGCCCGAGCCGCTGGAAGACGTAGCCGATGCGCCGGCGCAGCGCGTGCGGCGGCTCGCCGGTGATGTCCTTCCCGCCGATCCGGATCGCGCCCGACGTGGGCTCGATGAGGCGGTTCACCATCTTGAGCGTGGTCGTCTTGCCCGAGCCCGAGCCGCCCAGGAGGACGAGGAGCTCGCCCTCCTCGACGCGCAGCGAGACCCCGTCGACCGCGATCGTGCCGGCGTAGCGCTTCGTGAGCTTGTCGAGCTCGATCATGCGGTCAGCCCGGCTGCGCCAAGGCGGTTCGCCCGCGCCCCGGCGCGCGGCGCGGGCGTGACCTCCGCGTCACACCCCGCACCCGACGTTGGCGCGCTGGAGCCCCGCGAGGCGCGCGTCCTCGAGCGCCTCGGCCTCGGCGAGGAGCCACCGGAACATCGCGTTCGCGATCGCGCGCTCCTTGCGCGCGTTGAACAGCCAGACGGCCGCGTGGCAGACGTCGGCGTGCACCTTGGGGAACGCGAGGCGGCGGAGCTCCGTGCCGACGAGCTCGGCCGCGGCCTCGTACTGCGCGCGCAGCGACGTCCACTCGCGCCACTCCGAGAGCGCCGGGAGCTCGCGCTTCTCGTCGACGCGGCGGCGCAGGGCGTCGCACGCGAGCTCCACCTCGGACAGGAGCTCGTCGCGGAGGCGCCGGCGCGTGCGGCCGAGGGTCGCGCCGAGGTCGTCCCACGCCGTGTGCGGCACGCGCGCCGCGCGCAGCGCCGCCGCGAGGTCCTCCTCGACCGCGCGCGCGAGCGGGCCGAGCGCGGCCTGCGCGCCCGAGGCGCCGAGCGACAGCGCGCGCTCGCGGAGCTCGGCCTGGGCGCGCTCGTCGTCGAGCGCCGCGTCCCACGCGCCGCCCAGCCGCCGGAGCTCGTCGCCCGAGACCTCGCCGCGCGGCCGGAGCAGCAGCGTCGCGTGGCGCAGCACCGCGCGGCTCCACAGGTCGCCCTCGGCCACCTTGGCGGCGCACGGCTCGGGCTCCTCCGGCTCCGGGCGCGCCGCGCCCTCGCCCGCGGCCAGGGCGCGGCGCAAGAGCGGGAGCGTGGCGCGGCGGCGGGGCGCGGCGAGCCAGCGGAGCCACAGCTCGAGCGCGCCCGGCGCGGGCTCCTCGCCGAGCACCCGCGCGGCGACGGCGCCGAGCAGCGACAGCGCCCGGCCGCGCCCCTCGCGCGCGCGATCGAGCACGGCCGTCCAGTCGCCGCGGGAGGCCGCGTCGGCGGCGAGCCAGCCCGCGGCGATGCGGCGGGCCTCGCGGGGGCAGGCGCGCTCATCGAAGCCGGCGACGCTGTCGAAGAGCGCCCGCGCGCCCTCCAGGTCGCTTCGGTGCGCCGCGAGCATCGCGCCGGCGACGACGCCCGCCCCGCGGAGCGGCTCCGGGCGCGCCGCGGGAGCCGCCCCGCCGCGCTCGCCGGCGCCCTCGATCCGCTCGCTGACCCAGGCCTCCGTTGCGGGGTCCGGCTTCCGCGCGCGGCAGAGCGCCCACGCCGCCGCGAGCGCCGCGCCGCCGCTCCGGTCGGCGCGCCAGGTCCAGTCCGAGAGCAGCGTCACGTGGTAGGCGACGCGCGGCAATCCCAGCGGAATGAACGCGTATCGCGCGACGAGCCAGGGCGCGATGAAGGGCACGAGCGGCGCGAGCAGCAGCGCGCACCAGAGCTGACCCGCGGCGAGGCCGATCGCGAGGACGACGGCCGCGGGCGCGAGGACGAGCCGCACGGCGGCGTGCCAGGTGCCCGCGCCGAGCGCGCCGGGGCGCGGCGGCGCTCCGGGAGAGGCCCTCCGCGCGGTCGCCTCGCTGATCATCCGCACGGCGATCGCGAGGGCCAGGAGGAGGCCCCAGCTCATCGCGCCCTCCAGCCGAGCGCGGCCAGCGCCTCCGGCCACGGCGCGCGCGGATCCTCGCCGGGCGGCTCCGGCGGCGGCAGCTCGCCGAGGTCGTCGTCGAGGTCGTCCTCCGGCGGGGGCCTCGGATCGAGCCGCGCCCACACCTCGTGCGCGAGGCGCCGCTCCGGGTCGCGGAGGGCCGCCATGGCCTGGCGCACCTTGTCGGCCGTCCGCGCGCCGGGGCCGACCGGCGTCGGGTAGGTCGCGGCGCTCGCGAGCTTGAGCTCGAGCATCCCGAGCAGCTTCTGCCCCTCGCGCTCGACCTCCGCGCGGCTCGCGCTCGGCCGCAGGCCGAGCACGTAGAACGGGTTGTCGCGGATGCGCCCGAGCGCGCCGTCCATCACCGCACCCCCGACTCGTGGCCGAGCCTGCGCTTCTGCGCGTCGATCGGCAGCAGGCGCCAGATCTCCTCGGTGATCGCCCGCAGCGCGGCCGTGTCGCCGCGCTCCGCCGCGCCGCGCCCGTCGCGCACGAGCTTCTGCGCGCGGACCAGATCCGAGGCCTGGTGCGCCTCGGAGGCGGCGTCCTCGAACATCCACACCCACGCCTTCGGGTGCCGCTGGAACGCCGCGCTGCTCAGGTTGCGGACGAGGCGGAGCTGCCGCTGGAGCTCGACCTGGTTCTTCTCGGCGCGCGCCCGCGCCACGCCCTGCGCGGCCTCCTCGAGGAGCGCCTTCTCGGTGCTCGACCCGAGCTGCGAGATCCACACCGACGCGTTCGCGACGGAGGCCTGCGCCTCGGCCTCGAGCTCCGGCCAGCGCTTGTCGGCCTCGGCCTGCTCGAGCAGGACGTCGAGCTCGAGCAGCGCGCGGCGCGCCTTCTGCCCGGCGTCGGCGTCGCCGCCGCGCGCCGCGGCCGCGTCGCGCTCCACCTCGACCAGCGCGCATTCGACGTAGGTGACCTTGCCGAGCGCGTGCGGCGCGTCCCTGCGCAGGGCGCTCTCGCGCACCGAGGCGAGCCGCTCGCGCATGGCGGCGAGCGAGGCGTCGAGCACCTCGGGCGCCGCCTCGGGCACGAGGAGGTGCGCGACGCGCTCGAACACGAGCCCCTGCGACGGGATCAGCGCGCGCGCCGACAGGTGCCCGCCCCGATCGAGCTCGAGCGTGAGCTCGATCGCCGAGCCCGCCGGCAGGGCCTGGGTGAGCCCGCTCCCGTCGATCTCGAGGTTCCCGACCACGCGGCAGAGGTGGGCGACGTCGAGCTCGCCCTGCACGATGGGGATCTTCAGCACGCACGCGCCGGAGCCCTTCGGCACGCTCTCCACGCTGTGGTGCACGAACGTCCGCCGGGCCGGCAGCGGCGCGCCCCGCTCGAAGTAGACCCGCACGGAGTTGTCCGCGAGCGCGACCCCGACGGTGCGCGACAGCGGCGGATCGCTGATCGTGAGCCCCTGGACGATGGTGATCGCCTGCGGGTGCACCGGCACCGTCGCGCCGCCGGCCGCGGTCGCCTCGACGCGGAACACGTTCGGCCGGCGCGGGAGCAGGTCGACGGTGACCACGAACGCCCCCTCGGCGTCGAGCGGCGCCTCGGCGCTCGTCCAGCCGTCGCCCTCGCGCGCGAGCCGGATCCGCTCGGGCGCGGCCCCCGGCCCCTCCATGACGCGGCCCACCACGTGGGGCGTCAGGTCGGACGACATCGCCGGGTACTGGAGCCAGAGCCGCCGGCCCTCCTCCTTGCCCTCGTTCGCCCGCCCGCGCGAGGCGGATACCCGCGCGTCGAGCCCGGCGGTCGCCGCGTAGATGGCGGCCCCCTGCGCGACGAGGGTCATCGGGTCGAGCCCCTCGCCGAAGGGCGCGCCGAGCGCGTCCCTGACGCGCGCCCGCAGCGCCGGCATCACGGTCGGTCCGCCCACGAGCACGACGCGCGCGAGCTGCGACGCGTCGAGGCCGTGCGCCGCGATCAGCCGCCTGCAGACCTCGATCGAGCGGTCGATGATCGGCGCGCAGAGCGCGTCGAGCGTGGACCTTTGCAGGACCAGATCGACGTCGACGCGCGCGCCGTCCACCTCGAACGCCGCGGGGATCGCGAGCGCCGCGTCCTCGGCGCGGGTGAGCTCGATCTTGACGTCCTCGACCGCGAGCTTGAGCTTGCGGAGCGCGGCGGCGTGCCGCGGGTCGGCGCGGCTCACGGTGACGCCCTGGGCGCGCGCGATCTCGGCGAGCGCCCAGTCGACGATGGCCCAGTCGAAGTCGCGCCCGCCGAGGAAGTTGTCGCCGTCGTGCCCGACGACGCGGAGCAGCCCGTCGCGCGTCTCGAGCAGCGAGACGTCGAAGGTCCCGCCGCCGAGGTCGTAGACGAGCCAGCTGCCCGTGGTCTCCTCGGCCGTCCAGCCGGCCGCGAGCGCCGAGGCGACCGGCTCCTGGATCAGCTCGACGCGCTCGAACCCCGCGAGCCGCGCCGCCTCCGAGGTCGCCGAGCTCTGGGGCAGCTCGAACAGCGCGGGCACCGAGATCACCGCCGACGAGGGCAGGGCCCCGAGGTGCTCGGCGACGTCGGCGCGCAGCGAGCGGAGCACCTCGGCGGCGAGCTGTTCGGGCTTCCTCGTCACCTTCGCCGCCGCGAACTCGATCGGCTGGGCTGTCCCCATCAGCCGCTTGAACTCCGCGCGGGTGTTCTGCGGATCGCTCTCGAGGAACCGGCGCGCGCGCGCGCCGACCGTGGTCGTCCCGCGCGCGTCGATCCGCACCACGCTCGGGGTGAGCGTCGCGCCCTGGGAGTTCCTGACGAGGGTGACCTTCTCGCCGTCGAAGGCGGCCGCGGTCGAGTTCGTGGTGCCGAGGTCGATACCGACGTAAAGCGGGCGTGCAGCCATCGCGTGCAAGGATACACGCGCGGAACGGCGGCCGCCCGGGCGAGCCGACCGAAGACCGGGCGAGGCCGCGGGCTGGCGGCTCCGGGCTCCGAGCGCCTGCTCGCCTTGGAAGCCGAGCGCCGGCTCGCGGACGCGCCGGCGGCGCTCGGCCGGTTCCGTCGAGAGCATCGGCGGCGCCTGACCCGGCGCTGCCACCGCCTGACGGCCGCGGTCACCCCGCGAACAGCTGCGTCACCCAGACCCGGCCGCTCGGGTCGCGCACGACGGCCACGCCGGTCCTTCCGTAGCGCCGCTCGAGCAGGTTGCCCCGGTGCGACGGGCTCGCCCAGATCGCGCGGTGCGCTCCCTCGGTCGTGCTCGAGCTGGCCACGTTCTCTCCCGCGATCGTGGCCTGGTAGCCGGCCGCCTTGAGGCGCACCGCCGGGTCGCCCGAGCCCACGTCGTGGCCCACCAGCTTCGCCTTGATCATCTCCTCGGAGTGCGCCCGCGCCAGCGCGCTGAGCGCCGCGTCGCGCGCGAGCGCCGGCAGGCGCTCCGAGGCCCGCGCGGCGTTCATCATCCGCAGCATCGCGTGCTCGTCGCCCTGCGCGCCCTTCGCGGCCTCCTCGCCGGGCGCGGTCGCGCGGACGAAGCGGCCCGGCGGGGCGCTCCCCGCGAAGATCATCGCCTCCAGCACGGGCCTCGGCCCGGTCGACACCGTGGCCAGCACCTGCACGAGCCAGCTCCCCGGCTGGTCGACCGCGAAGCTCGAGCGGAGCCGCGCGCCCGACAGCGAGCTCAGCACCGTCTTGGGCGCGCCCCGCGGCCCCAGCAGCACCACCTTCGCCGCGGTCGCCGGCACGCGCATCGTCCCCTCGAGGGTCACCCACTGTCCCACCCGCGCCTTCGTCGGCAGCGGCGACAGATCCGCGAGCGCGTCCACCCCGACCGCGGCCACGATCACCGTCCCATCCGGCTTCTTCGCCTGGGCCACCCCGCATCGCCGCACCCCGAGCGCGGTCCAGCCCGCGATCCACCCGTCGAGCCGCGCGCCGATGTCCGCCGGCCCGAGCCCTCGGCCCGAGATGGACCAGCCCCGCGGCCAGGCGTGCGGCGCGCCTGCGGCGCGCAGGGTGAATGCGAGCTCATCGGGCGGCATGATCTCCCCTCCCTGGAGCTGCCGCTCGACGTTGCGCCGGGCGACGTCGGCGAGCGCCGTGTCCGCGCTCCCGCAGCGCGACGCGAGCGCGGCGATCTCCGGCGCGAGCGCCGCGGTCGGCTGCGGCGATCGCGTGGTCGCCGCCCACGTGAGCGCCGGCGGCTCCGCTGCCGCCGCCCCGGCGAAGGTGAGTGACGCGCCGAACACCCCTGCGGCCCACCACGACCTCATGCGCCTCGGCTAGCAGATTTCCCGACCCGGCGCCTCTTTCCTGCCGCCCCGCAGCGCGCATCCGACAGGCGCGCATCCAACAGGCGCGCGCCTGTCGGATGCGCGCTTCCTCGCATCGAGGCGATCGAGACGAAAGCCGCGCGGTCTCGCGGTCAGCTCGTGCTAGCGTGGCGTCGCGCAGGATGGCTGAGGTCTCCAAGGCCGCGAAGGTCGGCGTCATGACGATCGTGCTCGCAGGCGCAGCCTACGGCGGGTACCGCTTCGTCTCGCGCGATGTGGGCGGCGGGAACGGCTACCGGGTCTGGGCCACGCTGCCGGACGCCATCGGCGTGTCCCCGCAATCGCGGGTGATGATCTCGGGCATCCAGGTCGGCGTCGTCGACAAGATCTCGCTCTACAACGGCCAGGCGCGCATCGACATCAAGATGAGCCCCGACGTCCCGCTCTACGAGGACGCGGCCATCGGCAAGCGCGCCACGAGCCTCATCGGCGAGTCGTTCGTCGTGCTCTCGCCCGGCACCGAGGGCAAGCCGCGCATCCCCGACGAGGGGAGGGTCCTGTTTTACATCGACGAGCCGACGATCCAGTCGATGCAGGGGCAGGTCGCCGAGATCCTGAAGGACGTCAAGACCGTCACCGAGACCCTGAAGAACACCGTCGGCTCCGAGAACGGACAGGAGCGGCTCGCGCAGATCCTCGACAACCTCGCGGACGTCACCGAGCAGATGAACGCGACCGTGCGCGAGAACCGCGCGGGCGTCACGCAGACGATCAGCAACATCAACCAGATCACGGGCGAGTCGGGCCCGCGCCTGCGCGAGATCCTGCGCAACGTCGAGCAGGTGAGCCGCGACATCCGCACGATGACGGCCGCGGCCGAGGTGCCCGGCCGCGACGGGAAGCCCGGCGAGCTCCGCAGCGCCGCGGAGCGGGTGGGCCGCGCGACCGAGAACCTCGAGTCGGCGCTGAAGCACGCGGACAGCATCGCCGCGCGCGTCGACCGCGGGGAGGGGACGCTCGGCCGCCTCACCAAGGACGAGACGCTGATCAACGAGGTCGAGACCGTCGTCCAGGACGTCGGCGAGCTCGTCGGCGGGATCAGCCGGTTTCAGACCGTCGTCGGGCTGCGGACCGACTACAACTTCCTGGCCAACACCATCAAGAGCTATGTCGAGCTCAGGCTCCAGCCGACCGAGGACAAGTACTACGTCGTCGAGCTGGTGAACGACCCGCGCGGCAAGACGGACTTCCAGCAGATCGACGTCGACACGACCAACCCGAACGACCCCGCGCACTACCGGGAAGTCCGCACGATCACGACGAACGCCTTCCGCTTCTCGTTCCAGTTCGCGAAGCGGATGGGCCCGTTCACGGGCCGGTTCGGCATCAAGGAGTCGACGGGCGGCCTCGGCCTCGATCTCCACCTGCTCGACGACCGGTTCGAGCTCCGCCAGGACCTCTTCGGCTTCGGCGAGGAGCTGTCGCCGCGCTGGCGGGTCGCGCTCGCCTACGAGTTCATCCGCAAGCTGTGGCTGCTCGGCGGCATGGACGACATCCTGAACACCGATCGCCGGGATTACTTCATCGGCCTGCAGCTCCGGTTCAACGACGCCGACCTGAAGACGGTCCTGCCCTTCGCGCCGACGAGCTTCTGAGCACGTCGCCGACGTTCGGCGCGGCCTCCGCCGGTGCGCCCGGGCCCGTGTGCTATAGCGCGGGCATGAAGCGCTTGCTTCTTCGCAGAGTGCGTCGGGGATACGCATTCTTGATTCCTTTCCTCGCGATCGCCGCGGCCGCCGGTGTGGCGGCCTGTCAGGGGTGCAAGCCCCCTGCGACGGGCGCCGCGAGCGCGGAGGCGGGCGCCGATGCGGACGCGACCCGGCCGACGGTGCGGCTCTACGTGCTCAGCACCGTGGCCGGCGCGCTGGAGCCGTGCGGCTGCACGAAGGACCAGCTCGGAGGCATCGACCACCTCGCCGCCCTCATCGAGAGCCAGCGCGACGAGGCGCCGGATCGCCTCGTGGTCGGCGCGGGGCCGATGCTCTTCATGGAGCCCGAGGTGAAGCCGGAGCGCCGCTCCCAGGACGCCTGGAAGGCCGAGGCGATGGCGCTGGCGGCGAAGGAGATCGGGCTCGCGGCGTGGGCGCCCGGCGAGAACGACTGGGCGCTCGGCGCCGAGGCGCTCGCGAAGTACAAGGCGCAGGCCGGGGCGGCCCTGCTCGCCAGGAACCTCGAAGGCGCGGGGGGCGTCCAGGGTGTCGTGGTGCGCGACGTCTCCGGCGTGAAGGTGGGCCTCATCGGCGTGAGCGACCCGAAGGGCCGCACCGGCGCCTATCCCGAGGGCGTCAAGGCCGGTCCGGCGATCGACGCGGTGAAGGCGGGCGTCGAGGAGGCGAAGAAGCAGGGCGCGACGGTGTTCGTGGGGCTCGCGGCCTTGCCGCGGGGCGAGGCGCTGCGGCTCGCGGACAACGCGCCGGAGCTGCACGTGCTCGTGCTGGGCAAGCCCAGCGAGCGCGGCGACATCAACGACGGCCCGAAGCCGCCGGTGCTCATCGGAACGACGCTGGTCGTGGAGACGCCGAACCACCTCCAGTCGGTGGCGGTCGTGGATCTCTTCGTTCGCGGCGAGGGCGACGGCCCGCTCGTGTTCGCCGACGCGGGCGGCGTCGCGAAGGCCGAGGAGCTCATCAGCCTGTCGGCGCGGATCCGGGAGCTCGAGATCCGCCTCAACGGCTGGGAGGGCAGCAAGACGGTCGCCGAGAAGGACGTCGCCGATCGGAAGGCCGATCTGGAGAAGCTCCGGGCCGAGAAGGCGAAGCTCGAGGCGGCGGAGACGAAGGTGACCGGCAGCTTCTTCCGCTACAGCTCGGTGGAGGTGCGCGAGAAGCTCGGCGCCGACAAGGAGGTCGCCGGGCAGCTGCTCGCCTATTACAAGCGGGTCAACGCCCACAACAAGGAGGCCTTCGCGGATCGCGTCCCCGAGCCTCCGGCGAAGGGCCAGGCCAGCTACATCGGCATCGACGCCTGCACGAACTGCCACGAGGAGGAGCGCAAGGTCTTCGACGGCACCGCGCACGCGCGGGCCTACGCGACGCTCCAGCAGGATTTCAAGGAGTACAACCTCGACTGCGTGAGCTGCCACGTGACCGGCTACGGCAAGCCGGGCGGCTCCACGGTGACGCACAACGCCTCCCTGCAGAACGTGCAGTGCGAGGAGTGTCACGGCCCGGGCTCGCTGCACGCGAAGGACCCCGAGACGAAGGGGCTCATCGTGCTCTCGCCCGCGCCCGAGAGCTGCGTCACGCAGTGTCACCACCCGCCGCACGTCGAGGGGTTCGAGCCCATGTCCAAGATGCAGCTCATCCTCGGGCCCGGGCACAGCCGGTACTGACGCAGGGGCGGCGCGCGACGGCGGCCCTGCGGGCTGCAGCATTTCCGCGCCGTATCGATCGCGCTACGGGGAGCGCCCGTGACGAATGTCCACGCCGTCGTCTCCCGCCTGGGCCCGGCCGAGAGCGCGATCCTCGCGGAGCTCGCCGCGGGCGAGCCGCCGTTCGCGGTGCACCGCCGCGCCGCGCTGAGCTCGGCGCTCCGCTACCTCGAGGGCGGCCGCGGCTCGCCGGTGGTCCTCCTGCACGGCCGCGGGAACGCCGCGACGACGTGGTTCCCGCTGCTCCCCGAGCTCGCGCGGCGCCACCGCGTCGTCGCCGTGGATCTGCCGGGGTTCGGCCACGCCTCGTCGCCCCCGTTCGAGGGTGGCGGCTTCGAGGAGGGCCTCCGCTTCTTCGCCGATCCGGTCGAGGAGCTCCTCCTCGAGCTGGGTCTCGGCGACGCCGCGCTCGTCGGTCACTCGCTCGGCGCGCTTGTCGCGGCGGAGATCGCGCTCCGCAGGCGCGTGCGTCCGCGGAAGCTCGCGCTCCTCGGCGCGATGGGGGTCGGGCCGGTCATGACCGCCCGGAGCCGCGCCTACTTCCGCGCCCCGCCGGAGCGCCTCGCGCGGGTGCTCGGCGCCGCGCTCTTCCGCCGCATCCACCCGCCGCGGCCCACGCCCCTCGGCGAGCGCCTCGCGGCCCTGCACGGCGAGCTCTACGCCGTGCCCGACGGCCGGGTCGCGCCCGTCGCCGCGTTCAACGCGCTGTTCCCCGCCGTCGGCCCCGTGCCCCATCGCCTCGCGCGGCTCGGCGAGATCGACGCGGAGACGCTGGTGCTCTGGGGCGAGCGCGACGACGTGTTCCCGGCGCCGCTCGGCATCGCCGCGGCCGCCGCGATCCCTCGCGCCACGCTGCGCATCGTGCCGCTCGGCCACGCGCCGCACCTGGAGGACCCGGCGCTCGTGCTTCCCGAGCTCATCGCGTTCCTCGCGCCCGGAGCAGCCCCCTGCCCGTAGCCCTCGTGCGGCGCCGTGACACCGCCGTGGCTGTCCAGGAAGGGCGGGGGGCCGTCCAGGAAGAGAGGGTGGCCGTCCAGGAACCGAGGGTGGCCGTCCAGGAAGAGAGGGGCGCCGTTCAGGAAGAGAGGGGCGCCGTCCAGGAAGAGAGGGGCGCCGTCCAGGAAGAGAGGAGCGCCGTCCAGGAACCGAGGGTGGCCGTCCAGGAACGAAGAATGCGCTCGCTCCGACCGCGGCGGCCCTCGGCCATCTCGATGCGGCTGGCGCATTCTCGACCCGCCCGTGAAATTTTGGGGAGGGTCCGCGCGAATTGTCTGGGTCCAGCATGATTCCAGCCACCACGCCGCCGTCTTTCCAAGCGTCCGACGGGCTGCCCGCGGCGTCGCTTGTGACGGTGGGGGCGTCTTTCGACGAGACGGCCGCCCTGCGGCCCGTGGTGCGCGCGGCGATCGCCTGCGTGCTCGGTGAGCGGGCCGACCACCCCGACGTCGAGGATTGCACCCACGAGGCGCTCGCCCGGGCCCTCGAGGGGCGCAGCCGCCTCCGCGACGGCGAGCCGCTGCGCCCCTGGGTGCTCGGGATCGCGCGTCACGTGGCGCTGGACGTGCTGCGCCGCCGCCGCCGCACGCGGCGCGTCGAGGCGCTCCCGGAGGCGAGCGCCGAGGAGCAAGGCGAGCTCCTCGATTCGGTGGCGGATCCGGCGCCCGGGCCGGAGGAGCGCGCCGCGCAGACCGAGCGCGCCTGCCGGATCGAGCTGGCCCTGCAGAAGCTGGCCGAGCCCCAGCGCCGCGCGCTCCTGGCCTTCCATGTTGAAGGGCTCAACTACCAGCAGATATCACGCCGGCTCGACATCCCGCTCGGGACGGTGGCGACGTGGATCGCGCGAGGCAGGCGCTGCCTGGCCGAGGCGCTCGGGGAGTGATGATGCAGAACGACGACAAGCTCGCGCCGGACCTCGTGTGGCAAGCCGACGGCCATCTGACCGAGATAGCGCTCACCGCGCTCGGCGACGGCGAGGAGGCCATCCTGCCCGAGGGCGCGCTCGCGCATGTCGCTCGCTGCCAGTGCTGCTCCGCGGAGCTCGGCCAGGCGGCGCTCCTGTCGCTCCGCGCGGGGGAGCTGCTGCGCGCCCAGGCGGCGCCCGGCGGCGCGAGGGAGCCCGCCGCGGCGCGCGCCCCGCTGCCGGTCCCCGCGCTCGCCTTCGCCCTGGCGATCTCGGCGCTCGGCGCGGCGCCGTCGCTCGTGGCCGGGGCCGGCGGCCTGCGGGAGGGCTGGGCGGGGCTCTGGCACGCCTGCTCGGTGGTGGTGAGCATCGGCTGCGCCTTCGCGGGGAGCGGGGCCCTGTCCGGGTGGCTCACGGCGCTGCCATGGCTCTCGGCGGCGCTGCTCCTGCTCGTGGGGGTCGGTGTCGCGTGGACCCGGGGAAACCAGCTCTCGCTGAACGGAGGGATGTGATGCGCATCGTCTCGACTCGTCTCTTTTCCTCCTCGCGCCTCGGCGCCGCTGCGCTGGGCGCCGCGCTGGGGGTCTCGACCAGCGGCGCGGCCACGGCGGAGATCCTCCGCAAGGGGTCCTGGCCAGACGTCGAGCCGAAGGTGAGCGTCGAGCTGAGCAACGAGCCGCGCAGCGAAGCGCTGAAGCGCGTCGCCCAGGCGGCCGGGTGGAGCCTCGTGCTCAACGTGCCGCCCGGCAACGCCGTCGATCTCCACGTGAAGGACCAGCCGGCGGACCGGGTGCTGGAGCTCCTGCTCGCCGACGGGAGCTACGTCGCGACCCGTGACGGTGACCTGATCGCGATCGCCCCGGCCCCGGCGACGCCGCAGCCGACGCTGGCACCGGAGACGCCCGCGCCCGGGCCCCCGGCGGCGCTCGCGCCCTCGGCGTCGCCCGGCGACGCGGAGGACGAGGACGCCGAGGAGGCGCCGCCCTCCTCGCGCGGCCGGGATCGGTTCGTGACCGGGGGCAGCCTCCGGGTCGAGAAGGGCGAGGTGGTCAACGACGTGTCGGTGATCGGCGGCTCGCTCGACGTGTGGGGCACCGTCACCGGCGACATCGACGTGATGGGCGGCTCCACGCACCTCCACGAGGGCGCGCGCGTGCGCGGCGACGTGTCGACGGTGGGCGGCCCCCTCACCGTGGCCGACGGAGCCCGCATCGACGGCGACGTCGACGTCGTGGGCGGCCCGCTCCACCGGGGCGAGCGCGCGCGCATCCGGGGCGACGTGAACAACGATCTGAGCCCCGCGGGAGGCGACGGAGCGAGCGCGCAGGGAGCGTCCACGCTCGCGCGCAGGGCCGGCCACGCGGTGACGCGCACGGCGTTCCTGTTCGCGTTCGGCGCGGTGATGCTGGCGCTCTGGCCGAGGCGCATGGAGACGCTCAAGGTCGAGATCGCCGCCCGGCCCATGCGATCGTTCGCGCTCGGCGTGGTGGGCGTCCTCGGCGCCCTCGCGATCGCCGTCGCCCTCTGCGTCACGCTGATCGGCGTGCCGTTCGCGGTGATCGGCCTGCTGCTCGCCGTCGTCGCCGTGGTCGCGGGCGGCTGCGCCGTGCTCGAGACGGCGGGGGCGGGGCTCTTCGGTCACCGGACCAAGAACCCCTACGTTCACCTCGCGATCGGCTGCCTCGGCGTGCTGATCGTCAGCGCGATCCCGTACATCGGCGGCGCGCTCTGCGCGGCCGTCGCGCTGATCGGCGCCGGGGCGCTCGTCGCGACCCGTCTCACGGGGCTCCTCCGCCCGAAGGCGCGGAGCGAGGGGACGGGAGGCCCCTACCGCACATCGCCTTGACGGGCCCGCGCGGCGACGGGCCCGCGCGGCGCGCCGGCCGCTTGATGGGCCGGCGCGGCGCGCCGGCCAGCGCCGGCCGCGCCGGCACGGATCGACCTGAAGCCGCGGTCGCTCAGTGCACGCCGCCGACGAGCCACGCCTGCGCCGGGACGAGCACCTCTTCCGGTGAGCCTCCGCCCTGCGACGCCGGGCCGGTCGCGCTGCCGTCTCCCATGGACGTCATGCGGAACCCGTGGTCGCCGAACACGAGCAGCAGGGTCCGCGGCGGCAGGCTGGCCATGAACCGCGCGACAACGTCGGCGACCTCCTCCGCGATGGCCTCGATCCGCTCGGCGAGCGGCGGCCCCGCGGCGCGCAGGCGCGCCTCCACGAGGTCGAGCTTCATCAGCTCGCGCGACCCGACCCGCTCGCGCCGCAGCGTCGCCACGGCGCGCCCGCGGGCGATGGCGGGCTCCGCCTCGGTCGGGGGCATCGTCTCGCGGAGCCCGTCCGGCCCGCGGGCGAGCAGCGACATCTGCGCCGTCGTCGTGGGCGGCAGCGCCGCCCAGAGCAGCGAGCGCTCCACAAGGATGGCCCGATCCATCAAGATCTCCTTCAGGTGGGCGGCGACGCGCTCGCCGAGGTCGAAGCGCATCGCGTCCACGAGCAGGAGCTTCACCCCGCGCGCCCCGTTGAGCCGGCCGATGCGGGCGGCGATGTCCGGCGCATCGAACACCATGGGCGGCCGCTTGCCGGTCACGCGCAGCGCCGAGAACGCCTCCCGGTAGCTGTGCTCGAAGCTGGTCCTCCAGCTGTCGACCACGCCGCGCACGGCCGCGTCCGTCTCGCCCGCGAGCGTCGCGCCGAGCAGCGGCGTGTAGTGGGTGGCGAACAGCTGCTCGATGACCCGGACCGGCTTCGGGCCGCGGGCGTTGTCGAGCTCGACGGCGAGCGTTCTCCACTCGGCCGCGCTGAGGACCCGGTTGCGCGGCGCCTTCCGCTCCGTCCGCGCCGGCGGCATCGCGTCGGCGTCCGCCTGGGCGGCGTCGAGGATCGGCGCGGCGTGCGCGCTCGGCGCGGCCTCGTGCGCGGCGCGCGGTGGTCTGAGCGTCGTTGCCGCGCCCCGCGCCTCGGCCGGCGCGCCCGGATCGGCGCTGGCCAGGGCCATCGCGAGCGTCTCGTTCGCGGCGGGCGGCGAGCCCGCCCCGTGCGCCGGCGCGGCGCCTGGGCCTCTCCCGGCGGAGAAGACGGCCGCCGGTGCGTCCGGGCGGCGGATCCTCGACGAGCGGGGGGGCAGCACGCCGCGCGGCCTCGCCTCCGTCCTCCCCTCGGCGGAGGGCGGCGCCGGCGCTCCGGGCGCTGTCGGCTCGGCCGGGAGCGCCTCGTCCGGGGCGAGCGCTGCGGCGCCCTGCTGCGCCGGCCCGACGGGGCGCTCCGGCTCGCGCGCCGCGAGGCTGCGCTCCGGCTCGCGCGCCGCGAGGCTGCGCTCCGGCTCGCGCGCCGCGAGGCTGCGCTCCGGCTCGCGCGCCGCGAGGCTGCGCGCCGGCGCGCGCACGTGGGAAATGGCGCCGGGCCCTTCGAGCGCGTTCCTCGCGACGAGGTCCGCGAGGGGCACCGGCGCGAGCACCTGCGCGGACCTGTCGTCCTCGTCGAAGACGAGGGCGACCGGCGCCTCGCGCGCCGCGCCGAGCCAGGCGAGGAGCGTCGCGCTGTCCTCCGGAGGGAGCGCGCCCCGCGCGCCGCCCGCGAGCCGTGGCAGGGCGACGGCGAGCCCCGCGGCGCCGAGCGCCCTCGCCCGGAAGATCTGGTCGGCGATCACCGCCTCGAGCGGGTCGCCTGCCTGGACCCGCGGCGGCAGCGCGCCGCGCATCGCCAGCGCGAGCTCGACGGCCTCGTCGAGCGCCGCGCGGAGCTGCCCGTCCGGCGCCGCCGGGGCGCTCGCCCAGAGGAAGCGCCGCGCCCTGAGCTCACGCTCGGAGTCGGCGCCCTGCCCGCTCGGGGCAAAGCGGATCATGCCGGACGGAGGCACAGGGGGGGACGGCGATCGGCCCTCCTCGGAGGCGACATCGAGGCGGGAGACAGGATCGAGGCGCATCGCGCGGCAACCTCGCAGAACTCGCCGAAAGGGGCCAAGTTTCGGCGATCGGGCGGGCGGAGGCCGCCGGGGGACGCCCGCGGGGGCGCGGACTCAGCCGGACTCGCGCGCCGTCTCGGCCATGAGCGCGAGCAGGGCGCAGGCGATGGCGAACCGGGCGTCGACCCTCCCCTGGTTCATCGACAGGTCGAGCGTGAACTCCTTGACGAAGAACCGGAACACCTGGGTCACCTTCGCGACCTCCTGCTGCTGGAGCTCGATATGCCACTTGCCGGTGAGGAGCGGGAACATGCGGCGGAGCAGCGCGGCGCCGTCCTCCTGCATCAGCCCGACCGGCTGATCCGAGGGGTCGAGGATGTCCCAGGTGTCGCGGAGGAGCGACTTGAGGCCGCGCGAGCGGAGGGTCCCGACCCGCTCGCCGGTGCGCGCGTCGAGGACGTCCAGACATCGATTGAGGGCGATGACCTGCCGCGATCGGATCGTGAGCAGCGGCTGCGACTCCGACTCATCGGCGAAGAGGGTGAACTCCTGGCGCAGCTTGAGCAGCGGGTGCTTGACGAAGCACACGAGGGAACCGTCGGGCGCATAGACGTGAAACTTGCGGCCGAGCAGCGACCAGAAGGGCCGCTTGATGGTGTAGGTGGGGTGCGCGAAGGGTTGAACCGCGAGGCCGCCGTACGCGGCGGGGCCCATGGAGGTGGCAGGCTGCATCGGGGCCGAGTAGGCCGGAGCGGAGCGCCTCGGTCAAGCGACGTCTACCGCGCGCTCGGGGCCCTTCCGCCGGACATGCCCGCCGCGATCGCCTTCGCGATCTCCGGTTTGACGACCTTGCCCATCGCGTTGCGCGGCAGGCTCGGTACGACGATCGACTCGCGCGGCACCTTGTAGGGCGCGAGCCGCTCCTTCGCCCAGGCGCGGAGCGGTCCGGTCGCGCACTCCGCCTCTCGCCCCGGCGCGGCGACGACGACCGCGACCACGCGCTCGCCCCATGCTTCGTCCGGGACGCCGATCACCGCGACCTCGGCGATCGCGCCGTGCTCGCGCAGCGCCTCCTCGATCTCGAGGGCGGACAGCTTGTACCCGCCGCTCTTGAGGATATCGACCGAGGTCCGCCCGAGGAGGCGGAAGCACCCGTCGCCGGAGCGCTCCGCGACGTCGCCCGTGCGGAACCAGCCGTCCTGGAAGGCCGCGGCGGTGGCGTCCTCGCGCCCGAGATAGCCCTTGAAGACGCTCGGCCCCCGGATCCAGAGCTCGCCCCGCGCGACCGCGGCGCCGCCGCGTTGCGCCACCGCCTCGCCCGACACCTCGTCCGGCGCCCATTCCGACGCGTTGCCCGCGTCGTCCGTGATGCGGGCCTCGACGGTCGGCAGCGGAGAGCCGACCCAGCCTGCCCGCCGGCCGCCCGGATCGAGCGGGTTGCTCATGCCGACGCCGATCTCGGTCATCCCGAAGCGCTCGAGCGGGATCGTGCCGGTGAGGTCGCGCCAGCGCTCGGCCAGCGTCACCGGCAGCGCCGCGGAGCCGCTCGTCGCCAGCCGGAGGGCCCGCGCCCCCGCGGCGAAGCCGAGCGCGTCGCCGCGGTCGAGCTGCTCGAACAGCCGCTGGTACATGGTCGGCACCGCCATGAACGCCGTGGCGGAGCGGCGCGCGATCTCGGCGGCGACGCGCTGGGCGTCGAAGCGCGGCAGCATCCTCGTCGCGCTGCCCGCGAGCAGCGACGTCGTGAGCGCGATGGCGACGCCGTGGAGGTGGTGCAGCGGCAGCGCGTGCAGCAGCACGTCGTGCTCGGAGAAGCCCCAGGCCGCGCGCAGGAGCTCCGCCTGCACGGCCAGGTTGCGGTGCGTGAGGAGCGCCCCCTTCGGCTTGCCGGTCGTGCCGCTCGTGTAGAGCAGGAGCGCCGGATCGTCGGCGGCGATGTCGGAGATCGCCCCCTCCGGCCCCGGGGCGGCGCGCTCGAGGTCCTCCACGCGGAGCACGGCGCGGCCCTGCGCGATCGGGGCGACCACGGCGGCGAGCTCGTCTCCGGCGATGATCTCCGGCGATGATCCGCCGCACGCCGGCGTCGCTCGCGAGCCACTCGAGCTCTGCCGGCGGATAGAGGGGCGACAGCGGCAGCGCGATCCCGCCGGCGAGGATGGCGCCGAGGAACGCCGAGATCCACGCCGCGCCCGGCGGCACGAGGAGCAGGATCCGCTCCCCGTCCAGGGATGCCAGGGAGCTCGGGCTCGCGCGCCCGTCCACGCCGCGCCGCCCGCTGTCGGCGAGCAGCGCGCCGCGCACGCGGAGGGCTCGCTCCGTGAGCGCCGCGAAGGTCGTCGGCCCCCGGTCGTCCTCGACGGCGATTCGAGCGGACGATCCGAGCTGAGCCAGCCGTTCGACGAGCGGTGAAGCCATCGCGCGAACTCTCGCACAGCGGAGGTGCGCGGAGCCAGGCCGGTTGGTTACACTGCTGCGCCATGCGAGCCTCCTGCCTCCGTTCCGGCGCCTTGCCCCGCCTCGCGGCCGTCGCCGGCTTGATCCTGGCCGCGGCGGCGTGCGAGAGCGCGCCGAAGCCGTCCGAGCCCGGCGCCGCCGCCACGGCGGCCCCGGTCGTCGAGGCGCCCGCCGAGCCGCCGAAGCCGAAGGGCATGCCCGAGCTGCTCGTCGATTCCATGGGCCCCTACCTCGGCCAGCGCGTGGATCTGGCGCAGAAGGACGGGGCCGAGAAGCTCGCGAAGGTGGTCCGCGCGCTGCCGATCGACGGCAAGCCCGTCACGTTGCTGGCCGACAAGAAGGCGAAGCCGAGCGCGGTCGCCGCCGTCGTGACGGAGCTCGGCGCGGCCGGCGCGCCGAAGGTCATCATCAAGACCGACGGCCGCGACGACCTCCCGAAGGAGATCACGGTGGTGCCGGAGGGGCGCGTGTCGAAGCCCCCCGCCTGCGCCGTCAGCGCGATGGTGCTGAAGGACCTCGCGACGGCGATCTGGCCGTTCGGCGGCGGCATGGGCAAGCGCCAGCGGAAGGGGCTCGCCGGCCCGGATCTGTCGCACACCGGCGAGCAGCTCACGAAGGACATCGCCGCGTGCAGCGCGACGGTGGCCTTCTTCTCCGCGGACGACGGTGTGCCCTGGGAGATGGCGCACAACCTGGCGGGCACGATCATCGGCTCCGACGCCAAGAAGAAGCTCGACACGCTCGTCCTGCTCCGCGCTGCCCCGGTCGCGGGGCGGCCGGTGCAGCTCGGTGGAGGCTGACGTGCGCGGCGCCGGGGGCTCCATCACCCTGGATCGCCGCACCCTCAGGGGCGCGTCCGCCGGAAGGAACGTCCGGTGCGCCCGGCGCCCGGCGCGCGCCGTTGCGAGAAGACTGTCAATTTCTTGTGGGGAGAGGCTCTGTGGGGTCTCGTTGCGCGCGGGCATGGCGGGGCAGGGCAGCGCGGCACGATCCGGCACACGGGGGGTGCTGCGAGCGCACGGAAACCGCGGGCGGGCGCTCGCCGTTGGGGCCGGCCTGGATCATGAATAGGGCGAGTCGCCGGTCCCCTGCGCCATCGGGGGCGTGACGATCACGGGAGGATGGTTCGGACATGTCGAAGCGACTTCTTGCATCGGCCCGCGCGAACAGGGGCCGCAGCCTCCGTCCTCGGGCTTCTCAGCCCCGCATGTCGGCGGCGCCTGAGGGGCCGGCCTTCGCGACCCAGGATGCGGCGCAGCCGGTGGCGAGCGGCCAGGACGTCGCCGCCGGGGCGGTTGCGGAGCTCTCCGCTGCTCCTGCGCCGGCAGCCGAGGTCGGTGCGACCGCTGCGCCACCGGCCGTCGAGGCGCCTGCCGCTCCGTCGGTAACGCCGGCGCCCGCTGTCCCGTCGGTAGCGCCGGCGCCCGATGCCCCGTCGGTAGCGCCGGCGCCCGGTGCCCCGTCGGTAGCGCCGGCGCCCGCTGCCCCGTCGGTTGTCCGAGTGGCCGCGGCTCCGCTGGCCACGGAGGCGCCCGCTGCTCGGTTGGCTGAAGAGGCGCCCGCTGTTTCGAGGATCTCCGAGGCGCCCGCCGCGCCGTCGGCCGCTCCACGCAGCACGAGCGACGCGACGCCTCTCAAGGCGCTGGATTCCGACCCGTCGACCGCGTCTGAACGAGCCGGCGCCTCGGAGCCGCCGGCAGGCCCGGCGTCCTCACCCGACGAGCCGTCGCCCGACTCGGACGCGCTCGATCTGATTGACCCTTCCTCGCCGACGGCGGCGTTCTTCCGGCGCGAGGAGGAGTCGTTCCCGCCGCTCACCGAGGTGGCCAGCCATCCCGACGAGCACGCTGACGAGCGCCTCGTGGTGGTGCATCAGCTGTCGCCCGAGACCCTCGCCCGCCGGGCGCGCCTTCGCCGGATCGTCGCGGCGGTCGCGGGGCTCGCCGGGGTGATCTCCGTCGCGGTGGTCGCCAAGTCGGTGCTCTCGGGCAAGCCGTCCTCGCCTGCGCCGGTCGCGATGGCAGCGCCTGCTTCGAAGCCGGCGCACATGGAGGCGAAGCTCTTGGCCGTGGCAGGGAATCCTGCTCCCGCACGGGAGAAGGCGCCTGCGCAGGCCGAGCCGGCGCGGACGGAGGCCGCGGCAAAGGGGGCGGAGGCCGCTCCCGATCCGCTGAAGGCGACCGCGGAGGCGGAGAAGGCCGAGGCGGAGAAGGCAGCCGCGGAGAAGGCCGAGGCCGAGAAGGCTGCGGCCGAGACGGCCGAGGCAGCCGAGGCCGCGAAGGCCGCGGCGCCCGCGGTCAGCCCTGAGGACGCAGGCAAGCTGAAGAAGGAAGCGCTGAGCTTCCTCAACCGCGGCAGGTACAAGGACGCGATCGAGGCGTCTCGCGCGGCCATCGCGGCAGATCCGACCGACGCGCTGCCCTATCTCTACCTGGGCTCGGCGCTCCAGGACACGGGCAAGTGGAAGGATGGCGTCGCGGCGTACAGCGAGTGTGTTCGCCATGCCACGAAGGGCCCCGTGCACGAGTGCAGGGCCATGGGGGGCCGGAAATAGCGCTCGGCCCGGGCGCCAGGCGAGCTGCGTTCAGCCCGGGCGGCGAGCGAGCCGCGTGAGGAACGCCGCGGCCACGGCGTAGCCGAAGGCCAGGCCTGTGGCGAGGCGGGTGGCATGCCAGACCGGGCGCAACCCGAGATCCTGGGTCGCCACGTCGAGCACCATCAACGCGCTGAGGCCGATGAGGATCGGGCGCCACGTCGCCATCCCCAGGCGAGGCCGCGCGATCGCGGCGCCCGCCGCGACGCCGGCGAAGATGCCAGCGCAGCGGCTGCAGAGCGGCATCACGACGCCCTCGAGCGCGAGGGACCGCCCGGGTATGCGGTGGCATATCGGCACGAAGAGGCGATCGAGCGCGGCGCCGAGCTCGCCGAGCGGCAGGTGGCTCCGCGCCAGGGCGATGCACCAGGGCAGGATGCCGAGGAGCGCCAGCGCGCAGCGCACGGCCGAGAGCCGCGATGACGGCTCGGCCGGATGCGCCGCCGGGGCCTCGCGCCCGGAAGCGCACGCGGTCACGTCAGCCTCGGTCGGGCGCGCTCTTGCCGAGGTGGCGCATCACCTCTTTCAGGTCGCTCCAGACCTCTCGCTTCGCGCTCGGCTGGCGCAGCAGGTAGGCCGGATGGAACGTGGGCATGATCGGGATCGAGCCCTTGTAGAGCTTCCATGTCCCGCGGAGCTTCGTGATCCCCTCGGTCGTGCCGATCAGCCCCTGCACCGCGGTGGCGCCGAGCGCCACGATCACCTTCGGCTTGATCAGCGCGAGCTGGGACGCGAGGTAGGGGCTGCAGGCCGCCATCTCGGCCGGCTCGGGCTTGCGGTTCTTCGGTGGCCGGCACTTCACGATGTTGCAGATGTAGACCCCGTCGCGCTGGTACCCCATCGCCGCGATCATCTTGTCGAGCAGCTGCCCGGCCGGGCCGACGAACGGCTCCCCCTGCAGGTCCTCTTCCGCCCCGGGCCCCTCGCCGACGAACACGATCTCGGAGAGCGGGCTGCCGCGCGAGAACACCGCGTGGGTGCGGCCCTCGTGGAGCGGACACTTCTGGCAGGTGCGGACCTCTTCCGCGAGGAGCGCGAGCCGCGTCACGCGCTCCTCCGGCGTGACCGGCTGGGCTGCGTTCGCGCGCGGCGCCGAGGCGGCGCTCACGGCAGGGCGGGGGGACGGCTCGGGACCCCGCTGCGCCTGCACCGGAGACCGCGCCGCCTGGACCTCGGCGGAGCGCTGCTCCGGCTGCGGCGGGGAGGCGGCGGCAGCGGCGGAGCGCTGCTCCGGCTGCGGCGGGGAGACGCCGCCGGCGTCGTTGCGCTGCGCCGGCGGCGCGAAGGCCGCGCCGCTGCCCCCGCGCGATGCCGGCGGTGAAGGCGCATCCAGCCCGGCGAAACCCCGCTCCGAGCGGCGAGGGGCCGGCGGACCGCCGTCCGGAGACGACGCGCCCAGCGCCTCGTGGAGCGTTGAAGGATGGCCCGGCAGCCCGTCCGCGCCGGTCGCTGCGTGCCATTCCAGGAACGCCCGGACCGAGGCGGTCAGATCGGCGAGCTCTTCGCGCAGCGCTTCAACCATCGCCGTCCCTCAGTGGCCGCCCTGCTGCGCGAGCCAGCGCTCCGCGTCGAGCGCGGCCATGCAGCCCGTGCCGGCGGCCGTCACGGCCTGGCGGTAGTTCCAGTCCTGCACGTCGCCCGCGGCGAAGACGCCCGGGATGTTCGTGCGCGTCGAGCCCGGGACCGTCTTCAGGTAGCCGTTCGGGTGCGTCTCGAGCTGCCCCACGAAGAGATCCGTCATCGGCGTGTGGCCGATCGCGACGAACATGGCCGCCGCGGGCACGAGGTGGCTGTCGCCCGTCTTCGTGCTCTTGACGCGGACGCCCGTCACCATGTCGGCCTTCACGTCGAGCACCTCCTCCACGACGTGGCTGTAGAGGATCTTGATCTTCGGGTTCTCGGTCACGCGCTGGATCATCGCCTTCGACGCCCGGAACTCGTCGCGGCGGTGCACCAGCGTGACGCTGCTGCAGAGCCCGGACAGGTAGGAGGCCTCCTCCATCGCCGTGTCGCCGCCGCCGACGACCACGACGTCCTGGCCGCGGAAGAGCGCGCCGTCGCAGACCGCGCAGGCGCTGACGCCCTTGTTCTTGAGCTTCTCCTCGCTCTCGAGGCCGAGGTAGTTGGCGCGCGCGCCCGTCGCGATCACCACCGATTTCGTCAGGTAGAGCGTGTCATCCACCCACACCTTGAACGGGTGGCCCGTGAGCTCGACCCGGGTCACGTCCGCCGTCACGATCTCCGTGCCCTGATGCGCGGCCTGGTCGCGAAAGCGCTGCATCAGCTCCTGGCCGGTGATCTTCTCGGGAAAGCCGGGGTAGTTCTCGACATCGGTCGTGAACATGAGCTGGCCCCCCGGGATCAGGCCGCCGGCGCTGAAGCCCTCGATGAGGAGCGGCTTCAGGTTGGCGCGCGCCGCGTAGATGGCGGCGGTGAGCCCGGCAGGACCGGAGCCGATGATGACCAGGTTACGGACGTTCGATTCGCTCATGGTGGAGCCATCTTATAGGCGCGACCGCCTTCCGCGTCGACCGCCCCGGCGCTCCGCCGCGCCCCCCCGCCGCGCTGCAGCGCCGCGCGTTCTGCCGCCTCCGCGCCGAGCGGCCGCCCGTTCAGAAGCGCATCGTTCCGCTCAGACCGAACTCGTCCAGGCTGCTCTCGAAGCGGCCGCCGTTCACGCTCTGGATGCTGCGGTAGCCGCTCGGGACAGCGCCGGATACGGCCTTGATGCGCCCCTTCCCGCCGTTGTCCAGCGGGCCGAAGAACGTGTGCTGAAACGCCGCCGAAATGTCGACCGGGCCGACGCGCGTGGTCACGCCGGCCCCGACGCCGACCCGATAGCCGAGGTGGAAATCGAGGTTCAGATCGGCGTCGTCCTGCCCCTTCGTCTCGAAGAAGCCGCCGGCCCTCAGCGCGAGCAGATCGGGGAGCACGACGAAATCGCCGCCGAGCCGGACTCCCAAGACGTCGCGCCAGCGGTGCGGGACGTCGGCGTTGGGCGGCACGGTGCCCACGACCGTGCCGCGCACCGGGATGCCCTCGCGGAACCGGACCTCGATCGCATCGACCGCGCTGTTGTTGGCCCAGGTGAAGTCGAGCTCCACATCGAACAGGTCGTCGACCATCGGGTCGCGGACGCGGGGCTCGGCGGCGGAGGACCGCGCGGCCCGCAGGGCGCCGGCGCGCGGCCTGTGGTACCGGAGGCCGAGCTTCGCCTCCATGGGGATCGGCATCGTGAGCTCGCCCGCGCTCCGCTCCTCGGTGACGTTGCACCCCGGCGGCTCGCCCTTGCAGGGGTCCGCGTTCTTGACCCCGGCGGGCGTCCAGTAGCGGGACTCGATGGTGAGGTCGGTCTCCGCGCGCACCGCGTCCTGCCACTTGAACCACGCGCCCAGGTCGAGGTGCGCCGTCGCCGCCCAGCGCGCGCCGAGGACGAAGCCCGGGATGAAGAGATCGTCCGCCTTCGCGCGCGTGCGCAGATCGCCGCGCGCGTTGAAGTCGTCGCCGCCTGGGGCCGAGGTCGCCTCGGCGAAGTTGACGAAATCGAGGACCGCCATGCCCCAGATGAAGCCGGCGCCGATCGAGACCCCCTCCGCGGGGGTGAAGCCGACCGAGAGCGTCGGCATCAGCATCAGGGCGTCGAGCGACGTGAGCAGGTACCGCTGGGGCGACGGCTGCGTCATCTCGCCGAAGCTCGGGTGCGTGTACGGGAGCGACTCGGGCCAGGACCGCTCGCCGACGCCGTGCGGGCCGAGCACCGCGACGCCGACGGCGAGCGCGTCGCTCACGCGGAGGGTCGCGGCGAGCTGTGGGTTCGGGAACAGGCCGCCCTCGGCGCACACCTCGGGGTCGGGGCCGCCCTCGCTGCCGGGCGCCGGGATCGCCGTCGTGTAGCTCGGCGGGACGGGCTGTCCATCGGGGCCGAGGCGCGTGAAGCACTGCGCGAGCTGGATGAAGTGCACGCCGCCGTGCGCGCTGCTCCTCTGCGCGGCGAGCCCCGCCGGGTTGAAGTAGGCCGCGAGCGGATCGTCGGCCCGCGCGACCCAGGCCCCGCCGCGACCGAGCTGGAGCACCCCGATGTCCGGCGAGTCGAGCCCCGACGACGCGCGCGCCGCGCCGGCGGCCACCATCGCAGCGAACGCGGCGCCCGCGGCGCCCGCAGCTCCTCGTTTCATGGGCCTCCGTCTCCGCGCGGCGATCCCTCGGCGGCTACTTCACCGGCGACGCCTTGAGCGCCGCCTTGCCGTCCTTCACGTAGACCGTGAAGCGCACGCGCGAGCAGTTGTGGCGCGCCACGAGCGCGTCCTTGTTGCGCTGCAGCGTCCCCTTGAACTTGTCGAAGGTGAGGGCGTTCGTGGGCTCCCCGCACTGCTGCTTGACCGACAGGAACTCCTCGTAGACGGCGTTCCATTCGGTGAGCTCGTCCGGATCTCCCGCGCCGTCCTGCCGCGCGGCCGGCGCTTCCGGCGCGCTCGTCGCTTCAGGGAGCGTGGTCGCCAGGGCGGGCGCGGCCGGCGCCCTGGGCGGCGGCGGCGGCGGCGGGCGCCGCGGCGGCGGCGGGCGCCCCGGAGCGCCCGGGGGGCCATGGGAGGGGAGCGCGATGTTCGCGTCCGAGACTTCCTCGATCGCCTCGACCGGCTCCTCGGATTCGCGAGCCGGCGGCGGGCCGCTGAGCGGGTGCGAGCCAGGCCGCCGCGTCGGGCTGCGCGGGCTCACCATGGGCTTCGGGTACGACGGGCGCGAATCGGGGCGCGGCTCGCCGGGGCCGAGCGGCACCGAGAACGCGCTCATCGCCGGCTGCGCCGGGATCGGGCCGAGCACCTGCTCGAGGTCGGCGGCCTTCCTGGGCGCGCCGCCCTTCGCGGCCACCTTCTCGACGCCGTCGTTGATGTCGGCCGCGATCTTCCGGTAGGCGCCGCGGAACCGGCTCGGCGCCAGCACGTCGACCTCGCCCTTGGCGAAGCGCGTCGCCTCGTTGCGGAAGACATGGAGCGGCCGCGTGTGCTCCAGGAACGAGAACACAAGCCCGATCGCGGCCAGGGCGAGGATGCCCGCCAGGATCAGCGCCGTGGGCACCTGGCTCTTGTCGTCGTTGTTCGCCTTGTCGAGGAAGTTGAGCGGCGAGTCGACCGACGCCGCGAGGCGGCCGACCGCGTAGCCGGCGCCGAGCTCCCACGCCTCGCCGGGCAGCCGCGCGTACACCACGCCGAGGTGCTTGCCGATGACGCGGACCTCGGAGCGCCCCTTCTCGACGTAGTCCTTGTTGTCGTCGAGCAGCTTCAGATCCTGCGTGATCTGGTCGAGGTTTGCCTTGTCGAACCCCTCGGGCGCGCCGGAGGCGACGCGCGCCCCCTCGGCGTAGAAGCCGACGGCCGTGCCGGTGCGCTTCGTGACCGCGCGGGCGAAGGTGTCGTCGATGATCTTGGCGCCGATCACGGCCCCGACCGGCTCACCGTTGACGTCCTGCTCGACGGGGCGCGCCACGACGCGCAGGATGCGGCCCTTCCAGACCCAGGCGTCGTCGCGGATCCAGCCGTGGAGGGCGTCGGCGACGACCGGGTAGCCGCCGAGCTCCCAGTCCTCACGGTGCTCGAAGTCCACCGACGCGACCACCCGGCCGGCCGCGTCGACGGCCCACACGTGATCGAACTTGAGCTCCGGCGGCACCTCGGCGACCGCGCTGCGCAGCGCGGCGCGGGCCTTCTCGCGCAGGTCGGCGCCCGGCTTGGCCTCGGCCGACGACTTGGCGAGCGCCGTCCGCAGGGCCGGGGTCAGCGCCACGCGGATGAGCGCGCTCGATCGCTTCCGGGCGTCGTCGTTGAGGAACCACTCGACGGCGCTGGAGTCGGCGCTGAGCGACTCGCTCATCGCGCGGTGGCTCGAGCGGTTGTAGAGCTGGGCGGCGACGAAGAGGACGAAGATCGCGGCGCCGAGCGCGAGCGCGAGCACCCCGTACCAGAAACGCGACAGCAGCATGGTCTACTTTCCTGCCTCCGCGCTCGGTCCACCGGCCTCGCCCACGACGACCGGCTCCCTGAGGAGCTGCTGCTCCGGCCCGGGCTTCACGACGGCCTCGACGGCCTTTCCGACCGGCTCGCCGTTGAAGTAGCCCTGCAGCGTGTACGTGCCGGCCTCGACCTCGATGGCGAAGTTCCCCTGACGATCCGGGTAGGCGCTCGCCACGGCCTTCGGCTCGACGACGATCCACGACCGGACGCTCGGGGCGAGCTGATCGCGGATCTCGTACTTGCCTGGCCCCGGCGGCGTCCAGGCGCGGGTCTTTGCGGCGGCGATCTCGATCGGCGGGAGCGCCTTGCTGCCGACGTCGTGGATCTTGTGCGGGAACGGATCGTGGTTCTCGAACTGGATCCGCTGTCCCGGGGCGACGACGAGGGTCACGGGCGTGGTGCGGCCGCCCGAGATGACGACCGTTCGCGGCGTCTGCTGCGGCTCGCCCTTCTCGCCGAGCGCGACGACGCACAGCTCCTTCGGGACGTAGCCGACGAGCGCCCGGACATCCGCGCGGACGGTCGGGGAGGGCTCGCGGAAGGTGTACCGGTTCGCCTTCGGGTCCTTGGCCTCGTTCCAGACCGGGTTCAGGAGCTTGGGCATGCCCGTGGTCCTGCCCTTGATCGTCACCGCAGCCAGGGCCGCCCCGGGCACCGTGAGGATCGCGAGCGTCAGGGCAAGACGCCGCAGGAAGCGCGAGCGGCCGGGGGTGCTGCGCCCGCGGTGGCTCGACGACCCAAACCGTGCTGCGCCGGCGAGCGGGCGCTGCTCGTCGTGCTGCGCTCCTGCAGATCGAGGGGATCTCGTGTCCATCGCGGGCCCGAAGCTACCGGAAGGGGGATGAGAACGGAAACAAAAGCCGGGCCGTGGTCCGCACGCCGGCGCCGCGCCCCCCCGGCGACGCCGCGGTGCGGCGACCGCTGGACCCATGTCGAGGGCACAGCGCGTGTCGCGCGCACAAAAAAACTGCGGGCCGCGTGGGCGGCCCGCAGGGGAGAGATGTTCCGTACCGCCGAGGACGTGGGCAGAAGGACATGAACCCCTAGCATCGCTGCTAGGTGGGAGCCTAAGTACCGCTTCAGGCTTCCCGGTGAATGGTTCCGGGCCTAGCTCACCACGGTATCGTTGTTGGCTCCCTGGTTCTCGCTTACTCGGGATTCAATCGTCCAACGCCTCACGAAGTCGGCAGAGGGAACGACCATAGGATAGTTCCCTGGGCGGCTCAGTCAACCGCTCCTCCGCACGGTGCCGACGTTTTGCGTTTCTCGCTTCGCGAGCGTCGCTGTCGTTTGTTGTTGCGCTTGTCGCGCTTGTTGCGCTTGCTGCGTCTGTAGCCCCCTCGTGTTCACGCCGCTCCTGCGCGAGCGCCCGACGCGCGTTACGGCTGGCCCTGAGCCGGCCGTCGAGCCGCCTAGCGGGTCGGCGGGCCGGGATGCGAGAAGAGGGCAACGATGGGATCGTGGACGAGGCCGTTCGACGCCATGATGTCGCCTGCGTGGTAGTCCGGCGGGCCGCCGTCGAGCGCGGTGATCACGCCGCCCGCACCGCGCACGATCGCGCTCCCGGCGGCGACGTCCCAGGCGTGGAGCCGGCGCTCCCAGTAGGCGTCGTAGGTCCCGTCGGCGACCATGCAGAGATCGATCGCCGCGCTGCCGCAGCGCCGCACGGCCTGAGCGTTGCGCTTGACGGTCATGAAGGCGTCGAAGTTGTTGTCCGGAGCCCGGTCGCGCACCGGCGGGAAGCCGGTCGCCACCATCGCGTGGTCCAGCGACGCCGTGGCGCTGACCGTGCAACGCTCGCCGTTGCGGCGCGCCTCTCCGGCGGTCGCGGGCCGCTCCGGCGCGGCGCCGCGCGGCTGCGGCTCGCGCGACCGGAAGCCCGTCCAGCGGATCCCGAGCACGGGCGCGACGACGGCGCCGGCGACGGGCGTGTCGTCTTCCATCAGACCGACGGAGACGCACCAGAACGGGTGGCCGTGGACGAAGTTCGTCGTGCCGTCGAGCGGATCGACGTACCAGACGAGCCCGCCGCGCGGCTCCGTGGCGCGCGCGGCGCTCTGCTCCTCGCCGACGACGGCGATGCCCGGCGTGAGCGCGCCGAGCCGCGCGACGAGCAGGTCCTCGCTCGCCTGGTCGAACTGGGTCACGAGATCGCGCGGCGCCTTCTCCTCCACGCGCAGGCCGCGCGGGTCCGCGCGGAACCCGGCCTGCACGAGCGCCGCTGCCTCCTCGGCGACGCGCAGCGCGATCCCGGAGAGCTCGAGCAGCTCCGCTGGCCCGCGCCCGATCATCTCGACCTCGCCGACAGCGCGCCGCGGAGCTTGTCGTAGATGCCGCCGAACGCCCCGTTGGACAGGAGCGCGACCGTGTCGCCCTCCTGCGCGTCGCGCGCGATCGCGGCGACGATCTCGTCCACCGAGCCCGCCGTCTCTGCGCGCCTGCCCGCTTGCTCCAGGTCGCGCACCAGCCGGTCGAGGTCGAGCCGCTCGCCCGCGGCGATGTCCGGCCGCCCGAGCGGCGCGAGCACGACGCGGTCGGCCGCGCCGAAGGCGCGCGCGTAGGGCTCCTGGTGGAGGGCGCGGCACGCGGTCGCGCTGCGCGGCTCGAACACCGCCCACAGCGCGCCTTCCGGGTGCCGGGACCGGAGCGCGCGGAGCGTCTCGTCCACGGCGGTCGGGTGGTGCGCGAAGTCGTCGTAGACGCGGACCCCGCGCGCCTCGAACAGGAGGTCCTGCCGGCGCCGCACGCCCTCGAAGCTGGCGAGCGCCGCGGTCACGGTCGAGAGCGGCACGCCGAAGCCCTGCGCCGCGGCCGCGATCGCGGCGACGGCGTTGCGCACGTTGTGGTGCCCCGGCATCTGCAGGGCGACGCGCCCCGCCATGACGCCGCCGGCGTACAGATCGAACGACTGGCCGTCGGCGCCGGCCTCCGCGGGCGCGGCGAGCCAGTGCGGCGGCTTCCCGTGCGTGTCGTCGCCTTCGAGCGCGAACCAGGCGACCTCTGCGCGCGCCGACCGTGACACCACCTCGACGACCCGCGGATCGTGCGCGGCCGCCACGAGGAGCCCCGTCTCCGGGATCCGCTCGACGAACCCGCGGAACGCCGCCTCGTACGACGCGGCGTCGGGGTAGATGTCGACGTGATCGTGCTCCACCGACGTGACGATGCCGACCTCGGGTCGGTAGTGCCAGAACTTCGGCGTCTTCTCGAAGAAGGCGGTGTCGTACTCGTCGCCTTCGACGACGAACGGCGTCCTGCGGCGATCGGCGCCCGCCTCGTTGAGGAGCGGCAGGCCGCGGCGGTCGCTCGCCGAGGAGGCGCTCCGCGGCAGGCGGAAGCTCGCCTCGAAGTTCTTCGGCAGGCCGCCGATGAGGAAGCCGGGATCCCTGCCGGCCTCGTGCAGGAGCCACGCGCACATCGAGCTGGTCGTCGTCTTGCCGTGCGTGCCGGCCACGACGAGCGGCGAGCGGCCGGCGAGCATGTGGTCAGCGAGCGCGTGCGCCATCGTGGTCACCCGCAGGCCTCCGTCGATCGCGGCGCGCGCCTCGGGGTTCGTCGGGCGGCAGACGTTGCCGATCACGACGAGATCGGGCCGAGGGTCGAGGTGCGCGGGGTCGAACCCGGTCATGAGCCGGATGCCCCACCGCTCGAGGGCCGGCCCCATGGGCGGGTAAAAGGAGACGTCGGACCCCGAGACCTCGTGCCCCGCGGCCCGGAAGAGCCCCGCCAGCGCACCCATGCCGGTGCCCGCGACGGCGACGAAGTGGACGTGCATCGCGGCGCAGTGTGCCCGAGCGCCCTCGGAGGGCAAGGGGGCTCCAGCGCGAGAGCTCGCCAGGCCGCGGCTCCCGCCGTGTCCGCACAGGGCCTCCGCGTCATCAAACATCGACTCTGCGCAGCCCGGCGTGCTCGCAGGTCATGAGTCCGGAGCCGCCCGCGGGCGCCAGGCGGAGCTCCGCGCAATCCGCCGCTCGCCGCGCTCACCGGTCCTGGCAGGCTCCTGCGGTGCACGAGGTGCGGTGCGACCGGGAGAGCGAGCCGCGCTTCGATGGTGCAATGCTTGAATCAAGGTGGATCGACGAGCACGAGCGGCCTCAACCGCTTCAGGGACCGCCGGCCCAGCCCCTTGACCCGCAGCAGGTCGTCGACCTTCCGAAAACGCTTGAGCTTGGCGCGGAGCGCCAGGATCGCCGCCGCCTTCGCCGGACCGACGCCCGGGAGGCGCATGAGGTCCGCCTCGGTCGCGAGGTTCAGCACGATCTTTCCGTCCGCGGTCACGCCGCCGCCCGCCGGAGCGCTCGCTCCGCCATCGCCGGCCAACGGCGGCTCTGCCGCTGCGGCCCCGGCGTCGGCGGCAGGCGCGGCGGTGGCCTGGGGCGTCGGGCTCCCGGCGGCGCCGAACGGCGCCGGGTCGCCGGCCACCATCGCCAGCCCGGCGGCCGGATCTGCCGGGCGCTCCGGGAGCAGGCTCAGCGCGTGCCCGGAACCCACGAGCGCAAGCGCGAAGAACCCCGCGACGTACGCCGCGACCTTGCCGCCCAGCGCGGTCCAGGCCGAGTCCTTCAGCGCTGCCAGCGCCCGCTCCCGCCACGGGGGACACGCCTCGGTGTCTTGCCCTGCATCGGCCCGCCCGTCGGGCGAGCCCGTCCCCTTCGATGTCGCTTGCATCGTGCCGCGCCTCCTTCCTGGTGCAAAGGACGTCGCCTCCGCGCACGCGAGCGGCGTTCGTCTCCTCGGCGACGCCGCCAAGCGAGCGGCATGCCGGCGCGCGATCCCCTGAAACTCCGGCAAATCGCGGGCATCCGGCGCCCCCCGGCGTGGCGCCGCCATGGCGGAGGCGCACGGTAGGGTCGAACTCGCCTCCGGGAGCTCTGGCGGCCCCCCGGGGGATGGGCGCCGCCGCCGGCAGGCCGGCGCCCCCGGGGGAGGACGGGCGCCGTGTCTCGAGCGAGAAGCTCGGCTACTATCAGCGCCCCGGTCGCCCGGCGACCCGGTGGCATCCACCCCGCCGCAAGGCGCTCACCACGAGGTCTTATGCCCCACGATCCCCGTCGCTTTGTTGATCCCGGCCCTGGGGGTCGCTCGCGCCGAGCCTTCCTCGGCGGCCTCGCTGCCGGCACCGCGGGCGCCGTGCTCCTGGGCCCGACCGCGGCGCTCGCGGAAGCGCCGCCGAGCCTCGCGGCCACGCCGCCCCCCGGCTTCACGCCGCTGTCCATTCCCGGGAAGATCGTGAAGGTCACGAAGTCGAACTCGATGCAGCCGAACGGCCTCTGGCCCGAGGCGTCCGCGGCGAAGGTGATGCTCGAGCGGGCCATGGCGGAGCTCACCGGGAAGAGCGATCTCGGCGCCGCCTTCGGCCGCTTCGTCCACAAGGACGACCGCGTGGCGATCAAGGCCAACGGGATCGCCGGCCAGAAGGGCGCGACCATGGCCACCAACAAGGAGCTCGTGCTCGAGATCGTGCGCGGGGTGATCGCGGCGGGCGTCCCCGCCGAGAACGTCCTGATCTTCGAGCAGTACCCCTCGTTCCTCGCCGGCACCCGCTGCGCCGACCGCACCGCCAAGCCGGCCGCCGAGTTCCCGGACGGGATCCGCGCCGCGGTGCACGAGAACAAGGACGCGGTGATGCCGAGCATCACGGTCTTCGGCATCCCCACCAAGTTCGTCCGCCCCTTCACCGAGGCGACCGCGGTGATCAACGTCTCGCTGATCAAGGACCACTCGATCTGCGGCTACACCGGCTGCCTCAAGAACATCACCCACGGCGCGACCATCAACCCGCACGCCTTCCACCAGCACACCGCGAGCCCGCAGATCGCCGAGCTCTACGCGCAGGACGTCGTGAAGAGCCGTGTCCGCCTGCACATCACGGACGGCTTCAAGCTCATCTACGACCAGGGCCCGCTCGACAAGAACCCGAAGCGGCGCGTCCTTCACGAGTCGGTGTACGCCACGACCGATCCGGTCGCCATGGATGTGATCGGCTGGGGCGTGGTCGAGACATGGCGCAAGGAGAACGGGCTGCCCACGCTCAAGGAGGCGAGCCGGGAGCCTTCGTACATCCGCATCGCGGGCGAGCTCGGGCTGGGCGTCTTCGACAAGAATAAAATCGCGATGCGCGAGGTCCGATTGTAGCGGCGCTGCGGGATCCGCTCGCGGGACTGCCGTCGCTGAGAACCGCTTGCCGAGGCTCGTGTTGCCCATGCTCTGCTCCAGGCCGACCGCGCGCTCTTCCACAGGGTGGGGGACCGCATCGGCGGTCCCTCTCCTCGCATTCCTCGCCGTCACCGCCTGCAGCAGCACCCCCCCGTCGAGGCCGCCGGGGTTGCCCCCGACGCCCGCGTCGATCACCCGCGAGAACCCGGGGGGCGACGCGGCCGACCCCGAGCGGGCCGCGCTCGAGCGGCTGCTGGCCGAGCCGTGGGGGAGGCGGCGGGACCGGTTCAACACGCTCGAGGTGCCGCTTGTCGACTGGCAAAGCTGGCGCCGGGTGCGGGTCTGGAGCCATCCGACGCGGGCGACCTTCCGGTACGGCGACGAGCACTACGCCGCCCTGACGGTCCTCTACTCGAGCACCGCGGGGCCGAGCGATCCCGACAGCTGCCTCGACGAGTTCTGGGCGAAGAACGCGGCGCTCGCCGACGGCTATGGCGTGCGGCTCGGGGAGGCGCAGATCATCCGGACGACGCAGGAGATCGACGGCGAGGTGCGGCCGCTCGTGTTCAAGGTCCTCGACGGCAGCATCGCGTCGGTGTTCGCGAGCGACGAGTACGCCGGAGCGATCGCCGTCTACGAGTCGTGGCCGGGGACGTGCCTCGTGTCCGTGCTGGCCGTGAAGGCGAGCGAGCACCCCGAGCTCGCGCGCCGGGTGCGCGACCGCTGGATCGACGAGGGCGCCCCGAGGCTCCGGTGGATGTCCGGCATCACCGAGGCACCCAAGACCGACGCGCGCTAAGGCGCGGTCCGCACGTCATCACGTGGGGCCGACAGCGCCTGGCGATCCGCCTCGCCGTCGCGAGGTCGGCGCGGCGACCGCCGCGACGGGCGCGCGACGCCCCGCCGGGTCACGGAGCCATCGACGCCGGGCTCTCCGCGGTATCCGGCGACCAGGACGCGCCCTGGGCCATGCTGTGGCAAACGACCGAAGCGGCCGCGAGGAGCAGCGCGATCGCGACCAGCCAGGGGACCCGAAGCGGCGGCAGGACACGGCTGTCCAGCACGACCTCGCTCTGCCGGTCGTCCGGGGCGGGGTCGGCTTCGCCCGTCTCCGGCGCGCCGCCGAGATCGTTCGCCGGTGTCGCCAGCATGGCGGCCATGGTCGTCTGATCCATGGCGCAGCGAGGCGGGGCCGCGGGCACGCCCAGCGCGGCCCGCTTGATGATGGCGCTCCGCTCGGACGGCGGCGCGCCGGGGATCGCGCGCAGCGCCTCCAGCGACCGCATGGAGGCCAGCGTCTGCGCAGGGAGGAGCGCGGTGAACGCTTCCATCATCTCCCTGCCCGACTGGTGCCGCGCGTCGGGATCGAAGGCGAACGCCCGGGAGAAGAACGCATCGACCCCGGGTGGGAGCTCCGGCGCGAGCTCGGTGGCCCTGGGGAACGAGGTCTGGCAGATGTGCCTGACCAGCTCATTGATGTTGGTGCCGGCGAAAGGACACTGGCCGGTGATCGCGCGGTAGAGGATCACGGCCATCGACCAGAGATCGCTCCGGTAATCGACCTGCCTGGGCGCCATGGTCTGCTCGGGGCTCATGTACCGGGGGGTCCCGAGGACCATGCCTGTCTTCGTGATCCGGTCGCGCGAGCAAGACGACTTCGCGACGCCGAAGTCGAGCACCTTGAGCAGCTCATCGCCGCCCGAGCACGTGAGGAAGATGTTCCCCGGCTTCAGATCGCGGTGGATCACCCCCGCGGCGTGGATCGCATCGAGCGCCTTGCCGAGCTGCGTGAACAGGAGCGCCGCCTGCGCGAGCGGGAGCTTCGGCTCCCGTTCGAGGCGGCGGTTCAAGTCCTCCCCCTCGAGGTACTCCATGACGATGAACGCGCAGCCGCGATCGACCCCGTAATCGTACGTCTCGATGACGTAGGGGCTCCGGACACGGGCGGACGCGCGCGCCTCACGCTCGAAGCGGGCGACCAGCTCCGGCTCCGTGGCGGCGAAGCTCCGGATGAACTTGATGACCACCCGCCGCCTGAGCTTGATGTCAAAGCCCAGCCAGAGGTCGCCCATGCCACCGCCGCCGAGCCTGCGCTCGAGGCGATACTTCTCCATGACGGCCCGACCTTCAGCAGTCTCCTTCATGGCTCCGCCCCTGCCACCCAATGCCCAGGCCTGGGACAAGTGATCACCCGATTCCTGTCGAAGCGTCTACGCCAACGCTACTCCCAGTAGATGATATCGCAATCCGTCCAGGTCGTGCGGTGAAAACTTCCCGAAACGGAGCGTATCGTTCGGACTCGCTCGATACGCATCTTGCGTTGGATGCGCGGGCGAGCGCGTCGACGGCGTGCGCCGGAGCGGCGCGGCGCTCGTGTCCCTGGAGGTGACTCCATGTAACTGGATGTCAGCCGAGGTGCGCCGGGAGGCGATCAGAGAATATCGAACGGGTAGGCGCGATCCGCATAGGCTCGCACCGCGATGGCCTTGCGCAGCTCGTCGTCGTTCTTCTGGAAGTCCGCAACATGCTGCCTGAGCCGCTTTTGCGCCATGCCGGTGAACACGGTTGTGAGATCGATCTCACGCCGCGCCCCCTCCTCGCCGCGCCGCTCGATGGCCCGAGTCGTGCGTGAGATGCAGGCGGCCATACAGTAGAGGTCGATGACCATCTCCGCGATGCGGCGCTGCGCATACTGCATCTCGGCGATCTCGCGCCCGTGCTTCCGGAGCATGTCCTCGCTGTGCGTGGCGAGCTCCGCCGTGTAGTCCTCGAAGATCACCGCCTCCCGGCTGAGCAGCGGGTGCGCCTTCGACATCCGCTCGCGCCCGAGCACCGACCTCGCCTTGCGGATCGCGAAGTCGCTGAGCAGGCCGAAGCCCTTGATGGGCTCTCGCATCGCCTTCGCCACGTCCGCGAGCGCCTTGCCCGGGCCGCTCATCCCGGAGAGCGCCATGAAACAGCGCAGGATCTCGTTCGTCCCCTCGAAGATCATGTTGATCCGCGCGTCGCGCAGGTGCCGCTCGTAGGGATAGTCCTGCATGTATCCGATGCCGGCCGCGATCTGGAGCGTCTCGTTGACCACGAACCACAGCGTCTCACTCCCCATGACCTTGCAGATCGCGCTCTCGATCGAGAAGTCGGGGACCTTGGCGTCGACGAGGCTCGCCGTGAGGTAGGTGATGGACTCGAGCGCGTACGTGTGCGCCAGCATCGTCGCGATCTTGTCCTTGATGAGCCCGAAATCGCCGATGCTCCGGCCGAACGCGCGCCGCTCCTGGACCCTGTCGAGCGCCAGGCGGATGAGCGTGTTGCACGCGCCCACGCACCCCGCCGAGAGCCCGAGCCGCCCGTTGTTGAGCACCTCGACGGCCACCTTGAAGCCCTTGCCGACGTCGCCGAGCACGTTCTCGCGCGGCACCCTCACGTCCTCGAAGAAGAGCTCCGTCGTCGACGAGCCCCGGATCCCGAGCTTGTGCTCGTCCGGGCCGTTCTTCACGCCCATGCCCCGCTCCACGATGAAGGCCGTGAGCTTCGGCTTGTTGCCCTCCTCGAGCGCGGAGGTCCGGGCGAACACCGTGAAGACATCGGCGAGGCCGCCGTTCGTGATCCAGATCTTCGACCCGTTCAGCGTGTAGTACGAGCCGTCGGCCGACACCTCGGCGCGCGTCCTGATCGCCGCCGCGTCGGAGCCGGCGCCCGGCTCCGTCAGCGCGAAGGCCGCCATCCACTCGCCGGTCGCGAGCTTCGGGAGGTAGCGCTGCCGCTGCTCCTCCGTCCCGAAGAGCTGGATCGCCTTGAAGCCGATCGACTGGTGCGCGCCGAGCGTGACGGCGATCGACGCGTCGAGCCCGCCGACCTCCTGCATCACGCGCGCGTACGCCATGTTGCTGAGGTTGACGCCGCCGTGCTCGGACGGGACCTGCAGGCCCATCAGGCCGAGCTTCTTGATCTCGGCCAGGAGGCCGGGGTCGATGGCCTGCTCCCGATCGATCTTGGTGCTGTCGACGCTCGACGCGAAGAACCTCCGCACGCTGTCGAGCATCATCGACGTCGCCTCCCGCTCCTCGGCGGGCAGCTCGGGGTACGGGAAGATGATGTCCTCGGCGATGATGCCGTGGAAGAGGGCCTTCATGAAGCTCTGCTCGATCGTCGGGGGCATCGGACCGTCCTTTCAAGGGGCAGGCCGTCGCGCCTCCGCGCGAGCCGCGCGGCCTGCTCAGTGCGTCTTCTTCGGCGTCCGCACGGACTCCGCTGGGCTCTCGTCCTTCGTGGCCCCCCCGGCGTCGTCTCTGACCGCGGGCGCCGCCGCGGCCGCGCCCCGCGCCGTCGAGGCGGGCGGCGGGGCAGCGCTCCCGTCCCGCCCCACCGCGCCGGACGGCGGCACGGGCGTGGGCGTCGTGGGGCGCGGCGTGGCCGTCGGCGGCGCCGGCGTGTGCCCGGCGCGATCGCTCTCGCGCTGCCACGGGTACTTGATGCGCCCGTGGTACATGTTGACCAGCGTCGACGCCATCCGGCTCGTCATGATGCGCAGGTCCTCGATCGTCAGCCCGGACTGATCGAGCTGGCCGGACGCGAGCTTCGAGAACATCACGCGCTGGATCATCTCCTCGAACTTCTTGTGCTCGGGCGGCCAGATGGTCCGCGACGCCGCCTCGATGGAGTCGACGAGCATCAGGATCGCCGTCTCCTTCGTCTGCGGCTTCATGCCGGGGTAACGGAAGTGCTCCTGCGTCAGGTCCTTCGGGTTCCCCTGCTCGACGCACTTGTGCCAGAAATACTCGACGACCTGCGTGCCGTGGTGGGTGTACGCGAACTCGACAACGGGCTCGGGGATGTTGCCCTCCCGCAGGATCTTCGTGCCCATCACGACGTGCGCCATGATGGCGTCGGCGCTCACCTCCGGATCGAGATCCTCGTGCGGCGAGCGCTCGCCGGGCGCGAGGTTCTCGATGAAATACTTGGGCTGCACCGTCTTGCCGAGGTCGTGATAGTAGGCGCCCACGCGCGTCAGCAGGGCGTCGGCGCCGATCGCCGCGGCCGACGCCTCGGCGAGGTTCGCCATCGCGCGCGCGTGCTCCCAGCTGCCCGGCGCCTCCGCCGCCATCTTCTTGAGCAGCGGCTGCTCCAGATCGGTGAGGTCGAGCAGCTTGTCGCGGGGCACGTGCCCCATCGCCCGCTCGGCCGGCTCCCTGAGGCCCCGCCCGAGCACACCGACGATCAACCCCCCGCCGATGCAGGCCAGCACGTTCGACCCGAGCCAGCGCTTCAGATCCGCGACGAGGTCGAAGCCGCCCTCGAACAGCACGGTCAGCGCGACGAACCCGATCGCGCCCGCGAGGCCCGCGAGGCTGCCTGCGACGAGCAGCTGCCGCGAGCCCTTGCGCTTGAAGAAGAACATGGTCGCGGCGATGCCGCGCACGAGCAGCACCGACAGGAGGACCACGTCGAACCGGAGCAGCGACGCGGCGATGAACGCGACGCCCACCTCGACGAGGAACGCGGTCCGCCGATCGAACGCGATCGCAACCCAGAGCGGGAGCGCGGCGACGGGCATCCAGAACTCGGGCAGCGCCGTGAAGAGCAACAGGAGCTTCGCGACGATGAGCGAGCCCGTCATCAGGACGAACATGCCCACCTGCGTGCGCAGCAGCCGCACCCGGTTCTGCCCGAAGCGACGCAGGTAGACCGTCAGCATCAGGCAGACGATGAGATAGATGACGTACGTGCTCGCGACGCGCGCGCCGAGCCCGGGCTGGCGCATGCGCCGCACCGTCTCGTACGCCATCGCGGCGTCGTGGTCCTCGTTGTGCTCCGAGAGGACCGTGCCGCGCGGCACGATGACGCGCGCGTGCTCGTACGAGAGCGTGAAGCTCCCGTCGTGCGTGTCGCGCACGATCCGCGGCCCGTACGGGACCCGCAGCGTCAACGGCGCGGGCTCGCCCATCTCGGGCGCGAGCGACGGGATCAAGAGCTCGCCCACGCAGAGCACGGCGAAGAGCGCCGCGAAGAGGACGCTCAAGACGAAGCCGGCGAGGGGACCTGCCCGGATACGCGTGCGCAGCATGGAACCGCTCGGTCTCGTCCGCTGGATACAGCTTGAGAAACGGTTGACGGGGCGCGCTCGCGCGTCGCCCCGCCGCCACCGACGGCCGCGGGCGGTCGCCGATGTCAAGGTGTGGGCGGGACCCTAGCAAAGAAGCGCGGCCGAGTCAGCGTCGCGCGGAGCGCGACCCCGGGCGCCGAATGTCGGCGCCGGCGCGCCGTCCAACGCCGGCGCACGCCCGCCGGCCACGCCAGCGACGCCGAGCGCGACGCCGGACTCCCCTCACGATGTTCCAATTGCTCCCGGTAAACATCGATTCGAGCAGACAATTGCCGTTCGGCGCAAAAGTTGCTACCCACAGGAAATGTCCCCGCTGCGCATGCTGCTCGAACGCCGCGGGAGCGTGGTGATCATGGGGGTACTGAACCGCACGCCGGACTCGTTCTCCGACGGCGGTCGCTTCTTCGCGGATGAAGGGACGGCTCTCGCGCAGATCGATGCGATGCTCTCCGAGGGGGCAGACATGATCGACATCGGCGCGGAATCGACGCGGCCGGGTGCGCAGCCCGTGGCGGATGACGAGCAGATCGCGCGCATCGGCGGGAGCGTCCGCGACGCGGTGAGGAGGGGGGCCGTCGTCTCCGTCGACACGACCTCTCCCGTCGTCGCGGCGCGCGCGCTCGACGACGGCGCGGCGGTGGTCAACACGATCTCGCTCGACAGCGCGGCAGAGCTCGGCGCGCTCTGCGCGCGCCGCGGGGCGTCGCTCGTGCTCATGCACAGCCGCGGCCCGATGTCGGCGATGGCCGGCTTCTCCGCCTACCCGGACGACGCCTACGGCGATGTCGTCGCCGACGTGGCGCGCGAGTGGTCGCGCGCCGCCGAGCGGGCGCTCGAGGCGGGCCTGCCGAAGGGCGAGCTCGTCCTCGACCCGGGCCTCGGCTTCGCCAAGAACGCGCGGCAGTCGCTCGAGCTGTGCGCCAGGCTGGACGAGCTGTGCGCCCTCGGCTTTCCGGTGCTCGTCGGGCCGAGCCGCAAGTCGTTCCTCGCGCGCGCCGCGGCGGCGGAGGCCTCGGCGCGGGGCGACCGCGCGGGCGCCGCGCTCGCGCCGCCGCCGGAGCGCCTCGGCGGCACCGTCGCTGCCGCGCTCGCTTGCGCCGCGCGCGGCGCCGCGGCGGTGCGCGTCCACGACGTCGGCCCCGTGCGCCAGGCGCTCGACGTGATGCGCGCGATCGAGCGCGCGGGCCCGGGCGACAGCCGCGGCGCCGGCGCACCCCTCGCCCAGGGGGCGCGCGGCGATGGTTGAGGGGTTCCTCCGCCTCTTCTCGGCGAGGCCGGCGACGCAGGTCATCCGGGACCTCGTCGACATCTTCATCGTCGCCTACGTCGTCTACCGCGCGCTGCTCGTGCTGCGCGGCACCCGCGCGATGCAGATGGGCCTCGGGCTCGGCATCGTCTTCCTCATCTATCTCGGGGCGAAGATCTTCGGCCTGACAACGCTCCTCAACCTCCTCTCGTGGCTGCTCTCGTCGATCATCCTCATCGTGGTCGTCGTCTTTCAGAACGACATCCGCCGCGCCCTCATCCGCGTGGGCGGCAGCAACTGGTTCACGAGCGGCCGCGAGCAGCAGTCGCGGGTCATCGACGAGGTCGTCGCGGCCGCGACCGAGCTCGCCCGTCACCGCATGGGCGCGATCATCGCCTTCGAGCAGGACGCCAACGTGCTGGAGTTCGTCAAGAGCGACGGCATCCACATCGACTCGGTGGTGACCCGGGAGCTGCTCGTCTCGCTCTTCGTCCCCGAGTCGGTGAACAAGCTGCACGACGGCGCGGTGCTGATCCGCGACCTCAAGATCGCGCGCGCCGGCGTCTTCTTCCCGATGCCAGAGACCAAGATCCTCGACGCGAGCCTCGGCTCCCGGCACCGCGCCGCGCTCGGCATCACCGAGGAGACCGACGCGGTCGTGGTCGTGGTCAGCGAGGAGCGCGGCACGATCAGCTTCTGCTTCAGCGGCAACATCGTCTCGAACCTGGACGGCCAGTCGCTGCGGCACGCACTGCTCGGGCTCTTCGGCCGCTCGTCGCGGAGGCGGCGCTTCGCGAAGAAGGTGGCCCAGAGCGGCCGCACGAGCCTGCCGACGCCGCCGTCGCGCGGCCCCGCGGTGAGCCCCGCGCAAGGCGCCGCCGCGCAGGGGAGCGAGCCCGGCAAGCCCGCCGCGGCGAAGCCGGCGCCGATGGAGGCCAAGCCCGCGGCGCCGGTCACGAAGACGTCGTCGATGATCAAGCCGCCCGCCGAGGCCGACGCGCGGCCGGTGGCGCGGATGTCGACCTCCACGCCGATGCGCTCGGGCGCCGAGGCGCGCTCCACGGCGGGGTCCAGCGCCGACCTCCGCGCCGCGGCGGGGTCCGGCGCCGACGCGCGGAGCCCGGGGAGCACCACCGCCTCGCAGGACGGGGATCGCCCGTCCGAGCGCGGCCGGCCGGCGCTGGTCGACGCCACCGCGGCGGCCGCGACGGACTCCCCGGTTCCATCGCAGCGCACCTTCGTTCCGACGGGGCAGGTCGCGACGACCGCCGCGTCCAAGGGGAGCGCGGAGGGGATGCCTCCGCGAGATGAGCCATGACGCTCGCCGGCATCCGTGAGGCGCTCCGCTCGGCGCTGCTCGACAACCTCGGCCTCAAGCTCCTCTCGATCACCTTCGCGCTGTGCCTCTACGCCTTCATCCACGGCGCGGAGAACGCGCAGCGCACGTTGATGCTCAGCGTCGTCTCGATCCTCCCGCCCGAGTCGAGCAACCGGCAGCTCATGACGCAGATCCCGAACGAGGTCGCGATCACGGTGCAGGGCCCGCGAACCCAGCTCGACGACCTGCGCGCCGAGAGCCTCGGGACGCTGCGGCTCGACCTCCGCGACGGCACGGTGACGCGTTACGATCTCGAGCCCTCGGATTTTCACGTGCCCGCGGGGCTGGTGGTCGAGCAGATCTACCCGTCGACGATCGAGCTCAGCTGGGACGACGTGGTCGTGCGGGCCATCCCGGTGCACGTGCCGCGCACGGGGGACGCGGCGCAGGGGTTCCTCGTGAAGGGGATGGTCTCGGTCGAGCCGCCGGCGGTCAACGCCCGCGGCCCGCGCTCGGTGGTCGACGTGATGCAGCTCGCGCGCACCGCGCCGTTCGACATCAGCGGGCTCACGGAGGGCACCTACCAGCGGCAGCTCGCCCTCGATCGGCCGCCGAAGCTCGTGACGTACGACGTCGACAGCGTGATGGCGACGCTCGAGATCGGGCGCGAGCTCGCCACGCGGACCTTCGATCGCAAGGTCGAGGTGGTCGGGATCCCGCGCGCCACGGTCGCGCCGGCCGTGGTGCAGGTGAGGATCACGGGGACGCCGGAGGACGTGAGCGCCGTCAACCCCGACTCGATCATGGCGCGCGTGGAGCCCAAGGCGGCGCACCTCGACATGAGCCAGCCGGGCAGCGACTTCCTCGACGTGCTCGTCGACGTCCCCCGCGTCACCGCCGAGGTCAACCCGGCGAAGGTCATGGTGAAGTGGTGAGCGCGACGCGCTGACGCTCCGCCCCGGCGGAGGTCAGCGCGGCGGGCATGGGCTCGAGCGGCGACGGCGGCGCCGCGCGGCGGCTCAGCCGGACGGCCCCTCGCCGCCGTCGCCCCGGGGCAGCCCGAGCTCGCCGAGCAGCGCGCGCAGCTTCTCGGGCCCGCGCTTCGGATCGGCGAGCTTGACGATCGCGTAGCGCTCCTCCTCGGTCAGCCCCGCCAGCCGGCCGAGCGCGGCGTCGTCGAGCGCGCCGTCCGGGCCGAGCCGCTCGCGCAGCCGCGCGCTGACGCTCTCCGCGTCCCAGGCGGCGCGGCGCACCGGCGCGCCCGCGAGGGGGGTGAGGTCGACCCCGGCGCGCGCCGCGAAGCCGCGGAGCACGTCGGCGTAGACGGTGAGCTCCTCGTCCGTGTCGACCGGCAGGTGACACAGGGCGAGCCGCTCCGCGCGCGACAGCGCCTGCCATCCCGCGAGCGAGATCTTGAGCTCTGCGAGGTCCAGCTTCCGCCGCACCGAGAGCGGCACACAGTCGAGCGAGGCGTGGACCTCGCCCTCGAGCGCGAACTGCCTGTACATATTTCCCTTCTATAGCTGCGCCACGATCCTGCCGCGAGCCGTGGTTGCGCCTGGGACGCGCGGCGCGGTTTGCGCTAGCCTGCCGCCGTGCGCCGCCTCGGGCTCCTCTCGACGCTGACCGCGCTGCTCGCGCTCGCACTGCCGGTGCGGAGCGCCCACGGTCAGGGCGCCGCGGTCGCGCCGCCGGCGCCCGCGGCGGCTCCCGTGCCGCTCGACCGCGTCGTCGTGCGCTGGCATGCGCCGGAGACGGGCGGCGTGCGTCGTCCTCAGTTCATCTTCGAGCGGGAGCTCGCCTTCGAGGCGCGCATCGAGGCGCTCGCCGATCCCGACGCGGAGCCCGGGCTCTACCGGGACCGGCACGTCCGCGCCGCGCTCGATCGGCACATCGCCGAGACGCTGCTCGCCAGCCTGCCGATCTCGCCGGCGCCGACCTCGGTGGAGGTGGCGCAGCGCGCCGAGGCGGCCCGGTTCGCGCTGGAGCTGCGCGCCCGCGGCCGCGCGCGCCTCCTCGCCGCGGCGGCCGCCGAGGGGGTGAGCTCCGACGAGCTGGACGCGCTGCTGCGCCGCCAGGCGCGCGCGAGCCTGTACCTCGACCGCATGGTCGCGCCGATGCTCGAGCCCAGCGATTTCGAGCTCAAGCTCGTCCTGCGCTCCGGCGCCACGCCGTTCAAGGAGCAGCGCTACGAGGACGTCGCCCCGGCGCTGAAGCGCTGGTACGTGGCACAGCGGCTCGCCCAGGCGCTCGACACGTACTACCAGAACGCGCGGGCCCGGGTCTCCCTGAGCATCGTGTCCGCGCGCTGAGCACGCGAGCGCGTGCGCGCGAGTGACGCGTGAGCGAAAGGACGCCGCGTCTAGAGAGCGCCTACAGAGAGCGCCTACAGCGACTGCGGCAGGTACAGAGCCCACGGGGCACGGGCCGGGCTGCTCGAAGCAAGCAGGAGCGACAACGCAGGTAGACTCTATCCCTTGAGATCGAGGGACAACGAATCACGGCCTGCCAGAGCTCTTCGACGAGATCGGTTGGAACCGCCTGCTCGACAGCACCGACGTGAGCGTCGCAGTCGCCGACGCGTGCTGAGCGCCCGGCGCGGCCCGCAACAGGCCCTCCCGACCAGCGATCCGCGCCAATGCGCCCGCGCGCCTGGGACCGTGCCTGTCCTCCGAGCGCCGCCGCCCGCACACGGCGAACGACATGACGTGTATCGAGGCGACCGCGTAACGCCCTTCCTGGACGAAAACGCGTCCACCCCACGCTGCACTGCAGTCGCGACTGACCCGCTCGCGATCTGCGTCGCGCGCTACGCTGTTACGGCGCATTGCGTTATACTGCGTACCCAGAGCGGGCTTCTCCCGCGGCCGCGCGGCGCCGCCCGGCCCTGCGCGCGCGCGCAGGGGCCTCTCGCGGTCGCCGCGCGCGGCGCGCCCGCGATCGTCAATGACGCTCCTCGGTGCCTCGAAACGAAAAACCAAGTTCGAGGTCCCGAAACAATCCGCGCCAGGGCGCTCGACGTGGCTCCGCCGCCGCACGAAAACCCGCGTCGCCTAGGCTCGCGAATGCAGCCTTCCAGTCCGCATCGCGCGCGCCGCACTCCCCGCAACGTGCGAGGCGCCGCGTAAATTCTTTCGGCAGCGCTTCATCCAGATCGAGCTGCTTTTGGTGCAACGCGTCATCCTGCGCCTCGGCTCCTGGCCCAGGGAGCGGCCGAGGTTGGGCTAACACAAGTGATTTCGGTTACTTAATAATAACGCATCGCGGAAGGCAACAAACTGCTGTGGGTGCTTCGGAGACCTTTGACATGAACAGAACGTTCCTGTTAACTGTGCCCCCCGCGAGCCCCACGTGTGTGGCAGCGGGCGGCTCTGTCGCACAGAGCCAACCTTAGATTCTCTTGATAGGCCGCTTCCTCTGCCCCGCTGGCCATCTGGCCAAATCACCTCCCCATCACCACAAGCACACTCCAGAGACATGGATAGGAGCGTCGTTCGATGACATCACTTAAGAGAGACAGGTCGTCGGTTCCCAGCATGCGAATCGCGGGTCGGCGCGCCGCAGTCCGAGCCCTCGGGCTGGTCACCGTCTCCGCCATTTGCCTCACGGCGGCGCCGAAGTCGGCCCACGCGGTGGGGAGCGAGAACTTCGAGTGGCACTGGTACTCACGCCTCGGCATGGCATGGTCCCCGGTCTACGGGCAGAACGTCCAGGGCGCGTCCCTGAACCTGCTCCAGTACGGCATCGGCGGCCGCTACGAAGAGGGCGATTACTCCGAGCCGTCTTTCGTCGCGCACGTGGTGAAGGGCGCGACGCCGGATGACTTCTACGTCAAGTCCGAGATGACCTTCGCCATCTGGAACCAGTACGGCGGGCCGTTCATGCAGCCGGCCTCGAACGGTGGCCAGTCGATCACGGTGCAGTTCAACCAGGCGTACATCGAGGCCGGCAACTTCCTCGTCCCGGGCCTCAGCGTCTGGGGCGGCGCGAAGTTCTTCCGCGAGCAGTACGCGCCCATCGGCGACTACTTCTACCTCGACGACCTCAGCGGCCAGGGCGGCGGCATCAAGTACGGCGGCCTGCAGCTCGCGATCCTCGGGTATCGGGGCTTTGGAGCCACCACGCCCCCCTACAACGTCGACGTGAACGGGGACGCGCCGGGCGGGAGCCTCGAGCGCTTCCGCACCATCTTCGCCGGCAACTACAAGGCGGAGTTCGGCGGTGAGGCCAAGCACCACGTCAAGGTCCACGGCGAGTTCCACGTCCTGCCGGCCGCGAAGCTGAGCGAGGGGTTCGCCGTGCCCGAGACCGCGCCGGCGGACTTCGGCGGCGTCATCGGCGCGAAGCTCCACCTCGGCCTCGGCCAGGGCAACTTCAGCGACACGGCGGTGCGCTTCGGCACCGGCATCGCCAACGGCGCCGCCGGCGGCGCGAAGACGTACCAGACCTGGGGCGCCCCGAACGACGAAGGCACGTTCGCGGGCTCGTTCGGCATCGAGGCGGTCGAGCACCTCGGCTTCCGTTTCGGCGACGCCGTCGCCCTGGAAGGCCTCGCCACCTTCCACTACACGAAGGCGGCGTACGAGGCCGATGGCGCCGCTACCCCGGCGGACCCCCTCCTCGAGAAGCAGATGGACTTCTCGGTCCAGGCGAACGCCACGATCTTCGCGCACAAGAACTTCCACCCGGTCGTCGAGGCCTCGTTCCAGGGCCGGAAGGACGGCGAGCGCGACCTGGGCACCGCGGTCAAGGTCTCGGTCGTCCCGACCCTCGTGCCGACGGGCGAGCTGAGCGTCGGCGCGCGGCCGCACTTCAAGCTCATCTACTCGCTGGCCATCTACAACGACGCGGCGAAGGAGCAGGCGATGTCCGGCTACCTGGCGCGGGTTGGCGCCTCGGCGACCACCGGGTCGAACGTCGGCCAGTACATCGGCGCGCGCACCGACTGGTACTTCTAGACCGCTCGGCGATCGAAGCCGCCGCTCCCCTCCGTTTCTTCCGTACCCACCCTCAGGCCAGCGCCCCGGCGCCGCGATCGCGGCGCCGGCGGCGCGCCCTCACGCCGTGTCGCTGCGCGACTCGCTCGCGATCTCCTGCGAGGCGGGCCCGGACTCCTCGTCCGCCGGGCCCTGGGCCTCGTGGTAGTGGTGCGCGAACGAGCGCGCCGCGCGGCGCGCCTTCAGGAACTCCGCGAACGCCGTGAGCGTGTCGAGATCCCGCGGGCCGAGCGCCTCGGCGATGTCGCGGAGGTTCTTGCGCAGGCTCTCCACGCTCTTGCCGCGGCGGGGCTCCCGCACCTCCTCGCGCTCGCGCTCGTGCGGCGGCGCCTCGACCGCAGGGGTCGCGGGCGCGGCCGCCTCCGGGCGAGCCGGCGCCTCCGGCACCCAGAGCGGGCGGGGGACCGGGTTCAGCGCGTGGGCGCTCAGCCACGCCTCCATGAAGATGCGCAGCCGCTCGCTCCGGAAGGCGAACCAGCGCTCCCGCTCCGGGCCGTAGGACATCAACACATCCTTGAAGCGCCGGAACGCGCCCTTGCCGTCGATCGCCTGGCTGAGCTTCGCCTGGAGCTCCATGTCTTCCACCATCGGGATGTAGCGCTCCATCCACCGGTACTGCTCGCGGGAGCTCACGGGATCGATCCGGAGGTAGTTGGCATCGGCCGCGATGCGCGCGTGCATCTGCGGATCGGCCACGCCGTCGACCACTCGCAGCACGTCGCCCGTGCCGAGGTGCAGGTACGAGTGCACCTCTGGGGCGTTGTTCTCGAAGGCGTCCTCCAGCGCCTCCCAGTCGATCGGGATGTCGCGAACGGCCGTCCCGCCGGCTGAAGCATTCTCGGTAGTCGGCATGTCCTCCTCGTCTCCATCGAAAGCAGCGAGGCGGCGGTGGGCTGGCCGCGCGCCTCGGTTCAAGTGCACCAAGTTTGAACGGAAATGCGCCGTCGTCATAGCACTCTACGCTGGTTGGGGGCTTCTGGGCCTAACTCTCGCAACCTAGGGTTGATTCCTTGATCCGGAAGCCCGTTCGGCCGCCGAGCCGGGGCGCGATGACGGTTCGGGAGCGAGCTTCGGAAGACCTGGTTCAAGCGGAAAACAGCGTGAAAATTCGGAGAATCGGCGCTTCATCATTCGCGCTGCGAGCGCGCGCGGGCGACGGCGTCGGCCCAGCGGCGGAGGTGGGAGGAGCGATCCGCCTCGCTCATCGCGACCTGGAAGCTCTGCCCGACACGGGACATGCGGGCCGAGTCCTCCTTCGTCCGGAAGAGGCCGGCGCCGACGCCGGCGAGCATTGCGGCGCCGCGCGCCGTCGTCTCCAGGTCGGTGGGGCGCTCGATAGCGACGTTCGCCACGTCCGCCTGGAACTGCATGAGCAGGTCGTTCACGGCGGCGCCGCCGTCCACGCGCATCCGGCGCACGGGGTGGCCCAGGTCGTCGGCCATGGCCTGCACGAGATCCGTCACGGAGAGCGCGATTCCCTCGAGCGTCGCGCGGGCGAGGTGCGCCGCGGTCGTGCCGCGCGTCACCCCGGAGATGATCCCGCGGGCGTCCGGATCCCAGTAGGGCGCGCCGAGGCCGGAGAGCGCCGGGACGAACGTGACGCCCTCGCTGGAGGGCACGCTGCGGGCGAGCGCCTCGACCTCCGCCGCGCTCTTGATGAGGCCCAGGCCGTCGCGGAGCCACTGCACCGCGGCCCCGGCGATAAAGGCGCTTCCCTCGAGCGCAAAGACCACCTCGGAGCCGATCTTCCAGCCCACGGAGGTGAGCAGGCCGAAGCGGCTCCGGAGCGGGCGATCGCCGATGTTGGCCAGGACGAAGGCGCCGGTGCCATAGGTGCACTTGGCGTCGCCCGTCGCGAAGCAGGCCTGGCCGAAGAGGGCCGCCTGCTGGTCGCCGGCGATGCCGGCGATCGGGATGCCGTCGGGCAGGTGAGGGAAGCCGCGAGTCGCGGCGACGCGGCCCGCCGAACCGACGATCTCCGGCAGGAGCGGGCGCGGGATCCGGAGCATCGCGAGCATCGCGTCATCCCAGCTCAGCGACGCGAGGCTCATGAGCAGGGTGCGCGACGCGTTGGTGACGTCGGTCGCGTGCACCGGCGAGCCGCCGGCCACGTCGCCCGAGAGGCGCCAGACGAGGAAGCTGTCGACCGTGCCGAAGCAGAGCTCGCCGCGCTCGGCGCGCGCGCGGGCGCCGGCCACGTTGTCCAGGATCCACTCGAGCTTCGTGCCGCTGAAGTACGGGTCGAGCACGAGGCCGGTCGTCTCCTCGACCGCCTGCTCGTGGCCCGCGGCGCGGAGCTCGGCGCAGCGCGCCGCCGTCCGGCGGTCCTGCCACACGATCGCGCGGTGGATCGGCCGGCCGGTCGCGCGGTCCCAGACGAGCGTCGTCTCGCGCTGGTTCGTGATGCCGATGGCCTTGATCGCGCTGCCGGCCACGCCCGCCGCCCGGAGCGTCTCGCCCACGGCGTCCTGAACGCTCTGCCAGATCTCCTCCGGGTCGTGCTCGACGAGCCCGGGCTCCGGGAAATGCTGGTGAAACTCGCGCGTGGCGCGGGCCACCGTCGCGCCCGCCGTGTCCATGAGGAGAGATGTCGTTCCGGTGGTGCCCTGATCGATCGCGAGGAGGTACACGGAATCCATGCGGCCGACTAACGCGGCGGCCCGTGGGCGCATAGCCGTTCCAGGCGACACTTCCACACGGATCCCGGCTTGGAATACTGATCAATTGAACAGTGTTTGCCGTCGGAGGCCGCCCTGGGCGATCGCGCCGGGCCCGAGCGCGTTCTCGCGGATCTGCGCGGTCGCTTACCTTGGCCGGTGCTGGACTCCGCCCGGAAAGATTGTCGGTCCGTGCTCGGCTGAGTAATCTCCCAGAACCGATGGCCCGCCTCATCCTGCAGACCGCTGAGGGCCAGCAGGCGATCGAGCTGCGGCCCGTGAACTCGCTGGGGCGCCACCCGAACAACTCCATCCAGCTGCTCGACAAGATCGTCTCGAAGGAGCACTGCATCATCGAGCAGCGGGGCGATCACTTCGTCCTGCGCGATCTCGGGAGCCTGAACGGCACGTTCATCAACAGCGAGCGTGTCCGGGGCGAAGCGCCGCTGAAGCACGGGGACGAGATCGCGCTGGGGTCCACGCGCGGCCGCTTCGACGACCCGGGCGCCCCGGTCGCTTCGCCGCTCGTCCCGGGTTGGCCTCCCGCGGTCAACCACCAGGGCGCGGTGCCGGCGCAGCCTCCGGGGGGTTACGGACACCCGCCGCGCGAGGGAGCCTCCTATCCGGCGCCGGCGCAGCCTCCGTACGCGCGCCAGCAGCAGCCGGCGCCGCTGCCGGGCACGCCGGCGGCGCCGCCGGTGACGCGGCAGCCGCCGTATGCGCCGCCGCTGGTCGCCGGGCCGGGCGGGACCGCGCCGCTGCCGGGGCGCTCGGGGGCGCACGGCGGTTCGTACGTCGCGCAGGGCACCCGCATCGACGTGAACGATCAGGCCCGCCAGATCGGGACGCAGATCGCCGCGGTCGACAAGGGGTTCCTGGCGTTCGACCGGATCGCCAACGACATGAACCAGCTGCGCGCGGACTACGAGCGGCTGCGGCTGTCGCACGAGCTGTCCCGCGAGATCGCCGCCGAGCGCGACACGACGAAGCTCCTCGAGAAGATCCTCACGAGCGTCTTCAAGTTCATCCGCGCCGACCGCGGGGTGATCTTCCTGCGCAACGAGAGCGGCGAGCTCACGCCCCAGGCCATGCAGCGGCGTGACGGGACGACGGCGCCGATCAGCGTGTCCTCGACGATCCTGAACCACGTCGTGCACGAGCGCGCCGCGGTGCTGACGCACGACGCGGCGATGGACTTCGCGGCGTCGAAGGGCAAGAGCATGATCCTGAACCGGATAAGCTCGGCCATCGTCGCCCCGCTCGTCGCGCCGCTCCAGCACAACAACGAGGTGCTCGGGGTGCTCTGGCTCGACTCGGAGACGCTCGCCCAGTTCCAGCCCAAGGACCTCGAGCTCGTGACCGCCATCGCCTACCAGGCGGCGATGTTCATCGAGATCAACATCCTCGGGAAGAAGATCGAGAACGAGATCGTCACGCGCGAGCAGCTGCGCCGGCTGCTCTCGCCGAACATCGCCGAGCGCGTCCTCAGCGGTCAGCTCGCCGTGAAGCAGGGCGGCCAGCACGTCGAGGAGTGCACCGTCTTCAACAGCGACATCCGCGGCTTCACGCGCATGGCCGAGAGCAAGAAGCCGGAGGAGCTCGTCGTGATGTTGAACCAGTACTTCGAGCGGATGGTCGATACCCTCTTCCAGTTCGAGGGCACGCTCGACAAGTTCATGGGCGACGGGATCATGGCGCTCTGGGGCGCGCCGGTCGCCCACCGGGACGACGCGGTCCGCAGCGTGGAGTGCGCGCTGAAGATGGGCGAGGTGCTCGGCGAGTTCAACCGCGAGCGGCTCGAGCGGGACGAGCAGCCGCTCGCGGTCGGCATCGGGATCCACACCGGGCCGCTCGTCGCGGGGTACATCGGCAGCTCGAAGGCGCTCAGCTACACGGTGATCGGCGACGTGGCGAACACGTCGGCGCGGCTCTGCTCGATCGCGCTGGCCGGTCAGATCGTCATCAGCGAGACCACGTACGCGCAGCTCGGGGGCAGGTTCGAGACCGAGGAGCTCCAGCCCGCCAAGGTCAAGGGCAAGGACAAGCCGATCCCGATCTACAACGTGATCCGGAGCCGGCCGATGGCGCAGGTCCCGGCCAACGCCCTCGCCAACGTCGAGCCGACCAACGCCGCCCAGGAATGAGCGCCATGGAGGCGGCGCCTCCGCCCCGGGCGGGCGAGGCGCGCGCGTGGGTGCCCGCGAGCGTGCGAGCGTGAACGACGCGATGCGGCGCGGCAGCACAGCCCCGTAGCCGTCCGCCCGCTGCAGCGTTAGGGTCCGCGCCGTGGCTGCTTCGATTCTACCTTTTGAGAAACCTGTCGCAGAGCTGATCGAGAAGGTGCGGGAGCTGCGGTCGCTCGCCGCGGCCGACCCGCGGTTCGAGCCGGAGCTCGCCCAGCTCGAGGACAACACGGGCCGGCTGGCGCGCGAGATCTTCGCCGGGCTCACGCCGATGCAGAAGGTGCTGCTCTCGCGGCACGCGAACCGGCCGTACACGCTCGACTACATCAAGCGGCTGTTCACGGACTGGGTCGAGCTGAAGGGCGACCGGCGCTTCGCCGACGACTGCTCGATCGTCGGCGGGCTCGCGACGTACCACGGGCGGAGCGTGGTGGTCGTGGGCCACCAGAAGGGGCGCGGCGCGAAGGAGAACGTGAAGCGCAACTTCGGGATGCCGAACCCGGAGGGCTACCGGAAGGCGATACGGCTCTACGAGATGGCCGACAGGTTCGGGCTCCCGATCCTGACGTTCATCGACACGATGGGGGCGTACCCGGGCATCGGCGCCGAGGAGCGCGGCCAGAGCGAGGCGATCGGCTCCGCGCTCGCCGCGATGGCGCGGGTCGGGGTGCCGATCGTGGCGACCGTCATCGGCGAGGGCGGCTCGGGCGGCGCGCTGGCGCTCGGCGTCGCGAACCGCGTGCTGGTGCTCGAGTTCAGCTGCTACTCCGTCATCTCGCCCGAAGGCTGCGCGGCCATCCTCTGGAAGGACGGGTCCCGGGCCGACGAGGCCGCGGCGCGGCTCAAGATCACCGCGCCGGACCTCCTGCAGCTCGGCGTCGTCGACACCATCGTCGAGGAGCCGACCGGCGGCGCGCACCAGGACCACGACGAGGCCGCGGTGCGGCTCGACAAGGCGCTCTGGACGACGCTCTCGTCGATGGACGGGCTCAGCCCGGAGGAGCTCGTGGACGACCGGTACCGCAGGTTCCGCGGGCTCGGGTCGTTCGTGGGTTAGGCGGCGCGTCGCCCGGGCGCTCCGGCTGGCTCTCCCCGGGCGCCGGGGCTATACGGCTCGCGGATGGACTACGGCAAGGCGATGCGGACGCTGCTGCTCGTGGGCACCAGCGCCGTCGCCGCCGGCGTGGTCCTCCAGGTGCAGTCGCGGTTCAACGCCTCGGATCGCAGGGCGGCGCTCGGCATCGTGCAGCAGTACCGGCCGGAGGGCGGCCGGAGCGTGCCAGAGGCGCTCGGCGCGCGGCACCCGGGCAAGGCGCCTGTGTGGAGCACCGCCACCGAGTCGGCCTGCTTCCAGCACGTCCGTGTGCGCGCGACGATCGAGGGAGAGCCGCGCGCGGCGTACGACTTCCTTGTCGACATCAACGGTCCGTCGATCCACCCGGGGAACCGCGAGGGCGAGGCGGTCCTCGGCGAGCTCACCCGTCTGCCGGCCGAGTCCGCCGCCGCGCCGGGGGCGCCGTGAGCGTCCGCGTGGCGCTGGTGGGCTGCGGGCGGTGGGGGGAGAAGCTCCTCCGCGCGCTGTCGGAGAACGCGCGGGCGCGCGTGGTCGCGGTGGCGGACGTCGACCGTGGGCGCCTCGCGCGGGCGCGCGCGCTCGCCCCGCGGGCGCGGCTCGTGCGCACGGTCGACGAGGCGCTGGCCGCGCGCGTGGACGCGGTGCTCGTCGCGACGCCGCCGTCGAGCCACGGCGAGCTCGCGCTGCGCGCGCTCGAGGCCGGCGCCGACGTGTTCGTGGAGAAGCCGCTGGCCCTCTCCGCGGCGCAGGCCGACCGCTGCGCCTCGCGAGCGGCGGCGCTCGGCCGGATCGGCATGGTCGGCCACCTGCTCCGCTATCACCCCTCGGTGGTGCACCTCGTCGCGCTCGCGCGCGAGCGGCGCCTCGGCGATCTCGTGAGCTTCAGCGCGGCGCGCCTCTCGACGGGCGGCGCCTTGGGCGGGGCCCGCTCGGCGCTCTGGACGCTCGGGCCGCACGACCTCTCGGTGCTCTCGGCCCTCGACCCGAGCCCGCTCGTCGAGGCGCGGGCCCACCTCTCGCCGGGCGGCGAGCACGTCACGCTGGCGGCGCGCCTCGAGAGCGGCCTCGCCGCGCAGATCGAGCTCTGCTCGTCGAGCCCGACCAAGGAGCGGCGGCTGCGGCTCGCCGGCAGCGCGCGCGTCGCGGTCTTCGACGACGTGCGCGCGCCCGACCGGCTCGTGCTCCTCGACGGGCGCGGCGCGGTGGTCGGCGCTCGCGACGCGCTCGCGCCCGTCGAGGAGCACGAGCTCGAGGTGCCGTGGCGCGAGCCGCTCTCGGTGGAGATCGAGCATTTCCTCCGCTGCGTCGAGGACCGCGCGCCGCCGCTGACGCCGCTCGACGAGGGCGCCGCGGTCGTGAGGCTCCTCGAGCGCATCGAGGCGACGCTCGCGCCGGTCGAGGCGCGGGCCGTCGCCGTAGGGTAGCTGCGTAGCCGTGTAGCCGCGGCCGCGCGCCGCTCTCGGGGCGCCCGGGAGGCGCGGCGAGGCCGGCGGCCGGGGCCGGTGGCCGCCGCGGGGACAGGCGAGGACAGGCGAGGACAGGCGAGGACAGGCGATCACAGGCGATCACAACAAAAGACCGCGCGAAAAGACGCGCGGCGTGCGGCCGGGGCCCCGCTGCGCTTTGCAGCGCCGGATCGGCGTGGTACTGCCGTCCGCTGGAAGGATACGATGCCGCAGGATCCGAAGATCACACCCACGCAGCTCAAGGCGCCGCACGGAGCGCGCGTGATGGAGATCCACTGGGCTGACGGCCACCGCAGCGTCCTTCCGCACGAGATCCTGCGCGGGTACTGCCCGTGCGCGAGCTGCCAGGGGCATGGCGGCACGATCAACTTCGTGCCCGGAGGCGATCTGAACGTCCGCGAGATCGAGCAGGTCGGCAACTACGCGATCCAGTTCACGTGGGGAGACCAGCACGACTCCGGGATCTACACCTTCCGGTACCTGCGCTCGCTCTGCCAGTGCGACGAGTGCAAGCCGCAGTTCCAACCTCCCCGATCCAAGTGACCACCCGCCGCGCACACAAGCCTCAAGCTGCTCCTCCGCCGGCGCGCGCCGAGCGGCAGCTCGATCCGTTCCAGATCGTCGACGCCTCCTTCGTCGCCGGCGCGGGCTCGCTCGCGTCGCTCCCTCCGCCCGTCAGCGCCGAGGTGGCGTTCGCGGGGCGCTCGAACGTCGGCAAGTCGAGCCTCATCAACACGCTGGTCGAGCGCAAGGGGCTCGTCCGGACGAGCTCGAACCCCGGCTCGACGCGGCAGATCAACCTCTACGAGGCCCGGGCGCGCGACGGCGTGGTGTTCCAGCTCGTGGATCTGCCGGGGTACGGCTTCACGAGGCGCTCGAAGTCCGAGAAGGCGGCGTGGGCGTCGCTGATCGAGGGATACCTGCGCGGGCGCATCACGCTCGCCGCGGTGCTGCTCCTGGTCGACGCGCGCAGGGGCATCGAGGAGGACGATCTCGAGCTCATCCGCTTCGTCGAGGCGTCGCGCGACGTCGCGCGGCGGCCCGTGGAGCTGCTGCTCGTGGCGACGAAGATCGACAAGGTGCCTCGCTCGTCGGTCCGTCGCGCGCTCGACCAGGTGTCCGCCGCGGCGCCGCGGGCGGCGGGCGGCGCGCTCCGTCGCGCGGTGGGCTTCTCGTCGATCACCGGAGAGGGCAGGCGGGATCTGTGGCTCGCGCTCCGGCGCGCGACGCAGCTCGGCGGCGCGGCGCCGCCGCCGAACAGCGGCGCGGCGGGCGAGGACGAGGACCGACGGACGACCGACGGATGACCTCGCCCGAGGTGCGAGACGCGCGGAGAAACGGCGCGTCTCGCCCCGGTGCGGGTCCGATGGAGGTATTGACCCGCCCTCTGGCCCTCCATTAACGTGCGGCTCCTCCGGCTTCGCGGGGGAGTCACCAGAGCCGACAGTCCCGCTGTCGCGCCGCGTCTCGCAGCGCAGAGCGCGCGCGCCAGCCCACGTTCTCACCGGCTGACCCTACGATGCCCGACTACTCCGGCCAGGTCACGCACGTCCACGCGTCGCTGACGCCGCTCTGGTGGATCCCGCTCCTGCCCTTGCTCGGCGCGGTGACGAACGCGCTGTTCGGCCGCGCGCTGCAGCGGAGCGCGTTCGGTGGTGGCCTGTCGAAGCGGCTCCACATCGGGAGCTTCGGCGTCACGCTCGTCGCGGTGGGCGCCATGCTGGGCGCCTTCGCCCTCGGGCTCGCGAACTTCATCCAGCTCGCCGGGCTCGATCCGGGGGAACGCGCTCTCTACAGCTTCGCCTGGCAGCTGGTCCGCATCGGGTCGCTCGACGCGAACTTCGCGTTCTTGATGGACCCGCTGAGCGGCCTCATGACGCTGATCATCACCGGCGTCGGCGCGCTCATCCACGTTTATGCCGCGTCGTACATGGAGGCGGACCCTTCGTACTGGCGATTCTTCACGTACCTGAACCTCTTCGTCTTCTCGATGTTGCTCCTCGTCCTCGGGGACAATTTCATCGTGATGTTCTTCGGCTGGGAGGGCGTCGGCCTCTGCAGCTACCTGCTCATCGGGTTCTGGTACAGCGACTACAAGAAGGCCTCTGCCGGCATGAAGGCCTTCGTCGTGAACCGGATCGGCGACTTCGGCTTCGTGTGCGGCCTCATGCTCCTCTTCTGGGGCCTCGGCGCCAGGTGGCTCGACGACGGCCGGTTCCTGTCCGATTACCGGGCGCGCTTCATCGCGGTGGCCGCGGAGGCGCGCGGCGATCACGGCGCCGCCGCCGGGACGAACGGCGGGCCGACGGGCAAGCCGGGCGAGCGCAGGACGCCGCGCGCCGGCGCGAAGGGCCATCTCACCTTCACCGGTCACCCCGGCGCGCGCGTGTACCTCGGTATCGCCGACGCCGCGCAGCTCGCCTCGAACCCGCGGCCGTTCGGCGTATCTCCCTTCATCCGGAGGGAGATCGACGCCGGGGTGCACTCCGTGGTGATCGTGCCGGGCGACGGCGCCGTCGTCGGGGGCGACGGCATCGAGATCGCCGCGATCGAGCGGATGCGCGTCGAGCCGGGCAAGGAGGTCGTGCTGGCGACCGTGGGCTCGACGGTGACGTTCCGCGAGATCCACGACCAGCTCTTGATCAAGGACGCGGGCGGCAAGGCGTTCCTGAAGGATGCGCTCGAGTCGAAGACGGTGTGGGGCGTCGCGCTGATCACGCTGGCCTGCCTTTTCTTGTTCGTCGGCGCGGCCGGCAAGAGCGCCCAGATCCCGCTCCACGTCTGGCTGCCCGACGCGATGGCCGGCCCGACCCCCGTCTCCGCGCTGATCCACGCCGCCACCATGGTCACGGCCGGCGTCTACCTGATCGCGCGCCTCAGCTTCCTGTTCTCGCTGAGCCCGGTCGCAGGCGGGGTCGTCGCGCTGATCGGGGCCTCGACGGCGCTCTTGGCGGCCACGATCGGCTTCTTCCAGTACGACATCAAGAAGGTGCTCGCCTACAGCACGGTGAGTCAGCTCGGCTTCATGTTCATCGGGGTCGGCGTCGGGGCGTACTGGGCCGCCGTGTTCCACCTGATGACGCACGCCTTCTTCAAGGCCTGCCTCTTCCTCGGCTCCGGCTCGGTGATCCACGGGATGCACGCCGTGGAGCACGACGAGGCCGCGGCGCAGGACATGCGCAACATGGGGGGCCTCCGCCGCGTCATGCCGCTCACGGCGCGGACGTACCAGGTGGCCTGTTTCGCCATCACCGCCGCGCCCATCCCGTTCTTCGCCGGCTTCTGGTCCAAGGACGAGATCCTCTGGAGGGCGTTCGGCACCGAGAACACCGGCCCGATCCCGGGGCTGCTCATCTACGGGATGGGGCTCGCGGCGGCGCTCTGCACCTCGTTCTACATGTGGCGGAGCTACTACCTGACGTTCGAGGGGCCGCACGCCCGCAAGGAGATCGAGACCCAGGTCCACGAGTCGCCCCCGGCGATCACCTGGGTGCTCGCGGTGCTGGCGGTCCTGTCGACGTGCGCGGGCGCGGTGTTCGGCTTCTCCAGCCACTTCGTCGGCGGCCACGGCGAGCCCCTGCTCGAAGCGTGGCTCCATCCGGTGTTCGCCCACGCGGACGCCTCGTTCCGGCGCCACGGGCTGGGGCTCGAGCTCGCGCTCATGGCGCTCTCCGTCGGCGGCGCGATCTTCGCCTTCTCGCGCGCCCGCGCCCGCTACGGCGAGCGGCGCTCCGCGCGCTGGGCGGAAGAGGAGCGGCGGTTCCCGGGCTTCCGGCTCCTCTCGAACAGGTACTACGTCGACGAGATCTACGGCGCCACGGTGGTGCGCGCCGTCCTCTCGCTGCGCCTCTTCTTCGCCGAGATGGACCGGTGGATCGTCGACGGCATCGTCAATGGGGTCGCGGTCCTGGCCCGGGCCGCGGCCTGGGTCACGGGCGCCATCGACACGTACCTCGTCGACGGGGTCGTGAACCTCGTCGCCGAGGGCACGCTGAGCGCGGGCGCGAGGCTCCGCACCCTGCAGACGGGGCGCATCCAGAGCTACGTCTACTTCCTCCTGGGCGGGGTCGCCTTGATCAGCATCGTTCATTACTTCCTGCGGTGAACGGCGGATGTCGAACCTCTCCTTCGTCAACACGCGCCGTGGCGTCGCCGTCGCGAGCCCGGCCAGGTCCACCTCGATGAAGCTCCTGATTCCCCTCCTGGCCGCGCTCTCCCTCGTGCTCGGCGCGGCGCTGCCCGCGGCGGCGCAGACCCTCGATGCGCCGCGGGCGCTCGAGCCGCGCGGCCAGATCGCGCTGCGCGCGGAGGCGCCCGGCGCGCCGGTCGAGCTCGCCGCGAGCGGGCCGGACTATGCCGGCTCGTTCACGATCGAGAACCGCGGTGACGGCCCCCTCAAGGTGACGCGGGTGATCGTGCGCACGTCGCCCGAGGACCCGCGCGTCCCGCCGGGCGTCAGCGCGGAGCTCGAGGGCGGCGGCACCGCGGCGAGCCTCCCGCCGGGCGCGCGCCGGAAGGTCGTGGTCCGGTGGAGGACCGAGGGCGTGCGCGCGCGCGAGCTCTACGGGCACGTCATCGTCGAGTCGGACGCGGTCGCCGCCGGCGCGGTCGCGCCGGGGCGGACCCTGGCGATGGGCATCCACGCGGAGCGCGGGCGCGGCCTCGGCTTCGTCGGCGACCACATCCTGTCGATCCTGACGTTCCTGCCGCTGCTCGGCGTGGTCGCGATCTTCCTCGCGCACCTCCTGCGCTACAAGGACGACCGGAAGCTCCGGCTGATGACGGTCGTGCTGATGGGCGTGAACCTCGTCCTCGCGGGGTGGCTCTACGCCCAGTTCGACCGGAGCTTCACGCGCGCCGACGGCAACGACGGCTACCAGTTCATCGAGCACGGCGTGTGGATCCGCTCGCTGAACGTCGAGTACTTCGTCGGCGTCGACGGCGTGTCGATCTCGATGGTCCTGCTGACGGCGCTGATCTCGTTCGTGGGCGCCCTCGCGAGCTACAGCGTCCATGACCAGCTCAAGGGCTACTTCGCGATGTACAACCTCCTCGTCACGGGGATGTTCGGCGTCTTCATCGCCCTCGACCTGTTTCTCTTCTTCGTCTTCTGGGAGGTGATGCTCCTGCCGATGTACTTCCTCATCGGCATCTGGGGCGGCCCGCGGCGCGAGTACGCGGCGATCAAGTTCTTCCTCTACACGCTCGCCGGCAGCGTCTTCATGCTGCTCGCGTTCATCTGGTTCTACCTGAACGCCGGCCACACCTACCTGGTCGACGGCCAGGCGACCGAGCGCATCTTCTCGATCCCGGAGCTCTCGCGCGTCGCCTGGGCGGCGCAGGGTCTCGAGATCCTCGGCGTCGCCGCGGTGAAGGTGGTCTGGATCTGGCTCTTCGTCGCGTTCGCCATCAAGATCCCGATGTTCCCGTTCCACACCTGGCTGCCGGACGCCCACGTGGAGGCGCCCACGGCGATCAGCGTGATCCTCGCGGGGGTGCTCCTCAAGATGGGCACCTACGGCATCCTCCGCATCAACTTCACCCTGCTGCCCGAGGCGACGCAGTGGGCCGCGCCGGCCATGGCGACGTTCGGGGTGATCAACATCCTCTACGGCGCCTTCTGCGCCATGGCGCAGAGCGACCTGAAGAAGCTCGTGGCCTACTCCTCCGTCAGCCACATGGGCTTCGCGCTGCTCGCGCTCGGCGCGATGACGCCGCAGGGCATCCAGGCCTGCCTCGTCCAGATGTTCAACCACGGCCTGATCACCGGGATGCTCTTCACCCTGGTCGGCGTCGTCTACGACCGCGTCCACACGCGCGACATCGACAAGTTCGGCGGCCTCGCCTCGGAGATGCCGCTCTACACGGCGTTCATGGGCTTCGCGCTCATGGCGTCGCTCGGCCTGCCCGGCCTGTCCGGCTTCTGGGGCGAGGCGTTGACCTTCATCGGCGCCTTCCCGCGCTACCGCGCCCTCACGATCCTCGCCGCCGTCGGCGTCATCCTCACCGCGGCCTACCACCTCTGGGCGCTCCAGCGGATGTTCCTCGGCACGTTCCGTGCCTCGTGGCGGCAGAGCAAGTACCTCGAGCCGTTCGGCGGGAAGTTCCCGGAGATCAACGGGCGAGAGATCGCGTCGATCGCGCCGCTCGCGGTGCTGGTCCTCCTCCTCGGCTTCTGGCCGCGCCCGCTCCTCCGCCTCATCGATCGCGGGGCCCTCGAGGTGCACCGCCTCGTCGACAGGCCGGGGCCGTCCCAGATCGCCGGCGCGCCCGGCGTGGACAGCGGCGCGCCCGCCCGCGCGGCCGCCCCGGAGGCGGGCGCGGCGGCGGGCCGGGGCGTCCTCGCCAGCGCCAGATAAGCCGTGGAAACCCGCACCTTCGACAACGTGGCGAGCCTCGCGTACTTCGCGCCGGAGCTCGGCCTGATCGCCGCCGTCCTGCTGCTCGTCGTGTGGGACCTCGCGTCGCCGGCGCGCCTCAAGATCGCCGGCCTCGTCGTCATCAGCCTGGCGGCGCTCGCCTGGTCGGGCGGCATGGGCGCCTACTTCCTGGCGAAGGACGCCGGCCCCCACGAGCTCTTTCACGGGCTGCTCGCGTTCGATCGCTTCTCCAACCTGTTCCGCGTGATCTTCGCGTTCGTCACCGGGGCGATCGTCCTCTTCTCGGTGCCCCCGCGGGGGCCGGGCGTCGAGCCCGAGCTCCGCCGCGACCAGGGGGAGTTCTTCACGCTGATCCTCGTGCTCTCGCTGGGCATGAACCTCATGGCGGCGAGCCGCCACCTGCTGCTCATCTACCTGTCGCTCGAGCTCGTCAGCGTGATCAGCTTCGTGCTGGCCGGCTTCAAGATCAACGACGCGAGATCGAGCGAGGGGGCGCTCAAGTACGTCATCTTCGGCGGCGTCGCGTCGGGGATCATGCTCTACGGGATGAGCTGGATCTTCGGCATCACCGCGTCGATGCACCTCGGCGAGTGCGCGGCCCGGATCGCCGCGCTCACGGCGCAGCAGGGCAAGGTGCCCGAGGTCGTCTTCGTCGGCACGGCCTTCATGCTCGCGGGCTTCGGTTACAAGATCAGCGCCGCGCCGTTCCACATGTGGACGCCGGACGTGTACGAGGGCGCGCCGACGCCGGTGACCGCGTTCCTCTCGGTCGGACCCAAGGCGGCCGGCTTCGCGGTGCTGGTCCGCTTCTTCTCGGACGCGCTCGGCGCCGGGAGCGCGTCGCCGGCCGTCGCGACGCCGTGGCCGGTGCTCGCCGGGTGCCTCGCGATGGCGACCATGACCGTCGGCAACCTCTCGGCGCTCGGGCAGGAGAACGTGAAGCGCATGCTCGCCTACTCGAGCATCGCGCACGCCGGCTACATGCTGCTCGGCTTCTCCGTGTTCAGCGACGCCGGCGTCGCCGCGATCGCGTTCTACATCGTCACCTACTGCTTCATGAACCTCGGCGCGTTCATGGTGGTGATGGCCGTGGCCGAGCAGAGCGGCGGAGACGAGACGCTCTCCGCCTTCCGGGGGCTCGGGCGCCGCGCGCCGCTCGTCGCCGCGGCGATGGCCGTGTTCCTTGTCTCGCTCACCGGCCTGCCCCCGACGGCCGGCTTCGTCGGCAAGTTCTACCTCTTCTCGGCGCTGCTCACCGCCGGGGGCGCGTGGCGCTGGGTCCTTGCGATCGTCGGCGTGGTGAACAGCGTGATCTCGCTCTTCTATTACGCGCGCGTCCTCCGCGCGATGTACCTCGAGAAGGGCCAGCGCACCGAGCCCGTCGCCGTGCGGCCGCTGCTCGGCGCGACGACATGCGCGCTCGCGGTTCCGACCCTGCTGCTCGGCGTCTACTGGGGGCCCGTTTACGACTTCGTGGCAAGCTCGCTTTCGATGCTGCGCTGACCTGCGCGCCGAGCGGCGGCCGCCCTCCTCGACGGGCGCGCGCTCGCCCGGCCGCACGCGGCGGTATCGATCTCCCTGCGATCCTTGCTAGTGTGCGCGCGCGTGGCGACGACGCAGGACTCGAGCTCTCCAGAGGACCGTTTCACGCGAGGGGTGCGCCTTGTCCCGGGCGGCCTGGACATCGGCGGCAAGCTGGTCCCGCTGTACGCCGGCAGCCTGCATTACTGGCGCCTCGATCCGTCGGACTGGCGCGCCTGCCTCGAGGCCACGCGGGCGCTCGGCGTTCATCTGATCGACATCTATGTGCCCTGGGCCGTTCACGAGACCGGTCCGGGCCAGTTCGATTTCGGCCAAGTCGATCTGCGCCGCGACGTCGGCGCCTTCCTCCGCCTCGCGCACGAGCTCGGCTTTTACGTCATCGCCCGCCCGGGCCCGCACATCAACGCGGAGCTCACCTGCTTCGGCATCCCCGAGCGCGTCATCTGGGACCCGAGCTGCCAGGCCCGCTCCGCGCGGAACAACCCGGTCGTGCTCCCGATGCTCCCCTACGGGTTCCCGGTCCCGAGCTACGCGAGCAACGCATTCCACGACGAGGTCGCCCGCTACTTCCACGCGCTCGCCCCGGTGCTCAAGCCGTACCTCTATCCGGACGGGCCGATCGTGCTCCTCCAGATCGACAACGAGGGCGCGCTCTACTTCCGCGACGGGGCGTACGACCAGGACTACCACCCGGACGCGATCTCCCTGTACCGCGACTTCCTGCGCGACAAGTACCGGACGATCGAGGCGCTCCAGCGCGCGTACGCGCGGCGGGCGGATCCCCCGCTGGAGGGCGCCGCGGCCGAGGACGCCGGCGCGGCGCTCCTGCGCGCGGTGGCCCGCGAGCGCGCGCCCGTCGAGGAGGGCGGCCTGCGGTTCGCCAAGATCACGCCGCCGGTCGCGTTCGACGCCGAGGCGCCGGCCGATCTCGCGCGCCACCTCGACTGGAGCGAGTTCCACGAGCACCTCCTCGAGGTCGCCATGGGCCGCTTCGCGAAGGCGCTCGCCGCGGCCGGCCTCGACGGCCTGCCCACGATGCACAATTTCCCGATGGGCCAGGACGCGACGCCGCTCAACCCGGCCCGCATCTCGCGCGTCGTCGACCTCGTCGGCCTCGACTATTACAGCGTCGCGAGCCCGAGCAGCCGCCAGATCATCGCCCGCCGGACGAGCGAGCTCGCCGTGCGCTGCGAGGCGCTCTCCCTGCCGCCCTTCGCGTGCGAGATGGGCGCCGGCTTCCCGCCGTTCTTCCCGCCGCTCGACGAGCGCGACAGCATCTTCGTGATGATGGCCGCGCTCGCCTACGGGCTGCGCGGATACAACATCTACATGGCGGTCGAGCGCGATCGCTGGATCGGCGCGCCGATCGATCCGCACGGCCGCCCGCGCCCGTTCGCCGCCTTCTGGCGGAAGCTCGCCATGGCGCTCGAGGCCACGAGGTTTCACGCGCTCCGCCGCCCGGCGCCGGTGCGCATCGTCACGCCGCGCACCGAGCGCCGGCTCACCCGCGTGATGCACGCCTTCGGCCCGCTCACCGGGGCCTTCTTCTCGATCATGAACTTCGGCGCGCGCGACCGCTGCCTCGAGGACGATCTCGGGCTCGGCTACCCGCTCGCGGTGGAGCCCGACACGTTCGTGCGCGCGTTCGAGGAGGCGCTCGACGCGCGCGGCGTCCCCTACGCGCACGTGGGGGGCGAGGATCGCGACATCTCGCTCGTGGGGGCGCGCTGGGTCATCTGCGCGACCTCGGGCGGCCTGAGCCCGGAGCTGTTCGCGTGGCTCGAGGCGACGGCAGGGCAGGGGACGCTGATCACGCTCGGCCCGCGCGAGCCCGCGTTCGACGGCGCCTTCCGCCCGCTCCCGCAGCCGTACGACCTGCGGCGGCTCCTCGCCCCCGGGCAGAACCTGCCGGCGCTCCTCCAGGACGACCCGGCTGCGGCGGACTCCGCGGTGGCGCGTGCCATCGACGCGCTCGGCCTGCCGACCTTCGCGTGCGATCCCGACAGCGTGTTCGCCACGCTGCACGAGGACGCGTCCGGCACGCCGCGGGTGCTTTTCCTGCTGAACCCCGGGGACGCCGACGTGGTGGCGCGCGTCACCGTGAGCGCGTCGCGCGCGCGCGACGTCCTGGACGACGCGCACTTCGAGGCGCGGCGAGGGGCGCTCGAGGTTCGTCTCGTGCCCCGCTCGGTGCGGATGCTTGCGCTGGAGTGACGGCGCGCGAGGGAGAGAGCTCGCCCGTCTCGGCTCTCGAGTATCGCATCGATTAAGCACGTCCCTGGTTTCGTGAGAGAAGAAGCCACAGAGGCACAGAGGAGAGAATAAAGACACGCTGTGTCCTCTGTGCCTCTCTGTGGTCCTGATTCTTCCCATCAGGGAACCAGGAACGAGCTTTGGCGACGCGCTGCCTCGCGATCAGCGCTCGAACCGCAGCGAGTTGCCTTCGGCGTCGCGGAAGCGGCCCATGCCGATCATGAGCATGTCGATCAGCGACCAGATGCCGAATCCGCCGCACGTCAAGAGCTTGGCGATGCCGAGCCCGGTCTGTCCCAGATAGAAGCGATCCGCGCCCACGGTCCCCAGGAAATACGAGAGCAAGAAGAGCGTGGACTGGCTCTTGGTCGGATAACCGACGGGCGCGTCGCGCTTGAGCACGAGGCCCTGGGCGTCTCGCATGGATCCGGTGCCGATGAGGACCAGATCGATGAGGGTCCAGAATCCGAAACCGCCGCACGTGAACAGCTTCAGGAGGCCGAGGCCGGTCTGGCCGAGGTAGAGGCGGTCGGCGCCGAAGATCCCGAGAAAGGCCGCGAGCAGGAAGGCTGTCGCCTGGTCCTTGTCGGAGTAGAGCTGCATCGCGCCGGGGTGGGGCGGTCCGCTGCCGTGAGCAGGCGGCGGGCCCCAGCCGCCCCCAGGCGGCCCGCCCTGCCCTCCCGGCGGTGCGCCCCATCCTGCGCCTGGCGGCGGGTATCCTCCGCCAGGAGGCGGGTATCCCCCGCCCGGCGGTGGGTATCCCCCGCCCGGCGGCGGGGTTCCGCCCGCCGAGGATGCGCCGCCGCCCGGCGCCACGCCCTGGCCGCCCGGAGGGCTCGAGCCCCAGCCTCCGCCGTTTCCCCAGCCTCCGCCTCCGTTTCCCCAGCTTCCGCCCCCGGGCGGAACCCCGCCACCGCTCGTGCTCATGCTCGCTCCCTCCAGCTGACGCGGCGGTGAAGGCTGCCGAGAGCCTCCGCGGTCGTCGGCCGAGCTTGACTGTATCCCGGAACCGCCGCGCTGCGCTCGTGCAACGCGGAAATCGCTGGTGGTTGCCGGGGGCCCACCCTACCTTGGCGCCCAGCGCGCCGCTGAGCGCGGCGTAACAGGCGAGCGCAACCGGCGATGAACCAAGATACCCAGTCCGATCGATGGCTGTCGTTCGCCCTCCGGGCGGGGCTCATCGCGCTGTTCTTCTGGATGGTGAAGGGGCTGCTCGTCCCCGTCCTGCTCGGCGGCCTGGTCGCGCTCCTCGTCTCCCCGCTCCAGCGCCGCCTCGCGCCTCGACTCGGCCGCTTCCGCCAGCTCGCGCCCGCGATCTCCACGGTCAGCGTGGTGATCCTCGTGTGCATCCCGCTCGCGGTGATCATCATCGAGGCCTCTGCCTCGATCAGCCGCTTCTTCTCCCGGGACTGGTCGAGCACCATCGAGGGCGTCCAGGGCCTCCTGAACGACGGGCGGCTGACGGGGCTCCTCAACAGGGCCGGCCTGTCCGGGGACGACGTCCGCGCGTACGTGAGCAACCTGTTCCAGCGGGTGGGCAGCTCGATGGCGGGCTTCGCGGGGGGCATGGTCGCCGCGGTGCCGCAGACGATCGTCGACGCCTTCCTGTTCATCGTGGCGCTGTACTACCTGCTCCGCGACGGCGGCCTGCTGCTGCGCTGGCTGCTCAAGCAGTCGCCGTTCAGGAACGAGGAGACCGACGTCCTCTTTGCCTCGATCCAGGACACGGTGAACGGCGCCGTCCTCGGCCTGCTCGCGACGGCGGCCGTCCAGGGGACGCTGACGACGATCGCGCTCTTCGCCTGCAAGGTCCCGGGCGCTTTCCTGCTCGGCCTCCTCGCCACGCTGCTCTCGCTCGTCCCCATGATCGGCACCACGCCGGTGACGCTGGGCGCGGCCATCTACCTGTTCGTCATCGGGCGCATCGGCGGGGGCATCGGCATGTGCGCCGCGGCCGTCCTCGTCGGGCTCTCGGACAACGTGATCCGGCCGTGGGTCCAGAGCTCGCACGGCGGGATGCACCCGCTCATCGCCCTGCTCTCCATCTTCGGTGGGCTCGAGCTGTTCGGCGCAGCAGGCATCTTCATCGGTCCGGTCGTCGCCGCGTTCGTCCTCTGGGCGGTCAACACCCGCGCGAGCCTCTCCCGCCCGAGCCTCCCGCTGGGGCCGCACACCTCGCAGCCGCCGCCCTCGATGGGCTCGCCGACGTCGCGGCCGCCGCCGGGCTCGCGGCCGCCGCCGGGCTCTCGACCGCCGCCCGCGTGAGGCGACGGCGCGCGCGGCGCCCTCACCAGCGCTCGATCCGGTAGCCCCGCCGCTCGGCGACGCGGCGCAGCCGCGGGTCGGGGTTCACGGCGACCGGCTCTGCCACGAGCTCGAGGAGCGGCAGATCGCTGATGCTGTCCGTGTAGAACGTCGCGTCCTCCAGCCGGAAGCCCTGCGCTTCGGCCAGCGCCCCCGCGCGCGCGACCTTGCCCTCTCCGAGGCAGAGCGGGGGCGCGGCGCGGCCGGTGAAGTGCCCGCGCTCGTCGATCTCGAGCTCGCTCGCGACGAGGTGCTCGATCCTGAGCCGCCTGGCCAGCGGGCGCGAGGCATAGAGGGACGCGCCGGTCACGATGGCGCAGAGGTCTCCTGCCGCCTGGTGCCGCCGCACGGCCTCGCGCCCCGCGTCGGCGATGTGCGGCTCGACGTGGAGCCGGAACCAGTCGTCGCAGCGGGCCGCGAGGACGGTCTCGGGCACGCCACGGAGCGCGATCAGCGCCCGCTCGACGACCTTCTCGGCGTCGAGGATGCCGAGCGTGTATAGCCCGACCCAGTAGAGGGTCCTCAGGAGATCGCGCGCCGTCGCCTCGCCGATCTGGCGCTGGTACTTCACGTAGAGGCTCGCCGTCTCCTTGCGCAGCAGCGTGCGGTCCATGTCGAACAGCGCCGCGCGCCGGCGCACCGCGCGGCCGTCCCGCGGCGCGGCGCCGTCCTGCTGCGCCGGCGGGACGGCGCTGCGCGCGGGGCCGGGCGCCGTCTCGTCGAACGAGGTGCTCACGGCGATTGAACGTAGCCGTTGGCGAGGGTCAGGGAGAAGAGATTGCACGCCGCGTGGAACAGCAGCGGCGCCCCGATGCCGCCGGTGCGCGCCCGCAGCCACCCGAAGAGGAGCGCGGGGAAGAACACGGCGAGCCGCGCGGGGTGCAGGATCGTGAGCACGTGGCCGAGCGCGAAGATCGCCGACGAGATGAGCCACGCCGGGCCGAGCGTCGCGCCGAGGACGCGGACGCGCGCCGGGAAGACGCGGTCGAGGGCGCTCTGGAGGTAGCCGCGGAAGAACGCCTCCTCGGGCAGCGCGACCACGAGCAGCTGCGCGGCGATCTCGTCGGCGGACGGCGGGCGCAGCACGAACGGCGAGGTCACGCCCCAGTACATCCGGTAGCCGAGCCAGAACGGCGGGAAGACGAGCGCGGCGGCCAGGGCGGCCCAGGCGACGGCGTGGAGCGCGGCGCGGGCGAGCCGCTCTGCCGACAGCGGCACGGGCTCGAGGATCCCCCCGAGCGACAGGCCGTGGGCGCGGATCGTCACCTCGTCGTACCGCAGCACGAGCCAGAACGTCGCCGCGAGGAACGTGAGGCCCACGAGCGTGCCGGCGTAGCTCTTCGGCGCCGCGTAGGACACCGCCGTCACGGCGGCGGTCGTGATGGCCGCGGCGAGGAGCGTGCGCGCGGCGGTCGGCTCGGGCGGCCGTGGGCGCTCGCCGTGGAGCGCGCCCGCGGCGTCCACGTCGGCCGGCGCGCCGGGCGCCTCGGCGCCGGCTCGGGGGTGCACGTCGTGGCTCGGTTCGATGGGCGTCGGCGGTTGCAAGGCGTGTTCGTCGCGGAGGGATACGCGCGGGGATGGCGGCGCCGCGGGCGTCGCGGCCGCGCGCGCCCAGCGTAACCGCGAGCCCGGCGCTGCGCGACGGCCAGCGCGGCGGGCTCGCGCGCCGGCGCTGCTCACAGGTCCAGCCATCGCCCGTTTTCTGGCCTTCCCGCCCGGTCACGTTAGAGTGCGGCCGCTGTGGCGTTTTCCCGACTTCGCTGTCTGCTGAAGCCGTTGGCCTGCGCGCTGCTTGCGTCCTCTGTGGCGCTCGGTCCGGCGCCCGCGCTGGCCGCATCGCCGTTCCTCATGACACCGGCGGCGAGCGTCGCCGAGGCCTCCCCGGCGTACCGCTACGCCAACATGACGGACGACGAGGCGCTGGCCGAGCTGGATCGCCGGAAGATCCTGTACCTCAGGGTCGACCACGCGCCCGGCGTGCGCGCGCCGATCCGGCTCACGGGCCGGCTGAACGGCGTGTACTTCCATTCTGTGCTCCCGCCCGAGCAGCGCGTGACGAGCATGTTCGAGATCCTGGACGCGCGCCTTGCGCTCGCCCTCGACGATTTCGCGGCCGTGCTCTCGCGGCACGATATCGACGAGGTCGTCCATTACACGATGTATCGACCCAACGTGCCGATGCCGGGCCGCGGGGGGGGCGACGACGAGGGAGCGCACGGGCACGGGACCGCGCAGGCAAAGGCCGCGGACAGCGACGTTCGCAAGGAATCGACGAGGTCTGCACCGCCGGTCGAGCTGGGCGAGAAGGGCGCGCTCGACGGGACCTCGAAGGCGCCCGAGGAGCGCCCGCGACGCCTGAAGGAGAAGGGCGCGGCGGAGGGCGGCGCGAAGGAGAAGGGCGCGGCGGAGGGCGGCGCGAAGGAAAAGGGCGCGACGGAGGGCGGCGCGAAGGAGAAGGGCGCGGCGGAGGGCGGCGCGAAGGAGAAGGGCGCGACGGAGGACGGCGCGAAGGAGAAGGGCGCGACGGCGGCCACTCGAAGCGCGGCGTCCAGCGCTCCGGGCAAAGCGGCGCGGACGACCGCCGCGCGCAGTGCGCCGGTCAAGGCCGCCGGCAAGACCGGCGCGCGCCGCGCCGCCCGCCGCAAGCCCGTGGCGTCGACCCGGGCCACGGCGTCTCCGGCCAAGCGCCGCGGCGACGTCGCGCTGCGCAGCGACGCTGGCCAGAAGCCCCGCGGCGACGTCGCGCTGCGCAGCGACGCTGGCCAGAAGCCCCGCGGCGCGTGGGCTCCGCCCGGCACGCGTCACCCCGCGGGCCTGGCCATCGACGTCGGCGCGCTCAAGAAGCGCGACGGCACCTGGATCAGCGTCGCTCGCCACTTCCAGGGCCGCATCGGGGACAAGACCTGCGGCGAGGGGGCGCCCCAGCCCGAGCTCCCCGAGGCGCGCGAGCTCCGGTCGATCGTGTGCGAGGCGGCGGATCTCGGGATTTTCACGTACGTGCTGACGCCCAATTACAACGCGCCGCACGCCGACCATTACCATATGGAGATCAAGCCGGGCGTCCGGTGGTTTCTCTATCACTGAGCGCGCGCCGCGCCCCTGTACAGCCCTGAACGGCCCGCCGCGCCCCACTGCACATCCGTTGATTGCGCGTTTTTTGATGAGCTGAGCGGTTTCTGCGCGCAACTCCCGCCGCGAGAGCGACGATTCCCTTCCCGAACGAAGGCGCCGGCGCTCCGCCGCGCGCCCCCGCGAGGGAGGTCGACGGACATGGTGCAGAAGAAAGACGGACAGCCGCTCCCGGGGACTTCCTACCGCCTGCTCCGGAGGATCGGGGCAGGCTCGTGCTCCGAGGTCTTCGAGGTGACGGGCCGCCGCGGCCAGCTGCGCGCGCTCAAGCTGCTCCGCGCCATGCACGAGGGGTCGAGCGAGGTCGGCGCGCGCCTCGTCCAGGAGGGGCGCGCGCTCTCGGCGCTGAGCCACCCGCACATCGTGAAGGTCGAGGAGGTCGGCGTGACGAGCGACGGCCGTCCCTTCCTCGTCATGCCGCGCCTCTTCGGTGAGACGCTGCGCGAGCGGCTCGACGCGCACGGACCGCTCGCGGCGCCCACCGCCGTGCGCATCGCCATCCAGGTGCTCGGCGGGCTCGCCGCGACCCACCGCGCCGGCATCGTCCACCGCGACATCAAGCCGGCGAACGTCTTTCTCGTGCAGGCGAGCGGCGCCGAGCAGGGCGCGGCCGACCTGGAGAGCGCGTCCGGCGCGCCCGAGGCCGAGCACGCGGTGCTGATCGATTTCGGCATCGCCAAGGTGAGCTGCGAGGCGCTCGAGCCGCCGACGGGCTCGAACGTCCTCGGCACGCCGCGCTACCTGTCGCCCGAGCAGATCCGGGGCGAGGAGGTCGACGCGCGCACCGACGTCTACGCGGTGGGGCTCCTGCTGTTCGAGGCGATCACCGGGCGAGGGCCGTTTCCGGTGGTCGACTCGATGGCGGTGATGCGGGCGCACCTCAGCACGCCGGCGCCGCGGCTCCGCTCGCTCCTCTGGGTACCTCCGGCGCTCGACCACGCGGTCGCGCGCGCCCTCGAGAAGGACCCGGGGCTCCGCTGGCAAACGGCGGACGCGATGGCCGCCGCGCTCGCGGAGGCGCAGGGAGAAGACGGAGGCAGGGAGACGCCCGCTCACGACGACCCGGGGCGGCCCGCGCCGCCCGGTGGCGCGGGCAGCGCGCGGGCGCAGCTCGCGGACGGAGGGGCGCGATGAACGGCGCGTCCGCTGAGGGCCGCACGCTCCTGTACGCGGGCGGCGCGTTGCGCGCGCCGCAGGCTCCTCGCGCGCGGCCGCTCCACGCGCTCGGCGAGGTGGAGCCTTCCGAACGCGCGCGGCTGCTCTGCGCGCTGGGCGAGGTCGAGCCCTCCGAGGAGGCGTGGCCGCTCCGCGCGCTCATCGAGGGCGAATCGCTCCCCGGTACGCCGTACGTCGTGGTGCGCCTGCTCGGTCAGGGCGGCATGGGCGAGGTGTACGAGGTCGAGCACCGCGAGCTCGGCCGCCGGTTCGCGGTGAAGCTGCTGCACCGCATCCACGCCGGCCGCAGCGATCTTTCGGCGCGCATGCGCGCCGAGGCGCGCTCGATCGCCCGCCTGCGCCACCGGAGCCTGCCCGAGGTGTTCGATCTCGGCACCACCGAAGGCGGCCGCCCCTACTTCGCCATGGAGCTGCTCGAGGGACGCGACCTAAGGACCGAGCTCGCGCGCCTCGGCGTGATCGCCGTCCCGACCGCGCTCCGCCTGGTCCTGCAGGCCCTCTCCGCGCTGTCGCTCGCCCACGCGGCCGGCATCGTCCACCGCGACCTCAAGCTGGAGAACCTGTTTCTGTGCGACGACGGCACGCTCAAGGTCCTCGACTTCGGCGTCGCCAAGCTCCTCCACGCCGGCGCCTCGCTGACCGCCCCGGACGCGGTCATCGGCACGCCGAGGACGATGGCGCCCGAGCAATACGCCGCCGGGCCGATCGATCCGCGCGCGGATATCTACGCGATGGGCCTCGTCCTCTACGAGCTCGTCGCCGGCCGAGGCCCGTTCGACGAGCTGCGCGGCCGGCGCGATGAGCTCCGCTTCGCCCACTGCGAGCGAGAGCCGCCCCCGCCGTCGCGCTTCGCGCCGCAGCCCATCCCGGCCGCCCTCGATCCGCTGATCCTTCGCGCCATCGCGAAGGCGCCCGAGCATCGCTTCCAGACGGCCGCTGACATGGAGGCCGCTGTGCGCCGCCTGCACGACGGAGCGCCGTCGTGCGCGGCGCCGGCGGCCAGCGCGACGGAGCTCACCCCGACCGCCTTCGACGCCTTCGCGGGCGCCCGCGCCGTCGCGCCCGCCGCCGCGCAGCGCCGGCCGCCGCTCGCCTCGCCGGGCCGCGGCGGCGCCGGAGCCGCGCTCCTCCCCCGCCGCCCGCGGGCGCGCTCGAAGCAGCGCGCATGCCCGGCGCAGCACGTCGCGCGCGCCGCGTCGCGCGCCGCCGCCCTCGGCGTCTGCGCGCTCGCCCTCGCGTCCGCCGCGCTCGGGCTCACGCTCGCGCAGCGCTGGATCGCGGCGGGCGATCTCCCCGCGCCTGCGCCGCGGTCCGCGCACGCCGCGGCGCAGGCGCGCTCGGCTGTAAGGTAGCCTCGTCGAGCCCGTTCTCCTGTCGACGCCGCAATGCGGAGTGGAGGGACCATGAACCGGACGCGACGAATCGGGCTGGCTTGTTTGGCGATATCGCTCCTCGCGGGCGCCGCCTCGTGCGGCGGCAGCACCGCGACGCGGCCGGCGGACTCCGCGCCGAAGGGCGCAGGCGCGACCGCCAGCGCTCCCGGGTTCGCCGCCTCCGGCGCACCCGGGCTCTCGGACGGCGCCGCCTCCGATCCGGGCGCGCCGGCCCCGACGCCGCCCGAGGCCTCGCCCATGGCGCGTTCCGCCGAGCTCGAGCGACCCTCGTCCACGCACAGCGAAGGCCGCGCCGAGGGGGCGGCGCGCAAGGCGCCGAGCCGCCAGGTCGCCCCGGAGCCGATCGACCGCCCGGGCCTCGGCACCGAGTGGGGCGAGACGCGCGTGTCCCGCATCTCGACCGCGCCGTTCGTCCGCGCCGACGTCGCGCGGCCGTTCGTGGCCGCGAGCCTGTTCTACAACGACGCCGAGGGGGCCCGCGCCATGGCGAGCGCGTCCGGCTTCCGCCGCACGTCGCCGCAGGCCTTCACGCTCGCCGGCGGCGCCGTCGCGATCGGGCTGCGCGGCGAGGGCGGCGGCTTCCTGAGCGGCTTCGTCGCCGGCGAGACGAGCCACGTCGTCGGCGAGGCCGGCCAGCGCTACAGCATCGTGCTGCGCAACCTCACGCCGAACCGGGTCGAGTGCGTCGTCTCGGTCGACGGCCTCGACGTCATGGACGGCCAGCCCGCGGCGTTCGGCAAGCGCGGTTACCTGGTCGATCCCCACGGCGAGCTCGAGATCGACGGTTTCCGTCAGAGCCAGGACACGGTCGCGGCGTTCCGCTTCGGCTCGGTCCGCGGCTCCTACGCCAACCAGAAGCACGGCGACACGAGGAACGTCGGTGTGATCGGCGTGGCCCTCTTCCACGAGCGCGGCACGGCGCCCTGGACGCTCGATGACGTCCGGCGCCGCCGGGAGGCGAACCCGTTCCCGGGGCAGTTCGCCACGCCACCGGGACATTGAGCCTTTCCTGCCGCATTCCGCGCCAGCGCCGCGCTCCGGTAAAATCAAGCTCCCGCTCCGGCGCCCTCCGGGCTAGTCCACGGCACGGTGTCGAGCTCATTGAACCCGTCTCAACGTGCGGCCGTCGAGCACGAGCTCGGGCCAATGCTGGTGCTCGCCGGCGCCGGATCCGGCAAGACGCGGGTCGTGACCACGCGGATCGCCCGCCTGCTCGATCGCGGCGTCTCGGCGCGCTCCATCCTGGCGATGACCTTCACCAACAAGGCCGCCGCCGAGATGCACGAGCGCGTCGGCAAGCTCGTCGGCTCGAAGGTCGCGCGCGAGCTCAAGGTCTGCACCTTCCACCGCTTCGGCCTCGACGTGCTCGGCGCCGAGACCCGCGCCCTCGGCCTGCGAGGCGGCTCCTTCGCCATCTTCGACCAGTCCGACGCGCTGGGGGTCATCCGCGAGATCCTCCGCGAGCTCCGCGCCGGCAAGAGCTACGACGTCGGCGCGATCCTCTCTCGCATCTCGAACGCCAAGAACGCGTTCCTCGACGCCGAGACGTGGGCCGAGGCGCAGCGGCAGGGCAAGGGCATCGACGATTACGACGAGATCTCGATGCTCGTGTACCCGCGCTACATCGCGGCGCTGCGCTCGTTCCAGGCCTTCGACTTCGACGACCTCATCTGCGAGGTGGTCCGCCTCTGGCAGGCGCGCGCCGACGTCCTCGAGCGCTGGCGGATGCGCTACCGCTTCGTGATCGTCGACGAGTACCAGGACACGAACCGCGCCCAGCTCGAGCTGCTGCGCCTGCTCTGCGGAGAGCACCGCAACGTGTGCGTCGTCGGCGACGACGACCAGTCGATCTACGCCTGGCGCGGCGCCGACGTGCGCAACATCCTCGATTTCGAGGAGCACTTCTCGGGCGCGAAGGTCGTCAAGCTCGAGCACAACTACCGCTCGCGCAAGCCCATCCTCGACGTCGCCAACGCGGTGCTCGCCAAGTCCGGCGCCCGGCGGCACAAGAAGTCGCTCATCGCCACCCGCGAGGAGGGCGACACGGTGCGGTCCATCATCTGCGCCGACCCCGACGTCGAGGCGAGCTTCGTGGCCACGGAGGCGCAGCGCCTCCTGGAGCGCGAAGCCGCGCGGCCGAAGGACATCGCCGTGCTCTACCGCTCGAACCTCCAGGCGGCCGCGATCGAGTCGGCCCTCAAGGAGCGGCAGATCCCGATCCGGATGATCGGCGGCCAGCAGTTCTTCGAGCGCAAGGAGGTCAAGGACCTCATCGCTTACCTGCGCGTCGCGATGAACCCGAACGACGAGATGTCGCTGAGGCGCATCCTGAACTACCCGGCGCGCGGCGTCGGCGACGCCGCGGTCGCCAAGCTCGGCGCCTACGCGACGGCGCACGACACCTCGCTCTGGACGGCGGTGTCGCGGCCGCACGCCATCCACGAGCTGAGCTCCGCCGCGATCGAGGGGTGCCGCCAGCTGCTCCGGATCATCGAGGCCTCGCGCGCGCGGCTCGAGCGCGGCGAGCCCTCCGCGGCGGTCGCCCGCGCGCTCCTCGCCGACGCCGGCTTCAAGGAGGACATCACGGCCGGCTCCTCCACGAACAACGCCGCCGCGCGCCGCTGGGGCAACCTCGAGGGCCTGCTCAACGTCTTCGGGCGTCGCGACGAGAAGGGGAAGGGGGACCGCGCGAGCTTCGCCGAGTTTTTGCGGCTGCTCGCGCTGCGGCAGGACTCCGAGGAGGACGAGGCCACCGACCGCGTGACGCTCACCACGATGCACGGCGCGAAGGGCCTCGAGTTCCCTTACGTCTTCGTGATCGGCCTGGAGGAGGGCCTGATGCCCCACCAGCGCAGCCTCGACGAGCGCGCCACGGACGCCGCCCCGATCAGCGCCGAGGGGGGAGAGGCGGGCGGGCACAGCATCGAGGAGGAGCGGCGGCTCTTCTACGTCGCGGTCACGCGGGCCCGCGATCGGCTCTACCTCATGCGGGCGAAGCAGCGCGGGTCGCGCGGCAAGATGGTGCCGAGGACGCCGAGCAGGTTCATGCTCGACATCCCCCCCGAGCTCCTGGACGAGCGCGAGGAGATCGCGGCCGTCGCTCCGGCGATGGAGAAGGTCAAGGCGGGGGCTGCCGGCGTGCTGGCCGCGCTGTCGATGAACCCGTTTGCCGGGGATCCCCCCGTCGTTCCCCGCCGCCGCACCTGAGCGGGCGCCGGGGACGGCGGGGGGGCGGGGATCAGATCGCGGAGCCCTCGGAGGCGGCAGCGAAGCCGGCGCGGGTGATCTCCTGCACGCCCTTGCGCGTGACGAAGTCGCGGAAGCTCTCGCCCTCGGCGCGGCCGGCCATGTAGTGGCGCGCGATGGCGGCGATCACCTTGGGCGTCTCCTCCTCGGGGATGCGGCCGTCGAGGCGCTCGCCGATGCGCGCGCTCGGGCCGCAGCAGCCGCCCACCCGGAGCGAGTAGTGCGGGCGCTCGACCCCGTCCTTGCCCTTCACCATCAGGCCCGTCATCCCGATGTCGGCGACGTGGTGCTGCCCGCACGAGTTCGGGCACCCCGAGATCTTGATGTCGAACTCGCCGAGGGCGCTCACGAAATCGTCGGCCTCCTGGCGGCTGCCGTTCGGCACCAGGTGCTCCCGGATGCGCGCCCCGACCTCCATGCTCTTCGTGATCGCGAGCGTGCAGTAGTCGCCGCCGGGGCAGGTCACCACGTCGGTGATGTGCCCGGCGTCCGCCTCGGCGAGGCCGAGCTGCGAGAGCTCGCGGTGCAGGTTGAGCAGCTGCCCCTCCGGCACCCAGCGCAGTACGAAGTTCTGGGTGTTCGTCGCCCGCACCTCGCCGTTGGCGTAGCGCCGGGAGAGGTCGGCCAGGCTCTTCAGCTGCTCGCCCGTGATGTCGCCGAGCGGCAGCTTGACCGTCGCCACCCGGTAGCCGGGCTGCGTCTGCGCGATCGTGTTGGTCCGCTTCCAGCGCGCGTAGGCGCCGTCGCCCAGCGTCTCCCGCGACGGCGTGAGCGGGGGCGGGTCGCTCTCCCGGTACTCGGACACATACCGCGCGACCTCGGCCGCGAGCGCCTCGCCCCGCGCCGCCTTGATGCGATCGAACTCCTCGTCGAGCCGGCGCAGGAACTCGGCCTCGCCGAGCTTGCGGATCAGGAACTTGAGCCGCGCCTTCTTCCGGTTCTTCCGCTCGCCGTCCCGGTGGAACACGCTCACCACCGCCTCGCACACCAGCAGCACGTCCGAGACCGGGATGAACTCCCGCCAGAGATGGGCGATCTCGGGCGTCGAGCCGAGCCCGCCCGCCACGTAGACGGTGAAGCCCTGGCCGAGATCGCCGACCTTGGCCAGCAGGCCGACGTCGTTGATCATGAGCTGCGCGTGATCGCGCGCGCTGCCCGACAGGCCCACCTTGAACTTCCGAGGCAGGCGCCGGTTGTGCTCGTGGAAGAGGAAGTGCGCCGTGACCGCGTGCGCGTACGGCGTCACGTCGAACACCTCGTCGTCGACGACCCCCGCGAGGTGGGACGCGGTGACGTTGCGGAGGGTGTCGGCGCACGCGCCGACCGTGGTCACCCCTGCGCGCGCCAGCGCGTGCTGCAGGTCGATGGTCTCCTCGATCTCCAGGTAGTGCAGCTGGATGTCCTGGCGCGTTGTGACGTGCGCTAGCCCGCGACCCCACCGCTCGGTCACTTCGGCGAGCGCTTCGAGCTGCGCTGCCGTCAGCTGCCCGCCCGGGATCTTGATGCGCTGCATGTGCTTCACGTGCGCGAGCTGCGCGTAGACCCCCATGGCCAGCCGAAGCGGGCGGAACTGGTCAGGGGTCAGCTCACCACGTTTGAATTTGGCGACGTTCTCGGCGTGTTCGTCGATGGCCGCCGCAAGGCGCTCGACTGGTTGCAACATGACCGATGGTATTCCCTATATTTCCGACGCGTCAAGTGCGACAATTATCAAAGCCGGTGCAAGGGAAGCGCCGGGCCCCTTCCTGCCTCCCATGAAGACCGATCTGCCGACCTCGACCGATGCTGTGCACGCGGGTGTGCTCCGCGAGCGTCCGTCCCACACCCTCGCGCCCGCGATCGCGCAGACGGCGACGTACACGTTTGCGAACACAGCGGATCTCGAGCGCTACTTCGCCGGGGGCGACGTGGACCCGGAGCGGCAGGAGTACGGCCGCTACGGCAACCCCACCGTGCGCGAGGTCGAGCAGCGGATCGCGGCGCTCGATCGCGCCGAGGACGCGCTGCTCTTCGCGAGCGGGATGGCGGCGGTGACGACCACCGCGTTCGCCCTGCTCAAGGCGGGCGATCACGTCATCCTGTTCCGCGACGTGTACCGCCGCACGCGGCAGTTCGTGATCCACGTGCTCTCGCGGCTCGGCGTCGAGCACACGCTGATCGACCCGGGCGCGTTCGACCAGCTCGAGGCGGCCTTCAGGCCGCGCACCCGCTTCGCGCTGAGCGAGTCGCCGACGAACCCGTACCTGCACTGCATCGACCTGTCCCGCTTCGCCGAGATCTGCAAGAAGGCGCGCGTCAAGACGATCGTCGACGCGACGTTCGCGACCCCGTACAACTCCGACCCGATCGGGCGCGGCATCGACCTCGTCGTTCACAGCGCCAGCAAGTACCTGTCCGGCCACAACGACGTCCTCGGCGGCGCGGTGTCCGGCTCGAACGCGCTGATCTCGCTGGTCCGCGACATGCGGAGCGTCCTCGGCGGCGTCATGGACCCCCACGCCGCGGCGCTTGTCGGCCGCGGGATGAAGACGCTCGCGCTCCGCGTCGAGCGGCAGAACGCGACGGGGCTCGCGGTGGCGCGCGCGCTCGAGGCGCACCCCGCCGTCGAGCGGGTGTTCTACCCGGGGCTCCCGTCGCACCCGGATCACAGGGTCGCGGCCGAGCAGATGCGCGGCTTCGGCGGCGTCGTGAGCTTCATCGTGCGCGGCGGGCGCGAGGCGGCCGCGCGCGTCGTCGACGGCACGCGCATCGCCGCGATCGCCCCGAGCTTCGGCGGCGTGGAGACGCTCATCGAGCAGCCGTGCATCATGAGCTTCCACGAGCTGAGCGACGAGCAGCTCGCCGCGATCGGCATCTCCCCCGCGCTGATCCGCCTGTCGGTCGGCGTCGAGGAGGCGGAGGACGTCGTGAAGGACGTCCTCGGCGCGCTCGACAAGGCCTAGCTCCCGAGCTTCCGCAGCTTCCGCTGCAGCGTCCGCCGGTCGATCCCGAGCAGCTTCGCCGCGGTGGCCACCACGCCGCCCGACTCCCGGAGCGCGGCGCGGATCGCCTCGCGCTCCAGTTCGTCCAGCTTCAGGCTCCCGGGCGGAGGCGTCGGCGCCGCCGACGACGGCGGGGGCCGCTGGCGGTCGCGCAGGCTCGCGGCCTCGCGCAGGTTCGCGGCCTCGCGCAGGAGCTTGTCCGCGTCGACGGGCTTGCTGAGCAGCGTGTCCGCGCCCTCGCGCATCGCCGCCACCGCGAGCGGGATGTCCCCGAACCCGGTCAGCATCACGATCGCCGCGTCGGGCTGCAGCTTGCGGTAGTTGGCGAGCGCGCTGAGCCCGTCGCCGCGCGGCATGCGGTAGTCGATGACCACGAGGTCCACCGGCTCGTACTCGAGCGCCACGAGCCCCTCATCGATCGTCGCCGCGGTCCTCGCCACGACGCCGCGGCGCCGCAGCGCTCCCTGCAGGGTCGTGCGGAACGCGTCGTCGTCGTCCACGAGCAGCGCCGTCTCGATCCGTCGCGTCATCTTCACCTCAGGCCGCCCCGGCGCGCTTCAGCGCGGGGGAGAGATCCGCGTCCATCGGGCCCGTGGTCCCGTCGAGGCGGAGGCGCAAGGTCGCCTTCGCCCCGCCGGTCTCGACGCTCTCCATGCGCAGCACGGCGTTCATGCGCGAGGCCATCATCGAGCTGATGTAGAGCCCGAGTCCCATCCCGCCCTGCGACATCTTCGTCGTCTGGAAGGGCTCGCCGAGCCGCCCGGCGATCTCGGGGCTCAGCCCCGGCCCGGTGTCGGAGACCGCGATCTCGCAGACGTCGCCGCGCTCGACGACGCTCAGCTCGATCCGCTGCTCGGCCCCGTCGGCCGTCGCCTCGGCGGCGTTGGCGAGCAGGTTGACGAGCACCTGGCGGAGCGCCGGCTTGAGCACGCTCGCCTGCACCGGCCGCGGCGTATCGAACGCGAGCTCGCCCCGGTAGCCGAGCCGCGCGAGCTCGGCCTTCGCCAGGTCGCGCACGAAGCGGGTGAGCTCCAGCGGCTCGAGCCGCTGGTCGAGCCGGATCTGGCCGCGCATCAGGCTGATGATGTCGCTCGCGCGCCTGGCCTCGCCGGCCACCGTCTCGGCCATGCGCGCCGCGTCCTCGGAGCCCGTCTCGCGCGCCACGTCGACGAGGTCCTTGCTCGCGAGGAGGATCGTCGCGAGCGGCGTGCTGAGCTCGTGCGACATGCCGCCGACCATGCGTCCGAGCATCGCCAGCCGCTCGTTGCGCTGGCTCTGCTGCCGGAGCTCCTCGAGCCTGTGCGCGTAGACGACGACGAAGAAGCCGAGGAACACCGTCAGCGACGTGAGCGAGACGAGGTCGCCGAGCTGCCGGATGCGGTCGCCGCCGAGCGGCGCGGAGTCGAGCGGCAGCGGCGCCGCGTGGGTCAGCACGGCGATCGCCGTCAGCGTCAAGAGGCCCAGGAGCACGGTCGTGCGCCGCGGGCAGAGCAGGCCGGAGAGGGCGATGTGGAAGGCGAGGAAGACGGCGAACGGGTTCTCCAGCCCGCCCGAGAACCAGAGCATCCAGGCGTTCGCGACAACGTCGCCCACGAGCTGGGCGCGCGCGAGCTCCTGCGCGGGCGCGGGCTCGCGCGCCGAGGCCTCGGCCGCGTCCAGCCGGCGCGCGCGCCGCACCCGGAAGGTCCAGGCGAGGTTCGCCACGGTGATGGCCGCGATGCCGAGGATCAGCGGCGCGAGCCTGAGGTCGGGCACGAGCTTCCTGCTCGCGACCGTCGTGGCGATCATCCCCGCGATCGCCACCCAGCGCAGCTGGATCAGCCACCGATCGGCGGTGTCCCACGACGGGGGCTTCGGCCCGGACAGCAGCACCGCGAGCCGTCGCCGCGCCGCCGGCGGCGCGCCGCTCTTGGTGGGGTCGGGACCTGCGTCAAACGACCATGGTTGAAAGGAGGATTGCATCCGCGCGCGGACAGGGGGGCTTTCCAGGGCGCGGTCGAGGTGCCCGGCGTTCAGCCCGGAGCCACCTTTCGACGTTGCCTTGCATCCGCCCCCTTGTACCGCGCACGAAAGCCGCGAGCACGCGCGAGGTGCGTCCGTGCGCACTCCCGCGGGTTGGCACGGAAAACTCCCGTGATTCCCGCGACTTTCAATTGTGATCTTGCTTACGTTTGACGCGTGCTGCGGGGCGCTCGGCCCCGCAGCCGGTCACTCGGTCCCCTGGTGGACCTGCTTGGGCGGCGGGGCGACCTTGTGCGGCCGCTTCACGTTCCAGTTGTCGACGGCGCGCTTTCCGTCGAACGGCGCCTTGATGTCCGCCGGCCGCTCGGCCTCGATCTGCTCGGCTCGCCCGCGGTTGTTCGTGTCGAACATGGTGAAGCCGATGAAGATCGCCAGGAAGATGAGCGACGAGGCGAAGATCAGGGCGTGGAACTTATGGTCCCACTTCAGGTGCATGAAGATGAGCGCCACGACGCCCGCCTTCACCGTCGCGATGAGGACCGCGATGGCCAGGTTGGCCGCGCCGAGGTCGACGTAGCTCGCCCCCACGGTCACGACCGTGAGCACGAGCAGCGTGAGCCACGTGGCGATGTAGATCTTGAGCGGCAGGACGTGGGGCACGTGGTCTGCGCCGTGCCCGTGGCCATGGCCGTGCTCGTGTCCGTGCGCGCCGGCTGCTTCTGCGTGTGTCGACATGCTGTCCTCTAGACCTCAGCCCACCAGGTAGAGGAGGGGGAAGAGATAGATCCAGATGAGGTCGACGAGGTGCCAGTACAGCCCCACCCCTTCGACCGGCGAGTAGTAACGGCTCGAGAACTCACCCCGCGTGTTGCGGATGAGGATCCACGTGATGAGCCCCATCCCGATGATGACGTGCAGGCCGTGAATGCCGGTCATCATGAAGTAGATGGCGAAGAAGATCCCCGCGTGGGCCGTGGTGAAGCCCTCGGCGGTGAAGTACTTCCCGGGCAGGAGGCCGTCGTGGAACTTGTGCTGGTACTCGAAGTACTTGATGACGAGGAATGCGGCCGCGCAGAGCAGGGTCACCACGAGCAGCCGGGTGGTGGTCTTCTGGTCGCTCTTCTGCGCTGACCGGACGGCGAGCGCCATCGTCAGGCTGGAACAGATGAGCACGATCGTGTTGATGCCGCCCATCACCCTGTCGAGGTGGTGGTGGGCCTCCACGAAGGAGTCGAAGAACCAGGTCCGGAAGACGGCGAACGCGCAGAACAGCCCGCCGAAGAGGAGGACCTCGGTGACCAGGAAGAGCCAGATGCCCATCCTGCCGGCGTCGAACTGCGTGTCCGCCGAGTCGAAATGATGGGCGACGTGGAAGTTCGGGGACAGGACCGGCCCTGCCTTGTTCGGCCGATCGGCGGCCTCGGCGTGCGCGCTCATGAGTTCTCCGTGTTGAAGTCGTATGCGCCCTTGGTCACGATCGGGGTGCGGACGAAGTTCTCGGTGATGGGCGGGGAGGCGGTGGTCCACTCGAGGCTGAGCCCGCCCCAGGGGTTCGCCGGCGCCGGCGCGCCGGAGCGGAGCGAGCGGATGAAGCACACGAGCATCACGAGGATGCCGGCGCCCAGGATCCACGAGCCCACGGTCGAGAAGGCGTGCAGCGGCTGGAACTGGTCCAGGTAGTTGTAGTAGCGCCGCGGCATCCCGCGGCTGCCCATGACGAACTGCGAGAAGAACGTGACGTTGAACCCGATGAAGACGAGCACGCAGGCGATGGCGGCGAGCCTCTCGGAGTACATCTTCCCGGTGATCTTGGGCCACCAGTGGTGGAGCCCGCCGAAGAAGGCGATGACGGTGCCGCCCACCATCACGTAGTGGAAGTGCGCGACCACGAAGTACGTGTCGTGCAGGTGCAGGTCCACGCTGAGCATCCCGAGGAAGATGCCGGTGAGGCCGCCGATCGAGAAGAGGATGAGGAACGACAGCGCGTACAGCATCGGCGCCTTGAAGCTGATCGAGCCGCGCCACAGCGTGGCGGTCCAGTTGAAGACCTTGACCCCGCTGGGGATGGCGACGAGGAAGGTCAAAAACGAGAAGATGATCGCCGCGAACTCGCTCTGGCCCGAGGTGAACATGTGGTGGCCCCACACGAGGAAGCCGACCAGGGCGATGGCGACGCTGGAGAAGGCGATCGCCTTGTAGCCGAAGACCCTGCGCCGCGCGTGGACGGCGATGAGCTCGCTGATGATGCCCATGCCCGGCAGGATCATGATGTAAACGGCCGGGTGGCTGTAGAACCAGAAGAAGTGCTGGTAGAGCACCGGGTCGCCGCCGAGCGCCGGGTCGAAGATGCCGATGTTGAACGCGCGCTCGGCGATGAGCAGGAGGAGCGTGATGCCGAGGACGGGGGTCGCGAGGATCTGGACGATGCTCGTCGCGTAGAGCGCCCAGAGCATGAGCGGCATCTTGTACCAGCCCATCCCGGGCGCCCGGAGCTTGTGCATCGTGACGATGAAGTTCAGCCCCGTGAGCACGCTGGAGAAGCCGAGGATGAAGACGCCGAACGTGACGCTCAGGACCGAGGTCGTCGTCACCGTGCTCGAGTACGGGACGTAGAACGTCCAGCCGGTGTCGATGCCGCCCGTGACGAGCGACGACAGCGTGAAGAGGGCGCCGATCCAGTAGAGATACAGGCTGAGGAGGTTCAGCTTGGGGAAGGCGACGTCCTTCGCGCCGATCATGATCGGCAGGAGGAAGTTGCCGAGCGCGCCGGGGATGCTCGGGATGATGAACAGGAACGTCATCACCGCGCCGTGGAGCGTGAACATCTGGTTATAGGCGTTCGCGCTGATGATCGTCGCCTTCGGCGTCAGGAGCTCGAGCCGCAGGATGAGCGCGAAGACGCCGCCCATGAGGAACGCGATGAAGGTGCTGGCGAGGTACATCAGGCCGATCCGCTTGTGATCGACCGTGGTGAGCCACGACATGATCCCGCTCTTGGCCCGGATGTAATCCGCTTCGTGGCCGGCGTCGGGCGCCGTATTGACATCAAGGGTTGTTACGGTCTGCGACATGGCTGCTTCTCCGCGGCGCTCACTTCACCGTCTTCAGGTAAGCGATGAGCGCATCCACTTCTCTGTCCTTGAGGAGCCCCTTGAACGACGGCATCACCGGCGGGTAGCCGCGCACGACCTGGCCGGCCGGGTTGAAGACGCTCTCGCGGAAATAGTTCTCGTCCGCGATGAGCTTGGAGCCGTCCACGAGCTCCTCCTCGCGGCCGAACAGCCCCTTGAGCGACGGGCCCTGGAGGCGCGTGCCGTCGAGCGAGTGGCAGGTCGCGCAGCTCCGCTTGGCGAAGAGCGTCTTGCCGAGCTCCTCGGGCGGGAGGTCGCTGTTGTTGTTGCCCTCGAGCCACTTCTCGAACTCCGACGGCTCCAGCACCTTGACCGCCGCCATCATGTCGGAGTGACCGGAGCCGCAGTACTCGGTGCACAGGATCACCGTCTCACGCGTCTCCGTCGCCTCGAACCACACCGACGTGTACGAGCCCGGGACCATGTCCTGCTTCACGCGGAACTCCGGGATGTAGAAGCTGTGGAGGATGTCCTTCGAGCTCAGGATCAGCCGCACCGGGCGACCCCGCGGCACGGCGAGCTCGTTCACGGTCGTCGTCCCGTCGGGGTAGGTGAACGTCCACAGGTACATCTCGCCCGTGACGTTGATCTCGTAGGACTCGGCCGGCGCGACGGAGGCGTGCACGTAGCCGCGCATGCCCACGAAGAAGAGCACGATCAGGATGCCGAGCGGGATCACCGTCCACGCGACCTCGACGGCCGCGCTGTGGTCGATGGGGCTCGTCTTGTCGTGCTCGCTGCGCCGCCGGTACTTGACGGCGAACAGCACGACCGCCCCGAGGACCAGGAAGAAGAAGACGACGGAGACCCAGTAGGCCGCGTCCCAGCCGGCGTCGATCCGCTCCGCGAGCGTCGAGCCCTGGCGGGGCAGCCAGAATGAGCCGAGTTCGATCGGGTTATTCATCACCATAGTTGTGGCTCCGCCACCTTGTGTCTTAGGAAGCCTCGTTTACGCGCGCCCTCGTGCGGGTGCGTTCAATCCGCCAGAAGCGCATGAGCCAGAGCCCGATCAGCACGACGGTGACGGCGCCGGACGCCATCATCAGCCGCTTCGTCGCCAGGACGTACCCTCGGGCGTTGGGATCGTAATGGAAACAGAACAGCAGCACCCGATCCCAGGCGCTCCCGACCAGCCCGCTGCCCGCTTCGCGCAGCGCGAGGCCGAAGTTCTTCTGCGGGAAGGAGATGCCGTACAGGGTACGCGATAGGCGTCCGTCCGGCGTGAAGACAAACGCGCCCGCAGCGTGCGCGTACTGCTTCGTCGTCTCGTCCCATCGGTAGCCGAAGCCCACGGTGTTCGCGAGCGTGCGCACCGACGCCTCGTCCCCGACAAGGAACTCGAAGCCGTCGCCGAGGATCGGCCTGCCGTAGGCCTCGATATAGTTCGCCCGCTTCTTGCGCGCGGCGTCGGGCGTATCGCGGGGATCGAAGCTCACGACGAGGGTGCGGTACTCCTTGCCCGCGCTCCAGTCGCTCTCCTTCATGGCCTGGAGCACGCCGTTGAGGACCAGCGAGCAGAGCATCGGGCACTCGAAGTAACCGAGCACCAGGACGAGGGGCTTGTCGCCCGTCGCGTACCGGCCGAGCTCGACCTCTTGCCCCGACTGATCGCGGAGCCGGAGCTCGCGCGGGAGCATGGCTCCCGGCCGCTCCTCGATGTCGACGCCGACGAGCTCTGTTGGAATGGTTGTGTCCGCCGCTCGCGCGCTCCGCGCCGGGGTGACCGTGGCCACCACGAGCGCGAGCACAGCGAGCAAGGCGGACAGCGGGCGAGACATCACTGCACCGGAGCGGACGGCGCCGGGCTGGCGGGCTTGGGCGCCGCGCCTCCAGGCTGGGCGGGCTGGGCGGGCTTGGGCGCCGCGCCTCCAGGCTGGGCGGGCTTGGCCGCCTCGGCAGGCTTGGCCGCCTCGGCGGGTTTGACCGCCTCGGCGGGCTTGACCGCGTCGGCGGGCTTGACCGCCTCGGCGGGCTTGGCCGCGTCCTTGTCGCCCGGCTTCGCTGCGTCCTTGGGCGGCTGGCCGCCCTCGGCGCTCGGGGGCGAGGCCTCGCTTGGCTTCGTGTTGCTCTCCTCGGGCTGCGCGGCCTGCTCGGGCGTGGTCGCAGCGGGAACGGCCGCGCTCCCCACGCGCTTCTCCTGGTAGTCCTTCAGGGTGAGCGCGACGGCCTGATCGATCGGGATGCGGACCACGCCGTCCTTCTCGTTCGCCCACTGATAGCGGGTGAGGCGCTCCTGCTCCATGGCCCGCAGGCCGCGGAGCGCGCTGCTCGGCGGCTCGAGCACCTTGCTCGAGATCTCCCGCTCCATCGTCGACTTGAAGACCTCGTTCACGAAGAGCACGGTCACAACGAGGGACGCCAGCGTGGCGATCACGATCACGAAGATGAGCGAGTTGTTCGGCCGATCCGCCTCGGCGTGCTCGGTCTCGGCGTGCTCGGTCGCAGTGTTGTCAGTCGCTTCGCTCATGGCCGGCTCCTTACGGGTTGTCGATCCGAGCCGCTTCGGCAAGGTGAGGGTCATTCAGCGGATACAGCGGGCTCTTGGCCGCTTGAAGCGAGAGCACCCAGGCTCCCACGCCCAGCGGGCCGAGCAAGCCGGCGAGGTCGATCCAGCTCAGGTGCGCGCCGTGGTGGTCCATGTTCGGCATGATCAGCCAGTAGAGGTCGACGTAGTGCATCACGAGGAGGAGCACCGACGCCGCCCCGAGGACCAGCGGGCTCCGCTTGGCGTGCCGGGACAGGAGGACGAGGAACGGCACGACGAAGTGCCCGAACAGCAGGGCCAGGCTCACGACCTTCCACGAACCCTCCCAGCGGTGAAGATAGAAGATCGTCTCCTCCGGGATGTTGGCGTACCAGATGAGCAGGAACTGCGAGAACGCGATGTACGCCCAGAAGATCGTGAAGCCGAAGAGGAGCTTGCCAATGTCGTGCTGGCGCTCGACGTTGCTCACCTTGCGCAAGAGCCCCGCCTTGTGGAGCGCGATCGTGATCAGCGCGAGCGCCGAGAGCGAGCTCGTGGCCGCGCCGGCGAACACGTAGACGCCGAAGATCGTCGAGTACCAGTGCGGGTCGATGCTCATCAGCCAGTCGAACGACGCGAACGAGATCGTCAGGGCAAAGACGATCACGGCCGGGGCGCTCCCGGCCCGCATCTTCGCCGTGGGGCGGAAATCGGCGCTCTCGTCCTGCGCGCGGGAGGTCTTGATGAACCACAGCGACAGGGCCGCCCACGCCGCGAGGAACACCCCGGCGCGGATGTAGAAGAAGGTCGGGTTCAGGTACGGCGCCTTCTGCTGGAGCAGGTGGTCGTTCGCGGCCTGGGGCCCCATCCAGTGATGGTAGATGTCGTGGGCGAGCACCGCGACCGGGAGGAACAGCACGGCACACGCGGGCAGGACGCCGCTCATCCACTCCATGTGACGGCGCGCGGCCGCCGACCAGCGCGCGCGCGTCAGGTGCTGGATGATCACGAAGAACAGGGCGCCGAGCCCGATCGTCACGACCCAGGTGAAGCCGGTGAGGTACGAGAACGCGAAACGCTTCGTGTCGACGACCGCCGCCAGCGCCGAGAGCGCCACGCCGGCGATGGCGAGCACCATGCTCCTCGAGACGAGCCGCTTCGCGACCGCCCGATCGAGGACCTTCGTGTCCTCGGCCAGAGCACTTCCGTGAGACTTCATGGAGTTCCGCTCTCCTTCGCGATGTTGCCCCGCTGGGCGTCCGGGACGTCGTCGATGCGCCCGTGCTGGCTGCGCTGCAGCACGCGCACCCACGTGACGATCGCCCACCGGTCCCGGGCCGGGATCTGCTTCCGATAAGACGGCATGTTCCGGACGCCGTTCGAGATGACGTGGAAGATCTCGCCGTCGGGCAGGCCGCGCGCCCTTTCGGACGCGAGGTCGATGGGCGGCGGGTACCCGCGCTTCACCACCATGCCCTGCCCGCTGCCGGCCTGGTCATGGCAGGGCGCGCAGTAGATGTTGAACCGATCCTGGCCGCGCCGGACCACCGTCTCGTCGACGGTGATGGGCGCCATCGCCAGGAACGTCTCGCCGTCCTTGCCGGTGCGGTAGGCGTCGCTCTCGTCGAGCGCCCCCTGGTGCACCGTGCCCTGCACGAGGGGCCGCATCGACCGGCCGTCGGGGAACAGGCGGTTGCCCTCCTCGGGCTGGAACTTGGGCTGCCAGTCCATGTCCCCGAAGACGTGGATCGGCGGGTCGCTGCTCGCCTGTCCGCGACAGCCTGCCAGGATGACGAGGAGGGGAATACACCAGCGTTTCACGAGGAGACCTCCCTGATGCCCTGCGCGCCTGCGCGCTGGAGGAGGTTGCGCGTCTCCGTGGCATCGAACTTCGGGTCGCTCACCTCGACGCTGATGAAGAAGGCGTCGTCGGTCGCGCGCGGAAATGAGGGGTGCGTCATGGTGGGGTGGAAGAAGGACGGCAGGCGCCCGAGCGCGAAGAGCCCGAAGAAGCACGTGAGCGCCGCGACGAGGACCGTGAGCTCGAAGAAGATCGGGATGAAGGCCTGGTACGAGAAGGCCGGCTTGCCGCTGATGATGAGCGGGTAGTCGTAGAGCTGCGTGTACCAGGCGAGCAGGATGCCGCCGCTGAGCCCCGTCGCCCCGCCGCCGAGCACGAGCCACGGCAGCGGCGACGCCTTGAGCCCCATCGCCCTCTCCAGCCCGTGCACGGGGAACGGCGTGTGCGCATCGAAGCGGCTGTACCCGGCGTCCCGGAGCGTCTCGCACGCGTGATAGATGTCCTTCGGGGTCGTGAAGTAGCCCATCAGCGCGAACGGGGACGACGCCGCGGCCGCCTCCTCCTCGGCCCGGTGCTCCAGCTTGCGCTCGATCGCGAGCGCCGCTTTCCCGTGCGGCCCCTCCTCGTGGGGCTTGTCGTATTCCGCCTCGTCCTCGGGCACGAAGCCCTGCGGCTTGTCGTCGGGCGGGCCTTCGCGATCGGAGTCCTTGAGCCCTCCTGCCTCCTCGGTCGAAGCAGGCTCCCCGGAGCGCTTCCGGCTCGGAGGGTCGCTGTCACGCTGCATGATGAGCCTCGTCGTTGCTGTGCGAGCCGTGAGGATCGGCCGCCGCCGTGATCGCCTTCACCTCGCTGAGCGCGACCATCGGGAGGTAGCGGACGAACAGCAGGAAGAGGGTGAAGAAGAGGCCGAACGAACCGAAGAACGTCGACATGTCCCAGATGGTCGGGCGGAAGTAGGTCCAGCTGGACGGGAGGAAGTCGCGGTGGAGGCTCGTCACGATGATGACGAAGCGCTCGAACCACATCCCGATGTTGACCAGGATCGAGATCACGAACATCGCGGGTATGCTGGTGCGCACCTTCTTGAACCAGAAGAGCTGCGGGAAGATGACGTTGCAGCTCACCATGGTCCAGTAGGCCCACGAGTACGGGCCGAGGATGCGGTTCGCGAAGGCGAACCGCTCGTAGCCGTTGCCGCTGTACCACGCGATGAAGAGCTCCATCGCGTACGCGTAGCCGACCATGGTGCCGGTCGCGACGATCACCTTGTTCATGTTCTCGAGGTGCCGGATGGTGATGAGGCCCTCGAGGCCGAACGCCTTGCGCGCGAACACCATCAGCGTGACGACCATCGCGAACCCGCTGAAGATGGCGCCCGCGACGAAGTACGGCGGGAAGATGGTGGTGTGCCAGCCGGGGACGATCGAGACGGCGAAGTCGAACGACACGATCGTGTGCACGCTGAGCACGAGCGGCGTCGAGAGCCCGGCGAAGATCAGGTAGGCGCGCTCGTAATGGAGCCAGTGGCGGTGCGAGCCGCGCCACCCGAGGCAGAGGATCCCGAAGACGATCTGCTTCGTCCGGCTCGTGGCCCGGTCGCGGATCGTGGCGAGATCGGGGATGAGCCCGACGAACCAGAAGAGGGCCGAGACCGTCGCGTAGGTCGAGACGGCGAAGACGTCCCAGAGCAGGGGGCTCTTGAAGTTCGGCCAGATGCTCATCTGGTTCGGGATCGGGAACAGCCAGTGGGCGAACCAGATCCGGCCCAGGTGGGCCACCGGGTAGATGGCGGCGCACGCGACGGCGAAGATCGTCATCGCCTCCGCCGCTCGGTTGATGCTCGTCCTCCACTTCTGGCGGAAGAGGAAGAGGATGGCGCTGATGAGCGTGCCGGCGTGGCCGATGCCGACCCAGAACACGAAGCCGGTGATGTCCCACGCCCAGTTGACCGTGGTGTTCAGCCCCCAGATGCCGATGCCCTTCCCGACGAGGTGGACGAGCGAGCCGCCGAGGACGAGCAGGAGGCTGATGGCGAGGCAGAACAGGATGAGCCACCCCGAGGGCGGCTTGGTGAGGACGATCCCCGAGATCTTGTCGGTGAGCGAACGGAAGTCGTCCTTCCCCTGCACGAGCGGCGCCTCGTCCAAGAGGGCGGCGCGGTCGGAGAGCCGGGGGGGGTCGACCTGGAGAGGTGCTGTGGCGCTCATGCGTCGGCGAGCTCCGGGTTCTTGTTGCGGATCTTGGCGAGGTAGGTGACCCGCGGCTTGGTATTGATCTCGTCCAGCATCCTGTAACCGCGCGGGCTCGCGGACGTCACGGACACCTGGCTCGTCTGGTCATTGAGGTCGCCGAAGGCGATGGCCTGCGTCGGGCAAGCGCCCTGGCACGCGGTCACGACCTCGCCGTCCTTGACGTGCTCCCGTCCCTCTTTCTTGGCCTCGATCTTGGCGCTGTTGATCCGCTGCACGCAGAAGGTGCACTTCTCCATGACGCCCCGCGATCGGACGGTGACGTTGGGGTTGAACTGCATCTTCCGCGACTCCGAGTCCGGCTGGCCGTATTCGAAGAAGTTGAAGCGACGCACCTTGTACGGGCAGTTGTTGGCGCAGTACTTCGTGCCGACGCAGCGGTTGTACGCCATGTCGTTCAGCCCCTCGGGGCTGTGGGCCGTGGCGGCGACCGGGCACACCTGCTCGCACGGCGCGTTCTCGCAGTGCTGGCAGGGGAGCGGCTGCTGGATGCTCTCGGGCTCGTTAGGGTCGGTGCCCTGGAAGTAGCGATCCACCCGCAGCCAGTGCATCTCGCGCGTCTCGCGGACGCCCTCGATGCCCACGACAGGGATGTTGTTCTCGGCCTGGCAGGCGATCACGCACGCGTTGCACCCGATGCAGGCGTTGAGATCGATGCTCATGCCCCAGGCGTGTCCCTGCCGGCGGTTCGGCTCCTTGAACAGGCTGAGGAGCGGCGGCACGTGGACCTGCTTCTGGGCGAACGTCGGGTCCTTCTCGAGCTCGGCGAGCGTCCCCTCGCGCGCGAGCGGGCGGCCCTCCATGACGAAGTGCTCCTGGGTGCGCGCGAGCTCCGCCACCTCGCCGGTCTTCTCCAGCGAGAAGCCGCCGGCGAGCTCGAAGGCGTCGCTCTTGCGGAGCGGGGTCGTGTCGACGCCGACGCCGCGCCCGACCCGGAGCTCTGCGCGCCGGCCCTGGCCGACGCCGATGGCGACCGAGTCGTCGGCCTGCCCCGGCGCGACGACGACGGGGATCCGGACCGAGGCGCCGGCGCCCGACAGCGTCACGACGTCGCCGTCCTTGAGGCCGAGCCGCGCCGCGGTCGACGGCGAGAGGTTCGCGCCGCTGCCCCAGGTGAGCTTGGTCATCGGGTGGGGCAGCTCCTGGAGCCACCCGTTGTTCGCGAACCGCCCGTCCCACGCGTGCATGTCGGGTCGGAAGGTCACCTCCAGGCCCTCTGCCGCTGCGGGCGCGAACGCCCGCAGCGCGTCGACCGCGGCCTGCGTCGTGGCGGTCACCTGCTCGTCGGCGAGCTGGCTCCCCGCGAAGAGGCCGTCGTGCAGCGCGCGGCGGAGGTCCTGCTCGGTGCGCTTCGCGCCCTCGGCGTTCAGCCAGGTCGCCCTCACCAGGTCGTAGGCGGTCCGCGAGCCGCCGAGCAGCAGCTCGATGATCTCGGCGTCGGTCCTGCCGCCGAAGAGCGGCGCGATGAGCGGCTGCACGATGCTGGCCGTCCCGTCCTCCGCCCGGACGTCGCTCCACGACTCCAGCGGGTGGGCGCGGTTCAGGTGCCAGCGGGAGCGCTCGCTCGTCTCGTCGACGTGCGTCGAGACGTGCACGCTCACGGGCACCTTGGCGAGCGCGTCGGCGAAGCGCGCGTCGGCGGGCGCGTCGAAGGCCGGGTTGCCGCCCAGGATGATCAGCGTCTCGACCTCGTTGCGCCCGATGGCGCCCGCGAGCTCGACGAGCGCCTCGGGGCCCTCGCGCGACTCGTCGAAGGGCGCGACGAGCCGGACGGCCCTGCCGGTGTTGTCGAGGGCGAGGTTGATGAGGTGCGCGACCGCGTGGACCTCCTTCGGCAGCGAGCGCCCCACCACGAGCGCGCCCAGGCCGCGGTTCGCCGCGAGGTCGGCGGCGATGGCGGCGACGTGCCGGGTCGCCTTGGCGTCGAGCCCGCCCGACTTGCCCTCGAGCGTCTTGAGCAGATCCGCGTCGAGCGCGACCCCGCGCTTGCCGAGCTCGGTCGCGAGCGCGAAGGCGAAGGCGGGGATCTTGCGGCTCTGGATCCGGAGCCGGTGATCCGCGGCCGCGCCGGTGATCGTGAAGGTGCTCTCGACGGCGTAGAGGCGGTTCATCGCCTTCGGGTCCTTGTCGACCGCGCGGCCCGCCGCGAACGCGCGCGCCTGCTTGATCGGGCTGCCGTCGGTGCCGAACAGGTCGGCGTCGAGCGCGACGATGACGCGCGCCTTCGTCAGGTCGAGCGTCGTCTCGAGCGGCTTGCCGAACGCGAGCCGCGCGCCCTCGCGCGCGGCGTCGCGGGAGAACGGCTCGTACCGGACGATGCGCGCCTCCGGCAGCGTCTTGCGGAGATCGGCGAGGCGCGCGGCCAAGGTGGGCGACCTGTGCGCCTCGGTCAGGATCGTGAGCCCCTTGCCGCTGCGGCCGCGGAGCTTGTCGCCCTCGGCGCGCAGGAACGCGGCCGCGTCGTCCCAGGACTTGGCGGCCGCGCCCTCGCGCGGCGACTTGCTGCGGTCGGGATCGTAGAGATCGAGGACCGCGGCCTGGGTGTAGAGGGTGGTCGCGCCGAGGCTCTCGGGGTGCTTCGGGTTGCCCTCGATCTTTGTGGGGCGCCCCTCGTGGCTCTCGACGAGGACGCCGAAGGCCGTGCCCATCATCGGCAGCGCGGTCGCGAAGAACAGCGGCTGGCCGGGGATGACCTCCTCCGGGGCGCGCGAGTAGGGCAGGATCTGCTCGACGGGCCGGCGGCAGCCCACGAGGCCGCCGAGGGCGAGCGACGCGCCCATGAGGCTGAGGAACGTGCGCCGCCCGACGCCCTCCGGCGGCTCGAATGCGGCCGGAGGGAACTCGCGCCCGAGCGCATCGACGAAGTCGGGCGAGCCGGCGAGCTCGCTCAAGCTGCGCCAGTAGGTTTTCCCAGAGATGTCCTGGGCGAGGGGGAGAGGAGTTCGTTTCATCGGTGGCACCCCGAGCAGTGGAGCGGCGCCTGCACCTGCCGCCCGGAGGTCGTGACCGCTGGCACACGATCGTTGTAAGGTTCCCCGGTCGCGGGGACCCCGGCGCCCGCCATGACGGCCGTCGATGGCGCCATATCCATCTTGGTGACGTCGGCGGGATTGCGGAGGTGGGGACCTGGATTGCGGTGGCAGTCCAGGCACCATCCCATCGAGAGCGGCGCGACCTGTCGGACCTTGTGCATCTGGTCGACGCGGCCGTGACAGCTCACGCAGCCGACCCCTGCAGCCAGATGGGCTGAGTGGTCGAAATAGGCATAGTCGGGCAGGTTGTGGACGCGCACCCAGGGGATGGGTTGATCGTTCGCCCAGCTCTCCTGCACGAGCAGAAGCATTTCGCTGTCCCTCCGCACCTTGGCGTGACAATTCATGCACGTCTCGGTGGGTGGAACTGCGGCGAAGCCGGATACCTCCACTGTGTTGTGGCAGTAGCGGCAGTCCATGCCGAGGTCGCCGGCGTGCAGCTTGTGCGAGTAGTCAACCGGTTGATCCGGCTGATACCCGACCTCGATATGTTTGTTGGTACCGTAGTACCAGAATCCGCCGATCACAGCGGTGCCGAGGGGCAGGACTCCGAAGAGCAGCCCGAGCGGCACCACTTTGTTGGCCCATCGTGGGAACAGGAACCGAGCCATAGGGTTGTGTGGGGCGTCGGAGGGACGCGCGGGCGCAGTTATGGCTTGCTGGCGGGGTGCGACAAGACGGCAAAGTGCCGCGTGACCGCGGCAGATTGCCGCGGTGGATAACTGAAGCCCCGTGGCGCGGCAGGTCGCCGCTGGGCGCGGCAACTTGCCGCGGCTGCCGGCGTTCGTCCTTACGATGCGCGGGTGAACCCGGCCCGGCGCCGGATCGAAAAAAAACGGCCGAATCGTCGACGTCGGCCGGGCGCCTGGCGAGGCGCGTGCGGCGGGAGAGGGCGGGGGGGCCCGTCGCGGGAGGGGCCGCCGCTGCCGCCGGGCCCGCTCTCCCGGGGGTGAGCTCAGAACACCGGGGTGAACGCGCGTGGCGCCTTTTTCTTCCTGAGGCAGCGGGTCGCCCGGCTCATGTAACAGACGGTGAGGGCTCGCCGCGTCTGGCCGCTCCGGTTCACGGCGGAGCAGTGCCAGAGGTAGTTGTGGATCAGCAGGGCCTCGCCCGCGCGCGCCGGCAGCGCGATCTTGCGGGCGTCGGCGTCGGCCGCGCGCACGAGCGCGTCCGGAACGACGCCGCCGAGCGGCGTCGCGAGCCCGCCCAGATGGCTGCCTTCCAGCACCTCCACGCAGCCGCCGCCGGCGGGGGCGTCGTCGAGCGCCGTCCAGATCTGCAGCTCGGGGGCGCGATCCAGCCCCCAGTAGCTGCCGCCGTCCTGGTGCCAGGGCAGCGTCGTCCCACCGGACGCGGCCTTGTTGAAGAGCACGGCCCGGTAGATGGAGATCTCCCCCTGGATGAGCGAGCGGGCGACCCTCTCGAAGAGCGGGTTCTCGATCCAGGCGAGGAACAGCGGGTCCTTCTCGAGCTTCTCGAGCTTCCGGTACGACGTGCTCGGCCCCTGGTAGCCCTTGCCGTAAGGCAGGTCTTCGTAGCGGCCCGACGCGGCGTCGTGCTGGAAGAAGAGCCCGGGGTACGTCACGCGCCCGAGCATCAGGTCGTCCGAGCGCGCGCGGAGCGCCGCGAGCCCCGCGTCGGTCATCACGCGACCGAGCCGGGCGGTCCCGCGGGCGGCGTAGTCGGCGAGGGGGCCCGCGAGGTCGAGCGTCCTGGCCTCGGGCAGCAGGAAGTCGTTCGTCGCGCGGCCGTTCGTCGCGCCGTCGTTCGTCGCGCCGTCGTTCATCGCGCCGTCGTTCGTCGCGCCGTCGTTCATCGCGCCGTCGTTCATCGTGCGTAGTTCGCGTCGGTGCCCAGGTGGTCGCGGTAGAGCGCGTCCATGCGCCGCGCCGCCTCCGGCGAGAGCGGGCGCTGGATCGCGTCGGCGGCCGCGTCGAGGTGCTCTGCCCGCACCGGGCCGACCAGGATGGAGTCGACAACCTCCCGCCCCGCGAGCCAGGCATACGACAGCGAGAGCAGGCTCATCCCCTCGGCCGCCGCCACGGCCGCGTAGCTGGCCGCGAGCTCGAACATGCGCGCGCTCCAGTACCGGCGCTGGTAGAGGCGGTTGCCCTCGAAGCGCGAGCCCGCCTGCGCCGCCTCCGGCCCCGCGTGCCGCCCCGTCAGGAGCCCGCCGGCGAGCGGGTTGTACACCGCGGTGGCCACCGAGTACCGCCGCGCGAACGCGGCATACTCGAGGTCGAGCTGGCGGATCAGCGCGTTGTAGAGCACCTGCGAGACGGCGGGGCGCGCCTTCCCCTCGGCGTCGCGGCGCGCGATGATCTCCAGGATCTGCCACGAGGCGTGGTTGCTGACCCCGTAGTGCAGGATCTTCCCCTGATCGAGCAGGGCGTCGATCGCCGCGAGCGTCTCCTCGACGGGCGTCTCGGGATCCGGCGCGTGGAGATAGCAGACGTCGACGCGGTCGGTGCCGAGGCGCCCGAGGCTCTCCTCGACGGCGCGGATCACCTGCTCGCGCCCGAGGCCCTCGGCCTTGCCCCGGACCCGGCGCAGGCCGACCTTCGTGGCGATCTGCGCCTCGGCCCGGCGGCCGCGCAGCGCCCGGCCGAGGATCCGCTCGGACGCGCCGTCCTGGTAGAGGTTGGCCGTGTCGAACGCGGTGATCCCTCGCTCGAGCGCGCGGTCGACGATGCGCTCGGCCTCCTCGGGCGGCGCGCGGCCGCCGAAGTTCATCGTGCCGACGACGACGCCGGGCGGCGCGCCCGGGCGCCGCTTCTCCGTCATTCCAGCCTTCACATCGGAGGTCACGCCACGCTCCTCACGCCCGCGCGACGAGGAGCGCGAGCACGTACACGATGAGCCACACGAGCCACAGGGTGCTCATCCGGCGCCACCCCTGACGGAAGCCGTACATCGGCGCGAGCGGCGGCACCACGAGCGCGACGAGCCCGCGCCATCGGGGCTCGCTCCGGAGCATGAGCCGCGCGGCCAGCGCGACGTGGGTGGTCACCCACGTGGCGAACGCCAGGATGAGCGTCGCGGTCGCCGCGATATCCTTCACGGGGCGCAGCGTAGCGTCGCCGGCGCGCCCCGCCCCTGGAAATCAGCGACCCCGGGCGGCGCGGCGACCTTCCCGCGCTCCGCGAGCCCCGGCTCTGTCGCGCTGCCAAATCCGGGCTAAGCTTGGGCCCGTGCCTCTGCGCGATACACCGTGTTTTCGTCCGGGTTCCTTCCTCTCCGCGCGCGCCGTCCCGCTCGCGACCCGCTGCGCGACAGCGATCGCGGGCGCCGCCCGCGCCCTCGTCGATCGCGAGGGGCGCCTCATCCCCCTGAGCCTGCTCGCCGGCGCGGCGTGCAGCGTCGCTGTCGGCCTCGGCGCGGCTCACGCGATCTCCACACCGCCCGATACGCTGCCGATCGCCGAGGTGAAGCCGGGCATGAAGGGATACGGCCTCACCGTCTTCTCCGGCACCACGCCCGAGAAGTTCGATGTCGAGGTCATCTCGACGCTCCGCAATTTCCGCCCGAACCAGGACCTCATCCTCATCAAGACCCAGCACCCGCGCCTCGAGGTCGCCCGCACGGTGGCGGGGATGAGCGGCAGCCCGATCTACCTGAACGGCAAGATGATCGGCGCCTACGCGTACGGCTGGCTCTTCGGCGCCGAGGCGATCGCCGGCGTCACCCCGATCAAGTCGATGCTCGACGAGCTCGCGCGGCCGCTCCCGCGGGGGATCGCCCCGAAGGTCGGCGGCCCGCTGCCCGCGCCGGTGAGCGGCATCGGCGGCGCGCCGCCGCGCGCCGCCGCGCCGGCCCGGCTGCGCGGCGGCCGCGGCTTCGTGGGGCCGGTCGACGCCTACGATCTCGCCGGCCACGCCAGCCAGCTCGCCGCGCGCGTCGCGCCGGCGCTCGCCCCGCCCCAGTCGACGAGCCTCGCGCGCGCCTCGACGCCGGTGATGCTCGGCGGGCTCGGGGGCACGTCGCTGCGCATCGCGAGCGATCTGTTCGGCCCCATGGGGCTCGAGCCGATGCAGGCCGGCGGCGGCTCGTCGGCGAACCCGGAGCCGGGCGCGCCGACCCGGTACGTCGACGGGGGCGCGATCGGCGTCGAGCTCGTGCGCGGCGACATCTCCGCGATGGGCATCGGCACGGTCACGCGCGTGTCGGGCGACAAGCTCGTCGCGTTCGGCCACCCGATGATGAACGGCGGCGTCGCCAGCCTCCCCACCGCGATCGCCCGGGTCCACTGGATCCTCGCGAGCCAGAACCGCAGCTTCAAGATCGGCGAGGCCGTGCGGTCGGTCGGCTCGATGGTCAACGATCGGCAGGCCGCGATCGTTGTCGACAGCGCGGCCAAGGCGCCGGTCTTCCCGATGCGCGTCCAGATCGACGGCGTGGAGGGCGCCCCGCACCCGACGTGGAACGTGGAGGTCGCGCACGATCAGTTCCTCGCGCCCTCCTTCGTCTCGATGGCGCTCGGCAACGCCGTCGAGGCGACCACGGCCGAGCGGCGGGACATGACCTGGCGGGCGGTGAGCCAGCTGAGGATCGGGCGCTACGGCACGATCTCGCTCGTCGACTTCGGCGCCGGCAACGGCACCCCGCTCAGCGCCGACGACTTCGTCCGCAGCCGGCTCGTCCGGTCGATGGGGGCCCTCCTCAACAACCCGTGGGAGGACGTCTCGATCGAGCGCGTCGACTCCCGCGTGAAGGTCACCTTCGACCGCGAGGTCGTCCTGCTGCGCGGCGCGAAGGTGCTCGAGCCCGAGATCGACGCGGGCGCGCCCGCGCGCATCCGCCTGGATCTCCAGCCCCACCTGGGCCCCATGGAGTCGCGCGTCATCGAGGTGCCGATCCCGCGCGAGCTCGCCGGTAGCCAGGTCGACATCGAGCTCTCGCCCGGCTACGAGGTCGAGCGCCCGATGGCGACGCCGAACAACGTCGCGGAGCTCGTGGCGATGCTGCCGAACCAGAACCACGACGCGGAGAGCGTCGTCGCGACGTTCAAGCTCCGGGAGAACGGCGCGGCGTACCGCGGCAAGGTCGCCTCGCGGCTCCCTCCGGGCGCGATGGACACGCTGCGCCCGAGCTCCGACTCCGACGCGCCCGAGACCTTCGGCGCGCAGGTGCAGGTGCCGATCTCCCTCAAGCGCTTCCTGGTCGGGAAAGACACCGTGAGCGTCACGGTCCGGCCTATCCTTCGCTGAGCCGCGCCGGCTCTCCCCGCCGCCGCCTCCTCCTCCCTGACCCCCTCCTCTCTGCGACCCCATGAGCACAGATCGCTCTTCTGCCCGTTCCCGATCGTCTCGCCCTCTCGCCGTCCCCTCGCCGCGCCGGCTCCTCGCCGCCGTCCTCGCCGCCGCGGGGCTCGTGGCGCTCCCGGCCCACGCGGTCGGCACGCGCAGCTTCGAGCTCAAGTCGCTCGAGGACCTGAAGGGCGGGGATCTCACCGGGGTCAGCGTGGACTCGAACGGCACCGTGCGCGCCGGGCTGACGCTCGGCGCGACGCCGCTGCCGGACGCGACGTCCATCTGGAGCTCCGTTGTGCTGCCTGACGGCACGGTGCTGCTCGGCACGGGCAACGAGGGCAAGATCTACAGCGTCGCCGGCGGCCGGGTGACGCTCGCGGCGACGACCGGGCAGATGGCGGTCAGCGCGCTCGCGCTCGCGGAAGGTGGCGACGTCATCGCGGGGACGTTCCCCGAGGGCAAGCTCTTCCGCTTGCCGCGCGGCGCCGGCAACGGCGGTCCGGCGAAGCTCTTCGCCGAGCTCCCCGAGACCGAGGACGTGTGGGGGCTCGCCTACGACCCGAGGGCGAAGGCGCTCTATGCGGCGACCGGCTCCGAGGGCAAGCTGTTCCGCGTCGACGCCGCGGGCAAGGCCCAGGTGTACTTCGACAGCGATGAGCCGCACCTCATGTGCGTCGCGGTCGCGGACGACGGCGCCGTCTATACCGGCTCGAACGGCAAGGCGCTCCTCTACAAGCTCACGGCGCCCGGCCGCGCGACCGTGCTCCACGACTTCGACGCCGACGACGTCAAGGCCATCGCCATCGCGCCGGGCGCGAAGGGCGGCGCCATCTACGCCATCGCCAACAAGTACACCGAGGCGTTCGCCCCCCCGAAGCGCAACCGGAGCGGGCCGCCGTCGCCGCAGCCGGCGCGGTCGCCGAAGCCCGGCAAGGGCGTGCTCGTGCGCTTCGATCGGAGCGGCGTCGCCGAGAAGATGATGAGCGACGACGACACGCACTACGTCTCGCTCGGCCTCGGCGACGATCGGATGCCCTACGTCGGGACCGGCGCGGAGGGCCAGCTCTACACCGTGAGCGACAACCACGTGGCGCGGCTCGTCGCCGACACCGACGAGCGCCAGGTCGGCGCCTTCATGATGGCCGGGAGGCACAGGTTCGTCGCGACCACCGACCCCGCGGTCTTCCACGAGGTGAAGGGCGTCGGCGGCGCCTCGGCGGTGTGGACGAGCAAGGTGCTCGACGCCGGGCTGCGGGCCACGTTCGGACGCCTGACGTGGCGCTCCGACGGCGCGCTGGAGCTCGAGACCCGCAGCGGAAACACCGACGCGCCGGACAGCACCTGGAGCCCGTGGTCCCCGGCGCTCGCCGCCCCGGGGGACACGAAGAGCCCGCCGGCGCGCTTCGCGCAGATCCGCGCGCGCTTTGGCCGGGATCCCGGCGCCGTGCTCCGCGAGGTGAAGCTCTCGTTCGTCACCGACAACGCGCGCGCCGTGGTCACCTCGATCGAGGCGGCGCCGAAGGGGCAGACGAAGCCCCCTCGCACGAGCCTCCCGTCGTCGGGCGGGGAGGCGCCGAAGCCCGTGAGCTCGCTCCAGCTCACGTGGAAGGTCGACAATCCAGATCAGGACGACCTGCGCTATCGCCTCTCGTACCGCATGGAGGGCCAGTCGACCTGGCGCAGCCTGCTGAAGCCGGGCGAGAAGGTGACGCGCGCCGAGCACGTATGGGACACCACCGCCCTCCCCGAGGGCGAGTACCGCCTCCTCGTCGAGGCGAGCGACGAGCTGGCGAACCCGCCCGAGCGCACGCAGCGCCACAGCCTCGAGTCGGGCACCGTGCTCATCGACAACACGCCGCCGGTGTTCCGGGCGCTCGCGCTGCAGGGGCGCCGGCTCACGGGCGAGGTCGCGGACGGCCTCGGCCCGGTCGGGCGCGTCGAGGTCTCGATCGCCGGCCTGGAGGAGTGGCGCCCCATCTTCCCGAGCGACGGCATCTTCGACGAGCCGGTGGAGCCGTTCGAGGCGGACCTCGGCTCCATCGTGCCGCCCGGCTCGCATCTGCTCGCGGTGCGCGCCTACGACAGCGCGGGCAACGTGGTCACCCGCGACATCGAGGCGCGCTAGCCGCCGCCACCCACCGTGGCCGCCGGTCGCAACGCGCGGCGCTCGGCGCGACACGGGCGTCATGCTTGCGCCAGGAGCTCCGGCAGGCGCGGCGCACCTGCGTTCCCGCCGTGCGCGCGGAGCATGCACCCTGACGTCCCAGGCCACCGGGGCATCGGTGCCCTGGAGAACACACGCCGGGACGGCACATTCTGTGGATGTCCGAGGGCGACATGATAAGCTCACTCCACTTGTTCTTTTCTCGTATTTCTGGAATGAGCTCACCCCGCACCGTTCTGCTCTGGGGTCTCGCGGCGATCTCGGCCTTCGCGGTCTCCGCGTGCGGGATGTCCGAGAGCGACTCCGCCGGTGGGATCACCCTGGGCGATGGGGCGGAGACATGGGGTGCCGGGGGTGCGTCGGCCGCATCGACTGGAGGGGGCGACGCACCCCCGTTCGCCAGCGGCGGCGGGGGTGGAGCCGTGGACGAGAGCGTCAACATTCCGGCGCCCGGGGGGTTGCCGGACCCCTACACGCGCTTCGCGCACCTGTGCGGCGACGGCTGCACGCCGGGGGGCGATCCGACCGAATGCTCGCCCAGCGACGGTGCAGGGTCGGGCACGGGCGGCCCCGTCGCGCAGCCGATGCATTGCCAGCTCGTGCTCGGCGAGGGCGACGCGATCCCGAGCTGCCGGCCGGTGGGCCGCTACCAGGCGGGCGGCCCGTGTCACCGGGGCATGGATTGCGCTGCCGGGCTGGGGTGCGCGGCAGCCGACGGGCAGGGCGGCGTGTGCCGGCAGTACTGTTGCGGCAACGTCGAGAGCTGCGCGGCTGGAACGTACTGCGATCAGCGTCCGATGGCCGAATCGCTCGCCGAGGGGAGCACCCCGCTTCCGATCCCGGTCTGCGTCCCCGCGGTGAGCTGCGAGCTCCTGGACGACAGCGTGTGCCCAGCGGGCCTGACCTGCACGATCGTCCGCGAGGACGGCACGACGAGCTGCGTTGTGCCCGGCGACGGGCGAGCCGACGATCCTTGTCCGTGCGCGCCCGGCTTCGTGTGCTCGATGCTGACCAACCAGTGCAAGCAGCTCTGCCGGATCGACGGGAGGGCGCAGGACTGCGGCATGAACGCCAAGTGCCAGGGCGGCAGCACCATCTACCCCCCTGGGTTCGGCGTATGTGTCAGCACGTCGTAGCCGGGGTCGCTTCGTAAAAAAGTGTTGGCGTGTCCGGCTCCGGCGTGAATCGAGCGGCGAGCGCGCGCTGCCGTGGTCATGCTGGACCCGTGCAGCGTCCCCTTCTCTCCTTCGTCCTCTTCATCGGCATTTTCAGCGCCATCGTGGCAGGCGTTCACTACTACCTCTGGCAGCGCCTGATCCGCGCGCCCGAGCTCGGTCCGCTCTGGCAGCGCGCCGGCAGCGTGGCCCTGGTGGTGCTCGCGGTGCTGGTGCCGGTCGGCCTCTTCGTCACCCGCGCGCTGCCCCGGCACATCGGGGGCATCGTCGCCGGCGTCGTCTACACGTGGGTCGGGCTCGCCGTCCTGCTCTTCTTCCTCCTGCTCACCTCGGAGTTCGTTCGCCTCGGCGCCCATGGCGTCACGGCGCTCCTGAACCAGCCGCTCGACGGCGAACGCCGGACGTTCCTCTCTCGCGCCATCGCGGGCACGGCCGGAGCGCTCGCCGCGGGCTTCGGCCTCGCCGGCGTCGCGAGCGCCCTCGGCGAGGTCGCCGTCCGTCCGGTGCGCGTCCGCCTCCGCCGCCTCCCCGGGGCCATGTCGGGCTTTCGCGTCGTCCAGCTCACCGACCTTCATATCGGTCCCACGATCGGGCGCGAGTGGCTCGAGCGCGTCGTTGCGCGGGTGAACGCCCTCAAGCCGGATCTCATCGCGATCACGGGGGATCTCGTCGACGGCTCCGTCGAGGAGCTCCGCGAGCACACCGCTCCGCTCGCCGATCTGCGCGCCAGGCACGGTGTCTTCTTCGTGACGGGCAACCATGAGTATTACTCCGGCGTCGAGGCGTGGATCGCGGAGCTCGGCCGGCTCGGCGTGCGGGTGCTTCGCAACGAGCGCGTCTCGATCGGCGACGGCGATCACAGCTTCGATCTGGCCGGCGTCGACGACTGGAGCTCCCGCGGCATGGGCGGCGACCATGGCCCCGACCTCGCGCGCGCGCTCGCGGGGCGGGACCCTTCTCGCGAGCTCGTGCTGCTCGCGCATCAGCCCAAGCAGATCCGCGAGGCCGCGGAGCGGGGGGTGGGCCTCCAGCTCAGCGGGCATACCCACGGCGGTCAGATCTTCCCCTGGGGGCTCTTCGTGCGGATCGACCAGCCCTACGTCGCCGGGCTGTCCTCGCACGGCGCGAGCCAGATCTACGTGAGCCGCGGGACGGGCTACTGGGGTCCGCCGATGCGCGTCGGCGCGCCGTCCGAGATCTCGTTGATCGAGCTCGAGGGCGCCGCGGTGACGGAGGCCTTGGCGTAGCGCGACCGGGCGCTCACGGGAGCGGGCGCGCCGGGTCCTTCTTGCAGTTGATGACCGCCGCCGGGTAGCTGCTCGGATCGGTGATGCGATCCATGGCGAAGGTCGAGCCCCTGAGATCCAGCTGGACCGGCCTCGCCGCGGTGCCGGTCACATCACCACAGACGAAGTCGGCGGGTGCGCAGAGCGTGCCGGCCAGCGTGATGGTGGCCTCGAGCTCGCTGCCCGAGAAGGGGTTGGCGTTGCCCGGCACGACGATCGTGGGCAGCTCCGCGGTGAACGTGCCGTCCTCGGACAGCTCGTAGGGGCCCACGTCGAACGGCGAGCCCGTGGGCGTCCGGCGATCGGCGGACTCCAGCGGCTGGAACGTCATTGAGAAGCTCAGGCCGCCGTCGCTCGCCTCGGTGGTCAGGCTGGCCACGAAGACGATAGGCGCCTGCGGGTCGAGATACACCGATAGGTTGAAGAAGAAATCGCCGTCCACGGCGCCTGCCTCCGGCAGGCAGCCGTCCCCACCGCCACTCCCGCCGCCACCGCCAGTTCCGTCGCCGCCGCCGCCACCGTCGCCGCCGGCATGGCTTTCACGGATCGCTGTATCGCGAGCTTCGAAGTCATGGAATCTGCCCCCCGGGTCGGCGCATCCGATGAGGAGCGCAGCGGATGCGAAGCAGGGGAGCGCAGCGGATGCGAGCGTTGTCCGGGTGGAGCGGGAGAAAAGCATTTGACACCGTGCAAGAGGTGACATTTGACTTGAGCGGGTCGAACATCCCGCGACCTGGCAGGTGATGCAACCCTACCACGCAGGGTCTGTCGCAGGCGCCGTATTCCTCCCCCCAGAATCGAGAACACCGGCAATGCCCATCAACCGCCACTGTCTCGCGCTCTCCGTCGGCCTCCTCGGCGGCCTTGTCTGGACCGGGCCTGCGCTCGCCGGCGGCTTCGCGACCGCGCGGTTCGGCGGTGAGCACGGCAACCCGATCACCAGCAATCCGACCGCGGTCTACTACAACCCCGCTGGCATCGCCGAGAGCGAGGGGATTCACCTGTTTCTGGACGGAAATCTGGCGCTGCGCGCCGCCTCCTACACACACACGCAGGCGGCGTCCGATGACGTGACGGTGCCGGAGGCGAACACGGGGGAGGCGAGCCTGTTCAACCTGGCCGCCTCGCCGATGCTCGGCGCGTCGGCCAGGCTCGGCGACCTGGCGCTCGGCGCCGGCGTCTACGTGCCCTTCGGCGGCGCGGCGTCCTGGGACACGAACAGCGCCTTCGAGGAGAATGGCGAGCTCGCCGGGCCGGTCGACGGGGTGCAGCGCTGGCATTCCATCGAGTCCTCGCTCCAGGCGATGTTCTTCACGCTGGCCGCCGCCTACAAGATCCCGGCGCTCCCGCTCAGCCTCGGCGTCTCGGGGAACCTGATTCGGGCTCAGGTGAGGACCGTGCGCGCCCGCAACGCCTCCGGCGACAACGCCCTTGCGACCGAGGGGCGCTCGCTGCTCGAGGTGAGCGGGCTCCACGCGAGCTTCGGCGTCGGCGCGTTGCTCGAGGCGATGCCGGAGAAGCTCTGGATCGGCGCGTCGTACCAGTCGCGGCCGAACGTCACGGGGGGAGAGACGCTCGAGGGCACGCTCACCAACCGCTTCAACGGCGTGTCGAGCGGCGCGACCGACGTCGAGCTGCACCAGGACCTGCCCGACATCGTGCGGCTCGGCGCCCGCTTCGTCCCGGCGGAGCGCCTCGAGGTCCGGCTCTTCGGCGACTGGACGCGCTGGAGCTCCATGGAAAACCAGTGCCTCACCCAGGTCGGCGCGGCGTGCGAGATCCGGAGCGACGGCTCCGCCGCCGACCCTGCCACCGTGGTGCAGAACATCGTCCGCCGCTGGCGCGACACGTTCGGCGTGCGCGCGGGCGTCAGCTACTGGCCGCAGCCTGCGATCGAGCTCCTCGGCGGCGTCGGGTACGACTCCAACGCGGTTCCGGACGACACCCTGGATCCCTCGGCCACCGATTTTCACGATGTCTCGTTCGCCGTGGGAGGACGCTTCCAGGTCGCGAAGCAGCTGCACCTCGGGGCGTCGTACACGCACCTGTTCTACGTCAGCCGGGACACCACCGGGAAAGGCATCACCGCGGGCCTTTCGGGCAACTCGCGGGCTCCCGACTCCGGCGGGCTCTACACGCAGACCATCGGCGTGCTCAACCTCAACGTGGATGTCGGCTTCTGAGCGCGCCGGGCGTCGCCGCGGAGAGGCGCGGCGACGCCCTTCAGGGCGCGCTGCGCCGGGTCCGGCGGAGCAGGCTGAAGATTCGCGCCCCCAGCTCGGGGGCGCGGAACGGCTTCACCATGTAGTCGTCGGCGCCGCTGGCGAAGGCGTGGACCATGTCCTGCGACGAGGCGTTCGCCGTCAGGAAGAGGACCGGCAGATGGCGGAGCTCGGGCTCCTGCCGCAGCGTCCGGCAGAGCTCGATGCCGGTCATCCTCGGGAGGTTCCAGTCGAGGACCACGAGGTGGAACGGCGAGCTGCGGACCCGCTCCAGCGCCTCCTCCGCGCTGGCGACGGTGACCACGGCCAGCCCGACCGCCTCTAGCATCGTCGTCAGCATCTCGCGGATCTGCGGATCGTCGTCGACCACGAGGATCCGCGAGCCCTTGCCTTTCAGCCGAGGGGGCGAGGGGACCTGGCCCGTCGCGCCGGCGCCCTGGATGCCGGGCGGCGCGGCGGGCTGGACCTCGCCCCCGGCGCGGAGGAGCGCCGCCGCGTCGGTGTCGGGCATGGAGCCGGGGCGGGGCGCCTCCGTCCGCGCGAAGTCGGCGAGGCGGCGCCAGTCGCGCGGCTCGAACGTGAGCCGCGCCCCCTCGGGCGAGACGGAAGCGCACGCCGCGGCCGACGTCGCGCGGCGGTTTTCGCCCAGCTCGAAGATGGCGAGCACCCACTCGCCATCCGCGACGACCTCCCCCGCGGGCAGCCCGAGCTCGAGGTCGCCCTCCTCCGGGTCGCCCACGATTTGCTCGAACTGTTGCAGATCCGGGAAGCGGTAGAGGACGCTCCGCACACCTTGACGCTACACCCGCGCTAGCATCTCGCAAAGGGTCCGACTAAGCTCGCGCCGCGATGTCATTCCTGCGCTGGATGCCGCCGGTCCTCGCGTTGCTTTCGATCGGCGCCACGGGTTGTCCTGGGAACTCCGGCTCGAGCGAGCCCAAACCGGCCCCGAGCCCCGAGGTGTCGGTCTCGCTTTCCGGTGTGGACACCTCCTCGCTCACGCCCCGCGAGCGTCGAGAGTGGGCCGCCCAGGTCTCCGAGCTCCTCTCCCCCTGCCCGGACACGCCCGTGAGCATTGCGCAGTGCGTGAAGGAGCAGCGCCCCTGCAAGGCGTGCCTCCCTGCCGCGCAGCTCCTGCTCAAGCAGGTCAAGGAGGGCCGGTCGAAGAAGGAGCGCGAGGAGGCGTTCCGCATGCGCTTCGACGCGAGCAAGATAAGGACGCTCGCGACCGACGGCTCGCCGGAGATGGGGCCGCCCGACGCGCCGATCACGATCGTCGAGTGGGCCGACTTCGAGTGCCCGTTCTGCCGGCTCATGTCGCCGCTGCTCGAGGGGCTCGTGAAGCGCTTCGACGGGCAGGTGCGGCTGGTCTTCAAGTTCTACCCGCTCGCGGCGCACGTCCACGGCGAGTCCGCCGCGCGCGCGGCGACCGCCGCGCTCAACCAGGGCAAGTTCTGGGAGATGCACCACCTCATCTTCGAGAACCAGGACAAGCTGGAGCAGGCCGACCTCGAGCGTTACGCGCAGCGGCTCAAGCTCGACATGGTGAAGTTCCGCGCCGACCTCGTCTCGCCCGAGACCAAGGCGCACATCGAGAAGGACAAGAAGCAGGCCGAAGAGGTCGGGCTCGAGGGGACGCCGCTCGTCTTCATCAATGGCCGCGAGGTCGACCTGCAGCTCCTCACGAACCCGGGCGACGACCTCGAGTCGTGGGTGAAGCTCGATCTGGAGCTCCTCGGCAAGGAGCCGCGGCCCGCGCCGCCGAAGCCGGCCGACGCGCCTGCCTCCGGCAGCACGACCCCCACCGGCAGCGCGATCCCCGCCGCCAGCGGCAGCGCGCCGGCAGGCAGCGCGGCGCGCCCCGCGGCCTCCGCCGGGCCCGCTCAGCCCGCTCAGCCGAGGAAGCCTTGAAGGTCGCCGACCCGTGCGGCTGCTTCCCGACGGGCCGGCACTACCCTGGGATCGCGCATCTCCTCAAGGTGCGCGCCATCGGCGTCGCCTCCGAGATCGACGCGGGCAGCGCCTGGATCGATCAGCCCATCGCCTTCATCGACGTCGAGACGACGGGGCGCGATCCGGCGGGTGACCGCATCATCGAGCTCGGCATCGTCATCGGCCGCGCCGGGGAGATCCTGACGCGCTACAACTGGCTCATCCATCCGGGGCGGCCGATCCCGGCGGAGAGCACCGCGATCCACGGGATCAAGGACGCGGACGTCGAAGGCAAGCCGTCGTTCGCCGAGGTCGCCGAGGAGATCCTCGCCTGCTTCAAGGGGATGATCCCCGCCGCGTACAACGCCTCCTTCGACCGCTCGTTCCTGCTCGCCGAGCTCGAGCGCGTGGGCATGCGCCCGCGCGAGCCGCCGCCCGCCATGCGGCGGGAGGTCGACTGGATCGATCCGCTCACGTTCGCGCGCGAGCTCTACAAGAACGAGGAGAGCCGCGCCCTCGGCGACATGGCCGCGCGGCTCGGGATCACGCTGGACAAGGCGCACCGCGCGACGGACGACGCCGAGGCGGCGCTGCAGGTCCTGTACGCGCTGGCGAAGGATCCGCGGGTGCCCCGCGCCTACGGCGGCCTGATCCAGGAGCAGCGGCGCCTGGTCCGCCTGCAGGACGAAGCGCGAAAGCTCTGGCGGAAGGCTCCTGCCGCGGCGCCGCCGACCTCGAAGCCCAGCTGACGCCATGGTCGACGGGCCGAAGCGGCGCCTTCCGGTCGTCGGCAGCGGCGCGCCCGGCGCGGCGCCTCCCCGCGGCGGGACGGGAGGGCCGGAGAAGCGCAGGCTCCCGGTGCTGCAGAGCAGCGGCGATGACGAGGGCGAAGAGCGCCCGCCGTGGCACTGGATCGCGCTCGGCACGGTGGCGACGTTCATCGCGTGGCTGCCGCTCGCGGGGCTCGCGAACACGCTGCTGCGCCGGATGATCGAGCGCGCGGGAGACGCCGGGGCGCAGGGCTCGGTGCGGCTCGCGATGGTGGGGCTCAACGCGCTTGCGTTCGCGCTCGCCGGCGTCGCCGGGGGCTACCTCGTGGGGCGGTTCGGCGGGCGCGCCGGGCGGCGCGAGGCGGCCGCGAGCGGGGCGGTGGTCGCGGCGCTCGCCTGGGCGCTCGCCCTCGCCCAGGGCGCGCCGGCGGGCGCGCTCGGTTGGGCGCTGCTGCTCGCCGTCATGGTCGCGATCGGCAGCGCGGCGTCGTACGCCGGCGGCCGCGCCGGCCTCCGGGCCCGCTCCGCCGGAGCGCCTCGCTCGAGCTGAGCGTCGCGCCCCGCGCAGCCGCGGCGCGCGGCGGGCCGTTCAGATCGGATCGAGCCGGCGAATGGGCGCGCTCGCCTCGGGGAGCGAGGCGTACGCGACGGCGGTGCGCGGATCGCGCGCGTCGGGGGCGACGTCGAGCAGCGGCCTCAGCGCGAAGGCGCGCTCGCAGAGCCGCGGGTGCGGCACCACGAGATCCGGCTCAGCGACCGTTTCGCCCTCGATCCAGAGCAGGTCCAGATCGATCGTGCGCGGACCCCACCGCACCGGATCGGGGCGCGTCCGCCCGAGCGAGCGTTCCACGGCGAGCGTGCGCTCGAGGATCTGGCGCGCGGGGAGCGAGGTGGCGACGAGCACCGCGGCGTTCACGTAGTCGCCCTGCGGCGGGCCGCCTGCGGGCGGCGACTCGTAGCGCGACGACTCGCGGATCACGTCGAGATCGCGATCGGCGCCGAGCGCCTCGATCGCCGCGCGGAGGGTCGCCAGGCGATCGCCCAGGCTCGATCCCAGCCCGATGACGACGCGTCGGTGGGACGTCATGGCGAGACCCTACCACGCCGCTTCCGGCGGCTCGCGACACCCCGCGCCGCCGGCGATCGCCGCGCCGCGGATCGGCGCGCGCCGGGCGCCGGCGCGACCTTCGCCATCACTCCGCTGGATCCGTCGTGCGGCGACCCACGCCGAGCCGCCTGCCTTCCGGCCGCGGGGGAAAGACGCGCCGATCGTCGGGGTTCCGGCGCGGGATGGGCGAGCGTCGCTCGATGGACGCATCGCGCGGTGACGGCTGCGCGCCGCGCTTGAGCCCCACGAAGAGCTCGCGCATCTCCTCGAACGTCTCCGGCATGGCGGCGGCCACGGTCGCGGCGTGCGTCCGGCACAGGCTCAGCGAGCGTCCCTGGATGACGACGCGCGCCATCCGCGGCCTCGCGCGAGGATCCCCGGGCGCACCGCGCTCCCGATCGCCCAGCTCGCCGTCCTCGCATACGGCACATCGCTCGAATGAGTCGCCCATGGGGGAGCCTTCGCAGACCCGGGGCCCCCGGGCCAACTTCCGGCACTGCGGCGGGTCACGGCGTGGGGCGGGTCACGGCGCGGGTCACGCGCGGCCGGCTCGGCCGCGCGCCCGCTCCTCGGCCCAGGCGATCACCGTGTCCGCGGGATCCACGCCGGTGAAGCGCCCGAGCTCCTGGATGCCCGTCGGGCTCGTGACGTTCACCTCGGTCAGGCGCTCGCCGATGACGTCGAGGCCCACGAAGTGGAGGCCGTCGGCGCGCAGGCGCGGCGCGACCGCGCGGACGAGCTCGAGCTCGCGCGGCGTCAGCTCCGTCGAGACCACGCGCCCGCCGACGTGGATGTTCGAGCGGTGATCGTCGTCGCGCGGCACCCGGAGGATGGCGCCGAGCGGCTCGCCGTCGAGCAGGAGGACGCGCTTGTCGCCCTCGACGACGGCGGGGAGGTACTCCTGGATCATCGCGAGGCGGTGCCCCTCGCTCGTCATCATGTCCGCGATGGCGCGCGCGTTCTTGTCGCGCTCGTTGATCTGCAGGACGCCGAGGCCGCCCGCGCCGTCGAGCGGCTTGATCACCGCCAGGCCGCCGAGGGCGCGCACGAACGCGTGGATCTGCTCGCGGTCGGCCGTGACCAGCGTCCTCGGCGTCCACTCGGGGAAGTTCAGCGCGTAGAGCTTCTCGTTGGCGTCGCGCAGCCCGCGCGGATCGTTGACGATGAGCGGGCAGCGCCGCGCGCGCTCCAGGATCAGCGTCGCGTACAGGTAGCTGCGATCGAACGGCGGGTCCTTGCGGATGAAGATCGCGTCGACGTCCGCGAGCCGGAGCCTGCGCGTGCCCCCGGCGAGGTCCAGCGAGATGAACGGGGGCGCGTCGCCGATGATCACCGGGGTCGCCGAGGCGTGCGCCTCGCCGCCCTCGATCGAGAGGTCGCGCGGCAGGCAGTGGTAGCTCTCGTGGCCGCGCGCCTGCGCCGCGCGGATGAAGGCGAACGACGTGTCCTTGTCGTGCGCCACGCGGCTCAGCGGATCCATGACGAAGACGAAGCGCATGCGGTCTCTCGCGGGGTGGGGGTGTCGAGGGGAGGGGCCGGGAGGGGAGGGCCTGGAGGGCAGGGCCGAAGCGCCCGCTCGCGCGGGCGCGCTCACTGCATCGCAGCGAGGACGAGCTGCGTGCTGAGGTCGTCGCCGAGGTCCGAGGCGAGCGCGTAGCCGACGCCGCTGTGCTCGGCGGCGACGACCGAGTAGCCGTTGATCTTGCCCACGTAGACGGGGCGCTCGCGCACGACGCGCGCCTTCAGGATCGGCTGCGCCTTCTGCACCGGGACCGCGCGCGAGTTGAAGAGGTAGACCGTCACGCGGTGGTTGCCCTTCACGACGTACTGGAGCAGGGCGGCGCGCCGATTGCGCATCGTGTGCACGCGGGCGCCCATGAAGTTCGCGTGCATCGACTGGAACTCCGGCCTGCGGACCGGCACGCCGACGAACGGATCGAAGCGCGGCAGGTCGGCCGGGTCGGTCGTCTCCGGCGGGAGCGGCTGCGCGTGCTGCATGACGAGGTCGTCGAGCAGGACCTCGACGCTCTCGCCGCGCGCGACATCGACGTCCAGCTTCGTGTCCACCTTCGCCATGTCCGCGGGGGCGACGGTCCGCTGCCGCGTCACGCCCACCATGAACACGACGCCCGCCGCCACGGCGAGCGCGGCGGCGTACCCCTTGTGCACGAGGCGCGGCCTCGCATCGGCCGCCTGCGCAGCCTGCGCCGCCTCGCGCGCCGCGCCGCGCGCGTGCTCGTGCGCCATCGCCGCGGCGACGCGCGCCCGCAGCACGTCCGGACATGCCGCCGGCTTCGCCCGCCTCAGGCTCCCCCGCAGCGAGCGCAGCAGCTTTACCTGCTCGAAGCACGGAGGACACTGGACGAGGTGGGACTCGAGGTCGAGCGCGTGGTCCGGATCCAGCTCGCCGTCGGCGTAGGCCGACAGCGCGTAGTCGAACCGCGCACAGCTCTCGATCGACTTCGCGGCGCTCATGCGACACCCCGCTTCCGCTTGCGGTACGCGTCCAGATCGGCAGGCGCGTCCTTCGCCGTGTCGGCGCTGACGATGCCCATCAGGATCGCGTGCTCGCGCAACGTCTTCTGGAGGAGCTTGCGGCCGCGGTGCAGCCGCGACATCACCGTGCCGATCGGGCACCCCATCGCCTCGGCGATCTCCTTGTAGGAGAGCTCCTCGATGTCCGACAGCACCACCGCGAGGCGGAACTCTTCGGGCAGCTCGTCCAGGGCGCGCTGCACCTCCGCCTCGACGAGGGGCGTGAGCGCCTGGGTCTCCGGATCGCGCATCGCACGCATCGTCGTCGCCCCGACCCACCCGTCGGTGAGCGGCTCGGCGTCGGGCCCTTCGAAGATGCCCCGCTCGAGGCCCCCGCGGCGGTACCGGTTGATGAACGTGTTCGTCAGGATCCGCAGCAGCCAGGCCTTGAGGTTGGTTCCGGGCTCGAACTGATCCCGGGCGCGCATCGCCTTGACGATGGTGTCCTGGACCAGGTCTTCCGCCTCGGTCGAGCTCTTGGTCATCCGGCAGCTCACGCCGTAAAGCGTGTCCAGATGACCGAGGAGCTCGACCTCGAAGGCGTCAGCGCGGCCTCCCTCGCTGCTGGCCAGCGACAGGTCCTGCGCTACGGACGCAGGTTTCTTGCTGAAGAAGAACGGCATAGGCTCGACGGGGGGAACAGGGGAGCGGTCAGGGCTATTCCAGCCTGCTCTCGCCCCCCTGACCCTCGCCCGCGGATTCGTCCGCGGCAGAGCCAGCCTGGAGAGGAGCGGCGCCCTCGGTAGGTTCACCGCTGTGTCCCTGGAGCTTCGCCTCCAGCTCGTCAATGCGCTGCGATAGGCGCTTGACATCGGACTGAAGATCGCGGACCAGGCCGAGCCCCGGAAGGATGGCGCGGATGCGCTCGTCGACGGCCTGCTGCCATTGATCGAGCGTCTGCTTCGAGCTCTCGACGATCCCGCTCAGGCGCCCCTTCGCGTGGCTCGACTTGTCGGCGTCGAGCGGCGGGGGCGGCTGCGACGGCGACGCGGACGCCGCCGCGGGCTCCGGCGCGGAGGCCTGCACCGTACCCGGCGCTGCCGCCCCGCCCTCCCCGGGGACCGCGCCGGGGATCAGCCGGCCGATCGGGCCCTCGCGCAGCTGCGAGAGCAGCCGTTCGCCACGCTCCTGGATCAGATCCCTCAGCGTGCCGAGCGGAACCGAGCGCGGCTGCGATTTGAGATCTTCCGAGATGATCAGCGCCAGCGTGACCTCGGTCTTGTCCTCCTTGGTCGCGTTGTCGATGATCTGGACCTCTTCGCCAGCCCGGACCATCTCCCCGATTTGCTGCAGGGTGACGTAACGACTGTCCTTCGTGTCGTAGAGCTTCCGATTGGAGTAGCGCTTAATAACGCGACGCGGTACCTCGCCGCCTCCCAGAGTCTCCTTCGCCGTTTCCATCTCCTCTACGCCTCGAGATCGATTGGACCACCGCTAGAAACCTCGCGCAAGGGAAGATCACTCGATATCACTCGATAAATCAGACGACGTGCAGGAGCCGGCGATCGAGCTGCGAGACGTGGCCGCGAGCTATCCCACCGGGCGGATGGCGCTGGAGGGGATCAGCCTGGAGGTGCGCGCGGGCGAGCTCTGCGCCGTCCTGGGGCCGAACGGCGCGGGCAAATCGACGCTGGTCCGGGTCCTCTCCGGGGCCCTGCGGCCGGCGCGGGGTGGGGCGACCCTGCTGGGGAAGCCCCTCGACGCCATGGACCGGCGGGCGATCGCGCGGTGCGTGGCGGTCGTGCCGCAGGGGATCGCCTCGGCGCCCGGCTTCACGGTGCGGGAGGTCGTCATGATGGGCCGCGCGCCCCACCAGGGCGCCTGGATGCGCCCCTCCGGCCGGGACGAGGAGGCGGTCGCCCGCGCCCTCGGCGCCTGCGATCTCGTGGAGCTCTCGGGGCGGCCCGTGGCCGAGCTCTCCGGGGGCGAGCAGAAGCGGGTCGCCATCGCGCGGGCGCTCGCGCAGGAGGCGCAGGTGCTGATCCTCGACGAGCCCGGGGCCCACCTCGACATCCGCCACTCGATCGAGATCCACGAGGTCGTGCGCCGGGAGGTCGCCGAGCGGCGCCTCGCCTGCGTCGCGGTGCTGCACGACCTCAACGCGGCCGCCCAGTACGCCGACCGCGTGGCGCTCCTCAAGGCCGGGCGGCTGGTCGCGCAGGGCACCGTCGAGGAGGTGATGACCTACCGCCGGCTCAGGGACGTGTTCGAGGCGGAGCTCTACGTCGGGGTGAACGAGCTCGACGGCAGCCGGTACTTCCTCCCCGTCCGGGGCGCGAGCGAGCCGCGGGGGTAGGGAGGAATCTCCGCGGGGCGGCGCGACGTTCTCCGCAATCTCGACCGCCCGCGCGGCGCGGTTTATAAGCGGCGCCATGCGCGGATCTCCACCCTGGAGGGCTCTCTCTCGAGGCTTCCTGCCGTGCCTCCTGGCCCTCCTTGCCCTGCTCGGCGCGGCCGGCTGCGGCCAGAGCAGGACGGCGCCCGAGCTCCTGAGCGTCATCGACGTCGTGCCGCGCGAGGTGGACCTCGGCGATCGCATCGAGATCCTCGGGACCAACCTGCCCACGGCGCAGGCGAAGGAGGCGGTCGTCACGTTCCGCGGGACGCTGAGGCGCCCCGGCCAGGCGCCGCTCACCGGCCAGAGCATCGAGATCGACGGCGCGCAGCTCAGCAGCAACAAGGTGTCGCTGGTCTTCTCCGACGGGCTGCAGGCGCGCTTCGCTGGCCGCGGCGACGACGCGGTGCACACGACCTTCCACGGGGACGTGACCGTCGAGATCCCCGCGACCACGCAGGGAGCGCTCCCCGTGTCCGGCACGGTGAGGGGCGTCACGCTCGACTTCATCCCGCCGACCCCGCGCCGCGCCGTCCTCGCGGCGCGCGAGAAGGAAGGGGCGCGCGCGCTCGCGTTCTTCGGCATCGAGGTGGCGGCCGAGTCGCCGCCCGCCGGCGGGCTCGTCGTGACCGGCGTGCGCGACGGGAGCCCCGCGAGCCGGGCGCAGATCCTCGCCGGCGACGTCATCACGAGCTTCGAGGGCGTGAAGGTCCTGTCGAAGGGCGACGTGAGCCCGGGGGGCCACGAGCGGCTGTCGCCGGTCGGGATCCGGCGGGGCGCGGCCCCGTCCGAGGTCAAGCTCTCGACCGAGGGGTTCCACGCGAGCGCCCCGACCGATCTGCTCGGCGCCGGGATCCTCCTCGGCGTGGCCGCCGCGATCATCCTGCTCTTCGTGGCGCCGACCGCGGGGATCATCACCTGGGTCGAGCGCCGCGTCTCGGCGCGCATGCAGTCGCGCATCGGGCCGAACCGCGCCGGGCCGCAGGGCTTCCTCGTGTGGATCGCCGACGGCATCAAGTCGATCCTCAAGGAGGACATCATCCCGGCCGAGGCCGACAGGGCGCTCTTCCGGCTCGCGCCCTACCTCGTCGTCGTCGGCGTGTCGGCCACGTTCGTGGTCATGCCGTTCGGCCAGTACCTCATCGCGGCCGACCTCGACATCGGCATCCTCTTCGTCATCGCCGTGACCTCGCTGGTCACGATCGGCCTGATGACCGGCGGCTGGGCGTCGAACAACAAGTGGTCGCTCCTCGGCGGGATCCGCTCGGCGGCGCAGATCATCAGCTACGAGATCCCGGGCGCGGTCGCGATCGTGTGCATCGTGATGATGACCGGCTCGCTGCGGCTCCAGGACATCATCGCCGCGCAGGGCGGCACCGGGGCCTCGTTCCTCGACGTGGGCGGCTGGCCCTGGCACTGGTTCGTCTTCCGCAACCCGATCACGTTCGCGCTGTTCTTCCTCTACTTCACGACGGCGCTCGCGGAGGGCAACCGCGCGCCGTTCGACCTGCCCGAGGCGGAGAGCGAGCTCGTCGCCGGCTACTCGACCGAGTACTCGGGGATGCGGTACCTCTTCTTCTTCTTCGCCGAGTGGGCGAACGTCTTCGTGATGTGCGGCATCGCGAGCGCGCTCTTCCTCGGCGGCTGGCAGATCCCCGGCGTCTCGCCGTCGCAGCAGGAGGCGAGCTTCGGTCTCCAGCTCCTCGGCGTCTTCCTGTTCCTGCTGAAGAGCTGGTCGCTCGTCTTCGTGGTCATCTGGATCCGCTGGACGCTGCCGCGCGTCCGGATCGACCAGATGATGAACCTCTGCTGGAAGTGGTTCGTCCCGCTCTCGTTCCTCGCCTTCCTCCTGACGGCGCTCTGGATGGTGATCGGCGTCAGCAAGACGGTCCAGCTCGTCATCAGCGTTGTCACCTTCGCCGTCTGGGCCTACCTGCTCATCCACTTCATCCGCAGGGTCCAGTACAACCTGCGGGAGGCCAAGGTCGCGCTCCACCTGAATCCGTTCCTGTGACAGCAAACCCCGGTGTCACCTCGGCCTTGCGCTGAGGTATGCTGTCGGCGTGGCGGTCCCCTCGAGCCCGGCCTCCGACTTCTGCGCAGCGTGCGGTTTCCCGCTGCGCGGGCCGCGGTGCGAGGCGTGCGGGGTCGACCGGTCGCCGGCGCTCTCGCTCTCGCGCAGGCCGCCGCCCGCGGACGCCGACTGGGACGGCAGCTCGGTCGATGCGTGGCGCACGCGGGATCCGGTGCGCTTCGTGGCCCACTGCGCCTCGGCGGAGGCCGGGACGAACGTCCAGGCGACGACGCTGCAGGAAGGCGTGGGGTGGATCGTTCCGTTCGGGGCGACGACGCTCTTCGTCGCGCTCGACGCGGCGAACGAGCGGATGTCGATCGACGTGCCGGTCGTCCGCGTCGCGGAGCGGCAGCGGGTGCCGCTCCTCCGGACGGCGCTGGAGCTCTCCGGCGGCCCCGAGCCGTTCCGGCTCTGCCTCCGGGACGACCTGCTGCTGCTCCGCCGCGTCGGTCGCGTCGCCGCCTTCACGCCGGAGGCGCTGCGCGGCGCGCTGCGCGAGAGCGGCGAGGCGGCGCAGCGGCTCGCGGCGACGATGGCCGCCTGGTTCGACGCGCGACCGCCGTTCTCGGAGGAGCAGCGGGCGAGCCTGACGTGGGCGTCGGCCGGCCGCGCGCGGCCGCTCAAGAGCTTCTCCAGCCCGCCGGCGCCTGGCCGCCCTCAGGGCGCTCCGTCGGTGCGGGCCGCCGGTCCGCCGACGCCGGTCTCGGCGGCGCGGGCGCCGCTCGAGGAGCTCTCGGCGTGGGCGGCGCCCCCGTTGCCGCGCCTGCCCGAGTCGGTCGCGCGCCCGATCCGCGACGCGGACGTGATCCCCGACATCCTGTCCCCCTCGCTCGTGTCCGCTCCAGCGTCGCTGGGCGTCGCGTCGGGCGCTCTGTCGGTGAAAAATGGCGGCGCGCCCACGCCCAAGTCCGGCATCCTGCCGCCGGCCCACGACGGCGGCGCCGCGTCCAGGGCGATCGGCAGCATGGCGATGCCGGGGTCCGACGGCGGCGCCGCGAAGCCGGCGGCGGCGGGCCCGGCGGCGGCGGTCCCGCTGTCGGGCGAGCATGCGCCGGCCGCGGACACGCCGGGGCAGGCCGGCGATCGCCGCAGCGCGCGCACCGTCCCGTTTCGCCGCTCGACCTCCTCCGTCATGGCCGCCGTGACGACGCCGGTGTCGGTGCGTCCGCCCGCGCTGCCGGAGGTCGAGATCGATCCTCCGTCGCGCCAGAGCATCCCGTCGCGCCCCGAGGCGGCGAACACGCCGGCCGATCGGCTCTGCCAGCTGCTCCGGGACGCGCAGGTGCTCGGCGCGGCGCTCAGCTTCCAGGAGCGGCCGGGCGTCATGGTGCTCCTCATCCGGTGCACCGTGTTCCGGGCGATCTACGAGCACGGCGAGGCGATGCCCGACGCGGTGGCGCACCTCTACCGCTGCACGGCGGCCGCGACCCGCGAGCTCGTCCAGGCCGAGGGCGGCTCGCGCCGCGCGAACACCGCGGGCGTCGCCGAGCCGGCGTTCCTCGCGATGGAGCGCCTCGTGACGCTGCGCGGGCAGGTGCCCGAGGAGAAGCGGCTGCACATCGATCCGCTCACCACGGCGGCGCTCGCGCGCGAGCACCTCGGCCGCTACCTGCGCGAGATCGAGCGCGCCCCGGCCGATCCGGTGCTCCGCCACTTCCTCGCGCTCGGCGCGCTCTCGGAGCTGCTCGTGCGCACGAAGCTGCCGGCCAAGACGGAGCAGCGGCTGCGCGACATCGTCGCCTACGCGCAGCGCGACGGCGCCAAGCCGGGCACGATCGAGCTGCTGATGACGGCGCTCTCGAGGATCGTGGCCCAATGACGTCGCAGCTCGCGGCGCACGGCGACGGCGATCTGGCCCTGCTCCACGAGCGCGTCGCCCGTGCCCGCCGCTCGGTCGTGGCGATCCGCGCCGGCGCGCTCGTCACGACCGGCTGGGTGGCGCTCGGCAACGGCGTCGTGGTGACGAGCCGGCGGGGGCTCGGCTACCCGACCGAGGTCACGCTGACGTTCGAGGACGGCCGGAGCATGGTGGGGCGCGTGATCGCGGCCGACGTGGGCCGGGACGTGGCGCTGGTCGCGCCGGGCGAGCCGCTGGGCGTCGCGGCGCTCGCCGTCCGCGCGCCGGCCGAGCCGCGGCTCGGCGAGCGCGCCGCGGTGCTGAGCTGCCTCCCGGGGCAGAGCCTGCGCCTCGCGGTCGCGCGGGTCTGCCACGCGGCGCGCAAGGTCGACGGGCAGCTCCCCGGGTTCGAGCTCGACGTGGCGGCGCCGCTCGGCGCGCCGGTGCTCGATCCGGAGGGGCGCGTGATCGGGGTGGTCGCGGCGATGTCCGGCGCCCTGGGGGAGCTGCCGGGCCACAGCGCCGTGCTCCCGGCGGGCGCGCTCCAGCCGCTGCTCGCCTCGGTGGATCGGCCGCTCGCCGAGCTCCGCGACCGGGCGCCGGTGTACCGCTGTCCGGTGTGCGAGGAGCCGTTCGACATCGAGAGCGACCGCTGCCTGGGCTGCGGCCGGCTGCTGCCGCACGCGTTCGCGCCGTCTCCGGCCCGCGCGGGCGTCGAGCGGGTGATCCGGCAGGGCCTGTCGGCGCTCGGGATCATCGCCAACCGGGCGCGCGTCGGCCCGAGGGCCTGGCGGATCGCGCAGCGGCCGTTCCCGGCGGCGGAGACGGCGACGCAGGTGGACATCGAGATCGACGAGGCGGGGGGTCTTCTGTCGCTTCGCGCGCCGGTCGTGGGGTTGCCGGCGGCGAACCACGAGCCGTTCTACCGGTTCCTGCTCACGATGAACGACCAGACCACGGGGGAGTTCCGCGTGTCGCTCGCGGGCGACGAGGTCGCGGTGTCGTGCGTGGCGTCGCTGGAGGGCTTCTCGGATCACGATGCGGCGCTGCTCATCGACGGGCTTGTGCAGATCGCGGACGAGTACCGGCGGACGCTCGCGGAGACGTTCGAGGCGGCGCCGCGGTTCGAGTCGGCGGGGCGCTGAGGAGGCGGGGCGGGAAGGCGTCGGACGCGTGCCGGAGGGAGTCCGTCACGCTCGCGAAGGCGCCTGTCGTCGGAACGAAGGCTTCCGGAAGGCGCCCGTCGTCGAAACGAAGGCTTCCGATGTGCGCGGGAAGCTTCCTGCGCGCGCCGGAGGTGTGGATCGGTGTTGTGGGTTACTCGAAATTGGTCTCGCCGGTCACTTCGCCCGGCGCTGCCGGACTGGACGGCGTGGCACCGGGCTTGCCCGGGCTGGGCGGCGTGGCGGCGGACTTGCGCTGGCGCACCTTGCGGTTCGCGAGGCCGAGGCGGATGAGATAGCCGCGCTTCTTGATGACGGCGCGGGCCGTGGTCGCCCACTCGTCGAACCAGGCGCGCAGCTTGACGAGCGCCTCGCGCCGGTGCGCGGCCTCCGGGAGCTCGGTGGGCTCGGGCAGAGGCGATGTCGGGCCGAGCGCCACGTCGACGAGTCCTTGGAGGCGCTTGCGTTCTGCCTTTTCGAGGCCACGGGTGGCGAGGAAAGCGACGGCCTTCTTGTCGCTCTGCTTCATCCCGGCGCGGTCCGGATCGGTGCCATTCTCGAGGGCGTCGAGCCGCGCGAGGAAGGTGGCCACTCCCTGGATGGCGGCGGTGCCGGTGGAGGGCGCGAGGTCCTTGAAGACATAAGCGTGCACCTCGGGGAAACGCCGGCGGAGCGCGGCGGCATAACGGGCGAAGTTGGGCTCGTCCCACTGGTCGAGCTCCCCCGTCGCGGCGCGCTGCGCCCTGGCATCGTCGGTATCGGCCGAAGCGCCGGTCTTGCGGGGAGCGGCGAGGACATCGAGGAGGAGCGCACGGCCCTCGATGAGTTCGTCATCGGTCATCCCCGCCCCGGCCATCAACGTGCGAATCGCGGCGACGGCGCCTATCCCCATCAGGAACTTGGTCGCGCGCTCCGGCGTGGTCTCCAGGACCGCATCCGAATACTCCATGCTGATTTCCTCCCTGCCGGCCGGCAATGCCGGACGGCGGCAATGAGAGAGAAGTTACAATGGTAGTTTCGGGGGTGGGAAGAGGAATTTGAGCTCTCGCCGTGCTCCGGCCGCCGGATTCTTGCTCTCCCGGCGGGGCACTCCGGGGCGGTGGCCTGTGTGCTGAAGACGGACGGAACGGAGCTCGGGGCGCGCTCCGGCGCGATGCTCGGCTGAGCAATGTCCGAGCACGCCCGTGTGGACGCTTGTCTCCGGCGGTCCTGCGGGCGAGCGTGAGCCGGTGAGAAAAATCGCAGGGTGGAGGGAATGGAGATGAGGACGAGAGGGAGAACGAGACCACGGACGACGACCCTTGTCGCGGCCTTCGCCGCCTTCGCGCTCGGCGCGGTGGGGTCAGGGTGCTTGTGGGAGCGGGAGGACCGCACGTTCGGGAGCTTCTGCGCGGCGGCGGTGGGCGGCGAGGAGCATTGCGTGGGCGAGAACCTGGGCCCGAGCATCGCGTGGAGTCAGGCCGAGAAGGACGGCGCGCTGCCCATCGAGGTGTGGGCCACGTCGCCGGCCAACAAGACGCTGGAGGAGATCGTCGCGAGCGGCACCTCGCTCGACGTCTGGTTCGGCCACATCGACGAGGCGATCGCGTATGTGCGGGACGACGCGAGGAACGCCGAGTCGCTGCGGGCGACGCTTGCGGGCAAGCTCGAGTCGCTGCTCGACGAGGCGACGGACCGCCAGAGGGCGCTACTCGCGCAGGCGCCGGTCGACGCGACAGGCAGCTTCAAGGCGGCGATGATCGAGAAGGCGAGCGCCGAGACGGAGCCGCTCGCCGCCGCGCTCGCGGCCGACAAGCAGGCAATGGCGGTCGTGCAGGCGATCTTCGACCAGGCCCGGAGCGACGCGGCCCCGCTGCGATCGAAGTACGCGGGCGTCGCGGCGCGCTTCGCCGCGTACCGCGCGACCGAGGCGGCGGAGACGGCGGCGTACGCGGCGCTCTCGGAGCAGGCGTCGCGGTCGGACATCGACGGCCTCGACGGCGTGGAGCAGGCGGTGCTCGCGGCGGCGCGCGAGGCGAGCCGGGCGCCCGGCGAGCTCGCCGCCGAGATCCTGAGGTCGTCGGCGGCGCTCCAGGTCTTCGCGGCCTCCTTCGACGAGGCGATGGCGCCGCACCGGGAGCTCTTCGCGACGCACGGCGCGGTCCTGCCGGACATGACCTCGGGGGCGCTGCGGTCGCTGAACGCGATGCTGGGCGACGCGGATCGGCGGGTCGCCCGGAGCGACGCGACGGCGACGGCGCTGCTCGGCGGGATCGCGCTGCGCCGGCAGGCGCTCCGCGTGTTGCGGATGGACGAGGGGGCGCGCGGGGCGATCGCGCGGTCGCGGATCCGCAAGGCGTCGGAGATCTTCGGGGAACGTGCGCGCGCGCAGGTCGCGGCGCTGTCGGCGGCGCCGCCGGTGAGCGAGAAGCTCGGGCTGCCGCTGCTGTCCGAGCGGTGCGGGGAGCTGGCGGGGCTCGTGCAGATGCGACCGCTCTGCGGGGCGGCGGGGTCGTCGTGGCGCGAGGCCGGGTGCGCGGCGCTTCGGGAGCGGTTCGATGCCGCGGAGGCCGAGCTCAGGACGGGGCTGCCGCGGAAGATCGCGGAGGGCCTGGCGGCGCTGCGGGAGAAGGGGATGGCCGCGGCGGCGCTCGACGCGGCGCAGGCGAGGCTCGACGCGGGCGACGTGAAGGGCGCCGCGGTCGCGTATGACGCCGCCGTGCGCGGCGCGGAGGGGACATGAGAGGCTCGAAGGATGTGGCGCGGCCTGGCTGGAGCGCCGCGGCGCTGCAGAAGCTCGTCGCGCTGATCACTGCGGTGGTGTTGGTGGTGCCCTCGTTCGCGTGGGCCGGCACGCCGTACACCCTCGACTGGGTCTCCACCCAGTTCAACCCGGGGTGTCTCACCCCCGAGCTCGCCAACCCTGGAGCGCCGTACTTCCGCGTGAACGATACGCCGCTTCCCACCTACGAGGTCCCGGGCGAGTTCGCGTTCCATGACGACGGCTCGGAGAGCAATCGGATGGAGGCGGCGTTCGATTCGGTGTTGCTCGGGATGGGCATGAACGACTTCCACTTCCGCGCCAGCAGGGAGGGGGGCGACAACACCTGCGTCAACGCGCGCGAGGTGGTGAACCTCGTGTCGGTGCCGCTCGGGCTGAACAAGCCGCTCTTCGACGTCCGTCGCCGCGGGGTGGCGTTCTCCGGCGACACGACCCTCGACCTGAGCCTCGCGGAGATCAACCCGGCGCTCGCGCGCGACATCGAGATCCTGCTGGCCGAGATCGCCAAGGTGCGCAGGGATCTCGTGGCGAACGCCCCGCGGGTGGCGCGCTTGGCGGAGAAGATGGACCTGCTCCAGCAGCTCGACACCGAGCTGAAGGACCTGGTCAGCCGGCCGCTGGACGAAATCTCGCGGACCGATCTCGACGCGATCCTCGACCGGTACACGGACGCGGTCGGCGCGGAGACGCGGGCGGCGATGGAGCAGCTCGTCGACGACCTGAAGAAGAGCGTCAGCGATCTCGAGGACGAGCTCGCGCGGCTGATGGACGAGTTCGGCGCGCAGGCGGACGAGGTGGCGGACCTGGCGACGCAGGACGCGCGCGCCGAGGGGTGGAACCCGGACGACGCGGGGGCGTACGCGCTCGGAGAGAGCGAGGTGCCGTGGGTCGAGGTGCCGGACATCGCGGAGGTGGCCGGGGCGTTCGACGAGGGGAGGGACCCGTACGCGGCGTACGCGGATGGCGTGATCGCGGCGCTGGAGGCGGACGTGAGCGGCCGGGTGGTGGTCCTTCGGGCGGACTTCGTGGCGAACGTGAGGGCGTGGCGGGCGAACAGCGCGGCGCTGGAGATCGCGCTGCGCGACCGGAGGGGGGTGTCGCTCTCGGAGACGAACGCGTTCCTGAAGGCGCAGAACCGGATCACCGGGTTCGTGCGGCAGTTCATGGATGCGTCGGACTGGTTCGAGGACTCGCCGGTGCCGGCGGACCTGCGGGCGCAGGTGGACAGGGTGCTGAAGCCGCGGTTCGATGCGCTCGCGGACCAGATGAAGGACAGCCTGAACCAGTGGACGGGGGAGGGGCTCGACCTGGAGCAGACGCAGCTCTACCAGACGATCAGCGCGTTCGCGGGGGCGATGTCGACGGTCGGCGAGGGCTTCGAGGCGTACGCGGAGGTGATGCAGACGCTGGTGCACGCGACGACGCGCATCGGGGTGGGGTTCGTGCCGGTGGTGGGGCCGGCGCTCGATCTGTGCGAGGCGGTAACGGGCAAGGAGTGGTGTGTGCCGTCGGGGCGAGAGCTCAGCGATGAGGAGCGGATCTTCTCGGGGCTGGGCTTCGGGCTCGGGGCGGTCGGGCACATCTGGCACGGCGTTGCTGCCGCCGGCGCGCTACCGCCGCGTGGGATCCGGATCGCCGGGGAGATCGCGGAGGTCGATAAGGTCGTTGTCAAGGGGTTCGAGGTATGGAGGCTCCGCGGGTTCAAGACGCTGAAAGGGCACGTCACGGAAGACGGGTTCAACACCTTCGAGAAGGCGGCGATCAGCCACATGACCCGCGAAGGGCGGGCGCTCCTCGGCGTTGGCGACGAGGGTGTGCGCGAGATGCTCAAGATGCCAGCGAGCGTGAAGGCTCCGGACTTCGTGACGGTGTCCCGGGGGCAGAAGCTGATCGTGAGCGAGGTGAAGGGGGGAAATGAAATCAAGGTCAAGGAAATGATCCAGCAGTTGTCGAGCGGGATGGAGTGGCTGCGACAGAACGGGGTCGTCGGAGATGTCGAGCAGGTCGAGCTCATCATGGCGCGGGGTGGCAAGTTCAGCCCGGAAAATACCTACAGCATCAAGGACGGGTACCTCTTCAATGTGAAGAAGGGCAAGAGGGAGCCCCTGAACGGGTTCAACAGACCCATCCGGGTGATCCAGCTATGAGCGACTCGGGACCGTGGTTCTTCGCCTGGTGTGATGGTCCACAGAGGCTCGACGCGTTGCTCGCCGCGCTGTCCGCCCTCGTATACCCAGGGACTCGTATCGGCGTGTCGCACGACGCTACCCTCATCGACACGACCTCCATGGATGAGGCGGTCGCGATGATCCGCGCCGAGTTCTCCGAAGGTCCTTCCGGTGGAGCACTCTTCGACGTCATGCTGGGCGGCACCAAGCGCCTCTTCGGTTGCAGCAGTGACTGCTACACCGAAGAGGCCGCCCGTGACATCTCGGCCGGCCCCATCGACATGGCCACGAGCGACCAGCGTAGGTTTCTCTGCTCCTACCTCGAGCTCGCCTGGGGCAGGGGCCCGCGCTCGATCGAGGCCGAGGCCGCGGTCGCGTGGCACCTGCTCCGGGACGACCTCGAGGACCTCCTGCTCCGCCTCTGCGCGCCGGACGCGAGCGGTCGCATCCGGACCGGCGCATGCGCGAACGCAGGAGACTGGATCGCACCGGTGCGCATGTGCGCGACGTACAACGCGGACGCGCGGGACATCGCGCGCGACCTCGCCCTGTCGTGGCTACAGCGCCACGACAAGGAGATGGTATCGCGCAACGCGGGCCTGTCGCTGGAAGCGCTCCGCGCGCGGGTGGAAACCGCGCCGGCCGGGGCGCGCGTCCCGCTCAAGGGCGGAAGCGAGCGCGCGCACTCCCTCTCCCGCGAGACCGTCCTCAAGGCGCTGGCAACGCCGCCCTCCGCCCTGCTGGAGGCGCTCGAGGCCGCGGCGGCGCCCGACGAGGCGTGGCGCGCCGCCGAGCCGCGCGCGCGAGAGATCCTGGCGCTGACGAGCGAGATCGCGGAGACGGGCGAAGGCCCGCCCACGTGGCAGGTGCACACGGACACGCGCGCCCACGTCCGCTTCCTCCGAAAGCACGCGCCTTTTCACGTGCGCCGCCTCGCGAGCGGCGGCGTGATCCTGGCGACCCACCCGTTCCGCTCGCTCTGGCCGCTCTGGGTCGACGCGCTCTTCTCGCTCGGCCTGATGCCCTGACCCAGCAACCTCATGAGGGTGAACCAAGGATGAAACCAGGGCCGTACTTCTTCGCCTGGTGTGACGAGGCAGAGCGGATCGGCGCATTCGCGGCGGCGCTGCCGGCGCTCGTCATCCCAGGGATGTCTATCCGCGTGACGATGGGCTCCGACGTGGATCGCAGCGTGAGCTTCGTGGACGAGGCGGTCGCGATGATCCGCGCCCACTTCGGACGCACCGATGCCGACATCTACTTCGCCATGGAGTTCGACGACCGGCGCTCATTCTATGGCCACTATCGCTGCTTCACCGGGAAGAGCGAACGTCTCAAGCCGATGGGCCCCATCCACCTGGTCCCCGCAGCAGTGGCGAACATTCTCCCGCTGGATTTGTACCTCGCCCTGGGCAGCGGACCGCGCTCCGTGGAGGCGGAAGCCGAGCTCACGTGGCACATCGTTCTGGACGACCTCGAGAACCTGCTGCTCCGCCTCTGCGCGCCCGACGCGAGCAGGCGCGTCTCGACCGGCGGCTGCACGACCGCGTGGACCTGGCTCGCGCCGGTCTCGATGTGCGCGACGTACAACGCGGACGCCCGCGAGATCGCGCGCGATCTGGCCCTGTCGTGGGTCAGCCTCCACGACAAAGAGAAGGTTTCGTTGATCGCGGGCATGTCGCTGGAGGCGCTGCACGCGCGTATCGACGCCGCGCCGGCCGGGGCGCGCGTGGTTCCGACGGACAAGAGCGGGTGCTCGATCCCGCTCTCCCGCGAGACCGTCCTCAAGGCGCTGGCCATGCCGGGCTCCGCCCTGATCGAGGCGCTCGTGGCCGCCGCCGATGTGCCCGACGAGGCGTGGCGCGCCGCGGAGCCGCGCGCCGAGGAGATCCACAACCTGACGGTGCAGGCCCGGGCGCGCGGTGAGCGGTTCACCCGCGGCGGCGGGTCCCTCGCTTGGGTGGAATTGACGGGCGAGCACGTCTACTTCCTGGTGGATCACGCCCGGTTCCACGTCCGGCGCCTCCCGAACGGTGGCATCTTGCTGGCGACCCACCCCTACCGCACGCTCTGGCCGCTCTGGGCCGATGCCCTCTTCGCACTCGGTATCACGTCATGACAGAGACGCCAGGCGCCGCCTTGCGGCGCGTGAAGAGCGGTGGTCGGAGCCCTGGCAGTGAGACAGGCGTCCTCAAGGTCGTCGACCCATGAATCAAGCGCGGAGTGAACGGGGACCCGATTTCTATGCGTGGTGTGACGAGGCGGACCGGTTCGACGCCTTCGCGGCGGCCCTCTCCGCGCTCGTCTACCCGGGGGGACTTTGCGATGTCAGCCTCTCCACGCCTGGATCCTCCGAACACCTGTGGCGCAGCAAGGTTCCGCTCGACGAGGTCATCGCGGTGACACGTCCCGCCTTCAAGGCACGCTCGGAAATATGTGTGAATTTCGGGACGAAGTGGAGGTGGCTGGCCAGGTATGGCCTGAGCCTGGACTGCTATGGTGAAGAACACGAACGCCGGTGGGCCAGCGGCCCTCTGCGCGTACACTCCTACGAGTGGAAGGGGCTCTACCCGTATTACCTCGAGATCTCCATCGGAGACGGTGTGCGCTCCGTGGAGGCCGAGGCGGCGATGATCTCGATGCAGTTCGAACAGGACATGGAGGATATCCTGCTCGGCCTGTGCGCGCCGGACGCGCGTCCCCGCGTGACGACCGGCTCGTGCTCGGCCGCCTTCAGCTGGTCCGCGCCCGTCGAGGCGTGCGCGACGTACCACGCCGACGCCGCAACGGTCGCGCGGGATCTCGCCCTGTCGTGGGTGCACATCCACGACGGCGATATCGTGGAGCGCGCCGCGGGCTTGTCCCTGGACGCGCTGCATGCGCGCGTCGAAGCCGCTCCAAGAGGGGCGCGCGTCGGCGTCGCGAGCGCCGTCGAGCGCGTCGCCGAGCACTGGGGCCTCGACCGCGATGCGTCCCGATCGCGGGCCGAGCGCCCGACTCGCCCCGACGCCATTCGGCGCGTCCCACGTGCCCGTCTCGTAGGCGACGAGGATCTCACGCGCGAACAGGTGCTCGCGGCGCTCTCCATGCCGCCGGCCACGCTGATCGGCGCGCTCGAAGCCTCGGCGGTGCCGGACGAAGCATGGCGCTCCGTCGAGCCTCGCGCGCGCGAGCTCGTCCAGGAGATCATCGAGGAGCCCAGGGAGGGCGAGCCCTCCTATGAGGTGAAGGTCGCCACGGGGAGACACGTCCGGTTCATCGAGCGCCATTCGCCCTACCACGTGCGGCGCCTGCCGAACGGTGGCCTCCTGCTGGCCAGCCACCCCTTCCGCACCCTCTGGCCGCTCTGGGCGGATGCGCTCTTCGTGCTCGGCATTATGTCATGAGCGGCGCCAGAGTCCTGTTGTCCCGAATCTCATTCCGCGCTTTCTTTGTTTTTGTTTCCGTTCGGTGCACGCACTCGTCAAGAATCCGCGGCGTATCCGCTCCGGGCCGACGCCCTCTTCTTGCCGTGCCTCCGATGGCGATGTAACGGTCTGCCTGTCTCGCCCGCCGTCCCGTTGTGCCTCGCAGGCAGGTGGGCCCGTCACCGGAAACAGGGGACGCGATCCATGAGCAAAGATCCTCACGCGAAGCGGTTCGAGATCCAGCGGCTCGTCGAGCGGTCGCTCGATCTGGCAAGGCATGCACTTCTGCGGCAGGGATCGTTCCTTCCCGGATTCATCGCTGTCCAGCCCAACGGGATGTACGATATCGGGATTGCGGCGCAGGGCGGCACCGACGGATCGAACCTGCTCATCACCGCGCTACGGCAGAAGGCAGTAGCAGATCAGATCCGAGCGGCCGCCGTCTACCGGGACGTGCGGGTCCGGCCCCGCGGCGCTTTAGAGGACGTCGACGCGATTCAAGTCGTGGTCGAGCTCGCGTCGGGGGAATCGTACAACGTGTTCCAGCTGTACCGCCTCGACAAGGAGCAGCTCGTCTTCGAGAAGGACCGGGACGTGGAGCGCGTCCCCTCCGTCATCTTCGCGGAGGCGGCCCGCATCGCGGCAGCCGCCAGGCGATGGTGGGAGTTCTGGAAGTAGCCGCCGCGATCTCTCTCTCGCACGTCCCCGCCGCTCAGCCCGGGCACTCCGTGTCGCACTCCCCACCGCAATCGACGCCCCGCTCGCCGCCGTTCTTCACGCCGTTGGTGCACGTTGGCGCCGCGCAGGCGCCGGCCCAGCATACGCCGCTCGTGCAGTCCGCGCCGGTCGTGCAGCCGCCGTCCGGAGCGCAGCGCGGGCACGGCGCGCCGCAGTCGACGCCCGTCTCGGCGCCGTTCTTCACGCCGTCAGTGCACGTGGGCGCCCGGCAGATCCCGGCGTCGCACACGCCTTCGAGGCAGTCGTCCCCCGTCGCGCAATCGAATCCCATCGGGCACGGCTTGCACGGGCCCCCGCAGTTGTAATCGGTCTCCCCGCTGCCCGGATCGTGCCGATTGTTCACACAGTGGTTTCGCACGCACAGCGTGCCGTCGCACACCAGACCGTTCGGGCACGGCATCGTCGGATCGCTATCAATGCACTCGACACACTGCGCCTCATGGCAGCGCCCGGCCCCCGAGATGGGGCAGAGCACGCCGGTGAGCTGCGCATTGAGGTGTCGTTGGCTAGGTCGTTCGACCTCCCGACTATGCCGCGCCGGGCGCGCGTTCGTCACGCAAGTTTTCGCCAGCGCCGCCGCGGCACCGCGGGCGCGCCGTCACGGCGGGGCCGGCCGCGGGCCGCGATCAGAAGACGCCCGTCACCGCGATGCCCTCGGCCGACACCGTGAGCTCGGCTTGCCCGCGCGGAACCAGGGCGTAGGTGAGCGTGGCGCCCAGGGCAGCGCCCCCCGCGACGAACGCGGCGATGCCGACGGACCGGAAGGCGCGCATGTCGCCGTAGGCCGAGGCGGAGTCGCGGCACATCGGCCAGGTCACCCGGAAACATCCGCTCGGGCCCGCGGAGCGGGCCGCCGCGCGACCGGCCGCTTCCTTCTTCTCCGCGGCCATCATCATCACGCCCCCGAGCGCGGCGAGCGTCGCGGACAGCCCCACGCCGCCGACGATCACGTCCGGCCGCGGTCCGGGTCGGGGAGGCGAGGGGCTCGGCCGCGGCCCGCCAGGCTCGCGCGCAGCGCCAGGCTCGCGCGCAGCGCCAGGTCCGCCCGCGGCGCCAGGCCCGCCCGCGGCGCCGGGCTCCTCGGACGGCGCGGCGAACGTGAGCGTCACCTCCCGCGTCCCGCCGCGCGGGACGTCGATCTCCGCCACCGCCGTCCTGCAGACGGCCACCTGGGAGCGCTCGACCTTCCACACCGCCATCCACAGGTCGCGCGCGTCGGCGAGCCGCCCCTCGTCGACCGCGGCGTGCGCCTGCGCCATGAGACGGGCGCTCGTCCCGGAAGGACGCTCGGCCGCCGCCACCGCCGCGAGCGTGAAGAGCGCAAACCCCAGCCCGAGCGGAATGCCAAGACGAACACGGCTGTGCACAGGTGTGGACCTCCTCGCCCGGACCTCGGGCTCAGGCGCGCGCCAAGGCCGGCTCGAACGGCGTGCCGGCAGGCCTCGATGACTCGATGAACAGACCGAGCGCGCCCGCGAAAGCAACGGCGGCGCGGAGAGGCGCTCCGCGCCGGCCTGGTACGCACAGCATCCGAAGGATGTCAAGCCGCGCACGCCGGCGCGGCAGCCGCCCCCGCGCAGCCCGCCGGCGCCCGCGCCGCGCGACGCATGATAGCGTGAGCCGCGCCAGCACGATCCGTGCGGCCACCCCCGTCCCCGAGGAGATCATGAAGCGAGAAAAGCGACTGACCAAGCGCGAGCGGAAGGCGCTCGCGCCGGCGCGCCCGGCGGCGCAGCAGCACGAGCATCAACACATCCACTGCGTCGCCTGCGGCAAACACCTCGATGCGGTGGAGTTCGGGGTGCAAGGGACAGCGACATGGATCCAGTGCCTGCACCGGTCGCGCTTCGCCTCCTGCACCCAGTGCGTCGAGATCTCGAAGCGCCTCCTGGCCGAGCACGACCGCACAGGACAACCGGTGCAGTCCGCCCAGGCCTGGCACTGAGAGCGGAATCACAGCGCTCCAGCCCGTCTGGCATCGCCAGAGGCAACGCCAGAGGCAACGCCAGAGGCAACGCCAGAGGCAACGCCAGAGGTCGCTCGCACTACAGCGCACCACAGACGGACGGTCTGGACAATCGTCAGCACACATCCTCTCCCGCTCACCCCGGCGGCCGTCCTCCCCGGATACGCTTGCGCTCGGCGCCCTTTGCGCCAATGGTTTGCGCCCCATTCATCTCGGAGGATCTGCATGACGAAACCAATCCGCCGCGCGGGCGTCATCGGCGCGGGCGTCATGGGCAGCGGCATCGCCGCCCACTTCGCGAACGCCGGCATCGAGGTCCTGCTCCTCGATATCGTGCCCCCGAACCTCAGCGACGCCGAACGGAAGGACCCGGCCGCCAGGAGCCGGTTCGCGGCAGGCGGGCTCGAGAAGGCCCTCAAGGCCAAGCCCGCCGCCTTCTTCCACCCGTCCCACGCCCGCCTCGTGCGCACCGGCAACACGGAAGATCACTTCGCCGAGCTCGCCCAATGCGACCTCGTTATCGAGGCGATCATCGAGAAGATGGAGCCGAAGCGCGCCCTCTTCGCCCGCCTGGAACAGGTCATGCGGCCGGACGCGATCGCGGCGTCGAACACCTCCGGGCTGCGCATCGAGGAGATGATGCAGGGGCGCTCCGCGGACTTCCGCAAGCGATTCCTCGTCATGCACTTCTTCAACCCGGTCCGGTACATGAAGCTCCTCGAGCTCGTCACCGGACCCGACACCGACCCGGCCGTCGTCGCCCGCGTGCGGAAGCTCGGCGAGGACGTGCTCGGCAAGGGCATCGTCTTCGGCAAGGACACCCCGAACTTCGTCGGCAATCGCATCGGCACCCACGCGATGCTCACCGCCATCCACCTCATGATCGAGGAGGGCCTCGCCCCCGAAGACGTCGACGCCATCACCGGCGTCGCCATGGCGCACCCGAAGAGCGCGAGCTTCAGGACAGGCGATATCGTCGGGCTCGACACCTTCGCCCACGTCGCCGAGAACTGTTACACGGCGCTCGAGCGCGACGAGGACCGCGAGGTCTTCAAGGTGCCCGCCTACATCCGCAGCATGATCGAGGCGAAGCTCCTCGGCGACAAGACCAAGGGCGGCTTCTACCGCAAGACCAAGGAAGGGCTCGAGACGCTCGACCCCGCGAAGCTCCAGTACCGCCCCCACGGCGGCGACGAGGCGATCAAGAAGGCCACGCGGTCGTGCGAGAAGATCGAGGACCCCGCCGCGCGCGTGAAGAAGCTCGCCAGCGACCCCGGCAAGGCAGGGCAGTTCGCGTGGAAGGTGCTCTCCCGCTCGCTCGCGTACACGGCGCGGCGCGTGGGCGAGATCGCCGACAGCATCGTGTCCATCGATGACGCCATGCGCTGGGGGTACAACTGGGAGCTCGGGCCGTTCCAGACCTGGGACGCGCTCGGCTTCGCCGAGACCGTCGAGCGCATGCAGAAGGACGGCATCAAGCTGCCCGAGTCGATCGTCCGCATGAAGCAGAGCGGCGCGACCTCGTTCTACCGCGCCGACGGGGCGGTGTTCGATCTGCTCAAGGGCGAGTACGTCGCCCGGCCGATCGATCCGCGGAACGTCACGCTCGCCGGCGCGCGCCGCGGCGTGAAGGCCGTGCTCGCCAACGACGGCGCCGAGGCGTGGGACCTCGGCGACGGGGTGCTCGGCGTCACCTTCAAGACCAAGGCGAACAGCCTCGATCCGGACTCGATCGGGATGCTCTCGCTCGCCGCCGAGAAGGCCGAGCAGGACTTCCGCGCGCTCGTCGTCTTCAACCAGGGCGAGCACTTCTGCGTCGGCGCCAACCTGTTCCTCGTGGCGATGGCCGCGGGCAACCAGGACTGGGACGCGATCCGCAAGATGGTGAAGGCGTACCAGGACGCGACGCAGCGGCTGAAGTACGCGAGCGTCCCGGTCGTGGCCGCGCCCTACGGGATGACCCTGGGTGGCGGGCTCGAGCTCTGCTTCGCCTGCGACGCGGTGCAGGCCGCGGCCGAGACGTACGCGGGGCTCGTGGAGGTCGGCGTCGGGCTGATCCCGGGCGGCGCAGGGACGCTCAACATGCTCTGGCGCGCGTTCGAGGGGATCCCGGAGGGCGTGCCGGTGAACTCGTACGACCTCGTGACGCAGGTCTTCAAGAACATCGCCCTCGCCAGGGTCGCGACCAGCGCGGACGAGGCAAAGGCGCTCGGCTTCTTCCGCAAGACGGACGGCGTCTCGTTCGACCGGGCGCGCCAGCTCCACGAGGTGAAGGCGCGCGCCGTCGGGATCGCCGAGGCCGGGTACCACGCGCCCGTGCCGCGCGCCTACAAGCTCCCGGGCGAGAGCGGGATCGCGACGCTGCAGATGATGATCGACACGCTCGTCGCCGGCGGCCACGCCAGCGAGCACGACGCGAAGATCGCGCGCAAGCTCGCCGAGGTGCTCTGCGGCGGCGCGGGCGGCGCGGCGCGCGAGGTGACCGAGGACGAGATCCTCGAGCTCGAGCGCGAGGCGTTCGTCAGCCTGTGCGGTGAGCCCAAGAGCGCTGAGCGGATGCAGTACATGCTGATGAACAACAAGCCCCTCCGGAACTAGGTGAACGCCATGGTCGACGTCGTAATTGCAGAGGCCGTCCGCTCGGCCGTTGGCCGGGCCCACAAAGGGTCGCTCGCGCAGAAGCGCCCCGACGAGCTCGCCGGCGAGGTCGTCGCCGCGCTGCTGAAGCGCGTCCCCCAGGTGAAGCCGGAGGACATCGAGGACCTCGTCCTCGGCTGCGCCATGCCGGAAGGCGAGCAGGGGCTCAACGTCGCGCGCGTCGTCTCGCTCCTCGGCGGGATGTCGCAGGACGCCTCCGCGATCACCATCAACCGCTTCTGCTCGAGCGGGCTCCAGGCGATCGCGAACGCGGCGGGCAGCATCGCGATGGGGTCGCTCGACATCGCCGTCGCCGGCGGCGTCGAGTCGATGACGATGGTCCCGATGACCGGCAACAAGCTGAGCGCGTCGCCGGAGGCGATGGAGCGCTGTCCGACGGTGTACACGCCGATGGGCATCACCGCGGAGAACGTGGCGAACAAGTTCCAGGTGAGCCGCGCCGACCAGGACGCGTTCGCGCTGAAGAGCCACCAGAAGGCGGCGGCGGCGCGCGCGGCCGGGCGCTTCGAGGACGAGATCGTCACCGTGAAGGGCGTGCGCTACGAGAGCGGCCAGCGCGTGACCTTCGACTTCCGCACCGACGAGCTGATCCGCAAGGAGACCACGGTGGAGGCGCTCGCGGGGCTGAAGCCGGCCTTCGCGGCGAAGGGGAGCGTCACCCCGGGCAACAGCTCGCCGCTGTCGGACGGCGCCGCCGCCGCGCTCGTGATGAGCAAGGCGAAGGCGGACGCGCTCGGCGTGAAGCCGCTCGGGTACTTCCGGGCGTTCGTGACCGTGGGCGTCGACCCCGCCATCATGGGGATCGGCCCGGTGCCCGCGGTGCGGAAGCTGCTCGCCAGGACGGGGCTGAAGATGGCCGACATCGACCTGTTCGAGGTCAATGAGGCGTTCGCGTCGCAGGCCGTCTACGTGCAGCGGACGCTCGAGATCCCCGAGGAGAAGCTCAACGTGAACGGCGGCGCGATCGCGCTCGGCCACCCGCTCGGGTGCACCGGCGCGAAGCTCACCGCGACCGCCCTCCACGAGCTCCGCCGGCGCGGCGGCCGGTACGCCATCGTCACGATGTGCATCGGCGGCGGCATGGGCGCGGCCGGCCTGATCGAGCTGGCCAGGGCGACCGCGAGCGCCTGATCCCGGCGCGCTGACCCCGCCCCGCGCGTCCCGTCCACGGCCCGCCCCGCGCGTCCCCTCCACGACCCGAGCGCCGCGCTCCGGCTTTCCTGCGGCGGGGCGATGGCCTATACATCGCCCATGCCGAGCCACCTGACGACGTTTGAAGGGTCGATCCCCGAAGCCCTGAAGCGAGCCATCGAAGCGAAGATCGAGGGCTCCACCGCCGAGGTGACCGGCGGCGGAGGGCACTTCAACCTCGTCGTGACCGCCCCGGTGTTCGCCGGCAAGAGCATGCTGGAGAGCCAGCGGCTGGTCTACGGCGCGATCTCCCACCTCATGGCCGGCGACCAGGCCCCGGTCCACGCGATCGACAGCCTGAAAACACGAACTCCCTGAGCGGGGCCCACCCGCTTCGGATACGGGCCCACCTCGACGTTTTCGGTGCTCGGCGTACTGGTGTACGCCTGCGCGCCGAAAACGCCGATCTGGGCCCGTCTCCTGTGCGGGTGAACCCCGCTCGGCCAGCGTGGATCAGCGGCGGGCGGGGGGCTGGCGGGGGTCGCGGGCTAGCGCCGCTCCTCCTCGCAGGTGCTGCTGCAGCCGTCGCCGCTCACCGTGTTGCCGTCGTCGCACTCCTCCCGCACGGTCTGGATGGCGTCGCCGCACACGGAGACGCAGGCGCTGGGCTCGCCGCTGCAGCTGTAACCGTACGTGACCTCGCAATCCGGGCTGCAGCCGTCCGCCGCGGTCGTGTTGCCGTCGTCGCACGCTTCGTTGCCGATGAGCAGGCCGTCACCGCAGGCCGGGCCGCAAGCGCTCGGCTCGCCGGCACACTCGTAGCCCGCCTCGAGCACGCAGACCGCGCTGCAGCCGTCCTCGCTCATGACGTCGCCGTCGTCGCAGATCTCGGCGCCGCGCAGGAGGCCGTCGCCGCACATCGTCGAACAGATGCTCGGAGCGCCGGAGCAGATGTAACCGGGCTCGAGGGCGCAGTCCTCGCCGCAGCCGTCCTCCGCCGCGGAGTTGCCGTCGTCGCAGCCCTCGGCGCCGGCCACCGCGCCGTCGCCGCACACACCGCCGCCCGCGCCGCCGTCACCACCGCCGCCACCGCCGCCACCGCCGCCACCGCCGCCACCGCCGCCTGCGCTCGTGGTCCCGCCGGTGCCCGCCGCCGTCGTGCTCGACACGGAACCCGACCCGCCGGCGTCCAACCCGGCTCCGCCTGCGCCCGACCCGGCCCCGCCGGCCCCACCGCTGCTGTCGTTCGGGGCTTCCTCCCCGCACGAAAGGAGCGCCACGGCCGCGAGCGCCGCGACCGACCCAGTCCACCTCGTTAGCAGCATCCGTCCCTCCAGCAGCGAGGTCCGCGAGCGACGGTGGCCTCCCCCCGACTCCGCACCGAGCACCTGTCGCCGCAACCTCTCACCGAATACCCGTCTGCGATCGCCAGGACAATTCTAGCGCTACTGACGCGCTCGGCTCGCGCCGCGCAGGGATCGCGCGGGCGAGGGCGGGCGTTCCCCGGCAAATCGCAGGCGCTCCGGCGACGGGGGCGACGCTCGGCGCCCGTCGCCGGAGCGCCGAGGGCGGGGGCGCCCCCGCGCCGGAGGGGCCCCGCGCCCGCCAGCGGCCGATGCCCGCATCGCCGTCTGTTTGACACCGGAATTCGCGCGGTGGTACGTGGCGCCGAGCGCCAGCTCCAGGTGCGCTTGCCCCACCGCGACCTCACCAACCCGAGGACCCTGCCATGACGCCTCGCTCTCCGTTGCTCCCCGCCGAACCGCGCCCGGGCGCCCCCGACACGCCCGACGATCGGCGCGCGCTGCCCGCCCGCGGTCGGCCCGACCGGGACCGCCGCCCGGGCGCCGCGCTGCTCTCCCTCGCCCTCGGCGCCGCGATGACCGCCGCCGGCGCGGGCGACGCCGCGGCCCAGACGCGCGCGGGCGGCACCAACGGCGACGGCATGGACCTGCACCTGTTCCGGCCGGCGGTCGACTCCAAAGGGCTCTTCTCGGTCAACGGAGCCGACGTCCTCGGCGCCAACGATATCAGCCTGGGGCTCGTGCTCGATTACGGGCACAACATCCTGCCGATCACCGACAACGGCACAGAAACGAAGGTGATGCTCAATCACGCGTTTCAGGGCACGTTCCAGTTCAATTACGGCATCGGCAACCTCCTGGTCGTCGGGCTCTCCGCCCCGGTGGTGCTCAACGCGGCCGACCCGATCGACGACATCGGCCCGGGCCCCGGCCAGAACTACGACGACGACTCGCTCGACGCCCAGTCGCTCGGCAACCTGGCGGTCCACGCGAAGGTGCGCCTGCTCCGCCCCGATCAGGACGTGATCGGGCTCGCGCTGATCGCCCAGATCGGCGTCGGCGTCGGCGGGACCGAGGACTTCGCCTCGGATCCGGGGTTCTTCTTCTGGCCGCAGCTCGTGCTGGAGAAGCGGTTCGGCGTGACCAACCCGTTCCGGATCGCGGCGAACGTCGGCTACCGCGGCCATACAGGGGAGAACCCCGCGTTCGGCCTGCGCTCGGACAACACGACCTTCCAGCTGAAGCACGGGGACCTCGAGTACTCGGACCTGCTCACCGGCGGGTTCGGGATGAGCTACCGCGTCCTCACGCCGCTCGACCTCGTGGCCGAGACCTACCTGACCCAGCAGGTCGGCGGCGGCGAGAGCAGCAAGCAGAAGCTGTCGGCCGAGGCGGTCGGGGGCATCAAGCTCTTCATCGAGCGGAACAGCTTCCTCATGCTCGGCGCCGGGGTCGGGTACACGCCCGGCTTCCAGGCCGCGGAGCAGCGCGCGACCATCGGGTTCGTCTTCGAGCCGTCCATCGGCGACCGCGACGGCGACGGCATCAAGGACGATCAGGACGACTGCCCCGACGAGCCGGAGGACTACGACGGCTTCCAGGACACAAAGGCCGACTCGCCCCCGGGGAAGTACGGTTGCCCGGATCCGGACAACGACGAGGACGGCATCCTCGACGTCGACGACCGCTGCCCGAACAACCCGGAGGACCGCGACGGCGACGAGGACGACGACGGCTGCCCGGAGGGGAGCGACGGCGATCGCGACGGCGACGGCATCCTCGACTCGCGCGACAAGTGCCCCGACGAGCCGGAGGACCGCGACGGCTTCCAGGACAAGGACGGCTGCCCCGACCCCGACAACGACAAGGACGGCATCCCGGACAAGTCCGACCAGTGCCCGAACGATCCGGAGGACAAGGACGACTTCGAGGACGAGGACGGCTGCCCCGACCCCGACAACGACAGGGACGGCATCCCGGACGTGGCCGACAAGTGCCCGAACGAGCCCGAGACGTTCAACGGCCTCGAGGACGAGGACGGGTGCCCGGACAAGGGCAGCGTCGTGATCGAGGAGAACAACATCGTCATCCTCGAGAAGATCCAGTTCGCGACCGGCAGCGCCGAGATCCTCCCGGAGTCGTTCGGCATCGTGCAGGCGGTCGCCGAGACGCTCAAGCACCACCCGGAGTTCTCGCTCATCGAGGTGCAGGGGCACGCCGACGAGCGCTCGGCCGACGCGTACAACCTCAAGCTGACCCAGGCCCGCGCGGACGCGGTCGCCGCGGCGCTCGTGCAGCGCGGCGTCAACAAGAACGCGGTGCGCTCGATGGGCTACGGCGAGTACTGCCCGCTCGATCCGGCCCACAACGCGCCGGCCTGGGAGAAGAACCGGCGCGTCGAGTTCAAGGTCGTGCGCACCGACAAGGGGCCGACCAACGTGGAGCTCGGCTGCGACACGGCCCGGGCCAAGGGCGTCGTCCCGCCGCCGCCCTGAGCGGAGCGCGGCCGCGCGCGGGGGGCGCGGTCATTGGCCCAGAGAGATTTCACATGAAGGCGGGAAGATCTGGAAATCATTCAGGTTTTCTTCCCGCCTCCCCGCCTTCATGTTCAAATGCCAGCACTACCTGCGCGCGGCACGCGGCCGATCTGGACAGGACAGGTCGGCCGGGGGGAGAGTGACCCCATGAACGCCCGCGCCATGCCCTCCGCCGCCGCGACGCTCGCGGCGGCGGCGCTCGCCGCCCTGGCGAGCGGTTGCATCAACACCGACGCCGCCGTGTTCGTCGATCCGTCCATCGCCGCGCCCGAGGCGACCGTCTCGTCGAGCGCGCTCGGGACCGGCCTTCAGGCGAGCTTCGCGCTGAAGCTCCACCTGGGCCCGCGGGCCAGCGGACCCAGCCGCGTCGCGGTGCGCACGTTCGAGATCGTGAGCGCCGATCAAACGACGGCGATCGTGGCGCCGCTCCCCGTCGAGACCGCAACGGCGCTGCCGGTCGAGGTCGCTCCGGACAGCGACGTCACCGTGGCGTTCACCGTGGATACGAGCGCCGGGGGCGCGACGCTCCCGGGCGACGCCGCGGCGGCGCTCTGCGCCGCGGAGGGGATCCGGATCACGGGCGCGATCGAGGACTCGCTGGAGGACGGGGCGACGCCGGTCGTCTCCGAGGTGTTCCACGCGCGCTGCCCGTGACGCGCCGCGCGCCGCCTGCGCCGGCGATCTCGGCGTTCACCGGCGCCATCACGCGCGCGCCGCGCTAAAATGCGGGCCATGGCGCACCGAGAGCCCACCCCCCCTCCGGAGACCGAAGCGGATCGCGCGCTCCGGTCACCGGGCCACGCCGACGAGAGCCGCGCCGACGCGCCCCGTACCACGAACGGCGGAGGCGGCGAGGGGCTCGGGCTCGACGAGGACGGGCTCGCGGCGCTCCGGCGCGCGGTGGCCGCGTGGCGCGAGGGCCCGGTCGCCGAGGCGTCGGCGCGCTTCCCGCCGCGCACCGAGAGCTTCACCACCTGGAGCGGCGTCGACGTGCCCGACCTCGCGACGCCGGCCGACGCGCCGGTCGACCACGCGGCCGACCTCGGGCTGCCCGGGGAGTACCCGTTCACGCGGGGCGTCCAGCCGACGATGTACCGCGGCAGGCTCTGGACGATGCGGATGTTCGCCGGCTTCGGCACGCCGGAGCAGACGAACGCGCGGTTCAAATACCTGCTCGCCGAGGGGCAGACGGGCCTGTCGACCGCCTTCGATTTCCCGACGCTCATGGGCTACGACTCCGACTCTCCGCGGTCGCTCGGCGAGGTGGGGATGTGCGGTGTCGCGGTCGACACGCTCCGCGACATGGAGGCGCTCTTCGACGGCATCCCGCTCGACCAGGTGACGACGTCGATGACCATCAACGGCCCCGCCGTCGTGCTGCTCGCGTTCTATATCGCGCTCGCCGACAAGCGCGGGATCCCGCGCAAGCGGATCGGCGGCACCGTGCAGAACGATTGCCTGAAGGAGTTCATCGCCCAGCACGCCTGGCTCGTCCCGCCGCGCCCGGCGATGCGCATCGTGACCGATATGATCGAGTTCTGCGCGCGCGAGGTGCCGCGGTGGAACTCGGTGTCGATCAGCGGATACCACATCCGGGAGGCCGGCTCGACCGCCGCCCAGGAGCTCGCGTTCACGCTCGCGGACGGGCTCGCCTACGTCGAGAGCTGCGTCGAGCGCGGCCTCGACGTCGACTCGTTCGCGCCGCGCCTGTCGTTCTTCTTCGATGTCCACAACGACTTCTTCGAGGAGATCGCGAAGCTCCGCGCCGCGCGCCGCATGTGGGCGCGGTTCCTCAAGGAGCGCTACGGGGCGAAGCGGGCCGAGAGCATGAAGCTGCGCACGCACGCGCAGACGGCCGGCGTCTCGCTGACCGCCCAGCAGCCCTACAACAACGTGGTCCGCGTCTCGCTCCAGGCGCTCGCCGCCGTGCTCGGCGGCACCCAGTCGCTCCACACGAACTCGCTCGACGAGACCTACGCGCTCCCGACCGAGGAGAGCGTGACCATCGCCCTCCGGACGCAGCAGATCATCGCCCACGAGAGCGGGGTCGCGAACACCATCGATCCGCTCGGGGGGAGCTACTACGTCGAGTGGCTCACCGACCGCCTGGAGCAGGAGGCGCTCGCGTACATCCAGCGGATCGACGAGATGGGCGGGATGGTGCCCGCCATCGAGAAGGGATATCCGCAGCGCGAGATCGCCGCCTCGGCCTACCGGTTCCAGCGAGAGCTGGAGTCGAACGAGCGGATCATGGTGGGCGTCAACCGCTATGCCGGCGCCGCCGAGAAGACGATCCCCCTCCTCCGCATCGACGAGGAGGTGCAGCGGGTGCAATGCCGGAACCTGGACCGGGTCAAGGCCCAGCGCGACAAGGACCAGGTGCGAAGCGCGCTGGCCGAGGTGCGAAGCAGCGCGCGCGGTCGCGATAACCTCATGCCCCCCATCATCGCGGCGGCCAGCGTGTACGCGACCGAGCAGGAGATCTGCGACGTGCTGCGCGACGTCATGGGAACGTACAGCGACCCGGCGGAATTCTGAGCTCCCTAGAGCGCTCGGAGCGCCACCGCCCCCGGCGTGCGCATCCGATCAGGTCGCGACCTCACGATGGCCCATGGAACCCCGCTCCTCGTCAGGTTGACACTTCTCTACCTTGGCCGGTAGAGTGCGCCGGCGTCAGGGTGCCGCAGTCGCGGCTCATCCGTGGCGCCGCCGAACGGTCTGCTGTTGTCGCTGCGCTGCGGCGCTGCGTGCTGTCGGTCGAGTGAGAGGATCGTCGCGGGCGACCGAGGTCGCCGCGAGGGAGCAAGCTTATGAAGAGTCGATCCATGTCGCGCCGCATTTTTGCCCTTTCGGCGCTCGTCCTATCCGTCGGCGCCACGGCGGCCTGCGACAACAAGGGTTCCGAGACCGCCGGCAAGGACTCGGCGGGGGCGACGTCGGCCACCCCGGGTGCCGGGGCCCAGGGCGGTGCGAAGGGCGGGGCGAAGTTCGTCACCATCTCCAGGGAGCAGCAGGCGTCCTGGGTGCGCAACTTCAACCCCCTGCTCGGCGAGGGGGCCACGCGCTTCCCCACCGTCGCGGGCATCTACGAGCCCATGATCGTGTACAACACGATGAAGGGCGAGTTCGTGCCGTGGCTCGCCACGAAGTACGAGTGGAGCGACGCGAACAAGAAGCTCACCTTCACGACCCGCACCGATGTCAAGTGGTCTGACGGACAACCCTTCTCGGCGAAGGACGTCGCCTTCACGTTCGGGCTCCTCAAGAAGTTCCCGGCGCTCGATCAGACGGGCGTGTGGAAGTTCGTCGAGTCGGTGGAGGCCAAGGACGCCACCTCCATCGAGTTCCTCTTCAAGGAGGCCTTCGTCCCCGGGCTCCACTACATCGGCCACCAGCCGATCGTGCCGGAGCACAAGTGGAAGGACGTCGCCGACCCGGTCACGTTCACGAACGAGAACCCCGTCGCGACGGGCCCCTTCACCGAGGTGAAGACGTTCCAGAACCAGATCTACGAGCTCGGCAAGAACCCGAACTACTGGCAGAAGGGCAAGCCGGCGGTCGAGGGGCTGCGCTTCCCGGCGTACCCGGGCAACGACCAGGCGAACCTGGCGCTCATCAACGGCGAGGTCGACTGGGCCGGCAACTTCGTCCCCGACATCGACAAGACCTACGTCTCCAAGGACCCGGAGAACAACCACTACTGGTTCCCGCTCGTCGGCGGCACCGTGACGCTCTACCCGAACGCCACGAAGAAGCCGTTCAACGACATCAAGCTGCGCAAGGCCATCAGCATGGCCATCGACCGGGCGCAGATCGCCAAGATCGCGGTCAACGGCTACACGGTCGGCGCGGACGGGACCGGGCTCGACGACGCCTACGGGCGCTGGCGCAACGAGAAGGCCGCCGCGGCCGGCGACTGGACGACCTTCGACGTGGCCAAGGCGAACGCGCTCCTCGACGAGGCCGGCTACGCCAAGGGCTCGGACGGGATCCGCGCGAAGGACGGCAAGCCGCTGAAGTTCGACATCAACGTCGTGACCGGCTGGTCCGACTGGGTGCGCGCGGTCCAGATCACCACGCAGAGCCTGAAGGCCGTCGGCATCGAGGCCACGCTGAAGACGTACGACTTCAGCGCGTTCTTCGAGGCGCTCCAGAAGGGCACGTTCGACATGTCGATGGGCTGGACCAACACCGAGCCCACGCCGTTCAACTACTACCGCGATCTCATGGCCCCGGAGTTCGTGAAGCCCGTCGGCGAGGTCACGAACCGCAACTGGCACCGCTTCTCCGCCAAGGAGGCCGAGCCGCTGTTCAAGAAGTTCGCGGCCGCGACGGATCCGGCGGAGCAGAAGAGCATCGTCGACGAGCTGCAGATGATCTACGCGCAGCAGGTGCCGGTGATCCCGCTGTTCAAGAACCCGTCCTGGGGCGAGTACAGCACGAAGCGCTTCGTCGGGTGGCCCAGCAAGGAGAACCCGTACGCCAAGCTGTCGCCGAACAACTCGCCGGACTACCTCCTCGTCCTGACCGAGATCAAGCCGAAGTGACGTTCGCTGTGCAGCGCGCCGGACACCCGGCGCGCTGCGCGCGTCTCCCGGCCTAGCTCTTCCCCTCCGTCTCAGCACAAACCTTGGCCGCAGCCGGCGCCGGTGCGAAGATCGCACCGCATGCCCCCCTCGGCCGTCCAGATCGCACGGTTTGCTGCGCTCCTCTCCGGAGCCGTCCTCGCCGCCTGCGGCGGCAACCAGCACGCAGGCGCCGCGGCGTTCTGGGAGGGCGATACCATCGATCCCGCCAAGCCGGCGGACCCTGAAGCCGCGAAGCTGAAGGCGTCGCGCCGGGCGCTCGGCGCGCCCGACGATTTCGACGGCACCCCCTCCACGCCGCAGGAGCGGGGTCCCTCGTCGTGGGTCGGCGTGCGGCACGACCTCGCGCTCGCGCGCGCCGCGTCGCGGACCGAGCGGTGCAGCTGCCTGGCCGTGGAGGTGGGGGGAGCGCGCGATCCCAGGTTCCAGTGGGCGGCGGGCGCCCCGGAGACCGCGACCGACAACACGCTCGCCGTCGCGCTGAGCGCGCGCGGGGTGCCCTGTCCGGGCGGCCCCGCCGACGAGGAGAGCCGGCGGCCCTCGATCTCGGCGGTCGATCAGGAGGGGAACGACATCATCATCGAGGTCGAGGAACTGCCGCCCGGGCGGCCGCTCGCGACCGGCGCCGTGATCCCGAGGCCCGCCTCGGGCGGGGCGGTTTACGTGAAGGGGCGGAGCGCGAAGCTCCCTTACGCGCGCGCCGCCGGCGGCGCGCGCTGCAAGGTGTACTGAGCCCGGCGGCGGAGCTCAGGTGCCGGGAGCGCCGGCGCAGATCCAGTCGTTGATCTTCTTGATGCTCGCCTCCGGCAGGCTCGGGTCCGGGGCCGGGGGCATGCGCTTGCCGTCCGCGCAGAGGTCGACGTTGCGCAGCTTGTTGATGAGGTAGCTCTCGCTCGGCTTGCCCGGCACGACGAGCACCCGGTCGGCGCAGGTCGTGCTGTCGCCGTCGACGAGCTTGCCATGGGACCCGTTCCCGCGGAGATCGAGGCCGCCGGCCGGCGGGCCGGCGTTGCCGTGGCACCCCGCGCAGGTCGTGGTCAGGATCGCCTGCACGTCGGCGAAGGTCGCGGTGTCCGCGCCGCACGCCGGATCGCCGGGGGTGGAGCCGCCCTCGCCGGTCGAGCCGCCCTCGCCGGTGGAGCCGCCTTCGCCCGTGGAGCCGCCCTCGTTGGAGCCGCCCTCGTTGGAGCCGCCCTCGTTGGAGCCGCCCTCGTTGGAGCCGCCCTCGCCCGTGGAGGCGCTGCTGGACGAGCTGGTCGCGCCGCCGCCCTCGCCCGTGGAGGCGCTGCTGCTGGTCGTGCTCGTGGTGCCGCCGTCCTCGCCGCCGTCATCGGAGCAGGCAGCCGCCGATAGCCCGACGGTCAGGCAGAGGGCCAGTTGAAGTGTAGTTTTGTGGAAAAGCATGGAAGACCTCATCAGTCACTGGATTCGCGCGACGCTCGCCGCGCCATGGACTCGCCAGTAGCCTAGAGGGACCTGTGGGTGTTCACAACGCATTTCGCGAGAAAGGCAGATGTCCACGCCTCGCGAAATGGCAGCACTGCAATGCAATGGCGGCGCTGTACTGCGCTGTTCGTCGCGCGCTATCCCGCGAGCGCCTTCGAGGAGAGCAGCTCTCCCGGATCGCGCTCTGCCATGTCCTCGAAACGCGGGAGATCGGCGAGCCGGTGCGCGGTCGTGGCGCACGTCTCGGGGTCGCGGTCGAACGCGATCGCGCGGCCGAGGCCCTGCTTCGACACGCCCCTGAGCAGCGCGGGCGAGTGCGTCGTCGCCACGATCTGGCAGACGGAGGGCCGCGCCGCCCCCTCCAGGAGCTGCGCGAGCAGGCCGGCGCGATCGGGGTGCATGCCGGCGTCGGGGTCCTCCACGAGGAGGAGCGAGCCCTCCGGCGCGGTGAGCACGCCGGCGATCTTGCCGAGCACGCGCAGCGCGCCGTCCGGGAGGCTCGGCGCCGGGACGCGGGTGCCGTCCTTCTCGACGAGCACCATCATCACGTCGCCGAGGCCCGTCTCCGCAAATTCGATATCGCCGATCTCGGGCGCGAAGATCGAGCTCACCCAGCCGAGCACGTCGGCCTTGTGATCCGCCTCCTGGCAGAGCCAGCGGAGCACGGCGGAGAGGTTCTGCCCCCCGGCGCCGAGGTTCTCGATCTCGTGCGGCACGTAACCCCGCATCCGCGAAGGATCGATGTCGAGCGACAGCGTGCTCCGCATCGCGACCTGGAGCGCGTTGCAGAGCGCGATGGCGTCCGAGAGGCTCACGTCGTCGCCGCGCCCGCGGTGGTGCTCGATCTGGCCGAGCAGGCTGCGCCGCCCGGGGTTGCGATCCGTCGACGCGAGCCTCATCGAGCGGCCCTTCTTCGACGCCGCCTTCATCGCGCCGCCCGTGGAGAACCCCTCGAGGCCCCTCAGCGCCGACGCGGGCGTGTCGAAGAGCAGACCCCCCGCCGACTTCGCCTCGAGCGACTCGTGCTCGACGATCACGTCAGGCTCGACCTGACACGTGAGCTTGTGTGTGAGCTCCTCCTTCCCTATCGTCCATCGGCTCTCGATGGTGAACGATTTGGCGCCCCTGTACGTGGCCCCCTGCGTGCCGCCGCGCAGGCCCGGCCAGACCTCGCGCCTGCCGTCGACGCGGCCGCGGAAGATGTCGCACAAGGGGAGGTCCAGCCCTACGCCCTGCAAGAAGCGCAGGGCGTCGAGGAAGTTGCTCTTGCCCGAGCCGTTGGCCCCGAGCAGCAGCGTGAAGGGGGACAGCTCCACCGTTTGATCGGCGAAACTCTTGAAGTTCTTGAGTCGAATGGATGTCAGCATGCCTGGCCGCTCGCAGCTCTCCATGTAGCCAGGCAGTCGGCCGGATGTAAAGCGCCGGCCGACCGATCAACGAAAGTCGATGAGCTCGATGTCGAACACGAGCATGCCGGACGGCGCGCCGGGGCGTGTCGGCTTCTCGCCGTACGCGAGCTCGGCAGGGATCCAGAAGCGCGTCTTCTCGCCTTTCACCATCAACTGTACGCCCTCGGTCCACCCCTTGATCACGCCGCCCAGCGGGAAGGTGACCGGCTCCTCGCGGACGATGGAGCTGTCGAACATCTTCCCGTCGGTCGTCCAGCCCGTGTAGTGCACGGTGACGCGGCTCGTCGGCTTCGGGTGCTCCGTGCCCGTGCCCTTCTGCTGGACCTGGTAGGCGAGCCCGGAGGCGGTCTTCTTCGCGGTCTTCGGCGCCGCCTTCACGTCCTTCGGCACGGGCGGAGGCTGCGGCGCGGGCGAGAAATCGAGCAGCTCGACGTCGAACACAAGCATTCCGGACGGGGCGCCCGGGCGCGTGGGCCGGTCGCCATAGGCGAGGCTCCCCGGGATCCAGAGGCGGCGCTTCTCACCCTTGCTCATGAGCTGGAGCGCCTCCGTCCACCCTTTGATCACGCCGCCCACCCCGAAGCTCGCCGGCTCGCCGCGCAGGACGGAGCTGTCGAACATCTTCCCGTCCGTGGTCCACCCCGTGTAGTGGACCTTCACCTTGTCGTCGGGGCCGGGATGCGCCTTGTCCGTGCCCGGCGCCAGCACCTTGAACGCGAGGCCCGAGGCCGTCTTCTGCGCGTCCGCGGGCGGCGCGGCGACGTCCGGCGGCGCGGGCAGGCCGGCGGGCTCAGGGGGCGCCTGCTGCTCGGCGGTGGGCGTCGGCGGCGCGGCAGGTACGGCCGACGCGGACGCCGGTGCGTCGGCGATCGCCTGTGGGGCCGGCTTCTGGTCGCAGGCGGCGAGGGGGACGGCAAGCATCGCAACAAGGACGAGGGTTCCGCGCTTCATGCGCCGCTTCATAGCTCGTCTGCCGTCGAGGGCCGGTATTTTTGTGAGGTGCGCACCGATTCCGTCGGTTGCGGACTCAGCGTCGCCGCCGGCCGTCCGTGTGCCGCGTTCGAGGGATCTCGACCCGACTGCGCGGACGGTCTAGCGTGCGCCCGCCATGCGGAAATCGATATATTTCTTCGGCGGGGGGCAGGCGGACGGGGACGCACAGCAGAAGGAGCTGCTCGGTGGCAAGGGGGCGGGGCTCGCGGAGATGACCCGCCTCGGCATCCCGGTGCCGCCCGGCTTCACGGTCACCACCGAGGTCTGCAACGCGTATTACGCCGCGGGCAGGGCGCTCCCCGCCGGCGTCGAGGACGAGATCAAGGCGGCGATCGGCCGGCTGGAGTCGCTGCTCGACGCGCGGCTCGGGAGCGCCGAGGCGCCGCTGCTCGTGTCGGTCCGCTCGGGCGCGCGCGCGTCGATGCCGGGAATGATGGATACCATCCTGAACCTCGGCCTGAACGACGAGATCGCGCGGGGGCTCGCGCGGCGCACGGGCAGCGAGCGATTCGCGCTGGACGCCTACCGGCGGTTCATCCTGGCATATGCCGATATCGTGCTCGGCGTGCCCCGCGACCGCTTCGAGGAGGCGCTCGGCCGCGCGCGCAAGCAGGCCGCGGCGCGGCTCGGCGTCGACGCGACGCGCCTGAACGCCGCCGAGCTCGAGCGCAAGGTGCCCGACTCGCTGCTCGATCCGGAGTCGCTCGCGGCGCTCATCCAGCGGCAGAAGGACATCGTCCTCGGGGCGACGGGGCGGCCGTTCCCCGACGATCCGTACGCGCAGCTCTGGGGCGCGATCCGCGCCGTATTCGATAGCTGGAAGAACCACCGGGCCGAGGTGTACCGCAAGATGCACGATATCCCGGAGGCCTGGGGGACGGCGTGCAACGTCCAGGTCATGGTGTTTGGCAACCTGGGCGATGACTCCGGCACGGGCGTCGCGTTCACGCGCGATCCGTCGACCGGGGAGCGGCGCTTCTACGGCGAGTGGCTCCCCAACGCGCAGGGCGAGGACGTCGTGGCGGGGGTGCGCACACCGCACCCGCTGTCGAGGTCCGGATCGGGCGGCGCAAACGAAGAGGACGAGTGCTCGCTCGAGGCGAAGATGCCCGAGGCGTATGCCGAGCTCGTCGAGGTGCAGGCCAAGCTGGAGCAGCACTTCCGCGACATGCAGGACCTGGAGTTCACGATCCAGCAGAAGGAGCTCTTTCTGCTCCAGTGCCGCACCGGAAAGCGCACGGGCCGGGCGGCCGTGCGCATCGCGGTCGAGATGGCCAAGGAGGGCCTGATCAGCCAGCGCGAGGCGATCTTGCGGGTGGACCCGGGCTCGATCGATCAGCTGCTCCATCCGAGCATCGACGGGAGCGCGCCGAAGAAGCTGCTGGCGCGCGGCCTGCCGGCGAGCCCGGGGGCGGCGACAGGGCAGGTGGTGTTCAGCGCGGACGAGGCGGAGCGGCGCGCCGGCCAGGGCAAGGCGGTGATCCTCGTGCGGTCCGAGACGTCGCCGGAGGACATCCACGGCATGAAGGCGGCGCGCGGCATCCTGACGGCCCGCGGCGGCATGACGAGCCACGCGGCCGTCGTGGCGCGGGGGATGGGCAAGAGCTGCGTGGCCGGCTGCTCGGCCATCAGCGTGAGCCAGGGCCAGATGGCGGTGACGATCTACGACGATCACGGGCACCCGACCGACACGATCACGGTGAAGGCCGGGGACGTGATCACGCTCGACGGCGGCACCGGCACCGTCTACCTCGGGGCGGTGCCGACCGTCCCGGCGGCGCTGAGCGGTGAGTTCGAGGAGCTCATGGTCTGGGCCGACGCGGTCCGGCGCCTGCGCGTGCGGTCGAACGCCGACACACCCCACGACGCGAGGACGGCGCGCAACTTCGGCGCGGAGGGCATCGGGCTCTGCCGCACCGAACACATGTTCTTCGACGAGGAGCGCATCCAGGCGGTGCGCGAGATGATCCTCGCGGACGGCGAGGCGGGGCGGCGGCGCGCCCTCGCGAAGCTGCTCCCGTTCCAGCGCAGCGATTTCGTGGGTGTTTTCCGCGAGATGGCCGGTTTGCCCGTGACGATTCGCCTGCTCGATCCGCCCCTGCACGAGTTCTTGCCGCAGGACGAGGCGCAGCTCCAGCAGCTATCGAGGGCGATGGGCGTCCCGGTGAAGGAGCTCCAGCGCAAGAACGAGGAGCTCGCCGAGTACAACCCGATGCTCGGCCACCGCGGCTGCCGGCTGGCGATCACGTCGCCGGAGATCTACGAGATGCAGGCGCGCGCCATCCTCGAGGCGGCGTGCGAGGTCGCGGCGGCGGGCATCGAGGTCGAGCCCGAGATCATGATCCCGCTCAGCATGACCCGGCGCGAGCTCGCCATCACGCGCGCGCTCGTCGAGGGGGTCGCGGAGAAGGTGTTCGCCGAGAAGGGCCGGAGGGTCGATGTCCGGTTCGGGACGATGATCGAGCTCCCGCGCGCCGCGATCGTGGCCGGCGAGCTGGCCGAGGAGGCGGAGTTCTTCAGCTTCGGCACGAACGATCTCACGCAGACGGCGCTCGGGATCTCGCGCGACGACGCGGGCCGGTTCCTCGGGGCGTACGTCGAGGCCGGCATCTTCACGAAGGATCCGTTCCAGTCGCTGGACGTGGCCGGCGTCGGGGCGCTCGTGGAGATGGGTCGGGATCGGGGGCGCGCGGCGCGGCCCGGGCTGACGCTCGGTATCTGCGGCGAGCACGGCGGCGATCCGAGCTCGATTGCGTTCTTCGAGCGGGCCGGGCTCGATTACGTGTCCTGCTCGCCGTTCCGCGTCCCGGTCGCCCGCCTCGCGGCCGCGCAGGCGGCGCTCGCGGCCGAGTCGTCGAGGGGTCCGCGCGCGACGGACTGACCATCACCTCTCCAGGACATACGCCGGTCGGGCGGCGCGACATCCGTTCTCACGAGCGTGCTTTGCACGTTCGCGAGCGTACTTTGGTGTCGCGCCGGTTCTGCTAAGACACGCGCCTCGCTGTTCATCGCCGGTGTCCGGCTTGGCGCGCCTGCCTGCCCAAGCCGCTCCGCCGCGCGCTGGCGACTGGAGGTCTCATGCGTCATCTCGGCGTCTCCTCTGCGCTCCTCGCTGTTCTGGGGGCCGCGGCCTCGGGTGCGTTCGTCGCGGTCGGCTGCAATGCTTCGGGTTCGCGCCACGATCCCGGCGCGGGCGGCGCGGCCGCCGGAGGCGGTGGAGGAGGAGGCGACGGCGGCGCCGCCGCCGGCGACAGCGGGGGCGCTCCTCCGGAGCCCGGCTTCGGCGGGACGATCTCCTCCGGCGAGGACGCCGGGGTCGTCGATGGAGCCGTGAACCCGTGCGGGACCGAGTGCGGACCGGAGGAGCTCTGCGATCTCAACCACCTCGGCCTCGACGATGACTGCGACGGTCAGGTCGACGAGACGTGCCCCTGCGTCGCGGGGCAAGCGCACGCGTGCTTCATGGGCGATCCGTCGTACCGCGCCGTGGAAGGGTGCTTCTCGGGGACCGAGCTGTGCACCGAGGTCGGCGTGTGGGGGCCGTGCCTCGGCGGCCGCCACGCGACCGAGGCCTGCTTCAACGAGAGCCCCGCGGGCTGCCACGCCCTGCAGGCGCCGCCGTTCGCCGACGTGAACCTGAAGGAGGGGACAGGCACGTTCAGCGCGGACGCGGAGCCCGGCTCGGAGACGTGGACCGTCGTTTGCCCGGCGGGCATCGAGCCGTGTCCCGCGGTGTCTGGAGCGGACCCGGCGGATGACTACAAGCCGCTCCAGTCGGGGGAGTACAAGGTCGTTTACACGAAGCGCCTCGCGGACGGCACGACCGGCTCGTGCGAGTATGCCCTTTACGTCGGCGCGCCCGGCCTGCGGGTCGAGCTCGAGTGGGAGCACGACCTCGGCGGCGACGGGGTGGATCTCGATCTGCACCTGCACCAGCCGAGCGATACGCAGCCGTGGAGGGTCGGCGGCTCGCCGAGCGATTGCGGCTACAACAACTGCACGGTGCAGATGCTGGAGTCGGATCCGGAGATCCGCTGGTTCAGCGACACGGCGTCGCCGCCGGAGCCGGTGAGCTGGTTTCTGGACCCGGTGGAGGCCAGGAACACCTGCTATTCCGCCCCTCGCGGCGCCGGGCAGGCGTGGCGCGCCCTCGGCCGGGGGTGCCACAACCCGCGGCTCGACATCGACAACATCACGTGCGATCCCGGCGTCACGGACCCGAACAGCGACGATTTCTGCGCGCCCGAGAACATCAACGTCGATTTCCCGCCGCTCGGGCAGTGGATGCGGATCGGCGTCCACTATTACTCGAGCCACGGCCGCGACTACGCGGTTCACCCGCGGGTCAAGATCTTCTGCCACGGCGCCCTCGGGGCAGATCTCGGCCCGACGGGGTTCTACGACCCGGAGGCGCCGGTCACGTTCTCGTCGAGCGACGGGAGCGCGCGGTACTGGCTCGTCGCCGACGTGGCGTTCGTCGATGGGGGCGAGTGCGGGGAGGACACCTGCGTGGTGAGGCCGCTGTACGAGGACGAGGCGGTGAAGATCCCGCTGCTGACGACGCGGTCGTTCGTGGAGTCGAGCGTCGGTCCGGGGTACCCGCCCCCGCCCTGAGCGACGGGCCCGGCGCGGGGCGGCGGGCGCGCGCGGAGGGGGCGGCCTGCGGGCCGGCGCGGGGCGCCGGCAGCGCGGCGCGCGGGCGCTTTACAGGGAAGGCGGGGCGGTGCACGCTACCGGCATGGGCATCTTCGACCGTATGGGAAAGGTCATCTCGAGCAACGTCAACGCGCTCCTCGACAAGGCGGAAGATCCGAAAAAGTCGCTGGATCTCATCGTCGAGGAGATGAAGGACCAGGTCCGCGCGGCGCGGAAGGAGCTGGTCGACGCGGTAGCGGCCGAGAAGGTGCTGCGCAAGAAGGTCGACGAGCTCGACGCCGAGGCGGAGAAGTGGGAGAAGCGCGCCGAGCTCGCGCTGAAGGCGAACGACGAGAAGCTCGCGCGCGAGGCGCTCGTCCAGAAGAAGCGGGTCGTGGGCGAGCGCGACCGGGCCGAGGCGATGCGCGCGGAGCAGCGGTCCGCGGTCATCTCGATGAAGGCCGAGCTCGAGCGCATGGAGGCGAAGCAGGAGGAGTTCCAGGCGCGGAAGGGCACGCTCGCGGCGCAGATCCAGCAGAGCCGCGCGGGCGGCGGCGCCGAGGGGCTCGGGTCGCGGAGCGGTCAGAGCGCCTTCTCCGAGTTCCGGCGCATGGAGGAGCAGGTCGAGGGGCAGGTGGCGCAGGTCGCGGCGTCGCGCGAGGTGGAGGAGGCGATCTCCGGCGGCGGGCTGTCGGCGGCCGAGCTGGAGGCGAAGTTCGCCCAGCTCGAGCACGGCCGCGGCAGCGCGGGCAGCGCCGGCAGCGCGGACAGGCCCGGCGGCGCGGCGGTCGATGATGAGCTCGCCGCGCTGAAGAAGAAGATCCGGATCGGGTCCTGAGGGGCTGAGGGGGAGAGCGGCCGCACCACGGACCGGCGGGGGCTGCCTGCTCACGCCGAGGCGCGCGGGCGCGGGCGGCAGCGCCGAGGGGCGCGTCGGGGCCGTCCGGGTCGATTCGTTCTGCGTGCATGGGGCTCATGTTACGCTCCTACGCATCACAGAGAGCTGAGGTGCGAATGAAGTGGACATCCATTGTCTTTGCTGGATGCTTGCTGGTTGCCTGCGGGGACGAGCCTCCCGGCACGGGCAGCGGCGGCGCGGGCGGCAATGCCGAGGGCGGCGGCGGCGCGGGCGTGGGCGGCAGCCATGCCGAGGGCGGCGGCGGCGCGGGCGGCAATGCCGAAGGCGGCGGCGGCAATGCCGAAGGCGGCGGCGGCGCGGGCGTGGGCGGCAGCCATGCCGAGGGCGGCGGCGGCGCGGGCGTGGGCGGCGGCCATGCCGAGGGCGGCGGCGGCGCGGGCGTGGGCGGCGGCCATGCCGAGGGCGGCGGCGGCGCGGGCGTGGGCGGCGGCCATGCCGAGGGCGGCGGCGGCGCGGGCGGCGGCGGCCTCGGCTCGGTGGAGCTCGCGATTGCAGCGGACGAATACGCCACGGCGGGCTGCGCGACGTTCGCCGCCGGGGCCTGGGGCGTGGGGGAAACCGACTTCAGCGACGGCGAGCCCACGAACGGCGAGTGCGCCCTGGTGCCCGTGATGGCGGACGGGGAGCCCTCCTGGATCGCGTCGCGCGAGTTCGAGGGCGACATCGATTTCGAGAGGCTGGAGCACAGCTTCTCGACCGCCGCGGCGTCGATCTACGAGACGAGCTACTCGCTCGTCCTCCTCAACTTCACCTTCGAGGAGATCTTCTCCGGCAGCCTCACCGTGACGTACCTGACGGGCGATACCGTCACCCTCTCCATCGAGTAGAGCTCGTCCTGGGGAATGTCCTCATTTTGTGCCCGTTTACAGCGGGAAATTGAACAGGGAGGCGGGGAGGCGGGGAGTTTTTCTGAGATTTTACTCCCCGTCTCCCCGCCTCCCTGTGAATTCTCCGAAAATTCGAGGGGATTCCTCAGGAGCTCGTCCTTTGAGGAGCGGGAGGCGGGAGCGGGAGACGGGAGCGGCGAGCGACGAGGTGTCCCCGTGCTCACCGCGACCGTCGAGAGCCGCGAGAGCTACGAACGATGCTACTCGTACGCCCACAGGACGAGGAACTTGGTCGTGTTGCTCCCCGGATTGAACGCGTCACCCTCGTGGATGCTCGCCGTGAACTTGATCGCTCGGTTGTTGTCGATCAGGGACGCACTGTGCCCGATAGAGCCATTGTGGCCATCGATCTGGACGGAGACCGTGCCGGGGATGATTTTTCTCCCATCTCCAAGCCGCTTGTAGCAGCCCCGCGTACCGGGCCAGCCGCTGGTGCAGGTCACCGGCACGACAGCGATGCTGAACTCCTGCTCCGCCTCTCCCACGGGCTCATAGCCCTCCTGTGCGATCTCTCCCAGGGCCTCATCGCCCTCCTGCGCGATGCAGCCAGTGAGCGCCATGGAAGCGGAGAGGGCGAAGGCTCCGCTCGCTCTCATGAGAAACTGCATGCCTCGCCCCTTCCCGCTCGACCGGGCTACGGTGAGACCGTCCTGGCCTTCGAGGAGCATGCCGTTTTCGCTCTTGATGTCGTGTGTCATGTGCTGTCTCCGTTCATGTTTACTGCGTTTTGTGAGTCGCGAAGGCGATGACGAGGGCGATGTGGCTCGAGACGGGTCGTCGCGAGCTCATGGCCTCTGTCCCCTCGAGTTCTGACGAGACGTCCCGCGGCGAGCGGGGGGGGCGCGCCTGTCGCGCGCCGGGCGTGTACGGATCAGGGGACGGAGCGGCCGACCGTCTCGGCCTTCGCCCACATCTGCGCGACGCCCTCGGCTCCGTTGTAGAGCCCGTTGATGAGCTGCTGCCCACCCGGAAGCGCCTCGACGTGCTTGAGGAAATCCGGGAAGAGCCCGATGTGGGCGACCCCCTCCTCGTTGTAATCCCACGAGCGGCTCCCCATCCGGGCCCTGGGGAAGCTGTCGTAGTCGACGCACGCGTCCGCGGCCGGATCGGCACATCGATAGACGATCTCCATGGCCTGCGTACAGAACGTGCGCGTCGCGGCCTGGACACCGGCTCGGCTGTATTCGGCGGGCGTCGGAGCCTTGTAAGAGCAGGACGGCCTGCCTTCGCAAGCCTCTGCGACGAGGCCCGTGAGGTTGCCGCTGGTCTGGATGTCGAGGCAGCCGATCCGCGCGGAGCGCACGTCGATCTCGCCGCCTGTGCACCGGAGCTGGGCGGGCGGGTGCCCCCAGGCGTCGCCAGGCACCATCACCACCTGGTTCCGGGGCGCCCGGCACTCGGGAGAGCGCGGCATGACGACCATCCCGTTGATGTCCGAGCCGAGGGTGATCTGGAGCGGCTTGCCACCCGACGTGATCGCCGCCACGGCGGCGGCGTCCCGCAGGAAGCTCCGTGCGCTGGAGCCGCCGAAGCCGACGCCCGCGAGCCCGCCGCGCGCGGCGATCTCCATGTACTGGGCGTCCGTGCGGCCGTTCTCGTTGCCGCTCGATCCGCGGAGCCCGTTGTGACCCGAGACGAGCGGATACGCGCCGCCGGGCGTCGAGCGGGTGAACGCCAGCACGTCGCCCACCATCCTCTGGGACATGTGATCGATGTCGATGATCATCCCGAGCTTCATCATCTCGTTGATGGCGACGCGGCCCAGGGGCAAGAGCCCCAGCCGGTTCTTGTGACCTTCACCCGACCGGCAGCCCGGAAGCGGGATGTGGCCGCCGGCGTCGCCCAGCTTCATCAACTTGAAGAGATCGTTCCCGGACTGGATCTGCTTCGTGATGCCCTCTCCGCGCGAGCACTCGAGGTCCCACCACTTCCCCGTCTGGAAGCGGTTGGCGCGCGCCACCTCGTCCTCGTAGGCGGCGGCGCCGCCGAAGAGGCTGTCCGTGAGGTGGACCGGGAACACGTAGCGCACGCCGAGGCCATGCAGGCGCCTGATCTCGGCGCGGATCTGGGCCTCCGTGGGCGCGGCTCTGTTCCACACGAAGTTGCCGATGTCGTCCAGCTCGACACCGACGATCACCGCGAGCTTGTTCTGCTCGACGATGCGCCGGAGCTCGCGGGCCGAATGCGCGATCTCCATCCACTGGCTGTGCTTGCCGACGAAGCGGACGAGCTCCCGGATCTGGAGATCGCCAGACTCCCTGTCATCGATGGGTGGGTTCGCTTCGATGCCGTGCGCGAGCGTGCGGCTGTTGACGGCCAGCGCGACCATCACCCGGAGCCCACCCTCCTTTGCGCGCTGGATCCAGTCGACCCACATCTGCTGGTGCAGGATGTCGTTATGCGCAGGGAAGTGCGCGAACGTCGGATAGCCCACGGGACGCTCGACGTCGAACGAGCGGATGCCGTGGGAATTCGCAAGCTCCCCGAGCACGATCTGGCGGACGTGATTCCCGCACTTGTTCGTGAAGAGATCGAGCCCTCGGTGCGTGCTGTAGCTGGTCCCCAGCGCCTCCGCGACGCTGGCGGCGCGCCGCATCGAGGCGTTGCAGGTGGCGCCTGATATGCCTTGTCCGGCGGGATCGTAGATGGTGCCCGGCGCCATGAGCACGTCGACGTCGGGGGCGCCGTGGAGCACGTGCCCCCCGAAGCCGAGGTGCGCCATCGGGTGGGTGTGGAGATCGGCGAACCCGCGCAGCGGCCGGCCGGAGGCGTTCAGCGCGGGATCGAAGATCGGCGAACGTCGCGCCTGCGCGCTCGCCGGGCCGGAGGCCGCGAGCGTCAGCGCGACCGCGACGAGCGCGATCCAGGTCTTGTCCAGCGCAGGAGCTGTCATCGAGGTGGTTCTCTTCATGGCGAATGATCCTTCAGCGGTTCGCGAGTGTCGGAGCTCGTGCGAGTGCCCACTTCGGTGCTGAGGTGGTACCGCATGGCCAGAGACACCATCAGGGCAAATCTTCTTGCCCCCCGCTCCGCTCGCCGCCGCGATCCGCCGTTACACGGGCGCTTCGAGCAGCTCGAGGGTGACCTTCGCGCCGCCTTCCGGGAGGTTGCCGCGCAGGACGAGCCCACCGCTCGATTCCACCATGCCGGTCACGAAGCCGAGCCCCTGTCCGGAGCCACCGGGCTTCGGGCTCGGCGTGTCCAGGAAGCCCGGGCCGTCGTCCTTCACCTCGATGGCGACCCGTCCGCCGCCCAGCGGGCGCGCGTCGAGCGTCACCCGCGAGGCCCCGCGCTCGCCGGTCCCCTCGCACGCGTTGACAAGGAGGTTCAGGAGCACCCGCTCCAGCACGTCGTGCCCCCCCGCGAACAGGACCGCGGTGCGCTCCGCGCCATCCGTGACATCGACCCTCACCGCCTGGTAACGCCACCGGACGACCCGGAGGGCGCCGCGCGCCGCCTCGCCGACCTCGGCGGGGGTCGTCGCGCGCAGCGCGTCGAGCTCGCGCACCGTCCGCTCGCGGATGTGCCCCATGGCCGAGGCGACCTCCTCGATGCTCTCGCGCAGCTGCGCGAGCTTCCGCAGCATGCGCGCGGCGCTCGCGGACTCGACCCGGAAGAGCTCGCGCTGCAGGAGCTCCGTGTCGATGAGGGCGGCAGAGAGCGAGGTCTTCACGTCGTGGTGTTCGTGCAGCACGACGCTCAGGTTCCGCTGCGCGCGCTCCGCGCGCAGCGTGGAGCTCGCCCCGAGCTCGACGACGCGGAGCGTGCGCAGCGTGACGAGGAAAGCCGCGCAGGCGGCCGTCAGGAGCAGCATCAAGAACAGCGAGGCCATTGCCCAGAAATTGTCGCGGCCGCCGTTCAGCACGCGGTCGACCACGAGGAGCACGACCGCGGAGAGCACATTCGCTGCCGCCGCGAGGAGGACCGCCCGGCGGACGAGCCGGAACGCGCTCGAGGACACCGTGATGAGGAGCGCGGTCATGTCGGGGATCTGCAATATTCCCGGGTAACCCTCCCACGGCCAGATCACGTTCGGCAGGAGCGCCACGAAGCACAGGAGCGCGTCGACGCCGACCGAGACGAGGAGCAGGCGGGGGGAGGCATCGACTCGCCGGCTCCTCCGCCACAGGTACATGGAGGCGGCGACCGCGCCGAGGAGCAGCGGAACCTCGATGAGGGCGCGATGGTAGAAGCCTGGCAACGTCAGGCCGCCGACGGCGATGAACCGCGCGAGGAGGGCCGCGCAGAAGACACTCCGTGCGATCGAGGCGGTGCGCTCGCCCCGCAGCGCCTCGCGCGTGATGAGGGCGTCGAGCTGATCGCCGGTCAGCAGCGCCGGGAGGCTGGCCTGCTCCGCCGCTTTCAGACTAGGCGCCCCCATCGAGTGGAGCCATGCTACCACACAATGCTACGCTGGCTGATCGTGGAGGATGACGCGAGGCTCAGACGCGCGCTGGGCGAGGCCCTCGAGGTGCGCGGCGTCGGGGTCGTCGCCTGCGCGTCGGTGGCCGAGGCGTATCGCGCGCTTTCGGACGGGGCGTTTCAAGGGATCATCGCCGACGTGACGCTCCCCGACGGGAGCGCCGTCGACGTCGTGGAGCGGGCAATGGCCTGTGCTGTCGCGCCGGCCATCGTGGCCATCAGCGGATCGGCGAGCCCGGCGGTATCGTTCCGTCTCGCCCAGATGGGCGTGCGCTCGTTCTTGGCCAAGCCGCTGCGCCTCGAGGAGCTGGAGCGCGCGATCGACGACGCGCTGGCCCGTCCGCCCGATCTCCGCCCGCAGGTGCGCGCAGCCGTGGGGCGGACATCGATCCAGGATGTCGAGGAGCAGGTCCGCACCATCATGGTCGACGAGGCGCTCGCGCGCGCCGGAGGGAGCCGGCGGAAGGCGGCGCAGCTCCTGAACATCTCGCGCCAGCTGCTCCAGCACATCCTCCGGCGGCGGTCGTAGGAGGAGGCTCGAGCTCGGTGAAGTCCTCGACGGTCTCGAGCGCACGCTGAGCGCCGAAGAGCCGGAATCTTCCGCGCTCGCCCCCAGCCGGCATGTGCCTCGTTTTCTCGCGCAAAAGGCGGGAACCCTCCTTATGCAGGCGTTCTTGACGTGCGGTCCCCACAGCAATCTGCCGCTCGGCTACCACAACCTCGATCGAGATCCCCTTTCGGAGCTTCGATGTTTCTGCTTCACACGTCGAGTGCGACATCTTCGGGACCGACACGTGCGGGCCTGGTACGGCCGCTGGATCGAGCGTCGATGACGGCGGCCCGGAGGTCGAGCAGCGCCGGCATGCGCCGTGTGGCGCGGGCGCCCGCCGTTCGGTTACTCTACGCACCCATGAGAAAGCGGAGCGGGCGCCTCGCGCCGATGGACGACGTGTTCGCCGCGAGGAAGCGACAGGCCGTCCCCCATGAGTTCGTGCTCGAGGCGCTCGGGCCGCTCGGGCCAGTGACGCGGGACACGACGGTCGCGCTCCCCGCGGCGCTCGTGAGCCTTTTGTGCCTGGGTCTCAACATAGGACTCCTCCGGTACCTGGTCCGGTTCGAATAGATGGACGGCTCAGGCATGACGACGCTGACCCGCCGGATCGCGCGCGGCATCGAGGACCTGTATCCCGGCTATTTCGCGCTCGTCATGGCGACGGGCATCGTCTCGATCGCGTCCGATCTCGTCGGTCTGTCATGGACCGCCCGCGCCCTGCTCCGGGTCAACATCGCGATCTACGCGCTCCTGAGCCTGCTCCTGCTCATGCGCCTCGCCGTCTACCCCGGGCGCGTGCTGGGCGATCTCCGCGATCACGGCCGCGGTCCTGGGTTCTTCACGCTCGTCGCCGGGACTTGCGTGCTCGGAACGCAGCTCCTCGTCGTCGGCGGTGAGCCCTCCGCTGCGCGCGTGCTCTGGTTCGCGGGCATCGCGCTGTGGGGGGTCGTCATGTACAGCTTCCTCACCGCGGTCATCGTGCGCGAGCAGAAACCCTCGCTCGAAGAGGGCATCAACGGCGCCTGGCTCATCGCGACCGTCGCCACGCAGGGGGTCTCTGTCCTCGGTTCGCTCCTCGCTCCCGGCATGGCGGCGCCCGCCCCGGTGCTGTTCCTCGCGCTGTGCATGTTCCTGCTCGGCGCCCTGCTCTACCTCACGATCATCACGCTGATCTTCTACCGCTTCACCTTCCTCCCGATGACGATGGAACGGTTGACGCCGCCCTACTGGATCAACATGGGAGCGGTGGCCATCACGACCCTCGCGGGCTCGACGCTGCTGCTCGCTCGGGAGGCGTCGCCGCTGATCGTGAGGATCGAGGCGTTCCTGACAGGCTTCACGCTCTTCTTCTGGGTCGCCGCGACCTGGTGGATCCCGCTCCTGGTCATCCTGGGGATCTGGCGCCACGCCGTCCGCCGGTTTCCCTTTCGTTATGATCCCCAGTACTGGGGAATGGTGTTCCCGCTGGGGATGTACACCGTCTGTACGATTCGATTGGCGCGAGCCGCCGATCTGGATTTCTTGCTGATCATCCCCCGCTACTCAAGCTACGTGGCGCTCCTGGCGTGGATCGTGGTCTTCGTCGCGATGATCCGCTCGCTGCTGGCCTCGGGCAAGGCACAGGCCGGAGCGCCATCCGCCTGAGGGCCGCAGGCGCGGGCGGCCGAGGACGGCGGGAGCCCGCTCCTACTTCGGGCTCGCCCTGCCGATCGCGATGACGTTCTGCGCCGCCGGCTTGCCGCCCTCGTGCGCGGACCCGCCGACGCGCGGGTGCGCCCTGAGGAGCGTCACCGTGAGCGTGATCCCCCAGCCGTCGTTCGTCTTGAGCTCCGCGTGCCCGTGGCTGTCCTCCACGGCCAGGATGAGCCGGCCGAGCGGCTCGAGCCCGGCCGGCGCGGCGCCGGGCGCCGTGAGCACACGCTGGAGCGCCGACTCCGGCAGCCCCAGGCCGAAGCCGACGTCCAGGATCGACAGCTGCACGCCCTGCGGCGCCTCGCGCACCGACACCACCGGGCCGTGCCCAGGGAGCCCGCGGCCCGCGACGTCGATCAGGAACGCGTCGAGCGCCTGCGTGAGCTCGCCGCGGTGCCCGAGGGCGTGCGTCGCGCCGCGGATCGGCTCGAGCCGCACCGCCCGGCCTGTCACGCGGGCGGAGCTCGCGACGGCGTCGACCACGACGTCGACGAGCTGGAAGGCGCAGAGCGGATCGGTCGCGTCGCGCGCCGCGAGCGGCCGCACGTTCCCCGAACCAGGGGCCGGCTGCTTCACCGGGATCAGCGCGGCGACGTAGCCCGCGATCCACGTGGAGCCGTCGGACTCGCGGCGGAGCGGGCGCACCGAGAGCACATACGGCTCGGGCGCGCTGACGCTGAGCTCGATGCCCTCGTCGCTCGCCATCACGCTGGAGAGCGACACCGCGGCGCTGCCGGCCGACGTGGCGCCGAGGACGTCGCCCAGCGTGAGCGAGCCGGGCGGGAGCGCCGCGCTCGCGCTCTCCGCGGGGACCACGACGTCGCGCGCGCGCAGCCACTTCGCGAACTCCGGCGCGACGAAGCGGACGTCGCCGAAGGCGTCGGCGTACAGCAGCCCGACCGGCGCGCTGCGCAGCATCGACCCGAAGAGCTGGAGGTCGTCGAGCGCGACGCGCGCGCCCTCGACGAGATCGTCCTCCGGCGCGTGGCCGGCGCGGTCCTCGCCCGCGCCGCCCGCGTCGCCCTCCGCGGTGCGCGCGAGGCGCTTCCTGCGCAGGAGCAGCGCGAGCTCGCGGCCGACGTGCTCGGCCCGCTCCGGCTCGCGCGAGAACGTCTGCTCCGCGACCGGGCCGCAGAAGAACACGTAGCCCTCGATCTCGCCGAACGCGATGAGCGGGACCACGACCGCCGGCATGTCCTGCTTCGTCAGGAAGCGGCGCGCCAGGCGGATCGCCGGCACGCCCTGCTCGCTGCTGTACGGCGGGCGGCGGACGTCGTGGCGGCGCTCCGCGACGAGGCTCTCGCCGCCGCGAGGGTCGCTGCGATCGTTCCAGAACCTGAGGTGCCAGCTGCCCGCGGGCAGCTCGGCGACGAGCACGAGATCGGCCGGATGCGCCTGCTCGGCGAGGCGCGCCACGCGCGGCCAGAACTCCTCGTCCCGCAGCGTGTGGACCCCCTGCATGCGGAACAGCGCGGCGCGCTGGATGAGCTCCGCGGCGCGATCGACCGAGCGCTGGACGGCGAGCCCGCGGAGGATCATCACGCCCGCGAACGCGACAGCGAGGCCGAACAGGGTGCTCGGCAGCGGGAGGAGGCTCGCCTCCGCCCGCGCGGCGAGCACGCTCTGGCCCACGGCGAGCGCGAACGTGGCGAGGAACAGCGCGGCCGTCGCGACGAGGCTCCCGTGGCGGCGGCGCGCGAGCCACACGAGCCCGCCGGCGAGCAGGACGAAGAGCGCCGGCGCCCAGGCCGGGGCCGAGGCGCGCCGGCCGCCGTCGAGCAGCCCGCCGAGGACCGCGGCGATGCCCTTCGCCGGCGGCAGCGCCGACGTCGCGACCGCCTGGGGCGCGACGCCCCCGGCGCCGACCCCGACGACCGCGACGCGGCCCTCGAGCGCGGCCGCCGGGACCTGGCCGTCCGCGAGATCGCGCAGGCTGACCGCGGGGACGCTCTGCGGCGCCTTCTTGAGCACCCAGGGCGCCGCCGAGACGCCGAGCGCGCCGAGCTCCGCCGCGTGCGCCTCGGCGGCCAGCGGGAAGAAGCCGACGACCTCGCCCGCGCTCAGGCGCAAGAGCCCCGGCGGCATCCGGACGACGGGCGCCGCCCCCGCGGCGCGGCCCGCGGCGTCGCCGCCGCAGAACGCGTCCGCCGGGGGGACCAGCAGCGCCCCGCGCGCGCGCCCGCGCTCGAGCAGCCTGGGGAGCGATCGCTCGCAGAGCCCGTCGCGCAGCGCCTCGGGCGAGGCCGTGACGAGCAGCACCTGCGCGGAGGGCGCGGCGTCGGCGAGCGCGGACGCGGTGAGGCCGCGCGCCACGTAGTCGAACCGCTCGAGCGGCGCCACGGCCGCGATCAGCGCGCCCGCGGCGATCGCGAGCACATCGGGCCGGAGCCAGCCGAAGCGCGCCGCGTCCCCCTGCGAGGTCATCGGTCGCGGGATGCGAAAGGGCTTGGGGATCCGCGGACGGTAAGTCTTCGCCATAGTCGCTGAAGAACGCAGCGCGCCAGGGGGCGCGGGACGCCCGGGCAGGCTGAGCGTCGCATCGTGGTTGCACCGATACAATTGTCTAGCGAGGTCCGCTGCGCCAAAAACATCCGCTGTTCGAGAAGCTCGAGAAGGAGGCCCCCTACAGCGCGCGCTCCGAGCGAGCCGCTGCGTCGCGCTCCGACCGCGCCGCCCCGTCGCGCTCCGACCGAGCCGCCGCGCCGCGGCGCAGCGGCGGATCTGTTCGAGACGAGGTGCGATGTGGTGCTCCGCACCCTCCGCCGAGGCGCGTTGTGTTGCGGGCGGCGTCCGTGTGATGCGACGTCAGCGCACGCGGACGATTGGGCTGGATCGGCCTGTCGGAAGGGGTTTGAATCCCTCCTGGGTATGCGCCGCACTTCATCTGTTCTCCGGGCCGCTCCTGTCCTCGGGTTGTTCGTTCTCGCCAACAGCGTGGCCTTCTCGGCCTCGAGCTGTGGCTGCGAATCGGATCCACAGCTCGCAAATCCATCGGGCAGCGGCGGCGGCGGCGGTGCGGGCGGCGGCGGCGCGGGCGGCGCGGGCGGCGCGACAGGGAGCGGCGGGGCCGTGTCCGGGAGCGGCGGCGGGGGCGCGACGGCGGACGGCGGCGGCGGGGCCGGCGGGGTCGCGCTGCCGGAGGAGCTGCCCGACTTCACCGAGGAAGAGATCGAGCCCGCCGAGGCCGTGGACGGGATCCCGAGCCCGCTGCCAGGCGTGTACGACGACAAGGGCACGGCCGGCGGCGACGAGGTGGTCCGCGCGCTGATGGGCTTCCCGATCCGCAACGCGGGGCTCCTCGACCTGGCGATCGAGGAGATCTACGACCCGGCGAGCCCGCGGTTCCGCCAGTACCTCACCCCGGACGCGTGGATCGCGGCGCACGCGCCGCGGGAGCTCGACGTGCACCTCGTGAAGCTCTGGCTCGAGGAGCAAGGGCTCACGGTGAACTTCACGGCCACGAACCGGCTGCTGATCCAGTTCACCGGCACGGTGGCCCAGTTCAACGAGGCCTTCAAGACGGAGCTCCGGGTCTTCGAACGGGAGAACCCGCAGGCGGGCAATCCCCCGTTCGACGTCTACGGCACCCTCGGCAAGCTCACCGTGCCGACGTGGGTGTCCGACCGCACGACCGGCATCATCACGGCGGATCTCGCGGCGAGCACCAAGCCGCTCCCGCCCGAGGGCGGCAGCATCGAGCCGGATCCGCCGGCCAACGTCGATCAGGGGATGACCCCCGCGCAGATCGCGGGCGCGTACGACCTCGACGACCTCTACGAGCTCGGGTTCACGGGCCAGGGCGTGAAGCTCGGGGTCACGGTCGGCGCCACCTTCAAGTACAGGGACCTCCAGTCGTTCTGGCGCGCGCTCGGCGTGCAGCGGGCGAACCCGGAGGTCGTCGTGACGATGGAGCCCGTCGCGACGCGCTACCTGGAGTCGACGCTCGACGTCGCGTGGTCGGGGAGCCTCGCGCCGGGCGCGGAGCTCGTCGTGTATCAGGGGCCCGACGCGCGCAACACGTCGATGGTCTACACGTTCAACGAGGCGATCGCCCGCGGCGAGGTGTCGGTCATCACGGACTCGTTCGCCCACCGCGAGGACTCCGAGCCGCCGGCCGTGCGGCTCCAGTACCACCACGCGGCGCGGATGGCGGCGGCGCTCGGGATCACGGTCGTCGCGGCGACCGGCGACTCGGCGCAGACCGACACGCCGTCGGCGAGCCCGTACGTGACCGGGGTCGGCGGGACGTCGCTCTGGCTCACCCGGAACGGCGAGGTCGAGAGCGAGGTCGCCTGGTCGGGCTCCGGCTCCGGCCCGACGCTCTCGTTCCCGATCCCGTCCTGGCAGGTCGGGGTCGTGGAGGGCTCCGACGGCAAGCGCGCGGTCGCCGACGTCGCGATGCACGCCGCGCTCTCGCCGGCCCCGTACTGGGTCTACTACCTCGGCGAGTGGAATCGCTACGGCGGGACGTCGTTCTCGGCGCCCGCGTTCGCGGGGATCATCGCCGTGGTGAACAGCTACCGCGAGGCGCAGGGCCTGCCGCGCGTCGGGTTCCTCAACTCGATCCTCTACACGACCCCCGACGTGCAGGCGACGTTCCGTGACATCGTGAGCGGCGAGACGGAGTTCTTTGCCGCGGGGCCCGGCTGGGATTACCCGACGGGCTGGGGCGCGCCGAGCGCGATCGGCCTCGCCACCACGCTGCCGTAGCGGCGCCGCTCGCCGGACCGGGCGGCGCCGCGCGCCGGCTCGATCCGACCGCACGCCGCCGCTGTCCCGCCGCCCCGCCGCATGCTCGAGAACCTGCCGCTCTTCCCCCCGAACGGGCTCGATCGGAGCCTCCACACAGCGGTCCTGATCGGGCTCGTCTTCGGGACGTTCTTCACCGAGACGCTCGGCTGGACGTACGCGGGGCTGGTCGTGCCCGGCTACCTCGCGACGGTGTTCTTCGCGGCGCCGGTCACCGCGGTGTTCATCATCGCGGAGTCGATCGTGACGTACCTGTTCGTCGCGCTGATCGGCCGCTGGGTCACGCGGACGGGCGCCTGGTCCACGGCGTTCGGGCGCGAGCGGTTCTACCTGTTCATCGTCGGCGCGGTGATCGTGCGGCTCTTCGTCGAGGGCTTCGTCGTGCCCGAGGTCTCGGCGCGCTACGACTTCGTGCACTCGCGGGAGCTCTACAGCATCGGGCTCGTGCTCGTGCCGCTCATCGCGAACGCCTTCTGGAACAGCGGCGTCCTGCGCGCGGCGCCGCGGCTCGCGGTCGTCACGGCGCTGACGGCGCTCGTGCTCGGCGTGCTGCTCCGGACGACGAACCTCTCGGTCTCGCGCTTCCAGGTCCTCAACGAGAGCCTGTCGCTCGAGTTCCTCGAGCTGCCGAAGGCCCACATCATCCTGGTCATCGGCGCGCTGCTCGGCGCCCGCAACAACGTCCGCTACGGGTGGGACTACAACGGCATCCTCGTGCCCGGCCTGCTCGCCGTGGCCTGGTACGAGCCGACGAAGCTGCTCACGACGACGGTCGAGGCGCTGGTCGTCTACTACGTCTCGCGCTGGATCATCTCGGTCCGCCCCTTCTCCCGGATGCTGCTCGTGGGGCCGAGGCGCATGATCTTCGTGTACGTGCTCGGCTTCGTCCTGAAGATGGCGCTCGGCTTCGCCATGGTGCGGTTCGCGCCGGGGCTGCAGATGATCGACTACTTCGGGTTCGGCTACCTGCTCCCGAGCCTGCTCGCCGTGAAGATGTGGAACAAGGAGCACGTCGGCATCGTGATCATGCCGACGCTCCAGGTGTCGCTCACGGCGTTCCTTGTCGGCAACGGGGTCGGCTACGCGCTCGTCGCGCTCGGCTGGGGCAGCGCGCCGCCGCCGCCCGCGGCCGAGGCCCGTCCGCCGCCGCGCATCGAGAGCGCCGCGCTGGCGCTCGTGCTCTCGGACACGGCGCCGCGGCCCGGCCCGCGCCCGAGGGCGGCCGCGATCGCCGCCGACATCGAGTCGCGGCGGATCGCCCACCGGCTCGCGCGCAGCGTGCTGCTCGACGGCCGGCCGGCGGACGAGGTCCTCGGCGTGGCGGAGCGCGCGCGGCTCTCGGTTTTGCGCGAGGGCGACGGCGAGCGGCCGTGGTACGTCCTGAGCGCCCGGTTCGACGATCCCGAGGACTCGCCGAGCGCGCCGCGGGCGGCGATCCGCAAGCGCGCCGGCCGGAGCCCGGGGTCGGCGCCCGAGTGGCTCGTGCTGGCGGCGCCCACCGAGGTCGGCTCGGCGCTGCCGGCGGTGGCGCTCCGGGTCGCGGAGCTGCTCGACGCCGCGGGGGTCGTGCTGCTGTCGCGCCACGGCGCGATCCGGCGGCACGACGAGGCGTTCGCGGCCGCGATGATCGAGGCCCTGGAGGGCCCCCAGGTGCTGATCGTCGAGCCGGGCGGCGGTGACGGGCCGGAGCTCAGCGTGGTGGGCACGCCGGCGGGGCTGCCGGTGGTGTCGATCGGCGAGGGGCTCGGCGCCGAGACGGCGATGAGGTTCCGACCGGCGGCCGAGCAGCAAACGCTCCTCGCCGACGCGCCGCGCCTCCGGGTGCCGCGCCACGTGGCGGAGGCGGTCGGCGCGCGCCTGCTCGGCGCGCCGGAGGTCGTGCGCTGGAGCGGGACGCTCGAGGAGGAGCTCGCGAAGCGGATGGTGTCGCTGACGGAGGTCCAGCCGGGCCGGTTCCGCCCGCCGTCGATCGAGGAGCTGCGGCTGTTCGACAGCGTCGTGGCGCCGCGGCTGATCGCGGCGGCGACGCGCCCCGGCGGCGCCGCCAGCGCGACGCCGCCGACCGCGTGGGAGCGGGCGATCCTCGGGCGCCTCGGCTTCCGCGAGATCCGCATCGGCGGGAGCGACGCCGCGCCTGCGGCGTGGGGCATCGCCGAGCCTGGGCCGGCCGAGGGCGGCCCGGAGCGCCGCGGCAACCCGGCGTGGCTCGTGCTGGCGAATCAGGCCACGCTGCCGCCGCGCGCGGGCCCAGCAGCGGGCCCAGCGTCCTCGATCGGCGGCGTCCTGCCCGTGTCGCCGTCGCCGGGGGCGGTGAGGTCGCCGCTCACGGGCGCGATGCTCGTGGAGGTGCCCGCGCCGCGGTGGCAGATCGGGGCGTTCGGCGCGGGGCTCGCGCTCGCCGACGCGCTCTCGGCGCAGTCGCTCCTGCTCGCGGGGGCGGTGCCCACGGCGGAGCCGAACGGCGCCGCCGACGTGCGGCGCGCCGAGGGGCTGCGCAGCTTCTTCCAGCGGGCGCACGAGGTCTGGATCGGGGACGGCGGCAACGCGCTGTCGGTCCAGGCGATCGAGGCGGATCGGACCTACGAGCGGGACGCGGTGATCTCGTTCGGGTACGAGGTCCTGCGGCCGGAGCACGTGCCCACCTTCGCGGGGCCGCTGCTGGAGACGCTGCGCGATCTGGAGCTGCGCGTGGGGATCTTCGACGGCACGCGCGAGCAGGTGCCGTTCAGCGGCGCGACGGACATGGCGATGGCCTACGCGAAGCGGTTCGCCGAGGGGCGGTTCGCGATCGTGTACCTGGGCAGCGCGATCCGGCGCTTCTTCGAGCTGCGGCGCTTCGCTGCGCCGGGGCAGGGGGAGACGCGCCTCGAGGCGCGGCTCACGCGGCTCGGCGTGGCGCCCGCGCCGCTCGACGTGGCCGCGCGCGCGCAGGCGCTCGCGACGTGCGCGGGGAGCGCGGGCGCGGGCGCGAGCGGGGACGAAGCGTGCCCGACCCGGGGCGTGACGGCGGGGTGCGATCTTTTCGCTTCGATGGAGGTTTTCCGTCGCTACACGACCGAGCGGAACCCGTATTACCTGAGGGAGCACTTCTCGGCGCAGGCGGCTGCGCCGGGGGGCGCGCCCGGGCCGGGGGATGCGCCGGCGCAGGCGGCGCGGGGCGCGGCGGCGGTGCGGGGCGCGGCGGCGGCGGTGCGGGGCGGGGCAGCGGCGCGGGGCGGGGCAGCGGCGCGGGGCGGGGCAGCGGCGGCGCCGCCGCGGGTCGAGGCGCGGTGTCATGTGGAGATCGGGCGCGACGTGATCACGGGGCGCCCGTGGGTCATCGCGGCCCGGCCGGGGGAGGCGCAGCTCCTGCCGATCGACGGCGCGCTCGTCGCGGTCCCGGGCGTTGCGGTGCCCGGCGGCGTGCGGCTGCGGCGCGCGGTCACCGTCGGCACGAGCGCGCTCAGGATCGAGGCGGCCAGGTCGGGCTCGCCGGGCGCGGCGGCCTCGGGATCGCCTGCGTCCGGGTCGGCGGCGCCCGCGTCCGGGTCGGCGGCGCCCGGTGCGGCCCCGCAGGAGGCGACCCCGTGACCGCCCCGGCGAAGCGCCGCGAGCCGACGAGCCACGACGCGCCCGCGCCGCCGCGCCCTGCGCGGCCGCCGCTCCGGGCGCGCTCGGCGACGGGGGGCTTCCGCGCGCGGGTGGGCGCGCCGCGCAAGGCGCTGAACCCGCGCTGGCTCATCGCGATGGCGCTGCTCGGGGTGACGGCGTTCGCGCTCTCGCTCCTGCCGGGCGCGCCGCCGCTGGGGAGCTCGCTGCCGGCCGAGGACGAGATCCTCGCCTACCACATCGAGCCGGAGCGGGACCTCGCGATCAAGATCCCGGCCGAGATCGACGCGGTGGAGGTGACGACCTGGGCGGCCGTGAAGGCCGACGTCTGCGACTCCGCGAGGCGCTATCCCTACGGCTTCGTCGCGGCGTTCGTGAACGAGCGGGGCAAGGAGGTCGCGCGGCACGTGGTCGACCTGGAGAGCCGCGTCAGCTGCGATCCGGATCGCCCGCTCGGCGAGGGCGAGTACGCGGCGCGGCTCGACCGCGGCGGGGGCGCGGTGGCGGATCCGCGCTCGACGCTGCTCATCACGCACGACGTGCTCCCGCAGGGCGGGCAGGTGCGGCTCCGGGCGAAGCCCGCGGTGGGGAGCGACGGCAAGCCGATCGAGCTCACGATCCTGTCGCGGCTGGAGGGGCGCTACCAGCGCAGCGAGACGTCGCGCGCGCTCTACGAGCAGAGCCTCGACGCGGAGGAGCGGCGGCAGCTGGGGCGCCGGGTGTCGGCGCTCGGCTTCGCCGACCTGCCGGAGCCGGCGCGGAAGGAGCTGCTCCGGGGCTGGGCGCGTCGGCTCGAGGCCGGCGGCCGCGAGGGCATCGACTACGAGATGTCGCGGCTGCTCTTGCGGCGGTTCCGGATGCCGTTCCCGCGGGCGGAGGGCCGCGGCGCGTCCGAGTTCGTGGTCGGCGAGCGCCACGCGGCGGCGCTGAACTTCCGCGGCCCGCTGTCGCTCGACATCGAGGGCCCGCCGGGCCGCACCGTGCGCGTCGCGGACGGCGCGAGCGCGCCCGCGAGCGTCGCGCTCGGCCCGCTCGGGCGGGCGACGGTGCGGCTGTCGCGCGAGGACATCCGGACGGTGGTGATCGACGGGGTCGGCCCGGATTTCGGCGTGCGGTTCGGCGCGCCGGAGGCGCAGGCGATGCAGCAGATCGGCGAGATCGTGCATCCGGCGATGCCCGCGCCCGCGGGCGGTCCCGGCGCGGCGGCGGAGCCGGCGGCGGACGCTCCCGGGGCGGCGCCGGGGCTTGCTGCGGACGCTCCCGGGGCGGCGCCGGGGCCTGCCGCGGACGCTCCCGGCGTCGCGCAGGCCGCGCCGGTGCGGCTCCAGACGCCGCCCGACGTGCGCCTCGTGCGCTACCTGGCGCTGGATCCGAGCGATCCGGTCATCGCGCGGATGGCGCCCGGGCAGGAGCTCCTCGGGCTGCTGATCCGGACCGAGGTCGAGACGACCGGCGGCGCGAACCAGGGCGACGCGACGGTGGTGGCGCGGTGGGGGCCGGGCCCGACCGAGCGCGCCGAGCTCAAGGTGACGCTCCCGCGATCGCGCTTCGAGTGGTGGAACGACGGGCTCGACGCGTCCGAGCCGCGGCTCGCGATCCTGCGGCCGCCGGAGGGGGTGGAGCGGATCGAGATCACGGGGGACGCGAGGACGCGCGTGCGGCTGCGCACGATCGAGCCGGGCGTGAACGAGACGCTGTACCGGCTGCCCTACCGGGTCACGCTGGCCGAGGACGAGACGTGGCGCTACGCGCCGTTCGACGTGAGCACGTGGACCGACGTGCGCGCGGTCAACCTCGACGATCTGGAGCGGAAGGAGCGCTTCTCGGATCTTCGCGAGCAGGTGCGGATCGAGCGGTCGGGGGAGGGCGCGAGGTCGGACGCGGATCGCCCGGAGCGGACCCTCACCCCCGAGCATGCGCCGGTGCGCCGGCGGCTGCTGATGCCGGCGTGGCAGTCGGCGGGGGAGCCGTCGCCGGGCGACGCGTGGACGCCGCTGCTCGTGGCGAAGGACGTGCGCGTGGACGGGGAGGGGGCGCGGGCCGGCCGGCTGTCGGTCATCTACCGGGCCGCGCGCGCGTCGCTGGGCAAGGAGGTCGCGGTGCGCGTGGACGGCGAGGTGGCGCTGAAGGAGCCGATCGTGGCGCTGTCGGGCGCGCTGCGCGTGGCGGCGCCGGCGGGCACGCGCCGGGTCGAGATCGAGGGGCTCGGCGACGCGGGGGCGGCGTACACGGACGCGCCGCCGGCGAACGGCGGGGCGATCGTGCGCCGGCGCGACGTGTTCGAGCTGACGCGCGCCCGGCCGATGACGTACCGGTTCAAGCAGGGGGCGGGCGAGACGCTGCACCTCGTGCTGTTCGTTGTGACGCCCGGGGAGAACGCGGACTACCGCATCCGCTACCGGTTCGAGGGGGCGAAGCCCGCGTCGCGGGAGGCGGCGTTCTTCCGGCGGGTGACGATCCCGGACGGCGTGCTGGCGGGCCGGGGCGGCGATCTGACGCGCGCGACGCTGTGGGAGGCGGCGACGGACCGGCGCGGCACGGACGGGGTGGGGCGCGGGGTGATCCGGCTGGGCGACGATCTCGCGCCGGGGGAGCGCGTTGTGCGGCTGTCGCTGCTCGGGCCGCAGGCGGGCGACGCGGGCGAGCCGGCGAAGGCGGTGTGGGTCGGGGCGGTGCTGGTCGGGCAGCGGGCGCCGGGCCGGGACACCGGGCCGCGGCTGTGGGTGGAGGACGATCCGTGAGGCGGGCTCGGGTGGAACGGGGGGGCCGCAGGGGGCGCAGGGGGCGCAGGGGGCGGCAGGGGGCGGCAGGGGGCGCCCCGTAGGGTAGGCTTCCCGGGTGCGCCGTGAGGCGGTCCCTTCCCTCGAGTGGCGTCGAATCCGATGACGTCGAGAGTGGGCGTCCGAATCTGGCGGCTGCGCTATGCTCACTCCCGTGACCAGCCGCCCGGCCGCGCTTCGCGTCCTCGCCGCGCTCCGGCAGACCCCGGTCGGCGACGATGCCGTCCTGGTCGGTTCTTCTGGTCTTTTCGGCTTTGAGGCCGACGTCGTACGCCTCCTGGGAACCATCGAGCCAGTACGCCTCGAAGATGTCCGCGGCGCCGCGCAAGACGCCCTGATAGCCCTGGCTCATGACCCTCTCTTTTCTGACGCCGGAGCCGAGGGGTATGTCTCGACGAAGCGTGAAATCGAGATAGGGCTCGAGCGTCTCGAGGCCATGCTGGTGCGGATCCATGCCTGAGCCGCGGAGAGCCCTCACCGCGGAAGAGCGCCTCGCCGAGCTGCGGCGCGCGCGGGTCCGGCTTCGCAGGGAGCGCCTCCAGCGCGAGCTCGCTGGCCCCCTATGGAATCGGATGGTTGGTATCGTCCCCATCGCCTTTCGTCTCGAGGGCGCATTGGCGGCGCGCGTCATGGTTGCTGACCGGGAGACCGTCATCGATGCGTTACGCGATGACGCGGCGTTCGCGCTCGACACGGCGATGCGCCTCTCGCGCGGGCATGGCTTCCTCTCGAGCCAAGACATCCAGGCCTACCTGCTCGACACCGCACCGCTCGACCGCCTCGTCGCGGCTGGGCTCGTCAGCGCCGAGCCTCACCGCGATACTGTCCTGATTCGCCCTTGGCCGGGCCCGCCGCGCCTCCTGGCGTGCATCGTGGGCGAGCTGCCGGCGTCCCGCATCGTGAAGGGCGGGTATCGCGTGGTCACGGCGGAGCGACTGAAGCGCGAGCTCGTCGGTGCGGTCGGTCGGCGCGCGGATCTGTTCGCGCTCCTGGAGCGCGCGGAGCGTGGTGATCTCTGACGCTGCTCCACTTCCTGTGGCCGAGCGGGGCGGCGGGCACGCACCTTGCTGGCGCTCGCAGAGGCGGCAAGCCGCTCACCTCGCCGCCGTCTTCCTCGCGGACGGGGCTCTTCGCATCAAGCGAAACCTCGCTGGATTATTGGCCGGTTGGTGATTCGGCGGCGTTTGTTGTAGGGTTTCCCCGCGCGGCTCCGGGGTCGCTGCAGCGGAACGAGCACACATGGCGGAAACGACAACGAGCCCATTCGGGAGAGGCCTCCTCGCGGCGCCCAGCCTCCAACTCGCCGGCGCCCGCCGTGGTGCGGGCCGCACGCCGGGCAGGAGCGCTGTCGCCGGGCTCGCGTCGGCCGTGGCGGTCATGCTCGGCGCCTCGACGGTGCGCGCCCAGGAGCCGGCGCGTGACCCGGTGGCCGCCGAGGCGCTCTTCAAGGCCGCGCGCGCGCTGGTCGACAAGGGCGATTATGCGGCGGGGTGCCCGAAGTTCGAGGCGAGCCTCGCGCTCAACCCCTCCGCGAGCACCATGATCAACATCGCGCGGTGCCACGAGCGCGAAGGCAGGGTCGCGACAGCGTGGCACGATTATCAGCGCGCCCTCGTCCTGAACCGGGAGACGGCGGGGGAGCAGCGGCGGCGGAGCCTCGAGGCGATCGCGCAGAAGGAGATCGCGGCTCTCGAGCCGCGCGTGCCGAAGCTCAGCGTCGTGGTCGAAAGCGCGCCCTCCGGCGTGGAGGTGCAGCGCGACGGCACGACGCTCCCGGCGGCCGCGCTGGGCGAGCCGCTGCCGATCGATCCAGGCCCGCACGAGATCCGCGCGAGCGCCCCCGGGCACCAGACGGAGACCCGCGCGATCACGCTCGCGGAGGGCCAGACGGAGACGGTCGCGCTCACGCTGCGGCCGGCGGCCGCGGCCGGTGCCGGGGCGGCGCCCGCGAAGGCGAGCGAAGCGCCGGGCGGGGGCGTCCCGGCCTGGGCCTGGGTCTCGGGGGCCGCCGGGATCGCCTTGGTCGGCGCGTCGGTCGGGTTCCTGATCGACGATCTGTCCGCGATCAGCGCGTTGCGCGAGAACTGCCGCGAGGTCCCGGGCGGGACGTACTGCGACCCCGGCTATGACTTCGCGGCCGACAATGCGCGCAAGAACCGCGATCTCGGCCTCTTCGTCGGCCTCGGCGGCGCGGGGCTCGTCGCGATGGGGGTTGCGGTCTACGGGATCGTCCGGTCGGGCGGCGAGAAGGAGCCTGCGCCGGCCCAGGGAGCCGTCGCGCTGCCCTGGATCGCGCCGTCCGGCGCCGGCGCCAGCATCTCCGGGAGCTTCTGATGCGCACAGGGGAGAGCGTGCGAATGCATTTCTTCAGGTCTCTGGCTGCGATCGCGATCTCGCTCGTCGCCGGGGGCGCGTGTATCCCTGACGTGGAGCCGAACGTGTTCGTTTTGCCGCGCTGCGATCAGGTCGCGTCCAGCTGCGGTCCGGAGGCCGGCGAGAGCTGCTGTGCGGAGAGCAAGGTGGTGGGCGGCCAGTTCAACCGCCTGAACGATGCGAACTATCCGGCCACGGTGGCCGATTTTCACCTCGATCGCTTCGAGGTGACGGTGGGGCGGTTCCGGCAGTTCGTCGCGGAGTATCCGGCGACCCGGCCGAGGGTGGGCGCGGGCGCGCACCCGCTCATCCAGGGCAGCGGCTGGGACCCAGCGTGGGATGCGAGCTTGCCCGCGGGGAAGGACGAGCTGCGGGCCTCACTGCAATGCGACGAAAATTTCCGGACGTGGACCGACGAGCCCACCGGCAATGAGGCGGCGCCCATCAACTGCGTGAGCTGGTATCTCGCGTTCGCCTTCTGCGCCTGGGACGAGGGCCGGCTGCCCACGGAGGCGGAGTGGAACTACGCTGCCGTCGGGGGAAACCAGCACCGCGCGTATCCATGGGGAGAAGAGGCCCCGAGCCAGGAGCTGGCCGTGTTCGGCTGCGATACCACGACGACGGTGTGCCCGATCCCGCATGTCGGGTCCAAGTCCCCGGCGGGTGACGGCAGATGGGAGCAGGCCGATCTGGCGGGGAGCTTGTTCGAGTGGGTCCTCGATTATCACGCCGATCTGACGGGGGCGTGCAGCAACTGCGCGGCCCTGAGCGACGGAGGCTTCGGGAGGGGCTCCCGCGGAGGAGCGTTCTCCCACACCGAAGAGACGCTCAGCCCGACGTACCGCATCGGCGAGCTGCCGGAGAGGACGTTGTCCTTTTACGGTCTCCGCTGCGCGCGAGACGAGTAGCGGGCTCACCGCATCTCGATGCGGCCGCGCTCTCATCCCCACCGGACACGCCGCGCTGTGTGATGCGCGCGCGAGCGGCGGATGGCCGTCGCGGAGGCCACCTCGATGGAGGTGTCACGGACGGTGCCGCTCGAGGTATGCCTGGAACATGAGCGAGAAGGGAAAATCCGGCTGGCAGAAGCTCCGCAGCACAGCCATCTCGTTTTCGTTCATGTCCTTCCGGCCATCGGCTATCAAGGCATCCTTGATGCGGATGAGCGCTTCGTTGAACAGGTGAAGTTGCTTCATTCGTTTGTGGTCAAGATCCTTCCGGTCGAGCCTGTACTTCTTTATGGTCGCGAGTCCTTGTGCGGAGCCTTCTCGGGCTCGAATGAGCTCGGTCTCGAACATCAGGTGGCGAGAGGGCTGAGCGTCCGGGGCGCAAGGGTCCAGGCAGTCGGTCACCGGGATGGCCCTGTTGGGCTGCTTTTGGTGATTGCACTCCCAGCAGGACAGATAGAGATTTGTCCATGTGAATGCGCGTGTCGGATCTTCGGCAACGTCGATGTAATGATCGACCTCGTGTCGCGTCTGCTTTGTGCTCTGCTCGCAGTAAAAGCACTTATGGTGGCTCATCGTCTCCAGGGTCGAAACGATGTCTGGATGTGCATACTGCTTGGAGCTGGGCCTCTTCTGTGGGTCCTTTGCGCGTCGTTCCAGGTATGCGGTGCGCCAGCGCTCTTCACATCGCGCGAGCACGTCAGGGGCCGGCAGTCGCTTGACCGGGATCATTCCCCCTCTCCGCGCAGCGCCTGCAACCGCTGTTCGATATCGATGTACGAGAAATACTCCGGGTTTTTGTCCTTGAGCTGCCTCTCGATCGCCTTTTGCCGGACGTGGTCCCCTGCCTCGAAGGCGGCCTTCCGTTCCTCGATCAGGCGCGAGATCTCCACGCCGAACGGCTGTGTGCCGTCGAATGCCGGGGAAAGCAAGATTTCCTCCACCGGCTTGTTCGCGTAGAGGTCTGTCGTGTCGTCGACCACGCAGGTCTTCCGCTCTCGATCGTAGCGGCAGACGAACACCCGCGCGCCCGGGACCGAGCCGACGATGAAGGGAGAGTGCGTTGTGGCGATGATCTGAAGATTCGGAAAGATGCTGAGCACGTCGCGCAGAAAGCGCTTCTGCCAGCGAGGATGCAGGTGGTTCTCGGCCTCGTCGATAAGCAGCAATCCAGGGGTCTTGCAGAGCTCGGATGCTTCCGTCTCGCGCAGGACGTGGACAGCATACATTTTTCCCAGCAGCCCGATCATATGCTGGATGAGGTAGGCGTTGCCGCTGCTCAGGTTGGAGAGAGGGACGAGCTGCCCGCTCTGGCGGATCATGGGCATGAAGGCGCGCCGGTCCACGTGGCTCAGCTCTCCATCGAGCACGCTGAGCTCGACGATCCGGCGTATGGTATCATAAAGAGCTTCACCGTCCTGGCGGTCGTGAAGATCATCGCTGCCACGCAGATAGTCGAAAGCGCAGATGAGCTCGGTCACCGCGGCGTTGCGCTGAACCCCATTCAGTGCATCGCGCAAGAAGCTCTTCGGCGCCGGCCGGGCGAGCTGGCTGATCGTGTAAGCGTCCGCAGGGAGCGCAGAGCGCCAGAAATCCACCACCCAGTTGGGACACGGCTCGCCCCCTTCGACGTCGATGGGAATACTGGTAATTGTCCTGTTGCGCTGGAGAAAGTCGAATGTTCCTTCTAGATGTTGTTTTTGATTCGAGAGCAGCCTCTCCCGCTCTCCGTCGATGAACAGGGTTGCTTCTAGCTGGAATGGCGTCCCGTTTCGCCAGATTGCACGCTCTAGGCGTCCGTAGTATGCGCCGAACAACCCCCGGATTGCGTCGAGCAGGATCGTTTTTCCGGTCCCGTTCTCGCCGGTGATGATCGCGACCGGTGCCGGGTCGTCGTGCGCCGACAGGAATTTTAGACGCGCCTCATCGAAGGGACCAATATTCTGGATGGACAGATCGAGCAGCCGCATGGGAGACCCATGGGCACCCTAGCACTCCTGCCGGTACATCGGACAGGGCTAGTAGGCAGCCTGGCCGCCCCATCGGCACGCGGCTGAGATCACTGGCCAGGTGCGCCTGCGGCAAAGTCAAAGCGGGAGCACCGGCAGAGCGAAGACCATCAAGGTCGTACCCGCCGCGCGTCGCCAACTCGGAAGGGCGGTCGAACCGGTCCCTCGCGACCGTTTCCGGTGCCCCGAAGGCGGTCGAACCGGTCCCTCGCGACCGTTTCCGGTGCCCCGAAGGCGGTCGAACCGGTCCCTCGCGACCGTTTCCAGTGTCCCGAAGGCGGTCGAACCGGTCCCTCGCGACCGTTTCCAGTGTCCCGAGGGCGATCGAACCGGTCCCTCGCGACCGTTTCCGGTGCCCCGAGGGCGGTCGAACCGGTCCCCGATCGACGAGGCACGACGGGCGCGATCGATCGGCTGCCCGCCAGCACGCCGCTGAGCCCACCGGAGGGCGAAACCGTGACCAGCCCGCCGGGGAGCCCGGAATCCACTGCATGCGACCCAAATATCCCGTGCAAGCTCCAGAGCTCCTCGCGCCTCCGCCCGACCCCGCACCGACCCGAGCCCCCGCGCCGGTCCGCCTGGATCCCGCGCCGGCCACGGCGCCTCCGCCTCGCCTCGACACGGCAGCGCCGGACCTCCCCGCCGGGCGCCCCGATCCGCGCGGGCCGTTCCGCGCCGCTCAGGTCAGGCCAGGCGACCCGTACGAGCTGTCGCACGGACATCCGATCTTCTGCTCGCCCAGCGGCGGACGTACCTCGAGCGCCCACCTGCTCGGCGGCGCGGTCGTCGCCTGGGATCCCGCCGTTCGCGAGGCGGGCGTCGACACGGGCTACAGCGCCGCGCCCGAGCAGCTGCGCGCGCCGCACGTGGCCGTAGGCAATGTGCCCGAGTCGCCGGGCTGGGTGCCGGGCGCGCCGGCGCTGGCCATCGAGTACGCCGACCTCGGCGAGGACGAGGCGAGCCTCGCGCAGAAGATCCACGACCTCCTGGCCGCCGGGACACGCTGGGTCTGGGTTGTCCGCCTCGAAGCCCCGCGCCACGTCGAGGTGCACGCGCCCGGCGCGCCGCCGCGGCGCGCGCTCCCGGGAGAGCTGCTGCGCGCGCCCGGCGTGCTGCAGAACCCGCTGCAGGTCGAGGCGCTCTACGAGCGGGCCGCAGCCCGGCAGGCCACGCTCACCAACCTGCTGCAGCGCGAGGGATACGCGAGCCTGGAGTCGCTCCGCGACAGAGGCCTCCGCGAGGGACGCAACGAGGGGCTCCAGCACGCGGTGAGGGACGTGTGCGACGTGCTCGGTATCCCGCTGTCGCCCAGCGACGAGGCGTCGCTCATCGAGCTCGATGGGACGGCGCTCGCAGCGCTGCTGGAGCGGCTGAAGCGCGAGCGGCGCTGGCCCCTGCCCTAAGGCCCGGAGAGCTGCCCCTACAGCGACTGCGGCGCGCCCCGCCACCGCGCAGGGCGCGCCGCGCGCTCGCCAATCGCGCGCTTGCGCTCGATGCCGGAAATCGGTTAGCCCGATAGCCCACGGCGCACGGGGCGCACGGTGGGCATGGTGCAAGGGTAATCGCCGTGGATCTCGACGCCTTGGCCGCGTCCGCCGTCCGCCGCGCGCTGCTCGGCGCGGCGCTCGCGCTCGCCCTCGGCATGGCCCCCGGCGCACCGGGCGCACGCGAGGCCGCGGCCGCAGAGCCGCTCGCCTGGGTGGCCCCCGACAGCGCGCGGGTCGTCTCGTGGACGGGCGGCCCGGAGCAGGGCGCGCCTGCTCCGGAAGGGACGCGCGCCGCGCCCGTCGCAGCCGACCCGATCCGGCCGGTCGCGCTCACCACGCAGCAGCTGCTCCTCGTGCCCGTGGAGCCCGGCGACCGGCTGGAGGTGCGCGGGGAGGTCGCGGGCATCGGCCTCGGCTCCGGCGTCGGGGACACGCCGGACGTGATCACGTGGATGCCGCTGCCGCCCCTCGAGGGGGGCGCGCGCGACGTCGCGGTGCCGGCCTGGTCGAGCGCGCGCTTCGTCGCCGTGCGGGCGGCCGTCCCGCGCGGCGCGGAGAGCACGCCGGTCGCGGTGCGGGTCGCCGCGCGGGAGAGCGCGCCGCTCGCCTGGTACCGCCTCGACGAGGACGTCGCCGCGTGGCTCGGCGGCCGCGCGCCCGCGCCGGCCTCCGCGCCGGGCGAGGCGGGCGCGCTGCTCCGGTGGGTCGACGCCGCGCGCGCTGCGCTGGCCGCGCCGGGCGGCACGGGTACGGCGTCCGCGCCGGGCGCTGCGGGCGCGCCTGCCGCGCCGCGGGCTGCGGGCTCGCCTGCCGCGCCGCGGGCTGCGGGCGCGCCTGCCGCGCCTGCCCCGGCGCGCCTCGCGCCCGCCGCGGCCGCATGGCTCACCGCGCGCTACCTCGAGGAATCGCTGCTCCTCCGGCCGCTCGTCGAGCCGTACTTCGTCGCGCGGGAGGTCGAGCTGCGCGGAGGCCGCGAAGGTCCCGATCTCCCGGCCGTCGAGCGCGCCACGCCATGGCGCTCGCTCGGGGCCGGGGCGCGGCTCGGGCTCCACGCGCCCGGCGCGGACGTGCTGCGCATCGCCCTCCGGCCGCGCGCCTACGGGGCGACGCGCGTCGTGGTCCGCGCCGGCGGCGCCGTCGTGCGCGAGATCGCCTGGCGCACCGGGCCGCGGCTCGCAGACACCGCGCGCTGGAGAGAGCCGCGGTGGATCCGGGTGCCGCTGCCGGTCGACGCGCGCGCGGCGACCGTCGACGTCATCGAGGGGGAGATCGCCGTCGCCGTCAGCGGGTACCGGCAACGCGCCGGCGTCGCCGAGCTCCTCGCGCCGCAGCGCGACCGCGCCGCGCTGCTCGATCGCGCGGCGCGGCGCGAGCTGGCCGGCGATCGCGCGGCCCACGCCGAGGCGCCGCGGCTCCTCGCCGCCGCAGATCGGGCCGCCGCGCCGGACGCCGCGAAGGCCGCGCGTTATCTCGCAGCCCGGCCCGCCGTGCCGCCGCCGCTCCGGGCGCTACTCCTCACCGAGGCGGTCCGGTGGGCGCCCTCTCCCGGCGCGGCGTTCGCGCGCGCAGCGCAGGCCTACGCGGCGGCGCAGGGCGTGCCGGCGGCGAGCGCCGTTCCCCTCCAGCGCGCCGCCCTCGCGCGGCTCGCCGCGGCGCACGCCGACCCGGGCGCCGGGGCCGCGCCCTGGTCGGGGGCCGCCGGGGAGGCGGCGCGCGCGAACACCGGCGCCGGGGCCGCGCCCCGGTCCAGCCCCGCCGGGACGGTCGCGCCGCGCGATCGCGCCGGCGACCGCGCGCACCCGGACGACGTCGCGGCCGTGTCCGCGCTCGGCGCAGCCCTGTCGCCGCCGCTCGATGGCCGCCGGCCGGTGGGCGCGCCGCTCGCGGAGCGCCACGCGCTCGGCCACGGTGACATCGAGAGCGCGGCGCCGCTCGCGCGCACCGCCTGGGCGCGCGAGGCCCCGTGGGACACGCTCGACATCCCCGACGGCGCGATCGCGTGGAGCTCGATCGCGCCGCCGCGCGACGCGCCGCCGCCCGGGGGAGCCGGCGCATCGCAGAGCGCCGCCGCGGACGCGCTCTGCGAGGTGAACGCGGAGTCCGGGCTCCGCTGGACGCTCCTCGACGCCCCGCGCGCGCAGCTCGACGTCGAGGCGCCGCCGGGGGCCCACGCGCGGGTGCTCCTCCGGAGCGCCGCGAGCGAGGTGGTCCCCGAGTCGTCGGTGCTCATCGACGGCACGACGGCCGCGGTGCACGGCGGCGCCGGGCTCACCTCGGTCGTCGCGGTGGCGCCCGGGGTGCGCACCTTCGAGCGGCCGGCGGACGCGCCGCCGGTGCTCGCGCGCATCCCGCGCAGCGGGCGCGCTCCCTGCCGGTCGCTGCGCGAGATCGTGCAGTGGGCCTGGGTCGACGGCGCCGTGACCTTCGCGCTCCCCGACCCGGAGCGCGCCACGGTGGCGCGCGTCGTCCTCGCGCCGGCCGCCGTGATGGGCGAGGCGGCGCGAGCGCCCGGAGCGCAAGGGCAAGGCGCCACGGGGCGAGCTCCTCAGGCCGCCGGCGCGCCGGCCGCAGCCACGGGGGCGCCGGCCGCAGGCACCGGTGCGCCGGCCGCAGGCACCGGTGCGCCGGCCGCAGCCACGGGTGCGCCGCCCGCAGCCGGCGGCGCAGCGCGCGTGCTGCGCGTGAGCGCCGGCGCCGTCGTCCACGAGGCCTGGGTGCGCGCGGGCGCCACGGGATCCATCGAGATCCCGGTCCCCGCCGGCGCGGGCGAGCTGCGCGTCGAGACCGCTGCGCCGGCGCTGCTCCGCGCCGCCGTGCGCCTGCACCCTGCCGCGCCCGCCGCGCCGCGCGTCGTCAGGCCGGTGCGTCCGCCGCCCGGCGCGCCCGTCGACGGCACGCTGGAGCAGATCCGGAGCGCCACGCGCGCCCTCCGCACCGCGCCTGCCCGCGCGGCGCTCCACGCGCAGCGGGCGGAGGCGCTCGACGCGCTCGGCTTCCCGGCGCTCGCCGCGCTCGATCGCGCCGCCGAGGACGACCTCGGGGACGCCGGGCAGCTCCCCGGCGCGCCGGCCGCGGGCGCGCCGCCGTCGACCGTGTTCGCGCTGCCGCCGGGCAGCCCGCCGGCGGTCGCGCTCGGCCTGCCCGCGCGCGTGCCGCCGCTCCCGCTGCCCGACGACCGCGCGCCCCTCGCCACCGCGCGCGCGGCGCGCATCGCCGGCGACCCGCGGCGCGGCGTCGCGCTGCTCGCTGGCCCCGCGGGCGGCAGCTCGGGCGCGGACGCGCTCCTGCTCGGCCTCCTCGCCGAGCGCTCCGGCGAGGCGCGGCTCGCCGCCGACGCCTTCACCCGGATCGGGCTCGCCCACCGCTCCTCCGCCGCGCTCTCCCGCGCCGCGAACCTCGCCACCGACGTGGCGGCCGCCGCCCCGGCGCCCGATCGGCTGCTCACCCTGCGCGCCCTCGTGCTCGCCGAGCTCGCCGTGCAGGTGGCCGCCCGCGAGGCCGGCGCGGGCCAGGGCGCGGCGCCGGCGTCCTCCGGGAACACCGCGCCCGCCGGCCCGGCCGCAACGCCTCCCGCCGGCTCGGCGCTGGCCGCGACGTCGCCGCCGCTCCAGCTCCCGCCGGCCGCCCTCGCGCGGCTGGCGCCGGTGACCGGCTGGAACGTGCCGCCGCGCGCCGACGCCACGGCTGGCACCGCCACGCTCGAGATCCGGGCCAGGGCCGAGGGCGATCTGCCGCTCCGCGTGCGGGTGCGCCGCGCGCTCGTCGACGCGCCGGAGGCGTCGCTCCTCATCACCGACGGCGCGCGCGCCGAGTTCCGGCTCGATCGCGCCGCCCCGGGCGCGATCGTGCTCGATGGCGTCTGCCGGGCGCTCGACCGCGAGGAGACCCCCTGCGCGTTCTCGATCACGCTCGACGGCGCGCCGGTCGCGTGCTCCGCAGCGTCCGCGCCGACGGCGGCGCCCGCGCCGACGGCTATGTCCGCGCCGATGACCGGCCGCTGCGTCGTGCAGGTGCCCAGGGGCAGCCACCGCATCGAGGCGCGGCCTCCGGCGGATCAGAGCGTCCTCGGCTGGATCCGCGCGACGGCGGCCGGTGCAGCGCAGCCCTACTCGGGCCGCGTCCTCTCGACCTGGAACGACATCGACCCGGCCCGCCCCCTGGAGCTCGCGTTCGTCGGCCCGACGGTGGTGCGCATCCGCGCCCGCGCCGCCTACGAGTGCGCCGCCACGCCCCGAGCGCGCGCCGCGCTCGCGGACGGCGGCGATCCGGCCTGCCACCCCGAGGTCGCCGCCGCCACGCCCGCCGGCCAGCTGCGCTTCTCGGTGACACCGCTCGACGTCGCGGCCGACAGCGGCCCCCCCGCCGGCAGCGGCCCCCCCGGTGCGGCCACCCCCGGCGCGCTGGAGGAGGGGACGATCGCCCTCGACGCCTCCGAGGACCGCGAGGCGCGCCGCCTGGGCGTCACGCGCGAGCCGTTCTTCTGGCTCGGCGGCGAGGTCGAGTCCCGCGTCGCCGTCCTCCCCGAGGGCCCGCACGTGCTGCGCGTCGCCTCGCCCGGCGGCAGGGCGCTGCTCCGCGTCGAGCTCGCCGTCGCCACCGGCGCGCCTCGCCCGCGCGAGCCGCCGCCCGCGCCGCCGTCGCCTGCGCCCCTCGCGCCCGCAGACGAGCCGCTCCGGCCGGCGCCCCCCGTGGGAGAGGACCCGGACGTGGGGCCGCTCTCCGTCGGCGCCTACGCGCGCCTCGTCGACAGCGAGCTCACGGAGGAAGATCTCCGCCTGCCGCTCCGCTTCCTCGAGCTCGGCGTCGACGTGCACCGCGAGCTCATCGAGCGGCGCGCCTGGGTCGCGGCTGCGGGGTTCGGGCGCCTGCGCGACGGGCCGGAGAGCTTCGGCGCCGAGGCGCGCTTCGACCTCGGCTCGAGCGGCTGGGTCCCCGGCGTCGCGCTGAGCGGTCGCCTCGTCCTCCAGCCGGGCGCCGGGGGCGCGCTGGGTGGCAGGGCGAGCGCGAGCGCGTTCTGGTCGATCCCGCTGGGCGAGCTCACGCTCTCGCCCTGGGCCGGCTTCACGCTGCTCGCGGTCGACGAGTCGCTCCGGGGCCTCCCGGGCGCCGACAAGGACATCTTCACCCCGTACGCCGCCGAGCACCGGACCCAGGCCTCGCTCGGCGCGCGTCTGCGGCACCGGCCGTTCGTCGACGCGCTCGTCACGGCGGGCACGTCGCTGCGGCTGAGCCCGGTGCCGTCGACGCTCGACCGCATCGACGCGACGCTCGATCTCGACCTGCTCCCCGGCCGCGGGCTGTTCCCGTGGATCCAGCTCGGCTGGCTGGCGAGCTACCGGCCCGAGAACGAGACGCGCGACGAGGCGTTCCTGCGCGACGCGTTCACCGCGGGGCTCACGTTCTGGAGCTGGATCTCGCGCGGACACCGCGTGTCGCTGGGCGCGGAAGGGACGTTCCTGTTCGACCTCCCGAGCCCCGCAGAGACGTCCCCCCGCCTCTCGGCGCTGCTCTTCGCCCGCTACGACTACACCGCCGGCCGCGGCCTCCGCGACTTCCCACCGCACGCGACCCCGTTCCGCGACCGGCAGGAGGAGGGGAGCGGGAGCATCGAGCGGGAGCGGCCCGCGGTCGAGCCCTCGTGGGAAGACCCGTAAGACATGTCGTGAAGTAGGCCAGGCGTGCAGTCCACGTCTGCGATCTCTCCTGCAGCGATGATGCCGCCTGCGCGCCGCTCGGCGAGCCGAGCGGCGCGCCGTTCCGCTGCCAGGGCGGCTTCTGCCGAGCGCCCGGCGATGGCGACACGGCGGCCGCCTGCCCGGTCACCACCCTGGCGCCCGGCGACAACGAGCGAACGGTGGCGGTCGGAGACGCGACCCGCAGCTACGTCGTTCGCCTCCCTGCGAGCTACACGGGAGCGAGCTCCATGCCGCTGGTGCTCGATTTTCATACGCTCGGCGGGACCTCGGCGGCGGAGGCCGAGGCCTCGGGGTACCGCGAGCTCGCCGAGAACGAGGGGTTCATCGTCGCGTGGCCGCAGGGGATCGACGGCGCGTGGAACATCGGTCCGTGTTGCACGACGTCACGCGACGTCGACGACGTGGGGTTCGCGCGTGCCCTGGTCCAGCAAGTCCAGGCGGAGGCGTGCGTCGACGTCAAGCGAGTCTATGCCGTGGGCGTCGCGAACGGCGGCGGGATGGCCTACCACCTGGCCTGCAACGCGGCGGACGTCTTTGCCGGGGTCGCCCCCAGCGCCTTCGACCTTCTGGCGGAGTCGGAGCAGCCCTGCCAGCCGGTGCGGCCGGTGGCCGAGATCTCGTTCCGGGGTACCGCGGACGTGCTGGTACCCTATGAGGGCGGGGCTCAGCAGGCCCCCAACGGCGCGAACATCACCTTCCTCGGCGCCGTTGGCACCTTCGAGAGGTGGGCCGAGCTGAACCAGTGCACGGGAACCCCGAGCGCGGCGGACAGCGACGGTTGCTCGACCTACTCGAGCTGCGCGAACGGCGTGGAGGTGACGCTGTGCACGGCGCAGGGAGACGGCACGGCCTGGGGGAGCCCCGAGATCGGGTGGGCCACGCTGAAGCGGCATTCGCTGCCGTGAGCGCGTAACGAGCGATATCCCCCTGCCGCTCCTCTGCGTCCTCTGTGGTTCATTCTCGGTCTTCAAGCGGATCGGCGCTCGACCGTGCGGGATGGACGCCCGAAGCCTCATCACAGCGGTGCGCCGGTGTGGCGGCCGGCGACAAAGTAATCATCCCCCTGCGTGGCGATCTTGCCGCTTTCTCAGCGGAACCAACCTCACCACCAGCCGATGTCCTGGATGATGGTGCCGATGTCGCCGTGCCGCACGATCGCGCGGTTCTGACGGATCTCATAGGATTTCGGCGAGCTGTCGACGATGTCCTGATCGAAGGTGTGGCACTCGAGCTTGTAGGTGCCCTCGCCCTGCATCAGCGCGCCCTTCAGCTTGATGTACGTGCCGTTGTGGCGGCTCCTGAGCCGCTGGATCGCCTCATTGCTGGCGTCGATGAGCAGCTCGAGGTGGACCGTCTTCTCCTGCTTCCCGTGCGACGCGTCGAACGCGAGATTGACGATGATGCCGGCGTCGAGCAGCGCCTCGATATCGGACTTGGAGAACGTCTCGTACATCATGATCTTCGCCATCGCGCGCTCCTTTCGAGGATGTGCTCGTAGCTGTACCACGGCACGAAGCGCCGAGCCGAGGATCGTCGGTGAAGCGCGGCGCCGGAGCCCCGGGGTTGCTTCCGGGTGCCGGGGTCTTCGTCGCGCGCCCGAGCCGGGGCGCTGCCCTCATCAATGGAGCCGCTCGAGCTCGCCCTTCACGGCCGCGAGGCGCGCCTCGCGCTGCGCCGCGAGCTGCTCGACGCGGCGCCGGGCGCCGGACAGCTCGTCTTCCAGCGCGAGGATGCGGACGACCAGCGGATTCGCGCCCGCCGGCGAGCCGCTCTTGTCGCCGAGCGCCTCGAGGTGCTCGCGCAAGCGCGCGAGATCGCTCTCGATCCGGTCGATTCTCGAGCTCTCGGCCGCCGTCTCCTTGTCGGTCCGCTCCACGTCCTCGAACAGCCTCGCCGCGGCGCCCAGCGTGACGCGGTCCGCGGCGGACAGGGCGGCGATGTCGGACTTCTCCCGCAGCACGCGCGCCGACAGCGAGCGCACGCTGACCGAGCGCTGGAGCGCCTCGTCGAGGGTCACCTCGCGCTCCAGCTTGCTCCGCGGCGCGACGCGCAGGACGCCGAGCGGCTTCTCGCTCGCCTCGTCGAAGTCCACCGCGTCGAAGCCGCGCACGCTGGCGTTCTTCACGATGTCGAGCGCCACGTAGACGCGCCGCTCCTGGCCGCCGCGGTTCTCGACCACGTACCTGCGCCTGTGCTTGCGGACGAAGTGCTCCTTCAGGGCCTCGCCCTGGAAGACGAGCTTCTGCGTGACGTCCTCGGCGCGCCGGTCGGCCGCCCGGAGCTCGACGTCGAGATCGGCGCCGAACAGGAGGAACGCGCGCTCGCCCGGCTTGAGGCGGGGAAGCCCCGTCTCCCCGGCGAAGCCGCTCGCCTCGTAGACGGCGATCGGCCCCGCGGGCAGCGTCTGCCGGGTGGTGTTCGCGAGCCGCGCGCCGCTGCGGCCCCGCTCCTCCTCGCCGCCGAACCACGTGAGCCGCTGCGTCTCGACGTCCTGCTGCGTGAACGGGACGAGCGCCGAGCCGTGGGCGCGCAGGTGGAGCCCCCCGGCCAGCCGGTACGTGAACAGCGCGCCGTTCTCGACGCCGGCCGCCTGCGCGAGGTCGGCGAGGTTGCCGATGCTGAGGACCTCGCTCTCGCCGGTGCTCCCGTCGGGCGTGATCATCCCGGCGCGCACCCCCGGAGCCCCCGAGGCGTGGGCTCCTCCCAGGCGACCGGCGCCCGCGCCGAAGCCCTGGCCGGTGACGGTGAACCCCTCACCGACGTTGTCGCCCCAGAGCTGATCGGGCGTCCTGTCGGCGAGCTGCGGGACGGTCGAGAGCGCCTCGGAGGGCTCGCCGAGCTCCCTGCGCGCGTAGCGGGGGGCGCTCAGCGGGAACAGGAACGAGTCCGGCCGGCCGTTGACGAGCTCCACGCTGACGCCGGCCCAGGGCTCGTCGGTGTCGTTGTGCACGAGCGCCCAGCCCTGCAGCCGCGCGCGCCCGCCGTCGAGGATCAGCCGGTAGGTGGAGCGCCACACCGGCGTCTCGGCGATGTAGCCGAGGCGCACCGGCGTCGCGCTGTCCGCGAGGACGCGCAGGCTCCGGCGGAGCTGCGCCGCGCGCCCCGACAGCGCGCCGACGGCGGCGCCGAGGCGACCGGCGACCGTCGGGTCGACCGGGCGCACCTCGTCGACGCGCGAGGCGCGGAGGCGCCGGACCGCGCCGCCCCGCTGGATCAGGGTGAGATAGAGATCTTCCTGGGTGTCCGGCGCGACGGGCGCTCGCTCCGCGGGGCCGGGCTTGCCCGCCGCGGCGCCCCCGCCGGTCCCGGCGGCCTGGGCCGAGGGCGCCGGCGGCGAGAGCGGTATCGGCGGCGCCTCCGTCACCTCGGCGAGCTGGCCGATCCACGTCGCGTTCCCGGCCGTGACCTCGACCTCGATGCCGCGCAGGCTCTCCAGCACGTCGCGGTAGGTCACCGGCGTGTCCGAGTCGACAGGCAGCGCCGCGAGCGAGCGGCTGAGCGCGCCGCTCAGCACGCTGTCGAACTCGACGCCTGTCACGCGCGCCTTGCCGTCCGAGAGCACGACAAGCGTCTTGAGCGCGTCATCGACGTGAGAGGCCGGCACGGGCAAGGAATCACCGCTGCTCGACGAGATGTTTCCGCTGCGCTCGAAGTAGCCGATTCCGGTCTCGTACAGCCGCAGCTTCTTCAAGGGGAGCGCCGGCGGCGCGTCCGGCGAGGCCGCGGGCGACACGTGACATCCGGCGCTCAGCGCGAGAATGCAGAGCGCGACGGCTCGACGGCGAGCCGGGGTCAGACTGACCAGCATGCGCGGCAGGACACCTCGGGGGGCGTCGAGGTTCCCGGGCGCCGGGCCGACGCGCCTTTCCGCGGCGGGAGCGCTCCGGGCGCGTTCCTGGGGCCCGGGGGCGGGCCCATTTGACCGGGGACGCCTGCGCGTGGGAGAACGCCCGGTCCTCGGCCGATGACGTTCGTCCCGCTGCAGCCGCCCGATCTGCCCCCCATCCGCGCGCGGGGGACGCCGCGCTGCCGCGGCTGCGGTTTGCCGCGATCGATGTGCCTCTGCGCCGCGCTGCCCCGGCTCGCGGTGCGCACGCGCGTCGTGCTGCTCACCCACCGGATCGAGCGCACGAGGAGCACCAACACGGGTCGGCTCGTCGCGCGCATGGTCGAGGGCGCGGAGGTGCGTGTGCGCGGCGAGATCGAGCCGCGGCCGCGCCCGCCGCTGCCGGAGGGGCGCCGGCTCGTGCTGTTCCCGTCGCCCGGGGCGCGCGCCCTCTCGCCCGACGACGCGCGCGGCGAGCCGGTGGTGCTGCTCGTCCCGGACGGCAGCTGGAACCAGGCGCGCCGGGCCGTTCACCGCGATGCGGACGCGCAGGGCGCCGAGCCGGTCACGCTGCCGCAGGGCGCGCCGAGCCGCTACGGGCTGCGGCGCGCTCCGCGCGAGGGCGCCCTGTCGACGCTGGAGGCCGTCGCCCGCGCGCTCGGCGTGCTCGAGGGCGCGGCGGTCGAGCGGCGGATGATGGAGGCGTTCGACGTGTGGGTGCACCGGGCGACGCGCGTGCGGCTCACCGGAAAGCTCGAGGACGGGGCGGCGGCCCGGGGAGAAGGAGACGGCTCCGAGGTGCTCGTGGGGCGGGAGCTCGACGGCTCGGAGAGCGGGTGAGCGTTCGCGCGCCGGTCACCGGAAGTTCTGCACCGCCCAGACGCTGCCATCCGGGAAGGTGTGGAATCCGCAAGCCACCTTTGTGTACTCGGTGTTGCTCATGTTGAGGTAGTGGCCGTGGGCATTGAAATCCTCGCCGGGCCCCTCGTCCCACATGAGCTGCAGGCACGGGACGATCATGGATTCGGGGGGGCCGCCCCAGCCGGGGCATTCGTTCTGAGCCCGCTCGCCGCATTTGCCGAACGCGCCGTGCGGCTTGTTGGCGTTCCCGTCGGACTCGGACTCTCCATCGGAGCACGACTCCTCCTCGCTCCAGCGCGCCAGGGGAGGCAAGCCGAGCGTGGCGCGGTGCTGGTTGATCGTATCGACGCACAGCTGCGCCGCGCCGGTCGAGCCGCCGCCGCCGGAGCCGCCGTTGCCGCCGCCGCCGGAGCCGCCGGTGCCCGCGGGTGAGCCGCCGGAGCCGCCGGTGCCCGCGGTGGTCGAGCCGTCGGAGCCGCCGGTGCCCCCCGCGGGTGAGCCGCCGGAGCCGCCGGTGCCCGCGGTGGTCGAGCCGTCGGAGCCGCCGGTGCCCGCGGTGGTCGAGCCGCCGGAGCCGCCGGTACCCGCGGTGGTCGAGCCGGCGCTGCCCCCGGCGGGTGAGCCGCCGGAGCCGTCGCTGGCTCCGGAGCCCGCGGCGGTCGAGCCGCCGGTGCCGGTGGTCGGCCCGCCGCCCGGCGGTCCGTTATCGCTCCCGGCACCGGCGCCGCTCGTCGGGCCGCTCTCTTCGCTCTCGGTCAGCACGCTGCCCAGCTCGCCAATGCAGCCCGACAGCACAGAGGCAATGAACGTCGCGGCGAGCGCGATGGCACATGAGCGCGTCGAAGGGTTAAGCATCTGCTGAGTCTATGGGGCTTTGGACTCACGCTCAACGTGTACCGATCATGCTGCACTTTTGCATGCTGAGAGCGGTTCAGGCGCAGTCAGTGAGCTTGCAGCGTTTCTGTGCGGAGAGAAGCGTCGGTGTCGCACAGGGGTGTGTTGGTCGGCTTTCAATTCCAGTCGGACGGGATAATGCTGATTGATTGAGGGGAAGAAAAACGCGCCGAGACGCGAAGACGCCAGGAGAAGAACTCTTTCTTCTTCTCTTGGCGTCCCTGGCGCCTTCGAGGTTCAATCCTCTTCCGCTGGCGGATGACGAGCGCACCACGACGCCGTTCACGGCGCGCCGCGCCTCCGCTGGAGAAAGACGATCAGCGCGCCGGCGAGGGCGTTCGCCACCATGAGCGAGTTCGTCGCCACGAAGACCCAGTTCTCGACCAGCCAGCTGTAGACGACGAACCCGGTCGAGGCGGCCAGCTGGCCGAGGAAGAGCCACCTGGAAACACCCTCGCTCGTCTTGCTCTTCCACTGCTTGTGGACCTGCTTGCCGACCGTCAGGACGAGAATGACGGAGCTGATCCAGCCGATTGCTTCTACCATGGTCGACCGCCGAACTGCCGCTCGCGGGCCCCGGGCCGGCGCGCCGCGCGCCACCACGAACACATGAAGAAAAGCAGCGAGGGCAGGGAGGGCACAGGGCCTCCGCCGCCCCGCGCCCCGCCTGCCCCGCGGCTCAACCCCGGTCTATCGCGCTCCCGCTCTCTCCGCTCGCTCTGGCCCTGAAAAATCCCCTCAAATCTTTCGGAAAATTCACAGGGAGGCGGGGAGGCGGGGAGTAAAATCTCAGAAAAACTCCCCGCCTCCCCGCCTCCCTGTTCAATTTTCCGCTGTATACGGGCACAAAATGAGGGGATTCCCCAGGCTCTGGCCCCGTCAGCCCAGGTTCGCGCCGTTCGCGTGCCTGGGGTGGCTCGCCTTGTCCGCGGATGTCTTCTTGTAACCCGCCGGGAGCAGCGCCTCGTACCCCTCGGCCAGCCGCTGCTCGAACTCCGCCTTCATCTCCTTGCCGAGCTCCGTGAGGCGCTTCTCGTCGATGGCCTTCTCGACCTTGGGGAAGAGCTCCTCCTCCTCCTCCTCGACGTGGTGCTGAATGAGCTCCTTCAGCGTCGTCACGCGCGCCTTGAACGAGATGTCCTCCGGGTCCGTCGCGAGCAGCCGCTTCAGGGCGAGCTCGGCGATGGCGTGCTCCTCGTAGCTCTCGAGGATCAGGTCCTCCTTGACCTGCCGCACGGCGGGATAGAAGCTCTCCTGCTCGATCGCCATGTGCGCGACAAGCTCGTTGGCGAGCTCGGCGAGCAGAGGCGCCGGCTCCGACTTGCCGCCCTCGAGCTGCTTGAAGAGCGACTCCACCTTGCGATGCTGCTTCTCGAGCAATGACGTTGCTTTCATCTTCCTGCCTCCACCCTGCGAGCCGCGCCTCGGCGCGGCCGGGTCTTTTGGGTTCAATCGAAGGCCGCGGAGGATCTCGGGCATCTCGTACGTAGACCCTCCGGCCAGATCTCCTCGCAGCGCAACGCGCGGTGGGGGCGAGCCGCCCGGCTCAGCCCCCACCGCGCGAACAGCAGGAGACCATCTCAGCGCTCCGCGCCCCGCCGGCGGGGCGCGCCCGTCCCTCGGGCCAGCGCGTCCCGGTAGACGAGTCCGGTCCTGCTAGTCCGTCTTCTCCTCGACCTTGTCGCCCGCCTCCTCGGCGGCATCACCGGTCGACTCCGCCGCGTCCTTCGTCTCGTCCTTGACGTCGCGCGCAGCGTCGTCCACAGCCTCGCCCGCCTTCTCGGCCGGCCCCTCCGGCTGAGGCTTGCTGCCACCACAACCCACGATCACGATGCCGCCCAAGAGCAGCGACAGATACACTGTTTTCACGGTACCATCTCCTCCGAGATCGAGCGCGACCCGCGGCGTCTACCCCCGGGCGCGTTCAGCGGTTCTTCAACGACTCTCGACGCTTGCTTCAGCTCCTTTCGCCCAGCAATGCCCGGGCCAACAAGGATCAAGCACCCGCGCGTCCTCCTCCGCGTCGCGCCCGCGCTCCGGAGCGAAAACCCTGAGACATATCGCCTCGACCGTGGCGTCCTGCGACGCGCAACGGCCGTTCGCTCGCCGGGGGCGCGGCGCCCCGCGAAGGCGGTCAGCGCAGGCGCCGGCGAGGTCCCGCGCCACCGCGCGGGCGCATTCGCTTGGCCTCGGCGCGGATCGGAGCAAGACTCCGCCCTGGAACGCGACATGATCCACGATATTGCCCGCGCGCTCAGCGCCATCTTCACAGGCGAGCGAGCCCGCCTGCTGCACGTGATCGTTCCGGCGCACGTGCACGGGCACACGCTGGCGCTGCTGCGGGCGCTCGGCGAAGCAGGCCCGGCGCCCCGTCCCGTGTGGGTCCTGGCCGACCCGTTCTACGGGCCCAGCCAGGGCTGGGCCGCCCGCGAACGCGCGCTGGCGCGCGAGCTCGGCGCCCCGGCGATGCCCGGTGAGCCCACCGCGACGCTCGATCCCGGGCCCCTGCGCGAGCCGCTCGACGCGTTCGCGGGCGCCCTCGCGGCCCACCTCGCCGCCCGCGCTCCGGAGGCGGGCGCCGTCGTGGTGCTCTCGCCGCAGCACATCGACGACCCCCGCGCGTATGCCCGCGACGTCCTCTGGCTCGCGCAGGGGCCCGAGCTCGCGCTCGTGCGCTGGGTCCTCGTCGATCCGGTCCACTCGAGCGTGGGCGACCTGCTCGCGCGCTTCGGCGAGGGCGCGTCCCGCGTCGTGTGGCCGGAGGCCGACAGCGCGGCCCTGGTCGATCTCGAGCGCCTGCTCACCGATCTCTCGGCCCGCGGGCAGCGCCTCCCCGCCGACCTCGAGAACCGCATCGCGCCCGACTCCCCCCTTCGCACTCCGGAGCTCCTCCAGGCGCGGCGCCTCCTGCATGAGGCCGACAAGTGCTTTCATGCGGGACGGCACACCGAGGCTGCGCAGCTCCAGCAGCAGGCCGAGGAGATGCTGATGGGCCGCGGGCTGGGCGAGGAGGCGATTCACGTCGCCATGCAGCGCGCGCGCTCGCTGATCGGCGCGGGCGTGGTCGACGAGGGACATCGGGTGTTCGTCGCCGCGCTGAAGGAGGCAGAGCGGCGCGGGCTGTTCGCGATCGTGCCCGAGGCCTACGCCTCGCTCGGCAGCCTGCACAGCAAGCAACGCCGCTTCCTCGACGCGTCGGAGGCGTACGCCCGCGCCGGAGACCTCGCGGACCGCCGCGGCAGCCACGAGTTCGCGGCGGACATGCACCGCTGCTCCGGGCACGCGGCGCTGAACGCCGACCTGCCGGACGCCGCCGCGAAGTCGTGGCGGCGGGCCTTCGAGCTGCTCGGCTCCGCGGCGCCGACCGTCGGCGCGCTGGAGAAACCCCAGCAGATCGTCATCCTCGGGCTCGCCCTCGCCGACGTCTTCGAGACGCACGGCAACCTGCCCGCCGCGCGCGGGCTGCGGGGCCACGCCGAGGCCATCGAGACCCGCAACCCGCGGCGCTCGGAGACGTGGAGCTGACGCCGGGCTCCGCCTGACGAGGTGCGGTGTCCACGGCGCTCCCGCGAGGGGAGCCGCTCGCGGGAGCGCCGCGGGCTCCGGGGTTCGTCGGGCGGGGCGCGAAGGAGAGCCCGGGGTCAGCTCGCGCCGGAGCGCTCGGCGACGAGGAGCCGTGTGCCGGCGGCCGGGTTGGACGAGGCGAAGGGGGCTCCGAACCGCCGGGCCCAGTCCTCCGCGCCGGTGTCGCGCAACGCGCGGAACCCGGCCCGCTCGACCTCGGCGAGCATCACCTCGCGCCGGCGGAAGCCGACGAGCGGCTCGCTCCAGATCCGCGCGATCACGTGGCCAACGAGGCCCAGGCGGCGCCGCGCCTCGGGCTCCATGTAGTTCACGAGGAGGAGGCTGCCCGGCGCCGAGGCGTCGGCGAGCGCCCGCAGCGTCGCCCGGAGCGCGTCGTCCGACAGGTACATCACGACCCCTTCCCATATCCACGCGGTGGGCTCGTCCGGCCGGTGACCGGCCGAAAGGAGGCACGTGGAGAGCGCGTCGCGCTCGAAATCGACCGGCACGTACGTCAGCTTCTCCACGACCGGCGACAGCCCCGCTGCCTTGCTCTGCTTGAACGCCTGTGTCGCCGGGTGATCGATCTCGAAGAAATGAGTCGGCGAGAGCGCCTTCATCCGGAATGCGCGCGTGTCGAGGCCCGCCCCCAGGCTCGCGACCTGCCGGCACCCGAGCGCCACGGCGCCCTCCAGCTCGACGTCGATGGCCCGCACCCGCAGCGGGACCGAGGAGAGCCGGGCCAGGACGCGCGCGCGCTTCGCGGGGTCCATGCGCCGGAGCCGCCGCGCGATCAGCGTCAGCGCGGCGCTCCACCCGCGCGACAGGAGCCGGTGCACGACGGGGTCCTCGAAGCCCGGCACATCGGTGAGGCCCTGGTCGGCGAGCGCCCGGATGAGCGCGACAGTGGCGGCGGTCTGGCTGGGACGACGCTCACGCATGCCTCGTGCATAGCGTTTGCCGCCGACATTTCAATGCGCGAGCGACTCCGAGCGACACCACGGAAGCGCTCTGTCGAGACGTGCGCGGCGATCCGACCCGCACGTGATGCAGCCTCGCGCAAGGCCCGCTAGGCTGCGCCTCCCCATGACCTTGGAGGCCATTCTCGCGCTCGTCATTCTCGGGCTCGCGATCGTCCTGTTCGTGAGCGATCGCTTGCGGCTCGACGTCGTGGCGATGATGTCCTTGCTCGCGCTCACGATCTCCGGTGTCAGCACGGTCCCGGACGCGCTCGCGGGGTTCTCGAACCCCGCGGTGCTCATGATCGCCGGCCTGTTCATCGTCGGGGCCGCGCTGACCGACACGGGGGTCGCCGACTGGCTGGGCCAGCGCCTGGAGCGCTTCGCCGGCGGGGGGGAAGCGCAGGTGACCGTCGTGGTGATGGGGGCGACGGCGCTCCTGTCCGCCTTCATGAGCTCGACGGGGACCGTGGCGATCCTCCTGCCGGTCGTCGGGACGCTCGCGCTCCGCCGCGGGATCGCGCCGGCGCGGCTCTTCATGCCCGTCGCGTTCGCGGCGCACCTCGGGAGCAACCTGACGCTCATCAGCACCCCGCCGAACCTGCTCGTGAGCGAGGCGCTCCGTGAAGCGGGGCGAGCGCCGTTCCGCTTCTTCAGCTTCACCGTCCCCGGCCTCGTCGTGCTCGCGGTCGGCGTGGCGTACGTCGTCGCGATCGGTCGCCGCGCGCTGCCCGGCAAAGGAGACAAGGCCGAGGCGGGCGCGCCGCGAGCGCTCTCGCTCGACGACCTCTCGATGGAGTACGGGCTCGGCAGCGCCCTGCGCGCCGTGCGCGTCGCGCCCGGCGCGCGCCTCGCCGGCCTCACGCTCGGAAAGGCGAACCTGCGGGCGGACTTCGGCGCCACCGTGGTGGGCATCGCGCGCCCCGGGCCCCACGGCCTCGAGGCGCAGCGCGTGGTGCCGCAGGCGGTGTTCGCCGTCGGCGACGAGCTGCGCCTGCTCGGGAGCGACGCGGCGATCGCGGCGCTCGCCGATCACTTCGGGCTCGAGGCGCTCTCGGCGCGGCCCGTCTTCTCGCTGCCGCCCGAGGAGTCGCTCGCCGAGGTGGTGCTGCCGCGGCGCTCCGGCCTGACGGACAAGACCCTGAGGGAGGCCAGGTTCCGCGACCGCTACCGCGCGAGCGTGCTCTCGATCCGGCGGGGCGACGGCTGGCTCCCGGTGTTCCATGCCACGCCCGAGCTGCGCGATCTCAAGCTCCGCGCCGGCGACACGCTGCTCGTGAAGGGGCGGCTCAAGCACCTGAAGAACCTCCGCGACGAGCGGCGCGATCTCGTGCTCGTCGCCGAGCCCGACGCGCGCGGCGACGTCCTCGTCGATCGCGAGCGCGCCGCCGTCGCGGTGTGCATCACCCTGGGCATGCTCGTCTGCATGGCGTTCGGGTGGCTGCCCAACGTGATCGCCGTGCTGCTCGCCGCGCTCCTCCTCGTGCTCGCGCAGTGCGTGCGCCCGGTGGACACCTACCGCGCCGTGAACTGGGAGAGCGTCGTGCTCATCGCCGGCATGGTCCCCCTCGCCGCCGCGCTCGAGCGCACCGGCGCGATGGGGGCCGTCGTCTCCGCCGCCGAGGGGCTCCTCGCGGGCGCGCGCCCCACGGTGGTCCTCGGCGTGCTCGTGCTCTTCACCTCGGCCATCGGCATGGTCCTCTCGAACACCGCGACCGCCGTGCTCATGGCCCCCCTCGCGGTCCGCCTGGCCGGCGCGCTCGACCTCACGCCGGAGCCGCTGCTCATGGGGGTCGCGTTCGCGGCCTCGGCCGCGTTCGCGACGCCGATCGCCTCCCCGGTGAACATCCTCGTCATGGGACCCGGAGGCTATCAGTTCAAGGACTTCACCCGGGTCGGCCTGCCGCTGCAGCTGCTCGTGCTGGCGACCACCTTGATCGTCGTCCCGCTCGTCTGGCCCTTCTGAGCGCGGGTCAACGCTCCTCCGTCGCTCTTTGCCGGGGACCGCCGCCCGCGGAGGACGCGAGAGCGCGCGAGAGCGTGTTCCGGATGTCGTGTCATGTGATCTCGGACATCTCCCTGCTTCCCGGGCACAGGCACGCTCCCGTCTCGCCTGGCTTCGCGCCTGCCTTCGCACGCAGCCCGCCCGACCGCTCCGGCGACGCCTCTCCTATCTTGCGAATCCGGGAGCGATCCTGTAGCGCAGGATCTACGGTGATGGCCCCCAGAGACCCCACGCACGTCGCGGCGTGCCCGCCGCGTGCGCCGATTGCCATCGTCCTCGTGTCGCCGCCGCGAGGCGACGCATGAGGGAGCGGCTCGAGAGCCTGCTCCTCGTCCTGGCCGTCGGCTCCACCGTCGCGATCGGCGCCAAGCGCGTCGGGATCCCGTACAACGTCGCGCTCGTGCTCGTGGGGCTCCTCCTCGTCGTCGTCGACGTGCTGCCGAACACGCCGATGGACCCGGAGGTCATCCTCATCGCGTTCCTCCCGGTGCTCGTCTTCGAGGGCGCCCTGTTCGCCGACGCGGACAGCCTGCGCGCCGCGAGCCGGCCCATCCTCGCGCTCGCCGTGCCGGGGGTGCTCATCTCGCTGCTCGGCACCGCCGCGGTGGCGACGCTGGTGCTCGATCTCCCGTTCGCGGCGGCGCTCCTCCTCGGCGCGGTGCTCTCCATCACCGATACCGTGAGCGTGCTGCTCGCCTTCCGGAGCGTCCACGTCCCGCACCGGCTGGCCGCCATCATGGAGGGGGAGAGCCTCTTCAACGACGGCACCGCGCTCGTGCTCGTGGTGCTCGCCTCGCGCGTCCTCGCGAGCGGCACGTTCGACGCCGTCGAGACCTTCCGCGGGCTCTCGATGGCCGTGGCCGGCGGCGCCGTCCTCGGCGGGGCGTTCGGCGCCGTCGGCACGGCCCTCCTCCGCCGCACGCCGGACCACCTGACCGCGATCCTCGCCTCCATCGTGATCGTGTTCGCCACGGCCCTGGTCACCGAGCGGCTCCACGCCTCGCCGGTCATCGCCGTCGTGGTCGTCGGCGTCGTCATCGGCAAGGCGGCCCGCCGCCACCTCGAGCCCTCGCGCGTGCTCGCCCTCGAGGGGTTCTGGGAGACGGGCGGCTTTGGCCTCAACGTGCTGCTGTTCCTGCTCGTCGGCATGCAGATCCACGCGGAGATGCTCGTGCGCGAGGCGGCCTCCATCGGCCTCGCGCTCATCGCCCTGCACGCGGGCAGGGCGGTGGCCGTCTACGGCTGCTTCGGCGTGCTCCGGGCCGTGACGCGGGAGGTCGTGCCGCTCCGCTGGCAGCACGTGATGCTTGTCGGCAACATCAAGGGCGCGCTCTCGATGGCCGCCGTTCTCAGCCTCCCGCACGACATGCCGTACCGCGACCGCCTGGTCACGATCGTCTTCGGCGTGACCTTCGTGACGCTGGTGGTGCAGGCGCTGCCGTTCGCGCGGCTGCTCAAGTTCCTGGGGGTCGCGACCCCGAGCGCCGACCCCACGCTCGACGCCGCGAAGGCGACGCTCATCGCCGCGCGGCGCGGCCAGTCGGAGCTCGACGACCTGCTCGCCTCGGGCCTCCTCTCCCGAAAGGAGCACGCGGAGCGCCGGGCCGCGTTCCAGCGCCGCGTGATCGCGGCGGAGGCGGCGCTCCAGTCGCCGCGGGGCGAGGAGGTGCGCGACCACCTCACGGACGTCGCGCTGCTCACGGCGCAGAAGGCGGCGGTGCTCGACGCGGCGAGGCGGGGGCTCATCGACTCCGAGACGGCGGACGCCCACGCGAACGAGATCGACCGGGAGATGGTGAAGCTTTCCGCGCACGAAGGAGGCGGATGACATGCGCGTTTTCATCGCGGGCGCCGGGCGCGCAGGGCTGAGCGTCGCGATCCACCTCGCGAAGACGGGCCACGACGTGACCATCATCGATCGCGACGAGTCGATCGCCAACAGCGCCTTCGAGCGCCACGGCCTCGTCTCGCTCGTGGGGGACGCGACCGACGCCGGGCTCCTCAAGGAGGCCGAGGTGGGGCGCGCCGACGTGGTCGTGGCCATGCTCCGCCGCGACGCCGACAACCTCGCCGTCGCGCTCCTCGCCCAGGCCGCGGGCGCCAAGCGCGTGATGGTGCGCATGCGCGACTCCGATTACCGGAGCGTCTACGTCAGCGCGGGCGTCCACCGGATCCTCTCCGAGATCGACGTCTTCATCGGCGCGATGGCCACCGCCATCGAGCATCCGGGCGTCCGCCACGCGATGGTGCTCGGCGCCGGCGAGTCGGTGGCGTTCGAGCTCGACATCCCCGTCGACTCGATGGTGGCCGGCCGCTCGGTGAGCGTCATCGCGGGCAGCGCCGGCTTCCCCGCGTCGTGCGTCTTCGCCGGCGTCTACCGCCCCGACGGCCGCGTCGAGGCGCCGCGCGGCTCCTCGATCGTCGCGGGGGGCGCCACGGTGCTCCTCGTGGCCGCGCGCGACGAGCTCGCCGAGGTCATCGCGTTCTTCCTCCGGCGCGAGCTGGCGACGAACGGCGGGGTTCACGAGCGTCGCTGAGGCGAGGGCAGGTGTTCCCATGGTGAGGTGCACGGGCGTATCGGTGTGGCGGGGCGCGGCGCTGGCCGTCGTCCTCGCCGGGTGCGGCGGCGACGACGAGGCCGGGGCCGCGGCGGGCGGCGGCGTCCAGGCCGCGGTCTCGTACTACCGGGACGTCAAACCCATCTTCGACGCGAGGTGCGCGGGGTGCCACAGCGGCGGCGGCATCGCGCCGTTCTCGCTCGAGGGGCCCGAGGCGGCGGTGCCGTGGGCGCCGCTCATCAAGCAGGCCGTCGTCGAGCGCACGATGCCCCCCTGGCCGGCCGACAGCGCCTGCGCCGAGTACGTGGGCGATCGCTCCCTGTCCGAGCAGCAGATCCAGACCCTCGCCGCCTGGGTCGACGGCGGCGCGGCCCTGGGCGACCCGGCGGAGGAGGGCCCGCCGCTCGATCCGCCGGCGAGCAACGAGCTCGCGCGGGTGGACCTGACGCTCGAGATGCCGGTCGAGTACACCCCGCAGGCAGGGCCCGACGATTACCGCTGCTTCGTGATCGACTGGCCGGAGGAGAGCGCGCGCTACGTCACCGGCTTCGGGGTCAGGCCCGGCGAGGAGCGCATCGTCCACCACGTGATCGCCTACATCGCGGGGCCGGAGCTGGTCGCCGACGTCGAGGCCCTCGACGCGGCCGACCCGGGCCCGGGCTATCCCTGCTTCGGGGGCCCGGGGATCCGGCCGCGCTGGCTCGGCGGCTGGGTGCCCGGCGGCGGGAGCATGACCTTCCCGCCGGGGACGGGCACCCGGGTCGAGCCGGGCTCGCGGCTGGTCGTGCAGGTCCACTACAACACGCTGGCGGCGGGCAAGCTGCCGGATCGCTCCGCGATCGATGTGATGCTCGAGAGCTCGGTCGAGCGGGAGGGCTCCACGCAGCCGTGGACGAACCCGGCCTGGCTCGTCGGCGACGCCATGACGATCCCCGCCTTCGAGGGCGACGTCGTCCACCGCTGGGGCGCGCAGCCCACCCGGGCGCTCGCGGGCGACGCGCCGATCGAGCTCCACATCGCGGGCCTCCACATGCACACGCTCGGCACGCGCGCGCGCCTCGAGATCGAGCGCGCCGACGGGAGCTCGGAGTGCGTGCTCGACATCCCGCGCTGGGATTTCCACTGGCAAGGGAGCTACAAGCTCGTCCAGCCCAAGGTGCTCAATCCGGGCGACAGGCTGTCGCTCGAGTGCCACTGGGACAACACGCCCGAGAACCAGCCGATCATCGACGGAAAGCCGCGGGTCCCCGGCGATGTCGTGTGGGGAGAGGGCACGAACGACGAGATGTGCCTCAGCACCTTCTACATGACGGAGCGCTGACCTCCGGCCGCTGCGCCCCTGACGCGATCGCTCGCCATGACGCAAGCGTCGCGATGCTGCGGGCTGCCGGCGAGATCCAGCTCGTGCGCGAAGGCTGCCGGCGAGATCCTGCTCGACCGCGCGTCAGCGTCGCTTCTCGACGACCCTTCATGGTCCAATCTGACCATCACCCCGCGCGTCGCGAGCTCTCGTGTCGCGTTCTCGAGGGAGGGCGTCGCGACCTGCACATGCTGTATACACGAGCATCCATCGGGCCCTCTCCGTGAGCCTCGCCAACCAATCCCCCTTCACCGTCCAGCCCGTGCCGCTCATCGACCGCGACGGGAACGACGTCCTTGTCGCCATCATCAAGGGCACCTTCGTGCTCGGTCGGAGCGGGAGCTCGAGGCCCGCCGACGATCCGGCGCCGGTCCGCATCATCGACGAGCCCTGGGATCCCGAGAGCCCCCGGAGCAGCCTCCGCGTCCCGTCGGATCTCGGGGTGGCGAAGCTCGGCACGGACGTGGTGGTGATCGGCGACGCGATCGCCCCGGAGAAGGTGAGGGTGCTCGACGTCGCGGTGAAGGTCCGGGACCGGCTGACGCCGCTGCGCGTCCACGGAGTACGCGTCTTCTTCAAGGGCGCCTTTGGCGTCGCGATCGGGCCGGCGGCGCCCTTCGAGCGGATGCCGATCGTCTATGAGCGGGCCTATGGCGGCATGTCGGAGGACCTCTCGGTGGTCGACCTCCGGAACCCGGCGGGCGTCGGCGCGGCGAAGAGCGCGGCAGATCTCGTGGATCGGCCCGCCCCGCAGATCGAGCACCCCGAGCGGCCTCACACCTCGGCCCTGGATCGCCACGCGCCGGTGGGCTTCGGCGCGATCATGATGCACTGGTCCCCGCGCCTCGAGTACGCCGGCACGTTCGACGAGCGGTGGAAGGCGACCCGGATGCCGATCCCGCCCGCCGACCAGGACCTTCGCTTCGGCAATGTCGCCCACCCGTCGCTCCAGTTCGAGGAGCACCTCGCGCCGGGCGATCCGGTGGGCATCCACGGTATGTCGCTCGATCCGCTCGTGTTCGCGCTCCCGGCGCTCCCGGTGGCGGTGAGCGCGCGCTACGACACCGGGGAGCGCGTGGTCGCGCGGCCGTCGATCGACACGGTGCTCATCCAGCCCGAGGCGCGGCGGGTGGACCTCGTGGCGCGCGCCGTCTTCCCGATCGGCCGGGGCCTGCGGGTGCTGCGCGAGGTGGTGGTGCGCGGCGATGCGTGAGGCGGGCGGCGAGCGGGCGGAGCCGTCGGATCCCGAGGTCGCGGGCGTGCCGCTCTCGGCCTATGCGGCCGTGCTGGCGTACACCGCCGAGGGCGTTTCGCTGGACGAGAGCCTGGCCCACGCCGCCATCCCGGCCGGGGTGTGGCCGGCGGTGGAGGAGGCGTGGTCCGCGCGTCTCGCCGAGAGCGCGATGGGGGACGGGGCGCTGATGGCGACCTGCGACGAGCACCGCCTGGCGGCGCAGGCGCACGTGAAGCGCAAGGTGCCTCCGCTCGATGAGGAGCTTGGCGCCTGGCTCAACTTCTTCCGCGCCTTCACCGCGTCGGGGGATCCGCTCGGGTTCCTCGGAGCGCGCGGGCTTGGCGAGGGCGACGTCTTCCGCCTGCTCGGCTTCTGGCAGGCGCGAATCATGGCCGGCGACGCCGTGCGCGGCGAGGCGACGGCGATCCTCGCCGCGGCGCCCGGTCCGGTGCCGGAGGTCCGGCCGGAGCCGCCGGTGCTGGAGGCGCCGGCGCGGCGGCCTCGCGGCGGCGCGGCGGTGCCCGCGAAGGAGGGACCGGCGGCGGCGGTGGGCGTGCCGGGGGAGACGGCGGATCTGGCGGATCTTCCGAAGCTGATCCTGCCTTTCGTCAAGCCGGGGAGCGCGCCGGTGGTGGTGTTGTCCGCGCCCGTCGTGCGGTTCGAGCCGCTGCCGGTGCAGTCTGCGCCGGTGATCCCGCAGAGGGAGATCACCGAGACGGCGCCGATGTCCTCGACGCCGAGCGAGCCGGCGCTGCCTTTCTCCTCGCGCGCGGGCGAGGAGGTTGCGCCGCGCTCCCGGCCGCCGGCCGCGGCGGCGCCGCCGGGGGGCGCTGGGGCCTCGAAGCCGCCGGTCACCGGGACGGCGCCTGTGATGTTCGAGGGCGTGAGGCCGTCGCTCCCGTTCGCCCCGTCGCCGGGTGGCGCTGCGCGCTCAGCGGCTGCTTCCGTGCCGCGGCTCTCGCTGGAGGACTACGCTGCGATGCTCGCGGAGATCGCGGCGAGCCCCGCGACCGCGACGGAGATCATCGCGCGGTACGGGCTCACCCGCGAGGCGAAACGCGTCGAGGACGCGGCGTGGCAGGCGAGGTTCGCGGCGGAGCCGACGCTGCGGATGGAGTGGATGCGGGAGCTGGTCGCGGCGGGCGAGCGGGTCCGCGGGAAGCGGTGAGGGAGCGAGGGGGCGAGGGAGCGAGGGGGCGAGGGAGCGCGGGAGCGCGGGAGCGCGGGAGCGCGGGAGAAGGAGTGGAGCACGGTATGTTCACGGCCATCGCAACATCGCAGCAGCGCATCCGGCTGCATCGGCTCCAGGGAGCGGTCATCGCCTCCACGGGGCCTTGCATCGCGCGGGCCCACGGAGGGCAGCTCCAGGATCAGCGGAAGACGGAGGCGGTGGGCGCTCCGGACGCCCAGGGGGTGTTTCCGCCACCTTTTGTCCCAGGAGATATCGACACCCTGGAGGGCCGGTGGCCCGACTGCGCCTGGACTGTTGCCGAGGTGGGATGGGCGTTCTCAGGGACCTGGCCTCATCCGAGGCAAGGGGCAGCACGCTGGGATGCGGAGCGCGGTCAATGGGTCGAGCAGCCCGGCATCTTGTCGGTCCGTGGGTGGGCGGACGGGGTGCTCGCCAGGGGCGCCGACGGCACGAACAGTTGGGTGGATGGCTCGGACAGGCCTCTCCCTCCCGTGCTCGTCCAGGGACTCCTGAACTCGATGCACATGCCCTTCCACGACGTGACGAAGTCCGGCGACGTCATCGCGAAGGTGGAACGATCCCCGACTCTGGAGCGTGGATGGTGGATATTCCCGCGAGGAGAATGCGAGGGGGAGAGGTTTGCATGGCCACCCGAGGTGGATGAGACAAGCGTCTGGCTGAGGATCGGTCACGCGCCCTATGACCTGCTCGCAGAAGGTACACTGAAATCCGGAGAACCATTCCGTGCTTACCGTGTCGAGGGGACATGGCAGCCGCTGCCGCCATTTCCGAAAAAAAACCAAAGGGAGCAGCTCGATCTGAGGGGCACGCCATCGGGCGAGCTGTTCATGATCTCATTCTGCCCCTCGTCTTCGCTCTCCATTTTTCGGCTGGTGCGGGGAGACGCGTGGGAGCCAATTCCCATACTCTTCTATCCGAATCGGTGCTTTCCGTCCGATTACACATTCGTCGCCGGCGAGGAGGGAGAGCTCTGGCTCGCCATCGACTTCTGCATCGGTCACAAGCATGATATCATCCTTTACCACGCACGCAGCTGACCTGGCTTACCCCCGCGCGGGAGCGTGAGCAGGACGCAGCGTGGCAGGCGCGATTCGCGGCGGAGCCGACGCTGCGGATGGAGTGGATGTGGGAGCCGGTCGCGGCGGGCGGGCGAAGCCGCGCAAAGCGGTGAGGGGAAGGAGTAGAGCACGGTATGTTCACGGCCATCGCATCATCGCAGCAGCGCATCCGGTTGCACCGGCTTCAGGGAGCGGTCATTGTCTCCACGGGGCCTTACATCGCGCGGGCCCAGGGCGGGCGACTCCACGATCAGCGGGAGATGGAGCTGGTGACGGTACCGGACGCCCAGCAGGTGTCTTCGTCGTCGACCGTCCCGCTGGAGATTTCCCGCGTGGTGGGCCGGTGGCCTGACCAGGTCTGGGGTCTTGCCTATATAGGGATGGTGGCGAGCGCGATACCCGGACCAGAACCCGGATCTACAAGCTGGACTACATTCAACAAGCACGCGGTGATCCGCTGGGACGGCGCGTATGATCGCTGGGTGGAGCATCCAGAGATTACGTGGATTGGCGAGTGGGCTGACGGAGTGCTCGCCGCGGGAGCCGACGGCAAGCTCAGATGGGCGGATGGCTCGGACAGACCCATCCCTCCCGTGCTCGCCCAGGGCATTTCCGCGTATAATCCTTACGTGACGAGAGCCGGCGATGTCATCATCCGCGTCGTGAGGTCCCCACTGTACGGGCCTGGGTGGTGGATATTCCCGCGAGGAGAGTGCAAGCCGGAGAGGTTCGAGTGGCCACTCGGAGTGGATGAGCAAAGTGCCGATATATTCCTCGATCATCGGTCAAACGAGCTCTTCGCCTCGGGCACGATGAAATCTGGGGAGGATTTCGTCGCGCACCTTGTCCAGGAGAGGTGGCAGATGCTACCGCCATTTCGAGGGAACTACAGAGTACAAGACATCCGGGCCACGCCCTCGGGACAGATCTTCCTGTGCACGCAGCACCGCTCGCCGCGGTTGCGAATCTACCGGCTGACGCCAGGAGGAGACTGGGAGAGTGTTTTCATCCCGTTCCACGTGACTCTTGACAGCTTCCCTCCGCATCAGCTCGTGACCAGCGAGGAAGATGAGCTGTGGCTCGAGGTCGACTTCGGCGGCGATGGCGTGCACCGTGCCGTTCTTTACCACGCGCGTGCCTAGATGGCGTTCGATCGCATCTTGTACATCGAGCCAGATCGCCGGCGATACGACCCGCCAGGATGGAAGTGAGGCAGCCATTCCCTCCGAGCGTCCTCTTGATTGGGTCCTGGTCGTGCAGGGGTGCTCGCGACCGGTAAAGGAGCCTCCATTGAACGCCTGTTAGCTCGATGGAGGACGCCGGAAGGGCAGCCCATCGTCCAGCGGAGTGATATCGAGCGGCTGCGTGTTTGAGGCCGGCTTGACGTTGATCGGCTGCGTTATCGAGCCTGGCTTGAGCTGGTCGGGGAGCGTCGTATACTGGTCGTGTCGATTGCCCTGCCGGGGCATACCATTGTAGAATGAGTTCCACTGTCCGGGGCGCGAGTAGTCTGGCTTTTCCTTCGGCTCGCCGAGCTTGGGCACGTAGGTCGCGCTGTTGGCAACCCCGACTGGGGGGCCGATGTAGAACCCGAGGTTCCAGACCACATCGCTCGGGCCGTAAACGTAGCGGTTCGGATAGGCGGTGGAGAGCTGCTGGGCCACGCCGTTCGGCATACGACCCACGTTGCACGAGTTGAGGACGATCGTCCCCGCGCCGTTGTAATTCCCGACCGTGCGGAGCATGTCCAAGAGCTGGCTCGGTGTATGGTGGGTCGCCATCCCCTCCGCGTCTCGTACCGCCACGTGGTGGGCTGTCCCGTGCACCACGATCACGTACTTGCTCGGGTCTGGCCTGACCTGGGTCATGCACACGGCAATGAACGCATCCTTCGCCGGGTTGCCGACGATGACGCAGGAGAGGCCCAGTGGATCGACATGGGTGATAGGACTGCCGTCGAAGGCGAACAGGTTGCGGCTGCCGAGCAGCTCGAGCGGATCCGGGCTCAAGAAGCGCGCGGCCTTCGGGTCGAAGTAGCGGTAGCGGACGTAGCAGAGCTCGGTCTCCTCGTCGTGGTACTGGCCGAGCAGCCGGAAGGGGGACGCCACGGGCGGGCTGGCCTCGGGCTGCGCGGCCTCGACGATGATGCCGAAGGCCGAGTGGTGAGCTGACCACGCGACCTCACCCTTCGGGCCAATGAGCTCGGTCGGGGTTCCGAGGTGATCGGTGATGACCGCGTAGACGGCGGTGCCCTCTTGCTGAAGAAGCGGGCACATCGTCCCCGGCTCGTGCACGAAGACGCGCACGCCGCGCTCGGAGTCGAGCTCCGCGGCGAGGCAGAGGCCGTCCCACAGGTACTCGACCACGCGGGGCTCCGCCGCCGCCGACTCGACCGCATCCGGCGAGAAGGGCGGGACGATTTCTTTTCTGATCCTGCGGCTGAACGCATCGTAGGCGAAGAGAACGCGCGTGCCGTCCGGGCGCCGGACCTCCCGGAGCTGGCCGCGGCAGTCCCAGAGGTACTCCGTCTCGCCGTCCGACCGCGTCTCGCGGGTGCGTCGGTTCGCGGCGTCGTAGGCATATACGGCCTGCTCGGTGCGGAGCAAGAGCCCGCCCGGCCCCATCTCCCAGGTCGAGCCCGCGGGCTTCAGCGAGCCTCCCGCGTCGTACACGAAGGTCTCGCGCCCCTTCCGAGAGCTCGCCTCGAGCAGCATCCCGAGCCGATCATGGCGGTAGCGTGTGAGGCCCCAGCGCAGGTCGTTGCGCTCGACGAGCGCGCCGGAGGGATCGTAGGCGTAGAGGCGATCCACGAGCGTGCGCCCGGTGGCGCCGACCCAGTCGCGGGTGGGGCGCGCCATCGTGTCCACCTCGCGCCGCGCCTCCACGCCCGCGCTCGCGAAGACCTTGCGGACCACCGAGCCGGCGAGATCGCGCTGGATCTCCACGCGGTAGCCGTCGTGATCGACCGACGAGACGTTGCCCTCCTCATCGTAGGCATACCGGGTCACGTGCCCTGTCGGGAGGTGGCGCGCCACGCACCGGTTCTGAGGGTCGTACTCGTAGCGGATGGTCCGGCCGTTCTGGGTTTCTCCTACAACACGCCCGAGCGCGTCATGCTCGATGCGTAGACGGACTTCCCCGCTCGGATCGTCGACGATGTACTCGACGACGCGGTCTTCGGGCGTCTCGACCTTGATCGCGCCGTGCGGCGTCTCCTCCGCGACGATCCTGCCCGCCCCGTCATAGCGGAGCGCACGGAAGGTGCCGTCGGGGTTCTCCACACGCGTCAGGCGGCCGTTCTTTCCGTGCCGAGCGCGGGAGATGCGGCCGTCATACGAACGGTGTTCGCGGAGGTTGCCGGCGCGATCGTAGCGGAAATCGAAGGACTCGCCCTTCGGGTTCTTGACCTGCTGGAGGCGCTCGTTGAGATCGTACGACAAGGACCAGATCGAGCCGTCGGGCTGGGTCACTTCAATGGGAGATTTCAGGCCGGCGTAGCGGAACGATTCGACGCGCCCGAGCGCATCCGTGCGGCGGGTGAGGCGGCCGAGCGCATCGTGCTCGAAGCGCAGCGAGGTCCCGTCGGGCAGGTGCAGCGCGACCGGCCGGCCGAGCGCGTCGAGCTCACGGCGCGTCACCCGGCCGAGCGGATCGACATAGACGACCGGCCGGCCGAGCGCGTCGTGGGACCAGCGGCGGACCCCTCCGCGGGGAGTGTGCTCCTCGACGGCATTGTGCTGCTCGTCGTAGACGAAGCCGCCGCGAAGCCCGTCGGGTCCGTGCACCGCGGCGAGGCGCCCCTGCTCGTCGTACATGATCGTGAGGAAGGCCCCGGACGCGTATTTCACCGAAGTGAGCCGCCCCCGGTGGTCATAGCCGAAATCGGTGCAAACGCCGCCCACGCGGCGTCGCACCAGCAGATCATCCATATAGTCAAGCTCGACGAGCGGGCCGAGCGGGTCATCAATGCGTGTGAGGTTGCCTCGCGCGTCGCGGGTGAACGTCAGGGTGTCTCCCGCCGCGTTCTTCGCCTTGAGAACAAGGCCGTCGGCATCGAACTCGAAATCGCGCACGGAGAGACCGTCGGTTGAGGCCTCGCGCACCACCGAGCCATCCTCGGGCCGCCATGTGAAGACGCGAGGCTCGGGGTTGCCGGTGAGGTGCGTGATGCCTTGCTTGAGATCGTAGGTGAGGTCGCCGGCGTGGAGATCGCCGTCTCCCCAGGAGCGGACGCAACGGCCGGATTCGGGGTCGTAGAGGTAGTGGAACGACAGGCCGGTCGGCAGCGTCTTCAGGTTGAGGCGGCGCTGCTCGTCATATCCGTACGACTCGGTGTTGCCGAGCGGATCAGTTACTCGTACGAGCTCGCCGCCGTCGCTGTACGCGAACGAGATGGCGTGAACTGGAGCGCGCCCCGCGCCGCCCGGAGGGAAGACCTCGAGACGCACGATGTGGCCGTCTCCGTCGTGGGTGAGGGCGATCGTCCGGCGCGCGGTGTCGACGATCTGCGCGAGCCGCTCCGACTCGTACTCGAGGACGACCATGTGCCCGGATTCATTGGCGATCTCGTGGAGGAACGCCCGTCCGCCTCCGGCGGAGCGAAAGGTGCGGGTGAGGCGCGTGTCGAGCGAGAAGACGGTGGCGCCGCCGCGGGTGTCGCGGGTGATCACGAGGCGCTTGCCGCGGTGGAAGGCAGCTTCGCGCGGCTTGGTAGCGCGCACGGTGACGGTCGCGCCGTCATCGTCGCGGAGGCGCAGCTCATCGCCATCCATCTCGATCCACTGGTGGTACGCGTGCGTCCAGCCGCCGCGCCCGAGCGGCGAGTGTTCGCGGAGGCGCGCAGAGCTGTAGAGGCGCTTCCACCCGATGGGGATGAGGCCCGGGATCGCGAGATCCATGTTCTCGTCCACCATGGCGCCGGAAGCGACGGAGATCGGATCCAGCACCACCATGACGTTCACGGTGGCGCCGAGGTGCGTGGTGGCCCGGATGATGTCCGCTGCCAGGAGCACCCCGCTGATCTGGGCGACGTTTGCTGTCGCCGCAGCTGTATTGAGCCGCACATGGTGGCCGGTACAGGCGAGCCCACGATCGCCGGACATTACCGTCGCTGACGACGTGTAGACATTGCAGACCTTGTTGGCGACGTGCGTCACGGCGTCGCCGCCCGTCGACTGGCAAGGGATGTTGCCCGGTGCCTGGACATCCATCGAGCTGCCATTCACGAGCGCCGGCGCGCCCCCAATTAGGCATCGCTCGTCGACGTCCGTCGCTGTCGACGAGAGCGCGACGTACATGAACGGGCTTGGCACCGGCCCGGCCGGGGCCGGCGGGGGCGCCGTGCTGATGGCCGGGAGGGGGCCAGGACAGAAGTGATTGCTCCGGGTCGTCGCGATGTATTTGTAGTTGATCGTCGCCACGATGATCTCTCGTCTCCGGGGCGGCCCCGGTGCTCAGCTTCGACTCCGCGCCAGGTTCAGGAAGGCCACGAGGTTCGCCTCGGCGCGCGCCGAGAAGCCGCTCAGGTCGACCGGCTCCGGCAGGCGCAGGCGTGCGCGCAGCTCGTCGAGGCGCGCCTCGACGGCGAGGCGCGAGAGCTCGCCCGAGGCGCACTCCTCCACCACCACCGCGGTCGAGAACGCACGTCCCCGGCGATAGCGCGCCTTCGGATCGAGGCGTTGCGCCGCGATCGCATCCCGCCAGGCGCCAGCCTCCAGCTCCTGCGCCTCCGGAACGAGCGACCCGAAGAGGGTGCGCAGCGCCTCCGCGGCGTCGTCGGCGAGCGCCTCGTCGTCGAGGCGCTGGAGGATCCAGGCGGCGCTCGCAGCGCAGCCGAAGCGCGCCACCGCGGCGAGCGCCGCGCGCGTCGGGCGATGGCGGCCGAGCAGCGCCTCGAGCCGGGCCCAGTCGGCCGGCTCTCCGGCGAGCGCGAAGAGCTCCGCGACGAGCGGACCGAGGCGCGCGCACAGGGCCTCGTCGCGGAGAAGATCCGTCTCGCCGCCGATCACGAGCACCCGCGCCGCCGAGCACGCCACCGCCGGGGAGGCCGCGCGAGAGAGCTCCCGGAGGCGCTCCGAAAAACGGGCGCGCTGCGCTCCGGGTAGGCGCTCGCAGGCCCAGATCCCGGCGCGCACCACCGCGTCGTGATCCTCGGCGAGCACGGCGGGGAGCGCGTCGACGGGCAGCTCGCCGCGCAGCGAGCGCAGGGTCACGCCGATGGCGCGGGCGATCGGGTGCGCCGACGCGGAGAGCGCGCGCGCGAGGCCGGCAAGGCCGGGGCGATCGACGAGCGCGAGGGCCTCGGCGACGGCGAACACGTGGTCCCCGGCGTCGGGCGGGAGGAGGTGCGCCGCGCGGTGGAGCGCCGCGAGGGCGTCGTCGCCCGCGAAGGCGGCCAGCGCGAGCGCGCTCGCGAAGGACTTCCACGGATCGTCGATCCAGCGCTCCCAGAAGGCGGCCACCTCGATCAGCGCGCGGGGGCCCGCGGCGACGATCGCGTCGATCCGGCGCAGCAACCGCGCCTCCGTCTCCGGGAGCCAGGCGCGCCGGCCTTCGAGGCGATCGCGGGCGAGCGCGGCGGCGAGCTCCGCGCAGTGGTCCACGACCGAGGCGTAGAATCCGGGCAGCGTGAGCTCGATCACCCGCTCCGCATCGAGCCGCACCGGCGGCGCGAGGACGCCCTCGCGCGGCAGCGCCGGGAGCGCCGGCGCAATGTCATTCGCCGCGCCCGCTCCTTCGAGGTCGTCATCGATCCACGCCTCGTCCTCCGTCGCTTCCGTCTCGACCGGCGGAGGCACGAAGGGCTCTCGGTCCACACGCCGCGCGATCACCGCGCCCGACAGCGGCGTGAGCACCGGAAGGGACGCCGCTGATCCGGCCGCGACCTGGCTCGCTCCCGCGCGAGGCGCGGCGCCGAGGGCGATCCCGCGGGTGCCGTCGCGGGAGATGGCCCAGGCCACGAAGGACCTGCCCGCATCGGGCGGCGTCGTGCCGTGGCGGAACGCCGCGAAGGCGCAGGCGAGGCTCATCACGCCGGCGGCGGCGCCGAGCTCGCCGACCTCCACCTCGAGGCAGCGATCGAAGTAGCTGGCCGAGAACCGCTCGGAGCACCGCGCCGTGGTGAACTGCCACTCGCGGCACCGGAGCGCGTCGACGCGACCCTGCCCGAAGACAGCCTGGATCGGCCCCGCGGCCGGCAAGCTCCGGAGCAGCGCGGTCATCGCCGCCGCGTCGACAGGATCGTCGTCCTCGTCGGTCGCGCGTCCCGGCGCGTGCCGGCTAGCGACGATCTCGCCGAGGCGCGCGGCACCCCAGCGCGAGGCCTGCTCGGCGGACGCCACGAGGAGCGCGCCCGCGCCCTCGGAGGGCGGCGGGGGCGTGAGCAGCCACGGGCTCGGGGGCCGCCGCTGCCGCTCGGCGAGCGCGCCGAGGCCGGCGAAGGCGTCGACGCCGACGAGGAGCGCGGCGTCGATCGCGCGGCTCGCGAGGAGCTCCGCGACCTGCGCGAGCGCGGCGAAGGCGCCGGCCGCACCGGTGAAGCGCCGCGCCGACGGCGAGAAGGCACGGGCCATCTCGGAGAGCGCCTCCTCGGGCAGGCCCGGGCGGGGCGCCGGGGTCACGAGGAAGCGCGGGACCGCCGCCGCGGCGTCCTCGGGAAGCGCGGCGAGGGCCTCCGCAGCGGCGCCCCGGGCGAGCGCGAGGAGGCGGCCCGCGTCGGCCTGGGAGGGTCTCATCCACGGGCAGTAGCGCGCGGCGATCCGGCGCCCGTCGGGGCCGATGAAGGGCGATGGCGGGGGCGGCGGCGCCCCGGCGCGCGGGAAGAAGACGTGATCTCGCGCCGAGGCGCCGGCGGGCGAGATCAGGCCGAGGCCGAGGACGGAGAGGCTCATCGGTGCGTGAGGGAGCCCGACTGCTTCGAGCTCCCGGTGATGGTGATGGAGGGGGACTTGATCGTGACGCCCGCCGGCGTCGCCGAGATCTCGGAGGCGCCGCACGTGAAGGTGATGGGGCTGCCGCCGAGCCGCAGGCTCCCGTTCACCTCGAGCGTGAGCGCGCTCTTCGCGGTGAGCGTGAAGGAACCGCCGGCGCCGATGCGCAGCGCGCCCTTCACGTCCGAGGTCATGACCCCCGCGACGCTCCGAGCGATGGCCGCCCGGCTGCTGATGTTCAGCGAGCCGAGCCACTCGCCGAGGCCGCCGCCCACCTGCACGCCAGCGCTCGCGGCGCTGCTCGTGTGGCTCCCGTTGATGAGGGTCGTCGCCGGGCCGGCGGTGACCCACGAGACGGGGCCCGGCGTGGTCACCGCATAGAGGGCGCTGACCGCCTCGGTGTACGACGTGCCCGCGACGACGCTGCGGTGCCCGGGGCCGGGGCCCGCGGGGCCGCCGCCTGCGCCGCCCGCGCCCGCGGCCCCTCCGCCCGGCGCCGCCTCGCCCTGCGCGGGGCGGCCGTGATCCCAGGGCATCGGCCTGGACGAGCCCTGCACCGCCGCCAGGATCGACTCGCCCCCGGGCAGGAGCGACATCGCGCTGCCCAGCGCGCTGTCCTTGACCGCGGCGAGCGCGCCCTCCGCGCCCTTCGCCTTGTAGGCCTCGTGGGCCGCGCGGGACGCGCCGATCGTGGACGCCGCGATCTGCCCGGCGACCCCCCGCGCGCTCACCTTCGAGAGCAGGGCGGATGCCGCGAGGCTCGCGGCGCCCTTCACGGGGTCGCCGACCTGCTCCACAAGCATCCCGGCCACCAGGTCCGTCTCGGTGCCGACCTCGCTCACGAAGTTGCCGCCCGAGCTCTGGTGCTGCGCCGCGCCCACCTTGACGCTGCGGGCGCCGTAGCCGCCGATGTACCCGAGGCGCACCGAGATCGACTCGTCGCCGCCGACCTCGGCCTTCAGCGCGGCGCCGACCTGGAGGTCCTCGTTCTTCAGCGCCTGCGCCTTGTGGTCACCCTGGACCCTCGTCTCCATGGCGAAGGGCGCGTTGACGAGGACGTGCTCGCGGCCGGCGGCGTCGTCCATCTGGATCGCCGTCCGCGCCCCCGCGCCGGGCGAGCTGTCGGTCGCGATCGACGTCACCGTCCTGTTCGCGGGCAGCGAAAGCGGCGGCCGCTGCTCCTCGTTGTACGAGCGGCCGAGCACGACGGGGCGATCGGGATCGCCGTCCTCGAACATCACGAAGACCTCCCAGCCCACGCGCGGCACGAGCATCGGACCCGGGAGATGCGGCTGGATCACCCGCACCGGGAGGCTGCTCCGCTGATCGGCCTCGCCGTGCAGATCCCAGTGGAAGCGGAGGTGGACGCGGCCGAGCGCGTCGGGGTGGATCTCCTGTCCGCGCTCCCCGGTGACCCAGGCCGACTGCACCCCGGCGATGCGCGGCCTCGGCGTGATCTTCGGCAGGCGGAACGGCACGCGCGCAGGGATCGCCCCGACCCCGGCGCGGAAGACCGCCTCGACGGCGTCCCAGCGGAGCTCGACGCGGGTCACCACGTGCTCGCCCGCGGCCTGGACGAGGCCGTGGTGGTCCGGCGCCTCGACAAGGCGGCAGCGAGCGCCGGGCGAGAGCGCAAGCGCGTTGGTGTCGAACGAGAGACGTGCGGCCTCGGCGCGCAGCGACTCGAGCCGGATCTTCGCCCGCGCCTCGCCCTCGGCCGGAGAAGCGAAGCCGCCGGGCGCCTCGTAGACCTCGACGTCCTGCTCCGCATCGAGCCCGCCGGAGGCCTTGCCCTCGAGCGAGAGCCGCGGCTGATCGGGGCCATGGTCGCGGAGGATGACCTTGCCGGCCGCGCGCCGGAGGCGCCGCGCCGTGTCCACCGCGACGGGCCGCGGCTCGTCCAGGGGGCTGCGGGCGACGAGCGAGATGCCGTCCGGGTAGGGGGCCTCGGCGCCGGCGGAGTCGTCCTCGAGGACGAAGACCTCGTCGTCGCCGTCCGCCTCGAAGCGGAAGTACAGCCCGTGCTCCTCGCAGACGCGCCGGATGAAGGCCGCGTCGCTCTCCTGGTACTGCACCACGTAGCGGCGCTTCGCGTACGACGCGCGGAGGTCCTTGCGCACGGCCTTGTAGCCGCCCTCGCGCACGATCTGCTCGACGATCTCGGGCGCCGTGAGCTCCTGGAACGTGCGCGCCCTCCGGGTGAGCGCGAGCAGGGCGAAGCGTGATGCGAGCGTCAGCCGGTAGGCCCGGAGGTGCTCGTGGTCGCTCGCCACCACGACGAAGTGGGTGACGACGCCGAGGACGGTCCGGCTCCCCGCCGGAGCGTCGAGGACGAGGCGCCCCGCCTTGCGGAGCACGGTTCCGGGAGAGACGAGCGCGTCCCTCGGGCCCTGGAGGTCGATCTCGAAGGTCGAGGCCTCACCGAGCCGCTCCACCCCGCGGAGGCGGGTGGGCAGGAGACCCGGCGCGCCCTCGATCGTCAGCGCGACGCCGCTCACGGCAGCTCCACCCGCGCCGAGAAGATCCGCACGAGCGCCGCCATGTCGAGCACGAGCCGGTCGCCCTCGATCCGCACCGCGCCGCCGGGCTCGATCCGGAGGCTGGATCCGGGCACCTCGAGCTCCAGCGTCTCCCTGGCGCGGAGCCGGATGTGGCGGGCATCGAGCGCGAGCGTCCCGTGCGCGTCCGGCGCCGGCGCCGAGGCGGTCTGGAGCGCGCCCAGGATGGCGACGCCGCCGTGCGCGTCCGCGAGCACCACGGTGCGGCCCTCGCGCGTGCACTCCTCGATGAACGCGGGCGAGACGCCGGCGGCGAGCGTCGCGAGGAGCCGGCGGCCGTCGCTCGTCCGCACCTGGAACGCGGGGCGCGCGTCGCCTTCGCGCGCCGTGGCCATCTCCACGACGCCCGGGTGGAGCCCAGGGCCGAGGGGCTCCGCCTTGCCCCGCGCGGGGCGAGCGACCGACTGCTGGACCGTGCGCGACCTAGCCATAATGATGAACCCCTTCCTCCACGCTCGACGTCGGGCCCTCGAGCTTGCCCGAGATGGTGATGGATCCGGGGGTCATGGTGATCGTCACCCCCTGCGCCTTGATCGTGAGCTTCGTGGCCGCCTCGATCGCGACCTCGGAGCCGGTGATGTCGGCGGCGCCCCGCGACGTGTACGTGACCTTGCCGAAGCTCTCCGCCACGTTGCCCCCCGCGGTGACGCTGCGCGAGCCGAAGCTCTCGGCGTAGAGCCCGCGCACGGTGAGGCTGTAGGACCCGGTGTCGAGGGTCTGCGCCCCGGAGACCTTGATGATCGCGGCGCCGGCCACGCCCACCGACTCCGACGGGCCGGCGGTGGTGCTCATCGAGCCGCCGACGAGCAGCGTCGAAGCGCCTTTGGCGAAGACGCTCTGGTGCTCGATGCCGACCTCCTGCTTGGCGCCGCCCACCATCCGGACGAAGCTCGGCGTCGCGGTGATGTAGTCGCCGCCGGCGCGGATGACGCGGGCGGCGCCCACGGTGATCGTCTCGGAGGCCGCCTTCAGCCCGTAGTTCGCGTCGACGGTCACCCTGCGGACGCCGCCCACCTCGATCGACTGCTCGCCGGCGACCTTCTCGACCCTCCGCTCCTTGACGTCGACCACGCGGGCGCCGCCGACCGCGCGCGCGGCTTGCCCGACGATCTCGGTCCGCTTGTCGTTCCCTGTCCGCTCCTCGTAGTCGCCCGACGTGTCGAGCCCGAGCCGCTCGTCCCCGGCCGCGTCGCTGATCTGGACACCGCTGCCGCCCGAACCCCCGGGCGTGGCCAGCGTGCCGAAGCGGGTCTCCACCTTCTTCGCGGGCAGCGCGGCGGGCGGCGCCTGGACGGCGTTGTACAGCCGGCCGAGGATCACCGGGACCTCCCCGCCCCGATCGCCGAAGCCGACGAGCTCCTCCCAGCCGACCCGCGGGTTGAGCATCGCGCCCGAGAGCTGGGGCTGGGTCACGCGGGCGAAGCCGGAGCTCCGGTCCTCGGGGCTGTGGCGACGATCCCAGCGGAGGAGGACGCGGCTGCGACCGTGCTCGTCGAGGGCGATCTCCTTGCCCGGCGGGCCGGTGACCACCGCGGTGCCGGCGCCGCCGCGAGGACCGGGAGACAGGCGCGCCGGGCGGAAGCCCTGGCGCGCCGGGACCGCCTCGAAGGTGGCGCGGTAGGTGAGCTCCTCCGGACCGCCCGTCGCTCTCGCTTCGTGCACGATGGCGAGCACGAGCCAGCGCGCGTCGCCGAGCTCCTCCGGCGGGGTCTCCACCTCGAACATCGCGCCGGCGCGGAGCTCCGGCTCGGTGGCCTCCCCCTCGAGCACGGTCGCCCCGGCCTGACGCTCCGCGAGGCGAATCGCGGCGAGATCGCGGCCCGCGTCCGGATCGCCGAAGCCGCCAGGGTACTCGTACCACTCGAGCGCGCCGTCGCCCGATGCGCCGCTCAGATCGAGCATCGGCCGCGCGAAATCGTACGTCTTGAGCGCGACCTTCTCGACCGTCACCCGCCTCCGGATCCGCGCCGCGTGCAGCGCTCGTCCGAGCTCGAAGCCCCCCTCGGCGCGCCACGGGATCGCCACCCCGGTGTCGAGGAAGGTCCCGGGCGCGTCGGCGACGTGGAGGAGCGCGGGATCGTCCTCGGCGGGGAACCAGCTCATCCCCTCCTCGGCGAGGAGGCGGGTGCAGAAGGCGAGATCGCTCTCGAAGACCTGCGCGCAGTGGGGCCGCTTCGCCGCCGTGCGGCGCGCGCGAAGGTCGAGGCGGACGCCGTGCTCCCCGAGGACGCTCGCCGCGATCTCGGTGGCGCTCTCGTCGACGAAGACCCGGTAGTCGCGTGTGTCGTCGAGCCGGGCCACCGGCGACGCGAGGGTCACGCGCGCGTGGGCGTCGCGCTCCTCGACGGCCTCCACCGCGAGCGCGAAGCGCCGCTCGACGCCGTGGAAGCGCAGCGCGAGCGTCGCGGCGCGGCCGATCGGATCGAGCGCGGCGAGCTCGGCGGGCTCCCCGTCGACGAAGACCGCGCAACGCGCGTGGGCCACCGTCGGGGCGCCGACGCGCTCTTCCACCTCGCACGAGTGGACGCGGAGCTCGGCGTTCACGCCGGGGATCTCCAGGAGGATGCTTTGCTCGCTCAACTGCCCGCCTTTCCGCTGGGGCGCCGGGTCGTGCCGCCGTCCACATGGGTGATGCCGCCGGTCGTCTTGAGCTTGCCGCCGCCCAGCGTCATCGTGCCCGCCACGACGCTGCCGCTGGCCTCGATCGTCACCACCGGCGCGCAGATCGAGACCTTCCCGCCCGCGCGGATCGAGACGTTCCCGGCCGCGATCGCGCCGCTCGACGCCTTGACGCCGACGTCCCCCGCGGCCCGCTCGTTCACGGCGCCCGCCTCGCTCCGCTTGCCGCCGTGGATCGACTCGGCGTAGCCGCCGCAGGTGATCGTCCTGGAGCCGCGACAGACGTAGGTGCGCGCCGCCGCGACCGACTCCGAGACGCCGAGGCCGCTCGCGATCGACTTCGCCCCGAGCACCACCCGGGTGCAGGCGCCGCTGACGCTGACGTTGGATTGATTGCAGAGCAGCGCGTAGCCGCCGCCGACCACCTCGACGCACGACCCGCCGGCCAGCACGGCACGGTTGCCGGTGATGTTGATCAGCTCCGCGCCGCCGATGAGCTCGGAGCTCGACCCCTCGACGGAGAGGAGCATCTCCTGCCCCACGTCGATGCGCTGCGTCGCCCCGATGCGCGCGGTGTGGCTGCCGAGCACGTTGCTCGTGAGCGAGAGGCCGACGAGGTGCTCCTCGTCGCCGTCGATCCGGGTCGTCTCCGGGCCACCGACCTTGACCGAGAGGTCCCTCGAGGCGTGGAGCGAGAGCGCCTCCGCGCCTGCGTCGTCGACCATCGTGATCCCCTGGGTCTTGCCGCTCTTCGGCGTGGTCCAGGACTGGAACGACGTCGTCGCCGACGCCGCGGGGAGCGGGAGCGGCGTGACGGCGGTCGCGTTGTAGACGCGACCGAGGACGAAGGGACGATCGGGCGAGCCGTCGAGGTAGGCGACGTGGACCTCCCAGCCGACGCGGGGAAGGGACATCGAGGCGCCGAGCGGGTACTGGAGGCAGCGGGTCCAGTGCGACGAGCGGTCGTCCCCGATCCCGGAGCGATCCCAGAGGAAGCGCAGCTTGATCCGGCCGAGATCATCGACGTGGATCTCCTCGCCGGCTGGGCCGGTGACCACCGCGCTCTCGATGTGCTCCACCGCGGGCCCTGGGCGGAACGCGGGCCGGAAGGGCGGGTGATCGGCGCCGTCAGCGGCCTTCGTGGGCCGGAGCGCGACCCGGTTGCCGTAGGGCACGGCCCGGCCACCATCCCGGCTCGGCCGCGCATAGCGGTGGGAGAGCTCGGTGACGAGCATCCGTTGCTCGAAGAAGTCCGCGCCCGCGATCTCCACGAGGCGCCCCGGCTTGAGGCGCGCGCAGTCGCTCTCCCCGGTGACGATGACCTTGTCCCGCTGGAGCTGCTCCAGCCGCCGCTCGGCCCGCGCCCTCGCGGCCTCGGACGTGGGGACGCCGGCCGGGTACTCGAGCCACGCGAGCTCGCCCTCGCCGGCGTGACCGTCGATGTAGACGTCCGGGTGCCGCAGGTCGAAGTCCCGCACGGTCACCCGATCGGTCACGGCTCGCTCTTCCCACTCGAGCGACGAGAGGGCGCGCGCCCCGAGCTTCACCCCCGGGGTCCCTGCGCAGGGGAGCGCCGCCCCGCCTTCGAGCCCGTCGTGCGAGCCCGTGCCGTCGCCGAAGACGATGCGGTGCTCGCCCTCGGGCGTGGTCTCGAACCAGTACGAGATCCCCTCGTCGGCGAGCAATCGCTCGATGAACGCCCACTCCGCCTCGGCGTACTGGACGCACTGGAGCCGCGCCGGATACGCGTCCGCGAGCCGGGGCTCGATCGCCGTCGCGGGGATGCCCGCGCCCGTCAGCACCTCGGTCACGATCTGCTCGGTGGTCTTCTCGAGGAAGACCCGGTAGCCGCCGCGCAGCGTGAGGAGCCAGGGGGGATCCGAGAGGCGGAGCGAGCAGACCCGCTCGCGTCCGCGACGGAGATCGTAGCCCGCCTCGATGACGAGGAGGCGGACGAGCCGCTCCGAGCCTTCGGCCGGATCGACGATCGCGAGCGTGGCCGGGGCGCGGAGCAGCGCGGCGAGATCCACCTCGTCGGCGACGGCGACGCGCGCTTCCCAGGACGAGAGGGTTGCCATCGCCTCCCGTCCACTCAACTCCAGCACAACGCACTCTCCGAGCGGCTCGCAGACGAGCCGGACGTCGATGTCGTTCATGGTCTCCTGGTCCGGAGCGACCGGCCTTCGCGAGGGATCCCGCCGTCATCTCCCCGAGATCTACGTGAATTCGCCGCCATCTCCAGAACGCTCCTGGGCATCCGACACCGCCGGGGGCGGTGTGTGCAACAGAGCAGATGTGCACAGCCGCTGGCTAGCTATCGAGGGAGAGAGCACGGACACGGCGATCTTGCAGCCTGACTCGAGCGGGCAGCGAAGCCGTGACGCGCGCGGCCGGCAAGCACGGCCACCTCGCGCGTCGGACACAGGCCGTGAGCTCCTTCGGGAGCGCACGGCCGGGGTATATTCCTCCGGCACCTGGGGCGAGGCGTGTCACCGTGAAAGAGAAGACAGCTGAAACCCCCTCGCAGGCCGTTCGGCGCCCCGTCGGAGCGGAGACGCTGCCGCGGGCGGCCGACGCGCCGCCGCCGTCGAGCTTGAGCCCGTCGAGCTTGAGCCCGTCCAGCTTCAGCCCGCCGAGCCGCTTCGAGGAGTACCGGCTCGTCCAGAAGCTCGGCAGCGGCGGCATGGGCGACGTCTACCTCGCGCACGACACGCTGCTCGACCGGATGGTCGCGGTGAAGCTCATCCGCGCCGAGACGGCGGACGCCGAGGTGCGCGCGCGGCTGCTCGCCGAGGCGCGCGCAGCCGCGCGCATCCAGCACCCGAACGTCGTCGCCGTCTACCGCGTGGGCGAGCTCCGGGGACAGCTGTTCATCGTCTCGGAGTTCGTCCGCGGCCAGAGCCTCGACCGCGTCGCCGTGCCGATGCCCTGGCCGCGCGTGCTCGATCTCGGGGCGGGGCTCGCGCGGGGCCTCGCGGCCGCCCACCGCCGGGGGGTGCTGCACCTCGACATCAAGCCGGCCAACGCGGTGCTCACCCAGGACGGCGAGGCGAAGCTCCTCGACTTCGGCCTCGCCAAGCTCCTCGAGCCGGCGGCGCAGGGGCCCGCGCTCCGCGGCGGCGGCGATCCGGCGCTCGCGCACGGCGACGAGCCGCTCGACAGCGAGATTCGCGAGGCGGCCGAGATGGCGTCGCGGTTCCTCGATGCGACGAGGAGCGTCGACGGCGGCACGCCGCACTACCTGCCGCCCGAGCTGTGGCGCGGCGAGCTGGCGACGCGCCGCTCCGACGTGTACTCGCTCGGCGCGCTGCTCTTCGAGCTCTGCGCCGGTGTCCCGCCGCACGACGACGTGCCGATGAGCGAGCTCTCGTACGTCGTCCATAGCGAGCGGCCCCGGCCCCTCGCCGCCCTCGCGCCGGGCGCCGACGCGCGGCTCGCGGCGGTCATCGAGCGGTGCCTCGAGATCGACCCCGCCGCCCGCTTCGCCTCGGGGGACGAGCTGCGCGACGCGCTGGAGCAGCTGCTCGCGCGGAGCCGGCACGCCTCGATCGCGCCGGAGGGCAACCCCTACCGCGGGCTGCTCGTCTTCGACCTCGAGCACCGCGCGGTGTTCTACGGGCGCAGCTCCGAGACGGGGACGATCCTCGACCGGCTGCGCTCCGAGCCCATGATCGTCGTGGCCGGCGACTCGGGCTCGGGCAAGTCCTCGCTCTGCCGGGCCGGCGTGCTCTCGCTCGTGCTCGAGGGCGCCCTCGGCGGCGGGCGCGCCTTCCAGGCGGCCATGATGGTCCCCGGCCGCCACCCGCTCGCCGCGCTGACCGCCGCGCTCGAGCCCGTCCTCGGCGCGCCCGCCGAGCGCATCGCCGAGGCCGTGCGCGCGGCGCCGGGCTCGCTCGCCCGCGATCTCCGCGCGCGGCTCGGCGAGCGCGGCGGGCTCGTGCTGTTCATCGACCAGCTGGAGGAGCTCGCGACGCTCAGCAGCCCCGGCGAGGCGGCGCTCGTCGGCGAGGTCCTCAGCGCCTTCGCGGCGCGCTCGCCCTCCCTGCGCCTGCTCGCCACGGTGCGCGGCGACTTCCTCGCGCGCGTCGCCGGCATCTCCGGCCTGGGCGACGAGATCGAGCGCGCGCTCTACCTGCTCCGCCCGATGTCGGCGGACAAGCTGCGCGAGGCCATCACCGGGCCGGCGCGGGCCAAGGGCGTCGCGTTCGAGTCCGACGCGGTGGTCGACGCGCTCGTCGAGTCGACCGCGCGCGCCGAGGGCGGGCTTCCGCTCCTCCAGTTCGCGCTCGCCGAGCTGTGGGACGCCCGCGCCGCGCCCGACGCGCCGCTCAGCAGCGCGGATCTCGCGCAGATCGGCGGCGTCGAGGGCGCGCTCGCCCGCCACGCCGATCGGGTGCTCGGCCGCATGCCGCCCGCGGTCCACGCGGCCGCGCGGCGGCTGCTCGGCGAGCTCATCACGCCGCAGGGCACGCGGGCGCGGCGCGCCGAGGCCGAGCTCGCGGAGCGGAGCGGCGACGAGGCCGCGCGCGCCGCGCTCGACGCGCTCGTGCAGGGGCGCCTCCTGTTCGCCCGCGAGGGCGAGCAGGGGACGGTCTACGAGATCGCCCACGAGGCGCTGATCCACGGCTGGGGGACGCTGCGCCACTGGCTCGAGGAGCAGCGCGAGCAGCGCGCCACGCGCCAGCGCCTCCACGCCTCCGCCGCCGAGTGGGAGCGGCTCGGCCGGCGTCGCGACGCGCTGTTCAGCGCGCGCCAGCTGAAGGAGGCGAAGGGCCTCGACCCGGGCGATCTGCCGCCGCGCGAGGCGGCGTTCCTGCGGGCGTCGCGGGGCGCCGTCCTGACGCAGCGCGCGGCCCGGTGGGCCCTCGCCGTGGGCGTCCCGCTCGTCGCCGCGCTGCTCTACGGCGCGCTGGAGCTCAGGGCGGCGCGCCACCTCGCCGCGCGGGCGGACAGGAAGATCGACGAGGCCGCGACCACCTCGGCCGCCGCGGCGCTCGAGGGCGCCGCGGCCGAGGCGCTCCGCGCCGAGGCGCTCGCGGCGTTCGACGGCCGGCGCCGCGACGAGGGGGAGGCGCTCTGGGAGCGCGCGCGCCGGCGCGCCGCCGAGTCCGAGCGGCTCCACCTGCAGGCGAGCCAGAAGCTGGAGGCGGTGCTCACGCTCGACGGCGCCCGCCGCGACGCGCGCGACCTGCTCGGCGACGTGCTCTACGATCGCGCGCTCGCCGCGGACAGCAGGGGCCACCCCTCGCTGCGCGAGGAGCTGCTCCAGCGCATGATTACGTACGATCCTGACGGCGAGCGCCGAGAGCGATGGAACGCGCCCGCCGAGGTCGCCATCGAGACCGATCCCCCCGGCGCGGATATCACGCTGGAGCGGTACGAGAGCGACGCGGAGGGTCGCCGGCAGCTGGTCGGCCAGCGGATCGTCGGGACGGCGCCGCTTTCGGGCATCGCGCTCGCGCAGGGCTCTTACCTGCTCACCTGCGAGGCGCGGAACCGCACCATCGTGCGCTATCCGTTCCAGGTCCGCCGCGGAGAGTCCCTGCGCCTCTCCATCCCGCTGCCGCCCGCCGGGGACGTCCCTCCCGGCTTCATCTACATCCCGCCCGGACGGTTCCTCTTCGGCGCCGCCCTGGACGACATGTACCGGTGGGCGTTCCTCTCCACTGTTCCCCTTCACGAGATCAGCACGGGCGCGTACCTCATCGCGCGGCACGAGACGACCTTTCAGGAGTGGCTCGACTACATCCAGGCGCTCCCGAGGGAGTCCCGCGGGCCGTCTTCCATCCAGGCGGGCAACGGCGCCATGACAGGCGCCCTCGGGCTGCGCCGTTTGCCCAGCGGCGTATGGCAGCTCACGATTCAGCCCACGGTGCAGGCGTACACGGCGCACGCCGGCGAGCCGCTCGTCTACCCCTCGCGGTCGGTCCGGGCGCAGCAGGACTGGCTTCGTTTCCCGGTCACGGGCATCTCCTTCGCGCAGGCCACCGAGTATGCCGCATGGCTCCATACGACAGCCCGCGTCCGCGGAGCCCGGCTGTGCACCGACCACGAGTGGGAGCGCGCGGCGCGTGGCGCCGACAGCCGCATCTTCCCGCACGGCGACACGCTCTCTCCCGGCGACGCCAACTTCGATGAGACCTATGGCAAGGAGAGCTCCACGATGGGTCCAGATGAGGTGGGCTCGCACCCCGCCTCACGTAGTCCCTTCGGGGTCGACGACATGGCGGGGAATGTCCTCGAGTGGGCCATTTCGTCGATAGAGGCCGACAAAGTTCTTTTGCGCGGCGGGGCTTACCTCTACGATCAAACATCGGTCCGCAGTGACAATCGGACCGTCGTTGACGGCACCTTCCTCGATCCGGTGATCGGGCTCCGCATCTGTGCCTCCTTTCCTCCACCACCGTAAAGGGTGACGAGGATCTGCGGCGCCCGGGCAGCGCCGCCTCAGGCCGCGTATCTCGCGCGACCGGAGCCCGACAGCCGGGAGGGAGATCGTCGATGCGCGGGCGTCATGGCTTCAGCGTCAGCCTTGGAGGCGATCATGTTTCAGCGAGGGTTCCTGGCAGGGGCGATGGTCGGGCTCATCTCCGTGGGCGTCGGGTGCGTCGCGGAGGTCGACGGCGGCGGTGACGAGGAGGAGCCAGCGGAGAGCGCGCTCGCCCTGCGGGCGCTCAACGATCTCACCTTCAACGGCACGTACCTGAACGGCACCCAGCTCAACGGGGTCCGCTTCAACGGGGTTCGCTTCAACGGGGTCCGCTTCAACGGCGTCTCGCTGAACGCGACGACGCTGATCGGGACGCGCGAGAGCGACGGCGCGCCCGTCGACGGGATCGATTTCCTCGGCGCGGAGGCCGAGGCGATCCTGGACGATGGGTCGACGCTGGCTGTCCGCATCACGGGCATCGTCGAGCGCAACGGGGTCACGTACTACACGGTGAAGTACCTCGCCGCCCCCGGGATCTGGGCGAACATCTGCGGCGAGGGCCTCGGGGCGATCCCGGTGAACGGGACCTGGGATCCGGTGACCGGCGCCTTCTCGGATGACGGGAGCTCGTTCACGTTCGCCTGCCAGGGCGCGGCGATCGCGAAGTGCGCCGAGTGGGGCTACAGGGACTGGGCAACCAAGGCGGAGTGCGACGGGAAGACCTGCGCGAGCAGGGATCTCTCCTACTTCCACCAGGCGTGCATCCGCATGGTGCGCGCGGACTACTGCGGCGACGGCGCGCCGCACACGCAGCCCGGGACGGCGATCGACGTCTGGGATGCGCTCGGCATCCAGACCGAGACCGCGGGCTCTGGCATGAGCCTCGAGGCCGAGTGGACGGTGGACGGCGCCGCCTGCATCCGGCACACGCGGTGGCGGGGCCTCGGCGGCAGCAACCCGGACCTCGACTACGTCATGGCGCATTGCCCGGAGCGATGGGCTGGGAGCGACCCGAGCTGCGGCGGGAGCTCCTCGACGTTCCACACGGCGAGCGGCTTCACGACGCCGCTCGCCGCGCGGCGCATCCTGCGGAACGCGTCGTTCACGATGAACGTGAGTCCGCTGTAGGGTGCGCCGCTGCGCGGCTCGGAGCGCGCGTCGACGGGCCGCGGCCGGCCGGGGAGTGCCGGAGTGTGTCATGGCTGCGGCGCCGGGATCGAGGGAGCGCGCCGCCCTCCCCGCTGACGGAGCGCACCGCTCCCCGCGCCGCGTTCGCAGATCTCGGCGCGCCGGAGCCTCGGCCGGAGTGGCACATGAGTTGCGACGGCAGAGGGCACGACGCGCCATGTTCCGCGCTTGCCGCTGTGCTCACGAGGCAGCGGGGCATGGGCTGGAGGTGCATCTCATGCTGCTCGACGGATCTTTTCGACGAACACTCCTCGCCCGTCTCTTGCTGAGCGTCGGCCCCTCGACGGCGGCTGCGCTTCTGGTCGCAGCCCCGGGCTGCGGCGGCGAGCCGGAGGCCGCAGCCGACATCCGCTGCTTCGAATGGTTCGAGGAGCTCGGGGCGTGCCTCGACCGCGATCAGGCGCTGGATGAGCTCAGGACCATCTACCCGAAATGCGAGGACTACATCGAGTCGGTGGAGAGCGACGCGACCCAGCGAGAGGGCGTGTGCTGCTACGAGGTGACCTCCAGGCGCAACTCGGATTACTGCGGTGTGCCGGGCCGGCCGTTCATGCTGGAGGGGCACCGGCACACGGCGGCCCCGCGGGCGGCCGAGGCCGGGTGGCTCGCGCGCGGGACGGCGAGCGGCTCCGGCGGGCGACAGCCTTCGCTCGCGGATCTGACCGACGAGGAGCGGGAGACGCTCGCGGACGGCTGGCTCCGGAGCGCGCTCGAGGAGCACGCGTCGGTGGCGTCGTTCGCGCGCTTCTCGCTGGATCTCATGGCGCACGGCGCGCCGTCGTCGCTCGTCGAGGCCGCGCACATCGCCGCGCTCGACGAGGTCGGCCATGCCCGCCTCGGCTTCTCGCTCGCGTCCGCTTACCGGGGCGCGCCGCTCGGTCCAGCCGCCTTCCCCATGCCGCCCGGGCTCCCGGTGGCCGCGGACCTCGTGGCGCTGGCGCGCGCCGTCGCGGAGGAAGGCTGCGTCGGCGAGACCGTGGCCGCGCTCGTCGCGGCGGAGCAGCGCGCCCGCGCCGAGGACCCGGCCGTCCGCGCGGCGCTCGAGGTCATCGCGGAGGACGAGGCCCGGCACGCCGAGCTCGCGTGGCTCACGGTGGCGTGGGCGATCGGGGCCGGCGGCGAGCCGGTCCGCCGCGCTGTCGCGGAGGTGTTCGAGGCTGCCGCGCAGTCGCTCCGGCGGCCGCCTCTGGCCGAGGCCGAGGCGCCGCGCGGTCGCCCCGCCGCGCTCGCGGCGCACGGCCACCTCACCGGTGCCGACCTGCACGCGCTGTCGAGCGCCGCGGTCGCTCAGGTGGTGCTGCCGTGCGCGCACTCTCTCGCCCTCTGGAAGCCCGTCGTCGCGGCGGTCACCCGCTTCGGATACGGGCCTACCTCGACGTCTTCGGTGCTCAGCGCACTGGAGTGCGCTTCCGCGCCGAAAACGCCGATCTAGGCCCGTCTCCTGTGCGGGTGACCGCCGCTCTGCGCGGCATGTACCCGATGCGGGTGACCGCCGCTCTGCGCGGCATGTACCCGATGCGGGTGACCGCCGCTCTGCGCGGCATGTACCCGATGCGGGTGACCGTCGCTCCTTAGCGACAAACGGGTTGGGACCGCCAGCGGAGAGCAGAAGTTCGATCAGCTCTTCGCTGCAGAGAGGATCGCCGCGGCGTGCTCCTTGGGATCCACCTCGAGCCAGACCTGCTTGATCTTGCCGTCCTTGTCGATGAGGAAGGACTGGCGCGAGGCGAACTCGTTGCGCAGCGGCACGCGGAATGCGCTGGAGACCGCGCCACCTTCGTCGACGACGAGCGGGAACGGGAGCTCGTATTTCTGGATGAAGGCCTGGTGGCTCTGCGCGTCCTGGGTCGAGACGCCATAGACCTCCAGCCCGGCGGCCTGGAGATCGGCCCAGCCGTCGCGCAGGCCCTGGGCCTGGACGGTGCAGCCCGGCGTGTCGTCCTTGGGATAGAAGTAGACGAGCACCTGCTTGCCCTGCAGGCTCGAGAGCTTCACCGCTCTGCCGTCGTGCAGCGTGAAGGTCACGTCGGGCGCGGCGTCGCCCGGCTTGAGCGCGGCGGGCTGGGCGGAGGCGCCCGCCTGCGAGGGCTTCTCGGCGGCCCCGCCGGGCGCGCTGGAAGGCTCGTCGCAGCCGGCGGCGAGGGCCAGCGCCGCGAGCGCGACGCCGAGGAGGGAGGCGAGGTGCGTTCTGCTCGTCATGATGAGGCGCATGGTCCCACCGGCCTCCACGGACGGCAAGCGAGCATCGGACGACGGCGCGCGCTGCGGCTGAGGCGGACAGAGCCATGCTGACGTTTGCGGGCGGTCCAGGGACGCTGGCGAGAGCGCGCGACTCGAGGAGACTCGCCGTCAGGATGCCTGAAGACACCGTGAGTCAATCTCCCTTTCGGGCGTCCGGCGGGTCGATTCGAACATCACGCCAGAGCGGTGCTCGGACGAGAAGACTACGAGCCGCGCAACGTACACCAAGGCGCCAGGGCGCCAGGGCGCCAGGGCGCCAGGCGCCAAGGCGCAAAGGACGCCGGACACGCCGGCCCCACGTCCGAGCGAGCAATGCAAAAACGTCCTGACCGAAAGCTAAGGTGGCGCCCGATGCGCAGTCCACGCTATATCTGCGGCTGCCATGCGCTGGACACCCGGGAAACGCAGTGCGAACCTACGAGATCTCCGCGGCGTCTCCGGCGGAGCGAAGCTCGGCGTCGGCGGGACGGTGATCCTGCTCGTGCTCTCGCTCGTCTTCGGGAAAGACCTCCTCTCCTCGGGGCTCGGCCAGGGCGTCTCGCTCCCCGGCGCGGGGAACGAGCGCGCGAGCTCGCCCGAGGAGGAGCGGCTCGTCGACTTCGTCTCGTTCGTCCTCGATGACACCGAGGCCGTGTGGAAGCAGGTGTTCAGCCGGACGGGGCAGACCTATCCGGCGCCGCAGCTGACGGTGTTCACCGACTCCGTGAGGTCGGGCTGCGGCGTCGGCGAGTCGGCCATGGGGCCGTTCTACTGCCCGGCCGACCGGACGGCGTACATCGATCTCGGCTTCTACCGCGAGCTCAAGGCGCGGTTCGGCGCGCCCGGCGACTTCGCCCAGGCCTACGTGCTCGCCCACGAGATCGGCCATCACGTGCAGAACGTGCTCGGGATCGAGCGCCGCATGCGCCAGCAGCAAGCCGCGCGTCCCGGCGAGCGGAACGCGCTCTCCGTGCGCATGGAGCTTCAGGCGGACTGCTTCGCCGGCATGTGGGCCAACTCCACGGCGAAGCGCGACCTGCTCGAGTCGGGCGACGTCGAGGAGGCCCTCCAGGCCGCGTCCGCGATCGGCGACGACCGGCTGCAGAAGAGCGCGACCGGCAGGGTCAACCCGGAGACGTGGACGCACGGCTCGTCGGCGCAGCGGGTCGCCTGGTTCAAGCGCGGCATGCAGGGCGGCCGCGTCGAGGACTGCGATACGTTCGCAGAAGGCTCGCCCTGAGAGCGCGGCGCGCGCCCGAGACGGCCCGAGCCCCCGCGTCCGCCGGCGCTGAACGGCGCTGCACGACAGACGACAGCCGCTGAGCCAGCCCAGGGCGCCGCGTGCGTCGGACGGCCTCCGTCCTGTCGCGGTGTGTTCGAGACGACCGCGAAGTCGGCCTGCTGAGCTCGCGCTTCCTCGTCCGGACTGGGAGAGCCCGGACCGCATGAAGAGCGGCTCGCGACAGCTCCGCGCGACGGTGTACCCTGCTCGCCCGCCGATGGTCTCGCCGCACGGTGTCCCGCGCTTCCCGCCGCAAGGCCGCCCCCTCCGCGATCGTGCTCGCGAGGGGACGCCGTGAGCCTGCGCGAGGCGACCGACTCCTGGACCGCCGCGCCGCGCTCGATCGCGGAGGTCATCGAGGACAGCCTCCCGCAGATCGAGGTCCGCCTGCGCCCGCGCGCCATCGCTGCGGTCGTCGCGCGCGTCACGGCCGACCTGGGCGACGAGGAGCACCCGCGGCCCGCGCTGCTCGCCGCGCTCGCCCGGTGCGCCGACGGCGCGGCCGCCGAGGTCGACCGGCTGCGCAGCGCCGAGTCCGCGCTCGTGCTCGCCTACCAGTCGGCCGCCACCCCGGCCGAGCGGCGCGAGCTCCTCGCCCGGCAGCTCCGCGTCTGGGCGCGCGAGCGCAAGAGGGGCGGCGCCGCCTCCCTGCTCGGCTGGGCCGCCGCGCGCCTCGAGCAGACCGGCGACCTCTCGGCGCTCGCCCGCAACCTCGACCTCGAGGCGGCCCAGGAGCGCTTCGCCACGGCCATCGCCGACCGCCTCGACGAGATCGAGGTCGCCTACCACGCGCTCACCCACCTCGCGCAGCACCTCGACCCCCCCGACGCGCTGCACGTCGTGCGCGACGGCGGCGTCCTCCGGCTCGCCGTCGCGCACGCCGAGCCGAGCCGCCCCGCGCCCGTCCGCCGGTCCGCCCTGCTCGCGGCCGTCGCCCTCCTGCACCGCATCCCGGCGCGCGAGCGGCTCGGTCACCTCGGGCTCGACGCGGCCCGCTCGGTGCTGGCGTGGGCGCGCGGCGTGGGCGCGTCCCGCTGGGTGCAGATCGCCGCCCTCGAGATCGGCGTCCTCCTCTTCCCCGACGAGGCGTTCTCGCTGCTCGCCGATCGCATCCGCACCCGCGACCCGGCGGACAAGGACGGCCCCATCCTCCGCCGCAACGCCCTGCGCCTCCTCGGCGCGGCCGCGCGCCCGTCCGCCCCGGTGATCCCGCTCGGCGACGCGCGCGCGGCGAGCCCGGCGCGCCGCGCCGGCGCAGCCGAGGACCCGCGCCGCTGGAACGGCGCTCAGGCCGGCCGCGGCAGCAGGCCGAGCGTCGCGCCGGAGGCCGCCGCCCTCGACGCCCCCGACAGCGCCGAGCCCCCCGATGCGCCCGCGCCCGACTCGGCGCCCCGGCTCAGCGCCGAGCCCGCCGTGAGCGCGCCGCCCGCCCGCGCGGCGCACGCGATTGCGGACCCGCTCGCGATCGCGCTCCTCGCCCGCGACGACCCGAGCGAGCACGTCCGCCAGGAGCTCGTGCGCCAGCTCCTCGCGCTCGGCGGCCCCGAGGCCCTCACGGCGCTCGCCGAGGTCGCCGAGGGCGACGGGTCGCCTCGCGTCCGCGGCTACGCCATGCGGGAGCTCTCGCGCTTCGCGACCGACCACGCGGACGCCGCCCCGTACGCCGAGCGCACCGTCCGCTTCGCCCTCGCGAAGCCCGGCCCGCCGCTCGTGTCCCGCGCGGCCCTCGAGGCGGTCCGCACGCTCTGCGCCGGGCCCTACGCCTCGCTGCCGCCGCCGACGTTCGTCGACCTGCTCGCCGAGTTCGCGAGCCGCCCGGCGATCTCGCCGGACCTCTCCGACGAGGCGGCCGCGGCGCTGCGGCTGCTCGAGGTCGAGAGCCGTCCGGTGACCGAGAGCATCCGGCAGGCGCTCGTCGCCGTCGCCTCGGAGCTCCTGGAGGGCGAGAGCGCGCCGGTCGAGATCCCGGCCGACGCCGAGCCCCGGGACATCGAGCGCGCGCTCGTGGTCGCGTCGCGCGGCGACATGACCTACACGCTCCGGCGCAGGGGCCGGGGCCGGTACGTGCTCACGCGCGGTGAGCCGCGCGGCTTCCGCCTCTGGCGGCTCCTCCACGAGATGCGCACCCCGATGCCGGACAAGCGCAAGGGGTGGATCCACTCGAGCGGCCGCCTGTTCGCGGGCGAGCTCGTCGCGCCGCCGGTCGGCATGTCGGAGGTCACGCCCACGCGCGTGCCGGGCGAGCGCCACGTCTACCCGCCCGTCGGCGGCTGGGGGCCGTTCGTCCCCCGCATCGACGATCTGCTCGCCGCCGCCAGCCTGACCCAGCGCGAGATCCGCCTCATCACGGCGCGCGGGACGGTCACGGTGCGCGCGCCGGCCAAGCTCGCGCACCGGCTGCGCGCCCGCGCGCTGCTCACGCTGCGCTACGACCGCTACGCGCAGGCCCGCATGCGCGCGCTCGTGGCGCAGGAGCCGGCCGAGCAGAAGAAGTTCACGCTGATGACGGGCGAGCTCGGCTTCACGGTCGCGCTCGGCGACACCGGCGGCGAGGTCGACGGCCGCCCGTACGCCATCGAGCCGCACCTGCCGGGCAAGTACCTCTCCGTCGCGCTGCCCTCGGCGTTCCAGATCGGACGCGACTGGCTCGTCGGCCCGTCGGTGCCCGTCTGGATCGACAGCTTCTTCTCGTACCTCGTCTCGCCCGCGGGCAACGTCCCCACGCAGCTCGCGTGGGTCGTGTTCCTCGTCCTCGCGTACATGGTGCTGCGGGCTGCGTGGATCATGACGCAGATCGAGCGCGCGCGCCGGGGCATCCCGCTCTCGATCGGCGGCTGGGGCACGCGCGGCAAGAGCGGCTCGGAGCGGCTCAAGGCCGCGCTGTTCCACGCGCTCCGGTACGACGTCGTCGTGAAGACGACCGGCTGCGAGGCGATGTTCATCCACGCCATGCGCGACCTGCCGGCGCAGGAGATCTTCATCTACCGCCCCTACGACAAGGCGACGATCTGGGAGCAGCGGAACATCCTCACCGCCGGGAGGAACCTCCGCGCGCAGGTGTTCCTGTGGGAGTGCATGGCGCTCCAGCCGCTCTTCGTGGACACGCTCTGCTCCGAGTGGATGCGCGACGAGATCACGACGCTGACGAACGCCTACCCGGATCACGAGGACATCCAGGGCCCCGGGGGCGAGGACGTCGCCCGGGTGATCGCGCGCTTCATGCCGACGGACGGGCTGTCGTTCACGACGGAGGAGCAGATGCTCCCGCTGCTCAAGGACCAGGCGCAGCGCAAGGGGACGAACCTCGTCGCGATCCCGCCGATCGACGCGGATCTCTTGCCTGTCGACCTCCTCGACCGGCTCCCGTACCAGGAGCACCCGCGCAACGTGGCGCTGGTGCTGGCGCTGGCGGATCACTTCGGGGTCGATCGCGAGTTTGCGCTGGTCGAGATCGCGGATCACGTGATCCTCGATCTCGGCGTCCTGAAGACGTACCCGACGGTGCAGTACCGGGGGCGGAAGCTGACGTTCTCGAACGGGATGAGCGCGAACGAGCGCGCCGGGTTCATGTCGAACTGGACTCGGCTCGCGTTCGACAAGCACGACATGGACGCGACGCCGGGCAAGGCGACGGTGATGGTGGTGAACAACCGCGCGGACCGGGTCGCGCGGTCGCGCGTGTTCGCGCAGATCGTCGTGGAGGACATCGGGGTCGATCACGTGGTGCTGATCAACTCGAACCTCGGCGGGATGATGCAGTTCATCACGGAGGGGCTCGACGCGCGGCTGCGCGAGATGGTGATCACGGGCGACGGGGGCAAGGAGCGCGCGCTCGAGCGCTTCGACGAGCAGATGAAGAAGGTGGGCATCCCGGCGCGCGCGGGCGCGTTCGAGGACGATCTCACCCGGATGCTGCGCGCGCTGCCGACGCTCGACGAGGCGGCGGCGGCGGCGATCGTGGGCGGCCCCGAGGTGGCGGGGAAGAAGGGGGAGCCCGAGGCGATCGAGGCGGCGGTGAAGAGGGCCCTGGAGGCGCACGCGCCGCCTGCGGGCGAGGACGACATCCGCCCGGACATCGTCCACCACGCCGCGCGGCTGTCGCGGCGGCTGGCCCGGCGCGACAAGGCGCGCGCGGAGGTGGAGGCGGCGCTGTCGCGGGGCGCGGACGCCGAGGCCAACCAGGCGTTCCGGGCGGCGCTTCGCGAGCTGTCCCTCGACCGCATCGCGGTCCTGTGGAACGCGGACGCGAAGGGGGACAAGGTGATCGACTTCATCACGCGCGAGATCCCGCCGGGGTTCGACGCGCGGCTGATGGGATCGCAGAACATCAAGGGGACCGGGCTCGACTTCGTTTACCGGTGGCTCTCGATGGACCGGGTGCGGACCGCGATCGAGCGGCTGCAGAGCAACGCGTCGGCGCGGCGCGAGGTGCTGACGTTCTTCCTGTCGTACTCGGATTTCGGCCTGATCGATCTCCGCGAGGCGCTCGCGGCGGTGCGCGCGGCCAAGGAGCAGGGCGGCGCCGGGTGGGCGGAGCACGCGAACCTGATCGACGGGGCGATCCGCAGGCTCGAGGCGCTCGACAAGGAGAAGACGGCGGCGCTCGTGGTGACGGGCAAGACGGGGGTCGGGACGAAGGTGCTGCTCCGGATAGAGCAGTTCGTCGATCACATGGACTCGGTGCGCCGCACGCGGTGGGCGAAGATCGTGATGGATGACCTGTTCGCGATGCGCATCGGCCACGGCCAGGCCGCGCTGCTGCTGCGGGAGATCGTGGGGCGGCAGAAGGGCGGCTGGCTGGCGAAGGACCTCGCCAAGTGGGTCGAGAAGCGCCGGGCGTGGCTGGAGAGCCGGCGGAAGAAGCCGAAGCAGGCCGAGACCGCCGCGCCGCCGGGGGCGCCGGCGACGGAGCAGGGGTGACGCGGGCGCAGGCGGGCGGGGACGGGCGGGGAGGAGAGCGCTGCTGCCGCTGGAGGGGCGGCTGGGCGGAAGAGGAGCCGGCAGGGCAGGCGGCGCCGGCGCGGGCAGGGGCCGGCGCCGGGAGGAGGTCGGCGGCGTGCCGCGTCGGACCTCCCGGGGGGTAGGGGCGGGCGCCTCGCCTCCAGCGGGCGGATGCCGTACGCTGTCCGCCATGGGACAGGCTGCCAGGCGCACCGGGCTCTCGCCCGCGGAGTACCTCGCGTTCGAGCGGGCCTCCGAGCAGAAGCACGAGTACGCGAACGGCGAGATCTTCGCCATGGCGGGCTGCACCCGGGCGCACAGCCTGCTCGCCGGGAACATCCAGCGCGAGCTCGGCAATGCGCTGCTCGATCGCGCCTGCGAGGTCCACACCTCCGACCTGCGCGTCAAGATCACGTCCACGGGGCGTTACGTGTACCCCGACGCCTCCGTCGTCTGCGGCGATCCCGTGTTCGAGGATGCGGAGCTCGACACGCTCATCAATCCGAGCGTGATCGTCGAGGTGCTCTCCGATTCGTCGGAGGCCTACGATCGTGGGGACAAGTTCGCGCAGTACCGGAGCGTCCCCTCGATCATGGAGTATGTGCTCGTCTCCCAGAAGGAGGTGCGCGTCGAGCACTTCCAGCGGCAGCCGGACGGCCGGTGGCTGCTCGCGATCCTGGGCCCCGGGCTGCACCTCGAGCTCGAGTCGGTCGGCGTCGTCATCGACGTGGATCGCCTCTACCGCAAGGTGCCGCTCGCGCCCTCCGCGGTCGACTGAGCGGCTCTCCTCGGGGGGCTCCGGGCGCGGCGCGCGTCATTGCGCAGGACGGCAGTACTCGTCCTGCGGGGTGACCGACTCCACGACGACGGTCGTCCCTTTCCTGATCACGAACTCGCTCAGGCCGACCTTCTGGCCCTCTGGGCTCCAGTCGTACGTGTAGCCGAGGCGCGTCCACGGATACCCATTCTCGCCGTAGGACGTCGCCTTCAGGGCGTTGAACCAGTCCACGTGCTCTTGTGGCGTGCCGGCCGGGAAGTCGAGATCGGCGGTCGAGTCGTCGATCTCCAGGTCCGGGGTCGGGCGGAACATCGACTCGGCCGGTGCCCAGAGCGCCACGACGCGGTCCTTGCCGTTGCCCGGCGGCAGGCCGAGCAGCTGCTCCAGCCGCAGCGAGAGCTCCGTTTCTTCGAGACCGCTCGCGCGGCAGAACGTCTGAAGCGCGGCCGCCGCCGTGGTCCAGACCTCGACGGCGAGCTCGGTCTCCTCGCCCACGAGCTCGTCATAGCCCGCGTACGACGTCCAGGTGACCATCAGCACACGATCGTCGGCGTCGCGGAGGAGCTCCGCGTTCTCATCGTCGATCGCCGTCAACGTGTCCACGCGCTCGCTCTCCTCGGCGATCTCCGCGTCGGCGACGGCCGCCTGGTACAGCTCGACAAGGCGCGTCTCGCCGCCGGCGCCGCCGCTCCCGCCGGCGCCGCCGCTCCCGCCGGCGCCGCCGCTCCCGCCGGCGCCGCCGCTCCCGCCGGCGCCGCCGCTCCCGTCCGTGTCATCGCCGCCGCAAGCGACGAGCAAGGCGCACGCGCAAACCCCCACCACCATCCAGTTTTTGCCCATATCTCCTCGATGACTCCCGCCTGTCCCGCCGGCTCAGCGAGAGCCGACCGGACACCAGCCATCGCAGGCTACAGCAACGAGGTGACCGGCGGGCTACCGCAACGAGCTCGCCGCACGATAGGCTCGTCCGCGCTCCCCTCGCGCATCCTCACGTGGCGTCGTGAAAGATGATACCTAACGTGTGACGATGGCCCGAGCGTACACGGCTGACACCGTGTCGCATGTTGACCCGGTACACCCCCCGCGTGCCCTGCACGGGTCGATGACGGACGGCGAAGACCGCCGCGTCGCCCTGGCGCAGCGGCACCACCATCGGTCGAGACTGCATGCGCGGGCGCTGCTCCGTCATCACGAGCTCGCCGCCCGCGAAGTCGCGCTCGGGCTCGGAAAGAAGGATCGCGACCTGCAGCGGAAAGACATGCTCGCCGTAGAGGTCCTGATGCAGACAGTTGTAGTCGTCCTCACCATACTGCAGCAGGAGCGGTGTCGGCTGGACCTGGCCTGCGGCGTGGCAGCGCTCGACGAACCGCGCGTGCTCCTCCGGATACTGGACCTCCAGGCCCATCGCCGCGCTCCAGCGGTTGGCGACGGGCACGAGGCGCGGGTAGATGCGGGTCCGTAGCGAGGCGACCAGCGCGGGCAGCGGGTGCGCGAAGTACTTGTACTCCCCGCGCCCGAAGCCGTGCCGCGCCATCACCACCCGGCTGCGAAAGAGCTCGTCGCGCGCGTACAGCGCGGCCAGGTCGCCGCACTCGGCCCGGGTGAGCAAGCCCTCGACCACCGCGCCGCCGTGCGCGTCGAGGTCCTGGGACACGCGCGCCCAGTCCACCGCCGCCACCCGCTCGTCCACGCGGTCCGCGATGGGGACGACCTCGCAGCACGCGTTCAAGCGCCCGCCTCCCGGTCGAGCAGCGCGCGCTTGCGCTCGACACCCCAGCGATAGCCCGACAGCCCGCCGTCGTTCCGCACCACACGATGGCACGGGATCGCCACCGCCAGCGCGTTGGCCGCGCACGCCTGGGCCACGGCCCTGACCGCCCTCGGCGCGCCGATGGCGCCGGCGATCTCCGCATAGCTCGCGGTCGTACCGGCGGGGATATCCCGCAACGCCTGCCAGACGCGCTGCTGGAACGCCGTGCCGCGGACGTCGAGCGGCAGCTCGACCGAGGCGCGCGGGCTCTCCACGAGGCCCACCACCGTCGCGACGAGCTGCTCGAACCCCGCATCGGCGCCGATCAGGTCGGCCCGAGGGAACCGGCGCTCGAGATCGTGCGCCAGCGCCTCCGGATCGTCGCCGAGCAGGATGGCGCACACGCCTTGCGCGGTGGCGGCCACCAGGATGGAGCCGAGAGAGCACTCCCCGATCGCAAACCGGATCTCCATCTGCGCCCCTCCGGCGCGGTACCTCGTGGGCGTCATGCCCAGCACCTGGTTCGACTGCTCGTAGAAGCGCCCGCCCGAGCCGTACCCGGCCGCGTAGATCGCCTGGGTCACGGTGCCATTCTTGCCGAGCTCGGCCCTCACCCGCCGGGCGCGGTGCGCCGCCGCGTACGCCTTCGGCGTCACCCCCGTCACGGCCTTGAAGACACGATGCGTGTGGAAGACGCTCCGTCCCGCGTGGCGCGCCAGCTCCTCAAGGCTCGGCACCTCGTCGCTGCTCTCGATGAGTCGGCACAGCTCGGCCACCAGGGTCGTCTGGCGCTCGGCCAGGGGCGGCTGGTCCGGCTTGCAGCGCAGGCACGGCCGGAAGCCCGCCCGCTCGGCGGCGGCCGCGGTCGGGTGAAAGCCGACGTTCTCGGGCCTCGCGGGGCGGGCGCCGCACGACGGACGGCAGTACACGCCCGTCGTCTTGACCGAGTAGAAGAACTTGCCATCGGCGCTCGCGTCGCGGGCGATCACGGCTGTCCAGCGAGGGTCGCTCTCCACCACGACGGCGAGCCCATGGGCCTTTCCCGACATGTCGTCTGCCTCCTTCCGGCGCTTCTTGCGGGTCACGAGGCGAGCTTACCCCGCGCCGAAATCGCCGCACTCCGGGTCTTGCTCTCGAATTCGCCGACGCCGGCGATGTCTCGGAGCTCGACCTGGCGGACCCGGCGAGCCGCCGGGCTCGCCCTGGATCTCGCGTCCGCGCGGCGTCAGCAGCGGCGCCCGACGGCCGCCGCTCCTCTTGAGCGGACACGGCGGGCCGTTGTCGGGCTGCATCGCGCGCCGTCTGCGTTTAACCTGCGAGCACCCCACGCTCGGAGGAGACGACGATGAAGACGCAGATCTGGTGGATGGCGCTCGCGATGCTCATGGCATCCGGATGCGGTAGCGACGGCGGCGAGACAGAGGGTCTGCCATGTACAGGCGCAGGATGTGCGTGCAGCGGGGCCGACTGTGAGTGCGTGGCGGGCGCCGATTGCAAGACCGATTGCGGTGCGACGGCGTGCTCGCTCGACTGTTCGGCGAACGCCAAGTGCCACGGCAGCAGCGAGGAGGCGCTCACGCTTGAGTGTATCGACACGAGCGAGTGCAAGGGCAGCGGCGGAGACGGGAGCGTGATCACGTGCACGCAGGCGTCGAGCTGCGATCTGAAGGCCGGCGACGGGTCCACAGCGGCCTGCCGGGACCAGGCCGTGTGCAAGCTCAACCTGGGCTCGGGCGCCTCGATCCGCTGTGAGGGCGGGAGTACCTGCGACCTCAAGTGCGACGCGGACTGTGTCGTGACGTGCGTCGAGGCGGCGCAATGCAACGTGAGCTGCGGCGCCGACGGCACGCCCGGCGTGACGTGCCCAGACGGGCGCCTTGTATGCGGCACAGCGTGCTGAAGAGCACGCGTTCGGTGTAGGCTGCGGCGCCGTTTCCCCGGCGCGAAGGGCCCCTGCAGGCCCTCCGTGTCCAGGCCCCGTCGTCCTCGCCTGCGGTGGTCAGCCCGGGCGCGCCGGCTGCCGAACCGAGTACTCGGTGCCCGAGCGGAAGGGCACCGTCATCGACGCGAAACCGTGGCGCGGATCGCGCACGTAGGCGACGTAGTCGCGGTAGTCGGCCTTGAAGACGCCGACGTTGTCGGTCACCACCACAGCGCCCGGACGCAGGGCCGGGGCGACGAGCTTCAGCACGTCGAGGGCCCGCAGGGGAAACCCATCGTTGAGCATGAAGTCCACCTCGCCGAGGTCCGCCCGCAGCGTCTCCGTCGCGTCACCCACGCGGATCTCGGCGAAGGACGCGAGCCCCGCCTCCTCCAGGTTCGCCTGCGCGCGCCGCGCCTTCTCCGGCAGGAGCTCGGTGCCGATGACGCGGCCGCCGCCGTTGTCGCGCACCGCCGCCGCCAGCCACAGCGTCGAGACGCCAAAGGACGTGCCGAACTCGACGATCGTCCTGGCGCGGAGCGCCCGCGCCGTCAGGTAGCAGAAGGCGCCCTGGTCGCGCCCGAGCGCGAGGTATTTGTCGGCGAAGTCGAGCTCCGTGCCCGGGGCGTCGACGCGGCGGCCGAGGAGCATCCGCGGCAGCTGCGGCAGGAAGTGGAAGAGGACGCCCGGCACCTGCCGGTCGGCCTCGTCGTGGAGGCGCCGCAGCACGGCGCGCACCCGCCCGTCGGGCAGGACAGCGAAGGGATCGGACTTCATGGTCGGCCTCGGGTCAAGGACACACATTCTCGGAGCATTCGCTCGCCCTCCTCACTGGCATTGCCGCTAGCGTTGAACACCGGAGAATCCCTTCCGTCCTGGCGCCCAGTAGGCGACGTTGGTGACCTGTTTCGCGGGGACGCCTGCTCGCCGTACCGCCTTGTAGAGGCGCTGGATCGACGAAGCCTTCCCGGTGAAGACGCATCGCGTCTGCGGCGCAGCGCCGAGCGCTCTCGTGAGGTCGCTCTCGATGCGATCGAGGTGACGATCCTGCGGCTCACGCGTGGTGAGCGTCACACCGTTCGTGACGCCGATCCGCTCGAGCGCGATGCGCGAGGCTCCCTCGGATTCCACCTCGAACGAGAACGCAACCCCTCGCATTCCCTCCGGCGTCGCTCGAATCGCGGCCGCGGTGCCGAACGAGGTCTCGTCGCCGAAGAAGATCATCGGCCGATTCACGGCGCCGAGGTCCAGCGCCGAACGCGGGCCGACGAGGAAGAGCTGCTCTCCGATCGTCGCCGACGCGAGCCAGCTCGACGCGATGCCGTGGCCGTGGACGTAACCGAGAAACGTGGTGGTGCCGGCTCGCAGATCGAAGGAGAGCGGCGTGTACGCTCGCCCGGCCAGGCCAGCGAAGCCGATCTGGATCATGTCGCCGGGAGTCCAGCGGCGGTCTTCGAGATCTTCTCCGACGAGCGTGACGAGGCGGAACGCATCGCCCACGGGCTCGACTTTGCGAACCCTGGCGCGGCGCGAGACGAGCCGATGGAACGCGGACTCGACGACGCCCAAAGGCGCGGTGGAAGGTGGGAGCATGGAGGAGAACATAGCGACCGGCGCTGTTGACCGCATTGCGCAATCAGGACAAAATGTTTTTCAAGACGGCCATGGCAGCGAAGCGGCGGAGTTCGAGGGCGACACGGATTGCGCATCCGACGGGCTGGACGATTCGCGGAGACGTCCAGGTGGCGAACGAGCCCCGTGGCGCGGTGGCGTCGCTCGAGTCGCTCGCGAGCCGTGTGGTGCTCGATGCGCGCGGGCGCTGGAAGATCGCGGTCGCGCGACCGGCGAACGCGATCGGGCTCAGCATGGCGAGCGGCGCGCTCGAGAGCGAGCCTCACGCGCACCGCGAATCGCAGCTCATGTACCTGGTGCGCGGAGAGCTGATCTGCGAAGCGTCGAGCGCCCTCTGGATCGTGCCGCCGCAATCGGCGCTGTGGATCCCCGCGTCGCTGACGCATCGGATCCGCGCGCGCGCGCCGCTCGAGGGCTACTGCGTCTTCGTCGAGCCCGGCGCGGCGCCGAACCTCCCGCCGGATTGCTGCGCGGTGTCGGTGACGCCGCTCTTCCGCGAGCTCTTGCTTCGCCTGGCGACGCGCCCCGCGCTCTACGATCTCGACGGACCGGACGCGCGCCTGGTGAGCGTGCTCCTCGACGAGCTCGCGACGGTCTCGATCGAGAAGCATCGCCTGCCGATGCCGACCGATCCGCGGCTCCGTCGTCTGGTGGATGCGATGACCGCCGATCCGGCGAACCGCGCGACGACGAAGACGTGGGCGCAGCGAATCGGTGTCGGCGAGCGCACCTTGAACCGTCTCCTGGTCGAGGAGACGGGCTTGAGCTTCGGCCGCTGGCGCCAGCAGCTCCACATCATCCTCGCCATCCAGAAGCTCTCCCGCGGCGCGACCGTGCAAAGCGTGGCGCTGGACCTCGGCTACGAGAGCGCGAGCAGCTTCGTGACCATGTTTCGCAAGGCTCTTGGCATGTCGCCCGCGCGGTACATGGCGAGCCGTCTGGCCGCGCCAGCTTGACTCCGTCAAGCTGGACTTCTATGCCTTGGTCGGTATTCTGCTGACCGACGACTCGTCTGTCCGACGACGAGACGGGGGATTCTCGGGCTGACGCGCGGAAGGAGCATGCTCCTTCGAATGGATGGCGCGGAATGGGGGCCTTTCTGCCATGATCGATCTGTCAGATCATACGCTGGTCGAGCGGGTGTACGAAGGATCCGAGAGCGTGCTGTACCGCGGCCGCCGGAACGAGGACGGCGCGCCGGTCGCGGTCAAGATGCCTCGGTCCGACTTCCCGACCGCCAGGGATCTCGCGCGGCTGCGGCGCGAGTTCGCCATCCTGCGGGACGCGGGCGAGGTGCCCGGCGTCGTCAGGGCGCACGCCATCGAGAAGTGCGGCAGGGGCCTCGCGCTCATCATGGAGGACCTCGGCCCCTCCTCGCTGCACGCCGTGCTGAAGGCGCGCAGGCTCGACGTGGGCACGGCGCTCCGCATCGCCATCGCGCTCGCGGGCACCCTCGACGCGCTCCACGGACTCCGGATCATTCACAAGGACATCAAGCCGCACAATATCCTGATCGACGAGAAGACGCACAGCCCGCGGCTCGTCGACTTCGGCATCGCGGCGCGCCTCTCGAGGGAGACACCGGAGACGGCCCCCCCGGACGCGCTCGAGGGCACCTTGTCGTACATCGCCCCTGAGCAGACTGGCCGCATGAACCGGAGCGTGGATCTGCGCGCCGATCTCTACTCGTTCGGCGTCACGCTTTACGAGATGCTGACAGGGGCCCTCCCGTTCCAGGAGGACGATCCCACCGCGCTCATTCACAGCCACATGGCGCGCATGCCGACGCCGCCGCACGAGCGCGCGCCGCGGGTGCCCCGCGCGCTGTCGGAGGTGATCGTGAAGCTCCTGGCCAAGATGCCGGAGGACCGATACCAGAGCGCCCGAGGAATCAAGCTCGACCTGGAGGAGTGCCTCCGGCAGTGGGAGGCGACGGGCCGCGCCGATCCGTTTCCGCTGGGCCAGCACGACCGTCCGCTGGATCTGCGTGTTCCCCAGCGGCTCTATGGCCGGGATCACGAAGTGAATGTGCTCCTGTCCGCCTTTCATCGGGCTCGCCAGGGCGCGGCCGGGCTGGTGCTCATCTCGGGCTACTCCGGTGTCGGCAAGACCGCGCTGGTGAACGAGATCCACAAGCCCATCGCCCGTCATGGTGGGTATTTCGCGAAAGGGAAGTTCGATCCGATCAACCGGGATGTCGCGCTCGCGTCGATGGCGCAGGCCTTCCGCGAGCTCATCCGGCAGGTCCTGACGGAGTCGGCGGCGGCCGTCGAGGCGTGGAGACGCAAGCTGCTCGCGGCGGTCGGCGCGAACGGGCAGCTCCTCATGGATCTGATCCCGGAGCTCGAGCTTGTCCTCGGGCCTCAGCCGGACGTACCGGAGCTCGGGCCGACCGAGACCAGGAACCGCTTCGATCTGCTGGTGCAGCGCTTCGTGCGGGTCTTCGCTGCCTCGACGCACCCGCTGACCCTCTTCCTCGATGATCTGCAGTGGGCCGATCCGGCGTCGCTCAGGATCCTCGAGCGCCTCCTCACGGACGTGGAGGGCAACCATCTCCTGATCGTCGGCGCCTATCGGGACAACGAGGTGGACGCCGCCCATCCGCTGCACGCGACGCTGGGTGAGCTTCGCAAGGCGGGCGTGGCGATCGCCGAGCTCACGCTCAAGCCCCTCGACATGCCCACGGTCACACAGATCGTCGCCGACACGCTGAGCGCGCCACCGCATTCGGTCGCGCCGCTCGCGACGCAGGTCTTCGAGAAGACCGAGGGCAACCCGTTCTTCCTGGGGCAGCTCCTCGGCGCGCTCCACGACGCGGGGGCGCTGTGGTTCGATGCGCCCTCGGAAGCCTGGGCATGGGACGTGGCGCGCGTCCGGGAGGCGGTCGCCGCCGACAACGTTGTCGACCTCATGCTCGACAGGCTGCACCGGCTCCCGCCGGCGACGCAGCGCGCTCTGAAGCTCGCCGCGTGCCTGGGCCACGCGTTCGATCTCACCACGCTGGCGGTCGTCCACGAGAAATCGCCCGCCGCGACGGCCGCCGACCTGTGGGACGCGCTGCGCGGAGGCCTGATCGTGCCGCGTGACAGCGATTATCGCTTCTTCGACGAGAGCGCGGACACGGAGCTCTCGGCCCCCTGCGAGATCAAGGCATCGTACCGGTTCCTGCACGACCGGGTGCGCCACGCGGCCTACTCGCTCGTCGAGCCTTCGCGCAAGGAAGCGCTGCACCTGACGATCGGCCGGCTGCTCTGGTCGCGGGCCGGCGAAACACCGCCAGACGAAGGCTTGATCGAGATCGTTCGCCACCTGAACCTGGGCGCGCGGGGCATCGCCGACGAGGCCGGGCGGGTGGCCCTGGCCCGGCTCAACCTGCGGGCGGGCAGGGCGGCCAAGCTCAGGACAGCCTATCAGGCGGCCGCAGGCTACTTCAGCGCGGCGCTCGAGCTCCTCGGGGACGCGCGCTCGGCGCGCCACGAGGAGCTCTGCTTCACGCTCAGCCGCGAGAACGCGGAGTGCGTGTACCTGAGCGGCGCGCTCGAGCGGGCCGAGGAGCTCTTCACGTCCCTCATGCCCCGGGCGAGGTCGAACGTGGAGCGGGCGCAGATCTACAGCCTCCGCGTTCTGCTCCACGTGACGCTGGGGAACTTCGCGGACGTGGTGCGCCTGGGGGGCGAGGGCACCAGCATGCTCGGCTTCACGCTGCCGAGCAACGAGGCGGCGCTGCAGGCGGGCGTCGAGGCCGAGCTCGCAGCGCTGGACGCGAACCTGGCGGGCCGGCGCATAGAAGACCTGATCGATGCGCCGGTGATGGACAACCCGGAGCAAAGGGCGTTGGTGCAGCTCATCAGCGATATGATGGGGCCGCTCTTCTGCCTGAGGCCGGAGCTCTACCCGCTGATCGTCCTCAAGCAGGTCAACATCTCCCTGCGGTACGGCCACTCGGACGTGTCCGCCGTCGCGTACACCTCGTACGGATTCCTGCTCGCGGTCTTGCAGGGGCGGCCCGCGGATGGCCATGCGTTCGGCCGCCTCGCCCTCACCTTGAGCGACAGGTTCTCGAACGCCGCCCTGACCGCCAGGGTGAACTACATCTTCGCCACGTACTCCCACCTGTTCCACGACGTGCGCGACGGGATTTCTCGCTTCCTGAAGGCGCGGCAAGAGCTGCTGGAATCAGGCGACTTCGCCCATCTCAGCAACGTATGGAACTGCGTGGTCAGCAACATGTTCACAGCGGGCTATCCGCTCGAGGAGCTGCGCGAGGAGGTCGAGCGAGGCCTCGTCGTGTTACGGCGAACCGGGGACGTCAGCGGCACAGCCGTGATGACGCTCATGAGGCAGGCGATCGCGAACCTGCAGGGACGGACGCGGGCCCCCGACAGCCTGAGCGACGACCATTTCGACGAGGACGAGTTCGTCGCGCGCCTCAAAGAGAGGAACCTGATCGCGGGCCTCTTCTTTTACGCGTTGCTCAAGCTGCATCTTCCCTATCTGTACGGCGATTGCGAGAGGGCTGCGGCGAACGCTGCGGACGCCGAGGCCTACGGCGCGGGCATGCTCGGTCTGTATCAACCGACGAAGCTGCATTTCTACGCTTGCATGGCGTTCCTCGCGCTGCCCGCCGCGGCCTCGCCCGAAGCGGCGGAGGGTCGCGCGCGGACCATCGCCCGCCACAAGGAGCGGATCGCGGGCCTCGCCGCGAGCGCTCCCATGAACTTCCAGCACCTGCTGCTGCTCATCCAGGCCGAGGAGGCGCGCGTCGCCGGCGCTCAGATCGAGGCCATGGGCCTTTACGAACGGGCGATCTCCCTGGCCCGGGAGAACGAGTTTCCTCACGACGAGGCGCTCGCGAACGAGCTGTGCGCGAAGCTGCACCTCCACGAGGGCAGGACGAAGGTGGCGCGCGCGTACATGGTCGACGCGTACCTCGGCTACCGGCACTGGGGAGCGACGGCCAAGGCGGACGCGCTCGCGCGCGATCACGCCGCGCTGCTGCCTGCTTCGAGCGACAGCGTGCCGATCTCTTCCATCCCCTCGGCGACATCGGGCGCGGCGCACGCGGGGACCCTCCTGGGCCGGACGACGGTCGGCAACCTGCGGGATGCTGCGCTGATCGTGCGCGCCGTGCAGGCCATCGCCGGCGAGACGGAGCTCGAGCGGGTGATCGAACGCCTGGTGATGCTCGTGCTCGGGAACTCCGGTGCGCAGCGGGGAGCGCTGGTCCTGGAGCGGGACGGGCGGCTCTTCGTCGAGGCGACCTTCGGGGTCGAGGCCGGGACGCTCGCGCTCGGGCCGAGCGCGCCGCTCGAGACGCGCACCGACCTGCCGCACAACGTGGCGCTGTTCGTCGCTCGCACCCGCGAGCCGCTGGTCCTCGACGACGCCAGCGCCGATGCCCGGTTCTCCGACGATCCCTGCATCGTGGCGCAGGGCACGCGGTCCGTCCTGTGCCTGCCGCTGCTCCATCAGGGCCGCCTGAGCGGCGTCCTTTACCTGGAGCACAACGCCGCGAGCAGGGCGTTCAACGCGAGTCGCGTGGAGCTGCTCGGCCTCCTGTCGTCCCAGGCCGCGATCTCCATCGAGAACGCGTTGCTCCTCTCGGGCATGCGGGGGGTGAAGGAGCAGGTCCAGCACGCCAACCGGCGGCTCGAGGCGGAGGTCGCGCAGCGCACCGAGGAGCTCCAGCGCTCCAACACGCAGCTCAGCGCGAGCAACGAGCGCCTGAAGGTCGAGCTCGCGCAGCGCGAGCAGGCGGAGCGGGAGCGGGCCGCGCTGCAACGGCAGATGTTCGAGGCGCAGCGGGCGATGCTGGCGGAGCTCTCCACGCCGCTCATCCCGATCACCGACCGGATCATGGTGATGCCGCTCATCGGCACCATGGACGCCGCGCGGGCGGGCCAGGTGCTGGAGGTCGCGCTCGACGGCGCCCAGCGTCACCAGGCGAGCGTCGTGATCCTGGACATCACCGGGATGAAGCACATCGATACCCACATTGCAGGGACCCTCGTGGGGACCGCCAATGCGCTGCGGCTGCTCGGCACGGAGGCCGTGCTCACCGGCATACGCGCCGAGGTTGCCCAGGCGATGGTGAGTCTGGACATCGAGATGAAGTCCATCGTCACCATGGGCACCCTTCAGAGCGGCATCGCCTACGCGCTCCGCCGCTCCGGGCAGTCGACCGGGGTCAGCGCGCCGCTGTCCTCGGGGCCAGTCCGCGCGCGTCCCCTGGCGAGGTGATGGTCGTGCGGTCACGCTCAAGCCGATCTCGGAAGTCAGAGAGCGCTGACGGCGCGGGATAAACATGATTGCATTTCTTCATACTGCCGGCGTCCACGTCGAGACCTTCAGCCGTCTCGTTCGGAACGTGGACGACACGATTCCGGTGCGGCACGAGGTCCAGGAGAGCCTCCTCGCGGACGCGCTGGAGGCCGGCGCGATCACGGACGGCATCCGTTCGGCGACTGCCACGGTCGTTCAGGCGCTCGCGAGCGACGGCGCGAAGGTCGTCGTGTGCACCTGCTCGACCCTCGGCGGCGTCGCGGAGGCGGTCCCCGTCTCGGACTGTGTCGTGATGCGGATCGATCGCCCCATGGCAGAGCAAGCCGTCGCGAGTGGCCGCCGGATCCTCGTGCTGGCCGCGCTCCGGAGCACATTCGAGCCCACCGTGGCGTTGCTGCGCCAGATAGCCTCTGACGCGAGGCGCTCGATCGATGTCGCCGAAGTCCTGTGCGGGCGAGCATGGCGGCTCTTCGAGACGGGTGACTATCCCGGCTATGCTGGCGAGATCGCCAAGACCATCGAAGCGACAGCGCTCCCGGGCGATCTCGTGCTCCTGGCTCAGGCGTCGATGGCCCCCGCAGCCGAGCTGGTCCGCCACCTCGAAATCCCTGTCCTGAGCAGCTCGCAATCAGGAGTGGACGCGGCCGTGTCGCGGTATCGATCGAGAACACAACACGATGCCGCCCAGATCCATCTGCACCCGCGCCGAGCTCTCGCTCTGAAACGGCGGTAGAAGAACAGCGTCGCCATCTGGGACAACCGCTGCACCCAGCGCTGCGCCGTCCAGGATTACTGGCCTGCAGTGCGCAAGATGGAGCGCGCCGGGATCGTCGGCGACCCGCCCTGCTGACCGATCACGCCGGCGAGCAAAGCGCAACAGGTCAGGTTCCAGATCATCCGGCATCTTCGCCGCGCAGCCGAGCTCGTGCCCGATGCGGAGCCGTGCGTGCGCAGAGCGCTCCAGCGGTTTGCCGCCGAGCTATCGAGGTCGACCTGCCGCTCGACGTGTGCGAGACATGCGCGCCGCGAGCGCCCGGGAGGCGCTTCGCCGTCGCCTACGTCATCGTCCTCTCGTTGAACGCCGGCGCTGGCGCGGCGTCATCTCTTTCGATCTCGGGAGGCAGCGGCAGCCGGACGGACACGGTCGTGCCCTTGCCGGTCTCGCTCTCGACCAGGATCTCGCCGCCGTGCGCCGCGACGATCAGCTTGCAGACGTGAAGCCCGAGGCCGAGGCCGCCGTGCGCGTCCGGTTTCCATCGGAATGGCTCGAAGAGCCTCTCCCGCTGCTCCGGCGTGATCCCGACGCCGCGGTCGTGCACAGAGATCACCGCGAAGCTGGCGTGGAGGCCGACCGACAGCGTGATGGGCTGTCCAGCCCCGTGCCGCGACGCGTTGGACAGCAGGTTCGTGATGATCTGCCCGACGCGCGCCTCGTCCCAGTAGCCGAATACAGGCTGGTCAAGCCGGAGCTCCAGGGAACATCCGTCGGCTTCGAGCTGCTCCGCGGCCTGCCGAGCGGTCCTGCGCACGAGCTCGTTGAGCTCTGCGACCTTCAGGGTCAGCGCCGGCGGACCGGTCGCGAAGCTCGCGATGACGAACATATTGTCGATGACCTGCGTGATCCGGGCGAGCTCACGCGAAGATACCTTCAGGAAGCGCTCGAGCTCCCTCGAGCCCAATTTCTGCACGAGAGATGGAGATCGCGGTCGCAGCATGTGCTCGTACAGCAGCCGAAGGCTCGTCAGCGGGGTACGCAGCTCGTGAGAGGCGAACCGCAGGAACTCCTCACGAAGCCGGACGGCATCCTTGAGCTCCGCCTCCGCGCGGTCGAGCTGACGGACACGTTCCTCGAGCTCCCTGCGCAGATGCTGCTCGCGTGCCACGCCGCCCGCCAGGTCGGACGCGCGCCGATGCAAGAGGGTCGTCATCGTGAGGGTGGTGAGCAGCATCACGGCACAGGCAACGAGGACCACGCGTCGCGTCGCATCATACAGCCCGTAGGCATGGACCTTGTCGACCTCGGTTGCGAGGCCGAGGTCGAGCTCCGGATCCCACAGCCATGAGCCGACGACCTCCACGCCGCGGTAATCGCGGTAGCCGTCGACATCTACGCCGGCGTTCTTCGCGATGGCGCTGGCCGCCATACGCGTGAGCGGCTGCTCCCCTCGAGGCAAGGAGCGCCGGAAGCGCTCGGGCGTGTCGCCCCCGGGATCGCGCACCTCCACGTTGAGGCTCGATCGCGCGCCGGCCGCCAGGAGGCCCAGGTCGCGCAAGCTCTGAGCAAACCTGAGCTCCGTGACGATGCGACCGCGTTTGTCGAAAGCGTAGGTCTCCCCTCCTGGTCCGATCTGCCCCTGCTGAGCGATCTCCGCGAACTCCCTCCCAGGATCGATGCGGAAGACGAGCGCCGCGATGATCTCCCCTCCCTCGGCCATAGCGCGCACCGGCGCCGCGACGAGGAGCATGGGGACGATCTTGCCAGGGACGGGAGACCACAGGGGAAAGGGCGTGCCGATGACCATGGATCCGCGCATCGCCGCGGCGATGGTGTCTGGATCGTGTGCGCTCAGGATGGTGGTACCGAGGAAATCGTCGCGATCGGATGCAATGTGGGTACCATCCATCGCGAGGACGTCGAAGCCGAGACATCCGTTCGGCTGGACGACGTTATCCAGCTCGAGCCGCAGCTCCTGGACGTGCGGGCTGTCGTGGAGCGACCTTCTCTCGCGGCGTTGCTCAAGCTGTGCGGCGACCGCTCGCCGTACGCTCGGCTTGCTCGCCCAGAACGCCGTGGTGGCCTTCGCCTGCCGCGCCCACGTCAAGAGCCCTTCACGGGTCGTCGAGAGCACCGCCTGCAGGGCCGACGCGACGTTCTTGCGATGGATGGCTCGGATCTCATGGAAGCTCAAGATCAGGACGAGGCCGATCGGTAACAGCACCGCGAGGGGCATCCAATCAAACCATTCTCTCTTTCGCTTCCCGTTCATTGCAGAGGTGGGACACAGCCCGAGCGGCCGAGCCTCACGAGCCATGCCACCGCGGGTGTACGCATGTTGCACGCCCGCCCGCTCGGCTCGATCCTGTTGCCCCGGGTCCGCGCGACCGTCACCCCTCCACGATCGCCGGTCTCCCGCTGTACACCCCCGCGTCGAGCGCCGCTCCTCCCGCACGATCCCGAGCAGCGCGCCCACGTCGGACAGGCCGTCGCCGAGGTCACGCTCGGTCGTCGGGTTCTTCCATCCATGAGGATCCCTTCCGACTTCACGCGCCCGGAGGCCCTGCGCGGCCGCGCGGCGCCGAGACGCCGCGGCTGGGCCTCGGCGCCTCGACGCTGCGAGCAGCGCGCCATCCCCGATCGTCGGGAGGTTCACCGCAGGCGTGGGAATCTCCCCTCCCGGAGCCGCCTCAACCCCCGAGGGAAGCGAGCGCCACGGCCGATATCACCCGGACGGCCGGAAACCCGGCCGGTAGCCGCTGCGGCGTCACACGTTAGTTTCAAGCCGCCTCGCCGGGATCTCCGCATGTTCCTGAACATGGTCTCCCAAGATCCTGGATGCTCCCTGCCGGGGGTAGGTCCTTGACTGCCATGAATGGCTGTAATGCCGCTGGTGCCGCAGTGTCACAGCACACCGCTCACGTATTGCACACCTTCACCTGGCCAACCCACAACTCAGGAATGATTTGTGCGCTGCGATCAGCAGTCTGCCACCTGCCGCACCGGTCGAACTCGGCCCGTCTCCTGCATCGTCATGGGCGCAACGTCGTGCGCACGGGCGCAACGTCGCGCCCACGGGCGCAACCGAAGAGGGAAGGAGCCGACAAATGAACCACGTGAGAATTCTTGGCCTCATCGCCGTCAGCGCAGGAGTGTGCGCGATCTCTGCGCTTGCTTCCGCGGCGAATACGGTGCCGATCGACAACCTGAACCTCGTTGAGGAGACAGCAACGCCACCACCGCTTGACAACGAGCGTTACGCCATCCGGCCGGCTGTCGGCTACTACCGGCCGGCTGTCGGCTACTACCGGCCGGCTGTCGGCTACTACCGGCCGGCTGCCGGCTACTACCGGCCGGCTGTCGGCTACTACCGGCCCTATCGGCGCTAGGACAGGTATGGGCTCTACCGTGATGGCCACGGAGTTGGGCGCGGTCATCACGGAATACCGGGTCCGCTTTGCCGAGCGCGGAGCCGACCATCACGGGCGATTGCGCTGAGACATCGCGCGTCAAGCGTCGCCGTCCGACCGCGGCCTGCTCTGCAGCCCGGTGGCAACGCATTGGAAACGTGGGTGGCGAAAGCGGGTGGCACGCCGTGCGCAATACGGCTCCACGGGGGTGAGCTCCATGGACGAGACAGGAGACATAGGAAAGCGCGTGCTCTTCGTGCTTCCCGCTGCCGCGATCCACCTCGGGCTGGTGATCGTGCTGGGTGTGCTGCATGTGCGCTTGCCGTACGGAGGATGGGTGGAGCGTGCCGTGGGCTATTATGGCGCGCTCTCCGGGGCCAGCAGCGCGTATTCCTTCTTTGCTCCGAGCGTCGGGCCCCTGCCCTGGGCCACCTTCCAGGTCAGGGATCGCGCGGGAACGCTGACGACCGAGGTGCTGGAGACAGGAGCGAGCCGCGAAGCGGACATCCGCGTCAAAAATATCATCGGTATGTACTGGGATGAGCAGGACGCGACCGTGAGGCGCTCCCTGGTTGCGTCCTGGGCAGCGAAGGTGTTCGCCAAGCACCCAGAGGCGGACAGCGTTGTTGTCCGGCTCGAGAGCTACGACCTGCCCTCGATGGCGGAGCATCGCGCGGGCAAGCAGCCGAAGTGGTATGTCGAATATCAGGCCAAGTTCAACCTGAAGGCGCAGCTCGCTACCGGCGAGATCAACAAAGAGGCGACGCCATGAGGCAGCGGACCTATACCCTGCGCCTGCCGAATGCTCGAGAGGCAGCTGCGCGCCTGTGGGGCTCGATGGGGCGATTCGCGCTCGCACCCGCGTCGGCGCGGCCCCTGGCAGCGCTCCGGATAGGCCTCGCGTCGGTCCTCTTGATCCAGGCGGCGCTGATCGCGCCCATCGCTTCCGAGCTGTACTCGCGTTCGGGCATCGTTCAGGGACAGCTCCTCGACGGGTCTGGCGCGATCGGTTTCCCCCGGATCGGCCACCTCGTGAATGCATTTTCGCGCTTCGGGGTCGGTGAGAGCTCGGTGATCGCTGGAGTGGGTGCTCTCTACGTGCTGTCGCTGGCTGGCCTCCTGCTCGGCTGGAGGACGAGGTTCTCCGCGGCGTGCGCTTGGTTCGTGCATTTCACGTTGATGATGACCGCGGAGAGGACGAACTACGGAGCAGATCAGTTCGCGAACATCTTCCTGTTCTACCTCATCTTCATGCCTTCTGGCGCTGCGCTGTCGCTCGATCGTGTCTTCGGACGAGCGCCGCCTGAGCCGAGCGTGACTGCGCGTCTCGCGCTGCGGGTGGTACAGCTGCACCTTTGTCTCGTCTACCTTTCGAGCGGTGTGGAAAAGGCATTGGGTTCAGCGTGGTGGGACGGCGACGCGATCTGGCGATCGCTCATGCTGCCCGAGTACCGGCGGTTCGATTTTTCGTGGCTCGCTCACCACGCCTGGATCGCCGTGGCCGCGGGGTGGATGGTGCTGCTCGTGGAGATCGGGTACCCGTTCTTCATCTGGCCACGTCGGACCCGGCGACTCTGGGTAGCAGCCACGGTCGGATTGCATGTTGGAATCGCGGTCTTCATGAGGCTCGATATCTTCGGTGCCATCATGTCGGTGTTCACCATTGCCGCGTTTGGCGTGAAGGCGGACCCTCGACAGGCGCGAGCGCCCTCGGCTGTGGGCGCTCTTCACAGACGAACGGGTTCGGTGCACGACGTCATCGGGTCGTCAGAGCGCTAGAGCGACAAACATATTGAAAATCGTCTGAATCCAATGGGTTACGCGGCCTGCTGCATCAGGCGCTGGGCCGCTTCGAGATTCTGGGTCGCTGCTGCGCGCCGGAGGTCGAACAGATTTCTCCTGGTGCCGATGTGGCGCGCAGTATGGCCCTTCCGTGCCGCGATGTGGGCGAGCGCATGCTCCACAGCCACCCGCTGGCGGAGCAGGGCGCGACCTGCCCCCGTCTGCTGCAGCCTCGGGTGGGCGGTCCGTGATCTTCGAGTACCGGAGGTTCCCGGATACCTTCGTCAAGGTGGTCGGACACTACCCTCCGCGAGGCGCACCCCAGGTCGAGACGAGAGGACCGCGTGCTCTTGCGCTTCTCGTCCGTGAGCTGCAGATCCTTCAGAGGACGCCCGATGCATGGGGCTGTATGCCATGAGATGCCTCCCGAACCAGCCGTTCGGCCGCTGCGGATAGCCGAACAGAGAATGATGCACACCTTGGGAAAGCGTTCCAGTACGAAAACAGCCACCGGTCACGAAAGCGAGATGATATGAGCCAGGCACGGAATTGCGCCGATATTCGACCGCTTGCAGAAGCGCTGCCAAGAGCGGACGAAGAGATAGAGGCAGGGCGATTCGGTACGGTGCTCCCCAGGTCACGCGGGTTCACGATCATCGCCAAGGTCATACCAGGACGGGAGGATGTGGTCCGCGCATACGGTAAGACCGTCGAAAAGCTGATTAAGGATCAACCCATGGCGCTCGCTCCGCTTGCGCTCCATTATCTGCGCTGGGCCACCTACAAGGAAGGTGACACCACGTGGTTCCTTTATATCGGCTTCTTCGACACGGACTTCGACAAGTATGTAGAGGACGCGGTGCTGCTCTTCAAGCAGGCAGGCCTCAACACGATCTTCGAGCAGCTCGAAGGCTTTCCGTTGGACTGGAAGGAAAATCCTGCCTCGTTCGCCAAGTTCGCACGTGAGCACGCAGCTGAGCCGTTCATGGAATACGCGGAGTATCCGGACGCCACCGGGGTGGAGGTGGTCAAGGCGCTCAAAGTCAAGTGCGCCCTTTCCACGATGCTCGACCAAATGCAGTGAGCTCATTCTCTGGTTGCGAGACAGGGAGCAGATTTCCCGTTCCTGTCGCGATTAACCTGGAGACGTTCTGGAGAAACATCGCGGTAAAGTAGAACCAATTGCGATGGAGGAGATCGATGCCCGAGTCAGTCGGCGGCCTGCTCGAACTGGATGACATACAGAGCGGGGTCTTGCGCCCACGGCCTGCGCCGTACGTGGCGACGTACCTCTTGCTCCGCATCGACGACCGCAAGGCAGGGCGGGAGTTGATGAGGCGGCTCAGCAATGTGGTGGCCTCGGCCGCCCACCGCGAGAGTCCGGCGGCCGATACTTGGGTGAGCGCCTCGCTCACCTTCCAGGGCCTCCAGGCGCTCGGCGTGCCGCAGGAGTCGCTCGATAGCTTCGCGTGGGAGTTCCAGCAGGGGATGGCCGCGCGCGCGCGCCACCTGGGAGACACCGGCGATAGCAGCCCTGAGCACTGGGAAGCGCCGCTCGGAACTCCAGACGTCCACGTCGTGATCACTGCGCTGTCGCCGGACGCGCACGGCCTGGAGGCGGCGCTCGAGCGCGCTCGAGAAGCGATCCAGGCGTTGCCGGGAGTTGCGTTGATCTGGCGCCAGGATTGCTATGCGCTGCCCGGTCCAAGGGAACACTTCGGGTTCCGGGACGGCATGAGCCATCCCGCGATCGAGGGCAGCGGCATTCCGGGAACCAACCCGGCGCAGCGTCCTTACAAGGCAGGTGAATTCGTCCTGGGCTACCCGGACGAGCTGGGCGGCACCCTGACGCCCCAGCCCGAGGCACTAGGCCGCAACGGGACCTACGTGGCTTTTCGTAAGCTGTACCAACGCGTGGCGCTGTTCCGCCGATACGTGAAGGAGAACTCTCTCGGACCGGACGACGAGGAGCTTCTAGCGGCAAAGATGATGGGGCGCTGGCGGAGCGGTGCGCCCCTGGCGCTCAGCCCATCCAGCGACGATCCCGAGCTGGGAGGCGACCCGCTACGCAACAACGCATTCCTCTATGGAGACGACCCGACAGGCTTCAAGACTCCTCTCGAATCACACATTCGCCGAGTGAACCCACGAGACTCGAGTGTGGCGGGTATAGTCGGCCTGCACCGGATGATCCGGCGTGGAACGGTCTATGGTCCTCCGCTCGCGGAAGGGGTTCTGGAGGACGATGGTGTCGACCGGGGGTTCATATTTGCCTTCGTTGGAGCGCACCCGGGGCGGCAGTTCGAATTCGTGCAAACGGAGTGGGTCAACAGCGGCGCTTTCATCGGGGCGGGCAACGCCAAGGACCCCATCGCCGGATCGAATGAGGGGGACGGTGACTTCACAATTCCACGGCGGCCGATCCCGCGGCGCCTCCACGGATTGCCGCGGTTCGTCGTGACAAGGGGCGGTGAGTACGCATTCATGCCGGGGCTGCGAGCCCTGCGATGGCTCGCTGATCTCCAGACATGAGCTGCGCTTTCACCCGACGATGGAACGAGACGGTCGGTCCCGCAGGATGTGATGTGCGCCGCCGTACCAGTGATGCTGGTGCGCGTTTTGCGGATGTTCGCGGATGGATGAGCTCACAAGGTGGCACGGCCGCGATCGCCGTCGGGACGTGCACGAGGAGGCAGACGATGCCAGCCCACGCGATCAAGCCAATCGGGCTTTTTTTTGGGTTGCTCTTCTTGGGGATCGGGATCGCGCCGGGCGTACGCGCTTCGACCCTCCAGACCACGTCCGGAGACATCGCCGTCTCCAATCTGGAGAGCTCGCTCCGCGCGGCCTGGAGCGACTATCTCCGATTCGCCCGAAAGAACGGCGCGCCGGATCGCATCGTCCAAATCGAGCAGTTGAAGGCGCAGTTCCTGGGCGACATGGAGTCACCGGATCGCCTCGATCACCTTGCCGCAGAGCTCCGTCGCCATGAGCCCGAAGCCGGCGAGACCTACCTGCTATCGGCGAGGATCGCGGCGTACTTGCATCGATTCGAGGAGGCCGAAGCCGACCTCCGCCAAGCCGGGCGCCGCGGCGTCCTGGCGGCCATGACCGAGCCGGTGCGGCTCTCGATCCAGCAAGCGACCGGCAAGCGTTTGGCGGAGATATTGGCTGTGCGTCGCAGAAGGGCGCAGACCCTCTCCGGCATCGACGAGCTCCTCCCCCTTGCGGCCTTGCTCGTGGACCTCGGCGAGTACGAGGAGGCGGACCGTGTGTATGCACGGGCGCTCGCCCAGTACCGCGATGTCTCCCCGTTTCCGCCGGCGTGGGTCTGCTTCCAGCGCGGGGTGCTCTGGGGCGAGCGCATGCCCGCGCCGCAGCCCGAGAGAGCTCGGCGCTATTACGAAATGGCGCTGGCGTACTTGCCAACTTACGTTCCGGCGCGCGTCCACCTCGCCGAGCTCTACGCCAGGCGCGGCGCTCTCGCCAAGGCGGAGGCCCTCCTCACGCTCGGGGCACGCCGCGGCGACCCGGAGTCCAGGTGGCGCCTTGCCCAGGTCCTGAAGGAGCAGGGCCGCGCTCAGGAAGCGCAGGAACAGTTGCTCGGGGCCAGGGCCTCCTACGATCGGCTCCTCGCGCGGCACGAGCTCGCCTTCGCCGATCACGCCGCCGAATTCTACCTCGGTGACGGCAATGACGCGCTCAAGGCGCTGTCGCTGGCTCGCCGCAACCTGGCCAACCGGCCGACGCTCCGCGCCTTCGAGTTGGCCCACGAGGCCGCCGTCCGCGTCGGTGAACGACGATTCGCCGCCGATCTGCTCGCCGAGGCCCGGGCGCGCCTGGGGCACACGAAGGCCTTTCAGGTGTCTACCCTCTCGCGCGCAAGAACCGGGCACCCGACCGCGGCGCCGAGTGAAGACACGACTTGTCCGAGGAGAACTCCATGACACGGTTGGACGACGCCTCGCAGGCCACAGCCGCCGACACCGAGAGGCTCGAGCGCTGGGTGCTCGTCGAGTGCATGAAATCCATCCCGTCCGAGGCCGGCCGCGTCACCCTGTACGGCGGTCCCGTGGACGCGTTACCGGCGGAGAAGAACCCCCATGTGTCGTAGGCCCACATCGAGTGAAGCGGTCGCCCGCCGCCGGGGGAAAACGGTCATGCCGCTCCTCCCTCTCCTGCTCGGGATCATTGTCCTCGGGCCCCTCGGCGGTCTTCCGGCCGTCGCGTCGGATCACATCGACGGGCCGCGCTCCATGGGCGATCCGGCGGCGGACCTGAATGATCTGTACGCTTTTCAGAGCCCGGAGCGGACCGACCACACGGTGCTCATCGCCAACGTGTTCCCGTTCGCGGGCGACTCCGCGTTCTTCTCCGACGCCGTGAACTACATCATCGCGATGCGCCGCGTCCATGTCGCCGGATCGGGGAACCAAGCCCGCTTTCAGGCCGCCAAGGAGGAGCTGAAGTTCACCTGCAAGTTCGAACCGCTCGAAGCCTCAACGAGCGGCGGCAAACCGCGCCAAAGGGGGGCGTGCACGTTGCCTGGCGGGAGGACCTTGCCGCTGGTCGTCGGCGACGCGCGAGGCGCTGCCACGCCCGATGGCGCCTTCCGTATCTTCGCCGGGCTGCGGTCGGACCCCTTCTTTTCCGGCTGGGGGCACCCGCCCCGCAACGCGATACCGAAGGCCATCCCCAACGCCCTCCAGGACAACAACGTCCTGAGCATCGTCATCGAGCTCGACACGACCAAGGTGCTCGAGCCGCGCAAGGGGTCGCTGTTCGGGGTCATCGCAGAGACAACGCCCGGCGCCGCAGGGGGGGGGTTCACGAGCGACGTCCCGCGGATCGACCGGGTCGGACGGCCCGAGGTGACCAACCTCCACATGTTCGTCGATGGCGAGATCGACCTGCGGGACCTGTGGAATCAGGAGGATCCGTTCGCGGTCGACCCGAAGCGCCTGCCGCTCTACAGAGATCGCCTGCTCCTCTCCCTCGATCTCTGGGACAGGCGGGACGGCAAGGTCGATTGGACAGAGGCCGGGCGCAGGGCCCTGGTGAACGTGCTCCTGGACGATTTCCTCCTGATTGATGTGACCAAGCCGACCACCGACGACAGCCATCGAGAGATCGAGCACAGCACGCTCGAGGGGAAGAAGTACGCCACGGGCGGGGGCAGGACCCTCGACGCCAATATCATGAACATCTTCATCTCGTACGAGGTCAACCGTGGCAGAGGGCCGATGCTCCACGGCGGGGCCAAGGGCGCCACGCAGCCGGGGGGAAAGACGTTCCCCTACGTGCAGCCGCCCAACGTGACGCCGATCGAGATCTCCCGCGCAGTCAACCTGGCCGCCGGCAGCAAGGAAGTCTGGAAGGTGATCGGGCGTTTCGACGGGCTGATGGACTGGCACCCGATGGTCGTGCGGTTGGAGACGGTCGGGAGAGGGGTCGGCCAGCTGCGGAAGAGCTTCATGACGGACGGATCTGAAGTCGTCGAACGGCTAGAGGAGCTCGACGACGCCCGGCGGCTCATGCGGTACACGATGGTGAGCGGGTTGCCAGCCTCGGATTACACGGGGGTCATCCAGGTCAGGGACAAGGGCGCGGGTTGCACGGTGGAGTGGCGGGTGAGCTATCGGCTCAAGGGCGCGGGTACCCCGTTCATAGGCGCAATGGTCAATACCATCATCTCCAGGGGCCTCGAAGGCTTGAAGACGCGTTTCGGCGTGCTCCAATAAAGCCCTTTATCGTCTCCCGAGCTGAGCGAACCAGTCGGCCGGATCGACGGGGCCGTCCACAAGCTGCGCCGTGGCCAATCCGAAACTGTTCGATCGCGACGAGCACGACGCCGCTCGCTTTGTCGGAGTCGGGTAGCGCCCGAGCGCACCATCGGCATCAACAACGGCGCTTGGCAACACGGCTCAGCTCACCACGACAGCGCGGCCATCGGCGGTGTAAATCACCGCCTTTGCCGCGGCGAGCGCGGCCGCCGGCGGCGTGGGCTCGATCGACGGGCGATGAGCCGCCACCTCCTTCGTCGAGCTCGTCGAGCGCACGAACGGCCAGAAGAGCTGCTCAGCCCAGGGCTCGGCCGGTGCGTCGTCGGGCAGCCCGAAGCCCTCCTGCCGAGCGTGCGGGATCATGAGCGTGCCATGGATCACATCGAAGCAGATGAGGGCGACGCCATAGTTCTTCATGGCATTGCCGTAGCGGCCGATGCCGTGGTGGACATGGTGGGTGTCGGGCAGCGAGATGACGCGCTCGATCACCCACATGAAAGGACGTGTGAAGCGGTTGCGCTGAAGCGGCAGATCCCAGCGGAGATCGCAGTGCTCCATCAACACCATCAGAGTCCTGAAGGCCAATCCAGCCGCGTAGGCACCAGGCTGGCCGAGCCAGATGACGGCCGGGCCCAACCACGCGCCCGGCACCAGCACATGCCACAGCCAGTTTTGCCGGTAACCGACGCCGATATTCATGTTGCGCGGGACGTGGTGCGGTTTGTGGATACGCCACAGCCACGGCCATTCATGGCTCTTGCGGTGGAACCAGTATACCGCGTACTCGTCGACGAGCACGTAGATCGGGAAGGCGAGCCAGAAGCTCACGCCCGCGAGCGCCCCCTCGGAGCGCGGCCAGAGCGCCTTGAACGCCCAGAGCAACGCGGCGAAGGAGGCGCCGCGTACCAGCAGGAAGTTACCGAGACTCACGAGGCTCGCGCCCAGCTCCCGCATGGTGAGCACGCCGGGGCGCCGGTACAGGCCGAACGCGATCTCCAAGGCGGCGAAGATCGCGATGAGAGCGAGGGCGATCAGAGCATTTCCGAGCATGATGCCTCTCCTTCCGCGCGTCGCGTCCGGGCTCGTGCCCCCGCCGAGGTGGCGAGGGCGATCGAGCCACGGTCCAGGAACTTGTCGCAATGCAAGTGGTCCGGCGGGATCGTGCCGCGCAGCACGTCGAGCGCACCGTCGATCATCCCGGGCGGCCCGCACAGGTAGGCCGCGCGATCGGCGTGGGCCACGGCGACCTCACGGAGGTAGTCCGTGACGTGCCCCTTCCGCCCTGTCCAGCTCGAGCCTTCGGGCTCTCGCGAGAGCACGGGCACGAAGGCGAACCGCCCTCGCCATCGCGCCTCGATCGAGGCGATGGCGTCGAGCGCGTAGAGGTCCTGCCGGGTGCGCGCGCCGACGACCAGCGTCACGTCGCGAGCAAGCCCGTCCGAGATCCCTTGCTCGAGGATCGCGCTGATCGGCGAGAGGCCAGTGCCTCCTGCCACACACAGGAGCGACCGCCCGGCCTCGTGGTAGCGGAAGCCGCCGTGTGGCCCCGAGAAGCCGAGGCGCGAGCCCGTGCGATCGGCGGCGAAGAGCCAGTCGGTGAAGGCGCCGCCGGGGACGTGGCGGATATGAAAGAGCGCCCTTCGCGGCGAGGCCCGAGCCGGTGCCTGGGCGAACGAGTAGCAGCGCGGCTCGCCAAGCCCTGGGACGCCGGGCAATGTGAGCTGTGCATACTGCCCGGCCACGTAGCGGATCTCCGCGGCGAGGCCGACCTCGATCGCGAGGATGCCGGGCGCGAGCGGCGTCACGCGCGTGATGCTCGCGTCCGTCTGCACCGGCTGCACCGGCGCAGGCCCCGTCGAGTGCTCGCGGCCGATGCCCGGGACCTCGACCTCCACGTCCTCCGACTCGGCCAGGCTCTGGCAGGCGAGGACGAAGCCGGCGGAGAGCTCCTCGGGCGTGACGTGGCGAGAGATATCCTTTTTGAGGCGGACATGCCCCTTGGTGAGCCGGCACTTGCAAGTACCGCACTCGCCCACGTTGCACATCCGGGGGATCGGGATATTCGCGCGCGCGGCTGCGCTGAGCAGCGTCTCTCCGGGCTCGATGGTCGCCGCGCGCTCGCTGCCCAGGACATGAAGCGTTCCGCCTCGGCCGCGCTTTCGGCGGACAGATGAAAATCCGAACATGGTGTGTTCTCTTTCTGTGGATGGCCACCCAGGTCCGCGGCACCTGGCCGCGAGCTCGGGTCGCTCTTCGCTGGGCCGCCCCTTGCTGGTGCAGCCCTGAGCCCGCGGATTTCATGGGCGGCGACCCACGGAAAGCCCAATCAAGAAACGGTATGAGTCAGATAACCAGCGCGAATATTCCGCTGAATCCGGGGTCGCGCGCCTCCTCCTGAACCAGCCCGCCCGCCGAGGACAGGTCAGACGCGGCTGCAGAGATCGATGAGCGATCGCCGGAGCCACTGATGGGCCGGGTCGGCGTCCTGAGATACGTGCCACATGATGAACAGCGGGATCGGGTGGATGGGCAGGGGACAGCTCACCACCCGGACGGGGAAGTGCTGCTCGAACAGCCGTGCCAGGGGGAGCGGCAGCGTGCAGACGAGGTTCGACTGCGAGACGATGAACGGCATCGATAGATAATGGGGGACCTGCACCTGCACGCGCCGCGATAGCCCCACGACGGCCTGGGTATGCTCTGCCAGGTCGGTCTGGCCCTCGCGCGGCTCGAGGATGACGTGCTCGAGCGCCATGTACTCGTCGACGGTCAAAGAGGGCCCCACGGTCGGATGATCCTGGCGCACCAGCGGGACGAGCTCGATGTCGAGCACGCGCTCTCGCCGGAACCCCTCGCCCGGGATGACGACATGATCCAGGACGAGCTCGACCTTGCCGAGCCGCATTTCATTCTGCAGCAAGGCCCCAGGCTCGCGGCAGATATCGATCCGGACGTGAGCGCCGAGCTGCTCGAGCCACCGCAGAAACCGGGGCAAGAGAACGGCCTCTCCGAGGTCGCCGATCCCCAGCTTGAAGGTGTGGCTCGCCGTGTAGTCGAAGGCATCAGGCTGAGCGAGCGAGGCCTGGATCAGGTCGAGCGCCTTCCGGATCGGGCCGGCGAGCGAGAGCGCGCGCGGCGTCGGAGCCATCTCCTTGCCGCAACGCACGAAGAGATCGTCGTCGAGCAGGAGCCGCAGCCGGGCCAGCGCGCTGCTCACGGCTGGCTGGGTCATGCCGAGGCGCTCGGCTGCGCGCGTCACGTTGCGCTCGAGGATCATGACGTCGAGCACGGTCAGCAGGTTCAGGTCCACGGCGCGCAGGCGAGGAAGCGGCGGTGCGCTCATGCGGAGAGGGTAGCGCAGCCCCGCCACGTGCCGCCGTCGGCCCGCGGGGGCGAGCTCCTCCGCGCGCGCCGACGGCAATGGGTTCGTGCTGGAGGAGGAGCTCGCATTCCGGCATGCGCTCCTGCGCGAAGGTGCTTACGCGATGCTGACCGAAAACGACCGGACGCTCGGCCATCGGCTCGCGGGCGAGTGGCTCGGGGCGCGGGGCGAGCAGGACGCGCGGGCGCTCGCCGAACATTTCGAGAAGGGCGGAAATGGGCCGGCTGCGGGAAGGCATTATCTGCGGGTGACGCAGCAGGCGAGCTGGGGCGGTAGCGCGCTGGAAGCGGCCATGCTGGCGCGCCGGGGGCTCGCACTGAAGTTGCCGGACGAGCTGCGCATCAGGCTGCTTGGTGCGTTGTGTGAGCTGGCCATCTGGCAGCCTGATGTCGCGGCCTCCATGCAGCACGAGGCCGAGGAGCTGATGCAGGCCGCCCCGCATGGGAGTGCGCCCTGGACCCAGGGAGCAGCAGCCCGGATCACGGAGGCCGCCTCGGGGGGGAAGGCCGAGGAGCTCCTCGCCGTTGTGCGTGAGCTCAAGCAGGCGAATGCTGCGCCGGACGCATTATACCCGATGGTGGCCGCGCTGGCCTTGGGCACCTTCACTCTCGACATGACGGGGCGCTTTCCAGATGGGGATGTGTTGCACGCGGAGCTCGATGCAATCGCGCGAGCCCCTGAGAACCGGAGCGAGATCGTGAGGAGCTTCTGCCATTTGGTCATGGCAAGTCGGGAGCAGCGACGCGACGACCCTCTCATGATGCTGGAATACGCAAAGAAGGGCCAGGAGCTCGCCAGACAGTGTGGACACCGGCGCATGGAAAGCGTTGGGAGAATCTTCATGGCCCTGGCCATCTGGTCTCTTGGCGCCTCGGACGAGGTCGAACGAATGCTCCAGGCGTTGCCGATGGCGGATTCCGAGCTCGGGTTAATCTCGTCTCTCCGGCCTTTCGTCCTGGCCTGGCTGCATGCGGATAGCGGCGAGATGGGCGAGGCGCGGGTAATCGCGACGCACATTGTCACATCGGGGCGTGGCCGCGGCCTGCCGCTCGACGAGGCGCGTGGCCGCTGGGTCCTGGCGGAGGTGCTATGGCGTGCGGGCGCGTTCGAGGAGGCGGAACAGGAGATCGAAGGCGCCCTCCTCTTGCTGCGCAGAACGTGTCCCGCCGACGTGCCAGGCGCGCTCGCCACGAAGGCGGCGATGAAGCTCGCACAGGGCAAGCTGGTCGAGGCGCTCGCCGCGGCGGAGGACGGCCTCTCGCGCCAGGCGGCCATGAATGTGCACGACCCGTTCTTCCGTGGTGGCTCCTTCCTCCGCCTCGTCCACGCCGAGAGCCTGATAGCCACAGGGCGCCTCGACGAGGCCCGCACCGCCCTCGCCCGCGCCCGCGCCCGCGTACGCCTCCTGTCGATCGCCGTGAAGATCGCCGATCCCGCCTATCGAGCGAGCTTCTTCGAGAACGTCCCGGAGAATCGCCGGATACTCGCTCTCGCCCGCGAATGGCTCGGGGAGGGAGATGGCTGACGAAGCTTGCGATTCGCCTCGATCAGCCAGACGTCCGCCCGGCCCGCGTGGCTCTCTTCGTCACGGGGGTGGCTCAGGGGCCACGGAGATCGCCTGTGCGGCGAAGCTCCCAAGATAATCGGAGTGCATCCTCCGCAGCGGGCTCGCCGGATCGCGACGAAGGCGGGTGAGCCGAGGAAGCGCCGGCAGAGCGGCCGGCGCCAGAGAGCGCCACGCGCGAGGGCGAGCGCGCCGCCGGCGGTGAGCGCGTCGACCCCGGTGAGTTCAGACACCGGACGGCCGAGTGTGAGCGCGTGTGTCCAAGTGTGCGGATGAGCGTTGCGCCCGTCCAGGGATGACGTGTACCCTCATGGCATGAGCTTGCGAGTTCGCGTGGCCGTGCTGGCGATCTTTGCCGTCGTGGCCGGTGGTTCGTGCACGGCAATCCTCGGCATCCATGACGTCACCGAGGACCAGCAGCCGAGTGGCGGTGGCGGATCTGGCCACGGCGGTGGCGGGTCTGGCCACGGCGGTGGCGGACCTGGCCACGGCGGTGGTGGCGGTGGTGGTGGTGTCGGTACCGCGTGCGAGCCAGGCCAGCCCGTCGCCTGCTACGACGGCGCGCCCGCGACGAAGGACGTCGGGCAGTGCAAAAGTGGGTCGCGGCCCTGCGAGGATGCGGCGGCTCCGTGCGAGGCGCAAGTGCTCCCGGCGGCCGAGGACTGCGCAGCCAGGGGAGACGAGGACTGCGACGGCAGCGCCTGCGGCGATACCACCTGGGCCGAGGGCTTCGGGAACGCCGAGCATCAAGGCATCGTCGACATCGCCGCCGACGCCCAAGGGAACGTGTACCTCCTCGGGAATTTCGAGGGCACAATGACGTTCGGACAGACGACCCTCGTCCCCTCGGGCCAGGGAGATGCCTACCTGGCGAAGCTGTCCCCGGACGGAGCGCCGCTCTGGGCCAAGAGCTACATGGCCCAGCCGATCGTCGGGCTCGACGTCGCGCCCAGCGGCGATGTCGGCGTGAGTTTGTTCTCTCCCGGTGAAGGTCAATCCATCGAGGGCACGCCGGCGGATGGCTTCGTGGTCTTCACGCTTTCGCCGGAGGGGACGGCGCGGTGGGTGAATGCCTGCGGCGGGCGCGCCGGCTATGAGACGATCCGGCGCGGCGACGTGTCCTTCGCGCCAGACGGAAGCCTCCTCGCGCTTGAGGTGTTCTCGGGGCCTGGGTGTCTGGCCCAAGGCGAGACAGGCACTCTGGTCGGGAGCTTCGACGCAGCGGGAGCGCTGGGGTGGACCCGCCAGGTGGACGGCGATGCTTACGGCCGCGTCGGCGGTATCGCGGCGCTCGGCCCCTCGAGAGCGTTCCTGATGGCGCTGCTCAGGGACATACAGCCGCAGCGGCATGTCCTCGTGGAAGTAAAGGAGTCTTATGCCACGCTGACGCTCGCGTCCTTCAACGAATACGTGAGATGGCCCGTCGTTCCCGATGGGTTCGGCGGTGCGGTCGCCGCGGGCGACTTCTCGGGCACGCTCACGATCCGGGACCAAACCAGGACAGCCGTCGGGGAGCGCGATGCGTTCGTGGCCCGCTTTTCGGCCGAGGGCGTTCTCACCTGGCTCGCCACCTTCCCCGGTGTCCAGGTGACCGGGCTCGCCGTCGGCGGCAACGGCGTCTTCATGGCAGGGACGTTCAGCGATACAGCGCAGATCGGTGACGCCGAGCTCGTGAGCAAGGGGCTGACCGACGTTTGGCTCGCGCGCGTGAGCCTCGGGGCCGAGCCCACAGGGCTACCCGGCGGTGCGTTCGAGTGGGCGCGCAGCTACGGAGGCTTCGAGAGCGACGAAAACCCGAAGGTCGCCGCCAACCAGAACGCAGTGTACCTCGCCGCGGAGTTCGGCGCTCGCGCCGACTTCGGCGGCGAGGTCCTGAGCTCCAATGGCGGCTCAGATATCGCGGTCGTACGCATTGAGCCGTAGGAGCCGGTCAACCGCGCGCGCCGGCTCGATGCTATCGCCCTCCTCCCAATCGCGGCTCATTGCAAGTTGATATCCAAATGCATACACATCGAGGAGTTTTGGCATCGGCGTTCGTCATTTTCTGCAGCTATGCGTGCGGGGACGCTCCATCCGATCACCCCGCTGGTCAAGGCGGCGCCGGGGGTCTCGGCGGCCAAGGTGGCGCGGGCGGCGTGGGCGGCACGGGCGGGAGCAGCGGCGCAGGCGGCACGGGCGGGAGCGGCGGCACGGGCGGCACGGGCGAGAGCGGCGGCGCAGGCGGCACGGGCGAGAGCGGCGGCGCAGGCGGCACGGGCGGGAGCGGCGGCGCAGGCGGCACGGGCGGGAGCGGCGGCGCAGGCGGCACGGGCGGGAGCGGCGGCGCAGGCGGCACGGGCGGGAGCGGCGGCACGGGCGGCACGGGCGGGAGTGGCGGCGCAGGCGGCACGGGCGGCGCAGGCGGGGGGGCGCCTCAGGCTGCGGAGACGATCGATTTTGATGTCGTCAGATTTTATGCGACCGGCTCGAGCTATAGCGGCACCCCATTCGCGCTCGCGGACCTCAATGGCGACGGGCTGGTCGACGGCGCGCTGGCGCTACGCAGCGTGAATAAAGTCTCGGTGCTGCTCGCCGACGGCAAGGGTGGGTTTCTTCCTTGGACCGAGCACATCGTGAATGGTGCGCATGACGTCGCCGTGGGCGACGTGAACGGCGACATGAAACAGGATCTGGTCGTCACGCTCCTGAGCGCCGGCGGCGGCGTCCGCGTCCTGCTCGGCAACGGCGACGGCACGTTCCAGGCCCCGATCTCGAGCCCGGGAGCGGACTACGTCTCGCCCGTCCTCGCGGACGTGAACGGTGATGGGAAGCTCGACATCGTGGCGAGCAGCAATGGCAAGAACATCACGATCCTCGCGGGGGATGGCGCGGGCGCGTTCACGACGTCGAGCACGCTGACCGGGACCACGAATTGTCGCTTCATCACGCTGGCCGATCTCGATAGCGACGGCGTGCGCGACATCCTCGGTTATGACACGGAGATCTCCACACCGGTGGTCAGCGTGCGCTTCGGTCAGGCCGGTGGCGTGTTCGGCCTCGTGACGAAATACACGATCTCCGCGCAAGACGGCGTGCCGGTCGGCAGCGCGGCTGATCTGGCGGTAGGCGACCTCGACGCCGACGGCAACCCCGATATCGCTGTCGTCGATACGAAGGGAATGACCCTCTTGATGGGTAGCCCGTCGGGCGCGCTCTCGGCGACCAGGCGCGTCCCGGCCGGCCTCGCGCCGAGCGGCGTCGTCATCGGCGACTGGGATAGCGACGGAAACCAAGACATCGCGGCGGGAAGCGAGGACGACTCGATCCTCAGCGTTTTTCGAGGTGACGGGCTCGGGGGGCTCGAGTCGCGGGTGACGTATTTTACTGGAGACCGTGGCTCGCGCGTCCGGTCGGGAGATCTCGACGGGGACGGAAAAGCGGATCTCGTCATGTCGATGAACGGCCTCATGGTCGCGCGAGGTCGCGGAGATGGGACGTTCCACGCAGCTCCTGCGCTCCTCGGGGGCAAGGGCGCGAGAGGCGCGGCGCTCGGCGATTGGAATGAAGACGGCAAGGCCGACGTGGTCGTTGCGTATACCGGCGGCCAGTCGCTCTCGTTCTTTGTCGGAAAAGGGAGCGGCGCATTCGATATGTCCGTGTCCATGCCTGCCGGCGGCGCGGATCCGGAGCAGGTCATGGCGTGGGACGTGAACAGCGACGGGCAGCTCGATGTCGTGTTCGGCACCATCGCGGCGGGAAAGGTCGGTGTGCTCCTCGGTGACGGCGCAGGCTCGTTCGACCCCGTGGCGCTCCACGATGGCGGGAGGAGGATCGCGCTCGCCGACATGAATGGAGACGGCGCCGTCGATATCGCCGCGACCACCTTTGACAAGGTGCGAGTGCTCCTCAATGACAAGGCTGGCGGGTTCCTGCCGCCGATCGCGTACCCCGCGGGGACGAATATCCTGGATGTGACGGCTCGCGATTTCAATAGAGATGGGAAGACGGATCTGGCGACGGCGAACTACGACAGCGATGATATTCGGCTCCTCATCGGCAACGGAGACGGCACGTTCGAGGCGGCCACGAGCCTCCCGGTGGGCAACTCCGCGTGGACCGTCGCGCCCGCCGATTTCACGGGCGACGGCGTGCTCGATATGGCTTTCGCGACGGTGGGTAGTGCGAGCGTCATCGGCGTGCTACCCGGCGAGCGAGGGGGGATGTTCGCAGCGCCCATCACCATGCCGGTCTCCTTCCCCATCGAGACAGCGCTCACGACGGCGGATTTCGACTCGGATACGCAGCCCGATATTTTCCTTGCGCGCGGCGGAGGTGGGACGGTGGGTGTGTTTCGCGGCAAGGGCGACGGCACGTTCGACGCCGCGCTCGTGTACCAGAGCGTCTTCACCAAGGCGCTCGCGATCGGAGACGTGAACGCCGACCAGAGGCCGGATGTGCTCGTCGTCTCCACCCCAGTCCAGCAGGACGGGAGCGTGAACGTCTTCGTCAATATCTCTCGTTAGGGCCCTCTCAGGGCAGCGTGGTCGTCGTCGTCGCCGCGCACCCGCACGCACAGATGCGCCTCGGTTGGGTCATCCGGCCGCCCGCGCGTTTGAAGAACGCGCCCGGTGTGAGCCCGACGAGCTGACGGAAGTCGGCGATGAGGTGGGCTTGGTCGTAATAGCCCGCGTCGGCGGCGATGCGTGCCCAGTCGCACGAGGTCGCTGCCATTCGCACCGCGCGTTGCAGGCGGACGGTCCGAGCGAACTCCTTCGGGCCGATGCCGACGTTCTCGGTGAAAGCGCGGCGAAGATGCCGCGCCGTGACGCCGAGCCGGTCGGCAACACTCTCCACGCGGACCTCGCCCCCTTCGAGCAAGCAAACCGCACGACGAGCGAGCTGCCCCGATGCCGTCTCGAATGGCTGGCCAGCACGAGGGGCGAGCGCCCGGGCGACGCGGTCCACCACCTCCGCGCGGCTCCTCGCGGCGAGCAGCTCACCGCAGAGCTCGCGCCCCGCGCGGCCCCACACGTCCTCCAGCGGAACGATCCGGTCCGTGAGCTCGCTCGCCGCCACGCCGAGCAGCGGAACCGACCAGCCTGGCTTGAACCGAACCGTGACCGTCCGCGCGAAGCCGGTCTTACTCTTGAATATCGCGTGCGTTCGGGGGCCCGCGACCCACACGTCCCCCTCGCGCCCGCCCTCGAGCGCTCGAAAAAGGAGGATCGTCCTGCCGTCGGGAAGCCACTCGAGGTCGAGCGCCTGACCGGGAGGTGGCGCGACCGCACGGACGTCCTCGATGAAGCGCGGGAGCGCGAGGGTGGGGAGATCCATCGCTGCGGCCACGTTCATGATTCTTACGCCTTTCGTGCGGCCGTTCAAGTCGACGCGAGGGCCCGCATCGATCGGCTACCGCTCGCTGTCGAGAGCCTGCATGTGCTGGGCGGGGTAGCGCGTGCCGCCGATCGCGTCCGCTGGCACGATGCTCTCGAGCGCCGCGACGTCGCGCGCCGACAGCGGCTTGTCGAGGGCCACGAGGGCATCATCGAGCTGGGCTCGCGTGCGGGCCCCGACGACCGGCACCAGCGTGGGCTGCTTCGCCAGCACCCACGCGAGCGCGACCTGAGCCGGCGTCATCCCTCGCTCGCCGGCGAAGGCGTGGAGCTTCTCGACGACGCTCGCGTTCTTTGCCCCTTGCTCGCCTGCGAAGCGTGGCATGTACTGCCGGAAGTCCCCCTTTCCCGAAGGCTTGCTACCGGTGAGCAGCCCCCGCGAAAAGACCCCGTAGAGCGTCGCGCTCATCCCGAGCTCTGCGAGGGCAGGGAAGATGGACGCCTCGGGCCCGCGCGTCGCGATCGCGTACTCGATCTGCAGGTCCACGATCGGGTGCACCTTGCTCGCACGCCGGATCGTCTCGACCCCCACCTCGGATAGCCCGATATGCCGGACGAAGCCGGCCTTGATGAGGTCGGCGATGGCCCCGACGGTGTCCTCGATGGGCACCTGCGGGTCGAGACGCGCGGGGCGGTACACATCGATGACCTCCACGCCCAGCCGTTGCAGGCTGTACGCCGCGAAGTTCTTCACGGCCGCCGGGCGGGTGTCGATGCCCAGCATGGCGCCGTCCGGGCCGCGCATCGCGCCGAACTTCACCGAGAGCTGGACCTTGTCGCGCACCCCCTCGATCGCGCGCCGGAGGAGGAGCTCGTTGTGCCCGTTGCCGTAGAAATCTCCGGTGTCGATCAGGGTGATCCCTCGCTCGATGGCGTGGCGGATCGTCGCCACGCCCTCGGCGTCTTCGGCCAGGCCGTAGGCGCCGGACATCGCCATGCAGCCGAGGCCGACGGGAAAGACGCTGGGCCCGGTCTTGCCCAGCGGCGTCGATCGGACGGGGGAGCGGCTCATCGTGACGTCGAGGTGGGTCATGGAGTGTTCATGCGACGCGCCCGCCACCTCCGATTGGAAAAATCGGACATCTCGGCGATCCGGGCAGACGACGACCATCCAATGTCCGGTCCTTTCCAGGCGATGCTGCCGCTCCTGCGCGAGGCGCCGGCAGCCCGCATCGTCAACGTGTCGAGCGGCACTGGCTCGCTGACGATGAACGCGGACCCGACCTTCCCCTGGCGCTCGATGTTCAGCCCCGTCTACCCTGCGTCCAAGACGGCTCTCAACGCCATGACGCTCGCCATGGCGATCGAGCTGGAGTCGACAGGGATCAAGGTCAACGCCGCCTCCCCGGGCTTCACCAGGACGAACCTCAACAACCAGCCTAGGGGAACACCACGTCGACGTCTGTCTGCTCGGGGTAATTGAAGGTCACGGTCTTCACGATCCCAGCGCTGAGGTCGTAATCCTCGTCGTCGTCCTTGTTGTAGGCGCGCACCTCGACCGTGTAGGACCCCGGCGCGGCGTCCAGGTGCCGCTTGCAGCCTCTGAACGTGCATCCGTCGTCGTCGCTCTCCGCCGCAGGGCACTCCTTGGCTGCATCCAGATTGACGTCCTGAGACAAGATGCCATCCCACACGAACGTCGTCTCGGCCCCGGCCGGGATCGGCTCGAAGCCGAAACCATCGCAAATACCTGGGCATGCCTCGGAGCTGCCATCGCACATCACGTCGTACTCGCTGGGCAAGCTCCCACCGTCGGGGGAGGTCAGCGACCACGAGGTCGCGCCACACGTGCCGTCGAGCACCCCAAGACCCGTCGCGCCCGTGTTGCGGACATGAATCGTCACCGGCGTATTGTTACCGAGGGCGGTCGAGCGACAGAGCTCCGGCCCCCCGCTGGTGCCGCCGCCGCTGCTGCTGCTGCCGCCGGTGCCACCGCTGCCGCTGCCGCCGGCGCCGATACCGTTGACCTCCATCGGGTCGCAGCCGAAGAGGCAAAGCGAAAGCAAGGCTGAAACCGTGAAGCGGTGAGGATGAAAGCGCAGTTTCATGATCTTTTGTTCTCCTGAGCGACTATCTCGCGCCAACGCAGGGTAGTGGCGGCGATGCCCTCTCCAGAGCTCACGAAAGTGCGCCGCATCGATCGCGGAGGCGAGATCGCTCTCCAGCGCGCCCAGGCGCTAGAGCGACAAACGGGTTGAAACCCCGAAAAAAAGCAGGAATTTCACAGGGAGGCGAGGAGGCGGGGAGCGAGAGACGGCGAGAGGGAGAGATTTTTTTCTTCCTCCCCGCCTCCTCGCCTCCCTGTGAAAATTCTCCGGGTTTCAACATGATTGGTGTTCTAGAAGGTCGCGCTCAGCCCGATGGCGAATATCCCCGTCACGGCGCCGGCGCGCCCGGCCTCGACATGAAGGATGGTGACGACCGGCTCAGGAGCCCCGACGATCGCGTCGATCTCTGCCACGGCCTCGAGGCTCCTCGAGATCCGCACCCCGAGACCGGCGTTGGCCGTCAGCCCCACGGTGAGGGCAGTGTGGTGCTCGTTGTAAAAGGGAGCTCTCGCTTCGCCGTCGATCTTGAGCTGCTGGACGCCGGCGCCGAGCGCGAGCATCGGATGAATCCAGGCGCGCTCGAGGAAGGTATGGGCCAGATCGAGCGCCACCGCCGTCTGCCGGATCTTGACGTCGCCGGCCTCGGCGCTCACGACCGCAGGCACGATACCGGGGGCGAAGAGGACGCGGACCGTGAGAGCGGAGATCGGGGTGAACCCCGCTCGGAAGACCGGAGTGGGCGCGGCGCCGAAGCCGTTGGCGAGCACGCCAAAGCCGGCCGAGAGCATCGCACCGGCGGCGGGCGCAGGCGGAGAGCGCTGCGCGCGCGTGAACGGCGCCGCAGACGGCGGAGGTCGCGCCCGAGAGCGCTCGACGGGCGCCGCCGGAGGTCCGGCGCGCGCCGCCGAGGGCGCAGAGGGCGCCGTCAAAGGCGCGGACGGCGCCGTCAACGCCGCCGAGGGCGCGGCCAGAGGCGCGGCCGGCGCCGCCAGGGGTTGATCGACATCGAGCCACCGCGCCAGATCGCTCGACAGCGTCCGCTTCTGCGCCGCGCTCAGCTCCAGCAGGCTCGCGCGGAGGAGCTCGACGGAGCGGACCGCGAGATCGCTGGCCGCGCTCGAACGGCCCGACCCGCCGAGCTCGACGCGCCGGACCAGCGTCTTCTCCGTCACGTGATCCGCGATCCAGACGTCGGCGACCGCACCGCGCTCCCGTCCAGCTCCAGCACGGCGATGGTCGCGAACGGCTGGTCCTCGCCGCCAACGCGCCCCGCGGTGCCCTCGACCTGCGTGCGACCTTCCACGCCGGGCCTCCCGTCGGCCACGCGGACGGCGAAGCCGACCGCGCGCAGCTCGGCCGAGAGCCGGGTGATCGTCTCTTTCACGATCTCGCTCGGCCGCGGCGGACGCACGAGGACGACGAGCGTGCCCGCCTCGGCGCGCGCGCGCGCAGCGCCGGAGATCAGGAGCGCCGCGCCCAGCGCGACGGCGAGCCGACGCCCCCTCATCGCGCGGAGACGATCTCGGCGGCGACGGCGACGAACGCGCCTGTCGGATATCGCTTCAAGTACTCCTCCGCGACAGCGCGCGCCGCGTCCGGTCCCGCAAAGTCCCTCGTCGCCACGAGCTTTCTGCCGAGGGCCTCGGACGCCAGAGGCCCCGTCGGAGACTTTGTGAGATAACGATCGTACCACATGGCCGCTTCTCTGGGCGAGGCGCCCCCACCGGCGCTCGCCAGCGCCGGGAAGGGGAGCAGGCATGAGTCATGAATGTCTCGACGCAAAACGGCCCAAGATGGCTCACGTGTGCCTCGCGGCCGGGGAGCGGCCCCGCGGGCGACCCGATTCGGTGCGCTGCTCGATGAGGTCATATCGACCGGCGCTCGACCGATGATCTCTGCGAAGCAGAGGGGACTCGAGCCAGCAAGGCATCTGTCCCTCCGAGCGTGGCAGCGGCCGCGTGGGAGCTTGGGCTGGCATGTTTGTTGCCGAATCGCGCCGCACCTCAGGGAGGTGCAATGATCATGAGCCGAGAATTACATGCGCGCATCATGCAAGTTCTGGGAGCCGGCATGTTCGCAGGCCTGTCGTTGGCGGTCGGCTGCCAAAGCCATACCGATGGCGGCGCGGCAACAAGCACAGGGGGGACCGGCGGCGCGGGCGGCCACGGCGGCGCGGGCGGCCACGGCGGCGCGGGCGGCCACGGCGGCGCGGGCGGTCACGGCGGCGCGGGCGGCCACGGCGGCGCGGGCGGTCACGGCGGCGCGGGCGGCCACGGCGGCGCGGGCGGCCACGGCGGCGCGGATGGTCACGGCGGCGCCGGCGGCAGCCATGAGAAACGGTGCTTTTCTCCTGAAGAGGCTTGGGAGCAGGCCAGTGGCGGCAGCGAAAGCGGCGGGGCTGCCGGAATCGGTGGCAAGAATGGACACGCCGAGGCCTGTCCGAGCGAGTTCTGGGAGTACTGCATGCACTACGAGAATGGCCGGCTCGAGGACGGCCAGTGCTGCTACGACAACTTCAATACCGGTGCCGGCGGCTGCGGCCGCCCGTTCCTCGTCGGCGGCGAGCCGCGCCTGGCCGGCGTCGATGCGCGGGCCGACTGGGTGCTCGACGCCGCGGCGGACGAGCCGCTCGCGCTCGATCCCAGGACGCGCGCCGCCCTCGCGGAGGCGTGGCTCGCCGACGCGCGCCTCGAGCACGCGTCGATCGCGTCGTTCGCGCGCTTCACGCTCGATCTGCTCGCCCTCGGCGCGCCGCCCGACCTGATCGACGCCGCGCAGCGCGCCCTCGTCGACGAGCTCCAGCACGCGCGGGACTGCTTCACGCTCGCGAGCCGCTACGCCGGCCGGTCGCTCGGCCCGGGGACGCTCGCCACGGGCGGCGCGCTCGACGCGCCCACGCTCGCCAGCGCCGCGGCCAGCGCGGTGCGCGAGGGCTGCGTGGGCGAGACGCTCGCCGCCCTGCAGGCCGACGAGCAACGGCGCCGCGCGTGCGACCCCGAGGTCCGCCGCGCACTCGACCGGATCGCCGCCGACGAGGCCGCCCACGCCGAGCTCGCGTGGGCCTTCGTGCGCTGGGCCGTGGCGCGCGGCGGCGAACCGGTGCGCGCGGCCGTGGCGCGCGCGTTCGACGAGGCGCTCGCCGAGGTGCGGGCCGCGCGCGGCCCGGAGCGCGCCGGGGTCGACGCCGCCGCGTGGCGCGACCACGGTCGTCTCAGCGAGGCGGAGCGGGCGCGCTGCCATCTCGACGCCGTACGGGAGGTCATCGGGCCGTGCGCTCAGGCGCTCCTGTCCACACCGCCCACACCGCCCACACCGCCCACGCCGCCCACGCCGCCCACGCCGCGTCCGGCCTTCGCACCGCGCTCGGCATGATGAGCGCGAGCAGCCGTTCTCCCCCCGCGGGCTCGGCAATCCGAATGACCACGCGAATCGCTATCTGCGCGCCTGCGCGGCGTCGTCGCGGGCTCCTCGGCGCTCGGTCGTGAGCAGGGACCGGTCGCTCCACGCGCTCTCTTGCCCGCGCCGGCCGCCCTGCTCATCCTCGCGCCGATGATCAAGAAGAGGCCCGCCCCGCCGGCCCCACGCCCGCCGCACCCAGCCAAGGTCGCGCAGCCCTCTTCCCGCGCGCTCCCCCCTCACCCAGCCAAGGTCGCACAGCCCTTCTCCCGCCTGCTCCCCCCGCACCCAGCCAGGGTCGCGCAGCCCTTCTCCAGGGCGCGCGGGCCGCACCCCGCGGCGCGCGGCGGAAGCGTCGTCCAGCGAGCGCAGCAGGTGGGCACCTCGGTGCTGGAGGACACGCTGTGGATCCGCGAGAGCGACACGGACCACGAGATGACGCTCACGCTCAAGGAGGGCGCTCTCATGAAGTACGGCAAGGACGACGACTGCGGGAACGTCTTGCACAAGACGCACACCGGCAAGAAGTTCGAGCACCTCCACGTCAACTACGTCCTCCCGATCGAGGGCAAGGACGAGGGCAACGTCACGCGCTGGATCACGCTCGCGAAGATCAATGCCTATTGGGACAACCGGTATGCAGGCTACGAGCGCATCGCCGGAGCCGACATCCGGTACAACTGCATCGCCTACGCGCGAGGCTATACCGACGCGTGGATCGAGCCGAACATCGCGGACGCCCGTGGCGTGATCGCCACCGAGGACTACGAGCTCACGGCCGACTATACCAAGGCCAGCGTGGAGCAGGGAAACTTCCACGACATCCTGATCGTCGAGGCCGCGGAAGGAAAGATCCTGAAGACGCGCGAGAAGAACGCGCAGAGCGGCATCTACGCGAAGAACGAGGTCGAAGGCCGGAAGTGCGGCGGAGCCTACAAGCTGATGAAGCGCAAATGAGCTCGCCCGACTGGCACGTATCCACCTGCGTACACGCGTCGCCGTCATCGCAGCGCACGGAGGTCAGCTGCTGGGCTCGATGCGGGAGAGGATCCCTTCCAGCGCCTCGACCGCGCGCATCGGCAGCCGCACCGCGACCGCGGTCGAGATCGTGGTGGGCTCCGGGTTGATCTCGAGGGTCGGCACCCCCGACCGCGCGGCCTCCAGGACCGGCCCCGTGATGTACGGGAAGAGGCTCGATGTGCCGATCGAGACGACCACATCGAAGCCCCGCGCGAGCTCTCGCCGGAGGACCTCGACCTTCTCCAGGGGGAGCATCTCCCCGAAGAGGACGACATCGGGCCGGAGCACCGCGGCGCACTCCGGGCAGCGCGGGCACGGGGCGAGCGCCGCGTAGTCGTCGACGTGCGCCTCGTACGCGCAGCGCGTGCAGAGGACGTGGCGGATATCCCCATGGATGTCGATGACGTTCGTGGAGCCGGCGATCCGGTGAAACCCGTCGACGTTCTGGGTGAGCACCCAGCAGCGCTCGAGGCGGCGCTCGAGCCGGGCGAGCGCCGCGTGCGCGGCGTTGAACCGCGCGCCCCGGCACGCGCGCTCGATCTGGTGGATGTACTTCCACGTGACCTCGGGGCGCCGCTGGAACATCCCGCCCGAGAGCGCGTCCTCGATGGCGAGCCCCTCGTCGGTCGCCTTGTCGCCGTAGAGCCCTCCGATCCCGCGGTAGGTCGGGATGCCCGAGGCCGCGGACACGCCAGCTCCGGTGATGAAGAGGGCTGACCGGGCCGAGGCCAGGAGCGCGCTTGCTTGCTCGATCGACATCAGGCGCGCAGTCTACCCCGCGCCGGCCGTGATCACACGCTCTTGCCGTCGAATTTCATTGTCTTGAGAGAATCGATATCGACGTCGTCCAGACAGCGGACGTTGATCGCGCACATCTCTTTCCCGTCCGGCCCGGTTCCCCGTGCGAACGACTCGATGCCGCAGACCGAGCAGAACATGTGGTGAATGACCTTCTTGTTGAACTGGTAGTCGGTGAGGAAGTCTCCACCCTCCTTGAGCGTGAACTGGTCCGCCGGCGTGAAGGCCAGGACCACGCCCAGCTTCGAGCAGCGCGAGCAGTTGCACACGCCCACTGGAGCGCTCAGGTCCGCCCTTACGTCGTAGCGAACCTTTCCGCAGTGACAGCCACCTGTATAAGTCTTGAGCTCCGTCATGGGCGCATGGTGCCACAGGCGGCCGGTCGCGTGCCGCAAAAACACGAACCGCCGCGGCGGCCTGCGTGGGCGAGGAAGGTGCCCCCCGTGCTGCAGCGGCAGATCGCCGGCGCCGGGCTCCGGCCTCATGCATTGCCTTCTGTCGAAAAATTTTCTCGGTGTCCGGGCTGACCGAGCGACCCCGCCTCTCGGCGCGGGGCCGGTGTCTCGCCTACTGCTCCTCGTAGTTCCAGGTCAGCCCGCCATCGACGAAGTACGTCGAGCCCGTCACGTAATCGGCGTCCGCCGAGGCGAGGAACACGGCGAGCCCGGCCACGTCCTCCGGCTTTCCCAGGCGGCCGAGCGGGATCTGCCCGAGAAGCGCGCTCAGCTTGTCGCGGTCCTTGAGCAGGTCGGCGTTGATCTCCGTCGCGATCGCGCCCGGCGCGATCGCATTCACGGTGATCCCGGTGCCGCGCAGCTCCACCGCGAGCGTGCGCGTGAGCATGCGGACGCCGCCCTTGCTGGCGCAGTACGCCGCGAAGTTGGGGAAGGGCAGATCCTCGTGCACCGAGCTGATGTTGATGATCTTGCCGGGGCGCCCCGCCTCGCGCAGGTGACGGACCATCGCCTGGCTCCCGAAGAACACCGCTTTGAGGTTTGTGTTCACGACCTGATCGTAGTCCTCCTCGGTCACCTCCCAGAACGGCGCCCGCTTCTCCAGCCCCGCGTTGTTGACCAGCACGTCCAGCCGGCCGAAGCGCGCGACAACGTCCTGGATCAGCTGCTGCACGCTCTGGACGGAGGCGACGTCGACGGCGAACAGATGACCTCGCCGCCCGGCGGCCTCGACCTCTGCCCGGGCTTCCTCGGCGCCCTCCTTGCTCTTGTGGTACGTGAGCGCCACGTCGGCGCCCTCGCGGGCGAAGCGAACAGCGATGCTGCGGCCGATGCCCCGGCTGCTGCCGGTGACGAGCGCGATCTTGCCTTGCAATCTCATGGTGACCTCCTGTCTCCACGGGGTCATGCCCCGCGCCCCGCCGCGATGGCGCGCGAAGCGTGACTCTCCACTTCCCGCGATCCGCTCGCGCCCTTCAGCTCGCTGCTCCTCTCGGGCGTGGGCCTCTCGCCGACCCTGCCTTCCCTAGCATGTTCGTGTCGCTGGCCCCAGCCGCGGCTCAGCGGGCTCAGCGGGCTCAGCGCGAGCGGGCGGGCTGCCCAGGCGCTGCCGGGCTCATCGGGGCAGGTCTCCTCGGGGCAGGTGAGGAAGTGTGACAGGGCTTCATGTAGAGGTATTGTATACGGAGAGCCATGCAGGACAGCCACCACCCCGGGGCCGCCCGGCCCGGCGACGCGCCGTTCCTCGCCGGCGACGGTGAGATGGCGCAGCTCATGCGCGATCTCGACTGGTCGCTCACCCCGGTCGGCCCCGTGGACGGGTGGCCGCAGAGCCTGCGCACGGCGGTCAGCATCTGCCTCGCGTCACGGCACCCCATCGAGATCTGGTGGGGGCCCGAGCACGCTCGCTTCTACAACGACGCGTACCGCCCCATCCTCGGCGCGACGAAGCACCCGCAGTTCCTGGGCCGCCCGGGGCGCGAGTGCTGGAGCGAGATATGGGACGTCATCGGCCCGATGCTCGACGGGGTGCGCGCCACCGGGCAGGCGACGTGGTCCGAAGACTTCCAGTTGATCCTCTCGCGCAATGGCTATCAAGAAGAGACGTACTTCACGTTCTCCTATGCTCCTGTCCTGATCGAGGACGGCACCGTCGGAGGCATCTTCTGCGCTTGCGCCGAGACGACGGGGCGCGTCCTCAGCGAGCGCCGCCTCCGGGCGCTGCGCGCCCTCGGCGCCCAGTCCGCCGCGGCGGCGATGGTCTCGCCGGAGGAGACCATCGCCCGCTCGGTGAGCACGCTCGCCGAGAGCTCCGCGGACGTGCCGTTCGCGCTTGTGTACATGATCGAGCCGGGCGGGGCGGCGGCCCGCCTCGCGGCGGCCGAGGGGCTCTCTCCCGGCGGCCGGGCGAGCCCCGAGCGCCTCCCGCTCGCGGAGGACGGCGGCAGCTGGCCCCTCGCGGACGTCGCGCGGGGCCGCCGGTGCCTGCGCGTCGACACCCCCGCCGAGCGGTTCGGCGAGCTGCCCGGCGGCCGGTGGCCCGAGCCCTGCCGCGAGGCGGTCGTGCTGCCGCTCTCGCGGTCCGGGCAGGCCGCGCTCCAGGGCTTCCTCGTGGTCGGCGTCAGCCCGCGCCGTGCGCTCGACGCCGCCTACAGCGACTTCTTCGAGCTCGCGGCCGGCCACATCGCCACGACGATCTCCGGCGCCCGGGCCTACCAGGAAGAGCGCCTCCGCGCCGAGGAGCGGGCCGAGCTCCTCGCGCGCGAGAAGGCGGCGCTCGCCGAGGCCGAGCGGCACAGGTCGCGCCTCGAGACGCTGTTCATGCAGGCCCCGGCCGGCATCTGCGTCCTGCGCGGGCCCGAGCACGTCTTCGAGCTCGCGAACCCGCGGTACGTGAAGCTCATCGGCGAGCGCGACGTCCTGGGCAGGCGCCTCCGCGACGCGCTGCCCGAGGCGGAGCCGGCGGTCGTCCCGCTGCTCGACCGCGTGTACGCCACGGGCGAGCCGCTCTTCGGCGACGAGTTCCCCGTGATGCTCGCGCGCGGCGGCGACATCGAGGAGTGCTTCTTCAACTTCATCTACCAGCCCATCTACGACGCTCTCGCCCGGGTCGAGGGCGTCGCCGTGCTCGCCTTCGAGGTGACCGACCAGGTGCGCGCGCGGCGGCGCGCCGAGCAGCTCGCCCACGCGCTCGCGATCACGAACCAGGATCTCGACCAGTTCGCCTACGTCGCCTCCCACGATCTCAAGGCGCCCCTCCGGGGCATCGCGAGCCTGTCGGAGTGGATCGAGGAGGGGCTCGCCGACAAGATGAACGACGAGGCGCGCCAGCAGATGCGCATGCTCCGCGGCCGCGTGCACCGCCTCGAGGCGCTCATCGAGGGCATCCTCAGCTACTCGCGCGCGGGGCGCATCCGCGACAAGCTCTCGCCCGTCGACGTGGGCGCGCTCATCGCCGATTGCATCGAGCTCCACGCGCCGCCTCCCCAGACGCGCATCGTCGTCGGCGACGGCATGCCGACGCTCCTCGCCGAGCGCGTGCCCGTGCAGCAGGTGTTCATGCACCTGATCGGCAATGCGCTGAAGCACGCGCGCCGCGCCGACGCCGTCATCGAGATCGCGTGCGCCGACGTGGGGGAATTTTACGATTTCACGGTAAAGGACAACGGTCCCGGGATCCCGCCGCAGTTCCAGGAGCGCATCTGGGGCATCTTCCAGACGCTGGAGGCGCGCGACAAGCTCGAGGGCACCGGGATCGGCCTGTCGGTGGTGAAGAAGATCGTCGAGACGCGCGGCGGTCACGTGGCGCTCGAGTCGACGCCGTACGCCGGCGCGACCTTCCACGTCTTCTGGCCGAAGCGCCAGAAGAGGGCCTCGTGATCGGCGCCGCGGGGCGCCTCGCTCAGCCGTTGAGGAACCGCTCTCCGGGCGCGGCCTTGCGCGGCTCGGAGACGCTCGCGCAGGCGAACGTGTAGCTCGAGTCGAGCGCTTCTTGGCCTGCGACGACGAGCTCGAGCCGGAACGTGTCGCCCTCGAACGCGGGGAGCACGAAGGAGAGCGTGGGCCCCTTCTCGTTGCGTCGCGGCGCGAGGTCGGGGAAGCGCCAGCTGACGAGCACCACGGAGCGGCCCGCGCAGACGATGCGGGCCTCGACGGTGCCTGACGCGACGCCCTCCGGAGCGTCGTTGAGGACGAACAGATCGGCGCGGAACTCCTCCCCGCTCTTCCACCCGAACTTCGGCGCCCGGGCGCTGGCGAGCGCGGGCCTGCACGCCGCCTTCACCGCGTGGTACGCGGGCTTCGGCCGGTGCGGCCAGCTGATGAGGTTGTTGTTCGCGGCCGACGGCCACGGCTCGTTGTAACACCAGTTCAGCGCCATCGAGCACACCGGCTTCTGCCGGCGCGCCTCCTCGAAGATGAACTTGTATCCTTCGCACTGGAGGAGCTGCCCTCTCTCCACGAGCTCCTCCAGCGTCCGCACGGGGCCGAAGTAGTGCTCCAGGGTGGCCTGGCAAAGCCAGCTCCCGGGGTCCATGCTCCAGGCGGCGAACGCGTGGTGCGCTTCCCAGGCGGTGCCCTTCCGCGGCGGGAAGAGCTCGGCCTCGGGGATGAACGTCTTCAGGTACTCCACGTCCGACGGCCCCGGGCACCCGAACTCCGAGTAGGCCGTGTTGCTCGCCGTGGCGAAGATCTGGTGAGGCTCCCGGCCGTGCTCGTCGCGGAACCGGTAGTCCCCGTGCCCCATGCCGTCGATCGGCGCGGTCGGGATGAACGGCGTGTCGCGGTCGAGCTCGTAGGTCAGCTTGTTGAGGAGGCGCAGCGGGAGCGACTGGTCGGTCATGCCGGACCAGACGTTGAAGAGCTCGTTCCCCCCGCACCAGAGCGCGAGCGACGGGTGCTGCCGGACGCGCCGGATGGTGCTCTCTGCCTCCTGCTGCAGCACGCGCAGGTAGCTCGGCTCGCCCTCGTACAGGTTGCAGGCGAGGTGAAACTCCGTCCAGACCATGAGGCCGAGCTGGTCGCAGAGCTCGTAGAACACTTCCTTGTTGATGATCGCGCCGCCCCAGGTGCGCAGCAGGTTGAAGTGGGCGTTGCGCGCCAGCTCGAGCAGCGGGCGGTACACGCCCTCATCGATGATCCCGGGGAAGATCTCGGGGCAGACCCAGTTCGACCCGCGCGCGAAGATCGTCCGGCCGTTCACCTCGAGCGTCACCGGCGGCCGGCTCCGGCTCTTCGGGAACCGCGCCGGCTCGTCCCAGGCGCCCTCGTGCATCACGAGCCGCACCCGGCGAAAGCCCACCTTGCGCGTGTGGACGACGGCGCCGCCGAGGCGCACCTCGAGCGTGTACAGCTCCGGCTTGCCCTCGCCGTTCGGCCACCAGAGCCGGACGCCCGGGAGCCGCGCCTCGGGCCGCTCGCTCGACACCACCTCGTTCCCCTCCGGGTCGAGGAGCCGATACGAGGCGCCGGCCGCGCCCGCGCCGGTGTCGCTCGTCTCGATCCGCACGTCGAGATCGGCCGTGGTGAGATCGTCCGACAGGCGGTAACGGAAATCCACCGAGCGGAAGTGGCGCGCCGGGCGCACCTGAATGCCTGTCTCCTGCCAGATCCCGCACGGGATCAGCCGCGGGTGCCAGTCCCAGCCGTAGCTCACGGGCGGCTTGTTCGAGAGGCGCGCCTGCGACCGGTCCTCCGGAGACGGCGTGGCCTTGGGCGCGGGGAAGATCACGATGGAGAGCTCATCCCCCGTCTTCGCGCGACCGGTGAGATCGATCTCGAACGGCGTGAACATGCCTTCCTGGTCGTGGCAGAGCTCGCCGTTGAGGAACACCCGAAAGCGGTAGTCGACGCCGCCGCAAAAGAAAACCACGCGCTCGCCCGCCCCGGTCCGCGGCATCTCGAGCCGCGCGCGATAGACCCAGTATACGTCCTCGGCGAAGCGAAACTGCCGGAAGTTGTCCCCGACGGTGTAGTCGGGGAGCCCCTTGGCCCTGGCCCAGTCGAGCTGCACCGCTCCCGGGACCTTCGCGGGGACGAGCTCCGCGGGAGGGACGGAGGGATCCCTGGTGAATCCGACCTCCCACGTCAGCGGGACGAGCGGGTACGAGGCGGCGACGTGCTCCGAAGCGAAGCGTGAGGTGCTGGGCATGGGAATGGCCCCGTTCATAGCGCCCCGCCGCGCCGTCTGGAAGATGAAGATCGGCAAACGCTCAACGGTAAACCGCGCAGGGGGCGCCGCACGCGGTCACGCGGGGACCGCGCGCCTCGAGCCGGCGCCGCCCCAGACTCAGTGTTTGCCGAGGCGCTTGACCTCTTGCCCCGCGAGCAGCGCGTGCGCCTCCGCCAGCGCCTCGGGGATGCGGTGCCGCTGCGGCGCGCTCGCGAGGGCCTGCGCGAGGTCGAGCTCCCGCGCGCGCTCGGCGCGGTTGCCGGGGAACCAGTGGTCGCCGCTGCCGAGGAGGTTGTACCGCATCTTGCCGTAGGCGGTCATGTCGAACGCCCTGGCGTAATTGTACAGCCGCAGGATCTCGCGGATGTTCACCTGTCCGGGGACGGCCTCCCACTCGGGCAGGCCGACGTGCCATGTGTCGAGCCACGCGCGGCCGAGCACCCGCTCGAGCTCCTCGTCGAGCCGGCGCAGGATCGGCTCCAGCGCGGCCTGCGCGGCGCCCTCGCGCTCCAGCAGCGGCAGGACCTTCATGTGCTCGTCGAAGTCGGACGGGCGCGCCGCCCCGATGCTGATCGTGTGGACCTCGGGGCGGGCGAGGCAGAACAGGTCGTTGAACACGATCGGCGAGAGCGGGGCGCAGAGCTGCACGAGCTTGTCGCTCGGCTCGTACAGCCTCCCTCCCTTGTCGGTGGGGCTGATGATGAAGACCCCCATGTCGCGCTCGGCGGCAGCCTGAATGGCCGGCCAGGCGATCTGATTCACGTAATACCAGTGCAGGTTCATGTAGTCGCAGCGGCCGTCCTGCACCATGGCCAGGATCACGGGCAGCGCCGCGTGCGTCGAGAACCCCACCGCGCGCACGCGCCCCTGCCTCTTCAGCTCGAGCGCGGCGTCGAGGCAGCCCCCTTTGCGCAGCGACCACGAGAGGCGCGTCTCGTCGTTCACGCCGTGGAGCGAGAGCAGGTCGACGTGATCGAGGCGGAGGAGCTTCATCGATCGCTCGAACCTCTCTATGAGCTCCTTCGGATCTGCCTCGGGGATGACCTTCGTCTGGACGATGATCCGCTCGCGCGGCAGCTCCGGCAGGATCTGCCCGAGCTGCTCCTCGCTCGTGCCGTATCCCCGCGCGGTCTCGATGTGGTGGATGCCGAGCTCGAGCGCCCGCGCGATGCACGCCTCGACGTTGCGCTGGCTCTCCGGCGAGATCCGGTCCTTGTCGTTCCAGGAGTGCTGGTACCGCATCCCTCCGCAGGAGAGGACGGGCATCTCGATCTCGGTGCGACCGAAGCGGCGGTAGAGCATGCGTGTCACCTCAGGCTCCGGACGGAGACCTACCGCACCGTGACAGCCCTCCGCAGGCGCCGCAACGCGAGGAGGGCGAGCGGCGAGAGGGCGAGCAGCCGCCACGGAGACCCGCCCCGGGGATCGACGGCGCAGCCGCCGCCGTTCGTGCCGCCCTCGTCGGGCGCGCCGCCGCCCGAAGCCCCGGAGGACATCACGCCGGTGCTGCCGGTGCTGACGGCGCTGACGGCGCTCCCGGGGGTCCCGCCGCCGGTCCCACCGCTGCACGTGCCGTTCGGGCAGCCCTCGCCGGGCTCGCAGAGGCCGGGATCCTCGTCGGTCTCGCCGTCGCAGTCGTCGTCGACCCCGTTGCACGCCTCGGGGCCCGGCTCTCCGGGCGTGCACGACCCAGGGGTGCATGCGATCGCTTCGCGCGCGCACATCCCGACGCCGCACACCTCGCGCACGCCCTCGTCCACCCGCCCGTCGCAGTCGTCGTCGGACAGATTGCACGTCTCGGCCGCGTCCGGGTGGACGTCAGGGGACCTGTCGTTGCAATCGTTCGAGCTCGGCGCGTAGCCGTCGGGGGGGCACTTCGCCTCGACCGTCGCGCCGAAGAGCCACCCGTACCCGTCGCCGTCGGCGTCTTCGTACTGGGTGCTCACCGCGAGCTCCTCGTCGACCTGGCCATTGCAGTTGTCGTCGAGCCCGTTGCAGGCCTCACCCTGATCGGGGTGGACGTTGACGCTGTAGTCGTCGCAATCCCCGCCGCGGGGGGCGTGCTCGGCGGGCTGGGAGCAATCGACCCTGGGCACGCCGGAGTCGCCGTATCCGTCTCCGTCGCGGTCGAGGTAATACGTCGTTCCCTCGCATCCGTACGCAAACGCGGCGCTGGCGGCCGACGCGCCGTCTCCGCGAGAGCCGTTGTCGCCGTTGGCCGAGACGGCCCAGACCTCGACGACGACGCCGCCCGCCGCTCCCGGCGCGATCCACTGCGCGTCGAAGCGAACGACCCCGCCGCTCGCTCGCTTCGGCGCGTCGTGGACGAGCTGCCGGTCGTCGATGAGGTGGGTGCCTTGACCGGCGATGGGGGAGAGCCGACCCGTCCCGGTGCGGAGATAGATGCCGCCGGCGTTGGCGGCCTGGATCTGCACCTGCAGAGTCACCGCCTCGCCGGCCGCCGGGTTCTTCGGGCTATGGTCGATGGTGATATCGGGCGCCGCGCCGCCGCTGTGGCAGCCGTTGCACCCTTCCACCGCCGTCCCGTTGCGGCGCGCATGGGCCTGCGACGCGACCAGCGTGGTCAAAAGGGCCACGCTCACCGAGAGGGCCGGTGAAGAAAGCGATGTACTTCGCATGCGTCTCGCCGCGCAGCTCGGGCTCGCGAGCTCCGCGCGCTCCGCTGCGAAGCTCAGGGATAGCCGCCCTCGCCGGGCACGACAAGCGCGTATGCGCAGAGCGAAACATTGTGCTGTGACCATCGACCATCCAGCGGCTGTTTTCGCTTCGGCGCCGCCGGGACAGCGGGTGTCGCGGAGCGCGTCGCCGTTCGGCGCGGCGCGTTAGCGCGTTACGCGAGCCGGGCGTGCTGCGGCCGCGTCACGTCGCAGACCACACCGTGGTACTTGAGCAGGCCCTCATCGAGGGTCACGACGGTCGCGTCGGTGCGGTGGGCGGCCCACAGGTACACGAGGTCGGTCGCGTTGGCGAAGGGCCTGCGGCCGCGCATGCGCTTCGTCAGCAGGGCGAGGAACTCGGTGACGGCGCCCTCGTCCGAGGGCGCGACGAGCTCGACCTCGAGGCCTCCCAGCGCGCTCGCGGCCGCGGGCGCGCCATGGCGCGAGGTCGCGAGCCGTTGCTCGGCCACGTACACCTCCAGCCACAGCTCGGGCGGCGCGAGCACCTGCGCCGCCCCCGCGGCCACGGCCGCGCGGGCGCGCTCGAGAAAGGCGAGCGCGTCCGCGTGCCCGGCCTCGGCGGGCTTCATCGAGGCGATGGCGACGGAGCTGTCGAGCACGATCCGCATGATGAATGGCACACGCTGGCACGGCGAGCGGCCCCCGTCGGCCGGAAACACGTGTGTTTGTACGGTACATGCCTTGCTTATCACCGCTCATGCGAACTTTCCTCCTCCGCATTCTTGTCGCGTCCCAGTGGGGCGCGAGCCTCGCTCTGGCCTCCGGCTGCGGCCCGCAAGTCGAGACCGGCGGCGGCTCGACCTCGCCTGAAGGCGCATCGTCGCAATCCGCCGGGGGCTCGACCTCGTCGGGAGGCGCATCGTCGCAATCCGCCGGGGGCTCGACCTCGTCGGGAGGCGCATCGTCGCAATCCGGGGGCGGCGGCGAGCCCGGCCCTCCCGACGCCTCGGCGCCGCTCGATCCCTACCCGGATCCGACCTGCGTCGGGCCGGAGCACGACGGCGGCTATTACGGCCGGTGCTGTTACGAGGTGCACTGCGCGGCGCCGGTCGACGGCGCCTGCCCCGCGGCCTCCGAGGCTGCGCCGCACCTCGACGACCTCCCGCCCGGATCGGGGACCTGCATGTGCGACGGCGGCGGCGAGGGCGGGGCCGAGGCGATCCAGGGCCCCTACGCGAACCGCACGGCGTCGGATCCCGCGAGCTGCTGCTATCTCGTCGGAGCCATCAGCTGTGAGGGGCGCCCCCTCCTGGTCCGCGGCGAGCCTCGCGTCGCGCCGCTCGCGCGCGCCCCGAGCGCCTGGTCGCACACCGCCTTGCGGCGCTTCGAGCGCGAGCTCGCCGACACCGATCTGAGCGAGCTCACGCCGGACGAGCGCCGCGAGCTCGGCCGGCGCTGGGCCGAGCGCGGCCAGAACGAGCACGCCTCGGTCGCCTCCTTCGGCCGCTTCGCGCTCGGGCTGATGGCGCTCGGCGCGCCTCCCCAGCTGCTCGAGGCGGCGCACCGCGCCGCGGTCGACGAGGTGCGGCACGCGCGCCTCGCGCTGGCGATCGCCTCGGCGTATGCAGGCGAGCCGGTGGGCGTGGGCCCGCTGCCCCTGCACGGCGCGCTCGACGACATCGGCTCGCTCGAGGCCCTCACGCTTTCCACCGTCGTGGAGGGCTGCGTCGGAGAGACCCTCTCGGCCATCGAGGCGGAGGTCGCGGCCCAGGCGGCGCAGCCGCCGGCGGTGCGCATGGCGCTCCAGGCGATCGCGCGCGACGAGACGCGCCACGCGGAGCTCGCCTGGGCGTTCGTCCGCTGGGCCCTCGCCACGGGCGGCGCGAGCCTGCGCGCGCGCGTCGCCGCGGCCTTCGCGCGCGCGCTCGACCAGGTGGCCTCCGAGGCGCCCGACAGCGCCGGCCGCGAACTCCCGCCGTCCCACGGCTTCCTGCCCGCCGACGAGCTCCACCGGATGCGACAGCAGGCCCTCGCCGACGTGCTCCGCCCGGCCGCCGCCGCGCTCGTTGCCTCGCACTTTCCGTCAGTAGACCGAGAGTTCGGCGGCGGTTGCGGGAACGTCATCCTGAGCGCCGGCGCGACGTACCTGTCGACGTGAGCTCGCGTCGAGGAACGCCCCTTCACGTGGGCTGTTCGGCGCGGGCGGCTCGCGCCCTGTCGTCGTCTCGCGCCGCTCTCTCCAGAGCAGGAACATGCCGAACGCGTAGATCGCGAGCAGCACGTACAGGTTCATCGAGAGCGCGAGCCGCGGTAAATACCCCTTGAAGCGGTCATAGACGTACGGAAAATCGACGGTGGCGAGCGACATCAGGACCACGAGCGCGCCCATCTCGAGCCGGCGCTCCTGCTCCGCCGCGCGGTCCAGCGCGTAGAGCGCGGCCGGGAAGAGATAGAGCACGTGGTGCACGTAGGTGAACGGGCTCGCCACGATCATCGTGACGAGCAGCGGCAGGAGCCGCCGCAGCGAGCGCGACGGGGAGGGGGAGCGGCCTCCCAGCGCGAGCGCGCCGCCGAGGAGGAGCAGGAGGGTGATCGCCGACGCGGTCTTGATGGCGGCCGCGTCCTGGCCGAAGAGCCGCGCGTAGAAGCCGGCGACCGAGAAATTCGGCACCGTCCCCGGGTCGAAGAGGCCCGGGATCTTGGCCCCGTGGGACATGCGCGGCAGCCGCCGCAGGAACTCGTGCCACGCCGGCGCGGCGCCGAACGGCAGGCTGATCAGGACGAGGGCGGCGAGCCCTGCGGCCAGGCCGGCGAGCGCGCGGAAGCGCCGCTCGATGACCCAGGGGATCGCGAGCAGGATCGGCGTGACCTTGATCCCCGCGGCGACCGCGAGGGCGAGCCCCGCGGCGGTGTCCTTGCGCGCGACCGAGAGCGCGAGCGCGGCGCAGATGAACGCGAGGACGAGCGGGTTCACCTGCCCCATCGCCAGGCTGTTGCGCAGGTTGAGCGCCCACGCGAGGAAGGCGATGAGCGCGATGAGGACGGTGGGGACCGCGACGCGGCGGGCCGCGGCGAGGGGGCCCTGCGTCGCGCGGCGGACGGCGACCACCGCGAACGTCGCGGCGAGGCCGTAGCTGACCACGGCGATGCTCGACCAGACCTGCTGAGCGACGTTCGGGCGCAGGCGGGCGAGCCATGAGAAGGTGTAAGCGAAGAACGGCGGATACAGGTAGGGGTACATCGGGTCGTGCGGCAGCCGCATCTCCCTCGCGATCGACTCGAGGGCCTCGACGTCGTACACGTCGAGGCCCCGGCGGGCCGCGACGGCGGCGGCGTAGAACGACTTGAAATCGATCGCGACGGCCTGCTCGAGGACGATGTCGAGGACGCAGAGCCAGGCGGCAGCCGTGGAGAACGCGAAGATCGCGATATAACACGGGATTTCGCCCGAGATGCGCTTCTTGACGGCGGCTGCGAACGCGGTCACGGCGCTCACGTTCTGTGATGTCGATCCAGGACGTCAAGTGTCCTGGCCGGGGCGAAAGCTCCGTCGATTCCGCGGATCACGCCGCTGCGCCTGCGCTGCTTCGGGCGGCCTGCCTCTCTCGCTCGAGCTCGTAGAAGAGCGTCCCGTCGTACATCCGGCGCAGCTGCTCGCGCGTCAGCTTCCCCCCTTTACCGGCGAGCGCATAGAGCACCGACCACTCGCCTGCTGACGCCAGGAACCCGAGCACATCGCCCAGGTCCCGATCTCCCAGCGCGCGCGCCACGAGCTCGCGGGCGTTCAGGGCGCCGTCGCGGTCCTTGTCCCAGCGCGCGAACAGCTCGTCGAACTTCTGCGGATCGAACCTGCCGTCCTTGTCGTAGACGCCTGTGTCGCTCGCGTGCTTCGCTCGGTGGATGTTCTCGAGGGTGATCGAGAGCGTGGGAACCAACGATCGGGACGTCGCGGGCCCGAGCGCTCCGTTGATGGCGAGCGCGAACCACGCGGAGATCGCCCGCCCGATCCCGAGCGCGCGCAGCCCCTCGTAGGTCTCGCGGAGCGTGATGACCCCATCGTGGTTTCTGTCGAAGAAGGCCGAGTGCAACTCGAGCGCCGTCCTGTCGCCGAGCGCCGCCGGCTGCGTGCCGTACACGTCCCGGGTCGCCGACGCCGACACGAACCTCTCCGGTCCTCGCCCCTCGCCGTGGGGCGGCGGGCGCGCGTCCGCCGAGGGCGACCCCGATAGCTCCGTCGGTTTGAAGGTCCTCAGCCTGCCGTTTCGCTCGTCCATGGTGCTCCTCTCCCGTGTCCGCGCGACCTGGCCGCGCCTGTCCTGGCCCGGGAGCGAAAGCACGACGCGGGCCGACGCGGTGCGGAACGGGGCGGCGCGGCGCAACCTGCTGCGTCCGCGTGGCCGGAGCGCCGGCGCGTGAGGCGAATTGCCTCGCAGGGGGGCCAACGATCACAGAGCGCCCGCACGGGCGCGCTGCTGAGCCGGTGCGTCTGCGACGGCCTGGAGCACGGGGCGCGGTCCGGCCCTGGGCACGATCTTGCTTGGTGCGTCGCGACGAGGTGGAACGACATGGCTACACTCTCGACGTCTGCATGGGTATTACATGAGCTCGGTCTCGCCGCGGGGTTCGGCGGCCCTCTCTTCGGCCGGCTGGCGTTGCACCAGGCGGTCAAGGATATCCATTCCGAGGCCGAGCGCGGCAAGGTCCTCGCCGACGCCTGGCAGCGATACAACCTCGTCAACGCGATCTCGCTCGGCACCGCCGCGGCCACCTGGTTTATCGGGCGGACGATGATCTCGGGGCGGTCGATCGACGAGGAGACCCGCAATCTTGTGCGCTTGAAGGACGCCCTGCTCGGCGCGACGCTCGCGACGAGCCTCGTCAACATGGTGAGCGGACGTCAGATGAGCAAGCAGGCGCCCGGCCACGCCGTGCCGGTCCGGGACGGCGACACGCCGTCGCCGCGCACGCCCGCGAAGGCCGCGGGGCTGCAGCAGCTCCTCAACGTCATGGGGCCGCTCAACATCGCCCTCACGGCGGGGGTGATCGGCGTGACCACGGTCCTCGCCATGAAGTCCGGCCGCTCGGCGAAGTGGAGCTTCATCTCCCGGCTCCTGCCCTGAGCCACGCCCTCTCCGGGGAGGGCGCCGCGCCCCCCCGGCGCTGCCGCGGCGGGGCCTCTCCCCCCGGAGGCCGCGCGCCGCGTCGCGCTCATGGTACGATGGCCCGATGAAGGTGATGACCAGCATGGCGCTCGTCGGGCTCGCCCTCGCCGCCCTGAGCTGCAGCGACGGCCACGGCGAGGAGGGGTGCCCTGAGCTCTGCGAGCGAGCGGTGGAGTGCCCGGGCGCTCCCATGACCGAGGACGCCTGTCTGGACGCCTGCAGCGCCGAGACGGAGGCGGCCGAGGAGGCTGGCTGCGAGGACGCGTCGGAGTCCTACCTCGAGTGCCGCAACCACGCCGACGACAACTGCATTCCGGAGAATTACAACGAAGAGTGCAGCATCCAGCTGGAGTCGTTGAACAGCTGCCTGGCTCGCCCTTGAGAGGAGCCTCCCGCGAGCAGGAGGGCCCGGTGAGCACCGGCTACCCAGCCGCGGCTACTGGAAGTGGTGGACCGCATGCCCGCTCGGGACCTCGTCCGGGATGAGCGCCTCGAGGCGCTTCGGGGTCGCGCGCGGGTCGAGCAGCGCCTCCCCGACGAAGGCGCAGAGCCAGCCGATCTCCTCCTCGGTGAGCTCGATCGGCTCCTGCAGCAGCGGGTCGACGGCGGCGAGGACCGGGGCGAGCGGGCCCATGTCGCCCCGCAGGTCCGGAGCGAGGTGAGCGTTCGTGTACTCGGTGGCCGACTTGTAGACGTCGAGGTGGTGGCGGATGGCGCCCTCGAGCGACGTGAACGAGCCGTTGTGGAAGAACGTGGGCTGAAGGGCGACGTTGCGCAGCGGCGACGTCCTGAACTTGTACCGATCGGCCGGGTCGCCCGTGACCTGCTCCAGGCCGAAGTCCTCATCGGCGTCCGGGCCGTCGAAGATCACGTTCGAGAGCGCCGGGTCGTCGGTCGGCGCGATCTGCGGCACGCCGATGGCGTGCTGCTGGAAGTCGCTGAACATCTCGTTCGACGGCCCTGACACAGCGTGGCAGCGGACGCACCCCGCCTCGCCGAAGAAGAGCAGCGCGCCGCGCTTCTGCTCCAGCGTCATCGCCTTCCGGCGGCCGCGGGCGAACCTGTCGATGGGCGCGTCGGCGAACGTGAGCGACAGCTCGAACTCGGCGATGGCGGCCGCGATCATCTCGTAGGTGATGGGTTTTCCTCGCTTCACCGCGTTGAACTGCTTGCCGAACCGGCGGCGGTAGGCCTTCACCTCGTTCACGCGCGCCGCGACCTCCTCGCGCACGACGTCGTGCGACGTCGGCGCCTGGTGCCCGGTCATCTCGGTGATCTCGGTCGGCGGGATGAACGCCTGCGCGGTGAGCAGGTGCGGCAAGGACGAGAGCGACATCCCCTCCGGCGAGGTGAACGAGAACCCCTCGCTATTGTCGAAGGGGTCGCCGGACACGGCGAAGAAGCGCGAGTTCCACATCAGGGTGGGATAGAAGGCCGTGTTGATGACCGACGGCGCGCGGCGCTGGTTGCGGGGCCCCGCGCGGCGCGGCCCGACGACGCCGTTGTTCTCGATGCCGATCGAGATCGACTGCGTGTCGGCGAAGCCCGCTGTCGCCGAGTGGCACCCTGAGCACGAGTTGTCCTCGTTCAGGCCGAGGATGCTGTCGTGGAACAGCTCACGCCCGAGCCTCGCCAGCTTCTTGTCGAGCTTCCGCCCGAGCCGCGGCTCCAGCGTCGACTCGATCTCTCCGGTGAAGCCGTGTCGGGCGAGCGTCTCCGCGAGCCGCTCATCGACGCGGGAGCCCTTGGCGCGCGCCGGGCGCGCGAGGAGGAGCGTGACAACGAGACATGCCGCCAGGGCGGCGAGAGCCCGCCCGATCCATCGCAGGGTCATGGTGCCTCCAGCTCCCCCGGCGGGGGAGGCGCACATCGCTGTGCGTCGGTGAGATCAACCAGTCCTGCCCAGAGCCTGACCGAGCGGCTGTGAATCCGATGATGGGAATCTAATGTTGCGAGTCGGTGGCCGGCAAGAACAATCTTCCGTGATTCAACAGGCTTACTGCGTATCCGAGGGTCTGGTCACCGCGCTATCTGCGGTTGTCGTGCCTACATTCGGCGGCGACGCTGCGGCGCGGCGCGGCGCGGCGTGACCGCGACGCGGCCTGGCGTCGTTGTAGGTGCGTGGCCGGCGCTCCGCGTCGGTGCGGCGCCCTCGCGCAGCGCGCCTCCGAGGTCGCCCGAGACTCATGCTTTGTGGGGAGCGATGGGCCGTCGTATGCTTGAGGTCATGGGCCGGACAGCAACTCTGGCGGATCCGACCGCGCTCGTGGGGGGCGCGCTCACCGGCGGATATCGGATCGTCCGCGTCCTCTCCGCGCAGGGGTTCGGTGTCGTGTTCGAGGCCCGGAGCTCCTCTGGCCGCCGCGTCGCGCTGAAGGTCCTGCGGCCCGAGGTCGTCACCGAGGACACGCTGTCGCGGCTCAGCCGCGAGGCGAGCGTCACGTCGAAGCTCGACAACGCCCACGTCGTCCCGATCGCCGACGCCGGTCACGACCTCGAGCGAGATCTCGCCTACCTCGTGATGCCGCTGCTCGACGGCACCGACGTCGCCGCCCTGCTCGCCGAGACGGGGCCGCTCGCGCCCGAGGTCGCCGTGCGGATCGCGCTCCAGGCTGCCGCGGGGCTCTCGGCGGTCCACGCCGCGGGCCTCGTCTACCGCGACGTTCGCCCGCCGCGTCTCTTCCTGGAGCACCTCCCGAACGGCGAGATCCTGGTCCGCGTCTTCGGCTTCGGGCTCTCGAAGGGCTACGACACGGCCACCTCCGACCCGGGCAAGGCGAGGAGCTCCGGTCGCCCGCGCGACGAATCGGGGCCGCGGGATCGCGCCGCGGACGTCCGGGGCGACGTCTTCGGCCTGGCGGCGACGCTCTACGAGATGCTCTGCGGCGTCTCGCCGTGGGCCGAGCTCGACGTCACGCCGGACACCGCCGACTTCGGCCCGGCGGACTCGGGGGCGGACGCGCCGCCGTCGACGCTCGCGCAGCTCCCGTCGATCCAGGACCGCGCCCCGTGGATCGCGGCGCGCCTCGCGACCGCGCTCTCGCTCGCGCTGCACAGCGACGTGGACCGGCGCTACCCGTCGATCGAGGCGTTCGCCGAGGCGCTGCGCGCTGCCTCCGGCGGCGAGGAGGGGCTCACGATCGACATGCTGAGGCCGCTCGATCCCGAGCTGCGCGACGCGATCGCCGAGCGCGCCGGCGCCGAGACCGATCCGCTCGTCGGCCGCCAGCTCGGCGGCCGGTACGCGGTGCGCCGCCTGATCGGGCGCGGCGGGATGGGCGCCGTCTACGAGGCGGAGTCGCCCGAGGGGCGGCGGGTCGCGGCCAAGGTCATCTTCAAGAGCGCCGTCGGGCAGGACGACCACGCCGTGCGCCGCTTCATCCGCGAGGCGCGCGCGGTGACCGCGAGCCAGAGCCCGCACGTGGTCAAGACGTTCGAGCTCGGGACGGATCTCACGCTGGCCACCCCGTTCATCATCATGGAGCTCTTGCACGGCGTCGACCTCGCCAAGCTCCTCAGGATGCGCGGCCCGCTCGAGCCGGCGCCGGTCGTGCGCGTGTTCATCCAGGCGGCGCGCGGGCTCGCGGCGGCGCACGCCGCGGGGATCGTGCACCGGGACATCAAGCCGGCGAACCTCTTCCTGCACGCGCCGTTCGAGGGCGCGGCGTACCGGGCGCCGAGCTCGATCGCGCCGCCGCCGTCCACCCAGCGCGCCCCGCTCTCGGCGGCGTCGCCGCCGTCCACCCAGCGCGCCCCGCTCTCGGCGGCGTCGCCGCCGTCCACGCGGCGCGGGTCGAGCTCGGTCAGGCCGCCGCCGTCCGGCCAGCGCCGGTCCGGCTCGATCAGGCCGCCGCCCTCCACCCGCCGCTCGTCCGGCTCGATCCGCCCGCCGTCCTCGAGCGATCGCCGTCTCGTGGTCAAGGTCTGCGATTTCGGCATCGCGAAGCGCACCGGCGACGGCGTCTCGCACGAGCTCACGCGCGCCGGCGGCGTGCTCGGGTCGCCGATCTACATGTCGCCCGAGCAGGCGAAGATGGCGAGGGACATCGATCACCGCTCCGACATCTGGAGCCTCTGCGTCTCGCTCTACCAGGCGCTCTGCGGGAGCTGCCCCTGGGATCCGAACGCCTCGCTCGCCGAACTCCTGCTCTCGATCTGCACCGAGCGCGTACCGCCGCTGGCCGCGGCCGCGCCGTGGCTCGATCCGGCCCTCGCCGCCGTCGTGCACCGCGGCCTCCTGCGCGATCCCGGGGAGCGCTGGCAGAGCATGGAGGAGCTGATCGTCGCGCTCGAGCTGCACGCGGAGGGCACCGACATCGTCACGCTGGAACAGCTGCGTGGCATCGACGCGGAGCGGCGCGCCGGCGCCACCCCGATGGCCGCGCTGCGCCGCGAGTCGAGGCTCGCCCGCTCCGTCGAGGGGGAGGAGCGCTCGATCGGCGGCAGCTCCTTCACGGCGGCGCAGGCGCCCGCGGGCGTCGCGCGGAGGCGCTTCGTCGGGGCGGCGGTCACGGCGATCGCCCTCGCCGCGATCGGCGGCGGCTTCGCCCTGCGCGCCTCGACGGGCGGCGAGGGGCGCGCGCCGGCCGCCGCGCAGAACGAGCCCGCCGTTCCTGCTCCCGCGCCCGCGCCGACACCTGCGTCCTTCACCGCGGCCGTGACGCTCCCGAAGGAGGCGACGGTGCGGGTCAACGGCGCGGCGCGCCCGGTGAGCGATGGCCGGCTCGACCTGACCGGCAAGGCCGGCGACACGTTCGAGCTCGAGGTGAGCCGCGACGGCGCGACCACGAGGGAGACGGTGTTCATGCTGAGCGACGGCCGGCTCCGCCCCGATCGCATCGAGCTCCAGCCGCTCGCGCCGGCCTCTGCTTCGGTCTCGGTCCCCGAGCCGGCCCCGCGCCGCGACCGGACGCGCCGCACGCCACGCGGCGCCTCCCCTCCGGTCGATGTCTCCTCGTCCTCCACGGGGGCGCCCGCGGCCCCGCCGGCCCCGACCGCGGTGATGCCGGTCGACCGGTGGTGATCCGGACGCCGCGCGCCCCGCGGGTAGGGATCAAATTTGAACATGAAGGCGGGAAGGCGGGAAGAAAAGATCAATGATCTTCCCGTCTTACCGCCTTCATGTGGACTCTCTCTGGGCAAAGTTGACCACTACCGCCCCGCGGCGCTCCTTCGCCGTGTGCGCGCTCGCCGCGGCGCTCGCGGTGCCTGCGTCTCCGGCCCTCGCGCAGCCCGAGCGGGCAACGCCCTCCACGCCTTCCACACCGCCCGCCGCCGCGCCCGCGCCGCCCGCGCCCTCCGCGCCGTCCACCGCGCCCGCGCCCTCCGCGCCGCCTGAGCCCTCCGTGTCTGCCGACGAGACGCTCGCCCGGGCCAAGGCGCTCTTTCAGGAGGGCAACGAGCTGCGCAAGATCGGCGACTGCCAGCGTGCGCTCGAGCTCTATGTGAGATCGCGCCAGCTTGTCGCGTCGGTGCCCAACACCCTCAACGCCGCGTTCTGCCTCGATCAGCTCGGGCGTTACGATGAAGCGCTCGAGCTCTACGAGGCGTTGCTCACGGCGTTCCGCGCGGAGCTCGGCGAGCCGGAGCGCAAGGGCGTCGCGGCCACGATCGCCGGGCTGCGGGGGCGGATCGGCAGCGTCCTCGTCTCGTCGAATGTCGATGGCCTGGTGCTCATCGACGGGAGGTCGCGCGGCCGGCTCCCCGTCTCCGGCCCGATCCGGCTGCTCCCCGGCGCCCACACCCTCCGCGTCGTCAAGGATGGCTGGCGCACGTTCGAGACGATCCTGACCGTCCGGGTCGCCGAGACCACCGCGGTGGACGCGAAGCTCGAGCCGCTCGCCAACACGGGCCGGCTGAAGGTCGAGGACGAGCGGCTCGTCGGCGCGGATCTCATCATCGACGGCACGCTGATCGGGCAGCTGCCGTGGGAGGGAGCGCTCGCGCCCGGCCCTCATTTTTATTCGGTGCGCAGAGGCAACCTCGGCTCCGCGCCGCGCGAGGCGAACGTCGTCGCGGGGCAGCTCGCCGTCGCCACGGTCGAGGCGGGCCCGCTCGGCGACGAGGTCCACGTCGTCGTCCAGCCGCTGAGCGCGGATCTGACCATCAACGGCGTCCCGGTCGGCAAGGGGCAGTGGCGGGGGGCGCTGCCGCTCGGGCGCCACACCTTCGAGGCGCACGAGCCCGGCTATTTCGCGCGCACGCTCCGCACGACCGTCGACCGGACGACCAGGGGCGATATCGTCCTGCCGCTCGCCACCGACGAGGCCCACCCGCGCTGGGGGCGGAGGGTCGGTGTCTTCCGGCTGGAGGCGGTCGGCGGCTATGCCTTCGCCTCGTCGCTCGAGAGCGACGCCGAGCTGAGCTGCGGCAGCTACCGCTGCTCCAACGTCTCGCGTCCTTCCGGCGTCCTCGCCGGCCTGCGCGGCAGCTACGAGTTCCCCACCGGCGCCGCCATCGAGCTCACGGCCGGGTACCTGAGCCTCCACACGGCGCTCGCTCGCTCGCTCGACGCGACGTACGCCGCACCGGACGGGGGCATGGCCCGGCTCCCCATCCGGTACACCTTCCAGGACGACATCGAGCTGGCCGGCGTGACCGTGATGGTCGGCGGCAGTTACCATTACGGGCTGTCTTCCTGGTTCGACGTCGGCGGAGCGCTCGGGCTCGGCGTGGTGCTGGCCGAGATGAGCGACGAGGTGACCGGCACGGCGTCCGACGCGCGGAGGACCGTCCGCGTGGCCGTGTACAACGCGGGCAGAGCCGTCCGCTCCGCCGCCCCGTTCGCCATGCCGGAGCTCCGGCTCCGGCTGAAGCTCGGGCGGCTCACCGCCAGCGCGGGCCTCGGTGTCGGCTTTTTCCTCGTCGACGGCCCGCCGCTCGAGACGGGCAACACCTACGTGGTCGACGCCGAGTGTAACGAGACGGACCCGACGGTCGACTGCGCGCCGGGCAAGAAGGTCGTGTTCGAGGAGCTGGCCCACGGCACGTTCACGATGTTCTTTCCGAACATCGCCGCGGGATACCGCTTCTGAGCGCCGCCGCGCGCGGCGCTCAGCGGCTCGCCTGGTCCCGCGCGAGGCGCGCCTGCTCGCGCACGAGCTCGAAGAGGCGCGACGCGTCGAGCAGCGAGGCCGTGAGCCGGCCGAACTGGATCACATCGCCCACCGCGACCTCCTGCGGCTCGTTCTCGGAGAGCAGCGCGCCGTTCACGCGGGTACCGTTCTGTGAGCCGTTGTCGATGAGCACGAGCTGCCCCTGCGCATCCAGCCGCCGGAAGTGCGCGTGCAGCTTCGACACCGACGGGTGGCGCAGCACCACGTCGCAATTGCGCGTGCGGCCCACCGAGATCTGATCGGGATAGGGATTGCCCTTCGCCTTGACGACCTCGAACACCTCGCTGGTCGGACCGGGCGGAGGCGGCGGCTTCCGGTGCGCCGCCGGCGAGGCGGCGACGGTCCGGAAGGCAAATGGCTGGCTGTCCGGACCCGCCTCGGACACCACGAGGAGCAGGTTCGTCACCCTGCGAACGAAGCGGTCCCGAGGCATCACACGCGCAAGCTCGATGATGTCCCCTGATTCTTCCACGATGTGCCGAGTATAAGCCGAACCCGAGGAGCGGAACGTTGGTGGACGCACTTTGCTGCCGCGAATCACCCACATCTCCGCAGCGTGGACTCGCGGTGACCGTCGAGCTGGGCACATCGCCTCTCCGCGGCGCGGCGCGAAGCTCCTGAGCCCGAGTCGGTGCTCCGATGTGTGCGCATCGCGGTGTCCTGGGATCGCGCCACCTCTGATTACCGCTCCGCGGTAATTCGTGAGCGCCGAGCACCGATGAGGCGGCTGCGGCGGCTCGCCGGACAGACTGCGCTCGAAAACGCCGGAACCTGGCGTACCTTCCGCGCCCATGCACGCACTGGTTCGTGGACGCATCTCGGTCAACCCACGCGGCTTCGGGTTCCTGAACATCGAGGCCTCTCCGGAGAAGGGCGGTGCGCCGGGCAGGCCGGGCGGGGCCCTGGCCCCGGCGACCGCCTTCATCACGCCGCCCGATCTGAACCCGTTCCTCGACGGCGACGTCGTGGACGCGGTGGTCGTGGAGGCCGAGCCGGGTCGCTACGGCGCGTCGCAGCTCGCGCTCGTCCACCGCGATCGCGCCGAGCTCTTCGGGACGGTCGTCTCGCACGCGAAGCGGCCGCACCTCCGGGTTGATCGCCTCGTCTCCAACACGGACTGGCCGTTCAAGCCGGGCACCGCCGACGACCTCGCCGAGGGCACGTCGGTGGTCGCCCTCATCGAGGGCGCGACGGTCGTCCCGGCGCGGGTCGTCGCGCCGGGCGCCGATCTCGGCATCGAGCGCTGCCTCGCCCGCAACGGCGTGCGCGCCGTGTTCGCGGGCGAGGTCGTCGAGGCGTCGCGCGCGGCGGTGGCGGCGACGTCGGTCGAGCGTGAGCTCGCGCGCGGTCGCCGCGACCTGCGCGAGCTCATCACGGTCACGATCGACGCGCCCGTCACCACGGACATCGACGACGCCGTCTCCGTGCTGCCGGCCGGGCCCGACGGGGCGCTCCGCGTCTTCGTCTCGATCGCCGACGTGGACGCGTTCGTCCCGGAGGGCTCGCTGCTCGATCTCGAGGCCCGCGCCCGGGGCACGAGCGTCTACCTGGCTGGCCGCGTCATCCCGATGCTCCCCGACGCGATCTCCAGCGAGGGAGCGAGCCTGCTCCCGGGGGTCGATCGGCTCGCGGTCACGATCGAGCTGCGCGTCGATCCCGAGGGCGGCGTCACCTCGATCGACCTTCACGAGAGCGTGATCCGCTCGCACGCGCGCCTCTCGTACGATGCCGTCGAGGAGTTCCTGACGACGGGCCGCTCCGCCGTCATCCCCGAGGCGGCCCGCCCGGTCGTGCGCTGGCTCCGCACCGCGGCCGCGCGGCTCTCGACGGTGCGCGGGGCGCGCGGCGGGGTCGAGCTCGACCGCGAGGAGGCCTATGTGACGCTGGACGCCGAGACGCGCGAGCCGACCGGCGTCTCGCCGCGCGCCGACACGGGCGCGCACCGCCTCATCGAGCGGCTGATGGTGGCGGCGAACGAGGCCGTGGCCCGCTGGCTCGTGGCGCGCGGGCTCCCCTGCGTCTTTCGCGTCCACGACGAGCCCACCGAGGAGCGCGTCCGGACGCTCGAGCACTTCGCGCACAACTTCGGCGTCGAGGCCGGGTTCGGCCCGCGCCTGAGCCCCTTCGGCCTCGCGGCGTTCGAGGCGCAGTTCCGGGGCTCGGAGCTCGCGCCCGCCATCCGCACCGTGCTCGGCAAGGCGCTCGGCCCGGCGCGCTACACGGCCGTCCCTGGCCTGCATTTCGGCCTGGGCGCCCCGCTGTACCTGCACTTCACCTCCCCGATCCGCCGCTATGCCGACCTCGCGGTGCATCGCGTGGTCAAGCGCTACCTCCAGGGCCACCGCGATCCGCGCGCGGACTCCGAGGCGCTCGCGTCGCTCGCCCACCACCTGAACGCGCGGGCGCGCAGCGCTGGCAAGGCCGAGACCGAGCGGCACCGCATGCTCGTGGCGCGCCTGTTCGCCACCCGGATCGGCGAGGAGATCGAGGGCAACATCGTGTCCATCAAGCCGTTCGGCCTCGTCGTCCAGATGCTCGAGTCCGGCGCGACGGGCACGATCGCGCTGGAGGCGCTGCCGGACGGCCCTTATCGGCTCGACGCCGCCGCCCAGGCGCTGATCGGCGCGGCCCGTCGCTACGGCATCGGCGAGCCGATCCGCGCCGCCATCGCGTCGACGAACGAGGAGCTCGGGCGCGTCGACCTCGTCCCTGCGGGCGCTCGCGGCGCCGCGTGACGTGGGCCGCCGCGCGCACCGCGGCGTCCGTGGCGGCTACACGACAGGCTCACGGCGAACGCGTCGGTGCCGCTCGTGTTCACGGCGGGCTACGGCGACAGGCTCGCGGCGAACGCGTCGGTGCCGTTCGCCTCGTGCTCGCCGAGGCCGAAGTCGATCCTCCCCTCGGCCGTACCGCAGAACACGATGGTGCCGGTCCCGGGCGAGATGGCCGCTGCGTTCGACTTCTGGTTGCCGGCGGCGCCGAGCACCTTCCCCCAGACGGTCTTGCCCTGCGGGTCGAGCTTCGCGATGAAGGCGTCGAAGCCGCCGCCGTTCGGGAGCGCCTCGTCGCCGAGGGCGATCACGCCCTGCGCCGCGCCGGTCACCACCGCGTTGCCCGCTGCGTCCGCGACGACCGCCGTGCTCTCCTGCGAGCCATCACCGACGAACGACCGCGCCCAACCAGGCGTGCCGCTCGGGTCGAGCGACACCACGAACGCTGTCTGTACGCCGTTGGCACGAATCCGGTTTTCAGGGCCGAAGTCGAGCTCGCCCGCGTACGTCCCCGTCACGAGCACCGCGCCGGACGGGGTGGTGGCGATCCCGGTGCCTGCCTGCGAGGCCGTGTCCCCGTAGTCCGACAGCCAGACGTCGAGCCCACCGCTGTCGAGCTTGAGGACGAACAGGTTCGGCCCGAGCCCGGTGTTTCTCACTTGCCGGCTCCCGACGATCAACGTGCCGTTGTACCGGCCGGTGATGAACACGCTGCCCTCGGCGTCGACGGCCGCGCTGGTGGCGAACTGGTTTGAGGTGTCTCCGTAGATCCTGGTCCACAGGACGGCCCCGAGCGGATCGTACTTCCGCACGAAGATATCGGTGCCGCCTTTGCTGTCGACGCAGACCGGGACGGGCCCCGTCGAGCAGAGCAGCGATCCGCTGAAGTAGCCGGCGATCACGATGTTCCCGGCCGTGTCCACCGCGATGGAGCGCAGCGTCTGATCCGCGCTGTTTCCGATCTGGCGTGCCCAGCCGGGGGTGCCGTCTCCGCCCAGCGTGGCCACGAAGCTGTCGAGCGCGTTGACGCTGCTCAGCGTCGCGCTGCCGAACGTGAACGATCCGTAGAACGTCCCGCCAATCACGAGGTTGCCGTCGGGCGTCACCGCGAGCGCGTTGAGCGTCTCGGCGCCGCTGCCGCCGAACCTCGCGCTCCAGCGGTGGGCTCCGGCCGCGTCGAAGCTCGCGACGTACACGTCGGCGGTGCCGATGGCCACCAGGGTCTCACCGCCCAGGTGGATGGTCCCCGAGAAGGTGCCGCCGATATAGATGTTCCCGTGCGCGTCGACGCCGACGCTCGTCGCGCTCTGGATGTTCGAATCGCCGTAGAGGGCGGACCAGAGCGGCGCGCTGCAGGCGAAGCCGTCGCAGTCCTCGTCGGTGTCGTCCGCGCACGTCTCGCTCGCCGGGGTGACCTGGCCGTCGCACGGCCGCCACGACGTCCCCGAGATGTCGCACATTCGCAGCCCCGCCGCGCAGAGCCCGACGCCGTTCGTCCCCTCGGGGCCGCTGTAACAGGTCTCGATCTGGCCCGGGGTGCACACGCACCCCGCGTCGGGCTCGCTCGTCTCGCCGTCGCAGTCGTCGTCCAGGGTGGTGCTGCAGTCCTCCGGCCTCGGGACCACGGCGCCCTCGCAGTCGCCGAAGCTCTGGCCGTCCGGCTGGCACCTTCGCACACCCGCCGCGCACACGCCGACGCCCTCGGTGTCCGCCGGGCCGGGATAGCAAGGCTGCTCCTGGCCGACGCTGCAGAACGGCGCGCCTCCGGTGCCACCTCCGCTGCCGCCGCCGCCGCCGCCGCCGGCACCGCCACCGCCGGCACCTGGCCCCGGATTGAATGGCGCCGGCTCCGAGCACGCTCCCGCGAGCGTGAGCACGAGCGCAGACCCGACGAGCATCGATCGAGCGCGCAGGGTTGTCCTCGTGACCATCGGGGGACGGAGCTCCATGTTCGGCGATTCTGACTTCAATCCTGATGCGATTTTCTCGTCTGGCGCTTCTTCTTGGTCAAGTCGATGATGATGGTGTTGACGGGCGGCGGGGCGCTCGCCGGGGCGTTCGGCGGGTTCTGGCGTATCGTCTCCGGCTCGCCCGGGTCGCGCGGCGGCTCGTCGGTGCTCTCGGACGGGGACAGCTGGGTCGGCCCGGCGCTCGCGCTCTGCGCCGGCAGCAGATCGTGTCGAACCGCGTCGCTCTGGGGTTCGTCGCGGAGCGCCATCCACACCGCGACGACGCTCGCGATCACGAGCGCCACGCCGCCGACCGCGAGCAGGATCATGAGCTTCAACGGCTGCTTCGGCTGAGCGCGGCGCGGCGCCCAGCCGGCAGCCGACGGGTCGCCGTAGGGGGCGCTGGCGGCGTGCGGCGACGAGGGCGCGCCGTAGGACGCGCCGCTGTTGTGCAGGGACGAGCCGGTGTTGTGGAGCGAGCCGGGCGCGCCGTAGGACGCGCCGCTGTTGTGCAGGGACGAGCCGGTGTTGTGGAGCGAGCCGGGCGCGCCGTAGGACGCGCCGCTGTTGTGCAGGGACGAGCCGGTGTTGTGGAGCGAGCCGGGCGCGCCGTAGGACGCGCCGCTGTTGTGCAGGGACGAGCCGGTGTTGTGGAGCGAGCCGGGCGCGCCGTAGGACGCGCCGCTGTTGTGCAGGGACGAGCCGGTGTTGTGGAGCGAGGCGGGCGCGCCGTAGGACGCGCCGCTGTTGTGGAGCGAGGCGGGCGCGCTGTGGGGCATGCTGGCGCCGTGGCGTGAGGCGGGCGGGCCGTGCATTCCGGCGTGGCCTGCTCCCGTGTTGTGCAGGGACGACGGCGGTCCGTTCGGCGCTCCGGGGCCGGCCTGCGCCATGCTCGGGTGGCCTCCGTGCGCCTGGGCGGCATCCATGACGCTCCCGCCCCGGGCCCCGGGCGCCGCCGTCGTGGGGGCCTCCCACGCGGTCGCTCCGCCGGAGCCGGACTCCGGCCCGAGCGCGGGCGCCGAGCCCCTCTCGTTCCACCTCGCGCCCGAGGGGGCCGCCGGCCGAGGCGGCGGCTCGGCCGGCGCCTCCATCGAAGAGCCGGCCGCCGCGAGCATCGGCGAGACCTGCGGCGCGCCCGCCGACGGCGAGTCCCCCGCCGCGAGGCGCGCCGACGCGAACGGCGGCGGCTCTCCGCGCAGGAGCGCGCGCATGTCCGCCTGCATCGTGCGGGCGTCCGGGTAGCGCCGGTCGCGATCGAAGGCGAGCGCCCTGTCCACGAGGGCGCACAGCTCCGGCGGCGTCTCCGGCGCGACGCTCGCGAGCGGCGGCGCCGCCATGGTCGCCATCTTCACGAGCAGCTCGGACTCCGTGCGCGCCTCGTGGATGCGCCGCTTCGCGATCAGCCGGAACATCGTCGCGCCGGCGGCGAAGAGGTCCGCCCGGTGGTCGACCGAGATGCCGCGCACCTGCTCCGGGGCCATGTACGACACGGTCCCGAGCGTCGCGCCCGTCCGGGTCCGCATCGCCGTCTTCACGCCGTCGCGCATGCGGGCGATGCCGAAGTCGAGCACCTTGAGGCGCCCGGTCCGCTCGAAGAAGAGGTTGTCGAGCTTGATGTCGCGGTGGATGATCCCCTGCTCGTGCGCCGCCCCGAGCACGTCGAGCAGCTCGTCCATGAGCCGCAGCATCTCGCCTGTCTCGATGTGGCCGAGCCGCTGGAGCCGATCGGCGAGCGACTCGCCGTCGAGGAGCTCCATCACGAGGAACGGCGCGCCGTCCTCGGCGATGTCGATGTCGCGGATCTCGACCACGCCGGGGTGGCGGAAGCGATTGACGGCCTGGGCCTCCCGCTCGAACCGGGCGCGCAGGTCCTTCGAGCGCGCGACCTCGGGGTGGAGGATCTTGATCGCCTCGCGCCGCCCGATCTTGTGGGTCGCGGCATAGACGGCGGCCATCCCGCCGATCCCGAGGAGGCGATCGATCGTCCATTTGCCCCGCAGGGTCGTCCCCACGCGCCTCTCGCAGGTCGCCCTCTCGTCGTCCATGCCCCGATCGAATGTCACAGCGTGCGGGATCGAGGTCAAGGTGAGAGCCGCGGCGAGGGCGACATCGTCACGCTTCCCCGTGCCGACGAGCCTGCCAGCGTCCCCGGCTCAATCGGGGATCGGGTACACCCCGTCGCGCACCCAGGGATCGATGGTCGGCCGGAACGCCGCCTCGGTCCGGAGCCCCGCCAGCACGGACGCGAGCCCCCACTGCAGCCGATTCACGAACGTGAAGTCCTGCGGCATCTTCGGCACGTGGGGGATGGTGGGCATCTTCTCCCCCTGCTTGAAGGCGAGCCCCCGGATGCCGCGGGTCAGGTAGGCCACGGTCTCGCGCGCCTTCTCCGGGGAGCACTTCCATGTCCCTTGCGCGCACAGCGGGACCATGAGCTCCATCGTGTAGCTCCGGTAGAGATCCCAGCTCTCGTCGTTCGGATCGTAGCCGAGCACCTCCACGCAGGCGCGGTCGAACTCCTTCCAGTCCGCGTCCATGGCGGCGCGAATGTAGCGCTTCATGCCCTCCACGAGGTCGGGCGGGAGCTGCTTCACGCAGCCGAAATCGAGGATCCCGACCCGGCCGTCCTCGTGGAATCGGTAGTTGCCGGGGTGCGGATCGGCGTAGAGCCAGCCGTACCGGAGCATCGAGCGAAAGGTGAAGCGCCAGATGGAGAGGCCCGCGCGGTTCTTCGCCTCCTGGCTGCCGCGCTCGCAGAACTCGGCGTAGCTCATGCCGTCGACGAACTCGAGCGTGATGACCCGCCTCGTCGTGAGGCTGTGGTGGATCCGGGGGATGTAGATGTCCTCGTCCCCGGCGTTCATGCGGCGGAACAGGTCCGCCATCTCGGCCTCGCGCGCGTAATCGAGCTCGGACAGGAAGACCTTGCGGAGCTCGTCGACGGTCTGCCGGGCGTGCAGCTTCTTGGCGATGGGCGCCATCATCGCCTCGAGCATCGAGACGCTCTTCAGATCGTTCTCGATGGCCCTGTCCATGCCGGGGTACTGCACCTTGACGGCGACCCGCTCCCCCGCTTTCGTCGTGGCCCGGTGCACCTGTCCGATGCTCGCCGCGGCGAACGGCTCGCGCTCCCACGCCGCGAACACCTCGTGCGGCGGGGTGCCGAGCTCCTGGAGGACCATCTGCTCCGCGGCCTCGGGCGACAGGGGGGGCGCCTTGTCGAGCAGCTTCTTCAGCGTGGCCTGGAACTTCTCCTCGTACCCCGGCGGCGCGAGCCCGTCGATGTAGCTCGCCATCTGGCCGAACTTGAGCGGCAGGCCCTTCATCTCGCCGAGCGTCTTCAGCATCGCCTCGGCGGTCTTCTTCACCTCCTGGGTCATCTTCCGCCGCGCCTCGGCCTCCTCCTCCTCGGTCCGCGTCGCGCCGAGGGCGCGCCTCGCGCCCTCGATGGCGAACGGGATGGTGCGGGGCGCGAGGCCGGCGAGGCGCGCCAGGCGCGCCAGCTTGGAGGTCGGCGGTTTGTCTCTGGGCTTGTCGTGGGCCATGCGGGACTGACTCGTCAGGGTAGCGTGGGTCGGCGCGGAGAGGTCAGGCGCCGACGCGGCGCTTCGGGGCCGCGCGGATCTTCGGAACCGGCCAGAGGGAGACGGTGTTCCTCAGCTGCTGAGCCTGCTCCGGGGAGATGTCCCCTTGCACATGGACCCGGGCCCGCCGGTCCTCGACCACGACCCGCACCGCGCCCCGCCCGACCGGCGCAGCGCGGAGGACGTCCGTGATGTCGTCGAGCAGGCGTTGCGGCAGCCGGCCGCGGAGCAGCCGGACGTTACGCCCCTCGACGCGCACGTAAAAGAGCTCATTCGCCCGGAGGAGGGCCACGATGAGCGGCACGACGACGGCGAGCAGGGCGAGGGGGATCAGGAAGGACATGGGGAGGCCGCCCACGACGAGCGCGCCTCCCCCAGGCTCACCGCGGGCCAGGATCGTGAACCGGTGCCGGCCGTTGTCAACGCTGGACGCGGCGGGCTCTGGAGCGCCTGCGAGCGCGGCCCGGACCGCGGGGCCTGGTCAGCGCGGCGCGCGGTGCCTACCTTATGACCCCATGACGAGCGCCGCGCCCCAGCCTGCCGCCATCGATCCGCGCCTGGATCTGCACGACGAGATCAGCCGCCTGAAGCGGGAGAGGAACGCCGTCCTCCTGGCCCACTACTACCAGGATGGCGAGATCCAGGATCTCGCGGACTTCCTCGGCGACTCGTTGCAGCTGGCCCAGCAGGCCAAGAAGACCACCGCGGACGTCATCCTGTTCGCCGGCGTGCATTTCATGGCCGAGACGGCGAAGATCCTGAACCCGGAGCGCATCGTCGTGGTGCCCGACATGCAGGCTGGCTGCTCGCTCGCCGACGGCTGCCCCGCCGACCGCTTCCGCGCGTGGCGCGCCCGGTACCCCGGCGCGGCCGCGATCTCCTACATCAACTGCTCCGCCGAGGTGAAGGCGGAGAGCGACTACATCTGCACGTCGTCGAACGCCGAGAAGATCGTCCGCGCGATCCCCGAGGGGCAGGAGATCCTCTTTGCGCCCGACAAGAACCTCGGGCGCTGGCTCGTGGAGAAGACGGGCCGCCCGATGCGCCTGTGGCAGGGCAGCTGCGTCGTGCACGAGACGTTCAGCCTGCGCAAGATCATCGCGCTGCGCGAGCGCCACCCGGACGCGAAGCTCATCGCGCACCCCGAGTGCGAGGAGCCGATCCTGCGGATGGCCGACTACATCGGCTCGACGACCGCGTTGCTCAAGTACACGATCGCGGACGACGCCACGAAGTACATCGTCGCGACGGAGAGCGGCATCGTGCACCAGATGCGCAAGGCGTCGCCGCAGAAGGAGTTCATCGAGGGGCCGCCCGAGGGCAACTGCGCCTGCAACGAGTGCCCCTTCATGCGGCTCAACACGCTCGAGAAGGTCTATCTCGCGCTGCGCGACCTCGCCCCGCGCCTCGAGATGGCGCCCGAGCTGCGCGAACGGGCGCGCGTCCCGATCGATCGCATGCTGGCCCTCAGCTGAGCTCGCCTGGCGACGCGCCTCACCGCCCCGGGCACGCGTGGCGGTGCAGGGTGCAGATGTTCGTCCGCTCGCACGTCGTCGACAGGGTGAGGTCGCGGCAGGGGCGCCCCTTCTCGTGCGGCCGCGCGCGGGTCGCGCGGACAGGGTGGGGGCGCGGCTCGTGGGCCACGGCGCAGTCGTGGTCCCCCTCGCACGGCACGGGCAGCACGCGGAGCAGCGCGCACGCGCCCGCGTCGCAGTAGCAGACGATCCCCTGATCCGTGACGGGCGGCTGCCGGTTCAGCCGGGGATCGGCGCCGCAGCGCCCGCTCGCCGGGTCGTAACCGCAGTCCGCGTCGCCCGCGCAGGCGGCCGGGAATCGCCGTTCCCGCGGCTGCGCTGCGGCGGCGTCTTTCCTGGAACCCGCCGGCCCGTCGCCCTGACCTCCCGCTGGGGCATCGTCCTGGCGTCCCGCGTGCGGTGTCCCGCCGTCGCCGCGCTGCGAGCGAGCCGGCGGCGCCGTGGGAGCGGCCGATCGCGGCGGCGCTTGAGGGCGTCCCCTCGGGGCCGGATCGCCGCACGCCGTGGCCGCCAGAGCGAGCGCGGCGGTGAGGGTCAGCCGCCTACCCCGCGCGCGCACGACGGCGATCACAGCACCAGGGACAGGCCGAGGGTCTGCATGAACGAGCCGCGAGCCTGCGGCAGCGCGCCGATGGTGCGCCGCAGCCCCAGGCCGTCGATGGCCTGGCCTTCCCGCGTGGCGTCGCCGCCCCGGCCGAGCACGAACGCCCCCGAGGTCTCCAGCTCGATCGTGAGCCAGTCGCGGATGAGGTCGAGCGACACCCCGAGCCCCAGCGGGATGGCGATGTACGAGGCTCCGCGCTCGCGGACGGTGAACTCGCCCCCCGGATCGGAGACCCGCATGCGGTCGAAGTCGAACCGGTCGTAGCCGACGCCGACCGACGCCCACGCGCGGGCGCGCTCGCCGAGCGGCAGCGTCGGCGCGAGGCGCGCGCCGAGCGCGAGGGCGCGCACCCCGGGCGCGCCGTCCTCGCGCGGCTCTGCCGTGATGGCGCCGGGCTGCCCCAGCGCGCCTTGCTGCAGGGCGAGCTCGTGCCGGGAAAGCACGACGAAGGCGGAGAAGCGCAGGAGCTCGAGGATCTCCCAGCGCGCATGGATGCCGAGGCCGATCGCGGGCTCCAGGCGAACGCGCGTCAGACGGCCCGCGTCGTCGCGCGTCCCGAGCCAGCTGACGAAGGCCGCGTCCGCGCCGATCTCGATGTGCCGGTCCCACGGCAAGCGCGGTGGTGGGGACGCGGGCGGCAGCGGCGGCCGCGGCGGTTTCGCGGGCTCCTCGGCGTCAGCGGCGCCCTGGGCGGGCACGGCGGCTGTCGGCTCCTCGGCGCGCGCGGTCGCGGCGCAGGCGAGCGCGACCGCGCCCGCTGCCATGCCTCGTCCCACGAGGGC